>CAVZRC010000001.1:0-2682500 GCA_963777695.1 uncultured Planctomycetota bacterium
ATCGCACTCACGTGCGAGGTTGGAGGTTCCCCGTCCGAACCACGGTCTCACGACCGTGGTCACGTGGTGGTCCACGGCGCGACTTCGCACGGTTTCCTTCGCAGTTCCTGGCCTGATTTCCCGGTTGCCCGAGGTGCTACCAGATGTCCGCCCAACGACCCATCATCCGCGAGCTCGTTCGGGATCCGGCAGAGGATCTCCCCCTCTCGTTCGTGGTCTGCGTGTCCGACGAAACCGTGCTCGCGTCGAACCTGATGGCCTCGCCGTGCCTGGGATCGAACTCCTCCCACGAGGTCATCGCGTTTCGCGACCCGTCTAGTGCCGCGGCAGCGTTGAACTCGGGCCTGGAGCGGGCCAGGCATGGCCTGGTCGTCTGCGTCCACCAGGATGTGTTCCTCCCCTCGGGCTGGGACCGGCTCCTGGTTCGGCAATATCGCCTGGCCGAACGACAGTTCGGTCCGATCGGCGTCGCGGGAGTCTACGGCGTCGGCGACGTGATCTCGCCCGGATCCCCCGATGGCTCGCCCGCCGTCGGGCGGGTCGGCCACGTCGTCGATCGGGGACGGATGTTCGCGATGGAGGAAGCCTTCCCGCGAAAGTCGCCACCCTCGACGAGTTGCTCCTGATCGTCCCGCACGAGTCGCCGCTGCGGTTCGACCCCGAGCTGGGGTTCCACCTCTATGGCGCCGATCTCTGCATTCAGGCCCGAGAGCGAGGGCTCGCCGTCGTTGCGCTGAAGGCCCCGTGCCGGCACGACTCGCGGACCGGCGGCTTGCCGGGATCGTTCTTCCCCAGCGCCCGCGCGTTCGCCCGCAAGTGGGCCGATCGGCTACCGCTGGCGACGTCCTGTGTCCTGTTCGATGATCGCGGTCGGCTCTTCCTGCTGGGAAATGCCGATCCGAAAGACGGGACCACCGCCGGCCCCGAGGGGGCCCCGTTGCTGGGTGAGCCCGGTGAGTTTGCGATCGGGGGTCCGGAAGATGACACGGCTCGCCGAACACCACCGGGCGACCACGTTCGTGTGAGTGCGACGGGTCTGCCCGTCGGATCGGGCTCACGCCCGAGGCTGGAGGACTTACGTCCCGTCCGAACCACGCACTCACGTGCGTGGTCACAGGCTGCGATCCGGCCCTGTCCGGAGCTGTCAACCGGAGTCGGGGGCGACTCTCCTTGCAGGATCGATGATGCGAGGGGGCTCGCGTCGATCATCATCCCCTGCTTCAACCAGCGTGAATTCACTCGGCTCTGCCTCCAGGCGTTGTTCCGACACACCCGGCCGTCGTGGGAGCTGATCGTCATCGACAACGGCTCGACCGACGGGACCGGCGAGTATCTGGCCGGAGTCCAGGACGCCGCGCCCGTGCCGGTGACGGTCGTGAGCAATTCCCGGAACCTAGGGTTCCCGGCCGCCGTCAACCAGGGACTGAAGGCCGCGCGGGGAGAATACCTCGTCCTGCTCAATAACGACGCGGTCGTCACCGACGGCTGGCTCGATCAGCTCATCGCCTTGACGCGGATCCGGCCGGTGGGCGATGGAATCGAGGCACCCGGTTGTAACGAAGGCCCGGAAAATGGGGACAGGCACCCGGCCTCCTCCGGTTGTGAGCCGGTGCCTGCGGGCGTCGGGCCGGGAGCCAGTCCCCATTTTCCTCTCGGTGGAGCGAACGGGCCGCTCGTTCTTCGGACCATCGGGATGGTCGGGCCGATGTCGAATTACGCGGCTCCGCCGCAGTTGGTCGAGCGCGTGCCGTATCGCGACCTGGACGAGATGCACGCGTTCGCCCGAAGCTGGCGCGACGAGAGCCGAGGGAAATGGTTCACTGCGGCCAAGCTTTCGGGGTTCTGCGTCCTGATCGCGAGGGCCGTCTATGACGCCATCGGCGGGCTGGACGAACGATTCGGACTGGGGCTGTTCGACGACGACGACCTGGCCGAGCGGGCGCGTCGGGCCGGCTTCGAGCTGGCCGTGGCGCATGACCTGTTCGTCCATCACTTCGGCAGCCGGACGTTCGTCGGCAACGGCATCGATGCCGAGGCCCTCCTGCTCGCCAACGAGCGGCAGTTCGCCGACAAGTGGGGGCACGACAGGCCCCGCGGCCGTCGGGTTGCGCTGAGGCCCTGGAGTGGCGACCCGAGGTCTCACTTGTCGCGTGACGCCGGTCCGGAGAGTGCGGTGTCGCGTAACGGCGAAAAGCCCGCTCCACCCCCGTCCGCGGATGACGGACGACGGGCCAGGGTGACCTTGACCATGATCGTGAGAGACGAGGAGAAGAATCTCAGAAATTGCCTCGGATCGGTGCGAGGGATCTTCGACGAGATCGTGGTCGTCGATACCGGGAGCGTCGACCAGACGGTCGAGATCGCCCGCGAGTTCGGCGCCCGGGTGTTCGACTTCGTCTGGGTCGACGACTTCGCCGCGGCACGCAATGCCGCGCTGGCGCGGGCCACCGGCGATTTTGCCTTCTGGCTCGACGCCGACGACGTGGTCGAGCCGCCGGAGCGGGAGAAGCTCCGTGCGCTGCTCGCGGGCTTGCACCCGGGTGAAGACGTTGCCTTCGTGGTGCGGTGCGCCTGCGATCCGGGCGAGGACGGCAGCGGCGGCGAGACCGTCGTCGATCACATCCGGCTCTTCCCGGTCCGCGAGGGCGTCCGCTGGACCTACCGAGTCCACGAGCAGATCCTGCCCGCGTTGCGACGGGCCAGGATCGACGTGCGATGGACCGATCTCACCGTGCGGCACACCGGCTACACCGACCGGGCCCTCCGCGCCCGCAAGCTGCTCCGCGATGCCCGGATCCTCCGCGACGAACTGGCCGAGCGCCCCGATGACCCGTTCGTCCTGTTCAACCTGGGAGCGATCGCCATCGAGCAGAAGGATTGGCGCGAGGCGCTGAAGCTGCTCAACCGCAGCCTGGCCGGCTCGGCGCCGACCGACTCGATCACGCGGAAGCTCTATGCCCTGATCGCCCGCGCCCACCAGATGCTCGGCGAGCCTCAGCAAGCCCTGTCCGCCTGCGGCGCCGGCCTGGCCCTGGACCCCGAGGACGCCGAGCTGCTCTTCCGCGAGGCCGTGGTCCGCCGCCATACCGGCGACCCGGACGGCGCCGAGCGGTGCTGGCGTCGGATCCTCACGCTCCGCCGCCCCGAGCAGTTCGCCAGCCTGGACCAGGGGATCTACGGCCACCTGACGCGTCGCAACCTGGCGGCACTCGCCGCCGAGCGCGGCGACCACGCCGAGGCCGATCGGCTCTGGGCCCAGGTGCTCGCCGATTGCCCCGGCGACCGCGAGGCGACCGCCGCAGTCCGTCGCACGCCTGAGCCAGTCCGGATCAATTAATAATTATGCTTAAATATTTACGGCGCGACACTCCGGACACGTCAGGCTGGAAAGCCTGACTTACCTGCTTGCCGCCATAGCACGGCGCGGAAATCGCGGAATTTTCCGATTTTCCTATCTGCCATTCAGGTCGAGGGTTCGGGTGAGAAATCGCCCCGAACCGCGGTGGTAGCGTTCATGAATTTGCAAAGTTGAGGCATTCTAATAATAGACCCGCGCTCAATCACTTCCACCAGGATTCAAGGGCCGATGACAGGCGATTCGTCAACAGACCGAACGAGAAGATCGGGCCATCCGCGGCCATACGCCGCGACGACCGTGTCCGTGCCTGTCTCGACCCCATTGGCACACCGATCGGCGCGATCATTGCTAACTCGCGATGGTTCCTGGAGATCGGAGATGGCGGCCCGCCGAGATGCTACTTACGAATGCAAGACGGCGCAACGATCCGCGTTGGGCGATGACCTCCTGAAGACGGCGCCAGACGCAGGTATCCGACCCTGCCAGGGCCAGATTGACGGTTCCTCACACTCCCGATCCGCCCGCGAGGAACGCCGATGAGCCGTCCCCGCCTGCTATTCGCCTCGATCCATGCCTATCTCGACCCATCCAGCGGCGCCGCCCTGGCGACCCGCGAGCTACTCGAGCTCCTGGCCGGACGAGGCTGGGATTGCCGGGCGCTCACCTGCGGCCTCCTCGACTTCGAACGCGAGACCTCGGTCAACGCGATGCTGGTCGGCCTGGAACTCGACAGATCGGCCCGGAAGATGGGCGCGGCCCTGGGCGGTACCGCGACCGCTGAGGTGGTCAACATGGAGGTCGGCGGCGTCCGCGTCACCATGCTGCCGACGGCCTCGAGCCGGGCCGACCGCGCCCGGACGCTCGCGAAGGCGCCGTGTTCCTCGACCTGGCCCGGCAGGTACTGGAACGCTTCCGGCCCGACGTCCTGCTGACCTACGGCGGCCACGCCGTCAGCCTGGGGCTGATGCGGCGGGCTCGGGCCTCGGGCACGCCCGTCGTCTTCCACCTGCACAACTTCGGCTACGGCGACCGCCGTGGATTCGTCGATGCCTCGGCCATCCTCTTCCCCTCGGAGTATTCGCGGCGGTTCTACCGGGAGCGCGTCGGCCTGGAGGGCACGGCCATCCGGTATCCGATGAATCTCGAGCGTGCGATCGCCGAGGACCGCGATCCTCGATACGTCACGCTCGTCAACCCCCAGCCGGAGAAGGGTGTGTCGGTCTTCGCGCGGATCGCCCTGGAGCTGGGCCGTCGGCGGCCGGACATCCCGCTGCTGGTGGTCGAGGGGCGTGGGACCTCCGAAGGACTGGCCCGGCTGCCGGTGGACCTCTCGGGCCTCACCAATCTCAACCGGATGGCCAACACGCCCGATCCTCGCGATTTCTACCGGGTCAGCCGGGCGGTGCTGATGCCGTCGCTCTGGCGAGAGTCTCTGGGACGGGTGGCCGTCGAAGCGATGGCCAACAACATCCCGGTGCTGGCCAGCGACCGCGGTGCCTTGCCCGAGACCCTCGGCGATGCCGGCTTCGTGTTCACGATCCCCGAGCGTTACACGGCCGCCAACGCCGCCATCCCGACGGCGCGCGAGGTCGCCCCTTGGGTGTCCGCGATCGAGCGGCTCTGGGACGAGCCGGAATTCGAGGCAAGGCACCGCGTCCTGGCCGAAGTCCAGGCCCGCCGATGGGATCGAAACTACCTGGCTGATCGATACGAAACATTCTTCCGTTCGGTCGTCCGATGAGCTGCGTCGGCTGGCCACCCCCGCAACGATCTACGGTCCGCCTCGTCCGCGACGAGCCCTTGCGGATCATGCCTCGCGGAGAGTCTGATGGAAGTGTGTCACCCCGGCAAGAAAGCTCGATTCGCAGCCCGGGCTTTCCGGCTCGACAGGACCGACGTCAGGCTCGAAAGCCTGATCGACTTTAGGACGAGGCCGATCCACGCGATGCGGTGGTCGATCCGCAATCAGATCCTGATCCCCTTGATCGCCATCCAGGCCGTCGCGATGACGGCCACGACGATCACCACCGCGACGCTCGCCGCCCGGCGGAGCCAGCGACAGATCGTCGACCGGCTCAACGGGGTGATCGACGCGCTCGGCCACGCGAATTTCCCCTACACGGGCAGCGTGCTGTCTCGGATGCGGGGGCTCTCCGGCGCCCATTTCGTCGCCTACGCCGAAGATGCTCGCGTGACCGGCAGCAGCCTGCCGAACATCGAGGGGCTCCCCCCTGCCCTCCGCTCGCTGCCGGCCGCGAGCCATCGCGATTCCCTGGGCGAATTCCCGACGGCGATCCTGGAAGGCCAGCGCTACGTCGGCGTGTCGATGCGGTTGTCGGGCGGTCCGCGAGGAACGTCGTTGCTGGTGCTCTACCCGGAGGCCGGCTGGCGTCAGGCCCGGTGGGAGGCCACGATGCCGCCCCTGATCCTCGGGGCCGGCTCGCTGGGCGTCATGGTCGTCATCACGAGCTGGATCGCTCACCGCATCGGCCTGCGGCTCCGTCGCGTGCAACGCCAGGTGGCCCGCATCGTCGACGGCGAGTTCCAGGAACTCCCCCTCGGCGGCCATCGCGACGAGGTCCAGGACCTCTCCCGGTCGATCAATCACATGTGCGTCCAACTGAGGGACATGCGGAGGACCATCGGCGAGACGGAGCGTTCCCGGCTGCTGGCCCAGCTCGCCGCCGGACTGGCCCACCAGCTCCGCAACTCGCTGACGGGCGCCAGGCTGAGCGTCCAGCTCCACGCGAGGCGATACCCGGTCCACGGGGACGACCAGACCCTGGGCGTCGCCCTGCGGCAACTCGCGATGACCGAGGAACAGGTGAAGGGCCTTCTCTCCCTGGGTCGGGTTGAAGGCCGTCCGCCGGTCGCATGCGACCTCCGGCAGCTCCTGACGGAAGTCGCCTTCCTGGTCCAGCCCGCGTGCCAGCACGCCGGGGTGGCCCTCGAACAGCCGGGTGCGGACGGTCCGCTCGAGGTCCTCGCCGATCCCTCGGGTCTCCGGGCCGCGCTGCTCAATCTGACCTTGAACGCCATCGAGGCCGCTGGGACAGGCGGCTCCGTCCGCCTCGAGGCGCTCCGAGATGGCGACGAGGCGGCCGTCGAGGTGGCCGATACGGGCCCGGGCCCGCCTCCGGAGCTGGCCGACTCGCTCTGCGGGGCGTTCGTCACGAGCAAGCCCGAAGGCGTCGGGCTCGGACTGGCTCTGGCGCATCGGGTGGCGAGCGATCACGGCGGTCGGCTGGGCTGGGTGCGTGCGGAGGGCCAGACGCGCTTCCGCCTGACCTTGCCGATGATTAACGGGACAACCAAGGGGGCCTGATGAGCCGCATCCTGATCGTTGACGATGAGGTGAGCATCTGCTGGGCCTTCCGCGAGTCGCTCAGCGATGAGGGGCATCACGTGGAAGTGGCCGCCTCGGTGGAGGAGGGCCTGCGGGCCGCCGGCTCGGGTCCGCTCGATGCGGTCGTGCTCGACGTGCGGCTGCCCGGCGTGGACGGCTTGACGGCGATGCCCCGGTTTCGCGATCGCATCGGAGATGCACCGATCATCGTCATCACGGCATTCGGCAACCTGGAGACGGCCGTGCGCGCGATGGAAGGCGGTGCGTTCGATTACCTCGTCAAGCCGTTCGACCTCGACCAGGCGACGGCTGTCGTCACCCGGGCCCTGGAGACCCACAAGGCCCGCGCACCGGGAGAGAGACCGGCACTCGCATCGCCCGAGTCCGATGCGCTGATCGGTACCTCAGCCGCCATGCAGGAGCTGTTCAAGAAGATCGCCCTGGTGGCGCCGACGGACGTCCCCGTGCTGATCACCGGCGAGAGCGGCACCGGCAAGGAGCTGGTCGCCCGTGCCATCCATCGACACAGCACGCGACGAGGCGGACCCTATATCCCGGTCTGCCTCGCCGCTCTCAGCCCGAGCCTCGTCGAGAGGGAGCTCTTCGGCCATCTTCGCGGCTCGTTCACCGGTGCGGTCCAGGATCAGAAGGGACTCCTGGAGCTCGCCAGCGGCGGGACCGTCCTGCTGGACGAGGTCGGCGACATCCCGATGGACCTCCAGGTCAAGCTCCTGCGCGTCATCGAGCACCGCGCCGTGACGCCGGTCGGCGATGCGCGGCCCCGGCCCACCGACATCCGGATCATCGCGGCGACGAACCGGCCGCTCGACGAGCTCATGGCATCCGGCCAGTTCCGCGAGGACCTCTTCTTCCGGCTGAGCGTCTTCCCCATCCACATCCCACCGCTGCGCGACCGCCGGGAAGACATCCCCGCCCTGGCCGAGCACTTCTTGCGACAGTCGCGCCTGGCCGACATCGCCGACGCCCGACTCGGCGACGAGTTGCTCGAGGAGCTTCGCGCGCGTCACTGGGTGGGGAACATCCGCGAACTCCGCAATGCGATCGAGCACGCGGCGATCGTCGCCCGCGGCCGATCCATCCGTCGCGAGCACCTCCCGTCGGCGGCCTTCCGGTTGGACGAGTCGACGGCTCCCGCGGGGTCGTTGCTCCAGGGCTGGCTCGCCGATTGGACACGGCGAGAAATCCAGACACCTGGGGTCTCTACCGCCGCAACATCGCTCTACGAGCGGTTACTCGAGTTCGTCGAGCCGCCTGTCCTCAAGGCCGTCCTGGACCAGTGCCAGCACAACCGCGCCGCGGCGGCCGAGATGATCGGGATCCATCGGGCCACGCTCCGGCAGAAGCTGCGGAAATATGGCATCGAGTAGCCCGCATCATCCGCCGCGTGCAAGGGTCAGCAAGCTTTCCTCGGATCTGCGTCCCGGGCGGGAAATTTAACCGATACTTCATTACACGTGCAGGTCGCGCCGCTGCTAGGATCGCTCTCCGTGAGGTCGAATGTGCGACGGGAATGGATAAGGAGAGCGTTTCGATCATGATCCAGAACGAATCAACCGCCCTTCGGCAACGCGGGTTCACCCTCATCGAGCTCCTGGTGGTGATCGCGATCATCGCCGTGCTGATCGCCCTGCTGCTGCCGGCCGTCCAGGAGGCGCGCGAGGCGGCGAGGCGTGCCCAGTGCACCAACAATCTCAAGCAAGTCGGCCTGGCACTCCACAATTATCATTCGGTGAACAATGTCTTCGCCATCGGCTACGTCGCCTGGCCGAATACCAATCTGAACGTCACTTCGCCCGGCTGGGGATGGGCCTCGGCGCTCCTGCCCGACCTCGAGCAGCAGCCGCTCTACAACGCGACGAATTTCGACCTGCCGATCGAGGACCCCTCGAACCTCACGACGCGGACCACGGCCCTGGCGGTCTTCGTCTGCCCGACCGACCGCTCGACGGGGCTGTTCACGATGGCCGACGTCAACGACCGACCGATCGCCGAGGCGCAGACGAACAGTTATGCCGGCAATTTCGGCCGCGATCTCAACATCGCCAAGGGTCCCACGCTCGGCAACGGCATGTTCGTCTGCAACCTGGCCTTCGGCGTCCGGGACGTCATCGATGGCACGAGCCAGACGATCACCGTCGGCGAGCGGGGGAGCCTGCTGACCCAGGTCCCATGGGCGGGGGCGATCAATAACGGGATCTGCCGGATCACGCCGGGCTCGCCGAGCCAGAGCACGCGCACCAAGACCGCGCCCGTCGAGCCCCTGGCCCGCGCCGACACCAACGGCGGGACGTCAACCGACCTCTTCTTCGATCCCGACGACTTCTACAGCCCGCACCCTGCCGGCCTCTACTTCCTCATGTGCGACGGCTCGGTGAGGTTCATCAAGTCGTCGATCAATTCGAGCGTCTACGGCGGACTATGCAGCCGGAACATGGGCGAAATCGTCAGCGGCGACGCCTACTGACATCGCCAACGTGCCGGCTCGTCGCCGGGATATTATGCTCGAGGCTCGTGCCGGTTCTACGATTGCAACGACCATCGTACGGAATGAAGCGATCCCGGGCTTCGAGGATGTGTTCAGGTAGGCCGGGCCGGCGATCGCGGCACACTTGACACGTGTCCTCCGGCCTTGGAGAATCATTCTTCAATATGCCGTTGACGGACGGACCTACCCGAGACGCGTGAAGGTTGCCCCGCGTGAAACCGACGAGTCTTGTGATCCAGATCGACGTCCGCTGTCGCATGATCTTTGCGGCTGCGCTGCTCGTCGTGCTGGCCTCGACTCCACGAGTGTCAGCAGCCGAGGTTTCCTCGGAGCAAGCCGTTGAACGCCGAACCGCACCATTGCAACTGCGGGATGAGATGCCATGGCACCTCGTGCTGCTGCGGGCCGCGTCAGGCGAGACCCCGGCCATCGGCTCCCGATCCGACCCCGGTTTCGGGCTGGGCTGATGCCAGCCCGTGCCTGAATTCCGCACCCTGCGGTGATCCGGGGTAGCCTGCTTCCCCATCCGTAAGTCCCTTCAGCAAGGGTGAGGCCCTTGCTACAGTCATTCAGCCGCAGCTGATCGTCTTGCAGATTTTCCAGGCTGTTGCGACCCGAGTTGGTGGCGAGGTCCTCTCGGCAGACCAGTATTGAGGAGGACATCGGGCGGACCGTCCATCCCGGAGCGATCCGCCGATCCTCACCGACTCGGTATCCTCCGTTTACCCATGGCCTCAAGTTGTGCCTTCTTGACCCGTTCGATGGCCTTCTTGCCCGATGGTGTGCCGGGGAAGTTGCGGATGATCTGGTGGTAGGCGGCGAACGCCTTCTTATGTTCGCCCTGCTTTTCCAGATCCTGAGCGATGGCCAGGACACGATCGGCCTCTTGCTCGGGCGTCGCGGCGGAGACCGCGAGCGGGGTGCCCGAGCCCGACCCTCCGCAGCCGATGATGAACGATGCCAGGAATATCGAAACGAGGGCGATCGATCGCATGTCGAATCATCCGGGTGGTCAGGGATAGAACTTCTCGTCCGGATAGACATAGCCTCCGGGATACATCTGCGGATAGGCGACACCCTTGGTCAACGACTGCACATGGCCGTCGAGGAACAGGCAATTCGCCGCCCCGTGACGGTTCCAGGGGATCCACGTGTCGAGGACCAGGGTACCGAGCCAGATGTCGTAATCGTCCTGCCGGGGCTCGCCACTCTCGGGCGAGTTCAAGATCCCCAAGGCGTCTCGCTCATTGTAGGAGATGAAGTTGGAGAGGCCGATCTCGTTCTGGAAGCGAGGCAGCGTCCACCGCCCGTACCGCATGGTCTTGTGGCTGAGCTGCGAGTTCATCAGGTAGCTGGTCCGGTTGGAGATCCCATCCACAAGGCCGGTGGTCGGGTTAACGTAAGGGGTGATCGGCGAGGTGTCGGACATGCAGCGGAAGATCTTCTCGTCGGCCACTTGCACCCCGCCCTTGGCGATCGCCTCGTTGGCGTAGAGCGGATTGACGTAGGGCATGATCTTGTCTTCCCAGTAGATCTCCGCGAAGGACTCGGCCGCCGCGACCTGCGAGATGACGTCGGCGTCGAACGGGTGGTGCAGGAAGTCCTGGCCGCCCCAATCATCGAAGTATTGCTGAGTACCAATGCCGATCTGTCGCAAATGACTCTGACAGTCCATCTTCCGAGCGGCCTCGCGGGCCTGCTGGACGGCCGGGAGCAGAAGACCGACCAGTACGGAGATGATTCCGATCACCACGAGTAGCTCGATCAGGGTGAATCCGGCTCGCGGTTGCCTTCTCACGGCGACGCTCCTGTTGCGTGACACGGGCAAGACATCGGCGATGTGTTACGAAGATCGATTTCGTAACATTCTGGTCTCATCGTAGTCTTCGACCTCGCGATTGGCAAGCCGGACGAAGATCGCGGACTTCTCCGGGGAAGCCATGCAGCCCGGTGGATCGGAGCGCGGCTCAGGATCCACCGGTATCCGATCGTCTCGTCAGCTTTGGGCGTGCATCCGGTCGCCGGTTTCGCGTATCATCTTGGGGCGTGGAACGATCGAAGGCCCCTCGATGGGATCTCATCGGGGGATTGCTTCCCGATCAATCGAGCGTCTCGCCGTGGGCCCTCGATCCCGGGGAGTCGATTCTTGGGATCTCCACGCCCTCCGGTACGGCGCCTCATCCGGTCGAGTCGTCGAGCCTCTCATCCGACCGGCATCACGCGACTCGATCGGTCTCAAGGACAAAGATGATTTCAACGGACGTGGTCATTATCGGCGGGGGGATCGTTGGCCTGGCGACCGCCTATCAGCTCACCCGGGAACTTCCCGGGCGGAAGGTCGTGGTGCTGGAGAAGGAGGCCGAGCTGGCCCTCCACCAGACCGGACATAATTCCGGCGTGCTGCACTCGGGCATCTATTACAAGCCCGGCTCGCTCAAGGCGCTCAACTGCCGCCAGGGCAAGAAGTTGATGGAGGAGTTCTGCGCGGCCGAGGGGATCTCCTACGAGATCTGCGGCAAGGTCATCGTGGCGCTCGATGAATCCGAGTTGCCGGCGATGGGCCGCATCTTCGAACGGGGCCAGGCCAATGGCGTCGTCTGCGAGGTCATCGGCCGGGAACGGCTCGCCGAATTAGAACCGCATTCGGCGGGGATCCAGGCGATCCACGTCCCCGAGGCGGGCATCGTCAATTACAAGCAGGTCTGTCAGCGTTTTTCCGAGCGCGTTCGCGAGCGCGACGGCCAGGTACTCACCTCGGCGCGCGTGACCAAAATCGACCGGAATCACGACCGGGTCGTCGTGACGAGCACCGCGGGCGAGGTCGAGGCCAAGCAGGTCGTCAACTGCGCCGGGCTGCATTGCGACCGCGTGACGTCGATGAGCGGCCAGAAACCGGACGCCAAGATCATCCCGTTCCGTGGCGAGTATTTCGAGCTCGTCCCCGAGGCCCATCACCTCTGCAAGAACCTGATCTACCCGGTGCCCGACCCGAATTTCCCGTTCCTGGGCGTCCATTTCACCCGGATGGTCGAGGGCGGCGTGGAATGCGGGCCCAATGCCGTACTCGCGTTCGCCCGGGAGGGTTATCGCAAGACCGACTTCAGCGCCGCCGACATGTTCGAGACGCTCGGCTACTCCGGCTTCCGGAAGATGGCCGCCAAGTACTGGAAGACCGGACTGGGCGAGATGTGGCGGTCGGCGAGCAAGGGGGCGTTCGTGAAGGCGCTGCAGAGGCTCGTCCCCGAGATCCGCGCCGAGCATCTGCACGCGGCGCCGGCCGGGATCCGGGCCCAGGCCGTGTTGCCCGACGGCTCGATGGTCGACGACTTCCTGATCCAGGAGGCCGACCGCGTCATCAACGTCAACAACGCCCCGTCGCCGGCCGCGACCGCCTCGCTCAACATCGGCAAGACGATCGTCGATCGCCTGATCCCGCGACTCACCTGACTTGATCCGAGGGAGTTTCCCGTGACCGATACGGAGGAGACCAGGACCTATCCCATCGAGCGGCTACGGGAGTTCTCCACGCGGGTCTTCCGGTTTTTCGACGTCCCCGAGCCCGACGCCGCTCAGGCCGCGGACGTCCTGGCCACGAGCGATCTGCGGGGCATCGACTCGCACGGGGTCGCCCGACTGCACACCTACTTCGACATGCTGACCCTGGGCCGGATCAATCCCCGGCCCCGGATCGGGATCGTCCGCCAGTTGCCGGGCGTGGCGACCGTCGACGGCGACAACGGGCTCGGCCTGGTGGTCGGACCCAGGGCGAATGAGATCGCGATGGAGAAGGCCGAGGCCGTCGGCTCGGGGTGGGTCAGCGTCCGGAACACGAACCATTTCGGGATCGCAGGCTACTATCCCCTCCAGGCCCTGAAGCGCGACATGATCGGCTGGGCCATGACGAACTCGACGAAGCTGGTCGCCCCGCTCTGGTCGGCCGAGCGGATGCTCGGGACCAACCCGATCGCCATCGCCTTTCCCGGCAAGGTCGAACCGCCGATCGTCATCGACATGGCCACCAGCGCCACGGCCTATGGCAAGATCGAGATCGCCCTCAGGAAGCAACAGCCGATCCCGGACGGCTGGGCGATCGATGCCTCGGGCGCCTCGACGAACGATCCCCGCGGCATGATCGAGGGCGGGGCTTTGCAACCGCTCGGGGGAGACCGCGAGCATGGAGGGCACAAGGGTTACGCCCTGGCCTCGATGGTGGACATCCTCTCCTGCGTACTGAGCGGCGCCAACTGGGGCCCATTCGCGCCTCCCTTCGCGCTGCGGCAGGAGATCCCGTCCCGGAGCGTCGGCCTCGGGATCGGCCATTGCTTCGGTGCGCTGCGGATCGACGGATTCATCGATCCCGACGAGTTCAAGGGCCAGATCGACGAATGGATTCGCGTCTTCCGCGCCGCCCGGGCGACACCGGGCACATCCGGGCCGCGTATCCCAGGCGACCCCGAGCGCGAGGCCGAGGCCATTCGCAGCGAGGCGGGAATCCCCCTCGTCCGGGCTGTCGTCGCGGACCTGCGTGACATCGCGAAACGCACCGGAATCCCGCTCGATTGAGGACCACTCCAACTTCCCTCGAAAGCCGACAGCCGAATGACCGACCGAACGGCCGACAAAGCCGCGAGCCGGCCGTTCGTCGTCCGGTCCACTTATCCATTTCACCGCCAGGTTGAGTTCCGACAAACCTCCCACAGCCCTTCGGCCCGCTCATCTCTACGCCGGCAGACAAATCGAGTCTCCGTATTGGCTTGACAATCAAGACGGAGTCTCAGTACACTTCCACTCTGTTGAGACTGAATCTCAATGTCAATCTCGGCTCGTTTCGAGCTGACTCGTTTCTCGACAGTCGGCATGACTCCCGATCCCACACGAGGACTGGTTATGCGCCACAAGATAGCCATAAGAAGCCAGGCGAACGTTGACGGCGGTCGCATCGCGAGCTTCAAGGACCAGCCCAGCATTCCGAACCGACGGGACGAGAATCGCAATCCCCGGCGATGCGCCCTTGGGTGCAGTCGATCGCCCTGCGGATTCACGCTGATCGAGCTCCTGGTCGTCATCGCGATCATCGCCGTGTTGATCGCACTCCTCTTGCCCGCCGTACAGGCCGCTCGGGAAGCGGCGCGACGGATCCAGTGTGTGAACAATCTCAAGCAGCTCGGGCTGGCGATGCACAACTACGAGAGCTCGAACGGCGTCCTGCCGCCCCAGATGGTCTTGATCTTCAACAATGCCGGGGCCGTGTCCTGGAAATCGAGTTGGGGCGCCTCCTCGCGGATTGTGCCCTATCTGGAGATGGGGTCGCTCTACAACGCAATCAACTACACGAACAAGACGAGCGACCCGTCGAATGCGACGGCCGTCTCAACGCAATTGAAGGTCTTCCTCTGCCCGAGCGAGCCCAACCAGCAGGCGTCCACGACGACGAACAGTGCGGGCGTGACGTCAACTTATGGCGTGTCGAACTACGGCTGGTGCGAGGGGACCTGGTACACGTTCGGCGGATTCGCCAGTTCCGTGCCGACCCCGGACGCCATCGGCTCGAACCTGCGACGCCCGTTCGCGTCCTTCACCGATGGCCTGAGCAACACGCTGCTGGGTGCCGAGGTCAAGACCTATACGCCCTCCTACCACGACTGCGGCGCCGTGCCTCCGCCTGGGCCGACCGGCGCGTACGCCTACCCCGATCTCGCAACCGTCCTCGCGAGCATCGCGGCGGCGCCCAATTCGGGATGCAAGTTGGCCACGGCTCCGTCCGGGATGGCGGGCGGCGGTCACAGCCACTGGTGCAATGGCAACTCGTTCTACGACGGCTTCACGACGGCCTTGCCGCCGAACACTCGGGCGCCGGCCGGTGCGTCGGCCCTCGATAGCGACATGAGCTCCGAGGATGAGGACGACGGCGGCCCCACCTATGCCGCGGTCACCTCTCGGAGTCATCATCCGGGGATGGTCAATGCGGTCTTCGCCGACGGCAGCGTGCACTCGGTCAAGGATTCGATCAACTATCGGATCTGGCGTTCGCTGGGCACGGTCGGAGGCGGCGAGGTCGTCTCCTCAGACTCGTATTGATCGCACAACCGGTCAGGGCGTCCTCGCCGGCTTGCGACGGATGGTGCTCAGATTGATTTTCTGCTGGATCGTGATATCGCCATCGACGTCTCGGACCTGGAGGCCGATCCGCGGGTCGGGACGGTCCCAGTCGATCGCGATCACCCCGAAGTTGTCGCCCCAGTTCATCGTGGCGATCCGATGCGAATTCGTCTCGAAGGGCCGCCAGGAGCGCGAGGCCTGATTGAAACCGCTCGCCGTGAGGTCGTAGATGGGATAGCCGACCTTGGCGTCCATCATCGACAACTCGGCGAGATGCCGGTCGCCGCTCAGGATGATCACGCCCTCGGCCTCGGTGTCGCGGATGAGCTTGAAGAGCCGATCCCGCTCGTGGGGGAAGTTCATCCACTTCTCCCAGCCGTGATCCTCGGCCACGACCTGGATGCTCGACACGAGGATCCGCAGCTCGGCCGGGACCCGCAACTGGTCGGCCAGCCATCGCCACTGGTCCTCGCCCAGGATGGTGGTCTTGGTGTCCGGGTTGCCCGTGTACGGTCCCTGGTTCTCCCGGGCGCCGGGCTTCCGGGCCAGCGGGCTGCTGCGGAAGTATCGCGTGTCAAGCATGATCACCTGGACTCGCTTCCCCGCCGGTCCGAAGACGTAAGCATCGTAGACGCCGGGCCGGTGTCTCCGGGGTGAGTCGGCCGGGTCGCCGAAGAAGTCCAGGAAGATCCGCTGCGATTCGTCCTTCTTGGGGTAATCGCTGCCCGCGTCGTTGGCCCCGAGGTCGTGATCGTCCCAGGTCGCGAGGATCGGGCAGGTCTTGCGGAGCGTGTCGAAGCCGGGCATGGCCGCAAGCTTCGCGTACTTGGCCCGCATCACATCCATGTTCTTCGTGTCCGCATAGATGTTGTCCCCCAGCAACAGCAGCAATTGCGGCTGGGATGCCACGACGGCCTTCCAGATCGGTTGCGGCCGCTCCTGGGTGGCGCACGAGCCGAACGTAATCCGGCGGATTGGTTCGCCGGGAGCGGCGACAAGCGGATCGGCGGTGAGGGTCGAAGGACCCGGCTCCTCGGCCGCCGCGAAGCTGCACCCCATCGACCAGAGGGCCATTACGAAAATCCATCGGCGAACCGTCATCTTCCGCGAGTCTCCAAGCGGCCGGAATCCTCATGGAGGCGAGCACTTCGCCCCAACGCGCGTGTAGTTTACCCGGCATCGCGCACGATCCGACAGGCAAGACCGAATCCGCGCCGCGAATTCATCGAACATTCTCGGAGATCGACTCCGAATCAACTCGTTGACATCATCGCGTACCTTCGCAATACTCACTATCTGACAGATGTCCCAATCGATACCCCTCCATCCCGGCATGGGGGTGAGAGACATTTGCGATCGTCCCTACAATCGAGACGCTTGATGGAGGTCGGTTCCGTGGCGAAACGCAGAGGCTTCACGCTGATCGAGCTGCTGGTCGTGATCGCGATCATCGCCCTGCTCATCGCCTTGCTCTTACCGGCCGTCCAGGCGGCGCGCGAGGCCGCGCGTCGCATGCAGTGCACCAATAACCTGAAGCAGGTCGGCCTGGCCATGCACAACTACGAGGGGGCGATCGGGGGCTTCCCGCCATCGATGTGCGCCACGGGTTCCGGCAGCAACGTGACCTGGATCAACGGTTGGAGCGCCCTGTCGCGTATCCTGCCGTATTCGGAGCAAGGCAACCTGTTCAACGCGGGAAACTTCACACTCTGGAAGGAAAATCCCGAGAATACCACGACGATCAGCCAGACGGTGAGCATCCTGATGTGCCCGAGCGAGTCGCAACCCCAGGTCTCCTCACATGACTACGGCCTGGCCGGCGTGACCAATTACGGCGTCAATCAGGGCGACTGGTTCGTCTGGGGCGGTTTCAACGGCCCGCAGAACCGCAACGCCTTCGGGATGAACCGCAGCCGACGGATCGCGGAGTTCGTCGACGGCCTCAGCCAGACGCTGCTTGCGGCCGAGGTGAAGACCTATCAGGCGGCTTCGAATTGTCGATTCACTCCTCTGCCGTCGGTCAATAATCCGAACACCATCCCCAGCCCCTTTGCCAATCCGTACCAGGTCGCGCCCGAGTATGACGACGGCGCCTGCATGACCGAGAACCAGTTCGAGTTCCACACCGAGTGGTCCGACGGCAACGTGCACGCGGCCGGGTTCACCACGGCCTGGCCGCCCAACAAGGCGATCGTCGGTCAACCGGGCTCGCTGTATCCCGGGATGGACCTCGACCTGAACGGTCTCCTCGAGGAGATTGGCGGGCCCACTTTCGCCGCGATCAACGCCCGCAGCTACCACCCCGGCGGCGTCAATGTCCTGCTCGGCGACGGCTCGGTCCGATTCGTCAAGAGCACGGTCGATGGCATGGTCTGGCGCGGTCTGGGCACCGTCGCGGGCGGCGAGGTGATCTCCTCCGACGCTTATTGACGGCGATTTTCGCGAGAATCGGCATCGCGAATGATGGGAAGTCTGAAATAGATCGTCTGAACATCTTGACGTGCGCCGGCAAGGATGATGACGCGATACGTCATGATGAGAGTCTTTGCCGGGAGCGGAATTCCGCGAGGAATGCCTCGAGCGGTTGCCCGATGTCTCCGGCCTTCATGTCATCGAGGGCTTCCTGGATTGCCCGAGTGCTGGCCGAGAGCTCTTCATCGAGAGGATGCTGGGCCCGCCAAAGGTCAAGGCATTCTTCGGGCGTCAACGACGAGCCCTCGTCTGCGAGTTGGTCACCGAGGAACCGGTGAAAAGATTTGAGTTCGTTCATAAATTTGATCACCTCATCACCGACAGAGCACCTTGCCCTTGCTGATCACCTTGCCCGATTTGTCTCTGAGGGTCACTCCCATCGGCTGCTTGACCCGGCCACCCATCTCCAGGGCAAACATCGTCTTCGCGTCGAGGAGTTCCCCTTCTCGGGGGATGGTGACATTCAAACCGATGCCCTCGAGGCGAGCGACGACTTCGCGGACACATCCATCGAATTCCGCGATCGGCACTCCCAGGCTATACTGGAGAATGTAGAGGTACTTGATCAGATCGACCAGGTCCTCCCTGTCCCGGCTCTCGGCCTTCCTGGCGATCTCCTGGAGGATTCCGGCGATATCGGAGGGATCGTGGAGCTCGCGGAACGGGATCGGTACCGCGGCGATACCGCCTGGGCCGGCGTCCGCCAGCAGGTCGCGGTCGATCAGGTCTTCCAACGTGCGTCTCAAGAGGTCGAGGAATCGCGACGATCGACCCGTCAGGGCCGTGGCGGAGCGCACCACCGCGTGTGAATGACCCAGTCGACGGAGGAGCATGAAGCCGAGCATTGCGCCGGCCGAGGAAAAGAGGAATCCCAGGTAGATCATCACCGGTCCTGTCGTGCCGATCGGGTCGCGGATGACGTTCAAGGTGCGCCGGGCTTGGGGTCGGATGGCCGGGTCTGCTCGCCGGCTTTCTTGTCCTTCGGTTTCGAATCCGCCTTGGGCTGTTCCGTGGGGGTTTTCTGCGACTTCTCGATCGACTTGGGTGGTTCATCCGAGCCGACTTCTTTTTTCGGCTCCTTCTTGAGCTGTTCCATGAGCGCCGCCTGTCGCGACTCGATCTCCTTGAATCGCGCCGCCGTCAGCGCGTCCTTCTCGGAGTCCGTCCTGAGATGCTCCATGAGCACGGTCTGTTGCTTCAGGATCTCGTCGATTCGCTCCTCGAGCCGTACGACCTGCCTGGCCAGGGGTTGATCCAGGTCGCGTCGCCAGGGCTTCATCCCCAGGGGTGTGAGGGCCTTGCGGAGGGCCCTGAGATCGTTGCCGCGTCCTTGCATCGCGGATTGGATCGTGGCCAGGGACTGCTCCGCCTCGCCGACCCGCCTGGAGAGGTCGTCGAGCGGAATGTCCTTGACCTTACCCGAGATCGATCCGACCTCATTCTTGGTGGTTTCGACCTGCCTGAAAACCTCGTCGAGTTTGCCGACGTTCGTCTTCTGACTGGTGTGAAGTGCCTCGATCGACTTCCCGAGTCCGTCGAGAGAATGCTCCGTCCAATCTTTGAGCTCCTGGCGTGCCCGGCTCGCCTCGCCCTGGGACTCGCCCAGCCTCGCCTTGAGGCCGTCGAGCTCGGCGGCCGACCGCGACCGGTCGATCAAGGCGCCCACGCCGAGCAGCACCCCGCCGGCGCTGCATAACGAGGCGGCCCAGAGGATGTGTCTATTCCTGATGACCGGCATGGCTCCCTCTCGGCACGATCCAATCTTTCTTGTTTCGGCAAATGATGTTCTCGATGAACCCATCGGGCTCGCGGTCGATGCGGCCGGTGTCATTGAAATTGTCGACGATGATATCGGTGCCGCCGGGTACCCACTCGGTGAACACGACGTCCTCGTGCCCGGCCATCCGCAGGGTATGGTCGTCGAGGATGTCGATGGTCACCTTGTGCGTCTGATCCCGGCTGGTGTTGGAGAGGGTGCCCAGCAGCTCCGCCGGGCTGTTCTCGCGGAAGGCGTGGCCGATCCGGACGTCCCGCGGCCCGATATCCAGGGTGATGGTGAGGGGACGGGAATCGCCGGGCCTCGCCAGGATCTTCGTCGGGTTGAGCTCAAGTCCACGCCGGCCATCCCGGACCGTCCCGATGAAGCGATTGAAGACCGGCTCCTCGGGCAAGGAGATGAATCGGATGTCGTCCCCGAACCGGAACCGCTGCGCACCGCGGACGACGGCCAGCTTGTCGAGGTTCTCATAGTCGGCGATCTCGAGCGACTCGGGCAGGAGCTGCTTGAGCGTGCGGATGCGGTGGATCGGCATCTCGAGGTGGCGTGCGGCCAGGTCGCGGATGAACTCGAGTCGGGTCGTCCGGCCGCTGAGGATCGTCAGGTGCGGGAGGTGTCCGCGGTCCGCCAGGCTGGACCTCAGGTCTCCCAGATAGTGGAAGATGTCCATGAACCCCGGCTCGCCCTCGGTCGCCCGCGACTGCTGGTCCATCATGACCCACTCGCGGAAGACTTCCGGCGTGATCGTCAGCTCCTCTTCCGCCTGCTCGTCATCCTTGGGTGCGTCGTCCCTTCGCCTGGCGGTCTTGAAGCAGGCCATCACCTGCTTCTCGTCGTCTTCCGAGAGCGTCCAGGGCCGACCCAGGGAGATCGCCACCTTGGCCTCCTCGGCCAGCCGGGAGAACTCGGATATGGCCTGGCGACGGTACTCGATCGCGAAGCCCGAATCCGAGTCGGTGTCGTCGAAGTCGAAGGGATCGAGCCGGTACTTCTCGCTCAGGAAGAACCAGATCGCCGTGGCCAGGATGTGCGAGAGCCGGTCGCCGGCGCGGTTGAATCGCATCGATTCCAGCAACTTGAACGAGACGTCCACCGAATCGTCAACCTCGCGGTGCTGCCAGCCGATCTGGATGAGGGCGATGTCGGTCGAGCCGCCGCCGATGTCAACGACCAGGAGCCGCAGGTCGGATGAGCCCGTGGTATTGCCCAGCGTGCTGGCGACCAGCGCGAGGTTGGCATGCCGGTACTGGAAGATCGTCTCCCACAGGACGTAGGCCGCGACCGCGACCGGCTCGCTGCAGATCAGCTCCGCCTGGAAGGTCTGCCGTAGCGATTCGGGCAGCTCGACCAGCTTGAGGACCTCGTCCCTTACCAGTTCGGCGAATAGCTCCTTATCGGACTCCCTCCAGGTCAAGGGGTAAGTGAGCATGACCCGCTGGAACTTCGGGGAGAATCTCGGGTGGTCGGCGGCGTAATTCGGGTTCGTAAGGCTGGAGAGCACGATCTGGAGCAGGTGGCCGATCGACTCCCGGACGAACTCGAGCTTCGGGTGCAAATCGGGCCGATGGCCGATCACGCCGCGATAGAGCGACTTGAGCGCCCGGTCCTCGATGTCCTCCGGCCAGTGGCGGATATACTTCTTCGGCGCATAGAGGTAAGTGGCCAGCGGGTGCATCTGGATCAGCTCTTCCGCCCGTGCGCCCATGACGAGCCATGGGGCGACCCTCGGATTCTCCTCGACTTTCAAGACGATCATGCTCGACTTGAAGATGGCGAGCTGGTCGGGGGTCCGCTGGCGGTACAAGGGGTCGAACGGGTTGTGCAAGGGGGTCACGAGCGAGCTCATCGCCCCGGAGCCGGTCTCCGAGAAGATGAAGGAGCAGCCCGAGTTGCCGAAGTCCATGATCAGGCTGCCTTCGACGGTCTGGGACTTCGAGGCGACGTAGAAGCTGGCGAGCTGGAACTGCCGGGCGAACGGCCAGACGCGCCCCAGCCTGACCAGGCAGTCGACCTGGTTCGCGACCTGGTGGCCCGCGCCGGCGCGGGTGTCGATGACCAGGTCGACCGAGGGGGGCCGTCCTTTTTCGGGCCGGGTGAGCCGGAAGAATGCCCTCTCGGTCGGGTCGCAGGCGATCCAGCCGGAGGACTCCAGCGTCGGGTTGCACGCGATGTGGTCGGCGATCAGTCGGACGGCCTCGATGCGGGCGCAGGCCCTGGCCTCGCGGCAGGCGGCCTCCCAGAGCTCCTCGGCGTCCACGCCCAGTTTGTTCGGGTCCGGGATGCGGAACCCGCGACGGACCTGGATCCCGGTGTTGGGGAGGACGTTGAAATGGAACGAAGTATGGCGTTGAGGGCTGCGCAGCGAGATCAATTCCTCACCTCCTCCCGGGAACACCAATGCTCGGCCAGCCGCGCCGTCTCGATGAGGAGGGCCATGGCCTGGTGGACCTGCTTCTGGTCGTCCTTGTCCTGTTCGAATGCCGCCCCGCTCGCGTCGGCGAGGGTCTCCTCGCTGAGCTGGTATATGACCTCGCGGGCGTGGAATTTGAGGCTATGCTTGATGAGCTCGCCCGTGGCGGGCGACTGCCGCGAGGGCGGCTCCAGCCGCGCGCGTGCGTACCCCCATCGCTCCGTCCAGGTATCCACGAGCTCCCCGAAGTAATCGCTGAAAGCCCTCGCCACGCCCGGGTTGACCTCGGCGCGATCGAGGATGGCCTCGCAAACCCGGTTCGTCATCCGACGGAACGAGGACTCGACCCAGTTCCCCGCCGCGGCCTTGCCATTATGGCCGTTGTAGAGCGACTCGATCTCCGGGTCGACTGCGGCGATGGCGAACGCCTCGATCGCCCCGGGGTCGTCCGGGGCGAGGAATCCGAGGCAGGTACGCAACGTCTCGGCGACCGCCTTGCGGGTGAGCGTCCCGTCGGCGCCGTAGTATCGAGACAGGAGTGTCCTCACATCGCGGAGCACGGCGACCAGGCCGGTGCGCACCAGGTGCTTCTTCAAGAGCAGCGCCGGGCCCCTGGTCTCGGCAAGCCCGAGGATCTGTCGGACCAGGAACCCCTGGCCGCGGTCCTCGGGGTCGCAGAGCGCGTCGATATTCTCCCGGAAGTCGTCCGTCAGGCCCAGTTCATCGAGGGTCTCCCGGCCGACGCCGCCCGGCTCGATCCACGCTGACATGGCCTCGCGATATGCTTGATACTTCTCCCGGTAGCTCGAGGTGCGGAAGCCGCCCTCGACGATCCGCTTCGAGTCGGCGAAGCAGACCTTGGCCGGCCGGAACCGTCCCCTCGGGCTCATCTTCTGGAGGATGTTGTCCACGAGCGTGGACGCGAAGTGGTCGCCCTCGGCACGGGCGACCTCCGGGTCCTGCCACTTCTTGTTCAGGTCGGCGTTCTCGAAGTAGAGGTTCATTCCGTTGATCAGCAGGATCACCCGCTCCTCGAGGTCGCCGACCGCGTCCGGTCCGGCTTCCCCCTCGATGGCCTTCCACAGGTTCGAGAACTTCGATTGCTCGCCGCAGAGGACCAGGTGGACGATGAAGTCGAGCTCGCTCTCCTTCCAGAGCTCGATGGCGATCCGGTTACTCTTCTGCTCGAGGCAGTGCCGGAGGACCTCGTCCTTCAGGCCCGACGTCGTGTCGAGCCCCGGCGTGTCGATGAAGACCAATCCCTTGAACACCGTCGCCAGCCGCCCGCCGAGCGCGCCCAGCCGCTGATACGAGTCGTGGAGGGTCACGTCCTTCACGATCGCGCAACTGGAGCGCGTTGAACGAATGGCCGTCGGCCGAGAGGATCGGCCCCGTAGTGAGCCGGCCGGGCAGTTCCTTGATGGTCAGGGCGCGGATGAATTCCGGATCCTCCCGCTTCTCGGGCGGGACCGTGTAGGGGTGGGACAGGGGGCGTAGCTGTTGTTCGAGGGCGAACCGGAACTGATCGACCTCGGCCTTAGGCAGGTTGGTCCCGGACCCATCGATCGCGACGAATCCCTCCTGGTCGAAGGGATGGACCTCGATCTGGTCGCGATTGTTCTGCTTCTGGGCCGCCTCGCTGTCGACGAGTTGCTTGATCTGGTCGAGCGTCCAGGAATGGACGACGACTTGCTCCAGCTCGGGCGGGCCGGCCGCATACTCGATGCGCAAGGACTGCGCCGTGGTGTCGGTCTTCTCGGTGACCAGCCAGCCGCGGCGGTCGAGATCGGGGAAGAGTTCGCTGAGGAAGGTCGTCTTCCCGTGGCCGCTCGAGCCGATGAAGGCGCAGACGACGCGGCCGTCGCAGGGCTTGCGGACCAGGGGATGTCCGGCGATACCCCGAGCCTTCTTGAGGGCCTCGCGCAACGGCCCCGAGTCGGGCAGCGATCGGATGCTCCGCGACGTCTCGAGCAGCTCCACCGCCCGGATGAAGTTGGAGCGGATCTTGTTGATGTCGGCGATCAGTTCCGCGGGGATCATTCACCCTCCCGTGCCCGTCGGCCGGACCTGCGGCCGGGATCGAGGCCGGCTCGCTCCCAGTCTAACCGATTGAACTCGCCCTGTCCTTGTCGTCACGCCCGCCGTTCACTCCGGCCGCTCGCCGGAAACCCTTTCGCGAGATCCTCCCGGAGGCGTCGGTTGGTTGTCCCTCTCCCTGGAGGGTTCCTGGTCCGCCCGGATGGATCGTTCCGGAGGGGGATTGGCTCCTCCGGGCTCTCCATCGGCCTGTGCCGAGCCATCGGATCCCGATGGGAGCTTCGCTTGTCCACCCCGAACGTTCCGGGAGGATGGGCCGAACTGGCCGCCGAATGCCTCGCAGAATTTCGCCAAGCCCTCCTCGTTGGCGTTCGGTCCCCTGAACTTACGGGCCGCCCCCGGGAGCATCCTCGGCGTCGTGGCATGGACCCGAACCCTGACATCCTTGAAGCGTGCTTTCAGCTCGTTCAGTCGGTCATCCCGGGTGAGTTCTTCGATCGTCGGGTCATCGGCCTCGGTCAGGATCACGATCGTGACCGGGCTCGAGTCCACCTGCGCGGTGATCTCGTCGGCAACCGTATTCATGGCCTCCTGGAGATTCGTCTGGTGCGGGGATGAATTCGGTCTGGCGACCGGTTCGTTCAGGAACTCCTTCAATTTTTCCTCCTCCGCGCCATCGAGCGGGCGGAGTCCGAGGAGCTTGCTCCTGGGCACGTCACTATACCGGATCATGTCGATGTACGATCGTTCCGCCGGCCGGTCGCGGCGATCGTTCAGGTAGCGGAGGGCCTCCCGCCGGATCGTCGCGAAGTCGCTCTCCATGCTGGGACTCTCATCGAGCACGAGGATCAGGCCCTCGGTCTCGACGGGAGGCAGATCGAATGGGGTTGCCGAAGTCTCGGTGGTCCAGGGTAGGGAGATTCCCGACGAATCGCAACGCAGGAACCCGAGCATCGGGAGCAAGAGGAGGAGCAACCACCAGTAATTGCGCCGCTTGCGGAGCATCAGTCGCTTCGACCACGCCTGCAGGCCCTCCATGCCGGTCCGGGATTCGAAGGGCTCCTCCGGCTCGACGATCGCGAAGCCCGCCTTGCGTATGGCGCGGTTGATCCGGAGCTGGTTCTCTCGCGCCGCGTCGGAATCGTCGCGGAATCGGCCGTCAACCGGTATGAAGAGGCCGAACTTGGCCCGCTTGACGCCGGCCCGGCCGAGCTGGCGATGGAGCAGCACGTCCTTCGAGAGCACGGCCTGGGCCAACTCCGGGTCTCGTCGGATGATGGCCAGGGACTGGACTAGCCGTACGACATCCGTCTGGCAGTCCGTCACCGCGCCGGTGCCGGGCTCGGAACGCTCGCCGGACTGGAACCGGACGCCCCCGATTGTGGACCGGACCATCTTGCGGTCGCGAGGCTTGACGAAATACCTGCGCTGCGCTCCCGCCACGACGCGCGGCCGACCGGGATGAAGAACTCGCTGGCGATCTCGGGCCGGCCCAGGGCTTTTTGCAACGGGATAGGGATCTCGTCGCCCGAGATCCGCGCCTTCGTCATTGCCATCCGAATTTCCCTCCCATCGAGGGAGCGGAAGACGACCGTCGTCAACGACTTGTCGCTTTAACAGGCGAATCCCCGCCGTGCCGGTCACCCGTCGTGGTTCGATGCCGCGTGACCGACCGAGTCCATGGATTCGGCAACCCCGTTACCCGTCCGGCAAACGTCCCCATGAAAGTAGCATCCGGCCGGAGGAAGGTCAATCAGGGCTGACCCGCCTCTCAGACCCGGACAATCGTCGGCCGAGCATCAGGCCACACGCTCACGAACGTCAACTTCATCAATTATCCTCGCGCCCGGCGGCGTTCCCGAAGACAGGGGCTACTTCGAGATGGAAACCAGCCTTGCCGGCGTGAAGTTGCTCGGCGCCCATATCGTCGGAGGCAAAGACGAGAAGTTCAGTTGAGGTCGGCAATCCGGACGGCGACCCCACTCATCTGCGTTCCCCTATGAAATGGCAGGTATTCGTGTCAACTGCAACGTCTGCCCCACCGCGATCGGTATCGGCGAAACGGCCGCTCCGATCGGTTCGATGATCGCCAACGCGGAGAATACCGCAGTGGCGAGTGTGAGATCGAGTAGCTCTGCGTCCAAGAGACCAAGTGCGGAGAGATTGCAGATCTGTTCATCGCTAATCGTGTAGGCCGCGTTCGCCACCTGCCATGCATATCGGCGGCACGCCGACACGAGATCCGAACCGGAGGCGACACCGGGCGGAGCCGCCCACGAGCGGAGAGTACTCGAATCGGGCAACGATCCCCGGCACAGCCACTGATCGACCGCCCGACACAGTCCCGAACCCGACATCGCCCGAGATGCTACGGCGATGCCCGCCGCTTCTTTCAAGAGGTCGAGGTGGACCCCGGCACCCGTGAGGTTGACTTCGAGCATCGCAAGTACTCCTTCGAGCACCACCGGCGATCGACTCAACCAGTGGAAGACGTCGGGCATGGCCGGTGCACCCAGACGCTCGAACAGGACACCTAGCCGATCCAGCATTTCTGCCGGCGATTGACGGGGCTGATGCTTGTAAGACAAGTCATAAGCCAGACTGGTCAGCGACACCAACCGACGCTCGACCCAGCCCCGAATCGGCTTCAACTCACGAAGGAAGCGATATTCAAGCCGCACCCTGCCGCGCGTCGGCGATGCGATTGATCGTGTTGAACGCGAATGCGACGCCGGCCGTCTCGAGCAGGAGATCCGCGTCCCCGATGCGCGCCGCCGCCGAGGCGATCCAGTTGAGATCGACCTCTCCCACGGGTGAGGCGATCGTGGCGTGCGCCGCGAGTGCCACGAGCAGGCCCTCGGGACCACTATAACCGGCACGTTCGAGGCGCTCCGCGATCCGCTCGGGGTGCCGTCCCGGCCTCCTGGGGGGGAACCCATTATTTCTACTTGAGTTAAGATGTCTAAGCGGATGGATATCTCCGGCTGCCTGTTCGTCGTTCGGGACTCGGATTGCCTCCGAGACGGCATTGACCAGATCGTGTGCCATACCGAAGTCGGATCCTGCAGCCTGCAGGAAGAGCAGGTGCTCCGATGTTCAGTAAAAGCACCGATTCGCCGCCGAAATGGCCACGGCGATCGACTCCCGCAATCGCCGTGTATCGGCTTCGCCACCCCACATGAGAGACAGCCATGCCTTCTTGAAGGAAGCCTGGTACGTCGGCCGACAACGAAACGTCTGGGCGATGCTAGGTTGCGTCCAGATATAACGCCCGGCGAGTTGCCTGGTCGTGCGAATCATGGCACCCCTGATCAAGCTATGCATCGTCGGGTAAGTCTCCATCTTTCGTCGGAATCGGTAGTCTCACATTGCCGCCGGAGCCGCGCCGTACCTTGAGCATCAGCCACGGCAATCGATTATGGACGCGAATTCGGTGCGGGCCGCTCGAATCTGATCGGATAGAAATCGCAGTCATCGCCGAGCCGATTGAGGGCACACCCCTCGGTCATGGATCGGAATTGGTTTCGTTGATCACTTGGAACCGCCCGGGCCCCCTTTGTACAGGGGGCGATCTCTTTTTCTCCTCCCGAAGCCCGTGCATTTGAGTCGGCGTGTCTCGCTGGTGCGAGGAACGCGCATCACAACCCATGGAATCGTTCGATTAGCCTCCCCGGCCGCGCCGGCGAACGCGTCAACCCGCCGACACCCCTTTCGCGGTGCCGGCCATCTCCGTTTGAAGCATGAGGGATCCTTGCTGAACTGCGCATGGACTGCCATGCCGCCGAGGCGTACAGGCCCGCACCCCTCGTCGCGCAGACGACCGCCAATGCGATGAACAAACCGTACACCATATGCTCTACCAGGAGCACGCCGTAGACCGCCGCGATGGCCATGGCGAATAACGCCTGGCGCAACGGCTTGACCGGCGTCGTTGCGGGGTCGGGGATCATGTACAGGGTAAATACCATGAATGCCGCACTGGTCATCGGCGTCAGGGGCACGATCCATGAGGTCCCGAAGTACCAGCTCCGCAACTGACCCTGGATGACAAACGCGACCAGCCAGGTCAGGACGAGGGTCAAACGGCCCGTGAAGAACCCATGGACGATGATGCCCGTCGCCAGCACGAAGCCGGGCAGCGCCCAGTGCCACATCCCGGTCAAGTTCTCCGTGAAGTGATACGGGGGTGCCACGCCGATCGAGGGGAATAGGAGCAGCGTGGCGACGATCCCGAGGTTAGACGGGTTGAAGATGTGCTGCGTCCTGCCGTCACCCACGGGGGCGCGGAAAATCACCTTCGAGCAGATGGCGACGCCGACGCCGAAGATCACCGGCATCAGCCTATCGTTGGGAAACAGGAGCATCGTGACCGCCAGCCCGGGAATGATCGCCGGCGGCAAGAAGTTGATCAGGTCCGCCCACGGGCCGGCGAAGCGAAGCTTGCGGCCGCTGGTCCGAGCATCGATCCACTCCAGCAGGAATTGGAGGCCGATGGCCGTCGCCAGCCCGACGAGCGGCTGGATGTCGGACTGCTCGAAACCGAGGGACACATGTCCGATGATGTTCCAGATGACGAGTAAAGTGGTGAAATACCACAGGGCGAAGTAGCGACGCACGGCGCTACGCTTGGGATAAAATTGCAGCGTCGTGATCGTGTCGGCTGTCGATGTCATCAAAGCTCCCTCTTCCTCTCTGCCGGCCAACCCAGTCGGATGGTGTGCCAACCCGCCTTCAATTGAAATGTTTCCTCGCGTGAATTGCCGTCCGGGTCCCGCCAGCGGATTTCCACGGGGGCTTCGGTGATGGTATCGAGACCCAGGTGAACGTCCGGGGCACGCTTCCCGGCGTAACCGCTTCCGCCATCGATCTGGGCCACCCGCTTACGCCCGTCCGGCAACCGGACAGTCACCACGGCGCCGATGGCCGGACGGCCGGGGATATCATCGACGGAATGGCCGATCCCAGCCTCGACGCGCGTTGGCTTTCCCTTTTCCAGGGGTAGCAAGAGGTGGAGCCCCATGAAGTTCCCCGGCCTGGGACTCTCATTGTGGTAAAAGTAAGACGGCTGCCATTGATTCGCGACGGCGAAATCGAGCCGGCCGTCAGCGTCCACATCGGCCAGGGAGATGCCGCGCGTCACCATCGATTCGGACATGGACTGACCGTCCTGCAACGTCAGTTTAGGGGCCACGTCGTAATAGCGGCCGTCCTTGCCCCTGACGAAGAAGGCGAAGGTGTCGTGGCCGCTGACGTCGTCGCCAGGCTGGAGATTTGGCCAGAACTTCGGGTTGTGCAAGAGTTGGTTGTTGCTGGTGCCGAGGCTCTGTAGCTCGGGCCACTTGTTGATTTGCCCCTTGATGAAGCCATTTGCCTGGAGCGCCTCGAGGACGCCGTCATTGTTCAGATCGGCAAGCCGACAGTCCCACGACCAGCCACTGCGCGACAGGCCGAGTTCCTCGCTGGCTTGCCGGAACGGAGCGATCCCGTCTTTCATTCGCCCGGTCTGGCCGGTGTTCAGCCAGAGGAAATGGCTCTCGGTCAGGGCCCACTGCGATGTCAGGTTGCTCACGTAGATGTCGAACAGGCCATCGCCGTTGATGTCGCCGATGTCCACGCCCATGCCTTTGAAAGAATCGTGGTTGATCACGCACGAGGCCGGCGTGCCCATCGTTCGCTCGCCGTGCAAGGCCACGAACTCGAAGTGGCCGGGGATCGACCTGTTATGCAGCAGGCGGTCGGGGCCGAAGTCGTTGGCAACGTAGATTTCCGGCAGCAAGTCACCGTCGAGGTCCACCGGCCCGATGGCATAACTCCAGCTATGGGTCAGTTCCTCGGCGATCGAGTCCATCTGCTGGTCGAATCGGACCGTCGGATGCTCGCCAGAGGTTGCGCCCACAAACCGGAAAAATCGGAGACCACCGCCGTTGCCGGACCTCGCCAGCGAGTCATGCAAGGTTTCGGACCCCTCGGCATTCTCGTCGATCATGCGGGAGCCGTCGGGGAGGTAGTTGCCGACGATCAGATCGATGTGCCCGTTGCCGTCCAGGTCGGCCGCAACCGCCGTGGAGGAATACCAACGGTCGGACCCCTTGACCAATTCCTGCGCTTCGAATGCAGCGATCGAGGGCGGGATCTTCGAGTCCGTGGGCGTTCGGCGCAGATAAACGATCGGGCTACGGCCCCAGTAGACGACGAGCACGTCCATCAGGCCGTCCTCATTCAAGTTGACGATCAGGGTCGTCTGGGGGCACATCGTCGCGGGGTCCCAGTTGGGGAACGACGCTCCGGGATCGAGTGCGAATGTTGCGTAACGCGCCCCGGTACCAGGTACCGGACCGCAAATGACCTGGTCGGTGCGCGGATCGACCCAGACGACGTCGTTTTGCAGTCCGTCGCCGTCCAGATCGCCCATCGCCACACTGGCCCCGAGTGTGGACACGTACGCTCGGATGTGCCGCACGCTGGGGTGGACCTTCCGGACGTACTTGTACGACGGGTGGTTGGCCACTTCGGGCAACGGCGTCCGCCTAAATCGGAAGTTGTTGACGACCTCTTCCGATTCGGCCTTGGATAGTACCCGCTCGCGAGTCATTACGTACAGGCTGATGACAATGGCCGCAGACACGAGCAAGGTGGCTCGGCGCCGAAACCATCCAGGCGGTCGGTTCATACTGCAAGTTCCTCTCTCGATACCAGCTTGACCTGAACTTGGCGGCGCAGAATCTCATCAGAAGGCTGCTTCTCGTCGGACGGCAGGCCGAGGAAGGCAGCGTTCACCATGCGGACTGCCTCTCCCGCAGATGGGCCGGCCGGCGTCTGGCAGGGCGGCTTGGTGTATCCAACAGCGTGCCGGCATGGGGCCGCACCTTGACCGCGAAGACGAGACCTCATTTGAGGTGGGAAAGTCATACCACCGAACGCGAAGCCCCGAAATTGCGGGTCGATGGACTTTAGCCAGGGTGCGAGCGTCTGAGGCCGCCTGACTTCAAGGGTGGCGTCATAGCCATCCACGAGGTGCGCCTGATCCCCTCGCGATGCTGGCGCCGAGCGAGTCTGCCTCGGAGAAGCCGCCACAGACGGCGCCCGGCCGACAAGGGCCGAGACGAGTCGCGAGTCTGGGCGCCGGATGAGACGATCAGGTCGTGGGCCGAGGGCTGGGGCGGCGAGGTGGATGGAAGATCGAGGAAGGTTGGTCGACGGGAACGAGGCTCGCCACCTCGGCCGGGCAGTCGATCGATCCGGGATCGGCGAGGACAGGAGGAAGAAGGGAGATGGCCCAGTCGCCATCGCTCTCGGTCATGACGGCCGGCACGGTCGAAAGCGGGACGGCCGGGATACCGGAGCAGAGCGCCCCGGAGCACGGGGTCGGACGCGACGGCGGTGTCTCGCCGTGAGGTGGGAGCACCGACGCGCTCAGGATCAGTGGATCGAGGGCGAATGTCTCCGCGGCTGCTAGTGTCCGCGAGGTGAGGTAGTGGGCCGAACAGCCGGCTCGGGCCGCGGGGGCCGGGGCGCAGAGGACCATCAGGAGCGACAGGATCGCTCCGAGCCTCAGAGGCACCGCGGTTCCTTGGGCTGAGAACTGCATTCCTGCACCGGATTCGCGCGGACGATTTGCAACGGATCGGGAACGCGAGACCCGATGACGGCGGCCGACATCGGTCTGCTCGATCCACCAAATAGAGTAATCGAAGTAATCGCCGCGAGCAAGGACCTTCGATCCGCATGAGCAAGACGGCCCGGCGGGGCGGTCGGCCCGCGACCCACGATGGCGTTTGATGGAGTGGGCTGTGGGACGGAAAGATTAGAATTCGTAATAACTTTGGATTGTGTCTAGGATAGCTCCGGAGGCGACCCTCATGAACGTAGACGACATGCAGCGAGTCCGAGCGGCCCGCGAGCGAGCGCAGGCGAAGGCGAAGCAATTCTTCGAGAGCCTGACCCCCGAACAGCTCGAGGCGATGCAAGAGTCGGCGGCCCGGTGTGCCGAGGGCTATTGCCCACCGGTCGATCACGAGCAGATCGGCGCGACTTTCGAGGCGAATGGATGGATGCCCCAGGCCGACTACAGCGAGATGACGCGGATCATCGCCGCTTTCCAGGCGGGTCGCCCCGTCCCGGATGGCGAATTCGAGACGATGCTCGGCTTCCTCCGCGACGCCAATGAGGCGATCGTCCGTGCGCGCGTCTTCGCCTTGCTCGGCGAGCTGGTGAAGCGAACGGCACCCGGGCCCGACCGCGTCGCGCGGATCGAGGAAGCCATCGCCCCTTGGCGTGAGGGGCCCGAGGACCTCGACATCCTCTACTGGGCTTTCGTACGCGAGGCCCTCGACTCCCGCCCGGCGTGAAACGCGTTCCGTGGCCACCGGGGTACTCGGTCCTCAGGTCACCGCTTTCTTCACGAGAGCGCCGATCCTTGCCTCTTCGGCGGCCGTCAACTCGGTAAGTGCAAATGCGGTCGGCCACATGGCACCGTCGTCGAGGTTCGCCGCGTGCATGAAGCCGAGGGTCGCGTACCTCGTCTTGAACTTCGACGCGCCCTGGAAGAAGCAGATGACCTTCCCGTCCTTGGCATACGCGGGCATCCCGTACCAGAGCCTCGGCGAGAGGGCTGGCGTGCTGGCCTTGATGAGCGCATGGAGCCGCTCGCCCAGGGCGCGATCCGGTGCCGGCATCTCGGCGATCTTCGCGAGCACGGCGGCTTCCCCTTCTGCCTCGTCCGCGCCCGGGCCGGGCCGCGCGGCCGCCTTCTTCGCGACCTTCTTGGTGGTGCTCTTACCGCCTCGGATATTTTCAGTCATTTTTCGCTCCCTTTCGTCAGGGCTTCTCATACTCCTCGAGGTGGTATGCGTCAAGTTCGAAACGATCAGGGCCGACCCGCTTCCCAGATCCGAACCATCCCGTCGGCCGAGGCGGCGGCAATCGCATGACCATCGGGGTGGAACGCGACACCATGAACCCAGTCGCGAGGGCCGCGCAGGGTCAGGACCTCCCGGCCTCGAGCTGGGTCCCAGACCCGGACGGTCTGATCGGCGCCGGCGGAGGCCAACCTGGTGCCGTCGGGGCTGAAGGCCAGGCCCATGATCCAGTTGGTATGGTTGTCGAGGATCAGGATCGGACGGCCGGTCTCCGGATCCCAGATGCGGATCGATCGATCGGCGCCGGCGGAGGCCAGCCGGGTGCCGTCGGGACTGTATGCGACGGCGAAGACCGCTCCGGTATGACCCTCCAGGACTGAGACCCGATTGCCCGAGGCTGTGTCCCAGATGCGGATCGATCGATCGGCGCCGGCGGAGGCCAGCCGGGTGCCGTCGGGACGAAACGCCACCGAATGGACCGAGCCCACATGACCGGTCAACGCCCGGATCTGGCGTCCCGTGGCCGGGTCCCAGATCCGGATGGTCCGGCCATCGCCCTCGGCGCGGGGGAACTTGCCTCCAGGCTCCTGGACCACCACGGGCGGATCGCCGCCACCGGTCGCGAGCTGGCTCCCGTCGGGTCGGAAGGCCAGGCTGGAGAAACCCTCGCCCATCGCTTCGATCGTGATCGGATCGCCGCCGGACTGGAGATTCCAGACGCGGACGGTCCGATCGCTACCGGCCGCGGCCAGTCGCATGCCGGTCGGATCGTAACCGACGGCGATCATCGTGCCCGAGCCGCCACGGAGCTCGCGGTTCGGCCGGCCGGACGCTGTATCCCACAGGGCGACCGTCCGTTCCGTGCCCGCCGCGGCCAGCTCGCGGCCGGCCGGTGAGAACGCCACGCCTCCGACCCATCGCGGAGCAGCCGGCCCGACGTGGAACAGGCGCACCCCCGGCTCCGAGCTGGGGTCCCACAACTTGATCGTCGCATCCTGGCTGGCCGAGACCAGGACTCTCCCATCGGGGCTGAAGCCGACATACAACACCGATTGCTCGTGCCCGGGATAATCGACGATGAGCTGATGAGTCGCGAGGTCCCAGATCGAGACCGAATGGTCGAGCCCCCCGATCGCGAGCCTATTGCCGTCCGGGCTGAAGGCCATCGCATTGATACGGGCCGACCCGGTCCGGAACGCCGAGCGCAACTGACCGGACGCGATGTCCCAGATCCGGACTTCCCGGTCGGCCCCGCCGGCGGCGACGCGACGCCCGTCCGGGTGGAACGCCACGGCGATCACCTCGTGCAGATGACCCTCCAGAACTCGGGTCGCACCGGCCGCGGCGCGGGCCGGCTCCCAGATCCGGACGGTGGCGTCCGCCCCGGCCGAGGCGAGCTTGGTACCATCCGGACTGAATGTGACACCGAAGACCATCCCCGCATGGCCGGTGAGGGACTTCAGGGGGCGGCCCTGGTCGATGCCGGCATCCTGCCGCGTGTCCCAGAGGCGGACCACCCCGTCCTTCCCGGCCGAGGCCAGACGGGTGCCATCCGGGCTGAACGACACCGAGGTTGCCCAGCCGTCGTGGCCGCGGAACAGGTGGGTCATCTTGCCGTCGAGCACGTTCCAGACCTTGACGACGCCGTCCGACCCGGCCGTCGCGACGCGGATTCCTTGTCGATCGAAGGTCAGCCCGTAGGCCGAGCCATCCAGGCCGTGGAGGCGGCCGGCGGTGGATCCCGATTGGGAGTTCCGTTGCATCTCCGTCAGATAAGGCTGAAACGGATTCGTGGCGATTCCCCAGATCGAGCCGGGAAGGACGTCCTCCGCGCAACGCAGGACCTCGAGGGAGCCCGGCGCGAAGTCGGAGCCGCAGAGGAATCCCGAGTGCCCCTGGATCACGCGCAGCTCCGAGTGCAGTCGGCGCAACAGGTGATGCCACTCCCAGTTCCGGAGCCGAGGCGGACATTCCTCGAGCAGTCGCCGGGCCTGGTCGGGATTGTGACTCGCCAGGGCCTGCTCGGCGGCGAGCACCCCATTGAAGTACTTCTCCTGTTCCATCCAGATCGCGTGCTCGCGCGTCCGGTCCAGGACCGTCTGGAGCCTCGCCGAGGAGATCAGCCCGCGGATGGCCATCGCGGAGGTCGCGACCGCCAGGACGCCGACGGCCATCAATGCGGCCACCCACGGACGCCTTCGAGCCCACTTCGCCAGGTGCTCCGGGAGCGTCGCGCGTCGCGCCCGGATCGGCAGGTGCGCGAGCCAGCGCTCCAGGTCCTCGGCGAGCGCCTCCGCCGAGCGATATCTCCGCGATGGGGATTTTTCCAGGCATTTCAACGCGATCGTCGCCAGGTCGCCCGGCACCCTCGGATTGATCGACCGGGGGCGAGCCGGCTCCTGCTCGCGGACCATCCGGAGTGTCTCAAGCACCGTCTCGGCGCGAAAGGGCGGGCGTCCGGTGAGGAGCTCGAAGAGGATCACCCCGAGCGCGTGGACATCGACGGCCGTCGTGATCGCCTCGCGGGTGCCGTCGGCCTGCTCGGGGGCCATGTAGCCGGGCGTCCCGACGAGCGAGCCGGACTGGGTCAATCCGGCGGCAAGCGGCCCCTCGAACCGCTTGGCCAGGCCGAAGTCGGTCACCATCGGGACCCAATCCTCCATCGGCCGGTCGGGACGGCCGCTCAGCAGGATGTTCGCGGGCTTCAAGTCGCGGTGGAGGATGCCGCGCTGATGGGCATAATGGACCGCACGGGCCACGGTCGCCATCAGACTCGCCGCGGCGCGAGGGTCGTCGGCGTATTGGCCGGCGTGTGTCGCGAGGTTGCCCCCGTCGACCAGCTTCATGCTGAAGTAATGGTGTCCGTCGTATTCGCCGATCTCGTGGATCGGCACGATGTGGGGATGATCCAGGTGTGCCGCGGCCTCCGCCTCCAGGCGGAACCGTTGGAGATCGTCTCGTGTCGCGAACCGGCCCGCGCGGACCATCTTCAACGCCAGCACGCGGTCCAGGCTGACCTGACGCGCCTTGTAGACGACGCCCATGCCCCCCTCGGCGATGATCTCCAGCAACTCGTAGTCGCCGAAATAGCGGACGCTCGGGGCCGGATCGTCCACCCAACGCCCGTCTCGTGCCGGGAAAGGGATGACCGAGGGCGTCGGTTCGCCGGGTGCTCTCGGGTCTCGCAACGGTGCGGTGAGCCGGTAGAGATGGTCCTGATTGGCGAAGAAGGACGCCAGGTCGGTGGCCAGATCGGGATATTTCGCCAGCAGCTCGGTGCGATCCGGCGATCGGCCCGCCTCGAGATCGTCCAGGTAGGCCGCGATGACCTCGTTGAGCCGTTGCTCTCGCTCGTCTTCCGGGTCGGGACGGAGTCCGGCGATGCTCGCGGAAATGCCGGCCATGGATTCGCCTCGCTCGTAGGGTGGGTGACACCCACCGGGAAAGGTCTGCCTATCGGTGGGTTTCACCCACCCTACAGCAATCGGATGAAGATGCCGACCACTCACTCATTCGAAGACGGTTCGAGTTGCGCGCGAAGGGTCTTCAGTCCGCGATGGAGGAGTCCGGCGACCGCGGCCTTGGTCGATCCGAGCTCGGCGGCGATCTCGGCCAGCGGCATCCCGCGGAGGTGATGCAGCTCGATGGCCAGTCGCTGGGATTCGGGCAGCTCGGCGAGGTGCTCGGCCATCCTGAGCAGCTCCTCGTTGCGGATGGCACGCTGGCTCGGCGACGACTGCGCCACCGCCAGCCAATGCTCCAGCCGCGATGCCGATTGGTCGAGCGCCGCGTCCAGCGACCATTCCCGGCGCACATCCCGCTTGCCGGCCATCAGCTTGCGCAGCGCATCGGCCAGGTTATGGCCCAGGATCGAACGCAGCCAGGTGGCGGTCGCCCGGCTGTCCCGTTCCCGGGCTGGCTGTTCCTTCAACGACTGGTGGGCCTCGAGCAAGGTCTGCTGGACGACACCGGACAGGTCGATTCGGTCGCGCAGCCGTGGCGAGACTTCCATGCGGGCGAGCAGGCCCAGGTAGGCGCGGAACCGCTCCAGGTCGTCGCCCTGGAGCGGTGGCCGCGTCGGTTGTTGCGGATCGACGGCGGATGGCATCAGGGGTGCTCCTGATCTCATGGTCGTCTCAAGGGGCCGGCACGTACAAGACGGACGCGGGATCGACGGACCATCTTGCCCTCGCTCCGACGCCCTTCTCGTAGATGATTTCACAGCTTGGGCAGGTTCGCGACTGGCACGGCGGCCGCCTTGACCTCGGGCCTGGCCATCAGCGAGGACCATTGCGCCTGGGCTCGGTCGCCCTGGCCCTTCGCGTCGAGGAGGAGGCCCAGGCGCACGCGATCGAGCCGGCCGGGCGTCGCTTGCAGCGACGCGATGGTCGCGTCGGCGTTTCCGGTCCGCATCAGGCAACGCGCATAGCCATGGCCGACCCACCAGTCTCTCAGCCAGACGAAGTTATCCGGCTGGACATTCGGCGGGAATGAGTTGACGTGCATCTCGAGCCGGCGGCCGTACGTTTCCGCGGCGCGTCGGTCGTCGCCCATCGCCTCGTGGACGGCGGCCTGGATCTCGAGTGTGTTCGGGGAATCCGGGTGGTTCCGGAGCTCTCGCCAGACGGCGCCGGCCTCGGCATGTGCCTCTTCCGACCGTCCGATATCCCGCAGCAACCGTGCGAGGTGGGCGCGGATCAGCAGCGGGTCCGGCGGGACGACCAGCGGGTTGTGTTTGATCGGCGCACCGTTGGCGGCATTGTGCACGGCCGAGCGGAGATCGGTCACCAGCTCGGTCAGGAGCAGTTGGCGACAGACCTCTCGCACGCCCTCGTCGCGCGTCGTCCTGGCAATCCGGCGTACGATCGGCTCGACATAACGCCCCTGGTCACGGAGGTACCCGAATGCCTCGAGTCGCCTTGCCGCGTCGGCCCCGGCCAGGTCGCGGACCGCGGCCTCGGCCATTCGCTCGCGCTCGGGGCTCAGCAATTCCAGCCGGCCGACCATCACACGGACGATCGCCTTGGGCTTGGGATTGATCGCGATCGGGATGAACGAATCCGTCCAGGACTGCGGCAGCACGAACAGGACCCGGATGCCGTCGTTCTGGAAGTAGCTGCTCTTCCAGGTGTTGACCATCGCCCGGGCCTCCTTGGCATAGAGTCCCGACTCGGTCAACTTCGCGGCGAGGGCATCGGCGACCGCCTCGGTGAATTCGGCCAGGGGCCTGGCGTCGTCCATCGACGGGATCACGCCGGTCTCCTGCTCGCCGGGCCGTAGCGCGGGGCGGTATTGATAGGCGCCGCGGCCGTTCTCGACCTTGAGGACGAAGATGTGCCGGACCCCCTCGCCGAGCGTTGGCTCGCGATCGAGTGCCAGGGTCCCGCCGCTCCGGGCGTCGGCGCGCATCGGCATCCGCGATCGGCCCAGCCCTCGATAGAAGAGGAATCGCTCGTAATTCGCCCGGTCGATCTTGCCGGTCCGGTCGATGGTCCTGACGAACTCCGCGTTGACGTCACGCGCGAAGTCCCACAGGGCATCGGGGCTCGTCTGCGGCAGGTCCAGCTTCGAGGGTCGCGAGATCGCGCCGACCCGCTTGCTCAGCTCCATCGGGACCGTCGCCGCCGGGATCACGTCGGCATACCAGCAGATCCGGCCATTCATCGGCCGGTCGGGTGCCTGCGCCTGATCGAGCAGCGAGGGCCTGACCATCGCCGCCTGCGGATACCAGTGCGTCCAGATGCCCTGGGGGAACCCCACGGCGACATTCACGCTGACCGGCCTCGGCGTGTAGAAATAAATCACGGGAGTCTCACCCTTGAGATCCATCATCGGCAGCAGGAGCTGATCGCGAGATCGGCTGTGTACGAACGACGGCAGGGCATGCTCTTCGTGGTACATGCCATCGAGCGCCGTGCCGTCGGAAGCACTCATCCCCAGGAACGTCCCCCACTCGTGGACGATCAGGTCCTTCGCCGACTCCGGGGTGTTCACGACCGGCGACAGCGCGGGCACCGTCGACTCATCGAACCGCATCTCCCCGGATCCGGGCTCGATCGGCGCCGGTGCTGAAGAGGCGGCGATCGTGCCCGCCACGGCGATCGAACCGATCACCACTCCCATCCAGAGAATCCCCCGTCTGCTGACTCGTGGAAACCCTCTCATCGTTCACTCCTCTCGGAAGCCCCATCCGCCGCAGCCGGCCGAAACCCCCAACTCTCGTGCCGGCATCCAACCCGATCAGGTCAGTGCGGGACGACCGGCTGATGCCGTCGTCCAGGGACTCAGGCGTAAGATGATGAACGAGACAGCGCGGGGATTTTTCGAGAAGCCGACTCAGCAGACTCAACCTCCCAAATGTTAAGGATTGTCAATTCGGCGTCCCCCGTGGCGACCAGGAGTGTGTATTACGATTCCCATGTGTAGAGGGAACGGATTCCTCTCTGTCCTGCAAGATGTCCGGACCATTCCTCTGAGAGCCCGCCGTTCCTTTTCTCTCTCAGAAAATCATGGTGGGATTGGGTTTGCTGCGAATCCCGTCATTCCGGCGCCTGTCACGGAGGATGATTCCATGCTTGGTATCACGGAACGCATGATCTCGGAGAAGCGGCCGTATCGGAATCCGAAGGCATCGATCGGTTGCGAGGCACTCGAGGGGAGGCAGCTCCTGTCGCGCGGCATGGGACTTGATTCACTCGGCGGGGGTGGACGCCCCGGCATGATGGCCGAGATGGGCTCGTTCGGCGGAGCCGGCGAGGGCGCGATGTTCGGCAAGGGAAGTCTTGGTTTGGGTGGCGGGATGAAGGACCCAATTTACCTCCTGACCTCCTCGTTGTTGAATACGGGGAGCGGCACGACGGCGCGGCCATCGCGGAGCGTCCTGAACTCGTCGGCCGTCCAGTCGGCTTTCCAGACGCTGCAATCGGACTATAACAACGACGTCTCGGTCGGCGCGTCGCCCACGCACGCGACGGTCGGCCAGCTCCAGGATGATCTCGAGTCGATCCGGAAAGGGACCCTGACCGGGACCGCGGCCACGACCGCGATCCAGAACGATGAGGCGGCCATCCTGACCAGCCTGGGTTTGAGCTCGACCCAGGTCGGCCAGATCCAGTCCGATATCCAGGCCGTCCAGACGGCGATCCAGTCCGCGTCGAGCACCACCTCGCCGACCTTGACCAATTCGACGGGTACGAGCACGACGAGTTCGAGCGCGACGAGTGCGAGCACGACGACCGCGACCGGCTCGAGCACGAGTAGCCCAACGACCGGCTCGGCCGTCCAGACGGCCATGCAGACGCTCCAGACCGACCTGAAGAATGACACCCCGAGCGGTGCCCAGGCGACCTATGCCTCGATCGGCCAGGTGGAGGATGACCTGAATGCGATCGGCAAGGGTACGCTCACCGGCTCGCAGGCCGTGACTGAGGTCCAGACGGACACGGCGGCCGTCTTCACCATCGAGGGCATGACCGCGACGCAGGTCAGCCAGATCCAGGCCGATCAGTCGGCACTCGAGACGGCGATCCAGGCCAATTCCACCCAGACGACTCCCACGTCGAGCAACTCCTCCGCATCGGCGACGAGCATCGCGAGCGTTAACGCCACGATGCAATCGGTCCAGCAGTACCTGGTCGGCATACCCGGACTCGGGGGCCCCGGCATCATGGGCATGGGCAGCGCCGGGATGCAGGCCACGAGCTACGGCCAGGGCGGCGGCTACGGCCAGGGCGGCGGGTTCGGTCAGGGCGGCAGGTTCGGTCAGGGCGGTGGCGGGTTTGGGATGATGGGAGGTCGCATGTTCTGATGGCCATTGAGTGGGAGAAGATGAAGGATTCCAGCGGGTGGGCCGGGGATCTTGGGTCCATCCGCTGCTCGGAGCGCGTGAAGACGGCCCGGCCCCGATCCGACATCGCGTTCTTGGGGTTGAATGGACGGAGTTTCTTTCTCGCGATGAGAAATGTTAGCCTGATGAACACCGAATCGAGAGCAGCCCAGGCCGAGCGAGAGATCTCGGTCCTGTTAATCGACGACGACGTGGAGTTATGCGACTTGATGCGCGAATTCTTCTCCACGCGGGGCATGATGGTCGAGGTGATCCATGACGGACGGGTCGGGCTGGCGCGGGCGCTGGGTGGCGAGCACGACCTGTTGTTGCTCGACGTGATGCTGCCCGGCCTCGACGGCTTCGAGCTGCTCAGGCAGGTCCGCCGCCGGAGTCTCGTGCCGATCATCATGCTGACGGCCCGGACGGCTCGAGCCGACCGCGTCGCCGGGCTGGACCTGGGTGCCGACGATTACCTGCCCAAGCCGTTCGAGCCCGAGGAGCTGATCGCCCGCATCCGCGCGGTGCTCCGCCGCAGCAGCCGGTCGGCCCTGGCCCTCGGCGGCCCGGAGGTCCTCGAGGTCAACGGCGTCCGGCTGGTCCCGGGCACGCGCGAGGTCTGGTGCGGCGGCATCCCCGTCGAGGTCACGACGACCGAGTTCGACATCCTCGAGCTGATCGTCCGATCGGCCGGGCGGATCATCTCCCGCAATGAGCTCTCCTCGGCGATCTACCGGCGTCCCGCCTCGGCCCAGGATCGCTCGCTGGACGTGCACGTCAGCCACCTGCGGAGGAAACTCGGCGGGCTCGGCGGCCTGATCCGGACGATTCGCGGCGTCGGGTATCTCTTCTGTGCCGAGGTCGGCGAGCACCAAGAGTCCACTCCATGAGGATCCGAGTCGGGTCGATCTTCGCCAAGATCGTCGTCTGGTTCACCTTGACGGTCGTGCTCTCGCTGGTGGGCTTCATGGCGACGGCCGTCCTGCTCTCCGAACGGCTCTCCGGACGCGACCGCGATCCGGCGATCCCCCGGCTCCATGCGATGCTGCTGGACGAGGCCCGGCGCTCCTATGAGGAGGGCGGGCCGACGCGGCTGGCCGCCTACCTGCGGCGCCTGAAGTCGTACACCGAGACCGACTATTTCCTGACCGACGCGCGAGGCGTGGACCTGGTCAACGGCGAGGATCGATCGGCCCTGCTGGCGATGCGATCGTCGCGGACCCGCGCGCGCCGATCGCGATCGTGGCTCTTCCCGATCCTGGCCTTCCCTTCCCGCGAATCACCTCATGTCCTGGTCCACGGCTCGGGCAATCGACGCTATCGCATGATCGCGGTCTTGCCGCCGCGGCCGGGTATCAGCCCGACCGAAACGCTCCTGTATTTCTTGTGGCTGCCCGTCCTGATCGGGATCCTCTGCTATACGCTGGCGGTCCACCTGGCCTCGCCCCTGCGCGCCTGCGCCGGGTCCTGGAGAAGTTCGGCCGGGGCGACCTCGGCATCCGCTATCACCTCTCCCGTCGCGACGAGATCGGCGACCTGGCACAGGCGTTCAACCGGATGGCCGACCAGATCGCCACCCTGCTGACGGCCGAGCGCCGGCTGCTCCAGGACGTCTCGCACGAATTGCGCTCGCCGCTGGCGCGGCTGGGCTTCGCCGTCGAGCTGGCCAGGACCAGCACGGATCGCGACGCCGCCCTGGGACGCATCCGCAAGGAAGGGGACCGGCTCAATCACCTGGTCAACGAGCTCCTCCAGCTCACCCGCGCCGAAGGAGACCCCGGCGCCCGGAATCTCGAGGACGTCAACCTCGCGAAGCTGCTCCAGGAGCTCGTCGCGGATTGTTCGCTCGAGGCCGATGCGCAAGGGTGCCGGCTGGTCCTCAAGGGTGATCGGTCGCTGGTCATCACCGGCGAGCACGAGCTGCTCCGTCGCGCCTGCGAGAACGTCTTGCGGAACGCGATCCGGCATTCCCCCGCGGGGACCTCGGTCAACATCGAGCTGTCCCGCCATCATAACCTGGCCGAGGTCGCGATCCGCGACCACGGGACGGGCGTCCCTCGCGAGCTGCTCGGCGACATCTTCGAGCCGTTCTTTCGCGTCGAGGGGGACCGGGATCGGTCGAGCGGAGGCGTCGGCCTGGGACTGGCCATCGCCCGACGGGCCGTCGAGCTGCATCAGGGCACCGTCACGGCCTTCAACGCCAATCCCGGACTGGTCGTCGCGCTGCATCTCCCCTGCCCCGACGATCGTTCGCTGGCCGATGGTCTGTAGCGGAATCGCCGGATTCGTCCCGCACGATCCGCAAGGCGAGATCTGAACTGCGATCGGGATCTGGAATCCGCAATCCGCAATCCGGCCCCTCAAGAGCTCTCGGGCCGTACCATGCGGCCGAGGAACAGGATACTCCCGGTGCGCAGGTCCCGGATCAAGAAGAAGAAGGGACGATCGGCGCGGAAGACGATCGGTTGGACGACGGCCAGGGCCCGGCTCATGATCACTCCGGTGGCCGCGGCGGCCTCGGTCCCCTTCTCCTCGACCTCGACGAACGCCTTGTGGACCACCGCCGAGATCATGAGATCGCGCGTGCCGGTCATCCCCGAGAAATCGGCGGTGCTGTGGAATGCATCGGTCATCCCGAGCGCGGAGAGCGCGGACTTCAGCTCGAATTCGCCGGTGAGGCGGAACTTGGGGAGACTCACATTCACCCGATGCGGCGAGAGCTTCGCCAGCCAGGTCTCGAGCTTCGCGGCGGTCAAGAATGACTCGAACGCGGCCAGTCCGCCGGGCGAGCCCGGGAGGAAGATCACCATGGCCAGGGTATTCCCCTTGTAGGGCAGCTCGAGGGCCTGGAGCGTCCCCTCCTGGTAATAGCCGAATCGTTCGGAATGGTTCATCAACTTGACGGGGACTTTCTCCCCCGTCGCGGCCAGGAACTCGCCGGGACGCGTGGACTCGGCTGGAAACGGCGCATCCCAGAGCGCCTTGAAGTAGATCGCATTCGTCAGGACCAGGGAGGTTTTCGCGCTGATGAGGTCCGGCTTGATCAGGTCCTTGATCTTATCCCGGGTCTGCTCTTCCACCCAGGCATTGATGGTCCGACAGGCCGCTTCGACCGCGTGGAAGTCGACCGGGTAGATGCCCCCTCGGTAGTTCACCTCGATGCGCTTGCGGAAGTCCGTGAGGATCGGTTCACCGGTCTGGGTCCAGATCGCGTTGGCCGTAAGGAGCTGGACGTCGGGTTCGGCCTTCGACCCCGTCGGGGCGGAAGTCCGACTCATCAAATCCGTGGTCAAGCGATGGAATGCCGGATGGAGCCGATCGGCGGGCAGGTCGAAATGGAGGGTTCTTGCTATCTGGCTGGCCGTCTCGCCCTCGGCCCCGGCGTAGGTCATCGCCAGGGCCGTGGAGATCGAGAACGGCGACAAGAACCGATTGCCATCGCCCTGGGCGAGCTTGCCGTAGAGGTCCAAGGCGAACGCGTTGTTCCCTCGCACGAGTGCGTGGGTCTGGTCGGCGGTCTCCACGGCTGGTAGCCCCAGGGGGAAGGCGAGTGCGGGGATGAGCAATAGCGACGCGAGGATCGTCATCGAACGGCTTTCGAAAGGAGGATGATGGATCGCGACGTCGCGGCGCAGTGGCGGCCTCCGGCCGCGCCTTCTCTCAGAACGAACTGCCCGAATCATCAGCCCCGGCGGCCGGCTTGGACGATCGTTTCGCCTTGCCGGTCCGGTGCGCCTTCCGCGACGGCTTGGTCGTCGCGCCGGCCGCGGACGAGTCGCCCGAGACCTCTCTCTCCACCCGTTCCAGATATTTGACCTCGAGGTGGTACTGTCTCGACGGCGACAGCTTGAGCTTGGTGCCTGTCTTCTTCTCGAGGCCGCTCACGACCTTCTTGGCCTCGTCATTCTTGGCCAGTTCCTTGTATTTCTCCCCGGTCTCGTCGACGAGCTTCCGCAGGTCCATCACGGCCTGATGGAGGGCTTCGCTCTTGTCCCGGACCTCCGCGTCGATCTTGAGCTTCGCCTTGGGATCGAAAGGCTGGCTCTTGAGCTGGCCCAAGAAGGTGTTCCGCTGGGCGATCTCCCAGTTCAACTGCTGCTGATACGCACGCAGATCGGACGCTTCCTGGGCGGCATAGTTGTTGATGTAGCGACCGCGATTCATGGGAAGCTGGCCGAGCATCCGGTTGGTGGCGTTCAGCTCGTTCTTGAGCGCGTTGGTCTCGTCGGTGAGCCCCTTGATGGTCGATTGGTATTCCTTCTCGCTGACCGTGCTCCGCTGCTGCATGACCGCGTTGCTCCACTGCCTGGCGAGTTGCCGGACTTCCGTGGCCTTGCTATGCACCTCCGACTCGGCCTCGAGCATCACGGCCGCGCCCGCCAGCTTCAATCCGAGCTTGGCCAGCGCCGGATCCGAAGCAGAATCATCGGCGGCGGAAGTGCCCGCCCCGGAACCGGCTAACACCATCACCGCCAAGAATTCCGGGACCCACGCGACGCGAGCGAGAACCATGGCTCAACTCCCCGGACGTCCCGATCCAAAGATACTGCCTTGCTGTTTTGCCAATCCCACTATCATACGCCGACGCGCGGGCCACGGGTAGTGGCTCCGGATTGTGAATTCATAAGTCCTTGGTGTTTCGGGATTTGAATTCATTCGCAATACGCGATCCGTCATCTGGAATTGATGGATTCACAGCGTCTCAGCGTCGGTGCCTCCTGGGGCCGGTCTTGTTCCGGCGCGTCGGGGCGGGGGTGCCGGCCAGCGACACCTTGACCGGCGTGCCGGCCACTGGCTTGGTCGTCGGCGCCGGCAGGGCGTTCGCGGCGGGGACCTTGGCGTCTCGCTCGCCGCAGTATCGCGTCACGACGTACGTGCCGCTCTTGGGATTCCGCTCGATATCCGCCAGCGCCAGGTTGTCGGCCTCCTCGAGCAGGTGCGTGAAGCTGCGGTAGCCGTAATAGCTCTCGTCGAACGACGGCTTCTTCCGCTTCATGGTGTCCTTGATCATCGAGGCGTAGAGGACCTCATGGTTCTCGCGACGCAGGGCATAGCAGGCCTCGATGAACAGGCTGAAGACCTCGCGTTGCCGCTCCGGGAGATTCGGCGGCAGGTAGGAGTTCAGGTCGGTGGCGAGCTGCTGTTCGTTCTGCTCCTGACGTTCCAGGTCCTCGTAATAGATGAACTCGTCGCAGTTATCGCGCAACAGGTCGGATGTCGAGCCCTTCATGCCCAGCCCGATGACGTGCTTGCCATTCTCCTTGAGCTTGGAGACCAGCGGCGAGAAGTCGGAATCGCCCGAGACGATCACGAACGTGTCGACGTGGGGCTTGCTCCAGGCCAGGTCGATCGCGTCGACCACCAGGCGGATATCGGCCGAGTTCTTCCCGGTCTGCGAACGCTTGGGGATCTCGATCAGCTCGATCGCCGCCTCATGGAAGGGTGCCGTATAGCTCGGGTACCGGCTCCAATCGGCATAGGCCTTCTTGACGATCAACTTCCCCTTCTCGACGAGACGCTCGAGCACCTTCACGACGTCGAACTTGATCTTGCGCTGGTTCTGAAAGCCGATCGCCAGGTTCTCCAGGTCGATGAAGACGGCGAGGCTGCGTTCGCGTTCCGGCTTGGATATGGACAACTTGTCTCGCTCCGCGCGGTGGACATGGGATGCCGCTCGTCTGCTCAACGGGCAACGGCCGGTCGGCCAGGGCTTCTCCGCTCAGCAGGACGATGGGAGTCGTGACTCCATCTCGTGACGATACTGGAATCGATCGAAATCCGCAACCTGAGATGAGCCACGATGTTTCGCCTCTCGCCGGGAGGACTCGCCGCCTGGGCGACTCGATTGCATGACGCGAGGACACGCCCGGATCGTCCGCGTCGAGGTATTGTGAAGAGAGGAGAGTTGACATAGACAATCTGGAAAATTTGGGTAGTATTTGTTGGCGAGGTTGTTTCTCCGGATTATCGGCGTCGGCCTGCACCCAAAAGATGGTGGGTGTGGTTTATGCTGACGTTCCTCCTTCCGGAGTTTGAATGAGCGTGCCGGATAACCGCCCGGCCAAGATTGACACCAGGAGAGAGAGAAAAATGCGATTATTCAGACCGATCGTTATTTCCGCGTCGCCGGGAATGCTCGCGGCCGTGTGCCTGTCGTGCTGCGGCCTCGCGGGGGATGCGGTCGCGCAGCCATCCGGACAATCGTCTACGCCGAGTGCACAGGCACAGGTCGCTTACGAGACGGTCCAGTCGGTGGAATGCGTGCAAGTGCCCGTGACCCACATGCAGACCCAGTATCGCACGGAGTATCGGAGCGAGAACGTGCCCGTGACGCGTCTCGTCCAGGAGGTCGTCAACGAGAATCGGACCGTGACCGAGTATATCCCCAGGCAGGAGACGGTCAATCAGACGGTGACCAAGATCGTCTGCGAGCCCGTCACGGTCGTGAAGCGCCTGTCACGGCCGGTCCCCGTGACGAAGACCGTGGAGGGCGTGGCCTACCAGACACGATGCACCCCCGTGATGACGACCAAGGTCATCACGCGGATGATCCCCGAGTGCGTCACCGAGATGGTCCCCGTGACGCGAATGGTCCCCGTCGTCGAGCAGCAGACCTGCTATGTCACGCAGAAGGTCCCGGTCAAGACCATGGTCGCGGTCGTCCAGTGTAGGCACTCGTGCGGACACCGATGTGGCGGCGGTTGCGGGGCCTGCGGCGGGACCACGGCCTGCGTGAAGTATCGGCCGGTCACGACCTGCTACGAACAGCAGGTTGCCGTCACGAAGCCGGTCGTCCATCGCGTGCCCGAGACCATCACGGTCCCGCGACAGCGCACCAGGTACAATCCCGTCCAGGAGACGGTCCAGGTCTGCGAGATGAAGGTCGAGAGGATCCCCTATCCGGTCGTCCGATGCATCAACACCTACGAGATCCAGTCTTATGAGGTGACCGTGACCGAGATGAGGCAGCGGCCGATCACCGAGACGGTCCCCGTGACCGTCACGACGATGGTACCCCAGCAGAAGACCGTGGTCGTCCCGACGGTCCATTGCCGCCAGGTCACCGACACCGTCTCCCGTCAGGTCCCGGTCTGCGTCCCGTACCAGGTCCCGGTCACCGTGATGACCTCCCAGATGCGCACGGTCAATCACCAGGTCCCGGTCACGACCGGCCCGGTCGTCGCCGCGCCGGCCCCCGCCGCTTCGGGCCAGTCCGCGACTCCCCAGTCCCCGGCCCGCTAAGACGAAATCCCATGCGACCCGGCCGCCAGTTGGCGGTCTTCGACCGGCCGAGACCTTCCAGGGCTCGGCCGTTTTTTCTTTCGAATCGCTCAACACTCCATCGCGCTTTCTTAATACTTGATTTCTCGTCGATTCCTGCCTTTTCCTCGCCAACAATTCCCGGTGGACTTTGATTGAAGTGCCTTGACAGATCGGATAGATTGGCTGCCCTGGACTGGTTGCGAGAGCTGGGTGATTCTCGGAATCTGAGAGATTTGGCCTTGAAGGATCGATTGGCTAGATCAGTTCGAGAGCAGGGAATGGGCATTATGTAGAAGGGACTCCGAACGGTTCGAGGTCAGGGTGGGGGATGACGCGATGTTCCGACGAAGAGAATGGCAGGTGGCGGCGGTCTTTTTCGCTTGCGTGGCGACTCTCATGACGGGCGAGTCCGAGGGTGCCTATTGGCAAGGGCCCGCCTCGCCTTCCGGGCAATCGGGCCCGGCGGCCTCGGGCCAGGCTGCGGCTGGCACAACCGTGACCTATGTCCCGCAGGATCAGATCGTTTACGAGACCGTCTATGACATCCAGTGCGTCCAGGTGCCGGTCACCCAGATGCAGACGCAGTACAGGACCGAGTACCAGACCCGGACGGTGCCCGTCACGCGGGTTGTGACCGAGCAGGTGCCGACCACGCAGATGCAGACGCAGTACCGGACCGAGACCCGCACCCAGACCGTCCCCGTCACGCGGGTGGTGACGGAGCAGGTGCCGACCACGCAGATGCAGACGCAATACCGGACCGAGACCCGCACCCAGACCATCCCCGTCACGCGGGTGGTGACGGAGCAGGTGCCGACCACGCAGATGCAGACGCAGTACCGGACGGAGACCCGCAACCAGACCGTCCCCGTCACGCGTTGCGTCCAGGAGGTCGTGAACGTCCCCCGCGTCTATACGGTGAACGTCCCCAAGCAACAGACCATCAACCAGACCGTGACCAAGACCGTCATGGAAGCGGTCACGCAAATGCAGACCAAGCAGTATTACGTGACCGTGATGAAGACGGTCGCTCAGACGCAATACCAGCCGCGGTCCACGACGGTCATGACGTCGCAGGTCCGGACCAGCTATGTCCCGCAAAATTACACGGTTACGGTCCCCGTGACGAGCACCAGGCAAGTCGTGGAGGAGCAAGGTTGTTACCAGACGAGGAAGGTTCCCGTGACGACCATGGTTCCCGTGAGCGGTTGCTCCGGTCACGGTTGTCGTCACTCTTGCGGGCACCGCTGCGGCGGCGGATGCGGGTCCTGCGGGGGAGTGAGCTATAAGCAGGTCACGTCCTACGTCTGCGAGCAGGTCTACGTCGCGCGGCCGGTCGTCCGCTCGATCCCCGAGACGACCTACGTTCAGCAGACGAAGACCCAGATGGTCCCCGTCCAGCAGACGATCCAGGTCCCCGAGGTCCGGACCGAAATGGTCCCGGTGACGGTCAACGTCCAAGTCCCCGAACAACAGCTTCAGACGACTCAGGTGCCGGTCACGGTCTATCAGCCCAAGCAGGTCTACGAGACGGTCCCGGTCACGACGACCACCTGGGTCGCCGAGCAACGGACGGACGTCGTGCCGACAGTCCAGGTCAGGCAGGTGACCGAGAACGTGACCCAGCAATACGCCGTGAATGTCCCGGTGCAGGTCCCCGTGACCGTCATGACCACCCGGCAGCGCCAGGTGACCGAGAACATGACGCAGCAATACGCGGTGAATGTCCCGGTCCAGGTCCCCGTGACCGTCATGACAACTCAGCAGCGCCAGGTGACCGAGAACGTGACGCAGCAATATACGGTGAATGTCCCGGTGCAGGTCCCCGTGACCGTCATGACCACCCGGCAGCGCCAGGTGACCGAGAATGTCAGCCAGCAATACTGTGTAACGGTCCCGGTCCAGGTCCCCGTCACGGTAATGACGACCCAGCAGCGCCAGGTCCCACGCCAGGTGGCCGTGACGCGACGCGTCATGGTCCCCGTGACGGTCCCCTCCCCCCAGAGCGGACCCGCGGCTTCGCCCCAGAGCTAACCCCGAGTCCCGCGCCTCCCAGCCCATCGCACGACTGGGAGGCGCCACCTGACCTTACCCGCCAGCAATTCCACTTCCGCCACTTCCCCTCGAAATAAGATTGTGCGCTCCGGGATCGATCCCCTCATCGTGCGACTGAATCGTGTCAATATCAACGCTTCTCGTTGCTACATTCGCCGATGACGTGCGGAAGCATGCCCTGTTCCCCTCGGCTAAGGAAGGAACCGCCGGATGACTTCTGATCCGGACGCTCGAAGGCGAGCTCGTCCGGAACGTCACGACCCGGGTTTCGATCCTTTGGAACTTGGACAGGACATCGCACCAGCGTCGGCCATTTACGAAAAAAGCCCCCGACCAGGGGTCCCTGGTCGGGGGCTATCAAATGAGAATGGCCTGCGGATGATCCGGCTCAACCCCTGCGCCCGGGGACGGCCGGGGGAGGAGGAATCAGGTCGGTCGGCGAGGTCGTGGCCGGGGTCGTAGGCGTGCTAGTCGGCATTGACGTATCGGGAACGCCACCCGTCTGGCCCATCGGGGGCGTGGACTTCGCCGGGACTGTTCCCTGAGCCGAGGGGATGGTCTTGGCCGGTGTCTGAGGGACGGCCGAGGGGATGGTCTTGGTCGGCGTCTGCGGGACGGCTTGAGGAGTGACCTTGGTCGGCGTCTGCGGGACGGCCTGAGGCATGACCTTGGTCGGCGTCTGCGGGACGGCTTGAGGCATGACCTTGGTCGGCGTCTGCGGGACGGCCTGAGGCATGACCTTGGTCGGCGTCTGCGGGACGGCCTGAGGCATGACCTTGGTCGGCGTCTGCGGGACGGCCTGAGGCATGACCTTGGTCGGCGTCTGCGGGACGGCCTGAGGCATGACCTTGGTCGGCGTCGGTGCCACGGCCTGGGGGACGGTCTTCGCAGGCGGTACGGCTTGTGCCGTAGGCATCTGTTTCGAGGGTGCCTGCGCCATCGCTGTGGCAGATACGCAGACACTCAGGACGGCCGCTCCGGCCAGATTCTTCAAAGTCATGGATGAAGTCTCCTGGGGTTCAAACGCGAACGAACCATCGAGCCGGGATCGCCACAATCGATTCGATCCCGAATGGTTTGCTCCAGTATACAAGATTGTCGACTGCGTGTTCTGGGAAATCTACGGATTTCGAGTAGGTTAAAGCAGTTTTCTCTCAAATTCCAGAGGGATGCGAAGAGATTTCTAAAAAACGTCCGGGAGAACAAGAGATGGAGAGATCCCAACCTGATGGCGGCCTTGAGGAAGAGTGGAAAGTCCGAGTATAACGGTAGGTTGGCGGTGGTCTCGGCGGCATTGACACCGATGGACGAGGACCGTGCGAGGATGAGCGGGGAGGCGAGGAGATGATCACGGATGCGAGTCGGACTCCTTGCTGTTCCGAGGGTGGAACGGACCGATCACGATTCATTGCGGAGCGATCCTGGGTGCATCGGGAGCGAGCGAGATCGGGATCAGTCCTGACAGTGCCATGCTGTCTGGGATGCCTGGCCATCGTGCTGATGGCCGGCGTCGGATGCTCCCAGGCCGCAATCGGCAATCCGGTCCAGGGCCCCCCCGCATCGAGTGGAGAGCGACAGGGGCCGAATCCGAATGCGACATTGCCCCGTCGCGTCCCGGATGCCTTGAAATTCGCCCACGGTCTCCTCCGCCAGCGGAAGTTCGACCTGGCGGCCGAGGAATACAATCGCTTCCTCGACGGCGGCCCGAAGGGTCCGGACCGGATCGATGCGCTCTTCGGCCTCGGCAACGCAGAGTTGTACCGGTCGCGGTACAAGGAGGCACGCGACGCCTTCGCGACATTCCTCGACGAGGCTCCGGGGGACTCGCGAGCCCGGACGGCCCGGTATCGCCTCGGCGAGCTGTCGTACCTGAACGGCGATCTGCCGGCCGCCCGTCGTGCCCTCGAGGCGTTCACGGCATCGAAAGGCGATCATGCGGGCCTGGAGATGGCCTGGACCTATCTGGGCGATGTGTGTTTCGGCATGAACGACCTGCCCGGTGCGCGACAGGCCTATGAACGATCGTTGACGGCGTTCCCGCGCGGTCGCATGGCCGATCGGGCTCGATACGGCCTGGGCCGGACGTTCGCCGGACTCGGAGACCGCGACAAGGCCGTCCGGGTCCTCCGCGACCTGGCGCAGCAAGGGGCCGCCGAATGGGTCGACCGCGCCTGGCTCCAGATCGGCACGATCCAGCAAGCGGCGGGTCGGTTTGCGGAGGTCGTCGAGGCCATGACCGCCCTGGAGCGGGCGGCGCCCACGAGCACGCTGGCTCACGAGGCCCGGTTGCGACACGCCCAGGCCCTCGTCCGGCTGGGTCGCACGGAGGAAGCCGAGACGCTCCTCAAGAAACTGGTCGGCGACCCGGCGGAGCCCCTGTCCGCATACGCCGCGCTGGAACTGGCGACGATCGAGCTGGAGCGGAGCCACCCCGAGGCGGCCCTGTCGATCCTCGAGGCGGCCGCCCGGAAGCCTCCGCCGCCTCCGTTGATCTCCGCCGTGCAATTCCGCACCGCCGAGGCCCTGAGGAAGCTCGATCGTTTGCCCGAGGCCGAGGCGATGTTCCTGCGCGTCGTCGAATCGGACCCGAACGATGCCTGGGCCGACGACGCGCTCCATCGGGCGGCACAGACGGCAATGGATCGAGGCGATGTCGCGACGGCGCGGAAATTGGCCGGCGGGTTCCCCGGTCGCTTTCCGCGCAGTCCGTTGCGCGCCGACGTCGCGCTGATCGAGGTCCGGGCCGCCACCATGGCCGGCGACCACCGCGCGGCGGCGACCCTCCTCGAATCGCTGCTCAAGACGTCGCAAGCCGCGAAGGACGGATCCGGATCCTCACTCTCGGCGCGGGCCTCCGAAGAGGCCCGCTATGAGCTGGCGCTGGCCTATCGGGCGACCGGTCGCCCGGCCGAGGCCGAAGCCATCCTCGGCCGCCTTGCCGAGCTGAAGGGCAGCCCGGTCGCCGCCAATGCCCAGTTCCTGCTCGGCCAGGAGCACGTCGAGGCCGGCCGATACGTCCAGGGCCTGGGGCTGCTGGAACGCTACCTGGCCGGCTATCCGCGGGGCGACGTCGCCGAATCCGCCCTGGCGCAACTGGCCGTTGCCCAGTACGGCGCCGGCCGATCGGAGGACGCCTTCAAGACTATGGCGATACTCTCCCAGCGTTATCCCGCCGGCAAGGCCCTCCCTCGCACGCGGCTCCGGCTAGCCGAGGCCGCGCTCGCCGCCCATCACCCAGATCAGGCCGCGGAGCAATTCCGGTTGCTGTTGACTCGCTCTCCACGAGCGGAGAGGGAAACGACGACGCTCGATCCATCCTTGAGAATTCGAGCCCTCACCGGTCTCGGCCGTGCGCTCAACGCGCTTGGCAAGCCGGGCGAGGCCGCCGAGGCATTTGCCAGCGTCCTCGAGCTGGCGCCGGGCGACCCGACCTCCGCCGAGATCGCGATGGCCCGAGCCCGGTCGCTCGAATCGGCCCGCAAGCCCGACGACGCGCTCGCGGCTTATGCGCTGGCGGAGCAGAAGTTCCCGAAGACCGAGCCGGGCCTCCGCGCTGCGCTGGCCCGCGCCCGGCTCTTGGCGAAGCTCGGACGGAACTCCGATGCGGCCGGCGTATTCGAGCGGCTCTCGGCCGATCCCGAGACGCGTGAATCACTCGCCAGGGCCGGCGCGACGGCCGACGTCCTGCTCGCCGAGTGGGGCTGGTCGCTCGTCAACGCTTCGAAGCCGGCCGACGCCGACCGCGTCTTCTCGCGCCTCTTGAAGGAGCACCCCGATAGCGCCTATGCGGCCGATGCCCGCTTCAACTTGGCGGAGTCGGCCAACCAGGCACACGACTCCGCCGAGGTGATCCGTCTCCTGTCGCCCCTGGCTGCCAGGAAAACCGCTGAGGACCCGAAGGAGGCCCGCCCGCCCGGCGTCGAGGCCAGCCCGGACCCGGCTCGTCGGATCCTGCCGGCCGTGCTCTATCGGCTCGGGCGGACCCAGGTCGAGATCCAGGACTGGTCCGGTGCGGCGGCGACACTCGGCCGTCTCCTGGACGAGTTCCCCGACAATCCCTATCGTCGCGAGGCCCGGTTCCTGCGTGCCGAGGCGGCGCTGAAGCTTGGCGATGCGGCGGCGGCAGAGTCCGGCTTCACCGCGCTCCTGGGCGAGCCCGCCGTCACCGGCGACCCCCCGGCCTTCTCGCGGGTCGTCCGACTGAAGCAGATCGCGTGCTGGGTGGCCTTGAAGCGATGGAAGCCGGTCCTTCTCGCGATCCAGTCGCTCCGATCCGAGCTGGCCGCCGACGATCCGGCCGTCCCCGAGCTGGATTATGCCAGGGGACAGACCCTCATGGGCCTGGGCCGGCTCGATGACGTGCGCGGGGCGTTCCAGGCCGTGATCGACGCCCGGCCCGCGGTCGAGCTGGCCGCCCAGGCCCAACTGATGCGCGGCGAGACGTTCTTCCACGAGGATCGCCTCCACGAGGCCCTCCGTGAATTCCTCCGCGTGGATATCCTGTACAATGCCCCCCGATGGCAGGCCGCCGCACTGCTCGAAGCGGGTAAGGTATACGAACGACTCGACCAGCGGGCCGATGCCGTCGAGACCTATGAACGGCTCGCCGCCAGGTTCCCCAAGGAGCCGGATGCCGCGACGGCCCGGGCACGACTCGAGGCATCCCGGAACCGAGCGCCCGCGAAATCAGCCAATCACTGACTTTCATGTGAGTTTTTTTCACGAGACGACTGCGGCGATGAAATGTGGAGGGTTCCCGGCGATCATGACCGGGTTCCCTGGGATCGGGACGAGTGACGACGGTCGTGAGACCGTGGTTGGGACGGGACGAAGGTCCTCCAAACTCGGGCGTCAGCCCGATCTTCGCGGGTCGAATTGACGAGCCAGGTAGGAGGCGCCCCTCCGATCGACGGCCTCACGACGGTCGTCGACCGAGGTGAGCATCGGAGCCGCTCGAGGACCGAAGGACGAGGAATTGATGAACGGACTCGACCTGGAATGGCTACTGTTCTTGTTGCGGGCCGATCTGAGCACCTGGGTCGTGCTGGGGCTGGGCAGCATCGGACTGGCGCTGCTGATCTGGTTATGCTGGGGTTCGCGACGCGCCCTGAGGAAGTGCCTGGTCCTGTCGCTGGCGGCCCATCTCGGGATCATGCTCTATGGGAGCACGGTCCCTGCGGTGCAACTGGCCATTCGCGGGGAAGCCTCCGGATCCGAGGATCGTTCGCACATCCGCCGGATTCGGGTCGCACCCCTGGTGGACTCGGCGAACCCACCGGGTGGCGGCGGATCGAAGAATCATGAAGGAGACTCGACACCCGCGAGTGCCGGAGTTCGTTCATCCTCACCCGGATTGGAGCAGGCCGCGGCGCCACTCCGGCTGGCCGACATCGTGCTACGTGCCCCTCGCCCGACGGTCGCCGATCAAACCGTCGCGGAGACCGGACCGAATCCCCCGACTGTACCCATCGACCTGGAGACCGCGACGCCCCGGCCGCCGATCTCCGCGGCGGATCCGCCCGCGATCGCTCCGCACGAGGCGACGAGCCCACCGCCCGGCGGCATCCAACCGGTCCGACCATCGCCATTGCCCCCGAACCTCGCCGAGGTCGAGCGGGAACCGGCGACCACTCCGACCGAGCCGGGCTCGTCGCGTCGCGATCGAGCCGGATCGGTCGCGGAGGCCCTGGGCAACCGAGACGCGAACCTCCTGCGCCGATGCGCGCCTCCGGCCGGGACGGTCTGATGCATCGGTCGTGGTCGTGCCACCCGGTCGCGTCGTGCCCCAGGTCCTCGACGGTCCCTCAAACCCGGAAGCGGGCTCCGCCGGACCGATCGGAGCGACGTCCGGACGTGAGATGGAGCCCGGCCGCGTCGCGTCACGACCGGACGGCGGCGCCGCGTCCCCCGCAGGACCGGCATCGGACCTGGATGGCTTGCTGGCCCTGGATCGCGTGACGCCGAAGTCCCGAACGACGCCGGGAGCCGGCTCGGGATTGGCGTCGCTCGACGAGCGGCCCGTCGGTCGGACCCTCGCCGATGTCCCGCGAGTCTATCAGCCTCGGCTTGATCCGGACCGCCCGAAGCGGCGCAGCGGCGACGGTGCCAGCGAAGCCAGCGAACTGGCCGTGGAGCGCGCTCTCGACTGGCTGGCCCGCCACCAGGACAAGGACGGCCGATGGGACGCCGGCACCGCCCGGTACGACGACGGCACGCCCGCGAAGGGCGAGCAGGATTTCACCAAGCACTGTCCGGTCGGCGAGACTTGCTTCGGCGAGTGCGCGTACTGGGAGGCCGACACCGCGCTGACGGGCCTGGCCCTGCTGACCTACCTGGGCTCGGGCTACACCCACACCTCGGGAAAGTATGCCGAGACGGTGGGCAAGGGGCTCAAGTTCCTTATGAGCGAACAGAAGCCCGACGGCGACCTCCGCGGCCGGAGTCAGGTGGTGGGGATGTACTGTCATGCGATGGCCACGCTGGCCCTCTGCGAGGGCTATGCCATGACGGGCGACGCGCGTCTGCGCGTCGGCGACCCGAGCCGTAGCGTTCCTGGTCCGCGCCCTGGCGCGCGACGGCCTGGCCTGGCGTTACATGCCCGGCGCGACCGTCGGCGACACGAGCATCCTCGGCTGGGTGGTCATGGGCCTGAAGTCGGCCAAGGAAGCCGAGATCCCGATCCCCGGCGAGGCGTCGATCCGCAAGGGCACACTGACCTGGCTGGACAAGGTCGCACTCGGCCGGTCGAAGGGCCTGGCGCGCTACCAGCCGTCGGAATCGGTCACGCCGACGATGACCGCGGAGGCCTGGGTCTGCCGTCAGTTCACCGGAGTCGGCGGCCAGGGGCCGGCCAGCGAAGAGGCCGCCGCATTCCTGCTCCGCAACCCGTCGGACCGCGGGGCGACGAACTTCTATTACTGGTACTACGCGACGCTGGCCCTCTACCAGCACGGCGGCGAACCGTGGTCCCGATGGAACTCCCGGGTCCGCGACCGGATCGTCGGCCTCCAGCGCAGTGCGGGCCACCAGGCCGGGAGCTGGGATCCCGACGAGAGTCTCTACGGCTCCAAAGGTGGCCGGATCTATTGCACGACCCTCGCCGCCCTGACACTGGAGGTCTACTATCGATACCTGCGCCTCTATGACGACCCCAAGCTCCCGACCGAGGACCTCGACAGCTCCCTCGACATCGAGCCACGACGTCGCGAGCCACCGGCCACGGCGATCAATCCCGAGGATCGATGAACATTCACTGCGCGCGTTTCGAGACTCCGGTCGCTTGACCCACCCGATCAAGAGGCTTCGACAGCCGACAAGAAGTCGTGCGTGATCGTCGACCCGGATTGGTCCGCACAATCCATGGCGTTCTGGTTGTAACTGGTGATTTTGCGGCTTATAATTCAACGCTCCGAAGTTGTTATACGCCCATTGGGGCGTAAAGAAAGACGCCTTTGGGGCGGTATAATCAATGGTTAGGCGACAGTAGACATGCGACTCGGTGAGGCATCGGAACTCACTATGCTCGAACTGCGATGGGAAGGACCATTCGGGTGGCCGGGTCTTGCTCCAGGGGGTCGGATGACCAGTCTGGCCGACTCACCGGTGGCGTCTTCCTCTGGAGTTTATCTCTGGACCGTGGAGTATCTCGACGGGTTCCTTATCTACGCTGCTGGGATTACTCGACGGCAGTTCGTGAAAAGGTTTCGCGAGCACACGCGCGCTTACCGAGCCGGAATATATACTCTTTTCGACATGGCATCACTCAAGCGGGGTGTCCGAGAAGAGCTCTGGCACGGCTTCTGGATGAGGAAGCGCACTGCGGACAAGCAAGGCGAATATGATAGGCGTCGGGAAGAGCTTCGCGCGGCCGCCGAACTTCAATTATCGACCTTCCGTGTATTCGTTGCGTCTCTTGACCCGATGCCGCGGCTTCTGGAGCGTATTGAAGCATCGATTATGAATGCGCTTTATTGTGCGCCGTCACCGGCATCCGACATACCAGACCGCGGGATGGCATTGGTTCCGCGTTGGCCGACAGAACAGTCGGTATCCGTGCGAAATGTCACAGGTTCTCTGCTGCATGCGCTTCCCAAAGAGTTCGAAGTGTAAACCCGAAATGATCGCCTAACAAGGCGTTGCAGCGGACCCGCCTGGCGGCGGGCCGCTGAACTTGTCGTTAGACGGCTGGGAGACCGCACATAAGATGCCCGAAGCATCCCCAATAGCAGGGCCGCCCCGGCAAGGTTGGTGGCCTGTCGGGTATGACCTTGCCGAGTTGAATTTCGCCGGGTGGCTCCTCGTCCTCTCCTCTGCCGTCGTACTCTTTCTCGGACTGCTCGCCGTCGGCTATCTCAAATACACTCCGAAGGTGATATCATCGGTCCAATGGGCCGCGTGCGCGTCGGTCTTCGTTCTCTCGTTGAGTTGGTTCCGCCTCTGCGAGGCGGCCATGGGTCGATGTGGCATCACGATCCATCGCGAGAAGTCGGGGCGAGAGGGTGTGAGAAACCTTGATGAATTCGCCTAACCCCGCGCTTCAGCGGACCCCGGCCACGGGCGGCGCTTTCTCCGGAGTCATCGCCCAGCGGTCCGTGGCCGGGTCCGCTGAGCTCGTAGTTAGACGGCGGAGGACGAACCGGATGGGGCTACTTGACTGGCTCCGGCCAGGAAAACCGACAGTTCCCGAGCCAGCGACGCATTGCTCGTTCTGCGACGATCCAGTGCAGGCTCAGCTCGATGAACTGGCGGCGGACGTGGCCAACAAGAGATTCCTGTTCCGGTGCCCTCTGTGCCAACAGTACTGGGGCGCCTATGTGTTCACGCCCCATTACCGCTGGGCGCTAACTTCCGAAGAGGCGGAGGAATTGTTCCCGGACGCATTCGAGTCGGTGGGCTTGGCTGATGCCTAACCATAAAGGATTGGAGTCCGCGAAGCCGGACCTCCAATCCCTGTTCAAGAAGCCCGTGGCGCGACCCCACCGCGGCCCACATGGGTCACGCTTCCGCACAGCTTTGCTCGGTGACGGCTCAGACAGGCCGACTGCGGCCCTGACGCGAGCGCGCGCGGGCCGTCACGTCGTTCGATGAGGTGTCGCAAGGGGTGTCCTCGACGACGAGGACCGCCCGGGGAGCGCCCGTATCCGGCCCGATTCCCGACCCGGCGCGGACCCCGATCGGGCCGCGACTTCGCCGCGGGCTGCGACACGGACTTTGGCTCTGATGCGTTGCTTTCATCGGGCTAAGCCAGAGAGCCGGCGTGCGGCGCGCGTGGCGCGGTCAGGTCCATTTTCCGGTTGCCGAGGGGTGGGAATGCGTGTTATGGTGAGAGCGATCTTCTTCACCAGTCGAACGTGAGTCACCGATGAGCACAGTCGAGGAGATCACTACCGCGATCGAACGGCTATCCCCCGATGACGTGGCACGCGTCCACGCGTGGTTGGCGGAGTTCGCTGAGCGGCTCTGGGACGATCAGATCGAGCGCGACGAGAGGACCGGCCGACTCAACGTCTTGATCGACAAGGCGCTAGAGGAGCACCGGACTGGGCGGACTCGCCCACTGTGAATCATCACACCACGGCCGACTTCTGGGCATGGTATACTCGGGTCCCCGAGGCGGTGCAGCAGGTGGCTGATCGCCAGTATGCTCTGCTGCGAGAGGACCAGCGGCATCCGTCCCTGCACTTCAAGAAAGTCGGGCGGCTATGGTCGGTTCGAGCGGGAGCCGGATATCGGGCCCTGGCTGCCGAAGCTCCGGATGGCTTGGTCTGGTTCTGGATCGGCCCTCACGATGAGTACGAGCGATTCTTGGCGAATGCATAACGTCAACCATAAAGGATTGGAGTCGGAGAAGTCGGAACTCCAATCACTGTTCAAGAAGGCCGTGGCGATATCGCAACGCGGCCCACATGGGTTCGACCTGTCGCTGATGACGGAGATCGAATTCTCCAAAGCCACAGCGCCACGCTCCCCGGCTTCGCCGTCCGGAGGATAGTTCTTACCGTGAGTGATAGGCGGAGTCAGGCGAGCTGAGCTTAGCGTAGCGCCTCAGCGGACCCGGCCCGCCGCGTCGGCTTGTGGTCAGAAGAAGGCATGCTCAGGCGGTCCGGGCCGCTGAGCTTTGCGTTCTGCGGCCCGTCGTGAGTTAACGGGTGACGAGCGAACGGCTCTCCCTGTGGTCCTCGGGCGGTCGCGGCCTAACCAGCGGACCGTTGCAGCGTCCCGCCGCGTCAGGCACCATAGGCCAGAGGGGCTTCTCTGGGCTGGCCGCTGAACTCACCGTCAGGCAACAGGAGGACCCCCATCATGAAGCGTACGTGGACGATCATCGGGGTAGGCGATGTGGCTGGCAGCTACAAATGGTATCAGTCGCTCTTCGGCCAGCCGGAGACGCTTCCCACCCATGACGACTTCGGACAAATCCTCGACTCGGATGGCACGGTCTTGCTCTGCCTTCACGAGTGGGGTGTCCACGAGCATCCCTCCTTGATGAGTCCCGATCGCGGGAAGCCTGGCAACGGCCTCCTCTTGTTTTTCCGTGTGGACGATTTCGAGATGGCTCTGCCAAGGGCACGTGCTCTCGTCATTCGGCTCGAAGAGGAGCCCCACTTGAACCCGAACACAGGAACCTTGGAGTTCTCGCTCCGAGATCCGGACGGGTATTACGTCACGATCAGTGCGATCTCTGCGACCCAACCATAAAGGATTGGAGTCCGCGAAGCCGGACCTCCAATCTCTGTTCAAGAAGCCCGTGCGCCACCGCAACGCGGCCCACATGGGGGCGAGTTTCTTTTCATTCGGACGCATGGACTGACGACAGACTTCGCTGACGCTTAGGGTTATAGTGGAGAGGAGCCGCAAGTGTCTGGTCAGGGACGGCGTCAATCCCCGGGTCTTGGGACGATCACGATCATGAGTCGAGTCGTAAGTTGCTTCACGAATTGCTACGGGGCGTCCGGCGTCCGGGCCGCGGTTGATCGGATCCGCGAGGCGGGTATCGATCACCTCGAGCTGGCCTTGCGCGGCCACAACTTCGGAGGGCTGGTGATCCCCGAGTCGGCGGTCATTAACGAGAAGGCGAGTGACGCCGAGGCGGAAGCATTCCGCGACCTCCTCGCTCGACACGGCGTGAAAATCAGCGGCTGCAACGTCGGTGGGGCCGATATCCGCACCCGGGATGGCCTCGAGCTGACCGAGCGTCGGATCCGTTTCTCGGCCCGATGGTTCGACGTGTCGATCTGCATATCCGGTGCCGGCCAGCCGGTTGACGCCGACGAACGCAGCACGATCATCGATCATCTGCGCCGGCTGGGAGACGTCGCGTCCGAGGTCGGCGTGACACTCGCGCTGGAGACACACAAAGGGCCAACCCAGAACGCCTCAGCCATGCTCGCCTTGATGAGCGATGTGGATCACCCTGGTGTCCGTCTCAATTTCGACACCGGCAATATCGCCTATTACAATCCGGGCGCCGACCCCTGCGATGAGCTGGAACAGGTCAAACACCTGGTCCGAAACGTCCACGTGAAGGACAATCGCGGTGGCTTCGAAGATTGGTACTTTCCCGCGGTCGGCGACGGCGGAAGTGTTGACTTTCGCCGCGTTCGCGAGATCCTCGACGGGATCGGCTATACGGGCGCCTACACGATCGAGATCGAAGGGATCGGCGGCGAGCCGGAGCCGGGCCTCGAAGGACGGCAGGAGCGCGTCCGTCGGAGCGTTGACCACCTACGAACATGCGGGTACTTCGAGACCTCTCGCTGAACACCATCAGTGAGTGTTGGAAAATCGGGATCTCCATCAAAAACTCATTGGACGGGCCGGTTCCGATCGTTCACCATGATCGATGCGCCTACCCTCGCCCCATGACCGGCCCCGATGGAGAGACCCAGCCTATGAGACTGCAACGCTCCCGCGCTCGCCGTATCGATGTTGATGGTAGCCGTCACGATGAGTTTCGTCGCCGCATTCTCGGCCCAGGAACCGCCGCGATACGCCGGAGCGGCGGCCGAGGGATTCCTCCTTCCCAACGGGTGGACATTGAAGCCGGCCGGCGAGCAAATCCCGCTGGCCGACTTGCCGTTGAACATCATCCCGATGGCGGACAATCGACACGCGCTGGCCGCCACCAGTGGTTATAACGCCCACGAGCTATCGGTCATCGACCTCCGGGAGAAGAAGGTCGTCGACAAGCAGACGGTCCGGCAGAGCTGGTTCGGCCTGGCGGTGACTCCCGAGGCGGACCGGATCTGGTGGTCCGGGGGCGGCGGCAACATGCTCCATGCGTATCTCCTTGCCGACCATCGCTTGACCCGGACCGGAGGCCCCGAGCCCCAGGCGAAGCGGGCACGATCCGAGGGGCCCTCCCATTTGGTAGGCGGCGTGGCACTGGATCCTCATCGCAAGTTGCTCTACTCGCTCGATGTCGATGGCGGGACGATCCGGGTGATCGATCCGGCCACGGCCAAGGAGATCCGATCCGCATCGGCCGGCGCGCGGCCGTATGACGTCGCCATCGCCCGCAACGGCATCCAGCTCTTCGTCTCCGACTGGGCCGGCCGCACGGTCCGCGTCCTCGACCCGGTCGACCTCCGCACCGTGGCGCGGATCGCCGTCGGCGAGCACCCCAACCAGATCGCCGTCCACCCGAAGGATGAGCGGATCTTCGTCGCGTGTGCCTCGAGCGATTGCGTATCGGTCATCGACACCCGCCGCGGGGTCGTCACGGAGACGATCCATACGGCGCTCTTCCCCAAGGCGCCCGAAGGGAGCACCCCGGATGCCGTGGCGGTCGCCCCGGACGGACAGACCCTCTACGTGGCCAACGCCGACAACAATTGCATCGCCGTGATCGATATCGCCGCGCCGAATCGGAGCCAGGTCAAGGGCTTCATCCCAACCGGATGGTATCCGACCGCCGTCGCGGTCACGCCGGACGGCAAGTCCCTCCTGGTCGGCGTCGGCAAGGGGAACCAGACCAAGGCCAACCCGATCGAGCCGGCCAAGGCGAAGGGGCCGGAGAAGTCGGAAATCGCCACGGCCGCCGATCCTCGCGCACGATACAAGTACATCGGCACGACGCTCTCGGGGGCGCTGTCGGTCGTGCCGGTCCCCGACGAGAAGGCCCTGGCGCTCTACACCGAGACCGTCTACAAGAACTGCCCGTATTCGGACCGGTTGCTCACCGACGCCCCCCACCCGGAGAAGACCGCGATCCCGACCAGGGTGGGCGAGCCGTCGCCGATCAAGCACGTGCTCTATATCATCAAGGAGAACCGGACCTACGACCAGGTCTTCGGCGACATGCCCCGGGGCAACGGCGATCCGTCGCTGGTGATGTTCGGGCGACAGGTGACGCCCAACCACCACAAACTGGCCGAGGAATACGTCCTGCTGGACAACCTCTATTGCAACGGCCACGTCTCGGCCGACGGCCATCCCTGGTCGACGATGGCGTACAACACCGACTACATCGCCCGCAACTGGGCGCTGACGTATTCCAGCCGCGCCGGAATCCACGACGACGATGACGGCGACCTGTCGAATGCGCCCTCGGGCTATCTCTGGGATGCTTGCGCCCGGGCGGGTCTGAGCTATCGCAGTTACGGCGAATACGGGCGCCGGGTCAGCCAGCCGGACGGCTCGCTCCACATGGAAGGTGCGGTGCCGGGGCTCGTCGGCCACATGTGCCCCGACTACGGCGTCGCCAGGACCCGCGGCGGCCGCGTTCGCGATACCGACAACGCCGAGACCTTCCTCCGGGAATTCCGCGAATACGAGAAGAACGGCAACCTGCCCCGGTTCATGGTGATGAGCCTGGGCGAGGACCACACCACGGGCACGCGACCCTTGACGTTCACGCCGCAAGCCTGCGTCGCGAGCAACGACCTGGCCCTGGGCCGGATCGTCGAGGCGATCTCGCACAGCAAGCTCTGGCCCGAGATCGCGATCTTCGTCATCGAGGACGACGCCCAGAATGGCCCCGACCACGTCGACGCACACCGGACCGTGGGCCTGGTCATCAGCCCCTACACCAAGCGCCAGCATCTCGACAGCTCGCAGTACAGCACGGTCAGCATGCTCCGCACGATCGAGCTGATCCTGGGACTGCCGCCGCTCTCGCAGTTCGACGCCGCGGCCCGGCCGATGTTCGCCTCGTTCACCGACAAGCCGAACCTCACCCCGTACGTCCTCGAGCCGGCCCGGATCGACCTCAACGCGACGAATACCCTGACCGCCTACGGCGCCGATCGGTCGCTCAAGATGGATTTCGACGAGTACGACCGGATCGACGACTTCGAGCTCAACGAGATCCTCTGGCGATCGATCAAGGGCAAGGACGCGCCCGTACCCCCGGCGGCCCGACGGGCGATCGCTTATCGGAAGAACTGAGACATACATCCCCGGCGATCATGGTGTTCACTCGCGCCGGGCGAGGTCGGAGGACCCTTGCCCGGCGCTCGGCCTTTGGCGATCACATCGTCCGATCGACGGCCTCGGCGATGCGGCGGCACTGGTCCATCATCTGCTGGAAGGCGGCCGGCGTGATCGTCTGGGCGCCGTCGCTGGCGGCATGCTCGGGGTCGTCGTGGACTTCGATCATCAGGGCATCGGCACCGGCGGCGATGGCGGCCTTGGCCATCGGCGCGACCAGCCGCGCCTTGCCCGTGCCGTGCGACGGGTCCACGACCACCGGGAGGTGGCTCTTGTCGTGGAGATACGGGACCGTCGCCAGGGGGAGGGTGAATCGCGTGTGGTCCTCGTAAGTCCGGATGCCCCGCTCGCAGAGCATCACGTTGGGGTTGCCCCGGTCGAGGATGTATTCGGCGGCCAGGAGGAATTCCTCGACCGTGGCGCTCATGCCGCGCTTCAACAGCGCGGGCTTGCCCGAATCGCCGACGGCCTGGAGGAGCTGATAGTTCTGCATGTTGCGGGCGCCGATCTGGAGGACGTCGGCGTACTCGGCGACCATCGGCACATGCTCGGGGGCCATGACCTCGGTGACGATGGCCAGTCCGGTCTCCGCCCGCGCCGTCGCGAGCATCTTGAGCCCCAACTCCTTGTGTCCCTGGAAGCTATAGGGGCTGGTCCTCGGCTTGAACGCGCCGCCTCGCAGCCCGGTGGCGCCGAGGGCCTTGAGCTTGCGCGCCAGCGAGACGATCTGCTCCTCATCCTCGACCGAGCAGGGGCCGGCGATCATCGCGACCCGCTGACCGCCGACCTCGAGCCCGCGCGCCTTGACCACGGTCCGCTCGCGCTTCAGCTCGGACGAGGCCCGTTTGTAGGGCGCCATGATCGGCAGGACCTTCTCGACGCCCTCGCCGGGCTCGAGGGCCTCGGTCATTCCGGGCCGCTCCTCGCCCAGCGCGGCGATGACCGTCTGGTGCGTCCCGTGGATGATCTGGGGCTTCAACCCCAGCGCGGCGATGTGACCCGCCATGTGCTCGATCTGCTCCGCCGTTGCGTCCGCTTTCATGACTACGATCACGGTTGATCGCCCCCCTTGTAGGTCAGGCTTTCCAGCCTGACCCTGATGTAGGTCAGGCTTTCCAGCCCGACTCTCTTGGATGTGAGTCCGGCCAGCAAGCCCGACTCCGAATTCTGATGTCAGGCCAGAAAGCCCGACGTACGCTCGGCCCAGACCGGTGAAAAATCGCACAGATGGAACGACAAAAAAAGCCCCGGAACCTGGTGACAGGTTCCGGGGCTCGGAGTGTATGCTTCGATGAGAAGTTGAGTCGGGAGTTAAGTCGGCACTCCGTCTTCGGCCCGGGAACCTGTTGTAGACCGGGTAAACACCCAGTTCCACTGCCAGGAACGGTCATAATCGCGACCGTAATCACCCGCGAAGGTCCGAAGCAACGGAACGCACTCCCATACGAGCGAGCAGAACAAGAAGCAGATCCTACGGCACGAATAATCGACCGGGTCCGAAGCCTAAGCCCGAACCCGGCCAATCCTAACCGTAAGGTTATGGTCAAGCATGCGGCTGCCCGTTTCAATCCGCTCCCAGCCCGAAGACTGGAAGGAATCTCATAGCAACCCGTCGGCTACCCGTCAGGCGAGCCGCTCCTGGTTATCACTACACACGCGATCACCTCCTTTCGTTCTAGCCTCCCCGAATCCGCCGGAGACCAGCCTCGAGCCGGACCGGGCTCTAGTCCCTCGTGCCGTCGCACGAGCCACGAAAGTCGGTCGTGCTGAATACCACCTCGACCGACAAGGTAAATGTATCCGGCGACGCCCTCTCGATCAACAGTCTAGCCGAAAAACTTTGGGATCGATCTCGGTCGGGTCGTCCTACCACAATCCACTCGTCGGTCAACCATCCCGTTGACTTCGATCGTCTACTTAAGTAAATTTACCTCGGTAGACGATACGGCGACTTCGGGAGGCCAGCGAGATGGGTGAGATGCAGATCGGCCGGATGCAATTTCGGATCATGCAGGTGCTCTGGGATCGCGGGCGAGCCAATGCTCGCGAGATCACGGACGCGCTCAACGAGACCGAGCCGGTGGCCCACAGCACGGTCCAGACGTTGTTGCGGCAACTGGAGGCCAAGGGGGCGGTGGGCCACGATTCGGAGGACCGCACCTTCGTGTTCTTCCCCCGCTTGAAGGAAGACAAGGTGAAGCGGACGGCCGCCCGCGAGGTGCTGGAGCGCATCTTCGGCGGCAACGTGGGCAGCCTGGTGGCCCACTTGCTCAAGGGCGAGCGATTGTCCCGCGACGAGCTCGATGAACTCCACCGACTGATCGACCAACACCGGAAGAGCTGAAGGAGGCATGACGATGACATGGCAATGGTTCGCGGCCGGGTCGTTAGCCTCGACCGGCCTGGTGTTGACCTGGCCGATCCAGTCCACCGTGCTCCTGGCCGCCGGCCTCCTCGCCGGTCGCATCACGCGGAAGCAGGGGCCGGCCGTGCAATCGGCCCTCTACCGGGCGACGCTCGTCGCGGTGATCCTCTGCCCGGTCGCCTCGATGACCATGGCCGCGATGGGATTCGACGGCCTGCTGATCCGGCTGCCGGGAGGAATCTCGGTCGGGAGGGATTCTTCCGATCCTGGGCGATTCCGATCGCCCGGAGACCTCCAGCCTCCTTCGGACGGGACTCTGGGTGAGCAACGATCGCCCGAGATCGGCCCAACCGCCTTCGATCGCATCCCGGCGAGTGAGGGATCACCGTCGTCGGGCCTTTCGGTAAAGCCGACCGACGCGGGAATCGCCGCGGTCCTGCCGTCAACAACACCCCCGAGTCGGCCGCTGTCGTGGTCGGACCGGATCACCGCGGGAAGCTCGATGATTCTCGTGGCCTGGCTGCTGGTCTCCGTCGTGCTGGGCACGCGGCTGGCGATCAGCCACAAGTGCATGGCGAGTGTGCGGTCATCCGCGGCCGAGGCGGAGGCCGATGTCCAGGGACTCTGTCGCGAGCTCGCCCGTCGGATGCACCTGGTGCCGCCCGCCGTCCTGCGGAGCCCGTTCCTCTACAGCCCCTGCCTGGATGGACTCCGGAGCCCGGCCATCCTGCTGCCCGAAGACGCCGCCGAGGGACTGCGCGAGACGTTCATCCACGAACTGGCCCACCTGGCCCGACGCGATGGCTTGTGGAACCTGTTGCGTCAGGCGGCGACCGCCGTCTTCTGGTTCCAGCCCTTGCTCTGGCTCCTGTCGAAGCGGTTGGAGGAGACGGCCGAGGAGGTCTGCGATGATTACGTGGTGGAATGGGGCGCCGACCGCGTCCGATATGCCGGCCACCTGCTCGAGCTGGCCGAGCGACGCCTGCCACCGCTGGCCCCGACCGGGGTGGGCATGATCTCTCTCCGGTCGCTGCTGGCCCGTCGCATCACGCGAATCCTCGACTCGACGCGCGTCCTGTCAACCCGGGCCGGGACGCGGGCCATCGCCCTGACGCTCGTCGCCGGCCTGGCCGGTACGCTGCTGGCGGGCTCGCTCGGCGTCGGCGAGGCCCGGCGCAAGGCCGAGGTCCAGACCACGACGAAGGCCGACGAGCCGAAGGCCCGACACCGAGCTCGAAGACGATCCGCGGGCAGGTCGTGGGTCCGGACGGCAAGCCGATCTCCGGAGCCACGGTGATCGCCGCTCGGAGTCACCGCGTTCCGAACGCGATCGGCGATGAGCACCATCCGGACATCCGATATGAGACCATCATGCGGCAGGTCGCGGACCGCGAGGGCCGGTTCGAGCTCCGCGTCGGCGAGGCGTGGCCTCAGATCCTCGCGACGGCCCCCGGCTTCGGCGTGGGCTACTATCTCAAGGCCCAACCGATCCGCCTCACGGCCGGCGACATGCCGATCCGCGGCCGGCTGATCGACCTCGAAGGCAGACCCGTGGCCGGCGCGAAGGTCCGTCTCGGTCAGATCTACGTCCCCACGACGAAGTCAAGAATGATCCTGAACGCCGAGCCGCTCCTGCCGGACGGGATCATCAGCGACGACGAGGGTCGGTTCCGCATCGACGGACTGGGCCGCGACGTGATGGCGGACCTCAGGATCTCCGGCCCGACGATCACACCCAAGCGGGTCCATGTCCTCACGAAATCAATGAACCGCGTGGTCGACGAGGGGCGCGATGCCACGGTCCGGGGGCTGGACGACCCATCGACCTACGGCGCCGATTGCACGATCGTGGTCGAATCGACCCGGCCGATCGAGGGTGTCGTCCGGGACGCCGACACGGAGGAGCCCATCCCCGGCGCGGTCGTGACCGCATCGGCCCTCTCGGGCTCGACGCTGAGGATCGACGGCGAGATCTCGACCGAGACCGACGCGCACGGCCGCTACCGGCTCCTCGGGCTCCCCAAGGAGCGTGGCGAGGGTCATAAGCTTTCGGTCTATCCGCCGCTCGACCGACCTTACTTCGTCACCAGGCGCATCCAGGCCCCGGCCGGTCCCGGATTCGAGCCATTGAAGTTCGACATCGCGCTCAAGCGGGGCATCTGGATCACCGGCAAGGTCACCGATCGCGATTCCGGCAAGCCGGTGCGGGCGGTGGTCGATTACTTCCCGTTCCTCGCCAACGCTCATACCAGGGACTATCGCAATTTCGATCCGAACATCGCCATGTCGATCGAGATCAAGACGCGATACAAGGCCGACCCCGAGGGCCGTTTTCGGATCCCCGGCCTGCCCGGCGGCGGCGTGGTCACGGCGCATACCGACGACAGGTCGTACCGGGTCGGCGTCGGGGCCGAATCGATCAAGGCGCGGAGCGGACCGGGGCAACTTTTGACCTATGACCACATCCTCACGAAACTCTACCAGGGCTTGAAGGAGGTCAACGTCCCGGAAGGGACCGGCTCGTTCGCGTGCGACCTCGCGCTCGACGCAGGGCGAACGCTCCTCGTCCGCATCGTCAACGAACGCGGGGCGGCGGTGACGGATGCCAACGTCCAGGGCCGGTTCCCGGACTTGCAAGATGACGGCGACTCCAATCTCCACGGCGAGGGCACCATGCGGATCGTCGGGCTCGTCGAGGGCCGATCGCGGACGGTCCTGATCCAGCATCGCGATCGGAAGATCGGCGCCCTGCTGAACGTCTCCGGGGACGGCGCCAAGCCGGACGCGGAGCTTACCGTGACGCTCCGCCCGACCGCGACGGTGACCGGCCGGCTCGTCGATGCGAATGGCCGGCAGGCGACCGGCGGCGTTCGGGTCGCGCTGTTCGTCCCATCGGAAGGGCTCGACCGTCGGATCACCGTCAACGAGGCCACGCTCGACGCCGAAGGGCGACTTCCGATGCGACGACATCCCGGCGGGCGGCTCGTACCATGTCAACGCGACCAACCGCCTGGTTTACGGATTGGGCCGACGCATGGAGCCGGAAGCCTTCCCGTCATTCGATCTCGACAAGGACTTGAAGGTCGAGCCAGGGCAGGTCGTCGATTTCGGGACGGTCAACGTGACCACCGGCACGCGCGTCCCGGATAAGCAGACCGCGAAGGACCAGCCCGCCGTGCCGATCACCGGACGAATTGTCAACCTCGAAGCCCGGCCGGTCGTCGGGGCGACGGTGCAGGTGACGCAAATCACCAGGCCCAAGGGAAAAGACTTGACCCCCTGGATCGATGCGGTCAAGCGGGGCGAACGGATCGCCTACGAACACCTGGTCTATGAGCCGCCCATCGGGGCCGAGGAGAAACATCCCACGACCACGACCGACGCCCAGGGCCGATTCCGATTCGACGGCATCGCCCCCGAGCGACTCGTCGAGCTGACGATCCAGGGTCCGACCATCGCGTTCAAGCTGTTGCAAGTCATCACGCGACGGATCGAGCCGATCGCCGCTCCCGGCTATCTGTCGCATCACGGCCCGGGACTTCGGACGGTCTATGGCCCGGAGTTCACCTTCACCGCCGCACCCGGACGGCCCGTCGAAGGCGTCATTCGCGATGCCCGGACGAACCAGCCAATGGCGAACGTCGCGGTGCGAACCGACCAGTACACCGGCTCCAACTGGGGCGGCATCAAGGATCTCATGACTCGAACGGACTCCCACGGTCGTTTCCGGCTGGTCGGATTGCCGAAAGGCCGGGGAAATGGACTCCTGATCGTCCCCGACGATGACCAACCCTATTTCATGCAGGAAGTCGCAGTCCCCGACCCGCCGGGCATTGGGCCCGTGCCGGTCGAGATCGCGCTCCACAAGGGGATCTGGATCCAGGGCAAAGTCACTGACAAGGAGACCGGCAAGCCGGTCGAAGGGGCCTGGATGCATTACATCCCATTCCTGGAGAACACGTTCGCCCAGGCGACGCCCGAATTCGGCCAGGCTCGAAACGTGGATGGTACCGGTTACCAGGACCGTTACCAGACCAGGGCGGATGGGACATACCGGCTGGTCGGTCTGCCGGGCCGGGCGATCGTCGGCGCAGTGACCTTCTCGGGGAAGCCCTACGTCCAAGGCGCCGGGGCCGAATCCATCAAGGGGATGGATGAAAAGGGGGCGTTCCCGACCTATTCCAATCCCGTGATCGCGAGCCGGTTCTTCCCCATCTCGATGAAAGAGATCAATCCGCCCGAGGGGGCCGAATCCATCCAACTGGATCTTGAGCTGGTCCCCGGCACCAAGGCCCGAATCCGGGTCGTCAACCCCCAGGGCCAGCCGGTGACCGGCGTGACGGCGGCCGGCCGGATTGGTCGAGACAGGCAGGACCGCGAATCTCAGAAGGCAGCCGAGTTCGACGTGATCACCCTGGCACCCGGCGAGGATCGGGTGGTCCTCGTCCGGCACGAAGGGCGAAAGCTCGGAAGGGCCGTGCACATTCACGAGGGGGATGACAAGAAGGGCCCGGTGACCATCACCCTCGAGCGGCTCGCGATGATCACCGGTCGCGCCGCGGACGCCGACGGCAATCCGATCTCGGGCGCGACGATACGGGTCGTACCTTACCCACAGACCTCGGGCGGATTCAGCCTCGAGCTGGGCCGGTTTGCCACCGGCGAAGGAGGCCGGTTCAGCCTCGCCAACGTCCCGACCGGCTGCGAGTATCGGCTCTACTTCGAGAGCGGCAACGGCACCAAGGATACGAAATTCACACGATGCTCGGCCACGGTCCGACCCGGCGAAACGACCGACGTGGGCGAAATCCGGTTCAAGAATGACTGATCGCGCCGACCATGGATTGATTCGAGGAGTTCAAGTTCATCCCGAACGCGTCAGCCGCGAGACTCGACCCGGTCCAGGACGGCGAGGCACGCCTCGGCCAGCGCGACGATCCTGGGATCGTCGCGCAGCGACCCGTCGAGCACCGCGCGATAATACCAGAGAACCTGCGACCTCTCGGCGTTGAACTGCGGCCAGATCGGCCGTCCCTCCTCCAGGTCAACGTCGATGGACGTGAGGTTGTGGAGCTTGTCGGCGAGGATGATGGCCCAGACGGTGCTCGATGCGCCGACGAGGGCCGCGAGATGGTCCCGCTTGCGATCGATCCAGGGGCGCTTCCGGCCCTCGCCATCGAGCTTGACCTCCGAGCAGTGCCCTACCATCTCGCGGACGTCCAGGCCGAACCGGGCCTCGACCTCCTCGAGCGTCGCGTCCGTATCCTCGACGACATCGTGTAACAGGCCGGCGATCACCGCGTCTTCATCGAAGCCGGCCCGATCCAGGATCAATCCGACGGCCGCGGCGTGTTCGAAGTACGGGACGCCGCTGCCCTTGCGTGCCTGACCCCGATGACAGAGGGCCGACCATCGCATGGCCCTCTCCAACCGGGGCGAGACCCAATCGGTTCGCATGATCCCTCGGGCCGACATCTGCCGGCCAAGCCTTTCGATCAAACCGCCGCCTCGACCTGTCGCAGGTGCCGGCGGACGCTCCGGACGACCTCGGCGCGATGGGTCAGGAAGCCGATGTGGCCCGCGCCTTCGATCGTCTCGAAGCGAGCCCCCGAGATCTCCCCCGCGAGGGCACGCTGGCGCGTCGCGGGGACGATCACGTCACGGCCGCCGGCGACGACCAGCGTGGGCATCTCGATCCGCCAGAGACGGTCCGAGACATCGAACGACTCCAGTTGAGCCAGGCGTTCGGCCATCACGCTCTGGTCGGTCTCCCAGATCCGCTCGACCACGAAGTCAACCATCGGGCCGGGTTCCGGCTTCGCACCATAGAGGAGATGGAAGAACTGGTTGACGAACCGATTATCGCTCGGCAGCGGGAACCGCTCGAGGACCCGTCTTGCGATCGACGAGCCCAGTGTCCGATGGAAACGGGCCTCCGCACCGTAGACGATCAACCCTCCCAATGTCTCCGGATGGTTGGCGGCCAGCTCCAGGGCGACGGCGCCACCATACGAAATCCCGAAGACCGTGGGATGCGCCAGCCCCAGATGATCGATCAGAGATGCCATATCCTCCGCGGACTCGCCAATGCCCGCTGCTTCACCGGACGATCCCGCCAGGCTCGACCAATCGCCTCGATCCCCCTTCAGGCCGGGCAGGTAGACCTCATAATGCCGCGCCAGCTCCCGAGCCAGCGGCCAGACCAGCTTCCAGCTCCCCGCCAGACCCGGGACCATCACTAATGGCTCGCCTCGACCCATCCGGATGACATCAACCAGTCCTCCAGGCAGCCGGCATGACTGCATGTGTCCATGATCAAAGCTGCCCATCCAACTCCACGATCCCTGCCACTTCGCTGCCAATCGCATGGTGTCACCTCGCGCGTCCGTCTCTTGAACTGCGGCCTCTTGTCCGTTCGCCGGCCAACCGACCCAATCACCTCCCCCACTTCGCGGATGAAAGGAGGGCTTGGTACGATTTCCTACCTTGGTTCGCAGAGAACCCTAAGAGCACGACCCATGCCTCCATTGATATTGTTGTTCAGAATCCCAACACCTCTCCCACAAGCGCCGAAAACGTGCCGTCGGTTTCGGCGCCGAAGCCCCAACATGAGTGAAATGGGACAAGAAATGGGGCCTCCTACTTTACTTATTCGACTCAATAACCCTATTTTATAGAGAGCGGTCTGTTGAGAGCCGCACTTGGAGCTGATTCTTGGTGTTCTGGGAATATGGGTGAAAATGGGCGATATTAGTCGAATGTATTAATTTTGGACAGCCGTCTCGCCATTGCGCCGAAGTTTCGCTAGCGAAGTCTTTGCGATTCGGCGCCGAAAGAGCTAGGGTGATGTGAGGGGGAAGGGTTGATCGCTATTCATCCATCCTTTCTCCGCCAGTCCAATGCATTACAGCATCGATGTGTCCAATTGATGTGACATCAGAGCGGACGTGACCGTGGGTCAGATCGAGCGAGCAGCAGCGGATTCTTGGAATGGCGGTCGATCGAGTACGACGGCGCGGAGCAGGGTGGGGTCGCGGTGGCGACGCCGCCTTGTGCGTGCATTCTGGCTCGGGTGCTCGCTGGGTGCACTGGTCTATTCGATCGCCGTGCTCGGCCACGTGATCGGGATGGGGACGATCGGTGTCCGATGCATGTTCGGGACCAGCGTCGAGGAGGACATCCCGCTCGATTACGGCTGGCGCGAGGATCGGCCCGTCAAGGGTGACAAGCTGCGGTCGATCGGAGATCACGAGATCTCGGAGCAGAGGTACGTCGGCTATTCGGATTACATCCGGGCGATGCGCGACCTGCGGCATCGGGTCGGCGAGACGATCGCGGTGGAGTGGCGAGATCAAGGCACGGGTGCCATCCACTCGGCGCGGGTCGTCATCAAGAAACCTCCGGGCTCGACGTATTTCTGGTCCTGCGTCTGGTTCCTCCAGGAGCTGCTGATCTTCCTGATCGGCGCCCGCGTCTTCTGGAAGCGGCCCAATGACGAATCCGCCAGGCTCTTCTTCGTGCTCTGCATCGTCACGGTCGGGGCATTCATGGGGGGCTACCACTGGACAGAGATCGTCTTCGAGCCGTGGCTGATCTATGTCTTCGCGATGTTCGCCGTGTTCGTCCCGGTGGTGAACCTCCACTTCTACCTGGTCTTTCCTCGGCCGAATCCGATCCTGTTGCGGCATCGCCGTTGGGTGATCGGGGCGATTTACGGGATCTCGACGACCTATCTGTTCGTCCTGTGGGGGAGCATGCGAGCCGCCGGTTGGTTCGCGAGGCACGGCGACCCGAGCCCGACGACGACGGCCTTCGGGCTCGTCCGCGGCCTGGCGATCGGATACGTCGCGCTGGCGGCCGTCTACTTCGGGCTTTGCGTGGCCTGCCTGGTCTACAGCTACCGCAATGCCGCGACGCGCGACGAGCGGAATCAGGTCCAGTGGGTCCTGCTCGCGGCGATCATCGCGTCGTTCCTCATCGCCTATCTGCTGGGGCAGGCCTGGAATGACCCGGCGACGCTGGGCCGAGACAATGCCGCCTGGCCGATGTTCGGCGTCTCGTTGCTGTTCACCATGGCCCACGCCTTCAGCATCACGCGATACAAGTTGATGGAGGTCGAGGACATCATCGACCGGAGCGTGGTGCATTTCGCCTTCAGCCTGGTGGCCGGTCTGATCTACTCGGTGATGCTCCTGATCGGGGGCAAGTTGATCGGCGATCGGCTGTTCTCGCCGAACTGGACGGCCGGGGGGGCGATGGTAGCGGCCTTCTCGGTGATCGTGGTGCTCCTGTTCGAGGTGGCACGCGGGTGGTTCCAGCGGGTCATCGACCGGCGGTTCTTCCGCGAGAAGTACAAGTTCGACCAGGCCATGCACAAGATGCGGCTGGCCGTCGGCAGCCTGGTCGATCGGGTGACGCTCGGGCGTCGGCTGCTCGAGGCCGCGGGCGAGGTCTTGCGGTTGGAGTGGGGGCGCTCTACCTCCTCGAGGCGTCGGATCAGACGTTCCGGCTCGTGGCCAGCCACGGGCCGACGCCCGAGGACCAATCGCTGGCCTCGGACAATCCACTCGTCGAGCGCCTGAGGCAATCGCCGACGATGCGACTCTCGCACGCCACTTCGACGAACGACGGTGACGAGCCGGCCCGCGATGCCTTGATCGCCGTGGGCGGCGAGGCCGCCACCGCCCTCGGCGGCGAGGGCCTGCTCGCCGGCCTGCTGGTGCTGGGCCCGAAGCGCAGCGGCATGCCCTATGAGAATGAAGAGATGGCCTTCCTCGGCGCGTTGAGCTCCGTCGCGACCCTGGTCCTCCACTCGGCGGACATCCAGGAGACCCTCAAGAGCCTCAACCAGGAGCTGCGTGGCAAGGTCAACAAGATCGCCGAGCAGCAACGGCGAATCCTCATCCTCCAGGACCAGCTCCGGGAGCGAGCCGGTCGCGAACGCGAGGCGGCCAGGCACTCGCCCGAGCTCGGCGCCGTCGAGCCCTCGGTCGAGATCGAGGGCGAGACCGGCGCCTTCGCCGCGATCAAGGGTTCCAGCGCGGCGGTCCGCAGGATGATCGGCATGGCCCGGAAGGTCGCCCCGAGCCCGTCGGCGGTCCTGATCCGGGGCGAGAGCGGCACCGGCAAGGAGCTCCTGGCCGCGGCGATCCACCACGCGAGCCAGCGAGCCGGCCGGCCGTTCGTCAAGGTCCATTGCGCGGCGCTCTCGCAGAGCCTGCTCGAGAGCGAACTCTTCGGCCACGTCCGGAGTGCCTTCACCGGGGCCGATCGCGACCGGGTCGGGCGGTTCGAGATGGCCAACGGCGGAACGCTCTTCCTCGACGAGATCGGCGACATCAACCTCGAGGTCCAGACCAAGCTGCTCCGCGTGCTCCAGGAGATGTCGTTCGAGCGCGTCGGCAGCTCGCAGCCGATCAGCGTGGACGTGCGGATCCTGGCCGCGACCCACCAGGATCTCGAGTCCCTGATCCGTGCGGGGCGGTTCCGGGAAGACCTCTATTATCGGCTCAATGTCATCTGCCTGCACATACCGCCGCTACGCGAGCGTCGGGAGGACATTTTCGCGCTGGCCGTGTACTTCCTGAATCTCCATGCACAGCGCGTCGGCAAGCCGCTGACCCACCTCGAGCCCGATGCGGTCGAGGCCCTCGCCGCCTACGATTGGCCGGGCAACATCCGCGAGTTGGAGAATGTCATGGAGCGGGCCGTCGTCCTTGCCGAGGGCCCGGAGATCACGGTCGACGACCTCCCCCCGGAGCTTCGGAAGACCGGGCGGCGAGCGCTCCGCCCGCGCCTGCCGATTCCCGTCGCCGCGACCGGATCCGTCCTCGACGTCGACGACCGGGCCGATGGTCCCTCGAGATCGCCCGCCAGGTCGCGGTCGGCCGCCGACGGCCGAGATTCCGCGGGGTGGTCCGCCTCCGAGTCGAAAGGCGCGTCGGTCGAGGCGTGGGATTCCGAATACATCTCGTACGAGCGTCAGCGGCTCCTCGACGCGCTCGAACGAGGCCCAGGGGAACAAGAGCGTCGCCGCCCGGCTGCTCGACATGCCCAGGAGCACCTTCTTCAGCAAGTTGAAGAAATACGGTATCGCCTGAGTCGCCCGAGGCCGGCACGTCACGCCCGGCCTCGGGTGCGATCGAAGGACGCCCGCCCGGCTTACGGCTCCAGCGTCATCGTGGTGGTCGTGTCCCGGATATCTTCCATCGACTGGTTCCCGCCACTGATGGCCATGTCGATCTTCTGCGTCATGCGCGCACCGGCCAGGTGACCGGCCTCGACGTCGAAGGTCATCGTGCCCCGGCCTTCCTGCTTTCGGATGGTCGCCTTGACGTTCGCCCCGCCGGTCGGCTCGAGCGTCACCTTGGTCTCCATGCCGACGAGCAGCCGGCCTGGCGTCTTCGGATCGGGTCCCTGATACGTGAACGTCTTGTCCACGACCATCGTGGCGAATCCGATGGGCATCCGCGCGGCCTTGCTCGACCAGGTCTTGCCCGGTTCGATCTCGCCTTCGGGGAACGACGGGGGGCTCGCCTGGAGCAGCATCTCTTTCAACAGCTTCTCGGAGACCTCTTCTTCGCCAGAGCCCCTAGGTGCCGCGTCGCGTAGCTTCTTGAGGGTCGCTTCGGGGAACTTGATGTCGTCGATGTCGCCCGTGGGCCGGATCTTGAAGCCGACCTCGGCCCCGACCATAGCCTTGAGCTGCTGGGTCTCGGCTTCGAATCCGGGCTGCACGGCCGCCTTGGTATCGTTGGAGTCGAAATCGAACGGCATGAGGGGCGGCATCTCCATCCGCAAGCGGACGCGGTCGTACCGGAACGTGATCTCCGCCGTGCCCCCCGCGTCAACACGGTTGATCGTCCAACTGACGTCGAGCGTCTGCAACCGGCTCGACTTCCGCTCTTGACCCATCCCCTTCGCACTGATTGCCATTTTTTGCTCGATGGAGTAGTGCAGCACCTCGCCTTCTTTGAACTTCCAGCGGAGGTTATCCGCCCGCGCCGGATCGCTCGCCATCCCCATCAGCAGGCAGACGATAGCCAGCAGGATCATCGCCCGACCGCTCGGTCCCTCCCCCGGGCGACGGGGACCTGGACCCGCGTCTCCGATCTCGATCTTCACCATCCGGTTTGACCTTTCTCGAAGTGGATGTTTCGCACTACGGAGTTCTCGAGATGCACCCCGGTTCCTATCCAGGGGGGCAAGTCGATACCGCTTGCACCAGCCTGCGTCATGAATGCGGCTTGATCCGGCTGCCGGACGATCCTTGCCGCGGCCGACCGCTATGGACGCAACTTCCCGACCGCTCTCATCCGGTCCGCTGGTGACGTCAGTCTAGCCGAGATATCCGGCAAAATCATCACGAGTTGCCGGGACCTCGGGGCGACATCCTCGCCATCCAGGGGGCGCACCACTTCGAGTGCCAGGGATCGGGTCGTGGGCTACTCGTCATCACCGTGCTGGACGCGGATCAGGAAGCCCAGGGTGGCGAATGCATAGAGGGTGTGGGTCACCATGACCGTCAAGAGATTCCCGCTGCGTTCCCAGACGAGGCCATAATAGAAGCCGACGCACGTCATGACGACGGAATAGCGCCACGAGATGGGATGGAGGAAGCCGTAGAGCGTGCTCGCCAGGACGAGGCCGGACGCCAGGCCCAACCACTCGGTGAATGATGGCTGCAAGAGGCCCCGGAACAGCATCTCCTCGCCGACACCGGACGCGAGCGAGATCAGGGCGAGTTCGGACCAGTAGCTCTTGAAGAAGAGCGGCACGACCTCATTCTCGCAGAACTCCTTGAACGCGCCAGGGGGCCGATCGGCCAGGTGAGTACCGATATGAACAAGGCGATCAGGGGCAGTGCGGCCCCGACGCCCCAGAGGGCGTCGTTCAGGCTCCACTGGAACTTTTCCAATGGGTTGCGACCCATGATCCAGCCGAGTAACAGCGAGAAAGGCGCCAAACTTAATTCGAAGAAGACGGCGAAAATAATGATGACATCACGACCAGGCTGGCCATCCTCGGGTCCCTGCAGGAGGTCTTCCTCCATCACAATATCCTGGGTATTTCCGGGCCCTTACCATCGAACTGAGGGTCCCACCCGGCGAGGGTATTCGTCGAAATCCCGACTCACGACGACCGCACGACCAATCAAGCTAGCGGCTCCATCCGACGCTGTCGATGCCCCGACCGCGACCGAGTTCCGAACACACGGGTTCCTACGATACGTTCACACCCGGTTCCGTGCACTTGCCGTGTCGATTCGTCCTCGATCGCTTCCGTTCACAGGAATCTGATTCGCAAATCCATCATTCGCCTCAAGGGACGATGTCGGGTCGAGATGGGGCATCGCGATCTCCTCGCTCCAAACTGGACTGTAGCCGCCATCGCCTGCGCATGCAATGAATGTTAGAACAGAAAATACGAGAGGCCCACGGTTTTCACCCGAGGGCCCCTTCATCGGTCCGGCGCGAGATCGGTCATGCTCGCGGCGGCGAGGTCGCCGCGGGATGAGCCTCAACGACTCAGGGCGGATTGTGTGGCCGAGGTGCCGAGGCTGATCCGACGGGGTTGGATCCCATTCTTCCGCACGACATAGAACAAGGCACTCTGGGTCTGGATGGTCTCGGGCTGGCGGAGGACGTAGAGGATGTTGTCGGGCCGGATCGTCTCCCAGTGGCGGCTGCCGACGTTCATACCCACAAGGATATCGCCCTCCTGGATGGCCGCGTCCGCCGCGGGGCTGCCGGGCGAGACGGCCTGGACATAGAGCCCTCCCCGGAGCTTGGGGGAGACCGACGAGACGTATTTGGTCGGCACCGGCAGCGTCTTGAGCCCCAGCAGTTGCCAGACCAGGTCGTCGGTCGTACCGGGTACGGCGGTGCTCGGCGGCACGGGTCGGACGTCCAGGGCCAGGGCCGTCTCGGCGACGCCGCGGCGGATCTTCACGGTGGCGGGATTGCCCGGGCGGACATCCAGCAGTCCCCGCTCGACATCCATGGGATTGGCGATCGGCTGGTCGTTCACGCGGATCAGCTCGTCCCCGGCCCGGAATCCAGACGCCTCGGCCGGGCTACCCGGTTGGACCTCGGCCACGACGACCCCGCGCTTGCCGCCCCGGCGCAACTCGGCCGAGACCAGGCCATGCCAGGTCGAGGCCACCCGACGGGTGCTGATCAACTCCGATGCCACGCGCTTGACCTCGTCGATCGGCAGGGCGAAACCGATCCCCTGCGCGTTGGCACGCACCGCCACATTGATCCCGATCAGCTCGCCCTGGATATTGATCAAGGGGCCGCCCGAGTTCCCCGGGTTGATGCAGGCATCGGTCTGGATCAGATTACGGTACACCTGGTCGTCGGACAGGGTGACGTCCCGATGCAGGGCGCTGATGATCCCCACCGATACGGTATTCTCATACCCGAAGGCATTGCCGATGGTGATCACCGTCTCGCCCACCATGAGGTCGGAGGACGTCCCCAACTCGATGGCCGCCAGCGGGCGCGGGGCATCAACCTTGAGCACCGCCAGGTCCATCATCGCGTCATACTGGAGCACCCGCGCGGCGTAGCTCGTCCCATCGAACATCTGCACGACGATCCCCTGCACCTTATCCACCACGTGATGGTTGGTCAGGACATAGCCTCGCCGATCGATCAGGACGCCGCTCCCCATCCCATTGACACGCGGCCTTTGATTCTCCTCGGCGGAGAACGGCCATCGACTATGCGACTCGGACTTCTTCTCACTCGAGATGCTCACCACGCACTGCGAAACTTTCTCCACGGCCTCGACGACGGCGGTCCGGCGCGGTTCCGGCGCGGCCTGCGACCGCCCGGTGATCGCCGCCAGGGCGGCCGCCATCAACGCGAGATGCCAGGCGATTTTCCGGAGAAACCCGTCATCCAGTCTCATCAAAGGCGTTGGCACGGCGGTCGTCCTCACAGCGATAGACCGAGGCTGCATCCGTTTCAACCCAATCCCGGCCGGTTCGGCTCCCGATGCGGTCCTCAATTTGCGTCCTCCGGCTTGGTTTTGGATCGGTTGCCTTGTTTCCCGCGCTTGAGGCCGGAGCCGCCGATGTTCCCCAGCTTTCCCTCCCTTCGTAATTATCTGCAATCTTGGCCTGAATCGCCCAGGTTTCCTATCATCTCGTAGGGTGCTCTTCCGTATTCCTTAGTAGGCTCCATTGACAGCGTCGATGGGGGACCGATAGTCTAGACAAGAGCCTCGCGATGATCTCGTCCCGGAGGATCGGGGTGGGATGTACCACCGTCCCGGATCGGTAGAACGCGGAGACGATGACTCGCCGTTGCGGACCCGGGGAGATTGAGCGACCTTCAACGGATCGAGTCCCTCCATGGCAGAGAAATCCCCACGACGGCTCACGCTCGAAGCGAGCCTCGCCGAGGATCCGAATGACCCGTTCCTTCGATACGGCGTGGCCATGCAATGCCTGCGGGACGGCGATGTCGCGGAGGGGCGTCAAAGGCTCCAGGCCCTGATCGCCGACGATCCCGATCGCCAGATTGCCGCTTACCAGCAACTGGGCCAGTCGTATGCGAATGCGGATGAGTTCGAATCCGCCCGCGCCATCCTCATGGTCGGGATCGCCAAGGCGCAGGCCTCCGGCGACTGGCATGCCGCGGCCGAGATGGAACAACTGGCCAACTCGCTGGGTTGAATCGATCCGGCTCGTGCACCGGCTGATCCTCGCGCAATCTCGATCGATCGATCGATCATGATCGACGGTCCTCGACGGCAAGGAGAGCTCATCTTGACCCCGACGTCTTCGACCTCGGTCGCTCCCCAGTCCGCTCCGAATCGAGCCCTATCGTCACCAGCTTCGCATCCCGAGGCGTCGGAATCACCCGATCGGCCGACTGCGACGACGGCCTCTATCTTCACATTCCCGACCCGGATCCTGTTCGGCGCGGGTACACGCAAGTCCCTCGCGACGGAGCTGAACCGGCTGGGCGTCTCCCGGCCGATGATCGTGACCGATCCCGGACTGCTGGCGATCGGGCTGGTCGCTGAGGTGGTCGGCCTGCTCGGGCATCCGGTCGTCATCCACAGTGACGTGAAGGCGAATCCGACGGAGGAGGATGTCCTGGCCGGCCTCGAACGCTACCGCGAGGCGGGATGCGACGGACTGGTCGGACTCGGCGGAGGCAGCCCGATCGATGCCGCCAAGGCCATCCGAGTCCTCGTCACGCATCCCGGCCGCCTCGCGGATTACGACCTGACCTGCGGCGGACAGGACCGGATCCGGCCTGACATGCCGCCCATGGTGGCGATCCCGACCACGGCCGGCACCGGGAGCGAGGCCGGGCGTGGCACCTTGATCCAGCTCCCGCAGACCGGTCGAAAAACGATCGTACTGAGTCTGTATCTTCTGCCCTCCGTGTCGATCTGCGACCCGGAGTTGACCCGCGACCTGCCCCCGGGTCTGACCGCCGGGACCGGCATGGACGCCTTCACGCATTGCGTGGAGAGCTATCTCTCGACCACGTTCCACCCCATCTGCGATGGGATCGCCGTCGAGGGCCTGAGATCGATCTTCTCGGGTCTGGAAACGGCGGTACGCGACGGTTCGGATGCCGAGGCGCGTTCCGCCATGATGATGGGTGCCCTCCTGGGCGGCATCAGCTTCCACAAAGGGCTCGGAGTCGTCCACTCGCTATCGCATGCGCTCGGGTCGGAGGGGCGGGCGCATCACGGTACGCTCAACGCGATCCTGCTGCCCCATGCGTTGCGGTTCAACCGGGGCGCCGCCACGGCCAGGATGGTGGAGCTGGCCGGCCGATTGGGGCTGGGCCGGAGCGGCGATGCCGAAGGGCACCTGATCACGCTGACCGAGCTGATCCTGGCTCGCCTCCCCCTGCCCCGACGGCTCGGTCAGCTCGATGGCCTGCGTCACGACCGGATCCCCGAATACGCGCGCCTGGCCCTGCTCGACCACTGCCATCGCACGAACCCGCGCCCGTGTACCCAGGCCGACCTGGAAGATGTGCTCGATCGAGCCTGGTGATCCGCCCCCTTGAGGATGCGGCCCCCGGGTCTATAACATCCGTAGGTCAGGCTATCCCGCCTGAGACTTCCGACACGTCAGGCAGTAACGCCTGACCGACTCTCTTGCCGGCGGAATCGCGCGTATGTCAACGGATTATGATGCCATCCTGATCGTCGGCTTCGGGGGTCCCGAGAAGCCCGAAGACGTCATGCCGTTCCTGGAGAACGTCACGCGGGGCCGGAACATCCCGAGGAATCGCTTGCTGGAGGTCGCCGAGCACTACCATCACTTCGGTGGCGTCAGCCCGATCAATGCCCAGGTCCGCGAGCTGATCGCCGCCCTGCGGCCCGAGCTCGATCGGTCAGGGATCGCGATGCCGATCTACTGGGGCAACCGAAACTGGCATCCGATGCTCGCCGACACCCTCACGGAGATGACCGCGGCGGGAGTCCAGCGGGCGTTGGCGGTCGTCCTGGCGGCGTACAGCTCCTATTCGAGTTGCCGGCAGTATCGCGAAGACATCGAGCGCGCCCGTGAAGCTGCCGGACCGAGTGCCCCCCAGGTCGACAAGATGCGGGTGTTTTACAATCATCCCGAGTTCGTCGGCACCAACGCCGATCGCGTCCGCGATGCACTCGATGCGATCCCCGAGGAGCGGCGTCGAGCGGTCCATCTGGCGTTCACGGCGCACAGCATCCCGGGCTCCATGGCCCGGAACTGCGATTACGAGCGCCAGCTCCTCGAGGCCGGCCGTCTGGTCGCGGAGGAACTGGGGATCGAATCCGACCGATGGGCCACGGTCTACCAGAGTCGCAGCGGTCGCCCCGAAGACCCATGGCTGGAGCCGGATATCCTCGATCACCTCAAGGACTTGCACCGACGCGGCGTGCGAGATGTGGTCATCCACCCGATCGGCTTCGTCTCCGACCACATGGAAGTCCTCTACGACCTGGATGAAGAGGCGCGCCACCTCTGCAATGAGCTCGGCATGGGGATGGTCCGCAGTCCCAGCGTCGGCATCCATCCCCGGTTCGTGGCGATGCTCCGCGAGCTGATCGAGGAGCGGATCCGGGGCGTCCCCGAATCGGGTCCGCGGGCCATCGGTCAGTATGGCCCGAACCACGATGTCTGCCCCGAACTCTGCTGCCTCCCGCCGGCACGTCCGCCCGCCCGGCCTGCCTGAGGGCCTTGGCTCCTGACCGTATCCGTATCGGCTCTTACAATTCGCGTTCCACGGGTGCCGGTTTCGACCGCTTGTTACACCAGGGCTTTTCGCCGTAACCCGCCGCAAACATCCCGTCCCAGGGTGAACCCTCCGGATGGCTCGACGATTCGGGGAACCGGACACGGGCGGCCGGTACCCATTCATTGTCCGACAGGTCATAACCCACATAGTGGACCAGGTAACGGTCGTCCCCGCGCTTCAGGATCAGCGCCGGGGACCACTGGCCGTCCGATTCGACCACGACCTCGCTCGCGCAGGGGAGATCGACGGCGTTCGTGGACGGCACCGGTCCGCTCAAGACCGTCACGATCTCGTCGGCCGACATCCCGCGATCGACCATCTGTTGCTTCAAGGTCGTGTCCAGCCGGAGCTTGTACGCGTTCGCCCAGGCCGAGACGATGATCCCAGTCAGGCTGACCAGGGTTACGAATCCGACGACCATCCCCACGATCGCCAGGGCGACGTTCTGGGCCGGACTCATAGCGAAAATGAAGGAGGCGAAGGGACTCAGCATCGTTATACTCCTAGCGTGAGCTGGCGGAAACCTACGGAAAGCCCGCCGGGAATGGGTGCTATCGGGAATTCGGACGGCGGCGTTATTTATTGGGAGGTAGGCCGTTTTGTGAGCGCATGATCATGATCCCAGGAGAGACGACTCCCATCATCCCTAGACAGTCGGACCGGACGGTCCGTATCGTGATAGCTAGTCCAGGGGAACGAACGGGCCTACCCGCCGATCTCGGTTCGGTCCCGGGATATGGGTGACGATCGCGGTGCGGAGCCCCCGCTCTCATCGCGACGCCGAGGACCCATAAGTCCCGGAGGGCGATGGCCGAGTTCCCGCCGGGCCGGGTCCGGTCGCGGGGTAGACCCGGGAGGCGAAGGTCAAACAGGAGAGAGGGCCGATGGCGTCGCGCCGGATCTTGCTGGTCGAAGACAGCTCCACCATGCGTCGGATGCTGTCGATGAAGCTGGTCAACGAGGGCTACGAGGTCGCCACAACCAACGACGGAGTGCAGGGGCTGGCCAGGGCGGCCGAGGAGCCCCGGCCGGAACTCATCCTGACCGACTACGAGATGCCCGAGATGGACGGGGCGGGCCTGTGTCGCTCGCTCAAGGCCGACAAGGAGTTGCGCACGATCCCCGTCCTGATGCTGACGACCCTCGCCGAGACGGATAACAAGGTGGCCGGCCTCGAGGCCGGCGCCGACGACTACATCCTCAAGCCGAAGAGCCTCGACGACTTCCGTGAGATGTTCGCGCGGATCAAGGCCCACCTGCGGATCGCCGACCTGAATCTCGCCCTGGCCGAGCGCAATCGCCTGCTGGAAGCGGCACACAAGAAGATGACTTTCGAGCTGGAGTTGGCCCGCAAGGTCCAGCTCGCCCTGATGCCCCGGCCGCCCAAGCCTCGTGGTCCACTCCGGCTGGCCGTTCGCTACACGCCTGCGAATCAGTTGGGCGGCGATGTCTACGATCTCTATCGCCTGGACAACAACCGGCTGGGCATCCTGGTCGCGGACGTCTCCGGCCATGGCGTCAACTCGGCCATGCTCTCGGGCATGGTCAAGGCACTGGCCGCCCCGCTATCGATCGCCGTCCTCGAGCCGGGCGAGTTGCTGGCCGGGCTCGACGTGGCCACCGAGCAGTACTTCCCCGAAGGATATTTCTGCACGGGATTCTACCTGATCGCCGACGAGGAGACGGGCCTGATCCGATACGCCGGTGTCGGCCACCCGCCCGCCATCGTCGTCGGACCGAACGGGCCGCGCACGCTCCAGTCCAATCCCGGCATGCTGGGCATCGGGATGGTCAACGGCACGGCTGGCGACACCGATCGCCTCCAGCCGGGCGAGTCCCTGGTCATCTATACCGACGGCCTGACCGATGCCATGGACCCGGCAGACGCCCTCTTCGGCGAGGAACGTCTCAAGACCTTGCTCCAGTCGCACTTCGGCGCCAATCCCAACGAGATCCTCAACCAGGTCGAAGAAGCCCTGGACCGGCACACCTCACCCGGACGGCCCTCGGACGACATCAACATCATCGTCCTCCAGTATCCCGTTTAGGGCCTGTGCCGGAAGTCGGATTGGACCGTTGTAGGGTGGGTGAAACCCGCCGAGAGGGCCTCGCACCGGTGGATTTCACCCGCCCTACAAGACTCATGGTTTCTGGGAAAGCTGAGGACCGATGATCCCGACCCTCGGCGCGTTCGCTGCGATTGGCATGGCGCTGGTACTTCTCGCATGGGTCACGCGCAAGTTCACCGCAAAGGCGGACGGCAGGATCTTTCGGAGGGCGGGGCTTGTAGCGGCATGCCTCTTTGGGATTGGAGGCTTACCGTTCGCCGGATTCGCGGCTTATCTCGGTGGTTTCCTGGTGCTGGGGCAACCCGGGCCCGAGGATCGCATGCTCGGTGATGGCATCAGGTATCGTCGAGAGGTCCTCGAGTGGCCGCGACGAATCGTCATCCATCTCCTCGAAGTGGACTTGTCGCGGGGAAGCCAGTTACTTGCGTCTGCCCCGTCCCAGGAGGGGAAAAGCGAGGCGGTCACGGCCACCACGGCGATCGATCGGTTGAAGGCGGACGCGGTGGTCAATGCGAATTATTTCTATCCGTTCCGGGAATCGAATCCCCTGGACTACAGTCCGCACGAGGGCGAACTCGTCCAGGCCCTGGGAACGGCGATCGGGCAGGGAAAGACGTACGGGAAGACGGCCGGAGACTGGGTCGTGTTCTGGAGTCATCCGGACGGCCGGGTGGGGTTCGGCGAGCCGTCACCGGGGGCCGATTCGGCTGTCGCCGGGGTCGCGTGCCTGGTACAGAAGGGGCAGGACGTTGTGAGAGACCCGGAGAAACCCTATCCGAGGTCCGCCCTGGCCCTGAATAAGGCACGAGACCGGCTGTGGCTTGTCGTTGTCGACGGCAAGCAGCCTCGATACAGCATGGGGATGACGCTCCGAGAGCTGTCGCGGTTCCTCCTCCAACTCGGCGTCGAAGACGCCATCCAGCTCGATGGGGGCGGCTCCTCGACGCTGGCCGCCCGAGACGACGCGGGGAGGGCCGTGCTTCTCAGCCGTCCCTGCCACACGAAGGTCCCCGGCCGGCAGCGACCGGTCGCGAATTTCCTGGGCGTCGTATTCCCGCATCGAGAATCGGGGCTCGGTGCTCGCGCCCGATCCGATTGACCACCCCAGGATTCACATTGAGGGGTCCACTCTCCGTCGAGGATCCCCCAGATCCTCCTCGCCGTCGTTTCCGTCGTCTATCTCGTGACGCCCGACTCGTCTCGTGTTGCCACTCGCCGATGGAACCGGCTATCCTAATCACGTAGGACTACGGACTGAGGCCGGTCTTCAAGCCCGTGTCTTGCATCGACCTGCGGCATCGCGACGAGGGAGAATCCGTCTTGGACGAGATACCTCCGGATGAAGGGGCACCGGCGAAATTGCCTTCTGGCAATCCGGCGTTCGCCCTGTCGGCTGCGTTCTTGCTGATCGTTGTCGGCGTCGTCTGGACGCTGTGGCAGGCCAGTAGCGCCCCCGCCGGGCGATCGTCGAGCCTCGTTCAAGGTGCTGTCCCATGGCCAAGATCGCCATGGAAGAACGCCCAAACTCACGTGAGATACATCGGCGACGCGGCCTGCGCACGCTGCCATTCGGAGATCGCCAAGACGTTTCGCCGCCATCCGATGGGCCGCTCGCTCGCCCCGATCGTCGTCGGCGATGAGAAGTCCGAAGGCACGGTGACCTTCGAGGCCGACTCATCCCGGTATACCATCGACCGTCGAGGCGGAGAGGTGGTCCACCGCGAGACCCGGCTCGACAAGGCGGGCCGCGTCCTGGCGGAGGTCGAAGGGGTCGTGAAGTACGCCCTCGGCTCGGGCGGACGTGGGATCTCGTACCTCGTCGAGCACGACGGCCGGCTATTCCAGTCGCCGATCTCGTGGTATAGCCAGAAGAATCGATGGGACATTTCTCCCGGCTACGATGTGAAGAATCTCCACTTCGATCGGCCGATCGCGCCATCCTGCCTGTTCTGCCATGCGAACCGCGCCGAGCCCGTCGCTCATACGATGAACCGTTATGAACCGCCGGTTTTCCGCGGCGATGCGATCGGTTGCGAGCGGTGCCACGGCCCGGGCGAATTGCACGCGAGGCAACCGGAACTCGTCGATGGACGCGACCTGACCATCGTCAATCCGCGGCATCTCGAGCCCGCGCTGCGGGACGCGGTCTGCGAGCAGTGCCACCTCCAGGGCGATCAGCGGGTCGATCGACTCGGCCGCGAGCCGTTCGATTATCGCCCGGGGCTCCCGTCGATCGAATTCTTCGCCGTCTACGGCCGGACGGAGCAACAGCAAACCAAGTTCGTCGGCCAGGTGGAACAGATGAAGCGGAGTCGCTGCTACGGCGAGAGTCAGGGCCGACTCTCCTGCACCTCGTGCCACGACCCCCATCAGGTCCCGTCGCCGACCGAGCGGGTCGCCTACTTCCGCGGGCAATGCCTGGCGTGCCACGAGCCGCAGGGATGCAGCCTGCCCGAGGAGTCGCGATTGGCTAAGAGCCCGGATGACAGTTGCATTCAGTGTCATATGCCACGGTTCAAGAAGACGGATATTATCCACGTGGCGACGACGGACCACCGGATTCTCAGGAGACCCGAGGCGGAAGAGACCGGCCCATCTCCGGTCGCCGCCGGCCTGCCGATGGTCCTCCTCAACGGGGAAGGCCTGTCCCCGGACACGCGCAAGTCCCTGGGGAGGGAACTGGCGATCGCCATCGCGAGCGAAGGGCCGCGGTTGAGTCCTTCGCCGCAGGTCAAGGAGGCGGGCGTACTCGTCCTCAAACTGCTGGACGCGGCCCTCCGGATGAGGCCGGACGACTTGCCCGCCTTGCGGATGAAAGCCCAGGCGCTGGCGCTCTCGGGACGGCGTCCGGAGGCGCTCCGGGTGATCCGTTCCGCGTTGGCGACGGTACCCACGGATGAGGAGGCCCTCGATCAGTACCTCACGTATGCGGTCGACGAGAACGAGATCGATGCCGCCGTCGAGCCGGCCCGCCGGGCCGTCGCGGCCAATCCGTGGTCGCCGGTCTTCCACGAGCGGCTCGCCTACTTCTTGCTCGAGCGCGGGGATTTCGTGGGCTCCCTCCGCGAATCCCGCGAAGCCTTGCGAGTCGATCCGTTCCTCCGTTTCGCCAGGATGTTCCTGGTGCAATGCCTGCTCCAGGAGAAGGACGCGACGGCCGCCGAGCACGAATTCGCGACCTTGATCGAGCTCAACCCGGACCGAAGCGAGTCGCTGGGGTCATGGTTCGAGGAGCAGAAGCGGAGGTTCAAGCGTTAACGATGCCGATGTCATGGATTTCCCGAGGCTGCCCCCTTCGCACGATCGCGTCGATGCAGATGCGATTCGTAGACCGAGGCGGCCGCGCGGGCGATTCGGATGTTGACCTCGGGCTTGAAGTGTCCGTCGCTCACGAAGTTATTGGGATCGTCGGCCGAACACACCGTATGTGTGCTGAGATAGGGGATGTCGTTGGCCGCGATCGGTTCCGCCAGGCATCTGTAGAGGTGATCGGAGTATCCCCGGTCATTGAAAAGGAGCAGCATGGGCACCTTGCCGTCGCGTCGGACCGATTGCGCGAATTCCACGACGAGGAGGCGAAGCGCCGAGACGACCGGCGAGTCGGCCACGAAGCCGTCCCGCGTATGGATCCGCTCGCGGACCGCCCGGGTCTTTTCATGGGCCAGGGCACGGCGGACGATTCGCACCAGGGCCGATGCGTCGAGCGGATTGCGGTCGAAGAGGTAAGGGGCGAAGTAGGCATCGGACCGACGCATCGCGTCGCGGAGCGAGTCCCGGAGGAGAGGCGTAGCCAGGGCGGTCCGCAACTCGGCGAGCGTGCGGATTCCCAGCTCGATGGTGGTCAGGCCGCCGGCCCCATTCGGGACGAACTTGGGATAAGTATAAGGGGCCGGGCTCTCGAACTGGCAATTCATCCCGCTGGTGGAATCCATGGCAACGACGCTGCTGGCGAGGAGCCCGAGGATGACCACCTCGGCCTCGTGGGATCCGCGGTCGGCGAGATAGAACCCATAGGCTGCGCTAGGAGGCGAGCCGGGCCCACCCCAGAATCGGACCGTCGTTTTGGGATCGAGCCGCTCCAACTCCTTGCCGACCTGGTCGCTGAACGACTGGCCGTAGATCGCGACGAGCAGGTCGCAGCCCGCTGCGGGCCGCGTCGGCTCCCTGGATCCGAGCGGGGGGACTCGCCAACCCACAGTAGCGATCGGGGCCGACGTGGTGTCGTCGGTCCCGACCATGCGGGCAAGCTTCCCCTCGACCGATCGGCCGTACTCGAAGAAGGCCTTGAGCTGCGACGGCGGGACGCGCGGGTCCTTCGGGTAGGGGAAAACGACGTTGATCGCCACGTCGATCACCGCGAGCGTCGCGAGCATCCAGGGGCCGATCACCATCAGATCGCGCATCGGGGATTCCGCCCGGGTCGGCGGCGCCGGCTCAGAACTGGAAGTAGATGAATTGAGTCGGCTCATTGCTGGTCCCCAATAAGATCGCGAAGAGCAGGTTCCCGTAGAGCATCCCGCGCACCGGCCGGGGCAGTTGGCGATAGAAGGTCGGAGAACCGGCGAAGTGCTGGGCGAATTCGTACGGCACCAGGATCGCCATCCCGAACATCGCGGCCAGGCTCGGCCGGGCCATCGTCAGCGCCAGGCCGCCGGTGCCGGTGAACAGGTTCCGCGTCAAGGCCATGGTCTGATCGAGGGAAACGGCGCGGAACAGGAGCCAGCCGTAGCAGGTCACCGCGAAAAAGAACGCCGTCGAGGCGACCGCCCGGAGCGGTTCGCGCGGCCCTGCATCGCCCGCGGTCGTCCCCTCGCTCCTCGGCCGCAAGGCGCGGTGGATGCAGAGGATCGACCCGTGATAGGCCCCCCAGAGGATGAAATTCCAGGCCGCGCCGTGCCAGAGGCCCCCCAGCAGCATCGTGATCATCAGGTTGCGGTAGGTACGCCATTCGCCGACGCGGCTACCGCCCAGGGGGATGTAGAGATAGTCCCGGAGCCAGCTCGAGAGGCTGATATGCCAGCGCTGCCAGAAATCGCTCGGATTGCGGGCGAAGTAAGGCTGGTTGAAATTGAGCATCAAGTCGAAGCCCAGGCATTTCGCCACGCCCCGCGCGATGTCGGTGTAACCCGAGAAATCGCAGTAGATCTCGATCGCGAAACAGACCGTCGCCGCCGCGATATCGAGCCAGCCGGCGGCCTCGGTGCGGGAGTAGATCGAGTTGACCGGTCCCGCCAGCCCGTCGGCCACCGCCACCTTCTTGAACAGGCCCAGCAACACGAGGTAGAGGCCGCGTGTCGTTTGCTCATAGGTGATCACCCGCGGGCGGAACAGTTGCGGCATGAAGTGCGATGCCCGCTCGATCGGACCGGCCACGAGCTGGGGGAAGAACGAGACGTAAGTGGCGAAGTCCGAGAGCTTCCGCACCGGAGGCATGCGACCTCGGTAGACATCGATCGTGTAGCTCAGCGACTGGAAGGTGTAGAACGAGATCCCGACCGGCAGCACGATGTGCAAGACGACCGGCGAGACGGACAGGCCCATCGCCGTCATCGCGACGCGGGCGCTGTCGATGAAGAAGTTGAAGTATTTGAAGACGCCGAGGAATGTCAAGTTCGCCGCCACGGTCACGAACAGGCCGGCATGACGCCGGTGCTGCGGCGACATCCGGGCCAGTACCATGTAGGACGCGTTGGCGAGGGCCACCAGGCCAAGCGTCCCGAAGAAGACCCACCAGCCCCACCCATCGGTCGGTATGAGACCCGAGGGGTCGACCGACAGGCTCGGCCATCGGCCTTCCGGCGAGCCCGGCCGCCATCGGATCGCGATCGCCCGCCAGTCGACCACGACGAAGGCGAATGCCGCCAGGGGGAGGACGAGCGACGACTTGAGTCGATCCGCCCTCGGCACCTCGCCGATCCCCAGGAGCAGCCCGCAGCAATAATCCAGCGTGGTCGAGAAGATCACCAGGTAGAGGAATCGAACGTCCCACCAGCCATAGAAGATATAGCCGGCGACCATGAGCATGCGATTCTGGGCGCGCATGCCCAAGGGCCGGTACAAGAGATAGACGATCGCGAAGAAGACGAAGAACTCTGGCGAATTGAACAGCAACTCATGGTCTCCACGCTCGTGCCGATGCGATCCCGTCCCGTATGTTTGTGACCGAACTGCACGGGCTGCATGGCCATCGCGACGAGATCTCGAGCGCCGAGAGTCGAGGTTCAGCGAATGAACATGCGTGTGCGAACCCACAGGGATAACGAGAGTAAGCACGCCTATCCCGGCTGGTCCGCGAAAGTATAACAATCGGCGGGGTTTCTTAGACAGCCCCGTGTCCTCTCAATCCCGTCAGGCGTCCTGCCGGAGGTCGCGGGCCGACGTGGTGCCCCCGCCGCCGGCATCCGTGACGGATTCGCCGACGGCCTGGAGGGCCGGGTCGCGCCGCGAACGGGCGGGCTCCGCCGCCGGGACGATGCGGACGTGCTGCAGGTAGCGGAGGATCAACTCGACGTCGGCCCGGTTCAATCCCAGGCGATCGGCGATCTCCCGCTCGTCGGCCCCGGCCAGCATCAGGGGCCAGGCCGGCTCGGCGAACGCCCGGAGCCGGTCGCAAAGCGATGGCACCATCGCATGACGGCGATGCGAAGGCCACGGGGCGCCATGATCCTCGAAATCGGCGTCGAACCAGTACTCTCGGCCGCCTTGCCGCAGCAGTTCGATGAACCACTCGTCGAAACTCCGGGCGATGATCCGGGGAGGGCTGTTCCTCGTGTCGTCGCCCGACGTGAAGATCGGGTTTCCGGCGCCCGGTAGCCGGTAGCCGAGGTCGATGCAGATGGTCTGGAGGTTCGGATTGCCCAGCTCGAACCAGCTCTCGGGCTGGACGATCATCCCGGGCATCCGGGCGAACGGGATCATCGGGCCGATCGCCGAGAGCGGATGGATGAGCGGCCCGTAGCGATAGAGGCCGTTGGAGAGTATCAGCCAGGTACGGAGTCCGGATGGTAGTCGGTAGCCGTGGCGGTCCTCCCACGCGGCGATCGCCCGCGGATCCGCCCCGGGACGGCAGGCGTCCTGGCTATCGGGGAACCCGTTCTCGGGCGCGGGGGGATCGGGTTCCAGGCGGGTAGCGATCCCGCCCAGGGCCATCCAGCGTCTCACCCGCTCCTCGAAGGCGATGGCCATCGGCTCTCTCCTTCAAGCCGGAGTCGCGACACGTTCGGTCGTTTCGACGCGACCGAACAGCGTCACACCGCTGGCGTCTGCCACCACCACCCGGACCATCCGGCCAATCAGCCGCTCGTTGCCGCCGAAGATCGCGATCCGATCGCAGGCCGTCCGACCCGTGAGCTGGTCGATCCCCTCCCAGCCCTCGCGGCGGGCCGTCGAGCGGCTCGGGCCCTCGACCAGCACCTCGACGGTCCGGCCGATCCACCGGCGGTTGTCCTCCAGGCTGATGGCGGTCTGGAGGGCCAGCAAGTCGACATTCCGCCGCTTCTTCACCGCCTCCGGCACGTCGTCCGGATACAGCTGATCGGCCTTGGTCCCCTGGCGCGCGCTGTATTTGAAGATGAAGCTATTCTTGAACCGGGACCGTTCCACCAGGCCGACCGTCCGGTCGAACGACGCATCGGTCTCGCCGCAGAAGCCTACGATGAAATCGCTGGAGACGGCGACCTCGGGGATCGTCTCGCGGACCCGGGCCAGCATCGTCTCGTACGAGGCGACGGTGTACATCCTCTTCATCCGCTTGAGGATCTCGTCGCAACCGCTCTGCGCCGGGACGTGGAGGTACCGCGAAACCCTCGGAAGGTCGCGGATCGCCTGGAGCAGGTCATCGGTCATGTCGTTGGGGAAGTTGGTGATGAACTTGATCCGCTCGATGCCGTCGACGTCGTGGATCCGAGCCAGGAGGTCGGAAAGGCGCCAGATGCGGCCGTCGGCCTCGCGGAACTGGTAGCTGTTGACCGTCTGGCCCAGCAGGGTGATCTCCTTGACGCCCTGGTCGGCCAGCAGCCGCGCCTCGGCCAGGATCGCGGCGGGAGGGCGGCTCTGCTCGGGTCCTCGGACCGACGGCACGATGCAGTAGGTGCAGAACTTGTCGCAGCCCATCATCACCCGGACGAACGCCTGGAACGGACTGGGCCGCATCGACGGCTCGCGGTCGGCGTCGTAGGACTCGAAGCTCGCCGCGACCGTCCCCAGCGAGCCGTCGGCCCGTCCGCGGCTGACCGCGATCCGCGAGGCGCCCTCATCGCGGGACCTCGCCAGCATCTCGGGCACGCGGGCGAGCTGGCCGGGACCGACGACGATGTCCACGTGCGGGGCGCGGCGGAAGATCGCCTCCTGGTCCTTCTGTGCCATGCAACCCAGGACGCCGATGGCCACATCCGGCTTGCGCTCCTTGATCCGCTTGATCCGCCCCAGGGCGCTGTAGATCTTGTCTTCGGCGTGCTGCCGAACCGAACAGGTGTTGTAGAGGATGGCATCCGCCTGGCCGATATCGTCGGTCAGCTCGTAGCCCTCCTGGCGCAGCTTCGCCACGACGAGCTCGCTGTCCAGCAGATTCATCTGGCAGCCGACCGTCTCGATGTACAGCTTCTTCGAGGGGGGCGGGGCGGCGTCATCGGCCATCATCGCGGTTCCCTGGCGTGCCAGTCTTGAGGGGGGGCGCAGCATCCCGTCCTTCGGCGGGGGATCATGGCCGGTTCGCAACAGTGTCGAGCCGACCGAGTGGGTGAACGCCTCCGCATCCGGATCCCCCATCCCAATCCGATCTTACCAGAGTGCACCCCGCTCTGAGAACCGCACCCGGAAGCTATTACCGTGCATCGGTTCCTCCCAGGCCGCAAACACACCCGTCGTCGCGAATCCACCGCCGGGCTCAAACCAGCCTTGGTAAAGCGGAAAGGATGGGAAGACGTTGACGGCATTAGGTTTGCGGAAAACGACCGAGGTCCCGGCCAACTCGTGTCCAGCCGCCGAGGTCGTTCTGGTCGGCACCGGGATTTCGTGATACAAGCGGTCCCACTGGTTCGAGAAAGAGAACAGCAATTTGACATCGGTAGCCATCCGCCCATGAGAATTCTTGCCGTCCATCCAAGTGCTTTGATGTACACCAAGATCTTCCTGCGGCTGGAGCCGCTGGGGATCGAGCTGATCGCGGCGTCGGCGCGTCGCGAGGGGCATGAGGTCCGGCTGATCGACCTCCAGGTCGAACCCGCCGGGAATTATGAGCGGCTGGTCCGGGAGTGGCGGCCGGACGTGATCGCGATCTCGAACAATTATCTGGCCAACGTGCCCGAGGTCATCGACCTGGCCAGGCTGGCGAAGGCGATCCGGCCTGAGACCTTCGTCTTCGTCGGCGGCCATAGCGCGTCGTTCGTCGCCCGGGACTTGCTCGATCACGCGGAGGGTGCGATCGACTGCGTGCTCAAAGGCGAAGGGGAGGTCTCGGTGGGCACGCTCCTGGCGGCCGTGGCCGAGCGCGATGCGCGGGGCCTGCTCGAGGTGCCCGGCATCGTGACCGATGAGGGGCAGGGACCGGCCCCGAGCTTCCTCAAGAGCCTCGAGGACCTGCTACCGGCCCGCGACCTGCTGCGCCATCGCCGCAAGTATTTCATCGGCGTCCTGGACCCGTGCGCGTCGATCGAGTTCAGCCGTGGCTGCCCGTGGGATTGCTCGTTCTGCAGCGCCTGGACGTTCTACGGCCGGAGTTACCGGATCAAGGCCGCCGAAGCGGCTGCCGACGAGCTGGCGAGCATCCGCGAGCCGGGCGTCTTCATCGTCGACGACGTCGCCTTCATCCAGGGCGAGCACGGCATGGCCATCGGCGAGGCCATCGCCCGACGGGGGATCCGCAAGCAGTATTACCTCGAGACCCGCGGTGATGTGCTCCTGCGGAACAAGGATGTGTTCCGATTCTGGAAGGAACTCGGACTCCAGTATATGTTCCTCGGTATCGAGGCCATCGACGAGGATGGACTCAAGCGGTTCCGCAAGCGAGTGACCCTCTCGAAGAACTTCGAGGCGCTCGAGTTCGCCCGATCGCTGGGCATCATGGTCGCGGTCAACATCATCGCCGACCCGTCCTGGGATGCCCGCCAGTTCGAGGTGATCCGGCAATGGTGCCTGGAGATCCCCGAGATCGTGAACATCAGCGTGAACACCCCATATCCCGGCACCGAGACCTGGCTGACCGAGTCGCGCCGGGTGACGACGCGCGACTATCGGCTGTTCGACATCCAGCATGCTGTGCTGCCCACCCGGCTCCCCTTGCCCGAGTTCTACCGAGAGTTGGTCAATACGCAGCAGGTGCTCAACCGCAAGCACCTGGGCTGGTCGGCGGTCAAGGCGCTGGCGGGCATCCTCGCCGGCAACCTCGCCCGAGGGCAGACCAACACGCTCAAGATGCTGTGGAAGTTCAACAGCGTCTACGACCCCCGGCTCCAGATCCGCGACCACCAGCAGCCCGTCCGATACGAGATGGCCCCGCCGCCGCCGCCGGTGGAGGTGATCGATCCGAAGACGATTTATGTTCACCCGGCCCATAACCGCGCACGCGTGCTCGATGAAGCGACCCAGAGCTTCGTCAACCAGACGCGACTCAGCGCCGATGCCACGACCTGATGTCTTCGGCGAGGACTGCCCTCGTGTCAGACCTCGCGGGCGAGCGCCCAGGCCGGCTTGAGGTTCGATGCCGGCCGCTGCCGCTCGGCCGGATCTTCCTCGCCGTGCGATCGGAACCGGACGACGGCCCGATGGAGGAGCGCGAAGGGGAGGGTCAGGACGTAGACGATCAGGGTCATGGCGGCGACCAGGATCCTCCAGTTGACCTTCAGGACGCGGACGAGGAGGCGGAGCGTCCAGACCACCAGCCGGACGGCCAGGGCGAAGGTCGCCGCGACGAACTCGAAGAGGAGTCCGAAGATGAGGTCGAGGCAGATCGCGACGAACGCCTGGAACCCGGTGTAGGAACGGCTGATTCGCCCGCGACTTCCTAGCCGATACTCGGTCTGATAATGCAACGCCATTCCGACCGCTCCTCATTCGCAAGGACTGGGGCCAAAGACTCGTCGATCGCCGAGGCGAGTCCGCACCATGGTTCTTCGTGCCTTCGGTCTGATTATTCGGGAGCGCGCGGAGAAAACACGAGAGGTGCCTTCCTGGATTGCGGACCGGACCATGACGGCAGCACTATGGTAGTATGCTCGCAGCGTACGGAGCGACACCGATTTTGCGGAGAGGAGTTGAAGAGATGGCCGTTGGCACCAGCTCGCTCGAATCGTTGATGATCGCTGTCGAGGATGGCCTGTCCGCGCCGATAACCGCGGCCGAGGTTGCCCTTCCCGATGATATCCTTTACGAAGTCGTCGAAGGCCAGATCGTGGAGAAAACCGTGGGAGTTCGACAGGTCGCCATCGCGTTCGCGTTGGCTCATGCTCTCGAATCGTTCGCCAAGCCGAGACGATTGGGACGAGCGATCACCGAGATGATCTTCTGGCTCAATAAGACCAAGGATCTTCAGCGACGACCGGATGCGGCCTTCGTCTCGGCCCAGCGATGGCCCTTTCGTCTCCAAGCCCCCGATACGCCTGTCTGGGACATCGTGCCGGATCTGGCGGTCGAGGTCGTCAGCCCCAGCAACTCGGCCGATGAGATTCACCAGAAGATCCAGGAGTACTTCGAGGCCGGTGTGAGGCAGGTCTGGGTTGTCTTTCTCAAGCCGAGTGCCATCTACGTCTACTCCTCACCCAAGCTGATTCAGGTCTTCTTCCTGGGGGAAGAACTCGATGGCGACGACCTGCTTCCCGGCTTTCGCCTCGCCTTATCCGCTCTCTTCGAGGACGAGCCCGAGACGGAGTGAGACCCCATCGCATCGCGATGTCAGATCAGGACAGGTTGCTCGTGGGCCTCGTCTTGAGGGTAGCCTCTCGCAATCGGCCTGGAGCCATGTTAGGGTGAGCGGAGCGGCGAATCGGTCGATGGAAGACCGGCTGATCGTCGCCCCTTTCTCAGCCTACGGACGGGTGCTCGCCCGTCCTCATCCGCAATTCACCGATTGACTTCGGGGGGTGGTTCGAACCATGTCAGAACGACGCCGCGGTTTCACACTCATTGAACTCCTGGTCGTGATCGCGATCATCGCCGTGTTGATCGCCCTGCTCCTGCCGGCCGTGCAGGCCGCACGCGAGGCGGCCCGACGTGCCCAGTGTACGAACAACCTGAAACAGCTCGGGTTGTCCATCGCCAATTACGAGTCGGCCAACAACTGCATCCCGGTCGGATCCGTCTTCAATACGGCGATGCCGCCTTGCTCGTCGCCCAGCTTCGGCAACAACTGCCAGAACACGCCCTGGTTCATCTTGATGCTACCGTTCATCGATCAGGGACCGCTCTACAATTCCTTCAACGCCTCGATCGGCATGGAGGGTCCGGGTACGGCGGGCTTCGTGATCAATAGCACCGTCTTCACGACGCGCATCGCTTCGTTCCAGTGTCCCAGCGACAGCCCGCAAGTCTTCAGCTTCGTGGCCGCGGCGGGCAACAGCGCCACTTCCGCCGCTTCCCTGGTCGGCGACCAAGGGGAATTATGGCGTCAACTGGGGGAACCTGGATTACGGCCAGGGAGTCCTGAGTTCCGCGATCCCGACCCGGAGCCTGTACCTGCAGTCTCCATTCGGCATCAATACGTCGGGGACGGGTCCCATGACCGTCCGAATCGCCTCGTTCACGGATGGGACCAGCAACACCCACGTCGCCTCGGAACTGTTGCAGGGGGCCCAGGACGACATCCGGGGGACCATGTGGGTTGACAATCCCGGCGCCGGCTCGTACATGACCCGATTCACGCCCAATGGATACCAGGATTACATCCCGCTGATCGCGCCCTGGTCAACGTCGGTCTCGGCCAGCTCCCTGGCCAATGACAACGCGGACAACATCGCGTCGTGGGGCTCCACGAGCGTGGGCACGAGCCCGCCGAGTCCCGGCTCGATCTGCGACAGCCAGCCGGTTCAAGGCTTGAAGTGCAACAACCAGGGGAGCGAGGGGAGCGAGTACGCCGGGTCCCGGAGTCGACATCCGGGCGGCGTCAATTCCCTGTTCGGAGACGGCTCGGTCCACTTCATGAAGAACTCGATCAGCCCCATCACCTGGGTTCAGCTCGGGTCGATCAACGGCGGCGAGGTCGTCAGTTCGGATTCCTACTGAGCGGCCCCAGGCAAGCGGCGAGCCGCATCGGCTCGCCGCAAGCGTTTCAGTGCCAGGTGCCGGTCTCGCCGCTGGCGACCCAGGCCGTGATCGTGGCGGCGATCGAGTCGAGCGGGGTGACGACCTTGGCCGCCCCGCGACGGATCGCCTCGCGGGGCATGCCGAAGACGGTGCAGGTGGCCTCGTTCTGGGCGATGGTGAGCGAGCCGGCCTCGCGCATCTCGAGCAGTCCGCCGGCGCCGTCATCGCCCATCCCGGTCATGATCACGCCCGTGGCGAAGGGGCCGGCCGCCTGCGCGGCCGAGCGGAACAGCACCTCGACGCTCGGGCGGTGCCGGCAGACGGGCGGGCCGTCGACCAGCTCGACGCGATACCCGGCCCCCGCCCGGCGGATCAGGCCGTGCTTGTCGCCGGGGATGACCAGCGCCCGGCCTGGCCGGACCGGCTCGTGCTGCCGAGCCTCGACGACCTCCAGTGCGATCCTCGGGTCGTTATTCAATCGCTGGGCGAACGCCGGGATGAAGTCCTGCGGCATGTGCTGGACGATGACGAGGCCCGGCGTCGCGGCGGAGAATCCGGGGAGCAACTGCTGGAGGGCCTGGACGCCCCCGGTGCTGATCCCCACGACGATCAGCCGCTCGCTCATCCCCGCATGCCGGGTATAGGCGTGCCGGGGGAGGATGGCGTCGGCCGTATATCGGCGGTCGGAGATCCCCGTCGTTCGGTCCTCGCGGAGTGCGAGATGGCCGGCCCGCGCCGCGTTGCGGATGCTCTCCAGGAAGTTCTGCGACCAGTCCGCCATCCGGTTGGCATTGTTCCAGTCGGGCTTGGCGATCACCTCGACGGCGCCCATCTCCAGCGCCGTGACGGCGCGTTCGGCCACGGTCGTGCAGAGGACGACCGGCATCGGGTGCTGTCGCATCAGCTTGCGCAGGAAGGTCAGGCCGTCCATCCGCGGCATCTCGACGTCGAGCACGATCACGCCGGGCACGGACGACTTGAGCTTCTCCACGGCCTCGTAGGGGTCCGAAGCCAGGACGACCCGGAAGCGGCTGTCCGACTCGATGATCGACTTGAGCCGTTGGCGCACCACGGCGCTGTCGTCGACGATCAGGACCTCGATCGGCTCGGGGTCGAGCGGAGGTTCGCCGGCGTGGCGCGGTCGCGATGAACCATGGCCGCTCAGCCTTCCTTCTGAAAGATCGACGGGGAGTGCTTGCGGAGCGAGGCGGTCACCCCGGGGAGGATCTCGCCGTTGCCCATCGCCAGCCAGCCCCCCGGGCGCAGGTGTTGTGCCAGGCGATTCAGGAGCGCCAGCCGCTCATCTTCGGCGAAGTAAATGGACACGTTTCGACAAAAGATCACATGGAAATCGGTGGGCACGGGCCAGTTGGCATTCCGCAGGTCCACGTGGCGGAACTTCACGAGGTCGCGGACTTCGGGAACGACGCGGAACGAGCCGTCGCGGGGCCCCTTTCCCAGCAAGAAGAACCGTCGGAGCCGCTGGGGCGGAACGCCCTGGACATCGCGGGACGTGTAGATCGCGGCCTGGGCAACCTTGAGCATCTCCGACGACAAATCGCTCGCCCAGATCTCGACCTTTTGAAACATCGCCGGGGACAGCGTCTCGGCCAGGACCATGGCCATGCTGTAGGGTTCCTGGCCCGAGGAACATCCCGCCGACCAGATCCGGATCGTCGAGCCCGGCGACTCCTTGAGCCAGCCGGCCACCTTCTCGGCCATGAAGGTGAAATGGGCCGGCTCGCGGAAGAACGACGTGTGATTGACCGTGCTCAGGTCGATCAGCAACTGGGTGCCCCAACCCGTCGGATCGAGCCGGAGCACCTGCTCGTGGAATTGCGTGAAGCTGTTGAAACCCTTCGACTGGAGGCGTGATCGCAGGCGTGCCTGCATCAACCCCATGCGATGGCTCTCGAGGGAGATGCCGATCTGATGGCGCAGGAAGGCCATGATCGCAGCAAAGTCTTTCTCCGACCAGGCTTCGAAGTCCGGCGGGAGTGGCGGCGTGCCCGATGTTGCCACGTCACACTCCCTCACCGTTCAACGACCCGAGGGTCGAGAAGACACGATCCACATCCAATACGAGCAAGAAGCCCTCTTGGTGACGGATCAGGCCGCGAACGAAGGCCGTTGCTTTCCCAAGTCCCAGTTGCGGAGGGGGTTGCAACTCTTCGGGAGAAAACTCCAGGACGTCGGAGACCCGGTCGACCAAGAGACCCGTGATCTGAATCTCGTTGCCCAAGGTGGATTCGACGATGAGGACGCACGGTGCCCGCGTCTGTTTGGCATCCCGGGGCAATCCGAATGACATACGCAAATCATAGACCGGGACCACGTGCCCGCGGAGATTGATCACCCCCAGCAGGAATTTCGGCCCGCCGGGCACCTCGGTCAGGGCTTGCATATCCAGGACTTCCTGGACGCGCATGACCTCCAACGCATAGCCTTCCCCGCCCAGTCGGAACACCACGAACGATTGTGCGTGATCCCGATCGGTTTCCATGCCGGTGTCCATGACGACATTGACCATCATCCCACCTTCACAATACTGCCGACCGAGGGATGGGAATGACTCCGTGCCCAGTACGATCTCGATGCCATTCGAGGAGAGCTCGAGCTTGCGCGACGAGTCCGACCGAGTCGCACGATCGCTGTCTATGAGAATCGCTCGAAATTGTCGTCTTCGTCAAGGTTAACGACAACACCTCCCCGCTGAGGAGGCCCGATGTTGTTGGATTGGCCGGTCGGACCTCCGGGAGGTCCGGGGTGTTGAGACAGCGCCGGGGCGTGGACGGGCACGGTGGATTGCGGGTGGCTCATACCCCGCGGACCATCGTCGAGCGAGGATTGACCCAGGCGTTGTACCGGCGCGGAGAGTCTCCGGGGCGCGGCGGCCGGTGGCCGCACCCCGTGATTTAGCGTCTGCCTGGGGGGTGGTCCGCCTCCAAAATATCCGTTCCCGGTGGTATCGAGCTGGAAGAAGTCGACTTTCTGCTGCAAGCTGGTCGAGTGCGATGCCAGGTCGTTGGAAGTCCCCGAGAGCTGGTGGCTGGCCGCGGCATTCTGCTGCACCACTTCCTCCAACTGGCTGACGCCCAGATTGATCTCGCGGATGGCGGCCATCTGCTCCTGCGAGGCCGCGGCGATCTCCTGGATCAGGTTCGACGTGTCGCGGATCGACGGGACGGTCCGGTCGAGCAACATGCCCGCATTCTCGGCGACGGCGACGCTTTTCTTGGCAAGGTCGCTGATCTGCTGGGCGGCGGCCTGACTGCGCTCGGCCAGCTTGCGGACCTCGCCGGCGACGACGGCGAAGCCCTTGCCGTGGGCCCCGGCGCGGGCGGCCTCGATGGCGGCGTTGAGCGCCAGCAGGTTGGTCTGATAGGCGATGTCGTCGACGATCAGGATCTTCTGGGTGATCTCGCGCATGGCGACGACGGTCTCGCGGACGGCCTCGCCGCCCCTCTCGGCCTGGCTGCTGGCCTCGTTGGCCATGCGGGCGGTGTCGCGGGCGTGCTGGGCGTTGCGGCCGACCGAGGCATCCACCGACTGGAGGCTGCCGGCGATCTCCTGGAGCGTCGCGGCCTGCTCGGAGGACCCCTGCGCCAGTTGATGGGCACTCGAGTTGAGCTGGTTGCTGGCCGTCGAGACCGATGCGGTCATGGTCCGGATCTGGCTGATCAGCTCGGCCCACTTGTCAACAACCGAATTCAACTGGGTAGCGAGCTCGCCGAGCTCGTCGCTGCGGCGTACATCAGTGCGGTTGTGGAGCTGGCCATGCTGGAGCTTCCGGGTGACGTCGATGATCTGGAGGAGCGGATGGATGAACCAGGCGCCATAGGCGCGGCCGAGGAAGTAGGTCAGGACGACCGATACGATGAGGATGATCAGGATCGAGACCTGGTTGCTATAGATCGTCCAGTAGGCGTACATGCTGGGGACGGCGGTCAGGACGGCGTAACGATGTTTCGTGGCCGGGTTAACCGGCACGCCCTCGAAGGGCACGGGGGCCACACCCACGATCTCGGTCGGTTTCTTGTCCGAGCCCTCGCCGGACGAAGGAACCTCGACGGTATGGATGTTGGTGGCGCTGTTCTGCACCGCCGGCACGTAGCGGCCGGCAAGCGGGGGCAACGTCGTGCCGCTAACACTCTGGTCGAAATCACCGCCGGCTTTCATCCGGACCAGGACCCGGTCGTCGGGGGAGACGAACTCGATCTGGCCCGATTGCTGCAACCCGAATTCCCGCGCCGCTTTCCCGATGATTTGCCGGATCTTCTGGCGGTCCAGCTCGTCGGGCTCCCAGGTGGGAACCGAACCATCAGGCTTCTTCGTGAAGCGGCCCTGGAACTCGCGGAGGAGCTCGGAGCTGATGAGGTTCGACGTCTGCTTGATGAGGGTGTTCTGCCGTTCCTTGAACTCTTCATTGGACAGCAAGGCGAAGGTGGCCACGATCAATGCAGGCACGAGGCCGAAGAGCATCAGTGCGAGCAGTATCTGTTTTTGCAGGGTCAGTCTCATCGGAAACTCTCCGCCCTCCCACCAGACTAGGGCTTGAAGCGTGCACTCTGCTCGGCGAATCGTGATTCGGACACCAGGGCCGACAGGTCGAGGATCAGCGAGACGGTTCCATCGCCCAGGATGGTGGCCCCGGAGAATCGGTTGACGCCGTGGAGGCCCTCTCCCAGGGATTGGATCACCGCCTGGACGCGGCCCAGGAGCCGGTCGACGGCGACGCCGACCCGCTGGCCGGCATGCCGCGTGAGGAGTAATTCTTGCCGCGCCGGCATCGGCCCGTCGGTATGGAACAGGTTGCGGAGCGAGACCATCGGCACCAGCTCGCCGCGGACGGCCACGCAGGGCCGCCCCTCCGCCAGCGCGGACCGCGTGCCGTTGAGCGCGACGCATTCCTCGACCTGGGCCAGCGGGACGACATACTTTCCCCCCGCGGTCTCGACGAGCAGCCCGTCGATCAGGGCGAGGGTCAACGGCAGGCGGAAGATGAACGAGGTCCCCTTGCCGGGCGTGCTCTCGACGGCCACGGTGCCCCGCAGCCCCCGCACGGCGTCGCGGACGACGTCCAGGCCCACGCCGCGGCCCGAGAGCTCGGTGACCGTGTCGCGCGTCGAGAACCCCGGCTCGAAGATCAGGCTGACGACGCGGGGGTCGTCCGGCGAGGTCCCCGGCGCGATCATGCCGACGCGGCCCCCTTGCGGACGATCTTCTCGCAGTCGAGTCCGCGGCCGTCGTCTTCGATCCGGATCGCCACCCGATCGCCTTCGTGGCCGGCCGAGAGCGTGATCTTCCCGACCCGGGACTTGCCCCTGGCCAGTCGATCGGCCGGGTTCTCCAGGGCATGATCCACGGCGTTGCGGATCAGGTGGACCATCGGGTCGCTGAGCCGCTCGACGATCGTCCGGTCCAGCCGCGTATCCTGGCCGACGATCCTCAGCTCGATCTCCTTGCCCGAGCGGTCGGCGAGGTCGCGGACGACGCGGGGGAATCGCGAGAAGAGCTCGTCGACCGGCACCATCCGCAGGTCGAGCGTCGTGTCCCGGATCTCCCGGCTGACGCGCTGGAGCGACTCCAGGGCATGCAACCAGATCTCGATCCCCGAGATGTCGCGGATGCCCATCAGGTTGTCCGAGAGGACCGCCAGCTCGCCGGCGAGGCCGACCAGGTCGTCGAGCTGGGCCGCGTCCACCCGGATGCGGGCGTTGGGCCGCTGGACCGGCCGCTGGGGGATCGAGCCATTCGAGGGGGATCGCGAGGACGGCGGCCCAGGCTGGGCCGGCGCTGACGGGCGGGAGCGAGGGACCCGCGTCGGCCACTCGGACCGGTTCGACCGGCGTGGCGACCTCGGGAGCCACCTCCGGGACGGACTCGATCCGATGATCGGGCGTCGTGGCCGCCGATTCGCCCATCTTGACCCGGGACCATCCGTCGCCGACCCGCCGCTCGATGGTCACGGTGCTGTCTTCGGCGAAGAACAGGAACACCTCGTTGAGGCGGTCGGGTTCCGCCTCGGTCCGGACGATGATCGTCCAGACCAGGTAGCACTGCTCCGGATCGATCCGGTCGAGCGAGGGGACGAGGTCGGGATCCGTGCTGATGGTCACCTCGCCCAGCTCGCGAAGCTCGTCGAAGACCCCCAGCGGATTGATCCCCCGCCTGAGGATATCCGGGCCGGGCGTGAGCGTGATCCGGTACTCCTTGTGTCCATCACCGATCTGTTCCGCGCCTTTCGCCGAGGAGTTTGGAGGCCCCGGCGGTTGATCCATCCTGGCGGACTTCCGCCGCGATGCTCGCGGCTTGGGCGATGCATCGCCACCTTCCGATTTGCCAGCCTTCCGGCCTGACAGTTTGGCGGGGGACGCGGGCGGTGATGCCCCAACGACGGGCGAGGCGGCACCTTTCGAAGAGCTCGTGCCTGCCAGGGTTTGGGGCGTCAACTGGGGGGCGGGTGATGACGCGGTCGGCGGAGCGGGCGGGGGCGATGCCGGTGGAGGACCCTGGGCGCCGGCCGGCTCGGAAGGGGTGCCGCGCCGGCCATGCCGCCGGGGGGCCGGCCGGGTTGAGACATCCCGCGCAGGAGGGTGTTCAGGCGTTGCGAGAGTTCGGTGGAGGGGGGGATGGGTGACCGGGCGGCCTCGGCCTCGATCATCGCGGCGAGATGGTCGCGTGCCTCGAGGAGGGTGGTGATGATGTCGGAATCGACCCCCAGGGTGCCGCCGCGGATCCGCTCCAGGACCGCCTCGATCCCATGGGTGAACTCGGCGATCGTCGCCAGGCCCACCATGGCCCCGGCCCCCTTGAGACTATGGGCCGCACGAAACGTCTTATCGAGGTGCGCACGATCCCCCTGGCGCCGCTCCAGATCCATCAGCCCCTCTTCGAGGCCGATCAGGAGCTCGCGCGCCTCCTCGTAAAACATCTCGCGGAAACGGTCGTCCGAACTATCTGACAAGGGCGTCAACCCTCCGCATCGTCCCCATCCATCGAGAAAACCCTTCGACGCGCCCGGAGTATCGTCTCGATACCTCGATTACGTCCCTCCACCCCGGGAGGGACATCGGGTCTATTCGAGACTGACCGTCCAGCTCTCCGAATTTACCTTGATTATCCTTATTCTACCCCGAATCCCGAAAGGCGACAGAAATCGATGGCTCTGGTCGAAACCGACTCAGCGGGGCAAGACCCGTCGGACCCATCGACGTAAGTTCTCGCGATCGATCGGTTTGACGAGCCACCCCGTAACCGACTGTCGATGTTGGGGGTCGAATTCACCGGGCTGCCGGCAGGACAGGACCAGTACGGGCAAGAAGCGGTGCATGGGGAGGTCCCGGACGGCGGCCACGAGCCCCAGCCCGTCCAGGTTCGGCATCTCCAGGTCGGTGAGCAGGAGGTCGCAGGGTGCCTCGCGCAAGATGCGGAGCGCAGCTTCGCCGTCGGCGACCGAGACGACCTTGACATCCATATCGCTGAGCTGTTCGGCCACCCACCGCCGCACCGAGGCGCTATCATCCGCATGAACGATCGTCTTACTCATGGGTCCGTGGTCCGTCGTCCTTGGTCCTTATCCCGCATGGCTCGGAGTTCGTTCCATTTATCCGAGACGGTTTTCGACAGGGCCGACTCGCCGCGATCGGCTAGCCCGCCCGCGTCAGGGAACTCCTTCGACCGACCGTAGCCATCCCGACAACCCCGATCGCTCGGCCATCTCGGCACAGACACGCGGGGGGTTCACCACATGCACCGCCTGCCCCCGTTCTCCTCCGCTCTTCACGCAGGCAATCAAGAGCTGGAGGCCGGCGACGTCCCACGGTCCCGAGTCACTCAGATCGATCCGAACCGGCTTCCCATCGGCCAGGGCATCTCGAAGGGTTTCCCGGACCGTCCCGACCTCGTAGACCGTGACGGGCCCGGTCAGCAAGATCATCTTGTCTTCGAACGCATCGCCCGCCATGATACGATCCTGGTTAACCCGGTTGCCTCGCGGTCCATAGAGGTCGCAGGATCGCGAGAAGACGCGGTCTCATCCGAGCCTTTGGGACGCATGGCACGGACGGAGCCATACCCTCCCGGGATGACGAAACGCCAATCCGCATCATCGCATCGGTTCTGATCGGAATCGGATGGTTGCAGGAGACGTAGCGGTTCGGTCATCCCTCGTACAATCCCACTCACAGGCACCAGTCTATCACGCCGCGAGGGGCTTGGGGAGCGTCCAGAAGAATCCTGCGCGGCGGAAAGCGATGATCGAGCCCGGGTGATTCTGGGGGACGAGGATTTTGGATCGTCGGACGGCCGTCCCGAAGATGTGTAACGGTCACCGCAGACCGTCGCGCTCATTTGCAATCGCGTACGACGTTTCTGAGAGGCCGGATCACCGATCAGCAAGGCCACCAGTGATATCCGACTCAGCCATGGCACGCGTGGTTCGGGTCGCCATAGGCATGATCTCCGAAGAATTGGATACCCAAGATTTCGAACCAACCCGGCCCGTCAAATTGTTGACAAACTGAACACGGGTCACGGTGGGAATCGGTTAAACACGATCCCCTATCAGTAGAATGCCACAACTTTCCAAAAACATTAACGCACCGATCGGTAGGGCTCAGGCGGTTGCCTGCCTAAGTATTTACAATCAAGAGAGTTGCGAAGATTTCTTCGGAGAGGATTTTTCCGCGCGGGATTGGCCTGGGTTCGCATGGGCAGACCTGTCGCAGGCCCTTGAGGGGTCTCATGGGGACGACCTGCTCGTCGTGAGGCTTTCGACGCTCGATCGTGTTAACCGCTGCCGACCAGGAAGCCGAGGGCTAACAGTAAGAGGAGAATTCCCAGGCTGGCGTACGCGACGCCATGATGAACCCGTCCTCCGGCCGAACCCAGGCCGAAATGATCGCCTTGCCGATGCCAGAGCCAGAGCCCGGCCACGGCGGCGACCAGGCCGAAGCCCCACAGCGACCAGGCCGGCGAGCCGTGCCGGATCAGTTCCCCGGCATCACCGACGCGGTTGACCGAGCCGACCGCGAGATACGCCCCGTTGGCGATGAGGCAGAAGCCGACGAAGTACCTCAGGGCGAACGCGCCGGGCGACCGGACGGCCGACGCCGCCCCCCAGAGCGACATCGGCAAGAGGATGCCGATCAATGGGCCCGCCCAGGCGACCACTAACGGATGAGGATTCTCCGATAGGTCGGTGCGCGAGATGGTCAGCGGATGGAGCACCACCCGGGCGACGCGCCCCCCGCTCAGCAGGGCACCGAGGATGTGGCCGGCCTCGTGCACGGCTTGCATCCCGAGCCAGGAACCGAGGACGACCGAGGCAATCAGCAAGCCCTGGTGCGCACGTCTCACGGCGAGAAACTCCGACGGATGCCCGGATTCATCGGCTCGTGCAGCGGATCCGCTACGACCGCAGATCAGGCATCCATTGGCTGCGGAGTAATCCCCTCGAACACCACGACACGCGACTGATCGGAAGACTCGGGAGCCCCGATCTCGACCGACGCGGATCTCAGCCCCAACCCGATGAACCAGCTTGCGAGCGCCTGGCCGTCGAATTCGAGCGGACCGAGGAGTTCGGGATCCGGCCGGTAGCAAAGCTCGAAGCCCGACCCGGCTCCAGACGGCTCGCGGCGGAATGGGCCGAGCGCCTTCCCATGCTCATAGGCTTGGGACCAGCAGTCACCCTCACGGAAGTTCCTCACGCGGAACCATTCGCTCACGGCGTTGACGGTGACGAGGCCGAAGTGGCAGCAGGCTTCGGCGGGCCGTCGGTCGAAATAGTCCCGGCAGGCGAACAATTGGGTCAGGATCGCCTCGGCCATTGGGCGGCCCTCCTCGTCGGGCGTCATCGGCAGGCCCCGGCCGTTGTCGCGCAGGGTGACCGAAGCGTCCGGGCGGACCTCGACGCGGACCCGGGTGCAATGCCCGGATAGCGCCTCGTCGGCCGCGATACAGAGGGATTCCTGGATGAGGCGGTTGAAGAGCGAGGGGTCGTCGAGCGGTCCAAAGTACATCGCGGGGCGCCCGCGGATCGCCTCGACCGCCGTAATAACCCTGATGTGGGACTCGTCGTACTTCATCGTCGATCTCCGTCGCCCGGTGCGAGGCTGAGTGGCCCGACTCGCCGAGCGACCAGCTATGGATTGACCAGAGGGGCGAAGCTGCGAGCCGGGGCCGCCGCAGCACCGGGTGGGGCGGCTTCGACGAAATGTTGGGGAACGAAGACCTCGGCCTGGCTGCCGGCCCACCTGAATCACGTATGAACCACGTAAGTGATCACCCCGGCGAGGCTGCCCCCGCGCGTCAGTCCGACGAACAAGCGGGGGAATTGAGTGGGCCAGCCTTCGAGACCAGGTGGCCATCGCTTCGCGGGCGGGCCATCGGGGTCGCCGATCTCGACGTAGGCCGCGTCACGGAATTCGGCCCCCGTCAGCAGCCGATTCAGGGCGAGTTGTCTGAGGATCGACCGGACCGCGCTCGAATCCGCCTCGTCCCCCTCGCCTTCGAGATCGTCCCGCCCGGTCAGGCCCCGCTCGGCCAGGGATCTGGCCACTTTCAGGCTTTGCTCCGTCCAGGCGTTGACCTCGAGACCGAGTCGCTGCGCCTCGAATTGGCCGCCGGAGCGGATCCCCTGCATCATGTCCGACCACCACGGGCTCGCCTCGTCGAGCGGCTGGACGCGGACGGTGGCGACCGGCAGGATCGTGCCCCCGAAACGCTCGCGGATCAATGCCTCGTCGATCCGCTCGGGCACCGCCTCGCCGACGGCGGCGCAGATGAAGAATCGGTGGAAGTCGCACTCTCCCTCCGACGACATCGGGCCCGCACCGATCGCCTCGGCCTTCGCCGAGAGCGCGCGGCACAGCGCCAATTCGTCGGGATCGACCCGGTGCCGGGCCTTCTCCCCGGCACGGCCGATGCGCCCGCTCCCGTGGACGACCGTCCTGGTTGACAGGATGCCGAACCACCACTCGGGCATCGAGTCCCCCACCCGGAGGATCCCCATACAATCGAAGATGGGCCTGAGCCGTGCGAGTTCCACGGGCTCGGACTCGGCCGCCGTTCCCTTAGGCATGGATTCCCTCCAGAATCGATAAGAGCCCGTCGTGTAAGGCGGTGCTGTCGCCAGCACGCCACCCCTCAGAACGGCACGGACGCCGTTTCGACTCATGCAGTTCAAGCATTGAACATCGCCTCTGCGAGACGACCGGGCTCGGCTCCGCCGGCCCACGACACCCTCGAGGCGACGCGGTCGCCCCATTCGACTTACTGAGCGTTGCATAAAGGAGTTAAGCGATCCGCCGGGAAGCCCCGCTCCATGGTCAAGCCCCGGATCCAGACGCGGTCTTGGGAGTCTCGAAGAGACGAACTCGTAAAGTTCGGGGCGTGAGCCCCGAGGAGACCCGAGGAGATCCGCCCTTTTCCTGGGAGCCCCGAAGGGGCGAGATCGTCTCCTGAGTCTCCAATCGTCGTGTCGCCCCGTCGGGGCTCGGACCGGGTGGTTACACGATCTGGGCCGGTCCTGGGGTTCACACCCCAGGCTTTACGAGTTCGCCTCGTCGGGGCTCCGGAGCGAGATTCCGGACAGCCTCTCGTCATGTGTCGGTTGCCCCTGCCCGCCGGTCCTCGGCCCAGAAGTTAACGTCTTTATACAACGCTCAGTAGGGTTAGCCATGGTCCGAGAGCCTCCGAAGCGCGAAAGTGACATTCTGGCGGACCCATTCGGATTCGTGGTCGCGCAGACTTCTCGAGCGGAAGGGCGGCTCGACGGCAGCCGATCTCGCCGAGGGCTCGAGCAATATCACCCAGGATAAGCCCGCGCTCGCCGCCGAGTAACTCGAGAAGCTTGGCCTCGGCCCTCGGTCCGCCGATGTTGCCGAGTGCCCGGACGATATGGCGCCGATTCTCGTAGGTCTCGGCGCCGTCGAGCCGGGCGAGGAGCTGGGGCATCAGGCTCGCGTCACCGGACCGCGAGGCATCGATAATCTTCCAGCGGCGGAGTGTCACGTCGCCTTTGTGCAGGTGCTTCGCCATCCCGCCCCCCGGCTAACGCCTCAAGCTCAGCGGCCCGCCGTCGGGCGGGGCCGCTCGATCGCATTGTTAGGCTCGGAATCTTCTGGTATCCCAGTTCCATGAAAACGCGAACTGCTCGGCGATAACAGAGGGGGGTGGCGACCCATGGACGTCCTCGCTGAGCGCCTGGACCGAAAGCTCCGGGAATGGAGCCCGGAGACCGCCGAACAGGTCCGGAGCCAAGTGGTCGAAATCATCAAGTTGGCCGACCAGGGCCTATTCGGTATTGTACGGTCTCGCCAGGTGGAGCAGGAAGTCCTGGACCTCCTCGATGAACCCACGTCGCGGTGAAGTTTGGATGGTCTATCTCGCTTCGCGGCGCAGTTCCGAACGGCCGTCATCGTTTCTGCGAGCCAGCGCATCTCGGATCTCGGTATGCCCCGGGAGCGCAGAACGCTGGCCATTCGCCGGATTACCCACCAGGAGTGCCGCCGGCCCTCTCGGACCGGCCCGCACACATGCTGCTGGAGGTGGCGGATCAGATCGGGACTCTTCACGGGACCAAACTCACCTCCTCGAACGCCCCGGCTGCGGTCGCCCGGGCGTCCTGGCGGTTCAACTCCAGCGCCTCGTCCAGGGCGTCCCGCAGGTTGCCTAATAACTCCTTGCGGGTGGATCCCTGCGAGTTCACGCCGGGAACCTCTTCGACCCAGCCGATCCACCTCTCACCATGCCGCTGGATGGCAGCCATGTAGCCAACCACCATCGAGTTCCTCCCCAAGCAAGAGCTTGCTGCATCCATGAGTGTGCCAGGACGCCGTGGATGAGGGGAGGTATTGGCGGCGTAATGCCATAGATCAGCGGCCCGCCAAGAGGCGGGCCCGATGGTTCGCAATGGTTACGAAAATTTGGCCGGCGAGAGATTTCCGCGCGGGATTGCTCGGATTGGCTTGGAGTAACCCGGAATTCGGGCCTTGCGGGATCTCGTCGCGACGACGTCTTCGTGAGCCTTTCGACTTCTCGAGCGTGAATGGCATCAAACCGACCAAGAAGCGCCAGCAATTGAGCGATGGTGTGTATCCGCGAGCCAGAACGTTGGGAAGCTGCCTTCCACGACGTCGAGGCACACCGGATGCCCAGGTTCAACGGCTGGCCGAGGGCGGGTTCAGCGCCCTCACGGATTCGGCACTTCGACCGATGCCGCACCGTAGACCACCCGATCGGGCGGCCCCATATCGGGACGATTGCGGATGTTCGACGAGTCGCTGAAGCTCAGCGATTCTCCCGAGTCCGCCAGCACCCAGACCCGGCGGCAGAGACCGGGACGGTCCCACTCATGCCGGTCGATGCGACGCTTCATCTCTCGCTCCAGCCAGTCGGCGGCCGCGCAGGCCAGCTCCGAGACGGCAGTACCGGACAGGGCTGACACGCCCGGCTTCGATGGGTCCAGGTCGGTGGCGAATTCGTGTGTCTCATCGGGGCCGAATCGCACCTCCCAGCCGTCGAAGTTGACGCGAAGCGTGCGGAGGAGACAATTGTACGGCGGGTCGGCATCGATGACGCAAACCGAGAGTATGATGCGATCATTGTGCGTCCACCAGTCGGCGTGCCAGTCGCCGGCCTCCGCTCGGGCGTGTAGGGCTTCGACGAACTCCCGCTCGCGATTGGAGTTGCATTCGAAGAGGTCAAATCGTGGAGCGACGACCGGTATCATCGGCGGCTCCCTCGTCGGGCTAGTCAGCCCCGGTCACAGCCAGGTGTTGGTCACGGACATGATACTCATGACCTGTGAGCCGAGCGAGAGCCAGGCCGCCGCCATCGTGATGCCGAGGATGATGAGCCAGCCCGAGACTGAGCGGAAGCACGCGAGCAAGATGAGACCGATCGGAAGCAGGAGCCAGGGGAACCATACGACCAGATACCTCGGCCATTCTGCCGTAACACCGGCATTGCGAAAGACGATCCCGAACGCAAGCAGGAGGATCGGTACGGCGATGGGGGATAGCATCCAAAGTGAATGGAGACGCCAGGCCCGACGATCGGAAGCCGTCGCGAGGAGGACGACGAGCGAGGCCAAGCCCGCGGCGCAAGCGAATGAAGGGAAGAAATACAGGCCCAATTCGAGTGCTTGCGAGGCCCACCACCAAACCCCGGTCCTCTCAGCCAATACAAGGCCCGCGAGGAGGATTGCCGCGTAAGCGACTCCGGCCATGAGTTGCTGGAGGGTGAAGGTCGGACGTCGTGACGCGGTTTCTGTCATCGGATAAGCCGCCGGTCGAAAGGTTCCGCGGCCCGCTGAGCGGGTCTGCTGCAACAGCAGGTTCAAATAAGCCGCCTCGCGGTTCTGACTCTTGATGAGAATCCGTATACCCTGCCGGCCTTATCAGTTATCGGCGTACCCACCGACTCGTCGATCCCTGGCACGCGATGAGGCTATAGAATCTTAGCCCGTAGGGGTCCCTGCGCCGTGCGCGCATCTTTCCGGCATCGGCAGAATAAATCTTGAACAGAAGGAAACGAAGGGAACGAAGCGTGCGAATGCGCCGCCTCACGACGTGCGTCCGAGCGCAAGAGAATCGCGACCCTCTTTCCCTCGCAAGTCCTTTGTTTCCTCCGATACCTTCTGTTCCAGTTTTCTTGGCATCGTAAAGGACAAGTATTCAAGAAAAGCGACATCGCTCGACGTTGCGGCTCCGCCGCATTAGGCCATGGTCGTTGGCATTAGTGATATTCGGGCCGATCGATGTCCCTCCCCGGGTGGTCCTCGACGTCGCGACCAGTTCTTGCGACGCATCATCGAACGATGCAATGCATGACGTGGGACCGAGTCAGGGCCGATGCCGGCGGGTCTGAGACGTCGCCGTGCGGAAGAGCTACCCATGCGGGCCGCGTTGAATCGGCGCCTCGGGCTCCTTGAATAGTGATTGGAGTTCCGGCTTCGCGGACTCGGATTCTTTATGGTCAGGCATACATCAGCCGCCCGCGCGGCTCGGGCACCGGGCGGCCCAGCTCTCGCGCCGTCTCGATCCACTCCCGGATGACTACCTCGGCGTTCGTCACTGCCTCCTGATATGTCGCCCCATCGGCAGCGCAGCCCGCCAGTTCAGGCACCTCGGCTATGAATGCCTGATCCTCTCGGCTCCAATACAAGATGATCTCGTACTGAATGTTATTCACGATCTTCTCCTTCCTCCGAAGTCGAACGGCCCGTTCCGTCGGCTTGCGTATCCTCGACCGGAGGCTCCTCTTCCGGCTCGCCCGCCAGCCTGTGTGCTCTCGAGCTGTTTGCCCGGATGGGCAGCGAGGTCGTCCTGTTGCTGCACGAGCGCACGGCGATGGGGATCGCCTATCGGGTCAACATGCGGCTTCGACCGGACGGCGAACAGGGATTGAGGGCCAGCTGCCTAACGGAGAGCTCAGCGGACCTGGCCACGGACCGCGGAGCGACGATGATCGACAGGGCTCGGCCCATGTCCGGGGCCGCTGAAGCGCCGAGTTAGTCTCTCTGCGCGGGCAGGCCACCGTGACCGGCACCGATCAATTCATAGACTTGGCCGTGCTCCTCAAGCCAAGCCGTATCCCCCCGCTCGGCGCGCTCGGCGACCTCACGCACCAGCTTCACGGTCTCCGACTCATAACACGGTTCGCTGGGATCATCGGGCGGGATCACCATCTCGACCTCGACGGCCACAACGTAACGGCCTCCGCGGATCAATCGCGTCGCCTTGATTCGCTCACCGGGAATTCGCATCGCTCACCCTCGGTCGAAGAAATGGACGGTCACCAACTTTGCAACGCCGGACTGCTCGAGGAGAGACCAGACTGCTTTGAACTCCGTCCCGTCGGGCAGAAGCTCGAGGACCTCGGCCGTTGGGTTGGGTGTGGCGTCCGGCCGTTCGACGATCAGACTTCCGTCCTCGAGCCCTGCGACCGCTCGCCATTCGAGGATGCCGCGCTCCTCGAGGCGCTCAGCGGCGTGCTTGCCAACGACGTATCTGTCCTGATCGACCAGGCTGCGGATCAGGTCGTACACCTGGCCCATGAATGATCGTACCAAAGGGTTATTAGGAAGGCAGGAAACGACACTTCTCGCCGAACACCACCGAGTGACCACGGTCGTGAGACCGTGGTTCGGACGGGGCGCAGCCCTCCAACCTCGCACGTGAGTGCGATGGGCGCGCCCGTCGGATCGGGCTCACGCCCGAGGTTGGAGGACGTTCGTCCCGTCCGAACCACGCACTCACGTGCGTGGTCACGGTGTTCGATCTCGCCCGTCCGGTGGTGTTGAGCGAGAAGTGTCCAGAAAACCCATTCCTGGGATCATATCCTTTATTGGGGAGATCTGCCAACTGGGTGGAGAGTCGGCGAGGCTAGGCCCTATTGACCGATATCCTTGGAACGTAATCTTTCGGGGCCACCGACAGTCTGCGGGCCGCGCGGATGCGATGATGGAGGCCCCACGAAATGTTGCCATTGAAGACAAAATGGAGGAAAGCCCCGATCACGACGGCTGGCGACCGTAGGATTTACCCAATAGACTTGAGTCCGACGCCGTTCGCCAACGTTCGCTATCGCGGCGGCAAGAAAGATCGGCAAGTCGGTCAGACTTTCTTGGCTGACTACTCCGCGATTTCAGGCAAGAAAGCGGGCCGACCTTCTTTCCGGCGGGATAGACGAGAGGGACCGATCCGCGAAACCCGAAGGGCGACTGTTCGACAGGAGATTTCTAACGAGGATGACCTCCGGCTGGTTCCTGACCTACCACGAGATCCCCGAGATGGTTCAGCGATGGCTGGCCGGGCTGGGCGTCCGCGATCCCGAGCGCGGGGCCCGCGACCTCGCCGACCTGACCCGACGCGCCGGCCCGGATCGGCTGGAGCAGGTCTCCCGGATCGCCGTCCAGCTCGATGCCGTCCTGCCGCGATGCCCCGATCCCGGCATGGCCTTGACCAATCTCGAACGGTTCCTTGCCGCCGTCCCCCGCCTCGATGCGACGCTCGACGAGCTGGCCGGCGACGCGCGGACGACCGAGATCCTCCTGCAAGTCTTCAGCACCAGCCAGCACTACGGCGAGGTCCTGATCCGCGATCCCGAGCTCTTCAACTGGCTCCAGTCCGGGGCGGAACGACGGGATCGCGCGGTCCTGGTCGAGGGGCTGTGGAACTCGATCGCCACCCTCTCCACCGAGGACGAGCAGGAGCTGGCCGTGCGGCGGTTCCGCCAGCGCGAGAGCCTGCGGATCGGATACAACGACATCGTCCTCGGCTTCCCGCTGGAGGTGATCACCCAGGACCTCTCGCACCTGGCCGACGCCTGCGTCGAGGCCGCGGTGCGGCTGGCCCGGGCGCGTGCCGAGGCGAAGTTCGGCGTGCCGACGACCTCCCGCGGCTCGCCCGCGCATTCGTCGTGCTGGGACTCGGCAAGCTGGGCGGCGAGGAGCTCAATTACAGCTCCGACATCGACCTGATCTTCCTCTATGATGATGAGGGGCAGACCACCGGACCGAAGGTCGTCTCCAACGCCGAACTCTTCGCCCGGATGGGCAGCGAGATCGTCCGGTTGCTGCACGAGCACACGGCGATGGGGATCGCCTATCGGGTCAACATGCGGCTGCGACCGGACGGCGAACAGGGCGCGATGGCCCGGTCGCTCGGCTCGACGATGGGCTACTACGTGACCCGCGGCCGGACCTGGGAACGTCAGGCGCTGATCAAATGCCGGCCGATCGCCGGCGATCTGGCGCTCGGGCGGACCTTCCTGGAGGCGATCACCCCATTCGTCTATCGACGCTACCTCGCCGCGGCCGAGATCGCCGAGATCAAGGCCCTCAAGCGTCGGATCGAGCAGCGCACCGTCTCGGCCGGCACGGCCGAGGTCGAGGTCAAGACCGGTCGCGGCGGCATCCGCGACGTCGAGTTCGTCGTCCAGTTCCTCCAGCTCCTCCACGGCGGCGAGTATCCCGAGGTCCGCGGCGGCAACACGCTGCACGCGATCGCCCAGCTCGAGCGGGTGGGATGCCTCAGCGCCGAGGAGCGTTACATCATGGACGACACGTACCAGTTCCTCCGCCGGGTCGAGCACCGGCTCCAGATCGTCTTCGACCGGCAGACGCACGAGATGCCGCGGGAGATGGAGTCGGTCCGCACGCTGGCCCTGCGGATGGGCTATGCGCCCGCGAGCGATTGGGAGGCGCGGAGCGGCCCGGCGAACCGGTTCCTGGCCGACTATCGCGGCAAGACCGAGCTGAACCGGCGGATACTCAACCACCTGCTGCACGACGCCTTTCGCGGCGACGACGGCGAGGCGGTCAACCCGATCGTCAACCTGGTGCTCGACCCCGACCCGGCCCCCGAGCTGATCTCGCAGGTGCTGGGCGCGTACCCGTTCCGCGACCAGGCGACGGCCCACCAGAACCTGCTCGCCCTGGCCCGCGAGGACTTCCCGTTCCTCTCGCAGGCGCGATGCCGACACTTCCTCGCCGCGATCGCGCCCCGGCTGCTGGAGGCCGTCGGCCGCACGCCCGACCCGGACATGACGCTGACCAACCTGGAGAAGGTCTCGGCCTCGCTGGGGGCCAAGGCCGTCCTCTGGGAGCTGTTCAACTTCAACCCGCCGAGCTTGCGGCTCTACGTCGAGCTGTGCGCCACCAGCCAGTTCCTCTCGGAGATCCTGATCAACAACCCGGGGATGATCGACGACCTGGTCAACTCGCTGGTCGTGGATCGGCCGTCGACGGGCACGGCGATCAAGAAGGAGCTGGCCGAGCTCTGCGAGGGGGCGGTGGATCCGTATCCGATCATCTGGAGCTTCCGGAACAAGGAATGGATCCGGATCGGCACGCGCGACATCCTGGGCCGCGAGCCGGTGCGGGAGGTGACGCGGGAGCTTGCGGATGTCGCCGAGGCGGTGTTGACCCAGGTGGCGACCGATCAGTGGAATCGGCGTGCGGTGCGATACGGGACGCCCCGCGGGTCGGTCCGCCGCCGACCCGACCGATGGGCGATCCTCGGGCTGGGGAAGTGCGGCGGCCGGGAGCTGAACTATCACAGCGACCTGGACCTGGTCTTCCTCCACGAGTCCGAAGGGATGACCGCCGGCGGGCCGAAGTCGATCCCGAACAACCAGTTCGTGACCGAGGTCGTGCAACGCGTCCTCAAGGCGCTGGGGAACGGCTCGGCCCCGGGAACGCTGTACTCGGTCAACGCACGACTTCGGCCCCACGGCGCCTCCGGTCCGCTGGTCATGACGCTGGACTCCTTCCGCGAATACCTGGACCGCTCGACGCAGCCGTGGGAGCGGATGGCGTTCACGCGGGCCCGCGTCGTCTACGCCACGGGCGGGTTCGGCCGCAAGGTGACCGAGATCATCCGGGCGATGCTGGCCGCCCCGGCCGATCCGATCCAACTGGCCGCGCAGGCGCTGGCGATGCGTCGTCGAACTCGAGGCGTCGCGCCCGCGACGGCACATCAAGCGAGGGTACGGCGGCGTCGCGGATATCGAGTTCATCGTCCAGTATCTCCAGCTCGTCCACGCCGCGCGGCAGCCCGAACTGCTCCGGCCCAACCTCTGGGACGCGCTCGACGCTTTGAAACGTCACGGCATCATCGACCCCGAGACCCACACAGACCTGAGCGAAGCCTACGACTTCCTCCGCGCCGTGGAGGGCCGGCTGCGGCTGATCCAGAATCGCAACGTCGGCGCCCTGCCCGAGGCGCCGGCCGACCTCGAGCGGCTGGCGCGTCGGCTGAACTACGATCCGGCGGATTCGGCCCGATCGGTCGCGGCGTTCCTGGCCGACGTCGAGCGATTCACCCGGCGCACCCGGGCGATTTTCGACCGGATCATCACCGGCCAGGCCCAGGCGACCCGCCCGGCCGCCGCGAACCCGGGGTGAGTCGGGCTGTGGCTGTCATTTTCGGCGAGACAGCCACTGGATGGACTCATCTTCCAGGTCCTCCGCAAGAGCGGCGCACTGGCTCCTGACCGCTTTCAAGACCCGCGAGGCGTAGACGAAGACGGCCTTGTCGGAGATCCCCAGCTCGGCGGCGATGACCGCGCCCGGCCGGTCCCGGATCAATCGCTCCTCGAAGCAGGTCCAGGCCTTCGATGACGTTTCCGAGCGGACGCGTGCGAGGGCCTTTTCCAGGATCTGCTGTTGATTGATCGCGTTCAGTTCCTGCTGGACCCTCTGGCTCTCGGCCTCGTCGGCGGTCTGGAACCGCTCGACCCATTTCTCTTCGGCGCGCGGCGCGACTTGACTCTCCGGGCCTGGTCGACCAGTGCGGAATAGGTCAGCTTCCAGAGGTAGCTGCGGAACCGGCCTCGTTGACCGTCGAACTCGAAAGTTGGGAGCGCCTGCAAAAGTCGGACGAACACCTCCTGGATCACGTCGCATGCGGCGTGTTCATCGAGGCCCAGGCTCCGCATGTAGCGTGCGAGCAGGGGCCGGTAAAATTCGTAGAATTCCCGCCAGCTCTCGACATCCGTGCGATCGCGCACCCGGTTGATCAGTGAGAGACTGGTGCCGAATTCCGAGTTGTCCGAGTCATTGCTCTCTGTTTGTGACATCAGGGATGGGCTCCCTACAGTCTCATCGGGGAATCGAGGCCAACGGCGACTCGACTGGCATTCTAACTCAGTTCGGGCCGAAAGTGGGATTCGAGAATTCCGATTTCGGTGACGATTGCGCTCGGCGGAGCCCAGGGGCATTCGCATCATTGTTATTCGCTCGGCTGTTGACCGTTCCGGCCCCCCTGCCCTACCCTTGAGCGATGAGCTACGAAGTCGAGATCAAGTTCCGATCGGTCGATCACGACCTGCTTCGTCGGAGGCTCGCCGAGCGCGGTGCGGTCGAGGAGCCGGCGGTCGTCCAGGAGGACACCTACCTGAACCACCCGTCGCGCGATTTCGCCCGGACCAATGAGGCGTTCCGGTTGCGTCGCATCGGGGCGGAGAACCGGATCACCTACAAGGGGCCGAAGCACGAAGGCCCCACCAAGACGCGCGAGGAGATCGAGCTCACCCTGGCCGAGGGCGAGGATGCCTTCGAGCAGCTCTCGCGGCTGTTCGCGAACCTGGGATTCCGGACGGTCGCCACGATTCGCAAGGAGCGGACGGCCTTCCATCTGTCCAATCAGGCTCGTCGGATCGAGGTCGCGCTCGACCGCGCCGAGGGGCTGGGCGATTTCGCCGAGATCGAGGTCGTCGCGGCCAACGAGTCGGAATTGCCGGCGGCACAGGCCTCCGTTCTCGCCCTCGCCGAGGAGCTCGGCATGACCGAGGTCGAGCCGCGGTCGTATCTCCGGATGGCCCTGGAGGCGCGGCAGCGGCCCGCGTCCGATCCGTGACAAACCGGCTAGGCACGCCCGTCCGATTCTGGTAAGAACACCTCGCTCCCAGGGACGGGGGCGCCATCGACATTTCTCCTCGACCGATCGCGGGCGGAAGCCCGGCTCGGGATCCGAGATCCTGGCAAGACTCCGGCGGAGATCGGATCGGGCCCAATCTGACGCCCCATCCGCGCCTTTCGGCCGACGGATTTTTGCGACACCCTCCGTCCCACCAAGGAACCCGATCCGCCTGGCCCAGGGTGTCTCTTCTCAAGGAGATTCGCGCGATGGACCGCCGTCGGTTTATGCCTTCTACCGAAGGATTGGAAACTCGCGCCCTCCAGGCTGCTTCCACCTCGAACCTGGCCAATATCTTCGGGTTCCAGGTCAATACAAACCTGAATATCCCGGTTACTTATGAGCAGAAACAGCTCCGGATCGAGCACCTGCCCTATTACCTGGAAAAGATCCTCCCCGGGCGGTTCCTCCCCAACACGGAGATCAAGGAGATTCAGGGGGACCTGCTGGCATTGATCTCCCGCACCCGCCAGCCGGCGAGTTCCGCCCTCAATAACTATAATTTCCAGCTCCGCCAGATCGTGCCCAATCAATCGCTCACGGCCACGGACGCGAATGTCCTCAATGACGAATTCGGGTCGGTGCTGCACGCGGCGACCGCGTCGCCGCCCGTCGTCGATAGCTTGAAGTCCAGCCTTTTCCAGTTGGTCACGCAGGTCGACACCAATAGCCCCCAGCCGGTCAACCTGGCCACGAATGACTATACGCTGGTGCTCGAGACTGCCCTGGCCGTCGGCCGGCCGATGCCCTCGCCAATCCTGCCCAAGATCGCCAAGGGTCAGGGCATCCAGGCGAATCTCGACCACATCAAGACCCCCCTCAGACATCCATCGTTCGTCGGGACCTATCATTTTCACACTCACATCCAGATCATCACCCCGAGCGGAGAGGTCGTCGGGACGGCGAACTGTCGCAGGAACAACAAATACAAGGTGACCGTCAACACACCGCTGAGCCCGGGCGTTTATCAATTCCGGATCCGCGCCTATGACGATGCCGGCAACTACAGTCACGTCAGCCGGCTGTTCGCGGTCAAGGTCGTGCCGAAGGGGAATCATGCCAAGTCGTAGTCGTAGGGTGTTCTCCGAGCGCCATCCTTCCTTCGCGGGAGGATTCGGTGCTCGCAGAGCGCCCTACGAGGTCATCCTCAGAGCATCTGGCGGCGGGCCAGGTCGCGGAAGGCGCCCGGCTCGGCGAGGAGCTGGTCGTATCGACCGGACTGGACGATCTGGCCTTGCTTGAGGACGTAGATGCGATCGGCTTTCACGATCCCATCGAGTCGGTGGGCGATCACGACCCGGCTGACACCACGGAGCTGATTCGTCAGGCTGTCGCTGACGATACTCTGGGTCACGTTGTCCAGTGCGCTGGTCGCCTCGTCGAGCAGGAGGATCTTCGGCCGGTGGACGATCGCGCGGGCGATGAGGAGCCGCTGGCGCTGGCCACTGGAGAGGTTCCCTCCCCCCTCCCCGACCAGGGTGTGCATGCCCATGGGCATCGTGCGGATATCGTCCTCGAGGCCCGCGAGCCGCGCGGCGCGCCAGGCGTCGTCGACGCCCAGCGACGGGGCGAAGCCGACGATGTTGCTGTAGATGTCGCTCGGCATGAGCTGGGCGTGCTGGAGGACGACCCCGATCTGGCGTCGGACCTCTCGCAGGTCGAGCGTGGCCAGCTCGCGGCCGTCGAAGGCGACCGTGCCCGAGTCCGGGGTCTCGAATCCGAGCAAGAGACGCATCAGCGTCGATTTCCCCGAGCCCGACGGGCCGACGATCGCGACGAACTCCCCGGGACGGACCTGGAGGCTCACCTCATCCAGGACCCTCGTACCCTGGTGCTGCCCCGGGTATCGGAACGAGACCCGGTTCAGGGCCAGCGCGCCCGCGAGTCGCACCGGCTCGATCACGGCCGCGGGGAACTCGGGGCTCTCCTCGAGGATCGGCCGGATTCGCGCGGCACATTGGCAGCAGGTCGAGCAGGCCGATCGCGGTATAGCAGCCCGCCAGGACGGATGCGACGAGGTTCGCGAAGGCGATGTTGAATGCCAGGAAGCTCCCCGCCTTCATCAGCTCGGGGTCGAGGTTCACGGCGCCGGTGTAGACCACCAGCGACGTCAGGATCGGATAGACCGCCAGCCACTGTCGCAGCGCGTTTGAGGACCGCCGCGATTGGATCGCCTCGATCAGGCGTTCGCCGTATCGACGCGCCCAGCGTGCGAGGGCGCGGCCCTCGGCCCCGGCGCTCCGCAGCGTGATCATCCCGCCGAACAATTCCAGGAGCAGACCGGAGAGGACCCCGTCGATCCGACGGATCGACACCTCATGGCGCAGGCGTCCGGAGAGGAGCAGCACCGTGACCAGGAGCAAGACCACCACGAGCAGGCTGGTACACAACGCGAGCTTCCAACTGTAGCCATAGAGCAGTCCCAGGTTGAAGAGCGAGAAGAGCCCGGTCACGATGCTCGTCACCACGGCACCCGAGGCCCGCTGGAAGACCTCGCTCAGCCCCATGGCGCGCAGGGCCAGGTCGCCCGACGAGTACGAGGCGAAGAAACGGCTCGGCAGGCGGAGGAGCCGCTCCCAGATCGACGGGATCAGCGTGGCCGAGACGCGCCCCGCGACGCGGATGACCAGCACGCCCTGGATGGCCTGGAAGACGGCGGCCGCGATCGTCAGGACGGCGAGGAACCCGCACATCACCGCGAGCCGCGGCAGGTCGGCTTCCGGGAGCACCTGGTCGACCAGGATGCCCGAGGCGATCGGGAGCGAGAGGCCGAGCAGGGCGCCGAAGAAGGCCACCATCAAGACGACACCCAGCTCGTGGCCGAGGCCCCGCAGGCCCCGGCAGAAATGCCACAGATCGGCGAAGCCGAGCGGGCCGTCCGGGAGCGGCCGATAGAACGCCCAGCCCGTCGTCGCGATCCGGTCGGCGAGCCGATGGTCGACGGGCTGTCGACGGCCATGGGAATCGTGCAGCTCGTAGGCGGGCCCGCCGAATGAGATCGGTCGGTTCACGGGGAGAAGGGCCACGTGGGGCCTGCCGTGTTCGACCAGCCGGCCGAGCATCGGCTCGCCACGACGTCGCCACCAACCCTCCGGCAACGTGACCGGCCGTACGTGGAAGCCCGAGGATCGGGCGAACTCGCTGAGCGGGTCGTAGGACGCGTCCGGGTCGCGGTCGTCGGCCGCGAGGGGGCGCGGGCCTCGATGCCGAGCACGTCGCACACGGCGCGGCAGGCCGAGGCGAGCGTGCCAGCGTCCCCGGCGTCGGGCGAGGCGACCCGAGGCGCTCCGGCCGCCTCGGCGAGCTGGACCGTGATCGACTGGATCAGTGCCGCCTCGTGGGCGAGCGACCGACGGACTTCCAGCCAACGGCCCCGCGCCTCCTGCTCGTAGATCCCCGCGAGGAAATCGAGGGCCGTCCGGTGGAAGTCGTCGAGGCCCGCCCAGGGATCGCCCGATCGGATCATCTCGGCCGTGCTGCACGCGTTCACACGGCATGATATGTCGGCCGTGAGCCAGAGGTGCTCGGTGACGGGGAACCGCGCCTGGAGCTCGGTGACGGGCAGCGGGACCTGGTCCAGGAACGAGGAGGACCCGCAATGGTGGCGAACCCAGGCGACGCCGCCCCGGACACCGTAGCGCGAGCCCGCCTCGAAGGCGGTGTCCGCATCGCGGGGGAGCTCCTGGCTGGATCGGGTCGGCGCCGCGCGGTAGATCGCCAGTCCGACGCGGAGCAGCCAGTCGTCGACCAGGACGGCGACCTGCTCCGAGAGCCCCTCCTCGAAGCTCAGGCGGATCAGGTCGCCGCGCGAGAACTTGAGCAGCTCGGCCGGGCCCGCCCCGACCGCGAGCAGGCCGCCGCCCGATCGGCCGCGGACGGCGCTGACGGCGAAGATCGAGCCCCCTTCCTCGATGCGGCACAGGTGACGCCTCCGGCCCTCGACCGCGCCCGGCTCGAGCTGCGTGAAGAAGACGTCGACCCCGCCCGAAGTGACCAGCCAGACGGCCTCCGCATCATCGAGCGGCAAGGGGAGATTGGCGGCGGTCCGCTCCGGCCGGCTGTACGGCAGCAGCTCCTCGACGATGAATCGGGGCGGCTCCGATTCCGCGTCGAGGGCGGGGAACACCGGCGGGAGCGAGGCCGACGGCGCGCCCTCCGCGTATCCGTCGGCATTGTCCCGGAGCGAGGCCAAGGCCTGGGCCGGCGAACGGGAGTGGGGCCGAGGGACGAGCCGGCCGGCATGCCGACGACCGGGCAGGGCCTGGTGCGAGACCAGTCGGGCGTATTCCCCCTGGTTGTCGGCGATCAGTGCGTCGTGTGTCCCGCGCTGGACGACATGCCCGCCGCTCAGGACGATGATCTCGTCGCAGTCGCGGATCGTGGTCAGCCGGTGCGCGATGATCAGGCAGGTGCAGCCGCGTCGCCTGAGGTTGTCGTCGACGACCTGCTCGGTCTTGGGATCCAGGGCGCTGGAGGCCTCGTCGAGGATCACCAGGCTGGGATCGCGCGACAGGGCCCGCGCGATCTGGAGGCGCTGCCGCTGGCCGCCGGAGAAGTTCCGCCCCTGCTCGGCCACGACCGCGCCGTAGCCGCCCCGCCGCGAGAGGAGATCGCGGTGGATCGCCGCGTCAACGGCGCCCTGGACCAATCGCTCCATCGGGATGAGATCGTCCCAGAGGCTCAGATTGTCGCGGACCGTCCCCTCGAACAGGCAGATCTCGGCGTCCACCAGCGCGACCGAGCCGACGAAGACCTCGCGCGGGATCGCCGCCATCGGCCGGCCATCGAAGAGGATCTCGCCGCTCCACGGCTGGTACAACCCGGCGAGCAGCCGCCCGATCGTCGATTTCCCGCTCCCCGAGCTGCCGACCAAGGCGATGCGCTGGCCCGGTCCGGCGACGAACGAGAACTCCTTGATCAGCGGCTCCTCGACCGTCCGGCTGTAGCCGAAGGAGACCTGGCGGAACTCGACGTGGCCACTCAGCCGATGAAGGTCCGCGTTGTGCCCGACAGCCGGGCGAGGTTGTTCCACAGTCGTGAACACCGGGTCGAGCGGCCGGTTGCGGACGTCGTCGATGCGATCGAGGTCGGCGCGGAGCTGCTGGACCTCGGTCCCGAGCCGGGCCAGGTCGCGGAACGGCTGGTTGAAGCCGACCAGCAAGGATTGGAAGGCCACCATCGAGCCGATGGTCAGCGTGCCGATCATGACCTGGTAGCCGCCGAAGCCGAGGACCAGGATCGTCGTCAGGCCGGCCAGGAGCGGCGGCAGCGCGACCAGGAGGGAATCGCAGCCGCCCAGCTCCTGCTCGGCGTTGATCATGCGGGCTTGCTCGCCTGTCCATCGGACGAGCAGGTCCGACTCCGAACCGGTCGCCTTGATGCTCTCGATGATCTGGATGGCCCACATGACGCCCGCCATCAACCGGCCGCGGAGCTGCTCGATCGTCCGGTTGCGGTTGACTCGCCATCGGCCGAGCAATCGGAGCGCCAGCAAATTCAATCCGCTGATCGCGATCCCGACGAGCGTGAGGATCGGGTCGAAGGGGAGCATGACGGCGACGTAGACGACCAGGGTCAACAGGCTGACCGCCGTGGTGGCCAGCTCGCCGGAGATCAGTTCGGCCACTCTCGCCGACTGGTGGGCTCGGGTCACGATGTCGCCGGTGAAGCGGAGCTGGAAGAAGGCCACCGGCAACCGGAGCGCGTGCCGCATGAAGCCCAGCGACTCGGCGAGCATCAGCCGGATCTCCAGCCGGGTCAGGTAGACCTGCTGGAGCCCGGCGGCGGCGAGTCGCATCACGGCCGTCGCGGCGATGGCCAGGAGCAAGGGCCTGAGCCATTCCCGGTGCCCTTCCACCAGGATGCCGTCGAAGAACAGTCGCTGGAACGCCGCCGCGGCCAGGTTGGGGATCACCAGGGCGAGCCCGGCAAGGACCACGAAGGCCATGGCGGCGCGGGATCGCGAGAGCCGTCGGACGAGTCCAAGCACGGCGCTGGGCCGGCCCCCCTGCTTGACGAACTGCGCGCCCGGCTCGAACGTGAAGGCGATCCCGCTATAGCCTGCGCCGGAACGCGTCGAGGCCGACCGTCCGGCGGCCGACCGCGGGGTCGTTGAGGTAGACCTTCCGCCGCCCGAACCCCTCGACGACCAGGAAGTGGTTCGACTCCCAGAAGACCAGGAACGGCGTCCGGCGATTGAGTAGCCCCTCGGCGGGCTTGCGGAACGCCTTGACCTCCAGCCCGTGCCGCTTCGCCGCTTCCTTGATGTAGAGCGCGTTGCTGCCGTCGCGGGAGACGCCGCACTCCTCGCGCAGGACATCGAGCGGGACGTACCGGCCGTGAAACTCCAGGATGATCCCCAGCGCGGCGGCGCCGCACTCGGCGGCCTCCATCTGGAGGACGGTCGGCGTCTTGACCGGTCGGGACCTCCGCGATTCTGAGCTAGCCATGCGTTCGGGGTCCGAGAGAGACGATCCGGCAACTCGACAACGAGTTAATCGGCCCCGACGAGCTTCCTCGTCCAGGGAAGGATGAGCATGATCAACCTTCGCCGCTCGACGACGATCGCCGCCTGGCACATCGTGCCCGTCTTGAGGGGTTGTCTGGTCCCGGAGGATGACGACCATCTGAAGGGATTATTCCGATCGGGCCGCGCGTGATCTGAATCGGACGGTCCGTGGTCGTTGTGCTCGAGCGTGACCTGGACGCGGAGGAGGACGCCCGGCGCATACCGCTTGAGGAACGCGTTCGACCAGCTCGGGGTGCTCCAGCGCGGCCTCCATGGCCAGCCGGGTCGCAGGCAGCTCCGAGACCGCGACGACGTGGCCGAAGATGAATCCGTGCTCCTCCCGTTTGACCGTCGCCGGGACGATCTCGACGCAGTCGTCCACCTCGATCTTCTTGCCTTCACCTGCGGCCACGAAGACGATCGACTCGTACGCCACACCGGAATCGTCGGCGCCTTGATCGTCCTTGGGCGCGTGCAGCAGGATGACGGGCGCGCCCTCGAGGACCAGCTCGCCGTCGGCGTGGAGGACCTGGGCGATGCGCCCACCCACCGGGCTGACGACCTGCGAGGTCCTCGACCGTTTCTCACGGTCGAGCGACAACTTGGTCTCCAACTGCTTCATCTTCAACCGGCGATCGAGCCGGGCGCGGGCGCGGACATTCTCCGCGGTGATCCGATCCAGATCCAGCTCCGCCAGCCGCGATTCGCCGGTGTTCAGGTCGTTCTGGATGTCGTAGAACTTCTCGCGCGAGTCGAGCAGCTCGAGGTCGCCCAGGTGCTTCTGCTGCCGCAGCCGGTCGGCGCCGTCGACCACCCGATGGGCGATCTTCAGCTTCTCGCGAGCGGTCACCTGCGAGCGGAGGAGCGCATCTTCCAGCCGGGCTACGGCCGCATCCTTCCTCCGGCTTTCCTGGTCCTCGAAGGCGGTGAGCTCCCGGTCCTCCCGGATCAGGTCGCCCAGCTTCGACTCGGCCTCGCGGATCGTATCTTCCAGGTCGTCCTGCGAGATCAGGCCGATCGTCTTGCCGGGCTCCACCCGATCGCCGAGATGGACGCTCAGCGAGACCAGCCGGCCGGTGGCCCGCGCGGACCTGCACGAGCTTGTCCTTGTCGATCAGGAGGATCCCCTCGCCGTTGACCTTCGTCGGCACCCGGTAGAGGATCGCGAAGGCCAGCGCCCCCAGTCCCACCGCGAACAGAGTGCCCAGGTAGATCCAACCCTGGACCGTCGTTACCCGGACGAGCGTGTCCAGTTGGTCGAAAGAGATCCGGCTCGCGTCCGACGGAGAATCCGACGCCGGCACCGGCCCGTTGTCCATTGATCCGCTCCGCTCAACGGTGCCTTGACCGAGCAGAATTCCCACGCGACGACATGATCGAGTCTATCACTTCTCGGAATCTGGATAAACTGAGTCGTGCAGGAAGGAGGATTTCTTGGGCCGCGACCCGGTGAAATACGGGACGCAATCCGTTCGTGTTCGAATCGCTTTGAGCCGTTCTAACGAAGAAAGCCCCCGGGGCGATCCACGCCAGGGGGGCTTTTCCGAGTCCGCAATGCCGATCGATTGGTCGCTTCCTTGGGCCGATCGTTCATTATCCCTGCGGGGGAGGCGGCACCTGGGGAGGAGGCTGGTTCACGCTCCCACCCCCGGCGATGTTGCGAAGCTCCTCGGCGGTCAGGAGCACGGTCTCCGGTTGCTTCTTCTCCGTCTCTTTCTTCGTCTTGCTCGGGTCGGGCGATTTGTCGGCCATGATGGGCTCCGCAAGCAAAGGGTCGGTTGAGTCTTCCCTACCTTAAATACGATAATGCCTTCTCTGATCTAACACGTTCTTCGAGTTCCTTGCAAAGAGTATTCGTCGCGACGACGACTTTACAAGACCGGGCCTGGAAGCTGGGCCGATTCCCGCGCCAGGACGGATGCTCCCTGGCGGTGCATCGGTGCGGTAACTGATTGTCATTTCTGTGGTTGAGGAACGAAGGGCTCTTCCGGAAACTCGAGGTCGTCGATGAGAGATCGGAGATCGGCCCGGGATAATAGGAGCCACGAGTCGGGATCGGCACGGAGCATGTCGAGATCCCGGAAGCCGAGAGAGACCGCCATGCGGAGGTCCTCGGCGGCCTGATCGAGATCGAGGTCGCGGACGATGCTGGCGGCTGGGCTGATGGAGGTCTTGCCGTAGCCTATCATGGCGGCTCGGGTTGTCCGCCGGAGGGCGAGCCCGGCCAGTTCGCGGGCCCCGACATCCTTCAACAGGAGCCGGCGCTTGGCGTCGAGGAGGTCAGCTTCCGCCGGGAGCCCCGTCGCGCGGAGGAGCCGGCCGAGCTCCCAGAGCGACTCCGGGAGCCACCACCTCGTCGCACTGTCCGCCGATTCGGGTATGCCGAACGGCTTGAGGATCTCGACCGACCGCCGGAGGATCGGGATCGCCTCGGCCACACGGCCCTGGTCGGCCATTGCCAGGGCCTCTCGGGTAAGGACGCTACCGAGGAGGCGTTCGAGCGCGGGATCTCCGGTCGAGGCATCGGCGAAGGACTTCAAGACGGATTGTGCGCGGGCGAACGACTCGCGCGCGGCCGCCGGCTCGCCGGCATGTCGCAGGATGGTCCCGAGCGTCGAGAGGGCTGTGGCCAGTTCGAGGGCGCGAGCCGAGTCTAGCGGGTGGGCGTCGAGCAGACCCTGCCGGAGTTCGATCGCCTGTCGGTAATAAGGCAGACCCTCGGCGGTCCTCCCCAGGTCGACGAATTGCTCGGCCAGGTTGTCGAGGTTGCTGATCGAGTTCAGTTTGTATTGGTCATTCTCGGGCGCCTCGCGCATGGCGCGGAGTTCTTCCTGTACGGCCCGTTCCAGCACCGGGATCGCTCGCTGATTCTCCCGGGCCTCGTCGTAGAAATAACCCAGGATATTGAGGCTCCGTCCCAGCCCGGCGCGGAACCCCGATTGATCCGGCTGGAGGCGAACCAGCTTCTCCAGGAGTTCGATCGACTTGCCGATCGAGGCGAACGCCCTGCTATCCTGGTGCGCCTCGTGCTGATAATTGGCGATCTCTCCATAGCTCGTCGCGAGATCCATCTGGAATCGGAAGACCGACGGATGGGCCACGACCAGCGCGGAGCGGTATTCGAGCGAGCGTTCGAACGAGGCGAGAGCATCTTCCACCCGTTGGAGCTTCAGCTCGATGGTCGCGGTATTATAATAAGCCAGCGCGAGCGAGTTGAGCAGGTAGACCGGCCTGGGACCGGAACTGATGCCTTCGAGGAGGGATTGGCAGAGTTCCTGCACATCCCGGAACGAGCGGAGTGCGGCGGGATAATCGCGCCGCTTGTAGTGGACGTAGCCCTGGACATGGATCGTGTCCGCCAGCCGCTTGTTATATATGAGGTTGTTCGGATCGCTCGCGATCAGCGCCCTGAAGATCTCCTGGGCACGTTCGAGGGATCCCAGGCCCTGCTCGGGGGCCCCGAGCTCGGCCCGGGCATGGCCCATCGCCGTGTAGCAATCGGCGAGGCCGAGCTGATATGCGACGACATCCGGATGGAGCCTGGTCAGCGGGAGGAAGATCGCGCGTGCGTCCTCGATCGAGGTCGTGGCCGCCTGAAACTGGTTGTCCGAGGCGAGCTGCTGGCCGATGGCCAGGTGGCAGTCGGCCAGGTGGCCCCGGAGGGCCGGATCCCGGGGAGTGGCCGCGGCGAGCTCCTTCCAGATCGATCGCGCGGCGTCGAACGCGGCGATCACCTCCTCGGAGGTCCCGATCTCGCGAGCGATCTGGCCGACGCGGAAATGGGCCTCGGCCAGCTCCTGGCGGAGTTGCGGGTCGTCGCTCCGCTGGGCGACGAAGTCCTTGTAATAATCCAGGGCCGTCTTCAGCAGCTCGCGGCGTAGTTCGCGGATGTCGACGGAGTCCTGTAGCTTGAGCAGGGTATTCTGGCTGACGTTGGTGAGGTAGTCGCGCACGGCCCCATTGGCCATCTGGAAATTCGTCTGGGCCAGGGCGCGGGCCTCGGCCTCGCGACGGCGCCCGGCCTCGACGACTACCATGCCGATGGATGCGGCCAGCGAGATGCCGATCAGGGCGGCGCCGGCGGCGAAAGTCCAGGTCCGGTGCTGGCGGAGCCATCGGCCGATCCGTTCCACCGGGCTCTCCGGGTAGGCGGCGACCGGCTCGTCGGCCAGCCAGTGCTCGATATCGCGGGCCAGCTCCCGCACGGAGCCATATCGCTCGTCGGGACGGAAGGCCATCGCCTTGAGGCAGATGCGGTCCAGCGGCGGCGGCAGGGTGCGCTGGATCGACCGGGGCGACGGGAACTCCCCCTTGAGGACCTTATTGATCACCTCGCGATTGGTCTTTCCCGGGAAGGCGACCTGGCCCGCGAGCAGCTCATAGAGCGTGGCGCCCAGGCTGTAGACGTCGCTGAGCGGCCCCAGCTCCTCGAGGGCGCCGCGGGCCTGCTCGGGGCTCATATAAGCCGGCGTCCCGATCGTCGTTCCTTCCTGCGTATCGCCGGAGAGCGGTCGCGTCTCGGCCTCCGCCGACACATTCGGATCGAAGTCGTCCTCGGGTTGGACCGGGAGGACGTCGACCTTGCCGATCACCTTGGCCAGCCCCCAGTCGACGACCAGGGTCTCGCCGTACCGGCCGAGCATGATGTTCGCCGGCTTGATGTCGCGATGGAGGACGCCGCGGCTGTGCGCGTACTCCATCGCGTCGCAGACGTCGAGGAACCGGCCGAGCAACTGGCGGAACTCGAATCCCCACATGGACCGCTTGGGCCCTTCGGTCGTCCCGGCTTCCTGCTCGGCGCAGCGTGTGGAAGGCCCGGATGGCCTCCTGGAGGCTGTCCCCCTGGATGAATCGCATTGCGTAATACGGCCGGCCGTCGGGATTGCCGCCAGGCTGTACACCGGGACGATCCCCGGATGCTCCAGGTTGCCCGTGATCTCCGCCTCGATCAGGAACCGCGCGCGCTGGTCTTCTCGGTCGGCGAAGCGGGGCTGGATCATCTTCAAGGCCACGTGACGCTGGAGCTCGCAGTCCTTCGCCAACCAGACCTGGCCAATCCCCCCCTTGGCGTGCGGCCGGATCAGCACGAACCGCTCGCCTTTGTCGAAGTGCGGCAGCTCGATCGGGCCCGGGGCCATCGTGTGATTGTCGCCCGGCGTCGTCTCCTGGAGCGACGCGGACGTGGGCGCATCCGAGACCGTCGCGCCGAGGGGGAGCGTCATACCCAGGGATGTCTGCAACGTCTCGTCGCCGATCTCCGTCAGGACCTCGAGCGTCATCGCCTGCGCCTTCCATGCATCCAGGCACAATTGGAAGTTATTGTTGTGCCGCTTCAGGTGGGACGTCGCGAGGCATTCGAGGGCGCGGAGGCGTTCGCCATCGAGGACGCCCGCGGCCAGGAGGTGGTCCGCCAGCGGCTGCTTGCGTTCCTTGCTCCAGGCGTTCAGGGCCGCGGACAGGCCCGGGCGCGGGATCGCGTCGGTCAGCAGCGCCAGGATGGCCACGAGCAGATCGCGATTCAGTTCGTCCACGAGCATCCCCTTCGACGGGTCCCGCCGGCTCGGTAGAACGGGATGCCCCGGTGCATCCCCAGGCGACACGCCAGGCCATTCCATCATAAGTGACCGAGCCGGAGTTGCGCCCTTTCATGGCATCGAATCGCGGGTCATGCGCGAGTCGGCCCATCAAGAAATGGACGAAATGATCAGCTCTTTTCCCACGGCACAGCATAAAGTCGTGAAGCGGGACGCGCGGTCCCGCCAGTTCGAGGCGCACGACTCGCGCGGGGTCGTCTTGAAGAGGCGACGATGAGAACGCATAATAGGACCTTTCGTCCCCTGGTCGGCGGTCGCCGATCGGAACCACCGGCCGATCTCAGGAGATGTCAGGACCCATGAAGGCCAAGACCAAACATCGCAAGAGCTATAAATGGCGCAAGCGGGCGGATAGTTCGCCGGTCGCCAAGGGCCGCCGCGCGAAGATCCACGGCTGCCGCAACCCTCGGAAGAACAAGCATTTAGGCGGTCGAGGCCTCTGATCGGCACGGCTGTGAAACAGGCGATTCCGAATTGCGGATTCCGGAGTGCGAATCGGAATTAACCCTGACTTATCAAGGGCTTATGACCTCGTAGTTCGAAATCTGCAATCCGATCCTTCCACAATCGCTGAGGGGCTGAACGCATCGTCCATTCCGAGCCGCGAAGATGCGCCTCAGAAGCCTCGTCCGGGCTGAAGCCGCGAGCGGAAGGATAGCGTCCCGCAAGACGTTCCGGACGGACTCTTACAGTCTTCGGATGTGCCTGAGCAAATACAGCAGGATCACCGAACCGATCGTGGCGGAGATCAGCGATCCGAGCAGGCCGTCCGTATCGACCCCGAGCAACCCGAAGAGGAATCCGCCGATCAGCGCACCGATCACCCCGATGATCAGGTCTTCGATCCAACTCGAGCCGCGTCGTTTGACCAGTCGTCCCGCCAACCAACCCGCCGCCAGACCGATCAAGAGAAAATAGACGAGATTCACGGATAGAGCCTCCGGTAGAGATCCTCTCGACCTCGCCGATGATGCCCGGCCGGAAGCCGAGCCTTGATCGGCGCGGACGGACCACGGATCTCGGTTTCGGACTCGTCGAGCATATCACAGGTCATCGGGTCGCGTCCGGTTCTCCTTCGCCTCGCCGGGCTCCGGGAGAATCCTCGAGCCTGGAGCCTGGTCAGGCCCCGGAGGAGACCGCGAAAGACTCGCCAGTCGTCACTTTCCCGCCATATCCCGGATTCCGAAAAATCCGGAATCTTTCTCATGTCTCATCGTCGGGAAGCCGAAAGCATTCTTTAGAGCAGACTCCCGGAACTTGCAACTGACGGCACTCGTTGCGACGAGGACCCGGATCGGCCCGAAGCTCGCCATCGGAGCGAGCACGGCCTGATTCCGCTTCCCTGTGCCGATGCTTTGGCCACACTCGAGCCGGATTACCTGGATCAGACTGGCCCTCGCCAGCCGCTCGCACGGCCTGCTCGCAGGCTCTCCGCCCTGCGCCCCACCCGTGGGATCGCGGCTCGCGCCCCCGAGCAAGTGCAACCATGATCAGTCAACTCCTCGTGAAATGCGTCGTCCTCATCTTGGTCGTCCATGGACTTCGAGCCGTGGGGAGACGGATCGGGCCGCGAGCCAGCGGGTTGATCCTCGGGCTCCCGAGCTCCACGGCGGTGATCTTGCTGCTTTGCGGCCACGAGCGGGGAGCGACGGTCGCGGCCGAGATGGCCGGAGCGAGTATCCTCGGCCTGGTCGCGGCGGTCTGCGTACCGCTGGCCTATGCCCAGGCCGTCGCCAGGGGCTGGCGGCTGCCGGGCTCGATCGCGGCAGCCCTGACCGCCTACTTCGTCGTGGCGATGGGGATGGGAGCCCTCCGGCCCGGCCCGGCCTACGAGTGCCTGGGAATCTCGGTCGGCGGAATCCTGCTCGCCTCCTTCATTGCCGGGCGGATCGACGCATCCATCGAGACACCCGACAGCTTCCGGAGGTCGGCACGATGGTCGGCCCTCTTGCGCACGGCCATCCCGGTGGCCTACGTCATCGTGGTGGGAATCGCCGGCACGGCCGCCAGCCCGAGCTGTGCGGGACTGGTCGGCACGTTCCCCAGCATGTCCACCGTCCTCTTGATCGTGACACACCTGGAGGAAGGCCCGGCGGATGCTAGCCGGATCGCCAGGACCCTCCCGCTGGCGAACCTCAGCACGGCGGCATTCCTGGCCGTTTTCCGGTTCGGGTGCCCGGCCCTCGGCCTGGTATGGGGCACGGTTTGCGGCTTTGCCGCCGCCCTGATCAACCTGGCCGTGATCCAATGTTTGCCCCGACGCGACGCACTGCGGGAGCTCCTACGCGGCCGGGTGCCACGTCGAACCGGCGTCATGCCGGCGGGCGGTCATCGGCGGCTTCGAGCCGGTGTTCGCTCCGACCTCCGATCGGCTCACGGCCGTTTCGGCCGGACCGGAATGTCCGGTCGAAGGCGGTTCGCGCCGCATATCGAGGTGCTCCCCTGTTGAGGATCGATTCGTCGGGGGCCCGACCCGTGAGAACGTCTTCTTCGCTTGTCCGCTCGCCTCGGCTCGATCGATTCCTTGCAGCGGCCGGTCGCTTCCTATAAGGTGGTGGCGGGGCGTTGCGACGATCTGCAGGTCCCATCGACGTCGCGGCGCAGGGCGGGGCGGAAGCTCGATCATCATTGAAGGAGGAGGTTCGAAGATGCTGGCGCAGTTATCGCAATGGATCCTGATCGCGACCTTGGCCCAGGCGCCGCAGGAAGCGGCCTGGATGAAGGTCATCCCGGCCGACGTCGATATCGCGATCCACTCGCGAGGGATCGACGCAACGCGCAACGATCTGGTCGCCATGCTCAAGGCAATGAGCCCGGCATGGGGCGAGATGGCCGACAATGCACTATCCCCCGCCCTGGCCCATCTCCAGCAGATGCACGGCGAGGCCGCCTTGAAGACCCCGATGGTGGGCCTGGTCCGACTGGGCGACGACGGGGCCGGTCCGCCGTTCGTCGTGATGCTCCTGTCGGATAACTACAAGGGGCTGCTCAAGGATTTCAACGGCGGACAGGACCCCGACCTCAAGAAGGAAGAGGGTGGGTACGACGCCTTCGACGGCCCCGGAGGCATGGGTACGTGGTATGCCGTCAAGGGGCCGGGAATCGTCGCGTTCGGGCCGTCCAAGGGCCTGATCGCCGCGATCGCCAAGCCGCACGGCAAGACGCTCGACGCGGTCCTGGGCGGATCGACCGCGAAACCATTCCTCTCGGGCGACCTCGGTGTCTATGTCAACGCAGCCTGCGCTGACCGTCCGCTATGGCGATCAGATCGAGCAAGGCCGCCAGCTCTTCATCGGCGCCCTGGATCAGGCCGCACAGCAGCAACCCGGCCAGGAAGGCATGATGAAATTCGTCAAGGATTTCTACGGCGGGATCTTCGACTCGATCAAGAACGCCGACATTATCGTCCTGTCTCTCGATGTGGCCGAGAAGGGACTCCACCTCACCGGCGTCTTGAACGTCAAGCCCGACGCCCCGGCCGCCAAGACGATCGCCGGCATCCACGCCAGCCCGGCCGCCACGCTCGGCAACCTCCCCGTCGGTGCCATGACGTACATCTACATGGACATGGAGGCCAAGACATTCGAACGCCTCCAGAACATGAGCCTCAAGATGATGGGTTCGGCCAAGCCCTCCCCCGAGCTTGAGAAGGCTGTGGCGGCGATCCACGGCCTGGGCCGGATCGAGACGACGGGCTCCGCCACGATGGGCAAGGGGATGAGCATGGTAAATGACGTCAGCGTGTCCGACCCCAAGAAATTCCTCGACGCCACCTTGGCCATGCTCCGGGCGATGAAGGGGGGCGAGGGCCAGCTCAACTTCTTCAAGGATGTCAAGGTCGAGCCGGACGTCCAGACCTACCAGGGCCTGACCTTCACGAAGATCGTCGCGAGCCTCGATCTGGACAAGCTCGCCCAGATCGGCGGGAACAATCCGGCGCAGGTCGAAGCCATGAAGTCCATGTTCGGCGGGGACACCTTGACCTACTGGTACGGGACCGACGGCAAGAACCGATTGCTCCAGGTGATGGCCCCCACCTGGGAAGCCGTCAAGGTCCAGGTCGGCAGCTACCTGAAGGGAGAGACCGGAATCGGGTCGAGCCCGGGCTACAAGGCCGTGCGGGCGGAGATGCCCGATCGGGCCAGCCTGTTCGTGCTGTTCGACACGCAGAGCCTCGTGAAGATGATGGTCTCTCAGCTCGCGACCACCCTGAAGAATCCAGACTTGAAGGTGCCCGACACCCTCCCGAAGGACCCCGCATTCCTGGGAGGATCGATTGCCCCCCGGCCGCCACTCGGCTTCGAGTTCCACCTTGTGATCCCGAGCTCCGTCGGCGCGGTCATCGAAAAGGGACTGCTGCCCGTGTTCCAGAGCTTGCAGGCCGGCGCCGCCAATCCGTAGACGCCTGCCGCATGCCGATCGATCGAGGCGGGCGGGATCAACTCCCGACCGCCTCGTGTTTTTCCCGTCTCGACCCGGGTCAAGGTTGACAGTTACGACGTCGATCCCGAGATCCCGAGGAATTAAACACCCCGGAGGTCGCGCCGGTCTTGACAAACGCCTCCTGGATGTCGAGGTTTAAGGAATGTTGAACGCCTCGGGATTTCGGAGGGGATTCGATGCTCAGGATCTTCGGCGGCGGGGCGCGGGATTGTGACGGGGTCAATCGGCGCAGCTTCCTCCAGGCGGGCGTGCTGGGGCTCGGCGGCCTGACCCTGACCGATTTCCTGAAGCTTCGCGCGTGCGGCGCGGCGGAGGCATCCAGGCCGAGGCGGAGCGTCATCCTGTTCTGGCTCAGCGGCGGCCCCGGTCACATGGAGACCTGGGACCCCAAACCCGACGCCCCCCGCGAGTTCCGCGGCCCGTTCGGCGCGATCCCCACGAGCCTGCCCGGGGTCCACTTCGGCGAGCTCCTTCCCGAGCAGGCGAGTCGGATGGATCGGCTGGCGATCATCCGGACGGTGAATCACGGGACGGGCGACCACACCAAGGGCAACCACTGGATGCTGACCGGTTACGAGGGGCCGGCATTCAACGCCCCCGATAACGAGGTGCAGCGCCGACCGTCGATGGGATCCGCGGTGGCCCGCGTCCTGGGTCCGGAGTGCCGCGGCCTGCCCCCGTACGTGGCCGTGCCGCATCTCCGCGGCGGGACCGACAACCTGTTCCATTACGCCGCCTACCTCGGCGGTTACGCCAATCCCTTCATCGTCGAGTCGGACCCGAACGACCGTGCCTTCCGCGTCAAGAACCTGACTCTGCCGAAGGGCGTCTCCCTCGACAGGCTGGGCGATCGCCGGCGCGTCCTCGAGTCTATGGACCAGTTCCGCCGCGACAACGATCCGATGCTACGCGACCTCGACGCCTACTACCAGCGCGCCTTCGACATGTTGTCGGGCAAGGACGTGACGAGGGCGTTTGATATCAACGCCGAGCCTGAGGTCCTGCGCGATCGCTACGGCCGGCACACCTTCGGCCAGAGCGCATTGCTGGCGCGTCGGCTGGTCGAGGCGGGCACGCCGTTCGTCACGGTCAACTGCGTGCCCTGGGATCACCACGGGACGAAGCCGCAGCTCAAGACCGAGGAAGGGGCTCGCAAGCTGATCCCGCCGCTGGATCGCGCGATCGCGGCCTTGATCGATGACCTGATCGCTCGGGGACTGTTCGAATCGACCCTGGTCGTCGCGATGGGCGAGTTCGGCCGGACGCCGCGGATGAATCGCGACGCCGGTCGCGACCACTGGGGCCAGACGTTCAGCGTGCTGATGGCCTGCGGATCCATGCAGATGGGCCAGGTGATCGGTCGCAGTAGCCGTCGCGGCGAATATGTTCTCGATCGGCCAATCAGCCCGCAGGACGTCGCCGCGACCGTCTACCACCACCTCGGGATCGATGGCCGCTCGCTCACGTTCGAGGACCATACCGGTCGACCGACCTATCTGATCGAGAAGGGCGAGCCGATCCGAGAGCTCGTCGGTTAGGGGCGTGTCGCGAATGAAGATGCTGGGCTATTTGATCGCGCTCCTTGGGGCCTCGAGTCTCGGGGTCTGGGCGGGAGAGCCGGAGGCTGTCGCACGCCCGGCCAACCTGGTCGTGGCGGAGAACCGCAAGCCGGGAGCATTCGACTGGCAATTGACCCGCGTCCGCCCCGACCGGGAGGGCTTCCGATCGCCCTGGATCGAAGGATATTGCTCGAAGCAGAGCGTCAAGGCCGGGGAGACCATCGATATCATGGTTTCGACCCGGCCTCCGCGGCGGTTCCGGATCGAGATCTTCCGGATGGGGTATTATGGCGGTCGCGGGGCTCGGGCGATGACGACCCTCGGGCCGTTCGAGGGCAAGGCCCAGCCGGCCCCCACGCCAGGTTTCAAGGATCTTCACGAGTGCCGGTGGACCTCGTCCGTCCGGCTCGCCATCCCGGAGGATTGGCCCAGCGGGGTCTACCTGGGGCGGCTCACGACGGTGGTCGATGAGGGTGTCGAACCGTACTGGCAGAGCTACATCGTCTTCATCGTGCGGGACGATCGCCAGGCCGACGTCCTGTTCCAGTGTTCCGACAATACCTGGCAGGCTTACAATCGCTGGCCGAATCACTTTTCCCTCTACACCCATCCGCGAGGCAATCAGGGGCCCTGGGCCGACGTGAGCTTCGATCGTCCGTATGGCCGCGAGGCGCAGCATGACGCGGTGGTCGAAGACCCGCTGACCTTCGGCTCCGGCGAGTTTCTGCCGTTCGAGTTCCCGCTGGCCTACTGGCTCGAGCAACACGGTTACGACGTGACCTATTGCTCGAACAGCGACATGCTCACGCCCGACCGCGGCTTGCGCTGCAAGGCGTTCCTCAGCGTCGGCCACGACGAGTACTGGGACATCCGGCAATACCGCAGCGTCGAGCGGATGCGCGACGAAGGTGTGAGCCTGATGTTCCTGTCCGGCAACGCCGTTTGCTGGGTGACCCCTTTCCGAGAGAGTGGCGACGGCCGGCCCAACCGGATCATCTTCCGCGGCGGTCCCTATGGCGCCGACAACGACTACGCCCGGCGCCGGCAGCGCGAGAACGGCCCGTTCCCCGAGCGCGGGCCGGACGAGGGCCTGCTCATGGGTGGTCGGAATGTCGAGCCGGTGAACGGCGGCGGCGACTGGATCGTCGCGAAGGCCGATCACTGGATGTTCGACGGCACCGGGCTGAAGAATGGCGATCGGATCCCGGGGCTGGTCGGCTGGGAGTACCACGGCGACCCGCCAAAGCTCCCCGGACTCGAGGTCGTCGCGGCGGGAACCGCCTGGGTGGGCGGCCAGACCCCTCAGAGATGGGCCGCCACGATCTACCCCGGTCCGAAAGGGAACTTCGTGTTCAACGCCTCGACCATCTTCTGGGCCCAGGGACTCTCGTCGCCGCCGGGACATACCCTCCCCTGGTCGCACTGGTCGCGTCCCCATGGGCCCGACGAGCGCGTGCAGACGATCACGCACAACCTGCTCCGGCGCGCCATCCGTCGTGGCTCGTAGGAGTCGTGCGTCGGCAAATTCGGGGATACTGTTCCTCGCGCAAAGCGCAAAGCACGCCAAGAAGACCCGATGAGGATTCCGGATTCCTCTTTGAGTCTTCTTGGCGTGCTTTGCCCTTCGCGCGAGGATCATCCGTCGGCTGAGTTCGAGCGAGAATCCGATGGACTCCCCATTTTCGACACCTTGTCACAAATCGAGCGTGAGACCTGTCTCCTGGGATGGCGAACGATTCCAACGAAAGGAGCCGACTCTCATGCAGCTCACAAAACAGGAACCTGGCACAGATCTGATCGTCATCGGAGGGGGGCTTGCCGGGCTGGCCGTCGCCAACCTGGTCGCGCGAGCCGGCCGCGGCGTCCTGCTCCTCGAACGCGCGGCCGAACTCGGCGGGCGGGCGGCCACGCACGTGGAAAATGGTATCCACTTCAACATCGGGCCGCACGCGCTCTATTGCCGGGGACGGGCCTTCCGCTTGTTGCGGGATCTCGGGATTCCTTTCCAGGGGGGATTTCCGAGGTCGCGAGCGGGATGGTTGACCACAGATCATGCGATTTATCCCCTGCCCCGTGGGATCGTGTCGCTGATGACCTCGCGGCTTTTCCGTCCGCTCGAAAAGCTGAAAGCCGTCAAGATTCTCGGAGGTCTAAAACGGTTGGAGACGCGCCGGCTGGACCGCGACTCGCTCCAGGACTGGATCGAGACGTCCGCCGGATCGGGGAACCTGGCGCGCTTCTTGCGGACGCTCGTCCGGGTGAGTACCTACAGCGCCGACGCGGATCGGATGTCCGCCGGGGCGGCCCTGGACCAGTTGAGGCTCGCCCTGGAGGGTAATGTCTGGTATCTCGACGGCGGCTGGCAGACGCTCGTGGACGGTCTACGTGAACGGGCGAGCGAGCATGGGGCGAAGCTCCGGACTGGCGCGCGAGTCAACTCGGTCGGTGCCGACACTGATGGGGTAACCGTTCGACTCGCCGGCGGCGAGATCGTCCGAGGCCGTGCTGCGGTCATTGCGGTCGGTCCGCGGACGGCTTGTGATCTGCTCGAGCTGCCTGCCGAGTCGTCCCTGGTCCGGTGGACGGAGCGCTGTATTCCGATCCGTGCGGCGTGCCTCGACGTGGCCCTGGCGCGGCTGCCGCGGCCCGACCGTTGTGTCGCCTTCGGACTCGACCGCCCGCTGTATTACTCGGTGCATTCGGGCTCAGCCGAGCTCGCCCCGCCGGATGTGTCGGTCCTTCACGTGATGAAGAATCTCGAGGAGGACGAGGCGGCGACCCGGGGCGAGCTCGAGGCGTTCCTGGACCGGCTCCAGCCGGGTTGGCGGGCTCATGTGGTCGCCCAGCGATTCCTCCCCGGGATGACGGTTGCGTTCAGCCTGCCCCGCGCCGAGGATGGGGGCCTGCGAGGTTGACCGGATGTCACCGTGCCGGGATTCTCCAACGTCTTCCTCGCGGGCGACTGGGTCGGCGGCGAGGGCATGCTGGCCGACGCGTCGGCCGCCAGCGCCTCGGACGCCGCCGACCGCGTGCTCGAGCTGCTTTCGAGGACCCCGGCCCGGGCCGATGGGAGTCTGGCTCATGCATCGAGCTGACGAGGTCTTCGAGGAACACCGGGCCGGGCTCGCACGGTTGGCGTATCGCATGCTGGGCTCGCTGGCCGATGCCGACGACATCGTCCAGGAGGCTTACCTGCGATGGACGCGGGAGGATCGGGCCGCGGTGGAATCGCCGCGGGCGTATCTCGCGTCCATCGTAACCCGGTTGTGCATCGACCGCCGTCAGGCGCTGGATGCGCGCAGGATGACCTACGTCGGCCCGTGGCTGCCCGAGCCGGTCGTCGAACCGGGCGAGACCGATCCCGCCGGCCGGCTCGAGGTCGCCGAGTCGGTCTCGATGGCGCTCCTGGTCGTTCTGGAGAGCCTCTCGCCGGTCGAGCGGGCGGCGTATCTACTCCGCCGGGTCTTCGACTACGGATACGACGAGATCGGCGACATCCTCGGCAAGACTGAGGCGAACTGCCGACAGCTCGTCGGCCGCGCCGAGGATCGGGTCCGCGAGCGTCGGCCGCGATTCGAGTCCGACCCGGCCGAGACCGAGCGAATCACCGGGGCGTTCCTCCACGCCTGCTCGACCGGCGACCTCGAAGGGCTGGTGAGCCTGCTGGCGACCGACGCCGTGCTCTACAGCGACAGCGGCGGCAAGGCCACGGCGGCACTTGTGCCGATTCGCGGCGCGGATCGGATCGCTCGACTGTTCCTGGGCATCATGAAGAAGGCCCCGACGAACCTCCAGGTGCGATGGGTCCGGGTCAACGGTCAGCCCGGCATCGTGGCGGTCGTCGATGGGCGAGTCGTCCAGGTGCTGACATTCGACATCATCGACGGCCGGATCGCGACCGGATTCGTCGTCCGCAATCCGGACAAGCTGGCGCGAGTCAAGGCTTGATCGACCGACGCCTCGGTCACCGGGCGAACAGGTGGGCCGTGAAGGTCGCGTCCTAGACGATCGGCGCCTCGGCCTCGCGGGAGAGAACCCGCCTTATCGAGCAGGCCCTCCCGCGCGGCCCGCTCGCTGGCGTTGAGCCACGCTCCGGATCACGGCGCATCGGGCGTGAGCCGGTCCGATACGACTTCCAACTGCCTGCGGTCGTCCTTGGTGAGTTTCAGGTATTGCGTGTTGGTCCCGACGAATTCGACGGTGCGGAAGGAGTAGACGACGCGGATCGAGTACACCTCGGCGTTCTGACCGGCCGTTTCGGCGAGGAGCCGGTCGACGAACTCGCGAACGCTGTTGACGCGCGTCCGGCCGACCATCCAGAACGTGTAGCCTTCGACGAGCTTGCCGATCCCGAGGCGATCGGAGTCCTTGCCCGGATCGAGGATCAACGCCCCGCGCTCGTTCCCGAGGTCGTAGGCGGATTTGAGCTCCGAGGTCACGTCCGTGAGCTGCATGCCGAGCACCTCTTGCGCCTTGAGGCCGGCGGGTAGTGTGAGGGGTCGCAGCCGGAGTTCTAGGTCGAGCTTGTCGGAGTTGAGGGCAATCGGCAGGTTCAGCTTCTGACGGATCTCCAGGGAGATGGCCGTCAGCATCGTCAGGCCCTCGGTCAGGCCGCGCAAGGCGAACTTGCCGCGGGCGTCGGTCATGGTCGCCTTGCGATAGCCTCCATCCTTGCGCGTGGCCTCGACCATCGCATCGGGCACCGGCTTTCCGTCGACGCCGACCACCGTGCCCGTCACCTTGCGGCCCGTCGCGAGGACGATCCGCAGGGTTTCGCGTTTTTCAGCAGGAAGCGCATAAATGTCTTCGATTCTATTGTCGATATAATCCGGATGGTTGAGGAAGACGTGTCCCTTGCCGAGCTGCTTCCCGAGATCATCGGTCTTCCTGGGATAATTGAAGAGCTCGAACGTCCCATCCACGCGGCTCGCGGTCCGCTCGACGCCGCCCGAGCCGCGGCCGATGATGGCGTTGGCGGAGACCTCCACCTCCGGGATCGGCTTCCCCTGTTCGTCCACGACGATGCCTCGGAAATAGAGCGCCGGCTTGAGGATCAACGAGGCTTCCGCCGGCGTGCCCGGCGCCACGTCGATGTACTTCGCGTCGCCGCCGGCCATCAGTGTGCCTACCAGGCGGCGATAGCCCGGCTTCATCGCATCGATCGAGATCTTCGTGGGCCCTGCGAGCCCGGGGATCTCCAGCCGGTAGTCACCGCTGGCGTCGGATCGGGCATCCAGTAGCTTGTGATCGGGGACGGCCGGGCCGAGGGTTTCCCGAATCGCACCGGAGTCGACGAGGCGCATCTCCGCGGCCGGGATGGCGACGCGGACGCGGACATCGCCCAGCGGTGCGCCCGCCTCGTCCGTGACGCGACCGTGTAGGATCGCGGCCCCGGAGCCGGCCGGTTTTTGGACCTCGGGGGCGGGCTTGCCCGCCTGCTCCGGATCGACGGCGAAGGCGACGGCCATCGGGAGGATGACGAGTCCGACGACCAGCGAGGTACTCAGGGCGGTCAGGCGGTTCGTTCGGATTCGGGTCAGCATGTGGATTCTCCTGGAGAGTGAGCCGGTGGAATCGATCGCGGTGCCCAACGGGACGGATGTACGAGGCCGCCCGGAGAGGAATTCCAGGGTGTCGACCAGCGCGGAGGCATAGGTCCGGGGGTGATGAGGGAGGAGCTCCAGGACGCGGGCGTCGCAGCACTGTTCCTCGAGCTCGCGCAACTGCCGGCTCGCCCACCACACGACCGGATGCCACCAGAAGATCGTGCTCGCCGCGAGCTCGAGGATCCGGACGAGCTGGTCGCCGCGCCGGATGTGGATGAGCTCGTGGGCGAGGATCGTTCCCTGGGCCTCGCGGTCAAGGTTGGCGAAGAGCTCGGAGGGCAAGATGATGCGCGGGGAGAGACCGATCGACCAGACCAGGGGCGGTAGGGCGCGAGACGTCATGAGGACTTCGGGCACACGCCTCAGCCCCAGCCTGATGGAAAGCTGGGAGGCCATCGTGCGGATGGCCGGCGGCGCCGCCTCGGAATCGCGGATCAGGCCGGCGAACCGGCGGATCCGGACAGTATAGCCGGCGGCCAAGCCGAAGGCGCCGCAGATCCAGATCGCGGCGAGTCTTGTGGAGAGCGACCAGGGCTCGTGGCCGACCGTCTCCGTTACGGGATTCCCGATCGCGCGCCGCGGGCGGGCGGCGTCGATCGCGGCGCGGGAAATCGGACGTGCAACGGGAGCGGTGGGCCTCGCGTCATCGCGTTCGGGCGCGTGAGTCGGAGCTTCTGTCCGATGGGTGTCGGCCGCGGGCGGCGAGGCTCCGCGGGCGTACGGTAGCTCGGTAATCACGAGGGGCGGCGTGAATAATTTGAGCAGGACGACCACCCAGAGCACATGGACCGCGGCGGCGTTCCTCCAGATGCGGCCCGTCAGCATCGCGACGATCGCCAGGATCGTGGCGACGACGGCATTACTGGCGACGATTCCCCAGAAAGCGTTCATGGCAGACTCTCCCGAGGAGGTTTGTCGATGATCACTGATCGGACGGCCAGAGTTCGTCGATGAGTTGACGGAGTTGTTCGCCATTCTCCCGGGAGAGTCCCTTCTTCGAGCGGAGCAGCGTGGTCACCAGCGGCACGATGGCGCCGTCGCAGAGCCGATCCGCCAGTCCCTCGAGGCGATGCCGCAGGAAATCGTCTCGACTCACCAGTGCCTTGAAGCGATGCGCCCGTTCGCTGCGGTCGCGGCTCACGATGCCCTTGGCCTCCAGCCGCTCGAGCAGCTTTTGCACCGAGGCCATCTTGGAGTCGGAAACCTTCTCGTAGATGGCCGCAGCGAGATCGCGGCTGGTCGGGGCACCCTGCTCCCAGATCGCTTCCAGGATCGAGAGCTCCCCCTCGGTAACCGGTTCGATCTTCATTGCGACGGGCCCCTCTCCTGACTTCATAACACGAGGCAGACAGACTGTCTGTCTTTGAGTATGGTGGCGGAGTTGGGATTGTCAATAGGGCCCTCCTACCGACGGGCGTCGAACGTGCCCCGCCGTCAATCGCGGGCCCGTGTGTAGGATAGGGTCTCCCGTGACGGGAGAGTCGATCGGCATTTCCCGATCGGTCGATTGGGGATGGGCGATCTGGCGGGGAGTGGGAACGGCGGAGATATGGTCGTCAAGCGGTGTCACAAACGCGAACAGCCACCCTCGATCGACCGGGCGACGAGGGTGGCTGACTCTTGCGACGGGGATCGACTGGCATGGCCATCACGCCTTGGCCTCGGCCTTGGCCTTCTCCTTCTTGGCGATCCGGGCGGCACGCCGTTCGGCCTTGGCCGCCTTGGCCGCCGCCGAGCCGGCCGTGTTCGCGAACCGCTCCTTGAGCCGCACGGCCTTGCCCGAGAGGTTGCGCAGGTAATAAAGCTTGGCCCGACGGACCTTGCCCGAGCGCTTGACGACGATGTCGGCGATCCGGGGCGAGTGCAGCGGGATCTTCCGCTCGACGCCTTCTCCCTGGACGATTCGGCGCACCACGATCATCTCGCGCGGGCCGGCACCCGACCGGGCGATCACCACGCCGTTGAAGATCTGGATACGCTCCTTGTCGCCTTCCAGGATGCGCACGTGGACATCGACGGTGTCGCCGATGTCGAACGGGGGTAGCGCGGTCTTCATCGTGGATTTTTCCACGATCTCCATCAGTTGGTTCTGCATCGTCCATCCCTTCCCTTCGGCGATCGGCCGATCGCGTGTTGTCGGTGTTATCGCGGTATGATTACAAAGATCGCAGAAATCGTTCAGCCATGTCCAGGGCGATCGTCGGCGGCGGAACCTGGCGTCCGGCCGCCCGATCTCACGAGCCTCACCGCCGATGGTGCTGCCGCCATCGGGCTATCGCGGCGTGGTCCCCGCCCAGCAGGACATCGGGGACGGTCCGGTCGCGGAAGACCCGAGGCCGGGTGTACTGGGGGTACTCGAGACCGCCGTCGGGCCCGAAGGACTCGTCGATTGCACTCTGGGCGTCCCCGAGCACGCCCGGGATCAGCCGGGCGACGGCATCGATCACGACCATCGCGGCGACCTCGCCCCCCGAGAGGATGAAGTCGCCCACGGAGAGCAGTTCGGGACGGAGGACCTCGATGACGCGCTCGTCGAACCCCTCGTAGCGCCCGCAGATCAGGATCAGTCGCGGTTCCAGGGCCAGCTCCGCGACCCATCCCTGATCGAGCCGCCGCCCCTGCGGCGAGAGGACAATCAGTCGGCCGGCCGGCTCGGCCATCGCGGCGACGGCCTCGGCCGCCGCGACGACCGGGGGAGCCATCAGGATCATCCCGGGCCCGCCGCCGAACGGCCGATCGTCAACCTGCTTGTGCTTCCCCTCGGCCCAGGCCCGGATGTCCCACGGCTCGATAGCGACCAGTCCCTTGCTGATCGCCCGACGGACGATGCTCTGGCTCAGGAAGCCGTCGAACAAGGCTGGGAAGAGGGTCAGGACGTCGATGCGGTGGGGCGGCGGCCCGGCCATGGCGGCGTCGATGGTCGTCCTCCGGTCAGGTCGCGACCGCTTCCGGCTGGGCCGGCACGGCCACCGCCACCGGGGCGGCCGGGGGCGTCGCCGGTGCCTCGGGAAGCTGCCAGGGCTCGCCCGGTGCGGGCTTCGTGACCTTGAATTTGTTCAGCAGGGCCTGGACCTTGTGGGACGGCTGCGCCCCACGGACAGCCAGTATCGGATCCGGCTGATGTCCAGGACGGTCTGTGTCTCGCTGTTCCGCGACATCGGGTCGTAGTGCCCGAGTTCTTCGATCGGACGCCCGTCGCGCGGTCTTCGCGAATCGATGGCGCAGATGCGGAAAAAGGGGCGATGGCGACGTCCCATCGCTTTCATACGAAGTCGAACCACGCGCGTGCTCCTCTTGATCAAACTCACTGACCGGGGATCCCGGATTTCAGATTCCGAATTACGGATTGCGAATAACGGATACCATATTCCGGATTCCAGTTGCTGGACCCCGAAATGCGTATTCCCATTGGATGCGGACAGATCACTCGGGCCGATTCCGCTCCTCGCGACGTCGTTTGCGCTCTTCCTTCTCGCGTTGCTTGCGGAGCTTTTCCTTCTCCTTGGGGGAGAGGCGCTTGCCGGTGCCCACCTTCGGGGCGGAGATCAGCGCGCTGGGGTTGGTTGCGGCGGCCCGGCCCAACCCGCTCAAGGCCCGGATCTTGTCGAACATGGTCATCTGGGCCATCTGCTTGACGAAGGCGGCCATCATGTCGAACTGCTTGACCAGTGCCGGACACGTCCGACGGCTCGACGCCGCTGCCGGCGGCGATCCGCCGTCGACGCGAGATGTCGATGAGGTCGGGGTTGCTCCGCTCGGCCGCGGTCATGCTGTCGATCATCCCCTGGATCCGCTTGATCTCCTCCTCGGCATCGGCCCCGTTGAGATCCATGGGCATCTCGCCCATGCCGGGGATCTTGCTCATGAGCTCGCCGATCGAGCCCATCTTCTTCATGTTGACGATCTGCTTGCGGAAGTCCTCGAGGTCGAACTTCCCCTTGGCGAGCTTCTCCTGCTGGCGCTGGGCCTCCTCGGCGTCCATGGCGGACTGGGCCGCCTCGACGAGCCCGACGATGTCGCCCTGGCCGAGCATCTGGCCGACCAGCCGCTCGGGATCGAACGCCTCGAGCCGGTCGAGCTTCTCCCCTTTGCCGACGAACTTGACCGGCACCCCGGTGACTTTGCGGACCGACAGCGCGGCCCCGCCGCGGGCATCGCCGTCGAGCTTGGTCAGGATCACGCCGTCGAGCTCGAGCGCTTTGTTGAACGCGTCGGCGGACGCGACGGCATCCTGGCCGGTCATGGCGTCGCAGACGAAGAAGACCTGGTGCGGCTTGACCTTCTTCTCGATCTGGGTCAACTCGGCCATCAACTGGTCGTCAACGTGGAGCCGGCCGGCGGTGTCGAGGATCACGGTGTCGCAGCCGTTGCGATTGGCCTCGATCAGCGCCTGCTGGCAGACGGCGACCGGGTCCAAGCCCGCCTGGCTGAAGACCGGGACGCCGACCTGGGTGCCGATGACCTTGAGCTGCTCGATCGCCGCGGGGCGCTGGAGGTCGGCGGCGACCAGCATCGGCTTGCGATTCTGGCCGGACAGGAGCTTCGCCAGCTTGCCTGAGGTCGTCGTCTTGCCCGAGCCCTGGAGGCCGCACAGCATCAGCACGGTCAGGCCGGTCTTCTCGAAGCGGATCGACGGATCCACCGGGCCCATCAGCTCGACCAGCTCGTCATGGACGATCTTGATGATCTGGTGCTCGGGCCGGACGCTCTTGATCACCTGGGTCCCGACGGCCTTCTGAGTGACGGTCTCCATGAACTCCTGGACGACGTTGTAATTCACGTCGGCCTCCAGGAGTGCCGTGCGGACTTCGCGCAAGCCCTCGCGCATATTCGCTTCGGTCAGCACGCCGCTGACGCGGAACCGACGGAATGCAGACCCGAGCCGTTTTTGCAGGTCGTCGAACATAACCGATTGAAACCCCGCCACGTTAAGGGACGAATCTCCGATTATAATGCACCGAGCATCCGCTGGCAACGCGCCCTCAAGCGAGTATTGGTGTCAAGGTCCGAGATTTCTTCGAGCCGGGGAAATTGGAAGTGCCTGTCCCATGCACATTATCAGTAAGGGAATGAAATTGTCAGGAGAGCCGGTCTCATGGCGAGCGGGGAATCGGGCATTATCTGGCGACAGATGCGGACGCTGTTGACTGAGGGTCGCACTGGGTCGCTGCCCGACGAGCAACTACTGGAGCAATTCGCCGAGGCGCGGGGCGAGGCCGCCGAAGCCGCATTCGAGGCGCTGGTCCTGCGACACGGGCCGAGGGTCCTGGGCGTCTGTCGGCGCGTGCTCCGCGACCGACACGAGGTCGAGGATGCGTTCCAGGCCACATTCCTGATCCTGGCACGGCGGGCCGGCTCGATCCGGAATGGCGAGGCCCTCGGCGGCTGGCTCTGCCAGGTCGCCTACCGCGTCGCGGCGCGGGCGCGGGTTTTATCCGTCCGCCGTTGCAATCTCGATCCATCGAGCCCGACCCGGTCGGTCGATCGACCGGATGCGCTCCTGGAACAGGACGACCTCCGCGCCGCGATCCTGGACGAGGTCGAACGGCTTCCGGAGAAATATCGGCTGCCGGTGGAGCTCTGCTACCTCAAGGGGCGGACTCATGATGAGGCGGCGAGGCAACTGGCCTGGCCGGTCGGGACCGTGCGCACCAGGCTCGCCTGGGCCCGGGACCGGCTGCGAGATCGCCTGATGCGCCGCGGCCTCGCCCTGCCCGTCGGTTCCATCGGTAGGTCGATCGCCTTTTCAGAGGCACCGGCCGCGATCCCGGCGGCATTGATCCAGTCGAACGGTCGAGGCCGCGGCCGGCCGGGTTATCGGGGCGGGGGTCATCACATTGGCGGAAGGTGCGTTGAGGGCGATGCTCATGTCCAAGATGAAGCTGGTGATCCTCTTCCTCCTGGTGGTTGGCCCGGTCGGCGGGTTGGTCCTGCCGTGGACCTGGGCCCAGGTGGGTCAAGCCGTCTCCCAACGAGACGGCGTGAAAACGCTCCCGGACCGCCCTCGAGCCGAGGTGCAGAAGGGATCGACGGCGGCCCGCGAGGTCGGGACCGTGTTCTTCCGGGTCGTCGATCAAGAGGCCAAGCAGCCCCTCTCGGGCGTGATCTTGAAGGTGTGGGTGGACGGCAAGATCGACGGCCAGTTCACCACCGACGCATCGGGACGCATCGTCATCCCGATGCCGAGAAAGGCGTTCAACCACTTGACCGTCACAGCGAGGAAGGACGGATTGGCTCCGAGGAAAATCCAGCTACGACAGGCTGCCGCCCCTGAGATCGAGATCCCTCGGTCGTACACCCTCGTGATGGCGCATAGCACCTCGATCGGCGGCATCGTCAGGGACGAGGAAGGCCATCCGATTGAGGGCGTGGTTGTCGTTCCCTATGAGACGAGCCCGCGGGATCGTGCTCGCGAGTCGATCGACTTGAACGACGTCTCGGTCCGGACCGATCGCGAAGGCCGGTGGCACATCGACCTGATCCCGGAGGGCTACGACCTCGGCGATCTGCAATGGACCTTCTCGCACCCCGATTTCGTGGGCTCGAGCGATTCCTCGAGATTCCAGCCGAATGCGACGCCGAAGGAACTGCGCAGCCAGAGCGGCGTGACGGTCTTGTACCGAGCGGTCTCGGTCACCGGGCGCGTCCTGAACCGTGAAGGTCATCCGATTGCCGGCGCCTCGGTCCGGCTCGGCGCCCGTTTCGGAGACCCTACCGTGAAGACGGGAGCCGATGGCCGTTTCCGATTTCGCAACGCCCCGGCGAGGGAGCGATCGCTGACCGTCGAGGCCGCAGGCCATGCCCCCGAGACGATGAGCGTGCGCGTGCATGACGGACTTCCGCCGATCGAATTCCGACTCGGCCCGGGCCGCACGATCCGGGGTCGGGTCCTCGATTCCCAGGGGCGGCCGCTGGCCAATGCCCACGTTTCCGCATCCCGATGGAGAGGACTTCAGAACCTCGACTGGCGATCGCGGACGGATTCTGACGGGCGATTCACCTGGGATGGAGCGCCGAGCGATCGGGTCGTACTGGCCGCCTTCAAGGAAGGTTTTCGCACGGCGGAGCTGTCGATCGAGCCGTCGGACAAGGAAGCCGTCCTCAGGCTCACGCCCACGAGCCGGCTGCGCATCCGGGGGACCGTGACAGATGCCGTCACCGGCCGTCCTATCGAGTCGTTCACCGTCGTCCCGAACGTGGAGCCCGGCGGCATCTTGATGCTGGAGGAGGCCAGGACCCACCATGGAGGCCGCTATGTCTTCTCCGACGCCCAGAACGGCCAGCCGTACCGGGTCCGGATCGAAGCCAAGGGCTATCTCCCGGCCGTGTCGCCCGCATTCCCGCACGACGCCGGGGAACAGGTCTTCAACGTCCGTCTCGGCAAGGGGCGATGGGTCGAGGGCGTCGTCCGGAGGCACGACGGCTCGCCGCTGTCCGGGACGGAAGTGATCCTCGTGTCGGGCAATGGGATATCGATCGATGGAGGCAGGACCTATCAGCGCCAACATCACCCGCATCTCCTGACCGGCCCCGACGGCCGTTTCGCGTTCTCGCCGCCCGGTGGCGACTGTCGGATCATCGCGCTCCACGACCGAGGCTATGCCGAGGCGACCGCCCAGCAACTCGACGAGGTGGACGCCATGACGATCGAGCCCTGGGGCCGCATCGAAGGGTCGCTTCGAGTCGGCGGCCGGGCCCTGGCCCACGAGACGATCGTCGTCAACCTGGAGGAGGAACGAACGGATTCCTTGCAGATGAGGATCCAGAACTCGAGCCGGGTCGCGACCGACGAACAGGGTCGCTTCGTCCTCGATCGTCTGCCCCCGGGAGAGGCGCGTGCGTTCTGGCAGCCCGAAAGGCACGGCGCTCGTCGGCAGCCCGATCGCTATTACCGACCCGCCTTCGTCAACGTGCGACCGGGTCAGACGGCCCGGCTCGACCTGGTGGAGGCCGGCGGGCCCCCCCTGCTCGGCCGAATTGTCGTTTCCGACGAGAAGGGACAACCGCTCGACCCGATGAATGCCCGCGCCTATCTCGAGACGAGATTGCCCGACATCCCTTATCCGGCCGACCTCACCGATCAGGAGCGCCAGGAATGGCTCCATGGCTGGCGATTGACCGAGGCCGGCAAGACCTACCGGCACCGTCGGCGCGGGTTCGGTCACGTACTGGATTTGCAGCCGGACGGTTCGTTCCGTGTCGACGAAGTCCAGCCGGGGGATTATGTGCTGCACGTACGGGTCGAGGGATTCGCCGAGCTCGTGCACACCTTTTCCATCCCCGAACCGGCAGCCGGTCAGGCCGGCCGAGCGGTTGATCTCGGTGCCTTATCTCCGAAGCGGTAAAGGACTTCGATAGTCAAGCATCGGGACGCTGCCTCAGTCCCACATCCGGTCAGATATCTTCTCACCTCCCGCGATCGTGGATAGGGCTTCGAAGATTTTGAGATCGATCGAGTCGCTCACGAACCGGACGGAACCATCGGCGAATCCGATCATGGTACCACCGCGGTGCATCCCGCCGAACTGGCGGCCGGGACCGAGATGGGGTTGCTCGGCCGGGTCGAGGCCGCGGACCGTCGCCGGGCCGCCGGCCAGCCAGGAGCCGCTCACCCGGCCGGTCTCGGCGATGAGCATCGTCGTGGCCAGCCCGTCCTTGACGTCGGCGATCGTGGTTTGGCGGTCGTAGCCGAAGATGCCGGCCCTCGGATCGCCCCTCGGTAAGTGAGGCGCGTCCGTCCCGAGGCCGGCGATGCCGATGTAGGACGTCACGGCCGGAGACGTGGCACCTGGCCCATCCGGGCATCGGAATGTTGGAAACTGTTCGCATGCTATGCTGAGGTTTGTGCCAACGTTCCAGGGCTCGGTCCGATCAATGGGGTAATAAGGGCGGCACTCGTCGAGCTGAGGCACGACCTCCCCATACCAGCTCGGCCGGTCCCTGGGGGCCAGGCCGGGATTGGGCCAGGTTCCGGCGGGGAAGGTGTTCTGGCTGTTCGCATAACTGAGTAGGGCGAGCACGACATTTCTCATGTTGCTCGCACATTGTGTGCGCCTCGCGACATCGTTGAGTTCTCGACACCACCTCGCCACGATCACTAAAACGCCCATTGCGACCGCGGTCCAGGCGATCAGACGAATCAACCTGGGGCTCGAGAACCTGAGCATGGCCTGACTCCTGCGATCTCCTCGGAGACCGTGTGATCCCAAGCTCACGGACGCTTGACTTAGAGTCTTCCGAGTAGCCTCTGACAAGCGTCATATTGGACAGTATAGGCAATCGACGATCGACCGTCAAAGGCTCCCGACTGCTCGGCACCACACTTTCTCCCAAACTGGGACAAGAAAATCTCGGACCGGTGCTAGGTCGTAGCCGAAGGCCCTGTATTAGAAGTTGTACGATCGGTTCGGCCGTTGGTGAACTCATAGATCGCTCGGTCGGGCGTGCCATGGCGACATCGATCCCGGTCCTCGCGGGCCTCGCTGAGATCGGCCCGCGGAACGGGCGCGCGTCGTCATCGGATCGTGACGTCCCCACCGTGGTGCCGATCGCGCGGAGCCTCGCGAAAGCGGGAGTCCCGCGTGGCGGGTACCGTCATCTCGGCCGGCTCCATCGAGCGGGGACAACCTTGCGTTTCGATCGTGATTTCAATGACCTTTTCATCAGGAGTAAGTCCATGCGAAGCGAGATGAGGAAGGCGGTCTGCGCGATCGCCCTGACGGCTGTGCTCTACGCGATCGGGACCGGCTCGGCCATGGCCGATTCGGTGTTCGATGTCTCGGGCACCTTTACTGATGGTCCAGATCTCTCGGGCACGATCACCATCAACACGAGCACCGGGCTAATCACGAGCGCGGACCTTCAGACCGACGGCGCGACGTTCGATGACATCCTTGGTCAGGATGGCACATCTTTCCCCGGCCATTGGTACGCCGCGATCAATGCCCCGGGCTTTCCTGGCGATCTGCAGCTCGTGTTCGATGCGTCGAGCCTGGTGAACTATTCCGGCGGCTCGCTCTCGACGCAGACGACTCTCTACCATGCAGGGCCCCCGTATGACCTCGCCTCGGGCACGGTGACCTTGGCGAGCGTCCCCGAGCCCTCCTCGCTGGTCCTCGCCGGGATCGCCGCCGCGGGCGGACTGGGTGTCCTGTGGCGCCGCCGTCGCGGCCGAGCGGTTGGGAAAGGATCGATTCCCGGATAATCGATTCCCGATTACAGATTGATGTTAATGTCCGAGTCCTGCGATCCAAGACCCCTGGACTTCGGCCGATCCCTTGCTGTACGTGGGAATGGGCCGACTGTTCGTCGAGGGTCTCCGACCGAAGGTCTCCCGAGACCGCCAGGCCGCCGGGAGACCTTCGGTCGGGCCGAGTGGCAAGGTCCGGAGACCTTGCCACAACTGCGGGCCCGCTCAGGGTGCGAAGACGTCCTCGGGCAGCGGCTCACCGAAGAGGAGCTGTTCGGCCTCGCGGCGAAGTTGGTCGGCCGTCTGCTGCTGCCGATTGAGGATCCCCGCGGCCGGGTCGCGGGGGCGCGGGCATCGGGCGAGCATGGCCAGGGCGCCGGGCCGGTCGCCCGAGGCGAAGAGGGCCATCGCCAGCAAGGCGGCATCCGCGGGGACGACCTGCCCGTCGGCCTCGAAGATCTTCCGTCGGAGCGATTCGACCGCCTGGCGATATTGCCCCGCACGGAAGTGTACGGCGGCGGTCTGGCGGAGGGAGCCCGTCGCCCAGGCCAGGGCCTTGCCATCCTCGCCGAGCCCTCCGGGCCCCAGCGTGCAGACGTGGGCGAGCTCCCAGGCCGCCTGGGCAAGTGGAAGTGACGTCGGATACCGCGATCGCATCGCGGTGCATGTGTGGCGATAGCCCTCCTCGTCGCCCGCGGCGAGGTGGGTCAGGGCAGCCCACTCCCAGACCTCGTACGGCACCGTCCCGCGCGATGGCCCGATCGAACAGCAGGGCGGCCTCGCCATGGCGGCCGGCCTGGGCGCGCTCCTCGGCGATCCGCATCAGCACGGGGATGTCGGCGCCGAGGTCGATGGCGCGGGCCTGTTCGGCATCGCGATCGCTCGTGCGGCCGAGCGCCCCGAACGCCTCGGCGCAGAGCGCGTGGAGCCGCCAATCTTCCGGGCGCGCCGCGACGGCGCGGTCGAGCATGAGCAGTGCGCCGCTCGCCCGGCCCGAGACCCGCAGGTCCTCGGCCCGGTGGGCCAGCCAGTCCACGACGCGATCGCGCGGGCCCAGCTCGAGCGCGCGGTCGAGGTCGGACCTCGCCGCGGCCGTGTCGCCGTCCACCTCGCGCAGCCGGGCCAGCGCCCGACGCGCGTGGAGCAGGCCGTCGCCGGGTCGGGCCGCGATCAGCCGGTCGAGGTGCCAGAGCGCCCCGAAGCCGTCGCCGGCCGCCTCCGCGTCGCGGGCGCAGTCCTCGTGCCATGCGAGCGCCCGGGACGGGTCGCTCGACCGCGCCGCGTCGCCGTCCTCCTCGCGGAGCCGCCGCCACGCCTCGGCGTCGAGCACCACGAGTTGCCCGGCCGGGTCGAGCCCCACTCCGGTCCGCGTCCCCGCCTGACGGGCCAGCCGGTTGACCGACAAAGCCGACGGCCGGGGGACGGTCCAGGCGGCCAGGTGGCCGCGGTCGTTAACGGTCAGCAACGACGCGCCGTCGGAGCTGAAGGCCAGGCCGGCGACGCGGCCGCGGAGGATCCGGGTCGGGCCGACCTTCCGCATTGCGGCGACGTCCCAGAGCGAGACCGAGCCGTCGTCGCACCCGGCCGCGAAGAAGGTCCCGTCCGGCGCGAACGCCAGGTCCTGGGTGATGGTCGCCGGCAGGGTGATCGAGCCCGGCCTCGGCCGGCCGTTGACAGCGTCCCAGGACCTCACGACGCTCTTCTCGGGCCGGAACCGAGTCGCCGTCAGCAGGGTGCTGCCGTCGGGGCTGAAGATGACCGAGCCGAGGCATGCGGCGTTCTGGAGCGGCTCGCCGATGGCCAGGCCGGTCGCCGCGTTGACTAACCGGGCCGTGCTGTCGTGCGAGCCGACGGCCAGCCGCGAGCCATCCGGGCTGAAGGCCAGGTGGCAAGCCCAATCTTTGAATCGGATCGGCGCGCCCCGGGGCCGGCGGGTCGCCAGGTCCCAGAGCACGAGCTGGTGGATGATCTCGGCGGTCCCGGCGGCCAGGAGCCGGCCGTCGGGGCTGAAAGCCAGGGCCTGGACGATCGAGCCGGCCTCCAGGGGCGGCCCCATCCGATGGCCGGTCGAGACCTCCCAGAGATGGACGGCCCCGTCGAAGTCGCCCGTGGCCAGGACCTCGCCGTCGGGCGAGAACGCCAGCCGGGCCGGCCAGTTCATGTGCGGCAACATCGGGGTCGTCGGGCCGCCGGTGGCCGCGTCGAAGACCTGGCAGGTCGAGGCCCGGCTCCCCATCATCGAAACCGGGCGATCGAAGCTCGACGTCGCGAAGCGGCCGCCGGCGGGGTTGATCGCCACCCAGCCGACGCGGACCAAGCCATGGAGCAGGGGCGGGCCGATCGGCTGCCCGTCCGAGGTCGCGACCATGCGGGCCAGCCCATCGGTCTCGCTCCTGAGCAGGATCCGGTCGCGATCGGGGCGGACGATGGCCTGCTCGAAGATGGCTCCCTCACGCCGTTGGTCCATCGCCCGCCCGCGCCCGGCCAATGAGGCTTCCGGCTCGGCACCGATCGGGGGCGGGACGACGGCATCGAGGCCCCAGACCTTGACGGTCCCGTCGTCGCCGGAAGTCAGGAACGACCGGCCGTCCCGGGCGAACTGGACGTCCCGTAACAAGGACCGATGCCGCAAGGCGGGGCCGATCATCCGGCCGGTCGCCACGTCCCAGAGCCGGGCGGTATGATCGGTGCCGCCGGTCAGCACGATCCGGCCGTCCGGCGAGAAGGTCGCGCGTTCGATGGCCGGCGGGTGGCTGAAGATGGGGCCCCGGTCGCGTCCGGTGGCCGGGTCCCACAGCCTCGCACGGCCGCCCGAGTCCACGGCCAGCAAAAACCGGCCGTCGGGCGAGAAGGCCAGGACGACGCAATCCGGGATCGGCCGGCCGATGCTCCGGCCGCTGCCGGGATCCCAGACTCGGGCAATACCGTCTACCTGCGTGGTCGCGATCTGTCGCGAGCCCGGCGCGACGAAGACTCCCAAGATGGGGGAATCGCATCTCATCTCGAGTCCGTCGGGCGGTCCGTTCGCCGTGCGGCGGGACCGCAGCACGCCGTCATCAAGCCTGGCCACGAGCGAGCTTCCGTCGGGCATGAAAACGAATACGCGGATTGGGCCGCCGATCGACGGCAGTTCGACCGGATCCCCGGTGGCGGCGTCCCAGAGCCGGCAGACCTTCGCTCCGTCGCGGGTCAACAGCAACTGGCCGTCGGGGGAGAACGTGACCCACTCGATCGGCTCGGGATGGGCCATGGGCGAGCCGATCGGCCGGCCGGTCTCGGCGTCCCAGAGCCTGGCCTTTCGGTCGGCTCCGCCGGTGGCGAGCCGCCGGCCGTCGCGCGAGATATCGATCCAGTAGATCTGGTCGCCGTGCCGGATCGGGGGGCGGAGCGGCCGGCCGGTCGCCGCGTCCCAGAACCGGGCGGTGCCATCCCGGGATCCGGTGAGGATCGCGCGGCCGTCGTCGCAATAAAGTGTGCGCGAGATCACCCCCTGGTGTTCCAGGATCGCGCGCAACGGGATCGTGCAATCGCCCCAGGCTGCCAGATTGGCCCGGGCCAGCCCGAGGATTTCGGGGCGACCTTCCGGGGCCCGGCGGATCGATTCCGCCATCCAGAGCAGCCCCTGGTCGATCTCGCCGGCCTGGGCCAGGGCGATCCCCTTATCCAGGTCTCGCATCGCGACTTCCGCCTGGGCCTCGGTTCGCAGCCGCAATTCCGCGCCCGCGGCGTGCCTGGCCCGGGCCGACTCGAGCTCGGCCCTGCGCCAGAGCCAGGTCACGGCCGCGAACCCGGCGAGGACGGCCACGACCAGGGCCAGGATCAATCGCGCCTCGGCGGGCTTGCGGCGGCACCACCGCACCGTGTTTTCCCAGGCTCCGGCCGGCCGCGCCAGGATGGGACGCCCTTCGAGGACCCGCTCGAGCTCCTCCGCGAGGGCCACGGCCGTCGTGTAACGCCGGCCGGGATCGCGCTCCAGGCACTTCGAGCAGATCGTGTCCAGGTCGCGCGGGACATCCGGCCGGAGCCGTCGAGGGGGGACGACGTCGGCGGAGACGACCTGGCGGATCGTCTCCTCGGCCGAGCTCCCGCCGAACGGGGGCCGGCCGACCAGCATCTCGTAGAGGATGGCACCGAGGCCATAGATGTCGGTGGTAGGCCCCTGGCTGGCGCCGGCGAGTAGCCCGGTCTGCTCCGGGGCCATGTAACTGGGCGTCCCCAGGAACTGCGCCCCGGATTGTCAGCGTGCTGTCGTCCTCGACCAGCTTCGCCAGGCCGAAGTCGCTGATCTTCGGCGTGCCCGGGCCCTTCCCGCCGCGGGCGTCGCCTTGCTCGACTGAGAGCAGGACATTTCCGGGCTTGAGGTCGCGATGGATGATCCCCCGCTCGTGCGCCGCCTGGATGGCCCGGGCCAGCGGCAGGGCCAGTTCCACCGCCTGTCGCACCGGCAACGGCCTGTCGCGGAGCCGATGGGCCAGGTCGCCCCCGTCAACCCACTCCATCACCAGGATGTCGAGCCCATCATGCTCATAAATCCCGTGGACCTGCACGACGTTGGGATGGCGGAGCCGCGCCAGGGCCAGGACCTCGCGACGGAATCGCTCACGCGAATCCGGGCCGGCCCTCTTCCCTTCGGAGAGGACCTTCAGGGCTACGGGCCGGTCGAGCCCGCGCTGCTCGGCGCGATAGACCGTCCCCATGCCGCCCGAACCGGCCTTGCGGATCCCGATGAAGCCCGGCAGCTCGGTGGGGAGCCCGTCACGGGCCCCCGCGGGCAGTGCCGCTCCATCGCCGTGCGCCCTCAAACTGACCCCTGTGGCCGACACGCCCCTGGCCAGCCGATCGATCAAGGCCCTGGATCGGAGCCCGATGCCCGCGGACGGGGCCGAGCCGGGGAAGGCGACCGAGAGCGCCCAATCCGAGAAGGCGTGCAACCGGGAAAGGCAGGAGTCGCAGAGCTCCAGGTGATCCTCGATCGCGACGCTCTCCCGCTCGTCCAACTCACCCCGGATCAATTCGCCGAGGCGATCGAGGGACGGGCAGGAACTCATGACGATGAGAGGTCCCTACGGCTGACCTCCTCGCGGATCATGCGGCGCACCTTGGAACTCGCCGCGTAGGCGCTCCCCACCCTCATCCCTAGCCGCTCCGCGGCCTCTCGGCCCGAGAGGCCCTCCTTGTTGAGCAGCCAGAATGCCTGCCAGGTCTGCGGCTCGACCCTGCTGGAGACCTGCTCCATCGCCTTGCGGAGCAACTCCTCGGCGTATTCCTTCTCGATGAGGTTCGACAGGTCGTCCCGCGCCGCGATCAGTTCGATCCGCCTCGAGGCGTCGTCGCCTCCCCGCCCCTGTTGCCATCGCCCCTGTCGCTCTGCGTATGTGCACCAGGTCGAATGGGTCAGGGCACGGAGCCAGCCCCGGAATCGACGCGACGGATCGTACTCGAAGTTCCCCGCTCGCCGGAGGAACCTCATCAGCACGGACTGCGTCACGTCGTGGGCATCAGCCTCTTGAAGCCCCCACCGGCGGCACCACTGGAGGAGATGGGGCGCGTAGGTCCGGACGAACCTGTCCCAGGCCTCGCCATCGTCCGGCCGCCTCCGCAGGGCCGAGAGGAGCGAGGGATTCGTGTCAGGGAACGCTACGGATCGCATCGTCTATAATCCTCCGACGCCGGCATCATCATCAATGCGGACATGAGGGTTCGAGACCCCGGCCGTCGGGTTCGGGGATGTGCAGAACATCGAGCACCCCTTCGTCCTGCATTATCTCGGACGAGGATGGGCTAATTTACCGATGGGCCGTCAGCGTCGTCAAGTGTCGTGCAAGATGCGGTGAATTCAGGCATCTCGTGATGCGATGCGATGGGAAGGCGGGCGACGAGGTACTGGTTGTTTGTTCACAGATTTGCCGAGGTCGTCGCAACGTGCATTCGATGTGAGCGCATGCTCGCGGACGGGTGCCGGGTCGCGTGCATCTGACCGTCCGGCATCCGTTCTGCTACAATCACCACTGGCTCGGCTGACAGGCTCCTCAATAGATGACACGAGTCGGTCTGTCCCTGGTGGAGATCGCGATCATGCGCGGGAAAGTCTGGGTCTATGACCCACACTCCGGCGGGAAGACGATTCCGCCCGAGGTCAGGAAGCGGACCGCGGCGCGCATCGAGAAGCATGCGCAGGCCAAGTACGCGGGCAAATTCACTCGGCTGGATATCCGGTTTCGCGGCGCGCTTTGCTATATCGACGCCTTCACCGAGCCCGATGAGCCGGACAAGGAGCTGCTCAAGATCACCCGCGAGACTCGCGAGCAATATCGGGAGCGTCTTGGCAACAACCCCCTACATCTCTGCCGGATCCGCTACTTCGGTGACGAGGATTCCTGGAGCCTCGCGTTCTACACGTATAGCCATGAACGGTATGAGCCGAGCTTCTTCGAGAGCGGGAAAGACCACGGCACGCCTGAGGAAGCCTTCGATGTCGGTGCCGTCTACCTGACCGACGGTTAGGCGCCCTCCATTCGTCATCTTGATCCGGCGCGGCCGGTCTTCGACCTCGTCCCAAATGATTCGCGAGAGATTTGCATCCATGACTTCACCCTCGTCCGAGTCGTCATCGAGCACCCCTCACAAGACCAATCGCCTGGCGGGCGAGACCAGCCCTTACTTGCTCCAGCATGCGGCCAACCCCGTTCAACTGGTTTCCCTGGGGGCCCGAGGCGCTGGCCAGGGCCAAGGCCGAGGACCGGCCAATCTTCCTGTCGATCGGCTATTCGGCCTGCCACTGGTGCCACGTCATGGAGCGCGAGAGCTTCGAGAACGCGGATATCGCGGCCGTGATGAACGACCACTTCGTGAATATCAAGGTGGATCGCGAGGAGCGTCCCGACCTCGATCAAATCTACATGTCGGCCGTGCAGGCGATGACCGGTCAGGGCGGCTGGCCGATGTCGGTGTTCCTGACGCCCGACCTGAAGCCGTTCTTCGGCGGCACCTATTTCCCGCCGACCGACTCGCGGGGCATGCCGGGGTTCCCGCGCGTGCTGCTCAGCGTCCATCGGGCCTGGGAGGAGCGTCGCGACGAGATCCGCGAGTCGGCGACCGAGATGACCGAGCAGCTCCGCGGTTTCGGGACGCTGCCCAAGGGCTCGGGCACGCTCGAAGTCGGACTGCTCGACCGGGCGGCTCGCGCCGTCACGAATAGCTTCGATCCGGTCCACGGCGGATTCGGTCGCGCACCCAAGTTCCCGCATCCGATGGACCTCCGGATGCTCTTGCGGCATCATGCCCGCACCGGCGACGAGCACGCGCTGCACGCCGTCCGCCACACGCTCGACAAGATGGCGCGGGGGGGCATCTACGACCATCTCGGCGGCGGGTTCGCCCGCTATTCGACCGACGACAGATGGCTGGTCCCCCACTTCGAGAAGATGCTCTACGACAACGCGCTGCTGACCTCGGCCTATCTCGAGGCATACCAGACGACCCGAGAGGCCGAATTCGCCCGCGTGGCCCGCGAGACGATGGATTACGTCCTCGGTCGGATGACCGATCCCGAGGGCGCATTCTATTCGACCGAGGACGCCGATAGCGAGGGCGTGGAGGGGAAGTATTACGTCTGGTCGCTCGCGGAGGTGGAATCGGTCCTGGGCGCGGATCCTGCCAAGACGTTCGCTTACGTCTACGATGTCACCCCGTCGGGCAACTGGGAAGGGCACAACATCCTCAACCTGCCGCGCACGATCGGGCAGGCGGCGAAGTTGCTCGGGCGAGGCGAAGACGAGCTCAGGGCCGAGCTCGATGCCTCCCGCGCCCGGCTCCTGGCCGTTCGCGACGATCGGATCCCTCCGGCCAAGGATACCAAGGTCCTCGTCTCCTGGAACGGCCTGATGATCGCCGCGATGTCCGAGGGCGGGCGGATTCTGAAGGACGAGCGTTATCTCGACGCCGCGGGTCGGGCCGCCGGCTTCATCCTCGATCGGATGCGACGCGACGACGGTCGGCTGCTCCACACCTTCAAGGACGGACGGGCCCGCCTCGATGCCTATCTCGATGATTACGCCAATCTGATCGACGGGCTGACCCGGCTGTACGAGTTGAACAGGCGAGCCGCGATGGATCGAGTCGGCCCTCGATCTGACCCGGATCATGATCGATGAGTTCGCCGATCCGGAGCACGGTGGCTTCTTCTTCACCGGACGGCACCACGAGGAGCTGATCGCCCGTCAGAAGGACTTCTACGACAACGCGACGCCATCGGGCAACGCGATGGCGGCCACCGCCCTTGTCCGGCTCGGCGCGTTGACCGGCCGAGAAGACTTGACGCGGGCCGGCCGGTCGGCGCTGGAATCGGTCCAGCTCCTGCTCGAGAGCCAGCCGGCTGCAGGCGGACAGAGCCTGATCGCACTGGACTTCCTCCTGGGGTTCAACCCGAGAGCTCGCCGTGATCAGCGGCGCGGATGCCGGCGAGTTCCGTGCGGTGCTCGAAGCGATCTCGACGCCGTTCCTTCCGCACAAGGTCGTCGCGCCGGCCTCGGCGGACCAGGCCCGGAGTCTCGCCGGGACGACCCCGTTGCTCGCCGATCGGCCGGCCATCGAGGGCCGCACCACGACCTATATCTGCGAACATTTCGCCTGCCGCGCGCCGGTCGAGGGCGTCGCCGGGGTCGAGGCGGCGTTGCTCGATCGCGAATCTTGATGCGCCGAGGCGGTGTCCTGGCCGTAGGCTGAGCTTGACCGGAAACGAACCGGTCGGATAATCGCCGATCCTGTCCATCGCTATGGGGGCGTAGTCGTTCGGGACGTCGACAGATCGATCGCGGGTACCCGGCGCGTCGATCGATCTCTGCGAGCGGTCGGGTGAAGACCGGCGTTTCGGCGATCCGAGGAGGTCATGTGCCGGGACATCGCCATCGAATGATCCGGGGCTCGTCACTCGCGTTTGATCGCCGTTCGACGGCCGGGCCGTGACCGCCGGCCTCTTCACGGTGTACGCCTGCAAGGGACACAAGCCCCCCGCGAACGCTTACGTCGCCGTGAAATACCGGGGTTACTGGTACTACATCGACGATCGCGATCAGGCGACCAAGGCGACCTTCGCACTCACACTCGAGCTCAGCCGGCTGGATTTCGGCCTCCAGGAGGCGACCAGCGGCCCCTTCCTCACGCTGCCGGTCGGACGCTGACCCGCGGATGACGGTCGCGGGCAATATTCAATCCGGGCATCGGCAGAAGAAACAGTTGCGTCTGGGGATCTGCTGCGCCGGGACGATCTCGATCGGATATTGGTCCAGGCCAAGGCGACCGACGAGCCACGAGTTATCGTACAACTCCTGTTCGAAGATGCTGCGCGTCATCATCTGCCGGGCCATGAAACGGCTCGCCGGCTTGCCGACGCGGACGAGCGGGTAATGGCCCCGACCGAAGACCGGGTCCACGGCCGCCACGGCATGGATGCAGTCGCTGATGAGCAGGTTCCTTGGCGTGCTGATCGCCCGATATTCGGCCGCGCCGCTGTCGAGGATTTCCTTGACCCGGAGCGACCTCTCATACACGGCCTGCTGGATCACGAAAGGTCCCCACATGGTGACCCTCTCTCGATTCGCGTAGACCGCTTCGAGCGTCTTATACAGGTCGAGATTGACCCCGCGCTCGGGGAGCAGGCTCCAGGTCCGGACATCCAGCGAATCGGGGAGCCAACTGATCGTATGCTGGTAGACCACGCCATCGCTCGGATCACTTCCGTCCCCGGTGACGCGGATGAACGTCGCCCAGGTGTGCGTGTATTGGAGCAGCTTCGGCCTCGACTGGGACCCGAAGATCATCACGTAATACCGATCGTCGCCGCGGGCCTCGCCCGACACGAACGAGAATATAAGGCTCAAGAACACGATGCCAGGACCGCAGCCTCGCTCGACCATCTTGACTCACCGCCTTCGAGAGAACGAGTCGCTCACCTCGCGATCCTTGTATTATGGCCCACTCCGGGCAATTCGCCCTCCGGACCGCTCGAAACAAGGATTCCGCCGATCGGGATTTCGTGGGTAGGGCGGTATTATGGATCACGATCGCTGAAGAAGCGGAATCGCCAAATCCGATACAACCCGTACATTTCTCCGGGTCCGCGGCCTTTCGTCATCGGAGTCCATCGATCATGAGGACGTGGATCGTCCATCGCGCCACGCTGTGCGCGGCCCTGCTGGCGGCGATATCCTCCGCGCACGGTCAGGGGATCATGGTGCCGAGCGCCGGCCCGATCAATAGCGCGATGGCCGGCGCCTCGACGGCGGCCCCTGTCAACTTCGGCTCCAGCTACTGGAACCCGGCGACCCTGAGCGGCCTGGATAGCCAGGAATTCATGTTAGGCTCAGCCCTGGCCTTGCCGAGCATTCATCTCCAGAGCGGTCTGCCAGCCGATTCGATCGGCGGGATCTTTCCGCAGACGGGCCGGTACGGCGAATCGCGGAGCGACAGCGGCGTGTCCGCCGGGTTGGCCACGGGCTTCTCCTTCCGTCTCACCGACGACTCGCCCCTGACGATGGGATTCGGGGTCTTCGGACTGGTCGGCGGCGGCGTGAATTTCGCGGGCAGCTCCCAGACGCCCGTGTTGACCCCGCGCCTACCCCCGAGGTCGTTCGGAGTCGGACCGATCTACGCAAACCTGTCCCTGCTCGCGATCAATCCGATGGCCTCCTATCAGCTCACGGACAAACTGGCTATCGGCGGCGGTCCGATCATCACGGCGGGCACGCCCAGCTTCAATCCCGCGTTTTTCGCCGGGGCCGAGTGGCCCGCTGGGGCTGCCGACGTTCCCCTCGGCGACCAACGCGCGGGCCTACTGGGGGGCCGGTTTCCAGGTGGGACTCCTGTACGAGCTGAATTCCAACTGGAACCTGGGCTTCTCCTATAAGAGTCCGATCTGGCAGGAGAAATGGGACTTCAACGCCTCGTATCCGAATAAGTCGGCCCGGACCATCGGGATCCAGGCGCAGCTACCGGAGATCATCTCCTGGGGCGTGGCATACAAGGGACTGCCCAGGACGTTGATCGATGTCAACCTCCGCTACATGGACTACGCCAATACATCGCTGTTCGGCACGCCGGTCCGCGACGGCGGACTCGGGTGGCAGAGTATCTTCGTGTTGGCCTTTGGGGTCCAGTACCAGGCGACGGAACGTCTCACGTTGCGCGGTGGCTATCTCTACAACATGGACCCGATCCGGTCGGAAGCCACGCTGTTCAATGCTCAGGCACCGGGGATCATCACGAACACCCTCTCGCTCGGTGCCTCGTACCAGGTCAACGATAACACGGCTTTCTCAATGGCCTGGATGCACGGGTTCCGGGATTCGATCTCGGGCCCGATCCTCCAGATCCCCGGCTCGACGGTCCGGCTCGACGCCCAGGTCGACACGCTCTGGGCCGGCGTCAACGTGAAGTTCGGCGGTTCGAAGCGGAAGGGACCCGCGGCACCGACGTACTCCGACCTGAGCGAGACGCCGAGGGCGATCGAAAGCACGCCGTTCATCCCGCCGCCGCAGATCCCGGGCGTCACCGCGAGCGAGATCCCCGCGGCGAACGCCGCCTCCGAATTGCCGCCGTTGCCGGGCCCCGACGGCCCACCGATCGCGACGTCCTCGGCCGGAGCTGACCTCGCGCCCTCGACCCTTTGAGCGCGAGATCGGACCGAATTGCCTCGCCGAGTCGGCTTGTAGGGTGGGTGAAACTCACCGGTGTCGAGCCATTTCCTCGGTGGGTTTCACCCACCCTACGGAGTTCTCGGACGAGCTGTCAGGCAGTCGATGCACCAGGCCGCGAGCGCCGTGTGAAGGATCACTCCCGGCCAGAGGATGAAGCCGACACGCTCCGAGACGAAGCCCGTGTGAGCGAGGATGGCGACTGCCGCGGCATTATAGAACAACAGGGCCACGATTAACCCTCTGGCGGCGGGGCTGCGTTCATCGTCCCGCGCCAGCCAGGAGGCGACCCCCAGGGTGATCAGGGCCGCCCCTGTGATTCGACCGACGATCGGCACCTCGCTCGCAAGGGGCGTCGAGCCGAGGAGCAGTCCGACTGATACCGCCGGCGCGATCGCCAGGGCCAGTCCGGCGCCGACCTCCACCGCGGCGGTCACGATCAAGAAGTACCTGGTTCGCATGCGAATGTCACGACCTCGGGGATGGAGGGCGCCCCGGCCATGGGGCGCCGATTCGCCGGGCCTACTCACTGACCTTGGTGGGCCTTGATCGCTTCGAGGAGTTGTTGCTTGAGGGCCTCCAAATTGAAGCTGGCGCCCTTCTGCATCGGCGGGAACTCGATCGCGGTCTCGGCGAACTTGCCGATCTCCTGTTGCGCGTAGACGAACCGCCAGAACTCGTAGGCATACCAACTGTAGAAGTTGAGCGACCCGCTCAGTCCGGTGCGTTCGAAGGGGTCCAGGCGAAGATTCGTGAGGATCGGCCAGGTCGGCTTGACCGACGCGCCGAGCCAGCCGTTGGGCTGGTCGATGAATCGATACTTGTAGTCGCCGATGCGCACGGCGCCGAGGGTGCTCTCGGCGAAGTAGAAGAGCTCTTTGCGCTTCGAAGGTCCCTTGCCGGTGATCAGGTCGAGCTGATTGTAGCCGTCGAGGTGGACCTTGTAGGACCGGTCGCCGAGCGTCTTGCCCTTCTTCAGGTCCTCGACGATGTCCGGATCGCCGGCCGCGGCGAGGAACGTGGGGAGCCAGTCGAGGCCGGAGATCAGACCGTTCTCGACCTTGCCGGCGGGGACCTTGCCAGGCCATCGCACGATGCAAGGTACGCGGAAGCCGCCCTCCATGACCGTCCCCTTGCCCCCGGCGAACGGGGTCTGTCCGCCGTCGGGCCAGGTGAAGTTCTCGGTGCCGTTGTCCGTGGTGAACGCCAGGATGGTGTCCTCCTCGAGGCCCTCATCCTTGAGCTTCTTCATGACAGCGCCGACGATGTCGTCGAGCTGCGCCATGCCGGCCTCCGAGACGGACCAGCCGTTCTCCGGCGTCCGGAGATTCTCGTATTTCTCGGAGAGGTGGGTGACGATGTGCATCCGCGTGGGGTTGAGCCAGACGAAGAACGGCTTGCCGTCGCCCTTGGCCTTGTCGATGAACTTCATCGAGAGGTCGAGGATGTCGTCGTCGATCGTCTCCATCTTCTTGGGCGAGAGCGGGCCGGCGTCCTCGATCTTCTGCTTGCCGACCTTGCCCCATCGCGCCTGGACGGTCGGGTCGTCCTGGTCCTGGGCCCACGAATGCACCATGTTGCGGGGACCGACCGTGTCCTTGAGCGCCGGCGGGTAGTTGCGATGGAACGGATCCTCCATCGCATCCAGGTGATAGAGATAGCCGAAGAATTCATCGAAGCCGTGCACGGTCGGCAGGAACTCGTTGTGGTCCCCCAGGTGGTTCTTGCCGAACTGGCCGGTGGCATAGCCGAGCGACTTGAGCGCGGTGGCGATGGTCGGCGCCTGCGCCGGCAGGCCGATCGGCGACCCCGCCTGGCCGACGGTGGTCATCCCGGTCCGGATCGGGAGCTGGCCGGTGATGAAATTGGCGCGACCGGCCGTGCAGCTCGCCTCGGCATAATAGTCGGTGAACCGCATTCCGCCGGCGGCCAGCCGGTCGAGGTTCGGGGTCCGGGCTGCCATGATTCCTTGATGATAGGCACCGATGTTGAACCAGCCAACATCGTCGCCCATGATCATGATGATGTTCGGCTTCCTGGCGGGAGCCTGGGTGCTCGCGACGGCCTCGCCGGGCTTGGGAGAGGCCAGGGCCAGGAGCGTTCCCTTGCTGGCGCCGTCGGAGCAGCCGGCCGGACCGGCGACTGAGACGGGCTGGGCCGAACCCGCCCCATCCGTCAGATCCGTGGACCGTGGCGTCGCGAGGGCCTTCTGGGATAGAGGCATCTTTTCGGATGCCGCCAGATAGCCGAGAAGGGCTCCCACGGCCAGGATCGCGATCGTCTTAAGTCGTTCCCCTCGAAGCATTGCGTTCCTCCTCGGTGAATTCAAGAGAATTTCATGTTAACGAACATGGCGAAGGTTTGCTTGCTCATGGCTTGTCTGTTTCGCGCGGTGATTGGCCCAGCGTTCCCTTACGTTCCAGGTATTTCCGGCTCGCGTCCAGCCCCTCGATGACGTGTGGGAGCGCCTCGAGGATGCTGAAGGTCCCGATGATGATGATGCCATGTCCGACGCGAGCATGCCCATGAACGATGTCTTCGCGAAAAGTGTGAGAGACCTCGGTCAGGCCGATGAAGATCAGCGCAATCCCTTTCGCCAGGTTGGTGACGGGATTCTCGACGAACGAAGTGATCGCACGTGCGATCTTATCCCGGCGGTCGTTCATCTTTCGCCTCGAGTCCAAAGAAGTTCGTCGCCATCGCGACGCGAGTATTCGGGCGACCTTCCAGCACCTCCGAGGCGCCGGTAGCCCTCGCGTCTCGTGGCGGGGAGAACCGGGTGTACCGAACTAGCGCGCGAATTTCAACCCCGGGTCGTTCGACGGCCCGCCGACGAGACGGAAGCGGAAATCGTCAGCGTCCTTCCAGGTCACCTGGCCCACCAGTGCGCCGTTCTGGCCTCCCTCGGCGGCGAGGGTCAAGGTATCGCCGGAGAAGGTTGACTTGCCGGCGATTTTCATCGGGGGCTTGCCCGAGGTCGTGGCGGTCCAGGTGAAATTGCCGTCGTCCTGGATCGAAAGGGCAATCTTCGCGCCCTGGGAGGGCGTTGCGGCCCAGGTCCCGGCCAGCCTCCCTTCGACGGCAGGCGCATCAGGCGGGGACGCATCGGCGGGCGGCGGCGGGCTGCCGCCGGAGGGTTGGAACGCGGCGATGATCTGCGCCGAGACCGTGTCGCCGGGCTGGATCCTCACGACCTCTTTGAGCTGGGCGATGGCGTTCGGATCATGTCCCTGGGCCAGGTACTGGTAGCCCAGGACGAAGTGACCCTGGGCCGAATCCGGGTTGGCCGTGACGTAGCTCTCCAGCGCCCGGAGCTGGCGGCTATACGTGTCAACGTCGGGGTACATCCCGCTCAGGGTCGTCCAGTCCCAGCCCGGTCTCGCCGAGAGGACCGCGTAGAGCGGGGTCGCGGCCTGCTCGTACTTGCCCTGGGCGAAGTACGCCAGGGCGAGGAACTCGTGCATCGTCGCGTCATTGGGCGTCTGTGCGATTGCCTGCTGGTCGAGTTGAACGGCCTGGGCGTAGTCGCCCGCCTTGAATGCTTCGCGGGCCCGGTCGTAAGACGCATTCGCCTGGGCGACGACGGCCTGATCGGGCGCCGGGGCGGTCGTGCTGATCGGCTGGGAGTAGTTGGGACCTTGCGCCGCGGTCAACGGCTGCGTATCGGCGGTCTGCTGCACGGCCCCGGTCTGCGCGACGCCGCCAGACCCGTAACCGCCGCCATTGTAGGGATTGCTATAGCCCGAATAGCCCCAGCCGTACATCGGCGAGCCGACGCCCCAGGCCCCGACCCCGCTCGCGTAACCGGTGCCCATTCCGGTCGCCCCCCAGCCCGCATAATTGTTGCCGCTCCAGGTGCCGTTATGGTTGTTGGCATAGCCAGCCCCAGCGGCGGCGCCCGCGGCACCCGCGTTGGGATACTGCGAGGATTGGTAGTGGTTGGCGTAGCCCGCGCCGGCGGCAGTACCCGCGGCACCCGCGTGGGTATACTGCGAACCGGAGCCGGACCCGGATTGTGGATGATTGCCGTAGGAATCGGACTGGCCCGACTGCGGGTGGGGCTGGCTGAAGGAGGGGGAGTGGCCCATGGAGCCTCCACCACCATAGGCGCCGCGATTCCCGCCTCCGCCACCATAGCCGCCTCCGCCCCGACCCGCGACGACGTACGACGGGAGCGCGAGAAGGATCAGCGATGTGCCCAGGGCCAGCTTCGTAAGAGCGCGCTTCATGATGAAGATCCTCGATAAGAAAAATTGGGTTGGATGCGACCGTTGGCCTTACTTGCCGGGCTCGGGCGGCCTGCGCACGATCGTGAACTCGTCGAATCCGGGCACCGCGGCGCCCTCGATGGTCCGGTCGACCGACTTCCAGCTCGCCCGGTCCTTGCCCAGACGGGTGATGATACTCGTGGCGGACGCGTGCTGGCCGTCCTGGCGTATGCCCTCGGCCTTGATCGCCCAATGGTCACCGATGCGCGTCCAGTATCCGTCGCCGAAGCCACCTTCGGTGTCGAAGATCCAGGTCTTGAACTGGTTGCGCGTGGGGTCCCAGCCGATCCGCTGCGTGCCGGAGAGCACCGGCTGACCCTGCATCTTCACGGTGAACTCGCGGACCAGGAAGTTCCCGCCGTCGGCCCATTTGCAGGTGGTGAGGACGACTGAATCCTGGCTCTCGTTGATCCAGTCGCCGACCATCCACTCGAGCTCCTTGAGGCGATCGTGGGGGGTGAGGTCCCGCGCAAGCTCGTCGTGGACCGCCGACTGGCGCCATCGGCCATCGCGCTTGACGTGGACGGCGGTATATCGCGTGAACTCGGGCGACCCGCCCGCGGCGGGCGTGATGGTCGTCCGGCCTTCCTCGAGCGCCGTGTCGAGGCCTCGGGAAGATCGTCCGGCAATCGAGCGAAGCACATCAGCTCTCCACGCCTGATTTGCTCCGTAAGCCATGGGAGATCTTTCTCGAGGACTAACGGGGGGAGCGGCGGAGACCCAGCCGCGACGAACGAGTGCGTGACCGAGATCTCCTTGTTGTCCTCGGAGAGTTGACCGAAGCTGCACCGCTCGACTCCCGAGAAGACGACGAGCCGCTCCAGAGCCTGCTCGATCTGATCATCGACCATGTCCGCTGCCACGTTGACGAAGGTGGCGGATAGGTCCGTGACCAGCCGTTCGAACCGGAGGCGCTCCTCCAGTTGCCCCTGCAAGTCGAGATCGAAACCGATCTGCCCCTGGCATTCATCACGGCCCGGCGGTCGGGCCTTGGAGTTGAGAGGGGCGGGTATTCGTCTCATCGAGCTCGATTCAGCGATCTCCAGGGCAGGGCCGCTGACCTCGAACCGTGGTGGAATCATTCGCCACTGCCGTCGGCAAGCCACCCATCTTCCTGGTCTTGCTTCGGCTGAATCCCCTCGGCATCGGGAGGGTCCGGCCTCGTATAAGTCGATTTACTGGGTAATGAACTCTATCAATATGACCGATCGCGCGTCCTTCGACAAGGGGGGCCTTTCGGGCCGGTCGCTACGACCCGGAGGCACGAGGCAAATCGAGAGCGACCACGTTCGGGCGGCTCATGAGTAATGAGGGCCGAGAACAACGGTCATTCCCTTGCGGGCAGGATCGCGGCTGCTTAAGATCTCATCCACGGCCGGGATATTTTCAGGCCATTACGTGAATGCCCGTCTCGATCGATTCCCCTCCGTCCTCCCCAATCATCGACGTCCGGAGGCCCTTGTGCGCAACGTTGCGAGTCTGCGATTACCGGCTGCGATCGGTATCGGCATCTTGTTCGGTTGGCTGGCGGTCGGCGGTCCGATCGGATCGAGGCCGGCGGCATCCGCGGCACCCACGGCCCCATTACAGGATCTCGACCGGACGGTCCTCCCGATCCCGGAGCCCAGCTACCCGCCGATCACCGAGCTCGACGTCCGGAATGCGAAGGCACCGCCGCGATTCCAGGTGAAGGCGCCGGCCGGCGCACCCAACGTGCTGATCGTCCTGATCGACGACATGGGGTTCGGCCAGTCGAGCGCGTTCGGCGGGCCGATCCACATGCCGACGGTGGAACGACTGGCCAACGGCGGGCTCCGCTACAATCAGTTCCACACCACGGCGCTCTGCTCGCCGACCCGCGCCGCCCTGCTCTCCGGCCGCAACCATCACATGTGCAACATGGGCTCGATCACGGAGACGGCCACCGCCTTCCCGGGCCAGACCGGTCAGCGGCCCGACAGCGTGGCGCCGCTGGCCGAGATGCTCCGCCTCAACGGCTTCGCCACCGCCGCCTTCGGCAAGTCGCACGAGACCGCGGCCTGGGAGGTCAGCGCCTCGGGCCCGACCAATCGCTGGCCGACCCGCTCCGGCTTCGACAAGTTCTACGGGTTCATCGGCGGCGAGGCCAACCAGTGGGCTCCCGACGCTCTACGACGGGCTGAACCAGGTCGAGCCCCCGAAGCGATCCGAACTACCATCTCATGACCGACATGACCGACCAGGCGATCACGCTGGGCCACGGCTGTGAAATCGCTCACGCCGGACAAGCCGTTCTTCATCTACTTCGCCCCGGGTGCCACGCACGCCCCGCACCACGTCCCGAAGGAGTGGATCGCCAAGTACAAGGGCAAGTTCGACCAGGGCTGGGACAAGCTCCGCGAGGAGACGCTCGCCCGCCAGAAGAAGCTCGGCGTGGTCCCGCCGGGCACCAGGCTCGCGCCCAAGCCCGCGGCGATCAAGGATTGGGACACGCTCACGCGCCGACGAGCGGAAGCTCTTCGCCCGCCAGATGGAGGTCTTCGCCGGCTACGGCGAGTTCGCCGACCACGAGGTCGGCCGCCTGGTCCAGGCGATCGAGGACCTGGGCCAGCTGGACAACACGCTCGTCTTCTACATCGTCGGCGACAACGGCGCCAGCGCCGAAGGGGGCATGAACGGGCTCTTCAACGAGATGACCTACTTCAACGGGGTCCGGGAAAACGTCGCGGACATCCTGAAGCACTACGACGACCTGGGCGGCCCCATGTCGTACGGCCACTACGCGGCCGGGTGGGCCGTGGCGGGGGATACGCCGTTCACCTGGACGAAGCAGGTCGCCGCGAGCTACGGCGGGACCCGCAACGGGATGGTCGTCCACTGGCCCAGGCGGATCAAGGCCAGGGGCGAGGTCCGCTCGCAGTGGCATCACGTCATCGACATCGCGCCGACCATCCTGGAAGCGGCCGGCCTGCCCGAGCCGAAGTCGGTCAACGGGACGCCCCAGACGCCCATCGAGGGCGTGAGCCTGGTCTACACGTTCGACGACGCCGGCGGCGAAGGACCGGCACACGACCCAGTACTTCGAGATCTTCGGCAATCGCGCCATCTACCACGACGGCTGGCTGGCCGGCACCGTCCACCGGGCCCCCTGGGAGCCGAAGCCCCGGGCGACGCTCAAGGATGACGCGTGGGAGCTATACGACACCCGGACCGACTTCAGCCTGGTGAACGACCTGGCCGCGAAGGACCCCGAGAAGCTCAAGGAACTTGCAGGACCTCTTCATGAAGGAAGGGGTCAAGAACCACGTGCTGCCCGCTCGACGATCGGAGCCTCGAACGGGTCAACGCCGCCCTCGTCGGCCGGCCCGACCTGATGGCCGGCCGGACCTCGCTGACGGTCTACGAGGGCATGACCGGGATGACGGAGAACGTCTTCATCAACATGAAGAACCGGTCGCACACGATCACCGCCGAGGTCGAGGTCCCGGACGGGGGCGCCGACGGCGTGATCCTCTGCCAGGCCGGCCGGTTCGGCGGCTGGAGCCTGTACCTGAAGGGCGGCAAGCCGACGTACACCTACAACTTCCTGGGCATGGAACGCTACACCGTCGCGGCCATCGGAGGCGGTGCCGGCCGGGAAGGCGACGATCCGTTTCGAATTCGCCTACGACGGCGGCAAGCCGGGCGCGGGCGGGACGGGCACGATCCTCGTCGACGGCGAGAAGGTCGCCGAAGGTCGAATCGACCGCACGCAGGGCTTTGTCGTTCTCGGCGGACGAGGGTGCCGACGTGGGCGTCGATGGCGGCACGCCGGTGACCGACGACTACAAGGAACGGGACAACAAATTCACCGGCAAGATCAGCAAGGTGACCGTCGAATTGAACTGACGCGCTCTATGGTTATATGGCGGAGTTTATATCTCGGATCACCAGGGAAACAACAACTTGAAGGGGTATACCTGGTAACCGACGCTGAAGTCGGGAGTTACGTCAATAAGGTGGGTTGTCTGATCCAGGCCGTCGGTGGACACAGGAGAGCGACGGTGTCGATCCTGGAATCCACCGGGAGCCTTCGCGATCGACAGGGTGCCGAGGAGGCGGGGGTCGATTGATGGTGGTCGAGTTCTTGGCCGGTCCGTGGAAGGCCCCGGCGGCGATCTTTCTGGGTACGTTGTTCTTTCTGAGGCTGCCCATGGTCGGCGGCCCTCCTCAGCCAGATGAGGGGTATTTTGCGATCAATGCCGAGATGAACTGGCGGGGCCATGGATCTCTCCCGCTGGGTCCCATCAGCCTCTACCCGTCGATCTTGCATCGGTTCGGGATGCCGCCCGCGACGCCCTTCTTGCACATGCGGATCGTTCAACGGATTCGTCGCGGCCGGCGCCGCGACGGCGCTTTACATCCTCCTGGTCATGTGGGGGAACCGGCGGGTCGCGTTCGTGATGGCCGTCGGCTGGGCGATCGCCGTCAATTTCCCGGCCTTCGTCGATGCCGGTTTCAAGAATCCGATCATGGCGGCGAACTTCGTCTATCTCGTGGGACTTTGCTTCCTGTCTTCGCGGTCGAGGCTCGGGCCCTTCTGGGCCGGCTTGTTCGTGTCGCTGGCGCCATCCTTTCGCGAGCCGTATCTGCCCTTCCTGGTGGTTAGCCTCTTCCTCGCCATCGCACTCCACGGCCGGCGTGGGCTGATGCTTCACATCGGGGGTCTGGCCGTCGCGGGAGCTTTGCTCCTGGCCTGGATCTGGACCTTTCGCGGATCGCCGATGGTTGTCCTGGGTTATTTCCGCGATCTCTCGATGTATTACTACAATTTCGCCTCAATCGGCAGGGATGTCCATGCGGAGCGAGTGCAGAGGATCGAATCCTTCCTCAGGTCGACGGCCTGGCTGATGGCGGTGGCCTTGCCCGGGATCGCGTGGCTCTTCTTCACCGGTTCGACGGCAGTGGGTCGCCAAGGTCGCGGCGATCCTACTGCTCCTGGCGCCGATCCCGGACATCTTCGGTTGACCCACCTTCCATCATTCTTGCGCCCAGATCCTGCTCGGCGTCGCCTTCCTGGGGTCGATGGGGCTGACCTGGCTCCGGACATTCGAGGGCTCACCCCGAGGCCGTCGCATCGCGTCCGTCGTCTACCTGACGCTGGCATGGCTCGTCGGTGAGCTCGATGCCCGCTCGGTGTACTACACCTACAAGGATCAGTTTCGGCGGAGCCGCGAATTCGCGACGGTCATGGTCTGGGGACGATGGGATGATCCTTCGGTTGACCGGAACTTCTTCCTCGCGGCTGCGAGGCTGATCCGCGAGCGGACGAATCCCGATGACCAGATCGTCACCTCGGGACATCTCAGCCCGCTTTATCTCCTCTCGGGCCGCTTGCCGCCATCCCCATACGTCGTGGACTTGATCCTCATGTCGTGCATGGAGTATCCAAGCCGACACCCCGACGCGATGGAGGAAATCCGCAGGCATCCGCCGCGCATCGTCGTCGAGGCCATGGACGCGCACGTGAAGTTGAATGACTACTGGCCGGATTTTCAGCGACGGTATCGATTATTGAGGAAATACCCGCCCAGGAGCTTGAGGGATGGTGCTGTACTCTGGGAACTTAAGGAATATACATATCACGTGTCGCAAGAGTAGATCATCTGGACTCGAGAACTTCTGTTCAGATCGTGGGTTGCACGCATCCTACGAGGCCTTTCGAGGGCCGCCCTGGGACATCACGCAACGGAATCCGACGTGGGACATCCCCGTGTCGGGGCTGCCGCCGTGGCGGGCACTAGGGCGATACCGCGAGCAGTAGCCGTCATTGCACAGGAACGAACCCCCTCGCTGTGCACGTTGCGGCGCGAACGGAGCGGCCGGGTCGGGGGTGCGTTCGGACACGATCGGATTGACGACGGTAACGGTGCCGGCCCGCCGACGATAGAGCGCCCGATCGTACCAGTCGGCACACCATTCCCAGACATTGCCGGACATGGCATACAGTCCGTAGCCGTTCGGTGGGAATGACTTGACCGGAGACGTCCTGATGAAGCCGTCGTCGGCCGTATTGCGGTAGGGGAACTCGCCCTGCCAGATGTTGGCCGGTGGAGACGCAGACTGCGGAGGCGTGTCGCCCCAGACGTAAGGCTTGCCGTCGAGGCCGCCGCGGGCGGCGAACTCCCACTCGGCCTCTGTCGGCAGCCGCTTGCCGGCCCAAGAAGCGTAGGCATTCGCATCTTCCCACGAGACGTGGACGACCGGATGATCGTCCCGGCCCTCGATGGTGCTGCCGGGACCTTCGGGATGCCGCCAGTCCGCACCGGGTGTCCAGGTCCACCATTGCGAGAAGTCACGAAGGTTGACCGGGCCGGCCGTCGGGGTGAACACGAGCGAGCCGGGGACGAGCTTCTCCTCGGGCGGAGGGGGCGTCCCCGGCGGCGACTGGCTCATGATCTCTTCAAGCGACGGCGGCTTCTCGGCGGTCGTGACGTAGCCGGAGGCTTCGACGAACGCGAGGAACTGGGCGTTGGTCACCTCTGTCTGATCCATCCAGAAGCCGTTGACACGCACCTGGTGCGCCGGCTTCTCCTCGGGCCGACCCAACTCCGAGTCGGTGCCCATCGTGAACTCGCCGCCGGGGATCCAGACCATGCCCGGAGGGATCGCGACCGAGGCTTTCCCGTTCCAGAGGCGGGTTGCGGCATAGGTCGCCGAGAATGCGATCAAACCGATCGAGAGCAAGACGAGGTTGCGTTTCATCAATCATCGATTCGGACGGGCCGGTGAGGATGGGGTTAGCCTGCACCATAAGCCGACGTCCAGACTCGGGTCAAGGGGCCGTCGCGGTATCGATCACGCGGATCCGCGAGTGCTGCCAGGCCCCTTCCACCAGTTCGACCTTGAATATCTGATCCTTCAGCTTCTCGATACTAGTGACCTCGCGCCGGATCTCATCTCGCAAGCCCTCCAATCGCTCGGCCTTGCTGGCACAGGGTTCGCCCAGGTCCTTGTCGATCCGTTCCGCCTCCGCACGCAACGCATCCTCCTGGGCTCGCTGGATGGCAAGCCGCTCATCGAGCCGGGCCCGCTGGTCCGAGGCGCCGAGGTTTGCCGCGGCCTTGTCCTCAACACGCTCGAGCAGGGCCTCCGTGCCGGCCTTCTCCATCGCGAGATCGAGTTGCTTCCTCCGGAGTTCCAGCGCATAGGACGCCAGCGATTGCGCCGGAATCCGGTCCCGCAACGCGGGCTCGATCTGAGCACTCGCTGATTCGAGCATGGTTCGCGATTCCTGCAATTGCTTCATTCGCCGATTCAATTCGTCGCTCAGCCTCTCCTTATAATCCTCGAGGGCGTTGGCCCCCTCGTCCCTTCCTTTCCGGATAAAACGTTGGACGACGTTATTTATGAGATGCGCCCGATCTTTGGGAGTGACATCGGGGGCATCCATCGTGATGCGGAGGAGGGCCGTGCCCTCGAGGTTCACGATCATGAGACGCTCCGCCAGCCAGGAAGCAGGGTCATGCTGACGCTTTACCGGAGGGAGCTCGGCGAGTTCCGCGTCGGCCACGACCGAGGTCAGAAACGTCCGGCTTCGGAGCAATTCGATCTGGGTGATCAGGTCTCGCGAGACAGAGTTCTCCGCGGAGTTGCGACCGGCATCGATCGGGCAGGTGTGAGGCGGATCGACCCTCAGCAAAGCGAAGGGTTCCGATTTGGACGACTCGCCCTGGGCCGCCATGACCGGACCGACCCGCGTCGATAAGAGGAAGGATCCGGCGCCAATGCCGACGCCCAGCAAGACGATGCCGATACCCATTCGACGTAACTTCATCATGATCGTGCCTCCGTGAATGTGAGTGAAGTTCCCAGGTGTTTCATCGAAATGAGGCCGGAAGGCTCGACACGCCTCCGACAATAATCCTGTTGACGGCTCCGTCGGCGAGGAATTGCATCCGGTCGGAGATCGTCGCCCGTCACGGCGCACGGGATTGCTCGATAGATACGATCGGATGTCGTCTTGCGTGCTCGCTCCGCGCTTCCTCTGGCCTGGCCGGGATGCCGACCAGCAAGAGAGCCCGGATGCGTCGGACTTGCTGGTCGATGAGGAAGCCCAGGACGAACAGGGCCGGCGGGATGGTGTTGGCGTACGGATTGCTGTCGGTCGCGTAGTTCTTCCGCCAGGCCAGGTAGGCCAGGTCGCGGTAGCCGATCATCTTCTCATCCCCGCCGGCCAAAAACGGCATCTATATTGCATGGGGGACTAGAGCGAATCTCACCGGCGCGGCAAGGCGGGTTTGGTCGGCCCGGTCCGTCACCTCGTCGTTGGGATGGTGCTGTGGCTCGTCGCGTCGGGATGCAACAGCCTCCCGGAGCGTCCCCTTCGAGAGACGACCTTGATCTTGACCAAGTCCATCGCTCTGCCCCCGCCGAGATCCGCGAGGACGGCCCATGCCCCCGGCCTCCGGATCGCCGGGCGGCACTTCGTTGACGAGCAAGGTCGCGTCGTGATCCTCCGCGGAGTCAATCTGTCCGGCGACGCCAAGGTCCCCCCGTTCTCGCCTTCGGTCGAGCCCAAAGACCTCGACCTCCTGCGCGACTTCGGCTTCAACGTGATCCGCCTGCTCTTCCTCTGGGAAGCCTATGAGCCCGTGCCCGGCGTCTACAATCACGCCTACACGAATGAGATCCGCTCGGTCGTCGAGTCGGCCCGCGAGCGGGGGATCGCCACGATCATCGACTTCCACCAGGATGGCTTCTCGCGGTTCACGTCGCGCGGTGCCGGCGCCGGCTTCCCACGATGGGCGGTCTCGCCGCGCGGACGGCCGTCGAAGCCCGATAACGGCATGGGCTGCAAGAACTGGGCGATCCTGATGGCGACCGACCCGACGACCCACAAGTCGTTCGCCGACTTCTTCTCGGACCGGCACGGGGTCCGGACGCGATACCTGGCGATGGTGAGCCGGGTGGCCGCGATCTTCGCCCGATCGCCCGGCGTGATCGGCTACGACCCGCTCAACGAGCCCTGGGGCGACGAGCGCACGGAACTGGCCCCGTTGTACCGCGACGCCGCCCAGGCGATCCACGCGGCACATCCCTCCGCCATCCTGTTCCTCGAAGGACACCTCTCGACCAATTGCGGCATCAAAACGCGGCTGCCCCGGCCGGATTATGGCTCGGTCGCCTATGCACCCCACTATTACCGCCCGATCACGGTGGCGCTGGGACGGTGGCACGGTACGACGCTAGGTATGAATCGCGCGTTCACCAACATGACCGAGACCGCCCGGGAATGGGACACGCCGCTGTTCCTGGGCGAGTTCGGCGTGTGTGCCGAATCGGTCCGGGCCGGCGATTACGTGGATGCGGTCTACGACCGTCTCGACTCCGCCCTGGCGTCGGGAGCCCAGTGGAATTACACGCCGAGATGGAACGATCGGACGAAGGACGGGTGGAACGCCGAGGACTTCAACATCATCCATCCCAGCCGGACGCCACGCCCCAACTTCCGGCCTCGCCCCTATCCGCGTGCGACCGCCGGGACGCCCCTGCGATTCCGATTCGAGGACGACGGGCCCTCGGGTACCCCGCGCCGGTTCGAGCTCGACTGGAGCCACGAGCCGGATCGTGGCGAGACCGAAATCTTCGTCCCGAATGGGTTGTTCCCGGCCGGATCGATCATCGAGAGCCCGGCCAGTGGCGTGACCTGGTACCGAGACCTCGTGAGGCAAGTCCTCGTCTGCCGGGCCCATACGGCGATGACGATTCACCTGAGGGTCACGGCTCCGGCGGATGCGGGGCATTTCGCCGTCGGCACCGAGCGCGCCCCGACGATCCGCCGCGGGGCCGGTTGATCCGGCCGACGATCCTCTCCATCAGGGTTTCTTCGGTATCCTGGGATGAGCTGCTACGCTGTCTCTGCCCCGAGGATCAGGATTCTCGTGGAGGTGCGATGGATCGATCGGTCTGGTTGCTCTTGATGTTCGCCCTCGGCCTCGCCCTCGCGGTCGTCATTGGCGGCATTTCGCTCTACGTGGTCGCCGGGATGATCCTGATCCGTTGTTTGCGGAAGGAGTGCCCACGCTGTCGATCGAAGGCGCTGCGCATGACGAATCTGTTGCTCTGCAATCCGCCCCCGAATTATGCACTGTTCACCTGCGAACGTTGCGGTGGTCTGTTCGTTCAGGTCGGAAGGAACAAAGGATCGATGATCCCCCGCGAGGGATCGTCGTGGGAATCTGATCCGCTTTGGATGGATCCGGACCGAGGGTAAATCCAAAGCAGTAACCCTCTTGATACACGCGTACGCGTGTGCTATGGTATGTCTCAAAGTTGGGTTGAGGATGGGAATAGGGCAAGCTCACCTTGCATAACAGAGGCATGTGTCGAGCGATGGAACGAGATCGGCTAGGCCGTCGGCGAAGCCCCGATCAAGAGCGCGGATTACGGCCGTTGCATCCCCCTCTCCCGGAGGAATGGATCAGCAAAGTGCTGCGCGTGGCGATGTCCGAGTCGGACTGGCAGCGATTTTCGGCATTGGTCGAACGATTTGCATCCATCGCGCCGACACAGGCCCGAGCTAAGGGTCTCGCGATCTCCAGCTTGTTGAACCCCTCGGCGGAATCCCAGCCGGACCCGGGGCCTCTCGGTCCGCCTGGTGCCCGAGGATGTCCACTTTGATAGGTTCTACTCGACAGGACATTCCAAATGCCAGACGTGAGTCCGTTCCGAGGGGTTCGCTACGACGTCGCGCGGGTCGGGACGCTGTCCGACGTGGTGGCCCCCCCCTACGACGTGGTCGACCCGGCCTTGCAGGACCGGCTCTACCAGGCCAGCCCCTACAACGTCATCCGGATGGAGCTCAATCGCCAGGAGCCGGGCGACACCGAGGCCCAGGGCCGATATGCTCGCGCCGCCCGGTTCTTGAAGGAATGGCTGCGCGACGGCATCCTCCGCGAGGAAGACCATACTGCGCTGTACGTCTACGACCAAACATTCGAAGTTGACGGCGTGAAGCATACCCGCCGAGGCTTCCTGGCGAGGGTACGGCTGGAGCCGTTCGGTCAGGGGAAGATCTACCCGCACGAGCAGACGCTCTCCGGCCCCAAGGCCGACCGACTGGCCCTCTACCACGCGACCGGATTCAACCTCAGCCCGATCTTCGGGTTGTATCCCGACGCCGAGGGCGAGGTGCTCCGTTCCATCGAGGCCGGCATGCGCGATCGCACGCCGCTGGTCGCGACCGACCACCTGGGCGTCGAGAACCGGCTCTGGGTCGTCGATGACTTCGAGACCCATACCGCTATCCGAGGCCTGATGGCGGGCAAGCCGGTCTTCATCGCCGACGGCCATCATCGCTACGAGACCGGGCTCAAGTACCGCGACGAGCGGAAACAAGCCGGCGATTATTCCGGCGACGACGACCCGTCCAACTTCTGCCTGATGATGCTCGTCGGCATGAGCGACCCCGGGCTCTTGATCCTGCCGACGCACCGGCTGGTCTCGGGCTTCCCCGGCCTCACGGCCCCACAATTGACCGAGCGGCTCCAGGCCGAGTTCGAGGTGCGGATCATGGGGGAAGGCGAGGCCGGCTGTCGCGCCGCCTGGGCCGAGATCGACGCCAGCGGCGATCAGGACATCCTCGGGTTCGGGACCGTGGCCGATGGCCGATGGCTCGTCGCGCGCCTCCGCTCCGACGTGGCCATGGACCGTCTCGCCCCCGACCATAGCCCCGACTGGCGGAGCCTCGGCGTCAGCATCCTCCATGTCCTCGTACTCGATTCCCTGCTCAAGCCGATGGGAACGCCGTCCTGCCGCTATGTCCACCTCCTGCGAGAGGTGCTCGAAGACGTCTCCGCCAAGGGATGCGACCTGGCCTGCCTCGTCCCCCCGGCCAGGATGGAGCACGTCGAATCGATCGCCTCGGGCCTCGAGACCATGCCGCCGAAGAGTACGTACTTCTATCCCAAGCTCCTGACCGGTTTGGTGCTGAACCCGCTTCACAAGCTGGAAAATTCCTGATCCGCCGTGAATTCGTCTTGAGACTTCTCGCCGAACGCCATCCGTTGGAGCGAGATCGAGGACTTCTGACCACGCACGTGAGTGCGTGGTTCGGACGGGACGAACGTCCTCCAGCCTCGGGCGTGAGCCCGATCCAGGGCGCAGATCGCACTCACGTGCGAGGTTGGAGGTTCCCCGTCCGAACCACGGTCTCACGACCGTGGTCACATGGAGGTATTTCGTCGGAATTCGTCTTTATTCGAGTTTGCGGCATGAGTTACCGAAGCGCATAATGCCGAGCATCTGACGCGGTCGGTCGCGGCTGCGCCATACATGGATGGTCGGATCTCGTGGGCAGCGGCCGGCGCGGGGCCTCGCCCTATCACCAGCAGGACGGTGAGAACCGCAACGTCATGTCACAATTAGCGGAACGATCGAGGAGTGTCTTCACCCGACGCCATGCTCCGGTCGATGTCGAGCCCGAAGCCGCCGATCCCTATGGCCGCTGGACACTTGGTGTCATCTTGACAGTGATGGCCTTGCAGATCTTGTTTCTGCTCGTCGGCTGCGACTGGGACTTCTGCGGGGATGAGGCAGAATACTGGGCATGGTCCCGGCGGTTAGACTGGAGCTATTTCTCGCGAGGTCCGTTGATCGCCTGGTTGATTCGGGCCGCCACCGGGGCGTTCGGGAGTATGAGCCTCGCGTTGACGGGATCGCTGATGTTCGCCGCGCGGCTGCCGGCGGTCTTTCTCGGCGGCCTGACCGCCTGGGGGATCTTCCGCCTGGCGACGTTGACGACCGGATCGCGCCGTTCGGGCATGTTCGCGGCGATCCTCTTGCCGGCGATCCCGATCTTCGCGATCGGCGGAGTCTTGATCACGTCGGATACTCCGCTGGTCTGCTGCTGGACCTGGGCGGCCGTGTGGTCGTATCGCGCGATCAAGAGTGAGCGACTGGGCGACTGGATCGTCGCGGGATTGGCGGGTGCCATCGGAGTCCTGGCGAAGTATTCGGTCCTGGCGTTCCCGGCCTCCGTCGGACTTTTCCTGTTGCTCAGCCCGTCGCACCGTCGGCAACTGGTCCGGCCCGGCTTCTGGGCGATGTTGACGCTCTGCGTCGGGCTCGGGCTGGTCTCGGTCGTCGTCTGGAATGCGCAGCACGGCTGGGCAGGCGCCGGCCAACTGGCCGACCGCGTCGGGCTCTCCAACCGCGCCTCGTGGGGCAGCATCTGGCCGATCCTCGGCTTCCTCGGTGGCGAGGCCGCCGTCCTGGGCGGAGTCTGGTGGATTGCCGGCGTGGCCGCGATCGTCGCGGCGATTCGCTCCGTTTTCCGGCCGGGCTCGACCTCATCGACGGCCGGGCCGCTTCCCGGCGACTCGTCGAGCACGGATCGCGACGGAACGCTCTTCCTCCTCTGCCTCTGGGGAGTGACCTGGTGTGCGTGCCTGGCGGCCAGTTTCCTCGGAGAGACCGAAGCCAACTGGATGGTGCAAGGGTATGTCGCGATCGTCGTACTGATCGGCCGGCGATTCGGCGCGGTCATCGACCTGGGAGGAAAGAAGGCCCGGGCCTACATCGCGGCCTGGTGCATCTGCCTGGTCGCGATCGTCGCGGTCCATCACACGGATTGGTTCTATCCGGTCGTTGCCCGGTGGGTCCCCTCCCCGACCAAACGCTGGGCGGCTCCGTTGAGGATCTATGACGTGACCGCCCGGATGCGAGGCCATCAGGAGCTGGCGCGGGCCGTCCAACGCCGTCTGGAGGCCCTCGAGGTCAACGGGGCCAGGCCGTTCGTCGTGACGCCGACGTATGCCCTGACCTCGACCCTGTCCTTCTATCTCCCCGGCCAGCCCGACACGTATTGTCTGAGCTGGAATTTCGGGATGACCTCGCACCCCGTCAACCAGCACGACCTGTGGCACCCCAACCCACGTCACGACCCGAAGGCGTTCGCCGGTCGGCCATTCCTGGTGGTCGAGGATGCCAACATGCCGCCGAACTATGCCACGATCCTCTACCACAAGCAGGTCATCGGTCGCGTGGAACAACCGATCGAGCGCGTCGAGGTCCGCGAGCGGGGCGTGACCGTGGGGGCGTGGGACATCACGGTCTGCCACGACTATCACGGGGTCGCCGGCTATCAGCAGAACCCGACCGACTGGAAGGCGCATCGCAAGAATCGCAAGGCCGCCGAGCCGCCGTCCGCAGGCCCGTCGCCCCGGGGATAGTCCTCGAATCGTCCCGATTGGCATTCATGTGGCGTCCGTCCACGGCGGATGGCCACTATGTATCCGGGGGCCTGGCGGTTGCGCGGCGATGGCCTCGGCCTCGACGGCCAGCATCTCCCGCCAACGTTCATCCAGCTCCTCGCGCGGGACGACCCATCCGGAGAGCTGGAGGAAGACGCGGTAGTGGCCCAGCTCCGACGACCACAATCGCCGGTAGAACCGGCCCAGCACGGGATCGCATTCGCGGCAGTGCCGGGCCAGGACCTCGAACCGCTCGCACGATCGGAGCTCGATCAGGGCCGAGACCAGCAGCCGGTCGAGGAGCTCCTTGTCGCCTCGTCCCTTGCGGACGCGGAGCCTCAGGCGATTGGCGTAGTCGTTGCGGTGCGACCGATCGAGATGGCCGCCGCGCTCCGAGAGCAAGCGGACCACGGCGGCGAGGTGCGATGCCTCGTCGCCGGCGATTGCCGAGAGGATCGTCGTCCATTCCCCGAGGCACGACGGCGACGGCCATCGGTTCAGCAGCTCCAGCGCGTTGGTCGCCGCCTTCTTCTCCAGGTAGGCGTGATCGTTCAACAGCGCCACCGGGTCGGAGAGCGCGACGGCCGCCCAGGCGTCGGGCGTCCGGGTCAGGAGCGGCAGCACCCGGGTGTGAACGGATGCTCCATGACCGACCGATCTCCGACGATCCTTCGGACCTCGACATGCAGAGACGCCCCAAGCGGCAGATTACCTCCCCGAGATCGGAGCCGTCTATGCGCCATCGCAAGACCAGGGAGTCTCGGCTTGGCTTCTGCCCTTTTGAAGGGCGGTCTTTCGGGCTGGCTCCGCGGCGATCCGCGGCTCACGCCGGCGGTGGTGCGGAAGAGATTGGAGACGGTCCGGCGGCCGTTGATGAGGATGGCGACGAGCAGCAGGATGAGAAAGCGTCGATTAGGTGGGATGGGAGAAGGCCGGGTCGAACGAGCAGAGGACAGGCTGGGCGAACTCGGGTATAGTCAAGCTCAGCGAATTCCAATTCCTTGCCAACCACTGACTACTAAACTCAAGAGATCTCGACGGCGGGGCACCCTCGGATGAATCCACCGGATTGGCGCAACATGGCCCTCGAGGCCGGAGTCCTTCGTGAACCCGTGTCGGACGGCGGCCGGATCGTGCTCTGGCTGCCCGGCGAGCGGGACGGGGCCTTCCAGCACTGGGAGCGTGTCGGCAGCGTGGCCCGCGCCGAAGTCGTCGCCGACCAGGGGCTCTTCGCCATCGCGGCCACATCGATCCGGGCCCGACAGCGGGTCAAGGGCGTGGTGGGAAAGCTCCTGGGCCGGCTGAACGCGTCGAAGACGAGCCGGGCGCTGATCCTCCCCGGCGGTGAACTGGCCGAGCCCTGCGGCGAGCGCACCTCGGATCTGTTGCTGGTCTGGTCGGAGGAGGGCGGCGAACCCCCCGACGAGGATCGGATCAAATCGCGATGGCCCCATGCCCAGCGGTGCCATCGGCTCGGGCCTAACCTGCTACTGGTCGGCTTGCCGTCGCAATCGAAGCCGGATGCCGGGGCGCCCCCGGCTCCGCTCCCGGCCGCGGACTTCAGTCCGCGCCAGCATGCCGAGCAGTTGCTGGCCGCCGCCCGCAAGAGCAAGGACCCCGTCAAGGAAGTCTCGGCGATGACCGACCTGGCGATCATCGTCCTGACGGAAGGAGACCCTCGAGGCGCCATCGCCATGTTCGAGCAGGCGCTGGTCCTGGTCCGCCCGCTCAACGACCCCGCACGCGAGTGCGACATCCTGGGCAACCTGGGGATGGCCCTCCTGCACGCCCAGCAGTCGGCGCGAGCCCGCCCGCTCTTCGAGCACGGGCTCGCCTACGCCCGCTCGGTCGGCGATCCGATGGCGGAAAAGGTAGCCCTGGAACGGCTGGGCCTGACTGCGTCCAGCCAGGGTGATTCGCACTCGGCCCTGTCCTTCTACGATCAGGCGATCGCATTGGCCCGTCAAGTCGGCGACAAGCAACAGGAAGCCAACCTGCTCTGGTTCCAGGGGATCCAGCTCGCCGAGCTCGGCCAGCGCGACGACGCGATCGCCCGCGCCCAGGAGGCCATCGCCCTATTCACCAAGCTCGGGAAGCCCCAGGCCAACTGGTACGGGGCTTACCTCCAGAAATACCGCATGGGCCTATTCGATACCTGGCCGGCCCTGGCGGCTTCGGGCGTGGCCTCGGGTCCGCAAGATTACCTCGGCGGGTCGCTCGTCGCCGGGGTCATGACCGCTCCACAAGCCGGACCGGCGACCGCCCCCAAGACCACGACCGGCCCCGGACTCCTCCGCATGGCGCTGTCCGCCACCAAGGCCATGGCGTCATTCGCGGGCTCCGGCTTCAAGACGACCCCGCCCGAGGTCCAGCGCCAGCGGCTCCAGGTCTGCTCCACTTGCGAGCACCACACCGGCATCCGTTGCAAGATCTGCGGCTGCTTCACCACCGCCAAGAGCAAGCTCCTCCAGGAATCCTGCCCGATCGGCAAGTGGCCGGCATGATCGCCGGTTTCCGGCGACCCCGTTGAGCCGATGCTCAACGGACGCCCCACTCCCATAAGCCGAATGCCGTCTTCTTATCCAGCGGATGGCCGGTCAGCTTCAAGGCCCAGCCCACCTGGCCCCTGTGGTGTGATTCGTGCGAGATCAGGTAGCCGAGGAATGCGGGCGCATGCGGCTTGAATTGCTTGATCTTCCCACCCGCCGCTAACCCCTTGCGTAGGAGTTGCTCGATCGACCGTCCGGACGCCTCCAGCACCTCCCGCACCTTCGCCTTGTCCCCAATCACCTTGGTTTCCAACTTCTCGAGTCCCTCGTGCAGCTCGGGCGCCGCGGCCTTCAGCCACAGGAGTCGGACGTTGTGAATATGGGCGAACTGATCGTAGACGGTCCGGCACTTGGGCGAGGGGGTCGCCCCCATCGCATCCTCGGGGATTGCGTCCAGCAGGTAGAGGTTGATCCGGTTGTGGATCGCCCATGTCTCGATCAACGAGTCTTCCATCACCGTCCCCTTTCGCTTGTGAGCATCCGTGCGCCGGATTGATATCGGCCGGAAGGGCAGACTTTCTACGATCCGATTTTGCGGTTTGCAGCGGACCGGAGCCCAACTGCGCTATAATGAGTCGTCGCCGAATGCGACCGGGCTCGGCGGCACATCGCCCGGAGGCCGAGGAATCGGCCGGGACCGGCACCGTTTGATGGTGGATAGGCAACCGTTTCTCTTTCGGTAACAGCGACTTATGATCACTCCCGACCTGATCGGCGACCGTGCGTCGTCGGTGAATCTGACCCCGGCGGAAATCCAACGCTATGCGCGGCACCTGATCATGCCCGAGGTGGCCATGGCCGGTCAGAAGCGGCTGAAGGCCGCCAAGGTGCTCTGCATCGGCACCGGCGGACTGGGTGCGCCGTTATCATTGTACCTGGCCGCGGCCGGCGTCGGCACGCTCGGGCTGGCCGATTTCGACGTCGTCAACGTCTCGAACCTCCAGCGCCAGGTGATCCACTTCACCAGCGACGTCGGCCGGCCCAAGATCGATAGCGCCGAGGAGAAGCTCCGGGCGATCAACCCGGACCTGACCGTCCGCCGTCATGAGCATGCGGTCGATAGCTCCAACGCCCTGGGCCTCTTCGCCGATTACGACGTGATCGTGGACGGGACGGACAACTTCCCCACGCGATACCTGGTCAACGACGCCTGCGTCTTGCTGGGCAAGCCGAACGTCTACGGATCGATCTTCCGCTTCGACGGCCAGGCGACGGTCTTCGCCCCGCCGGAAGGCCCTTGCTACCGATGCCTCTACCCGGAACCGCCGCCTCCGGACCTGGTGCCCAACTGCGCCGAGGGGGGCGTCCTGGGCATCCTGCCGGGCTTGATCGGGGTGATCCAGGCCACCGAGACCGTCAAGCTGATCCTGGGCACAGGCAAGCCGCTGATCGGCCGCCTCCTGCTCTATGACGCGCTCGAGATGACCTTCCGCGAGATGAAGGTTCGCAAGAGCCCCCGCTGCCCCATCTGCGGTCCCAATCCGACCATCCGTGAACTCATCGATTACCAGGAGTTCTGCGGAGTCCGCGGCGCCGAGACCGCCCCCAGCCTCGACACGGCCGACGATGAGATCACACCGATCGAGCTCAAGGCGTTGCAGGATCGGGGCGATCGGACCGTGATCCTGGACGTCCGCAACCCCGAGGAGATCACCATCTGCCGGATCGCTGGCTCGACCGTGATCCCGCTACCCGAACTGCCCGCCCGCCTCGGCGAGCTGGACCCGAACATCCCGATGGTCGTCCACTGCAAGAGCGGCGTCCGAAAGCGCCAAGGCAATCGCGTTGCTCAAGGCGGCCGGTTTCTCCCGACTCAGGAACCTCAAGGGAGGCATCCTGGCCTGGGCCAAGGAGGTCGATCCTAGCCTCCCGACCTATTGAAGTGGCGGGTCGAGAGTGGCGGGTAAGACCGAGTCAACTTCTCCCGCCACTCATCGGCCGATCATACGTGGTTCACGCGATTGGTCTTCTCGGATTGCTCCAACCGCATGTGGTGCCAGACCAGGTCCATGAGGCCCCGGGGATCCTCGACTCCCAGCAGATGGGCCTTCGGCAGCGTGTGCTCGGATGAGATCAGGACCACATTACCGATGCCGAGCCAGTCCCCGATCATGCTCTGCTGGATGTAGACGTCCTTGAGGCGAATCAGCTCGATCTGATCCACGCGGCGATTGAAGAAACCCGTGGTGACGAACATCCGACGCGTCGTCAGGCGATAGTGATGGCCGCGATGGGCCCTGATGAAGCGGTAGCCGAGGTTCAGCCAGTAGAGGAGCACGCAGACGCCGAGTCCGAGGGCCCAGACCGACGAGGCCTGGGTATTCACGAACCATGTCCTGTAGACCACATACAGCCAGGCGAGGATGAGCGCTCCGCCGAGGAGCGCCCGCCCGATGAAATTCTTGGGGGAGTAATGTCCTTCCCAGACAGTCTCCTCTCCCTCGACCCCCGGCGCGGCCGTCTCGGGAATAGGGGCCCCACTGTTATGGGTCGCGGTCGATTGGACGAACGCTTCGGGGGCACCCGGCGAGACGATCACGGGGCCTTCGACGTTCGTATCGAGCTGCGTCGGGGCTTCCGTCATGGCTTCATTGGTCATCATCGCGGCGATCTCCATCATTCTCGAGACACAATCCGAGCCCAAGAATCGCAGGGAATGCGAGTTCCTCGATGGCCAGAGTCATTCGCAAATACCAGGCCAATTCGAGAGACGCGGTGGGGATCGGGGCGAGATGAAATCGACGTCTCGCGACCGGAAGAACCGACGCTATTGGCGTAACGGCGATCATCAGAGATACTAAGCTACCTTCAGAGCGGACGATTACCGGGCGACCAACCCGGGGTCGCGGGCGATGGGGGGCTTCCGATTCGGACGGGGCCCCGGCCGCGCCAATCGACGCACGCCGGGAGTGTGACTATGGTCGGTCGGACGCAGTTGATCGACAAGCTTCGTGAGCTGGCTCGGAACCTGTGGTGGACGTGGCAGCCGAACGTCATCGCGCTATTTCGAGAGCTCGACCCGGCCCTCTGGCGCAAGGTCGACCACAATCCGGTCGAGTTCCTCAAGCGACTGCCGGCCGAGCAACTCGAGCGCCGGGCCGCGGAGATGGCCCTCGACTCGCGGATCGACTACGCCTTCCGCCGGCTGACCGAGTATCTCAAGGACACCGACAGTTGGGGCGCCGTCCATGCCTCGATCCTGCGGGCCCGGCCGGTCGCCTACTTCTCGGCCGAGTTCGGCCTCCACGAGAGCCTGCCGATCTACTCGGGCGGCCTGGGCGTGCTGGCCGGCGACCACCTCAAGAGCGCCAGCGACCTCGGCATCCCCCTGGTCGCCATCGGCCTGCTCTACGCCCAGGGCTACTTCCGCCAGACGCTCGACGCCAACGGCTGGCAGCAGGAACACTACCTCAACGCCGATACCGACCTGCTCCCGATCGAGAGCATGGCCGGGCCGGACGGGAAGCCGCTGCTGGTCGCCATCGAGACGACCAACGGCGTCCTGCACGCGAGGGTCTGGCGGGTCGGGGTCGGGCGGACCACGCTGCTTCTCCTGGACGCCAACGTGCCGGAGAACAGCGAATCGGATCGCTCGTTGACCGCCCGGCTCTACGGCGGCGACGCACGGACCCGCATCCGCCAGGAGCTGCTCCTGGGCGTCGGCGGGGTGCGGGCCCTGCACGCATTGGGTATCCAGCCCTCCGTCCTGCACCTGAACGAGGGGCACAGCGCCTTCGCGCTGGTCGAGATGATCAGCTCGGTGGTCCAGGCGACCGGCCTGCCGTTCGGCGAGGTCGTCCGCGACGTCTCGGCGATGACCGTCTTCACGACCCACACGCCGGTCGCCGCCGGCCACGACCGGTTCCCCGCGCCGATGGTCGAGGAGCATCTCGGCAAGATCCGCGAATCCCTGCACCTCTCCTACGAAGACTTCATGGGCCTGGGGCGGGTCTACCCGGCGGATCCCAACGAGCCGTTCTGCATGACCGTGCTGGCCTTGAAGCTCTCGCGGTACGCCAACGGCGTCAGCGCCCTGCACGGCGTCGTCTCGCGGCGGATGTGGCAGCCGCTCTACGTCAACAAGCCCGAGGAGGAAGTGCCGATCGGCCACATCACCAACGGCGTCCATGTTTCGAGCTGGGTCGCCCCACAGACGCACCTGCTCTTCGATCGCCACCTGGGCACCGACTGGGTCCGGAATCAGCGGCTCCCCGAGACCTGGGAGGGGATCGAGACGATCGAGGACGCCGAGCTGTGGGAGACCCAGCAGGTGCTCAAGGCCCGGCTGATCAACTTCGTCCGCAACCGGCTGGCGAACCAGGCCCGGCGCCGCGGGGCTCCCGATGCGATCGTCGAGCGATCGATGGAGGCCCTGGACCTGAACGCCCTGACGATCGGCTTCGCCCGCCGCTTCGCCACCTACAAGCGCGCCGGGCTGGTCCTCCAGGACGTGGAGCGGCTGGCCGAGATGGTCAGCTCGTCCGATCGGCCGATCCAGTTCATCTTCGGCGGCAAGGCCCACCCCGAGGATCGCATGGGCAAGGAGCTGATCCAGAACATCGCCCGGCTCACCGGCCAGGATCAGTTCGCGTCGCGGATCGTCTTCGTCGAGGACTACGACATCGACGTGGCGCGGCAGCTCGTCCAGGGCGTCAACGTCTGGCTGAACAACCCGCGCCGGCCGCAGGAGGCCAGCGGCACCTCGGGCGAGAAGGCGGCGCTCAACGGCGCCCTCAACTTCTCGATCCTCGACGGATGGTGGGCCGAGGCGTATGATGGGACGAACGGTTTCGCCATCGGCAACGGCCAGACTCATGCGATTCCGTCGGTCCAGGATGAGCGCGACCACAAATCCCTCATCGAGACATTGACCCAGCAGGTGATCCCGCTGTACTACAAGCGGGATGCTTCAGGACTGCCCCGCGAGTGGATCGCCCGTCAAAAGAACGCCTTCCGGACCCTGGCCTGGCGCTTCAATGCAGACCGCATGGTGATGGACTATGTCCAGCACGGCTACCTGCCCGCGGCCGGGGGATTGTCGTGCGCGATGCCCCGATCGTGATCGGGGCGGAAGCGGTCCGATCGCGTCGGGCTGGTGCCCATCCGGACGTGGCGTGGCAGCCCTCGGTCGGAATCATTACGCGGTAACCGGGAATATGAGCCAGACTCCATCGTTGATCGGCGAGAAACTCGGTTCGTATCGGATCGAGTCGCTGCTCGGCTCCGGCGCCATGGGCGTGGTCTATCGGGGAACCGACGAGAAGCGCGGCCGAGTCGTCGCCGTCAAGGTCGTCCATGCCGAGCTGGCGCAGGGCAACAAGGTCCAGGAGCGATTCAAGCGCGAGTTCGACATCCTCGACCAGTTCCGCCATCCCGGCATCGTCCGCAACCTGGGCTATGGGAAGTATCGCGGCACGCTCTACATCGCCATGGAGTTCATCCAGGGGATGACCCTGGATACGATCCTCGAGGAGCGCGGGCCGCTCCCGTGGCGCGAGGTGGTCGAGCTGGGGATCCAGATCTGCCAGGCGCTCCAGTATCGCGCACGAGCGCCAGGTGGTCCATCGCGACCTCAAGCCGTCGAACCTCATGGTCACCGGAGACGGCAAGGTCAAGCTGACCGACTTCGGCATCGCCAAGGACCTGGAGAAGACGGCGCTGACGGCGACCGGCCGGACGCTGGGCACGGCGGCCTACATGGCCCCCGAGCAGATCCGCGGGATGCCGCCGGTCAGCCACAAGACCGACCTCTACGCACTGGGCGCGGTCCTGTATCAGATGCTGACCGGCAAGCCCCCCTTCGAGGGGACCACGGCCGTCGTGCTGATGAACTCCCACATGAACGAGCCGCCGCCGCGGCCCAGCGAGAAGATCCAGGAGATCCCGAAGGCGCTCGACAACCTGGTCGTCGGCCTGATGGCCAAGCAGCCCACCGATCGACCGTGGGACGCGGCGGCCGTCGAGGTGATCCTGACCGAGCTCCGCGCCAAGGCCGAGCGCGGGGCCGCCATCGGTATGGTCTGGCCGACCGCAGGCGCCGCGGCCAAGTCGTCGCGCCTCGACGCCGATTCCGGCCTCATCCGGGCGGATTCCTCCCTGACGGTGCGCCCGAAGCGAAAAGCCCGCAAGGGCCGCATGTTCGGGACGCTGGCGTCCACGATGTTCAGCATGAGGTCCCGGCAGGCTGGGGCCGAATCCGACTCCGCCGGGCCCTCGCGCGGGGCCCTGGAGATCGGCGGTCTGGTCCTCGCCCTGATCCTGGTCGGCGGCCTGATCGTCTACCTCGTCTGGCCGCCCGGCGAGGAGGCCCTCTACCGGAAGGCCGAGGCCCTGATGGCCTCGACCCATCGCAGCGACTGGATCACGGCCCGCGACGAGTATCTCGAGCCGCTCGACCGGCGGTTCCCCCAGAATCCCTATCGCGATCAGACCGCGAAATGGCGCGACAAGATCCTGCTGGACCAGGCCGAGAGTCGCGCCAACTTCCTTTCCTCGCCGATCAAGACGCGGCTCACCGAGCCCCAGACCGACCCGGAGCGACAGTTCGTCGTGTACCACACGGTGGCGACCCAGGCCTCCGAGCGTCGCGACGACCTGGAAGCCGCGAAGCAGTGGCGGGAGATGGCCGCCACGCTCAAGCCCGACGACCCCGAGGAGCGGCCCTGGCATCTCCTGGCCCTCCACCGCGCCGAGCAGGTCGAGGCCGCGATCCAGGATCGTCGCAAGTTCGTCGAGAAGCAGTTCCAGATCGCCCAGGAGGCGATGCGCACCGGCCATCGCGACCAGGCGACGGCGATCCGCGACAAGCTGATCGAGCAGTATGCCGGTTATACCGACCTGCCGGAACTCGCCCCGCCGGCCCCCGCACCGGTCCAGCCGCCGGTCGATTCGAAGCCGTCCGGGGACGCCGCCCCCCCGGCCCAGGCCTCGTCGCGGCCGGCGCCGACGGAGTCCCCGGCCCAGGCCCTGCCCAAGGCGCATGGCCCTTCTTAAGAGTGGGATTCCGCAATCCCGGGATGTGGGGCAACCGCCCCAGGTCAGCGACGGTCGGGCGGAATTCGTCCGCCAAACCTTGACCTTCGCGAGAAGCACGCCAACAATCCCACAGCGAATTCCGTAGTTAACGATTGGACCCTGATTGACGGGCTATCGCCCGTACGATAAGGTAAATTTGCCCGTCTTACATTTTGAGGCGGCTCACGTCGGTTCGCCTCAATTATCCCAAGTTCCCGGCCGTTCCAGGCCCCGAGGATTCTGATGCCTCAGTCCCGCGTTCGCTTCATTGGCAGTCGTGAACTTCACCGAGAACTCCCGAAAGTGCTCGAGACTCTGGAAAACCCGGATGCCCGTTTTGTCTTGACGATTCACAGCAAGCCCAAGGCGGTGATCATCGGGGCCGAGGCATTCCTCGACATATTGCGCGGACCCGCCGCGGAAGACCGGCTTCTGGCCCTACAGCTCGGCGCCCTCGTTCAGGGACTCGAAGCCTCGTCTTCCTCGGCCGAGAGCTCGGATGTCGAGGAACGAGAGGTCGAACTGGTCGGGGTCTGAGCCCGAACGCTCGATGCGCACCCGCGCCCGGATCGGATCTTCCCCACGTCTCGCATGCGATGCCGTCGCAACACCGATTTCCGTCATGCCCCCAGGTATCCATCCGGAGCCTGGGGGTATCGTGTTTCCCGGGCCGTCAAGGAGGAGGCCCGTCCGGGGATTTCGCACGATCCACCCGGGGCGATCGACCGAGGTCGTGAGACCATGGAGTCGTTACGAATGTCAAATCTGATAGAATAACGAGTTAGGATTTTCAAATCTGGAATTGGGGCCTTCGCTCCCAGCTCGAGAGATCGACCGAGGTCGCCCGGGACGGTGGTGTCCCGAGCGGATCGTACCGCAGTCAAGGCGATCGTCTCGCGATTTCTCCGGCCGGGTGCGCGCAGGGATCAAGCCGGTTAGATCGAAGAAAATTCGGACATTTTGCCCCGGGCGAGTCGGAGACACCGAAGCAATAGTGACGATTGTTGATAAAAGCAACTCGGCGGTGTAAGTCATTTTGGGAAAAAGCTTTACGACGCGATATCCCGACCGATGACTCCTGCAATCGGTCCCCCGAATCCGTCTTCGAACATGAAGAATAGACGCTATCTGTTTATCAATCGGGTTTTCTAAGGCTTTATTTTGCCGACAACTTGTGTATCCTATCAGGAATGATGTGCTCGCCGAATCGATAGGGTCCTGGAAGATTTTGGGCAAGTCAGGCGCAATGAGGTAATTATAGGCGCAGACCATGAGCACGGCCTCACCGAACGCATTAGGACTTGCCCGGAGATTACTCGCCCTGGAAGCGATGCCGGATCGAGGGGCCGATGATCCGAGGGGCGATTTGATCCGAGTCTGCGAGAGGTTGCGCGTGACGATTTCCAAGATCCTGGGCACCACGGGCTTCGCGACGCTGTTGTCGCGGGCGCTGGCGCTGGCGAAGGTGGAAGTCCCAACTCTCGGGGGGCTCGAGGTTCGTCCGGACGGCTCATTGCGAACGTTCGTGGAGCCGGGGCGGGAATCAGGGCTGGTACCGTCCGAGGACGGCGATGATGTCTTCTTGGCCCAACTGCTCGGGCTGATGGTGATTTTCATCGGCGAATCGCTGACCCTCCGCCTCGTGCAAGACGCGTGGATGGACGCAACTCTGGAGGGGATCGAGACGAGCGATGGGGACATGCCATGAGCCCGCAAGAGATGGTGATCATCCGAAAATTACCCACCGGCGTGCCCGGCCTGGATGAGATCCTGGGGGGCGGCCTGCCGGAGTATTCGTTCAATATCATCGCGGGCGCCCCCGGGGGCGGGAAGACGACGCTTGCCCATCAGATCATGTTCGCCAATGCAACGCCCGAGAAGCCGGCGCTCTTCTTCACGGTGCTCGGCGAGCCCGCGATCAAGATGCTGCGCTACCAGCAGCAATTCCGGTTCTTCGATCCGGCCAAGGTGAGCACCTGCGTGCGGTTCATCAACCTCAGCGAGGCGGTCCTGGAGCAGGATCTGGGCGCGATCCTGACGGGGATCGTCGCGGAGGTCAAGGCCGCCAGCCCCGGCATCGTCGTGGTGGACTCGTTCCGCACGGTGCTGCGCAAGTCGCGCCCGGAGGCGGGTGAGATCGAGCTCCAGGGTTTCGTCCAGCGGCTGGCCCTCCACCTGACGGGATGGCAGGCGACCACATTCCTCATCGGCGAGTACTCCGAGGGGGAGATCGAAGACAACCCCGTCTTCACCGTCGCCGACGGCCTCATCTGGCTGTACCAGGCTGTGGAGCGGAATTCCATCGTGCGGAAGATGCAGATCATCAAGATGCGGGGGCAAGCCTCGGTGCCGGGGCTGCATACATTCCGGATCACCGACTCCGGCTTGCAGACTTTCCCGCGCACCTTCGGCCTCACGGGAAGGCTGGAGAAAGCGAGGGGCCTACGTCGCCTCTCCAGCGGCATCCCCGGACTCGACGCGATCATGGGCGGCGGCATCCCCGACGGGGACAGCGTGCTGGTGGCCGGCCCGTCGGGCTCGGGAAAGTCGGTGCTCGGGGCCCAGTTCCTCGCCGAGGGCATCCGCGACGGCGAGCCGGGCGTCATCGCGATCTTCGAGGAACGGCCCGATGAGTACATCGAGCGAGCGACCAGCTTCGGCCTCGACTTCGCCACGCCGCGGGCCCAGGATCAGCTCGAGATCATCTACATCCGCCCCCTGGACCTCTCGGTGGATGAGACGGTGCGCGAGATCATCGATGCCGTCCAGCGGATCGGCGCCCGGCGGCTCGTGATCGATTCGCTGTCGGGTTTCGAGATGGCGCTGGCACCCGCCTTCCGCACCGACTTCAGCGAGTCCCTCTACCGGATGATCGGCGCCCTCACGCGGGTCGGCGTGACGATCCTCAGCACCGTCGAGGTGCAGGAGACCTTCACCGGCTTCGACCTGAGCTCCTACGCGGTCTCGTTCCTCAGCGACGACATCATCCGCCTGCGGTACGTCTCGATCGACGGCCAGCTCCGCAAGATGCTGGTGGTCGTCAAGATGCGTCGCGGCCCCCACAGCATCGATATGCGCGAGTTCGAGATCACGTCCCACGGCATCGTCATCGGCGATCGCCTCCAGGGCTACCGCGGCCTGATAACGGGCGTCCCCGGTCCCTGGGGCGCCGGGACGGGGCAGTTCCCGGACGTCCCGGGCACGCCGGGAATCTAGCGGGAGGACGGCTCAATGTTCGCCGAACTGGGATCCGACTCGGGCTTCCAGGTGCCCGACCTGATTGGCTTCTGCCAGTCGTGTTGGGAGCGATCCCCCCTCCCCACGCTCGCCGTCGAAGGCGAGGCGCACCTCGTGTGCTACGTCAACCCTTCGTTCTGCCGCCTCGTCGGCAAGGACTCGCAGGAGTTGATCGGACGCCCCTACGAAGTGGCCGTGCCCGAAGGGCAAGGGAACGAGTGCCTGTCCCTCCTGGCGGAAGTGTACCGCACGGGGATGCCGGGCACCCTCCCGGAGCAGGAGCATCGCCATACATCGCCCGCCTTCTGGTCTTATGCGATGTGGGCCAACCGAGGCGCCGACGATCGCCCGGCCGCTGTCATCATCCAGGTGACGGATTCGACGGAGATCGCGATCTTTCGAAGGCGGGCTACGGCGGCGAACGAATCGCTCCTGATCTCTTCGATCCGACAGTACGATCTCGCGGAAGAGGCGAAGGACCTCAACGCACGCCTCCGGACCGCCAACGACCACAAGGACCACTTCATCGCGGTCCTCTCGCACGAGCTCCGCACGCCGCTGACGCCCGTCCTGGCGGCGATATCGTTGCTCCAGCGGGATAACCACCTCGATAACGAGACCCGCGCGATCGTGGCGATGATCCATCGGAACATCATCCTGGAAGCCCGGCTGATCGACGACCTCCTTGACATGGCGCGGAGCGGGCGCGACCAGCTCCACCTGGTGCGCCATGCGGTCGATATCCGCCTGGTCGTCGAACGTGCGATCGAGGTCTGCAAGCCCGACATGGAGGCCCGCGCGCTCGCGCTGGACGTCGACCTGACCGACGGGCCGATCCTCGTGGAGGCCGACGCAGACCGACTCCAGCAAGTCTTCTGGAACCTACTCAGGAACGCGATCAAGTTCTCGACTGCCGGTGGGCGCCTCGGTATCCGTTGCCGTCGCCATGGCGATTCGTCGGTGATCATCGAGGTGAGCGATGTTGGCGCCGGGATCGATTCGGAATTGCTCCCGCGCCTCTTCAACGCCTTCCGCCAGCGCGATCGGGAGCAGAGTCGCGCCTTCGGAGGACTCGGCCTGGGATTGGCCATCAGCAAGACGATCGTGGATCTGCACGGGGGCACCATCACCGCCAGGAGCAGCGGCAAGGGCCTGGGAGCGAGCTTCTTCGTCAGCCTGCCGATCATGGCCGGCGTGCCCTCGGTCGCGCTCGAGAGCGGATGGCCTCGGCGGCCCCGCTACGACCCATGCGACCCTTGCGAATCCTGCTGGTGGAAGATCACCGCGACGGCGGCGAGGCCCTGCGCCAGCTCCTGACCGCGGTCGGGCACACGGTCGAGTGGGCTCTCGACGTCGCCTCCGGGATCGGCCTGGCGAGAAAGCATCGGTTCAATCTGCTGATCAGCGACCTGGACCTGCCCGATGGCAGCGGGCTCGACGTGATGCGCACCCTGCGTCGCGACGGATCGTCGCTACCGGGGATCACCCTCAGCGGATATGGTGAGGAACAGGACGTTGCCCAGAGCCGCGAAGTCGGCTTCTACGCGCACCTGACCAAGCCGGTCAATCTCGAGATGTTGCAAGCCTCCATCAGCGAGCTCATCGGGATCGAAGAAGCCGGGGCGCTCTAGCACGACAGCGACGCGATCTCCGGGGAGTCCGCCCAACGACTCCCTCGGGAGGCCGGAATGACCGACCGGTCGGCGCGATCGCCCATCCTTCCGGCAGCACCCGCCGGATCCCTCGGCGGAGTCGCCGGGCTCGCTCGTCGGCCGGGCCGGGTTTGTGTTAGAATGGGTCTGGTCGCGAGTCCACGGGCGATCGTCGATCGTGACCGGGATGCGGGGATCGACCCCCGTGCCCCAGAGGCCGACAGCCAGCGCCGGAGGCGCCCGAGTGCCGTCGCCGTAGCCCAGCGCGAGTGACCCGAACGATGTCGAGCCGGCCGTTTGTGCATCTCCACTGCCACAGCCATTACTCGCTCCTCGACGGGGCCAGCAAGATCCCGGAGCTGGTCCGGCGCGTCAAGGCGCAGGGCATGCCCGCGGTAGCCGTCACCGACCACGGCAACCTCTATGGGGCCGTCGAGTTCCTCCGCGAGGCCAAGTACGCCGGCATCCTGCCGATCATCGGGCTGGAAGCCTACGTGGCTCCGGGCCGTCGCACGGAGAAGACCGCCGGCGGCGTCACCGGGAATGAGCATGCCTTCCACCTGACGCTCCTGGCGAAGAACGCGACCGGGTTCCACAACCTGATGCGGCTCTCGTCGCTGTCGTTCCTGGAGGGCTTCTATTACAAGCCCCGGATCGACAAGGAGATCCTCGAGCGCCATTCGGAGGGGTTGATCTGCCTCTCCGGCTGCGCCTCGGCCGAGCTCTCCGACTTCATCCTCCACGGCAAGACGGCCGCGGCCGAGAAGCTCTGCGCCTGGTACCAGAAGGTCTTCGGCGCCGAGAACTTCTACGTCGAGATCCAGAACAACGGCGTGGGCATCCAGAAGGATTGCGCCGACGGCGCCATCGACATCGCCAACCGGATGGGCCTGCCCCTGGTCGCAACCAGCGACGCCCATTACCTGACCCGCGAAGACGCCGCGGCGCACGACGTATTGCTCTGCATCAACACCGGCAAGACGATCGACGACCCGGCGCGGATGCGGTTCGATACGCAGGAGTTCTACGTCAGGGACCCGGACGAAATGTACGCCGCGATGCCCGGTCACGAGGAGGCCCTTGCCACCTCGGCGCGGATCGCCGCGATGGTCGAGCCGAACTACGAGAGCTTCGGACTGGGCCGGCGGTACTTCCCTTCGTTCAGCCCCCCGGAAGGCAAGACGCCCGAGGATTACCTCCGCGAGCTCTGCGAGGCGGGCGTGGGCGAGCATTACGGCGACAACCCCAGCCCGGAAGTCCGCCAGCGCCTCGACCACGAGCTGGGTATCATCAACCGGATGGGATTCGCCTCCTACTTCCTGATCGTCTGGGACTTCGTTCGATATGCCCGCGAGCAGGGCATCCCGCGCTGGCCAGGGGATCGGCCTGCGGCGCGATCGTCAGCTATCTGCTCAGGCTCAGCAGCGTCTGCCCGCTCAAGTATGACCTGCTGTTCGAACGGTTCCTCGACCCCAATCGCTCCGAGGCGCCCGATATCGACATCGACCTGTGCCAGGAGCGGCGCTACCAGGTCATCGAATACGTCCGCAACAAGTATGGCGAGGCCAACGTCGCCCAGATCGGCACCTTCGGGACGCTCAAGGTCAAGGCGGCGATCAAGGACGTCGGCCGCGTGATGAATATCCCGCTGTCGCGGGTCGAGCAGATCAACAAGCTGATCCCCGGCAAGCTCAACATCTCGCTCGAGGAGGCCCTCAACGAAGAGCCGCAATTGCGCCGGCTCAGAGATGAGGACCCCGAGATCGCTCGACTCCTCGATTTCGCCGGCCGGCTCGAGGGGATGAACCGGAACATCGGCACGCACGCCGCCGGCGTCGTGATCGCCGACCGGCCGCTAGAAGAGCTCGTGCCGCTCCAGAAGCTCCCCAACAAGGACAAGGCGCGCGAGGTCGTCACCACCCAGTGGGAGATGGGCGACATCGAGAAGGCCGGCCTGCTGAAGATGGACTTCCTCGGCCTCCGAAACCTCACCACCCTGGCCGCGGCCATCCGGCTGATCAACCAGCGGCACCCCGACAAGCCGCTCGACCTGGAGAATCTCCCCCTCGACGACCCCAAGACCTTCGAGATCTTCCAGCGCGGCGAGACCAAGGGCGTCTTCCAGTTCGAGTCCCCCGGCATCCGCGACCTGCTGATCAAGATGAAGCCCGACCGCTTCAGCGACATCATCGCCACCAACGCCCTCTATCGACCCGGCCCCTTGAACGGCGGCATGGTCGACGAGTTCGTCAACGTCAAGAACGGACGCAAGCAGGCCGTTTACCTCCACGCCGCCCTGAAAGAAGTCCTCGAAGAGACTTACGGCGTGATGGTCTATCAAGAACAAGTCATGCGTATCCTCAACCGCCTGGGAGGGATCGAGCTCTCCAAGGCGTACGCGACGATCAAGGCGATCTCGAAGAAGAAGACCGAGGTCATCGAGCAGGGCCGCGACCAGTTCACCAGGGGCGCCGTGGAACGCGGGCTGGAACGCGACCGGGCGTCGAAGATCTTCGAATTGATCGTCTTCTTCGGCGGATATGGTTTCAATAAGTCCCATTCGACTGCTTATGCCCAGGTGGCTTATCAGACCGCCTACCTGAAGGCACATTATCCGACCGAGTACATGGCGGCGGTACTCTCGTCGGAGATGGACGGCTCGGAGCGGGACAAGTTCTTCGTCGAGCACATCGACGACTGCCGTCGGATGGAGATCGAGGTGCTGCCGCCGAACGTCAACGAGGGGCAGCTCACGTTCCAGGTGGCGACCGAGGGGAAGATCCACTTCGGGCTGGGGGCGATCAAGGGCGTCGGTTTCAAGGCCGTCGAATCCATCATCAAGGCGAGGGAGGAGAAGGGGCCGTTCCATAGCCTCGACGACTTCTTCGAGCGGGTCTCGACCAAGGAGGTCGGCGCGGGCTGCGCCGAGACGCTGATCCACGCGGGCGCCTTCGACTGCCTCGGCGCCCGGCGTTCGCAGCTCCTGGCGATCTTGACGAGGGCCATCCAGGCCGGGCAGTCCAAGCAGGAAGATCGCAAGAGGGGGCAGCTCGGGCTCTTCGATATCTTCGAGCAGCCCTCCCGCAACGGCAACGGTAAGGCGCATGCCAATGGGAACGGCAATGGCCACGCCTCGTCGCCGAGCACCCTCCCCGATGTGCCCGAGCTCGCCGAATCCGAGCGGCTGGCCTTCGAGAAGAAGGCGCTGGGATTCTACATGTCGAGCCATCCGCTGGCACGGCACGCGGATGAGTTCCAGGCGCTGGCGAGCCACCGCGTCGCCGACCTGGCGACCGTCAAGGACAAGGGCGAGGTCACACTGGGTGGGATCATCGTCAACGTCGCGATGAAGTCGGTCCAGAAGAGTCGCTCCGGTCTGACGCGGATGGCCAAATTCACCTTCGAGGACCTGACCGGCTCGACGCCAGCCATGCTCTGGCCCGAAGAATTCGCCAAGATGGCCGACCTGGTCAAGAACGACGCGATCGTCTTCGTCAAGGGGACGCTCGACCGCCGCCGCGATCCGCCGGAGCTGATCGTCAGCCGGATCATCCCCATCGAGCAGGGCCGCTCCGAGATGACGCAGGGGGTCGTCATCCGGCTGCACAAGGGACTCCACCAAGCCGACCACCTCGAGCGACTGCGCCGCGCCGTGCGCCTCCACGAGGGAAACCTCGACCTCTATCTCGAGGTCGTGGGCATCGAGCACGTGCGCCGCGCCATCTACAAGGCCGGACCGAACCTGCGGGTCCGGTACGATGATCGGCTCATCCGCGACCTGGAGAACGCCGTCGGACCGGGCCTGGTCCGCCTGCTCGGCCATCGCGGCACCACGACCAAGATCGACTCCGGCACCCGTCCGACCGCCCATCCTCGACCGGAGCTGAGGCCTCCCCTCGGCCCGCACCTCGAGGCCGAGGATGATCTCTCGGGCGATGATTCCGACGATCTCTGAATGGGCGACGGACCTGGCGATCGAGCCGCCTCGATGAACTGCCACGAAACATTCACGAAAACTTCACTTGCCATCTCGTCGGCGGGGCTAGAATCCTCTATCAGGCATCGCGTCAGTCGCGATGTTAGTCGTGTAGAATCCCGAATCACTGCCGAGATGGCCTTCTTAACCGACGCCTGTACCGGTAGGCGAAGCCATTCTGGCCCCCATCCCAGGCTCGACCCTCATGGCCATGGGATTCTTACGCCCATTGACCACACCCGCCAAGCACAAATACCCCGACGGATGTCCAGGCGGCATTCGCGGGACGGCCACGTGATGACGACCTTGCGAATCCATCGAGTCGAGCGGTATCAAGCTTCACAGACAATTCATTGGAATGATTGAAGAAATATCAGTAGAATTAACAACGATTCCGCATGCGTCGCCCCCTCGGCCGGATGTATGAGGATGCGTCCAGCTCGTCACATGACGGGCACTCCCGGGGACGAATGCGGCGGTCGAGGTCGGGATTGCCGACAACAACGGCATCCGGCCGCGGAGAGCGAATCGACCACACCATTGGATCAGCAGCAATGATTGACATGGCTTTTTCGAGTGACCGCCGTCTCCGCAGATGGCTCGCGTGGCCGGGTGCCTTGGCCCTGGCGGCGGTGCTGGCCGGCTGCGGCGACTCCGATACCGTCGATGCCGCCCGCACGATGACCTTCTACCCGGTCAAGGGCAAGGTGACCCTGCCCGACGGCAAGCCGTTTGCATCCGGCAAGGTCATCTTCGCCGGCAAGGTGACCGCCACGGCCACGACCGAGAGCGACGGGACATTCACCGTCAAGGGGACCAAGGACGGGCTGCCCGAAGGAGATTACAAGGTCCACCTCGATGTCGGTGAGAGCGGATCGGCCGTCTCCAAGAAACGGACGATGATCCCCTTCGCGGCCAAGTACCTGGAAGAAGACAAGACCGACTTGACGGCCACGGTGAAGGCCGACACCCCGAATGATTTCGATTTCAAGCTGAATGCCAAGTGATGCCGCGACCGCGACGTCCGCTTCGCCTTCGTCGCGCCAGCGATGACCGAACCAGACCGGAAAACCCGTGACGGGGCGGAGGACCGGCGACTGTCCCTCCCGCCTCGTCAGGACTTCTATGACACTCGTATGTTGCCCCCCAACCTCACCGACACGTTCGTATCCCGCTCATTGAATCGAAGGAGAATCGACCCCATGACGAGATCTCAGACGAGATCGACCGCCTCGCGCCCGGGCTTTACCCTCATCGAACTGCTGGTGGTCATCGCGATCATCGCCGTCCTGATCGCGCTGCTGCTGCCCGCCGTGCAGGCGGCGCGCGAGGCAGCCCGCCGCTCTCAGTGCACGAATAACCTCAAGCAGTTGGGCCTGGCGATGCACAACTACGAGAGCTCCAACGGCGCCTTCCCTCCCGGCGGCGAATCGACCAATTTCAACAACCCGTCGGGAGTGGCCTCCAGTCAGTTCGTCGACGGCGGCTGGAGCACGCTGGCCCGGATGCTCCCGTACATGGAAGCGGGGACCACGTTCAACGTCCTCAATTTCAACCTCGCCGAATATAACGATGCCTTCGGTGCGAACCTGACCGGCGCCACGCAGGTCATCGCCGTCTTCCTATGCCCGTCCTCGACGCGGACCCCGGACGGCGGCCGCGACGGCGGCGGCGACCCCAACGATACGCTGTCCTCCTATAACGGCGGCTACGGCTACAACGACTACGGCCCGACCGTCTACACGGACATCAGCCCGATCGCCGTCGGCGGGCTGGGCTCGAGCCAGGTTACCCCGTACCGCGACAAGACCACCCGCGCCAACGGCCTGCTCAAGCAGGGCAAGACGCGGATCGCCGAGGTCACCGACGGCACCAGCAACACGATCGCCATCGCCGAGGACGCCGGCCGCGATGCCCGCTATCTCAGCCCCTACACCGAAGGCTACTGGGACGGGGTCAACACGCGAGCGGCTGCGATGGCCCTGATCAATCCCAATGACCCCGGGCCGTCGGGCGGCTACGCCCCCTATCGTCGCTACTGGCGATGGGCCGAGCCCGACGAGGGCTACGGCGTCTCCGGCTCGCCCAACAACAAGTATCGACCCGACCATGAAGCCGGCTCGTGGGGGACGACCTCCCCGTTCGTCGCCCAGGGCAACAACGCCGGAAATAACGACGAGATCGCCTCGTTCCACCCCGGTGGCGCCAACTGCCTCTTCGGCGACGGCAGCGTCCGGTTCATCAAGGACTCGGTCAACCCGGTCACCCTGCGCGGCCTGGTCACCCTCTCCGGCGGCGAGGTCATCTCGTCCGATCAGTATTGATCCATGCGAGGGTTTCGGCCCGCCGCGATCGTCGGATCGCCGATCGGGCTGAGATTGTCGGATTCTTGCACGAAGGGCCATGCCGCGAGGCGTGGCCCTTTCGATTGCGCCCGGGAACGGGACGGGGTCGAGCGGATCCAACGGAGGAATGATGAGACCGCGACCGATCGCCGGGGCGTTCGCCCTGGCCATCCTCTGCCCGGTGCTCCTGACCCTCGCCTGCTTCGGCCCGGTCCTCTTGCGGGGGAGGCAATTTGCCTACAGGGACAGCGGGAATTACTATGACCCGCTCTACCTTCGCGTGCAGCAAGAATGGGCGGCCGGTCGGCTGCCGCTCTGGATGCCGGAGGAGAACAGCGGCATGCCGTTGCTGGGCAATCCCACGGCGGCCGTCCTCTACCCCGGCAAGCTGATCTTCGCCGTGTTGCCCTATCCCTGGGCGGTCCGCTTCTACGTCATCGCGCACATCGCGATTGCCTTCGCCGCGATGCGCGCGCTCATGCGACACTGGGCGATCTCGCCGACGGGGGCGACCATCGCCGCGATGGCCTACGCCTTCGGGGCGCCGGTGCTGTTTCAATACGGCAACGTCGTGTTCCTGGTCGGCGCGGCCTGGATGCCCCTGGGGCTCCACTACGCCGACCGATGGGCCCGGCTCGGCGATCGGCGCGCCCTCGTCGGGCTGGCGATCGTCCTGGCGCTCCAGACACTCGGAGGCGACCCTGAGGCGGCCTACCTCGTCGCGATCGCCTCGTCGGGCTACGCGATCGGGCTGGAGTATTCCCGGAGGAATCCGCCGAGGTCGATCCCGGTCCTCCTGTCGGTCGCGATCGCGTTCGGGGCGTATGCTGCGCTGCTGGGATTGACCTGGATGTCTCGCTCGCCGGCGGCTGTGGCGATGACCGCCGTGGCTTGGCTCGGCGTCGCCGGATGGGTCTTCCGGCGACGCGGGTCCGACGGAGTGCGGGGGGGCTTGCTCGGGCTCGGCGGGGCCTGTGCCCTCGCGCTGTTGCTTTGCGGAGTGCAGCTCGTGCCCGTCCTCGAGTTCCTGGCGCGGAGCGACCGGGCCACCGACCTCGGGGCGAACAGCCGATACGCGTTCAGCCTCGGCCCATCGCGACTGATCGGGGCGATCTGGCCGAACGTGACAGGCATGGTCGCCACGGCCCAGGAATGGCCCCTGGCACTGCCCTCGTGGTTCGACGCGACCCAGCAATGGGTACCGTCGCTCTACCTGGGCGGGTTGACGCTCGTGCTCGCCGTGGCCGGGGCGGGGCTTCGCGGTGGGCCGCCTTGGCGGTCCTGGCTCACGGCCATCGCGGTCGTCGGCTTACTCGCGGCGATGGGACAATACACCAGCCCGCTCTTCTGGGCGAGGAAGGCCCCCTCGCTCGTCGCATGGATCGGGACGCCGGACGATCCCGAGATGGGGAATCGAACCGACGGGGCGCTCCAGGATGGTGACGGCGGCGTCTACTGGGCTTTCGCCGCAGTGTTTCCGGGCTTCCGGTCGTTCCGATACCCGGCCAAGCTCCTCGTGCCCGCCTGCCTGGGGGTCGCCGGACTGGCCGGACTCGGCTGGGATAGCCTGTCGGAACGTTGCCGACGTCAACGCGCCGTGGTGACCGGGGTGTTGCTGACGGGACTCGGTGCCGCCGCCCTCTCCACGTTGATCGGTTGCCGGTCATCGGTTGTGGAAACACTGGCGAGGCATGCGGAGGAAGCCGCCAGCGTCTTCGGCCCGCTCGACTCGGCCGGCGCTGAGGACCGCGATCGGCGGGCTGGGCCATGGGGTGGTCGTTTCGGCGGTCGCGGCGGGGATCGCGGCGGCCGCGAGCCGGCGCCCGGCCGCGGCCGGCGTGATCGCCATCGCCGTGATGGCCGCCGACCTCGCGGTCGCCAACGCCCGGTTGGTGGTCACCGCCCGGCAGTCGGTCTTCGACGCCGAGCCTCGCGCCTTGCGACTGATCCGCGAGGCGGAGAGGATTCACCCCTCGCCGGGGCCCTTTCGGATACACCGGATGCGATGGGCTCCGTCCGCCTGGGTGTTGCACGGCTCCCCGGTCCGCGTCGAGGAGATGCTCGCATGGGAACGCGACACGCTCGGGTTCCATCACGCCCTCCCCTTCGGCGTCGATTACGTCCACGCGAAAGGGACGACCGAGCTGGCCGACTATCACGCCTTCTTCCTCCAGGGACGCGTCACCATCGACGCGGAGGTCGCCAGTGGGCTCGGGTTGAAGCCCGGGCAACGGGTCGTCTACCACACGCGACGCGGCTATGACCTCTGGGGGGCTCGTTACCTGATCCTCCCGGGCCGGCTCGCCTGGAACAGCCTCCAGCGCGGCTACACGTCCTTCCTGTCTGACTTCGACCAGATCTATCCCGCTCCGGGTATCTTCGACGGGCCCGGAGGCCGGGAACGTCGCGACGATTGGCTTCGCGATGAGGATTTCCAGATCCTCCTCAACCGCGCCGCGTTCCCACGCGCCTGGATCGTCCACCGCGCTCGGTTCCTCGACGTGGAAGACAAGGGCCTCGACGGTCGTCGGGCGATGATCGATGAAATCCTGTTCCAGAACGACGATCTCTGGCACGATGATGCGCGGAAAGTCTTCGACCCCCGAGAGGTTGCCTGGCTCGAGGCGGCCGAGCGGAGTCGGATCTTGCCGAGACTGTCCCGCGTGGCCCGCGATCCCTCCGAAGGGGTCCGGATCATCCGCGAGGATCCAGGGCGGGTCGAGCTCGTCGCCCATCTCAAGACGCCCGGCTTGGTGGTCCTCGCCGACACGTATTACCCCGGCTGGCGGCTCATGGTCAACGGCCAGTCAACGGAGATCCTCCGGACCAACGGGGCGATGCGAGGCGGGCTGGTCGGGGCGGGTGAGCACTGGCTCGTCTACGAGTACGACCCCGCCTCGGTCAAGGTCGGGGCCGGGCTGACGGTCCTGGGAATCGTCGCCCTCGTCATGCTCATGGCGGCCCCGGCCACCGGCCGGAGGCCGCCCGATCGAGACGGCGACGATCAGCGTCGCCGCTCCGGGGGCTTGTCGTAGAACGAGTCGCAGGGGACGAGCTTGGCCGAATCCCCGTCGTGAACCGCCATCTTGGCGCCCGGATAGATCGATCCGCCGGCGTACCTCCCGTCCTTGGTCAGGGCGTAGAACAGCACGTTGCCCCTGAGCCGCCCGTCCGAGCTGCGCCGCCTGGGATCGCGGGTGGATCGTGTCGCGATCGTCTTGCAGACCTCCATGATTGCGTCTTTCGGCGAAAGGCCGCGTCGCAACCCTTCGACGATCAGGGCGCTCGAGAGATTCAGCAGGTTGAGCTCGCCGACGCCGGTCGATCCGGCCGAGCCCACCTCGTTGTCGAGGAACAGTCCGGCGCCCAGGATCGGCGAATCGCCGACGCGTCCGGGGATCTTCCAGGAGAGGCCCGAGGTCGTCGTGGTGCAGCCCAGGTCGCCGTGGGTGTCCAGGACCGAGCAGTGGATGGTCCCCGTGACGCGCGGCTCGAGCGCCTCTTTGATAAAGGCCGCCACGGTGTTGTCGGGCGGCGGCAGCCAGTCGTCGTTGGCGTCGCGGGTCTCCTTCCAGTGGAGCCAGATCCGCCGCGCGTCGTCGGTCAGCAGGTCGACTTCGGGGAAGCCGTGCGCGCGGGCGAACCGCAACGCACCCTCGCCGACGAGCAGGCAATGCCGGCTGCGCAGCATGACCAGCCGGGCGACGGCCGCCGGGTGCATGATGTTCCGGATCGAGGCCACCGAGCCGCCGCCATGGGTCGGCCCGTGCATGACGGCGGCGTCGAGCTCGACCACGCCGTCCTCGTTGGGGAGTCCGCCCAGTCCGACCGAATGGTCCTTGGGATCGGCCTCGACGATCGCGACGCCCTCGATCGCCGCGTCGAGCGGGTCGTGACCCTGCTTGACGAGCTCGATCGCCTTCTCGACCGTCCGCATCCCGTTGGCGCTGGATACCGCGATCGGCCGCTTCGTGCCCGCCGGCTTGGGCGCCGCGGCGCCGATCGCCAGCGTGCTCAGGCTCGCGACGGCCGTCGAGCCCATGAAATGACGTCGGCTCATCGATTTCCTCATGACTGGCTCGAACCCCTGAAGATAAGTCTCAGCGACAAGGGAATTCACGTCGGTCAGGCTTTCGAGCCTGACTCCGAGATTCTCATCGATCAGACCCTCCGTACTGCCATCCCAGACCTGTCAGGCTGGAAAGCCTGACCTACGTTCTCGCATGGCCGAACCGCCGGTGCAAGGGTCAATCGAGCAGACTGGCCGAGTTGACCATCCTGGCCTGATCGCCGTCGTGCACGGCCAGGCTGGCCGGGCCGTGGATGTGCGCCGCGGCATACTTGCCGTCCTTCGTGAGGCAGTAGAAGACGACGTTGAACGTCGGCCGTCCGCGATCGTCGCGGAACCGGGGGTCGCGCGTGGTCGTCTCGACGACCCGCTTGCAGGTGGCTATGAGCGCGTCCTTGGGCTTCATGCCACGGCGGAGGTTCTCGACGACCAGGTACGAGGCGCAGTTGAGCAGGTTGACCTCGCCGAGCCCGACCGATCCGCACGAGCCGACCGTGTTGTCGAGGTAGAGGCCGGCGCCGAGGATCGGCGAGTCGCCGACCCGGCCGGGGACCTTGTAGCCGAGGCCCGAGGTGGTCGTCACGCAACCCATGTCGCCGTGAGTATCCATCGCCGAGCAGTGGATCGTGCCGTGGACGGGCTTCTCGGCCAGCTCGCGCACGATCGGATCGAGCTGGGCCAGGGGGACCGCGAACCGGTTGTCGCGGAGCCGGCTCTCCTTCCAGGCCAGCCAGGCCTTGCGCGTCTCCTCGGTCGTGAGGTCGGTCTCAGGAAATCCCTGCTCCCTGGCGAATTTCAGCGCGTTGTCCCCGACGATCAGGACGTGCCGGGTCTTCTTCATGATCGTCCGGGCGACGGCCGCCGGATGCATGATGTTCCTGAGCGCGGCCACGCCGGCACCGCCGTGGGTCGGCCCGTGCATGACGGAGGCGTCCAGCTCGACGACCCCGTCCTCGTTGGGCGTGCCACCGAGCCCGACGCTATGGTCGTTGGGATCGGCCTCGACGATGGCCACGCCGGCGATCGCCGCGTCGAGCGGGTCGGCACCCTTCTTGATCATCTCCATGGCGATCTCGACCGTCTTGAGGCCGCCGCTGCTGATGACGATGGGCCGCTTCGTGCCCGTCGGCTTCGGCTCCGCCGCGCCGATGGCCAGCGAGCCAAGGGTGAGGCTCGTGAAGGCCGTCGTCCCCATGAAGTGCCGCCGGTTGAGGGTCGATCGCATGGGAGCGTAATCTCTCGTTGAAGTGGGATTCCTCGCGGCGCAGGGCGCCGTCCGGGGGGAGGGTCGCGACGAATGACGCCCGCGGCGCGCGAGGGCTCGGGTGAGCGTCTCGGGCGCCGCGGGTTGGAATTCAGCAGGAAGAAAGCTCAATACGCGTCGGAGCTGATGACCTCGCCGCCGTTGCGGGTTGACAATGCCTGATAGACCGAGACCTGCGAGATCCACGAGTACAGGTTACCCGAGGCGACCGCGACGTTCGTCGGCAAGTACTGGCTGCCGGCATTGGTCATCGGGGCCATCTGGACCGAGTCCTTGAGGAACTTCACCGAGCCGTCGCAGAAGCCGAAGTTGGCGCCACCGGGATGCCAGCTCGAGGCGGCCGACACGTAGGCGTCGGCATTGATGCCCGCGCCGGTGCTGCCGTCAATCGACTTGTTGAACGGATTCATCGGATAGAGCGTCGTGAACATGGTGTCGGCGTAATTGCCCGAGGTCCACCATCCCCAGCAGACCTGCTCGCCGGGAGTCGTCTTGCTCCAGGCGTATTCACCCATGAGCATGGTGTTGCTGGTGCCGTCGGTGATCGAAGAGATGGTCGTGCGGCTGTAGAAGTTGAAGATGCCGTTGGCCTGGCCGATCAATGTTGAGAAGGCGCTGCCCACGCAGGCCGGGTCCTGATACCGCCCCGGGGTGAACCAGGTGCCGGCATTCCCCTTGTAGCTGGTGAACCGCATGCCGTAGCCATCGGCCCCGACCCAGAGCTGCGAGACGCTGCCATCGCTCGGGCACCAGATGCCCGAGATGCCCGTGATCGTCACGGTCGAGTTGGGCGCCGAATCGTAGTGGACGCTCGAATTGAACGCGTTGAAGATCTGGGCCTGCTCCATGAAAGGCAGGAGGCGGACCAGGATGCTGGTCTCGTGACGGCCGCTGCACGGCGTCGAGGACGGGTCGCCCGGAGGGGCCGCCCCGTTGATGGGGGTCATCATGTAGGTGCCGAGCGGGAAGACGCCGTTGGCCGACTCGTAGTTAGCGTTGGCCAGGCCCATCTGCTTGAGGTTGTTGGTGCACTGGGCGCGGCGGGCGGCCTCGCGGGCCGCCTGGACGGCCGGCAAGAGCAGGGCGATCAGCACGGCGATGATGGCGATCACGACGAGCAACTCGATCAGCGTGAAGCCCCTGGAGGATCGACGACGATCCGTTGAACCATTCATGTGGAGAACTCCCAAGTAAGAAAGGTCGCGGTTCACAAACGCTCGAGATTCCGATCGATCGGCGGCCCGTCATGGGGAGATGGTACGGGCCGCGGGAGGATATTCACTGCGATGACACGACCCGGGGAGAAATGGGTTGAGTGCTCGCAGACGGCGCGCCCCCGATCGGGGGCGCGGCCGCTCGGTCAAGCCGGGCTCGGGCCGGTTTCAGCGACCTTTGCCCGGCCCCCCAGCCTTCTTGTCGGGGACGCCCGACTGGGTGGGCTTCTGGATCGCATCCCTCCTGGACTCCGCGTCCTTCTTCGACGCCGAGGGGTCGCCGACCGTCTGATCCGAGCAGCCCGACATGCCGAGCAGTCCCAGCATCAGCCCCGCGCCGATCATCGCATTCAGGGCGGATCGCATATTCTTCATCTCAGTTGCTTCTCCACGAGCTCGCAGGTCGGATCGGACGAAGCCGCCGGATGGGATCTCGGCACATCGAGCATACCCACGAAACCGGTGGTCAACCTCCTGTTCGGGACGTCGCGAGGAATCACCCCCCGAACCAGAGTGCCGCGCTGCACGTTGTTTTCAAGATCCAGAAACGTGACGCATCATCATAAATTTTCGCGCCTACAAACCCGCATTCATGACAAGCTGTGAGCGCACGCCGTTTCTCGGACCGCCACATTGGCCGTACCCGGAAATCAGCGGGATCTCGTTGTATTTGGGAGGAAATCTATCATCAAGCAAGGAGGTAGGTGAGCCGGAAAGTATTCTGATTCCCCAAGACGGCCGTGTCAAGCCATTTCTCTCGAATCCTTAACAATGCAATCGCGAGGGAGCCGGCAAGTATAAAAACGTACAGTTTTCATCCGATTCTTCCCGAGCCCTCTCGGCGGTTGGGCACGACGCCCGAGTCCGATCGACGACCAGCATTGGCCGCCTAAGAAAGAAAACCCAATCGAATTGATTGACTTTCAGCCGGCTCGCTTCGATGGCCGCATCGAATGCCAATCCGAGTCGAGTTTCGCAAGTCGGGAAGGCGGAATGCAGCCGAGTTGTCCGCCGACACTATAATGCACGCAAATCCCTGTCTCAGTTCGAGATAGTGTCGCTCGAGCTTAAGAGTTCGCCACGTGCTGAGATATCTCGAAAGATCGAATCGGCGCCTGGATCCCCGGCTCGAGTCGATCGCGAAGGCGAATAACCGTGATACTACTCAAGAATCTCGATCGAGTTGACCGAAATCATACTTGACTTATTCGGTCAACTTAGTAACTATAACCCTGTCGTGCATGCGGGATGGTCTCGAGGGCCGGTGGCATAGGGACATGCGACTCCCGTGTCTTATCATGTAGGTAGTGGGTGTTTCGATCAGGAGTTCACCAGAAATGACCGAGCGGATCTCACGTCGTGGCTTTACCTTGATCGAGTTGCTGGTGGTCATCGCGATCATCGCGGTCTTGATCGCATTGCTGTTACCGGCGGTCCAGGCGGCGCGCGAGGCGGCGCGGCGGGCCCAGTGCACCAACAATCTCAAGCAGGTGGGCCTGGCGCTGCACAATTACGAGAACAGCAACGGGGCTTTCCCGCCCGCCTGCAAGTCGATCAATCTGACGACCACGCCGCCCTCTGTGATGTTCCCCGACACGGGTTTCAGCGTCCAGGCGCGGGTGCTCAGTTATGTCGAGGGCGGCAGCCAGTATAACGCCTTGAATTTCGCCTATGAGTATAATGACGCCAGCGGGGGAAATTTCACGGGCTCATCGCCGGCGATGAATGTCTTCATCTGCCCGTCAACCCCGCGCAACTCGGGCCGCGACACGGCTCAGAGCGACCCGAACGGCTCGCCATACGAGCTCGCCCAGTCGGCCGGCTACGGCTACATGGACTACGCCCCGTCGGTCTACACCGACATCAACGTGGTCGGCGGCACGCTGGCCACCGGCGGCGTTGGCGCGACGTCGATCGTCCCCTACCGCAACAAGACCCTCGCGGCCAAGGGGTTGCTGAAGGACGGCAAGACGGCCCTCAGCGAGGCGACCGACGGGTTGAGCAACACGATCGCGATCCTCGAATGCGCCGGCCGGGACGAGCGGTTCGTCAGCCAGTACTTCGAGGGATTGTACCCGCTCGTTCGCGGGCAGGGGCCTGCCGGCGGCGCGACGGCGCGTCACCGATTCTGGAGATGGGCCGACCCGGGCGCCGCGTTCGGCACCTCCGGCCAGCCCAATAACAAGGGAATCCCGACCAACGAGGGCGTACCCTGGCCCTCGACGACCGCGACGGCCGGGAACCAGGCGGGCCAGAATGAGGAGCCTTATTCGTATCACCCGGGAGGGATCAACGCGCTCTACGGCGACGGTTCGGTCCATTTCCTCAAGGACAGCATCAACCTCGTCGCGTTCCGCTCGATCCTGACCCTGGCCGGCGGCGAGACCGTCTCCTCCGACGCGTACTGATCGATTCGATGCGAGGGGAACTCCGCGATGCGGCCCGGGGTCCTCGACCCCGGGCCGTTCGCATTCCCCTGCGACAACAATTCCGCGGCATGGTCCCATGATAATCAAGGAGTCTGAGACGATGCGTTTCTCTACCGAGATCAGGATGGATCGAGTCAGTCTACGTACCACCGGCCTGACGGGCCTGGTCGTCGCCGCGGGGCTGGGGCTGGCCGGGTGCGGCCAGCCCGGGGCCGACAGGCTGCCGGCCCTCGCGGTCTATGAGGTGAAGGGTAAGGTCCTGCTGGGGGACGGCAAGCCGCTCAACGCCGGCTGGGTCTACTTCGTGCCGAAGGGAGACCTGTCCGTGACGCCGAGCGGGCAGATCGGTCCTGACGGGACCTTCTCCGTGGTAACGGGCGGGTCGGGTGAGGGTGCACCGCCGGGTGATTACAAGCTCCGCATCGAGGCCCCCCAATTTCGCACGTCCCGGAATCAGAAGCCGCTCATCCCCCCGAAGTACACCGACGAGGACAGCTCCAACCTGGTCGTCACCGTGCGAGCCGAGTCCAACCAGCTGGAACCGATCCGCCTGAAGTGATCGGCGAGCCGGGATGAAACGAAGAAAGGAAAGCGACCGACGGTGGCCGCTTTCCTTTCTTCAAATCGCACGAATATCGGACCGGTACGAATCCCGGTTGGTCTTATTTCCGCGTTCGAGTATCGCTCACGCCGGCCAGTCTCGAGCTGAGATAGCAGGTGAAGGTGGGCGTTGAGGCGGCTGCCGATGGCGGAGTGGACGGGCTGCGATTGGTCATCCGGAAGCCGCGATAGACGGTCTTGGCGGGCTGGCCGGGTTCTCGGACGGTGATCGCCATGGTGAAATTGCGGTCGGCGCTGCGGATCTCGACTTCCTTCAGCTCGAACGTCACCTTGCCTTCGGACGTGATGTGCTGAGAGGAAGGAATCCGGAACTTGCAACCGGCATTGGCCGGTTTGACTTCGACGTCACAACCTTCCTGACCCAGACCGGCGACGATCAGATTGAGTTTGATGAGGGACAGCCGCGAGTCGGCTGGCTTCGGCGTCTCGGTCTGCCGGGCTTGCTTCGGTTCGTCGTTCTGACTTTTTTCCGCGGTCGGGCTCAAACCCTGGGCCGATAATCCGCGGCCGATGAGTATCGAGGTCCCTACGATCAAGGCGAGAGCGGCCATCCATGACCTGGCTCGCATGGCAGTTCGACTCCTTCCTGAGTGCGCGGGCCACCCCGTCCTGGGCTCTTCTCGTGGCACGGAGGCCCTTCGACGGCTCGATCAATGGCCATCGACAAGGCATCCGAGCCCGTCCCGTCCGAGGGTCGCATCGCGTCCCAGCTATAATCCACGAAAGGTCGCAACCCGTCTCCCGACGGGGACGAGAAGGCTACTCCCGCCACAGGGATCATCCGACGTGGGCCGCAAGTTACATCGACTCCACGATCCCCGCAAGATCAGTTGAGGTCGGATTGGTCATTAATGACCAACCCGACCAATGACTAATGACTAAAGAGGGAGTTGTCCCCGGGAGGCGGGCTGGGCGCCGGCATCGGCGCGAGCGCCTCGTGGGGCGACCGCGGGCAACTTCGCGCTGGACGTCAACCTCGCGTGCCGTGATCACTTCCTGGGCCATCTGGTCAACCGAATGACCCATCCAGCCGAGGACGAGCGGCTGGGGGAAGACGCCCATGAGGACGGTGAGGACGACCAGCGGCACGGCGATGACGATCTCGCGGAGGTCCAGGTCGGGCAGGCCCTTCCAGACTTCGCTCCGGCCCAGGAAGACGCGCTGGACGGTCCAGAGGATGTAGCCGGCCGTGAGGATCACCGCCGCGGCGGCCAGGAGGGCGAGCAGCCAGTTGTAGTTGAACGCCGCGAGGACCACCATGACCTCGGCGACGAAGCCACAGAGGCCCGGCAGCCCCATCGAGCCGAAGAAGATCACATAGGAAATCGCACCGTAGAGCGGCATGATGTTGTTCAGGCCGCCCAGCTTGTTGAGATCGCGGGTGTGCGCCCGGTCGTAGATCACGCCGACCAGGAAGAACATGCCGGCCGAAGTGATGCCGTGCGCCAGCATCATGAACATCGCGCCGTTGACGCCGTAGGCATAGTATCTCGAATCCGTTTGCAGGTTCATGACGGCCAGGCCAAGGGTCACGTAGCCCATGTGGCTGACCGAGCTATACGCGACCAGCTTCTTGAAGTCCGTCTGGGCCATCGCCACCAGCGCACCGTAGAGGATGCTGAAGACGCCCAGGACGGCAACGTAGAAAGCCCAAGCATTCGCACCAGCCGGGGCCAGCGGCCAGGCCAGCCGGATCAGGCCGTAGCCGCCGATCTTGAGCAGGATGCCGGCCAGGATCATGCTGATCGGCGTGGGTGCCTCGACGTGCGCGTCGGGGAGCCAGGTGTGGAACGGGAAAGACGGCAACTTGACGATGAAGCCGATGAAGAACAGGATGAACACGTACCACTGGATATTCGCGCCGTAGTAGCTCGTCAACGTGGCGACCTGGGTCAGCTTGACCAGGTCGAAGGTGTGCGCGGAGAACTCGGGGACGGTCGCGTCGCCCGGGTAGAAGTAGAGGATCAGGATCGCCAGCAGGATGAAGACCGACCCGAACAGCGTGTAGAGGAGGAACTTGATCGCGGCGTACTCCCGCCTCGGACCGCCCCAGATGGCGATCAGGAAATACATCGGCAGCAGCATCACTTCGAAGAAGACGTAGAACAGGAACATGTCGAGCGAGATGAACACGCCCATCATGCTGGCGACGAGCAGCAAGTACAGGGCGAAGTAACCTTTGGGCTGCTTGTTGATGTTCCACGAGGCGAGGCACGACAGCACGCTCACCAGCCCCGTGAGGACGACCAGGCTGAGGCTGATCCCGTCCACACCCACATAATACTGGGCGTTGAACGATGGGATCCACGGGATGCGAGCGACCAGATCGTTCTCGCCCGTCGGGGTCTCGACGCCGGAAAGGGAATGTTCAACATGGACGCTCCGCGCCCCGGCGTCCCCCGCCTGGTCGTTGACGCTGCTGGTGTCCTTGACAGTGTTATGAACGGCCCGCTCCGCGAACGACTTCCAGGCCTTGCTGTGGTTGCCCTGATCGTCCACGGCGAGGTAGTTGCCCAGCATCACGAGCGTCACGAGGAAGGTCGCCACCGTGCAGCCCAGCGCGATCCACTTGATCGCCGCCTCGCTCTTCTTGGGGACGACCAGCACGACCAGCAGGCCGATCACGGGGAGCAGCCAGAGGGAGCTCAGCAGGACGGTGTCACTCATGGGTTCTTCGATCCCAGTAGGGTGGGTGAAACCCACCGATGATCTCGATTCTCAAAAACCGGTGGGTTTCACCCACCCTACGAATCGCGGTCCTCGATGGATGGTCCGATCAGCTTCGGATCCAGACGAGCACGCCCGCGAACACGCCGATGACTCCGACGGTCAGTAACATCAGGTAATTGCGGAGCCGGCCGGTTTGGATCGTACGGCCCCAGTCGCCGGTCACATAGACGGCCTTGGCCGTCAGGTTGACCAGGCGGTCGACGGCGATCATATCGAAGACGCCGTCGAGTCGGCTCAGGATGGCCGTCGCGGTCGCGGTACCGTTGACCAGTCCGTTGACCAGGAGACTGTCGATATCCCGGCAGAGCCGGGCAAACCACATGCAAGGCCGGACCAGCACCGCCCAGTAGAGCTCGTCGAAGTACCACTTGTGGACGAGGAACTTGTAGACCCCGCCGAATCGCTCGGCCGTCCGGACTGCATTTAGCCGGGTCGGCAGGAAATAGGGGAATCCCGTCGGCGCGTAATAGAGCAGACCGATCCCGATCCCGATCGCGGCGATCACCAGCGAGGAGGCCAGCGCATAGTAGTGGAGGTGATGCAGGTCGGCCGGGTCGAGGGCCCGGTAGGGCTCACCGTAATCGAGCAATTGCACCAGTAGGGGTTCTCCGCCCAACCCGAGGAAGGTCAGGGGGTTCGGGAAGAAGTAATACGTCCCCCAGCCGACCACGACGCTGAGCACAGCCAGTGCGACCAGCGGGCCGACCATGATCCAGTTGTTCTCGTGAGCATGCGCCACCGGATTGCGGTCGTGGGGATCGTCATGACCGTGGGCGTGCCCATGATCGAGCCCATGCTCCTCGTCCGTCGCGTGGGCGAACACCTCGTCCGCCCTGGTGGGGAAGCCGCGAGCCTCGCCCGCGAACACCAGGAACCACATCCGGAACATGTAGAACGCCGTGAGCACCGCACCCACCGCCGGAAACAGGAAAAGGAGGAAGTGCTTCGGGTCTTCCTGGACGCGGGCCATGGCGGCGGCAAGGATCGCATCCTTCGAATAAAATCCGCTGAAGAATGGCACGCCGGAGATCGCCAGCGTCCCGATCAGCATGCAATTCGCCGTCCAGGGCATCTTCTTGTAGAGGCCGCCCAGGGCGGGCATCTCATAGGTGTGGACGCTGTGATAGACGCTGCCGGCGCAGAGGAACAGCAGGGCCTTGAAGCAGGCGTGAGTGATCAGGTGGAACAGCCCGGCCACCCAGCCGCCGACGCCAAGCCCCAGCATCATGAAGCCGAGCTGGCTGACCGTCGAATAGGCCAGGACTTTCTTGTAATCGGTCTGGACCATCGCGATCGTCGCGGCGATGAACAGGGTGATCCCGCCGGTATAGGCGATGTAAAGCAACACCTCGTCGGTAAACACGGGGAAGAATCGCCCGACGAGGTAGACCCCGGCGGCGACCATGGTCGCCGCGTGGATCAGGGCCGAGACCGGAGTCGGACCGGCCATGGCGTCCGGCAGCCACACCTGGAGGGGAAACTGGGCGCTCTTGCCCACGCAACCGGCGAAGATCCCCAGCCCGGCGATCGTCAGCATCCAGTAGCCGATCTGGCGGGGCTGGGCGGGCTCGACGGCATCATTCTCTTTGATCTGGCCGGTGCTCCGATCGACGAGCTGGACGACGTTCCCCTTGAGCGTCTCCTTGGTATGCAACTCGCCCGTACTGCCCCGCAGCCCTTCATTGATCTCCTTGAAATCGAGCGTGCCGAGGCTGGACCAGAGCAGGCCCAGGCCCAGGAGCATTCCCACGTCGCCGACGCGATTGACGATGAATGCCTTGTTGGCCGCGTCGCTGTTGACCTTCTCCTCATACCAGAAGCCGATCAGCAAGTACGAGCAGACGCCGACCAGCTCCCAGAAGATGAAGATCATGAACGCATTCGACGAGGCGATGAGGCCAAGCATCGAGAAGCAGAACAGTGACAGGTAGGTGAAGAACCGCGGGAATCGCGGGTCATCGTGCATGTATCCGATCGAGTAAATGTGGATCAAGGTCGCGATGAACGTGACCATCAGAAACATGATCGCGCTGAGATTATCGATCGAGACGCCGAGGGGGATGACCAGGGGATCTACCTTGCGGATGCCGTCGGCGGCGGGACGGCCGCCCAGGCTGATCCATGTCGTCTCGTAAGCGAACCGCTCGGCCGGCTGCCGGGCCTCAGGTCCGGCCAGGCCATGCAGGGCCTCGCGCTGTCCGTGCGCCTCGCCGTGCGACTCCGCCACGTCCCACGGGACGGTGAACGCGAAGTAATTGACGAAGCCGATCAGGCTGAGGACGAACGAGAGGAAGATCGCGCCAGTGGCGATGTAGGCGTTGAGTCGCTTCAACTGCCGGATGAAGATCGCCTCGACCACGAACGCCGCCAGCGGAATCAGGACCGCGGCCACGTACAGAGCTACCTGCCTGCTCATGGTTGTCTACTCTCGTCCCTATACGGTCGTGATCGGATCCCCGGAGACTTCGGGCAGACATCGAGGGGCGTGGAGCACGCCCTGCGATCCGGGCCCGATCGTCCCGAAGGCGATCTCGAGAAAGTCCTCGCAGTAACGGCTCGCCGCGCAGCTCATCCAGGGCTCAGGGGTTGGATCGTGGAATATGTCACAGCCCACCACCGTTTGCAAGACCCTGGTTCTCCTCGCAAGGCCAGCCGGCTGGGAATCGCTCACCGGGGCCGGGAGCCCCTGGACGCTTACGAGCGCGGTCTCACCTCGACTTAACGGATTGTTCTCAATCCGCGAGTAAAGTGGCGCGCTCCGACCCTGGTATCAGGAAACGGGACGATGCACGCTAGCCTCATCGTGGTTGCGAAGTTATATTCATTCAACCTCTCCCGCCTAGGTTGTCCCCCTGCGCAACCCACCAGGAGTCCATCAATGGTTCTGAAGTCTGAGCGACGTCGCCCCGGATTTACGCTGATCGAGCTACTCGTCGTGATCGCGATTATTGCCGTCCTGATCGCCTTGCTGTTGCCCGCCGTCCAGGCTGCGCGCGAGGCCGCCCGCCGCGCCCAATGCACCAACAACCTCAAGCAACTCGCCCTCGCCGCCAACAACTACGAGTCTTCCACCGGCTGCTTCCCCGGTGGATCTTACTCCGGCACCCTCTTCAATCCGCCCCACTGGGGCACCTATCCCGAGAACTTCAGCGAATTCGTCCGGATGCTCCCCTTCTTCGAACAGTCTGCGATGTACAACGCGGTCAACTTCAACCTCTGCTCGTCCGATTTCGCCAACGTGACGATCTGCGGCGTCCAGGTCAACTCGCTGATCTGTCCGAGCGACACCCAGAATCAGTCGATCAATTTCCCGTCGACCCAGGCGTCCAGCGGCGTCACGCCCGGCTGGAGCTTCAACGAGATCCCGGCGAATTTCCCCGCGATCTCCGCCTTTACACAGGCGTTCACTAGCTACGCCGGTAACGCCGGCACCTTCACCTTCGGCTTCTCCAACCTGATGCCCTCGACGGTCCTCGCCCAGTTCAACGGCGTGATCTACAACGACAGTGCCGTCAAGATCTCCGCCATCACCGACGGGACGAGCAACACGATGATCTTCGGCGAGCACAGCAAGGGCCACCTGATGATCCTCGACCCGGGCTATGCCGTCTCGGACAACGCGTGGCAATCGGGGAGATGGTATGACACGCTCTTCGCCACGCTCTACCCGATGAACCTGGCCATCGGCAATAACATCAATTTCGGGAGCAATAGCCCGAGCTACTACTACCCGACGGCGGCGGGCAGTTACCACCCCGGCGGCTGCAACTTCGCGTTCTGCGACGGCTCGGTCAAGTTCCTCAAGAACACGATCAGCTCGTGGTCTTTCAGCGCCGGCAATGCCGACAGTTACGGCGACGCCATGCCCAACGGCACGGTCTTCACGATCGTCACCTATACGGCCCCTAACTCGAAGAATGGCGATTACCTGGCGACCGGGACGGCGCAGCTCGGCGTCTACCAGCAGCTCTCGACGCGTAACGGCGGCGAGGTGATCAGCTCCGACTCCTATTGATCAGCCTCTGCCCGTACACGAGACCGACGTGCCATTATTGGTCGCAACATACCGGGACGGGGCCAAGGGGCCCTGTCCCGGGCTGTATTTTGAGGTCGATCTTCCTCACGGCTTCGGGTCGTAGCATCCGATCATCGGAATCGAGGGGTCTCGTTCATGCCAAAGATCGTGCGAGTCGCCACATTCGTCCTCCTCGGACTCCTGAGCGGTTGCGGAGGAGGCCCTCCTTCCACGTCGAATGCCGGGCCGCCTCCGCCCCACCAGGGAAACCTGACGACCTTGCCCGGTGGCAAGGGTTACGTCGAGGTCGTCCAGAAGAAGGCCGAGTCCCCGAAATCCTCGATGACCGGCGAGGTCTCGTTCTATTTCCTCAAGGAGGATGGCAGCACGCCAGTCTCTCCGGCCCCCACCTCGGGGACCTTGACCGTCGGCAAGAAGAAGGTGACGCTCCAATCCGGGGGGAGGGGCTGACCACTCCGAACGGCACGCCCCTCTTCCCCAAGGGTGGTGTGGACGGGGTCTTGAGCGTCGACCTGGATGGCAAGCCGGTGACGATCCCGCTGGGCGTCCGCTGAATCCACCGGAGGCGAATCGCGCTGGCTAGGCCCTTTTTTCCCTCGTACGGGCCGGTCCGCGGGGCCGGTCCCAAGTTGACCTCTCCTTGGTCCGTGCTTACCCTGGGAACATCGTGGCGGCCCCGTCTTCCGCCGAAGCTCTCCCGCGACGGGAGGCGTCGGCTCCGACGGGATTCATTCCCGCCCGGGTACGGTCTGGTCCACTCCGGGCCGGCAAGCCGCCCGGGCCAGTGCGTACGTTGAGAGACACAGATCCATGCCCATCGTGACGGTTCAGGGAGAGAAGGCGTTCGAGGTCGAGGAGGGGAAGAAGTTGGTCCTGGCGATCGAGGATGCCGGGATCGACATCATGCACAAATGCGGCGGCAATGCCCGATGCACCACGTGTCGCGTCGAGATCCTCGCGGGCGACGTGTCGCCGATGGGTCCGGCCGAGCAAGAGCGACTCGCCCGCGAATCGGACCTCGCCCCCAACATCCGGCTCTCGTGCCAGATCCGCGTCGCATCCGACCTGGAGGTCCGGGTCATCAACCGATCGCAGCAAGCGGGCATACCGGCCGGCGCACGGCCGGAAGATTGATTGCGTTGCGCGGGGGCGATCCGCGGATCGCCCTAGAACGCTCTCGCCTGTGACGCGGCGCGATTACCTTGGCTTCTGCTTCTCCGAGCATTTCTTGCAGCGTACGGTGCGGCGGCGGACCTGAGCCCCGCACCAGGAACATCGGTGGAACTTCGACTGTCGCGACTTCTTCTTGCGGGGACGGAACGGCACGGGACACCTCGAAGCGTGGTACGGTGGAATCTTCCTCGCGGGGACGCCGGGAGGCAGTCCCCATGGGTTATGCATCCGGATTACTTTGCCGGATCGAGGTTGATTAGCTTACTCGATCGACCCGCCATCCGGCCAGAGGGCTTGGCCGCCAATCCGTCTTGAAGGGGAAGGTCGTCACACGGCCGATCGGCGGCTATTCCATCGCCTCACGAGCGGTTATCAGCAACAGCCAGTGGACGCAGAAGGCCAGGGCGATCGTCGCTCCCATCGACAACAGGTGTCGCACGGAATCCCCGCGCACCAGGGCCTCGGGTAGGAGCAAGCCCCAGGCGACCGGGAAGGCCAACGCATAAGGCCACCGTGACGGGAACGGCTTGTGATGCTGCCAGAACTGCAAGATCAACCCGATCACCAGGAACAACATCGCGGCTTCGAAAGCAACGAGGACGCTGATGCCCTGGATGAACGCGAGGAATGCCGGATCGAGCCAGTCGAGTACGTCGTAGCGGTCCATGATCCAGTCGATCACCCAGAGGCCGACCCATGGGATGACCACCATGACGCCGAAACTCGCGACCGTGGCGAGCAGGTTCGGCGCGAACGGGAGGACGTCACCGGGGGACGTGATCGGGGGCCGCGTCAGGACCAGTAAGCGACCCGACTCGGCGCCGCTCACGGGCCTGCGACCTGTCGGGATCTCGCGATCGACCATGGCGATGCTCCTTCTCCTCGGTCCGGGCCCGGCATCACGAGCAAGGGACGGATTCTCAGGCCCGGGATATCCGACGATGGAACCGGGTTCCAGTCTACGCCTTCCGGCCATCGATCGCCAACCGAATCCGCGTCGACGCCCCATTGTCGCGTGGGACGTTCGTCACCAGAATAGAAACGCGCCCGGGGGACGAATTCTGGAAAATCAGGTGCCGCCATGAAACCAAGTGGAGAGAAGATCCGGCGTGCGTTCGGCCTCGGATGGATCCGGACGAGCGTGGCCGTCTTCGCGATGTCGATCGCCGCGGGAGTCGAGGGCCAGGAGGACAAGGGGAAGGTGGACCCCCTGCCGCCGATCTCCGAGCGGGCGAGGAAAGTCCATGCCGCCGGGATGCTCTTCGACGGCCACAACGACCTCCCCTGGCGATTGCGCACCGAGGGAGACTTCGCCCTCAAGAAGTTCGATCTCTCGCACCGGCTGGATTCCGGCCAGACCGACATCCCCCGACTCCGCGAGGGGGGCGTCAAGGCCCAGTTCTGGTCGGTCTATATCCCCAGCGAGCATCCGGACCCGGCGCGTACGGTCGTCGAGCAGATCGACCTGGTCCGGCGCATGGTCGAACGCTACCCCGACGCCTTCGAGATGGCGTACTCGGCCGACGACGTCGAGCGGATTGCCCGCTCGGGCAAGGTGGCCTCGCTGATCGGGATCGAGGGGGGCGTGGCCATCGAGAACAGCCTGGCCCAGCTCCGCGCCTTCTACGCCCTGGGCGCGCGCTACATGACGCTGACCCACAACTCGACCCTCGATTGGGCCGACGCGGCGAACGACTCGCCCAAGCATGATGGATTGAGTCCCTTCGGGGAGCGGGTGGTCAGGGTTATGAACCGGCTGGGCATGCTCGTGGACATCTCGCACGTCTCACCTGCCACGATGGCCGACGCTCTGCGGGTCTCGGCTGCACCGATCATCGCCAGCCACTCCAGCGCCTATGCGCTCTGCCCGTCGCCCCGCAACGTCCCCGACGACATCCTCCTCAAGGTCAAGCAGAACGGCGGCGTGATCATGGTCAATTTCTACTCGGGATTCATCGTCCCCGAGGCGGGAAAGAAGATGAGGGCCGTGGTCCAGGAGATGCGGACCAAGTATCCCGATCGCGCGGCGCGTGCCAGAGCGATGGAAGCCTGGATGCAATCGCCCGAGGCGAAATTCGCCGCGTGGGACCTATCGCGACGTCGTCGACCATATCGATCACATGGTCAAGGTGGCCGGAATCGACCATGTGGGCATCGGCTCGGACTTCGACGGGATCTCGCAGTGGCCCGTGGGCCTGGATGACGTCTCCTCGTACCCGCGCCTGACCGACGAGTTGCTCCGTCGCGGATACTCCGAGACCGACATCCACAAGATCCTCGGCGGGAACGTGTTGCGAGCCTTCCGCCAGGCCGGTCAGGTCGCCAAGCGGCTCCGCGCCACCACCCCGCCGGAAGTCGATGACATCAAGCCGGAACGGCGCGGGTATTGAGGGCTAACTCCAGTTATCGCCCACGTATATAATGAGTTGGGTAAAGGGCGATGCTGGTGAGGAGAGAGCCAGGAATCCAACAATGATCGACAGCAAGCAGGCGGTCCAGCAAGCACTTCAGAACTTGTACGACCTTGTTGGACCTCGCGAAATTGCGAATTATGACGGCATTCACCTCGAGGAGGTCGAGTTGACCGAGGATTCCAAGCATTGGAACGTCACGTTAAGCTATCCGGTGAAAAAGGACCCCGAGGACGATAGTGGGCTACCTGAAAATCTGACCAGGTTTATGAACAGCCCGAAGAGAAAGTGGAGGGTCTTCAAGATCGGTGCCGAGGACGGGAGCCTATTCGCGATGAAAGTGCCCGCGTCGTCCTAGGGTGAAGCGTTCATGGCGAGGGACCTTGTCAGGTATTTGAGTCCCTATCGAGGTCGAGGTCTCTTGCTCGACGCTAATCTCCTCCTCGTGCTCGCCGTAGGTCTAGATGATCCGATTGTCGTTCTGAGGCACAAGCGAACGCGAGAGCGATTTCGTCCCGGAGACATCGAGCTGTTACGAGATATGTTGGAGTTCTTTGACAAGAAAGTGACGACGCCGCATATCTTGGCCGAAGTTAGTAATCTCCTTGGGCCTTCACGGGAGAATCAGGCCGGTCACCTTTTCAAGACGTTGTCTGGTTTGATCATGCGGCTCGACGAACATCATATTGCTGGCCGGCAGATCGCCTCGCACGGACATCTCGCAACGTTCGGATTGACCGATCTCGGGATTCTAGAGATCTCCGTGCAACACGGATGCTTGGTGGGAACCGGAGACTCGGCGCTCGCCTCATACCTCCGCAGGAACGGGGTCGAGGCGATCGACATCGAGACACTGAGGTCTCTAGATTCCGGTTAACCCAGGGGCTGGCAATCACAACGTCTTGAGATACTCGATCAGGTCCATCCGCTGGCCTTCGGTGAGGCGATCGCCGAAGGTATGGCCCTTGTTACCCATGCCGAATCGCGACGTGTTGACGATGAACCGGCCCTGGAACGCCGAGCGGCGAGCCGTCGAGGATTGCTCTTCGGCGGTGACCTCGGTGAACTTCCAGCCGACGTGGACCGCGTCGTAATGCTCGAACTCGGTTGACGGTGGGCGGGTGAACCGACGGGGGCGGGTCGACGACTGAAGCAGCGTGTGCAGGGTCGGGGCGGTCCCGTTGTGCAGGTAGGGGGCGGTGGCCCAGATCCCGTCGAGCGGCGGGGCCTGGTAGCCCACGCGCTCGGATTTCACCGGATAATCCGCGCCCAGCCAGGTGGAGTTGTAGTGGGCGACCAGCCGGTCGGACAGGCCCTTCAACCGCGCCGGATCGGTGCCGATCACGTCGAGTGGGACGATCTTGTTGGGGTACGCCCCGCCGGGCCCGTAAGTGCCGTGGCATCGGGCGCAGGATTTCTCGAAGACAGCCTTGCCCCGCTCCGACCTGGCGGAGTCGATCGGGAACGGGTACTTCGGAGGCTCCAGGCTCTTCAAATAGGCTTGCAAATCGCGAAAGGCCGGCTCCAGGGCCTTGAATTGCTCGAGATTCTTCTCGCCCAGCATGAACTGCATGTTGGTCCGGGCGGATCGGGCATCGGTCCGCCCGTCGTAATACATCGTTGCCTTGCGCTTGAGGTGCCACCAGGCGGGCGTGTCCATCTCGGGGAGATTGGCGGCCAGCGGCAGTGGAAAACTGCGGAACGAAAGGTCGGTGTTGTGCAGGCTCAACAGTACTGCGGCAACCTGACCGGCATTATTGGTCCCACGGGACGAGTTGAGGATGAAGGCGGGCGGCGGCGGACGCCGGCCGTCGGCCGTTGTCATCTCGTTGAGGAGGGCACGGAGATCGAGCTGGGTATTGCCCAGGCCGACATAACTCTTGCCGCCGATCGAGCCGCCGTGACAGGCCATGCAGTCGATTTGCAGGCCCTTCTTGACACCGCCGGGCCCGAGCCCGCGTCGCAATCCCATGGGCAGGCCGTCGTTAGGGTAAGGGGCCGGATGCAAGCCGTATCGGAACCGGAATGCCGCCGCGTAGCCGGCCGGGTCCGCATCCGGATCGGGCGACGAGTGGTCCCAGAGCCGGCCGGCACGCTTGTAGGCCGACTCCGACCATTCCGGCTTGAGGAAGCCCGTCGAGGTCAACGCGATCCGCCCACGCTCTGCCGCCGAGGAATCGACGGTCACGGCTTCTGGTCCCTTGGGTTCCGATCCGCTGGCCGGAGAAACGACCAAGGTCCACAAGACTATCCAAAATCCCGAAGAACGTAGCCACATGGCTCTACCTCGATCGCTCTGCGGTCCCGCTCGGTGCGCTGTCTCGGCCAAGATCCATCTCTTCCTTTATATTCATCGACGACCCGGCGGGAAAGGCGTGGGGCCTTCGATGCCACTCCGGCGAGCGGATCGGGCCGGGCTGCGGCACTTATGGCTCGGCGAGTCTATCGCTTATTCCTGATAATCTGGCCAATTTGTACGACAGTGCATCGACACGTCTGGACAGTTCCGCTAAAATCCCCGAGATTAAGAATATGAGGTTTCGATAGGCTAGGGATGTGGGACATCGTTGATTGGACCGAGTGAGGGCAGATGCATGGGACCCGCCGAGATCGTCGCCAGCCTGAGGGAACTCTGTGCCGAGAAAGGTCCGCGACTGACCACCGAGGAGATCGTCGACTGGATCGAGAAGATCGGCGGCTTCGAGACCGACGTCGAGCTGGTCGCCTATGCCAAGAAGATGAAGGCCCGGCAATTCGCCCGGATGCTCGAGTTCGAGGATGAGGACTCCGGCCTGCGGATCAAGCGGCTCTGGAGCTTCCACGATGATTCGCGAGGGCGCCGGTTCTATGCGGATATCCTCGAGATGCCCGAGGAGCAGCGAAAACAATTGATCCGCCAGTATGCCAAGTTCGTCAAGCAACTGCGGGCCGTGCGCAAGGCCATGGCGGATTACTTCGCCGGGCAGCGATTCTTCGACTTCTATCCCGGCGATGCCGAGGAAGATGAAGTCGATCAGGAAAGCCCGGCGACCGCGAGGCGGTGATGAGCTCTGGGCAAGCCTGGCGCTTTGGCTTTCATTTCTCGCCATTCTAGAAAAGATTTTCGATTGCCGAGTCAAGTCCCACCGAATTCGCCGGTATAGAGTTATTAAGCGACATGACTCAGTCTTGTCGCCGATCCGGATTTCGTGCGTCGGGGCGCGATGACAAGGCCCCGAATCCCGACGTGATTCCCCGCGCGACAGTCGTGGGGACGAGGGAAGGGCACCGCGCGATGTCCGGCGTTCGCTCCCGTCCGCGCATCCTTTCTGATTGAGATCGAAGAATCGGCCGATTCGGCCGACTGAGTGCCCGGACTCGACCGGCGTCACGACCTCCGAAACGATTTGCCTCGGGGCGGGATGAGAGATCCTGTCCGGCTAGTGGAGGCCGGCCGTAGGAGCGCCCTCAATTCGAGCATCATGCGATTCGTCAGCAGGGCGAGCGTGGGCAGGAATCATCTCGGATCGTACCGGTCATCGCGGCGGTATCGTCGGTTCGTTCGGGCAGTCAAGACCTCGCGCGAGGTCATGTCGCTTTCCCGTGGAATGCATTTGATGGAGGCCAACGATGGGCAACTGGACGAGACGTGAATCGTGGCTCGGTGGCCGTGTCCGTGCGATCGCGGCCGGCGTCTTCGCGATCGGCTCGCTGGCGGCCGGCTCGCCGACCGCGGCGAGGGGGCAAGACAAGCCGGATCCTGCGCAGGAGGTGAAGCTCCCCGCCAACGCGGCCAACCTGGCGGTCAACAAGCCGTCGCGATTCGCCTGGGAACTCTTCGTGCGGGTCAATCGCAAGGCGCCTCCCGAGTTCCAGACACCGCAGAGCAACAATGCGGTCTTCGAGACCTGGATCGACGATCCCGCCACGTTCCCGCAGGAGCCCGAGAAGAGCCAGCCGCCCCGATGGCCGGACAAACCCTATACGCGGAAGGCGAGGCTGCGTTCCCTCGTGGAAGCCTCGCAGCCGCGATTCCACCGCCTTCGCATGCAGCTCAAGGCCCGCGCCGAGGGCACCGAGACCACCGAGCCTGTCCCGGCCCCGACCGTGCCGGCCCTCGAGACGGTCCATCGCAATTACGAGACGTTCCGATTCATCCTCGATAACGACTTGTGGTACCAGGAGGGCGTCGCGGCCCAGTACGCCAAGGCCGCCGCGAAGGCCACTCAGATCAATCTCCAGACGATCAACCAGGTCGTGCAGACGATCAACTTCCCGATCGAGTCGGTCGAGGTGAAAACGAACTGGATCCTCATCACCGAGGCCCAGAAGTCGAAGTTCAAATGGTCGTACCTCCAGGACACGACCGACCAAAACAAGGTCAAGCTGTTCGGGCTGGTCGCCATGCACATCAGCTCGAAGGTCTTGCCCCAATGGTTCTGGTGCACCTTCGAGCACGTCGACAACACCGAACGGAGCGACTACCTCGGCAGCTATGACGATTTCGGGGTCGCCTACGAGGACAATCCGGCCAACCCATCCTATCAGCCACCGCGGCTGGCCCTTCAGGACGCCAACGGCAAGAACGTGACCTACTCGCGCGGGATCGTCCGCAAGGAGTTACTCAGGCTGTTCGCGGAGTTCGGCTACGAGGGTGAATACCTGGAGGTGTACAAGAACTACCGCCTCAAGGGGACGCAGACCGAGTTCACCGCGACGGCGGGCACACCGACCCAGATGGGCAACTCGATCACCGAGCAGGGTTTCGTGCCGACCTCGAGCTGCATCACCTGCCACGGCCGGGCCGCGGGGAATTCCCTCGGTCAGAGTGCCTTCCCGACGGCCGGATTCCAGCCGCAGCTCTTCCCGAGCATCCAGTCCCTCCAGCAGTCGTCACAGACTCCGCTTCCGACAGCCTTCGAGATCGTCGGCAATCCGATCCAGAGCTACAACGGGCCCCTGGACCCGAACTGGTTCTGGGACTACCCCGGTCTCGACCCGGCGACCGGCAGCCAGCTCTATCTGCCGCGCCTGAAGAACCTCCAGCTCGACTTCGTCTGGGCCATACCGATCAACGTCCAGCCGCTGAAGAAGCCCTCCGGAACTCCGACGACGACTCCGCCTACCGGAAGCGGCGGGAATTGAGTCCGTCGTGGCGGGGGAGCTGGTCGAGCCGGCTCTCCCGCTCGCCGTACGATCCGGAACGCGCCAGCACCTCATCGCTTGCCCTTGACCGGACGCTTTCCGGGTCGGGACAATCGAGGACATGGGACCGCCCGATGCGTCCCCCGAGCGTCTCGATAACCCGACCGATCGACGACCGACCGACGAAGGACCGCCTGCCGATGTCCACGTCCATGACGAGCATCCCGGAAAATCCCCCCGGGGAGTCGCCCGCGACCATCCCGATGAACCGCCCGCTCCATGGACCCGATCCGCTCGGCCGGTTCGGTTCGTTCGGCGGCCGATTCGTGCCCGAGACCTTGATGGACGCGCTCAACCAGCTCGCGTTGGCATACGAGGAGGCCAAGGCGGATCCGGAATTCCAGTCGCGGTTGGACAATTACCTGAAGCACTACGTCGGCCGGCCCTCGCCGCTGTTCCACGCCGAGCGGCTGACGAAGCTCAACGCCGGGGCCGAGATCTACCTGAAGCGCGAGGACTTGAATCACACCGGCGCGCACAAGATCAACAACGCGATCGGCCAGGTGATGCTGGCGCAGCGGATGAACAAGACGCGGGTGATCGCCGAGACCGGCGCGGGCCAGCACGGCGTGGCCACGGCGACGGCTTGCGCCTCTTCGGCATCGACTGCACGGTCTACATGGGCGAAGAGGACATCCGCCGCCAGAAGCTGAACGTCTTCAACATGAAGACGCTGGGAGCGAAGGTGGTGCCGGTCGCGACCGGCTCGCGGACCCTCCGCGACGCGACCAACGAGGCGATGCGCGACTGGATGGGCTCGTCGCTGACGACCCATTACACGATCGGCAGCGTCGTCGGCCCGCACCCGTTCCCGATGATCGTGCGCGATTTCCAGTCGGTGATCGGCCGGGAGGCCCGGGCGCAGGCCCTCGACCAGGTCGGCCGATTGCCCGACGCGGTCGTGGCCTGCGTCGGCGGCGGATCGAACGCGGCCGGGATGTTCGCCTGCTTCATCGAGGACGCGGACGTCGAACTGATCGGGGCGGAGGCGGGCGGCCGCGGTCTGAGGGCCGGCGAGCATGCCGCCAGCCTGACCCAGGGACGCCCCGGCATCCTCCACGGCAGCTTCAGCTACGTGCTCCAGGACGACGACGGCCAGACCGCGAACGTCCACTCGATCTCGGCGGGGCTGGACTACCCGGGCGTGGGTCCGGAGCACAGCTACTGGAAGGATCTTGGCCGGGTCCGCTACGAGAACATCGCCGATCGAGAGGCCCTCGACGCCTACAACGCAACCGCCCGTTACGAAGGAATCCTCCCGGCGCTCGAATCGAGCCACGCGTTGGCCCAGGCGTTCAAGGAGGCCCGGCGACTCGGACCCGGCAAGGTGCTGCTCGTCTGCCTCTCCGGCGCGGGGACAAGGATGCCTATGAAGTTGCCCGGCTCCGCGGCGAGCCGATCTGAAACACCTCATGGTCGTGGTGATACTCGGACTTTCGATGTGAGGTCGGGAAAGCCGTTCGCAATGGCTCGTGACATCCTCCTAGCCGATCACTTTGCTCCAGACAGCATCAAGCGATTGAAGCGAGCCGCGGAGCATCGCTTCCAGGATGCCGAGCGATTGATGGAGCAGAAGCGATTCCTGGCCTCGATTTATTTTCTCGGCTACAGTGTGGAGATGGTCTTGGCTGCAGCGTACTATCGGAGCGCCGGATTTTCGCCGAATATGCCCATCAACCGGGATGCGCGACAGCGCCGCATGTCGTATGCGCGCCAACTCAGGTTACCGAATGGGCAACCACTCATGGAGAGCGATCCTCACCCCCTGGTAGGCTGGGCTCGGTTCCTCGAATGGCAAAGTTCTGCCTCCCGGGAATTGACTGCACGCGAGGCTCGCCTCATGAAGGAGGCCATCCGTAACGCGGAGCAGGCCTACGAACATTGGCGACCCGAGTTGCGCTACAAGACAACACAAATCAGTTCAGACCAGGCGGATGAAGTCCGTGAGGCCGCGTCCTGGTTCATCCAGCACCGTGATGATCTCTGCGGGAGGGACTGATGCCTGTCATCCGAGGTCGGTCCACGGCCAATGTGCTGACACCCGTGCGACGAGAACAACTTCGAGAGGACCTCGCCGGTGAGCTCTCAGGCCAGAGGATGCCCGATGGTCCACTCATCTTCGAAATCCCCCTGGAACAGTCCGATAGGATGGACGTGATCGTCGTATGGAACGAATTCGAGGGGCTCTGGGCCGAAGACCGGTCCCAGGTGATTCTCGACGCATACGGCGATAGGCGCAATCAAATCGCGATGGCCATGGGAGTGACTTACCAAGAGGCCATCAAGCAGCAGATCCTACCGTATGCGGTCGTTCCCATGACCCGGCGCGGCGAGGCGGACCCGGCGGAATTACGCAGGGCCATGATCGAAGAGGGAGGGATCACCCTCGAAGGCGGGAAGGTCGAGTTACGCTTCCCGACCCTCGCGATGGCGGAAGCCGCCCACCAGCACCTGGTGGACATGTTGCCCGGCGGTTACTGGTCGATCCTCGAGGGAGTCGGTCAGATCCCGTGAATTTCCTTTAGCAACGGCCCGAACGAAAACTCCTACTCATGCCGGACTCATGAATCGCATCGACACCCTCTTCGAACGGCTCCGCACCGAGAACCGCCGCGCGCTCATGCCGTTCGTGACCGCCGGCGATCCCGATCTCTCCACGACCGGCATGCTCATCAGTGAGCTCGTCGGCCGGGGCGCCGCACATGGTCGAGGTCGGGATTCCCTACTCCGACCCGATCGCCGACGGCCCGGTGATCTCGGCGAGCTATCACCGCGCGCTGGAGCGCGGGGTCAAGGTGGCGCACATCTTCCAGACGCTACGCACGCTCCGCGCCGAGGGCTCGGCGCGGTTCAACGACGCACCGATGGTCTCGATGGTCTCTTATGCGATCATCCACCGGCTGGGCGTGGAGCGCTACCTCAACGACGCGGCCACGGCCGGGTTCGACGGCCTGATCGTCCCCGACCTGCCCGTCGAGGAATCGCGGGCCCTGCTCGAGAAGGCCACCCTGCGCAACCTCAAGTTGATCCAGCTCATCACCCCGACGACACCCCGCGAGCGTGCCGTCGAGATCGCCCGATCGACCACCGGGTTCATCTACTATGTCTCGGTCGCCGGGATCACTGGCGAACGCAAGAGCCTGCCCTCGGAGCTGACCGAGACCGTCGGCTGGCTGCGGACCCAGACGCCGTTGCCCATCTGCATCGGGTTCGGGATCAGCGGCCCAGACCAGGTGCGTCAGCTCGCCCCGGTCGCCGATGGCCTGATCATCGGCAGCGCCATCGTGCGACGCCTCGCCGAGGCCGTCAACCGGCCCCGGACCGAGGTCGTCCGCGAGATCGGCCAGTTCGTTGGCGAGCTGGCCAAGGTGCTTGAGAACGCCGGATCTTGAATTAGTCGCGGGTGCGATCGTTGCGCTCGCGGGGCGTTGGGAAAACGCAACCTGCCTTTCCCGCCATTCGTCACCTCATCGGGATCGCCTCCACGACGGGAAGGGCGTCGAACGGCTTGAGCCGATGATCGGGCAGAGTGTTGTCGTGGACGAGCAGGACCGTACGCCCGGCGAAGAAGGTCCGCGAGCCGGCGACCTCGAGGTTATAAAGGGGCTGGACGGGGTCCGAGCCGATGCTCTCGACCCGGACGAGGCCCTCGAGGCCGCGGAGGGTATCGCCGGGCTTGAGCTCGCGGGCCTGGGCCCAGCCGAGGTGGGCTCGCCAGAACCGGTGATAGACGCTGCACACGACGGACTCGCCGTCGGAGAGGCGGATCCGCAAGGTCTTGCCGGGCGGGTTGCGGTGGACGAACACGACCGGCTGCACACTCAAAGCACCAGTCGTCTCATCCTGGCTGAGGACCTGGTCGCCGACCTGGATGGCCTCGATCGGCCGGTCGCCGTCGAGCGTGCGGACCGGTGTACCGGCGGCGAAACAGGTCGTGACGTGGTAGGGATCGTATTGCGTCTCGACGAGCTGAGTGATCGTCGGCTTGGGCGACGCCTGGTAACTGTAACCGAGCGTGTCGAACCACCATTTTCGCCAGGCATCCTCGTCGTTGCCGAGGTTTCTCGGCGCGCCGGCGGCGACCTCCAGGACCGGGACGATGCTCGTGTTGTAGACGCGCGCCTGTTCGTTGGCGATCGCGATGTCGCTGATGTCGGCGGCCATCTGGAGCCGCGCCGCCTCCGCCGCCTGGACCAGCATGGTGGCCGTGCGGACCTCGATCTCCTGGACCTTGGCCGCGATCGCCGGCGGGTTCCAGAAAGCCCGGTCCATATCCTCCATCTCCCGGCCCTGCGCGACGAACGGCAGGCCATTGGGGGACGTTCCGATATAGCCGCGGAACGACGCGTTGAGTGTGAAAGCGGGAGGGCTTTCGTAGTTGCGCAGCATGCGGAACCGGGGGGCCTCGATCGCCAGCACGCCCGGCGAACCCGGCGTCGTCACGGACTGGACCTCGTATCGGATGGGGCCGTGGATCATCTCGACGAGTGGCCCGGCATAGTCGCGGGGCGGGCGGCCCTTGAGGACCTCGATCGACTCGCGGCGCACCGGGCCGGAGAGCGTCCAGATCGCCTGGTAGGCGATGGCCTGCGACGATGACCGATCATCGATCTGGGCCAGTACCCGGACGCGTCGGAGTTGGTCGGCCTCGGGCCGGTCCATGGGCAGGAGCTTCAAGATCGACGGGACTGCGCCCGGATCGCTCACGGTCGCCAGCAGATCCTCGGCCTCTCGACGATGACGGCTCTCGCCCAGCCAGGACAACCACTTCTTGAGCAACGGCTCCCAGTAGCGATCCGCCTGCTTCTGCTCGCGAGTCTTGCGCTCATCGGCGGCGGCCTGCTCCGGGCTCATCCATCGACCGTTGTGCTTGACGTAGCCCAGGAGTTTCCATTTCGTATCCCGAGAGGCATCGAGCTGGACGGCCATCGTGAAGTGGGCGGTCGCCTCGGGCTCCAGTCCTTTCGCACGACACCAGAGGCCCAACTCCACATGCGCCTGCGCCAGGCGTCGATTATTCTTGACGCGGGCCATGTAGGCGGCCTCGAGATTGCCTCTCTCCTGGACGCCCTCGACCGCCTTCCGGCTGTGGATCTCGTCGGCCGTGAGCCTGGACCGTCGCCCTTCGTATTCGGCCAGGTTCGCCGCCTGGGCCTCATCCGCCTTCATCCGCTCGCGGGCCCATACCGCGGTCTCCCAACGGCCGCCCGACGCGATCAATCCCATCAGCCCGCGTGCCGTCACATTCTTCGGGTCTGACAGCACGGCCTGGGCGAGATGCTTGACCCGCTGGGTGTCGAGTCCCTGCGCCTCGCACCAGAGCGCCAGCTTGACGTGGGCCTGCGAGTCCTTGCCCGCCTTCGCCTTCAACGCTTCATAAGTCTGGACATCACCGGACGTGGCGGCGAGATCGCTAGCCGGGCCGGCCAGCAGAATTGTGTAGAGCAACGCGACCTGGAGCATGGGACCGACCTCCGGGCATCGGGGGGAAATGTGTTTGGCCAGGTTATCTTAGCCATCTCCGACGAACCCGGTCAACGACACGGGGCTTTCGGGACAGACGCTCAAAGCTCGCGGTACCTCTCCTCGAACATGGCGATGCCGCAGCCGGAGTGGAAACGCCAGATGCCCATCCATCGCCGATCCGGCGGCAAGGCCAGGGTCTCGGCGACCGTGATCCGGGCCCAGTTCGACCGATCGTTGAGGTCGAGCGTCGGGGCCGGCGGCAGTCCTTCGACCACTTCGACCGCCGTCCGGGGGTCGAGGCTGGCGAGCGTCAGGAGCACGACCGGGATGATGTCGTTGCCGTCGCGGAGCGATCGACTGCTCACGAACTGGGCGACCGGCTCGAAGAGGGTGGCGGCCACATCTCGGTCGTATCGGGACAGGAGCAGTGCCTCGGCCGGCAACGGGTTGTCGGCGCCGAAGTCGGTGCGCGGGTCGTCCGCGGGCCCATGCAAGGCGACCGCGCGCGAGAAGACCTCGGCGACCCGATCGGGCGCGATCCGCTCGACCATCGGCAGGATCGACACGGCCGCATTGGCATCATAGGGGGACACTTGCCGATGATCGATGGCGTCGATCTCGCGCAGCGCCCGGTCCAGCGCCGCCGAGGCGCCCGTGCGATCGCCGGCCGACAGGCCGTCGGCGAGGAACGTCCAGGCATAGGCGCGTTCTGATGGATTCGGCAGCGAGGCGGCGATCCGCCTGGCCCGGTCCAGGTCGTTCCGGACGAGCCGTCGGCAGATCCGAGGCGCGCCGTAGATCCGCCAGATCGGCTCCTCGATCTGGTTGAGTACGGCCTCGGCCTCGGCCGGATGCTCGAACGCCAGCCGGCTGGCGATGTTCCCGTAGACCCGCTGTCGCCATCGCATCGGGCCGACGTCCTTGATCAGGGCGAGGGCCGCGTCCGGCTCGACCCGCGCGAGATGCGCCTGGAACGAGCCGGCATCGGTCCGCTTCTGGGGCGGCAGCGACTCGACGAGCTTCCGGCCCTCGGCGAACAGCACCCGGGCCTTCTCGTGTTCGCCGAGTTCGAGCCAGCGCTCGGCCACCTCGCCCATCTGGAAGAGCTTGTTCGAGGAGAGCGCGGCGCCGCGCGCTTGGAGCGCGGCGCGATCGAGTAACGCCAGTTTGCGGGCACGATCGGCGACCGACGTCACATCGGCCAGATCGACCAGCGTACCCGTACGATAGGCGGGATCGGCGATCGTCTCGGCGATCGCCGCCGCCTCATCGGGATCGTCGGCGGCCAGCCCGAGCGCGGCCTCGCCGCGCAGATAGTCGGACGTGGATCCCCTCTCGAAATGCGTCTTCTGGACCTGATCCAGCATCCCCGGAGGATCCAACCACCTCAGGATTCGCAGGGTCCACAGCTTGGCCGCATCATCGCCCTTCGCCAGCACCTGCTTCAGGTAGGGTCCGATCATCCGTCGCGCGAGCGCGCGAGACTCCTCCTGCGGGATAGGGCCGGGGAGCGTCACCATGAGCCGGTCGGGCGGCTCGCCGGGCCGGCTCAGGGTCAGCTCGATCGGGGCGGATTCCTTCGCGTCGATCAGGGCTCCCGAGAATTGGAACCCGTCCCGGCTGGCAAGCAAGAACGACCTTCCCGGTCGAGCGCCCGCGATGCGGAACCGGCCCGCCTCGTCGGTCGTCGCCGAGGGACCGTCGCCGGGCTGGAACACCCGAACCCCCGCGATCGGACGGCGTTGCTGGTCGACGACCCGGCCGTCGAGCGTCCGCAGCGCGGCGAATCGTCAACGGCGGCAGCGCCTGCGACTCGCCCCGGAGCGTGATCCAGTCGGAGATCGCCGTCGCAAACCCGGCCATCCGGACGACGACGCGATAGGTCGAGCCCGTCCGGAGCAGAGGCGGTGTGGAAAAGTTGCCGGAGCCATCGGTCCGGACCGGCCCGCCCTCGAACCGGACCACCTCGGGAACCACGTAGGCGAACTGCTGATTGCTGGCCAGGAGTCCGCACCGGACCCAGACCTCGACGGTCACCTCGGCGACCGGCATCCCCGTGGCATTCTTGATCGTACCCGCCAGCCGGGACGAGCGGCCCAAGGTCAGCCTAGCGTCGAGTTTCCCGTCGTTATACGGGAGCGTCTCGACCTGCGAACCGCCGCCAGCTGCTGCGATCTGGACGCTTCGCAAATCGATCCGGCGAGTCAGGCCCGGCAGGACGGCTACACCTTGGGCGTCGGTGAAGACTGTCAGGCGGCTCCGCCAGACGTCCGGGACGGTCACGCCCAGGTAGCCGGTCCGCTCGGTCTCGACGAGCCGCGCGGCCACCCTGGCGCCGACGACCGGCTTCTCGCCGGCATCGCGGAGCGTGAGCCGACGAGGCTCCTGGGCTTCCATTACCAGCCGATGCACCTGGTCGGGCCGATCGGCGCGTAGCAAATCGACAATTCCCAGGCCCAATCCCGGCTTGTAAACCCAGATCACTCCCGGAGACGTGAAGTCCCGCCGCCGATCGGCCGTCGGACGCTCGATTCGGAACGCTCCCGAGGCATCGCTCGTGGTCCCCGCCAGGATCGGGACCGAGCCGTCCGGCGCCGCGCCCGCGGTCAGTACGACCTCGGCCCCGCCGATTGGCTTGCCGTTCGCCTCGACCAACTGGCCCGAGATCGCCTCGGCATGGCCGACGAGCTGAATTGCCGACAACAAAGACACCACGAGTGCGATCATTCCGCTCCGACCCCTCTTGATGACTCCGCACCCAGGCCGTGCCTCGTGGCTATCCCACGGAAGGAACTCGATGCGATACTGGATCGTACAGACGTCGGAGGAATTGCGTCAATCGAGATGGGCCGATCCCGCGACGAATCTCGGGTCCCTCGGAGATGGGATCGACCGCACACGGTGGTGGGAGTCGGACGCGACGACGAGTCTTGCCGACCGATCCGCCGTCGAATTAGGATGCCAAGAGGCCAATCCGGTTCATGGAGCGACATGACGTCTGAACAGAACGGCGAGGACGCGTATGCCCAGGAGTTCTGAACTCTGAACAAGGACCACTCAAGGCCGGCGACATCATCCTAGTGTGCTCCCGAGGACGTGTAGCGTCCGATCAGCAGGCTGGCGTTATGTCCGCCGAATCCGAAGCTGTTGGACATGACGCGGTTGACGCGTGCCTCCCGCGCGACGTTGGGGATGTAATCGAGATCACACCCTTCGCCGGGGTGGTCGAGGTTGATGGTCGGCGGGAGCACGCCGGTCTCGATGGCCAGGGCCGATGCGATCAACTCGACGCCGCCGGAGGCGCCGAGAAGGTGTCCGAGCTGGCTCTTGGTGCTGGAGATCTGGAGTCGTCGGGCGTGATCGGCGAAGACGTGCTTCATGGCGATGGTCTCGGCCATGTCGCCGAGCGGAGTGCTGGTCCCGTGGGCATTGATGTAGTCGACGTCCTCGGCGTTGAGCCGGGCGTCGGCGAGGCAACGCCTCATGGAGCGGGCGGCGCCCCGGCCTTCCTCGTCGGGCGCCGTGATGTGCCATCCGTCCGCCGACATTCCATATCCTAGCACTTCGGCGTAGATCCGGGCCCCGCGCTTGAGGGCCACCTCCTCGGCCTCGAGGATCAGCACGCCGGCGCCCTCGGCCAGGATGAAGCCGTCGCGATCGCGGTCGAACGGGCGGCTGGCGCGGGGCGGGTCGTCATTGCGGGTCGAGAGGGCGCGCATCGCGGCGAAGCCGCCCAGGCCCATGTGGGTGATCGCCGCCTCGCTGCCGCCGGTGATCATGACGTCGGCCCAGCCGACCTGGATCAGCTTGAGGGCGTCGCCGATCGCATTGGTCGCCGAGGCACAGGCCGTGGCGATCGCCGAGCAAGGGCCTTGCAGGCCCCACCGGATCGAGATCTGGCCGCTGCCGGCGTTGACCATGAGCTTGGGGATGGTGAACGGGCTGATCCGCGACGGACCCTTAGTCATCATCGTGGAATGCTGGGTCTCGAACTCGTTGAGCCCGCCGATCCCCGAGCCGATCATCACCCCGCACAGGTCCGGCGGCAGCTTCGCGAAGTCGATGCCGGAATCCTCCACGGCGGAGATCGCGGCCGCCATGGCGAACTGGGCGAATCGATCCAGGTGCCGAGCCTCCTTGACCCCGAACCGCGAGACCGGGTCCCAGTTGTGGACCTGGCCGCCGAACCGGACCTTGAATTCGGAGGTGTCGAACAGCGTCAACGGCGCGACGCCGCTCTGGCCCGCGCACAGGGCCGACCAGAATCGATCCAGGCTGTCGCCCAGCGACGTGACCACCCCCATTCCGGTGATGACGACGCGGCGTGGATGTCCCATGATGCTTCTGCTTGTTAAATCGCCTTCGGGGTGGGGATCGGAAGACCGCCATGCGCACCGGTTCGCGCCCGGCCCGGGTCAACACCCCGGCCGTACGCGCGCCCGCTCGATCGAGCCCGGCACCGGACGGCCCTATTTGGAGTGGCCATGTTGCTCGATATAGTCGATCGCCTGGCCAACGGTCTGGATCTTCTCGGCATCCTCGTCCGGGATGGTGATGTCGAACTCCTCCTCGAACTCCATGACCAACTCCACGGTGTCGAGCGAGTCGGCGCCGAGGTCGTTGACGAAGCCGGTCTCCCGGGTGACCTGATCCTTGGAGACTCCCATCTGCTCACTGACGATTTCGATCACACGCTCTTCCACGGACACGGGCGGACCTCCTGGCCTACTGGCTACTCGATCACTGTTTCATGGTCTCAATCGTGACAAACGGGACCCCATGTCCCCGTCGCCGCAGCCGGGTTAGACAGCCCAGTTTGCCCTCGCTTCCATCCGATTCGGCCCGCCTGGGGACCGAGGATCGGAGTGAGCGTGGGCGATCTTTCCCGGAGGAATCGACTCAAGGCACCGGCCGCGGCCTCGATGATGGAGACCACGCCGCAACCACCCTGTTTTCGCAAGAACGACTCAACTTAGCATCCCGCATCCCAAATGTCCATCGGACGTCCGTCCCGGGGACGGGGGACGAGCGTCGGTGCGTCAATCGGATGAGGCGGCGTGGGTCGGAACGACGGGTCCTCGGATTGATTCGGCCCCCGGTCACGCGGTCAGGCCGCCATCGACGGCGATGACCTGTCCCGTGAGGTAGCTGGCGCTGGGGCTGGCCAGATAGCAGACCAGGTCGGCGATATCGTCCGGTGTTCCGAACCGTCTGACGGGTACGCGCTCCTTCACTTCGGTTTTGATCTTGTCGGGCAGGACGTTGGTCATATCGGTGGTGATGAAACCGGGGGCGACCACGTTGACCGTGATGCCTCGCGACGCGAGCTCGCGAGCGATCGTCTTGCTGAAGCCGATGACGCCCGCCTTGCTGGCCGCGTAGTTGGCCTGGCCCGGGTTTCCCATCACTCCGGCGATGCTGCTGATGTTGATGATCCGACCGAACCGCGCGGATCATCCGGGCGCCGACCGCCCTGGAGAAGAGGAACGTCCCCTTGAGGTTCGTGTCGATGACGTCGTCCCAGGCCTTGTCTTCCATGCGGAGCATCAGGCCGTCGCGAGTGACTCCGGCATTGTTGACCAGGACATCGATCCGCTGGAATTTCGCCTCAATTTCGTCGACGACCCGCTCGACGTCGGCCGGATCGGCGACATTGGCGGCATAACCGTCGGCGGTCCCCCCGGCGTCTCGGATGGCCTTGAGGGTCGATTCCAGCCCGTCGAGGCTGCGTGCCACGCCCGCGATCGACGCCCCGCACGCCGCCAGTCGGACCGCGATCGCCTGGCCGATGCCACGCGATGCACCCGTGACCAGCGCGACCCGCCCCGCCAGATCGACGCGACACCCCGCCGCGACTCCTCCCTCTCCATCGGCCATGATCGTCACACCTTCTCGCTTGCGCCGTCGGGTCTTCAGTCGAGACGAATGCGGTTATAATCGGGCATCTCCGTGCCCATCAACCCCAAAACTCGTGTCTCGGACTATCCGGCCCAACCTACGTGATGAACCGGCCGGGATTCAAGGCGCCGAGGGGATCGAGGGCCGCTCGGACGCGTTCGGCGATGGCCCAGTCGGGTCGCGGCTCGCCCCAGACCCGCAGGCTTTCCTTCCATTCGGTCGGGCATCGTGCGAGGATCAGGTTGCCGCCGTCGGCCACGGCCTTGCGACGTAGGGGTTCGATCTGCCGGGCCGCCGCGTCCAGGGTCCAGTCGCCGAGCCCGTGGGCGCGGACGATCCCGTTGCCGGCATGGGCCTGGACCGACCATCGCTCCGGGTCCAGCCCGGCGACGAAGGACGCGACCGTCGAGGGCCGGACATTGGCGATGATGCTGATCGGCCCGGGCGATCCGGCCTGGAACTCGGTGAGACCGTCCCAGAGCGGCCTGGTCTGTTCTCCCTCGACGATCACAAGATCGGCCGGGGCCATTTCGGCCTTGAGGCGATCGATCTGCCAGCGGACCGACTCGACGTTATCCTCGATGCCGATGGCGAGGACGGCGTGATCGGCGGGCAATCCGAGCGGTTGGCCGACTACCCGAGCGGCAGGGCAATTGAGGAGCTCAATCGCCATCGGGCGAGTGCCGGACAGGTTGAGTCCGTCCAGGGCGTTTGCGATCCGCTCCGGGTCGGCGAACGGGACCCATGCGATCGCGGACGCCTCGGGGATCGGCCGGACTTTCACGGTCAACTGGGTCAGGATGCCGAGCGTGCCCATGGAGCCGGTGAGGAGCTTGGGGAAGTCGTAGCCGGCGACGTTCTTGACGACCCGGCCGCCCCCCTTGATCACCTCGCCCGCGGAGGTCACGAAACTGACACCGATGATCTGGTCTCGAGGACGACCCGCGGCGAATCGTCGCGGGCCGGTCGCGTTGGTCGCGTAGATGCCGCCGATCGTCGCCCGGTCGGGATGGGGTGCGTTCGACCAGCACGCGCTGATGCTTCTCAACCAGGATCGCGCGGAGGGCCGACAGCGTCATACCGGCCTGGACGGTGATGGTCATATCGGCGAACGGGTAATCGATCAACCGGTCGAGGCCGCGGGTGTCCACGACCACGCCCGGCCTGCTGGGAACGCCGCCGTAATCGATCGCCGTGCCGCCCCCTTGCGGGTAGATGGCTCGGCCCAGGCCCACCTGCTCGCGGACCAGGTGGCAGAGCGGCTCGACGTCCTCGGGGCGGAACGACTCCAGGGCCGCCCGGCCGTCGCCGATCGGGCCGGCCGCGGGGGGATCGGGCCACGTCGATTGCGCGGTCGCGGTCAAAGCGATGACTCCGAAGGCTATTGCGAGGGATTGGAATAGTAGCGGATGTCCTGGCCCGAGAGGATGCGCTCGACCGCCTCCTGGACGGACCGGATCGCGGCGATCATGCGGTCGTCGAACACGCCCGGCCAGGCGTCGGTCAGCAGGACTTGAGATTCGAGGGCCAGCCGGTGCAAGGCATGGGCCATGCGGCGATCGAGCACCGAGGCTCCGCGATGGTCCAACTCGAGACGACTGAGTGCCTGGGTCAGCTCGGCCACCTTGCTGGCGGGGACCGGCACCCCGCGGCGCAGGCAGGGCAGGAATCCGGCGTCGTCTCCGTCGGTGCCGACATGCCGCCAGAGGACCTCCAGCGCCGTCCGGTCGCTCACGACGCGGATCGTCGGCTGGGGTGTCGTCGAGATCGAGACGCGGACCGGGTCGTCGTCGCGATGGTCTTCGGGCTCCCACGCGGATCCGGGACGGTGCTCGGATGAAGAGTCCTTGGCGGTCTCGTCGTCATCCTCATCGATCGGTGGTTCCATGGAGGTCACATCTCCGTCGGCCAGGACAAGGTTAACCGTGATGGTCTCGCCCGCGTGCGGCAGGGCCGGATTCGAGGGCGGAGACTTCTGTTCGGATCGCGCCTGCCATTCCGCGAGATATCCGGGGTCCTCGGCGATCTCTTTCAGGCCCTCGAGGGGCCCGCGACGCGCTTCGAATCCGGACACCTTCCGCTGGACCTGCTCGGCCTCGATGGCCCTCGCCAGCAACTGCGAGCAATAATCCTGGACGGCCGGGATCCCCGCCTTCTCGGCGAGGGCCTCGGCCAGGTCGAGGAGCCGGCTGGGCAGGTAGAGGATGATCCGGTCCAGCTCGTTGCCCGACCCGATCGGCCGGTTCTCGCCCGTCCGGAAGACCGGGGGGAGCCGTCGCCATCGCGAGAATCGAGGCCGCTTGGCCACTGTGGGCTGACTCCCTTGGGATGCGTGATTTTGGAGTGATCCTGTCTCTCAGGATAGCTCGTCCGATCGAAGGCGGGAATGTCGTACCGGTTTGGACCATTCCGACGGAGTGCAATCCTCGTCCCATCAGGCCGGTGCGGCATGACCGGGGCTCCTGCGTTCGATGCAGCCGGCGCCGCCAGGGATCATCTTGAACGGGTTGCACATGCCGTCCGGGTTGAAGGTGTTCCTCAGGGCGACCATGGCCGCCAGGTCCTGGGGCGTGAACAGCTTGGGCATGAACTCCATCTTCTCGACGCCGATCCCGTGCTCGCCGGTGACGCTGCCGCCGACATTGATGCACTCGTCGAGGATCTCGTGGCTGGCCAGGAAGACGCGCTTGACCTGATCGGCGTCGCGCTCGTCGAAGAGGAGGATCGGATGGATGTTGCCGTCACCGGCGTGGAACACGTTGGCGATCCGGAGGTTATGCCGCTTGCCGACGTCGGTGATGAAACGGAGGATGTGCGGCAGCTTTGTCCGGGGCACGACGCCGTCCTGGGTGCAATAGGTGGGGCTGAGGCGGCCTATGGCGCCGAAGGCCGATTTCCGGCTCTTCCAGATGGCGACGTATTCGGGCTCCTTGCGGGTCCGCCAGGTGATCGATTTCTCGATGCGTCCGCCGTAGGTCTGGACGACCTCGGAGATGGCCTGGGCCTCGCGGTCGAGGCCGGCGTCGAGGCCGTCGACCTCGATGATCAGCACGGCGCCGGCCTCGGTGGGGAATCCGAATCCGAAGGCCTGTTCGACGGCGCGGATCATCAGGTTATCGAGCATCTCCAGCGCGGCCGGCACGATCCCGGCGGCGATGATGCCGCTGACGGTCTCGGTGGCCGAGTTCGACCGAGTCGAATACGCCCAGGAGCGTGCGGCCGGCCTCGGGGTCGCGCGTGAGGTTGACGACCGCCTTGGTGACGATGCCGAAGGTCCCCTCGTTGCCGACGACCAGGCCGGTCAGGTCGTAGCCGGGGTTATCCTCGGTGATGCCGCCGGTCTCGACCAGGGTGCCGTCGGGCATGACGAGCGTCGCACCCTTGATGTGGTTGACGGTGACGCCGTACTTGAGGGTATGCGGGCCGCCCGAGTTGGTCGCGACGTTGCCGCCGATCGTGCAGGCCCCCTGGCTCGACGGGTCCGGGGCGTAATGATAGCCCGTGCCGGCCAGCGATCGGGTCAGCCAGACGTTGACGACGCCCGACTCGACGATCGCATAACGGTCGCGTAGGCTGACCTCGAGGATGCGCTTCATCCGGGTCAGGCAGATCATGATCCCGCCACCGACGGTGAGCGTCCCGCCGGCCAGGCTGGTCCCGGCGCCTCGCGGCACGAACGGGATGCCCTGGCGATGGCAGATCTTCACGACATCGACGACCTGCTCGGTCGACGTGGGGAAGACGACCACGTCGGGCACGCTCTTCTCGACGACGTAACCGTCACACTCGTAGACCATCATCTCCTCGCGACGATTGAGGACGTTGTCCCCGCCGACGATGGCGATCAGGTCCGAGATGACGCGGGGCGTCACTTTCACCGATTGGGCGGAGGTCGTCGCTATGGTCATGGGGTGTCTTGCTCGCTCGATCCTGGCGGTCGGGTCGGTGTCGCGCTTTCTGGGGATGACTCTCGGGGGACTTCATTCTGGTAGACTGGAGTGCGCCGGTCAACGGAGTGAGGATCCGGATCGTTCAGCCCTGGAGACCGATGGATCGCTTCGAAATCATCGCGCTGGTTCGCACTCATCAACCCACTTCGCCAAGTTGCCAGCACCGATCATGCTGCCCGCGAATAGGTTAGTGGCGATTCCCCGATCGGGTCGGTACGGACGGACCTGTCCAATTCCTTTGCTGTCCATGTCTCACCTGACTTTGAACCTGTTGGCAGTGATTGCGCGATCCCTATAATTAACATGCCGCAACTTTGCAAATTCATAAACGCTCCGATTGCAAATGCGGGGTACTTCTCTCCCGAACCTTCAGTCAGGAAAGCGGATACGAAAATCGAAAAAAGTTGAGATTTCCGCGCCGAGACCACCGCACAAGAGCGAATCGGGCGGAGCGAGTCGTTCGGTGGTCCCGTCACGAGTTGGGGGGAAAACTCTCCGAGATTTGTCTGGGATCATCGCGCGTGCTCGACGATGGATCATGATAAAGTAGACCAGGTCAGGCCAACCCATGTCTCGACCGACGATGTTGAGCCGGAACGATCACGGAGCGAGCTCGGGGGTGCGTCCATGAAATCCACCCGATACGAACGGCACATGGTCTGGTGCCGTTCATGCCATGGGATGGCGGCCAGAAATCCGACCGACCTAGGTGCCCCGACCCTGGTCCGGCACCCGCAGACCCTTAGTATCTATCGTGTTGTCTGGTTGATCGTATTCGCGTGCTGCATGGCGACCCTCGCTATCGGAGGGTATAGCGCCGCATTTATGTTGGTTCTCTTAATTGGCTTGATTATCGTGCACGAGTACGTGCGCGTGATCTTCGGCCGCGAAGAGGTCCGATTCGATTCGCAGAACCTGGAGTATCTCTGGGTGGATGGGATCCTTCGGCATCGCAAGGTGGTCCCGATGGCTGAGATCCTGCGCGTCATCCCATATGGCGTGATGGTAAGCGGCGGGCAGAATCAGCCACCTCACCCGGAATATGGCGTGCTGATCGAGTCGATCGGTTGGCCCTTGCGCATCGGCCAGGGCCGAGATCCGGACGAGGCGGACCGACTCCAGGAATGGATCGAGTCGCAGCTTCGTGCGTGGGAACCGACCTGGGAGAACGTCCCTTGTTGCGAGGATCGCGAAGTCATGAACGCGTCTTGCACGCTGTCCGAGGAGCCTTCGGACTGCACCATCGATTGCCGCCGCGAGTGGGACCGCACGGAATTCAGGATACGCATTTCCGCGAAGGTTTGGTTCACCGCCATGCTGCTCGCGGCCTTGGTCATGGTCGGTTCGGCGATGCCTGGTGCGCTATTCCTCAGTTTGTTCGGGCCGAGGGTTGGATGGTTCATCCTGCCATACCTGATTCTCCTGGGATCGGCCGGCGTCATCTGGGTCCTGCCGTGGGCTTCGTGGCAGTTAGGCAATCGGCGCTGGGTCGTGCGGCCGGGCGAGGTCACCATGTCCGTTCCCAAGGTCGGCATCGGCCGGACGCGGACGATCGAGGTGGAGTGGCTGGATCGGATCGAGCTCCGCCGGATCCAGGACGCATCGTGGCGCCGGGTTCCGGGTCGGATCGAGGTCGGCTCGTCGCCGTACGGCTTCGAGCTGGCACTGATCGACCTGAATGAGCACGACCTGGCGATCCTCGGGCCGTTGAGCGAGGGCGAGGCGCGGTGGATGGCCGGCATCATCGCCGACGTGTTCAAGGATGCTCTACCCAAGACAGGACAGAGCTTCGAGCGGTGGAGCGTCTCCGTCGATGCCCCGGCCGGAGGATCTCAGGAGATGGGCGATGCCTGGCTGGACGAGTTGAATGGTACTGCCGTTTCGATCGGACCATCCAAAGTTGCGATCGTGCCTCTCCCGCCCGAATGAGGTCTCATAACACTGCCACGGGGTCACTCGTTCGGCTGGGCTTCTATCCATCCTCGACCGATCGGTAGGTCCCGCCGCCGGGCCATGGTAAATTGAATGAAGTTCCTCGATGAGGCGATTATCGCCTCCTCACACGATCTAGGCGAGAGTCGCAATGCCCCCGATTCCAACCACGACGACGACCTGGATACAGAAGATCCCCGGCGTCTGCGGCGGCGCCGCGTGCGTCCGAAACACGCTCCACACGGTGGCCGGCTTGATTCAGTGGCAGCGGTTGGGCCTGTCGAATGCCCGCATCCTCGATCAACACCCCGATTTGACCGATGAGGATCTGGAGTCAGCCTGGTCGTATGACCTGCACAACCGTGAGGAGATCGATCAAGCCATCACGGAAGACGAGGAAGCTTGACGGATGGCCAGATTGTACGGAGACTAGGATTTCTCCTACCCCGTCATCGAGGACCGGATCGTTACCTCATCTGGTCGCCGGCCGGTCAGCGCGCATCAGCCAGGCCCATCGAAAGAGGTTCCGTGTATCGGCATACCGGCTATCCGGAGAGTTGGAGCCGCCGAGCACGACGACAATCAGGTGATCCTTGCCGCGACGGCCGCTGGACACCAGGCAGGTCCCGGCGGCGTTCGTCGTGCCCGTCTTGACGCCGTCGTAGCCTTCGACATCGAGCAGGTGGTTGGTATTCGTCCAGACCACATTGCGTCGGCCGCCCTTGACGTCGATGAGGGTGCAGCCGTGCTTGCGGGTCGAGACGACCGCGGCGAATGTGGGATCGGTCAGCGCGTGGCTGGTCAATTTGGCCAGGTCGCGGGCGCTGGAGCGGTGCCCGGGGGCGGGCAGGCCGTTCGGGTTGGCGAAATGCGTCTCGTGCAGCCCCAACTCCTCGGCCACACGGTTCATCTCGGCGATGAATCGGGGCAGCGGATCGGCCTGGTCGGGGGCGTCCGAGGGCGGCTTCAATCGGCCGCCGAAGTGCTCGGCGAACGCCACCGCCGCGTCGTTGCCCGAAGGCAACAGCATCCCATAGAGCAGCTCGTGGCCCGGCAGATGCTCGCCCTCGTGGACGTCCGATGTCGAGCCGACGGTCCGATCGGCCCGCTTCGAGAACGTCACCGACTCGTCGCGGACGGCCGGGTCCTTCGCCATCAGCCGCACGACGACCAGGGCCGTCATGATCTTGGTCGTGCTGGCCATCTCGACCGCCTCGGCCTCGCGATGACCCCAGAGGACCGCCCCGGTCTTGCCGTCGGCGATCGCCCAGACCCTGGACGTCACGAAAGGCGGGCCGTCGAGCGGATCCGCCCGCTGTTTTGGGAGGACCTCGGCGTTGACGACCTCGGGCGCGGGGACCGCACGCTCCGGGGGGGCCTCCTTGGCCGTTGCCTTCGGGGCCTGCGCCTTTGGCACGTCGCGGCGCTCCTGCGCCTCGACCAATCGACCGAGCATGATGAGGATCGCGACCAGGAGGATGGTCATGACCGCGGACCCACGTCTCGACGATCTCGGCTCGATCACGGCCACTTTGCGAACGATTTCGAAGCATGAATCTGCCCCAGGTATGACGTCATTCCATCGCGCGACGACTCTTGTCATCCGACATCCTAGAAACCGCGACCATCCGCGAACAAGATCGTCCTGGCCTTTCGGCGAAATCCCAGCCCGCCTTGCCCGATCGGGCGAAGTCGTGTAGGTTCCCGGTCCGAAACCTGTGTGCGCGGGTGAGCAACTTCGCGAGCAAGCCGGCCAGGACGCCCGTTCTCGATGACCCGTTGACCCGGGAGGCCGGCATGGATGCCAGCAACCGCGATGTTGGGGCCGTTGCGCGGCTGCGCGAGAGCCGCTCGGAGATCCGTACCTCCAGTTCGCCGCTGGCCGGATTGCGCGTCGCTTTGGTACACGATTGGTTGACCGGGATGCGCGGCGGCGAGAAGTGTCTGGAAGTGCTCTGCCGGGCGTTTCCCAATGCCACGCTTTATACCTTGATCCATAAGCGAGGCTCGCTCAGCCCGGCGATCGAGTCGATGGCGATCCGGACTTCGCCTCTTCAGAGGATACCCGGCGTCTTCCGCCACTATCGCCACCTGTTGCCGATCATGCCGATGGCTGCGCGGACCTGGCGGCCCGGAGACGTCGACCTGGTGGTCAGCCTGAGCCATTGCGTGGCCAAGGCGATCGTGCCGCCGGAGGGCGTCCCGCACGTCTGCTATTGCTTCACGCCGATGCGATATGCCTGGCAAGGGCGCGAGACCTACCTGGAGAGCTGGTCCGATCGGCCCGTGAGGCGCCTGCTGGCGCGGACGATGCTCTCGCGGCTGCGGGAGTGGGATCGGGCGACGTCGCGGCGGGTCTCGCATTTCGTGGCGATCTCGGAGACGGTCCGCGGCCGGATCGCGAGTTGTTATGGGCGCGACAGCCGGATCATCCAGCCGCCGGTCGATGCCGCCTTCTACACGCCCGACCCGACCGATCGGCCGCGCGACGACGGTTATCTCGTCGTCTCGGCGCTGGTGCCTTACAAGCGGATCGACCAAGCGGTGGCGACTTGCGCAGTCGGGGCGTCGGCTGACCGTGATCGGCGAGGGTCCCGAACGCGCCCGGCTGGAGGCGATCGCCGGGCCGAGCGTGCGATTCCTCGGCTGGCAGCCCGACGAGGTGATCCGCGACCATTATCGGCGTTGCCGTGCCCTGCTCTTCCCCGGCGAGGAGGATTTCGGGATCGTCCCCATCGAGGCCCTGGCCTGCGGCGCCCCGGTGATCTCGCTGGGCCTCGGCGGTGCGGCCGAGACGGTTGATGATTCGGTTGGCCGGACGTATCCCTCGCCGACCGCCGCCGGGCTGCTCGATGCGATCAACGACTGGGAAGGCGCGGGCTGTCCTCACGATCCGACCCTGGCCCGCAGTCGTGCCGAGGTGTTCGCGTTACCGCTGTTCTGCCAGCGACTGCTCGGGTTCCTCGCCGAAGTCGTGGCGAGTTCGGGGCAGCGTGCCGTGCCGCCGGCGCCGCACCTGGACTTGAGAGGGGATTGAGGGCTGGGACCGTAGGGTGCGTCCGGTTGGGCGCGGGTCTCCCGACCCCGCCCGAGTGCCCGACCGAAGGTCTCCGTCTTTCGGCGCGTGTTCGCGAAGAGAAATGCTTTCGAGGCAAGGGCCAGCGAGGAGCGAGGGAGACCTTCGGTCGGGCATCCCGGCGGGGTCGGGAGACCCGCGCCGAACGGAGTGCGGAGCGAGGGAGATCTTCGGTCGGGCATCCCGGCGGGGTCGGGAGACCCGCGCCGAACGGAGCGCTCCAGCCTCTACGTCCTATCGGGCGTTGAGCGCCTTGACAGCACTCAGGTGTTCGGCAAGGTCGGAGACGTCCCAGACGATCGCCGAGGCGTCGGCGCTCCCGGAGATGACCGATCGGCCGTCCGGGGAGAAGGCGACGGCGTTGACGCCCGCGAGGTGACCGGTGAATCGACGTAGCTCGCGGCCGGTGGCGATCTCCCAGATCCGGACCGTGGCATCTCTCCCGCCGCCCGAGGCCAGAAGTCGGCCGTCCGGGGAGAAAGCCAGGCTCTGGAGTCCGGTCTCTTGATGCGATCTCAGGGTCTCGACCTCTCGACCCGACCCGAGCTCCCAGACCTGGATGATCCAATCGCGATTTCCCTTCTCATTGCGGCTGTCTTCGAGGCACACGGCGATGAGACGACCGTCGGGCGAGAGGGCGGCGTGATGCTGTTCGTTGTTGTTCTCGTAGAGGTGTGAACGGACCGCCCAGCCGACCTCCTTCTTCGACGCGACGTCCCAGATCCGGATTCCCTCGGGTTCGGTCGTGATGATCTGCTTGCCGTCCGGGGCATAGAAGATGGGGTAGCGATCGAGGATCGGCTTCTCCGGTTTGGTCGGATCGGGAACCGCCGGGGGCTTGCCTAACCCGCCTACGGGAAGGCCATAGGGAAGCGTCCCCGTCGGCGTTGGAAGACGATCCGCCCGGAGGGTCATCACGGCCTCGCCCGACGCGACATCCAGGACCCGGCCTTCGGCGATCGCGGTCATGCCGTCCGGGGAATACGCGAGATCATAACTCAAGGACATGAACTCGTGGGAAACCAGATGGCGGACCTCCCGCCGCTCGGACACGCTCCAGATCGCCACCTGGCCGTACCCGCCCACGAGCAGGTTCTTGCCGTCGGGTGAGAATGCCATCCCCATCACCGGCAACCGGAGCCTGGCGAAGATGCCGAGGTCGCGGCCGGATGCCGGGTCCCACCGGCGGATGGTCCGGTCGGACCCTCCCGTGTAGATGATCCCGTTGACCGGAGAGATGGCCAGCGCGCTGAGACCGGCCTGGTGGCCCACGTGCGGGAATCGTTCGCGGCCGGTGGCCACATCCCAGAGCCGGATCACCCGGTCCCCGCCGCCCGAGGCGATCGTCTTGCCGTCGGGAGCGAAGGAAATCGATCGGACCATCTCCGGGTGCGCGGGGAAATGCCGCAATTCCTCGCCCCGGGCGACGTCCCAGAGATGGATCGGGGCCAGGGGTGCCGCAGTCCCGACGTGGGAGCCCGAGGCCAGGATCGAGCCATCGGGCGAGAATTCGAGACGAAACCCCGAATCCGACTCAAGAGCGCGATTCGCCGGATCGTTGTCATTCCGGAGCCTGGGACCGTGGGCGAGCCTGTGACCGCGCTGACGGCCGGTGGCGACATCGAAAAGTCGGATCGCCTGGTCGGTGTCCGTGGCGGCGAGCAGGGAGCCTTCGCGCGAGAAGGTCACGGAGTAGGCCCAGACATCCTTGATGCGGTAGCGACTCCGCTCCCGACTCGTGGCGAGGTCGAAGATCCGCACGACGCATTGCGCGGGAGGTAGCACAGGAAGAAACCCTCCGGCCTGGGGTGGTTTCCAATCATCGCTCACGACGATCAGATCCTTCCCATCCGCGGAGAACTTGAGGCCATGGAAGCCATACCAGTCGCCTCGCAAGCGACGGCGGAACTCGGTGGGTGAGGCCGTATCCCAGAGCGTGATGAGATTCCTGGAGAAGTCCGTCTCGCCCTCCCTGCTGGTGATCGCGGCCAGGGTGCGGCCGTCCGGTGATAAGGTCAATGCCCCGTAGGATTCGCCCGGTATCTTGTGCCATCGCCGTCGCTCGCGTCCCGAGGCCGGATCCTCGAGCCACAGCCCTCTGTCCTGCTCGAAGCGGGCCATCGTCGTCCCGTCTGGCGAGAGTGCGAAATCCCCGTAATCCGGGAGTTTTCGGATTGTCAATCCCGAGGCCACGTCCCAGATTCGTGAAGGGCCGAATGTGTCTCGTGATGCCAGGTACTTCCCGTTACCCGTGTAGGAGACCTGGTTGATCTCGCCGTCTCCGAGGAACTCGGGGGTGCCCAGTCGCGCCCGGGCGTATCTCGGCAGCGGGGTAGGTCGGAAGGCAATCGATGCCGTCGGGGGCCGATTCGACAGGCTCGGTACTGGCATTGGGGCGGCGTGTTGCGGAGGCGGCGCGGGCGCGCCCCATCACCCGCGTGGCGCACCCCGGTCGCCAGCAAGGCCGGGATCAGAATGAACGCGGCGGCCATCCTCAAGCGGGCCGCGAGCCAGCTCCTCGCCATGAGCTTCGCGAGCACGGCGACCCGAGGAGCCGGCGCGCCCCGGACGGCGGCGAGCGTTGCGTCTCGCAGGGACGAGCGGATCGCGTGGCGAATGGGAAAACTTTCGAAGGTCGCCTGGAGGGATAGGGCGGGCACGAATCCGCGGCGCATGAGCCTCGCTCGGAGCTGATCGCGGGCACGGGCCAGCCGGCCCCGGACGGTCCCCACCGGCCAGTTGAGCACGGCGGCGGCCTCGTCGTGCGTGCGGCCCTCGAAGTAGCAGAGCACCACCGGGGCGCGATACCTGGCCGGTAGGCGGGCGACCTCCTGGTGCAGTACGGCGCTCGAGTCGTCGCGATCCGTGGCGATGGACGCCTCCCCTGCCCTGGCTTCCGGCATCGCCACACGCCGCTCTTGTGCGCGTCGGCGGGCCGTCGCACGCCGCGCGTTCAAGGCGACCCGGTAGGCGACCCCGTGGAGCCAAGGGCCGATCGAGCCGTTATCGAGCAGTCTTAACGACCCGGCGCGTCGGATCAGGACCAGGAATGTGGCCTGGAACGCGTCCTCGGCCGCGTGCGCATCGCCCAGCACCTGGCGACAGACCGTCAGGACCATCGCCCCGTGACGATCCAGGATCGCCTCGAACGCCGCCTCGCGGGCTTCGGCTTCGGACTCCCCGCGCCGGCCCGCGAACCGCTCCAGGAGCTGGCCGTCCGTCAGGCCGACGGCGCTGCCGGCTCCGAATAAATGCCGGAGCCGTCGCTCGACGTCTCGCGTCGTTGAGATTGTCATGGTCCTTCATCCTTCAAGCGGACTCAATTACCCTCCCTGCTCTCCGCTCGATATTGTCCGCAACGGACGCTCTCAATACAGATTCTTCGCCGGGGGGAATCGTGTCTGTATCAAAAGAGACCGGGTCGTCCGTGGAAGGCGGTTGGTCTCCTGTCAGGTCGGCCCGACGGAGGATCCTCGCGCAAAGGGCGCCAAGCTCGCAAAGAAGACTCAAAGGAAGGATCGCTCGATTCCTCAGGTTTCTCTCCGCGCCTTCTTGGCGACCTTGGCGCCCTTTGCGCGAGGATCTTCCCGGAGAGCATGACCGATGGCGTAGGGTCGCATCGCATCGGGCGTCGACCCGGCTTCTTCGCGACAGATTCGGAGGATCGGTCAATGAGGCGAGACGATCGCCATCGAGGGATTGTCCCACTTGACCGCTTTCCCTCTGAAAGCTATCATCAGCCGATGGAGGTCTATTCCGATGGCAGCCGAGACGAGAACGACGGACAAGAAAGCCCGGGTGACCCTTCCCCGGGGGTTTGCGAACTCGACCGTGATCGTCGAGCAAGTTAGCGATACGGAGATCCGGATTCGCAAGGCGGTGGTCATCCCCGAGGACGAGATCCGGTTCGCCGAGGAGATGCGGACGCCGCTGAGTGCCCGCGATTACGACTTTCTCGTCGATCTGATCAACAATCCGCCCGAACCCAACGAGGCCCTCCGACGCGCATTTGCCAAGTATGCCAAACCCGACGAATGACTGGCGGATCGAACGGATGGAGAAGTCTCTCGAGCGGGCCGCATTTCGTTGTGGACGGGCCCCACTCGATGATTTCCTCCGCTTGCTCGCCAGTCAGTACGAGAAGCGGAATCTCGGTCGGACCTATGTTGCGGTGCGTCCTGGTGAGAAGCGGGTTTACGGCTATTACACCCTGGCCTCGGGGAGTGTCTCCGTTCAAGATCTCCCCGATGACGCTCCCCGAAATCTCCCGCGGCATCCGATCCCTATGATCCTCCTGGCACGACTGGCCGTGGATGAGAGTGTCCAGGGACAGGGGTTAGGATATGCCTTGCTCGTCGATGCCTTGAGGCGATGTCTGGAGATGGCGGCGGTGCTCGGCGTCCACGCCGTCGGAGTTGATGCCATCGACCAGCAGGCAGGAATGTTCTACCGGAAACATAACTTTATCCCGCTCCTCGACAGCCCGCTCCACCTGTATCTTCCCATCACCACGATCGAGAAGGCGTTCAGAGGGAAATAGGGTCGAAGGGATCCTGTCCCCGGCGAGCTTTCCCGATCGGGGAAAGGCCGCCGGCCGGCCGAAACGTTGAACTCGGCCCGGATGGTGTGGAAATCCCCCGGCCGGGCGGCGAGAATCGTTCGGGGGGCTTGATCCCGGCGCGCGCCGGGGAGGCGGCATCCGGACGGTCGCGACCACGTACCGGCCGGGAGTCGGGCGATCGAGGCCCCCATCGCAACGTCCAGGGACGAGGGGCCTCGATGATCAAGAACGAACGACAGGCCTGGTCGCGGTCGCTCCAGACCATCCGACTCTTCTTCACGTCCGAGGTCCGATGGGTCGCGATCGGCTGGTTCACCGCGCTCCTGATCCTGCTCGTGTCCCTCGGGGGACTCAACGTCGTCAACAGCTATGTCGGCCGCGACTTCATGACGGCGATCTCCCGGCGTGACATGGAAGGATTCATCCGCTATGCCTTCATCTACGCCGGAGTCTTCGCGATCTCGACGGTCCTCTCGTCGTTCTACCGGTTCTCGGAGGAGCGCACGCGGCTCCTCTGGCGCGGCTGGCTGACCCGCCTGCTGATCGATCTTTATATGTCCCGAGACCGCTTTTATCGGCTCAAGATCCACGACGAGGTCGACAACCCGGATGAGCGGATCACCGAGGACGTCAAGTCGTATACGCAGACGACGCTGTCGTTCTTCCTGATGGCGCTGAACAACCTGGTCACATCGCTGGCGTTCCTGGGCGTGCTCTGGTCGATCACGCCGAAGCTGGTCCTGGTCGCGATGCTGTACGCGACGTTCGGCTCGGCGTTGACGATCCTGCTGGGGCGCACGCTCGTGCAGTTGGACAACCTCCAGCTTCAGAAGGAGGCCGACCTCCGTTACCACCTGATCCAGACGCGGGAGACGGCCGAGTCGATCGCGACGATGAATGCCGGGCGAACGGTCCGCGAGTGCCTCCGCGCCCGGCTCAATGACGTGGTGTCGAACAACAAGACGATCATCAAGGTCACGCGGAACCTGAACTTCTTCGTCAACGGGTACAACTACCTGATCCAGCTCATCCCGCTGTTGATCGTGGCGCCGATGTACATCCACGGTCAGGTGGATTTCGGCGTCGTGACGCAGTCGGCGATGGCGTTCTCGGCGTTCCTGGGCGCATTCTCGCTGATCGTGACCCAGTTCGAGACGCTCTCCACATTCGCGGCGGTCACGAACCGGCTGGACACCATCGCCCAGGCGATCGAGAAGTCTCGGATCCCGGCGGCATCGGGGATCCAGGTCCTCGAGGAGGAGGGCCGGGTCGCCTACGAAGGGCTGTCGCTCTCGTCGCTGCACGAGCACCGTCCGCTGGTCGAGGACCTCTCGCTGGCGATCCCGCAGGGCACCAACCTGCTGATCACAGGGCCGGACGTGTCGGCGGAGACGGCCCTGTTCCTGGCGACCGCGGGGTTCTGGGAGAACGGCAAAGGGCGGATCGTCCGGCCCGGCGCCGAAGGGATTTATTTCGTGCCCAAGTCGATGCTCACCGTGCGCTGCGGGTTGCGCGCCCAGTTGGTCGGCACGCCTCCGACGCGGCCGGTCTCCGACGAGGAGATGCTCGCGGCCCTGGAGAAAGTCGGGCTCGGTCCGATGGTGAAGCGGTTGGGCGGGCTCGACGCCGACGTGCAGAGCCCCACGGCTTTGAGCCCGGGCGAGCAGCGATTGCTCATCTTCGCCCGCGTCCTGATCGCGGCCCCCCGATTTGTGTTCATCGACCGGATGGGTGGCGAGTTGAACAAAGAACAGGTCGCCAATATCTTCGGACTGCTCAAGGAATCGTCGATCACCTATCTGACCATCGGCGACGGCCACAGCCTGCTGGCCTATCACGATCGGGTGCTCGAGGTCCAGGGCGAAGGGCGTTGGAGTACCCGCCTGGCCCAGGGCCCGGGGGCGGTCGACGGCCTGTCGCCGTCTCCCGCGATCTCCGATTCGACGTCAACCCCTTCGGGCGCTCACGAATGAGCGATCTGCTCCACGACCTGGAATCGCGCCTGCAGTATCGGATCGCCTACGGCGAGGCGGCCCGGCTGGCGGAGATCTCCCGGTTTGACCACGCCTTCGGTCGCGATGCCGCGGCGGACGTCGGCGGTGCACCCGAGGCGATCCGCGCCGAGGTCGCCCGCCGACTCGGCCCCTCCGCCGTGCCCGAGGTGATCGCGCTGGCCGTCAACGACGCCCTCGAGGGCCGTCGGCCGAGGTGGTGACCCGGAAGGCCGGTCGGGAGGGTTTTCGGTTTGCGAGCGAGTCGGAGCGCGCCGGAAATTGCCTCGCGAGATCGCTTTGAGCCCGGCCCTGGGTTCGGCGCGGGTCTCCGACCCCGCCGTCGGCGCGACCGAAGGTCTTCCGGTCTCGAGCCCGCATTCGGCGCCCGGCGGGAGATCGGGAGACCTTCGGTCAGGCACTCGGGCGGGGTCGGAGACCCGCGCCCAACTTCGGAGCACCGGTCATGATCGGGAGAAAATCCGCACATTCCCGTCCCTCGTAGTTCTCCTCAGCCGATTCATGTTCTCTATTTAAGTCAGTAGCAGGGACTCAGCGACGATCCCAGTGGGGAAATCCGTCGGCTCGGTGACTGTGTCGAGTCTCCGGCTTCGTACGCGCCGCGAGGGGTCGTGCGCGCGTTTCCCTTTGGCGATACACCTCGACAGAGACCACTCTCGCGGCTCCGTCAGCGATGAAGCTGCTTCCCTCGTGGCGGCCCGGTATCGATCCGCATCCAACTTCCGTCGTTCTCGCCCGAGGATCGATCGGCCTCCTTCTGAACGAACACCTTCGCGTCTCAATGCCCAGGAGAATCACTTATGCTCGAATTTCGGAATCCCGGCGGTGCAAGGTCCATGCGACGTCCCAAGGCCGCGCCCGGATCGCGGGCCCGAAGAGTGAAGCGGCAATTCGACCTGGAGCCGCTCGAGGTCCGCACCCTGCTGTCTTACGTATTCTCCTACGATAGTGGGACCCAGACCGCGACGGCCACGGGCACGGCGGCCGTCAACTCGCTGGTGATCGAGCCGGTGAGTGGTTTCCTGGAATACAGCGTCAATAGCGGCGCCTTTTCCGGCGACTGGGGCGGGCTCTCCGTGCCCGCGGCGCCCACGGTTACCGTCGATATCAACCTCTCGACCGACGACGGAGCGACGCTCACCCTGGGCACGCCGACGGGCCCCGCCAGCGACCTGCTCGCCAGCTTCAGCGTCGTGGCCCCTTCCAACACCAGCGACTCCGTCACGATCGATGACAGCCTGGGGACGACGCTCGCCAGTGGCATCCATCCCTACGCGATCGATACGGGATCCGGGACCATCAGCGGCCCCGGTTTCAACTACGACGAGAGCTCGAGCGACGTGTTCGGGGGCGGGGTCACCCTCGAGGGCTCTTCCGTGGACGGCGACATCTACAACGTGCTCTCGGTGGACACAGGCGAGCCGTTCAATCTCGTCACGGGCGCCTCGGGGACCAGCACGATCAACGTCGGCAGCGCCGGGATCGGCGGCGTGAACGACGCCACGCTCGCGATCACGTCCGCAGGCGGCACGTCAACGGTGAACATCGATGACAGCAGCGACACGACGAATGGGACGATCACGCTCGACGATTCCTCGGGCAACGGGAGCGCCCCGAACGAAGTGACGGGAATGGGCGGGTCTCCGATCGAGTACGACTCGAGCGTGACGGCCTTGAACATCACCGGCGGGACCGATGGGGCGGATGGCGTCACCTTCGCCATCAACAACACCCAATCCGTCACCACGACCACGATCTCCGGCGGCGCCAACCAGAACTTCTTCAATCTCAGCAACCCGACCCAGGTCGACGGCATCGATAACGTGGCCGGCCCGATGGTCGTCCAAGGCGGGTCGAGCCTGACCGACGTCGTCACCCTCGAAGACTCGGACACGAACCACAACAACGACTATACAGTCACGTCGACGACGGTCACCAGGGACTTCTTCGGTGGCCTCACCTATGACGACAACATCGGCACGCTGACCCTGAACGCCGAGAACACGCTCGCCACGAAGGGCAACAACACGATCACCATCAGCAGCACGGCCGATACGGTCACGACCAACATCAACGGCCAGCAAGGGGTCAACACGGTCGACGTCGAGAGCACGGGCACGGGCGGCACGCTGAATATCTCGGAAGGGACGGATGACGGCAGCACGATCAATGTGATCACCGATAGCGAGCCGGTCAACATCAGCCTCGGCAATTTCGGAACCTCGGACTCCGTCAACATCGGCTCGACCGGCGGCGACGGGACGATGGCAGGGATCCTGGGCGCGATCGGCATTATCGACGGCACAGGCTTCTATGACCTGACATTCCACGACGAGAGCGACACGACCCCCCAGACCTGGACGCTCAACGACGACGACAGCAATGGCACCCACGGGACGGCGACCGTGGCCCTGGGTAATGGGATCGCGACGACGACCTTCCATCCTGGCGACCTGTACCCCCAGACACCCTTCGGGCTGACGATCAACGGCGGCTCGGGCGGCAATACGTTCGACGTGATCAATGCGACCGGCGAAGTCCCGGTGGAACTCAATACGGGGTCCGGCGACGATACGGTCAACGTGTATGCCGCGGGCGACGCCGACCTCGTCATCAACGGCCAGGCGGGAGATGACACGGTCACGCTGGGCGCCAGTATCACGGCCCCGCTGGGCATGCAAGGATTGACCGGAGACATCACCGTCGGCAACGCCTCCGGTTCCACCGCCCTGATACTCGACGACTCGGAAGATACCGCCGGTCAGGCCGCCTCGATGACCGACGACGGCACGACCGGGACGGTCACCGGCCTTACCCCCGCCACGATCTACTATACCGAGGCGGACATCAGCAGCCTGACCGTCAATGGCGGCTCGGGCGGCAATACCTTCGACATCGACGGCACCCTCGTCGATTCCTCTTTCGACCCCACGCCGACGACGCTCAACACGGGCACGGGCGACAATACGGTCGACATCACGGCGACCAGCCTAGGCAGCACCCTGGCGATCCAGGGCCAGGGGGGCGATGATTCGGTCAACGTCGGGATGGGCAGCCTGGCGAACATCAACGGCCCGATCGGGGTCTCCAATGTGGCCCCGGGCGTGACCGACCTCACTCTCGACGGGTCGGCCGACACGTCCAGCCACGAGCTCGGGCTATCCAGCAGCGGGGCGGGGAGCACCGTGCATGACACGCTCGGCGACATGCCGGCGGATGTTGAGTACGAGACCGCGATCCTCGGCGTGCTCACGATCGACACCAACGCAGTCGGCGGTCAGTCGTTGAGCGTCGACTTCAGCGGCGGCAATCCGATCTCCCCCATCGACGGGACCGGACTGGTCTTCAATGCAGGGGCCGATTCGACCAGCACCCCGGATAGCCACGTCCTGAACCTCACCGGCACGCTTCCCTCGGGTGCTTTCGCCAGCGAGACCCACAACGCCGAGGACTCCAACGTCGGCGTCGCACCCCACTTCGGCGACATCGCGTTCACCGACCAGGATGCCATCGACACCGGCCTCGATTACACCGGACTCCAGCCGATCAACGACACGGCGCCGGCGACCCTCTACACCTTCAACGACCTGGGCTACCCCGACCAGTCGTTCAGCGCCACCGACGGTGGGGCCGGCACGATGGTCTTCACCAGCACGCCGACGCCCGCGACCCCGACCAACTTCGAGACGACGACCATCTCCAACAAGACGAACGTCGTGTTCAATACGCCTTCGATCATCCCGATCTTTCCGGGGGATGGTCTCAACGGGGTCGTCGACCTCCCGACGGCCTCGACGGGCCTGGCGAGCCTGACCTTCAACACGAACACGAACGCCGACAATGCGGTCTCGTTCCTCGCGACGCCTGCCGGCGTCGTCACGACGCTCAACGGCAGCACGGACGAAGACCTGACGAACGTGACCGGCCTGGGCATCGCGTCGGGCACGACGCTATCGCTCGACGGCGGCCCCTCCACCAACGTGCTGAACTATGACGCGGGCGGCCAGACGCCGACGATCACCGCCGGCGGCCAGCCCGGCGAGGTGCTGATCAGCATCCCGGCGGCGGGGACGGTCGATGCCTTCAACTACCAGCAGATCAACATCAATGATACGGCGGCCGTCACCCCCGTGGCAGGCGCTCCGGTCACCATCAACACCATCGAGGGCTTCCAGGTCGTCGATGCCCTGGTGGGGACGGTCACGTTCCCGCTCGCGAGCCTGTTCCCGCCGGGCACGGTCCTCCCCGCGGGCCTGACCGCGAGCGATTTCACGGCGACAATCGACTGGGGCGACGGCACCGTCATGGCTGGGACGGTCGTCCAGGACGCCAGCGACCCGAGCGTCTATGACATCGAAGGAACGCATATCTACACCGATCCGGGCACCTTCCCCGTCACGGCGACCGTCAACCTCGCCGGTGGCACGATCACGGGCTCGGTCAACGGCACGCCGATCACGATGACCCTGCCCGTCGCCCCGCTGGCCGGTACGTCGGTCGGCCTGACGGGCTCCGCGGATGTCGGCAGCGCCTCGCTGGCCGTATCGGCCTACCCGATCGTCGGGACCGAAGGCGTTACGATCGCCTCGGCGCCGATCGCCAGCTTCATCGACGCGGGCGGCGCCTCGGGCACCGCCGACCCGGCATCCAACTTCCAGGCCACGATCGTGGTCTCCAACAGCGAGGGAGTGGCTGTCATCTCCGTCCCGGCCGTGGACGTGACCATCGTCCAGAACTCGAGCAGTAACAGTTACTCGGTGATCGCCCCGGCGATGACACTGCCCGACGAGGGGACTTATCAGGTGCTGGTGACCGTGAGCCGGATCGTGCCGCTCGAGCCCACGGTCATGGCGCAGGGCGGTTCGACCCTGGTCGTCGCCGACGCGCCGCTGACGGCCGGCCCGACGGTGAACCTGTTCCCGTCCACGGGGAATACCCTGAGCAGCGTCGTCGTCGGCACCTTCACCGACGCGTACACCGCGGCCCCGGCCGGGGACTTCACAGCCGTCATCGATTGGGGCGATGGCTCGCCGACTTCGCTCGGGACCATCGTCCCCACCGGGGGCGGCGGTTTCTCCATCTTCGGCGATCATGCCTACGCCAAGCCGGGCAGCTACGTCATCATCACGAACGTCGCCGACGTCGGCGGGTCGACGGTCACCTTGACCGGGACGGCCAGCGTCACCGATGCCCCGGTGACCGGTGCCGTCAGCAGCTTCACCTCGGAGGAAGGCCAATCCACCGGCACGATCGTGCTGGCGACCTTCTCCGATCTCAACCTGCTCGCCACGGCGTCAAGCGTGACGGCATTCGTCCCGATCGGCGGCTGGAGCGACGGCACGCCCCTGGCGCCGGTCACGCTCACCGTCATCCCGATCGGCGGGACGGGCTCGGCGACGCTCTTCGAGGTCACCGGCAGCCACACCTACGCCGACGAGGGGAGCTTCCCCGTGTCGATCTCGGTGACGACCAGCGGCGGCGTGACCACCGACCTGACGGCCGGTACGGCCACCGTCCTCGACGCGCCGCTCTCAAGCTCCAACGGCACCACGATCACGAGCGTGGAGGGAAGCAGCACCGGCACGGTCCTGCTCGGATCCTTCGCCGATGCCAACCAGGGCGCCACGGTCGCCGACTTCACCAGCGGCGGCGGCTCGGTCGTGGTCACCTGGGGAGACGGCTCGGCGCCGCAGACCTTGGCTGCGGGGGATTTGACGCTCATCGGCTCGCCGAATGGAGTCGTCTTCGACATCAACGCCTCGCACACCTATGCCGACGAGGGCCGGTACGCGATCACCATCGCGGTGACCGATGCCGGCGGCTCGACCGCGACGATCGCTTCGACGGCCCTCGTCGCCGACGCCCCGCTGACGGCCGTCGGCTCGCAGCCGCCGCTGAGCCCGCATACCGGGATCGCGCTCAACAGCCTCTCGGCGATCGCCGAATTCACCGATGCCAATCCCTCGGCCACGACCAGCGATTACTCGACCGTCATCGATTGGGGCGACGGGTCGCCGAATTCGCTCGGGGTCGTCTACCAGACCGGCGGGGTGTTCTCGGTCACGGGACCCCATACCTACGCCGATCCCGGCACCTACGACATCATCGTCAACGTGACCGACGACGGCGGCTCGACGGTCACCCTGACGAACACAGCCACCGTCACCGACCTCGCGGTGACCGGGACCGTCAGCAGCTTCACCGCAGAGGAGGGCCAGTCCACCGGCACGATCGTGCTGGCGACCTTCTCCGATCCCAACCTGCTCGCCACGGCGTCGAACGTCACGGCATTCGTCCCGGCCGACGGATGGGGAGATGGGTCGCCCGCATCGCCGGTCACGCTCACGGTCACGCAGGTGGGCGGGACGGGCTCGGCGACGCTCTTCGAGGTCACCGGCAGCCACACCTACGCCGATGAGGGGAGCTTCCCCGTGTCGATCTCGGTGACGACCAGCGGCGGCGTGACCACCGACCTGACGGCCGGTACGGCCACCGTCCTCGACGCGCCGCTCTCGAGCTCCAACGGCACGACCATCAAGGGTATCGAGGGGAATATCACCGGCAGCGTCCTGCTCGGGTCGTTCGTTGACGCGAATCAGGGTGCCACCGTCGCCGACTTCACGAGCGGCGGCGGCTCGGTCGTGGTCAACTGGGGAGACAGCTCGGCGCCGCAGACCTTGAACTCGTCAAACCTCACGCTCTCCGGCTCGCCGGATGGCGTCGTCTTTAACCTCAAGGCCGAGCATACCTATGCAGACGAGGGCCAGTACCCGATCACCCTCACGGTGACCGATGACGGCGGCTCGACGGCGACGATTGCCTCGACGGCCTTGATCGCCGATGCCGCCCTGAAGGTCTCGGCGAGCCAGCCGACGGTCAGCACGACCGAGGCGGCGGTCTTCCCGATCCCCGAGTTCGCCACCCCGGCGTTCAGCGGGGCGGTCGGCTCGTTCACCGACGGCGATCCCACCGGGGCGATCGGCGATTTCACCGCGACGATCGACTGGGGCGACGGGACCTCGCCTTCGGCCGGGACGATCAGCCAGCCGGGCGGGGTCGGCACGGCGTTCCTCGTGTCCGGGTCGCACACCTACGCCGACGCGGGCGCGAACGGCGGCGTAGGGACCTACCCGATCCAGGTCTTCGTGACCGACGTCGGCGGTTCCACCTTGACCGTGAGCAACACCGCCTCGGTGGCCGATCGGCCGATCGTCCTGACGGGCGCCGTCAGTCCGGCCAGCATGACCGGCCTGGCGACGGGCTCGAGCGACGTGACCAGCAACGCCCAGCCTGTCTTCTACGGGACATCCGAAGCGTTCTCGCATGTCAGCCTGTTCGCGACGCCGACCGGCGGCGGGGCGTCGATCGCGATCGGCACGACCCAGGCGCAGGGCAATGGCGCGTGGAACCTCACGTCCACCGTGGCACTGCCGACCGGTACCTACACGATCACGGCGACCGCGACCGACCAGTTCGGCCACACCACGACCACCGCGCCGGTCACGATCATGCCCAGGCTGGTCGTCGATACGGTCGCCCCGGTGATCACCGGTCTGACCTTCGATCGATTCGACGCGACGTTGACGGTCACGTTCCAGGACAACCTCAGCGGGATGGACCTGGCCACCCTGGAGAACGGCGCGTTCTATCATCTGTCGGCCAAGCCCCTGGCCAAGGACGTCCACGTCCTGCCGCTGATCCTGCCCACGAGCATCACGGTCACGCCGGGCGCCACGCCGTCGGATCCCGTCGTGGCCACGGTGGTCTTCCACCATGGCAAGAACTTGCGTGGGGGCCTCTACACGGTCGTGATCGACTCGGGGAGCGGGGACAGCGGCATCGAGGACAATGCAGCGAATGCCCTGGACGGCGAATTCTACGGTTCGTTCCCCAGCGGCGACGGACGCCCCGGAGGCAACTTCGAGGCCCTGATCGCGACCTATCACGACCTGGTGAAGCCGTACGTGCCCTCCAAAGACGGACACGTTTCCCCATCACTGGCCGTCGATCCGCCGGCCGGGGCTGCTGCCGCCGTCGAGTCGGGTCCGATCGGGATTCACAAGCCGGGAAAGCCGGTGCATACCATCGGTCCGGAGTCCGCGGCGATCGTGAAGCATCCGGCAAAGGACATCGTTCGGCAGTCGGTCAGCCGCGGGAAGCACGTCTTCGACGAGGCGATCGAGGGACTGGTTCATGAAGTCGGCACCCGGGCTCGCCGCCGGTAAACGGACCGGGTCCGCCAAGTGGGATGATCATCGAGGGAATCGGGGTCGGAATGCGTTCCGGCCCCGATTTTTTCCAACGGTTCGCCGCAAGGCTAGGACTCAGATCGGGAGACGGAGGTCCCTGCTACAGATCCTGTAGGAGCCGGCTCCGTCCGGCGACCCTTCTCGCCCTATCTCGGATCATTGATTTTCTTGAACGGTCCGACATAAGGCCAAGAGTCTGTCTCACAAGCTGCGGTGGCTGTCTCGTAGGGTGCGCTGTGAGCACCAAGATTCGGCAAACCACCCAGGATCGGTGCTCAAAGAGCACCCTACGAGAGCCTTCCGAGACAGACTCTAAGACTCGGATCGGGCGACCACAAATCTGGAGGAGCTAGCACTGTCCGGAGACTCCGCTACCGGAAAATTACACCCTCCGCCCGCGTCCCCACTTCCTCGACCACCACATGCAGATCGCGTCCACCACGTCTTTGGCTATCAGCAGGATCACGGCCAAGACATGAGCGATGAGGAACCCGGCGATAGCTCCTATGACTGCCCCGGACAGGCCGCGATGGAGTCCGACGCCGAGGCCCACGATGAAGCCCATCAGCAGCAGGAGGGCGTGGATCAGGTCGTAGATCGTCATGGGCTGGCCGCCTGCCGCTCCTTCCTTCCCCAGGACCACACGGCGACGATTTCCCCCAGCATACCGGGCAGGAGGGCGAACAGGGAGTGGGAAGGCCCGGAGGACGCTCGACGCGAACTCCGGGCCCCCGACGCGCGATAATCAGTAGGACGTCGAGTTTACCCGATGCTCCGGCGACGAAGCCCGTATCCGCCGACGGTCAGGATGCCCATGCCCAGCATGAGTACCGAGGCGGGTTCCGGTACGCTCGATGGAGGAATGGTCAGCGTGCCCGACGCGGAGACCGAATTAGTCGGGCCACCGTTCTGGGTGAAGCTGATCGTGAAACTGGCCGGGACCGCCCGGGTGCCGACCGGACCACCGGCGTAATTGCCGAGGATAAAGAAGGACCCGGACTGGACCATGCTGCCGACGAGGCCCTGTGAGATCATTGTCGGCGCGGCGGTCTGAGTGACGGTGCCGAAGGTGCCATTGGAGAAGGTGAATCCGACGAGACTCCGAGCGTGAACGAGCCGTCACTGAACAGGGTTCCCGCCACAAGCCCGATCCCACTGAACCCACCCGTGGTGTTGCCGTTAGTCGACAAAGAATGGGCTGGAACAATACAGAGCTCTCCCCCAGAGCGACGCCCTGGGCTGATTTGTGGCTGCCCATTCGGGGCGACCGACAGAGTTGCTGATACATTTGCTAAAATATCAACATATTTTGTGTATTTGATGTTCCGATGCCGCCTCGAGCCGTTTGTGATGCAATTCGGTCGTTTGAATGACAGCGGGGTGATTGTCTGGTTCTGCCGGGCAGGTGATAATAATCAGGGAATAAGGTGGATATCGACCGAGTCAGTTAACACGCAAGGCCACAATGGATTACCATTGCCCCGCTTGCAGTCGTACGATCCTCAGCCGGGGGAACAAGCTATGCAGCTTCTGCCGGGAACCGTTGCCGGCGGAGGTGCGCTTTACGCCGGCGGAGGTGGAAGAGATGGAGGCGGATGAGTGGGAATGGGCGTTGGCTCGCAAGCTCAGGGAGGACGAACGCGAGAAGGCCGCGAATCTCAAAGCTCCCGTGGTCGCGGACGATATGTCTTACTTCTGGCTCGCGTGCCCTTTCGGCGGCTGAGAAGGACCCCGCTCGACCTGTCAGCATCAGATGGCCAGCCCCTTTGAGGGAGGGTGACAAATCGCGGGCAAGAAGGGTGACATTGACCGGTTCTCGTCAAGGCTCCTGCCGATGCTCCCACCCTGACCTGCCCGGTTCCAATGAGTTAGAAGTCATTGCGGTAGGAGGTCGGCTGCATTCGGGCGTTCTGCGGCTCGGCCATTGGGGGCCGAGTGACGGGAGGACAGCATGGTCCGCTTCTTGAAGGTCCTGGTGCTCTGGTGCCTATTCAGCGTCGCAGGTCTCACCGTAGTCGGATTGGGCACGTGGACTCTGGTGGCCGTGGGGGTGGATAGCCTCATCACGTCGTTCCTGGTCCTGGGGCTAGCAAGCGTGCTCCCGGTGTCGTTGGCCGTGGCTGATAATATGGTGCCGCGAGCCCATCGCCGGGTATGGCCTTCCGTGTCGTGCCCGCACTGCGGCGCCTCCTCGGGCCTCAGCTTAGGTGCGAAGCCAGACCCGGGCTCGATGCCTTTCCTGGGGGTGGCGACTCGCCCCGGCGGGGGGTGCATATCGTCGTGTTCGACGAGAGGTTGGGCTGCCATGAAAACCAAGAGGTGTCCGATGTGCCAAGGTGAGGAATTTTTTACGAGCGAGTTTGTGCCTATCGATAACTTCTTGGTGGCGGAGTTCAGGATGGTTGGGGTGTACCCTTCGGTCTGCTTATCGTGCGGCTTCGTCGCACCGACTCTGGATGACGTTGGACTCGCCATCATCCGGGAGTTTGCGGAGACGCAGGAGGATGAGATCCACGGAAAGCCAAGTGGGCCGGGACTCGCAGAGTTGTGACATGAGCATGTCAACCGAACTGGTCAAGGCGTCGCCGGTGAGCGTACCGACGCCCGGCGCGGCGGCCTCGCTGCCGGATCTGGGGGCGTGAGTCGCAACGGAGCAGGAAACCGGCATGTGGTCGTTACATGACGAGTTTTTCCGGGGCGACAGGGCCGAACTCAGGCCGGCTTGCCACCATTTCCGGCCGAACTCGACGTGTCAGTAGACTTATCGACCGAGTCTTGAAATGAGGGGTGATGCTTGCCAGTGGAGGAACTGTTACATTCGAGTTGGTTTCACGCGAACCGGGTCGGGTTGATGAGTTCCGGGTCGGGCCGTAGACCGCGATTCGAGGCCATATGGATTCCGATCGCAAAGACCCCGGGACGGCCGCGGAGTCTCAGTTGCCCCGGTCGCTCGACATCCACCGCCGCTTCGCCAACGCGGCGTTCGGCGCCGGTTTCACCGCCGCCGCCATCGTCTGGGCGACGACGAAGACCGGTTTCCTCGGGTCGTTTATCCTGTTCGTTCTGCCCCTCATCGCCGGGCTGGGCGGGCGATGGGCCTTCATGGCTCTTGTCTTGGCGAGGTGCCCCGATCCATCCTGCGGCGACAGGATGGACTTCGAGGGCTCCCCCAATCACGGCACGTATGGATGCCGACGCTGTGGTCGTTCAGACAGCTTCCATTATGAGGTCGTAGATGAAGGGGGCGGGGATTGATAGGTCCTGGATGGTGGACAGTCCGTCCTCGTGGTGGACGTTGCGGCCACCTGACTCGGCGACAGGCCGTTCCGGGGATGACAAATAGCGGGGCCAGACGGATGACAAATAGCGTGTCACTTAGCACGGTTAACCGTGAGTCAGGACGACCGAGGACTATTGCTCAGAGCCATGGCGCGAGGTCGATCTGGGCCACCCTCACTGGCGGAAGATGAGGCCCCACCCTTGCGGGCCGCATCTCCTTCTTCTACGCTTGTCATTGGGCTCCTCCCCATCTTTACGGAGGGACTGCAAATGCCGGTGGCTTCCGCTCGGAAGGTGAGTCTGTCGATCTTCCAGATGATGAAGCTGGTCATCTTTTTCGCCGTCGCATTCGCTTCGATCGCGCCGGAGTTTCATCTCTGGCAGGCCGGCGTCGTGGAGAGAGGAAGTGCCCGCGGCTTAGCAGTCGCCGTCATTTTCGGGGCTACCCTCGTGCCGCTCGAATGGGCAGGGCTGTCTCTCCTGCTGGTCCGTCGTGGTCACCAGCGAGATCGGTTGATCCTCGGCCTGCTGCTCTGCTCGGCCCTGGTTGCATTGGTTACGGCCTGCTGGACATTCGTTGATGATGTCGTCCCTGCTTTCCGATACGTGGGCGCTCCCCCTTCCGCGCTGGACTCGTTGTTGATGGCTTCAGTGGTCATCCTGGTCCTCGCTGCCGCCTGTGCTTTCCTGGGCGCGAAACTGGTGAGGAAATCCTTTAACGCGTTAATGGAAGCCCCCGCACCCGAGCTGAAGCGCAATATCGAGGGCATCACCCTCGTGGTCACGCGGGCCCAATACATCGACTCCCAGGGCGTCAACCCGGCCGATCCCGAACTTGCCGAGATGATCGAGGAATTTGAACCGGCCGGCCGTCTGAGGGTGATCGATGTCGGGGTCTGATCGGCCTTCCCGAAGTCGGGTAGCGGGGAAGTCGCAATCCTTCCCCGCTACCCGACGACTCGCGAGCCAAGTATAATCCTGGAGCCGACCTATGCGCCGAGCGGCCGGGGGTGCTCTCCATCAGAGGGCGGGCTCGCCTGATCGCCCGATGAATCGCGGGATTTCTGCCGCCGCCCTTCCAGGGGATCGACCATGAGATTGGTGCCCGCGCTCGCCGCCCTTGTCTGGAAAGCCGCGGGCCTATCCGCACGCGCTCAGGTCCCCGAGCAGCAGAACCAGGGGTCAGGGCCCGGCTACGAGATGCTCGAGGACCTGCGAGTCAAGGCCAAGGCCGCATCCGACGCGGGTGACGCCGAACTGGCGACTCGCTACGCCTCGGAACTCCTGGCGAAAAACACCGACGCCTCCTCCTGGAACTACGGCAACGTGGTCTATGAGGCCAATCAAATCCTCGGGCTTGCCGCCCTCAAGAAGGGCGACATCGCGTCGGCGAAGCGTTATCTCATCGCCGCGGGGAAGACACGTGGCTCTCCTCAGCTCGATAGCTTCGGGCCGGAGATGACGCTGGCACAGGGGCTCCTGGCGAAAGGAGAGAAGGATACGGTCCTGGAATTCCTCGACCTGGTGGCGATATTTTGGGCGAGACCCAAGCCAGGCCACCCGGAGGAATTCGCCGAGTTGCTCCGGCAGCACGCGGCGACGATCGAAGGGTGGAAGGCCGAGATTCGGGCGGGTAGGCAGCCGACGCTGGATCGGTTTAGCTTTCCGATGCCCGCGTGGTCCTACGCGTTGCTGCTGGTAATCGCCGGGATTTCTCTCCTCGGCACCATCTATCAAGGGTCGCAGCGGGAGCGTCGGTAGATCGCCAATCAAGAGCACGATGGCGCGCTCGACGGTGATATCCTGACGGAGGTCGGGATCGGGTATAATCCGTTGGCTCATGGGCCGAGATTGGTGAGCTTTCATACGAGCCCGACGCGCAAGCGAGTGCATGCTTTCCTAGAATTCATTCGCTTGCGCGTCGGGCTCGTATGAGGATAGCAGTAGCGTCCACCAATCTTGGCCCATGTGCCAATCCGTTTTCCCCGGGCCATCGATTGCGAGATCGCACAGACTCGGGAGACGATGAACCGATGACGCAGGGTGATCGTCGGCGACCGGGGCGACGGGCAGCGCCGATTATTCTGGCGATCATCGCGATGGTCATTGCGACCGCGGTGGCGGGCTATTTCCTGCGAACGCGGGCCGGTTCGGGACTGTCGGGGTGGGCCGAGCTCCGGAAGATCGCGACCGGGGGCGGGGGGCCGAGGTCAAATCGCGGCTCGAGGGCTGGATCGCCTCACATCCGGAGCACGGAGAGGCGCGCGCGGTCCTGGCCAACATCGAACTGGGGCTCCAGCATCGCGACGCGGCGGTCGCCCTGTTGAAGTCCGTCCCGGAGGCGGACGCGAGCTGGGCGCGGGCCCAGATGATGCTCGGGACGCTCGCCGTCCGGGATCGGCGAGCGAGCGACGCCGAGTGGATCTTCCGCCGGGTCGCCGATCGCGACCCGCGCGAGGTCGAGTCGCGGCGGAACCTGCTCTACTTGCTGGGCTTGCAGTTGCGCGCCGCCGAGGCGCGCGACATCCTCTGGCAGATCTACCGGATCGGCGAGGATCCTCGCGTCCTGGTCAACCTCGTGCTGGAACTCCTCTCCGATCAGCAGGATGTCCGCGGGCTGGCTCCCGAACTGGAGCTCCTCCTCGCGACGACGCCCGACGATCCCTTCTTGAGGCGTGCCGCGGGGATGGCCCGACTCTACCAGGGTCGGCCGACGGATGCCCTGCCACACCTGGAGGCCGCGGCCCGATCGCTCGCGAACGACCCCACCGGCCGCTTCGCCCTGGCCGAGTGCCTGATCATGCTCGGCAAGCCGGTCGCCCCGGAGGGGATCCTCGGGGCTGTCCCCGATCGGCCCGTCAACGGGGCGCAATGGTGGCTGTTCCTGGGCCGGATCGATGAGGCGATCGGTCAGGTCGACCGGGCGATCGCCGCGTTCGAGCGATCGGTGGATCTGAATCCCGAGAATCGCGAGGCCCAGTTCCGCCTGGGTCAGTCACTCAAGCGGTCTGGACGTGCCGAGCCGTCCCGAATTCACCTCGATCGCGCCAGCCGGATCGAAGGACGGCTCAGGGCCGTCCGGCGCGAGCACCAGCAAGTGCGTCGCGGCGGGCTCGCTTCGGATCCGGCCCTGTTCGAAAAGCTCGGAGGGCTGTGCGCCGACGCGGGACTCGCCCGCGAGGCTCGCGCCTGGTTCGAGCAGGCGCTGAAGCTCGATCCGGTCCGCGTGGGGGTCCGGGATCGAATGGCGCGACTGGACGTCTCGAAGGCCGGGCCGCTGGCGTTGCCCGATCCTCGACTCGCATCGACGACCGTGGTCGCGCATATCGACGGCGACGAGGCCAAGGCCGCTCGGTCCGCATCGCCGCAAACCCCGCCGTTCGTCGAGGGCGCCGCCGCCGCGGGGATCAATTACGACTACGAGAGCGGCGCCGTCGGCGGTCAACTCCGGCTCCCCGACACCATGGGCGGCGGAGTCGGCCTCATCGATTTCGACCAGGACGGCTGGCTCGACATCTATCTCGTCAATGGTTGTCCCCTGCCGGTGGACGTCGGGAATCCGCCTCGCCCCAACCTGCTGTATCGCAACCAGCACGACGGCACGTTTCACGACGTGACCGGCGCGGCCGGCGTCGGCGGGAAGGGTTATGGGATGGGTTGCGTCGTCGGCGATTACGATCACGATGGCGACGACGATCTCGTGGTGACGGGTCTGCGAGGGATCATCCTCTACCGGAATTGCGGCGATGGGACATTCGCGGACGTGACCTCGTCGTCCGGGGTGTCGTCGGAGCGATGGACGACGGCGGCGGGATTCGGCGACCTCGACGGCGACGGCGATCTCGATCTGGTGGTGATCACGTATGTCGAGGTCTCGCCGGACGACGACCGGACCTGCCGCGACCATTCCGGGCGGCCGATCCACTGCTCGCCGGCGTTCTACCCGGCGCAGGCCGACCTGCTCTACCGGAATAACGGCGACGGGACGTTCACCGAAGTGAGCGAGGCGGCCGGCTTCGTCGCGCCGGGCGGTCGCGGGCTGGGGCTGGCGATCGCCGATCTCGATGGCGATGGCAAGCTCGATCTCTTCGTGGCCAACGACGCGACGCCCAATTTCCTGTTCCGCAACCTCGGCGGACTCCGCTTCGAGGAGATCGGGGCGGAGGCGGGGGTCGCCACCAATGGATCGGGCGTGGCGACGGCCAGCATGGGGGTGGTGGCCGAGGACCTCGACGGCGACGGGCGGATCGACCTCTTCATCACCAACCTGGTCAACGAGTCGAGCACGTTCTTCCGCAACCTCGGTGGGGGCACTTTCGTTGACGCCACGCTCGGCGCGGGCCTCGACGCGCCGAGTCGCCCCAGGACGGGCTTCGGCGATGCCGCGATCGATGCCGACAACGACGGCCGCCTCGACTTGTTCGTCGCCAACGGGCACGTCGACGACCGACCCTGGGCGAACAGCCCGATGGCCCAGCCGCCGCTCTTCTTCTGGGGGCGAGATCGCGGCCGATTCGCGCAGGCGGTCCCGACGGAATCGTCTTACTTCGCCCGTCGCGTCGTCGGTCGGGGCGTCGCCGCGGGAGACCTCGACAACGACGGGCGGGTGGACCTGGTCGTGATCCATCGCGACGGCCCGGCCGCGTTGCTGTGGAACCGGTCCCCTTCCGGGCACTGGCTCGGCGTCAGACTCCGCGGAACCCGATCGGGCAAGACGCCGATCGGCGCGCGGGTGACCTGCCGCGTCGGCGATCGCTCGATCGTCAGGTTCCTCACGAGCGGGACCGGTTACCTGTCGGCACACGATCCTCGGCTCTGGTTCGGCCTCGGCGATGCCACGACGGTGGATCGGCTCGAGGTTCAATGGCCGGGCGGCAGGGTCCAGTCGTGGACGCGGTTGCCCGTCGATCGCATCCTGGTGATTGAGGAGGGTGCGGAGGGGCCTCTCGAGGCGGAACCGAGAGCGCTTGACGATTGAATCGCGCCCACTCCTTGGCGGATGCGAATACACCCCCCCTGCCCCCCCTTCGTAAGGGGGGGACGTCGAGGCGGACCGGCCCGTTTCTCGTCCCCCCTTACGAACGCAGGGGGGGCTCTTGAGTCGAGGACCTCGAGTGTATGCCAGCCAAGAGTGAACCGCTCGAGGAAAGGCGTCGGTCCGGGATGAGGCCGAGGTGGTGGGCCGTCATCCCGACCGGGCGTGGCGTGAATGGTCGAACGGCCCACCGCGGCCTTCGGACGCGGTGGGCTTGCGAGGGTGACGCGTAGGGATTAATAGGAGTCGGAGCTGATCACTTCGCCGCCGTTCCGCGTCGCGAGCGTCTGGTAGACGCCGAATGGCTGCGTAGTGATGTAGTTCCAGCTACACGAGCCCGAACCGCCGGCGCTGAGAGACTTGGGATTCCACGAGTTGATCGAGCCCTTGATGAAATGGACCGATCCGTCGCAGAACGCGAAGTTGGCGCCTCCGGGGTGCATACTGCCGGCGGTGTCGTCGAAGTTGCCTTGGCGAGGTACGACCTGAGGCTGTGCGTTGGGGTTGTTCCCAATGCCGCCGTTGCCCTGTCCGGGGAGATACGACGCGGCTTCGTTCGCGAAGTAGTTCGGGGGGAAAATCGCCGAGAACGTGGTGTCGCCGTAATCGCCAGAAGTCCACCAGTTGGCGCCGTAGATGTCACCATTCGAGGCGGACAACAGGGCGTGGGCATGCTCGCCATACATGATCGTATTGCTCGTGCCATCCGTGATCGAGGCGAGTTTCACGGGTGGGAAATTGGCAGAGCCTCCAGCCACGACGTTGCCGTTATGGCCGAACACCCCCTGCATCTGGCCCAGGCACGGGTCGTTATACTGGTAGATCAGGACGCCGAGGTTGCCCGCGTAGCTGCTGAACGTCATCGGGATCGGCGCGCAATCCCAGCCGTCCCCCGCCATGCCCGGATACCGGAGACCGGCGATGATCCCGTCGCTGGGGCACCAAAGCGCCGCGATCCCGACCCCGTTGACGGTGACATTCGGGTATTCGTAAGGCATGACGCTGCTGTTCCACGCGTTGTAGACGGCGGTCTGCTCGTAGTAATTCGACATGCGCAGGAAGTGGCCCGCATCCTGGCGAATGAGTTTTGAAGGATTCTGCCAGTCTCGGCCGTAGCTGTCGCCCATCGGAAACGTCCCGTTGGAGCTCTCGTAATTCATGGCGGCCAGGGCCAGTTGCTTCATGTTGTTGGTGCACTGGGCACGACGGGCCGCCTCCCGGGCGGCCTGCACGGCCGGTAGGAGCAAGGCAATCAGGACGGCAATGATCGCGATGACCACAAGTAATTCGATCAGGGTGAAGCCGGATGCCTCCCCTCGACTGCGAAGGATCTTCCTCATCGAACGGACTCCTCAGGGAAATGATGCAGAAACGCGACAATCATCAGCGAAACGCAATCCGAGACCCAATCATGATCGGGACGACAGGACCATGGTGATCCCGGCTGGTCCCAAGGGCGAGGTGTGATTTGCCGTGGACCTCGTAGACTGTCAACCGTCGATTGATGGGTTGGAGGACCGCCTGTAGGCGGAGAGGACCGGCTGAAGCCGGGACTCCAACTTCTCAAATCAAGATTGACAAGGCACTAGTTGGCCTTCTTTCGAGCGGCCCTCCGCTCCTGGGCGGTCATGTCCCCATCTGAGGCCTTTCCTTTCACTTGGGACGATTTCTCTGAGGATGCCGCCTCCGTGGGCTGTGGATTGGTCAACAACTTCGGCGGAGTCGTTTCGACGCCACAACCAGTCACGCTGAGACTGGCACTCAGGACCGCGACCCAAGCCAACGGTCCTCGGGCGAAACGAAGCAAGTTACTCATGATCTGGCCCTTTCCCAATTCAGACCACACACGACTTCCAGGTTCGGAAGACTCCATTCCCGATGCCATGATCGCATCATCATGGCAATCCGGCCCTTCTCGTGAATCATCGTCTTTAGCGGTGTCGCTCAACGATTCCGACCGGCTCCGTCACTGAGCGACCGTAGCGAAAAGGGCTCGGCACCATCGTCAGGCCGCAATCCACAAGGCTGTCCTGGACTGGGAGAACCGCCATCGGCTCACTCGCGTACGAGGCGACCTGGACCTGGCCGGCGTCTGATGGCTCATTGCGTTTGCCGATCATGCATGGCACGAAGCCCGCAACCAATTGTACGCTCGCGGGTCGTTCGTTCCCAGGGGTCACGATCATTCCTCGCTCATTCGGGCCGGATCATCCCGATGGGGAGACTCGGTCCAAGCCTGATTTCCTCGAAGTTAGATCGTGAGTTCGATCATTACAATCGCATACGATTTACTTTGTCAAGGGCCCTTACTAAGATTCTCTTAGAAACTATTCCGAGGATCGTGTGAACGGTCTGCGAAGGCCGTAATGCATGTGGTTTCTTCAATAAGTGCCGGCCGATGGTTTGATGGGTCCGGCGGTCCGCGGTGTTCGGGGCCCCGACCAATCCCGGGGCCCGTGACGACGAAGACGAGGCGATTCGGTGGCCATCGTATCAAGTTTTCAGCATGTCTATCTGGCCAAGATCAACGAACGTGAGGTGCTCCGCGCGATCCAGGATCGCGGGCCGTCGTCGCGGGCCGATGTCGTCCGGTACTCCGGCCTCAGCGCGCCGACGGTCTCGAAGGCGGTGGCCTCGCTCTTGAAGGCCGGCTTCCTCGAGGAGGTGGATGGGACCGCTCCGGCCATAGGCCGGCCCGCCATGAAACTCCGACTGGCCACCGAGTCGCGCAGGTCCTGGGAGTGGTCATCGACATCGGACGTTGCTGTGTGGTGGCGACCGGCCTGGACGGCGAACTTCGCGAAGAGTGGGTGCGCCGGGTCGAGGCGCTCGGCACCTATTCGGACCTGATCGAGGCCCTGGTCGATCGCGCGAGCGAGTTGATGGCGCGCCCGGGCGTGAGGACGCTCGGCGTCGGGGTGACGGTGCCCGGGTTGATCGACCACCGCCGGGGCCTGGACATCCTCTCTCCCAACGTCCGCGTGATCGAAGGCCAGTCGCCCGGCCTGGACCTGGGGAAGCGGCTCGGCCTCGAATGCGTCATGGTCCAGGACCAGCAAGCCCTCTGCATGGCCGAGCACCATTTCGGCCGGGCGCGGGGCCTCGACGACTTCGCGATCCTCGACGTGAGCTCGGGCGTCGGCATGGGCGTCATGAGCGGCGGCCGGCTGGTGCGGGGGCACAGCGGGTTCGCGGGCGAGATCGGCCACATCACCGTCTGCCCCGAGGGCCGGCCTTGCGGATGCGGCAACCGAGGTTGCCTCGAGACCGTGGCCAGCGACACGGCGCTGGCCGGGCGCGTCTCCCGCCGACTCGGCCGACCGGTCGACATCGACGAGGTCATCCGGCTGGTCCGCTCGGGCGAGCTCGACCTCGAGGAGGATGGTCGGGAGTTCTTCCGCTACCTGGCCATCGGCCTGGCCACTGCGATCAACATCTTCAATCCCTCCACGTTATTCATCCACGGCCAGATCTTCGACGCCGAGGAGGGGTTCTTCGGTCGCGTGCTGGAGGAGACCCGCAAGCGGGCGCTGGCCCCGTCGTTCGGCGACTGCCGCATCGTCCGCGCCGAGGGGAGCAAGCGGCAAGGGGCCGTGGCGAGCATCATCCAGCACTTGATCGATTCGGTCGTGCCCGAATTGCGTTATTCTTGAGGGGCCGGACGACCGTCTCCGGATCGTTCGCTCCATCGGGCGGGAGGGATCGCGGTATGCCAAAGATTGCGCCGCGTGCGGCGTCCTGGTTGGGGATCGCGGCCGCCGTGGTCGTGGTCCTGGTGGGTTGGAGGTGGTCGCGCATCGGCCCGGATCCCGTCACGCAAGGCCGATCGGCGTATTCCGGACGCGACTGGAGCCGGGCCGCGGACCTGGCCCGTCGGCGATTGAAGGCGTCGCCCGGCGATCTCGAGGCGATCCGGCTGCTGGCCCGGGCATCGGCCCGGCTGGGCCGCGACGGGCCGGCCAATGCCCTGTTCGCCCGGTTGGGGTCCGACGCCCTGGAAGCCGAGGATCTCTACCTGGTCGGGCTCGGACTGAACCGGGCCGGCCAGGCGGAGTCGGCCGGACGCCTGTGGGAGAAGGCCATCCGGTTGCAGCCCGAGCACGCCGAGTCGATCGAGCAGCTCATCATCGGGTACACGGCTCGGAATCGGTTGGCCGAGGCCGCCGCGCTCGCCGAGCGACTGACGCGGCTGCCCGGCTGGGAGCTCCGCGGCGAGCTGGACCTCGGGGCGCTCCGAGACGAGTTGAGTGATCCGGCCGGTGCCGCGACGGTTCTGAGCCGCGCAATAGGGCGTCCGGAGGCGGCGAGCCTCGATCGTCCGATGGCCGACCGATATCGCAAGCTGCTCGCTCGCACCTTGCTGCGAACCGACAGGGCCGTCGAGGCGAAGGCCGTCCTCGCAAGGATTCTCGATGAGCGTGCCGATCCCGAGGCATCCTGGCTGCTGAGCCGCGCCGCGTTGCTGGATGGCGCCGTCGCCGATGCGACGGCCGCGATCGCGGCCGCGGGCACCTATCGCGCCGAGCATCCCCTGGAAGCCGAGCCGGGCCCGTTCGTGGGCGAGGATCGGTGCGCCGATTGCCACGCCGACATCTCCCGCGCCCTCCGGGCCAGCCGGCATTCCTCGACTCTGGTCCGAGGGGAGTCGCTCCTCGCCCTCCCTTATCCCGTCGCACCGTTCCGGGATCCCGATGATCCGTCGGTCACTCACGCATTCCATCAGGAGGGCGGCCGGGCCCACCTGGAAACGCGGGTCAACGACGAGGTGCTCCGGGCGGTGGTGGATTACGCGTTCGGCTCGCCCGAGCATTATGTCTCGCTGGTCGGGCGTGACGACCACGACCGGCCCCACATCTTCCGGATCTCACGCTATGAGACCGGCCGGGATGCGGGATGGGTCCGGACGACCGGCCACTCCGCCGACGTCGCCGGGCCGAGCGACTTCCTGGGCAAGTCGCTCGACCCGGTCGATGGGGTCTTCAAGTGCCTCTTCTGCCACGCGACGAACCCGAGATCGGTGCTCGACGGATCCGGGCCCGCGTCGCGAGACCGGGCGATCGGCTGCGAACGGTGTCACGGACCGGCGCGATCCACGTCAAGGCCGTCGCCGCGAGATTCTCCGACCTGGCGATTGTCAGCCCGGCGGATGCCCCGGCCGAGGGCCGGCTCCGGCTCTGCGGCCAGTGTCACAGCCATCACCAGGAGTTGCCGCTGCCCCGTACCGATCCTTACTGGATCCGGTTCCAGGGTACGACCCTACCCTGGAGCCGATGCTATACCGAGAGCGCCGGCTCGATGGACTGCATGACCTGCCACGACCCACATCACGACAACGACCGGTCCGAGGTGCACTACACCGCCCGTTGCCTCTCGTGCCACTCGCCAGCCGTCCCCGCCGGGCCCGCAGAGGCCGATCACAAGAGGGTCTCGCGAACCGGCCCTAGGGTTCGCGGCGCGGTCTGTCCGGTGAATCCGACGAAAGGTTGCGTCGGCTGTCACATGCCGCCGTTCGAGAGTCCGCCGCTGCATGCCACTTTCGCCGACCATTACATCCGGGTGCATCCCCGGCCCGACGCCGGCGAGATCGTGAACCCGTGACCACGCACGTGGGTGCGAGGTTCGCACGGGACGCAAGTCCTCCAACCTCGGGCGTGAGCCCGATCCGACGGGCGTGCCCATCGCACTCACGTGCGAGGTTGGAGGGCTGCGCCCCGTCCGAACCACTGTCTCACGACCGTGGTCACACGGTGGTGTTCGGCGTGTCGTGTCCGTTCTTAAGGTCTGAGTTCCTCAGTGTTGCCAGCCGTTCAAGGGCCGGGGGGTGGGGTCTCCTTCGCGGAGCCGATATCCGGCATCCGCCGGCAGGCCGTCGTAGCGGTCGACGCGACCCGACGGCCATCGGACGTCGACGCGATCGGCACGTCGGGCCGTGCCCAGGCCGAAGTGGAGCCTCGGGTCTCCGGCCGACTGATAGCTGCCCCCGCCAAGCCTGGGGGCGACACGGACCCGGCCGTCGCAGTGGATCGAGACGATCGCGCCGACGGCGTCACGGTTCGAGGTCGTGCCCTCCAGGGAGAGCGTGAGGAAATGTCCCCCCTCGGTCCGATTGTGGAAGAAGGCGACGGGTTCGTTCTCCGAGACGATCACGACGTCGGGCCGGCCGTCGTTGTCGAGGTCGCCGACGGCCAGTCCGCGGCCCATTCGCAAGACCTGGAACGGGGGCCCGGCGTGCTTCGTGACGTCGGCCAGCTTGCCCCGGCCGTCGTTCCGGAAGAGCTGGACGGGCATCTTCCAGGGGAACTGGGGGCGGCCGTCGTTGACGTGCCCGTTGGCCGTGATCAGGTCGAGCCAGCCGTCGTTGTCGGCGTCGAAGAAGGCGATCCCGAATCCGAGGAGGTATCGGCTGGGGCCGGCGAGTCCGACCGCCGCAGTCTGGTCGACGAAGACACCCCTGCCGAGATCGCGGAAGAACGAGGTCGACTCGTTGTAGAAGTTGGTGACGGCCAGGTCGAGGCGGCCGTCGCCGTCGAGGTCGCCGCAGGCCACGCCCATGCCCGCCTGGTAGGATCCCGGAGGCATTGGCGGCGATGCCCGCGGCCTGTCCGGCCTCCTCGAAACGCATCCCGCCGAGGTTGCGGAACCAGTAGTTGGCCGTCATGTCGTTGGCGACGAACAGGTCGATGCGCCCGTCATCGTCGAGGTCGGCCGCGAGGACCCCGAACCCTCGACCGTCCCGGTCGACGATCCCGGCCTCGGAAGTCACGTCGACGAACCGGCCGCCGTCGTTGCGGAAGAGGTGGTCTGGCAACGCCGGGAAGTCGAGCGGAAGGCATCGGTAGACGGCCGGATCGTTCGGGTCGGCGCACGGTCGCTTGTCGTGCTCGTCCCACTTCATGTAGTGGCAGACATAGAGGTCGAGGTCTCCGTCGCCGTCCAGGTCGGCGAACGCGGCCGAGGTCGGCCAGTCGCGATCGCCCCCCAGGCCGGCCTTCACGGTCACCTCCTCGAATGTCCCCTCGCCCCGGTTGCGATAGAGAGCATAAGACCGCCATCGCGTGACGAACAGGTCGGGCCGGCCGTCGTTATCGTAATCGCCGACCGCGACGCCATGCCCGTAGCCGCCGGCCATACCACCCAGGCCAGAGGGGCCGGTGACATCCTCGAAGGTCCCGTCGCGTCGGTTGCGAAACAGGCGATCGCCGGTCCGAGTGCCCTCCGACTCGGGCGGGAACGGGCCACCCTGGACCAGGTAGACGTCGAGCCAATCGTCGCCATCGAAGTCGATGAGTCCGACGCCGCCGCTAGACGTAACAGGCGGGATGAGCCGACCCGAGGCGGCTCCATTCTCCTGGACGAATGAGAGAAGTGCGGCCGAGGCGGCATCTTCGAATCGGGGCATGGGCCACGCCGATCCGTCTCGCACCGTCGCGCCCCAGGGCTTTCCGAGTGGGTTGGCGATCGGGAGGAGATCCGCGAGGAGGTCGGCCAGGGTGGGTCGAGGCGAGGGATCCGGTCCGGCGACCGGGTCTCGGATCGTCGGTGCGGGGGGCGAAATCGAGGCTCGCCTCGAGGGCGATGGTTCGGCGAGGGCCTCCCACCTGGCGGCGTCGAACGGCCGGCCGAGGCGGCGGGCGAGTCGGGCCAGGTCGCCGGCGTGCGACTCGGGCGACGCCGAGCCGAGGAGCCCGATGTATTCCTTGCGGATCCGGTCGAGTTGGGGGATCGCGCTTCGGAGTGCGTCGGCCTCGCGGTCGCGGCCGGCTTGCCGTTCGAGCTCGGCCAGGCGCTCCCGCCGGCCCGTCGGCCGGGTCGAGCTCGACCCGTTCTTTCAGGGCGAGTCGCTCCACATCGCGGTCGCCTCGGCGGGCGGCCAGCCAGGCGCGGAGGGCCAGGACGCGAGCCGAAGTCTCCTCGTCGGCCGGGAGGTGGGGCAGCACACGCTCGACCTCGTCGGGACGGTCGGCTTCCAGGGCCCATTCCAGCTTCATCCGCCAGACCGCAGGGTCGGCGGGGCGTCGGGCCAGGCATCTCGCCAGCAAAGCATCGGCTTCGGCGAGGTCGCCCGTGCGGATCGCCAGGTGGCGCGGGCCAGCCAGACGCGATCGTCGTCGGGCGCCTGCCCGGCGGCACGGTCGAGGCCGCGTCGGATCCCTTCGATCGGCAGGGCGTTGACATCCAGTTTGTAGAGGCGCCGGAGGGTGGTCACGGGCGAGGTCATGCGGTCGAAACCGGCCTGGAGGCAGCGGCGGGCCTCGTCGAACCGTCCTTCCATCCGGAGCAGGAGCACCAGGCCCCACCGCGACTCGGCGACGTGCGGGCCGTCTCGCGCCGCGGCGCGGATGAGCAGGTTCTCACACTCGGCGAACCGGCCGCGGTCCATCGCGATCCGGGACTTGCGGACGTCGCTCCAGCCGGCCCACGGCGAATCGGCGGGCACCCCGGCGAATGCGTCCCAGGCGGCCTGGGGCCGCTGTCGGGATTGCTCGCAGACGCCGAGGTTGTAGAGGGCCTCATCCCAGCCGGGGCGACGTTTGAGCAGCTCGGCCAGTCGCCCCCGCGCCGTGCCGTAGTGCCCCTCATCCATCTCTCGACTTGCCTCCGCGAGCAAGGATCGGCAAATCCGATCGTCCACCGCGCGAAGGCCCGCCCAGATCGCCAGCGATGCGATCCCGCCCATCGCGATCATCATTGCGAGCCATTTCGGTCGAATTTGCCGCACCCCGCCGACGGGAACGCCGACCGGTCAACGGCCGGCGGAATCGTCATAACCTCAAGTAGATCTTGTGCTTCTCCAGGTACCACACGAACAGATACGTGATCCCGAAGAAGACGGCCAGCCCGACCATGCCATACCAGAGCGGTGAGTCGTCGGGCACGACGGTCAAGACGGCACCCTCGATCATGTGGTGGATGATGTATGCGGCCAGCGGGTTCTGACCGAACGTCCGGAAGATCCCGAGTTGGAGACCCCAGACGTCGCATAACGGGATGAACAGTGCATAAAGTGCCAGGGCGAATCCCGAAGCGAACAAGGTGAAGGGTAGGCTGACCATCTTCTTGTTCATCGACCAGTAACTGTGCGGCCGGACCTCGATCGGGGGCGGCTGCAGGAACGGAGGTGTGGCCAGCAGGGACTCGATCGAGCGGCCTCGCGCGTTTTCGAACGGAGGGAGCATCGGCGAAGCCGCAACGTCCTTGCCAATCAGGGGCACCGAGGCCCCCTTGTCGGTGTCGTACAAGGTCCCCAGGCCATTCAAGGCGTAGCCGACGACCATCAGGATGACCCCCGAACCGATCAGCCGGACGGTCGCGGCCCAGGGCGTTCGGGTCGATATCACGTCGTAGGCCAGGGTCCCGAACAGCATCGGGATCGCCCAGCCGATCGGGCCGAAGAACCCGCCGTCCCATGCGCTCTTGCCGGTCAATCCCAGGATCTGATCCAAGCCATTCGGCAGGCCGAACACGAAGGCGAAGTTGAAGACGTAGGAGATGACCAGATGGACCGCCGCAAATCCGATCAAGACCACGGTCCGGACCCGGCGCTCGACGCGATCGCCGGGAGGACCAGCATCTGGGTCACCCCGATGATCGCCAGCACTTCCCACAGGTCCGCCTTCAGCAAGCCGCCGATCGTATTCCAGACGCCTGCGGGCGTCGCGTCGGGCCATGCCTTGATCTTCGGGATGTCCTCGGCCCCGAACATCGCCAGCGACAGCAGCACCAGGGCCAGGCTGCGGACTGCGAAATGGAAGTAAGTCCGGAACGCACCCTCCTGGTTCAGCCGTCGCAAGGCGACCAGCCGGAACGAGAAGCCGGCCGCGAAGATGAAGCTCGGCATGATCGAATCGGCGTAGCTGAAGTACGGGTGCCCGTTGTGATGCTTCAGCACCTCGGGGAACGCTTCGAGCCCGCCGACGAAATTCACGAGGAACATCCCGGCGACCGTATAGCCGCGGAACTGGTCCATCGAGACGATACGCGAAGGCGATGTGGGAGTGCTCATGATTTCCGGAGTGGATCACGACCGCGAGCCCCCGGGCTCAAGACCCGGGGGCTCGCCCGATCGATCAGACCAGGTACTCGCGGTCGCGGATGATGCCCGGCTGGGGGAAGGGATAGCGCTTGCTCTTGGCATCGAGCTGGATCGGGGCGGCGCTGGCCAGGGTCAGCTTGTCGACCTCGGGGGCGAACTCGGACTTGCACTCGAGGATGTCGGCGAACGAGACGAGCTGGCCGGTGTGGGCGGCCATCCGGCCCATGGAGGTGACCAGGCTGGCCTCGGCACCGCGGCGGACCTCGTTGTAGAGCTTATCCTTCCGGATGGCGTGGATGAGGTCGTCCCATTCGGTCTGGTACGGGTTGGGCTCCGGCTGCGGGAAGGCCCAGGTGATGTCGTTGCGGCTGAACTTCTGCCCCTTGTAGATGCGGCAACGCGCCGGGCTGTGCGAGTTCGACGAGATGACGGCGCAGCCCTTGGTCCCGTGGACGTAGCTGGCGAACTCCTGCTGACAGCCGTCGATGTTCCGGCCTTCGAGGAACATCTTCGTGCCGTCGCCGAAGGTGTACTCGACCGAGTAGGTGTCGAAGTTCTGGTCGACGTAGTCGCCGCGGTAGGTGCGTGCGCCCGATCCCTTGGCGGTGACGGGCCAGGCGTTCTTCATCCAGCAGCACTCGTCGATGTTGTGGATCAGGAAGTCGCTGAAGCAGCCGCCGCTGGCCCAGAGGAACCCGTGGAAGTTCTTGATCTGGTACATCAGCTCGCTGATGCCGTCGGGCTTGGGGCCGGTCAAGGCGGTTCCAACCGGGCCGGTCTGGCGATAGGCGCGGAGCATGAGAACGTCGCCGATCTCGCCGTCCTGGATCCGGTTGAACAGCTCCTGCCGCGCCTCGCAGTGGCGGCACATCAGGCCGACGCCGACCTTGAGACCCTTCTTCTTCGCCTCCTCGCCCAGGGCGAGCATCTTGCGGGTGGTCGGCCCGTCGACCGTGAGCGGCTTCTCCATGAAGGTATTGATGCCCTTCTGGATGGCATAGGTGAACTGGACCCAGCGGAATGCCGGCGGCGTGGTGAGGATGACGACGTCGCCCGGCTTGAGGCAGTCCATGGCCTTCTGGTAGCCGTCGAAGCCGATGAACTTGTGATCCTTGGAGACATCGACTTGCGAGCCGTGGCTCTTCTTGAGGGTCTCGTAGCTGTCGTCGAGGCGGTTCTGGAACACATCGGCCATGGCCACGAGCTTGATCGGCCCTTGCTTGGTGCTGAGGGCGTCCGCCGCCGCGCCCGTGCCCCGGCCGCCGCAGCCGACGAGGGCGACCTGGATCGTATTGTTCTCCGCGGCGTGCACGGCCGGGATGGCCACGCCCGCGAGGGCCGATGCCGTGGCCACGGTCCCGGTGGTCTTGAGGAAGTCGCGCCGCGACTGCGCTGGGGATCGAATCAGTCATGATGTCGGCTCCTTGGGGAGATAGGCGCGAGCGCGGGTGGGAATAAGAGCAGGTCGCCATGTTCGTCAAGTCGCTCCAGCCGCCACCGCTCGAACGGCATGCCGACCGCACGCGTCGGTATCGAGCAACGCACCTCGGGCGCGGCACGCCATCATTCCAGCCGATGGAGTCAAACTTTGACGTTATTCATCAGTTTAACACGCCGGTTGACTTCGTCCAAGTAGTTAGATGGAGGCCGTAGTCCCCCAGCCTCGCACGCGAGTGCGACGCGCCGGGCCGATCGGATCGGGCTGACGCCCGAGGTTGGAGGACGTTCGTCCCGTCCGAACCACGGTCTCACGACCGTGGTCACGGATCACGATCTCACGACTTCCGGTGATATTCGGCGAGGATCATCGAAAAAGTCCGAGGACCGAGTCAACTCCCCCTCAAGTTGCCGGTAATGGTTTGTAGGGTCACCTCACTCGGACCTGTCGCCGATCCGGATGGGACGATCGTCGCGGTCACCCAAACCAATCCTCGCCGCCGAGAAAGCCTCGAACGCAAGCTCCCCTCGATTATGCGGAGATCCGAATCATGTCAAGCCAAGACCCGAACACGAGGAACGACCAGACCTCGATCGCTCCCGTGAGCGACTCGGCGACGCCAATAAACACGCGAGAGTTGAGCGACGTCGAGATCGCCGCCGTGGACGGAGGCAAGCACCACAACGCCGGGAATGGAGGCATCAACCTCAACCTCATCATCCACGAACCTGATGGCCGAAACGTCCACGTTCGTGGGTGAGGAAGAATCGATTATCCCCGGTCGATGCCGGGCGATCTCCGATCTCGCCCGACAGGTTGGTCGCCTGATCGACGCCACGGGCTCTATAATCGAAGATCCAGGATCGGAGCACGGGATCGAAACCCGTCGCCATCGATATGTCCTGGTTGTCTTCGTCCGACTCCCGCCTACTGGGCGAGCCCATGCGAATCGATCGGGTCGACCTCAAGATCGTCCGGCTTCCGCTGGTCCGGCCGTTCCAGACCAGCTCCAGCCGCAAGGCGCACCTCGACCATATTCTGGTGCGGGTCACGGCCGACGGTCGGTCGGGATGGGGCGAGTGCGCCAGCCCCTCCGATCCCTATTACTGCCCGGAGACGACCGAGACCTGCTGGCATCTCCTCAAGGATTTCCTGGTCCCGGCGGTCCTGGGCCGGGAGTGGTTGACCATCGAGGAGCTGGTCGATTCTTACCGCCCGGTGAAGGGGAACCGCTTCGCCAAGGCGGGGCTGGAGATGGCGTGCTGGGACCTCCTCGCCCGCTCGCGGGGCGTGCCGCTGCACGCGATGATCGGCGGCACCCGGTCGGAGATCGTCTCGGGCGTCAGCCTGGGGATCGAGAATCGGGTCGAGGCGCTCTTCGATCAGATCGACCGATACCTGGAGGAAGGGTACCGGCGGATCAAGCTGAAGATCGCGCCGGGGTGGGACGTGGAGGTGGTGCGGACGGTCCGCGAACGCTATCCGTCGATCGCGCTCCAGGTTGACGCCAACTCGGCCTACACGCTCGACGATATCCCCATGCTCCGGGCGCTGGACGATTTCGACTTGCTGCTGATCGAGCAACCCCTGGCCCACGACGACATCATCGACCACGCCCGGCTCCAGGCCGCCCTGGAGACACCGATCTGCCTGGACGAGAGCATCCATTCGGCCGAGGACGCGCGCAAGGCCCTCGACCTGGGCGCCTGCCGCGCGATCAACATCAAGGTCAGTCGCGTCGGCGGCCTGCTCGAGGCCCGGCGGGTGCACGACGTCTGCCGGGCGCGGGGCGTCCCGGTCTGGTGCGGCGGGATGCACGAGTTCGGCATCGGCCGCGCGGCCAACGTGGCGGTCGCGGCCCTGCCGGGATTCACGCTCCCCGGCGACGTCTCCGGCTCGGATAAGTATTATGCCGAGGATATCGTCGAGCCACCGATCCGGGCCCACGACGGGGCGATCCGCATGCTCGACGGGTCCGGCCTGGGGGTCGAGCCGGTCGAGGACCGCATCGAGGCCCGGACGCTCCGCTCGATCACACTCGGTGCATGAAGGAGGTTTCATGGATCGACCGAAGTTCCGGCATTCCTTCCGGCCCCGACTCGATGAGATGCTCGGCACGCTCTCGGAGCTTGTCCGTCACGAGTCGCCCAGTCGCGAGAAGGCGGCCCTCGACGCGCTCGGAGCGAACTTGGCGGATCGCCTGGGCCACCTCGGCGGCGCGGTCGAGATCATCGCCAATGGACGCGGGGGCGACCACATCCTCTCGCGATTTCCCGGGACGGCCGGACGTCGCCCGGCCCTGGTCCTGGGGCATTTCGATACGGTCTGGCCGCGAGGGACGATCGAACGGCTACCGTTTCGCGTCGAGAACGGTCGGATCTTCGGGCCGGGCGTCTATGATATGAAGGCCGGCTTGACGCTGTTCCTTCAGGTGATGGCCGAGTTCTCGCGGTCTTCGCTCTCGACCCCGAGACCGATCTGGTCATTGTTCACCTCCGACGAGGAGATTGGCAGCCCGACCTCGCGCCGCCTGATCGAGGAGGTGGCCGGTCAGTGCGAGTATGTCCTGGTGCTCGAGCCGCCCCTGGCCGACGGCAGCCTCAAGACGTCGCGAAAAGGCGTCGGCCGGTTCGACATCGAGATCCAGGGCAAGGCCGCCCATGCCGGCGTGGCCCCGGAGGACGGTCGCAGCGCAATTGTGGAGCTCGCCCATCAGGTCTTGCGCGTCCAGGAGCTGCAAGACTCGGCCGCCGGGACGACGCTGAACGTCGGCGTGATCCGGGGCGGGACGACCCCTAACGTCGTCCCGGCCCTGGCATCCGCGGAGGTCAACGTGCGGGTGTCCTCGATGGCGGAAGCCGAACGGGTCGCGCAGGCGATCCGGTCGCTGAGGCCGGTGACGCCGGATGTCCGGATCGCGGTGGATGGCGATTTCAACCGACCACCCATGGAGCGATCCCCCGCGATTGCCGGCCTGTTCGAAGAGGCCCGGCGGATCGGCCTGGAGGTGGGCCTGGAGCTATCCGAGGGCTCGACCGGCGGTGGAAGCGATGGCAATTTCACGGCCGCGCTGGGCATACCGACCCTCGACGGCCTGGGCGTGCGCGGCGGTGGCGCACACGCCGACGATGAGCATATCTTGATCGATTCTCTGCCGGAGCGTGCTGCCCTCCTGGCCTCGCTCCTGCTCGAATTGCAGGTCGAACTCATGAGGACGAACTCTCCGAGCTTGAGACTCGACGACGAGATCACGATCCGACGCGCCGAGTCAGTCGCCGATTACCGGGCCTGCCAGGACGCCCAGCGCCGGGCGTGGGGGATCGCGGAAAACGGCTACCTGGTCCCGGTGGCGACGATGGTCGGCGCCAACCTGCACGGCGGTCTGGTCCTCGGCGCATTCCTGGCGAGCGGCGAGGCCGTCGCGATGTCGTTCGCATTCCTCGGTCGTAGCGAGGGCCGACTCTGCCTCTACTCTCAATTGACGGGAGTGGTCCCCGGTTACCAATCGCGGGGCCTGGGCTATCAGATCAAGCTCCTCCAGCGGGAATTCGCCCGCGCCGAGGCGATCGAATCTATCGCCTGGGCATTCGACCCGCTCCAGGCGGGCAATGCGCATTTCAACCTGGCCCGTTTGGGGGCATCGGCCTGCCGCTATATCGACAATATGTACGGCGAGCGCACCGACACACTCAACGCCGGAGTACCGACCGATCGGCTGATCGCCGAGTGGGACACGACGGCGGTCGCGACCGTCCCGATCGCGATTCCCCCCGACGCCGCGTCGCGGTTGCCCCGGCTGATCGAGACGGAGCCAGGGCCGTCGGATCAATCGGATCCCGTCGCTATACCGCAGCCGATCGGGATCGCGAGCACGGTCGGGGCGCCTCGGTTGCTCCTGGAGATCCCCGCCGACATCGCGCGGCTGAGGCGCGAGTGGCCCGAACTGGCCGAGCAGTGGCGCGGGACGGTGATGTCGGCGTTCCGGACCGCCTTCGACGCTGGCTATCGCGCGGTCCAGTTCATCCGGGATGAAGTCGATGGCGGGCGCCGAGGATTCTATGTGCTCGACCTTCGGGAATTTGACGCGCTACATCCTCCGGGGAAAACCGTATAATCGCGTGGACCGGCCCGAATGATCGCCAGTCCACAGGAGTGAATTCGATCCATGGATCGAGATCCGTACCAGCTCACGCACTATCAGGGACTGCGGAAGGGCGGGCGCAGCCTCGCGCTGGTGGCGAAGCTGGTCCAGGTCGGCTTTCTGGGCCTTGGTCTGACGATCTTCCTCGAGCAATCGCGATCGCTCCTGTCGGACGCGCAGTTCACCTGGGGCGAGCGGAACGTGATGGGGATGGTGGCGCTGCTGTCTCTGGGCGGCTACGGGTTCGCGGGCTGGGTGGTCGGCCGGCTGCTCAGGGTCGCGGCCGAGCTGTTCGACGCGATGGCCGATACGGCCGACGCGGCATGGCGGACGACGGAATTGATCGAGCGCCAGGTCGTCCCGACCCTGGCCCGGATCGCGACGGCGCTGGAGAAGTCGGGACAGGAACGGACCGAGCCGGTGCGACATCGCCCGGCCAAGCCTCAATAAGGAAGGGATCGACAGCCCATGGAAAAGCTCCGTCCGCGCCCATCCGATCCCGAGTCTGCCCCCAAGTCACGCAAGGCCGGAGGTGGCGCCGACGGCGCCGGCGAATCGGCATTCGTGCCGTCCAAGGACGCGGTCGAGCGCCAGTCGCGGCGATGGATATGGACCGGACTGGGATTCGTGGTGATCCTGGTTGTCGGGGCCGTGGGCGTGATGGTCTACTGGCCGACTCTCAAGCCGAAGCCGCCCCGGGAACGCGACGCGGTCGAGAAGGTCGCCGGTGCTTACCTGGAAGCCCTGGCTCGGCAGGATGACCTGGCCGCCAGCAAGATGAGCACGATCGAGGAGCCGCCGGGTATCGGCTCGGTGCGGAGTCTCGGGCGACAGAAGCCCCGCGATCAGACTTTGAAAGGATCATTCGCGCCTCTCGCGACGTTCCACACGAAGCTCGACTCCGAGTTCACTTATGACAAGGCCGCCGGCCGGTTCACGCCGAAGAACGCGCTGGGGCTGGCCGGCGAGACTCTCGACAAGCTCCACGAGGTGAAGGACGAGGCCAAGAAGTCAGGCATGTACGAGAAGATGCAGAGCGGTGACCCCAACGACATCTTCGACTCGGCCGAGCAGCTCGGCAAGGTCTTCGAGGATGTGTCGAAGGTGCTGGAGCCGAAGCGGCTCTTACCGACCTACAAGATGCTGGTCGAGTCGGCCAAGCCCCCCCTGCCCCCGGACGCAAAGGCATTGGCGCTCGAGGTGGCCGAGTCGCCCCAGCAATGGAGCGACCTCCTCAAGCGGCCCTTCTGGACGCTCAAGCCGGACGGCCCGTTCGTCTACGACCAGGCCGAGGTGATCGCCAACGTGACCGAGCGGCTCGGCTCCCTGGGCGACCCGCCGACGCGGTTGCGGCTGAAACTCGTGCGGTTTCGCCTCGAAGGGATCGACACCGGCTGGAAAGTCGTCTCGGCGAAGCGAATCCAGCCGGGCGACGACAAGCCTACACCGGCCAAGACGCCTCCTTCTTCGTCAGCCTACTCGACGAGCCAGGACCATCCGAAGGCCAAACCCGAACCCCGACGCTCGTTGGGCGAGGCCCCGCCCCCGCAATGAGCCCGGCTGGTTTTAGATGGAATTCGCGGGGCCAGGACGTTAACGTGGATGAATAACGGTCATATCGACCGCATGGGCGATTAGCTCAGTGGTTAGAGCGCCTGCTTTACACGCAGGACGTCGGGGGTTCGAATCCCTCATCGCCCATTGCCATAACTGATTCCGAAGGCTAAAGTTACAGCTTACCCACCCGCGAGGCGAGGCGGCGCGGTGAACGTGCTCTGTGATGGTGGTCAATGCGTGGTAATCCACGCTTGCTGTCACCTCTGAGGGTTGCACGCATGCCCCGCCGCAATGCTGTTCCTTCATATCTTCATCACAAGCCGTCCGGGCAAGCCCGGGTGCGAATCTACGGCAAGGACCAATACCTCGGTCCGTACGGGTGATGACCTGATCGAGCGTGCTGAGCGCATCCCTAGAGCCGAGTAGCATGGCAATGGACGCCCGGATTCGCATGATAGTGACGACCCGGCCGTTTCGGCCCTCCCTGGTCAACCTGGCCGATGGCCGGCAGTTCGAGGTGCGGCATCCCGAGTACATCAGTCGCTCGACGAACGGCCGGGAGGTGGTGGTCCATGAAGACGACGGATTCCACCGGCTCGAACAACCGTTCGTGATCGAGCTGGTCCTCGCCGAGCGACCGGCATCGCCCAGGATGTCGCGTATCCGCTCTACTACTAGGCCATTCTTTCGAACGAGTCATCGCGAGCGGATCGATCTGTCATGCCAGGGCGGCGCGGCACTTAGGATATGAGGGTAATCGGGCCGACATCGGCCACAGGCGAATGAGGATCTGGACATCGGATCGAGGAGCCATGCGATGGAGACATCAACCCCGACCACTCCCGAAACGCGGGTGGCGGGATGGGCGGCCGGCGCTGATCCTTGGTCCGCATGTTCACTTGGGAGCAATCGACATGAGCGATACAGAACGCGAAATCGTTCGGATTGGAGACCCCGGGGCTCGCATCCTAGGCGTGACCCGGCAGCGCGTCGAACTATGTCGATCCGGCAGGCCGGGAACAGTTCATCGACCTGACAGGGTGCGCCAGAGTTGGGCTCGATGCCGCGGCCCGATCGATCAGAGGCGCCGCCGCCTGGAACGCGCACTGTGTCGGCCAGCGTGGCGCCCTCGACAATCCTCCGTGGGCCGAGCTCATGAATGAGCGGAAGACTCGTTTCGAGTTCGCGAATTACGAAGAACTCTATCGGGAACTACTCACCCCACTCAGGCAGGCTGGCTGGCACACATTCGACACCAACTGAGCAACGTCGGAGTACCTTGGTAAGCTGGCGATCTACCGGTGCATCGCGGCGGAGGACCCGGGGCGGAATTGACGGAGCGGAAGGCGACCGATTCCCTCACAAGGCGAAGTCGATCTCGAGTGACATCCATGCAGCTACCCCGGATGACGACGCGGCGGCGGATGGTCTCGGTGGCGATCGTGGCGGTGTCCACGGCCGGACTCACCGGATTGCTTGGGAGTGAGGGACCTGCTCTCGGGCGACATGTGGGTGTCACCAACCGATCGGGCCGGGCTGATTTCCTTGGCGTCAGGGCGGGCGACAACACGACCGAGGCGGTCCTGAATCTCGATCCTGCCAAGGAACTGAGGCGGATGCTCGATGAGGCTATCGCGCACGGGTCAGGAGCCAATTGTCATGGTTACGAAAGTGTATGACCGGCCTCGCTGGCGAATCCGGCTCAGCACCCTGATGCTGCTCGTCATCATCATCGCCCTCTCGTTGGCGCTCATCAGGGAGGGCTGGATGAGGCGGGTCGAGCAGGCCAAGCTGGAGGCGATGGCCAACAGGGAGGCCCTTTCAGCCAGGAAGGCCGCTCTCGCCGAAGCTGTGCTACGTGCCCAGGCCCAGGCCGAGGCGGGCGCCGCGAGCGAAGGCTCCCCGACCCCGCCAACCCCACGCTGACGCCGGCCTCCCACTGAGGCGCGTGCGGGGAGCAGGCCCGCGGCAAGTGACCGAGATCGGAGACACCCATGCAACTTCACGGTATGACGATCGGGCGTTGGATGGTCGTCGTAGCGGTGGCGGCCGTGTTCGTCGTCGCCATCGCCCTCATCGTCGCCCCCATCCTCCAGGACATCGGGGAGAGGGAGAACGATGCCCGCTGGCTCCGCACCAAGGCCAATGACACTCAGGTCGGCTGGTACTGATAGTCAGGTCGAGCCGGATGCGTCGGAGCTCCAATGAACGACCGGCCCGAGCCGATGCGCGGCCCGCCCTGCCCCTGTCGCGATCAAGCTCGACCGACAGGCCGGTCAACCCGACGACGCGACGGTGGGGCGTACCGGAGGTTGCGAGGAGCGGGGTTGTCGGAGCACCGGGGAAGCAACTGACGATGCAACATTCTCTTGCGAGGACTGCCGATGAACCGCTTTCGTATGACGATCAGGTCGGGGATGACCTTCGTGGTCCTTGCCGGCCTTGGCTTCGCCGCGCTGCGCGACCCCTCGATGTGGTGGGTCGCCGGTGTGCTCGGCTGCTTGATCGGGCTCTTGCTGACCGCGTGCGTTGGGGCGATTTATCGCACGGGAAGAGAGGCGCGTTCTGGCTGGGGATCGTCGTGTTCGGTGGAGGCTATCTCTTGCTCGCTCAGATTCTCTCCTCCGACGGCACGGGCAACCCCGTCGCGATCATAAACCGGGTGCTCGACTGGGCCGACGATTCCAATGTCTTGCTCAGCCCCGCACAAATCCCGCGACGAACTAACGGCGATTATTCCGCCATCGGCAACAAACTGATGATGATCCTGGTCGCGCTGATCGGGTCGGTCGTGGCCGTTGCGTTTTACGACTCGCGCGAGCGGCGACGGGGCGAGCCGAGAGACGAAAGTCCTCGCTAGCCGACCCGGAACCGCGGTTGGCCCGATGGCCGGTCAACCCGGCGATGCGACGGCGGGGCGGATAGGCGGTCGCGGTGGGGTGGAAGTGCGGTTGGCCGTATTGCCAACGGTCATGAGCCATGCTCGAACGGGGCGTCGGCGATGATCAGACCGGCGCCGAGTCGTTTCGTGGCTTCCTGAGAGTTGGTGCGTGCCTCATGCAGGTGGGAGAGCAGGTGGAGAGCATGGCGATTTTATCCCACAACCGCCTGCCCCAAGCCCCGAGCGTGGCTAGGCCGATTGCCTGATTCGCCGATCGCCATGCATGCAAAAATTAAGGCGGCGAAGCGGCGCAACGGAATCCCGTTTCTTCGATGTAGTAAAAATTCGAGCCGCGTTGCGTTAGAATGTGATGGTGCCAGAGACTGAGAACAGACGCACCTTGTTGATCGCTCGGAACGAGGTATTTTCAATGAAGTCTCCGCTCTCTGTGGGAGGTGATGTGGTCGCCGTGTCAAGCCCTTCCATCACGCCTTTCGGAGGTGTGAAGTGTCAATGTCCAACTCGGAGCGGCGACATTTGATCCATCGCATCAAGAGTTACGTCGAACCGGAAGTGTCACGGGTCGTCTAGAGTGTTGTTATCCCACCTGTCCACGAAAGCGGATCAGGCCCATTTGCGACTTCTCAACGTGAAGACTTGCATCCTCGGCGCAGGCGCGGTGGGCACCTCCTTCGCCATGCACCTCGCGCTCGCGGGGCACGACGTCACGCTCGTGGCTCGCGGCGTGCGCCTGGACAAGCTCACGCGCGACGGCGGCGTCATTGCCACGTCCCCGCCGACCACGCCCACCCCCGCCCGCGCCACCGTCGCGACTGCCGTTGACCCCACTTGCGCGTGGGATCTCGTGCTCGTCACCGTTCTCGCCCACCAGCTCGACGCCGCGCTCCTCGGCGTGCTCAAGTCGTGCCCGGACTCCGCCACCGTCATGTTCATGTTCAACAGCTTTGCCCCGCTCGATGAGTACCGTAGCGCCGTGGGCGCGTCGCGGTGCGTGTTTGGCTTCCCCATCATCCAAGCGCAGTTCGTCGAGCCCGACGGCGCGCTCAAGCACGTTTTCATTTCCACGGGCATGCGCACGCTCGTGACCGACGATAAGTGGCGTGGTGTGTTTGCCGCTGCCGGCATCCCCGCCAATCTGGAGCCCGCCGACCTCATGCAGAGCTGGCTGCGCACGCACGCGGGCTTCAATATCGGCGTGCTTGGCCTAATGAGCCGCGCAGCCGCACGCAACGGCGGTGTGTCATGGGCGGAGGCGTCGCTCGCGGCTCGCGCGGTGCATGATGTGCTCAGCGTCGTGCGCCGCGCTGGGGACCACATCACTCCGGCCCCACTCGCCGCCGTCCACGCCATGCCCAACGCCGTGCTCGCCGCGCTGTTCTGGGCCCTCTCGCGGTCGTCCTCGCAGCGCGACTTCATCAAGTCGATTGGGACGCGCGAGTACGTCGCGCTCACCGAAGCGCTTCTTCGCCTCGCGGAGGCCGTGGGCACCGCTGATGAGGACGTGGCCGCGGTTCGTGAGCTGCGGGAAGTTGCGTTGGGGTTGTCGTCGTGAGTCTCGGCGAGCGCTCGATTGCGGCAGAAGTAATCCAATACGCCGAGCAGGCGATGCATCAGAATTGGATTGACCGCGATCGTCTAAAGCTTTCGTTCCTCGGTTACGTGCAAGCACACCGCCTCGATCGCATTAGGATTCAGGCGCCAGTCCATCATCGAGGATCGGGCCATGCGACTCCCCCGGACGACGACGCGGCGGTGGATGGTCGCGGTGGCGATCGTGGCCTTCGCGCTCGTGACCTTCGTCTTCTTGCGACGGTCGGCCCATTTCATGCGACTCGCCGCCTTCCACAACGACATGGCCCGGGCGATCCGATCCTCGCCTGGCAGCGGGGCGGACCCGAAGCGAGCAGATCGTCTCGAGGAGCTGGCGAGGAAGTATGAGCGTGCGGCGGCCCGACCCTGGCTCTCGGTCGAGCCCGATCCGCCGAGGCCGCGCTAGGATCCAAGAGGAATCCACCAATGCGTCAGTATTACCTACGCGTCATCATGGCCCTGATCGTGGTCATCGCGGTCGTCACGGTGTCGATGTGGCTCTTGGTGTTGGCACGGTCGGCGCTGCATCCGACGTCGAGGGGCGCCCCGCGGGGCGGGTGAAAGTGAAGAAGGCGATGCCATACGTGAACGGCGACCCCAGGCGACTATGACTCCAGAGCATGACCAGGAGTCACCGGACCTACGTCAACCCGGCGACGCGACGGCGAGGCGAGTCGGCGGTCGCTGGGTTTCAAGTTTTCTTAGCATCAAGTAGGTGGTGGAAAGCGAGACTTGATCCTACCAGTCGAAAGGAGATTCCAGGCGATGGCGTGTGTGGATGGTGGTGGGAGAAACGCTCGGCCACAACCTACCACAATCAGCGGGAATCTGCCCGCGAAAGCGCGAAATTACCTGCTACTTTCGATCCGTGGTAATGCAAATCGATCGCTATTGAGAAAGGCGGGGACTTCGTTTATCATCTTAGTCTGTAGTGCTTTATACGCATCATCATGTTGGCACCATTTTGCTTTACAAGCGGGACGTCGGGGTTCGAAATCCTTCATCGCGCATTCGCACTCTAGTCAAGTCCCAGGTCCTGGGAAGCACATTCGGATCAAGGACCCTCGATGACGGTATGGGGTTTGACGGCCGCGTGACGAAGCCACGGCAAGAACGACCCATGAAAGACTGATCATTCACCGCCAGAGGCGGATCATCCGGCTCGAGGCGATCGTGATGATCAGGTCCTCCCCGAAGGAGCAACGATCGTGCCCGCTATCAGGAGGCAACCTTCGTTACCACCGAAGTGGATCCCCAAGCGGCTTGGCCGTCTGACCGTCGACCAGTATGAGGCCATGGTCGATTCGGCCGTCTTGACCGAGCAAGACAATTTTGTGCTCATCAATGGATACCTGGTGACCAAGGTGACCAAGAAGCCCCCCCAGGTCATCGTCGGCGAACTCCTCCGTGATCAACTCCTCGGGATCGTTTCGCGGTCCTACTGGCGCGTGATGGTCGAAGCCCCGGTGCGGATCCCGGATTACAACGAGCCCGAACCAGACGTCTCGCTGGCGAGGGGTAAGGCCAAGGACTACGCCAACCGTCATACCGGACCCGCCGATCTCGCGCTGGTCGTCGAGGTGACAAAGTCGAGCCTGTCGGAAGATCGCCAGATGGCCGAGATCTATGGTCCGGCGGGCATCTTCGTCTACTGGATCGTCAACCTCGAAGCCCGCCATGTCGAGGTCTATACCCTCTTGAAGCGGCGAGGCGCCCCTGGCGACGGCAAGCCTCGCATCTTCAAGTCGGGGCAGTCCGTGCCGGTCGTTGTCGAGGGCCGGGAAGTCGGGCGGATCGCCGTCGTCGATATCTTGCCACCACGCGATCCAACCGCCGGCGGCAACGGAGCATGACCTCTGGTGTCGCCACCTCGGCCGGCGTCAATTGCCGCCGCGTCATTGCCTCGCCAGACAACCATCCTTGATTTCACTCGAACTGGTCGGTGGCTTGCGAAAACAAGACCAAGAAGAATCGCGGAATCCGTATCAGGAGCGCCATCATGTCGGGACCATACGAGATCACGGCGTACATCGGCTCCGAGTGCCTCGACGGGCGGAGCAACCATGGCGCCTGGGGCAACGAGACGCAGTTCCACGCGACACGTGAGTCGGCCGAGGAGGCGGTCGTGCGGCTACGTGATGGCGGCCACTGGGGTTGCTCCCAGGCGCCGACCTACGATGTCGTCGAACGGACGCGTGCCGATTACTCGGACGACGCCATCGGCGAGCAGGAGTGGCAACGGGCCTGCCGGCAGGCCGGTATCTCGCTGGCCTGAGTCGTGTCCTGACCATCAAGCCGGGGCGGCGCGGTGGCGCCTGACCGTAGATGGCGCCGAGGTGGCTGGGAGTCTCAGAAGACAGGCAAGTCCGATCTTCCGGAAGAGATTTCGTGTAAGGCCCGGGCCGTGTCGCCGTATCAGCTGCGGCGACGGCGTGGTTGGCACCCGTCGCGATCCATGACGAGGCCCTTGCACGAGGAGTTCCCACGATGAAGGACCGGGACACGAACGCGAACAACGTCAAGACCGACTCCCGGGAAGTCGCCACCCCGAAGGCCGCCGAGACGGACCCGGCCAAGCGGGAATTGACCGACGAACAGATTGCCGCGATCGCCGGGGGGGCCGCCGCGACCGGGACCTCGTCAGGCAAGAGGCAGCATAGTCCGGTCTGAGAGGCTAATCGTCGCCTCGAGTCCCCAACTTCCGTCGACATTCGGCGCGGATCTCGTCGATCACGTGGTGGAACGCGCCACCGGTGCCATCATCCTTGGCCTTGGCATTCTCCAGTGTCTTGCCCCATGTCAGCAGTTCGGCCGTGTTGACTTTGCGGATATCGGAATCCTTGGCCCACTCGAGCGCGATCTCCTTGCCGACGGCGTTGAGCATCGCCCGGAGTTTCTTCTGGCCCGAGGGCGACTTCACCTCGGTCGCGAGCCCCTTCGAGCGCGCGGTCCAGCCCTGGGAGAGGAAGTTGCCCTCGTAGAAGACTTTGACCCACTTCCAGTATTGATCCCACGATTGTTTCGAGCGGTTGGGCTCATCCCGGTCATAGCTCGGGCGGAAATGCTCGGCCTCGGGCGAATACCAGGGCTCCTCGGCCTCGGGTCCGTTGGCGACACTCGGCGTGACGAGGCCACCCTCGGGACCCGGTCTGATCGTGAGGGCCAGCAACAAGGTGATCATGGAGAGGAAGAAGAGTCGCATACCGAGATATCCTGGGCAGAGTTAGGAACGATCCTGGGCGCGCCGATGTCGGCCGGAGAGCCGACACCTCCACCCAGTCGATCACGAGAGCGTGGGGATCCAGGAGGACACCATTCTCGGGGAGATGGCGAAGTTTGGGATCGGCACCTCACGGGTTAACCTTGAGGGCGGCCATCGCCGACTTCGCGGCGTCGCGCACCGTCGCTTCGGGCGATTGTGCCAGCTTCTCGAGGCGAGGGAGTGCCGGAGCGGCCCTGGGCCCGAAGCGAGCGATCGCCTCGATGACCTCGGTGATACCTAGCAAATAGGGATCCGCCCGGAGACGTTCCATCAGGGCGGCGAGTGCCGCGTCTTCTTGCGGTGTCGCCGGCGCGATCCGGCCCAGGGCCTTCGCGGCCGAGGATTGGGCCGGGATCGGTCCGTGGCGCAGCAGTTCGATCAGGGCGGGGATCGCGGACACGGCCGCCGGGCCGAACTCCGCCAGCGAGTCGGTCGCCATCATGTTCAGGTAACCGTCGCGGGCCGCCGGTTTGAGCAACCCGACGAGGGCGGCGCTTGCCTCGGCGGAGGAAGGGGCGGCCGGGGCGATCCGGCCCAGCGCCGCGGCCGACCAGAGGGCCAGCCAGTCCTTCCGCTCGTCGATGGACTGCCGGAGCGCCCCCAGGAGCATGGGGACCGCCGGCGCCGCCTCGGGGCCGAAGTCGCCGAGTGCCGCGATCACCGCATGGTTCAGCTCGTCCTCCTCGGGCTTCAGGATCGCCATCAGGGCCGCGACGGTCTCGCCGGCCATCGCGCCGCCGGGCGCGATCCGGGCCAGTGCCTGGATGATCTGATACTGTTGGTCCACCTGGACATTAAGGGTCCGACGGAGAGGCGCCCCCGGATACTGGACGGTGATGGACCGCTGGCCGGCCCGGGGGGGAGTGTTGGAGAGATCTTCCGCGACGATGGGCTCGCTCAGGGCACGGATGAGCGCAGGGATCGCAGCTCGAGCCGATGTCCCGAGACGGCCCAGGACGACCGCCGTCGCGGCCCGGACACGAGGATCGCGACTGTCCAGCGCGGCGGCCAGATCCGGGGTCGCGGCCTCGGTGACCGCCGGTGGTACGAGGTCCCGCAAGACGACCAGGCACCGCTCGCGCGCCTGGAGATCGGGATCCTTCTCCGCATGGCGCACCAGCGCCGGGATGAACGGATCGATCCCGCGTCCGAGCTGGGCGAGGGTTGCGGACGCATAGACCCGGACGGCCGCGGATCCATCGTCCATCGCCTCGGCCAGGACCTTCGGTGCGGGGAATGTCGCGTCCCGGCCGATGTCCCCGAGGGCGCGCAGGCAACCGAGGCGGACGGCCGGGTCCGGGTCCCGGAACGACCCGAGGAGGGCCGCGATCAGGGCGTCATCCGGCCGGAAGCCGCCCATCGCCGCGGCCGCCGCGGCGCGGCGACGGGGGTCGGGCGATCGCAAGACCTTCACCAGGGCCGCGACCGATTCCTCGGCCTGCGAGCGGCCGGGCGCCAGTCGGCCCAGCGCCTCGACCACCGCGATCACCGGGTCCCGGCCCGCTTCGGGGCGAGGCGGGGCCGTTCCGTCCGGCGCGTCGAGGATGCCCAGCAACACCGGGACGGCCTTGCCGGCGGCATCCCGGAACTCGGCGAGTGACGTGGCGGCCAGGCAACGGATCTCGGCGTCGGGGCTGCCGAGCATCTGGATCAGCGCCGGGACCGCGTCCGACGAGAACGACGGCGGCCGGACTTGACCCAGGATCTCCGCATAGGCCGCGCGGAAGGGCGGTCGAGCCTTCTCCATCGATCGGACCAGCGACGGGATCATCCGGATCACCTCGCGAGGGAAGTGGGCCAGATACTCGGCCGCCGCGAGGCGGTTCTTCGGCGACTCGTCCTCCAGGGCGACGATCAGTCCCGGCGGGGCCGCGTCGGAGATCCGCGCGCCGATCACCCCGAGGCCGCAGATCGCCGCGTGGCGGACGCCGGAGTCGGGGTCGGAGGCGAATCGCTCGAGCGCCTGATCGATGGCGCCCAGGTCGATCACGCCGGGCGGGCCTTGCGAGGTGACCGCGATCATCCAGAGCGACTGCGCGATCGTCAACCGCACGGCGGCATCCGGGTCGTCCCGCGATCCGAGGAGGGCCGTCACGGTCTCGCGGATATCGCCGGCACCGAATCGGTCGTCATGGCCCCGTTGATGATCGTCACCATCGCCTTGGCCGCCGAGATGCGGACTGCGGCGTCCGGGTCCGACAGGCCGACTACCAGCGCGGGGATCGCGACCTCGGTGTCCTCGGCGCCGATATGTTCGAGCGCCTGGACCGCCTTGATCCGTTCGGCAAGGTCCGGCGATCGGATCCCCCCGCCGGGCCGGCCGCCGGATGGTTCCGCTCCCAGAGGCTGAACCATGCCAGGGCGATCACACCGCCGCTGAGCAGGACCGCGACCAGGCCCGGCACGCCCGCGAACAATCGGAAGAACCGGATCTCGCCGGCACCGGCCTCGTCGTCCGGATCGGACGCCTCCGGCTCGGTCAGGCGGCTTCGCTCGAAGATGATCGCGCATGATAACAGCCTCCTCCCCCCGGAGATTCTACCGAACTCGCCCTCCTTTCGCCTCAAAGAATTCGGACCGCTCGACCCGAATGCGTCATCCAAGGCCGGGATACCGACCGAGACTCGACCGGACCGGATCGCCGGGACGCCGCTCAAGGGGCGACGGCGATGGCGGCCAGGGCCTTCCGGACTCCCTCGACCAGCTTCTCGTTCGGCTCCTTTTCCAGCGTTTTCAACTCGGCGATCGCCCCGGCGGCCCTAGGCCCGAACCGGGCCAGCGCGTGACGACGACCGCGTCATCCTTGGGCACGTTCTGGATCAGATCCTTCCTGGTCTTCAGCGATTCGATCAGGGCCATCACGGCCGATTCCTCAAGAGAAGTGCCCGGGGCGATCCGTCCGAGGGCCCTGGCCGCCGCGGAGCGCGTCCCATACGGGGTCTCTCGGTCGAGCGAGCGGTTCAGCATCGCGACCAGGCCGGGCACGGTCCGTGCCGCGGCCGGGCCGAAGTGGCTTGCGGCCTCGGCGGCCTCCTCGTGGAGTCCTCTGTGCCGGGAATCGAGCACGGCCGCGAGCATGGGGATGATCTCGTCGGCGACGGGGTGGGTCGGCTCGATCTGGCCCAGGGCCGTCGCCATCGCGATCGCCGCACCGATCTGATTGGAGCCGACCGCCCCGTGGAATGTCGCGATCAAGTCGGGGACGGCCGCCGATGCGGACGGGCCCAGGATACTGAGTGCCGATGCCGGGGTCGCTCGATACTTGATCTCCTGTCGCCGCAAGGCGATCGCCAGGGCCGCGGTCGCCTGGGCGGCGGAGGGCGTCCCGCGCGAGAGGCTTGCCAGCAGCGAGGCGCCCTTGTCGTCGAGGCTCTCTTCGGTCTCGGCGGAATCCCGGATCACGCGGAGAAGTGCGGGGAGGGCCGGCGCCGCAGCGGCCCCGAACCGAGCGAGCGAGACATAGGCCGAATGTCGCATCTGCCCATCGCGACTACCCAGGGCCTCGATCAGGTCCGGGATCGCGGCCGCCGTCACCGTCGGTTCGCGAGGCCCCGAATCCAGGGAGATGACTGCGGCGCACATCTCCCGCACGTCCTTATCTGGATCGTGCAACCCGTGCCGGACCAGCGCCGGGAAGAATCGGTCGAGCACGTGACTGGAATGCGTGATGGCCCTGGCCGCCTGGATTCGGATTTCCGGCAGCGGATCCTCAAGGGCCCTGGCGAGGGCGGCGTTCAGCTCCGGGGAGGCCTCGAAATTGGCCATCATGCCCACATCGTGCAGGGACTTCAACGCGGCCACGCGAACGGATGTGTCGGCATCACCGAGGGCCTCGGTCAGGGCCGCGAGCTGGACGGGGTCGGCCGGGGCCTGACGCCAGGAGTCCGGCCCATGGCTCGAGAAGTCGGCGGGGTATCGACCCAGCACGGTCGCCGCCATTGCACGCTCTGGCGTGCTGCCGGACTTGAGGAGTCTGGTCAGCGCCGCGATCGCCTCGGTGGGTTCTTCCATCGGGAGAGCGACCCGGCCCAGCGCCTCGGCGGCGGCAATCACCGGGTCATCGCGCGTGAGCTGCGGCGTCCCCGGAGCGACGGGCCGGCTCTCGCTCCGATCATCCAGGCACTTGATCAGGGCCGGGATGGCGGCTTGAGCGGCCGTCCGGAACGACGCGAGGGACCGGGCCGCCTGCAACCGGAGCCCGGCATCGCGGCTCTCGAGGGCCATCGCCATCGCAGGGACGACGTCGGCCGTGAACTTACGAGGCCGGATCGTCTCCAGGATCTCGGCGTAGCGTGCGCGGGCCTCGGGGCCTGCCGACTCCATCGACCGCATCAGTGCCGGGATCAGTCGGGAGAGTCCGCGGCGATAATTGACGATCGCGTAAGCGGCCGCGCCGCGGATCTTATCCGACGAGTCCTCGATCGCCGCCACCAGGATCGGCGGCGGGTCCTCGGAGGCGCCCGGGCCGATCGCCCCGAGGCCGCGGATGGCCGACAGGCGCACGCCGATGTCCGCGTCGCCGGCCGATGCGGTCAACGCACCGACGACCTGGGCGCGGTCGATCCCCGACGCCGTTGCTGGCAAGGCAAGGACGATCATCCAGAGCGCCTGGGCGGCATCCGCCCGCACGACGGGCTGCGGGTCCTTGAGGGCTCGGATCAAGGCAAGGACCGCGTCGCGCCGTCGGCCCCGCAGATCCGGCCGCCTGGATGACCGACGCCAGGCCCATGGCCGCCGCCGCCCGGACGCTGGCGTCCGTGTCCGCCAGGGCGGACACCAGCGCGGGGATCGCCACCTCGGCGTCCTCCTTGCCGATGTTCTCGAGTTGATGGATCGCGGCGATCCGCTCCTTCGGCTCCCCTGTGCGCACGCGCCTCGCGATCGCCGCCGCCGGATGGTGCATCTCCCAATAGATGCGCCAGCCCACGAAGACCACACCGATGACCAGGGCCAGTTTGATCAGCCTTCGCGCTCCGGGCCGTTGCCACGACCGGCGAAGACGCCCGGCCTCGCCGCCTCGCTCGCGACCCGTTGCGTCGGGATCCACGACGGGACCGCCATCATGCACGTCACTCATGCCAGCCACTCTTTCGCAAGGGATCTTCGAGCAAGTGGGCCCGTCGAGGTGGATCGGTCCCATCGTACGATCGTCGAAGGTTCAGTGATACATAAGGTTCGCGAAGGAACGATGAAGATCCGGGCCGATGGCCATCGCAGGAGCGGATCGCTACAATCGGCCGACATTGCGAACGGGCCGGGGTGGATTCACGATCGGGGGCAAGTCTCGTCGCCCCGCGGGGACCGCCGACCGATCTCGGTCATGGAGCCGGCCTGGGCTCGCAACGGGTCGATGTCGATTTGAGGAGCTGCTCATGCCTGTCAAGACCGCCGAGGTCGAGGGTCGTCGCAAGCTCGATTACGCGTCCTTCGAGGAGTTGCTGGCCGACGCTGATCGGCTCGGTTCCGGCCCGGTGAAGGCGATCGGCAACTGGTCCGCGGGCCAGGTCTTCAAGCACCTCGCGACCGTATACAACGGGTCGATCGATGGGATCGCCATGACCTTACCCTGGCACATCCGCGTGATGGCGGGGCTGTTCAAGAAGAGGCTGTTGAGCGGCCCGATGCCCGCGGGCATCAAGCTGCCGACCGATGGCGAGAAGACGTTGATGCCCGAACCGACCTCGACCGAGGCGGGCCTGGCCGATCTGCCGCGCGGCCGTCGCGCGACTCGAACGGGAGCCGCATCGTGCCCAGCACCCCGCGTTCGGCACGCTGACCAGGCAAGAGTGGGACCAGATCCACCTCAAGCACGCGAGCCTTCACATGAGTTTCCTCGTGCCGACGTCTTGATCCAGGACGGTCCGCCCTTCGACCGGCGACCGCCGGGGCGATAGCTGATTACGACCCGTCGGCGAACCGATCGATTCCTTCGATCGTAGGAGCGTCAAGGAGGGCGCCGTATTCCATTCCGTAGCCCTCCGACCAAGACCCCGATTGAATTCGGACAGGAACCGATGCCATAATCCAGAGATCCACGTCTCAGACTTCCGAGTCAGGAGGCTTTTCGATGGCCGCCCTCGTCTTGATCTGTGCCGGATTGCTCGGCTTTCCCCCTCCTGATCAGGCGGACTACCGGGCCGCGTCGGCCAGGGCCGGCCGCGACGCCGGGGCCCACCTCAAGTTGGCCGTCTGGTGCGAGTCGCATGGCATGGACGCCGAGCGACTGAAGCACCTGGCAATTGCCCTCTTGATCGATCCTCCGAACGCGACAGCCCGAGGGATGATGGGCCTGGTCGATTATGCCGGGCGGTGGATGCCTCCGGAGACGGTGGGCGAGGCGGTGAAGGCCGACGAGGCGATGACGGCGAAGCTCGCCCGCTACGAGGCGAAGCGGCTTGTCACGCCCGACACCGCCGATGCCCAGTGGAAGCTCGCCCTCTGGTGCGATCAGAACGGTCTGAAGGCGGAGGCGACGGCCCACCTGACCGCCGTGACCCGGCTGGCGCCCGGGCGTGTCGAGGCGTGGCACAAGCTGGGATGCCGGTTGCACCACGGCCGATGGTTCAACGCCGAGCAGATCGCGGCGGAGCGAGCCGAACACGCGGCCCAGCAGAAGGCCGACCGGCACTGGCAGCCGATCATCGAGAAGTGGAAGAAGGAGCTGGTGTTCGACAACCCCGGGTACGCATCGGCGGTATCTGCCTTGAAGGAGATCACGGACCCCCGCGGTGCCGACGATCCTGCGGATGCTCGGCCACGGCAACCGGGCCCAGCAGGAGGCGGCCATCGTGATGCTCGGCCGGATCGAGTGTCCCGCATCCTCGCGCACGCTTGCGTCGCTGGCCGTGTTCGCCCCGAGCGACGAGGTTCGCGCGTTCGCGACCCGGGAGTTGAAGCGTCGCGATCCAAGAGACTTCATCGATGGGATGATCGGACTATTGCGTCGCCCGGTCAAGTTCGAGGTCAAGCCGGTCGGCGCGTCGGGAGAGCCGGGCGTGCTGGTCGTCGAGGACGATCGCTCCCGGAGCCAGCTCATCTACGAAGTCCCCAGGGTCATCGCGACCGGCCCGAATGGTCAGGGGCGCATCGAGACCGACGCCGACGGCAACGCGAAAATCATCGGCTTCGATGTGAGTGCATTGGAGAACCCTCGCGCGCGGGATCCGCAGGCGACCCGGCAAATCGTCGATCGACAAATCTCCACCCTCGTCAATGATGCCCGGAAGAAGACGAAGGAGGCCCTCGAACAGGATGCGGCCCGGCTCCAGTCGTACAATCAAGAGGTGACGCGCACCAATAGCCCGATCGAATCCGTCCTGAAGCAAGTCACGGGCGCGTCGTTCGGCGGGATCCCGACGCATGGCTCGCGTGGTGGAACGATAAGCTGGGCCTCAGTTACGAGCGATCCGAATCCACCCAGAAGAGCACGATCGTGCAGTACGTGTCGGTCTCGGTGCCGGTGGCTCCCTTGCAGGTCCACCATTCCTGCTTCGCCGCGGGGACGCCGGTGTCGACGCGGACCGGCCTCCGCCCCATCGAAACGCTGAAGGTTGGCGACGTGGTCCTGAGCCAGGATACGGTGACGGGGGCTCTCAGCTATCAGCCGATCCTGGGCATCCACCACAACCGCCCCGCCGAGACGCTCCGGATTCGCCTCAAGGATGAGACTCTGGTCAGCACGCCGGTCCACCGATTCTGGCGACCGGGGCGGGGCTGGGCCATGGCGCGCGACCTCAAGCCGGGCGACTTCATCCGGACCGTTGGCGGCGGCGCCGAGATCGTTAAGGTCGAGCCGGATCGCGTGCAGCCGGTGTTCAACCTCGACGTGGCCCGCAACAATTCGTTCTTCGTCGGCGCGAAGCAGGCGCTGGTCCGCGACAACAGCCTGCCGCCGGCGATGCTCTCCCCGTTCGACGCCGAGCCGTCCCTGGCCTCGATCGTCAGGACACAGCCGAGCCATTGAGCTGCCGAATCCCCAGTGGGCCAGGCTTTTCAGCCTGTCTTACTTTACGAATCTCGCCCGGTAGTTGTATCGGTCGTTGGGTGCAGCGTCGCCGTTGAGGGTGAAGTCGGACCAGTCGCCGGTTTGCTGGAGGTTATCCGCCCACTTGAAATCGATCGCGGACGGCAGCGGGCCATTTCCGAGCACCGCGCGGGGGATCGACAACTCCAACTCGTTGCCGGCGACCCGGAAGGGGACTTCGACAGCCGAGCCCCACGTGTACCGGCCTCCGACGTTCCGCTCGACGACAGTCTTGGAGGCGTCGACGACCTTGCGGTTGACGACCAGGTCGTAACCAAGCCAACCGGTCTTCGGGTCCCGGTCGGCGTCGATGAACAGGAGCATCCAGTTCGGTCCGGCGGGACTCGTCAATGGGGCGATGGTCCGCACGTAGAAGGAGACGGCCTGCTCGCCGAGGCTGGCTTTCGCCGCCGCGATGTCGTTGCGACCGGTCGCGTTGACGTAATGCAGGCTCTTTCCCCAGCCGCGATGGTCGCGATGCACTGGGTCGCCGATGGTGTCGCGGAACTCGGGCTCCACCGAGGCCCAGTCGGCGAAGCGGCCGTCGATCTCGATCGGTCGCGAGACGAGCGGCGGGATGGGCCGCACGCCCTTGAATCGCCGGATATTGCCGATCATCTGGTAGTAGTAATTGTCGCCATGGCCCCCCTTCATCGGCTCGACGTCGCGACTGAATTCGGCGTCGAACTCGTCGACGAACGTCACCGGCCCGGTGCCGTAAAGCGGCATGGTGGCGGGGCTGAAGCGGCCGGCGATCCACTCGTTCCAGTTGGTGACGAAGACGAACGCGGGGTCGATCGCCAGTGCCCTTCGCCACTGCTCGTCGAAGTTGCGGCCGGACGCGTCGCGTCCCAGTAGAGCGGGCTCCGCGCCCGTCGTGAAAGCTCCGCCCGTGGGCCCTCGCGTGAGTGAACACGCTCAGCTTGCCCTCGGCCGCGTTCTGCGCCACGCCGACGGCGACCTCCTCGGGAACGCCGGGCGTCTTGTAGAACGCGTGCTGGGGATAGACCTCCAGCCAGCCCCACTGTTCGGGGCCGGTCGGGCCCTTGAAGTAGTCCGGCTGCGGCTTGCGGAAGGTGAAGAAGCGGCGGATCCGGTCGTCTCGGTCGTCGGTCGTCGTGATGCGGATCGTCCGCTCGCCACCGACGACGCTGCCGTCGGCGAGGGCCTGTCCCGGCGTACCCCGGACCCTCGGGTGACTCCACCAGCCCACCTTGCCCTCGGGGTTGGACATCTCGAGCTCATACGTACCCGGCGGCGCGGGCCGATCGAGCTCGAGCATGATCCAGGCGTTGTCCTCGAGGTGGTCGAATCGCCGCGTCTGGACCCGCTCGCGGACCGGCCCCTTGCGATACAACGTCAGGCTGACGGCCGAATCGCGACTCATCCAGGTGGGAGCGGCACCTCCGGCCGCGCGAAAGGGTCGGTCGACGGTGAAGGTCTGCCCGAGTGTGTGGCCGGCGACCAGCTCGACGGGCGTGGTCCGCCGGTTTCGCTCGATGCCGCCGCCGAGCGCCGCGGGGTCGGCGAGGATCAAGGGCTTGCCTTCCCAGCGGAACCAGAGGTCGGCGTAGAGGTCGCGGCCGTAGAGATCGTCCCAAAGTTCCCGCACGACTTTCGCCGGATCGCCGAACGGGCAGAGGAAGGCGATCTGCGGCACCCGGTTTCCGTCTCGCTTGACGCGGTCGAAGACGCGGAATAGCGCCTTCCAGCTCTGCGGGTAGGTGACCTGGTTCGTGACGTCGAAGACGATCATGTCGACGTCGGCATCGGCCAGCATCTGCGCGTGCTTGCGGAGGACGCTCTCATCGTCCGAGGTGTAATAGCCGAAGATCGACTCGCCCCAGTGATGGGGTGCGAGGTCGGGGCCCCAGAGCGGACTCCGCGGATTCCGGATCGCGGTCGGGTCCGCGGCCAGGATCTCCGAGATGTCGAACGGACCCAGGTCGCCCGACTGGCCGAGCCAGAGGAAGTAGAAGACTCCGACGAATTTTCCCGGCCGAGTCGGGCCGACATCCTCGGCGGAGGGAAGGCTGCGTCCCATCGCGTCGGTCGAGACCCAGGTATCGCTACGCAGCTCCCGCGGCTCGTCCGCGTGGCCTGCGCCGAGCGAGGCCAATGCCAGGGTGGCCGTTGCCAATAGTGTCAACAGAGTCTTCACAGATTGATTTCCGTTCTCACGAGATCAAGAAATGGGAGCCGGCCAGAGCGGAAGCTTTGAGCTCATCCCATTGCCGTCTTCCTTCGGGGTCTGCTGCGATCTCTCTCGATCGTTCTCGCATCAGTTCCAGGTCCGTCAGTTCTGTCATCCGGGTCCCGTCGTACATGAGGTCGCCCAGATATCCCTCGAAACCCGTGGGATAGCGGAGATTGACGGCGATGATCCATCGACGGGAGCCATGCTCGCCCTTCTCCTCGCGAATGTCCGCGACGGTCCACAAATGGGGGCGGCCTGCTTCGAACAACAAGTAGATCTGCGGATTCTTGAGGATCTCATCCTCTTCTTCGGTGATCTTGCGCGGCGTCTTGCGCCGGGGTGCCACTACGGGATGACCCCCCCCCTTGTTCGCGCGGTTTTCTGGCCACGGGGGTGCCTCCTTCCGACCTGCCGACAGGTGAGTCTGTCATTGATCCTCCCGAGAGGATAACCTGGATGGACTCCGTTCCGCGAGACAAGCTTGCCGGACCCCGCCCTGTCGCTCCGATGGTGAGAATCCCCGATCATGCTGCGTTGACGCCTCGGTTGGCTGTTCCTGTCCTTCGCCGCCTCGACCACCCTCGCCCTGGGCCAGGATCGCCCGCGCGAGCCGTATGACGTCGTGATCCGCGGGGGCAAGATCGTTGACGGGACGGGGAATCCGTGGTTCGAAGGGGACGTCGCGATCCGGCGAGATCGCATCGCCGCGATCGGATATCTCGGCACGGAGATCGCCGCGCGTCGGGTCGTCGACGCGCGGGGCTGGTCGTCGCGCCCGGGTTCATCGACATGCACTCGCATTCCGACCTGTTGCTCCTCCAGGACGGCGACGCTCAGAGCAAGGTGCGCGACGGCGTCACGACCGAGATCCTCGGCGAGGACACATCGGCCGGTCCGGTCAAGGGGAAGCTGACGGTGCGCGGCGACGTGCCGAGGACCTGGACGACCCTGGGCGGCTACTTCGATGCGCTGGAGTCGCGGGGGATCTCGGTGAATGTGGCGAGCTACGTCGGGCTCGGGACGCTGCTGGGCTGCGTGATGGGAGACTCGCTGGCCCGGCCCGATGCCGCGCAGCTCGAGGCCATGAAGCCGCTCCTCGAGGAGGCGATGCACGACGGGGCGATCGGCCTGTTCAACCATGCTCGCCGGACCGCGGGAGCTGGCCGTCGCCACCGATGACCTCGTCGCCCTGGCCGGGGTGGTCCGGCGGCATGGCGGCCTCTATTCCTCGCACATCCGCAACGAGGGGCAGGATGTGTTCGCGGCGGTCAACGAGGCGATCGACGTCGGCCGACGCGCCGGTGTGCCGGTCGACATCATCCACCTCAAGATCGCCGACCAGGCCCTCTGGCATCGCATGGGCGAGATCGTCGCGCTGATCGACGAGGCGCGGCGCCAGGGAGTGAACGTCCAGGCCAATGTGTATCCCTACACCCGGGGCAACAACGATCTGGTGACCATCATCCCGCCCTGGGCGCATGAGGGGGGCCGCAGCCAACTCGTCGCGCGGCTCAAGGATCCCAGCACCGCGACCGCCTCAAGCGCGAGATCCGCTCCGGCTTGCCCGGCTGGTATAACCATTACACGGCGGTGGGCGGCGACTGGGGGCGGATGTTGATCAGCGCGCGGCTCTCGGCGTCGAACCGGCACTTCCAGGGCCAGACCATGGATCGGATCATCGCGGCGAAGTCGGCCGGGAAGAGCCCGGCTCCCGATCCGCTCGATGTGCTGCTGGACTTCCTCATCGAGGAGGATGGCTCGATCGGGACGATCTATGCGCACCACACCGAGGAGGACATGAACTTCGCCCTGATCCAGCCCTGGTGCTCGATCGGTTCCGACGGGTCGGCCCTCACCATCGAGGGACCGCTTCGAATCGGTCATCCCCACCCGCGGAGCTTCGGGACGTTTGCGCGGATCCTGGGCGAATATGTGAGGAATCGCCGGATCTTGCGGCTCGAGGATGCCGTCCGAAAGATGACGTCATTGAATGCGTCGAAGGCCGGCCTGGTCGACCGGGGCCTGCTCAGGCCGGGCCTATTCGCCGACCTGACACTCTTCGACCCGGCTACGATTCTCGACCAGGCGACCTACCTCGAGCCCTTCCAGTTCAGCAAAGGCATTCGCTTCGTGATGGTCAATGGACAGGTCGTGCTTGACGATGGCCGGCATACGAGGACGCATCCGGGTCGTGCTTTGCGGCATGGTCGATGAAGAACTTCGAATTCGACGATTTAGAAGGCATGCATGGTAGATGGGCAACACAGGACAAGTAACCTCGGCCTTGAGTCTTAGTTGAGACAACGTGGGTCCAATCTTCACGCTGTCGTGATCGCCCGTTGCCTATCGCAGACGCCGATTGAAAAAAAAACCGGCCAACGAACTGGTTCCATACGAGGACCTCTCCCCTCCTCGTACAAAACCCGATCAATTGGCCGGTTAGAAGCTGGCCTTCCGCCCATCGATAGCGATTGGACGGAAGGCATCTGGCTTGAGAAAGGGCGAGCGGGGGGTCGTGCGAGGCGTCCCGCTCGCCCTTTGGCGGGGAGCCGATCCATGGGTATGGAAAGGCGACGCCTTTGGGGTGGCTGCTTAAAAGTTAATCACCAGGGTTTCATTCGCATCTGCGTCTTTCTTCAAACCCTCGTGTCTTTGTTACGAAATAGGGAGAAAGCAAAGCGAATGCCAGAAGCCTCAAACCGGGTGAAAACGCCTCGGCCAGCACACCGAGAAATCAAGATTTCGCGTCGTATGTCCGGAATTCTTAAAGCAGCTACGTCATTCAACCGGTATCTCAGAGAACGCGATCGCTTCACGTCGCTTTCTTGACGAGCGACGTGCTCTCGATTACTTTGTGGGCATGTCAGCCCAAGAAAAATGCAGCCCTACCCACGTATCGAGATCCAAGATGAGCGGAGACGAAAACGATGGGCATTGCATTGTGGAAAACCTATCCCGGGCTGTGGAAATCTGGGTTGGGCAGGAAAGGGCGGGGCTATTGATCCGGTGGTTGAACCGTGAGTTAGACGCGGAGGGAGGCCCTATCCGTTTGAGGATCGCGGAACTACACGAATGCATCGAGATACTGGGAGGATCGAGGCGCAAGGGACGCGATTGGCCGGAGGGTTGGGACGAGCGGGTCACGGGGCTGATCCTGGCCGCCTTGCGATTCGCCCGGCCCGATGGCGGTCCATCGATGTCTTTCGATGGCCGGGCGACCGACCCGGCGTGCGCCTGGAGATCAGCGGATTGGTCGGGCTGGTACGGCGGCACGGGGATCGGCCGCGTGCTGGGGTGGTGGTTGGATCCCAAGTCCAAGGAACAGGCGCCCCCTCCCCTGCCCGCCTGGTCGTCCCCGGATCGCGTCCTGGCGGTCCTTCGTGCCGACTGGCTGGCGACCGGCGATTTCCTGGCGGTGGACCATCGCGATGGCCGGGTCCCCTGCCGCTTCGAGCTCTTCGGCGGCGGGCGTTCCTGGCTTGGGCCGACCTGGATCGGGCCGGAGGACGGTTCCTCGACGCGATCCCGGCCGAAGACCTGGATCACCGGCTCCGTGGCGGACCTGGCGGAGTGGTCCTATCGCGTCGGGGACAACCGGATCACCCGGTCCGCACTGCTCCTGCGCGGCCGACGCCTGGCCATGCTCTCGGTCCTCGTCGAAGGCCGAGCGTCTTCCACGGAACTGGGGCCGACGATGCGACTGACGCTCCCGCCGTCGATCACGGCCGCACCGCTGGAGGGTAGCCGCGCCGTGGCCCTCTCGGAGCCGAACCGACGCGGCTCGGCGCAGGTGCTGCCGATCGGCCTGCCTTGCCTGCCTTACGCGACCGATCGCGGTCGATTCCAGGTCGAGGGTCGAGAGCTGGCGCTGACCCAGGCCTCCGGAGGTCGGCGCTCTGGCTCCCCCTGCTCGTCTCCTGGGACCCCACGCGCCCTCGTAAGGCCCTGAACTGGCGAGTCTTGACCGTCTCGGAGAGGTCGCGGGCCGTCCCCCCGGATCGGGCGTTCGCCGCTCGCGTGAGTTGGGGGCGGGACGAGACCTATATCATCTATCGCAGCCTCGGTCCGCCAGCCCCCCGCGCGTTCCTGGGATACCAGACGCGTGCCCGGTTCCTCTTCGGCCAGTTCACGACGGATGGGACCGTCAAGCCGATCCTGAGCGTGGATTGATCGCTGATCCCGTGTTCTTCACGGCGCCTCGCGCCCGCGTGAGGAGGCGATCGTCGCCAGGGACCAGGCAATATAGATCAGGGTGACGGCGACGGTCATGTACCCGGAGTGCTGATGGGCCTTCTGCAACGACGCCTGCCCGTTGACGATCAACTGGCCCATGACGAGCTGGGCGATGATCAGGACCGCGGCCAGGAAGCCTGTGATCATGAGAAGCGGTTTCATTGTGGGGTCGAATCCTTCAGAATAGGGCGATGAGTCTGGTTTCGAGATACCGACCATTCCTTGACCGATGACGGGCCTTATGAACGCGGTACGAATCCGAGAGAATTTCGAGGGTGTCCGTGGCCGGATCGACGAGTCGGTGCGGCGATCCGGCCGGCCGGCCGGTGCCGTCCGCATGGTCGCCGTGACCAAGCGGAGTCCGCCGGAGTGGATCCGGCCGCTGGTGGCCTGCGGGGCCCGCGACCTGGGCGAGAACTACCCGCAGGAACTCTGGCGGAAGGCGGAAGCCCTGGCCGACCTCGGGGATTCCGTGCGCTGGCACTTGATTGGACACTTGCAATCCAACAAGGTCAAGAAAACTCTGCCGATGGTCCGCATGATCCACGCGGTCAACTCGCTGAAGCTCTTGCAGATCCTCGACGAATCCGCGACAACGCTCACGACGCCCCCCGCGGTCTGCTTGCAGGTCAATACTTCGGGCGAAGAGAGCAAGCACGGCTGGGATCCGGATCGGATCCTCGGTGACCTCGATGGGATCCTGGCGTGTCGAGCCATCCCGATCGCCGGGCTGATGACGATCGCCGGGCTGGGGACGACGCCCGAGACGGCGCGAACGTCCTTCGTCGCGCTCCGCGAGTTGCGCGACGACCTGCGACGGCGGACCGGCTGGTCCCTGGACGAGCTCTCGATGGGGATGTCGGGCGACTTCGAGGCGGCCATCGAGGAAGGGGCGACGTTGGTGCGGGTCGGCTCGGCGTTGTTCGAGGGGGTCGAATCATGATCGCGATCGTCGGGCACGCCGAGGGCACGATCCTGCCCGTGGTGGCCCAGCCCGGCGCGAAGCGCAACGCCGTCCTCGGCGAGCGCGCCGGGGCGCTGCGGGTCGCCGTGACGGCGGCCCCCGACAAGGGGAAGGCCAACGACGCCATCCAATCGGTGCTCGCCGAGAATCTCGGCTGCAAGACCGCGCAGGTCGCGATGATCTCCGGCGCGACCTCGCGGCAGAAGCGGTTCCTGATCCGGGGGATTGCCCCGGAGGACCTCAATAGACGGCTCTCCATCCTTCTCGCACCAATTGACCAGGATCGGGGTAAGGAGTCCGGCGCTCAGCGAGTGAATGACCAATGACCAATGAGTATCCGAAAGAAATGCCGATCCTGCCCTGGACGGGTGAACCGCCCCGGGCGGCCGTGCACGTCCCCGGCTCGAAGAGCCTGACCAACCGGGCGCTGATCATCGCCGCGATGGCCGAAGGCCCGAGCGTGCTGACGGGCGCGCTCGACTGCGAGGACACGCGGGTGATGGTCGAGGCCCTGCGGAGGCTGGGCATCGCCGTCGAGCACGAGCCGGCCTCTGCGGAGATCCGGGTCCAGGGGTGCGGGGGCCTGATCCCGGCGCGGGAGGCTGCGCTTGAGGTGGCGAATTCGGGCACGAGCCTCCGGTTCCTGACGGCGATGCTGGCCATCGGCGAGGGCACCTTCCGGCTCGATGGCACGCCCCGGATGCGACAACGCCCCGTCGATGACCTCCTCAAGGCGCTCAACGGCCTGGGCGCGGACGCCCGCTCGGACCTCGGGACGGGCTGCCCGCCGGTGACCATCCGGGCCACCGGCCTCGACGGCGGCTATGCCTTCGTGAAGGGCGATGTCTCCAGCCAGTTCCTCAGCGGACTCTTGATGGCGTTGCCCTACTCGCGAGAGGTCACCACCGTGGAGGTCCAGGGCACGCTGGTCTCTCAGCCTTACGTGTCCATGACCCTGGCGGTGATGGAAGCCTTCGGGGTGACCGCGGTCAACCGCAAGTTTCGCCGGTTCGACGTGCATCCGGCGCGTTATCGAGGCCAGACGTTCGCCATCGAGCCCGACGCCTCCGCCGCCAGCTATTTCTTCGCCCTGGCGGCGATCACCGGCGGCTCGATCACCGTCGAGGGCCTGGGAGGCGCGAGCCTCCAGGGCGACCTGGCGTTCGTGGACATCCTCGAATACATGGGTTGCTCGGTGTCCCGCGAGTCGACCCGGACGACTGTGACCGGCAGCCGTCTCCGCGCCGTCGACGTGGACATGAACGCGCTGTCCGACACCGTGATGACCCTGGCCGTGGTCGCCCTGTTCGCCGACGGCGTCTCGCGGATCCGCAACGTGGCGCACATCCGGCACAAGGAGAGCGACCGGATCGCCGCCATCGCCATCGAGCTGCGCAAGCTGGGCGCCGAGGTCGAGGAGCTCCCCGACGGCCTGGTCATCAACCCCCCGCCGACGGATCGGCTCCATGGGGCCTCGATCGCCACCTACGACGATCACCGCATGGCCATGTCGTTCGCCATGGCCGGCCTGCGGATCCCCGGAGTCACCATCCTCGACCCCGGTTGCGTGGCCAAGACCTACCCGGGATTCTGGGTCGATCTCGAACGGCTCCGGTCCCTGTCACCGGAGTAAGGGTTTGTCCCGGAAGCTGGATTGGTCCGTTCTAGGGTGGGTGAAACCCACCGGTGCGAGGCACTCTCTGGATTGGTCCGTTGTAGGGTGGGTGAAACCCACCGGTGCGAGGCACTCTCGGTGGGTTTCACCCACCCTACAAGGCTATCAACGGAGTAATCGCTAACCTTTTTCATGGGCCATGCCTCGATCCACCCACTCGCGGATTGGTGCTTTCGCAGGATGAATGTTAAGAATTATTATCGCAGGGGAGTAACCACTACTTCCCGGTCTCGGAGGTGTTCATAATGTGCAGACGCCAGCCGAAGTTCGGGCGGCCAGGAGCGTACTTCCGGATCGGGAGGGCGGGCGGCTCGCGGCTGGAGATCGCCTCATTGCGCATCGAGGAGGACAAAGTCCCATGCAATCGCGCCGCGGATTTATGCTCACGCTCGTCACCGGTTTCGTGGCCATGGCTTTCGTTGTCGGGACCGTCGTCGCCGATGAGTTGCTCGGCGTGCTGACGAAGGTCAACGTCGAGGGGAAGAAGATCACCGTCGTCGAGAAGGACACCGACAAAGAGGTCATCGTCAAGATCACCGACGAGACCAAGCAGGTTCAGAAGAAGAAGGGCGAGGATGAGCCTAAGCTCGTGAAGGTCAACCTGGAGAAGCTGGATACGTACGTGAAGAAGGTGCAGGAGGCCGGCAAGAAAGGCATCCAGATCAAGGTGACCCATGAGAAGGGCGTCGCCTCGAAGCTCGAGACCAAGGGCGGCGGCCGACGGAAGAAAGCGGAGTGAGCCGTCTCCGTCGCGGACGGTCCGGCGATCCGATCCGATCGGATCGCGGACATGGACATCGGGCGATCCTACCATACCGGCCATTCGGTTGTTCACACCGGGGGAGGTTCGATCCATCGCGGTCGGACCGGCCCCGGTTTTTCCTGCGCCGATCCCGCTCCCGGACTCCGTTAACGCGATAGTCAACCGGCGGCTCTCGTCTCATTGCCAGGGCGAACCTTCGGGACCTCCTTGAACCGCGAGGATTCGAAGGTCTGGATCCCCTGGGGCGTCAATCGATAGAAGACCGCCGCGGCGCCCGGGGTCTCGTCGACCAACTTGAGGCCGCGGTCGGGGCCGAGGAGATAGGCGGTGGTCTCCAGGGCGTCGGCAGTGCCGCCGTCGGGGGCGACGACCGTGACGGCGGCGCGGTCCTCGTGGCCCAGGCCGGTGGCCGGGTTGATGATGTGCGAATAGCGGTGGCCGTCGATGATGACGAACCGTTCGCCGTCGCCGGCCGTCGAGACCGCGGCGTTCTTGACGAGCAAGGTCGGCGGACTGTGCCCCACCTTGGGGTCCAGCGGCGCGATGGCGATCTTCCAGCCGTCGGCGTCAGGCGGCGGATCGCCCACGACGATATCGCCGGCCCCTCCGACCAGCGCGCGGTGGATCCCGGCCCGCTTGAGCACATCGAGCGCGGCCTGTGCCGCGAATCCCTTGGCGATGCCGCCGACGTCGAGCTTCATCCCCGGCTTGATCAGCCGGACGGTCCGGGCCTTAGGGTTGAGGACCATCTTCTCGAACCCGACCAGTTGCCGCGCCTCGGCGATCCGCGCCGGGTCGGGCAGCTTCCCGTCGCGGCGGGCCCTCCGCCAGAGCCGGCCGACCGGGGAGATCGTGACGTCGAACGCCCCGCCGGATCGCTCGGACATCTTCCGGGATCGCGCGAGCACGTCGAATAGGTCGGCACTGACGCGGACCGGCGGCCCGCCGGCGGCTTGCGAGAGCCTCGATAGCTCGCTCTCCGGGTCGTAATCGCTCAACACGGTGTTGAGCGCCGCGATCCGATCGAAGGCCGCCCGGGAGGCGCGTCTGGCGGTCGCTTCATCCATCGAGTATAAAACAAGGTGAAATGGGCTGGCCATGTGCGTCTCTTCGAACTCGAAGCGCGACAGCGGCTTGCCCGATTCGCGGTCCTGCCCAGGACACCCTCCCGGTTCCGACATCGGGAGCCGATCCGGTCCGGGGCCGGCCGCGGATACGATCGACACCAAGAGCCATGCGGTCAATATCCCACCCATGAAGACCTCCGGGTCACGAACCCTGTCGGACGGTCATCGCATTATGAATCGTTGATTCCGACCAGTTGGAGCATACCAGAGTGAGCCGCACATCGCATACCTTCGGCCTGGCCGTGGCCATCGCATCGCTTACGCTCGGATCGGTCCGCCCGGCGTCCGCCGCGCCCAGGAGCCGCCCGCGGAGACGGCCGGCTCGATGAAGCCCTATGTCGAGACGATCCCCGGGACCGAGATCAAGTTCGAGATGGTCCCGATCCCCGGAGGGACCTTCGAGATGGGGGGGCCTCCCGACGCGGAGAAGAACAAGGACGATGGCCCGCTCCTCGAAGTCTCGCCGGGGCCGCGGCACCCGGTCCAGATCGCTCCGCTCTGGATGGGCAAGTGCGAGGTCACCTGGGAAGAATATGACCAGTTCGCCTTCGCGCTGGACCTGAAGAAGAAGGCGCGGGAGAACGTCGATCTATCGAAGCAACCGGAGACCGAGAAGAAGTCCGACGCCGTGACCCGCCCGACCCCGCCGTATGCCGACGAGACGTTCGGCTTCGGCCGCAACGGTCAGCCGACGATCTGCATCACCCACCACGCTGCGATGGAATATTGCCGGTGGCTGTCGGCCAAGACCGGGAAGGTTTACCGGCTGCCGACCGAGGCTGAGTGGGAGTATGCCTGCCGCGCCGGGACCAAGACGATTTATTCCTGGGGCGATGATCCCGCCCCGCTCGAAGAGTATGCGTGGTGCGTCAATAATGCCGAGAAGCCGCAGAAGGTCGGCAAGAAGAAGCCCAACCCTTGGGGCCTCCACGACATGCACGGCAACGTCGCCGAGTGGTGCCTGGACCACTTCGTCGCCGACGCCTACAAGCAGTACCCGACCGACAAGCCGACGATGGGCCCGGTCATCCTGCCGGATGCCAAGGAGTATCCTTATGTCGCCCGGGGAGGCTCGTGGGATGACGACCCGGACAAGCTCGGCAGCGCCGTCCGGCGCGGGTCGGAGCGGGAATGGAGCGTCCAGGACCCCCAGCGCCCCCAGAGCATCTGGTGGCACACCAACGCCACCTTCGTGGGCTTCCGGATCGTCCGCCCCCTGAACGAGCAGGAGAACCTCAAGGGCCTCAAGTCGCAGGTCGTCAAGGGCAAGGGCACCCGATAAGCCCAGTCCTGAACCATTGTCGTTTCTGTGGCCGGCCTCCGTGAGGCCGGGGTTCGCCTCCCCCGGGTCACAGACCCCGGCTACAGTCCAAGACCCACCGGATACGTGCGAACAGTCGATGGCACGCTCTTAATGTAGTAGCCCAATGCCGGTGGGTTTCACCCACCCTACGGGCCGGATCGAGCGGAGAGCTGAGCGTCCCGACCGGGGCGGGCGCCGCGTGGCGGATCGCCCCCAATCCCTCCCGTCGAGCACCAGGAGAACCAGCATGACCGAGCCGAATCCTACGAAGATCATCACCCCATCGCGACGCGATTTCCTGAAGGGCTCGACCGCGGCGGCGATCGGCGTGGGCGCGCTGAGCAACGCCCACGCCGCCGGCAGCGACGCGATCAAGGTCGGCCTGATCGGCTGCGGCGGCCGGGGACGTGGCGCGGCCGACAATATCTGCACGGCGGCGGGCTCGACCTACAACATCAAGCTCCACGCCATGGGCGACATCTTCCCGGAGCATCTCCAGAACACCCGCGAGTTCCTCCGCACCAACGACAGCTCCAAGGAGAAGTTCGACGTCGCCGACGAGCGCTGCTTCGTCGGGTTCGACGCCTATCAGAAGGTGATCGACTGCTGCGACCTGGTGATGCTGGCGACCCCGCCGGGATTCCGGCCCAACGCACATCGAGGCGACGATCAAGGCCGGCAAGCAGCTCTTCACCGAGAAGCCGGTGGCGGTCGACAGCACCGGCATCCGCAAGGTGCTGGCCGCCTACGAAGAGGCCAAGAAGAAGGGACTGTCCGTCGTCGCGGGGACCCAGCGGCGCCATCAGACGCCCTACCTCGAGAGCATGAAGCGGATCCACGACGGCGCCATCGGCGACCTGATCACGGCGCGCGTCTACTGGAACCAGGGGGACATCTGGATCCACCCCCGCCAGCAGGGTTGGAGCGACACCGAGTACCAGCTCCGCAACTGGTATCACTTCCTCTGGCTGTGCGGCGACCACATCGTCGAGCAGCACGTGCATAACCTCGACGTGGCCATCTGGGCTCTGGGCAATCACCCGGTTCGTGCCGTCGGCATGGGCGGCCGCCAGGTCCATACCGAGCCGCCGTACGGCCAGAGCTATGACCACTTCGCGGTCGACTACGAGTTCCCCAACGGGGTCCACGTCCTGAGCATGGCCCGCCAGATCGGCGGCTGCGCCAGCGACGTCTCGGAGACGATCGTCGGCTCCACGGGCCAGTGGAGTAGCCATCAGTATCGCTTCACGGGCAAGACCGCCAATGCTCGGGTCCGCGACGATCGCAAGGACCCGTATGTCCTGGAGCACGTCGACCTGCTCGATAGCATCGTCAATCGCAAGCCGATCAACGAGCTGAAGCAGGTGGCCGAGAGTACGCTCACGGCCATCATGGGCCGGGATTCGGCGTATACGGGCAAGGCGATTACCTGGGAGCAGGCGCTGAATTCCAAGCTCAACACGTACCCGGATAAACCGCTCGACATGAAGGGCCCGATGGTCGAGCCCGCCGTACCCCGTCCGGGTGTGATGGAATTGATCTGATCGTGGCTGCGTAGTGGCGAACGGCAAGTGCCGTAGGGTGCTCTGTGAGCACCGATTCCAGCCAATTCGAGGGATCGGTGCTCACAGAGCACCCTACGGGCCGCGCAAGTCGTGCGTGAAACGCTCTAGCCGCTCGCCACATGCTATCGCGGAAGGAGACACCTGATGAGGAAGCTGCTCACTTGCCTATTCCTGTCGGCCTGGACAATCTTCTCCGCCCCGACCTCCCAGGCCGCCGACACGGCCAAGGTCGTCCTGGTCGCCGGCCGTCCCAGTCACGGGCCGGGGGACCACGAGTTCAACGCCGGATGCAAGCTCCTGGCCAAATGCCTGTCGCAGGTGCCGGGGATCGAGCCGGTGGTGGTCACCGGCGGCTGGCCCAAGGACGAGTCGGTCTTCGACGGGGCCCGCACGCTCGTCTTCTTCATGGATGGCGGCGGCGGTCACCCGATGATCCAGAAGGACCACCTGGAGACGCTCCAGAAGCTGATGGACAAGGGCGTCGGCCTCGTCTGCCTGCATTACGCCGTCGAGGTCCCCAAGGGGAAACCGGGCGGGAAGTTCCTCGACTGGATCGGGGGCTATTATGAGGATGGCTTCTCGACGAATCCGCACTGGACGGCCCAAATCGAGGGCCTGCCGCAGCACCCGATTACTCGCGGAGTCGCGCCGTTCGCGGTCAAGGACGAGTGGTACTTCAACCTCCGCTTCCGCCCGGAGATGAAGGGGGTCACCCCGCTCCTCGTCGCCAAGCCGGACGACCAGACGCGTCAGGGTGCGTCGTCATCACCGCGAGGGCCCAGGAAGCACATCGTCGAGGCCAGGGGCCGCGACGAGGTCCTCGCCTGGGCGGTCGAGCGGCCCGATGGCGGCCGGGGATTCGGATTCACCGGCGCCCACGCCCACAAGAACTGGGGCGACCCCAATTTCCGCAAGCTGGTCCTCAACGCGATCCTGTGGACTGCCAAGCTCGACGTCCCCCCCGAGGGTGTCGAGACCTCGGTCTCGAGCGAAGAGTTGAAACAGAACCTCGATCCCAAGAGATGATTCCATCAACGGCCGTTTTCGGATGATCATGCCCGTCCGATCCCCGGCGGAGGCGCCGAGCATTGCCGCCCGACCCCCGATCCCCTCGCATGTGGCGGGTGAGGCCACCGGAATCGGTCCCGCCTCGCCCGTTTTCCTGCCGGGGATTTCGACTTCCGGCCGTCGAGGATCCCGGCGAGACGGCCGAGGAGCCCGAGAGCGATCCGCCGCCTGGCCCCGCGCCGCGAGGGTATCGATTCGAGATTCGAGCCCGGTCCGTCGTCGGGGTCTGCGGTGTGGCCGTCCTGGTCCTGGCCATCATCGCGGTGCTCCGCTTCTTCGGCCGAACTCCACGGGTCCGGTCCGTCGAGAATGCCTCGATATCGCCCACCCGGACGGAGCGTGACCTTGCGCCTCGGATCTTCGCTTTCGAGGTCCGGCACTCGCGCGGCGACGAGCATTCGGAGGATCCGGACGAGATCGGTGTGTCTTCATGGGAAGGCCGAGTCGATGACATCATCTGGGTACAGGCCGATCTGGACCCGCCCGCGTATTGCTACCTGATCGCCTTCGATCCCGACGGTCGCTTCCGGCTGGCCGACCCGCCCGAGGTGACGGTGTCGCCATCAAGATGCTCGGAGTTCCGCTACATCACCCGGCTGGATTCGAGCCGTGGCGCGTCCCAACCCCTCGGCGCCGGCTTGCAGGCGTGGCTACTCGTGGCGGCACGCGACCCGCTCCCCCCGTTCGCCGACTGGAGTGCCTCCCGACTCCTCCCCTGGAGGTCGGTCCAGGCCCAAGGTGTCTGGCGATTCGACGGCCGATCGATCGAGCGGCTCCATCCCGGCCGTCGTCGCGTCCTCCAGCGGACGTTCGACTCGCCGCACCCGTTCGCCCGCCTCTGCGAACTCCTCCGCGGCATCCCCGATATCGACGCCATCGCGGCGATCGCCTACCCGGTCCGGCCCGAGGAGGAATGAGCCGGGGATCTCGCGACCATTACTCGTCGCGATCATGTGTGGAATCCGGGCCGGCGTCGCGGAGGGCCAGTGCGATGCGGTCGCGCGCCTCCGGCGACAGGGCGCCCTCGTACGTGTCGGTGTCGACGAGGAGCCGCTCTCGGCCGCGGACGGCCTCGCGGATCGTGCGAATCTGCTTGCGGAATCGCCGGCAGGAGTTGCAGGCCAGCAGGTGGCACAGGAGCGCCGCGCGGTCCAGGCGCGGGAGCGACTCGTCCATCTCGCGCGACGACAGCTCCGAGGCGGCCTCGCAGCGGAGCGTCAGGACTTGCAACAGTCCGTTCAACCGATTCATAGGTTCCCCTTCGAACCGTCACGCGTCTCGGCAAACCAGTTCTTCTCCAGGCATTCGCGGAGCAGTAGCCGGGCCCTGTGAAGGCGGACCCGCAGGTTGCTCTCGCTGACCTCGAGGATCCGGCGAAGCTCCGCCGTGTCCAGTTCTTCGAGCTCGCGCAGGATGAAGACGGAGGACAGCGTCCGAGGGAGTCGGCCCAGGCAGCCATCGAGCACATCCCAGAACTCGCGATCCTCGAGCGCCTGGTCGGGTGCCTTCCAGGAGGCGACCGCCTTCTTCCACAGACCTTTCCCGCTGAAGTACCGATCGATGACGGCGTCGGGCCGACCGGCCGGATCCGGCTCGACGGCCGGCAGGGTCGCCGCGATCCGTCGATAGTGATCGACGATCTTGTGCCGGAGGATCGACAAGAGCCAGGTGCGGACGGTGGCCCGGCCCTGGAATCGGTCCCGCGACTGGAGCGCCGCCACGAAGGCATCCTGGACCAGGTCCTCGGCCGCGTCCCGGTTACCGACGCGGGAGCGCGCATAGCGGTAGAGGGCATCTCCGTGCTCGACAAGCCACGCGGTGGCGTCGCCGGCGGATGAGAGCGTCTCCGAATCGTCGGCCCGAGGCGTCGGTTGGGCGTTCATAATCCCTCGCACGATGAGCTCACGTTGCCCCTGTCTTCCATGATGACCCGGTCCAATGTTACATCGGGCCGACCATCTGGCAAGTGCCGGACGGTTCCGGACCGGCTCCAGGACTGGGCGGGAGACGGGGAGGAAAAAGTGGTTGTAACGCCGGGACGATTTCCGCGACTAACCCTGTCGCAAGCGGACAAGATCGTCCGCGGTCTCAGGGAGTTCCGTCCTTACAACCTCGCATGGAGTTCAGTATTTAATGCGCAACGTATCTTCGCGGATCTTGCTCTCGATCGGTGCGACGGTCGCCGCCGGTCTGATCTCCGCCCCGGCGCAAGCCGATCAGATCCAGATCACGGTGACCAACAATCAGTCCGCCGGCGGATTCGCCCTGGCCCCGGTTTGGTTCGGCTTCCAGAACAGCTCGACGTATAGTCCCTTCACGCCGGGCAGTACCGCCAGCTCGGCGATCGCGACGCTGGCCCAGTTCGGCAATACCGGCCCGCTCACGGCCGCCTTCATGGGGATGGGCCCAGAAACCACCCTGGCGTCCGCGGATCCGAATTTCAAACAGTTCCTTCCGGGAGAATCGAACTCGACGACGCTCAACATTAGCAATCCGGGCTCCGACCAGTACGTGAGCTTCGCCGGGATGGTGGTCCCCTCCAACGACTTCTTCCAGGGGAATGCAACCGCGTTGCAGATCTTCGACTCGAGTGGCAACTTCATCGGGCCCGTGACGATCAAGATCTATGCTTCGAACCTCTGGGATTCGGATACGGAGGCCCAGAGCACCACGAAGGCACTCACCTTCATCGCGGGCCAGACCCCGGGGACCGGGATGCAGATCACCAATGGGACGATCACCACGGTATTGCCGAATTCGGCGGGTTTTCTCAGCAGCATCAACGGCCTGACGACGGCCGCCGGCTACACGTTCAATGACAACGTCTCCGGCGGCCAGTTGATCGACACGATTACGATCAACTCCGTCCCCGAGCCGGCCTCGATCCTGCTCTTCGGCACGGGAGTCATCGGTCTGATCGTCATCGGTCGTTCTAGGACGGCTCGCAAGGCCAAGGCCGCTCGCTGACGAGACTGCGTTTCCCCGGGCGTCCGGACGATTCACGACACCCATCCTCCGCCGTCCCGCGCATCGCGGTGACTTCGAGCCTCGACGTCTCGAAGCCTGCCGAACTGGACCCGCGTACGCGAACATCATAAGATATTATCCTGGTACGGCGGCTCGGATGACGGTAGGACCGTGATCGGCTCGGACGCGAAGGGGAACCCGTGATCGACGTCGATGATGGAGCCTGCTCGACGAGGCCGGATGGCCTGGGCGTCCGGCAATCCAATCGCGTGCGTCGATTGCGCCCCTTCGTCGCGATCTTGACGGTATTTGTTGTGATCTTCCTGTGGGTCACGGTGACGGTTCCCCTGCGGCGCGGACGAAATCCCTCGGTGTTCGTCCAGGATCCCACCCGGGCGGGGATCGGCTTTATCATGTGCTACGCACTGGCCCTGATCCTTTCATTCGGCTCGGCCTTCCTCTGGAGAACGACCGCCCTACCGGGCTCCGAGAATCCGGGTGCCCGCGGTCGGACGGTTGCGATGTATGCCGGATGGACTGTGGGGATTGTGCTCGGCCTGCTCTTCACGGCATTAGACCTCCTCATGATGGGCTGGGTCGTCTTCCCCCAGGTCGTCTTCGGGAATCTCACCTCGTTCCCGGTCGCATACCTGATCTCGGTGGCGATACTCTACATGGAACCCGGGAAGTGGCCCTCCCGATGGGGCTGGCCACGACTCCGCATCCGGGCCCTCATGGCCATCATCGCCTACCTGGCGCTCCTCCTCGGGCTGGTCCAGACGACCGCTCGGCTGGGCTGGAGGGCACGATCGTATCAACAGAAATTCGATTTCTACGAAGGGCAGATATCCGTCTGGGAAGCGGGCGCACGACAAACTCCGGCGATCGCGGGGTTCTCCCGGTCCGTGATCGAGTTCTATGCCCCGCTCGCCGCCAAGTACGAACGTGCCCGGAGGACGCCCTGGATCGAAGTCCCGCCCGACCCGCCGATGCAATTGCCGGGGACTGGCCCGCCCATCCCGTCGTTGCCGTGAAGAGGTCCGTTCGACGGCCACGGTTCATGACATCTTGGGCTCGTCGAGGTCGTCGCCCGGTAATGCCGGGGGTCCTTCCTCGTGTGCTCCGCGATGGAACCGGGCGATCAATCGCTCGCCGAGGACGTAATAGACCGGGATGACGAACCGGCCCAGGACGGTGCTGACCAGGATGCCGGAGGCGATGACGACGCCGAGCGAGTTCCGGCTGTAGGCCCCGGCGCCGGTCGCGCGGGCCATCGGCAGGACGCCCATCACGAAGGCGAACGAGGTCATCAGGATCGGACGGAGCCGTTGCCGCGCGGCCTCCTTGGCCGAGTCGATGATGCTCATCCCGTGCTTCTGCTGGAGCTCGACGCCGAACTCGACGATCAAAATGGCGTTCTTCGTCTCGAGGCCGATGAGCATCACCAGCCCGATCTGGCCGAAGACGTCCAGCGACATGCCGTAGAACCAGAGGCCGAGGATCGCGCCGAACATCGCCAGCGGGACCGTGAAGATGATCACCAGCGGGCGGATCCAGCTCTCGTAGAGGGCCGCCATGAACAGGAACACGCAGACGATCGACAGCCCGAAGATCAGGCCCGCGACGTTCCCGGTCTTCTGCTCCTGGAACGTCGTCCCGGTCCATTCGTAGGAGAAGCCCTCCGGCAGGACCGCGTCGGCGATCTCTTCCATCACCTTGATCGCCTGGCCCGAGCTGTAGCCCAGGGCGGGCTGGCCGTTGATCTTCGCGGCGTTATACAGGTTGTAGTGCGGCACGTCGATCGGGCCGAGGGTATACGCCACATCTCCGAGCGAGCTCAAGGGTACCCGCTTGCCTTGACGGTTGAGCACGTAGAGTCGGCTGATGTCGTCGGGCTTCGCGCGGTGATCGCCCTCGGCCTGGATCATGACCTTCCAGACCTTGCCATAAAGGTTGAAGTCATTGACATACAGACCGCCGAGGTTGGTCTGGAGCACGCTGAAGACGTCGGACACCGAGACGTCGAGGCGCTCGGCCTTGGTGCGGTCGAAGTCGAATCGGAGCTGGGGCACGCCGGCGGTGAATGGCGTGAAGATGCCGGCGATCTCGGGATGGGCGGGCCGTCCGTCCTTGTCGCGCCGGCGGGCCTCGGCGAGGAACTGGTCGGTGATCATCGCCAGCGCCTCCACCCCCTTGCCGTCGCGATCCTCGATCATGAACTCGAAGCCGCCGGTCTGGCTCAGGCCGCGGATCGGCGGCGGCTCGAGCACCAGGACCGCCGCCCCGCTCACGCGATCGGCGAGCGCCACCCTGCAGCTTCCTGGCCATCGCGTTGGCGCGAAGCTCGGGCGTCTTGCGCTCCGACCATTCCTTCAGCGTGACGAAGGCCACGGCCGAATTGGTCTGGTTGGTCGAGTTGAGGACGTTGAACCCGTCCAGCAGCACCACGTCGCTGACGCCTTCCAGCTCCATGGCAATCTTGCTGACATCCTGGGCGATTTGCGACGTCACTTCCCGGCCGGTGCCGTCCGGCGTCTGGAGGGCCGCGATCAGGTAGCCTTGATCCTCCGTCGGGATGAACGCCCTGGGCCGCTCGACGAGCATGACGTAGGTCAGCACGAGCAGTGCCACCGAGGGGATGACGATCGTCCACCAGTGATGGGCCGTGAATTCGAGGAAGGCGTCGTAGGAATTCTCCAGCCACCGCATTCCCTGGTTGAACCAACGGAACAGGATGAAATTCGACTCGCCATGCTTGGGCCGGAGGAATATCCGGGACATGGCCGGGCTGAAGGTCAGCGAGTTGATCGCCGAGAGGACGAACGCGAAGACGATGGTCAGGGCGAACTGGTTGTAGAGCTTCCCCGTCAACCCGGGGATGAAGGCGACCGGGACGAAGACCGCGGCCAGGACCAGGGTGATGGTGACGATCGGGGCCGTGATCTCGGCCATCGCCGCCCGGACCGCCGCAAGCGGATGCTCGCCGCGTCCCAGGAACTTCTCGACGTTCTCCACGACGATGATCGCGTCGTCAACGACCAGCCCGATGGCCAGTACCAGGCCGCAGAGCGTCAGGGTGTTGATCGACAGGCCGAAGGCGGCCATCATCGCGAAGGTCGCGACCAGCGAGACCGGGATCGCCAGCATGGGGATGAGCGTCGCCCGGACCCCCTGGAGGAACACGAAGACGACCAGCAGCACCAGCAAGAGCGCCTCGTAGAGGGTCTCCTGGACCTCGACGATGTTCTCGTTCACGTACTTGGTGGTGTCGTAAGCGATGCGGTATTCGAGGCCGGGCGGGAAGTTCCGCCTGAGTCGGTCCATGCTCTCGCGCACCCGCTTGACGATGTCCAGCGCGTTGGCGTCGGAATACTGGTAGAGCGGGAGTGTCCCGGCGGGCTTGCCGCTGAGCCAGCCGGAGGTCTCGTAATTCTCCGAGTCGAGCTCGATTCGGGCGAGGTCGCCGAGCCGGACGATCGACCCGTCGTCGCGACGACGGACGATGATCTCCCGGAATTCCTCGGCGCTGGTCAGCCTGCCCTTGGTCAGGATCGGGTACTCGAAGACCACCCCCTTCGGGGCCGGCTCGCCGCCGATCTTGCCCGCGGCCGCCTGTCGGTTCTCCGACTGGATCGCCGCGACGATCTCGTCCGGCTTGATGAGCTGCGCGGCCAGGCGATCCGGGTCGAGCCAGATCCGCATGGCGTACTTCCGCCCGAACACGGTGACGTCGCTCACGCCGGCGATCCGCTTCAGGACGTCGAGCACGTAGATCTGCGCGTAATTATCCAGATAGGTCGAGTCGTACCGGCCGTCGGGCGAGACCAGGTTGACCACGCAGACCATGTCCGTCGAGGTCTTCTTGATCGTCACGCCGAACTGCTTGACCTCCGGCGGCAGGACGGCCTCGGCCGTCTGGACGCGGTTCTGGATGTCCACCGCGCCGATGTCCTGCGAATAGCCGACGTCGAAGGTCGCGACGATGTTCGACACGCCGTTGCTCGTGCTGTCCGAGCTGAAGTAGATCACCCCCTTGACGCCGTTGATCTGCTGCTCGATCGGGGTCGTGACCGTCTCGGCGACCGTCCTGGCATCGGCGCCGGTGTAGGTCGTCACCACCTGGACCTGCGCGGGCGTGATCTGGGGATACTGCGAGATCGGCAGGATGAGGATGCAGATGCCGCCGACCAGGAGCATGAGCAAGGCCAGCACGGTCGCGAAGATCGGCCGTCCGATGAAGAAATTGACCATGGTCTACCTCACCTCGCCTTCGTGTCGGGCCCGGGCGGTGTCTTGCTCGGCTCGGGATCCATGCCTGGGAGACGGGAGACCTTGCTGGTGAAGCGCCGGTCGATGTTCGACGCGGCCGACTCCTCACGGATGTATTTCTCCAGGGGCACTTCGGTCGCCTTGACCTCCTGGCCCTCCCGGACGAGTTGGATGCCCTCGACGACGACCTTCTGGCCCGACTCGAGCCCGGACTCGAGCACGCGGAGGCCCTGGTAGACATCCACCGGTTTGACGGGGACCACGAGCACCTTCTGATCCGCGCCGACGACGAAGACCCGCGACCCCTCCTGCCCCGCGATCACCGATTGCTCCGGCACCACCACGGCGTCGACATACTCGCCGACGATCATGCCAGCCCGGATGTAGAGGCCGGGCAGGAGCGAATTGTCGGGGTTCGCGACCTCGGCGCGCATCAGGAACGTCGAGGTGGTGTTATCGACCACATTGTCGATGAAGATCGCCTTGCCGAGATGCGGGTGTTTGCGATCGCCCTCGATGGTCAATTCGACCTTCAGGCCCTTGGCGAGCAGGGTGGTCGCCAGCGGGAGATAGCGGGCGGGAGGGCGGAAGTCCAATCCCATCGGGTCGAGCTGCTGGATGGTGACCAGCTCGGTCGCCCCGCCGTCGCCGACCAGGCTACCGACCTTGACCTTGAGCTCTCCGATCCGCCCGTTGATATGGGCATACATCCGGCAATAGCCCAGGTTCAGCCGGGCATCTTCGAGGGCGGCCTTGGCCTTCTCCATGTCCGCCCTGGCGCGGTCGATGTCGATCCTGTATCCGGCGACGGCCTGCTCGTGGTTCGCCAGATCGGCCTGGACCTGGGCCTCGCTCTTCTTGCGCTGGGCCTCGGCCTTGTCGTAATCTTCCTGGGATCCCGCCTTCCGAGACAGGAGGCTCTTCGCCCGGCGTTCCTCGACCAGGTCGAGGAGGAGCTGGGCGCGATCCAGCTCCAACTGGGCCTTGGCGATCTCGACGGCCTTCGAGGCGGTGGCCTTGCGGAGCGCGGCCTCGGCCGCGTCGAGCTGGGCCTTGGCCTGATCGAGCTGGAGCTGGAACGGCGGCTCATCGATGACCAGCAGGAGCTGACCGGCCTTGACCAGGCCGCCGTCCTGGAAGTGCTTCTCCTTGAGGAAGCCCTTGACGCGGGCGCGGATCGTCTCGTCCTCGAGCGCCCGCGTCGTTCCGATCGGGTTCACGATGATCGGCATCGTCTTTCGGAGCGATTCGACGACCTTGACAATCGGCGCGGTCGGGCGCGCTTCGGCTCGACCTTCGCACAGCCGGCGAGTCCCGCCGCGAAGATCGCCACCCGGACGGTCGCGAGCACGAATCGCTTTCCTGAATACCTTGGAGGCGGACCGGTCGCTGGCATCATGGAATTGGATCTTCGATAGGGTCGCGAACGAGGTGGCCGATCGGCGATCGATCGGGCGTCCACCCTCGGATCCCGCTCGAGTCGACAGACCCGGACCGCGCGGGATGCCCCGATACTCTAGTCCATGAGTCGTGGAGAGTTCCAGTGTGGCGGCATCCGATTTACGCGCGATCTGGCGAGACGAACGCCCACCTTGCGGATCTTATCGGAGTTCGGGAGCGGTTCGCGCCACGCCCCAGCCGGGCAATGTGACCGGCTCCTGGCCGGGTTGCGGGGGTTCGACCAGCTTGCCGTAGAGGTCGGGGCGTCGTGCTCGCAGATAGCGCCGGCCGGAGGATTGCTCGGTCTTCTCGGGTGTGAGGAGGGCCACGACGACATCGTCGCCCAGCGCCCGGCTCTCGACGAGGACTTCGCCAAACGGGTCGAGGATCATGGCCAGGCCCGGCTTGATGCTGTCGTCGTCGAGTCCGACGGGATTGGTGAAGACGGCATAGACGCCGTTCTCCCAGGCGCGCGTCGGCAGCCATCGCATCAGCCAACCTCGGCCCTTCGGGCCCTGGAATTCGAGTTGCAACCGTACCGGGTCGCGATCGCGATTCTCCCACAATGCCCGGTCGACGATCCCTCGCCCCGGCATCGTCGAGGGCAAGCAGCCTGTCACGTGGGGCATGAAGATCACCTCGGCGCCCATCATCGTCGTGATGCGGACGTTCTCCGGCAGATTGTTGTCGTAGCAGATCAGGAAGCCGGCCTTGATGCCGCGGAGCTCGATGACTTTGTACGAATCGCCGGGTGTCAGGGCGGGGTTGATGAACGTGTGCAGTTTTCGATACTTCGTGATGAATCCCTCCGGCCCGACGGTCGCGTAGCAATTGTGGAGCGTCCCCGACGGGTCCGACTCGACGAGCCCGGCCATCACCACGACATCATACCTCTGCGCGATGGCTTCGAGCGCGCGGACCGACGGGCCTCCGGGCACCGGCTCCGCCACCGCGGCGAGCTCGGCGCGGTCCAGGTGCTGGAGGAAGGTATAGCCCGAGATCGCACACTCGTGGAAGCTGACGAACTCGGCCCCCTGCTCGACCGCCTGCCGCGTCAATGCGTCGATCCGAGAGAGGTTGTACGCCTTGTCGTTGTTGCGATGCTCGAACTGGGCGGCGGCAATCCGGATGTCTCGCACGGTCGCGTTCCTTCAGTGGAGATGGAATCCTCATGGTCTAGGAAGATCGAGCAGGACCGGGATTATACTCGTCATGTGAATCGGCCGCTGAGCGGCGCACTCCCCAAGACTTGAGTCGCTGGCCACCCGAACTCTCGACCAGTGCAGGAGATAAAGAATTCGGCAAAACCAAGATTTTCGCGAGGCGGACCACGTTGAGAGGCCGTGACGAGCGAAAATCGGGAAGAAAGCAATCCGATAGGTGGATCTGTTCACTCCCTGGATTCCCACGTCGTCTAGTGATGGCTCAAGGCATCATGCGTTAAGAACTCTCACTCCTCCTCCCACCGGATGTTATCGGGCAGTGGAAGACCCTTCGATTGCACGAAACGACGCACCGCCTCCAGGGCATCTTCCGGCGGAATGAGACTACGTCGCCGGAACTCCGTGTGATGTCCCTGAAGGTAGAAATCCTCCCCGCCGCGGGCGTTCTCGTTTCCAAGGCTCGTGAAGTAGGGCGGGTCGAGATCCTGGGCAATGTAGGTCAGGACGCTGAAAGGGCGCCCCAAGCCTATCGTCAACTGGTCTCCATCCTGGCGAAGTACCGTAGCGAGAGGGGGAACGTCGGGGTCGCTGGCTTCCGCGATCCGTCGCAAGGCCTCTTCAAGGTCTGCGATGGAATGGACCTCGAACTTCTCCGCTTCATCCTGTCCGGTGATCGTTGCCAGTGGGTCCATGACGGTCTCCAATAGCGTTTCTGAATAGATGGCCATCTTGGTGGCCAATATCGCGACTCAGGACAATGGGCGTGTCGTGGAGGATTACAATCCTGATCCCATCGTTTCCTCATGGGCCTCTCCTTCACCCTCAGTTTGCACCGGCCATCCTGCGGTACTCATCCTGCGCCCTCCGGAACAGCGTCTCGACGGTCCGACGATCCTCAATGCTCGCGTAACGGTTGCGGGCCGCGACGACCCGAAACATCTGCTCGATCCAGCCGACGAAGTACTCGGCATCCTGCCGGCTCGCGATGCTCTGGCCGGCCACCTTGACGTAGATGGGACTCGTGTGGGCCCAGACGGGCCCGTCGAAGATGCTCGGATGGTCGGGGCCGCGCAGGCGCAGGGCGACCCAGCCACTGCGTGCGATCGGCAGCGCGACGTCGAGGCGTCTGACGCGTAGACCGGCCGCATCGCCCCCGGCGATGACTTCGCTCGCCGCCACCTTGCCGTTGACGATCACCTCGATCGTGTGGAACGGCACATAGCTCTCCACCGTCGCGGCGACGCGGACGTTGCCCGCTGTCGCGAGTTCACACGTCTCGCCGAGACCCTTGCCATCAACTTCTAGAGTCGGGATCGGGCCGTTCGTGACGAAACTCCGCCCGCCCTTCAACCCGTGGAGCCAACTTCGCATCGCGAACGGCCCGGCCGTCTTCACGTAGACCCGATCGCCGCCCATTGGATCGGTCAACCGGTCCAGCAATGCGTCCGTACCGACACACGCCGAGAGCTTCAGCCCGCAATTCAGCAGCCGGTACCACAGTTCCGCCGAGCGTTCCTCATCGCTGTTGTAGGACATCAGATCGACCGCATGGACCACGCCGAGGACGGCGTCGATCGGCAGTTCGCGTGCCGCGCCGCTGGGTTTCGCCGGGTCTCGATCGAACGGAAACGGCTCGCCGGTGAACAGGGGATGGCCGTAGGTGACGACGCCCCCGCGGCGGGTCGCCTCCGCGGCCATGACGTAGTTCGCGGGGAAGTCGTGGTGGTTCGGCGTCCCGTCGAAACCCGTGTATTGCGGCTCGACCAGCCGGTCGATTCCGAAGAATTGCATATGTCCGTAGATCGTGCTCCGCATCTCCTCGCCGAAGACGAGGAGTTGTCGATCCGTCGAGGCGGCGTGCGGCCTGCCGGTGATCAACTCGGCATCGCGGACATCATCGCCGACATTGTTCGACGCGCAGAGATTCACATAGTTGACGCCCTCCGCCCGGGCCGCGACCAGGGCGTCCGCGACCGACACTTCGATCGGGCCGCCCGTATGGAGGTGTACGTGCGAGTCGCCCGAGTACCAACCGCGCGCCGCCATGTCGATCCAGCGTTGCATCGGCACCGTCAGTTCGGCGTTCGTCCCGGCATCGACGGCGATCGTTTGTGGGATCGTCTCGATGCCGCCGCTGACATCCATCCGCACGCGTCCCGGTGCCAGCTCCAGGTCGAATGAGCCATCCGCGTAGAAATAGGGCTCGTCACGCTTCGTCCTGCGGATCGCGGCGCCGGTCGGCCCGTACGGCTTGTGATCGCTGCCGGCGACGCCGACACGTACGGCCGCCGGCGCGTTATTGCGAAGCAGTCTCACGTGGACTTTTCGTCGGGGATCGGCGTCGAACTCGGAATCGCCGAGGACCAGGCGGAAGATCGTGCCCTCGTAGCCGACGAGCAGCAGCTCTCCCTCGGAGTCGACGCCGAACGAGGCGATCTTCTGGGGCGACTCGCCGATCTGTCGCACCCGGATCAATTGGCGATTGGCTTGAGTCAGGGCCCAGATCCGCCTCGACTCGAAGTCGCCGAAGAGGTAGGTGCCACGATATGAGGCGTTGCGCTTGCCTCGATAGACATAGCCGCCCGTCACGGATACGCCGTACTTGCGGCGATAGGCCATCACGGGCGGCGTGTAAGTCTGGCCGCCCCGGCGGTATCGGTCCGAGAATTTCGTGAAGCCTTCGTAGACATTCCAGCCGTGGTTCTCGCCGGCGCGGACGATCGAGACTTCCTCGAACAGATTCTGGCCGACATCGCCGACCCACAGGTCATTCGTGACCGGATCGAAGCTGAACCGCCACGGCATGCGAAAGCCGGAGGCCCAGATCTCCGGACGGATCGGAGGGGCGGAGTTCCGATGAGGATTCGACTCGGGGATCGCATAAGGCTTGCCGCCCTCCTTGCGGTCGACGTCGATGCGCAGGATGGCTCCGGTCAACCGGCTCAAGTCCTGGCCGTGCCCTTCGGGGTCTTCCTGCGGGCCGGCATCGCCCGCGCCGATATACAAGTATCCGTCCGGGCCGAATGCCAGCATGCCGCCCCAGTGCAGGTCGGTGTCCTGATGGATCTGCAACAATCGCCGGGAGGGGATGCCCGCGTCGCGCCGCAGGTCGGCGGCCGCCCGACGCTCGACGATCACCGGCGAGAAGAAACTGCCTTGATTGCGGACGTGGTAGTTGACGTAGTACTTGCGATTCTCGAGGAACCGCGGATGGAATGCGACGCACACCACGCCCTCGAAGTCGCCGGTCGTCGCCTCGTCGCTCAGGTCGGCGAACAATTCCTTGCGATGACCGCGTTCGCCCTCTTCGAGCCTCCAGATCTTTCGCGCCTTCTGCTCGACGACAAGGAACGCGCCGGGACTCGCCGGTATCGCGATGATCCAGACGGGATGATCGAACCGCATCTGGTCTCCGTGCAGCGGCACGAGCCTGATGGGTTTCTCGACGCTCGGAATCTCGCTCGGCATTCCCGTCAGCCTCATCTCGCCTTCGGGTTGCTTCAACGTCTTGAGATGAGCGATCAAGTCCGCGAATTGATCGGCCTTCATGGTCTTGTGCAGTCCGGCGGGCATCAATGAGGCTCCCGTCCGCTGCTCCTGCTCGATCTCGGCGAGGGGCAGTCGTACCGGCTTGCCCTCGGCGTCCAGCAATTCGAGTTCCTTCTCGGTCCGTTTGCGCAGGACGCCCGCGTATACCTTGCCATCCTTCGTCGTCGCGACGATCGTGCCGAAATCGGGATGGATCGTCGCATTCGGTTCCAGCACCGATTGGATCAGTTGCTCGCGCCCGTATTTGTCGCCGATGGCTCGCAGGTCCGGCCCCGCACGACGCTCATCATCCGTGACGACATGACACTTCTGGCATCCCACGGTTGCCGATTCGAACAGGATCCTGCCTCGCTTCGGATCCCCGCCGTTGAGCGCGGCCTGTCGATACTTCGCCAGTTCAGCCCTATCGTCGGGTTGGCCGCGAAGCGGATCCGTCAGACAAGCGATCAGTGGAAGGCAAAGGCCAAACGCGAGATAGATTCGATGCATAAGTTGAGTCCCGGGCTAGGAAGCCTCGCGCATGCGCGGAAACTGGGGAGCAAAGCGATCCGATTGAGCCCGAGGAATACCAGGCGGAGTCGGTGGCCAAGACGCGTTGGACAATCGATCGCGGCCAGGGGTCGATCCCGTCCGTCGATCTGATGCGAGATCGGGCCGCATGCCGATTCTAACAGGACGCCCGATCATGCGGACGTCGAATCCTTGCCGACGCCGGAGAACATGAGGGAGGGACGATGCAGGACTACGACAAGAGCAGCAAGTATCTGATCCAGCACCATGGCGGCTCCATCCTGCGCCTGGCCGGAGTCGACGACATCCTCTCATGGAAGCCGCTCCAGGCCGAGCTGGTTCAGGCCCGACAACTCCCCGATGGCGTGCTCGAAGCCCGGAGTCCCGGCCTGACCGAGCCGGATATCTTCATCCTGGAGATCGCCACCTATCCCGACCAGCGGGTCCCATCCCAGGTGGCCCGCGACACAGCGCTCTCCTTCCTGATCCGTCATGTCGTGCCGGAAGTCATCGTCCTCTTCCTCCACGAGAAGGGGAAGGTACCCGCGGACAACTCGGTGGAATTGCGGAGCCGACGCGGCCTGACGAAATGGGACCTCTCCTGGAAAGCCGTCAAGCTTTGGGAGGTGCCGGCCGAGGACCTGCTGGCCATGGGCGATGTGGGCCTGATCCCGTGGGTCCCCCTGGCCAAGTACGGCGATGATCCCGAACGGATCATCGGCCGTTGTCGCGCCCAGATCGACGCCGTCCCGGAGTCGTCCGACAAGGAAAACCTGCTGGCCGTGACGCAAATCTTGCTGGGTTTGCGTTACAATGAGAAGACGTTGCGGGACAAGCTTCGTGGATTGTTGGGAGGTTACAAGGTCATGATCGAATCGCCGGTCTATCAAGAGATCGTCGAGGAATCCCGACGTGAAGGCGAGATCAAAGCGAGTCAGCGGGCCATACTCAATTTCCTCGAGGCCCGGTTCGGGGCCGACGCGCAGGCATTGGAGGTCGAGTTGAAGGCCGTCGAATTCGACCGCCTCATGGAGTTGATCAAATTTGCCGGGAAGTGTCCCGACCTTGCATCGTTCCGCGAGCGATTGTTGTCTTGAGCCGGGAGGTCACAAGGCCATGAAAGAATCGCCGGTCTATCAGGAAATCGTCGAGGAGGCCCGACGTGAGGGCGCGATCAATGCGAGGCGGGAGGTCATACTTATTCTCCTTGAGGCCCAGTTCGGGGCCGCGGCGCAGGCATTGGAGGTCGAGCTGAAGGCGGTCGAATTCGACCGCCTCCGCGAGTTGATCAAGTTTGCCGCGAAGTGTCCCGACCTTCCAGCGTTCCGCGAGCGATTGCTGTCTTGAGCCGAGCGGTTGCAGGGCCGTGATCGAAACGCCCGGGCTTCCGGTAATCCGCTACGCCTCGGCCGCCTCCTGCCGGCCGGTGGCCCGTGGCGATGCAGGTTTCCAACTCTCGAGCATCGGGACGCCCACGAGCCAGGCCAGCCATCTCGATATCGATCGCGGCCAGATGCCGGCTTTCTTCAGGCTGATCGTCATGGCGATCAGGAAGAAGATCATTCCCAATGCGATCTGGTCGAGGCCGACGACCACCTTGCGGAGCTGTGGGTAGACTTCGAGGCCGTAATGCGCCATCCAGCCGGCCGCGCTGACCGCTCCGCTACGGAGGTACAGGAGATCCTTGAACGGGTAACTGTAGGACCAGGCCCAGGCGGCCATCAGGAGCGGATACCAGTCGATCAGCTCCGGCGGCATCGTTCGCCAGATCATCGGGTGGCCGGTCGATGCGTCCAATCCGAGCACGAGCAACGCCACAGCGCCGGAGCGTCGGGCCAGTCGGCCCAAACCGTCGTCGAAGAGCGTGCCGAGGATCAGCAACGCGGCGACGCCCAGGTGGAGCTGGATCGGCCAGATGTCCGCGATCGTCCGGACATCCCCGATCCGCGCGCGGTCGCGGCGACGAGGAATCCCGAGGCGAGGGCTCCCCGCAACGAAGAGTGACGCCGCCAGGCGGCGACCGCCAGCACCAACCCCGCCCCGGCCATTGGCAGTGCGCGGGGCGAAACGAGGCCGTCGAGATCGATCGTCCTCGGTCCGACCACCGCCAGTCCGGCGAGCCCGATGGCCGTCAACTCCCACGCCCTCGGCACGCGTCGCCAGGACGCATACGCCGGGAACAGCGTCGCCGCGATCAAAGTCAGGTAGGCTGGCGAGCCACCGAGCGTCCTGATGAACATCTCCAGGAAGTGTCCATAGACCGGATTCTTGCCCTGCGACATCATGGCCAGGTAGACCAGCCCCATCGGCAGGGTGGACGCGGCGATCGTGATCCCTCGCCGGCCGGAGACGATCCCAATCTCGAGCCAGACCAGGCAGACCGCCAATCCGATCGGCACCAGGAAATACGGCCCGAAGATCGTGCGGCTCCCTTCCACATAGTGGAACGAGACGCACATCGTCATGCAGCGGACGCAAACGCCGCCCACCAGCACGACGAACAGGGCCCACGGATACATCGGCCATCGCCAGGGGCTGCCGTTCTTGTCGAGATAAGTTCGCCCGCGCCGCGCCGCCGGGACCAGCGTCGTGACGGCCAGGGCGGCTATCGGCGAGAAGCCGAACAAGGCCCACTGCAAGGCCGGGTTCTCCGGGTCGCCAAGCATCGGGATCAGCGCGACCGGATACAGGAACACCAGGGCCAGCATCGCGTAATAACCCAGGCGGTAAGAGCCTGGCAGCCGGAGCTGGATCGTGTGCAGGACGCATTCGGTCACCGCGAAGGCAAACAGGAACCCAGCGAAGTAGCCCAACGCCCCCTTGGTCGGATTGGCGGCCATGGTGTCGTCGCAGCTCATCGCGATCGCCAGGAACATCATCACGATCAGGACCAGCAGGCTACGCAGGTCGTCCCAGAGCCGCCCCACCCGGATCAGGACGCAGGCGGTCGTTGCCAGGAGCAGCGTGTATCCCGCCAGGCTCATCGTCAAGGCCCAGGACTGTGCGGCCGGCCCGCCGGCGCCGAATGACATCCGCAAGCCGACGAAGACCAAGTCGGCGCTCAGGATGTAGAAGGGATTGCTTGTGTAGAGGAAGCGGACCAGGCCCTTCGCGGGCCGAGCCAATGCGGCACGGCTCGAATCGCGAGGGGCCGGTCTTCGCTCCCCCGCAGATGGGCCTGTGCCCGCGTTCGCCTCGCGATCGAGAAGCCCCCGCCGAGGATCGCCCGAAGCCTCCATGGTCTACCCCCCTCAACGCTCGTCTGATGATGCGCCAATGGGCGCGATGTGGAAACTGATCCCTCCGCCCTCGTGATGTCGGCCCGACGATCGAGAAGGGTTCGGGCCAGCGAGGCGAAGTCGTTCCTTCGATTATGAGGGCCTTTGACAATTGTCGCAAGGGCGAGATGCGGGGTGTGCGAGGCCATTCAGGTGCGGGGGGGCTGGTCGAGCCCGATTGTACTCAGGTAACGCCGGATCTCTTGCGAGAGCCGTCGGCAACGGTCGTTGACGGCCCGGAAATTGGCTTCCATCTCCGCCGATCGTCCGAGGTTGACGAGATCGGACAGTTGCTGGCAGGCGCCCGCGAGCGTGTCGGCCCCGATCGTGAGCGCGAGGCCCTTGAGGGCGTGGGCTTCCCATGCCATTCGGCCCCCGTCGGCGGCGTCGAGAGCGGCCCGGATCCGTTCGAGCATCTCCGGCAACCGTCCGAGCGAGAGTTCGAGGACCTCGCCGATGAGCGCCGAGTCGCCGCGGAACGCGGTCTGGAGGAGTTCGGGGGAAAACTCGAGGCCCTCGGGATGGCCGCCGTTGGCGACTCCGGCCGCGTCGCCCCGGTCGGCGAATCCCCAACGACACAGGGCATCGCGGAGCGGGCCCGGCCTGATGGGCTTCGTGAGGTAGTCGTCCATGCCGGCCTCCAGGCATCGCTCGCGATCCCCCTGCATCGCGTGTGCGGTCATGGCGATGATGGGGATGTGGCCGCCGGTGGTCGCCTCCCTCTTGCGGATCGCGGCCGTAGCGGCATAGCCGTCCATCTTGGGCATCTGGACATCCATCAGGATCAGGTCGAAATGGGCTCGACCGGAGGCGTCGACCGCCTCCATCCCGTTCTCGACGACCTGGGCCCGGCATCCGAACTGTGCGACCATGCCCTCGGCGACGCGACGGTTGACCTCATTGTCCTCGGCCAGCAGCACGCGAAGCGGGACGGAGGGGGCCCGGCTCGAGACGGCCGGATCGGGGCCGGGGCGGCGGGCCCAGTCCTGGGGGGCGAGGGCACGCCGGAGGATCCGGCAGGCGCGGTCTCGGTCCATCGTCCTGTCGATCGTCGCGGCGAAGGGGCCCGTCGGATGCTCGATCAACTCGGGCGATCCGGGCGCGGTCAGGACCACGAGCGGGACGTCGGCGAGGCGGGGGATCGCGCGGATGATCATGGCGGTCTGGTCCGCGTCCATGCCGGTCATGTGACGGTCTAGGAGTACCAGGCCGTAGGGGTCGTCATCCGGGCCGGCCAGGAGCCTGGCCACGGCATCGGCCCCCGAGGCGACCTCTTCCGGACGGCAGTGCCAATCCGCGAGCATCGCCCGGGCGATGGCGCGATTCGTCGCGTCGTCGCCGGCGATCAGCACGCGGCGCCCCGCGAGGCCCGCTCGTCCGCGGCGTGCCCCTTCTCCAGCGCCAGCTCGAACCAGAAGGTACTCCCGCGGCCCGGCTCGCTCTCCAGGCCCATGTTCCCGCCCATGAGGGTGACCAGGTGGCGGCTGATGGTCAGCCCGAGCCCGGTGCCGCCGTGCTGGCGATCGCTGCCGCCTTCGACCTGGGTGAAGCTTTCGAAGACTCGGCTTTGGTGCTCGGGGCGGATGCCGATGCCGGTGTCGGTCACCGCGATCCGGAGCCGCACCCGGCCCCCGGGCAGGTCGGTGGGCCGGGCCTCGATGAGGACCTCGCCGCGTTCGGTGAACTTGACGGCGTTGCCGACGAGATTGATCAGGACCTGACGGATGCGGGCCGCGTCGCCCATGACCTGACCCGAGCCCTCCGGGATCATGCGGTAGGCCATCCGGAGTCCCTTCTGGTGGGCGCAGGGGGCCAGCAGCTCGGTGACCGCCTCCAGGACGGCCCGCACGTCGAACGTGGCCGCTTCCAGGGTCATCTTGCCCGCCTCGATCTTAGAGAGGTTGAGGATGTCGTTGAGGACCGCCAGCAAGGCTTCCCCGCTGGAGCGGATGGTCTCGGCATAATCGCGCTGACGGTCGTCGAGTTGGGTGTCCAGGAGCAGGTCGGCCATGCCGAGCACGCCATTCATCGGCGTCCGGATCTCGTGGCTCATGTTGGCCAGGAAGTTGCCCTTGGCCCGGGTCGCCGACTCGGCCGCTTCCTTGGCCCTGGCCAGCTCGGCGGTCCGCAGGGCGACGCGATGCTCCAGCTCCTCGTTCAGGTTCCGGATCCGCGCCTCGCTCTCGCGGAGCGAGTCCTCGATCCGCTTCCGCTCGGTGATGTCCGTCGAGAGTCCCGAGAGGCGGACCCGCCGGCCATCCGGGTCGAATTCCATCCGGCCCTTGTCCGATCGCCAGCTGATCGACCCGTCGGGGGCGACGCGGCGATATTCGGCGCGGAAGTCCGGACGTGCCCGCGAGACCACCTCGACCGCGTCGAGGAAACCGGCCTGGTCGTCGGGGTGGATGGCGGCGACGAGCCCTTCGAACGTCTCGGCCGGCTCGTCGCCGGCCGGCGGCGTGAGCCCCCGGCCGCGCAGCCGTCGCAGGCGGTTCGACCGGATGTCCCAGGTGAAGGCGACTGCGACGGCAGAGGCGAGCGCCAGCCGGAGCGACCGCTCGGTCTCGACCAGCCGGGCGAAGAACCGCTGCTCGGTCAGGTCGCTGGCGATCAGGCAGGTCATCGACGCGTCGCCCGAGGGGTGGTTCGCCACGACGGCGGCCGTGACGGGCGTATCGTCCGCCCGGCGGAAGACCAGCTCGGCCCGGCGGATGACCTCGGGGCCGGGCGCGAACAGGTCGTCATAAGCCTGGCGGACCGAGGGGTTGACGAGCTGGCCGGCGGGCGTCCCGACGAGTCCATTCGCGTCGTGCCCGAGCATCGCCGCGAAGGCGCGGTTGCAGTAGAGGATGGCGCCGTCGACGCCCACCATCGCCGCCCCCTGGTGCATCTGCTCGACCAACAGGCGATAAGGGCGGTCGGCGCCCTGGAGCGTGTAGACCCGATCGCTCTGCGAATCCGAGACGACGAACGCGTTGACCTCCCCGCCCCGGATCGCCCGGATCGTGTCCTCGGCCTCTTCCAGTCGACGGCGCAGCTCATCGACTTCCGCCGGCGTCAACTCGCGGCCGCGGTCCGTCGGAATTGCCGGGACCGGAGGGGCACATTCACTCGGGATGTCGCGGGTCGTCTTCATCGCTCACGTAGACCTCGAGGCCTTCGAGGATCCGAGCCTTGTCCGACAGTCCTCCGATGATGCGACGGATCGGCAAGGGCAGCTTGCGCACGAGGGTCGGCGCCGCGACGATCTGCTCGTCCTTCACCTTCCCGGGATCGTTGTACACGTCGATGATCTCGAGGCGATAGCGATCTTTCAGGTACTCCTCGCACAGGGCTCTCACGGTCCGGACGGCGTCGACCGACCGCGACGTCATCCCCGTCACGAACAGTCTCAGCTCGTAGAAAGGGCCATTCCTGGAGAGGATCAGCCGATCGAAGCGGGCCGTCGCGCCGGCAGGCAGGTCGCTCATTTCCGTCAACTCCTCGGCGCTCATCGCGAGCGGATCTGCAGCCCGACCAGGACCTTTTCAGTGTCCGACAGGTCGCCGATGATCCTGCGGATCGGCTCGGGGAGTTTGCGGACGAGCGTCGGGATGGCGACGATCTGGTGCCGCCGAGCGAGCTGGGGTTGCTCGACGAGGTCCACGACCTCGATGCGGTATTGTCCTTCGAGGTGCTTTTCGCAAACCTTCTTCAGGTTGGCGAATGCGATCAAGGACTTCGGGGTCTGCCCGGCGACGTAGAGGGTCAGATGGATCACCTCCGGCGCCTCCGGCGCGGCGACGATCCCGGGCTCGACGGGCGGCGGATAACTCATGCGAGACTCCTGGTAAGGCTCCCATTGGCCTCGGGCTCGAGAGTCGGATCGTCGGCCCTGCGCCTCCGGGCCATGTGCGACTGATCCTGGAGGATCTGCAAGTCGCGCGCGTGCTCCCGTTCGATGGCGCGTGCCAGCTCTGCTTCCTCCTCTTGGAACACCTCGCGTAGCGAGGCGATGCTCGCCTCCAGGGCCCTGCGCTTCCGATCGAGCTCGCGCCGCTTGGCCTGGATCTCCTCCGAGCGCGCCCGGGCCGCGGTGCGCTCGCGGGCCTCCTGGGTGAGGCGGGCCGTACCGGTGAGGACGCCCTCCGGGCCGGTGTAGACGTCGATCAGGTCGATGCCTTCGCCGGTGATGCGGAACTCGCGGATCTGATTCGAATGCGCCATCCCCCTCGACTTGAGCACGTAGAGCCCTCGGTTCCGCTCGCCGGCCGTCTCGATGTCGCGCAGGAGGATCCAGGTGTCGATCAACGAGGAGATCTCGACCTCGGTCACCTCGAGGGCCGAGTGGTCGGACGTGAGATTGGTGAAGAGTGCCGTGATCCCCTCCGATTTGAGGTAATCGACCAGACGGATCAGCATCGACCTCGCCTCCGCGGGCGAGCCCGCGGAGAGGAAGCTACTGATCGGATCGATGATCACGCACCGGGGCGCGAAGGTGGCGATTGACGTGTGCAGCGTCGCCAGGTGCGTCTCGAGACCTTGCGTCGTCGGCCTCGTGCCGATGTATCGCAGGCACCCGGCGTCGATCCAACGTCCCAGATCGATGCCGACCGAGCCCAGGTTCCGGACCATCTGGCCCCGCGATTCCTCGAATGACAGGTAGAGGCAGCGTTCGCCTCGTCGGCAGGCGGCGTCGGCGAATGTGGCGGCCAGGACCGTCTTGCCCGTGCCGGCCGTGCCGGAGACCAGCACGGTGGAACCGCAATAGTAGCCGGAGCCGCCGAGCATCGCGTCGAGCCGAGGGATCCCGCTGGAGACCCGATCCTGCGACGCCTCGTGGATGAGTCCGACCGATGTGATCGGCAGGACCGAGATCCCGTCCTTCTCGATCAGGAAAGGATATTCATTGTTGCCATGGACCGAGCCCCGGTACTTGACGATCCGCAGGCGCCGCGTCGAGACCTGCTCGACGACCCGGTGGTCCAGGAGGATCACGCAGTCGGAGACGTACTCCTCGAGCCCGTGCCGCGTCAGCATCCCGGCCCCGCGTTCGGCGGTGATGATCGCGGTGAGCCCCTTATCCTTGAGCCATCGGAAGAGCCGCCGCAGCTCGGAACGGACGATGGCCTCATTGGAGAGGCCGCCGAAGAGCGTCTCGATGGTGTCCAGGACGATCCGACGGGCGCCGATCGAATCGATGGCGAACCCCAGCCTCACGAACAGGCCCTCTAGGTCGTAATCGCCCGTCTCCGTGATCTCGCCACGCTCGAGGCGGATCGAGTCGATCGCCAGCTTGTTTTCCTCGACGAGGCCGTCGAGGTCGAAGCCCAGCGACCGGACGTTCTGGGACAGCTCCTCGGCCGACTCCTCGAAGGCGATGAACACTCCCGGTTCGCCGAACTCCGTCGCCCCTCGCACGAGGAATTCCACCGCCAGGAGGGTCTTGCCGCAGCCGGCGCCACCGCAAATCAGTGTCGGCCGGCCTCGCGGCAGCCCGCCGGAAGTGATCTCATCCAGCCCCTCGATGCCCGTGGGGGCTTTGGCCAGGGGCGGCCTGTCGATCTCGGCTCGAGTCGCGGTCTGATTCATCGTGGGGTCCTCGCGTAGGGGTGGATCTCCCCGGCCTTTCCCCGGACCGAGTCGCCCCGCCCGTATCCGCCTTCGACGTCCCCTGGCCTTCGGGCCCGTCGCCCTCCATCGGCCTATCGAGTTCGACGGATCTTGAGTCGCGGGGCGACTCCGCGGTAGACCCCGGTGCAGGACTGCTCTCGGTCGTGGACTATCGAACGTCAAGTACCTTCCACACGAGGTTGCTTCGATCAACAATCTTAGGATACTCGAGCCTCGCGCGCTCCGGGAACTTCCCTCGGACGCCGGTTGCGGCTTCTTGTGGCCGGACGAACCAGGATTTCGAACCTCGGAGCCTCGACGCCATCGGTCTCGATGGTCCCAAGACGGGTCGTTCGAGCGGTCGAGAACCCGGAATGCCGCCTCGCTCCAGGATCTAAATTTAAACTACCATGCCCGCCAATAAAGTTCAAGGGAGTCAATATAAGCCCGACGTGATGGGCGATGTGGTGAAGCCGTCCGATCGCGCCTCGGTTACTTCGGCTCGAGCAAACGGCTGAGATAGGTCTCAAAGAATCTGCGGTAGAGCTCTTTCGGCGGGAGCTTCTCGTGGGGATAGGTCAACTGGCTGGGGCTATCCCAGCCTATCGGGATCCCGAGGGATTGGAGCCAGTCGCGGAGCTCGTCGAATCCCTCGAGCCCGTAGGACTTTTCCAGTATGGCCTCGGCGAAGGTGGAAGCGACGCACAGGTGGAACCCGCCTTCGTCGTCGAGGAAGACGAGGGGCGATTTCGCCACCTTGCGACGGCCGGGCCCGCGCCAGTAGCCGAAGTATTGCCGAGGCTCCTGCTCGGCGGCGACGAAGGCGATCAGCCCGCAGACGTCCTTGGTGGCCTGACGGCTCGCGATGACCTCCGGCTTGGCGAGCCCCGCCTCGCTCGAGTCGTTCTTCTCCAGCCAGGGAGCCCATCCCTCGGCCCACTCCAGGCGGATGCCGGTGCGGTCTGCCAACTCATCGCGGTGCGGCAGGAGGATCGTCAGGTCGTCCGGCACGGGCTCACCGCCGAGCCGGTTCCGGGAAAACTGCGCGAGAATCTCGGTCGAGCTCATGGACGCGGCCTCCGCCGTCTCCTCTTCGCCTACGCCGTCCGAAGAGGGAGTAATCAGTGGCAAAGCGAACCGACGTTCGTTGCAACACAGGTCTGCCGGCCGCAATTGTACGGTATTCCTCCGGAGAACCGAACAAGGAACTCGGCACGACACCTGGAATTCGGTCCGAGCATCGATCCCGCGATTGGAAAAAAATCCAGAGAATGCTTCGAGGCGCGCGTCGAGTCGGATACACTGGCTCTCCTTGCTCGATCGGGAATGTCCTCCTCCCCTGGACATGCAACCGGGATATGAACACACGCGCCGTCCGAAAACTTCGGGAAAAGCTCGCCGGTGGCCAGGCCGTCTACGGGCTCTGGGTGACGCTCGAATCGGCCAGCGTGACCGAGATGGCGGTGGCCCTCGGCCTGGACTGGGTGGTGATCGACGCCGAGCACGGCCATCTCGACTGGAAAGAGGTCGTGGAACATCTGCGCGCCGCCGTGCGGAGCGAGACCGTCGCGATGGTCCGCGTGGCAAGCCTCGACCGGGGCCTGATCAAGCGGGCGCTGGACGTCGGGGCGGACGGGGTCGTCATCCCCTGGGTGGAGACCGAGGACGAGCTCCGTGAGGCGGTCGCATTCTCCCGTTATCCGCCGGAAGGTTGCCGCGGCATCGGTGCCGAGCGCGCCACGGGCTGGGGGGAATGCCTGGCCGAGCACACGGTCGAGGCCAACGATCACGTCCTCGTCGTCCCGATCATCGAGACCGTGCGAACGGCAGAGTCGGTGGCGCGGATGTGCCAGGTCGACGGCGTGGACATCTTCTTCTTCGGCCCGGCCGATTTCTCCGCGACCGCGGGGTTTCGCGGCCAGTGGGAGGGCCCCGGCGTGGCCGGGAAGATCCTCGAATTGAAGGATACGATCCGCCAGGCCGGCAAGCACTGCGGGGTCGTGGCGACCGGCAACGCGAACCTCGCCGAACGATTCGAACAGGGTTTCCGCATGCTCGCCCTCGGCCTCGACGGCCCCCTCCTGCTCCGCTCGCTCCACGAGGCCCTGGCGTCGGTGAGTCGAGACCGGAAGATCCGCTCCGGCTTCCATGTGGAAGAAGGCGGGACGCCGGTCGCAACGGGGGATCGTGATGGCTGAGACACCGAGGCGATTCCGCGTCGCCCTGACCGGTGACTTCTTCGCGGCCGACGGGGCGACGAAGTACCCCGACATCGGCCTCTCGATATTCGACGGCCAGGAACACCTGGAATGGGTCAAGTTCCGCGACCACCGTCGCGCGATCGGGGCCGACCAGCTCGAGGGCGCCAATGGGGTGATCGTGCTGACGCCTTCCGTGACGGTCGAGTCCGTCTCCGAGGCCCTGGACCTGCTGGCGATCGGCCGGTTCGGCGTCGGCTACGATGCCGTTGACGTGACCGCGTGTACCGAGGCCGACGTCGTCGTCTTCATCACCGCCGGGGCCGTCGACCGGTCGGTGGCCGAGGCGACCGTCGGCTGGATGATCGCGCTGACGCATCACTTCCGCACGAAGGACATCCTGGTGCGCACCGGCCGATGGGACGAGCGACCGCGGTACATGGGCCGAGAGCTGCGCGATCGGACGTTCGGCGCCGTCGGGATGGGAGGGATCGGTCGAGCTGCCGTGGGCCTGCTGGCCGGGTTCGGCATGAAGTCGCCGATCGCGTTCGATCCCTATCTCGACCCCCGCACCGCCGACGGCCTGGGCGTCCGGCTCGTCGGCCTCGACGAACTGATGGCCGAGGCCGATTTCGTCTCGATCCACTGCCCGCTCACCGAACAGACTCGCGGCCTGATCGGGTCGCGCGAGCTCGCGCTGATGAAGCCGGACGCGTATCTGATCAACACGGCGCGGGGCGGCATCGTGGACGAGGACGCGCTCTACGACGCCCTGGCCAACGATCGGATCGCCGGTGCGGCGCTCGACTGCTTCGCCGAGGAGCCAGTCGTCGGTCCGCACCGGTTCGGCGCGCTGGACAACGTGCTGCTGGCCCCGCACAGCATCGCCTGGACCGACGAGCTGTTCCGCGACATCGGCCGGTCCGTCTGCCGGGGGATGCTCGACCTCTCGCTGGGCAAGGCGCCGCGCGGCGTGGTCAACCCGCAGGTCTTCGACCGCCCCGGCTTCCGGGAAAAATGGGAACGGATCAGGAGCTGAACTCATGGGCAACAAGCTGATCGGCCAGACCGCCTGGATCAGCGGGGCTGCCTCGGGCATCGGCGAGGCGACGGCGGACCTCTTCGCCGAGGAGGGGGCGAACGTGGCGCGGATCGACATCAAAGGCCCTCCCGAGGCGGTGGCCGCCGCGGGGCGGCACCGATCCGTCTTCATCCGGGCCGACGTCTCGGTCGAGTCTCAGGTTCGCGACTCGATCGCGGAGACCGTCGCGGCCTTCGGCGGCCTGGACATCATCGTCAACTGCGCCGGGATCGTGCACGTGAAGCTGTTGCACGAGTATCACGGAGGCCGACTGGGACCGGCTGATGGGGGTCAATCTCAAGGCGATCTTCTTCTCGGTCAAGCACGGCGTGCCCTACCTGCGAGGGCAAGCCGAAGAGCTACGTGGTGAACGTCGGGTCGATCAGCAGCTTCGTCGGGCAGGCCGCGACGCCGGCCTATACGGCCTCGAAGTCGGCGGTGCTCGGGCTGTCGCGGTCGATCGCTCTCGATTACGCCGCGATCGGCCTCCGCTGCAACTGCGTCTGCCCGGGGATCACCGACACGCCCATGCTGCGCGAGCACCTGGACAAGATGCCCGATCCCGAGGCGACGCTGGCCGAACGCCTCCGCCGCGTCCCGATGCGGGTGCCGCTGTCGCCCAGGTCGACATCGCGCAGGCCGTGCTCTACCTGAGCTGCGAGGACTCCGCCGGGGTGACGGGGACCTCGCTGGTGGTCGACGGCGGCTATCTCGCCGCCGCCGAGTGGGACGCCGGTTGATTGCGCCATGGGAGGATCCGCGATGACACCGAGACTCGCCTGTGCCGACTTCACGTTCCCCCTTCTCCCCCACGACGGGTCGCTCGACCTGATCGCCATGCTGGGCTTCGAGGGGGTCGACATCGGCCTGTTCGAAGGCCGGTCGCACCTCTGGCCGTCGCGCGTCTTCGAGGACCTGAAAGGCTCGGCGCGCGAACTGGCCGACAAACTCGCCGGCCGAGGGCTCGCCCTCGCCGACCTCTTCCTCCAGACCGCGCCCGACTTCGTCTCGATCGCGCCCAATCATCCCGATGCGTCCGTCCGGCGCCGGGCGCGCGACTGGTACTCCCGGACGGTCGAGTTCGCGCTCGAATGTGGTTGTCGCCACGTCACGGCATTGCCCGGCGTCCTGTTCGAGGGCGAGCCCGAATCCGAGTCGACGCGACGATGTCACGACGAGCTGGCCTGGCGGTGCGAGACGGCTCGCGAGCAAGGCGTCGTCTTCTCCGTCGAGGCCCACGTCGGCTCGATCTCCCCGACGCCCGAATCGGCCGCGCGGCTCGTGGAGTCGGTCCCCGGGCTGACGCTGACCCTCGACTATACCCACTTCACGCGGAGCGGCATGGCCGACTCCGCGATCGAGCCCCTGATCGCTCGAGCCAGCCATTTCCACGCCAGGGCGCCCGGCCCGGTCGGCTCCAGGCGTCGCTCAAAGAGAACGTCATCGACTACGGCCGCGTCCTCGACGTCATGCGGCAGGTCGGCTACTCCGGATATGTCGGCGTCGAATACGTCTGGATCGACTGGGAACATTGCAACGAGGTCGATAACCTCTCCGAGACCATCCTGATGCGCGACCTGATCCGCAACCACCGAGGCCCAAAGCAATGAATTGCCGATACGCCCTGGCCATGACGATCCTGCTGCTCCCATCCGGCTTCGCGGCGGCCGGCGCGACTTTGAGCGTGGAGGACCTCCGTTGCGAATACCTGGTCGATCCCCTCGGCATCGACGCCCGAGCCCCTCGACTGAGCTGGAAGCTCGTGGCGGTCCGGCCCGAGTCGAGGGGCCTGGCACAATCCGCGTACCAGGTCCTCGTGGCGCCGTCGGAGGCCGCATTGGGCGAGGACAAGGGCGCCTTCTGGGACTCCGGCAAGGTCGCGTCGAGCCGGTCGATTCATGTCGGCTATGGCGGCAAGCCGCTGGCCTCCCACGACGCCTGCTGGTGGAAGGTGCGCGTCTGGGATCGGGATGGCAACGTCTCGGCTTGGAGCCCGCCCGCGCGATGGACCATGGGCCTGCTCGACGCCCGCGACTGGACCGCCGGCTGGATCGGCAAGGACTCCGGCGAGGAGACAGACGCGATGGTCTCCTTGTTGAAGGACGCGGCATGGATCTGGTATCCGGGCGGAAACTCGACCATCGGCGCGCCGATCGGCACGCGATACTTCCGCCGGTCGATCGATGTGCCGGAAGGCCGTCGCATCCGCAAGGCGTTCCTGCTCGCGACGGCCGACGACGCGTTCGTCGCTTCCGTCAATGGCCGGTCGATCGGCGCCGGCCAGAGCTGGGCCGAGGTCAAACTGTTCGATGTGACCGGCCTCCTCCGGCCGGGCCGCAACACGTTCGCGGTCGCCGCCACCAATTCGCCGTCCCCGAACGTCACCCCGGAGCATAACCCGGCCGGGTTCATCGGCATCCTGAAAGTCGAGTTCGAGGCCGGCGAGCCGCTCCTTTTTCCGACCGACGCGCACTGGCGGACGAGCGAGAAGGCGGTCGCCGGCTGGGAACAATCCGGCTTCGATGACGCTGGATGGAAGGACGCACAGATCTCGGGCGCGTCCGGCACGGCCCCCTGGGGCAAGCTTTCCGGCCCCGATCACCGACGCCTGCCGGCCCGGATGCTGCGTCGCGAGTTCCGGGTCGCCGGAGGCCTCAGACGGGCAACCGCCTCCGTCTGCGGCCTCGGCTTCTTCGACCTGCACCTGAACGGCCGGCCGATCGGCGATCAGCTCATGAATCCCGCCCTGACCGGTTATGACCGACGCGCCTGCTACGTCACGTTCGACCTGACGCGTGAGATCCATCCGGGCGCCAACGCCGTCGGCGTCGTACTGGGCAATGGGCGGTACTTCGCCCCTCGCCGCAGCGTGCCCGTCCCGACGAGGACATATGGCTATCCCAAGGTTATCCTCCAGATCCGCCTGGAATACGCCGACGGCTCGGTCGAGAACGTGGTAACCGACCGCTCCTGGCGGCTGACCGACGACGGCCCGACCCGTGCCAACAACGAGTACGACGGCGAGGAGTACGACGCCCGACGCGAGATGCCGGGCTGGTCGCTCTCAGGCTTCGACGATTCCCGATGGTCGCCCGCGTCGATCGTCAAGGCGCCGGGCGGGACCCTCGAAGCCCAGATGATCGAGCCGATCCGCGTCTGCGAGGTCCTCAAGCCGGTCGCCCTGACCAACCCCAGGCCGGGCGTCTTCCTGGTCGACTTCGGACAGTCCTACTACGGCTCCGTGCGACTGAATGTCTCGGGGCCGGCGGGGACCGAGGTCCGTTTGCACACGTCATTCAACGTGACGCCCGACGGCCTGCTCAACGCCGGCAACGACCGCAGCGCGATCAACACCGATATCTACACACTCAAGGGCGAGGGCGTCGAGACCTGGAGCCCTCGGTTCAAGGGCAACGCGACCCGCTACGTCCAGGTCGAAGGCTTCCCGGGCACGCCAACCGCCGACAACTTCGAGGGCCTGGTGACCCACACCGACATGGAGCCCGTCGGCCGATTCTCCTGCTCCAACCCCCTGATCAACCGGGTCTACCTGAACGGTCGCTGGGGCACTCGGATGCAGAACCGGAGCGTCCCCATGGAGCCCGACCGCGACGAGCGGATGCCCTGGTCGGGCCATCCGGCCAAGACCTCCGAGAGCGAGGGCTTCGCCTTCAATGTCGCGAGGTTCTACGACCACTTCCTCCACAATTATCGCGCCCACCAGGCCGACGACGGCAGCCTCCAGGAGATCCTCCCCCCCTACTGGACCTTCAACTCCAGGGACATCATCTGGCCGAGCGTCATCACGGTGATCCCCGACTGGTACTACAATTTCTACGGCGATTTGCGCCCGCTGGCCGACAACTACGAGTGCATGAAACGCTGGGTCCTCTTCCACCGGAAGTCCTACCAGAAGCCGGATTACACGATCGACTACTGCAACTACGGAGACTGGGTTGACGGCTCCTGGATCAAGGGCACGCTCGACAAGCGGACGACTTCCCGGCCCTTGATGTCAACGGCCTATTACTATAACAACTGCCGGATCGTCGCCCGCGCCGCGCGGCTGCTGGGAAAGACTGACGACGCCAGGCAGTTCACCGACCTGGCGGACAAGGTGAAGGCGGGCTTCAACGCGCGATTCTTCGATGCCGCCACGCACAAGTACGAGAGCGCGACCCAGGGATCGTACGTCTTCCCCCTGGCATTCGGCCTGGTCCCCGAGGATCACCGAGCGAAGGTGATCGCCAACCTCGTCGACGAGATCCAGGTCAAGCACAAGAGCCATACATCGGTGGGCCTGGTGGGCATGCAATGGTTCATGCAGACCTTGACCGATGCCGGTCGCGCCGACGTGGCCTACACGGTCGCCACCCAGACGACCCGGCCGAGCTGGGGCTACATGGTGTCGAAGGGTGCCACGACGGTCTGGGAGCGATGGGACACCGACACCCAGGACGGCGGCATGAACGGCGAGAGCCAGAAGATCCTGTCGGGCAACCTGGAAGCCTGGATGTACCAGACGCTCGGCGGCATCAACTACGACCCCGAGCACCCCGGGTTCGAGCACATCATCCTGCATCCCCGGCCCGTCGGCGACCTGTCCTGGGTCGAGTCGTCACATCGGTCGATGTATGGAAAGATCGTCAGCAACTGGAAGAAAGAGGGAGGAGCCATCCTCTGGGCGATTGCCGTGCCGCCGAATACGACGGCGACCGTCTACGTGCCGGCCGGGGACGCATCGGCCGTGACCGAAGGCAACCGGCCGGCTGGTCAGGCCAAGGGCGTGCGATTCCTTCGGATGGAGGCTGGCGTGGCGGTCTACTCGATCGGCTCCGGGACGTACGCGTTCCGCTCGTCCTTGGGAGCGATCGGAGGTTGAGGCGAAATTTCGAAGGTCTGACGATAGAATGGATGATGCATGTCGAGTCCAGGTGCGGTCGATCCCAGGTCTCTGAATGTTGTTGGTTCGACCCAACCCGAGTTGTTCGACGGCACCATTCAGGCGATGCGCGTGCAGCTCAGGAACGACTCCGTCTCTTTCTGGAAGCAGTCACTGAGCCAGGACGGGCCCATCGAGATCTGGGAGATCAACGGCCAGCGTTACCTTTACAATGGCAACCATCGATGGCAAGCCGCCGTGGAGGAAAGTGTCACGATCCCGGCCGAGAACATCAGGATCATCGACAAGACCGCGAGCCAGATCCCTACCTGGCTATTCCATCAGATGCAACGCCTTCCCGGAACGAAGTGAACATTCCCCGCGGACGTAAGCTCGCGAGTGCGGAAAGACGATCATGGAACACTTACACCTTCGCTTCTTGATCGCCTGCCATGAGTCGGTCGTCCGACGAGCCCCGCTCCTCGCAGATCTTGCGGACTCGCTCGGCGTCCGAACGGAGGAGTTGTTCTACCTCTGGGCGGAGAGACGATGTAAGCAACATGGCGTCTTCCGTGCGGGTGAGTGGTCCTATTTTTTCCACGGCTACGAGTGCGACTTGAGTCACGTCGCCGACGGACGATTTCTCAGGGCCGATTTCGGACCCCACGGGAATACCGAGACCTTCACATCGTGGGGAGTGTCCCAGTTCGTGATGACCTCGAAAAGCCCCTGGCCCGATTTCGGAGATTTGAAGGAATTCCTTAGCAACGGTCACCCCCCCTACGACGAGCATTCGGCGTCGCTCGAGCGGGCTGGACCTCTCTGCGATCATCTCGAGCGGACCGGCCTGATCGAGTCGGCGGATCGAGAGCTCCTGGCCCTTTCCGAACGCCACACGACCCTCAATCCCGAGGGCATCCCGACTCTCCGTTTGCCCGAAGGCACGCCGGATCGAGTCTACTTCGACATCTCCGTCGCTCGACGGAAGGTCATCTCGGAAGCGGGTAAGCGGGTGATCGCTTCGTGTGCGGAAGAGGCACTCGTCAGAACATGAAGGCATGAATTCTGTGCAATAGGGGTGCGAAAACCAGAGCAAACACCACGTCTCATTCGGATCCGGACGACGGCGCCCGGCCTCAATCGCACTGGTTCGTGGTCCGCATCGCCCCGCACTCCGGGGAGATCTGGTAGATGATCTGGAGGCTGCCACAATTCGTCCCCCAGAGTCCACGAACCCTCTTGCCTCGGCCCAATCTCGGGAGATCACCCTTGACACGGACGGCTATTTGGTTTACAGTTCAACGATATGAGCCAGGATACGAAGCACGAGCGCTGGTCGCTGCCGGTCCTGAACGAGGACCCGCGGGGTTGGGAAGCCAAGGTGATCACCACCTTGCTACGCTTCGATACCCGGCTGGAACGGCGCATGGCCGAGGCGCTCGCGGTACATGGCCTGACGCTGCCCCAGTTCGACGTCCTGGCCACCCTCTCGCACGGCGAGGGGATCACCCAGCAGGAACTGGCCGAGCTGTTGCTGGTCACGAAGGGGAACGTGGTCGGGCTCATCGACCGCGTGAGCGCGGCCGGATGGGTCGAGCGACGCCCCGATCCGGAGGATCGTCGGGCCAATCGTCTCTACCTGACCGACCCCGGTCGCCAGCGACTGGCCGAGGCTTGGCCATGCCAACTCGCCATCGGTCGCAAGGTCTTCGGTACGTTGACCGAGGGCGAGCTCCGGCTGATGACCGAGCTGCTCGAGCGGCTCGAAAATGCGATTCGCGACTGATTGCGAGCCGGGCCCGGCTGGATCGGAATCGCCCACCAAGGACTGGCCCCTGGGAATCCGGATGGGATAGGGTTCGACCTTGCCCCTTACAGAAAGGTTGAAGGATCGACCGTCTCCAGACGAACTTTCTGGAGACGAATCCGTCCGTTCGACCGGGGCGTTAGAGAAGTCGCGGCCGGTCCTTTGTTCCCGGGGAGAATGGCGATGTCGACCGTGCCAGATCTTGTGCAAGCGAGCAACAAGTCGGGCCGCGCGACGGACATCGCGCTGTGGTCGCTCCAGGTCTTATTGGCCGCGGCGTTCCGGATGGCCGGGGCGTCGAAACCGGCCGGGGGCGAGATGATGGTGAACGAATTCGAGGCGATCGGCCTGAGCCAGTGATTCCGCTACCTGACCGGCGGCCTGGAGATCGCCGCGGCTGTGCTGCTTCTGATCCCCGGCAAGAGTGGTTATGGAGCCCTCTTGCTGTTGCCGATCATGATCGGCGCGGCAATGGCGCACATCGTCGTCTTCAAGCACAGCCCGGCACCGCCGCTGGTGCTGCTGGCGCTGGCGGCCGTTGTGGCTTGGAGGCGGCTGGTGCGACCCCAGACGGCCACGACATCCGTCGCGTGACATCGGGCAGGCAAGTAAAGAGCGGGGGAGCGCCCTCCTCCGACGCACATGTCCCTCCGCGTCCATCGCGATCGGAACCGCCCTGCCCAATTCTCCCCCGGCGGCCGATCTGGAGACCTCCTCCATCAGGGCGTGGGTGAGAAGCGATCTTGTGTCGAGAAGGTGGTTGCGGCGAGACTACTCGTCGCAACCATCTGGTTTTCAATCGCAAAGTCACGCTTTGCGACCATCCTCAACTACCGGAACTCGAGTCACGATCCAGAAATCGCTCGCCCCGGCCGGTGAGCAGCCAGTGGGGATGCGCACGCGTCAGTTCGATGAAATGCAGGATCGTGGGCGCCGGGATGGTGCAACCGCTCTCGTAGTTGTGCAGGGTACGGAATGGGATCTCCAGGGCTTCCGCCAGGAGCGGGCCGCCGTTCTTGCCGTAGAGATCGATGCGAATTTCGCGAATCCGTTCGGCCAAGCCCATCTTGAGAGTTTGCCACTCGGAACTGCGAAGAGGTTTTTCCATGGAGTGATCGTGTCCCCCATCTAGGGAGAATCCTCGAATGATGGCTACTTCGTGAATCCGCCGCGATTTTGCAATCCTTGCGAGGCAGAGACTTACGACGTCAGGTCCGGAGAACGACTTGCGCTGCAGACATCGAACGCCCGACGCTTGGTTATGGCCGACGAGTTTAATCTTTCCGATGCCGAGATACAAGACGAGTCGTGCGAATTCAACAGGGAAATTTGGAGGCGAGAAAATCGGTTGTGTGGATTCTTCCGAAGGTGAGGGCCTCATCCCGAACCCATTCGATATGATTCTGATTTTAGTTTGGCGTACTCCCCTGAGAGGCTGTCTGGAAAGGCCGTCCAGAGCCCTGAAGGGGCGATCTCCTAATGTCCAGGGTGTGTACTCCAGGAACACGCGATGCCGGAATCGGCGGGTCCGAGCCCCGAAAGGCCGACACGACAGGGCAAGTGGTCCGCGTATAACTCGTGGATTTTCAATGGCTTAGGACGACGTGCGGAGGGGGCGTACGAAAATTCGGGAAAAAACTCATCGAGTCTGTCGCGAAGGGAGACGGATTCCGGTGACTTACATCGGAGCCGACGAGAGCCGATGAGACGGCTCGGGAAAAGACCTGTTCGCGATTGGGGTCAAAGACGTGTTGCCGACTCAAGAGCTGATCGACGACCTTGCGGAGCGGATCGAGCGAGCCTATACCCTGCGACGCCCGAGTTGGTGTCGCGGTTGCTCAACGCGACGCCTCTGGTCGGCGGCGGCCCTTCGACTCTGGCAGGCCCACGTGGACGACCCTCGGTTGCCCCTCGACTGCGAGCTCTATGTCGCCTCTCAGCCGATCAAGGAGTCGCTGAGCGATCCTTGGTCGGAGCTGGCCCAGCCGTCGGCCGCTCGCCGCTTCCGTGTCCGGGTCACCCGGATCGTTGGCCGCCTCCGCCGCGAACTCGCGGGGGAGGTTCGTCTCGCGGAGCGTTTGATGCGGAAGGAGGGCGCGAGCCATCTCTCGACCATGCCGCCGAGCCATCGGATCTCTCCGCTGGGATACTACATCGCGGCCCAGCGGGCCGGGCTGCCCGGGTTAGCCGACCGTTTCGCCGCCGGTGCGGCCGAGCAACATCGTTCCTGCCCCCTCTATCAATACGCGAGCATCTCCTTCCTCTCGGCCGATCTCTACCCTGCCGGGAAATCCGTCGGCGGGGAGCCGCCCGAACGCGGAATCCGCTGCACGAAATCCCTCATCGTCATGAATTAGATCGGCCAGCCCGGTCGAAAGCCTGGACGCCTCCTCATCTTCGGAATCGAAGCGCACACACCATCCACGAATCCAGTTTGTACGGCCCGTCGTTGAAGTCGTCAATCGGTTTCGCCGAAAAAAATAACGGGTATCTGGCCCTCTGACCCGATCCGCGGGCAGCTCAGCTGCCGTGCCCCCACCTCTCTCCGCTCGGCCGGCCCAGTCCGGCCCTTGCCGTAACTTGCCGCTTCCACGACCATTCCGGGTGTTTGCAGCGCCTGCATCGCCGTTTCGCCCCTCGATACCGATCGCACTTTTTCCCCTCATCTGAAGGAGATTGTCCATGCGTACGCGCCGATCTTTCCAGCCGACCCTCTACGGTATGCCCGCTCGTATCGCCCCCTCCGCCGGGATGCTCCACACGGTGGTCGCATCCGTGTCAACTGTGGCGAATGGGGCGACTTTGACGTCGCATGCTTCCGGCGTTTCGGTCCAGGCTAGGGCCTCCTCCCATGGGTCTTCGGGAATCCAGGTCAACGATAGTACCGATCCGTCGGACACGCCTACCGGGGATGGTACCACCCAGGTGATCATCCAGCCGGTCACCGTCGCGACGACTCAGGTGTGCTGAGCGGTCGCCAAGAGATGGATTGCTCACGACAAATCTCAGTTTCTTTGTGCTTATAAATGGCGTTTTCGAGAGCATTTTATGATCTCCGGCGTCTTGAACATTCGATTCCGTACTTCCAGGAACCGCGATGTTGAGGATCGCCAGTTCGCCGGATCGGGTAGTTCCGCGATCGCCTCGGTGATCGAGCAAGCCTGCTACGGGTCATTCGCACGGGAGCCGGAACAATCGGCCTGATCGCCGGAATCAATTGTTTTTGGCTTTCTTTGGCTTGAAATCCAGCCTTTTTTGGTTTGTAACAGATGGTCGCACGGATGTATTGGAATCCTTGACGATTCGACGGGTTTGGTGTCAAGGACGTGTTAGCATGCAAAGTGTGCCCTGCCGATCACTTTTCAAGGGAGGTTCGATCCGCTTAAATAGGTTCGATCGGACTTGTTCGATTGACCTCGGAGAGTCCTCGCTTTGGGGGTGAAGTATCTATCCACTTCCCGTCCGGCGATTTACTATAATTCTCATGGTGAATCTGTCGGGCGGCGGACAACCCTTCATGCTGAAACGGCCGTTCCGGCCATGCAGCCGAGGTTTGCTCCTACGAATGGAGGTATTTCGCCATGACGATGCTGTCTCGTCCGGAGGTCGGCATAGATCTCGCGCAGGCACTGCAACAGGCCCATCGGGGTGACCCGGCGGCCTGGGAGGCTATCTTCCGAGAATGCTATCCCAAAGTGAGGCGGGTGGTGCGTCGGAAGCTGAACCGGTCGATGCAATCGCTGTTCGATTCGACCGATTTCGCTAGCGACGTCATGAAGAGCCTGGTGGCCAATATCGGCCAACTGGAGTTCCCCTCGATCGACTCGCTGCTCGCCTTCCTGGCGCATGTCGCCGAACAGAAGGTGATCGACGAGTATCGTCGGTGCCACACGCTCAAGCGTGATATCACCCGTGATCGGGCAATCCTCTCCGGGAATGAGGAGAACGGTCCAGTCCACGTGCCGTCGGGCGATCCGACCGCCAGCCAACTGGCGCAGGCGAATGAGGTCCACGAGCGACTCCTGTCGGGGGCGGACGAGACGGAGCGCACGATCATCGAGCTGAAGAACCACGGTTACTCGACGGCGGAGATCGCCGAGAAGACCGGTTGGAATATCCGCAAGGTCCAGCGTTTCTTGAAAGATCTCCTGGATTCGATGGATGAATCGGGAGGCTGAGCATGAAATCGCTTCTCGCTCCGGCCCGCGGGATCGGCGGGCTCGATCGCGTGGACCTGACCGTGCAATTGCTCGAGGATGAGTGGCGGCGGCACGGCGAAGCGGATTTGAAGCGCATCTGGATGGATCAGAGAGCTCACCTCGTCGTCGAGGACGATGACCCGATCGCGCTGCTGTCGGAACTGATCAAGACCGATTTGCGCTGCCGATATGCGCGGGGGCAAACCCCTTCGGTGACCGGATACCTCGATGCTTTCTCGGAATTGCGGGGTGCCAAGAGCCGGGTCTTGAGCGTCATCTACGAGCAATTCTGCCTTGGCGAAGAGCGCGGCGATCGGATCGACGTCGAGTCGTTCTGCGATCGCTATCCGCAGTGGAAGGACTCGCTGCTCTCGCAGCTCCAGTATCATCGCTTGATCAGCCAGGCCGCCGGGGTGCGGCACGAGCCGCCGCCATTTCCCAAGCCGGGTGACACGTTCGAGGAATTCCAGCTTCTGTCGTTGCTGGGCGAGGGCGGCACGTCCCGCGTCTTCCTGGCCAGCGACCTCTCCCTGGGGGGAAGGCAGGTCGTCCTCAAGGTCTCGCTCGATCGAGGACAGGAGCCGAAGACCCAGGGGGCGCTGGAACACGGTCACATCGTGCCGATTCATTCGGTCGTATTCGGCGACCGCCAGTTACGCGGCCTCTCGATGCCCTTCTGGCCCGGCCTGCCGCTCGATGTCGTGATCAAGCGGATCAAGCCCGGCGACCGACCGCGCAACGCCATGGCCTTGTGGCAAACGCTGGTGGAAGGGCGCAGATCCGCACGTCCGCGGCGGGATCGGAGAACGCCGAGGCCGTCCGCCAGGCCGCCGAAGGCCGGGCGCCACGGCCGCGGGGCGATGGCTGGGAGGGGTTCCCCGTTCGGGGTTCATATCCCGAGGGCGTCGCCTGGATCGTGATGATCATGGCCGAGGCGCTGGATTACGCACATCGCATGCGGACGTTCCATCGCGACGTCAAGCCCGGCAACGTGCTCCTGACGCTCGATCATGGCCCGCAACTGCTCGACTTCAACCTGGCCGAGTCGCCCCATTCCGCGTCGCAGGCCGATGCGGCGATGCAGGGGGGCACCCTGCCTTACATGGCGCCGGAGCAAATCGAGGCCTTCCTCAATCCTCAGCTCTGGGGTCAGGTCGGGGCCAGGGCGGACATCTATTCGTTAGGGCTGGTCCTTCGCGAGCTGCTGACCGGCCAGCAGCCGGACTTGCCCACCGAGACCATCTCGCCGCAGCGCGCCATGCTCCTGCTGCTCGACCGCAGGCCGAGGCTCGACGTCGCGGTGTCCCGTCTCAACCCGTCGATTCCCCATGCCCTCGAGGCGATCCTGGGCAAGTGCCTGGCCTTCTCTGCCGACGACCGCTATCTCGATGCACGGGCCCTCGTCGAGGACCTGCGGAGGTTCCTCGATCGCCGGCCTCTCGTCCACGCCGTCAATCCCTCTCGCCGCGAGCGGTTCGTCAACCGGGTCCTACGCCTCGAGCGTCGTGCCTTGCGCCACCGCTGGCCCATCGTCGCCGCGACCTTCGTGGCGCTGATCCCTGCGTTGCTGGCATCATCCGTCCTCAATCGCAACGATCCTCGAGCCGTCCCCGGCAGCATCCGAAGTGCCCCCGCGAAACCCGATGGCCCCCTCGAGTCCTCTCCGGTCTTCCAGTCCGCGGTCAATGCCATCGATCGCGACGAATTCCTGAATGCCCCGAAGATCCCGGACGCATTCGTCGAGTCGATGGAGGACCTTGTCGAGACATATCCCGAATCGTGGCAGCCCAAGGTCTATCTCAGCTTCGTCCTCAGTGATCGGGATCCGTGGAGGGCCGAGGATCTCTTTCGGAAAGCCCTCGAGCTCGCTGGTGCGAACCAACAGATGCTCGCCTGGGGCAAGTCCCACTCCCGATTTGCAGGACAGCTCGATCGATTCTCCCTCTACCGTTTCAAGCGTTCGAAAGATCTCATCGATTATCGACCGGAAGTGGGATTGGAGGAGATGCAACAGATCCAGAGAGAGCACTACTGCTTCGCGAAGGATGCACTCAGGATCGCAATCGAACTCGAGCCGGAAAAGTGGTCGATCGTGAAAGGATTGGCCATCTCCGAGCAGGTCATGGGCGAATACAGGACGGCCTATGAGCGGATGGAGCGGGTGATCCAGAGGATCAGGTCCGATGCGGATCGAAAGTATGTGGACGAGGCCAAGAGCGAGAAAGAGTTGAAGATTCAGAACGAACTCACCGAGTCTTGCTATATCCTGTGCCAGATCGCCATCGCCTGGGCCGATCATCTGGTGACACAGGAGTCCGTTGACGCCGCGAATGAGGCCCTCCGACTCCTACGACCCGCGGACAGCACGACGAAACGGTACTTGGACCTCCTGAAAGAGAACAATACGCCGACCGGCAAGGACTACCGTAACTGGCTTGAACACCAGTTCTTGATCGCGGTCGCCTTGGGCGAGGCCGAGATCCGCCTCGGTCTCCTCCAGGATGCCGAGAAGACACTCGCTCCCGCCAGGATGAATGCACTGATCGGCGAATTTGAAAAACACCTCGCTAAGGATCATCTACGGATTCCACCTGCGATTCGAGTCGCGAAGAAGCGGTTGAGTGAGGCCCAGCGCCTCCTCCGCCTGAAGAAAGCTGTCGTCGCGGGCTGATGCACCCTTCGGAGCCGGCGACGAAACCAAACGCCTCATCGGGCGCCGACAGGCGGAGGAATTCGCCTCGAGAACCGTCGGACATCTTCTCCCCCGCTCCCTCGATTCGCCGTCAATCCTGTCCTAGACTTCATTCGATCGAGCGAGATCGCCCGGACCCGGCGATGCGGACGCCCGTGTTCGCCCCGGCTGCTTTTCCGAGCTAGCCCGATCGCTCCCAACCCAATCCTCGAGGGGCCGTTCGTCATGACCGATCTGATCACCCAGATCTGGGGCGGGCTGAATGACGTGGGGATGCCCGAGGTCATGCTCTACCTGCCCGATGGGACGGCCTACCGGTGCCACTGGGACGATACGGCGGTCATCGGCGCGATCCGCGTCGCGCTCCTGGCCGATCAGGATCGCAAGATCGTGCGGATCATGCCGATCCATAGCTGCCAGGGGATCGGGATCGCCGCTCCCAAGGGGACGGATCCCGCCGGCTATCGCTCGGTGGTCCAGCAGAAGCTCGTCGAGGGCTTTGTCAAGGAGCCGGACTCGTCGCCGCCCTCGTCCTGACCGATCATCGGGCCTTGCCCGTGGTTCCCGATCCGGGCGAACGGGGGTGGAACTGGGCGTGGACCTTGCGGAGGCGGCTCAGCTCGACGCGGGTATAGACCTGCGTCGTGGCGATCGAGGCGTGTCCGAGCATCTCCTGGACGACGCGGAGGTCGGCCCCGCCGGCGAGGAGGTGCGTGGCGAAGCTGTGCCGGAGGGTGTGCGGGCTGGCGTCGCCGGGCAGCCCGAGCTGGCGGACATATCGCTTGACGATCGACCAGACGGCGATTCGCGAGAGGGGCCGGCCCGACTTCGAGACGAACACGCTGCGAGTCGATGGGTTGCGCGCGACGAGCCGCGGCCGGTCGCGGCGGAGATAATCGCTCAGCGCGGCGATCGCCCGCGAACCCAGCGGCACCCGACGTTCCTTGTTCCCCTTGCCCACGCATCGTACGAGGCCCGTCACCAGGTCGAGGTCGCCCGGTCGGAGTCCGGCCACTTCGGACGCTCGACAACCGGTCGCATAGAGGGTCTCCAGGACGGCACGGTCCCGGCGGCCCAGGGAATTCTCGGCGTTGGGCGCCGCGAGCAGGCGGTTGACCGCGGCGGGTCCCAGCACGGTGGGCAACCGGTCCCAGACGGCCGGCGCGATCAGCAGCGTGACCACATTGTCCGCCAGCCGGCCTTCGAAGACGAGATACCGGAAGAACGTCGAGAGGCTGGCGATGTGCCGGCAGACGCTGCTCGCCGCCAGTCCCGACTGATTGAGCGATTCGACGTAGTCGCTCAACGCCGAGACGTCGAGGCTCGCCAGCGGGCCGGGGGCGGCCACGCGCCGCCATTTGATGAAGTGCATGAGGTCGGATCGGTAGGCCGCCAGGGTATTCGACGAGACACCGCACTCCGCCATCAAGTAATGGAGGAACGGGCCGATCGGATCGGCGTCCCGCGCCGGTCGTGGCGGAATGGCTGGCATCGAAGGAACACTCGCCTGAATAATGTCCGAGGAGCTGGCCCACAAGTAACCATCGGCCGGCGATCGCGCGGGCTTGATGGGAGCCCCTGCGAGGATCGGGTCGATCAAGGGTCGTCGTCAATCGGACCAGGGGAACTGCTGGGCGAGCTTCTGTTCGTCGGCGCGGGCGCGGAGCTTCTCGAGAGCGCGGTCTTCGATCTGGCGGACGCGTTCCTTGGAGACCCCCAATATCCTCCCGACCTGGCTGAGCGAGAGCCGCTCGCCGCCCCCCAGGCCGAATCGAAAGATCAGGACCTGCTGTTCGCGGGGTCGCAATACCTCCATCAACCGGCCGACCGTCTCGTCGGTATCGATCTGCGCGGTGCGGTCGCCCTCGGGATCGCTGATCGTCTGGAGCAGGTTGAAGTTCGCGTTGGCATGCCGGGTCGCATCGAGCGAGACGGAAGGGCGGGTCGCCGCGTGGATGAAGCGGATCAGGACGCTCGGCGGGACGTCCGTCTCGTCGTCCGACGGGTTTTCCGCGGTCGATTCCTGCTGTTCCTTCTGCTCCTGGGCCTGGGCCAGTTGGCGGAGGTGCCGAGGGGTCAGGCGGACCGGATAGGCACCCGAGGCCACGGCGCGCTGCATCGCCTGTCGGATCCACCAGGTCGCGTAGGTCGCCAACTTGGTCTGGTGGTTCAAGTTGAAGCGATCGATCGCCTCGAGCAGCCCGCAGAAGCCCTCTTGCATCAGGTCGGAGTAGGGGATGCCTCGCTCCCGGAATCGTTTGGCCACATGGGCCACGAGCTTCATGTTGGCCATGGCCAACTGGCCGCGGAGCTCCGAATACCGGCGATACACGGCGCCGAGGCGTACTTGCTCGGTGCCCCGGCCGGAGTACATCTGGGCGATGTAATGGGCCAGGACCTGGGGTTCATCGCCCGCCTGAGGGATCTCGATGCCCTCGAGATTGGCCAGCGCCTGGGCCAGCTTACCCTTGCACTCGGCCAGTTCCTGGAGCATCGAACGCTCGGCGGATGGCGTCAAGACCTCGGTCTGAGATCGGTCCAGATCCGCCAGCCCGTCGACCTTCGAGGTCAGTTGTCGGGTCCTCATCACGTATCCTTTCTCGGAACAACTCCGTGGTGTCAGAAGGTCGAGATCAGGCGGTAGCCTGGCTACCGAGGGATGTCGCATCGCCGGACACGGAGGGCACCGGGGGCGATATCTCGCGAGCGAATTCCGCCAGATGAGCCATCCGGTCGCCGAATCCGGCGTAGACCAGCCGGGAGCGGAGTTCCGGTCCGAGTGCTTGACCGCCCACGATGACCGCCGCCCCAACCGCGGCCGCACATTCGTAGAAGGATTGGTACTCTCGGATGAATTGATCCGGGTCTCTCAGGTAATTGACCGAGATGAAGACCAGCCTGGGCCGGTGGCGAGCCGTCGCCTGGGCCAGCGAGCGTAATGGCAAGTTGATGCCCAGGTTGCGCACCTGCCACCCCTGCTCGCGAAGCACCAGTTCGCAGAGCAGGCCGGCCAGTACGTAGGGATCGCCCTCGGTCGTCGCCCCCAGGGCCAATGGGCCATTGTTCACCTGCCGAAGGGCGACCCGGTCGATCAGCCTTCGGATCGCCGAGGTCACAGTTTGCGTGGCCTCGTGCTCCTGGTAAACATCGAGCGACCCGGTCATCCATCCATGGCCAATTCGGCCCATGACCGGGCAAATGATCCGATCGGCGAGTTCCACGGCCGCGTGACCGGATGAATAGAGCGAGTGGATCAGCTTGATCGCGTCCTGGACCCGTCCGTCTCGGAGCAACGATTCCAGGAGATCGACCGGCCGATCCGAGGCGATCCCCTCCATGCCCTCGATCCGGGATTCGGACAGTCCTTGCTCCTTAGCCAGTCGGACCGCTTCCGAGAGCGGTATCAGACGATGCTTTCCCACGGTGCGAGCTGCTCGGATGGTCCCGGAGTCCACCCATCGCTTGACGGTGCTGACGCTCACGCCAAGTTCATCGGCAACCTGTTGCGTCTTGAGATAGGGTTCGGTCGGGATCATGGCAACTCCGTTTGAACGGTTTGAACGATTTCATCATAGTCGCTCTCGGGCGTCCAGGGAAGTGCCGGCCGGGAAAACCGGCCGATTACGGGCGAATTGGCGGCGTGCAGGGAATGATAGCGGTGTACCGATGATCTTTGCATGAGTAATCGTCATGGACGATTTGAACGATTTATCGAGGGCCTTGCTGGTCACGACCGTTCAACTCCCGGTCGGCGGGACCTCCTGATGATCGTCGCACCCTTGGCCCTCGTTCTGGCGTCTGGTAGGTTGATGGCCGTCGGATGAGGGGACGGGGTGCCGCCCGATCATGGACGTCCTGGGACGATCGGGCCGACCGTGGGGGGCCCGCGAGCCCCGAGCGTGTGGGAATCGGACGAGAGGGAATCGGTCATGAACTCGGTCGCGGTCCCTTATCAACGCGAGCGGCTGATCGCATTGTTGAAGCGCGATGCGCTCAAGCAGGGCACATTCACGCTCGCCAGCGGACGCACTTCGCACTATTACGTTGACGGCCGCAAGGTGACGCTCTCGTCCGAAGGGGCGGCCCTCATCGGGGCGGGTGTGCTGGAGTGTCTCGCCGACCACCCAGAGGTTCAGGCCGTCGGCGGACTCACCATGGGTGCCGATCCGATCGTGGGAGCGACCCTGGCCCTGGCAGGTACTTCCGGGCGGTCGATGCTCCGCGGTTTCCTGGTCCGGAAAGAGGCCAAGGCGCACGGTACGGGGAGTCGCGTCGAGGGCCCCCTGGAGCCTGGTTCCGCGGTCGCGATCGTGGATGACGTGGCCACGACCGGCGGCTCATCCCTCCAGGCCGTCGATGCCGTCGAGGCGATGGGCTGCAAGGTCGCGCTCGTCATCGTCGTCCTGGACCGACTCGAAGGCGCCGCGAAAGCCTTCAAGGACAGGAATCTCCCGTTCCATCCCCTGTTGACCATCCGAGACCTCGGGGTCGAGCCCCTCCTGGAGGCTGGCGTGCCGTGACGGGGCCGTCCGTCGCGATCGCCATTCGCTCATCGCAAGACGAAAGGATGCGGATCACTCGCCTCGACTCATGGAGATGAGCCTGCACCGGTCATTGAAGGAGCGGTATGCAACCGGCGGGGACCGTCGTCTCGAGGTTGTCATCGGGGATTTCCGCGTCGACGCGGTCGACGACGCGGGGCGCCTGGTCGAGGTCCAGTCGGGTCCGCTGGGTCCGCTCCGGGGCAAGCTTGGCCGATTGCTGGTGGAGCACCGGATTCGGATCGTCAAGCCGGTCCCGATCCGGAGGCGCATCGTCCGGAGGGCGAGGCCGGACGGCCCGGATCTCTCGTCGCGAAGCAGCCCGAGGCGTGGCATGATCCACGATGTCTTCGACGATCTGATCGGTGTGGTCCGGGTCTTCCCGCATGCCAACCTGGAAATCCAGGTCCTCGGCGTGACGATCGACGAGATCCGGGTCCCGCGCCGACGCCGGCCGGGTTATGCCGTCGTCGATCGTCGGCTCGGCGAGATCCTCGAAGCGACCTCGCTTCGTCAAGCTTGCGACCTCTGGGGGCTCTTGCCGGACGGCTTCGACGGGCGAGACTCCTTCACCACCCTCGACCTCGCCGAACGACTCGGACGATCGCTGTGGTTCGCCCAGCGGGTTGCGTACTGCCTCCGCTCGACCGGCGCGGCACGCATCGTGGGTAAGGCCGGCAACCGGTTGATCTACACCAGGGACCCTTGACGGCGTCGTCCCGGGTTCATCGAGCGATGTCGCCCGATGGCGCGTCGAGTGCCAGCCACCAGAGCAGTCCGGCGACGCAGACCGCATGATCGATCCGGCCGTCGCGGATCATCGCCGGGATGTCGCGGACCGGGGCCAGCTCGACGACCACTTCCTCGCCGGGGTCGAGGTGAGGTTCTGCGACGAGCCGGGCGTTGGTGATGACGATCGTATCGATCCCCATCGAGAGCAGCGCCGGGTTGGGACGGAGGACACCGAGCCGTCGGGGCGGATCGCCGGCGTAACCGGTCTCCTCGAGGAGCTCGCGTGCACCAGCATCGCATGCGTCCTCGCCGCGATCGAGGAGTCCGCCGGGCGTCTCCAGGCTGTCGCGACCCGACCCCGCGCGGAACTGCCGCACCAGGACGAGCTCCTGCTCGGGGGTGACGGCGATGACATGTACGCCGTCGGCCAGGTGGGCGACGAAGAAGTCGTGCGTCTTTCCGCTGGAGCGCGACCGGAATCGCTCGCGACGGAGGCGGAACAGCCAGGTCTCGCACAGCGTCTGGTCGAGTGCGCCGTCGCCGTCGGGGACCCAGGAGGGTCCCGGTCGGGGATCGGGTTCGGGCTGGGACATCGAGGAAACCCTCATGGTTCGATCACTTGAGTGGAGTCGGCTTGTCCTCGCCGTCATCGGTCCACTGCCGGCCCGTATCGTCGATCGACTTCGGATGCGAGACCTTGGGTACGTTCAGGCCGATCGCCTGGCATCGCTTCCGGGAAATCTCGTCGGAGGAGACGTGGAATTGCTTGTCGCGCGCGGCGATCACGCCCTTGTCCGCCACCTCGTCGCAGCCAGTGGACCACATGAGCAAGGGCGTCCCGAGCGGGATGGCGGTGCTGGGATCGGGCCAGGTGTGCCAGGTTTTGCCCCAGGTGGTGAGCAGGGCCTTCATGAACGCCAGCTCGTCCTCCGGCTTCATGCTGGGGGCGATGAGCCCCCCGGCGAGCACCTCGTAGGTGTGTGGGTGCCAGTACTTCTTCTCCTCGTCCGGCAGCTCGCGATAGAGCCGGTCGGAGATGATGTACTCGACGCCGAGCAGCTTCGCGTTCTTCTCGGTGGAATCGTAGAGGAGGCACTGGTGCATCTCCTCGGACCGCGACATGCAGTAGTGCTGCGCCACGAGCTGGAATTTGGGGTTATTCTTGGCGATGTGGATTCCGCAGAAATGGGCGTGGAGCTCGTGCACGGGGGCCATCATCCCCGGCTCGGCCGGCTTAGCCTCGCCGTGTCCATCCGCCGCGCACGCCTCGCCCGCCAGGGAGAATCCGACCCCCGATCCGACCAGCCCGAGCCATTCACGTCGATCCATGCGGTGATTCTCCTCGCTAGTGTCGGAAACGGACGATCGCACCGTTTTGCCTCAACTGACCGGCGTCTCGGACCTTGTGATATCGAGGGGGTAGCGCAGATCTCCCTCTCTTGCGCCATGAGCAACAGATCGTAGCGGCCGGGACGGACTATTTGAACCCCCCCGGCTTGGACGATGAATCGAGGCTGTTTGAGTGGGTCAGCGACCTCCATGGGGACCGGTGCGAGATTCGACCAGACGATGTCGCCCTCCGAATCGATCAGACGAAGGTCCGGTGTGTATTCTCCATGGACTTCGGTGAGATGTCCGTAGATTTCGAATCCGATCATGAAGGGAAACTGCGGTACGCCGAACCTGCTGGTCGGACCGACAAGGATATACTCGCCCTTGCGTGGGTCATGCAAGATCTCGCGGCAAACGAGGAAGGCACAGACGAGCGGTATCGGAGTTTGCTTCGCCATGGGGACGACCTCACCATCATAAGTGAAACCGTGATGAAGATCGCGAGTGTCATAGATCATCGGTAGACTCCGGTATCCCAATTCCTCTTCCGGTGCCTCGATTCGGAAGCTGGGAAGCTCAAGGTGCGGCGGCATCCTGCTTGACGATCTGGAGCGCACTCTCGACCGAGTCTTCCAGGACCGACCAGGCGAGCCCCTTGTCCTCCTGCCGGGTGGCGAGGTAGCGGAGGTTGAAGACCTGCGCGGCCATCTCGTCCGGCCCGACGATCACCGCCACCTTGTGCCCGCGATTCGAGCCGTAGCCCATCTGCTTGCCGATCGAGATCGGGTCGGGGAAGACCTCGGTACCGATCCCGGCGGCCCGCAGCCGCGCGGCCATCGTAAAGGGGACGGCCGGATCGGTCCCGGGGAAGTTGGCCACCAGGACCGGGGCGGTCGTCGCCGATGAGCCCAGCCAGCCGGCCTCGTCCATCAGCGCGAGGAGCCGGTCCAGCCCGATCGAGGCCCCGACGCCCGGCAACCGCCTCGGCGTGAACAGGCTCGCCAGGTTGTCGTAGCGGCCCCCCGAGGCGATGCTGCCGAACTTCTCCCAGCCGTTGACGGTCGTCTCGAAGACGATCCCGGTATAGTAGTCGAGCCCGCGCGCCAGGCCCAGGTCGATGGCGATCCGCTCGCGAGGAACCCCGGCCGCCTCGAGCAGGTGGAGCACCGTCCGCAGGTTGGCGATCCCCGTCGCGGCGGAGGGATTGGCCCCCAGCGCGGCCTCTGCATTTTCCAGGACTTCCGCGCCGCCGCGACCCGTCTCGGCGTAATCGAGCACCTTGCGGGCCTGATCCTCGGTCAGCCCCGGCCCGCCCTGGTCCGGAGCCTTCTGGAGCTCGCCCTGGACCGCGTCGCGGCCGATCTTGGCCAGCTTGTCGAGCGAGCGGAGCACGGCGCCGCCGAGCCCGCTCAGGCCTTGCGATTCGAGGAAGCCGTCGAGGATCTTGCGGTTGTTGAGCGTGATCGTGAACGCGGGCACCCCGGCCGAGGCGAGCGCGGCGTGGATGACCTGGGCGGTCTCGGCGTCGGCGAGCGGGCTCTCGGTGCCGATCGTGTCGAAGTCGCACTGGACGAACTCGCGGAACCGCCCCTTGGCCGGCCGCTCGCCCCGGAAGACCGAGCCGATCGCATAGCGCTTGAACGGCACGCCCAGCTCGTCAATGTGCTTGGCGACGAACCGCGCCAGCGGGACGGTCAGGTCGAACCGGAGCGCCAGCTCGCCGGGCGTCCCCCCCTTGTTGGTGACCTCGAAGATCTGCCGGAGCACCTCGTCCGAGCCGGCCCCCTTGCCCGTCAGGACTTCCATCCGCTCGATGTGCGGGGTCTCGATCGGCACGAACCCGAACCCGGCGAACGTCCGGCGGAACGCGTCGAGCATCCGCTCGCGCGGGATCATCACCGAAGGGGGAAGGTCTCTCAATCCGCCGGCAACTCGGGGGTCGATCATGGAGTATCAGCCTTCTACACGGATGAGTGACGTCTTCCATCCTCGGGAGTTCAGGAGAGGCGTATTCCCAGGCATCAGAGGTCGAAGATCGTCGGGCCGTCCGGCCATCAATTTCCGGTATTGTATCATCCCGAGGTGCCGGGCGGATCGCAACGTCTCCCTGGCCGGCGTCCGACACCTCGCGCGTTGGATTCGTCCGACTTCAGGCCGATTCGGAGCCGGCCGGTCGCTCGGAGGACGCCAGGATCGTCCGGAGCAGTCGATCGTAATCGCCCTTCATGGGGAGCGACCGGTCCTCGCGGATGCGACGGCGACTCGTCCGGACGACCTGGTTGCGGATCGGGTCGAAACCCTCCCTGTCGAATCGTTCCCAGTAGAGGGCCGAGCCACGCCGCTGCCAGAGCGGGACGTCATTGTAATTCACGCCATGCTGGAACAGGAGTTCGTTCTTGAACGACGACGATTTGCCGTTCAGCGTCGCCGTCGCCTCGGCGACGCTGTTGCCGGCCTGGCGTAGTGTCCAGTAGCACCACCCATTGAGGGCGCATCGGGAGGCATCCCCCTGCCGCCATCGGAAGTAGTCGACCACGTCCTCGTCGCGCGTGCCGACCCAGGCCCGGCTGTCGAATTGGGCGACCTCGCCGCAGGCGCAGCGTGAACGCGGCGCTGGCCAGCCCCGCGGACAGACTGGAGGTCTTCTCCAGCTCGCGGTCGAAGAGCGACCAGTCGCGGGGCAAGAGCATGGAGATCTCGTCGCTCTGCGTGTAACCATATAGACCCTGGAACTGCTCGAGCAGCAGGCGGGTGGCCTGGATCATGTAGCCGTGGAACGTCTCGTCGAACGGCTTGGTGAACCGCGTGCTGGTGAAGTGCGTGAACCGATGCCCGTCGAGGCGGAGGACAACCCAGGCCGAGTTCAGGAGTCGCAAGTTGTGGAAGCACTCGCCCGCCCGCATCCGCTTCTCGAAGTCCGAGTTGGTCTTCATCCTCTCGTCCCGTCGATTTCAACGACCTCGAATTGCCCGTCAGGTGCCAGTCGAACCCGGTAAAGTCGGTCGAACCCTTCCCTCAGAGTCGGCTCCTGCATCCGCCGCGAGGTGATCGACAACGCCTTGTCGGGGACCCGCTCGCGACCGGTCCGCCCCGCGTTCCGCTCTAGGCACGATTTGAGGTCGGATTCGAAGGAGAATCCCACGACTTCGGCGCCGTGGCCGCGGGCCATGACGATGATCGGGGCACGATCCTCTCTCCTCGGATTGGTGTTGTCCACGACGACCGATCGGCCCTCCCGGAGCGCCTCGTCGATGAGCTGCATCTGCCGGCGCTGGGGCCTGCGGTTGTTGCGGAACTGGTCCTTGCTCACCAAGACATGGGTGGACTGGTAGAAGGTTCGGTAAAATGTGCTCTTGCCGGACCCCTGAATGCCGACGAGTATGACGACTTCCATAAGGCCGCTCTTAAGCGAGATTTGTGTCCATACAGAATGGAAGATCCTACGCCGTGCCGGGGCGAGACACAATCGGATCTTCGCGGTTCGCGATCTACCACGATCCAGCAACTTCGGGGCGGGAGCCATGCGAATCCTGATCATCGGCGGCACGAACTTCATCGGCCCTCCTCTGGTGCGCCGGCTGGTCGAGCGGGGCCACGAGGTTGCCGTTTTCCACCGGGGCCAGACCCGGGACGATTTGCCGGAGTGCGTGCGCCATCTCCTCGGTGATCGTCGCCACCTGTTCGATCATCGAGACGACTTCCGTCGGTTCGCCCCGGACGTCGTGGTGGATATGATCGCCTTCACCGAAGAAGACGCAAGGGGACTCGTCGAGACGTTCCGGGGGCTGTCCCCGAGGCTCGTCGTGATCTCCAGCGGCGACGTCTACCGGGCCTACGGGCGGTTGATCGGGACGGAACCCGGCCCCGTCGAGCCGACGCCGCTGGCCGAGGATGCACCGCTCCGATCGGTGCTCTTCCCGTATCGGGATCAGGCCCAGGGGCCGGACGACTTCCTGTACTCCTATGACAAGATCCCGGCCGAGCAGGTCGTCATGGGCGATCCCGAGCTAAGTTGGACAGTCCTGCGGCTACCCATGACCTATGGTCCCGGCGACCCGTTCCGTCGGCTGACGGCCTACTTGAGACGCATGGACGAAAGTCGGCCGGCGATCCTGCTCGACCCGGCCTTCGCGCGCTGGAAATGCCCGCGCGGCTACGTCGAGAACGTCGCCGCGGCGATCGGCCTGGCGATCGAGGACGGGCGGGCCGCGGGGCGTGTCTATAATGTCTCCGAGCCGATGTCGTTCAGCGAGGCCGATTGGGTGCGGCGAATCGGTGAGGCCGTCGGTTGGACCGGTCAGGTCGTGACGGCGCCCGAGGGTCGTGTTCCGGTGCCGTTCCGCTGCGAGCAAGACCTCGATACGGACTCGAAACGCATCCGGGAGGAGCTGGCATTTTCAGAGCCCGTGATGCTCGGAGCGGCCCTCGAGCGGACGATCGCCCGGGAGCGTGCCAATCCGCCTGATCAGCCGATGGGCATCGGGCTCCTGGATTACGAAGATGAGGATGCGGTCATGGACGAGCTTAGGTACGCTGATTGATCGGCGACGCTTTCGCGGAGACTCGGAGAGTGGACTAGAGCCTCGGCTTCGTCAGGATCGTCGGCGGCGCCGTGATCGGGTGGAAGTCGCTATCGCCGGTATAGATGATCGTGATCGGTTTCTTCAGCACCTGCTTGGGCTTCTCCATCAGCGAGGCGGATCCGTCGCTCAGCGTCATCGTGCCCAGCACCTTCTCGGTGACCTTCTTCCTCGACTTCTTCTGGATCTCAAAGGTCACGGTGCCGGTGGGGATGCCGGCGCCTGGGGGCGTCGGCTGGACCTCGGCCTTCAGGCCCATCGAGATGATCCTCTTCTTCCTCAAGACCGGCTGGGAGACGAGCACGACCTTCGTGGCCGCCCTGGTCACCGACTCGCTGGGCCCCTCCCAGGTGGCGGCGAGCAGATCCGCGTCGCCCGAATAGGCGGCGGAGATCGAGTGGACGCCGACGGATAGCGACGATGTGGTCAGCGCGGCCTGCCCGGAGGCGTCGACCGCGACGGTACCCAGCGGGTTGGGGCCGTCGTAGAACGTGACCGTGCCGCTGGGTGCGACCGGGCCGCCGTCGATCGTGGCGAGGAAGGTGATGGGCTGGCCGTAGGCGGCCGATTCGCTCGAAGGGGAGATCGAGGCCGATTGCACTGACGCCTTGCCGATCGTGAAGGTCAACGGAGCCGCTCGCGTCGCGGCGTAGTCGGCGCTGCCGGGGAAGCTGGCGACGACGGTGTAGGTCCCCGGCGTCAACGGCGGCGACGCGCCCAGGGAGGCGCCCGAGGTACCCTGGCCGAGGAAGTAGGTCAAGGTGGGGACCACATCTTCCAGGCTGGCCGCGGGGGCGACGTCCCCCACGCCGGCGGTCGATACCGAGGCCGGGTACGGGCGGCCGTCGAAGGCGCCGCCTGGGTCGGTGACGGTGAGTGCGGGCGTAGCTGGCTCGACGACGATCGTCGTCGAGCCGATGGCCTTGGTGTAATCGGTCGAGTCCGTGGGCGTGAAGGTAACCGAGAGCGCCTGGCTCTTGCCCGCGTTCAGGACCGCGCCCGCGGCCGGGGTGTACTGGAACGTGCCCGATAACGGTGAGCCGGCGATTGATGCGGTCGCGTCGAGCTGGTCGCCCGACAGGTCCGTGCCGTAGGTGATGGCCGTCGGTCCGGGCCAGGAGATCTTCGGGGTGGCCGGCTGGATGCTCGCCGTCGTCGAGGGCTGCGTCAGCGAGTAATCGGATGCTTGCGGTCCGCCGAGGGTCAGTCCGGAGACCGTCACCGCGATCTCGTCCCCCACGCCCGGGGAGGCGAAGGTCCCCGTGGCGCCTCCGGTGTCGAGCGTCGCCGTGTCGCCGGAGAACACGCCCACCAGCTCCGCGTTGTTGAAGTCCAGCGTGGCCGCGGTCGTGCCATCGTAGTCCTTGTTCTCAGCCGAGACACCCGAGACGGACAGGGGTGCCGGCGCGATTTTCCCGTCGGAGTTGGTCGCGGACGTGACGTTGTAATCCGCACCGCCATCACCGTCATTGACGGTATAGGCGGTCACGGAGAGCGTCTTGCCGGTCCCCACGTCCTTGGTGTCGAAGGATTCGGCCAGGCCGGTCACCGTGTCGGTGCCGATGAGGCCGACGACGGTCGGCGCGGCCCCGGCGGTGGTCGTCCCGTCGTAGGTCTTCGAGTCGGGCTCCGCCGTGATAGTCAAGGGTGCCGGTGTGATCGTCCCGCTCGTACTGGTCGCAGTCGTGACCCTGTAATTGGCGCCGTCGACGCCGTCGTGGACAGTGTAGGCGTTGACGGAGAGCGTCTTGCCGGTCCCCGCGTCGTTTGTGTCGAAGGACTCGGCCAGGCCGGTCGCGGTGTCGGTGCCCTTGAGGCCGATGACGGTCGGCGTAGCCGATGCGCTGGTCGTCCCGTCGTAGGTCTTCGAAATCGGGCGCGGCCATGATGGTCAGGGGTGCCGGCGTGATGGTCCCGTCATTGTTCTTCACCGTGGTGACGGTGTAATTGTCGCCGTTGACGCCATCATCGACGGTGTAGGCGATGATCGAGAGGATCTTGATGGTTCCTGCGTTCTTGGTGTTGAAGGACTCGGACAGGCCGGTCACGGTGTCGGCGCCCATGAGCCCGACGACGGTGGGCGTGGCCGATGCGACGGTGGTCCCGTCGTAGGTCTTCGAGTCGGGCGCGGGCGTGATGGTCAAGGGTGTCGGCATGATCGCTCCGCCGGTGTTGGTCGCTGTGGTGACGTTGTAATCCGCGCCGCCATCACCGTCATCGACGGTATAGGCGGTGACGGAGAGCGTCTTCCCCGTTCCCACGTCCTTGGTGTCGAAGGACTCGGCGAGGCCGGTCACGGTATCGCTGCCCTTAAGGCCGACGAATGTAGGCGTGACCGAGGCGGTCGTGGTCCCGTCGTAGGTCTTCGAGTCGGGCTTCGCCGTGAGGGTCAGGGAGGCCGGCGTGATCGTCCCGCCGGTGCTGGTCGCGGTGGCGACGGTGTAATCGGCGCCGTGATCGCCGTCATCGACGGTGTAGGCGGTCACGGAGAGGGACTTCCCGATGCCCGCCTCCTTGGTCTCGAACGACTCGGCGAGGCCGCTCACGGTATCGGTGCCCAGGAGGACGATGACGGTGGGACTGGCCATCGCTACGGTCGTGCCGTCGTAGGTCTTCGAGTCCTGCGCAGCGGTGATGGTCAGCGGTGCCAGCGTGATCGTCCCGCTGGCGGTCTGCGTCGCGACCGTATAGTTGCCGCCGTCGGCGCCATCGTTGATCGCGTAGTCGACGACCAGCGTGCTGTCGCCGGTACCCAGGACATTCCTGGACTGGAAGACCTTGCTGAGCTCGGTGAAGGTATCGCCGTTGAAGAGGGTATCCGCGGCGAGGCCGGCGACCTGGTAAGTCGGCCTGGCCGAGGCGGTGGTGGTCCCGTCGTAAGTCTTGGAGTCGGTCGCGGCCGTGATGGTCAAGGGTGCCGGCGAGATGGTCGCGGTCGTCGTGGCCGTCGTCGAGGAGAGCTGATAATTGCCGGCGGCGGCCCCGGTGAGGCTCAGGTCAGTCACGGTGACGGCATCGGCAGTCCCGGCGTCCTTGCTGGCGAACGCCGCCGTGCCGCCGGTCAGGCTGACGGCGTCCGTGCCGATGACGCCTTCGAGCGACTCGCCGGCGATGGTCGCCGACGTCGTGCCGTCATAGACCTTGTTGGCGACCGTGACGACGGGCGTCACGGTGGCCGGGGTCACCGAGAGCGTGCTCGATGCGCCGGCGGCCTCGTAGACCCCTTCGCCCGCATAGGCGTAGCTTACCGTGTACGGCGAGGCGGCCACCGTCAACCCGGCGGTGTCGAACGTGACCGAGAACGCGCCTCCCGGCTCGACCGTGGCCGGAAGCGTGACCCCGTCTAGCGTGACCGAGATCGTATCTCCCACCGGGCTGTTCGGGCCGCCGGCCAGCGTCCCGGAGAGGGTCGTGGTCGACGTACCATAGGTGATGCTGGGATCGCTCAGGCCCGAGAAGGTGGGTACGACCAGGTTCGTGAGCGCGTAGCCGAGCTGTGCCACGGATTCGCCGACGTTCGCCGAGGCGGTGACGGTGTAAGAGCCGCCGATCGCGTTGGCCGTGGCCGTGACAGAGGCCTGTCCATCGGCCATGACGACCGCCGACGTGGTGGAGAGGCTCGCCGAGGCGCCGCTCGAGGGCGCGGCAAAGGTCACGATCCCGCCTGCCACGGGCTCGATGGGATCATTCGCGGTGACGGTGACGGCCAGGTGATCTCCAGCCCGGTGATCGTGGCCTGGGTCCCGGCATCCACTTTGAACTCGGGGCCCAGGTTGTTGCCGTCAATCGCCAGTTGGGCGGCCCCCGGCCCGTCGATTTCGATCGGCTCGTTCGTGTTGTCCAGTTGGACCGGGTTGAGCAGCTCGGCGAGGGTGATGGTCGCAGGCGACGAGTCCAACTCGAAGTCGATGGTGACGGGGCTGGTGGCCTGGTTCGCCTGCTCGGCCGCCCAGCGGAGGGTGCCGGAGGTGGGGGCGCCGGTGTTGTCGGTCGTGTCGCCGATGCTGGTGACGGTGAACGTCGCCAGCAGCCGTCGGTCTTCCAGCACGACGAGGCTCGGCTTAAGGCACTGGCGGCTTCGGCATCGACGATCCGTGATGACCGGGTTTTTCGATACCCCGGTCCGTCGGCCTCGCGGCCGATTAGTCTTGTTGATGCTCCTCATCGTCGCGCCTCTCCAGCGGTGTAGAACTCGCCCACCCGCGTTCCGCACGTCGACGCCGATGTCGGTGGGCGATCACCCACTCTCCAGGACGAAGGCGTCTATCCGAGGACCGCAAGAGCGCGATGAGTGCAACGCGGGCGAGGCCGTCGTTGCGGGTCGCCCGTCGTACAAGCATCAGATTGTGCAATGCCCGTGGTCTGGAGTCAAGAAATGACGATCTTCGGCATCGGCTCGCTCGGGAGTCTCCTGACCTCGACCAGGTTATCGAAGAAGGTCGCGCCGCCGCCCATGTCGGTCAACGCGGTCGAAGATGTGTTGTTGACGTTGCTCCCGCCCGGCACGAGCTTGTTCCAGTAGATGCCGGTAGCGACGGCCACGCCGGGCCGGACACTGCCGGTGAGGGCGACCCGGGCGCGGAACCGGCCTCGGTCGTTGTAGACCTCGACCCACTCGCCGTCTTCGAGGCCCCGGTTTTGGGCGTCCTCGACGGCCAGCTCGACGGTAGGCTCGCCGGCCGCGGCGCGATGGCGGTCGGAGTTGGCGAAGGTCGAGTTGAGGAACTGGGGCCGCGGCGGGCTGAGCAACTGGAGCGGGAACCGCTCGGCCAGCTTGGGCCGGGTCTGCGGGTCTTCGAGGGGCGGGGTGTAGGTCGGCAGCGGATCGAATCCATCGGCCTTCATCCGCTCGGAGTAGAGCTCGCACTTGCCCGATGGCGTGGGGAAGACGCCGTCGGCGAACGGGGCGAACTCCGCCGGGATGTTGAGTCGGATCGACCCCTCGGCCTTCAGCCGGTCGAGCGTGATACCTCGGAGCGTCGGGCCGCCGTCGAGCGCCTCGCCGATCAACGTCTCATCGTCGGGGAAGAGTTCGGGCTCGAAGCCGAGCCGTCTCGCCAGGCCCCGGAAGACGTCGTTGTTCGACCGGCATTCGCCGCGCGGGGCGATCGCCGGCGGGTTGTACATCACGTCGAAGTGGCCGTAGGACCCGTGGACGTCCACGTGCTCCAGTTGCGACGTCGCCGGCAGCACGATGTCGGCGTAATCGACGGTGTCGGTGGCGAAGAGTTCGTGAACGACGACGAACAGGTCCTCGCGGCAAAGTCCCTCGAGCACACGGGCCTGGTCGGGGTTCACGGCGGCCGGGTTTGCGTTATAGACGTAAAGAGCCTTGACCGGCGGGCCCGGCAACTCGCCGGCCAGGGCCTCGGCGAGCTGATTCATGTTGACGGTCCGGGCCCCCGGCGGGGAGAGCATGGGTCGCGTGAGCTTGTCCATGGCGAAGTCGTAGGTGCCGCTGGTCGACAGCATCGCCCCGCCGCCATGGTGTCGCCACGAGCCGACGATCGCCGGCAGGCAGGCGATCGTCCGCACGGCCATCCCGCCGCCGCCGTGCCGCTGCATCCCGTAGTTGAGCCGGATCAGCGACGGTTGTTCGCGGGCCAGTCGGTGGGCGAACCGCGTGATAGTCTCCACATCGACGCCCGAGATCGCCGCGACCTTCTCCGGGGGATACTCGGCCAGGCGCGCGCCCGGAGCAGCTCGGCGCCGACGGTCGCCCTGTCGAGGTAGTCCTGGTCGTGCAGGCCGTCGCGCCACAGGACGTGCATCATCCCCAGGGCCAGCGCGGCGTCGGTGCCGGGCCGGGGCTGGATGTGCCAGTCGGACCGACGGGCCGTCGGGCTCCGGTAGGGGTCCACCGTGACGATCGTCGCGCCGGCCTTCCGCGCCTCGATCATCAGGCTCCAGAGATGGCTGTTGGTGTTCGCCGTGTTCGAGCCCCAGTTCACGATGAACTTGCAACGCGGGACGGCCATCGGGTCGGCCCCGAGCCGGCCCCGGCCCATCGTGTACTCATATCCCAACGAGCCGGCCGTGGCACAGATGGTTCGGTCCAGTCGGGAGGCCCCCAGTCGGTGGAAGAACCGCCGATCGAGGCTGGTCGACTGGAGCTTGCCCATCGTCCCGCAATAGCTGTACGGGAGGATCGACTCGGGGCCATTGGCCGAGCTGGCGATCTCCGCGAACCGCCCGGAGATCGTCGCGAGCGCCTCGTCCCAGGTGATCCGCTCGAATCGGCCCTCGCCCTTGCGCCCGACCCGTTTCATCGGGTAGAGCAGCCGGTCCGGACTGTAGACCCGCTCCAGGAAGCGGGCCATCTTCTGGCAGAGGAACCCGCGCGTGAAGGCATGATCGGGGTCGCCCCGCAGCTCGACCGCGACGCCTTCCCGGACCGTGACCAGCATGCTGCACGTGTCGGGGCAGTCGAGGTGGCACACGTTCTTGGATATCCTTGTCATCGATCCTCTCCCTCGGTCAGTCCCCACTTCAGATTCCTGCCAAGGGCTCGCGCATAACGCGCGAGGGTGTTCACCGTCGGGTTGAGTTGCTGGCCATTCTCCAATCGGCTCAAGGCCGCCTTGTCAATCTTGGCGAGCTCGGAGACGTCCGCCAAGGAGAGTCCAAGGCGTTCGCGCTCACGCCGTAGCGACATGACGAAACGGCGGAACTCCACCAGCTCACCCATGGTCGTCCCGTCGCCGATGACCTTAATAGTCCCGGTCTCGCGATATTCTCGCTCGAGAGCTTCACGGAGTCGAGCCTCTTCGGCGCGCCTCGGGGGTACGATGCCGGGCGCGGATGGCCTCGACCCGCGTCTTCTGTTCGGGACTCAGTTCGGATTCGCGCGACTTGCGCACCTGGTCGATGGCCATGAGATCAATCTCCGTATTCTGGCACGGGGTAAGCCGTGATGGGCCGGACGATGATGAGGTCGGGGTCATCCTCGAAGGTGAATACCACGGTGATATGTTTACCGGTCGTTGTCCAGCCGAAGACGATGGGGTTGCCGGAGTACTCGCTCGGTTCGACACGACCCTGATTCTCGTTGAGAACTTCCTCAACTTCCTCGATGGAAACCTCGCCCGGCGAGAGGATGTGCTGGACGTTCCCTTGTGGGTCGTCGCCATCATCCCAAACGATCAGATCGATGTACATCCCGGCGAAGCCTCCCTGATCCCCGGTCACCATTACGAAGCATTGCTAAAGAATACAACCTTATCAGTGGAAGATCAAGTCTCAATGTCGAGGTCGCCGATTGAAGCCTGCTTGACAAACCTCAACGGCGCTGCGACGGTTAACAGTTGTTAGATCCCACCGGAACCGCAGAGAATAGCCCACCGACCGGGACATGCCTGCCCCCGCTGGGCGAGAGTCGCGCCGGCCCGCGATCGATTCGCAGGAGACCCCTCTATGAGAGCCAAGACGATCGGCCTGGCCCCCGCGCTTTGCCTGATCCTGAATGTTGTGGCGGTCGCTGCGCCTCCCCAGATCAACAACATCGGCCCACTGGGAGTCCGTCGCGGGGTGGCGACCGAGGTCTCGATCACAGGATCGGGGCTCGCCGGCAATCCGCGGTTGATCGCACCGTTCCATTTTCGCACCGAGTCGCCGGCGCCCAAGGGCGATGCCGCGACGTGGAAGGTGAAGCTGGTCGTCGCGGCGGAGACCGCCGTCGGGGTCTATCCGATCCGGGTCCAGACCGATGACGGGATCTCGAATCCCTTCCTCTTCGCCGTCGGCCAGCTCCCCCAGGCGTCCGAGAAGGAGGACAACAGCACCTTCGAGGTGGCCCAGTCGCTCCCCGAGACGCCGATGGTCGTCGAGGGCGAGGTATCGGGGAACGACGTCGATTTCTACCGGTTCCGCGGCCGAAAAGGGGAGCGGATCGTCGTGGATGCCCAGTGCGCGCGGATCGGCTCGGGGCTCGACCCGACCATCCGGCTGACGACCGCCGCGTCCAACCGCGCCTTCGTCGCCTCGGCCGACGACACGCCGGGCCTGTTGACCGACGCCCGGCTGACGGCCGTACTCCCGGAGGACGCGGACTACGTTGTCGAGATCTCGGACTCGCGCTATCAGGGGGCGAAGCGGCCGGTCTATCGACTGGTCATCGGCGCGGTCCCCGTGGCCGAGGAACTGTACCCGCTGGGCGGCCGGCTCGGCGAGACGACCGGGCTGGAGCTGCGCGGCGGGACGCTGCCCGGCGTCGAGGCCGCGGCGGCCGTCCTGAATGTCCCGTTCGGGACCGACCTCTTCCAGCCGAGGGTCACCGAGTGCATGATCGGCCTGCCGATGACTGGCGGTCGGAACCTCGACCTGGAATCGCTGCCGCCGATGGTGGTCTCCTCCTACACCGAACTGCGCGAGCCCGTCGAATCGTCATCGCCGCCGCTCCGGGCCGTCGCGCCAGTCGTATTCAATGGACGGATCGATCCCCCGGGAGACGAGGATCGGTTCCGGCTCGTGGTGACGCCCGGCTCGCGAGTACGCATCAAGGTCCTCGCCTACGAGCTGGGCTCGGCCCTCGATGCAGTCCTGCGCGTGGAGGGGAACAACGCATCCGCGATCGCCAATGCCGACGACACGACGATCCCGTTGCCCCCGAAGAATAACGTGCCCCAGTCGCTCATCCTCCCCGACCCGGCGCTCGAGATGACCGTGCCCGGCGGGACCGGCGAGATCACCGTGGTGATCCGCGACCTCGAGCGTCGCGGCGGAGTGGGCTTCCCCTACCGGATCGTGGCCGAGCCGATCACGCCCGATTTCGAGGTCCAGGTCAATGAGTCACAGGTCAGCATCCCTCGAGGCGGGACCGCGCCGGTCGGGGTGACCGTCAAGCGCAAGGGCTACACCGGCCCGATCCACGTCACCGTGGCCGACTTGCCCACCGGCCTGACCGTACGCCCCGGGACGATCGCCGCGGCGCAGACCGTGGGCGTCCTGTCGCTCACCGCGGCCGCCGACGCCCATTTCCCCGCGGCCCCGCTCAAGGTCGTCGCCCGCGGGGAGGGGACCGCCGGGCCGACCGAACAGCTCGCCTTCAAGACGGTCGTCTTCGCCCAGCAGACGAACTTGCCCACCAGCACGGCCACGCAATACGGCATCGTCGCGGCGCCGGCGCTGGCGACGCCCGTGACGCTCAACGCGCCCTCCGTGCCGATCGAGGTCGCTCAGGGCTTCGGGGCGACGATCCCGATCAAGCTGGTCCGCTCGGCGGCTTCTGACGGGGCCCTGGCGATCACGGCGCTCGTCCTCCCGACCGGCCTGACGGTCCCCGGCGATTCGGTCGCCGCGAAGGCCGGCGAGGCGACCGTCCGCGTCCAGGCGGCGCTCGAAGCGGCCCTGGGCACGACGACACTCGCTCTCCAGGCCAAGGGGAAGATCGGCGGCAGCGACCAGACGATCGCCGTGCCGGCCGTCACGCTGAGCGTCGTGCGTCCCGCCGCCCTCGAGCTGGCCGCGCCCGCCCTCGACGTGAAACCGGGCGGCACGGCCGAGCTGAAGGGGAAAGTCGTCCGCAAGGGGACGTTCAACGATCCGGTGACCGTCCGGATCAACGGGCTTCCCGCCGGCCTGAAGGCGGACCCCGTCACGGTCCCGCCCGGTTCCGCCGATTTCGTCGTAAAGGTCGTCGCCGAGCCGAAGGCGGCCGCCACCTCGGCCCAGGCCGAGGTCAAGATGGCGTTCCAGGTCCAGAAGAAAGACTACTCGGTCCCGGCCACGCCCCTCGCGATCAAGGTCCTTCCGTCGAAGTAAGACAGCGTGCGGAGCAATCAATCCAAGCATACAGCTTAAGCGAGAATGCCAACGATGTGCCGATCCTACTCGCATAACGCCTCGTCCCTCCCCGGCCGTCTCATCCTGTCCCTGGGTCTGATCTGCTCCGCCATGGTCTCCGGCGCGGCGACGACGGCAAGGATCAGGCCGCGAAGAAGTCGACGCCGGCCGCGACCGCCGCCAAGGTCGAGCCTCAGAAGGCGCCCGCGGAACAAGGCAAGGCGAAGCCGGCCGCCCCGGTCGCATCCGCCATGAAGCCGGTCAGCTTCATCGCCGACGTCGCGCCCATCCTGGTCGAGAATTGCATCGCCTGCCACAACCCGCGGAAGGCCGAGAGCAAGTATGTGATGACGACCTTCGCCCAGCTCGCCAAGGGCGGCCAGCAGGGCGAAGGGATCACGCTCGAGCCCGGAAAGCCGGACGAGAGCCGGTTCGTCGAGCTGGTCCGCGCCGACGGCCAGCCGAGGATGCCCTACAAGCAGGACGCCCTCGCCGCCGAGAAGATCGCCACCATCGAGCGGTGGGTCGCCCAGGGTGCGAAGTATGATGGTGTCGCCCCCACCGAGGACTGGACGATCCTGCTCCGGAAGACGCAACAGGCCACGGTGCCGGCGGTCTACCCGGTGACGGTCCCGATCACCGCGCTGGAGTTCACCCGCGACGGGGCGAACCTCGCGGCGTCGGGTTACCATGAGATCACCTTCTGGAAGACTCAGGACGGGGCCATGGCTCGTCGGCTGAACGGCCTCGCCGAGCGGATCTACGACATCGCCTACAGCCCGGACGGCAAGTGGATGGCCACGGCCAGCGGCGACCCGGGGATCTTCGGCGTGGCCAAGCTCTGGGCCGCCGAGCCCGACGGGGCCGTCAAGCCGGTGCGCGAGCTGGCCGAGACCCAGGACGTCGTCTTCGCCGTCGCGTTCAGTCCCGATGGCAAGAAGATCGCGACGGCCGGCGCCGATCGCACGATCCGGGTCTTCGAAGTCGAGTCGGGCAAACTCCTCGTCCAGATCGAGGACCACGCCGACTGGATCTTCGGCGTCGCCTTCAGCCCGGACGGCAAGCGACTGGCCAGCGCGAGCCGGGACAAGACATGCAAGGTCTTCGACATCGAGAAGAAGGAATCCCTGGTGACCTTCCCCGGCCATGCCCAGCCGGTCTACTGCGTCGCCTTCAGCCCGGACGGCAAGTCGGTTGCGACCGGCGGCGAGGACAACCGCATCCGGTTCTGGAGCCCCGACAACGACGGCCGGCAAATCCGCGAGATCGGCGGCTTCGGCGGCACCGTGTTCCGGCTCCGTTTCACGCCCGACGGCCAGACGCTGGTCTCATGCAGCGGCGACAAGATGATCCACGTCATGAAGCCCTCGGGGACCGTCATCCGGAACCTCCAAGGCCACCAGGATTGGGTCTACGCCCTGGCGATCTCGCGGGACGGCAAGACGATCGCGTCGGGGAGCTGGGATGGCGACGTCCGCCTCTGGAACTTCGCCGACGGCAAGCTCCTCCGCAACTACTTCGCCGCCCCCGGCTACAAGCCCGGCCCGACCACGGCCGCCGTGCATTGAGGGCCACCGCCGCTTTCTGGGGAGCTGACCGACCATGGCGACCGGAACGAAGAGGACCAGGCCAAGACCGCCCCAAGAGCCCTCGGAGCTGGAACCGACGTGGGAGATCGCCAGCTTGTTCCCACCTCAGGGCGCGTGGAGTGAGGAGGAGTATTTCGGCCTGTCTACGAACCAACGAATCGAATACCGCAATGGCCGACTGGAATTCCTCCCGTCGCCAACGATCTTCCACCAGTTGATCATGAAATTCCTTTTCTTGCAATTGGATGCATTCGTCACGGATCGGAAACTGGGGCTGGTCGTCACCTCCGGTTACAAGGTTCGGGTTGCACGAGGCAGGTATCGTGATCCGGACATCGTCTTCATCGCGGTCACGCACATGTCGGGTATCGACAAGCAGTACTGCAAGAAGGCCGATCTCGTCGTCGAAGTCGTCAGCGAGGACAAGCGTCCTCACGACATCGTGACCAAGCGGGAGGAGTATGCCCGGGCCGGCATCCCCGAGTACTGGATCGTCAACTCCGAGGAGAATACCATCACCGTGTTGGTCCTCAAGCCCCGGCGGAAGACCTATGTCGAGCACGGCACGTTCGCGAAGGGGACGCGGGTCAAGTCGAAGCTGATGCCCGGCTTCTCGGTCGATGTCACCACGGCCTTGGGTCAGAAGCCCGAGTTGCCGCAATAGTTGAGACGTCCCGCCGAATACCACGAATCAAGACGTTGGGACCTGTTCCAACCGGACCAGCAAGCTCCCCTGCCCCGGGTCGAACTCGACGACGGCGATGGAGCCCTCGGGCGTGGCGCCGACGTTCACGATCCTCCGCCCGTCCTTGAGCGTACGCTCCTGGGGCACGTGCAGGTGCCCGCAGAGGTGCAGGCGGGGCATGATCGTCTTGTTCGCGTCGAGGAAACAGCGCTGGCCGCCATGTCGCCCCGAGACGGTGTAGTCGGCCAGGCCGACGGGGCACGCGTGGGTGAGCAGGATGTCGACCGGGCCGGACCTGGCGATCTGGGTCGCCGCCTCGGCCACGTCGGCATCGGTGACGTAGTGCGGCTTCGCGTGCGATTTGGCCCAGATCCCGCCGATGGCCGCCAGGCGGAGGCCGGCGACCTCGCGCGGCTCGCCCTGGGCCAGCAAGACCGGCGAATCGTCGCGGTTCCGCAGGCGGGCCAGCAGGTCGATCGGATCGTGATTGCCGAACGTCGTGTACACGGGCGCGACCTCCAGCAAGGCCGCGAAGGCGGACTCATCGACCTGTTCCGGGTCGCCCCAGTCGCCGCAGGACAGGATCAGCCCGGGTGCCTGCCGGTCGCAGGCACGGCGGGCCGAGCCCAGGTCGCCGTGCAAGTCGCTCACGACCAGGATGCGCATTGGTATCGATCCCCCGGGCCGGACGCGATCGAGCAAGTCGCCGGGGAGCCGAGACGACGTGGACTACGATCGACGCCCGCCCATCGAGTATGTGCGGCGCACGTCCGATCCGGCAACGGGACTCTCCGACTCCGTCCGCGATTCGCCGTCCGCTTCCACCTCACGGACGAAATCCCGTCCAGGCGCGACCGACTGCTGATGTCCCGGATACCAGAACCTGACGATCTCATCGTGGCCGGAGAAAGCGATCGCGTCGCCGTCGTGAGAGAACGCAATCGACTTCACCCAGCCGACGTCATCCGTCCGGGTCGCCACCTCCTTCGATGTGTCGAGGTCCCAGAGCTTGATGCTGTGGTCGACTCCGGCGGTCGCCAGGTAGTGGCCATCGGGCGAGAACGCCAGGGCATGGGCACCAAGACTATGACCGGCCAGTCGGCTCCGGACGGCGCCGGTCTCCGCGTCCAGCAAGAGGACATCCCGGATCTTGTAAGCGAGGTCAACCACGCCGACGGTCCGGCCGTCGGGCGAGAAGGCCACGGCCCCGATGGGGTCGGTCCCCGCGGCGACGAGCGTGAGCCGCTCGACACCGCTCGCCAGGTCCCAGAGCACGACCCGCCCCTGCTGGCTGGCCGAGACCAGCGACCTCCCGTCGGGCGAGATGGCGATGCTCCGGATGGTCCCGGAATGGTCGCGCAGGACGGCCCGCTCCCGCGCCGAGGGCATGTCCCAGAGCCGGATCGTACTGTCTTCCGCCCCTAGGGCCAGGGTGCGCCCATCGGGCGAGAACGACGCGCAATGATAACTCTCGCCGGCTCGCTCCAACTTCCGCTCGTACTCCGGCCGGCAAGACCAGACCGTCAAGGATCGATCGCCCGCCGAGACCAGCATCGAGCCATCCGGGGAGAAGGCCGTCACGAACCGCGTCGTGTCGTGGGGCAAGACCACGGGCTGGGGCGGATGCCCGTCCTCCCAACGCGACATGTCCCAGAGCCGCACGGTATAATCCCAACTGCACGTCGCCAGCATCCGGCCGTCGGGCGAGAAGGTCACGGCCTCCACGAGCAGGGCGTGTCCCTGAAGAGACCGATTGGAGGAGGCCGCAGAGCGCGTCCTCCAGGGATAATAGCAGGCAATCCCGGCGGCCAGCAGCAGGACCGCCCCGAGCAGATATTTCCAGGCGATCACCGAACTGGACGTCTTCCCGACAGAGACGCGTTCCCGAACACCATCCCGGAGACCGGTCGACGACCACTCCGTCGAAAAAGGATCGTTCCGCATATGACGAGGCTCCATGATTAAGGATCGTAGGTGGGATCGGGAACGAGACCTCGCTCCCGCCGATGGCCTGGACGTACATCCCTACCGCGGCGCGCACTATCTCCCGGGCCGCGATGCCGATGCCTCGACGAGAGACTCGGTTCGGGGCCGGCATCCTCGGATGCCCGCCACGGATTTGCAAAACGCTTAAGTGTTCACTATATAAGCGTATTCGTGGTTTTTATGGAGCATCTCCGTGAGAGAGACGCCTCGCAATACTCCCCGGGACTCGGACCCGCTCGCAATCTTCCCTCGCACGATCGCGGCCTGCTGCGCTGTCCTGAGCCGACGACCTTCCGACGAGCAACAAGGTGTCACTCGAGAAGGTTGCCGCCGAACAGGATTCCCGGACATCCGACCCACGCCTCCAAGAACGAGTTCGCTTCCCCGCCGCGAATCTTGACCGAAAGAATTCGTTCTCGGGTCAAACCATACCAACTCGCGTGCCCGAAGACCACGGTGCCTGTTCGAGAAATCGCTCGGATCGATGCTGTGATGCGAGCACGCACTCGGTCTTGGTGTAGTGTGGCTGTCGCGGCCGAGGCGGGGCTGAGTTGGTGCAATCCCGAGGGACGGGGTGAATCGGCGTCGAAGGTCACGACGCCGAGAGAACATCGATGCCTTCGTTTGCCCGCTATGGTCTCAGTCACGAGCACCGCGTGACCCGCGCCGCGAGATCCGTATCCATTCGGTTCCCAGCCTCGTCCGGGCCCTCGAAGAAGAGGGCCTGGTCAGGCTGTGGCGGGTTCCTGGGGCATGACACCGGTTGACCTGGTCTGAGGCGGGCCTGGTAAGGGTTCCGGGCCGGGCAGACCCAGCAGGTCGGCCGCCTCGGTGTGGAACGCGCGCAGCTCGGGGTTGTCGGACTGCTCCTTCTTCATCCAGGCGACAGCCTGGTGGAATAGCTGCTGCGCGTCCCCACGCTGTCCTTGTTGCCAGAGCGTCATCGCCAGGAAGAACCAGTTGAAGGCATTGCCGCCGCTGGCGTCCAGTTGGGTCGCTTTCCGGAGCGACTCGTCGGCCAACTTCCAGTCGCGCAGGCGGAATGCCGCCACACCCAGGGTGTTCCAGTACAACCAGTTCGTGGGCTTCATCGCGACCGCCTTTCGGGCCAGGGTCAGCGCCCGCGGCGGGTCGAACCACGGGTCTCCCGGGAAACTGGCCAGCACCCACGCCAGGCTATTCTGGACGTGATCACTCTCCGGATCGAGCATGATGGCCATCCGAAAACTCATCACCGCGGACCGGCGGTCGTCTTGCTTCCCCAAATACATATGTCCGTCCGACACGAGATGGAACGCCCAGTATCGGCGCACGCCCTGGTAATCTGGCCCTCCGAATCGTCTCGCCGCGAAGGCCGTATCGTCTTCCAGTTGTCGGCGCTGTGCCTCCGCCTCGTGACCCCGACCCGTGGCGTCCAGGATCGTGGTCAGGGCATCACCCACGGTCACCAGCGAGAGGAGGTCGTGGGATTCGACACTCGCGTTCGGCCCATTGAGTGCGTACCCGGCGCGTGGGTCTGGATCGCGAACCAGTTCGCGCAATAGCTGGATCGCGCGACGATAATTCGTCTCGGCTTCGCCGATCCGGCCAGTGATACCGAGATACCAGCCCCAGCCCCACGATCCCAGTGCATCGGCGTAGAAGCGGAGGATCGTCCGGTCCTCGGGCGCCTCGGCAAGCAACTTGTCGAAGAGGTCGATCGATCGGCGATAATCGCCTTCGGCCTGGGCCTTCAGTCGCCGGGAATCACCCTCGGCCTGCGGCTTCAGTCGGGGATCGGGAGCCGGTTGCGACAACTTGATGCTGCTCAGGACCGCTTCGGTGAAGCCGAGTCGAGAAAACGCCCGGGCGATGATGATCCGCGATTCCAGGTCGTCCGGTTCGGAAAGAGCCAGCTTGCTGGCACGTCGGTAGAACCGCTCGGCCAGCTCGTAGACCGGAAGGGTCTCTTCACGGCTCGTCGCGTCCACATCCCCGTGAAGGAGTGTCGTCGCCTGCGACATCGCCTGCATGGTGATCCTGTCCATCAAGGGAAAGGTCTCGCTGATGAACTCGTGCTCCTCGCGTTGCTTGGTCAACACTCGACCGAAGGCATCCCAGGTCACGATCGTGCCGATGATCGATGAGATCACCACGATCACGGCGGCGGTGGCCAGTTGCTTCCCGTGCCGACGAGACTGTCGATGGAGGTGTTCCCGCAGCCCCGGTCGTCGAGCCACGATCGGCTTGTCGTCCAGGAAGCGCCGGAGGTCGGCGGCCAGCTCCTGGGCCGTCGCGTAGCGGTTCGGGAGATCCTTGGCCATCGCTTTCAAGACGATCGTCTCCAGGTCGCGGGGGATCGCCGGGTTGAGCCGGCGTGGCCGGGCCGGTTCCTCGATCGCGATCTGGCCCAGCAGCTCGTGATGGTCGCGGCCGTCGAAGGCGGGCCGGAGCGTCAGCAGCTCGTACAGGGTCACGCCCAGTGCGTAGATATCGGTCCGCTGGTTGACCACCCCGCGTCGTGCCAGGGCCTGCTCGGGGCTCATATAGCGGAGCGTCCCGACCACGTCGCCGGTACCCGTCAGGCTGAGGTCGCCGTGGAACCGTGCCAGGCCGAAGTCGGTGATCCAGACTGCGTCGTGGCGATCGATCAGGAGATTGGCCGGCTTGATATCGCGATGCAGGATTCCCAGGCCGTGGGCGTGATCCAGTGCATCCGCCGCATCCGCGCCGATCCGGGCGACATGCCGGCAGAAATGCACGATCTCGATGCGCGGGCCCCCCCTGTCTCGACACGAGGGAAAGTCCGCGATCGGGAGAGCCAGCATCGCGGGCCGAAAGGGAATCGCGAGCGGAATCCGGGATCGGCCCTCCCCCGACGGGTCCCTTCGCGACCGCAGGATCCGGACCTGCGCCTTGCACCTTCCCGGGAGTGGGCGTCGCCTCCTCCGTCTCGACCGATGAGCTCGAGCTGGGACGCGCCTTCATGGTGGCGGGTGCGGCGTCGGGAGAGCGCAGTTCGCGGACGATCGCGGCCAGGCTGCAACCCTCGACGAACTGCATGGCGTAGTAGTGAATGCCCCCCTCGCAACCCACGCCGAAGATCGGCACGATGTGGGGGTGATGCAACTGGGCAGCCGCCTGGGCTTCGATCTGGAACCGCTGTCGCTGCTTCGGGTCGATCGCCGCCGCGAACGGCAAGACTTTCAAGGCGACGCGCCGGCCCAGCGAGAGCTGCTCCGCCTCGTAGACGACGCCCATCCCGCCCCGCCCCACTTCCCGAAGGACTCGATAGTCACCGAGTCGTGCGCGGGGGAGTACCGCCTCGGCCGACGAGCACGACCGATCCTCATCCGACTCGACGAACTGGACCGACGCCGTCTGGATGAATTCCAGGCCGGAGAGGCACTCGCCAAGCGCATCGGCGATCTCTGCGTGCCGGGCCAGGAACTCGTTCCTCGAACAAGGCTGGCCCGTTCGAAGGGCCTCCAGGTACGCCTCCAGTGCGGCGATCACCCGAGAATCGTCTCTCTGTATACTCTCGAGGGGCGGCGCCGTGGCGGATCCGCGGCCAGGCATCTCGCGGGTGCCCCCCGGATTCACGAGATGCGCGGCGACCGGGGGGGACATTCCCGGCTCGCGCGGGTTCCTGACTTCAGAGCCCTTATGGCCGATCATCGCTACTCCTCCAGGGTTCGGCGCAACCGGGCCAACGCCCGGAGCCATACGTTCTTGACGCTGTCCTCCGTCCGTCCCATCCGGCGGGCGACATCGGGGAAGCTCAGGCCCTCGAGGTGACGGAGGATGATCACCTCGCGGTAGTCGTCCGGGAGTTCTTGCAGGGCATCGCTCAAGATCACCGCCTGTTCGCGACGGACGGCATGCTGGCTCGGGGTGCTCTCCGGAGCGACCAGGCTCGCATTCACGACGAAGGACGAATGGTCCGGTTCCTCGAGGAGCCCTCGCTCCAGTCGGAGGTCACGGCACTTCGTCCCCAGGAAGTGCCGGACCTGGTTGGCCAGGATCGAGAAGATAATCCGGCGCACCCACGTCAGGAACTCCCGCTCCGAGCTCCCCCGGAACATCGAGATCTTTCGATGGACCTCCAGGCCGATCTCCTGGAGCAGGTCCTCGGCGTCCATCTTCCGGCCGAGCCGGCGGCCGATCTGAATCCGGATCGACACCGACATGTAATTGCGGTACCGCTCCAGCAACCGTCCTAACGCGAACCCGTCGCCTGACTTCGCCAGGACCAGGAGTTTCTGGGGATCGAAGTCGGCATTTCCCCGGCGATCGTCGTCCAGCGTGCTCAGTTTCATCGAGTGGCCCTCCCCGGACATGATCCCTCTTTTTCATGGTCACCTGAAAGGACGAATCCGCGCCGAAATAATTCGTTCCGGGCGATGTGGCGGCTTACGCCGGGGCAGCCTGAGCGGCTGACCCCCATTCGGATCTCGAGGTCCCATTGAGACGATACGAGTTGGGCTTCGTCGCCCGGCGTTCCGATGAAACGGCCCGAGTCCGTGCTTCTCAGCCATTGATGGCGTCTTCGGTTTCGACGGCTTCAGAATCTGTTCCGAAAGCCCCAGTGGGGCGATCGAATTTGCTCATATTCCAAGGGCTGACGCCCCTGGCTACGTGCTTACGCCCTCATTCGGGGGCTCGGAAATGGCCTTATACAACAGCTCAGACCGTCTCTGGGGTCGTTGTTCTCACGATTCGCCCGGCAACGGCTGCTGGAGATAGAGCTTGCGATAGCTCTCGAACCGCCCGGGATGGATCTGGCCCCAGTAGACGGCGTCCTTGACGGCGCAGCCGTGCTCGTGGGTATGCGAGCAGTCGGGGAAACGGCAATGCGGGATGAAGGGTCGGAACTCGACGAAATAGGCCTCGAGCTCGCCGGGGACGACGCCCCAGAGTTCGAACTGGCGGAGGCCCGGCGTGTCCACGACGAAGCCGCCGGCCTCGAGCTCGATCAACTCGGCGGTGGTGGTGGTGTGCTTGCCCTTGAAGGTCCAGTCGGAGACCTCGCGGACCCTCAGGTTCAGGCCGGGCTGGACGACGTTCAGGAGCGAGCTCTTGCCGACGCCGCTCTGGCCGGTGACGGCCGTGACACCGCGCGAGACCAGCTCGCGGAGGCGGGCGACACCCCGGCCGTCGGCCACGGACGTCACCACGGTCTCGTAGCCTAGCTGTGCGTAGAGGCCGACGACCCACTGATAGGTCGCCATCTCGACCAGGTCGGCCTTGTTGAAGACGACCACCGGGCGGACGCCGCCGATCTCCGCCGAGACGATGTAACGGTTGACCAGGCCGAGCTTGAGTCCGGGCTCGGCCAGTGCCGAGACGATCAGGACCTGGTCAACGTTGGCGGCGATCACCTGCTGACGGTTGCGATAACCGCGGGTGATCACGCCGCGACGGGTCTCGATCCGCTCGACCAGCCCCTCGGCGCCGAGCTGCCGTGCGGGCGGAACCAGACGTGGTCGCCGACCGTGACGATGTTCCGCCCCTCGATCGCCAGGTTCTTCAGCAGGCCGCGGACATGGCAAGGATACGACCGCCCATCCTCGGCCCGGACCATCAGGACCAGCCCATGGACCCGGACCACCAGGCCCTTCAGGCACGCCGTCGCATCGAAGGCTCGCGAGGCCGCGGCATCCGGCGGCGCGCGGCCGCGTCGAGCTCCTCCGCCGCTCCGACCTCCTCGATGATCGTCCGGTGCCGCGACAGCTCGCCGCGGGGCCGGACGCGATCGCTCGACGGCGATGAGCCGGCCCCGGGCTCGTCGCCGCGGAACTGGCGCGTCAGGTCGTTCGCCCGCGTCCGCTTCTGGCGGTTCTTCCGGAGTGCGACGCGGACCTTCTTCTTCTTGGCCATGGCTTCGAGATCACTCCGAAATCCGATCCGGCGCCGCCACGATCGATCAGCGGGAGTGGAGCGGCCGCCGGCCCGCCGATCGGCCGGCCGACGAGGCCGAGGCCGAGGACTCGCCCAGGATCTGGGCCGCTCGCTTGACGTTGGATGTGTGGAAGACCCCCAGCGCCTTGCCCGGCGACGACATCGTCGAGGTGTAGGCATACTCCACGTTGATGTGTTCTTCCGCCAGCCGCTCCAGGACCTTGGCCAGCGATCCGGGCCGATTCTCCATCTCGAGGGCCAGGACCTCGGTGATCCGGAATTCCGTGCCCAGCGAGGTCAGGACGGTCCGGGTCAATTCGAGGTCCGAGGTGATGAACCTCAGGACGCTCGGGCCGTCGGTCTCCATGACCGACAGGGCGCGGATATCGACCTTCTCGTGGGCGAGCGCCGAGCAGATCTTGGCGAGGCGCCCCGGCTTGTTTTCGAGGAACGCAGTCACTTCCTGCACGAATTCCATCGCTGAGCCTCCCGTGAGTATCGCCGACGGCGCGACCGGCATGCGAGCCCGTTCCCCGGGAAGAGGGTCGGCCCGCCGGCCGGAAGCGCCAACATGACGAAGTAGACCATCTCCTGCTCTGGAGTGGGACAGGGCGCGAAGATGGCGATCAACTATCGCCCGGGGCGTTGCCCGGACCACCTCGACGCCCGCCGCCGGGCCGCCCGGGGCCGCCGCCGGGCCCTCCTCGCCTCCCGCCTGGGGGGGCCATCCCGCCTCCCGGCGCGGGACCGGGCGGGGGAGCACCGCTCCCGGCTTGGGGACCCGGACCGCCGCCCCCGGCCTGCTCGAGCTGGTTCTGGGCCGATAGTGTGGACGTGAGCCCGAATATCGACCAGTTGAACAGGTTCGGGAACGCCTTCCGCGTGACCAGCCGGATATGCTGATCCGAGACGTCGATCGAGACCGTGCTCAGGAAGAGCCGCGAGCGGATCGCCTCGGCCTGGGGCAGCTTATCGGCGTTGACCTTCAACTCAATCGTCCCGTCGGAGGGGCCGCTCGGCGTAGTATTCCCCGCGGGCGGCTGGGGCGCTCCGCCTGGCCCGGCACCATCCGGTCGGTTGCCCATGGGGCCACCCGGCCGACGACCTACCATTCGACCTCCCGGGCCACCCTGACCGCCCGGCCCGCCCTGACCGCCCGGTTGCATGCCTGCCATGGCTCCGGGGCCGTTCGGTCGATTGCCGCCCGGTCCATTCGGTGCGCCGCCACGCATCTGGGTGCGGATGATGACGGCCGAATTGATCATCGTCTGGAGCGAGGCGGGCAGGCTGGACAGGAATGTCGGCAGGATCTCGCGCGGGTCGATCAGGCCGAGCAGCACGATCTTCTCGGGCAGCCGCTCGCAGGTGCGCTGGACGTCATCGGATGGCTTCCAGCCCTTCTTCTTGACGGCCTTGAGTGCCGAGTCGGCGCCATCGGCGTTGATCGAGATCGCCAGGTATTTCCCTTCCAGCCGGATCACCGGCCGGAAGTTGGGCAGGCCCATCTGGAGGGGAGAGTCGCTGGGTGTCCGCAGCAGGAACGCCTTGACGTCGTTCTTGGGCTCGGCCTTCATGTCGGTCGCCATCGCCTCGAATTTCGGGGCGGAGATCGCGTCGGCGGAGCGTCGTCGCGTCGCTCCCTTGCCCTGGGCGCCGCCCTGACGCCCGCCGGGGCCGCGGCCGGCCCGGCCGCCCGGTTGGTTGGGCTCGTCGGCGGGCGCCTCGGCGGCCTTCTCGAGGGCCCGGGCCTTCAGCTCGTTGTTCATGGCGATGATCGCGCCGTCCAGCGCCTTGCCGAACTTGATCGGGTCGTCGACCTCCGCGACCAGGGTGATCTTGGGGAGGGTCTGCATGCTCGCCAGCGCCTTCATCGGATTGAATCCCTGGAGCCAGCTCGTCTCGAAGGATTCGTTACCGGCCGCGGCGGAACGGCCCGGGGCCACGTAGAGGACCATCTTCGGGCCCAGGTGCGTCAGCAGGTCTTTCCGGAGATCGATCTTGCCCGTCCGCTCGACCGTCTCGGCGAATTCGTCGATCTGCCCCTTGATCTCCGGGCCGAACTCGCCGATCGTGTCGAGCAACTGGTTGGGGCTGATCGATAATTGGAGGAAGGATTCGACCCCCTCCGGCATGGGCAGGATCGCCATCCTGGCGAACCCCGGCTGGTCGAAGAGCGCCAGCACGGGCTTGCGCGGCCTGGGTGCGATGATTCGCGTGATCGACTTCAGGGCATCATCGTCGAAGCCCCATCGATAATCGACACGCGGGACGCCCGTCGCGGCGAGATTGTTCATGAAAAGGGACATCGCCATTGGCGTCTTGGGGCAACCGGCGACATCCACGAAGGCGATGCAGACCGCGTCGAAGTCGGCTTCCGGCTTGGACAGCTCCTTGACGATCGGGTGATCGCCCGCGTTGGGTATCTTGCCGTCGAGCGCCGCAAGGATGGTGTCCGTACCCGACGGATAAGCCATGCTGAGGACCAGGTCCGAGTCCTTCTCGGCCCACCAGGCCCAGGATGCACCCTGCCCCGCCGGCAGTCCCGGCATGAGGGGTGTGACAACCAGCACCCGGTTCTCTTTCCGATCGATCCGGGGCTTGACCTCGGATCCCATCAACCATCCCAGCATCCGGCCCGAGATCGATCGGATTCCCTTGCTCGACGCCCCGCGGACAACCATTGTCATATTGATTTGAGGAGGTGCCGCGGAATCTCCGGGATTGGAGATCACATGCACTCCGCCGGCGAACCCGTGGTGTGCCACGTGCTTGAGCAGGGTGACGCATTCGGGCCCGGTCAGTTTGCGATTGGGTGCGTAGCTGAGGGCCTTGTCCAGGAGCTGGCCGGCGACGGTTTCGAGCATGTCGCCCAGGGGTGTATCGTTGAGGAGGCGATAGGCGGCCGTCTTGTTCCAGGTCGCGGCGTGGGCGTCGAGGCCCGAGAATTCGACGTACCCGAGCAGGTTGTCCTTGGGGATGTACCGGGAGAGCGGCGGGGCGTCGGGCGGGGTGGTGTAGCTCGAGTCGCCGCCCTGGACCTTGGCGGTCTGGGCCTGGAGGCCTGCCGGGGCCGCGAGCCCCGCGAGCACGACCAGCCAGGGCAGCCAGCGGACGCCCATCGGGCGTGCCGAAGTCCTCAACGAGTTCCCATCCCCACGCGGACGGGTCGGATCGATCAGTAATCGTCGCACGGGTGCGGTCCTCATCCTGGTCGAAGGCCAACGGGACAATTCCAACGGGAGAACGGCACGCACGGACTCATCCCCCACTCCGGACCCGTCATGGCCGTTCGGTCGGTCAGGCCGATCGCGACCCGCGCAGTCGACCGTTCGGGTCCGTGGAGGCCACCCCGACGCGACGAGTCCGCGAGTTCAAGGGGGGATCCGACCGATCTCAGTTCATCGCTCGGACGCAACTGTCATCGTAAGTGCCTGACGGCCCTGCGCCAACAACCTGCTAGATTCCATCTCGCCCGGGTCTGCTCCCGGGCGAGGTGAACCTCACCTCGAGACCCCCGATCTCCTCAAGGTCCCGGCGGGAGGGCGATAGCGGTATCGGGACCGACTCCCAGGTCCTCGGGTAGAGGGTCGCGCGTGTGGAACTCGAGGGTCGGATCGAGCGGTAGCTCCCCGGTACTGGCGCCGAAGATGCAGAGTCCGCCGGGTTGCTTGGCGTCGTTGGGCACGGCCAATCGGATGAGGAGCGGCTTCCCCACGGCGAGCTGGGCCCGGTCCTTGTCGTCGAGCGTGATGAGTCCCTCCACAAGCTCGCCGTGACTCCCATGCTCGACCCGGGCCAGGTGCGAGAGACCCCCCGCGCGTCGGCCGGGTCGTCGGGGAGCGTCAGCCGTTCGATCGGACGACCGTTGAACGACACCGACAGCGTCGAGCTCCAGGGACGTGCCGCGTCGGTCTGGGGGTAATCCTGACGATTGACGCGCTCGGGCCAGTCTACCCGCTGCCGCCCGGCCTTGGCCGACGTTACGAAGAGGTAATAGATGCTCTCGGGGTGCGCCTTCGCGACCGCCGCGGGGATGCGCAATTCGTACTCGAAATAGCCCTTGCCGAGCCCATAGACCTTGCCGGGCGGCGACTTGGGCGACTCGGTCCATTGCCGCCTCGCATAATCCTCGGGCTTGAATCGGACCACGACATCCTTCAGCCCGCGCCGTTCGATCCGAGGCAGGGGACGATCGGGCTTGACCACCACGTTGACGAAATTGGCCGCGAACCGCTGGTTGTTCGGGTCGCGGAGGGTCAGGATCAAGGCCCCGACGAACGGATACGAGGGCAGCGTGAGCCGGATCGGCTCGAGCTCGGCCACGTCGTACGGGAGCCACGCGATGGGGACGCTCGTCGGCTGGACGACCATCCGGAGATCGGCGCGGGAGTCGTAGCCGGTGACCCACCACCTCAGCTTCGGCTCGAACGACCGATCGGAATAATGGCTGACGAAGAGCGGGACCGTGACCGTCTCGCCCGGCTTGCCGACGATCGCCGGGGGGCAGTCGTAGCCGACGAAGTCGGCTCCCAGGAGCTCGTTAGGCCGCATGTCGGGCACCCAGGCGTCGTAGCCGAACAGCTTGGGAGTCCGGTCGTAGTTGACCAGCCCGTTATGCTCCCACTCGATGTCGGCCAACTCGGTGTAGACAAAGCCCTGGATCTTGCGGTGCCGTCGGAGTTGCGTGGTCAGGTCGCGGAGCCCCCAGGAGATGTCGCGGTCGCCGCCGCCGGCCGAGACGGCGCCGTACTCGGAGTTGATCAACGGCGCGCTCGACTGGGCCAGGCCCGGGCAATAGTTGAATCCGCTGCCGGGCCGGGTCGCGTTGACCACGTGCTGGATGTGCTCCCGGACTGCCCTGTGGTCCTCCATGTAGAAGTGCCAGCTATTGAGGTCGGTGTTGACGACGTGGTCATAATTGCACGGCGAGTTATCCTCGACGAGCCGCGTCGGGTCGAGCGTTCGGATCGCCTGGACCATGTCGCCGACCCAGTTCTGCGTGTCGCGGTCCTTCTTGTAGTCCTCCGACTTGTTGCCGAGCCCCCACGTCTCATTGAAGGCGACCCATGTGATGATCGACGGATGATTGCGGTCCCGGGCGACGACTTCGCGCATGGTCTTCTCCCAGGCGACGCGCGCCCTGGCATTCTGCTGCCAGGTATTCGGCATATCTTCCAGGATCAAGACGCCGAGGTGGTCGGCCCAGTAGAGCCGTCGCGGTTCGTCGGGCTTGATGTGGATCCGCAATCCGTTGAGACCCATCTCCTTGGCAATCTCCATGTCGCGCCGGAGGAAGGCGTCATCGGGCGCCGTATAGATCCCCTTCGGATTGAAGGACTGGTCGAGTGCCGTGCGGAGGTAGAGGGGTTTGCCGTTCAGGAGGATCCGCTCGAACGATTCGTCCCCGTACTTGCCGCGTGCGATCGTCCGCAGGCCGAAGTAGGTCTGAATCGAGTCGATGGTCTTCTGCCGGTCGTCCCGGAGTTCGATCGTCACGGCGTAGATGTTCGGCGTTTCGGGCGTCCAGAGCCTGGCATCCGGGACGTCGACCGCGAACTCGATCGAGGTTGGATCCTGGCCGCCCCGGACGCTCTTCGTCCCGACGAATCGGTCTCCTCCCTCGGAGTGCTTCACTTCGGCGCGGACCTGGAACTCGCCGTCGCGAGGGAGATTGATCGCGTTGACGCGGAAGGTGACCCGGGCCGGATCGAGTGAGGTTGTCATGCGGAAGTCGGCGATGTAGCTCTTCGGCCTCGATTCGAGCCAGACCGTCTGCCAGATGCCGGAGGTGGGCGTGTACCAGTGAATCTGCTTGCCGGTGGGCAGGCTGGGATCGGTCGGGTCGAAGCGCGGACGACCAGCGTATTCTCGCCGACGCGACGGACGGCATCGGTGATATCGAACGCGAAGGGTGTATATCCGCCGTCGTGCTCGCCGACCTTCTTGCCGCCGACCCACACATCGGCGTGCCAGTCGACCGCCTCGAAGCGGAGCCAGACCCGCTGATCGGCCGGGAACTCCTTGGGTACGTTGAATCGACGGCGATACCAGCCGACCTTCGGGGCACCCTTGAACTGGTGGATCCCGGAGAGCTCGCTCTCCCACGGGAACGGGACCACGATCGACCGGTCAAATCCGGGGGCGTCGGGCTTCTCCCAACCGTCGCGGAGGCCCTGGTCCTGGGCATCGAACCGAAAGTCCCAGCGCCCGTTGAGGTTAGCCCAGTTGGCCCGCATGGCCTCGGGTCGGGGATGCTCGGACCTGGGTATGGCGGTCTCGGCCGCGTCCGCGGATGGAGACGATAAAAAAATAAGGAGGCCGAACCAGGGCCGGGTCGAACAAGTCATGAGGCGACTCCAAGCGGGTGTGCCGACAGAGCAAGCAACGCGAGGGGACATTGGACCTCGGCGGAACGAGTCCGCACCGTCTTCCGAGCCTACTCCATTGGGAAACGCGAGGGGAGACCTTACCGTGAGGCGTTCCGCTCTGAACGAGCTGAAGTCAGGAAGCAAGGCCAACCTGAAATCGGGGTGTTGGACCATCCTCGGACCTAATATAATCCATGTGCTTGCATCGCAGCCCCTGAATCGAGGATACGATGATGTCCGAAGACCTGACCCGACAACTACTGGCCCTCCCGCTCCCGGAGCGAGTGGAATTGGCCCAAGCCCTCTGGCAGAGCATCGATGATCGCGCTGACGACGACTCGACCATTCCCTCAGAGGACGATGCCATCGCGATCGCGTTGCGGCGTGATGCGGAATTGACCTCCGGCCAACTCGTGGGCCGGATTCATGAGCAGATTATAGAAGTCATTCGAAGCGAGTTGCTCTCGACTTGAGACGCCACCTCATCGGCTCAAATGGACTTCAGGCCAAACACCTTGGCATAAACATCAAGCTTCTGGCCCAGGGACAGCCGCGGCGAATCCCCGGCGTTGTGGTGGACGACGATCACGGTCATATCATCGTCGGAGGCACGATGGTCGCGATAGCTCGCGACGGCTTCCAGCAGGGCCGCGCCGATGGAGGCAGGGCTCCGATCGGACGGGTCGATCCGACGCACCGTATCCAGGAGACCCGACTCGCCCAGGAGTCGCCCTTCGGAATCGGCGGCCTCGGTGAGGGCATCGGTGTAGAACACCAGCAGATCACCCCGGCCGAGTTCCACATTGAACGCCTGATAGCGGGTCTCTTCGTCGAGGCCAAGTGGCAAGTTGCCGGCCCCCGAGTCCTCCCCCTCCTTCGGCGAGAGTATCGACCAGTCGTCATCGGCGGCGCGACGGAACAAGGGGCGGGGATGACCGGCGTTGCAAATGGAGATCCGGTTCGTGGACGTGAGGTACGTCGCGATCAGGGCGGTGGCAAATCGTCGCAGCGCCGCCATCTCCGTGAACTGGCGGTTGAGCTGCTGGACCAGTCGCCGTTGACTCTTCTGATTGATATTCTTGCGGACGAGCGACCGCAAGGCGAGGGAGAACTCGGCGACCGACGCGCCGTGTCCCGAGACATCGGCGAGCACGATCCGCGTGATCAGCCCTCCGCCGCAGAGCGTGACATAGTAGACATCGCCCCCCTGCTCGTCCCCCTCGCATGGCCGGCTGAAGACCCAGGCGTCAAGCCCCGGCGTCGATACCTTCCGTTCCACGGGCTCGATCCCGCCCCAGATCTCCATACAATGGAGCGTCTGACGATCCGGCTCGGTCCGGCTCGGGCTTGACATGTCGGCTAACCCCCCGCGCTCGATGGACTTGACACAATTACGTCCGGGATTGCATCAGGGAATCGGCCGCCCCGTCCCCTGCACGAGGCGTATGAGGCCGAGAGCCGGCAATTCCCGCCTGGGCCAGGATTCCGAAGCTCCCCAGGGCCAGTCCACCTCGATGCGTGCGACGACCGTGGCCTGGCCGAGCCCGAGATGCACCCTCGACTCGGACACTGCGAGATAGCTGCCACCGGCGACCAGCTCGCCGATCTGAATCCGCCCGCCGGCCAGGACCCGGACCCGCGCCCGAACGCCGGCCGCCCGTGGCGATCGATCAGCTCGAGGTTGAGGAAATGGCCGCCTCGCGACGTGTTTTGCAACAGCGCGGCGGGTGAGTCGAGGGCGGCGGCGGCGACGTCAGGGCGGCCGTCGCCGTCCAGGTCGCCGACCGCCAGGCCGCGGCCCAGGACGGGGCGGTCGAACCAGTCGCCGGCCGCGGATGAGACATCCTGGAGCGGTACGCCGGCGTTGCGCAGCAGCGTGGGACGCATCGCGTACGAGTTGCCGAGCCGGGCGCGATCGAGGACGTGGCCGTTGGTCTGGAGCAAGTCCGCATGCCCGTCGCCGTCGAAGTTGACCATCGCGATCCCGAAGCCGAGGACGCGTCGGGTGCTGGCGACCAACCCGAGCCAGTTCGACGCGTCCCGATAGACGCCGCGCGGCCGACCCTGGGCGCGGAAGACGATCGTGGAACGATCGATGAAGTTGGTGACCGCCAGGTCGGAGAGGCCGTCGCCGTCCAGGTCGCCGAGGGCGACGCCCATCCCCGAGATCACGTCGCCGCGAGCGTTGACGGCGACGCCCGCCTCCTCGCCGATCTCCTCGAATTGCAGGTTCCCCCGGTTGGCGAAGAGCCAGCAGGGCGAGGAGTCGTTCGCGACGTAGATATCCGGCCGGTTATCCCCCGTCATCTCGGCGATGATGACCCCGAGCCCTCGACCTTGCGGGAGGTCGATCCCGGCCGATTTCGCCACGTCGGTGAAGGTCCCGTCGCCGTTGTTGCGATAGAGTCGGTCGGCCTGCGCCGGGAAGTCCTCGGGGCCGCAATAGTCGCGACCGCCGTCGGGTGCCGCGCAGAAGGGCGGCGCCTTGGCATCGAATTCCAGATAGTTGGCGACGAACAGATCCTGATCGCCATCGCCGTCCAGGTCGGCGAACGCCGCCGCGGTACTCCACGACTCCGAGATCAGGCCGCGCTCCGGGTCACGTCCTCGAACCGGCCGCCGCCGAGATTGTGATAAAGTCGCTGATCGCGCCACCCCGTGACGAACAGGTCGAGTCGGCCGTCGCTGTCGTAATCGCCGACCGCGGCGCCCATCGCGTAACTCGGTCCCGGTGCCCCGGACCGGTCGGTGATGTCCTCGAATTGCCAGCCCCCCCTGTTGCGATAGAGCCGGCACGGAGGATCCGCCTTGCTCGCCGCCGCGGCGATCGGACCCCCGTTGCAGAAGTAGACGTCGAGTTGCCCATCGCCGTCGGCATCGAAGACCGCCACGCCGCCTCCCATGATCTCGGGGAGGTCGTGCAGGCCGCGTGAGCCCGTATCGAACCGGAACGCGACGCCCGACAAACCCGCGACCTCGCGGAAGGTGATCGCCGCCGGGACCTTCGTGCCCGTGCCGGACGATTCCGGCTGGACGCCGGTCGTCATCGACCCGTCGCGTAGCGCCGCCAGGGTCCCGACCGCGACGATGATGGCGAGTCCAAATGGTATTCGTAAGATGCTAACGCTCCGTATGATCGACAATGTGGCTCGATCTGATGCGTCCTGGTCCCGGATTTGATTGTAACAGGGTCAAGATGACCACGTACAAGGCGAACCGACTCGCAACCCATCGCGAAAGGCCGAAGCACCCATGGACAAGACGAATCGCGAGATCGACCCGCATCATCGGCGGATCCAAGGGGCCATGCGGGTGTTCGGCCCCATCGTGGCGAGCCTGGGCTTGATCTTCGCGGCCATCGGGTTGATCAGCTTCTTCAGGTCGTTCGGGACGTTCGAGCCGCCTCGATACTTCTGGGGTGTGATCGTCGGGTTGCCGATGATCGGAATCGGCCTCGCGCTCACCCGGCTCGCCTATCTCGGCGAGTATATGCGGTACTTCTCTGCGGAGGTCACCCCCGTCGCGACCGACGTCTTCAACACGATGACCGAGGGGACACGCGAGGGGGTCGAGACGATGGCGCATGCCCTGGGTCGCGGATTCTCGACCGGCATGGGAGCGACGCTCCCGGCCGGGGAGCCGACCATCGCCTGTTCGCACTGCGAAGCCCCCAACTCCGCGGAGGCCCGGTTCTGCAATCAGTGCGGGACCGCGCTCAAGAACAATACCTGCACCGATTGCGGAGCGGCCATCGCTCCCGGATCGCGGTTTTGCAATCGGTGCGGGAAGGCGATTGCCTGACGTCTCCGGGCTCACGCGTACCCTCTTCCTCGGGCATTTTGCAAGCCAACGCGCCTTTCCCGCCTCTCAATTCGTTATCTGTTTCCGCTCATCAAGCCCGCCGAGGCTCGCATGAAGCAACTGAGAGGTGGTAAAGTGCGTCAGGTCAGCTTCCGAAAGGAGCACGGCGATGATTAAGCTATTCTCGACAACGGCCGTAGGAGACAATTGCACATTTGGCAATCGCAGAATGAGCCATCTTGCATGTTTCCCATGCATAAGGGATGAATATCGCGATTGTATCAGTGAAATCTGACGCGTCGAGCGAGGACTTGCGTCGAAACCGCGGTCTTGGATCCGCGGATCGAACATCTCCGAGGTTTGTCCCGCAAGGCGATCGAAACGGGGGGCGAGGCGATGGCCGCGGCGCGAGCAGTGATTATCGGAGGCGGAATTGGCGGCCTCTGCGCCGCGATCGCACTTCGATGTGGCGGCCTCGATGCACAGGTATTCGAGCAGGCCGACACTTTGCGTGAGGTCGGCGCGGGTCTGACAATCTGGACCAACGCCGCCAAGGTGCTCCGCCGACTGGGTGTGGCCGACAAGGTCATTTCGAGCGCCTCGATTACCGAGCGGTTCCAACTCCGCACCTGGCGCGGGGATGTCCTGGACGAGACGAGACCGGGCGACCTGGGCCGGAGGTTCGGTTGCCCCAACCTCGTCGTACATCGGGCTGACCTGTTGCGGGCGCTGGCCTTGGCGGTTGTGCCCGAAGTCATCACCGTCGGCGCGAGGTGTGTGGGATTCGATCAGGACTCTGAGGGAGTCACCGCCCGCTTCGCTGACGGGACCGAGTGGCGTGGTGAGGTCCTGATCGGAGCTGATGGCCTCCATTCCTCAATCCGCGAGCAGTTGTTTAGCGACGGTCGACCGAGGTACGCGGGATACATCTGCTGGCGTGGGCTGGCTGAGTACGACGGCCAAGACTTGCCGGCCGGGCTGGGGTTCGAGGCATGGGGTCGTGGTGCTCGATTCGCCGTCCAGCATTGCGGCTCCGGGCGCGTCTTCTGGTACGCGACGCGGAATGCCCCCGAGGGCATTACCGACGGATCGCACGGCCGAAAGCAGGACGTGCTTGAGACCTATGCGGGTTGGCACGAGCCGATCCCGTCGGTCATTGCCGCGACCGAGGGCGACGCGATCCTCAAGAACGATATCACGGACCGCGAGCCGATCAGGCGGTGGGGCCGTGGTCGGGTAACCCTGTTGGGAGATGCGGCTCACCCGATGACGCCCAACTTCGGCCAGGGGGCCTGCCAGGCGATGGAGGATGCGGTCGTGCTGGCCGACTGCTTGGCGGGCGCGTCGGACGTCTCGGCGTCGCTGCAAGCCTACGAGGCCCGCCGTAGGGATCGAACGGCCTGGATCACGAGGGCGTCGCGTCGGTTTGGGGCGGCCTCGCAGTGGGAGAACCCGTGCTTGTATTGGCTGCGAGAGGTGATCACCAAATCGGGCGTTGCCCGCCGCTCCACGCTCAAGCAATTCGAGGAGATGCTCGGTTATGAGCTGCCAGCCTCGGGCGGAGCCTGATGCTTGTGGGGTGGGCGTTCGCGCCCGCAGAAGGGCCTTCACCTAGTGGGGTAGGCGGCGTGGACATTTGGAGCCGTGATCGGCGCCGACTTCAAGAGTATCGCCGACGGGGCGTCGAACGGGCGCGCCATCGCCAAGCTCAAGGCTGCGATCCTCAAGGCCATGGAACGATGAGCATTCTGCTCACTCCCATCGAGAGGAGAAGCGATACGTCTCGATGAATACCACTCGAAAGCGTCAGATCGTGACCCGTGACCACGCACTCACGGTCGTGGTCACGTGCTTCGATCTCGTTTTGTAGGAGGATGTTCGGCGAGGAGTGTCGTCATTTCGATCGAAATCCCGACCTGCTCATCCAGGACACGGGATGGCGAGGGATGGCGGGAGCGCATGGGAATCGAACCCACCAGGAGCCTGTTTCCAGACCCCTCACTGGTTTTGAAGACCAGACCGAGCACCAGCAACGGACACGCTCCCCTTCGGCACGAACAGCTATCCGAGAATTACCGTCAGATCTGCCAAATATCAAGGGGCCCGCGTTCACAGGAGCGCTGAGTGAACGCCACCAGACAGGGTGTGCTCGAACGCCGTGACCACGGTCGTGAGACCGTGGTTCGGATGGGACGAATGTCCTCCAACCTCGGTCGTGAGCCCGATCCGGCGGCAGATCGCACTGACGACCGTGGTCACCCGGTGGTGTTCACCGAGGAGTGTCCAGACTGATTTGAAAACGCCCGATAGTCCCACCTTCGCCGACGGCCCATCCCGAGGCCGAATCGGCGGCATCCACGGAGTGTGCTCCGGAGTCGCTCAAGGGGAACCAGTTTCGACCACCGTCAACGGATGCATCCGCACCCGAGGGCCCGACCGCCGCCAGCGTGGGACGCGAGCGATTCGCGAGATAGACCACGCCAGATCGGAAGCTCCGCGGCCCGCGCCCTTCCGGCCGGGTCCAGCTTCGACCTCCATCGCTCGTGATCGCGATGACTTGCCCGGCCCGATCCGGCTGCCGGTAATCGCCGCCGACCGCAACACCGTGATCGGCATCGCGGAACGCCAGCGAGAAGATGCCCGAGGATGCGTTGCCGGCCGGAATCGGTGTATTCTGCACGGTCCAGGTCCGTCCACGATCCGTCGATCGGAACACTCGCGTAACTGAGGCCCCGCCGGTTCCGAACCAGGCATTCTTGTCTCCCTCGACGACGAGGCATGTACCGCTGGCCGCGAATGCCCCCTCGTTGTCCAGCGCCGGCGGCATCCCTTCCGGGGACGAAGGCTTCCAGCTCGCACCGCCATCGTCGGTTGTCAGAATGGTGAAACGGCCATCGATCGGGTCGCCCATGGCAATCCCGTGGTCGGCATCCCAGAAGGCGATCGCGTCGAGGAACCCGCGGGCATCTTGCAGTTTCACTTGCAGATTCCAGCTCGTCCCGCCATCGGACGTCTTGTAGATCCGCGACTTCTCGCCCGCGCCGATGGAGAGCAAATACGCTACGCGTTCGCTCACCCCGTGGACGTCTCGGAAATCGAGGGCCGAGGCTCCCGGAACCGGTTTGATCTTCCAGACTGCGCCACCATCGGTCGTGACGAGGACCGTCCCGCGATTCCCGCTGGCCCATGCGACCCTGGAATTGACGACGCTCAACCCCCGGAGGCGTTCCTTCGTCGGACTCGGCTGCACGACCCACTGGGCCGAGACTCCCGAGCCGGAGCACAGCAGGAACGCGACAATAATGATGAGTTTCCTGGCCATGCGGAATCCCCTTACTCCGACTTGGGAGCAACGCGAATCGACGCGATCCCGGCGTTGCGGATCATCTGGACGGCTCGATGGACACGGTCGAACGCGGCCGATTCCGGGACGAGGAGCCGCACGGTCCTCGCCGGGTGCATCCTGGCGATCTTCGACAGGGACTCACCCAGCTCGGCCGCCGACTTCGCGTCTCCATCGAGGTTATAGCGATCGGCCCCGTCTTCCAGAGTCACCACGACGTTCGAAGACCCTTCGACGAAGGCTCTCTGGTTGATGTCGATCGTGTCCGAAGGCAGCGAGGCGCCCTCGCGAATCGCGAAGAAGCTATAGGGATGGTCGAGGATCTGGACGGTCCCCGCGAAGGCGTTCTTCTCCTCAGTCCAGAGGAGACCCTCATAATCTTGTTTGCTGCGAGGGAACTGGATGGTGAATTCGATCTTTCGGGGCAAATCGGCGGCGACCTTACCCGTCACGCCATAGACGGCTCCATTCCGGTCCGATCGGAACCGGCCGGAGACCGCTCCCTCCGGATCGACGGAGATCTCGAGGCTGCCCGAGGTCTGGCCATTTGCCATAAGTTGATAGCGGCCATCGAAATCGGTCGGGAGCACGGCCCGACCGCTCGACGGTCGTCCCGGAGTGGACGCAGAAACCGGCAGCGGCTTTTCGAACGTGTAGAGCTTGTTCGTCCCCAGGGCCTGAAGCTCGGGACCATCGTCTCCGCTTCCCACCAGCCGGATATCCCCGCCGAATCCCTCCGGAACCACCTGTCCGGTGTCGAGGTCGACCTGAAAGCCGTCGAAGAGGATCGTGTCGCGGCCGCGCGCCTTGTAGGACATCCGATCGGCGGCATCGATCGTCTCGAACCGATCCACGATCAGTACGGGGACCAGGTCCGACTTTCCTGCCTTTCCCGCCCGCTTACGCATCCCGAACGAGAGAAGTAGCTTCGCGACGTTCCCCTGATCGGTCGTGACGAGAGCGAACGCGGCCCGCTCGCCCCGAAGGACTTCGGGCAATGCCTCGATGGCCCGGACGCTCAATTTTGCCCGACTGTGCGCGTCCGCGCGTTGGGAAAGGTCGAACAGAGGAGGGCCGACCAGCCGGCCGAATTCATCGCCCCGGCCGCGTCCGGCGAGAATCATCGGCAACACGGCGATCCCCGCGAGACAGACGGTGAATCGCACGATCGATCGTCGAGGAAGTCCGCAGATTCCGCTCACGGGATGTCCTCTCGTAGCGTAGAATTCACAGAATCCCGGCGTACGAGCATTCGTCGCCGGTCGGATGATCGAGACTGAGATCATCGTCTCCCGCTTCCACTCAAGTTTCAACGCGCGGAGTGCCGATTCCCAGGATACGTCGAGGATTTTCCCGGAAGAAATCGACGCGGCCGACGAATCTTCTCAATAGACACCGTGCCGATACGCGGCGTGAGGGGGCTGACGATGGGTCTGGACGTTGCGTTGGGAATCATCATCCTGATCGCCGCAATCCGCGGCTGGATACAGGGTTTCGTCTATCAGGCGATCCGGCTCGCGGGCCTGGTCGGGTGCTGCTATCTGGCCGCCCCGGTTCGAGACCAGGCGAAGCCGCATGTCGTGGCTTACCTTCCGGCGATCCCGACCGATATGGTGGATCGTCTCTTGTGGTGGACTTCCGCCGCCATTTCCTATGTCGTCATCGTCGGAGTCGCTTCCTTGGCGATCAAGATGACGCGGCGACCGGAGATCCCCGGAATCCCCGCCCAATCGAGCCGGAACGATCAGTTCGCCGGTTTCCTCGTAGGAGCCGCCAAGGGCGTGCTGGTCGCGGCATTCATGACGGCCGGGATCCAGAAGTATGCCCTCACCCAGGCGGCGGCGATCCCCTGGGCGGATCAGCAAGTCAAGACCTCGATGGCCCTCCGCTGGAACGAGCAGTATCAACCGGCCGCGAAGATCTGGGCGTCGCCACCCGTGCAGCATGCAACGAACATCGTCTATCGCATGGGTGTCCAGCGGCCTGCCGATGCGTCCGATCGACCGGATGCCAGGCCCGAGACGCGTCCGGCCCTCGAGACGGCAAGCCGGCCGACCGACTCAAAAGACGCCAGGTCGCCCCAGTCCCAGGGTTCGACCGCCAACGCCTCGGCCAAGCCACCCGCGACGGCAATCCCCAGGCTCCACATCCTCGATCCGGAGATGGAGAAGGTCGTCGAGGAAATCAAGTCGGCCCTCGACGCGAATCCCAAGTCGTCGGATTGAGGTTGACCGTCGGCCTGCCGACCGGCACACTCCCAGGGCGTGGATGCTAAGGTCTGCCGCGAGCGTCACGCCCAATTGGAGGCTTCTCGCCGAATACCAGAACGTGACCACGGTCTCAGGACACCGTGGTCACGGGCGACGATCTCGCCCCGTCCGGTGGTGTCCGGCGAGGAGTGTCCCGATTGCATCGGCGACTCGAGCGTTCCAACCACGGGAGGGACCCCGTGCGGATTCGATCAGATTGTGGAATGCAGTCCGAGTCGGAACGCGCCGTTCCTTCATGGTTGGCGTGCGCGCTCATCCTCGGGTTGTACTTGAGCATCCGCGGCTATCACAGCCTCGATGGCGATCAAACCTATCGGTTGCCCCTCCTCCTCCATCGACAAGAGCCTAACTTGTATGCGGACGACCCGTTCGTCCGTGCATTGGATGCATTCAACCCGCACCGAGGCTCCCTGATCGTCCTGGACGCGGTCACGCGGCCCCTCGGGTTGTCGGCGGGGCTCTTCCTCCTCTTCATACTGACGTTTCTCCTGACCTGTCGGTCCGTGGAGAAGCTCACGCGCGCGGCCTGGCCCGATTCGGGTCCAAACGTCGGCTGGATCGCGGTGGTCCTGCTCCTGTCGGCCAAGGCCGGGAATATCGGGACCAATCATCTCTTCGAGGCGATGCTCCTGGATCGGCTCATGGCCTTCGCCCTCGGCTGGCAGGCCCTCGCCCTCGCAGTGACCAACCCGGAAGAGCGATGGTGGCTGCCCCCGATCGCGATCGGTATGGCCACCTGGATCCATCCTTCGGTCGGCCTCCAGCTCGCGATGGTCCTGGCGGCGAGCTGCTTCTGCTGGTCATTATTGGGCCGAGGGATGGGTGTCAAGGCCGGGACGATGATCCGCAGCTTGCTGGCTCTCATGCTCGCCGTCATCCCAGGAGTTGCGATCAATCTCCCGATAGGGATATCGATGGTGGGGGACTTGCCCGGCGATGAGTTCTGGCTCCTGAGCGTGGAGTTGCAAAGCCCGCAGCATATGCTCCCGCACCTCTGGCGTTTGCCACAATGGCTCGCCTGGTCCTGCTATTTCATACTGGCGATGCTCCAGGTTGTTGGCCAGTTCCGGACTAGAGCGCTTCACGATTGGCTGGCATACACTCGAGGTACTCGACTCAAGAACCCCCCTGCCCCCCCTTCGTAAGGGGGGGACGGGAAACGGGCCTGTCCGCCTCAACGTCCCCCCCTTACGAAGGGGGGGCAGAGGGGGTGTATTCGCATCCGCCAAGGAGTGGCGCGACTCAATCGTCAAGCGCTCTAACAAGGCGACGACCGATCATCCCCCAGAGATTTCTTGCTCTCCGTCCCTTCGCCGCCTGGCGGTCTCGTTGGCGATCATCCTCGGTGCTCTGGCGGTGGCCTGGTACGCAATCGAGGTGATGCATCAAGCCCGGGTGACGATCTTCCAGCCGTTCCGGATGGCGACGTTGGCTCGAGGGATCGCGATCATCCTCATCGCGGGCCGATTGTGCACGCTCTGGAAGTCGGGCGCACCATTCGGTCGGATTCGAGCGATTCTCCTGGCCACCGGATTCCTGGGTGACTGGCTTCTGATCGTGGTGACCTCGGCCGAGCTGACCATCTCGGCCATGGAAGCCATCGAATCTCGCCGCGCAGGCTCGCGTCTGATGCACGGATTCAAGGTTGCCACGTACCTCGCCGTCCTGGCGTACGGTTTCAACTTCCTCGCCCGACACGACACAGAATCGGGAAACCGGCCACTCCTGGCCGCCTTGATCGCCGGTCTGGCCATCGAGCTCTGGAGCCGATGGCCAGGACAGGCAAAGGCCCCGGGGAGAAGGTTTCGATTGCGCTACTCCTGGGCGATGGCGGCCGCTTGGTTGATACCCGGGGCCGCATTGCTGGCGGCCATTGTCTCGCTCAATCATCCGTCGCGGCGATTTCCGCTTCTCCTGGGATTGGTCGATCGTTGCCGCTTCATCGCCGTGCCCGTGGACGACATCGAGCGGCTCGCTCTGTGGTGTCGCGACAATACCCCGCCGACGGCGCGGTTCATCGGTCCGCCCGGCCCCAAGACGTTCCGGCTCTGGTCGCGACGAAGTGTTGCGTTCAATCGAGCCGCCAGCCCCTACCATGCCGAGGGCCTGACCGATTGGTTCGCCCGATTCCAGGATCACGTCAACTACCACGCACCTCCGGCCGAATTCGTGCACACCTACCTCGCGAATCGTCACCGATTCGAATCGCGATACGAGGCCCTCAGCGATGCCGAAAGAGCGGCGTTGGCCGTCCGCCAAGGGGCGACATACGTCCTCGCCGCGGCCCCCGATCAGTCCGTCGGCTCACGCGTGCGCGACGCTTCCCCACTCGACTTGCTTCATGTCGAAGGACGGTATGCCCCACTCGACTTGCTTCATGTCGAAGGACGGTATGCAGTCTATCGGGTCCGGTCCACGGAGCTGGTCCATCGCCATCGATAGCGGAGTCGATGGGTGAAGACCCCCGGATGGATCGTCGCGAGGAGCTGCACGCGCATCGCGGTCCGCCCGGCCTCGGCCAGGGCGAGCGAACACGACGAATCGCCGAGCAGCTCCAGCCGACCTGGGTGCTGTCCGTCGAGATTCCAGACGATCCGATCGGGCGCGGCCTCGCCCAGTGTCCCGCTCCCGAGCGGGACGACATAGGTCGCGGCCAGGCTTTCGACGGTCGCGCGGCAACGATCGGCCACGTCGAAATCGAGCGTCACGGCCTCGGATTGCTCCGGATCGGCCGTGAGGCTCACGGCGGCCGAGAAGTGATGACCGAACCAGAGCCCGGTCAGCAAGAGACAGAGCCCCGTCCCGCCAGGAGGCTCATGCCTCTGGAGTTCCTGGTAGACAGGGCTCATGACTCGAGCCGGATCGCCTTCCGACTGACCCTCGACGACCCGCGCGACCTCGAGTCCGCTCTCGTCGGGGATGGTCAGGCCGTGCGTCCATCGGTCGCCGGTCCGCACGAACCCGACCCCAATCCCGGGGCCCATCAGTAGGACCCGATCCTCAGCGTCTTCCCACCGGAATCCGAAAACCGTTCGACCCGGCACGATTACGCCTTCGCCATGGATGTGCCCGAGCCCGCGAGCTTTGCACGGAGGTAGGCTTCGATGAAACCGTCGATCTCACCATCCAGGACCGCCCGAGGATTGCCGACCTCGTAATCGGTCCGGGCGTCCTTGACCTTCTGGTACGGCTGGAGGACATACGACCGGATCTGGCTGCCGAAGCTCACTTCGACCTTCTCGTTGTACGTCTTGGCGAATTCGGCCTCACGCTTCTCCTCCTCGCGGCGGATGAGCTTGGCCTTGAGTAGCGCCATCGCGTTGGAGTCGTTCTTGTGCTGGGACCGTTCGGTCCGCGACTCGGCGGCGACCCCGGTCGGGAGATGCGTGTAGCGGACGCCCGACTCGGTCTTGTTTTGATGCTGGCCGCCGGGCCCGCCGCATCGGAAGACGTCGCGCTTGAGGTCCTCGTCGCGGATGACGATGTCGATGGTATCATCCACCTCGGGGAGGACGTCCACGGAGGCAAACGAAGTCTGTCTTCGCGCGGCGGAATCGTAGGGACTGATCCGGACCAGCCGGTGGACCCCACTCTCGCCGCGGAGATAACCGTAAGCGTACTCGCCCTTGATATGGACGCTCGCCTCCTGGATCCCGGCGGCGCCACCATCCTCGCGGTCGGTGATCTCGGTCTTGAATCCCTTGGACTCGGCCCACATGAGATACATCCGCAGGATCATCTCGGCCCAGTCGCAGGCCTCGGTCCCGCCCGCTCCGGCGTGGATCGTCATGAAGACGTTGCAATGGTCATTCGGGCCGCTGAGCATCGATTGGATCTCGAACGACGCGAAATCGGCCTCCGCCTTCTTGGTCGCCGTGCGGATCTCATCATCGAATTCCGCCGTATCGGCTTCCTCGGCGAGCTCGATCGTGGCCGCGAGATCCTCCGATTGTTGTACGAGATTCTCGAACGGCTTGAGGACTGCGTTCAGCCCCTTGAGCTCCTGGATGATCTCCTTGGCCTTCTCCTGGTCATTCCAGAATGTCTGGCTGTTCATCTCCGCGTCGAGGACGTCGCGGCGGGATTGTTTTTCGCCCAAGTCAAAGAGAGTCTCGGAGCTGGAGGATCTGGTCGGTGATGCCTTTCGCTTGACGTTTCAGTTCGGCGTCCATGAAGTGCTCCTGACTCGGGTACGGAAAGCCAATAAATCGGCCTCTCGCGAAGCCGCGAGATTGGTCTATTCTCAATGATACGATGGGATTCAAGTCCCGGATCATCCCATTAGACCCGATCGCAAGAGAGCCGACCAGGGGAACCTCGGGACGGTTGGGGGAAGCCGCCGGAGATGAGCCAGGATTTCGCGCCATCGAGTCGGAGCAACGTCACGGTCGGCCGACTGGCGCCCTCGCCGACGGGCGGCCTCCATCTGGGCCACGCCCGGTCATTCCTGATCGCCTGGCTGACCGCCCGTCGCGATGGCGGCCGGGTCATCGTTCGAATCGAGGACCTCGACACGTCCCGGGTTCGCGCCGAGGCCCGCGAGTTGACGCTGCTGGACCTCCGCTGGCTGGGCCTCGATTGGGACGAGGGCCCGGACATCGGCGGGCCATCGGGCCCTTATGTCCAGTCGGAGCGACTGACCATTTATGATCAGGCGCTCGCACGGCTGAAGGCGGACGAGCGCGTCTATCCCTGCACCTGCACGCGGGCCGAGATCGAGCGCGCCGCGAGTGCGCCCCACTCCGAGGAGGAGGGCCCGAGCTATCCGGGAACCTGCGCCCACCGATCGGCCCGCGATGCCGATGGGCTGGGCGATCGCCCGTTCGCCTGGCGATTCCGAGTACCGAGGGAATCGATCGCCTGGGACGACCTCTTCCTGGGCCGCGTCGAGATCGACCCGGGCCGCTCGAGCGGCGACTTCATCGTGGCCCGAAACGGCGTCGGCCCGGCCTATCAGCTCGCCGTCGTGACCGACGATGCCGCGATGGGGGTCAACCAGGTCGTCCGGGGCTCCGACCTCGTGCCCAGCACGCCCCGACAGATCTTGCTCTACCGGGCGCTCGGCTTTCTCGAGCCGACCTTCGGCCACGTCCCGCTCGCCGTGACGCCCGACGGCCGTCGCCTGGCGAAGCGCGACGGCTCGTTGAAGCTAGGGACTCTCCGCGACGCGGGGATCGATCCGCGGAAACTAGTGGGGGCACTCGTTCGATCCTGCGGCTGGAATGAGGATGATCGGCTCCAGCATCCCAGAGAGGCCATCGATCGTTTCGAGCCCTCCACTCTCCCCCGCGAGCCCTGGATCGTGACGACCGATTGGCTGGAATCGCTCGGTTCAACTCTAGCGCGACTTGCCGCGGCGGTCCCGTCCTGAACCGCCAGGGCCGATCAAATATATCGTGAAATGACGATCTCGATCCCCCGCCATCAGCCGACTTTCTTGATCCGGAGGCGGCGGACATAACCCATCCCCATCAGCGTCGTCAGGCCCACGCCCAGCAGGACGATCGATCCCGGTTCGGGCACGCTCTGCACGGCAACGAACCCCTGTAAGGCCCCATTCGGACCCGAGTAGAACCCCGTGATCTCGCCGGAATTGTTGATGCCCGTGATCTGAGTGATCTCGACGCCATTCGTGAAGGTCGCGTTAGGGGCATCCAGGAATGAATAAGTTCCCGTGTTCGTGTTATACAAGAAACCATGTTGACTCCCCGTAGAGTCCTGGTAATAACCCACCGCGAGCCCGCTGTCGTTGACCCCGAGGATCTGCGAGAAGATGAACGTGGCACCCGGTTCTCCGGCGACCGGCGGGATAGTGGGGTCGGCAACCGCGGTGACGGTCAGCATGCCGTTCGACTCGGACGAAGTATGGGCCGAGAATCCGTGAAACGCGTCATCGTTGCCGACGTAGAATCCCACGACCAAACCGTGATCGTTGATCCCCTGGACGTTGACGAAGTCTCCGATGGCGGTCCCCGTCGGTGCGTGCACCGTGACATAGTTGGATCCGCTTCCCTGGACATTGCCGAGCGTCGTGATGAAGCCGAGTTCGTTGCCGTTCGGGTTTGTGTACTGTCCGACAATCGTCCCCTGGTCGTTGATGCCGAAGGCGAGGGCCGAGGTGCCGCCCGTGGGGAGGAAGCTGGTGAACGTGCCGCCGCTACGGACGAACGCGTTCCCGTTCCCGTCGGTACCGACGACCGCCCCGGCCGAATTGATCCCGAACGCCATGGCGGCGGTCGAGTTGAGGTTCAAATTGGTCGGTGTCTGGGAAACCAGCGGGTTGGCGGTGAAATTGTTGAAGGTCAAGTTGTCGGGCGTCGTGAACCCGACGACCGTCCCGGCGTTGGAGATGCCATTGAAGTTCGTCCCGGTACCGGAAGTCGTCCCGAGGTTCGTCCCGGTGTACGAGGTAAAAATGTAATCGGCACGGGCTGAATGGCCCACCATGGCGATGGCCAAGGTCGAAAGTCCGACGACGCGAGTGATACGATTCGGGATCATGATCGGGTCTCCGCTCGTTGCATTGTCCTCATGCCTGCTGCCGACCACGCGATCGGCCATAGTCAACGTGACCGCTCATAAGAGTTCGCACTGGCGCCATAAGACGACCGATGCTACAAGCACATGGTCAAAGCAGGGCGCGATCGGACATCGAGACCGCGAATTCACGGAAAATGAATATCGAGTCCCAAGCAACGGGGAGCGGGCTCGGTCGGCGTCCTCATCGACGACGTGCCATTTCCCTGGTGGGGTCAACTCAACTTGATACCAGTCAAGATCGCCAGGACGATGCCGAATACGGCAACTCCCAGCGTGAGCCAGGTGACATAATCTCCGACCTTGCCGCTATGCAAGGCCCGGAGAGCTCCCATCGCGGGATGGATGGCCTGCGAGATGATGTCGCGCAACGACCGGGGAAATCGGTCGGCGAACAACGATGAGAGAGCGATTGCGACGCTACATGCCGCCGTGAAGAGGCCGCCGATGAGTCCTTCGGTATTCGAGGATGTCGATGCAAGGGCGCTCATGCCGGAAGCCTCGGCGTCGAGTACGGTCAACCGATAGACTGCCGTGTTGGTGAAACGCCCGGCGGCCGCGATGGCCCCGTCGGCGAGCCGAGGATGTAAGCCCGAAATCAAGGCCGACAGCACCAGGACGATGATCGGCCCCAGCATCACCCAGGGGATGCGTCCCCCTCCCTGTCGGCTCTCGCGATCGTCCTTGCCTTGAACGCCCTCCCGATCGCCCCGGGGTGGCCCCCATCCCAGGAAGACCCGGCCCGCGACACGCAACACGGCCCCCGCGGTCATCGCCGAGGTCGCGATCAGGACGAGACTGATCCAGTCCCGGCCCGAATGGCGCGCCGATCCCTCGATGAGCGACTTGCCGAGCGCGGTCCCGAACGGAGGCAAGCCCGCCAGTCCCAGGCCCGCGAGTACGAAGGCGATCCCGGTGACCGGCAGGCTCCTCCCCAATCCCCTGAGCTCGAACTCATCCACCGTGCCCGCGCGATGCAGCAGGACCCCGGCCACGAGGAACAGGGCTCCCTTGACCAGCCCATGTCCCATCACATAGACGGCCCCGCCCGCGAGGGCTTCCGGCGTCATCAATCCCAGGGCAATCAGGAGGATTCCCATGTGACTGATCGTCGAGAAGGCCAGCAGTCGCTTGATGTGCCGCTGCGCCGCACACATCACGGCACCGATCAAGGCCGAGGCGGTCCCTGCCGCGATGAAGATCGCACCCACCGCGGCCGGTTGGAGTCCCTTCGGGTTCGCATAGATAGTCCAGTACACCCGGGCGACCCCGTAGACGCCCAGTTCGACCATCACGCCGGAAAAGATCACGCAGACCGGCGTCGGCGCCACCGCGTGCGCATCGGCCAGCCAGAAGTGGAATGGCACGAGGGCCGCCTTGACGCACAGCCCCGAGGCGATCAGGACGAACGATACGACGACCAGGCCGTCCGTCGGCCCTCCGGCGAGCTCTCGACCGATCTGGGCGAGATTGAGCGCCCCGGTCCGCCCGTAGAGCAAGGCGATGCCGATCAGGATCAAGAAAGCCCCGATGCTGTTCACGACCGCGAAGTTCAGGGCCCCTTCCAGCGACTTCTCTTCCTCGATCTTGAACCCGGTCAGCGCATAGGCCGCGACGCTCATCAGCTCGAAGAAGACGAAGAGGTTGAACAGGTCTCCCGTCAGGCAGAAGCCGACCATACCCGCCAGGAAGACCAGCATCAGCGAATGATAGAGCGCCCCCGACGCCTTGAAATATCGCCAGGAAAACACGAGCGAGGCCGTCATCAAGAACGCGGCCAGTGAGGCCAACCCGGCGCCGAGCGGATCGATCGCGAACGCGACGCCCAGCGCCACGCCCGAACGCGGCAACCATCCGCCCGCCCAGGTGATGATCGGATTCTCCAGCGCCCCCCAGCCGAGTACCACGCAGAGGACGAGCACCGTCGCCGCGGTCAGGATGCCGACCGCATCGAGGACCCGCCGCGGCAAGACGGGCTGGGCGCCCATCAGCACGGCCGCAACCAGCAAGGGTATCGCTACCGGTAGAATTGTGAGCTCGGACACATCACCCTCGCATCGCCCGCAGACGCTCCGGGTCCAGCGAGCCCTTTCTCTTATGGATCTGAACGGCCAGGGCCAGGAGCAGCGCCATGACCGTCGCACCCACGACGATGTCCGTCAGCACCAGCGCCTGAACCACCGGGTCAACGGCCGGCGTGCCCGGCGGAACGTCGTAGAAGATGGGCGGACCCGCGCCGCGTCGGTAACCGATGCTCAGCAGCAAGACGTACGTCGCCGATTGAACGACGGACAGGCAAATCACCAGGTGGATCAGGTTCCGGCTGGTGGCGATCCCGTACAGCCCGACCAGGAATAACCAGGCAACGATGACATAAGGAAGAAAACTCATGACTTGCCCCTCGTTGGAGGTTGCCGGGTCTCCTCCAGGAACTCGGCGAAGAGCAGGACAAAGCCCGCGGCGACCTCCAGGCCGACGAACAGATTGATGACCGGGACCGTCCCGGCGGAGAGCAAGGTCCCGGTCTGGCCCAGCGGCAAGACGTTCTGGAGGAAGGCACCACCGGCGATGAGCGACCCGATCCCGACGAGCGCATAGCCCCCCGCACCGATCGATTCCGCCAGGTCGATCCACGGCTTCGGTGCGACCCGACGATACGTCTTGTAACTGGAAGAGAGATAAACCAGGAGCGAACCGGTGCCCAGGATCACCCCGCCCTGAAAGCCGCCACCCGGCGTCAACTGAGCATGCAGGACGATGTAGAACCCAAAAAGATTGACCAAACCGATCATCCAACGTCCCGCCCAGCGCAAGACCTCGCTCCGGTGTCGGTCGACGCGTTCCTTCTCGCCCTCGGGGCGATCCTGCTCGGACTCGCCGCGGCGCTCGCGGAGCAGCAGCGCAACGCCCGCGACCGAGGCGAAGAGGATGTATTCCTCGCCGAGCGTATCGAGGCCCCGGTAATCGAAGTTGACGGCCGACACGATATTCGTGAGATGCCGCTCGGGCACGGCCACCCGATTGAGCCAGTCGCCGACCGTGCGGTCCGGAGGAGAGGAGGCATCGCCCAGCGGGGCGAGCCCGCGCATGCCACCGAGCAAGACCAAGGCCAGGCCGACCGCACCGACCAGGAACACGCGACGACGCACGGTCGGATTCATGAAGACCTCCCTGCCGGGCTCGCGTCATCCGGCTCCGCGGGTGCCTCATTCTCCTTGCGGATATTGGCCAGCGCCACGAGGATCATGAGCGGCAATGCCGCGGCGCCGACGGCCACCTCGGAGAGCGCGACGTCGGGCGCCTGCAGGACGATGAACAGGATGGTCAGGACCATCCCGTAGACGCTCTGGACCAACGCCTGCCGCTTCGGGTCGCGGGTCAAGACCACGGCCGTCCCGCCCGCCGCCACCAGGAGGTAGCACATCGCCTCAAGCCACCTCATGATTCGCCTCCGCATTTTCGGACGCCTGTTCGCGCCGACATTCGCGCCGCAACCATTCCGCGCGTGCCGTGGCATGAGACAGGATACCGCTCGTGGGGATGAGGATCGCCGCGATCAGCCATGCCCTGAGCGTGAATGATCCATCCACCCCGTCCAGCCCGAGCGCGATCGCGATGGCCAGGGCGCATACAGCGACGCCAGGCCGGACAGGTGCAGCCGATCGAACGCGTCCCGGCACCGCAGCAGTCCGACCACCGACAGCCAGGTGACGCCCACTCCGGCCCCGAGCACGGACGCCGCAGCGATGGTCCATCCGCTCATAGCCATCGCTCCAGAAAGTGGGCGAACAGCAGACCCGAGGGGAACGAAAGCACGGCCAGGGCCATCGGGATATCGGCGACCGTCGCGTGACGGAAGCCGACCGAGAGGAGCAACAGGACCATGATCGCGATCAGCCCGGCGAGCTGGAGCGCCGCCAATCCGTCCGCCAGTTCATCCCTCAGGATCACGACGGCACACGGAATCAACCCCATCGCGAGGACCGCCGCGGCCACGAGCCATAGGTTCAAACCGGCCATTGTGTATCCCCGTCGCCCGGCGGTCCATTCGTGGGTACGAACTGGTGTGTCAACATGCGACGATTCTCGGGATCGATGATGACGACGTAACTGTTCGGCGCGAGCGACGCCCCCGCCTTGACCAGCGCCCGACGCGAACCGGAGATCGGATCGTCGCCGCCGGCATCGAAAGGCACCCATCGGAGCACGCCGTCAAGCCGCCGCCCGCTCAGCAAAGCCCCGCCGACCCGAGCGGTATCCCCGAGCACCTTGCCGGGCAATCGGCGGAGCAAGAGGAGCCACCAGCCCGGTCGCATGTGGCCAAGGTAGTCCGTGTCTCCCGAGACGAAGACGGCCAGCGTCGCCAGGAGCGACGATAGCGAACCGGCCACGACCTCCGCCCAACCGAGTCTGCCGGCCATCGCCAGGTAAAGCATCAAGCAAACCGCCCAGCACGCGACCCCTAGCAACGGTCTGGACTTGCGCCAGGATCCCTCGTCTTCGACCATGCCAGCCCCCACGGCAGCCCGAACCGTACCGGTCGCCCACGACCGTCGTATTTCGCTAGCAAATGGCGTTCCCGCTCGAAACGTCAACCAATATCTTGCGGAGCGGCCCCTCGTTCCGCAGACTATCCGCGTGGATAAAATGACATCGCTCCGGCAAGAATTCTGCTAGAGTGTGACGTCTTGCCTACGAGCCTATGATGTGAGCACCCGGATTTCGCGGACGCGTCGAGAGCAGGGAGTGGTCATGGTCGTTACGGTCCAGAACGAGACGGATGCGTTGACACGATCGATGGGCGAGCGATTCCGCGTCGTGCGCGAGACGACCGGATCCCTCGCCGAGCCGTTGAGCCCCGAGGATTGCCAGATCCAGTCGATGCCCGACGCGAGCCCCGTGAAGTGGCACCTCGCCCACACGACCTGGTTCTTCGAGACTTTCTTGTTATTGCCATATCTACAGGGATACGAACCCTTTCATCCCTCGTTTTGCTACCTGTTCAATTCTTATTATAACGCGATCGGTCGTCGTCATTCGCGATCCGAGCGCGGCCTCGTCACGAGGCCGAGGCTCGACGAGGTCCTTGCTTACCGATCGGCGGTCGACGCCGCGGTGGCCCGACTGCTCGAGTCGCTCGACGATGCGATACCGACGAGCATCCGGTCGGTGATCGAGCTGGGGTTCAATCACGAGCAGCAGCATCAAGAGCTGATCTTGACCGACATCAAACATGCGCTCGCCCAGAATCCTCTGCATCCCGTCTATCAGTCGCGCATCGCGACAACCGCGGAATCCACCGTCGAAGACCTCGAATGGCTGGGATTTCCCGGCGGGATCCACTGGGTCGGCCACGATGGCGACGGATTCGCCTTCGACAATGAAGGGCCGCGTCATCGCGCGTTCCTCGAAGATTTCGAGATCGCCTCGCGACCCGTGACCAATGGGGAATTCCTCGCGTTCCTCGAGGATGGGGGCTACACACGCCCCGAACTCTGGCTATCCGACGGCTGGAATCACGCGAGCACCCGCGGCTGGGAGGCCCCACTCTACTGGGAACGTCCCGACGACTCCTGGTGGACGATGACCCTGGGCGGATTCCGCCCCGTCGCTCCATCGGAGCCCGTCTGCCACCTGAGTTACTACGAAGCCGACGCCTATGCCCGCTGGGCCGGAGTCCGCCTGCCGACCGAGGCCGAATGGGAGACCGCGGCCGTCGGGGCGGATCGGTGTGGAAACCTCCTGGAGAGCGGGAATTATCACCCGCGCCCGGCGGGACACGGTACGGGACTTGCCCAGTGCTTCGGTGACGTCTGGGAATGGACGCAGAGTCCCTACACGCCCTACCCCGGGATGCAACCCGCACCCGGCGCCCTCGGCGAATACAACGCAAAGTTCATGTGCAACCAGCTCGTCCTCCGCGGAGGGTCTTGTGCCACTCCTCGGACGCACATTCGGCCAACTTACCGGAATTTCTTCCCCCCAGAGGCTCGCTGGCAATTCAGTGGAATCCGGCTGGCGAGAAGTTGATGACTCCATCAAGAACGTTGATCGGTCGGCATCCCGGGATCGTCGCGGGGACCCATTCCTTCGCGCGAGACGTGATCCGCGGCCTGAGCCGCACCCGGAAGGCCATCCCCTGCAAGTATCTCTACGACGATCGCGGATCCGAGCTTTTCGACGAGATCTGTGAGCTGGAGGAGTATTACCTGACAAGAACGGAGCTCGGCATCCTGAATGCCCACGTTGCGGAGATGGCGAACGTGATCGGCGAGGACTGCGAGCTGATCGAATTGGGCAGCGGCAGCGGCCTGAAGACCCGGCTGCTCCTCGATCACCTCCGCGAGCCGAGGGCCTACCTGCCGATCGACATCTCGTCGGAGCCGCTGGCGCGTTCGGCCCGCGAGCTGGCCTCGCGCTTCCCCGGTCTCGACGTCATCCCGGTGTGCGCCGACTTCACCGGCCCCGTCTCGCTCCCCGAGACCGGCTCGCCCCGCGCCCGTCGCGTGGTCTACTTCCCCGGCTCGACGATCGGCAATTTCCGACCGAGGGCCGCCATGAGGCTCCTGCGCTCGGTGGTCCGGCTCGTCGGCGATGGCGGCGGCCTCCTCGTCGGGTTCGATCTCGACAAGGACGAATCGATCGTCTGGCCCGCTTACAACGACCGGCGGGGCATCAGCGCCGCATTCAGCCTCAACCTGCTCGCGCGGGCCAACCGCGAGCTCGATGCCGACTTCGACCTGGGTGCCTTCGCCCACCGGGCGGACTACAATCGGCCGAAGCAACGTGTCGAGATCCACCTGGTCAGCCTGAAAGACCAGGTCGTCCGCGTCGGCGGTCGAGACTTCGCCTTCCATGCGGGCGAGATGATCCATACCGAATACTCATACAAGTATTCACTGGATCATTTCCGCCGATTGACGTCGAGGGTCGGCTTCTCGATGGAACGGCAATGGACCGACGCGAACCGCTACTTTTGCGTCCAGTACCTGGTCGTCGATTAGATCCGTAGGCCCCTGGGCACGAGGAACCGCTCGGCGAGGTCGAAGGCCCACTGGACGGCCAGCGCGAGGACGGCCGCGGGGATGGCGCCCTCATACAGGATCATCCGGTAATCTTCGAGCCGGATCCCGGTGATGATCGGCTGGCCGAAGCCGCCGGCCCCGATCAGCGCTCCGATGGTCGCCGTCCCCACGTTGATCACCGCGGCGGTCTTGATCCCCGCGAGGATGGCTGCAGAGGCCATCGGCAGTTCGATCCGCAGGAGTTTCGCGACCGGCGGAAGTCCCAGGGCGTCGGCCGACTCGCGCAGGGACGGCGGGATGTCCTGCAGGCCCGTGACGGTATTCCGGATGATCGGGAGGAGGCTATAGAGAAACAGCGCGACGATGACGGGCTTCTCCCCGATCCCGAGCCAGGGGATCATGAACACCAGGATTGCCAGCGACGGAATGGTCTGGATGACCCCCGCGACGGACAAGATGACCGCACCCGGCCGGGCCCAGCGAGAGGCGACGATCCCCAGCGGGATCGCAACCAGGATCGCCGCCGTGAGCGAGATCCCGACCAGCGTGAGGTGCTCCCGGAGCCGGGTCAGAGTACTCTCCGGTCTTTCGGAGGGCCGGCTCCCAGGGTCCTTCGACGACCAGCCTGGGCTGGATTCCGAACTCGGCCCGCACGAACCCGGCCACGACCATGCTTTCCGGCGCGCGGTCGATCCGCGCCGCGGCATTCATCTCGGCCATCTTGTCGGCGCCGATCCGACCCTCGAGACGCTGGAGCGCGGCGAATGCCTTCGGGGCGCGCGAGGGCAGGTCGGCGCGATAGAGCCAGACGCATTCGTAATTCGGGAAGTAGTGACGGTCATCTTCGAGCACGCGGAGCTTGTAAGACTTGATCTCGGCGTCGGTCGAGTAGAGGTCGGTTGCCTGGATCTCGCCGCTGGCTAATCCACGATAGGCCAGGGCATGCTCGAGCCCGCGAACGTCGCGCTGAGGAAGCTCATAGCGGTCTCGCAGACCCGGCCAGCCATCGGAACGGTTCATGAATTCGTTGCTGAAGCCGAATCGCAATCCCGCTTGTGCCTTCAGGTCGGAGAGCTTGCTCAGGCGGAGCCGCGCGGCGACCTCTTCTTGCATACCGATCGCATAGGTGTTATTGAATCCCAGCGACCGGCTCATCCCCACGCCCCGCTCGGCGAGAGCCTTGCGCATGGCCTCTTCCCCGCCCAGGCCCTGGTTCGCCAGGATGTCGCCGGAGATCGTCCCGGTATACTCGGGATAAACATCCAGCTCATTGGCTTTGAGCGCGTTGAAGAGGATGCGAGTGCCTCCCAGCTCGCGACGATGGGAGACGGGCGTACCGGCATCCTCGATCAATCGGACGGCGATCTCGCCAAGGATCACCGATTCGGTGAACGTCTTCGATCCGACACGGACCTCCGGCTCGGGCAAGTCCGAGGCCATCCCGATCGAGAGGACGAGGATCAAGGCCATTGTCATGCATCACCCCCACCATCGAAGCCGACCACCTGCCTCTGGGCGCTGACGAACTGGGTCACGAACGGCTCGGCCGGCCGGTCGAGCAGCGCCGGATCGTCCCGCGCTGGACGATCCGGCCCGATCGCATCAGGAGGATCTCGTCGCCGAACCAGCCGGCCTCGGCGAGGTCATGCGTGACCATGATCACGGTCTTCTCCAGCGATCGGAAGATGGCCCGGAGGTCCGACTGGAGTTCGGCCCGGACCATGGGGTCGAGGGCCCCCATCGGCTCATCGAGCAGGATGACCCTCGGGTCGAGCATCAGGGCCCGCATCAGGCTGGCGCGCTGCCGCTGGCCGCCGGAGAGCTGGGCGGGGAATCGATCGAGTCCGTCGGCGGGGAACCGGGTCAACTCCGCGAGCTCGATGAGCCGGTCGTCGATCCGCCGACGATCCCATCCGAGGTAGCGGGCCATCAAGACCACGTTCTCCCGGGCGCTCAGGTGTGGGAAGAGGCCGCCGTCCTGCGTGACGTAGCCCAGTCCCCGCCGGACCTCGAGGGCCGTCGCGGGGGTCAGCTCCGCACCGTCGATCGTGATCGTGCCGGTATCGCAGGTCACCAGGCCGATCATCAGCCGGAGCAGCGTCGATTTCCCGCAACCGCTCGGCCCGATCAAGGCCGTCGTCCGTCCCCGCGCGATCGACAGGTCCAGCGTCGGCAAAACCTCCTGGCCTCCGTAGACCTTGGAGACGCCTCTCAATTCGATCATGCCTTCGACCTCTCCGGCCCAGGGAATCCAGGTTCGACGTTCATTATACGACCCGAATCGCGCCCGAATTGAGCGAGTGCTCTCTTCCCGAAAGATCGCTGCGAGTATCATAGGTTAGGCCGACTTCAGTCGTCCGCGAGGACGCCGAATCCATCCGAATCCGGGCGACTTCCCAATCATGATCCCGGTCATCTACCACCCGAACTACAATATCACAGTCTTCGGCCTGGAACGCCTCCACCCGTTCGACGGCCTGAAATACCGCCGCATTTATGATGCCCTGATCGCGGGCGGGCTGAGGAAGACCGGCGATTTCACGCGGCCCTCGCCGATCGAAGGTCGGCAGCTCTCGAGGGTCCTTACCCCGGATTATCTCCGATCGCTCCGCCGATCGAGAGTATTGGCGGGCATCTTGGGCGTCCCGGTACTGGCCCGGCTCCCGGCCGTCTTCATCGACTGGCGCGTCTTGCTTCCGATGCGATATTGCACGGGCGGCACGCTCCTCGCTGCTCGCCTGGCGCTCGAGCACGGGATCGCCATCAATCTCGGAGGCGGCTACCACCACGCGGCCGACTCCTGGGGCGACGGCTTCTGCGTCTACGCCGACATCCCCCTGGCCGCGGCGGCACTGCACGCCGAGGGCCTCGTAAAAAAGGTTCTGGTCGTCAACCTCGACGCCCATCAGGGCAACGGCACGGCCGCCGTCATCAAGTCGTGGCCGTGGGCATCGATCCTCGACGTATACGAGGAAGACCTGTTTCCCTCCGTGAAGCAGCCCGAGGATTTCCCGATCCCTGTCCCGGCCGGCCTCTCAGGCGCCGACTACCTCGACATCGTCCGCGAGGCCCTGCCCCACGCGCTCGATGTCGTCCGCCCCGACCTCGTGATCTACAACGCAGGATCCGATCCCTACATCGATGATCCGCTGACACGGCTTCGACTGACGAGGGCCGACCTGGCCGAACGCGACTTGCTCGTTGCCACAGAATCGCGAGAACGTCGGATCCCGATGGCAATGGTCCTCTCGGGGGGCTACTCCAGCGAATCCTGGCGGATCCACGCCGAGGGCATCGAGGGCATACTCACACGATTCGATCCGTCTTGAGGGTTCGAGCCTCGACACGCCGAACGGCCGGACCTCCCATGCATCTGGGCAATTACGCCGCTCAAGGCCCTTTGATCAAGACTCGATGATTTTGCAACCGGCCGAGTTCGGCCGCGGCCACCGCGTATTCGGTGGTTCCGATCCGGCTGTGTTCTTTTGTCCACTGGAAATGGGCCGATGCCTCAGCCACTTGCCCTCTTCGAAGACAGTCGAGCCCCAGGTAGCAGCGGACGATCCCCCGTCTTTCGTCGTTGTCGGCCGATGCAATCAGGGCGGTCTCATCGATGTCGCCGTGAAGGTACTTCAGAATCGAAAAGGCCCACAAGGATGGCTTGGCCTTGGCCAACCCTTCGCTGAGGAACTGCCTGGCAATCGCCGGACGACCGGCCCTCATCTCGGAAAAGTAGCCGAGGACGACCGCGTAGATGGATCTCCTTCCTCCCCAATCATCAATCGCCAGAGTGGTCTGAATACTGCTCATCAGACCAGAACGATTCGCTTCGAACATGGCGACTGCTCGGCTGTAATGGGCAACTGCGCTACGCGGCGTGAGCGAAATCGTGGCATCATAGTCCGCGATGGCCTTGTCGAAATCCCCCTTGTCAAGCCAGGCTGCACCGCGATTCGTGTAAGCATTGACATGCTTTGGATCGATCACGATCGCCCTGGTGTAATCGGCGATCGCGCGGTCGTAGTCGCCTTTCCGGGCCCATGACAGACCGCGGTTGTAGTATGCCCGCGGATCTCTTGGATGGAGATCAATGGCGATGGTCATATCGGCGATGGCTTCGTCATAGACCTGTTGGGCCATCCAGGCAAGGCCGCGAGAGTAGTAGGTCATGGACCCCGGCGACAACTTGATCGTTTCTGTGAAATCCGCAATTGCCTTGGAGTACTGTTTATCGGAGTGGAAGGCGAGACCGCGTGAATAGTAGGCATAGGCGTCCTTCGGTGCGATGTCGATCGCCCGGTCGAAATCCATGATCGCCAGTCCGTACGCCTTCGCGTCAAGACGATTCCTGCCGCGAGCGACGAAGGCTTCCCCGACCCGGCCCGCATAGGCGAAGAGATGCTCGTGATCCAGTCGGATCGCCCGTTCCAAGTCGTCGATGGCCGAATCATGAGCCTGCTGGAGCATTCGAATTCGGCCTCGATTGTAATGCGCGAAGGCGTTCCGGGGGTCGAGTTGGATGGCCTCGTCGAAGTCCTTGGTAGCTTCCTCGTAGGCCTTCTTCTGGTAGCGTGCGTAGCCGCGGCCGTTATACGCGAATACGCAATTAGGATCGAGCCGGATCAGCGCATCGAAGTCAGCCAGAGCGGCTCCCGACGTCTTTTCGGAGTACCATGAGACACCATCCGGCGAATACTCGATCGCGACGTGAGGGTCCAGCCGGACTGCCTGCTTGTAGTCATCGAGGGCCTTGACATAATCCTTCGCCTCCATCCAGGCATCACCACGCACCAGGTACGCCGTTGCAAAATGGGCATCGCGTCGAATGGCCTCATCGGCGTCATCGATGACCTTGTCGAAGAATCGCTTGGCTAGCCAGGCCCGGCCCCGCAGGCAATAGTTCTCGGCTGAGGGATTGAGTCGGATGGCCTCGTCTAGGTCCGAGAGGGATTCCTCGAAGACCTTCTTCGCCATCCACACGCGGCCGCGTTCGCGATAGGCCAGCGAAAACGAACGATCGAGCTGGATCGCCTCGCTACATCTCGCGAGGGCTCGGTCATACTCTTCGAGCTCGGCCGAGACTCGTCCGAGGCCCCATAAGGACCACGCGAGATGCGGTTCGAGTTTGAGGGCCTCGTCAAAGTCGGCCCTGGCTCCATCGAGGTTCTTCTTGAGGAGATGTCCGAAGCCGCGATAATGATAGGACCAGGCGAGCTTCGGATCGATTCGGATCGCGGCGTCACAGTCCTCGATCGCGCGATCGAGTTCCCCCAGATCGATGAGGACCGCGGCCCGCATGGCGAGTGCGAAGGTGTCCTTCGGGTTGTCGCGAATCCGTTCGGTGAAGAATTCGATCGCCCGATCGATGAGGACGACCTCATGGACACTAGCCCACCCGCTCCGGACCGCCCCCTCGGCTCTTAGCTTGAGTGATCGGTCCTCAGCCCGTTCGACGTGTAAGATGACGATCGGAGTCCCGCGCGAGACCGAACATCCTACCCAGGAACGGCCGGCCCGAGGCGATTTCGGGACGACCCGCTTGCCGACCCATTCGTTCTCGGCAGCCGCCGGCGCCGGAGGTGGTGCAGTCTTCTGGGATGATGAACGTACGGGCCTCCTGAGCCACAGTCCTGATACAGTCAAACCGATGATCAAGATGCCTATGATCGCAGCCGGGGCGATCCATCGCCGCGTCCGATCTCTCGAAAGATCCTGGATTGTCGGATCAGGGAGTGCCATGGGTTGAGTCTCGCGTTACGGTCTCTCCTGGCAAGGCGTCGGTCACTCAGTTATTACCATACCGGAGCGTATCGCCGAATTCCATCGTCAGACAACCACCGTCAGACAACCATTGGTTCGATCGGCCTCACGCAGTTTCGTCTCGCAACTGGGACTGAGGCTCATGGCGTTCGAACGTACACAGGAGATAATCCTAAAATGGATCGAGTCGATCGATATCGCTTGATCGTACGCCGTGTCATCGAGGAGTATGCGGATGCGAAGCCATCATATGGCCAGATCGCAACGGAGGTGATCGTCGATCGTGACAGGGATCATTACGAGGTGATGCTCGTTGGCTGGGTTGACCAGCGTCGGGTTCATGGATCAGTCGTGCATATCGACATCATCGATGGCAAGGTCTGGATTCAACACGACGGAACGAACCGACCGGTCGCGGAGGAGCTGATGACCGCGGGCGTCACCAAGGAAGATATCGTGCTTGGTTTTTGCCCGGATGATATTCGCGAGTTTACCGGGTTCGCGGCGAAGTAGTTTGCTTGGTGCCGGAACAGTCAGGAACTCTTGAGGAGATCCCCCCAAGTCGAGCCTCGGTGCCCTCCGAAGGATGGCTCTCTTTACGCACCCCTGCCCCTGTCGTACGCTGTTGACTCGCCCGGCTCGCTCGCCCAACCGACGTGGTGGGCCGTCGAAGCCTGCGATCTCGGCTCCGGCCTCTCCCGTCCGGTCCCGGCCTGGTCGATCCTGCGCACCCCGATTCCAGACAAGACAGGGAACTCCGGATGGGATGGTTTTCGTCGAGCTTGTTCCGCCGCAAGGACATCGACCAGTTGATCGGCGAGATGAAGGAGGGGGACCGGCTCAATCGCCGGCTCGGGCCGGTCGCCCTGATGGGCCTCGGCATTGGCGCGACGATCGGGTCGGGCCTCTACGTCCAGACCGGAATCGTCGCCAAGGAGTTCGCCGGGCCGTCGCTGACCCTGTCCTTACTCCTGGCCGCCATCGGCTGCGGATTCGCGGCGCTCTGCTACTCCGAGCTGGCCAGCATGGCGCCGGTGGCCGGCAGCGCTTACACGTACGCTTATGCAACGCTCGGCGAGCTGATCGCCTGGGTCATCGGCTGGGACCTGATCCTCGAATATGCCATCGGGTCCAGCTACGTGGCCGTCGGCTGGTCCAACTATCTGGTCGCCTTCTTGCGCGACGTCTTCCATATCGCGATCGATGCCCGGCTCACCGCCGCGCCCTGGGATTACAACATCGATCAGAGTTATTTCTTCCTTCAGAAAGTCGATATCGGTGGCGGGCAGATGGCCCAGGCGTGGTTCAATCTCCCGGCGATCGTCATTACGGCGCTGGTGACGGTGGTCCTGGTGATCGGGGTCCGGGAGAGTGCCGGTCTGAACGCGGCGATGGTGCTGCTCAACATCGGCGTGATCTTGACCGTCGTCGGCATCGGGTCGGCCTACGTTGAGCCGAAGAACTGGCACCCGTTCCTTCACCAGAAGGAGGGATGGCATGGCGTCGTGGCCGGGGCGGGGCGGATCTTCATCGCCTACGTCGGGTTCGACTCGATCTCGACCCACGCCGAGGAGGCCCGCCGTCCCCAGCGCGACCTGGCCCTCGGCATCATGGGCGCCCTGACGATCGTCACGATCCTCTATGTCGCGGTCGCGGCCGTCCTGACCGGGATGATCCCCTACGAGATGATCAACAAGAACGCGCCACTCTCGGCAGCCCTCCACGCCAAGGGACTGACCTTCGCCGGCGGACTGATCACGCTCGGCATCCTCGCGGGCATGACCAGCTCGCTGCTGGTCGGCAACCTGAGTCAGCCGCGTATCCTCCTGGCGATGGCCCGCGACGGCCTCTTGCCCAAGGGGATGTTCGCGGCGATCCATCCCCGGTTCAAGACCCCCTGGAAATCGACGATCCTGGTCGGCGTGGTCGTAGCCGTCGCGGCGGCACTCGCACCCCTGGGATTCCTCGCCGATCTGGTCAGTATCGGTACGCTCTTCGCCTTCGTTGTCGTCTCGGCGGCCGTCTGGAATCCTGAGGATCACCGACCCGGTCACGCCCCGACCCTTCCGCACGCCCCTGGTACCGGTCGTCTCGACGCTGGGGATCCTGGTGAACGGAGGGATGATGTTTTTCCTTGGGCCCGAGAACTGGCTCCGGCTGTTCGTCTGGCTGGTGCTTGGGCTGTTCATCTATTTCGGCTACTCGCGTCGCCATTCCGCAATGCGCCCTCGCCAACCAGAGACGACGGCGGACGCCTGAAATCAGAGGACACGCAAGAGGACGTCCGAGAGATCAAGCCCGAGTCCCGCGGGCGCAAGCTGGCGGAGTCACCTCGAGCATCTCCTTCAGCCTCAGCACCGCCAGCTCCTTGGCCTTGGCCTCGACTTCCACCGTCAGGTCGCGACCGCGCCAGGCGTCGGGGAAATCGCCGATATCGATGAAGTCGTGGTGACGGTGCGGCTTCGGCCCCGTCCACCCCTCCAGGGGACTCGAGAGATGGAACAGCGGCTCGCGGTCCCAGGTGGCGACGGCCTGCTCGGTCGCCTCGACGACGTCGAGCCCATCACCCAGACATCGGTGGTGATGGACGTCGTAGACCATCGGCAGGCCCTCAGCCCGGCAGAGCGGCAGGAGATCCGCGGGTGTGTAGGTCGCGTCGTCGTTCTCGACCGTCAGCCGGCTCCGAGCCCTCGACGAGAGTCGATTCAGCGCCCGCGCGAAGCTCGCCAGGGCCAGCGGCTTATCGCCGTACGATCCCCCTGCGTGGATGTTGATCACGTCGGCGCCCACCCATTCGGCGACCTCGGCCTGATACTCCAGCTCACGGATCGACGCCTCGACCACCTCCGGCCGCATCGAGTTCAGCACGACGAACTGGTCGGGATGGAACGCCATGCGAATGTTCGATTCCCGCCCGAACGTTCCACATTCCCGGAAGCGACCGATGATCGCATCCGCGTCGGGAAGGTCGCACATCTCGTATCCATGCTGAGGGTGGGTCTTGAGCGGCAGGATCTGGCTGTTGATCCGGAAACAGCCGATCCCGTTCGCGGCGCAGAAGTGGAGCGACGCCATCAAGGCTTCGGCATTGGCAAGACACAGTCCACTCAGTTTCGCGAGTGATGCCGCTCGTCCCATGCGTCCGACCGCCGCGGCCGTCGTATTCGCGAACTTGATGGGCTGCTCGCGAAAAGCGCAACAGAGCCCGAGTCGAATCATCCTGACCACTCCTAAGCGCCGGGGTATCGGATCTATTCGATGCGCCCCGGCGAGGGGGTTGGCCGAGAAGCTCAGCAATCGCATTCACCGCGGCAGGGAACTCGTCGAGGAGTCCGCGGACGCCCGCGAATTCGTCGGCCGATCGGACGTTTGCCTGAGGGATCGGCTCCTGGACAGCGGTGCTGGCCCAGCCACCCGGAACGCCCAGCATGGCAGCGATTGCATCGGTCGTCGCCGGGAAGGCGGCCAGGAGCGATCCGACCGCCTCCTGCGATCGATCGAGTACCGGTCTCGCAACCGCCATCTGCGACGGTAGGTCCGTATCCCCTCGCGTCCCCTGACGAGACCACGGCGGTCGCCAACCGTTCAGGGCATCCAGGTTCGACGGGAAGACGGCGACCGCCTCCTTGAGCAAGGTCGGCAGCGCCGTGCCGGCGTGGGGGCGCATGAGCATCAAGAGTTTGGGCAGCCACGGCATCAAGAGGCGGTCGGGTAGCCGCTCGAACGCCTTGCTCAAGAGCTCGACGGTCAAGCCCGTCACCATCGGCGTGAACGCCAGAGCCAGCAGGAATCCGCCCAGGTACTCCGGCAGCGTGGGCAGGAGTAGATCGTTGTCGATCAACGCGTCGAAGTGTGCCCGCAGGCTCGACAGCTCCCTGAGGCGGAGCACGCACTCGGCCGACCAGAGCAAGGCGAGTTTCGTGGGATCGGTCGCGACCAGGGCGCTCTGCCGGACCGCAATGATGAGCTCGCTTCGCTCGCAGCCGAGCGACAGCGCCAGGCTCTCCAGCGTGAAGATGAACTGGAGCATCGCCGCCAGATCGCCCGGGTTGATGCCCCGGTCGGCGAAGGCGTTCGGCAGCAGGGTCGCATAATGCGAGTAGCCCGTCGTGATGAACCGCTTGGTCCAGTCGGGAAGGCCGGACTCGGTCGTCCGGTAATAATGCACCACCCGGCTGATCCGAACATGGATCTCCCGCGCCTGCTGGACATCCGGCTCCCGCACCAGCAGGTCGCCCGCCCGCTCGCCGAGCTCCTCCGTCAGCCGATCGCTCTTCAGGAAGAGGATACTGTCCTCGGCGGCGCGGAGGGCATCCACGGTACGCGCGTCGGGGCCGAAGGCGGCCTTCTTGAGCCGGCGCTCCAGGACGTATTCGACCGTGATGCCCTCGTAGCCAAGCTGGATCACGGCGCCCTGGTGCTTGCCGATCGCCACGTCCCAGCTTTCTTGCTGCGGGACGTGCCCGAGTTGCCGTTGCCCCATGATCGGACGCACGACCTCCGAGGGCAGCAAGTATCGCAGCTTCCAGAGCAGGTCCGAGCAAGGCAGCAGTTCGGAACGCTTGCGGAAGTCCAGGAGCGCCCGCTGGATGGTCCGCGACGTCAGTTGGATCGGCAGCATCGCCAGCCGCTCGTACACATCCCGCGCCAGCGGTGGCATCGAGTCGAAGCCGATCTGGCCGACCCGGTCTCCGCCGAGGATACGGTCACAAAGTCGGGTCACGCTGCGCTTGCCGGGCACGACATCTTTCTCGATGCAGGTGACGGCCGCGTCGCGAAAGTCATAAGGCGTCGGATGATTGCGGTTCCTCATGTTGGCCAGCAAGATCGCCGTCTGGTAGACCGCGATGCTGTCGGCCGCCGAGGCGAGATATCCGTGTTGCCGGGCCAGGGCGACGATCTTCACGCAGTTCTGCAAGAGCGCGTCCTCGTCGGACTCGACCCGCTTCGGTGCCGCCTCAAGATAGGCGCGAAGCCCGGCGGCGTCGGTCGGTGAGGGCGCCGGGATGGACGCCGGGGAAGCCGCCACCGGGACGGTTGACGTCTTCTTCGACCTGGATTTCCAGCTCGAAGACGTCGGATCGATCGCCGCCTCGGGATCGGATGCGTCCTCCTTCTTGCGCCTCGACGTCAGCGCGAACGGACGCAGCCCTTGCCTCCCGAGGCCCTTCCGCCATCGGGCTTCATCGAGGGTGACGGTCCCGGCCGGGTGGCCGAACTGATGGCAGATCGCCCCGTAACTGCTCGGGATCAGGCCATAGTGCCACGTGGTCTCGCTCCGCGGAGGGACCTCCCAGAGAACCTCACTCTCGATCCCGAACTCGGGTACGTGGCTTGCGGCGTGCGCCGCGCCGCAGATGTAGAGGGCGTCGCGCGGGTCGATCGAACGATCCCGCAGGTACTCTTTCATGCGGGTCCACATGTGACGCTCGCGCAGCTCGTCGCGCCGGAGGTCGGGGGCATTGGTCCCGAGGCGGTGAATCAGGCTGCCGACCAGGAACATCACCTGGCGGTAGGCGGCATAGTCGCCGTCGATGACCGCTTCCTCGACGAACTGGTCCCACCATTCGCGATAGTGGCTCACCCGCGCGTTCTTGAGCAGGATCCGGCAGAATCGATCGTAGGTCGGGACCAGGGATCCGATCTCGATGCCGACGGCCGAGCCGTGCATCGCCGCGTCCTCGTCTTCCGGATCGGCCTCGGGCGGGGTCGCGCCCTCGATCCCCTTCTCGTCCTGAGGCATCCACCGATAGACGTGGTCAACCGAACGATCCACGAAGACGAGCTCGGTGTCCGCGTTCTCGAGCGAGAAGGCGATCGCCTGGAACTCCGCCGAGAACTCCGTGAGCGGGCAAACGAGGTTCAGCGGAAACCACGCGGGCGGAAACGCCGAGGACGTGGAGGCGAACGCCTGGAGCGCCACGGGCAACTTGCAGTCGCGCAGCCCGTCGAGCAGCGGGCGAAGGTCCTCGCACCCCTCCATGAAGATGACGCGCGGGGGACGCTGCCCCAGCCGGCGCACCATGTGAATCGCCGACGACGGCGAGTGGTGTGCGACCGGGAAGATCTCCAGCGGCTCGCGCACGGCGCGTTCCACATCATCGACCAGCCCGCCGAGGATCGCGGCCAGGTGCTGCGCATCCGACGCGAACGCCTCGGCGGCGGCCAAAAGTTGACGCTTGAGCGGCTCGAACGAGCCCGGCAGATGATCGCTTGTCGTCTCCTCGTTCATCACGGAAGCGCTCCACCCTCTGGAGACCAATGACCAATGACCAATGACCAACTATTTCATCTTCTTCGAGCGTCTCCTTGCCGGCGGCCTCGAACGCTTGCCAGGGGCCTCCGTTTTTCTTCGCCTGCTTGGACACGCCCGCATGCCAGAACTTATTGAGGATCGAAACATCCTCCGGGATGCGTCGGACCAGGGTGCCGACGAGCGACCGGGCCAGGGATTCCGGCGCGACGTCGCCGCCGCCGAAGAACTGGCCGTGGAGCACCGCGTCCTCGAGGACGCCGATCTGCTCGGCGGTCGACAATGAGCTCTCAAGCCGGTTGTCTTCGGAGTTCTCCGCCGCGGAGACCTCGCGGAGGTCGGCGAAGGTCTGGAGCAGGATATCGAGCATCGAGGGCGGCAATTCGACTTCGAAGCGGTTCCGAGCCAGCAATTCCCGGGTGCGGAACAGGACGATCTCCTTCTCGGTCGCCTTGTTGGTCACGATCGGGATCTGCACGAAATTGAACCGTCGTTTGAGCGCCGTCGAGAGCTCGTTCACGCCGCGGTCGCGCGCGTTGGCCGTCGCGATGATGTTGAACCCCGGTCGGGCGAAGACCACGTTCTCGCCCTTCAGCTCGGGGATCGTGATGTATTTCTCCGAGAGGATCGAGATCAACGCGTCCTGCACGTCGCTGCTGCACCGGGTCAGCTCCTCGAACCGGCCCATCCGACCGAGCTGCATGGCCGTCATGATCGGCGACGGGATCATGCTCTCGCGGGACTGGCCGGCGGTGATGACCATCGCGACGTTCCAGGAGTACTTGATCTGGTCCTCGGTCGTGCCGGCGGTGCCCTGAATGACGTGCGTGCTGTTCCCGCTGATCGCCGCGGCGAGCAGCTCGGCCAGCCAGCTCTTGCCCGTACCGGGGTCGCCGATCAGGAGCAGGCCGCGATCGCTCGCCAGCGTCACGATCGCCCGCTCGACCGTGCCGGGATCGCCGAAGAACTTGGGCTGGATCGGCCGCTCGAGCTTGTCCGACGGCGTCGAGCCCAGCACGAAGAGCCGGACCATCCGCGGCGAGAGCAGCCAGCTCGTCGGCCGAGGCCCCGTGTCGATCGAACGGAGCCATTCGATCTCGCCCGCATACTTCACCTCGGTCGGCTCGCGGAGAATCTTCTCGACGGCGCCGGCCGGGACCGCGGCCGCAGCGTCCGACTTCACTTTCGCCATGGCTCGTGCTCCAGTCCCGCAGGGTGCTCAATACTACTCACTTTGGAAGTCGCGTTTCTTGAGCGAGATTGTCAAACCGGATAAGGACGCGATATTCACCACAGAGTCACAGAGGGCACAGAGAAACACAAGATATCTTTCATCGTTTCCTTCTCTGTGCCCTCTGTGACTCTGTGGTGAATCTCTTCCGATCCGTTGCGGCTCGGCCGCGCTGTGGCCACCAAGATTCGGCAAACCACCCCGGATCGGTGCTCAAAGAGCACCCTACAAAAGCCTTCCGAGACAGACTCTCAGTTCAACTGCTTCTTCAGCTCGAGGATCAATTTCTTGATGTTTCCGGTCAGGATGGGCAGGCCGATCGCCTTGAGTTGCTCTCGGAACCAGGCTTCGACGCTGAAATACCCCTTGCCGCTTACCGAGCCGACCGGGATGAAATGGACTCCCGACTGTTTGACTCCCTTGATCATCTCGAAGAGCTCATGGGAATCGAAGAAGTCGGAGATCCAGACCATCGTGGTACGGCGAGGATCGACGATCAAACCCCGTGCGTACTCCATCGCCTTCGGTCCGTAGGTGCCCCCTCCGAGGTTGGTGCGCATCAGGGATTCGAACGGATCCGCGGCCCATGGCGTCAGGTCGATCACGTTGGTATCGAAAGCAACCAGGGAGACGACAATCCGCGGCAAGGTCGCGAAGATCGAGGCCAGGATCGCACACTGGACCATCGCGCTGACCATCGACCCCGACTGGTTGACCACCACGATCAGATACTTGTTGAGAGACTTTTGCGCGGTCTGGCGATAGAAGAGCTGATCCACGTAGACCCGGCGGTCATTCGGGTTGAAATGGTGCAGGTTCTTCCAGACCGTTCGCTTGAGGTCGAGGTTCCGGTAGACGCGCTTCGGCGGCACGCTCCGGTCGATCTCGCCCGACTTGGTGCTGTGGACCTGCTTCTTGAGCACCGCCGCAAGCTCATCGACGTATTTCTTGATCAATCGCCGCGCGTTGGCGAGTGCGGAGCCAGACAGGTTGGACTTGTCGTGGAGGAGCTGCTCGACCAGCGACATGCTCGGCGTGAGCTGGGCGGCCAGCCGGTCGTCCTTGAGGACCTCGCGGAGATCCATCCGCTTGATCAGGTCGCTCTCCATGGCGACCAGCTCCTCGCGGAGCTGATCGTCGCCGATTCGGGGAGCGTGTCCGCTGCCCCCCATTCCCCGGCCACCGGAAGACTGGGCCGGCGCGCCGCCCGCTCCCGCCCGGAGCGTGCCCGGTTCGAATCCCATGCACCGCTCGAACGCCGACACGTCCTGGCACCACTGGCTGTATTGAGCCGCGGTGCAGGAGGGAGAGTTGGTATTGGGCCCGAAGACATTGAGCATCAGCTTCGAGAAGGCGAACGTCCGCCGCAGGTCGATATCCTCGGCCGGCGCCGGCCCCTCCGCCGGATCTCCTTCCGGTGTCTCGACACATCCTCGTACGGCATCGAAGTGGGGGATCAGCTTGGGGTATCGGTGCAGCAGGATATCGACGCCGATCTCGGGATTGAGGATTTCGGAGGGAAGTTCGAGCCGACGGGCCAGGTCCGCGTTCATCGATTCGAGCGAGGCCCCGGTCTCGCCCTGACCGGCGGCCGCACTCAAGAGCCTCCAGTAGATCAACTGGCGTTGATTCCGGATCGCGGAGTCGTCCTCGCCCATCATCACACCTCGTCACTTTCGCAGGAGCCGGCTGGACCGCTCCTTCAAGATATCGAGCGCGGGATTCTTCTGCTTCCTCCGCGCCTCGGCGTATTCTTCGCCGCCCTGGAGTAGGCCCAGGATCGAGTGGCGAATGCAAAGTGGCTGCAAGCGCCAGCCACCTCGGTCGAAACGCAGAAGTCCCAGAAGCTCCGGCGCCGCGGCGATCACATCCGGCGACAGGATGCTCCCGACGGGAATCCGTTCGTCGGCGATCGGCAACCCATGGCCGCCTCTCAGGTGTACGAGCTCTGCGATATGGACCGGGTGCCGCAAGACCGGCGAAGGATCGGGCAGCGCGGTCAGTCGGTCGACGTGGGCAAAGGGATCGGAATCCCCGCCGACCTTCGGCGGCGACCTCAGGATGAGATCGCCATTCTCTCGCAGCTCGGCGTCGGTGACCCGGAGGACCTTATGCTCCTCGAGCGCCTTCAGGATCGGGTCGGCCAGGGCTCCGAACAGGGACCAGAGATCGGCCCCGGCGATCCCACCAACCTTGTAGTGCGTCAAGGGTACGCGGACCGTCTGGACTTTCCCGTCATCGAAGAGCCCGTACAGCACCATGCAAACGAAATTCTCGTGAGATTGCACATCCAGGCCGATCGGTCTGAGGGTGCCCTTGGTGTCCCGGAATCCGACAGGCGCCGGCAGCTCCTGGGTCCGCACCATCGCCGCCGACCAGAGATCGCCCCAGCGAAAGGCGGGCACGTCCGGCATCCGTGCCGCGGGCATGGACTGCATCAGCTCTACGAAGAACCCAGTCAGCAACGCCGACAGTCCTGTCAGGTCGGCATCCGCCTGGAGATTTTCCAGGGTTGCGGCGAACGGGGCGACGGAGCTTTCCTCCAACTGCCGGAAGCCGGCGATGGCCAGCTCGGCCAGCCAGTGCTGGGTGCTCGACATCACCGAGGACGAGCCGCCCGGCGGCCGGGATGCTCCTCCTTCGGTGGCAACCGCCTGCCGACCGATTGCGGCTCGGGCCTGGGCGAGGAGCCCATCATGGACCGAACCGAGCAGCGCCACGCGGGCCGAGGCCAGGATGAGGAACGACCTCGGGACGAACTCGCTCCGCCCGACGGCCGCAACTGCCTCGCTCAATGCCGAATGAAGCGGCGATCGGGAAAAGACCGCAGCCAGGTCGTCCAGTGCACGACGCTGCTCCTCGCCCAGCCGGGCGAAACCGTGGACCAGGCATTCGTCGAATCGCCCGACCAGGTCGAGGGCCTCGTCCACGCCGGGCGGCAGCTCCTTCAAGGTGTCCATCACACGAACCAGTTCATTTCGAGGACCGTGCCGGGCCGCGTACTCAACTCGCAATAGCGCAAGTAGTTGAGGAACCGACTGAAGACGATGCCCGGCGACTCCTTGTGCTCCGACCCCTGGAGGACCGCGAGCAGTCCGCCGGCATCCTCGACTGTTCGAGCATCCGCCGAGAGGCCGAGATAGATCGCCACCTCTTGCGCCCCGTACTGCCGCATCGCCTCGTCGATCATCTCGCGGATGTGCTTGCAAGGCGCCCCTCGCAAGCCGCCGCAAGGACGATTGTTGTTCGTGCAACAGTAATAGTTGCCGGTCTTCCCTTCCAGCGAGGAGACATACACCCGCTGGATGTCCGACCCACTGGACACGACTCCTTGGACCCGGCCGGACGACAGCTCGACGAACGGGACCGTCTTGACGGTCCGCCGGCCCGAATACCGCTTCGCGGGGATGACGCTCGTCCTCTCGAACATGATCCGCTCCTCGGCCGATGGAATCGAGTCCTGATATGGTTGTTCCGTGCTGGGATGGGGTATAGTGTACAGAATTTCCGTATCAAGTCAACAATCTGCTCCAACTCTCCGACAAAGGCCCTCGATTTAGGACGATTTGAGCGACCCCGGCGCGGAAATCCTTCGGTCGGACGATATGTCTCATCTACTTACCAGAAAGGGACTTGGAAGCGAATTTCGTCGGCCTCCGCGATCGGAGCGTTTATGAATTTGCAAACGCGCGGCATTCTAATATTAGAGCATTGTGTGTACTCGGTTCCAGCGAGGACTGATGAGATGCCGCTCGTCAGGGAATCCATCGGGACGGTAGGATGATCGATGGCTACGGCCCGCGCCCTCTACGACCGGATTCGACCCATCCGCGGTCGTGGCACCAAGTCATTTTCAGCCAGGGAGATCGGGGACGGCGACCTGTCGAGATGGACCAACCGAGCGCAGGCGAGCGCAACGGCCTTCCGAGAATCGCACGGATGAATGGGCTTCCTCCTCGAGGACTGGCCGTCGGCGAGCAGCCGGGAGAATTCGCGATGGAATCGACCAAAACACGGATGCAGAGCACGGCAGCCTGGGCTCTCCTTGCTGGACTGGCAGGCGTACTGGTCCTGGTGTCGTTCGCCCGCGCCGACGTGCAACCGTCGGGCGAAGCATTGACCCTCCAGGACGACCGGGAGACGACCGTCCCGCTCGGCGAGGTGAAAGCCGGCGAGACGTACCGACTTCTGATCGCCATCGAGGGCCCTCCCCTGGCACCCACCGACCGGATCCGCGTCGAGCTGGTCGGGGCCGGCACGGACCGGATCAGCAAGGAACTCCACGCGGGCGATCCGGATCTCTATCTCCCCTATCGACCGTCTCGAGACGGACGGGCGAGCCTCACGATGGCCAGGGCCCCGGGGGCCAGTCGATCTCCACGGATCGTACGAGTCGACTGGTCGCGACTGCCGTTATCCCGCGACGACCGTACCGCGATCGAGGCCGAGCCGAACGACTCCTGGCAACAGGCCAACGAGCTGCGGCTCGGCCGCGACGTGTATGGCTCGGCCGACGATGTCGATTACCTCGAGAACCCGAATGAGGGCCGGACCGGCCTGGACTGGTTCCGGTTCCAGGTCACCGAAGAGAGGCCCGTCCTCGTCTATTTCCAGATCGATCTGCTCGACCGCGATGTCTCGGCCAATCTCCGGGTCTACTCGGTCGACACGAAGACCGGCCGGCCCGAGCCCTATCTCAATGGCAAGGACCCGATGGAGATCGTCCACGACCGCGAGCGCGAGCGATACTCCAAGCACATCAGCCGGACCTTCTCGCGGGGGACGTACTACCTCGAAATCAACGCCAACCATCCCGATTACATCCTGCGGACGCGAGTGTTGCCCGTCCCTCCCTACGACGACCCGGCGCAGGCCGTCGAGGCCGGGATGCACTACATCATGAACGTCGGCGACGCCTGGTTCGCGCAGATCCCGCGGGAGGGGAATATCTTCGTCCGCTCGAATAACTTGCACGACACGGCGACGCGATGCACCGCCTGCCACGCATCGAGCTTCTCGACCGAGGCCAACCTCGTCGCACACCGGAACGGCTATCCGATCCGATCCAAATCGAATTTCCAGTATGTGATCGACCGGCTGTACAACTCGATCACGCCGATGTATGGCGATCAGGGACTCTACTGGCAGCGATTCATCGCAATCCCCCTCCAATCGCAGGGGAAGCAAGGCGGCCTCCTCCTCGACTATGAACGGCAGGTCTCACACCGCGAGACGAAGACCGTCGAGCGGTTCGGGCCATTCCTCCAACGCGCCTGGGAGTCGCGCCGCGACTTGCCCGCGGACGAGCTCAATGGCGTCCTCCCGCTCGATAGCAAGTTCGGATTCGCCTGGCGCGACTATCGTGTCCTGAAGGAGCTCGGCGAGCGGCACGAAACGCCTCGACTATGCGGAGGCCGCCTCGCGGATCGGGGAGATCCTCGGCGAACGAGCGGCCGATCGCCGGGCCGAGACCCTCCAGGATCGGATTCACCGGCTCCATGCCTGGTCGCTGATCGACAAGGCGACATTCGCGAACAAGATCAAGCGAGAGACCGGCGCCCTGCTCGAGCGCCAGAATGCCGACGGCGGCTGGCACCATTCGAACGAAGGACCTGGGCCAAGTGCCGTCTACACGACCGGCCAGCTCGTCTGGACGCTGTTGCGTATCGGCCTGCCTCGAGATCATCCCGCCATCGCCAAGGCTCTGGATTACTTGATGAAGCAACAGCAGGATTACGGCGGCTGGATGCAGACCACGACCGACGAGAACTTCCGCACCCCGATGCGAGAGACCCGTTACGCCGTGATGGCCCTCGCCGAAGCCTATCCCCGCGCCGGGACCGCGGGTCAGGGCTGGGGAAACCGCGATGAGGGCCCGGCGCGGCTGCCCCGGACGGATACCCTGGTCCATATCCTGGACGACCTCGAGAACCTCTGGGACGTACCCCGGTCCGACGCGGGCCGCTTGGAAACGGCGATCGTATCGCTCCTCGGCCATCGCGAGCCGGTCGTCCGCGCGACCGCCGCGGCCTGCCTGGGCCGACTGGGCGGACCTGGAGCGGTCGCGCCGCTCGTGGATCGCCTCCGCGATCCGTCGAAGCTCGTGTGGCGGTCCGCGGCCTGGGCCCTGCGACGGCTGGGTAATCAGGGGATCGGTCACGATGCGATCCTGTCGGCATTGAAGAGCCCCGACGCCGCAACCCGGCGCGGCGCCACGCGGATCTTCGCCTACCAGTTCCATGGCATGGACGACCGGCTCGAGCTCGCCGAGCCGTTCTTCGAACTCAGCCACGACCCCGACCTCTGGACGCGCCTCCAGTCGATCCGGACCTTGCGTCAGTGGTTCTACCGGACCAAGGATTCCCACTTCGCCCGCCGCATTGTCGAGACATACCTCTCACGGATGTCACGCGACGACGTGCCCGTGATGCGCAAGAATCTCAGCGAGGGTCTCTACATCATGCTCGACGAGAACCTCGGCGGTGGGGTCAGCCTCCAGAAGAACATCGGCGAGCTTCCCGAATCGATGCGCGAGGGAATCCTCGGGCGCGAAAAAAGTTCGAAAGCGACGTGCTCTTAACTCCGGTCCTCAACGCATTGAGGCAAGGCGAAAGCCTCCAGCGCGTCGGGATCCTGGCAGCGTTCGATGGGGCGTTCTTCAAGGGCCGCGTCTATGCACGTCAACCTTCGGGGATGATCGACGTCGGCAACGATCGCGAGTTCGGCTTCCTCTCCGAGCCAAGGCCCGAGGAGCTGGAAGCGACCTTCTCCGACCTGTTCGGCGCCGATCTCTCACCCGATTCGCGACGGCAAGTGATCCAGCTCGCGAGCTTCTTCCGGGTGCCGAGCCAGAGCCGGAGTCTCGTCATTCGAAAGGCGCTGCTAGCTCGCCTGGGCGACCCGGACGAACGCGTGGCGTCTGCGGCGCGAGCGGTCGTCGCCGGCGAGCTGGACCTGACCCGTGCCGAATCGGAGCCGGAGCTCATCGCGGGGATCGTCTCGGCGATGAAAGGCGGTCCGGCGGAGGTCGAGGCCATGCTCGGCGCGATCCGGCGCAACGAGCGGCTCGCCGGTCGCCCCGAGGTGACCATGGCGATCCGACGGCTGATCGCCCGCGATGAGGTCGCGCCGGGCCTGATCCCTGTCTTGCGGTGGCCGGTCATCCGCGATGCCGAAGTGCTCTCGATCGTCCTCCATGGCTGGACGCGATTATCGCAACCCCAGCGGTTACTCGCGATCGATGCCCTCCTGGCCCGGCCGTCCCTGGTGGATGTGGCCAATCCGCGCGTACAGGTCATGGAAGTCCTCCGAAGCGGGGTGACAGACCCGTCGGCTGCCGTACGCGAACGGACGTTGCTCGGCGTCAAGGCCCTGCCGAGACTCTGGGACGGCAAGGGCTCGGCGTCCCTCCTTCTCGCCGCCCTGACCGACGACACCCCGGCCCTGCGACGCCTCGGATTGACGCTCTCGGCCACCAAGCCATTCTTCTGGAGACGATTCGACTCACGCGAGTATCTCAAGCGGCTGCTGATCGATCCCGACTCCGAAGTCCGGCGGTTGGCCCTCTCGGCAGTGGACCGTCACAACTTGATCTCAGCCGAACCGGCCCTGGCTCGCCGAGTCAAGGTCCTCGTGACCGACCCTGTTCTCGCCGGAGAAGCCGCGCAAGTCCTCGCCGGCGAGGAGTCGACGCCGCGTCGATCGAGGCCGATGCGCGCCTCGGCATCCCTCGGCTCCTGAGCCTTTCGACCTTCCGGCAGAAGGTCAATCCGCTGTTCTACCAGGCGGGCGAGGATGGCCAATCGTGCGCCCGATGCCACGCCAGCCACACCATCCTCCGGATCGCCGAGTCGGACGCGAAGACGCCCGGCGAAGACCCGGTCATCGTCAATTACAATTCGGCGCACAAGGTCGTAAACCTGGGCGACCCCGAATCCAGCCTGCTCCTCCGCAAGCCGCGGAGTCCTCTCGGCCAGGGCGGACCCGATCCCGCGAGCCCCACCGGCTTGACGCACGTCGGCGGTCCGAGATGGGCCAACACCGAGCATCCGGCCTATCGCGCGATCCTCGACTGGGTCCGCGAAGCCTCGAAAGCCGCGGCCCAGCCGGGCGACGAACGGCTCTCGGCCGATAGCTTCTCACCCGGTTACGAGCCGGCCCGGGCCGGCGACGGCGACGTCAACACCATCTGGCAGACCGAATTCGTGGGCGGCACGCCGGGATATCCACACGAGCTGGTCATCGATCTGGGCACCGCGAGGCCGATCGAAGGACTCCTCTACGTCCCGCGTCAGGACGCCCCCAATGGCCGAGTGCGCGACTTCGAGGTCCGTGTCTCGGAGGACGGCAAGTCCTGGGGTGAGCCCGTCGCACGCGGTCGATGGGAGAACGACCCGACTTTCAAGTACGTCGCCCTCCCCAATCCGCCCTCGCGCTATGTCGCCTTTCGGGGACTGTCCGAGGTCGAGGGCCGGCCCGTCATGAGCGCCGCGGAGGTGTCCGTCTCTTCAGGCAGAGGCCGCTAGACCAGGTCCTTCCCCGGGCCAGATCCCCAGTCCTTCGGCCCGAACTCAGCACAAGTCGTCATTTGCTTGCACATTCTCACGTGATTTCCAATGCCGTACGCTCGCTGGCCCGCGACGCTTCGCACATGATCAAGCAGACCGCTATTTACTAAGGAATTCGGAGTTGGCGGTCTGATTAGTGAAGATGCGCAACATGTGGGAAATCGGCACGGGAATTGCTTTCGAAGCGGCACGGATGCTGGGGGATCTGGCAAGACCGTAAGGGCGGCTCGTCGGCCTCCTTTGGTACTCATCGTCGCCAATCGAGCGGCGAGAGGAACCCTTCTCGTCCGCTCGAGGAGTCTTACCGGGCGGAAATCGCCTTCGACGCCATCGCACCCATTGCCGGCCGAATACAATTGGCTCCGTATTCAAATCGCCGCGCTCCTGCCAGCGTCCTTCTCCTCGTTTCCTTTCATCTTGTCCTACATCCGAGGTATCTGAACATGAGCGACGACGTCAGAGATCGTCAAGCGGACCTTCTCCTGATCGAGGAAGCCCGAGCACTGGCCGACCCCCGCGGCACGGGTTTCCGCATCCGAAGGGAATTCCTCAGACGGCTGGCGATCGCCACGCTTGCCGTGCCCGCGATCGCCGGGGAGAGCATGGCGGCCGATCGGAAGAAGAAGCACAAGGAGGGCGATTCGGCTTCCACGGACACCTCGAAAGCCGGAGGCAAGTCGGGTGGCAAGCACGCGGCGGTGACCTCCAAGAAGCACCACGAAGACACGACGACTTCGCACAAGAGGAAACCGGAGGCCACTGGCTCCAGGGAGAGCACTCCGATCCATCACGAGGATGTGCCTATGGTGCGAACTTCATCCCAGGCAGACGTCGCCTGGGCGAAGAAGGCCAACAAGGACAAGCCCCTGCCCGAGTTGTACAAGCACTGGAACCTGGACAACTTCGAGCAGATCCAGAACGACGAGAATGAACACGTGGCCTTCCTGGTAAAGGCCCTGGGGAGTTCCGCTCGGCCCGAGCCGAGCTTCCAGGGCCTGGAGATGGCGACCGTCAAGGACTTCGCGGAGATGGCCCGGGCCCTCGAGAACACGGGCGTCGGCGCCTATCTCGGGGCGGTGCCGCTGCTGGCGAGTACCCAGGCCGGTATCCAGTATCTTTCCCCCGCCGGGTCGATCCTCACGATCGAAGCAAGGCACTCGGGTTATCTCAATACGTTGATCGACCTGCCGCTCAACGAGAACATCACGGGCGCCGTCGCGAGTTTCGACGTGGCCCTGACACCGCAACAGGTCGTCTCGCTCGCCGGGCCGTTCATCACGAGCCTCAACGGCGGCCCGCCGCTCATCCCGGCCGGCGGCCTGGTCGAACCCGTCAACATCCTCAACTTCGCCTTGACGCTCGAATACCTCGAGTCATCATTCTACAACATCAACGTCCCGAATCTCATGGCCACACTGGCTCGTCCCGGGACGGCGCCCTGAGGTTCGTCGGAATCCACTCGAGGGTGATGCTCGCAAGAGTTCTCCCTGCTCATCTCAACCAAATCGTCGGCGGCTCGCGATGCCTGGCGCATCCACGGGCCGGCCGGCGATTCGCTTTTCTGATCCCGCGAAACGCCACCGTCATTGCCGAGAACCTTCGAGGCAGATTCGCCGTACTGCCGACCGATGAGAAACCAGATTCCCATGATAGTGCGAAAATCCCCCACGGCGAGAATCATCATCGAGGCGTTGACTTTAGCAATCCTGTCGTGCAACCTGGCTGTCACGATTTGATTCCCATCCGATGGGGGCGCGAGCGATGGCTGGCGGCAAGGACGATTTGAACAGGAGCCGGCGGGGACCCCTTGGGTGGTTCCGAGAGCTCGATCGGCTCCTCCATGGCGAGTTGACCTCGGTGTCCGCCCTCCGGAGTGGGGGCGTTGAGATCTCGGCGCGGCGGCTCTCGGCGTGCATCATCATCCTGGCGATGATTTACGGGGCGTGCATGGGCACCTTCGCCCTGTTCCGGGCCAAGGGTCCCGGAGTTTTCCAAGTTGTGGCCAGCATGATCAAGGTCCCCCTGCTCTTCTATCTGACATTGCTGGTGACATTGCCGTCGCTCTACGTCTTCAACGCCCTGATCGGCTCCCGGCTGACCTTGTCAACCGTCGTCCGACTACTCGTCGCGAGCGTCGCAGTGATGGTGACCGTGCTGGCCTCGTTGGGCACGATCGTGGCCTTCTTTTCGGTATGCACGACGAGTTACCCGTTCATGCAGATCTTCAACGTGGCGGTCTTCGCGATCTCGGGTACGTTCGGCCTCAGGTTCCTGCTACAGACGCTGCAAACCTTCAATGTCGCGGAGGCCCATCGACGGACTCCGCCGGTATCAGAGACCTGGGAGACGCAGGAGACAGCGATACCGGGGCCGCAGGAGACATCGGCCCTGCGCGAGCCCATGCCGAGCCGGACCGCGAGCGGCCACGTCCAGACGGTGTTCCAGCTCTGGATCATCGTCTTCGGGCTGGTCGGAGTCCAGATGGCGTGGGTCCTGCGTCCCTTCATCGGCGACCCGAACCAGCCATTCACCTGGTTCCGCCATCGGGAGTCGAACTTCTTCCTGGCGGTCTTCCACGCGTTGGCGAGTCTGTTCTCGTGACGGGAAATGCGAGGCCGGCGCCATGAACGCCCTGGTCGGCTTGTTCCGGCTCGCCGACGACGTGATCCGCGGGAGGGCGTCCTCGGCGCGGATGGGTCAGACGACCCGGATTCCCGTCTCCGGCGTGCTCGCGATGCTCATCGTCTGCTTCGGCATGCTCTATGGCGGCGTCATGGGGACCTATGGCGGCGGTGCCGGTACGAGGATGTGGCAGGTGGTCTATTCGGCCGTGAAGGTCCCGATCCTGCTCATCGCGACGTTCGGACTCAGTCTCCCCAGCTTTTTCGTGATCAACGTACTCCTGGGACTCGGGAGCGATTTCGGCCGGGTCGTCCGGGCCTTGATTTCCACCCAGGCGGGGCTGACCGTGATCCTCTCTTCGCTCGCGCCGTTCACCGCCTTCTGGTACGCCGCGGGCAGCGATTATTATCCCGCGATCCTCTTCAACGGCGTGATGTTCGCCGTCGCCAGCTTCGGCGCCCAGTGGATGCTCCGCCGCGACTATGTGCCCCTCATCCGCAAGGATCCGAAGCATCGCTGGATGCTCAGGACCTGGATCGTCATTTATGTATTCGTGGGCATCCAGATGGGATGGGTCCTCAGGCCGTTCATCGGCAACCCCCAGGCTCCCGTCCAGTTCTTCCGGGAGAATAGCTGGAGCAACGCGTACGAATTCGTGCTCCAGATGATGTGGGACATCCTCCACATGGAGAAGCGGTGATCCTCGCCCGATCGCCCGGGTGGCGGGGTCGCCCGGCTTCCCTTCGCCCGCGGAACCGATTATTCTTTTTGGACATTGCGCAGGACATCAATCGACTCGATCGCGATCGGAATCCGGAGCTAGGTGATCATGAGCGTTGCATGGCAAGGGGTCTTTCCGGCATCGACGACCCAGTTTCAACCCGACCAGTCCCTCGACATCCCCTCGACGATGGCCCACGTCGATCGGATGATCGAAGCGGGGATCCACGGCCTGATCATGCTGGGTACGGTCGGTGAGAACTGCTCGCTGGAATACTCGGAGAAGCTGGAAGTCCTCCGCGCCACGGTTGACCACGTGGCCGGACGAATCCCCGTGTTGACCGGTGTCGCCGAGTGTACGACGTCCCGGGCCTGCAAGTTCGCCGCCGACGCGCATCGCATCGGGGTCGTCGGGCTCATGGTCCTGCCGGCGATGGTCTACAAGTCCGACCCCCGCGAGACGGTGGTTCATTTCCGCACGGTGGCCCGGGCGACGGACCTGCCGGTGATGGTCTATAACAACCCGGTGTCCTATTATGTCGATATCACCCCCGAGATGTTCGTCAACCTCGGCGATGAGCCCCGGCTCGTCGCGATCAAGGAGTCGTCGGAGGACGTTCGAAGGATCACCGACCTGCGGAATGCCTGCGGCGATCGATACATGCTGTTTTGCGGGGTCGACGACCTGGTGCTCGAGAGTCTCCTCCTGGGCGCGACCGGGTGGGTCTCGGGTCTGGTCAACGCCTTCCCGGCCGAGAACCGGCTGCTCTGGGACCTCGCCGCCGCCGGACGCTGGGAGGAGGCTCGCGAGGTCTATCGATGGTATACGCCGGTCCTCCACCTGGATACCCACGTGAAACTGGTGCAGTATATCAAGCTCGCCGAGCAGGAGTGCGGGCTGGGGACCGAGACGGTCCGGGCACCTCGGCTGCCGCTCGAGGGTGAGGAACGCGAGCGGATCCAGGCGATCGTCCGTCGGGCGATCGCGACCCGTCCGAAGCCCGGCGCCGCACCGAAGGCATGACATGGTCCGTATCCATCCGAAGGCGCGAGGGGCAACGTGCATCGCATCGGCGTGATTGACACTCATACGGGCGGCGAGCCGACACGCGTGGTGATCTCGGGCGGACCCGATCTCGGCAACGGATCGATGGCCGATCGCCTCGCCGTGTTCCGCGACCATCACGACGCGTTCCGCTCGGCGGTCGTGAACGAGCCGCGCGGTTCGGACGTCATGGTCGGCGCCCTGATCCTCGAGCCGGTCGATCCGACGGCCGTCGCCGGGGTCATCTTCTTCAACAATGTCGGCTATCTGGGGATGTGCGGCCACGGGACCATCGGCGTCGCGGTCGCCCTGGCCTACCTGGGGAGGCTCGGCCCCGGCACGCACCTCCTTGAGACGCCCGTCGGCCCGGTCGCCGTCACCCTCGATGGCCCCAATTCGGTCACCATCGAGAATGTCGAGAGTTATCGATCGGCCAAGGACGTGCCCATCGAAGTGCCGGGACTGCGAACCTACGTCGGTGACGTGGCCTGGGGCGGCAACTGGTTCTTCCTGGTCCAGGACCACGGCGAGACCCTGAGCGTGGGCAACGTCGAACGGCTCACGGATGTGACCTGGGCCATCCGCCAGGCGCTCGTCGCCAAGGGGATCACGGGCGCCAACGGCGGTGAGATCGACCATATCGAGCTCTTCGGACCACCGACTCGCCCCGGGCGGATAGCAAGAATTTCGTACTCTGCCCCGGCCGGGCCTACGACCGCTCTCCCTGCGGGACCGGCACGAGTGCCAAGGTGGCCTGCCTGGTGGCCGACGGCAAGCTCGCAGAAGGTCAAGTCTGGCGGCAGGAAAGCATCATCGGCAGCCTCTTCGAAGGCTCGGCGCGGATCGTTGAGGGCAGGGTCCGTCCGCGTATCCGGGGGTCGGCCTACGTGAACGCCGAATCCACATTGATCGTTGACCCGGCCGACCCCTTAGCGATGGGCATCCGGGCATGAGCATGAACGACTCGACGACGCCTCGGTCCGCGATCGTCATCGGCAGCGGCGTGATCGGGACGGCGTGCGCCTACTACTTGATCCGATCGGGCTGGAAGGTCTCGATGATCGACAAAGGGGCGTTCGCCGGCGGGAGTTCGCACGCCAATTGCGGCTTCGTCTGCCCGAGCCACGTACTTCCCCTGGCCGAGCCGGGGATGGTCGGCAAGGCCCTCAAGAGCCTGTTCCAGCGCAATTCGCCATTCGCAATCAAGCCGAGGCTTGACCCGGCTCTGCTGTCATGGCTTCTCCATTTCGCAAGGCGCTGCAACGAGCGCGACATGATCGACGCCGGCCGAGGTATCCAGCCGCTGCTGCTCTCGTCGCTCGAGCTCTACAAAGGTCTGGTCGAGCACGAATCGCTCGAATGCGAGTTCGTCGAGCGGGGGATGTTATTCGCCTACCGGTCGAAGGATGAACTCGAATCTTACGCCGCCACCAATCGGCTGATGAGCGAGACCTTCCATTGCGAGGCACGTCGGCTCGAAGGCGATGAGCTGCTCTCCCTCGAACCGGCCCTCAAATCGGGGCTGGCCGGCGGCTGGTATTATCACGAGGACGCCCATCTTCGCCCCGACAAGCTCATGAAAGCCTGGCGGCAGGTCCTGGAGGCCGGCGGGGCGACCACCCGCGCCAACTGCGGATTCCAGGGCTTTAAGGCGACGAATGGCCTGGCCTCCTCGGCGCGAACCGAGCAGGGCGAGATATCGGCCGATCTCTATGTCGTCGCCACGGGTGCCTGGACCCCGCTCCTCAATGACCAACTCGGGTGCCGGATCCCAATCCAGCCGGGAAAGGGGTACAGCCTGACCATGCCCCGACCCGCGGTCTGCCCCCGACTCCCATTAATCTTCCCCGAGACGCGTGTCGCCGTCACGCCATTCCAGTCGGGTTACCGACTCGGTTCGACTATGGAATTCGCCGGCTACGACGAATCGATCCGGCCCGAGCGGCTCCAGCTCCTCAAGGACGGGGCGGCACCCTATCTCCAGGAGCCCTACTGCGAACCTGTCGAGGAAAAATGGTTCGGCTGGCGACCCATGACGTACGATAGCTTGCCCATCATCGACCGCAGCCCGAAGTTCGAGAACGTCTTCATCGTTGCCGGCCACAACATGCTGGGCCTGTCGATGGCACCGGCGACGGGCAAGCTCGTCGCGGAAATGGCCAATGGGACATCGACGCACATCGACCCGGCGCCTTATCGCGTGAACCGGTTCTGATACATCATCGACTCCAGCACGGCCCTCGAACGAGTCGCGCGAGAGCGGTTATAATCGTCGTGAGCCGATTCGTGTTCGCAGGGTGGGGAGGAAAACATGCCGGTTCACGACTGGACTGCGCGTCGATGCGGGCATCTTCCACCATTTCCATCTCGGGTGGCTCGACGACCTTTCGCGGGCATTGAATCGTGGGATCTTGCCACCCGACTACTACGCCTTGACCGAGCAGATCGCTGGAGGAGCCGGGCCTGACGTCCTCACTTTACAATACCCCGGAAAAAGAGGCGCCGGTCTGGCCGAGGAGCTGGCCGGCGGCATCGCCCTGGCTGCCGCACCACCGACCGTCCAATTCCGCACCCGCGCGGAGCAGGATGCCTACGCATCCAAAGCACGGGCGATCACGATTCGTCACTTGAGCAAACACAAGGTCGTCTCGCTCGTCGAGATCGTCTCGCCGGGCAACAAGAATTCGCGGCACGGCCTCCGTTCGTTCGTCGAGAAGGCAGGCCAGTTCCTGCGTGCGGGAATTCATCTGGTGGTCCTGGAAATGTTCCCCCCCGGTCCGCGCGACCCGCAAGGCATCCATAGAGCAATCTGGGATGAAATCATCGATAATGATTTCACACTGCCGCAAGGCAAGGAACTGACCCTTGTCTCCTATATCGGAGGACCGGTGCCGGAAGCATTCATCCAGCCGACGTCCGTCGGCTCGGTCTTGCCGGAAATGCCGTTGTTCCTGACGCCCGACGTCTATGTCCCCTTGCCCCTGGAGCCGACTTATGAGTTGGCCTGGGAGGCGGTTCCCATCTACTGGCGGGACGTGCTGACGGCTTCCGAGTCCTCGTGATGCCCGAAAAATAACCCGGAACCGTCCTCTCATGAAAATCACCCGAATACTCGCATACCGCGTCGATTTGCCCCTGCACGAGGGTACTTATAAGTGGTCCGGCGGTAAATCCGTCTCCGTCTTCGACGCAACGATCGTGGCCGTCGAGACCGATGAGGGCCTCACCGGCTACGGCGAAGTCTGTCCGCTCGGCCCGTTCTATCTGCCGGCCTATGCCGAAGGGGCGCGGACGGGGATCGCCGAGCTGGGTCCTCATCTCCTCGGCGAAGACCCGAGGGAGATCGGCAAGCTGAATCGCACGATGGACGCCGCACTCCAGGGCCACTCCTATGTGAAATCCGCCATCGATATCGCATGCTGGGACATCCTCGGCAAGGCGACGGGCCAGCCGGTCTGCGTCCTGCTGGGCGGTCGTTACGGCGACGATTTCGTCCTCTATCGCGCAATCTCGCAGGAGGCGCCCGAGGCCATGGCTCGGCGTGTCGCCGGCTATCGCGCCGAGGGCTATCGTCGATTCCAGTTGAAGGTCGGCGGCGACCCGCTCGTCGACATCGAGCGCATCAAGGCCGTCGCGGCGGAGCTGCAACCCGGCGATCGACTCGTCGCCGATGCCAACACCGGCTGGCTGATGCACGACGCGTTGCGCGTCGTCCGGGCCGTGCGGGACGTCGACGTCTACATCGAGCAGCCCTGTCGCAGTTACGAGGAATGCCTCACCGTTCGCCGGCACTGCGACCATCCCTTCGTGCTCGACGAGGTGATCGACTCGCTCGACCCCCTGCTACGTGGGCATGCCGACCGGGCCATGGACGTGGTCAACATCAAGATCAGCAAGTTCGGCGGCCTGACTCGCGCCCGACAGGCGCGCGACCTCTGCGTCTCGCTGGGGATCGCGATGACGATCGAGGATAGCTGGGGCGGCGACGTCACGACCGCCGCAATCGCCCACCTGGCGCACAGCACGCCCACCGAGCTCCTGTTCACATCCACCGACTTCAATAGCTACGTGACCGTCAGTACGGCCGAGGGGGCACCGGCACGCGTCGATGGCCGAATGGCGGCCCCGAACTCACCGGGCCTCGGCATTCATCCGAGGATGGACGTCCTCGGCAAACCCGCCGTCGTGGTAGGCTGAGCCTCGAAGAATCACGCATCATGATGAGGAGCATTTGCAGATGAACGGCCGGCTACTGATCGTGGCAATCTTCCTTTCGACCTGTACCGCGTCCCCGTCAATGGCCCAGGAGAAGCCCGGCGCATCCCTCCTGACCGTCGAGGGGATCTTCGGCCGCCACGAGTTCGAAGCGGAATCTCCCGGAGTGCGATGGCTCCCCGACGGGTCCGGCTACACGATGCTCGAAGGGTCGAAAGACTCCTCGGGAGGACAGGACATCGTCCGTTACGATGCGTCAACCGGCAAGCGGGAGCTCCTCGTCCCCGCGGCGCACCTCGTCCCGCCTCGCGAGTCGGCTCCGCTCTCGGTTCACGGTTATTCTCTGTCCAATGATCGGGCGACCCTCTTGATCTTCACCAACTCGAAGCGCGTCTGGCGGCAGAATACGCGGGGAGACTACTGGGTCCTCGATCGCGCGAGCCGCGAGCTCCGCAAGCTCGGCGGAGATGCACCGACGGCTTCGCTCATGTTCGCCAAGCTCGCGCCGGTCGGTTCCAAGGTAGCCTACGTCCGCGCCAACGACCTCTATGTTGAAGACCTGCACGACGGACGGATCACCCGGTTGACCAATTCCCGCTCGCCCGACGAGATCAACGGAACGTTCGACTGGGTCTACGAGGAGGAGTTCGGGCTCCGCGATGGCTACCGATGGAGCCCCGACGGAAAATCGATCGCCTACTGGCAACTGAATACGCGCGGGGTCCGCGAATATCCCCTGGTCAACAACACCGACTCGCTCTATCCGCGGATCACTCCGGTCAAGTATCCCAAGGTCGGCGAAGAGAATTCGGAGTGTCGAGTGGGCGTCGTTTCCGTCGAGGGCGGGGCGACGAAATGGCTCACCGCCAACGATCGCGAAAACTACCTCGCATTCATGGAATGGGCCGGCAACTCAGGGGAGATCATTCTCCAGAGACTGAATCGTTTGCAGAACACCGACAAAGTGTTTCTCATCGACAACCATTCAAAGGAGATTCCCGTCGTCGAGTATCCTTCCGCATCTGGTGCGCCATCCAGGCCTGTTTCCTCTCGCGAAATCCTGACCGAGCACGACGACGCGTGGCTCGATCTCCAGGATGAGCTACTCTGGACCCCCGACCACAAGGAGTTCCTGTGGCTCAGCGAGCGCGATGGCTGGCGCCACATCTACCGGGTCGACCGGACCGAGAAGGCGCCTGTGCTCATCACGCCCGGCGACTTCGATGTGATCCAACTCCTCGAGATCGATCCGAAGTCAGGGCATGTCTATTTCATCGCCTCGCCGGACAACGCGACGCAGAAATACCTCTACCGGGTCCGACTCGACGGGACGGGCCGCGAGCGCGTGACACCGAAGGATCAGCCCGGGACGCACAGCTATCAGATCAGTCCGGGCGCAAAGTGGGCCGTCCATCACTACTCGAATTTCGACACCCCGCCCACGACCGAGTTGATCCGACTCCCGGGCCACGAGCGCGTTCGCCTGCTCGCGGACAACGCGGCGCTGAAGAAGAAGCTCGATTCGCTCAAGAAGGTCAAGACCGAGCTCTTCCGCGTCAACATCGGGGACGGCATCGCGCTCGACGGCTGGTGCATCTATCCCGCGGACTTCGATCCCAATTCGAAGTATCCGCTACTGGTACACGTCTACGGCGAGCCCGCCGGCCAGACGGTGCTCGATGCCTGGGGCGGCGGGAACAACCTCTGGCATCGGATGCTCGCCCAGAAGGGCTACATCGTGATGAGCTTCGACAACCGAGGCACGCCGTCACCCAGGGGGCGGGCCTGGCGCAAGGTGGTCAGCCGGAAAATTGGCATCCTCGCCCCCCAGGAGCAGGCCGCGGCGGTGAAGGCCGTGTTGCAGAATCGCCCCTACATCGATCCCCATCGCATCGGAGTTTGGGGCTGGAGCGGCGGCGGCTCGATGAGCCTGAATGCGATCTTCAAGTATCCCGACCTCTACGCGATGGCCATCTCGATCGCACCGGTCGCCAACCAGCGCTACTATGATACGATCTATCAGGAGCGCTACATGGGCTTGCCGGGCGACAACGTCAACGGCTTCACCCAGGGCTCGCCGATCAACTTCGCCCACCAGCTCAAGGGAAAGCTCCTGGTGATCCACGGCACGGGTGACGACAATTGCCACTACCAGGGGACCGAGGCCCTGATCAACGAGTTGATCCGGCACGACAAGCCGTTCACCATGATGGCCTATCCCAATCGCTCTCACGCGATCAACGAAGGTCAGAATACGACGCTCCACCTCCGCCAGTTGATGACCCGATACCTGGTGGAGAACTTGCCTCCCGGCCCGATCCCGGCGAAGGGCCGGCCAGGAGGCACACCAACCGACAAGCCGATCGTGGACGGGAACTGACGGCATCACGCGGTGGGGCCGAGGGGCAAGTCTCGGGCGCCCGGCCTCACTTCTTGACGGCCTTCTTGTACTTCTCCAGGCGATCCTTCATGTCCTGGTTGACCGACTCGCCGTTCTCCCGGGTGACGCGAATGGCCCGCTCCTGGGCCTCGACGGCCTTCGCGGCATCGCCGGAATCGAAATAGGCCTTGGCCAGGGTATCGATGATCGAACCGCTCTTGCCTTCCGACCGCTCATCGGCTCGACGTGCCATCTCGACGGCGAACTCGATCAGTTTCGCGCTGGGCTTGGCGTTCGAGTCGGGATCCACGATCGTCCAGGCGATCAGATTCAGATTTTCGACGTCCTTTCCAAATCCGCTCTTCTCGAGCTTCTTGCCGAATTCGAGGGCCTTATCGTTCTGTCCCAACTTGATCAGGGTGGCGAGCAGCGGCAGGGCCGATTTGGCATCCACGTCGGCCTTGGGATCGAGCACCTCGTCGAGTGCGGAAAGTAGCTCCTTGGCATTGCCGGCACGACCGGCCTCTTCGATGATCCTCAGGAGCTTCTGCCCCGGGTTTCGCTGCTCTCGCTCCCGGCGTTGTTCCTCGGCGGCGACCTTGATATTCCACTTGCCGCTCGCGATCATCTCGAGGGGCTTATCCATCTCCATGGGATGGCCGATCCAGGCGATCTTGCCCTCCTTGTTGACTACGAAGGCGGTAGGGATCCCGTCCTGCTCCGCGGCGGCCATCCAGGCCATTCCCATCGCGCCGTCGCCGTCCGACTTGCCTTTGGGCACATCGTTAACGGCGACCCGGTAGTTCATCTCGTCGCCACGCTTCTCCACGAATGGCTTGACCAGGTCGGACTTCGCCTCGATGCTGACCCCGATGAATGTGATATCGGGGAACTTCTTCTGCAACTCGGTCAGATGGGGGATGCTCGTCAAGCAGGGGCCGCACCAGGTCGCCCAGAACTCGACGACGTAGTTCTTCCCGGGCTCGAGCGCCTTCACGGGCTCGCCCTTGGCGAAGAACTTGACCTCCAACTTGGGCGCCGGGTCGCCGATTCGCAGGCTCTGCGCCTGGACGCACGAGCCGGAACAGACGATCGCCAGGGCCAAGGACAGGCTTACTCGTTTCCAGCTCAACATCGTCGCAGTCTCCTCGTACGAGGGGCTTCATGGTCCGGGACGAGTCACGGTTCAGCGGAGATTCCTCTCCTCGCCGATTCTATCGGACGAGCGTCCGACTGGCGAGAAGCTTGCGACAATTGTCTTTGCATGCTAACCGGGGAATGTTCAGTATTCGATGCTCCGCAAAGCCCCCTGGTTGTCCGCCCGAGTGACCAGGACCGAGCAGTCTCGAATCAACGGTTGCAGACGAAGCCGGGCTGCCAGAGCAGTGATCTCTTCCGGCGGCCGATCGGTGAATGCGTAGAGGGTAGGTCCCCAGGAGCTTTGACCCATCCCGACGAATCCGGCGCGGCCGAGTTCTTCGATGATCGCCGAGGCTTGAGGGGACGAATAAATGCCCCCCTGGGCGGGAGAAAATATGGCGCCGACGCGTGCCTGGAGCTCCATAAGGGCCGCTCCGAAGCTTGGCAGGTCTCGCTCCAGGACGGCCGGGATGAGATCCAGGAGCACGATCCGGCAGAGCCGATCGGTGACACGCTCGGGAATCGATGGAAGCTCTGCGAAGGCGCGCGACTCGATCGCTCCATGCAGGCCATGCAAGCCAGGAGGCTGAACAATGAGTATAGACCATTCCTCGGGAAACGGATGACGTGCCAGTAGTGGTGGGATCTTTGTCCCTTGCTTCCGGCCCCCATCGACAATCATGCCACCGAGGCGGAATCCGTGCAGACCGATGCCGGAACGAGTGCCTCGCCCGGTGACGGATGCCAATTCTTCGACGGCCGGCTCGACGTGCCCGGCCAGGAGTATCAAGGCACTCATGACCGCCAGACTCAACTGAGTGCCGACTCCCAGTCCGACATGCTCGGCCGGCGCCCCAAGGACGCGAATTCGAGCGGGACGTCGCTCGGCTCCCATAGCATCATACAGGCCATCGCTGAGGTTATGGGCGATCAACCTGGCCCGTTCCGCGAGGGGACCATCGAACGACCAGGAGTCCGCCCGCTCGGCCACGAGTTCGATCCAGGGGTACTGGATCATCAGCCCGAGGCCGCCGAACTGTCGGCGCGATTCGGGCCCCCACCCTAGCAAGCCGAAATGGAGCCGGCTCGGTGTCCGGACGCGCACGCGACGTTCCATCATGGCGGCGCCGGCCTCGGGTCGGGGTCGAGACCCCGGCTGACCGCCGCCTCGCGAAGGAAGTCGTTCAATAACCGGAAGGCGGCCAGCTCTGAAGGCCCGCCCGTCTTCTGGACCAGGACCGCGAGCTTGCGGAACTCGACGAGCATCTCCTCCAAGGGGAGCCAGGCCGTCCGCGTGGCCAGGACGGCCGCCTCGACGACCGCATGCTTCGCCCGGTTGAAACCGAAGAAGTCGCGATGCCGGCCCTCTGCGACGGTCTCGACCACGATGCGCGTCCGATCGTCGCGATCGTCGAAGTCGACGACGCGAAACTCGTAGTATCGGCAGGAATCAACCAGGATTACGCCGTCGACCACGTCGGCCGGTCGCGTGACCGGCGGGGGCTCGACGGCGGCTCCGATCGCCGTCTGCGCCAGGAGCAGGACATCGTCCGTGACGTGCAGCACTCCCTCGCCCCGCGACTTGAGGTTCGCGTACGTGGTCGAGGTGCGGTAGGGGCGCAGGACGAATCGCTCCATGTTCATGCCGGCGTCGACTTCCGGTCCCATGGGCGCGATGTTCAAGACCTCGTCTGTGCTCAGGCTGGTCACGATCCCTTCGAGTATCACGCGTGACCCTCGCCGGAATCCTCTGGGGTTTGGGGCTGGAACGGACTGCGGATCGGTGCGTCTCCCGGCCGGTCGCTCGCGGCCGCTCGCCTGGCGACGTGGCTGGCCTCGGGCTGCGTCAGGAAACCCCACTCCAAAGCTTGATCCTGCCGATAGTTCTTGCTCAGCGTCAAGGCGGTTCTGGCTTTCATCATCTCGTAGCCCAGATAGAACGCATGCGAGGGGTCGTCGACACCCATCCGGTCGAAGAGTCGGAATGGGTCGGAATCGCGCAGGAGGTTCCGATTGTTGAGGGCATGAATCAGGCCGCCTTCGGCGAAGATCCGCCAGTTCGGGTCGCGGATCCGTCGCTGCAACTCGGCGAGGTTCTCCTCTCCGTACTCGATGACCCGAGGGTCGCGGAGGGCGACCAACCGCGGCTCGACGTGCTTGGGCAGGGTCCGACGCGATACCGCGTGATGGACGAGCCTCCGCGCCAGGTCCAGCTCGCGCACCGACGACCGCGCCCAGTTGATGACCGTCGTGGTCAGGACGCTTCGAATCTGCAACTCCTCGCAGAACCCTGCGAGGAGGGTGTTGACCCCGGCCGAGTCGACGTCGGTCAGCTCGGTCAGGTTGCCGATGCCCATCATCATCGCCGCTTCGGGATAGCGTCGTCGCACCTCGATATAGCGGCCGAGCGAGGCGGCGAAGCCGAAGCCGATCGGCTCGATGATCGGGTCGATCCGAAACGGCACACCCTTCCCTTGCAGGAAATCCACGGTCTGATCGAGCCCCTCCAGCGTGCCGGGCTGGTCGGGGATCGCGACGACCTCGACGCCCCAATCCGCCGCCTGCTCGCGGTTCTCGCCATGGACGCTCAGCACGAGCTCGGCCCCGGACGCCGCCGCGGTCGCGACCTCTACCGGGTCGAAACTATCGATCGAGACGCGAATCCCCGCCTGACGGATTGCCTCGGTCGCCTGCCCGACGTCCGGCCATCGCGTGCCGGGCGTGCATCCGAGATCGATGATGTCCGCCCCTTCGCCGCGCAACCGCCGGGCTTCTTCGATCAGTGCGTCGAGCGTCAGTCGAGGAGCGTGGTTGATCTCGGCCAGGATTTCGATCGAGTACGCACCATCGCCGACGGCAGCCGGGCCGGCGATCCCGAAGTGTCGCGGCAAATCGCGGAGATCCACCGGACCTCTCGCGACGAGAATCCCCCCTGCTCTTTCGACGACCGGACCGAGATCGCCGGCGCAGTAACCCGGAAGGATGATCTGGTCGACACCCGAGGGTATCTCCAGATGGCGGGCGATCCACTTCGGCGTCAGGAGAGCGGCCACGGAGATCGGCAGCACGGCGATCTCGGCAGAGAAGCCTGCCCGCGGCGCGAGGTCGTCCAGGACCTGTCGGAGCGCGAATTCCGCGAGCCGTCCCGTGACGAAGAGGTAATGTGACCGCTCTCCCATGATCGACTTGATTCCGCCGCGCCCGCGATCCAGCCTGTTCGACCTCCAGGACTACAAGCGAACGGCCCCGCCGTTAACCCGCAAGACTTGCCCGGTCAGAAACCCCGAGGCCGGACCCACCAGGAAACACGCCACTCTTGCGACGTCTTCCGGCGTGCCCCATCGGGCCATCGGCGTCTCGCGCAGGACGCGATCTTGCCAGGCGGTCGACGCGGTTTCTCCCCATCCGGTCTTGATCCAACCCGGCGCGAGCGCATTAACCCGGACCGTCGGGGCCAGACTGAGAGCGAGGCTACGAGTGAAGGCCATGACCGCGCCTTTGGTCGCGGCGAAGAGCTCGCCCGAATCGCCTTCCATGCCCGTCTCCGCCTGGTCCCACCCCATGGTCACGATCGTACCACCGCCCTGCTCCTTCATGCGACGGCCGACGGCCCGGCAAATCCGGATCGTCGCGGCCACATCCACCGACCAGAGGAGATCGAGCTTGGAATCGAACGAGAGCCTCGCGGCCGAGCCCGTCAGCGTATCCGCGCCGGCGATGTGGAGCCAGGCGTCCAGTCCGTCCCAGAGCGACCATGCCGCTTCGACGAGCCGATCTCCCTCCTCGCGGTCCGCGAGGTCCGCCATGAGGACGGCGGAACGGCATCCACGTTCGCGGATCGCCGCCGCGACGTCCTCGGCGGCGGAGACCGACGACCGTCCGTGGACGATCACGTCGGCGCCGGATCCGGCCAGCGCCAGCGCCACGGCCCGGCCGATCCCGGACGTCGAGCCGAGAACGACGGTCCTGTATCCCTTCAGCTCCACCTCGGTTGCATCCTCGTGATCGTGAACCGGTCGCTTGGTTTCGGCCTGGTCTGGCCCGGCGCGCACGACCTGGCGTAGATTCGTCTTGGTCCTCCTCCACGTTAGCCCGGCGAGGTTTCGCGAAACAAGACGAGTCTGCAACATGGGCAACGCATTACGTCGTATCAAGCGAGTGCTGGTTTTCCTCCGAACGTCCTGGTCCATCGTGGGGATCACGCTCGTCGTGCTCTGCGTGACCGAATCGAGTTTTCGCCTGATCTTCGCCCTCAAGGACCGCTGGAGTGCCGCGATCCGCCCGGATCGACGCGTACTGGTTGATGGCTATGGCGGCGAGACCTGGCCCGTTCAGCACTATCGCGAGCTCGAGTCGATCCAGGAGCGGTGGGAGCCCTACGTCTATTTCCGGCCGAGGCCCTTTCGCGGCCAGACCCTCACAATCGGAGACGATGGCCTGAGGGCGACCTGGCAAGCCCCCTCCCCGACTCCTGATAGTCCCGATCCGAAGCAGGTCAAGATCCTGATGCTCGGTGGCTCCTCGCTCTGGGGCTTCGGCGCTAGGGACGACCGAACGATCCCTTCATTGATCGCGCGTGAGCTCAGCCGGCGGAAATGTGACGTGCAAGTCCGGAATCTCGCCGCGATCGGCTATGTGAACACCCAGGAGGTCGTCGCACTGGTGCGGGAGCTCCAGTCGGGATATCGTCCCGACCTTGTGATCTTCTACGACGGTGTCAACGACACCACGTCCGCCCTGCTGGAAGGAGAGGCCGGCCTCACGACCAATGAACGCAACCGTCGCCGCGAGTTCAACCTCCTTCAATCGCCTTCCCGGCTGGCGGGGTCGCTCCTGAGCAAGCTGATCCAGGAATCGGGCTCGTACCGCTTCGCCTTATCGGTCCGGACCCGGCTATCGGGCGGTGATGGGAAGTCGGGACGGGCCATCGACGACGCGATGCGCGACCGACTCGTCCGGGACGTCGTCCTCCGGTTCCAGGCCAACGTCGAGATCGTCGAGCGGCTCGGTCGAGAGTTCCAGTTCCGTCCCCTGTTTTTCTGGCAGCCCGTCATCTTCACGAAGCCGGCCCTGGTGCCCTTCGAACGCGAGGAAGCCGAGCGATATGCCTGGACCGAGCCGATGTTTCGCGCGGTCCTCCGGGAGCTTCGCGAATCCGCGAACCTGCGTAGCGATCCGGCCTTCCACGACCTGAGCCGCATCTTCGAGGCTTCGAGCGACCTGGTCTTCATCGATTATTGCCACACGACCGAGTCGGCCAACGCGCGGATCGCGACGGCCATCGCCGACGTGGTCGCAACGCAGCAACCCATCGTCCGGCCCGCCCGACGAAAGCCGCCGGATGGCGATGGCGAACCGAGGCCAGCCAGTGTAAATTGACACGACCTGGAAGATCCCCTGGTTTCCTCGAAGTACACCATGCCGAACGATCCCTCCGATCACTCGTACTCTGAACCGACCCTCGTCGAGGACGCGACCTGCACATTCTGCGGATGCCTCTGCGATGACATCGGCTTGCGAGTCGAGGAAAACCGGATCACCGAGGCCCGCGATGCTTGCGGCCTGGGACAGACCTGGTTCTTGAACCGTTCGCAAAGCGAAGGGCCGGTTTGCCTCATCCATGGCCAGCCGGCAGCTCTCGAGGAAGGAATCGAGCGGGCGGCCCGGATCCTCGTCGAAGCCCGGTATCCGCTCATCTTCGGATTGGACGAGGCGACGACCGAAGCCCATCGCCTGGCCATCGGGATCGCAGACCGGGTTGGGGCCTGCGTCAACTCGACTTCGGGCAATGGCTACGCGGGCCCGGTCGTTGCCTTCCAGGAGGTCGGTCAGGTGACGTGTACCCTGGGCGAGGTCCGGAACCGAGGTGACCTGATCATCTTCTGGGGCTCGGACCCGGTCCAGAGCCATCCTCGACACCTGGAAAGATACAGTTTGAGTCCGAAGGGCACTTTCGTGCCGCGCGGCCGCGAGGACCGCTTCTGCGTGGTGGTCGACTGCATCGAATCGAAAACCTCAGAGTTCGCCGATCAGTTCATCCAATTCACCCCGGGCCGGGAGTTCGAGTCGTTCTGGGTCCTGCTCGCACTCGTCAAGGGAATCGAGCTGGATCCGGACCTCGTCGAGGCCGAGACGGGAGTCAACCTCGCAACCTGGCGAGCGTTGATGAGTCGGATGAAGCAGGCGAAGTACGGTGTGATCTTCCATGGGGGGAATTCGGCGTCGTCGCGTGGGGATCATCTCGATTTCCATGCCCTGCTCGCACTCGTCCGCGCCCTCAACGACCATACGCGGTTCGTCTGCATGCGAATGACCGGCGCCGGAAACCCCAACGGCGCGGAGAACGCCCTGACCTGGCAGACGGGCTATCCCGAGGCCGTGAATCTGTCGCGCGGCTATCCCCGCTACGGTCCGGGCGAGTACAACGCTGGTGCCATCCTGGGACGCCGCGAGTGCGATGCAGCCATGGCGCTCGGATCCGACGCGATTCTCAAACTCGATCTGGAAAAGCGAGACTTTCTCGCCGAGATCCCCAGCATTCTCCTCGCCCCGTACAATGCCCGTTTGATCCAGGGATGGTCGTTGGCATTCCAGACGTCGACCTACGGAATCAACACAGCCGGCACAGTCTACCGGGTCGACGGCGTACCGATCCCGCTCCGCCCGGCCGTGGAATCGCCGTTTCCGAGTCAAGAGCAGATACTCCGGGCGATCGAGAAGCGCATTCGAGATTATTGAGGCCGTCCCGCGATGAGGATTCCATGCCCTTGACCTTGCGTTACGAGGGAAAGACCGCGATCCCGGTTGAGGTCGAGGGGGTGATCCCGGATCGGCTCCGCGGGATGTCTCTCGCCGAGATCGAGCGCCTGGAGATCTTCCACGGCAATCGACGAGTCCCCCTGGCCGAACTGTTCGCCGTCTCGGGAGACCCGGCCGATGGTCGAATCGACTTCGAAGGCGACCTGAGCGGCGCTCATTTCCTCGGCTTTGGGATGACTTCTGGAGAGGTCTACGTCCACGGAAATGCGGGCCGCCATCTCGGCGCACAGATGAGCGGGGGCACCATCCGAGTCGAAGGAAATACAGGCGACTGGCTGGGTGCGGAGATGCGCGGCGGCCTGATCCGGGTCTCGGGAAGCGCCGGACATCTCGTTGGAGCGGCCTACCGCGGGAGCAAACGGGGCATGACCGACGGCACGATCCTGATCGGCGGGGATGTCGGCGACGAGATCGGCGCGGCCATGCGGCGCGGGCTGGTGGCCGTGAAGGGCTCGTGCGGCGACGCGGCCGGATTCAACATGATCGCCGGTAGCATCCTGGTCTTCGGAGGTTGCGGCGTCCGGCTCGGGGCCGGGATGCGACGCGGTACGATCGGCGTCCTGGGTCCGGTGTCGCCGAGGCTCTTGCCGACATTCCGACGCGCCGGGGCCTTCCGTCCTCTGTTCCTCCGATTGTTGTTCGCCGAGCTGGCCCGTCTGGGCTTTCCGGTCGAAGAACGGCTGATCACATGCGATCTTTCGCTCCATCATGGCGATCTCGTTGCCCTGGGTAAGGGCGAGGTCTGGGTGCGCGGGGAATCATGACAAGAGAGTATCTCAAGATCGCTGGCGGGACCGTCTATGACCCGGCGAACGGGATCGACGGAGCGGTCCGTGACATCTGGATCGCCGACGGGTCGATCGTCGAGCCGCCGGGAGATCCCGAGGTCCGCCCGTCTCGCGTCATCGATGCCGCGGGGATGGTCGTCATGCCCGGCGGGGTCAACATGCACTGTCACATCGTCGGACCCAAGGTCAACCACGGGCGAAAGCTCACTCCCGACCACAATCGTAACAGCCGACCCATTCATCGTACCGGACTGACTCGCAGCGGCACGATGGGGAGTGTCCCCAGCTCGTATGCCACCGGTTACCGGTACGCCGGGATGGGATACACGACGGCCTTCGACGCCGCCATCCCGCCGCTCTTCGCGCGACACGCCCACCAGGAGCTCGAAGATACTCCCTGCATCGACAAGGGATTCTTCGCCCTGATGGGGAACAACCATTACGTGATGGAGTCGATCCGGCGCGGAGAGCTCGAGAAGCTCCGTGCCTTCGTCGGGTGGTTGCTGGGATCGACGAAGGGGTATGCGGCCAAGCTCGTCAATCCGGGGGGAGTCGAGGTCTGGAAACAGCGACAGGCGGGCGACGTCCAGGACCTCGATACACCCGTCGATCATTTCGGGATCACGCCGCGTCAGATCATCCGATCGATGGCCGAGGTCGTGGACGAGCTACGGATGCCGCATGCGGTACACATTCACACTAATAACCTCGGTCTGCCGGGCAACTGGACGACCACTCTCGAGACGATGAAACTGCTCGAGGGCCACCGTGGGCATCTCACCCACATCCAGTTCCACAGCTATGGCGGAGGCGCGCAGGACGAGGAGACCTTCTGCTCGAAGGTCGTCCCGCTGGCGGAGTACGTGAACGCTCACGCGAACATCACGGTCAACGTCGGTCAGGTTGTCTTCGGCCAGACGACCAGCATGACCGCCGACGGGCCGGTCGGCTATTACCTGAGCCAGCTCTACAAGACCAAGTGGTTCTGTGCCGACACCGAGCAAGAGGAGGGTTGCGGTGTCGTGCCGATCGAGTACAAGAACACGAGCTTGATCCACGCCTGGCAATGGGCGATCGGGCTCGAATGGTACCTGCTCGTCGAGGACCCGTGGCGGATCGTGATGACCACGGATCACCCCAACGGCGGTTCCTTCCTGGCTTACCCTCAGATCATTCGACTCCTGATGGACCGCACCTACCGCCAGGATGTCCTCAAGACCGTACCGGCCGCCGTGCGCGATCGGACGCTCCTTAAAGACCTCGACCGGGAGTATTCCCTCTCCGAGATCGCGATCATCACCCGGGCCGGCCCCGCCCGGATCCTCGGCCTGAAGAACAAGGGACATCTCGGTCCGGGCGCCGATGCCGACGTGACCATCTACACGCCCGATGCGAATCGTGAGACGATGTTCGAGCTGCCGCGCCACGTCATCAAGGGGGGCAGGATCATCGTCGAGCAGGGCGAGATTCGCGAGGAGGTGGGAGGCAAGACGCTCCTCGTGGCGCCCGAGTACGACCGCGACATGGAACCCGACATCCGGACCTGGTTCGAGGGCCGCTATTCGATCCAGTGGCGGAATTATCCCGTTGAGGACGCCGCGATCCCGGATCGTGAGATCATCTCATGTCAATAATGACACAACCAGGATCCGGGGAGGACCACGAGCGGGACCGGATCGCCTCGCTGGTCGCGGATACGTTCGCCGAGGCATTCCCGATGACGGCGTCACGCGCAATCGTGACGGCCGATTCGCCCCGATGGGCCGCGATCGCCGCCCAGACGATGACCGGCTATGCCACGAGCGTCATCGCCTGCGACGCCGAGGCCGGGATCGAGCGCGAGCTGAGCCCCACCGAGACGCCCGACGGACGTCCGGGCGTCAGCATCCTGGTCTTCGCCTTCAGCCGCGACGCGCTGGAGAAGGCCGTGTCGAATCGCGTCGGGCAGTGCGTGATGACGTGCCCGACGACCGCCTGCTACAACGGCCTCCCGCTGGGCGAGAAGACGATCGGCGTGGGAGGACGGCTGAGATACTTCGGCGACGGCTGGCAGATCTCGAAGCGGATCGGCGGCCGGCGCTACTGGCGGATTCCGGTGATGGACGGCGAGTTCCTCTGCGAGGAGACGTTCGGGACGACCAAGGGAGTTGCCGGCGGCAACATCATCGTGATGGGTGCCGATCCTGCCGGGACCCTGGAAGCGACCGAGTCGGCGTCGGACGCGATGCGACGGTGTCCCGATATCATCCTCCCGTTTCCCGGCGGGATCGCCCGATCGGGCTCCAAGGTCGGCAGCAAGTACAAGGCCCTCCGCGCCAGCACCAACACCGCCTTCACGCCCACACTCCGAGGGGTCGTCGCGTCCGAGCTGCCGCCTGATGCCCGTTGCGCCTATGAGATCGTCATCGACGGCCTCACGCTCGAGGCCGTCGAGCGTGCGACCGCCGCCGGTCTCCGTGCGGCGGCGTCACCGGGGCACTCGGTTCTCGGAATCACCGCGGGCAACTATGGAGGAAACCTCGGCCCATTCCACATTCGAATCCGGGAAATCTTGAATCGATATCCGCAGTAGGCCCGAGATTGGTTTCTTGCACAGGAATCGCCTCTCGCGACCTGACCAATCGAAAACTCTCCGACCGGTATCTCCGACAGCCGAGCCGATGTAGAATGGCCCTTCGATCGATCTGGATCGATCTGTCGTGCAGGTCGAATCCCGCCGTGACGATGACCTGGGATGATGACGATGTCTCTGAACGCCCGAACCACGTGGATCCTCGAGATGCTCCTGGCGCAGGCCGAGGATCTCAAGCTCGCCGTCCATCGAATCGAGGGAGGCGGGCGATACGTGGACTGCGGCATCCAGGCGCGGGGAGGCTTGCAAGCCGGGCTCGAACTGGCGCGGATCTGCATGGCCGACCTGGCGCAGGTCTCGATCGTCCCCGGCGAGCTCTCGGGCCGGACGATTCCGATCATTCAAGTTGTCACCGATCATCCGGTCCGCGCCTGCCTGGCGAGTCAGTATGCCGGCTGGGCGATCCAGGAAGGCAAGTACTTCGCGATGGGCTCGGGACCGATGCGGGCCGCGGCCGGCACCGAGGCCATCTACGACACGATCGGCTTCCGAGAGTCGGCCGAGGAGGTCATCGGTATCCTCGAGACGCGCAAGCCGCCCCCTCCTGAAGTCGTCGCCAAGATCGCTTCGGCCTGCCGGGTCCAGCCGGACAACGTGACGCTGCTGGTGGCCCCGACGGCCAGCCTGGCCGGCGGTTTGCAAATCGTGGCGCGATCCGTCGAGACCGCCTTGCACAAGCTGGCCGAGCTGAAGTTCGACCTGAACCGGCTCGTCTCGGCCTACGGCACGGCGCCCCTGCCTCCGATCGCCGCCAGCGACCTCGAGGCGATCGGCCGGACCAACGACGCTATCCTCTATGGCGCCCGGGTCGTCCTCGCCGTGACCGGCGACGACGACAGCCTGGAATCGATCGGCCCGCAGGTTCCCTCCTCGGCCTCGCGCGATCACGGCGAGCCATTCGCCACCATCTTCGCCCGCTACAATCACGACTTCTACGCGGTCAACACCCTCCTGTTCAGCCCGGCCGAGGTGGTATTCCAGAACATCGAGACCGGTCGGGTCCAGTCATTCGGACGGATCGAACAGGGTGTCCTCGCACGCTCTTTCCATTATTGAGCGAGATGACAGGCAACGACTCCGACTCCAAGACGACGACTCGGCGGGTCCATGAAGTCCTTGATCGCCCTGGTATCGGTATCTGGCTGGCACGTCGCGGACCTCCATCGGGCCGCGAAGCGGCTGGACCTCGCCCTTCATTCGGTCCCCTTCCCCGAGATATCGGCCTCGATCAGCATGTATCGAGGCGATACCGCCATCCGAGCTGGCGGGCGCGACCTGTTGAAATCCGATGGCGTCCTGGTGCGGATGATGCCGCCCGGCACACTGGAACAGGTCGTCTTCCGGATGGACGCCCTGCACAGGGTTGCGGCGCACGGGGTTCCGATCCTCAATCCGCCCCGCGCGGTGGAAGCGGCCGTCGATAAGTACCTGACGCTGGCCTTGCTCGCCGGGGCGGGGCTTCCGGTCCCGGCGACCTGGACCGGCGAGTCGGCGTCGGAGGCGCTCACGGCATTCGACGCGTTGGGTAGGGATGTCGTGGTCAAGCCCCTCTTCGGCTCCGAAGGGCGGGGGCTGGTCCGCGTCAGCGACCGCGAGCTGGCCTGGCGGACGTTCCATGCGATCGAGCGGCTGGGCGCGGTCCTCTACCTCCAGCAATTCATCTGGCATCCCGGATATGATTTCCGGGTCTTCGTATTGCGGGGCTCGGTGCTGGGCTCGATGCGGCGCCACGCGACTCCCGGCGAGTGGCGGACCAACGTATCGCTGGGCGGACGGGCCGAGTCCTGTCCCATTGACTCCGAGTCCGAGCGGCTGGCGATCCGGGCGGCCGACGCCCTCGGCGCGGAGATGGCCGGCGTAGACCTGATTATCGATCCGGATTTGGGACAGTGGACGATCTTAGAAGTGAACGCGGTGCCCGGCTGGCGTGCCCTGTCGAGCGTCACCGGCATCGACGTAGCCTCGGCGGTGCTCGCCGCGTTGAGAGACCCTCGAGAATAAGCGAGGCATCATGGATTCCGATGCCAAGGCAAGAATGCCGATGCGAGACTTGAGCCCCGGCCGGCTGGCTCAATTGGCCTGCTTGCTCGAGGTGAACGCCCGGAAACCGGGTAACGTTCACCGACTGAGGGATTTTCCGGACCTGAACTTCCTGGACTTCGTACTCAGCGCGACCGCAATCGTCGAGCCCATGGATCGCGCCATCTCGGAGGGGATCGGATTGTCGGTCTGCTCTGCCATCGAGGCGACGCGGCGCGTGGTCTCGACCAACACCAATCTGGGGATGGTGCTCCTCCTGGCTCCGCTGGCGGCCGTAGCCGACGCTGTCAGCCTGGAAGCGGGTATCGAGGCGGTCCTGGATGCCGCGACTGTCGACGACTCGCGGTCCGTCTACCGCGCGATCCGACTGGCCCACCCCGGAGGGATGGGAAATGTCCCAGATGAGGATCTCGCGGACGAGCCGACCCTACGGCTCCGCGATATCATGCGACTCGCGGCGGATCGCGATTTGATCGCCAGACAGTATGCGAACGGGTTTCGAGAAGTCCTGGGCGAGGCCCTGCCTTCGCTTCGATCGTTCCTCGACCTGGGCCATGATCTGGGAACCGCGATCGTGGGAACGTATCTGAACATCCTCGCCCGCCATCCCGATTCGTTGATTGCTCGAAAAGCGGGAATCGATCGTGCCCGGGAGGTCTCGGTTCGCGCCGCCGCAATCCTCGAGGCCGGCTGGCCAGCTCGCGTGGGGGCCAGGCGGGATTGCGATGCATTCGACGACTGGCTTCGCGATCCGTGTCAACGCCTCAACCCCGGCACGACGGCCGACCTGGTCACGGCCGCCTTGTTCGCCGCCTTGCGAGATGGAACAATAAAACTTCCGCTGCCCCGTGACTCGTGGGTTCATCTCATGGCCGGACATCCCGGCGCATGATAGTCGCCGCGTCCCGTGTTGAACTCATCCTTTCCAGGACTTCGCCGGATTGGCTCGCCATGTCAACCTCTCAATTCAAAGTCCGCGTCACCAAGGATTACCTGGTCTTCTGCTCGGGCCACTTCATCACCTATCAGGGAGACCAGTGCGAGCGCATCCACGGCCATAACTACCGGACGGCGGTCGAGGCGGAGGGCGATCTCGACGAGAACCATTACGTGATCGATTTCATCGCGCTCAAGGATATGACCAGGTCGGTCATCGACGAACTGGATCACCGGATGATGCTGCCGACTCGCAGCCGTCGCATCCTACTGACTGAAGAAGGCCCGAACATCCGCGTGACCTATGGCGATCGCTACTGGAGTTTCCCCCGCGATGAGTGCGTCCTCGTGCCGATCGCCAATACGACCGCCGAGTTGCTGGCCGATTATATTGCCGGTCGAATCCGCGACGCGATGATCGGCCGCGGCTGGAGCTTGCCGAGGGTCCTTCGCGTCGAGGTCGAGGAGAGTTTCGGCCAGTCGGCGGTGGTCGAATGGCGGCGCGACGACTGAAGGTCCGCCGGGGGTCCGATCGTGGTCACACCGCCGCAATCAGTTCGATTTCTCGCCGACCGATCCGTCCATCATGGATCGCCGAGCCCACCAGGACGCCCGAAGCGCCGACCCGTCGCAACTCCTGGATCTCCTCGATAGATGAGATCCCACCCCCGACGCTGATCTCGACATCGGGATATTCGTCGCGAAGGCGCGTCAGCAGTCGATGGGTCCCGATCCCTCGGCCCGTCCCGACCCGCGTCAGCTCGAGGAGGATCAGGCGCTCGACTCCTTCCGAAATCGCTCGGTCCGCGATCTCGATCGGGTCATCGGTCTTCCAATCGGCATCCAGCGAGAATCGCGGATGGCCGTCGAACAGGTCGAGGCTGAAGATCGTCCGATCGGGACGGATCCGCTCGATCATGGAGGCCAGTCGATCCGGTCCCGAGACGGACTCGAGCCCGATCACCGCATTCAGTTTGGGCAACGCGAGATCGAGCAGATGACCGGCCGAGCGGACCTCGCGCAAACCGGCATCGATCCATAGCTCGAGCCCCAGGTCGGCGAGCTCTCGATAAAGTTCGACGCTCGGCGGACCTCCGGCGATCGCATCCAGGTCGGCGAGGTAAAGACCCTCCAGTCCCAGCCCATCGCGCAGCGCGATCGCGAGGGGGATTGGTCGAGGACTCGCTTGCCAAATGCTACGCAGGGGCTGATACTGATCTCTCCGGCCGCCGACTGCGTGGACGGCCTGGCCACCCCTCAGGTCGATGACCGGCACGATTCGAAAGTGCATTCGGGCGATGACTTTCCCAGAGACGTCCACGATCCTGGTTCACGAATGGGTGACCGGTGGAGGGCTGGCGACCGCGCCATTGCCCTCCTCCTGGGCGGCGGAGGGTCGCGCCATGCGGCGGGCCATCGCGGCCGAGTTCGCCGCGATACCGGGGAGCCGGGCTCGCGTCGTCGTCACGCTCGATACGCGCCTGCCGGACGATCCCGGGCCGTGGACCATCGAGCGGATCGGCACGAACGGGTCATCGCATCGGGTCCGCGACCTCGCCGCACTGGCCGATTTTACCGTGCTGGTCGCTCCCGAAACCACGGGAATCCTGGCCCGACTCACGCGGGAGTTCCGGGCCGCGGGCGCATCCGTCCTCGGATCGTCCCCGGAGGCCATCGATCTCACCGGCAACAAGGATCGATTCGCCCGCTGGCTCAGCGAGCATGGGTTTTCCACTCCCCCGAGCCGCACGGTCATCCCCGCGTCGGGATTGCCGGCCGATACTCAGTATCCGGCCGTCCTCAAGCCGATCGACGGTGCGGGCTCGATCGACACGTATTATCTGAGCGATGCACGAAGCCTTTCGGCCGAAGCCCGCGGATTGCCCGTCGCCTTGCTCCAGCCGTTCGTCCCCGGCGTGCCGATGAGTGCGAGCTTCCTGGTCGATCGACTGCGCCGCGCCTGGCCCATCGGAGTCGGGACCCAGCACGTCAAGGTCGATCACGGCCGGTTCGCTTATCGCGGTGGGCGTTTGCCGGTCTCGTGCCCATCGGCCGAGCGGCCGTTACGCCTCCTGGTCGAATCGATCCCCGGTCTCCGCGGATTCGTGGGCGTGGATTTCATCTGGGACGCGGGACGAGACCTGGCGACGGTGCTCGAGATCAATCCGAGGCCGACGACCTCCTGCGTCGGGCTGAACCGACTCTTGCCGCCCGGGCGCCTCGCCGCGGCCTGGCTCGCGGCGTTCGATGCCGAGTCGGAGGACGCCACTCTCCTCGGCAGCCTGGCGGAACTGGTCCGCGGCCAGACGCCCCTGTCCTTCGACGCCTCGGGTGGCGTGATCTTTGATGGCGGAGACGTCCGATGATCGACTGCTTGCATGCTAGCCGGAATGACTGGATCGGCCTGGATATTGGCGGGGCCAACATCAAGGCGGCCCACGGCTCGGGCGCGGCCCGCACGGTGCCCTTCGAGGTCTGGAAGCGGCCGGACGAGCTGCGCAGGCGATCGGGGCGATCGCCGCCTCGCTCCCGACGAGCCATTGTGCGGCCGTCACGATGACCGCCGAGCTGTGCGACTGTTTCCCGACCAAGGGCGTCGGGGTCAACGCGATCCTCGACGCGGCGATCGATGCCCTGCCCGTCCAATCGATCGTGGTCTGGGGCCAGGACGGCCGTTTCCACGAGCTGAGCGAGGCCCGCCAGGCCCCCACGCTGGTCGCTGCGGCCAACTGGCTGGCACTCGCGATGCTCGCCGCACGCCTGGTACCCGACGAACCGGCACTCTTGATCGATATCGGTACGACGACGACGGACCTGATCCCTCTCGATCGGGGGGCCGTCGTCGCCCGAGGACGAAGCGACACCGAGCGACTCCAGGCGGGGGAGCTGGTCTACGTCGGCGTCCGCCGCACGCCGGTCTGTGCCCTGGCGATGGAGCTCCCGTTCCGGGGAGTTCCCACCGGCTTGGCGGCCGAGCTCTTCGCGTCCACGCTCGATGTCTACCTCACCCTCGGCGACTTCGCATCCAATCCGATCGATCTCTCCACGGCCGACGGGCGTCCCTCCACCTCCGACGCGGCGCGGGATCGCCTCGCCCGGATGATCGGGGCCGATCGGGACGGATTCTCGCCGGCGGACGCCATGGAGTTCGCCCAGGCCGCCGATGCCTGCCTCATGGATCGTCTGACTCATTCGGCGCGGCGGGCTTGCGAGGCCACGATCGGACGCCCAAATGCCGCTGTGATCGCGGGTTCCGGTGATTTTCTGGCTCGCCGGCTGGCCCGTCGCCTGATCGGACCCGAACGACCTCTCATCAGCCTGAAGGATGCCTGGGGCGAGATCGGCTCATCCGCCGGGTGTGCCTATGCACTGGTACAGCTCGCAGCCGAGCAGTTCGGGCCGGAATCCGACGCGATTCACCGGCTTCAGCCCGATTCCCTCGTCGAGTCATCACGGTCGTGACGCGATCCCCGCTGTCAGTCGTCAAGGTCGGCGGCAGCCTGCTCGACTGGGTCGAGCTGCCCACTCGCCTCGCGGAATTCCTGGAAAGCCGGCGATTGGACGACCCCGATGGCCGGATGATCCTGGTCGTCGGCGGCGGCCGCGCTGCCGACCTTGTCCGCGAGCTCGATCGGATTCATCGCGTGGGTGACGAGACGGCGCATCAACTCGCCATCCGGGCGATGGACCTTTCGGCCATGTTCCTGGCCGCCATCCTGCCCGGCTCGATCGTCGTCGATCGACTCGACGCGCTCCCGGCCGCGTGGAACTCGGACCGGATCCCCATCTTACTTGCAGTACCGATCCTGATCGAGATCGAACAGCCCGGCGTCGTCCCCCTGCCCCGGAGCTGGGATACCACCTCCGATTCGATCGCCGCGCGGATCGCCGTCCACTTGAACGCCCGATCGCTAATTCTCCTCAAGAGTGCGTCGTTACCGCCGGGAACCACTCGAGAAGAGGCCGCCCGACACCAATGGGTTGACCCGCATTTTCCCGAGCTGTCCGGCGGCATCGCGCAGGTCGCGTATCTCAACCTCCGCGTCCGGTCGTCGGGACTCGTGATGCTCCCCGGCCAGAGGGCCCGAACTTGACGTGCCCGGACCACCCGGTCAGAATCCAGGGTCGTGACGCCCGAGAATCGCCCGTGAAAGTCCCGGCGGAAACCGCCCGAGGGATCGATGTCCCAGCCCAGGCTCTTGCCTGTCGAACGACCCGAAGTCTCGCCGCTGCTGATCTCCGAGCGGCTGCGCGGGCAGTTGGTCTATTTCATGACGCCATCCGGGTCGGCCGGGGTGCCTCCGCTGGAAGAGAACGAATTCTGGCTGGCGCGCGACGAGGTCGATCGCTGGCTCGATGAGGGCGTCTTTTACCTGGTTTCTCCCCTCGACTCGGCCAATGCAACCGAGGTCGAGATCACCGAGGAGCAGGAAGCCTTCTTCATCTGGCTGAAGAAGCACGGGATCCAGCATCTTCGCCTGGTCGAGTGATCCACCAGGGATGTGCCCGCGATCCCGATCGCTTCATCCGGGACAGAGCAAGGCGGCTATTGGATGAATATGTTTTGTCCCATGATTTCCTACTCGTTATCGATCATTCCCGATACTCCTGCCCGCCGCCTCGCGTCGCGGCAGTCGTCACCCCCGACCTCGAATTCCCGACATGCGAGCGGTCGGTATTCGTAGTGTTTGCAGAGCCGGGTCTCCGGGTCATACCAGAGGCATGGCGTGCCCACGAGGGGATTCCCCTCGGCGCGGCGAGCCCGATGATCGGCCACGATCTCGAGGACGAGATCCCGCCGCTCGCGCTTGAGGCGTTCCCATGCCTCCTCCCCATGCTCCCGGAATACGCTGTAGAATGGCGGATGCGTGACGACCAGGCAGCAAACGCCGCAGCCGTCGCACGATTCGATCACCGGGAGTTCGCCGTGAGGGCCGCCCATGCTTCGTCCTCTCGCAGGCTTGGGGTGCGTCGATGGTCTTGCCATCTTCGAGCCGATGGCTCCGGCCTTCTCGCGGCGAGGACGATCCACGCCGGCCCCAGGAACTCCAGTCTAACATCTTGCCGGATATCATCGTGAGTCGTTCGAACCTCCGCGACCCCGTACGCCCTCGATCGTCGGGATAATGGATCAACGTATCAGCTATCCGGCTATGAATTTTTGGATGAACTCGGGAACAAGCATCGCTTTGCGATGATCAAGTTTCCTCAAGACCCTTGACACGAGCCGTTTTGCGAATAAAGTCGTATCGTCGGATCGAACGGACAAGAATCCGATTCCCCGAGGCGTCTGGATTCAACATAAACTCGGTACCGGCGACTCGCAGGGAGTTCGCGACTGACTCCTCGACCCTCGAGAGTCCGAACTCACCTCGCGGTACCGCCCTGCCTTCGCGACTTCCCTGAATCCTTCGAGGCGGCGGCACTGGCGAGCTATGATTGCTCCGGCCGTGACGGAGGGCCATCTCACCTTGATCGGGAGTGAAATGTCAAAATCGATTAATGCCTATTCCGTCGGAAGCTCCTGGGCCCCCTGGCTGTGGATAACCGGGTTCCATGTGGGAGCTCTCCTGGCGTTCGTGCCCGCCTTCTTCACCTGGCAGGCGCTGCTGGTCGGCGTGGTCCTACACTGGCTCACGACCAGCATCGGGATCAGCATGTCGTATCACCGCTTGCTGACCCATCGGACCTTCGCCGTCCGGCCCAAGCCGCTCGAGTATCTCCTGACGATCATCGGCAGTTGTGCCGCACAGGGCGGCGCGATCGGCATGGTCTCGGACCACCGCCGTCATCACGCGTTCACCGAGCAGGAGCACGATACCCACAGCCCGAACCGGGGCCTGTACTCGGCGCACTGGCAGTGGTGGATCCACAAACACGAGACGTTCCCCCACACCGTCGAGTATTACCGCAAGTGGGCACCCGACCTGATGAAGGATCCGGTCCATCGGACCCTCCATCAAATCCACTTCATTTTCCCAGTCATGGGATTGTTCGCGCTCTACGCGATCGGGGGGATGCCCTATCTGGTCTGGGCCGGATTCGTTCGGCATGTTGCTTGCATCCACTCTTCGTGGTCGGTGAACTCGATCGGCCATACGTTCGGATATCGCAACTTCCCGACCCGGGACACCTCGAAGAATAACTGGCTGATCGCCCTGATCACTTATGGGGAAGGATGGCACAACAACCACCATGCGGCGCCGACTGCCGCGAAGATCGGGATGAAATGGTGGGAAGTGGACCTGACCTTCGAGATGATCCGCCTCCTCAAGGTCGTGGGCTTGGCCCATAATGTCAAAACGATGAAGGTCGAGCAGCCCGAGTCGATCCTGGTCTGATCATCGAAGCCCGTGACCACGGTCTCACGACCGTGGTCACGGGCTTCGAGCCCGCTCGATCGGGTGATGTTCGGCGAGGACTGTCCGGAGATCTCGAGCAGTTCGCCCTGGAATCTGCCCAGCCAGTGCATATCGGATTCCGCTCGCGTCCGGGAGGTCGGTTGGGTAAAATCCAACGAATGTTAAGCGATCGATCGGCCCCGGAGATCCGCGGCATGACGAACTCCTACGAGACGCGATGGCGATGGCGACCGATCGAATCGGCGTTCCTCTTGCTCATCATGATCGTGTTCGGGTCGATGGTCGTGCCCACGATAGCCGGCGACACCGACCCGAAGTCGGCCGGCGTCAAGAAGGTTGAACTCGGCGGCCGTGGAGTTCTTCGAAAAGGATGTCCGGCCGATCCTCGCGACCCGTTGCCAGGGCTGTCATGGTCCATCCAAGCAGAAGGGCGGACTTCGGCTCGATACCCGTGCCTCGATCCTGAGCGGGGGCACCACGGGACCGGCCGTCGTGCCGGGCGATCCCAGAGAGAGTTTGCTGGTCGACGCCATCAACTACGGCGAAGCCTACCAGATGCCTCCCAAGTCGAAACTCCCCGACGATGAGATCGCGACTCTCACGCGATGGGTGAAGATGGGAGCGCCGTGGGGATTCGAGGCGGAATCTGTCACCAAAGCGAAATCCGCGAGTGCGAGTCCCGATTCCAAGGACTCAAAGTCCGCAGCGAATGATTGGCGCGCGGAGTTCCGGGCTCGCTCGCGTTACTGGAGCTTTCAGCCGATCCGGCGTGTGGTGCCGCCCACCGCGGCGAGAGTCCCGGGATGGCTCCGGAACGGGATCGACTCGTTCATCCTGGCCGGCCTGGCCGACTGCGGGCTCCGACCCGCACCCGAGGCGAGCCGTCGGACATTAATCCGGCGATTGAGCTACGACCTGACCGGCCTTCCTCCCACGCCCGACGAGCTCGCGGCCTTCCTTGCCGATACATCTCCCGACTCCTACGAGCGGCTCGTGGATCGACTCCTGTCCAGCCCCCACTACGGAGAGCGATGGGCCAGGCACTGGCTCGACCTGGTCCGCTATGCCGAGACGGCCGGTCACGAGTTCGACTACGATATCCTCAATGCGCCGCGCTATCGCGATTATGTGATACGAGCCCTCAATCTCGACCTGCCATTCGATCAATTCTTGGTCGAGCAGATCGCAGGAGACTTGCTGGCGAATCCTCGCAGGCACCCGGTCGAGGGTTTCAACGAGTCGATCATCGGGACAGGATTCTATTTCCTCGTCGAGGGCACGCATTCGCCGGTGGACGTCCGCGAAGAAGAGGTCCGTCGGATCGACAACCAGATCGACGTCTTCTCGAAGGCGTTTCTGGGACTGACCGTCTCCTGTGCCCGGTGCCACGACCACAAGTTCGACCCGATCGGCAACCGCGATTATTATGCCCTCGCCGGATTTCTCCGCAGCTCCCGGTATCAGCAGGCGTTCATCGATCCGCCAGGCCGGGTGGAGGCTCCGCTTGGGCGGCTGGAAGCCGCCAAGAAGGCGATCCTCGACCTTCTCGCCGAGGCCGGACCGTCATTGCCCGCTCGGCTACGCATCTCGCGCTCCGGTGCGATGAGCAGGTTGGGTTCTGGGCTGATGCCAGGAGCAACCCCTGGATCCTCCGCATCGAGAGCGGGCATCCCTGCCGAGATAATCTTCGAGGGGTTCGACCGCGACAGTTACGACGGTTGGTTCGTGACCGGCCCGGCCTTCGGGGATCGACCCACCAATACGAATGATCTCCGCCTCGATCTTTCGAGTGAGAAGCCCAGGATCAGTCGGCTCGCCCCGGGGATGGCCCATAGCGGTATGGCCTCGAGTCGGCTGTGCGGCGTCCTTCGCTCCCGGACGTTCACGATCGACAGCCTTTTTATTCATTACCGGGTTGCCGGGCGAGGCGGAGTCCTCAACGTCGTCATCGATGGTTTCGAGAAGATCCGCTCGCCGATCTACGGCGGGCTCACGACGACCGTCGATGTCGGCGAACAACCGCGATGGATCACGCAAGACGTCGGGATGTGGCTGGGCCATACCGCCTATCTGGAGCTCGCAGACGGCGCGATCATGGACTTTCAAGGCGGGACGACACAGATGCATCACGGGCATGGCTACATCGCCGTGGACGAGATCCGCATGTCGAACCACCCCGTCCCCGCCACCCCGCCTGAAGCCGCAGAGCCAGCCTCGCTGGACCTCGAAGAAGTCATCTCGGCGTTGCGGTCCGCGAAGGATCGTCGGGCCGAGCGTCTTGCGTCGGCCGTCGCCGAGGCGCGCTCGGCCGAGGCAGGGATCCCCGAACCGAATCTGGCCCTCGCGATCGTCGACGGCAGCGGAATGGACGAGCGGATCCTGATCCGCGGGAATCACAAGAACCCGGGCGAGGTCGTACCGCGACGTTTCCTGGAGGTCCTAGGCGGCGCGAGCCAATCCACTTCGGAAGCCGGCAGCGGCCGACTCGAGCTGGCTCGGCGGGTCGTCAACCCCGGCGCAATCCGCTGACCCCGCGGGTGCTGGTCAATCGTCTCTGGAGGCATCATTTCGGAGAAGGGCTCGTCAAGTCAACCGACGACTTCGGGGCGATGGGACGCAAGCCTAGCCATCCGGAACTGCTCGACTGGCTCGCCTCCGAGCTGGTCCGACGGGGCTGGTCGATCAAGGCGATCCAGCGCCTGATCGTCACCTCGAGCGCCTACCGGATGTCGAGCGCCCCGACCGAGGAGGCCGAACGCATCGATCCCGACAATATCTACCTGCATCGGATGAGCGTCCGTCGGCTCGAGGCCGAGGCCATCCGCGACGGGCTGTTGAGAGTCTCCGGGAGACTGGTCGAGACCATGTACGGCCCGAGTGTGCCGACACACTTGACCGACTTCATGGACGGCCGCGGCCGTCCGGGACGATCGGGTCCCCTCGATGGCGATGGCCGACGCAGTCTCTATCTCGACGTCCGTCGCAATTTCCTCAATCCGATGTTCCTGGCTTTCGACACACCTGTCCCCTTCTCGACCATGGGCCGACGCAACGTCTCGAACGTCCCCGCTCAAGCCTTGACCCTGATGAATGACCCGATGATCCTCGCCCAGGCCCGTCGATGGGCCGAGCGTGTCGCAACGGCCCCGGGACGTACGGATCGAGAGCGGCTCGACGTCCTGTTCGAATCCGCGTTCGGCAGGCCCCCGACCGCCGACGAGGTACGCAGTTGCCTCGAGTTCCTGCGCCGACCGACCCCGATGGGTGGACGAGCGGAGTCGCACGTCCTCGCCAACGACAAGGAGCCGGACCGGGCCGCCTGGGCCGACCTCTGCCACGTGTTGATCAACATGAAGGAATTCATCTTCATCGACTGAGAGTCTGTCCCGAAAGGTCTTTGTAGGGTGCTCTGCGAGCACCGATTCGGCACCTTTGTCGAATCCGGTGCTCACAGCGCCGCCGAACCGCAATGGATCCGAAGAGACTCACCACAGAGTCACAGAGGGCACAGAGAAGAATACGAAAAGAACTTATCTTGAGAGGCTCTGTGATCTCTGTGGCTCTGTGGTGAATCTCCGGTCCTTGCCGGGTTTAACGATCTCACTCAGGAAACGCGACTTCCAAAGTTAGTCGCAGAGCACCTACCAGACAGTCACCGCGGTTTCCGAGACAGGCTCTGACACCGACGACGGATCCCACCGCACGAGAGGGCTGGAGCACCATGCATTGCCGCCGATACATCGAACCGCCCATGAGTCGGCGTGACATGCTCTTGCGTTGCGCCAGCGGGTTTGGCGGCTTAGCCCTTTCGGCCCTCATGCAGGAGCCGAGCTTCGGCGCCGCCCCGGGCGATTCCTCGGCCGATTCGATGGCGGACGCTGGCCTCGCATCCGGTCGGAAGAACCCGATGGATCCCAAGCCGCCGCACTTCGCGGCCAGGGCCAAGGCCGTGATCTTCCTGTTCATGGACGGCGGGCCGTCCCAGGTCGATACGTTCGACCCCAAGCCCAGGCTCGACCGCGAGCACGGCCAGCCGATCAAAGTCAAGACGCATCCGACTCAATTCAATAACGTGGGAAACGTCCTGGGCTGCCCCTGGAAATTTCGGCGATACGGCGAGAGCGGAATCCCCGTCAGCGACCTGTTCCCGCAGGTCGGCCGTTGCGTCAACGAGCTGGCCATCGTCCGGTCGATGGTCTCCAACTTCTCCGAGCACACCGCGGCCAATTACTTCATGCATACGGGCAGCGGGCTTCAGGGTCGCCCGAGCCACGGGGCCTGGGTGACTTATGGGCTCGGCAGTGTGTGCGAGGACCTGCCGGGTTTCGTCGTGCTCAATGGCGGCCTGATCCCGCCCGGCGGGATGGACTGCTTCAACAGCGGTTTCCTCCCCGCGGCTTATCAGGGCTCGGTCTTCAAGCCGACCGCCGCACCGATCGCCAACATCGCACCCAGGGAGCCATCGCCCGAGCAGCAACGCCGCAAGCTCGCATTACTCGGCTCGCTCGATCGAGGCGTGCTGGGGCGAATGGGACATCACGACAGCCTCGAGGCGGCCATTTCCAATTACGAGCTGGCCTACCGGATGCAATCGGCCGTCCCCGAGCTGGTCTCTCTCGATGGCGAATCCGAGGCGACCCGGAAGCTCTATGGCCTCGATGATCCCTACGTGCCGACCCGCATCTTCGCCCGCGAGTGCCTGATCGCACGGCGACTGGTCGAGCGAGGCGTGCGGTTCGTCGAGCTACTCTGTCCGAATGTCGGCGCCGACCGATGGGACCAGCACGGGGATCTCAAGAATGGCCACCAGAATAACGCGCGCGCCGTGGACCAGCCCATCGCGGCCTTGCTGCGCAACCTCAAGGCGCGGGGTCTGCTCGATTCCACACTCGTATTCTGGGGCGGCGAGTTCGGTCGCACTCCGATGGCCCAGGGCTCCAATGGCCGCGATCACAACCCTTACGGCTTCACCATCTGGCTGGCCGGCGGCGGCATCAAGGGTGGGACAATCTACGGCGCGACCGACGACTACGGCTATCATGCCATCGAGAACAAGGTCGAGATCCACGACCTCCACGCGACAATGCTCCACCTTCTCGGGATGGACCACAAACGGCTGACCTATCGGTTCGGCGGACGCGACATGCGACTGACCGACGTCCATGGCGAGATTGTTCACGGGATACTCGCCTGAGGTCATTGGTCATGCAAATCGCGACACTCCTCGGTGAACGCCACCGGACAGGGCGAGATCGAAGCCCGTGACCGCGGTCGTGAGACCGAGGTTCGGACGGGACGAAGGTCCTCCATCCTCGGGCGTCAGCCCGATCCGGAGCGCGGATCGCACTCACGTGCGATATTGGAGTTTCCCCATCCGAATCACGGTCTCACGACCGTGGTCACAAGTTTGTGTTCGGCGAGAAATCTCAAAATCGCCATTCCGCGGGCGCGGCCCATCTTCTCTCTGGCGACATCTGTGCATCGTGTTCTTGGGTTCATACGACCTGTCGTCCGTGTCGTGACGGATATGCGGGTCGTGACGATCTCGTAATTCCTTCCGAAAAAATCGATCGCACGGGGGTTGAAGCTGAATAACGGGATGCGACTAGCCGATCCTAATGGAGAACAAGTCGTTTTCCTCGGAACAATTCTCTTGACCGGACCGGCGCCGGGAGGTACACACCATCCGCACTTTCTCCCCGTCCAGGGTTAAACCTCTCGCCCGAACACCTGGAAAACGCCAGGACACTCAGGAAACGAGTGAAGCCGTCATTCCGTGGAGGCGGGAAGGCTCGCAACACAAACTGGGCTATAAGTTTCCCACTTACGAAGACCGAATTCAGGCCGTCGCCAGGGAAGTCAACGGGGGTCTCCGTGAGCGGCGAAAGGAGGTCGCGTTGGGAAGGCTAAGAACGGTCAGTCTCATCTTGATCCTCGGCGCATGGGGAGGTGCCACCAAGGGCGCCGATCCCGATGACGCGGCCGCACCGCCATCCACGGCGACACGCCAGGCCCCGCCCGCGCCGCCGATCAAGTACCTGGAAGCCGGCGCCAAGCTGTTCAACTCAGCTCAGTTCGATCTGGCCTCGAAGTACTTGGAGGCCGCCAATCGTTATCGTGATCTGCTCCAGGAGGACGAGCGCTCGATGCTCGATGTTTACCTCAAGGAGCTAGCGGGCGTCCGTCAAGCGACCGCGGCTGCACCGAGCGGGGTGGCGCAGACCGCCATGCCGAGGGCATCGGTCGCTCCGGCGGTCACCGCCGCCTCGCCCGGGACAACGATCGCATCGCCCGGGCCGGTCGCCTCCGCCGGAGGCGGGGCCAAGCCGGGGTTAACTCCGTCCGAGGCAAAGCAGCGGTCCCGGTGGTTGCTCCACGAAGGCCGCGAGCATTTGCTGAGGGGGAATTACGACCTCGCCCAGGCGAAGGTCGATGAGGCCCGGACGCTCGACGTCCAGTGGGGCCTGTTCGACGACACGCCCGACAAGCTCCAGGAGGAGATCTCCAGGGTGCGCCCGGCCGTGGCCGCGAAGGCCCCCGGTGGCGAAGACGGGCTGCCCCACGATCGTCGGACCGCCAAGGCGAAGCTGCACCAGGCCCGCGAGATGATGAACGACCGCAAGTTCCAGGAGGCCGAAGCCGTCGCCCTGGAGGTCAAGCAGTGGGGGCTCTCCTACGGCCTGTTCGATGACACGCCCGACAAGGTGGCCGCCGCGGCCCGGGCCCTCCGCCGCCGCGACAAGATCCGTGACACGAAGCCCGGCGAGCGGTCGAGCCAGGGTGTCTATGACTCCCTGGTGCAGGAAGCGCGACAGTACATGAAGATCGGTCGCCTCGACGAAGCCGAAGAGAAGGCGAGGAAGGCCGAGCGGATGGGAGTCGTCCCGGGTCTGGAGACGGACCGTGCCGAATCCGTCCTGCATGAGATCGCCATGATCCGCGCCAAGGGCCAGCCCTCGGCAGCACCCCTGTCTCCGGCGACGGAGCCGGCCCTCGCGGTCGGCGGCCCGGCCGTCGAGGTCGCCGCGACGCCCGCCGCCGACCCGTCGGTCCGGCGCATCGCCGGGACCGAGCCGGACGCCGCACCGGATCTCGCGGCCCCGATGGAGAACGGTGCCCAGGTCCAGGCTCCGGCGGCCCTCGCCGTCGAGGCCCCCGCGAATGCCACGGGTGCTCCCTCTGCGGAGAAGGCCGTCGAGGGTCAGCCCTCGGCCAACCGCGGCGAGCAGATGCTTGCCGATGCCAGGGCCCTGTTCACCAACGCCAATTACCCCGCCGCGTTGCGACTCGCCAACGAAGCGAAGGCCGGCAAGCTCGGCGTGGACGCCCAGGCCAACGAGCTGATCGCACAGATCAACATGGCCGCCCAGGCCAGGGCACTGAGCCTCTACGAAGAGGCACTCGCGTCGCTTCGCAAGGGCAACAACCAGCGTGCCCGCGAACTCCTGACGGAGGTCGCCGCCGACGAGACCTTCGATGACGATTCCTTCCGGACCAAGGTCCAGGGCCTCCTCGAGAAGCTCTCGCGGGGCGCCAAGGGCGAGCCGGGAGCGGCCTCCACGACCGACGCGGCCCAGGACGCCGAGACCCTCGGTGCCCAGAAGCTCAATGCCGAGGTCGGGACCAAGATCGCCGAGGCACGTCGTTATCACGAGATCGATCCCGACAAGGCCATGGCGATCTACGAGAAGACCATGCAGGCCGTCCAGGCTTCCGGCCTCCCGCCGGAGCTGACGCGACCGATGGTCCGCCGCCTCGAAGTGGCCCTCGAGCTGGCCCGCAAGGACAAGGCGGTGTTCCTGGTCAAGATGGCGGACAAGAAGCAGCGCGAGGAGATCGAGCAGAAGCGGCTCCGCATCCTCGAGGCCGACAAGGCCAAGAAGCTCCGGGTCAAGGAGTACATGGACAAGGCCACCGCGGCCTACGCCGAATCCAAGTTCGTCGAGTGCGAGACGTACGCGAAGAAGGCCATGGAGATCGATCCTAGCGAGCTCGCCGCCTCGATCCTCGCCTACAAGGCCAAGATGGAACGCCGCTTCAAGACGGACGTCCAGATCCGGTCCGACAAGGAAGACGCCGTCGCGCGGACCCTCCAGGAAGTGGACCTCGCCTCGGTCTCCGACCCCGAAGTCCAGATCAACGGCATCAAGTACGCCAAGAACTTCAAGGACCTGACGCGAGAGCGACTGGCGATGAACGCCCGTCTCCAGCCTCGCAAGGATCCCAAGGTCCTGGCGATCGAGGCCAAGCTCAAAGAGAACATCTCCCTGAGTGTGGACAAGCAGTCCCTCGGCGAGGCCGTCAAGTTCATCCAGGACTACACGGGCCTCAACATCGTCATCGATCCCAAGGGGCTCAACGAGGAAGGGCTCACGTCGGGAGCCCCGGTGTCCCTGAGCTTGAACAACGTCCAGGTGAAGACCGCGTTGAAGTTAATGCTCCGGCCGCTCGGCTTGACCTACAAGGTCGAGGATGAGGTCGTCCTGATCACCAGCCCCTCGGCGACCCAGCAGGAGACGTTCGTCAAGACGTACTATGTGGGCGATCTGGTGATCCCGCCAAACAAGCCGGCCGTGAACCTCCTGCCCCACGAGCTGTCGAGACACGATGCCTTCGCCGAGCTCAATGCGCCGGGCCAGCCGGTGGTCAACACGATGGGCTATCCCAACGCGAACCAGCGGGCGAGCGGAGTCCCCAACGGTGTCGGTACCTCCAAGTCCGATGACAGATGGGTCAACCTGACACCACTGGTGCAGTTGATCGCGACGTCGATCGCTCCGAACACGTGGCAGGTCCACGACGGGTCCGGTCAGGATGTCACCCAGACTTACGGTCTCGGCGGCGCCTTCGGCGGTGCCGACGGCGGCCTCGATGTGGCGCGGCCGATCGGGGCCATCACCCCGTTCTTCCTGAGCATCAGCCTCATCATCCGGCACACGGCCGAGGTCCACGAGCAAGTCGCCGACCTGCTCCGCCAGTTGCGCCGGCTCCAGGACTTGCAAGTCTCGATCGAGGTCCGATTCATCACCGTCCAGGATAACTTCTACGAGCAGATCGGCGTGGACTTCGACTTCCAGATCCAATCCGACACGGTCGGCAGGCACTCGACGTTTGCGGCCATCAATCCCTCGCAGTCACTCTTCCCGATCAACGGAGTAACGGGAGGGCTGATCACGGGGACCTCGACGTCCACCTCGGGAACCACGGCCGGCGGCGGGACGACCGGCGGTGGGACCGGCGGTGGGACGACCGGCGGCGGGACGACCGGCGGCGGCGGGACGACCGGCGGCGGCGGGACGACCGGCGGCGGCGGGACGACCGGCGGCGGCGGGACGACCGGCGGCGGCGCAACCGCAGGCGGCGGCGGTGGGACGACCGGCGGCGGCGGCGGCGGCGGCGGCGGCACCGGTGGCACAGTCTCCCAGCCGGTCTACATCGTCAACCCGGTTCGAGATCATGCCTATGGGAGTAACGCGCCGTACGTCGTCGGAACGCAGGGTGGCGGCATCGGAAACTTCTCTCCGAACCTGGATATCCCCTTCACCAACACTCAGGCCAGCCTGATCGCTCCGACGTTCGTCAATAACTATCAGTCCCAGGGAGGTGCGACGTTCGGGATCGCGTTCCTGAGCGATCTCGAAGTCTATCTCTTCCTCACGGCGGCCCAGGGCGACACGCGATCCAACGTCCTCCTGGCCCCGAAGGTCACCACGTTCAACGGCGCGGCGGCGACGATCTTCAGCAACACGGTGCAATACTATGTTGCGGGTCTCACGCCGATCATCGGTCCCGGTGCGGTCGCTTACACGCCGCAGATCGCCCAGCTCCCGACCGGCTCGACCCTGACCGTCACCCCGGTCGTGTCGGCCGATCGACGATACGTGCGACTGACGCTCTCGCCGTTCTTCAACTCCTTGAACGGGTTCACGACCTATCAGTCCCAGACGGGAGCCGTCGGCGGCAGCGGCCTGGGCGGCGGTGCGGCGACGATCACCGGCACGATCCAGCTCCCCAATACCACCACGAATACCATCACGACCACCGTGACGGTGCCCGATGGCGGTACGGTCCTGCTGGGCGGCGTGAAGAGCCTGACCGAGCAGCGGATCGAATACGGCGTCCCGGTGCTGTCCAAGACGCCGCTGATCGATCGTCTTTTCCGCAACGTCGGCATCGGTCGTAACTCCCAGAGCCTCATGCTGATGGTCACGCCCCGGATCATCATCCTTGAGGAAGAGGAAGAGCGGCTGGGCATCCCGTCGGTCGCACTCTGAGCCTGACGGAGTGTGGGCTGAAGAAGCCCGGTGCGAGAACTTCCCCCGACCTCGAGGCCGCCGGAGAACCCTCCGGCGGCCTTTCGTTTTTCCCGCCGGGCCCCACGCTCTTCGAGTCGAACACCTTGAACGGTGCTCGAGATTTCGGGATGCTACATGAGGGGAGATCCCGTTCGCCGCACCGAGAATCCTCGCATCCCTCGAGCCTCGCGAGGACCCGAGCCCAACGAATCGAGCAACCGATGACCTCGACCATTGCCCTTTGGGTCTCCTTATGCCTGACGGCCCAAGCTCCCGCGACGGCAAGACCTCCCGGCGAACAGCAGATTCATCCCGACCGCGAATGGAAAGAGTGGGGGCGCAGCCTTTGGTTCGATAAGAAGGAGAAGCGAGCAGTCGTCCGCGCCCGGGTCGTCCTGCGCGAGGGGATCCTCGAACACTTGTTGTGCCTGAAGGGCACCAAGGAACACGAGGCGATCATCGCGACCGATGCCGCGCCGAAGGCGATCCACACCGTGTTGCTTCTCACGGGGGCCGAAGCGGGCCATCCGGTCCAGTTCGTCCCGAAGTTTGAGCCGCCCGCGGGTACGCCCCTGAAGATCGAGTTCCTCTGGCGCCAGGACGGCGAGCTCAAGCGATCGGACGCGCGCGAGTGGGTCTGGGATGAGAAGAGGAAGGCTCCGCTCCGGATCGACTGGGTCTTCGCCGGCAGCTTGATCTACGAGGATACCGTGACGAAGAAGCCCCGCTACGCCGCCGACGAAGGGGACCTGATCACGGTGGCCAATTTCGCCACCGCAATCCTGGATCTGCCCATCGTCAGCTCCGCGGATGACGCCGATCGAGGCTTCACGGCCAATACGGCCAAAATCCCCCCGGTCGGCACCGAGGTCTTCGTCTTCCTGTCACCCCGACAGGCCAAACCGGATAAGGAAGCTGCCAAGGGCTCAAAATCGGGCCCCGGGACGGCCTCGACCAAGGAGTTGCCCCGTCCGTGATGCTCGCTCGCGGATACGACCACGAGTCTTGTACGTCGAGGTCCATTGTTAACCCAACCTGAAGGCCGTTCGCACCGGTCGCGGCAATTTTCAATCCAGTCGGAGGGCGCACCAGACACCACTGGGATGGTATTGGGCATCGATGGGATGGGCTTCCAGTTTCTCCCACTCCTCGACCGTCCAGACCAGGAGCCTGGCGCGAAAACCATTGATCCGCCACAGGACGGCCCCGGTATTCGGTCTTCGCGCCAAGAAGTGCGAGAGACATTCCCGGCGTGGGAGGAGATCCGATATCTGTACTAGTGTCCCCATGACCCTTCGCTCCTCGGTCTAACAGCGAGGTCATTGTCGATCTCGTTCGAGTGGGGTCAGTGTCCACGACGATCCGTTGACGTCACCACTCGCTGGGCTATACGCTCCATCATTGCTTTAAAATGCTTAACGGTCAAGCAAACCCTACGAGAAGTGAATCTCTCGAATCGAGTCGCGGGTAGCACCATTCATCTTGCAGCATCGATCGAGCCGGATATGCCAGTCCTGACGGTCGGAGGACATCGAGGATGCTGAGATCGAGCTAACCACTCTCGGAGGTAGCGAGCGGCATGGGCGACGCGACGCTGATCGTAACGGAGGGACTCTCGAAGTCATACAACGGGATGATGGCGTTGGAATCGCTATCGATGGCGATTGGTCGTCGGGAAGTGTTCGGGCTACTGGGGCCGAATGGCTCCGGGAAGACGACGACGATTCGGCTCTTGATGGGCCTCCTTAAGCCTTCCTCGGGGAGGGCCTCGATCGGTGGATTCGATTGCTGGCGTGAAAGCCTCGACGTCCGTCGCCTCGTTTCTTACCTCCAGGGCGAGTTGCGGCTGTATGGATCGATGACCGGTCTGGGAATGCTCGAGTTCCTGAGCGGATTGCGCGACTCGGTCGGGCTCGATCGGGCGGTCGCGATCGCCGAACGCATCATGAAGTTGGACTTGAATCGTCGCGTCCGGACGTATTCGACCGGGATGAAGCAGAAGCTCCTCCTCGCCCAGACCTTCGCCGACCCGGTGGATATCCTCATCCTCGACGAGCCGACCTCGGCACTGGACCCCTCGGCGCGGGGAATCGTCCTGGAGCTGGTCCAGGAGGCTCGGCAGCAAGGGCAGACTGTGATCTTCTCGGGGCATGTCCTTTCGGAGGTCGAGAAGGTCGCCGACCGGGTGGCCATCATGCGACGAGGGCGCCTGATGCACGTCGAGGACATGAAGACCCGGCGAAGTCTCCGGATGGTCTTGATTCGATTCGGCCCGGACGCGTCGCCACTGCCGCCCCCGGAGCTGGAATTGACCGAGCGTGAGCGGAAGAGGGATGAGGTCCTGTTCGAGCATCGCGGTGAACTTCCCCCACTGCTCCGATGGCTCGGGTCGGTACCCGTCGAAGACCTCGCGATCGGGACGGAAGAACTGCGGAGCCTCTACGACCGCTTCCACGCGCCGAACGCATTCGATGAGGAGGACCCGCGATGAGACCCTTCTGGGCACTGATCCGCAAGGAGCTCCACGAATCGCGATGGACGCTGGGATTGTCGGCCCTGGCATTGTTCGGACTGGGTTGGTTGTTCGTCTATGTGACCTCGCGCAATGAGAGCGAGATCATCCGGCAATTGGGCTCGGACTCGGGTGACCTCGGCGGTCGGCTTCAGATGTTGAGGGCCATGGGCATCGAGGGCGTACCGTCCTCGGCCGAGCTGATCATGGCGTCCTGGAATCATCCGTTCATCTTGATACTGCTCGCTTCGTGGGCGATCAGCCGGGGTTCCGGCGCGGTCGCCGCCGAGGTCGAGCGGGGGACGATGGACCTGATCCTCTCCCGGCCGATCCCCCGATGGCTCTACCTGACCGCGCATATCTGGGTGGCGTGCGTGGGATTGGTGGTCCTGGGGTTCGCGTTGATGGCCGGCGCCGCGATTGCAGTCCGATACAATGTCCTTCGCGAGCCGCCGACCGTGGCCACGCTCTTCCGACCGGCGATCAACCTGACTGCCCTGGGATTCCCGATCTACGGATACACGCTTCTGGCATCCGCCATGGACCATGTCCGGCGACGTCCCACCTTGATCGGCTCGGTCCTGACGCTGGCCGGCTTCATCATCTGGGTCATCTCGTTGATCCCGGTGTTCCACGATTCCTGGTGGAGACCCTGGCTGGAAAAGCTCTCGATCTTCAAAGCCTATAACCCCGTCGAGCTGGTCAAGGAAGCCCAGACGCTCGACCTGAACCTGGCCATACTGGGTGGTGTCGGTGCGAGTTCCATCGGGCTGGCGTTCCTGATTTTCATGAATCGGGATCTGCCGGCAAACGGTTGACGAACGGCTTGGAGTGTCGAGGGAGCGGAGCGAATCCTCGGTTCCGTCGTCTGATCCGAGGCGAGCGTCGGCGTGCGGCGTGCCTCAACGCCTCGCGTCGCCCACGGGCGAGGCCGCGAGCTGGTGCGGCACGAGTTCATAGACGACGTATCGGTCCTCGCTCGACGCCTTCCCGCGGCGAAGGCCCTTGTTCAGGACGTGCTCTCGCCGCGCGTGGAGTTCGCAATTCTCGGCGTTCTCCTCGATCCAACGCGATACCTTGGCGAAATCACCCGGCGTCTCGCCGAAGACCACGAGTCGAAGGGGATGCGTGACGCTGACACGGTCGAGCCGAGCCGGAAGCCTGGCGCGGTGCCGATCCGAGAACATGGCCTGGTGGCATAGGTAGGTGGCGGCGCGGTCGCCTTGCCAGAATATCGGATCGAGCGGGAGGTGCAGATCGGTCCGCGCGCAGACCAATTCGGCCGCGGAGGACTCCTCGGCCCAGAAGAGACGGGCGAAATCGCGGCTCTCCAGATCCAACGGGATCTTGTACGGATGCATGACGTCCCATGCCATCATCCCAAGGCCGATCGCCACGAGGCCGATCAGGACCAGCCGCGGCGACCGCTCGCGCCACATCGGCCGGGGCAATCGCGCCAGGACCACCGCGGTCCCCAGTCCCGCCATCACGATGATGGCCGGGGCGACGTACTGCATCGTACGTGCGCTGCCGCCATAAGGATATCGACCCATGAATGCCGCGATCAGCCCCAGTGCGAAAGGGGTGAGTAGCAGAAAGAGCACCGTCTTCGAGCCGCGTCGTATATAGGCAACGATCGCGATCACGACCATGCCCGTCGTCAGGCTGCTACCGCCGATATCCCCGCCGGCGGGATACGCGAACATCTGGCTGGTATGTGCCCTCGCCAACCATCCGACCAACAGGGCCAGTGATCGGGGTGGAAACGCTCGTGCCCAGTAGACTCGCATCCATTGCATGACGCTCGCACTCTGTGGCCCGTTGACCCAACGAAGCAGGACGAGGAATGTGGCGGCGCTCGCGATCCCGAACAACGCAAGGGGTACGATCGCTCGGGGCGATCGGGTCTTGAGTACGGGGATGGTGAGGACCAGACCCACCGTCGCCTCGATAAAGATCGCCGGATTGGAGAGCCCGACGGCCAGGGGGCCGAGGATGACCAGTCCCCAGAGGTATTCGATTCGATGGGGACACCTGAGCCAATCCACGGCCAGGGTGATCAGTGCCAGGGCTAGGAGGAAGTCGGTCGCATAGGGCTTGACCTCGCCGCCATGGCGTATGGGCGTGTAGCCGATCGCCAGGATGGCCACCGCGATCACCAGGCCGATGCCCTTCAACAGGCGACCGGCCAGATGGCGGAACAGGAAGAGGCTCGCGATCGAAGCGAGAGTGGGTATGAACCGCAAGGTCCATTCGTTGAACCCGAGGACCACGCTGATCGCCTTCTCCAGCCAGAGGAAAAACAGAGGGCAGACCTGCTGGAAGTCCAGCGGCTTCGTGAGGTCGCCGAAGTCGCGATCGAGTAGGTTGGCCGCGAGGAAGGCCTCATCATTCCAGAGCGGATAATTGAGGGCGAATCGAAGCAGCCGCTGCGCGATCCCGAGTGAGAGGAACACGCGAAGCCAAAAGGCGATGCGCCGATCGGTCCATCCCGGCTCCTGGTCCGTCCAGGCCCCGCAGAGTCGTAGGTCGTTTTTTGAGGGCGATGCGAACATACTGATCGGATTCGGAAGTAGAGGAAATACTATTCGATCGCGTAAAGGCAAATGACACTCATCATCGCGGGCTTGGTTCGATTCACAACGGCCCGGAGATCGCGAGCGAATTTACGAGATGTCGAGCGGATCGACAAGGTCAGCTTCAGCGGTGCAATTCGATCCCCGGTTCGGGTTGGGGAGCGCGGCGATCCGCGCCCACCGATGACCTCATCCTCGACCCCGAATCGTGCGGCGATCTCAGATACCCTTGGTCCGATCGAGCGCCTTCTCGGCCACGCGGAAATGCGGCGCGTTCGCCCGATCCCGGGCTCGTCGCCGCTTGAAGATAGCCCGAAAGCTACGCGCCGCGAAGCGGAAAGAGCTTCGCTTCAACATGAGCGAGCAGCCCGCAATGGTCGCGATGATCGACGAGAGCGGGAGCATCGTCTCGGGCGAGAAGTACGCGATCAAGACGTGAAAAGAATTCATAGCCTACTCTCCCAATTTGTCGCGGATCCGAAAGGGAAATGTCGAGCACCGGGTTGGATCGGAGCCGATCAATGACGGGCGACGGTTGACGATCGCGCGAGTGGGGCGGGCAGTTCCTCAAGGATCAGCAGAGGACACGATACAAATGGTCGCGGGGCGAGGTCGCGTGGGTAACGAGACGACGACCACGAGGAGGAGACCTCGGCTCAGCGAATATGGCAATGTTCCCTGGCCCATGGACGTGACCCAAGAAGAAACCGGTGGAGTCTGCGTCTACGCAAACCGGATCGTACACGTCGGGATTATCGGCGATCCGGACCGAGAGAATCCAGTTCGATATCGACATAATGGCGTAAAGAAATGTTAAGCAATCGATCAGCCCGGGCGTCGCTCTGATCCGGGAGCCTCCCGGCCTGCCGTGAACTCTTCGGGCGCCATGAGGGGACGAAGGACAGACTCGATGGCTCCATCGCTGAAGGCGTGCCGCATGGCGTCGTCTCCCAGGGCGTTGGCGATCGCGGCCATGATCATCCCCTGATCCAGGGCCAGCACGCGGTCGGACACCATCCCTCGGGAAACATTGACCGAATCCATGAAGCCATATTCGCCATAGATGGGAAAGGCTTCCCGGAGCCTGCGGAGGTTCTCGAGCGCCTCGCGCGGTGCGAATCGCAACGCCAGGAACGAGGCGTGGGGGGTGACGATGCCGTTGGTAAAGACTCTCGTCCGGACGGTCTGAGACGGACGGATACGGACATCGTCGTTGTTCGAGGTGTATCCCACGGGATCCGCACCCATCGCATCCACCCCGTAGGTTCGGTAGCCACCCTCTGGATTCGTGGCCGGTGAGAACCCCCAGTAGCCGTATCTGGCCTCGTCCAGGCCATGCTCGATCTGCCCGCGGACATAAAGGGGATGGTTCACTCCCCAACTCCGGGGGGCCCAACGCTCCTCGGGCACGAACAAGGTCACCATCAGGGCCTCGAACATGCTCCCGCCCCAGCTCGGTACGATCCTCATGCCCCGATAGGTATAGTGACCCTCGAAGACCGGGATCCCCATGAAGGTCCGCCACTCGCCCGCGGGCTTCTCGCCCTGCTTTCCCTCGTCGGGCCCCAGGGTACGATCGACGCGATAATAATGCTCGGGCGGGATCTGTCCTCGCGCGATCCCGATATACGAAGCGATTCGCTGCTCCGTATTGAGGATTCGATTGAATCCGCCGAACTCCTTCTCCTCGATTCGATAAGGAGCCCGGATCAGGCCCGGATGGTGCCTGGGATCCGTCGCCGAATAGGGCTCGTAGAAGAAGCGGAAATCCATCGGCTTCAGCAGCGCGTCAACTCGGTCTCGAATCCGAGGACGGGTATTTCGAACCATGATCAGGGACGCGGCCAGCCAGCCGTTGTCCACCGCGGACATGATCGACCCGGTCGTCGCCACCTTGGTGGGCGATGGATTCGGGGCCTTCCCGGTATGGGCGTCCATGGTGTCGATAAAAAAGCCGTGGACGCGCTCCAGGCGCTCGATGGCTGCCAAGGTTCGCTCCAGGCGTCGTTCCGCCTCATCCGGCTCGATGATCTTCAATCGCTCGGCGGCCAGGATGCTCCAGAGATAGCAGCCGATGTCCGTTGGCTTCGTCGTGGGGGAGGGTTCCCATCGGTCCGCCTTGTGATGGCGGAGGGAATCGACGGGCAATTCGCTCCCGTCGGCCATCGCGGCCATCGATTTCCAGGTATCGCGTGCATACCGGAGCAGCGTCTCACGGTCGTTGACGCCCAGGGCATCGGGATCCTCGGCCGACACCGGGCTGACCATCGCCGTCGAGAACAACAAGGCGGCGATGACCGAGCCGGTGAGCAGGAACGTCATAGGCAAGGGTCGCATCCCTCCTCGGAAGTTACAGGCCGAATCTCCGTAGAAAACCGGCATCATACCAGCTAAATTATGGACCATCTTCGCGGAAGACAAAGGCGATCGTGGGTTGCGTCACCTTTCACAATACCAGCATTATGGCGAATCCTGGGCCGGAGACGAACCTATCCGGCGGGATCGCGTGTCTCGATGACGGCCGAGATGCCGAATCATCCCGAATTTGCGCCTGCGAATCGAGGTCAGAACGATGGGCCAGCGAATCACCCAGGTTGACTCATTCACCGATCGCCGCTTCACCGGCAACCCTGCCGCCGTCTGTGTCCTGCCCGAGCCGGCCGAGGATCGATGGATGCAGGACGTCGCCGCGGAGATGAACCTCTCGGAGACCGCCTATGCTTACCGGCTCGACGATGGTCGATTCCATCTCAGATGGTTCACTCCCAATACCGAGGTGGATCTCTGCGGCCACGCGACGCTGGCGACCGCGCATGTCCTCTGGGAGGAAGGCTTTCTCGATCCGGGCCACGCGGCACGGTTCGAGACGCGAAGCGGACTTTTGACCGCTCGGCAAGGCCCGGACGGGATCGAGCTCGATTTCCCGTGCGAGCCGGTTAGATCGGAAGTCGAGATGGACGAGGAGCGGACCCTTCTCCGCAGAGCCATTCCGTCCCGCATCCGGTTCGCTGGCCGAAACCGATTCGATCTCCTGGTCGAACTCGACAGCGAGGAGGAGGTCCGGACAATCCGGCCGGATATCCGCCGCCTGGCGCAGTTGCCGGACCGCGGCGTCATCGTGACGAGTCGGTCCAGCACCGAGGAATTCGACTTCGTCTCCCGCTTCTTCGCCCCCCGCGTCGGTGTGGACGAGGATCCGGTCTGCGGCTCGGCACACTGTTTCCTGGGACCCTACTGGAGTGGGAAGCTGGGCCGGTCGGAGTTGACGGGTCATCAGGTCTCGCGACGTGGAGGGGTCGTCAAGGTGCGCGTCGAAGGCGCTCGCATCGCGCTGATCGGACGGGCGGTCACTGTCCTCCGCGGCGAATTGGTCTGACGCGATCATTTCGCGGATTTTTTCGGCGGACGCAGCCCCTTCTCGCGGAGCCATCGGTCGGCCCATCCCTTCCACGCCTTGCCCAGGGGAGGCACCGGTTCCTTCTTGTAGTCAATTCCGAGGTCAAACCCCGCGCGATCGTAAGCGGTGTCGAGGATCTCCTGGAGATCGAGCGGGGTCTGGCCGTCCTTGGGACGAAGAGGGATGCCGATGATCGGCAACTGTTGCGAAAGACGGATCGGCCAGAGCAGTCCCTTCCGACGACGCTCGACCGGCGAAACGTGGACCAGGTACTCATAATCGGGAATCGTTTCGTCGAGCGTCAGCGAGACTCCCGCGCGGAGTAAGTCGATCTCAACCCAATGAGCGGGCGACCTCATGACCTGGTTGCGTTTCTCCCGGAAACTCTCCAATCCCGCCGCTCGATCGACCTTATTGCTGGGGCTGAGCAATTCGATCACGGTGACCACGGACCTGTCGGAGGTGTCGATCACCTGGAGATATCTCTCGTGAATCTCTTCATCAAGGAGTGTGATCGCGACGATCGGCTCGGCCACCGCTAACACCGCATTGTTCTGGGACTTCGATGTACTCACCCGCTGTTTAGACTCCCTCGTCAAGTAGAGATCGCGGACCCAGAGGCTCCGGCCGGGATCGTTCGGACTCGAAAGATAGACCCGCTCATCGACATTCAAGTAGTATCTGGGCCGAAGTTGTCGAGTGAGAGCCGCGCGGATGCACGAGATCAATTCTGAATGTACGCCCGGCCATGAAGATGGCTTCTCCAATAGGGGTCCATACCAGGGAATGGCGAAGGCATTGGATCACCTCCCGGCATCGCTCGAACTGAGAGAAGGTCTCGACGAACATCCTGATTCTATCGCCTTCGCTGTTTTCCGCCGAGCGACTCTCCATCCCCGAGCGAGACCCCGGACGATCGTCGTCCTTCCATTTCGGCGCCTCGTTCAGAGGGATGACGGGGTGACGCCGAGGAGATTCGAGCGGCCGCGAATTCGATCCCTTCTAAATGTTTGCGATAGACCATTGCATCAGTTCTCGGTCTTCGGCGGACGCAGCCCTTCCTCTCGCAGCAAGCGGTCGGCCCATTCCTTCCACTCCTTGCTCAGGGGTGGGACCGGTTCCGACGTATAGTCGATCAAACGACCGTAACGGGCACGATCATAGGCTGCATCAAGCACGACTTGAAGATCGAGCGTCGTGCTTTCCTTCGCTCGGAGCGGGACCTGAATCATCGGCAATCGCTGGGACAGTTGGATCGGCCAGACCAGGCCGTTCGGGCGGAGGCGCACCGGAGAGACATGGACGAAGTAATCGTGCCGCCCTGATTCGTTTCCGTGCGGCGAGCGAGACCCCGCGGCGGAGCAAGTCGATCTCGACCCAGTGGCTCCGCGATTTCATGATGGACTTCCGCGACCTGCGGAAACTCTCGAGGCCCTGCGAACGATTGACCTTGTTGTCCGGGCTCAGGATCTCGACGACCGTGACGACCTGCCGATTCTCCATGTCGATGACTTCCAGGAAACTCTCGCGAATCTCCTCGTCTAGGAGCATCTCGACCAGGATGGGTTCCGTGATCTCAATGCCGCCACCGTCAGTCGTCAAGCTCGAACCATGACTTCCCGACGGTTGAGACTCAAGTTTGATGTCCGGGACAAGCACGATCCGGCCTGCATCGTCCTCACTCGAGACATAGACCCGCTCCTGAATCTGGACATAATAGCCGGGATCGAGTTGTCGAGTTAGCGTCGCTCGGATCTCGGAGATCAGCTCGTGATGCACGTCCGCCCAGAGGGAGGGTTTCTCCAGGTAAGGGTCCATTCCGGGGAACGGTGAAGGCATCGGTCACTCTCCTGCCAGGGGGCACGGCCGATGTCGGCGAGACAGCGATTCATTATATCGCCCGGACCGCTTTCAGCCGAGCGACTTTCCAACCTGGAGCCAAACCACTACACTGGCCATCTGGGACGATCGAAACGATCTGATGCACGATCCGTGGAAGGGGACGACAGATGGCGGTGGTGGTCGAGGGACCCAAGGCGGTCGTCCTCCGGGAGATCGACAACGTGGCGGTCGCGGCGCGGCCGATCCCGCGCGGTTTCGAATTGCACGAACAAGGGCGGACCATCGTGGTTCGCGAACCGATCGCGCTCGGCCACAAGGTCGCGCTGGCCGACATCGCCGTCGGCGAACCCGTGCGGAAGTACGGGCAGATCATCGGCTTCGCCTCGAAGCCGATCGCCGCGGGATCGCACGTCCATAGTAACAACCTCAGCGCCGACCTGTTCGAGCGCGATTATGCCTACGCGACCGAGCATCCGGAGCTCCGACAGCCGGACTCGGCGCGTACCTTTCAGGGTTACCTTCGCCCGGACGGACGGGTCGGCACCCGGAATTACGTCGCCGTCATCAGCACGGTGAACTGTTCGGCGAGTACGTCGCGCTATGTGGCCGATCGATTCCGCGATGGTGCCTGGCGAAAGGACTTCCCCAACGTCAACGGCATCTTCGCGATCACGCACAAGGGCGGCTGCGGCCTGCCGTTTGAGGGCCCGGACCACCAGATCCTCGAGCGCGTGCTGGCCGGTTTCGCCCACCATCCCAACGTGGCGGCTTACGTGATCGTGGGACTGGGATGCGAGGTCGGTTTCGCGCAACATCTGGTCGATTCTCAGCACCTCGTCACCCTGGGTGTTCCCGGCACCAACGGGCACCCGAAGGCCCCCCACCGGCCGCGCACCCTCAACATCCAGGAGGAGGGCGGGATCACCCGCACGGTCGAGGCCGCGGCCCGAGCCGTGATGGAATTGCTCCCCGAGGCAAACGCCTGGACCCGATCGGAACAGCCGGCCTCCAAGATCTCCCTGGCGATGGAATGCGGCGGTTCCGACGGCAACTCGGGCGTGACGGCCAATCCGGCGCTGGGCGTCGCCGCCGACCTGGTCGTGGCCCAGGGCGGTACGGCCTTCCTGGGTGAAACGACGGAGATCTACGGTGCCGAACACCTCCTGACGCGTCGCGCCGTCTCGCGAGAGGTCGGCGAGAAGTTGATCGAGCGGATTCGATGGTGGGAATGGTATACCGGGATCTTCGGGGCCAAGATCGATAATAATCCGTCCCCGGGCAACAAGGCCGGCGGTCTGACCACGATCTACGAGAAATCCCTGGGCGCCCTGGCCAAGGCCGGCTCGTCCCGACTGGTCGATGTCGTGCCTTATGCCGCTCGCGTCAACACGCCGGGTCTGGTCTTCATGGACACGCCCGGTTATGACCCTCCTTGCACCACCGGGCTGATCGCCGGCGGCGCGAACGTCCTGGTGTTCACGACCGGACGGGGGAGCGTCCTCGGGCTCAAGCCGACACCGTGCATCAAGGTGGCGACCAATACCCCGATGTACGAGCGGATGATCGCCGACATGGACCTCGACGCTGGCCCGATCCTGGATGGGGAGCCGGTCGAGAGCGTGGGCCGCCGCCTCTTCGATCTGATCCTCGACGTGGCCAGCGGCGTCCAGACCAAAAGCGAGCAGAACGGCGTGGGCGAGGAGGAGTTCGCCCCTGGACCATAGGGCCGACGCTGTGAAAGGCGGGCCGGACACGGAGCGACCTCGGGGCAGGATGGTCCCCGCATCCTTCGCACGAATCGGACCGATCTTGTGGGCCCTCGCCGGCCTCGAGATCCTCTGGTTCGCCTGGTTCCTCGTCGTACCGCTCCCGAATGTATCGACCCTCGAAAAACTGGTGCGACGAGGTCACCTGCTCCTCCAGGCGATCCCCGAGGTCGTGCCCGGCATGCACTTCCGGGATTCCCTGCTGGGCAAGGCCTTCCTCGAGGTCAGTCACGTTGAATACTTGCCGCAACGTATTCCGATCGTCCTGACCGCCGGCCTGATCGCCGCGGCGGCGATCGGGCTGGGCGACCTCGTGCTCGACCGCCTCGGGCTCCGCGATCGACTGGGGATCGGTGAGCGGATCGCGGTCGATTACGGCATCGGCACGGCCTTCCTCGGCGTGATGGCGCTCATGGTCGGTCGGATGGGATGGCTCGACCCCCGGTTCATCCGGACCGGTTTGGGCCTGATCGCGACCCTCGGCCTTGTCTCCGCCTGGCTCGGAAGACGTCGGGGGACGCCCAGGCCGCGCGAATCCACCCCCCGCGATCCGATCGCATGGCTGTTCCTGACGGCGATCGCGCCCTTCGTGTTCCTGATGATCCTGGGGGCGATGCTCCCCTCGATCGACTTCGACGTCCTCGAGTATCACCTGGCGGGTCCCAAGGAGTATTACCAGGCCGGTCGGATCGGCTTCCTGCCGCACAATGTGTATACGAATATGCCCTTCGGTGTGGAGATGCTCCACCTGCTCGGGATGGTCGTGATGGGCGACTGGTGGTGGGGTGGCCTGGCCGGTCAGCTCCTGGTGGCACTGTTCGCCCCCGCGGCCGCCGTGATGGTCGCGGCGACGGCCGGGCGGGCGTCGAGCCGGGCCGGCTGGATCGCGGCGCTCGTCTACCTCTCCACGCCCTGGGTCTATCGTATCGGCGTCATCGCCTACGTGGAGGGTCCCCTCTGCTTCTTCCATGCCGCCCTCGTCTGGTGGTTCATCCGGCTGAGCGGTGACCCTCCGATCGCTCCGTGGCGAAGCTGGGGGCTGCTCGGCGTCCTGGCCGGCGGCGCAATGGCCTGCAAGTATACCGGACTGATTTCCGCCGTGATTCCGTTTGGAATCCTCGCCGTCGCCGCATCGATTCGCGGACGCACGCTGGCGCCCGTCCTCGCCTACATCCTGGGATGGGCCCTGGTGATGAGCCCCTGGCTGATCAAGAACGTCATCGATACCGGGGACCCGGTGTATCCGCTGGGCTATCGGGTCTTTCACGGTCGATTCTGGGATGCGGCGATGGAGGCGAAATGGCAGAACATCCATGGCCCCAACAAGCCGATCTCGGCCCGGCACTTCTGGAATTCCCTGGTCGAGATCGCCGGAGGGTCGGACTGGCAGTCGCCGCTCTATGTCGCGCTGGCCCCCCTGGCACTCCTCCGCGCCCGGTCGTTCCGGATGGCGATCGCCCTCTGGGGATACGCGGCCTACATCTTCCTGACGTGGTGGCTCCTGACGCACCGGCTCGACCGGTTCTGGCTACCTCTGCTGCCGGTACTGGCCGTCCTCTCCGGCCTGGGCGGCGACTGGATCCGAGACCGGGGGTGGTCCATCCTGCTCGGTTGCATCCTATCCCTGGGGCTCTTCAACAACCTGACCTACGTCTCGACCCCACTGACCGGTCTCAATGATTGGACGGGCGATCTCACGTTCTTGCGTCGGGATATACCCCGACTCTGGAATCAGCCGCTGGCCACCATGGATGCCGAATTGCCGCCGGATGCCCGGATCCTCCTGGTCGGACAGGCAGCCGTCTTCCATCTGAACCATCATGTCGTCTATAACACCGTCTTCAATCGAGAGACGATCGAGACCCTGGCAAGCGGGAAAGACGCGGCCGGATTGCATCAGACTTTACGGGATTTACACTTGACGCACATCTACGTTGATTGGAAGGAGATCGCGAGACATCGGCAGCCCGGAGGCTACGGCTTCACCGACTTCGTGACTCGCGAGCGGTTCTCGGCCTGGGTCAAGGCCGGTGTGCTCGAGCGACCGAGATGGATCGGATCAGATCAGGAGCTCTACGCGATCCGCTGAGGCGCATGGATGTGGGCCGCGGAATCGGCGAATGAGAGGACCCGAGCCTAAGAAGGGGATTGACCGATGCCTCGCGGGCGAGGCTAATGAGTCGAACCGAGGCAGGAGTTGGATGCATGGATGAATTGGCGATCGTTACGGGTGGCGGCGGTTTCATCGGCAGCCATCTGGTGTCGCAGTTGGTGGATTCGGGCCGACTGGTGCGGGTGCTGGAACGCCCGGGTGCGTCGGTAGAGCATCTTCCGCGCGGCGTCGATGTCATCTTCGCCGACATCCGCGAGCGGCGCGGACTCGACCGGGCGATGGCGGGAGGACGATGGGTCTATCACCTGGCCGCGAACCCGAACCTCTGGGTCCGCAATCGCGACGAGTTCCACGCCGTGAATTATCAGGGGACGGTCAACGTGCTCGATGCGGCGCTCGCGGCCGGGGCGGAGCGCGTGCTCCACACCAGCACGGAGAGCATCCTCACCAGGAGGGCCTCGACCACGGCGATCGACGAGAACGTCGAGATCACGCTCGAGGACACGGTCGGCCCGTATTGCCGCTCGAAACTCCTCGCCGAACAATATGCATTCTCCCGCGCCCGCCAGGGGGCTCCCGTCGTCGTGGCCAATCCCACGATGCCGGTCGGTCCCGGCGATCGAGGGCTCTCGCCGCCCACACGCCTGATCCTGGATTTCTGCCGCGGAGAACTTCCTGCTGCCATGGATTGTAGCCTCAATCTCATCGATGTACGCGACGTGGCGAAGGGCCTCACCCTCGTCATGAATCGCGGGAGACCCGGGCGTCGATACTTGCTGGGGCACGAGAATTTGACGCTCCTCGGCCTGTTGAAGACGCTCAGTGAGCTGACAGGAAGGCCGGTCCCGCGATGGCGTGTTTCCTATCCCGTCGGACTGGGATTTGCGTACCTAAGTGAGTTCTGGGCCGATCACGTAACCGGACGGTCTCCCAAAGCCACGGTCACGGGCCTTCGCCTCGGCCGTCGTACCATGCATTTTGATACCGCGAACAGCCTCATGGCGATCGGACTCCGGCCCAGGCGCATCCACGATTCGCTGGCTGATGCTGTGTCCTGGCTTCGCGAATCGGGACTGTGTACTCGACGCCGGAACCGTTAAGGGTCTCGGCGAGTGGGTCGGTCTGTCTCCCTAACGTCGTAACGGCACGGATTTCGTCGATCTACACTCAGGAGACATTCGGGGCCCTACTTCGGATCAGGGCCTAGGCCGTCCGGCACATGCCGCGACCGAGGACACGGCACAATTGAACAAGAAACACGATCATATAAATCGTCTTTGGCAGGAGATTCCAAGGATGGGGTGAGGGCTCATCGACCTCGGTGCCCTCCCGGGTCGGAGAAAAACATGTGATCGGCCGGAGACGGCTCTGGCTTTCTCAGGCGAAAAACGATAAAACCTCCAGATCGGGAGCTTTTTTCCCTTCCTGGTATCCGGGATTGTTGATCCGTTTGCAATGTTGCGGGCGGAGACCGAGGAAGCCGATGGCTACTCCGACACCGGGCACGATTCTCGCAACGGAGCCATCGACACGTCACGTGGGTCAATGAAGTCAGGGAGCTTTCGCACAGTTCTTGAGAAGTGTTGTATCCTTACTATAGCGAGAACGAACGGGCAGAGATCGGGGTGTCGGTGCGGGATCGGCATCACGTTCCCTCGGAATCCGGCGAGGACCACCGACAAGTCGGGTTGGGGCGGGCGGACGAGCTCTCGACGATTTGGAATCTTCGCGCTAGCCAGGTGGAATCGAGTTGATCTATAATGGCCATTTAGTCGTGGCGGAAGCTAACCGTAGCGGTCGCGCCAACGGCTTCAATCGAGGATGTGTCTCAATGCCCTCACGACTGGTGGCCCTCGATGAAGGTCCAGACATCACGCTGGATCGCACCATGGTTGTCGTGGGGCGTCATCCTGCATGTGACACGCGACTCGATTCCTTGCGAGTCTCACGCCATCATTGTTGTATGACGCAAGAGAACGGCGAAGTGTTCGTCAGGGACCTCGGCAGCACGAATGGCATTCGCATCAACGGTCAGCGTGTCGAGATCGGTCGCCTGCGGCCGGGCGATGAGCTGTCGATCGCCCATATCCGTTATCGCTTGGAGAACGGCCAGGCGCACGAGCAGACGGTCGCCGAGCCGGGCGGCATGCTGGCGGTGGCGTCTCACCATGAGGACCGGCCGGCGATGCCCTTGAAGCCGGCAGTAGGCGGGCCCTCCCCGTTTTCCGACGGGGGTGAGAATGCCTTGGCGGCCGCAGTTCGGAAACTGCTGCCCGTCGGCGTCGCCGAGAAGTGTCGCATCCAGGTCATCGTGCAGATGTCCGAGAACGGCCAAGCCGCCGGCGAAGAGCCGGCGGTATTGGCGCAGGACCGCGCCCCGGAGCACCCTGAGGAATGTCATTCCGACTCGCCCCCCTGATCAAAGGGACGGCGCCGATCATCACGCTTCACCGCCCCATCCTCATGATCGGCCGTCATCTCGAGTGCGACGTCCGCATCGATCAGCCCAAGATCTCTCGTCGCCATTGCTGCCTGGCCATGGCATACGATCGCGTCCTGGTGCGCGATCTGGGCAGCCGGAACCGGATCCGCGTGAACGGTCAGGTGGTCGACGAAGCCCGCCTGAAGGCCGGCGATGAGCTGGCCATCGGTCCCCTGTTATATCGACTCGAGCTGGTGGAGGAACGACGAGACTCGGCGCCGGTCAGCCCTCCCGTCGCCCGGCGTGCGCCACCGCCTCCGCCACCGCCTCCGCCTCCGCCACCGGTCGCCTCGCCTCCCCCTCCCCACCGACCGGCCGACGGACCATCCTGGAGCCTGGATGAGGCCGACTCGGACTTGATCCCCCTCGATGATCTCTGAGTCTCGGTTCCGGCGATTTGGCCTCTCCGATTAACTCGGGTGTACCGCATCGCCTCCGGAATCGGCCCGTCCATCGCGCGTCGAATGCTGTCCCGGCATGGACCGTGTATGTTAGAATCTACTCTGGTGTTCTGAATCTTTCCACGTCCAATGACCGCGAAACCGTCCCGGTCCGGGGGAGGATGCCGGTCGCCCGGAAACCGATGGTGGACGAACAACACCATGATTCCACCTCTCCCCCGATCCGAATTGTCCACCTGGAAGGCAGCGACCGGGGAGACATCCAACTATCGATTCGCGGTACGACGCCCATCACCACGAGAGACGACTTCGAGTTCACAGGCTTGATTCCCCGTTGTCGAGCGGGTCTCAGGCCCAGCCACGAGGAGGTTCGCAATGCTCCGTTTGATGAGAATAGCTCTGGGACTGGCCCTGATCTTATCGATGACCGGACGCGAGGCTCGGGCCCAATGGGGCTACGGCGGTTGGGGCTACGGCGGTTGGGGCGGAGGGGGATCCACGCCCCAGAGCGCCGCGCTCCAGGGGGCCGGCTACTATGCCATGGGTGCCGGCATCTATAATTACGACACGGCCATGGCCAACAACATCAACGCCCAGACGGCCGTCTATCTGAACAACGCCTGGGCTCAGGCGACGCACGAGGACGCGATGATTCACGCCGCTCGCGTCCACAAGGAGTTCCTCAGGGACCAGTCGCTCTACGATGCCCACCAGAAGATGCTCAGGGATAATCCCGGCCAAGCCTATATCGAGAACGGTGATGCGCTCAATGCGGCCGTCAGGGACCTGAGCGACCCGAGACTCGGCAGTTCGGCCCGCAGCGCGGCCAACACCATGGTGCCCGCCAATCTGATCGCCGAGATCCCGTTCCAGAATGCCTCGGAACGAGTCACCTTCGTCCTCGATCAACTGAGGGGCGCCTCGAAATGGCCCAGGGCCTTCGAAACGCCGCGGTTCGCCAAGGATAAGGAACTCTACAAGGACATCGTCACTCGGATGCGCGAGGAGGACCTCAACGGCGACATCTCGCAGAAGACGATCGCCGAGGCGAGATCGCTCGTCAAGGACCTCAGCTCCAAGCTCGCGGCCCAACCCCTCGAAGATCCGGACGACCAGGCCGCGGCAAAGAAGTTCATCAACGCCTCCACGGCGCTCGTGGGCCTGCTCGATAAGCCCGACATCCGCCCGGCGCTGGCGGAGCTCAAGAAGGTCAAGGATACCTCTCTGGGAAATCTCCTGGGCTTCATGCACGCGTTCAACCTCAGGTTCGACGCGGCCAAGACGCTCAAGGAGAAGCAGGCTTACCAGCAGCTCTACGCGATCCTGGATCAGACTCGGGACCAGATCCTGAGCGAGGCCAAGCTGGGGCCGGCGAGCAAGGGGTCGCTCGCGTCGGACTTCTATGAGAGCTTCGACGACTCGAAGGCCCGACACGGGCGGACCAACGAACCCTCGCGAGCCCCGGTGTCGAACTGATCAGATCGGACTCGCCGAAATCCCGACGACCGGGGCCTTCGCAGCGGAAGGCCCCCGGTCGGCCACCATCTTCCGATCACCCGCCTCCAATTCCCAGCAGGCTCGGCAGTTCGGCGACGGTGCCGATGAGATGTGAGTGGGGGTACCGCTCCAGCTCCTCGCGTCGATGGGTCCCTTGCGTGACACCGACGACGAGCCCACAACCCGCGTTGCGGCCCTCCTCGAGATCGGCAGGCGTATCCCCAACCTTGGCAACCTTTTGCGGATCGCTGATGCCCAATCTCCTCATCAGCGCGAGGATCATGTCGGGATAGGGACGGCCTCGTTCGACTTCATCGCTACTGATCGTCGCATGGACGGACCTGTTGCCCGACCACCCCAGGCGTTCGAGGATCACGTCGGTGATGGTTCGATCAAATCCGGTATTGAGCGCGACGCGGATTCCCTCACGCTCGAGCGTGTCGAATACCCGAACGGCACCGGGGATCTCGCGGACGGTCGGATCATTCCTGTAAAAGTCGATCGATCGGTCAACAAAGTCGCGATGGATCGCCTCGAGCCGATCCCCGAGATCGCCGAGCCGTCCCTTCCTTTCGACCAGGATCGCGATCGCATCCGGCTTGCGAATCCCCATGACGGAGTTGACCTCGGCGGGAGTGACCGCCAGACCGGCCGCTCCGAGGGCCTCGCGGAGACACCGGTTCACGGAATCCTCATCATTGACCGTCGTCCCTGCCAGGTCGAAAACCACGAGTTCGATCCCGATCATCGTGCGAAGCCCCTTTCCCAATGACATGAATCAACCGACGGACGCTCCCAGCTCCATGTCAACAACTTTCTCTGCAAGTCCGAAGGAGAGCGTCATCCCGGCCCCTCCCACCCCCGTGACCACCGTGACCTCGGAGGACGGCTTGAGGATCAAGAAGGGCCCCTCGGGGTGCTTCGCATAGGTCCCATGCCATCGCGAAGCGATTTTCAGACCGGAGATCTCGAGGAAGCTCTTGAGGTAGTCCAATATCCACTCGTCGATCTCGACCTTGTCGAAGGGCTCGATCCGGTCTCCATACTCGTGAGAGTCTCCGATGGTCAGCTCGCCCCGGCCGTTCTGCGAGACCATGACATGGATGCCATACTGATCGACCCAGGGCGAATCCCTCGCGATCCGGCGCCGGAGCTCGCCCAGTGTGGGACAATCTCGAAACGCGGCGTAATGGCGGAGCGTCAAGCCGGCCGCCAGCATAGGACCGATCCGCAACTCTTCTCCTTGGGGCTGCGATCGCATCATCTGGAGCTTGCAAGGCACAAGACCGCAGGTCGCGAGCAGCTCCGGGAAGAGCATCCTGAGCTCATCCCCGCAACAGATCCAGATTCGATCGGCCGACCAGCGTTGGTCGCCCGAGATGAGTGTGTGCTCGTCGATCGTCACGATCGGCGTCTCGAATCGAAACGAAACTCCATGGCGGCCCGATAACCAATCCGGCAAGCCGGCGACGACCTCGCGAGGGTCTACGCAGACTTCGTGAGGGCTCCAGATCGCCCGTCTCAGCCCTTCCTGCCGCACATGCGGGGCCCGGTGCCGAACCTGCCTGGGATCGAGAAGCTCCACGTTCAGACCGGTCTCAAGACTCCGAAGTGCAAACTCATGAAGCACTTGCGCCTCGTCGTCGTGGTACGCCAGGTGCAACGAACCCGTGCGTTCGTGCCACAGACGGCTCGCCGAAAGGACCTCGAGCCAGATGTCCACGCTCCGCATCGCCAGATCGCGCAAGACCCCTGAGGGCTGACCGATCGGCCACAGCATCCCGAAATTTCGCACGGAAGCGCTACATGCCCGGGAATGGCGCTCGAATACGACCACTCGGCGGCCTCGGCTGGCCAGTTGATAGGCGTGGGCCAGCCCGATAATCCCGGCACCCACGACGGCATCATCGAAACTCTGGATGGATCTCAAGAACCGTTCACCTCCATCGTCGGGCTATCTCCGCACCGGTCGAACCGCTACAATTTCGGGGGAAGATGGCGATCCGGGCTCCCGAGCCTGGCGTGACGATATTTCGTCCTATATGGCTTCAGACCCCCAGCCCGGTGCATCATCTTGTCCGAACATCGAGCCCGACGCAACTCTTTACTCGCGAGTGACGATTTGAGAAGAGGAGGTGATCTCCATCGTTGACCGAGTGTCGATGGTAACCAGGTAACGGGCGTGACACTGGACGCGTTGCGAGCGGATCGCTTCCGTGGCAAGATAGGGCGTGTCATACGTTGGTGCTAGCCGGGTCCTCGACCGATGTTGCGTCATCGAACGAGATTCACCAAACCTGGCGCGGTCTTACTGTTCAACCCGAAATGTCGCAAGTGATTTTGATTCGGCCTGGCGCAACGCTCTACGATGAGCAGAACCGTGTTCAGGGCGTCCTCGATGTCCCGCTCAGCGAGCGGGGGCGCGATGAAGTCGTGCGGATGGCCCAGATGCTCTCCGCCAGCCTGGGGACCTCGTCGCTGTCCGCAATCTATTGCGGTCCGGGCGAGAATGTTATAAGGACGGCGGAAATTGTCGGGAAGCTCCTGGGGGTGCGTCCCAAGAGGATCAACGAGTTCCGCAATCTCGACCAGGGATTGTGGCAGGGCCTCCAGATCGATGAGATCAAGCGCAGGAATACCAAGCTGTTCCGCCAGTGGATCGACGATCCTGCGACGATCTGTCCGCCCCAGGGTGAGACGGTCGAGCGGGCGATGGAGCGGATCAAGACCGCATTCCGACCGCTCTTGCGCCGCCACCAGGACGAGGCCATTGGCCTGGTCGTCGGAGAGCCGCTCGCGAGGCTGGTGGCCTCTTATCTGCGATGTGAGACCCGCGTCCATCTCGACGAACAATGGTCTTGCTGCGAATTCGAATGGATCAATATCGCGCCGGTCCTCCTCCAGAACGGCAGCCTATAGAATCCTCGACGTCGGTCGGCCCGATGCCGATTCATCAGACACGGCACGGAGCTGGACGGTTCGGGGGATCGGGACAAGGGATCACACCATGGGACAGAAGGAGGGACGTTCCTCGAATGCCTGGCATGGACATTTCGAGCCGAAACGCGTCCCGGAGAAGGTCTGGATCGGTTGTGAGGGTTGCCAGGCGACTCTCTTCCGCAAACAGGTCGAGCAGAACCTGCTCGTCTGTCCGGAGTGCAATCACCATTTCACGGTCTCGGCGGCGGAGCGGATCGCGCAGCTCCTCGACGCCGATACGTTCGAGGAATGGTTCGCCGACCTCCAACCGTCGGACCCCCTCGGGTTCAACGACCGACGCCCGTACCCCGAACGCGTCAAGTCGGAGCAGGCGCTCACCGGACTGAAGGAGGCCGCCGTGGTCGGCCAGGGGTTCATCCGCGGCATCCGGATCGTCTTCGGCATCACCGACAGCAAGTTCATCATGGGCAGCATGGGGTCCGTGGTGGGGGAGAAACTCACCCGGGCCGTCGAGGAAGCGACTCGACAGCGTCTCCCGCTGGTGATCGTGTCCGGCTCCGGCGGCGGGGCCCGGATGCACGAGGGGATCTTCTCCTTGATGCAGATGGCCAAGGTCTCGACCGCCTTGGGCCGCTACCACGAAGCTGGCGGGCTCTTCCTGAGCGTCCTCACCCATCCGACGATGGGTGGCGTCGCGGCGAGCTTCGCCTCGTTGGGCGATTTCATCCTCGCCGAACCCAAAGCGCTGATCGGATTTGCGGGCCCGCGCGTCATCGAGCAGACCGTCCGGGTCCAGCTCCCGCCAGGTTTCCAGACCAGCGAATTCCTCCTCGAGCACGGATTCATCGACCGGATCGTCCACCGTAAGGACCTCCAGAGCATGATCGCGCAGCTCATCACTTACGCCATGCCCTGAACGGGGTGCGCCCGGTCCGGAGCGATCAAGGTCGTCAGGATGTCATCGTGCGGGTAAGGGTGGCCCCGATACTGTCGAAAGGCCTCGGCCTGCGCGACTCCGATCTCCGCACCCCGTCGCGCCCCCCATCGGCTCTGCATCTCCAGGTATTCGTCGATCCCGTGCTGGCGCATCAGCCAGTTTCGTTGGCTCGCATGGCAGGCGAGCATCGCGCGCTTCGTGGCGAAGACCCCGGATACGTCGATCACGAGATCGACGGTTACCGGCCGCCCGTCTCGGTCGCGGCCCTCGAGCGGATCGACGAAGTAAAGATGGGGGATCTTCCCGAGCGGAGGTGCGGGTTCCCACTGGCGCGTCGCGTAATTGGGACACGATGCGGCGAAGCATGCGTCGCGGACCAACAGGCTGGTCATCTCGTGATCGGTGATGTAATCCACCGGCGGGGCCGTGAGGATGACCGCGGGCCTGGTTCGCCGCAAGAATTCCGTCACCCTCCGCCTCGACTCATCTTCGTTGAAGATCGCCATGTCCCGGAACTCGAGGCAGTCATAATCCGCCCCGATCAGGGATGCCGAAGCCCGTGCCTCCTGACGTCGGATCGCCGCGATCGACCCGGCATCGTGCTCGGCGCTGCCGCAGTCTCCCGGCGTCATCGTGGCGATGGTCACATGGCATCCCGCCTCGCGCAGCAAGACCAGTGTTCCGGCACACTGGAACTCGACGTCATCGGGATGAGCGTGCAAGGCGAGGATTCGAGTAGATTCCGACATCGATGACTCCGGGGCACTGGCTGGTCACGGAACGAGAGCAAGGGCCGTTAATTCACACTCCGATCGCAGCCGGAGTCTCTTTTTCGCTCAAGAATCGGCGGTCTCCAAGAAAAAATCGGATTTTTTCCCGAAAAATGTTCTCGCGTGCGCTAGCCTACCGGTGTACATTAGCAATCAAAGAGCCAGTACGCAATCGCCCGCGCTTGACAGGTGCACCTGTGGACGGGCGGCGGCTGACTCCTGAGAACGCGTTCCACAGACCATGGAGACGTATGATGGCCGACCTGGATGCCCTGACTCCCCGACAGCGTGATATCTACAGTTTCATTCGCAGTAAGATCCAAGGACGGGGATACGGACCGACGGTCCGCGAGATCGGCTTACACTTCCAGATCAAGAGTCCCAATGGAGTGATGTGCCACCTGAAGGCCCTGCAGAAGAAGGGCCTGATCCACCGCGAGCCGAACATGTCGCGCGCATCCAGCTCCTGGATGACCCGGTCAACCCGCAGCATGCCGGGCTCAAGCTCGTCGGCCGGATCGCCGCCGGACAACCGATCGAAGCGGTCGAACAGCACGAGGAACTGACATTCTCCGAGTGGATGGAGCCCGGCGACAAATTCGCCCTGCGCGTCACGGGCGAATCGATGATTGACGAGCACATCGCCGACGGCGATTATGTCATCATCCGCAAGCAAGAGCAGGCTCGCGACGGCCAGATCGTGGCAGTCCGGGATGAGGAGGGCGAGGCGACACTCAAGCGAATCTTCCGGGAACGCAACCGCATCCGCCTCGAGCCGGCCAACCGGACCATGAAACCGATCTTCCGCGACCGGGTGAATATCCTGGGCGTCCTCGTGGGCGTCGTGCGGAAGTACTGAGATCCTGGGGCCGAAAGGTCTCGCGTAACGCGGACCCATGACATCGACCTGGCTTACACGGAGGATCCTCCAATGGAACGGGATGCCGCTGCGCCGGCAGATTGGGTTCGGTTGTTCACGGACGGCGCTTGCAGCGGCAATCCCGGGCCCGGTGGATGGGCGTTCATCCTCCATCACCCGGCCACGGGAAAGATCGTCGAGTCATCAGGAGCCGAGCCCGAGACCACGAATAATCGCATGGAGCTCATGGGGGCCATCGAGGGCCTTTCCACCCTCAAGAGACCCTGCCGCGTCGAGTTGATCACCGACAGCCAGTATGTGGCAAAAGGGATCAGCCAATGGATGCCGAACTGGAAGCGGCAGGGATGGATGCGGAAGGAAGGCGGTCGCCTCAAGCCGGTCGTGAATCTCGATCTGTGGCAGAGGATCGACGCCTTGCTGGCTACCCATCGAGTTGACGTGACTCATGTCCTGGGTCATAACGGCCATCCCGAAAATGAAGCGTGCGATAGGATGGCGGTCGCTGCCTACAAGTCGCTTGTGAAGTTGGGAACGATCGGCCGCCCCTCCTGAATCGACTTCGCTTGCGATTCGACATTCCCCCCGCGCCTGACCGAGCGAGCAATCGGCCTTGGGCGACGGTCAGTTATGTTGGAGCTGGTTAATCTTGTTATAGAGGGTCTTCAGGCTGATCCCAAGTTCGCGAGATGCCGCCGGCTTGTTGCCGCTGTGCTTGTCCAGGACGGTCTGAATATAACGCATCTCCACGTCGCGAAGGGTCGGTGTGCCCTCGGGGATCTGGAAGTGCGGCGGGCTGATCGTCGAAGCCGAGGTCGAATGGGCTCGGCCCCGAACGGGCAGTTGAGTCGGCAGGTGCTCCGGTAGGATTGGGCCGTCCCCGGCGAGGATCGTTGCACGCTCGATCATATTGGCGAGCTCGCGGATATTGCCGGGCCAGTCGTGATTCTGCAAGACGTCGATCGAATCCGGGACGATCGTTGACTGGGTCAATCCGCGCCGTGAGGTATAGCGGACCAGCATGTGCTGGGCCAGCGCAGCGATGTCTCCCTTACGCTCGCGGAGTGGTGGCAAGAAGATCTCGAACGTATTGAGCCGGAAAAACAGATCTTCTCGAAATAGCTCGTTGGAAACCATGTCGCGGAGGTCGCGATTGGTCGCGCAGAGGACGCGAACGTTGACGCGGAACGGCTCATTCTCGCCGACTCGACGGATCTCCCCGGCTTCGAGGAAGCGTAAGAGCTTGACCTGCACGCTCTTATCCAGCTCACCCACTTCGTCGAGGAAGAGAGTCCCTCCGTTGGCGACTTCGAAGAGGCCCTTCCGATTACTGTCGGCGCCGGTGAACGCACCCTTGCGATGTCCGAAGAGCTCGCTCTCGACGAGGTTCTCGGGCAGGGCTCCGCAATTGACGGGGATGAAGGCCCGGTCGGTGCGTCGGCTCTTGTCGTGGAGGTTCCGCGCGATCAATTCCTTACCCGTCCCGGTCTCCCCGAGGATCATCACGGAGGCATCCGTGGGTGCGATGGTATCGATCAAGCGACGGACTTGCTGCATGACCGGGGTCTCGCCGATCAGCAGGGGAGTCCCTTCGGCGGCCTTCAACCGGGTCTCGAGCGCCGTGGTCTTGTTGGCCATGTCGCGGCGCTCGGCCACCCGAGCGAGGATGACCTCGAGTTCGGCCCACTTGCAGGGCTTGGTCAGGTAGTCGAAGGCACCCAGTCGCAACGCCTGCACGGCCGTGTTGACCGACGCGTGCCCCGTCAGGATGATGACCTGGGTCTCGGGGCTGATTTGACGGATCTGGCCCAGGACTTCGATGCCGGTGAGGCCGGGCATCCGCAAGTCCAGCAGCGCGGCGTCGTAGAGACCACGCTCGAGGGCACGGAGTGCGGCGGTGCCGTCCTGGCAGACGGTGACCTCGTGTCCCAGTCGCGGCAGTTCCAACTGCATCAAATCCCGGAGATGGGACTCATCGTCGGCGAATAGGATCCGCAAGCCTCCCTGACGCGACTTGTCCATGTCACGGGTCTCCTTATGGTCATCGTGTCTGCTGTTGTCCGAATCGGCTGTAGTGCCGCGGGTCGGCGGGCATCAGATCGTCGCGGTCTCGGCCGGCTCGGCGCTCCGTCGGCTCACGTTCCTGGGCCTGGGCCGGCCTTCGTCGGGAATCTCGGTCGGGTGGACCGGGAGCCGGACGGTAAAGGTCGCCCCCTGCTCGGCCCCCGCGCTCGCGGCCATGATCTCGCCCTGATGCTGACTGATGATCCGATGCGTGATCGACAGTCCGAGACCGGTCCCCTTCCCTTCCCGACGCTTGGTGAAGAACGGTTCGAAGATATTCTCCAGCACATCGGGCTCCATGCCACAGCCGTCGTCGGTGAAGATCATCTCGGCCATCCCCTGGCGATAGCGCGTATCGATCCGCAGCGTGCCGTGAGCATCCATGGACTCAAGCGCATTGACGATGAGATTCAGCACCACCTGCTTGATTTCCTGGCTGTCCACATGGGCCATGACGGCCTCTCGCGGATGGAAGATGATATTCCTCCCGCGATACTTGCCGATGTGCCGGATCATCTCGACGACGCCTTGGATCAGGCTCGCCAGGTCGATCCGCTCGCGAGTGATCTCGTTGCACCGGGAGAAATCGAGAAGGCGCTCGGTGATATTCTTACACCGGAACGCCTCTTCCTGGATCATTTTCAGGTAGTTGAAGACCAGCCGGCAATCGGGATCATCGACCGTGCTCAGGAAGCGCTCGAGCCTGTGGTCGAGGGCCTCCGCGCAGAACGCGATCGAAGCGAGGGGATTATTGATCTCGTGGGCCACTCCGGCGGCGAGGAATCCCACGCCCGCCAGCCGTTCGGATCGGACGAGCTGACGGCTCCGCTCCTGGACCTGCCCTTCGAGATCGGCGTAGGTCACGCTGATCTTGGCCGTCATGTCGTTGAAGGCCTCGGCCAGATCCTGCATCTCGTCGCCCGACTTCAAGTTGATCTTGTAGTCGAAGGAGCCCCACGCCACATGCCGCACGCCGCGCTGGAGCATCCGGACCGGGAAGAGCACCCAGCGGTGGACCAGGGTGGTGAGCCCGCAGAGCATCCCCACCACCATGAAGGCCGACGACCAGACGATGATCCGGCTCGTGTGATACTGGCCCTGCGACAATTGCAGGACGTTCCAGAAATCCTGGTACAGCTTCCTGGGTAGCTGGCTCACCGTGTCATAGAGGCGTTCGATTCGCGATTTGATATCATCCGCCGGCTTGAACTTCGAGAGCAAGTCGGGCACATAGATCGTCGTGCCGGGGAAGAGCGGCTCGGCCAACGTGTGATTGGCGTCCAGCTCGTTGTAGATCGCGGTCAGGTCGTAATCCATCAGGAGGGCGAGCTCCAGTTCACCGAGTCCGTTATCCGCCCGGGTCCCCTGGCTCGAGTTCTTCTTCAACTGGAGGAAGTAGACCTTGAGCGCATCCCTGGCCTCGACGACGCGTTGCTTCAATTCGCGGATCTCTGGCTCGGTCGTCTTCTCGCCCCGGACGTGCAACTGAAAGACCGCGGCAAAGAGTTCCGTGGACGCCTTGAGCTCCTTGAGCTGATCGCCTTGCGTCAGGTTGCTCATGTGGAAAGAATGCAACCCGAATGTCGATCCACCCATCAGGATCAGCATCATCCCCACGACCAGGCTGAGACCGACCATGAGTTTCAGCCGAATGGGCCACCGCACCATGACGACCTCCCTGTCGCGGGACTATCCAGATCCGAGCGGTTCCTCAGTGAACCGGCCGCATGAGGGGGCACTATAACAGAACTCGCACCGACCTCAAAGAGCCAATCAGGCCCGACACGGGACCTCGCAAACATCAGACCCCGGGTCGTTCGAGGCCCAGCAAGCCGTCTGGAAGAGCTCTTCAACGCAAAAAGCGAGAGCTTTCGCAGTGCTTCACTCCGGGGATCATCCGCCGAGCCCACCGGTTGACATCAACTCCCGGACAGCCGCGATGGCGATGGCCAGGGCGAGGATGAGACCCAGAACGATTCGTAATCGACGGATATTCCGCTGGAACCTGGGCTCTTGCTCAGGATCCCGCTCGAGCTGCTCCAGGAAGGAAATCCGGCTGGCGATACTCCCATGCCGCCACGATCGCCGCGAGAGCTCCATTCCATTCGATTCGGCTACGTTCGATAACGCCACCGCGAAGATTCGAATTCCTACCGGACAGATGGAGGGCTCCACGTTTCGACCCGTCGCGGGAAGCATTTCACTATCCGGATCGCTATGAGGGGGGCAGTTCGGGAGATTGCAGGACACGATCTTGCTGCCGAAGACGTCCGCCTGACGCTCGAATCGACGCGAGAGATGGCCGAAAACGAGCCAGAAATACATGCCCAGCAGGATCAACAAGGCGGAAGCCTGAATCGTCTGACTCAAGACCTCCGAGGCAAACGGCGCGATCCATGTCAGATGTGAGAGCCAGACTTCGCCCGCGGCGATGCCATCGGCCGCCAGCGTGAGGATTCCCAGGCTCCCCACGAAGAAAAAGCCGAAATAGAGCAGGTGTCGATGAGCCACATGACCGATCTCATGGCCGAAAACCGCCGCAACTTCCAGCGGACTCATGGACTCGATCAGGGCATCGGTCAGGAGGACGTAGCGAAATCCCGGCAGCACTCCGGTGACGCAGGCATTGAGCATCGAGTGGCCTGTATCCCAGACCAGCACGTCGGTGAAACGAAAGCCGACGCGCTCGGCGGCTCGCTCGAGCCGACGGCGGAGCGCTCCCTGCGGCAGCGGGCGGGTCGGCCAGGCAAATCGGACGAAGAGCGGCGAGGCCATCAGGACCAGAGAACCCAGAATCGCGATCTCGGCCGGCTCGGCCATCAGGTTCTCATCCCAGCGCGGCCAGAGCCTCGAAAGGATGTCCCTCCGGACCACATACAACAGCACCACCGGCATGATCAAGCCGATGGACTGGCGTGACCGCAGGATCAGGTAACGACCCAACTGGCCTGCCAATCCGTTGCCTGATCGAATCTGAAACGCACGCTCGGCGAAGAAGAGGCCCCACCAGACGACAAGCTGGATCAATGCATAAGGCAGGAATACGACCAGATCGTCGAGAAGGACGTAATCGTCCAGACCCCAATTCGTGCGGACCACCCGGGACCATCCGACCCAATGGATGATCCACCCGTAGACGACGAGCGAGAGGATCGTGAGAAGCCGGACACCGAGGGCATAGCGCTTCCTCAATGCCGACGTGGCCAGACCGGTCTGCGATACGCGCGAGGCGACCCACAAGCCCAGCCCGAACGACAGGATCGCTACAAGGCTGATCCCGCCGCAGGTTTCCATCACACGCACGCTCACATCCGTGAAGGGATCGCCGGCCTTGGCCGGATCGAAACCGAATGCGAGAATCAGCGCGATCAGGAGAGGAAGAGGCATCATGATGGGTTCAGTCCGGAGGAATGCTCACGGAGAGGGTCGTCCCTCCGTGGCATCCACCGGAAAAATGAAACCGAGGATCTTGATCCCTTCCATCTTGCGGCGTGCCCTTTCGATCTCACACGGGGGCCGCACCGATCACGACGATCTGGACAGGATACACGGTCGGCTCGGTCTGCCCCTTGACCTGGAGACGCATCGGCAACACCACGCTCCATGTATTCTTGTCCGAATCATGGATGGCGACGGGCTGGGGCTTGGCCCCGCGTGGCGCCATCAACAACAGGAATGACGCCGGATGGCTTGTTCCGGCCGACTCTGCGCCTCTGCTGCTCCAACTGCTTCCGACTCGGCGCGGCGAGGGTCTTATCCTTGGAGGCCGGCAGAAGGAGCACGTAATCCCTGTAAGGGCTCACCCCGAGATGATCGCCGTTTGTCGGTTGCAAGCCGTATCGCATGGTATAAACACCCTTGGCGATGGCCTGATCGCGATAATCATGTCCTTCTGTCGCGAACTGGAGGATGCCAAGAAACTGGCCGTCGGCAAGAAACGGGAACTGGATGACCCCTTTCGGCCCCGAAGGTTTCTCGGCGCACGCGATGGACTCTCGCAGCCAGATTTCTGCGAAATCCTTACCCTCGCCATCCTGGATCCGAATGCTCTGGCCGTTCAGGGCGCCGACGACATCCGCAGCGAGCGAGGCTGGTGGAGCCTGCTTGCGTGCCTCGACCTTGATCGACTCTTGGGCATAACCGCCTGTCCCGCCCGCGACCAAGAGGCAGAGGAGAACGATCGGTCTCATCGTGCTAGGACCCCGAGGCAAACGAAGAAGTTCCCAAAACGGTAATCGTAGACGATCGCTCGAATGCGTCTCACGCTAGTGCGTTATCAAACGGAATTGGAAAAGCTGGAGTCCCGGCTTTAGCCGGTCCGGACCGCCTGAAGGCGGGACTCCAACTTATCAATCCATGGTTGACAGCCCACTCGTTCAATAGGCGAAGTGGCCGACGAAGCTGCTGCGGCAGTTCGGGTCGTCCCAACCCCGATCGAAGCCTTTGCCCTTGAATTCATGCCCCAGCGTGAAGGCCGGCTGGACATCGACGGAACTGGAGAGCGGGCGATAGGCGACGACCTCGTTACCGCAAAGATGGTCGCGGTCGTCGAGCGGACGAGTCACGATCTGGGCGATGCCGGCGGCCCAGAACGATGCTCTGGGCGAGTGGGGCATCCCGTGAGTCGAACGGGCGGCCTCATCGGCAGCGGACTGATGATCTTCGAGGGTCAGGCTCATCCGAGTGTTCACGACATTCACGACGTGGCCCAGCCGGGCGCCGCCCAATGTCTTGGCCATGTCGATCAGGGCTCGTTGCTGGCGATCGTTCGCCCGGGAATCGACGATCAGGACCGACTGGGCCTTGTCGGGATGGTCCAGGGAGAAGGTCGAGTCTCCCAGCACCGCGGCCGCGACGCAGAATCCCGACAGATCCTCTCCCTTCCACGAACCTTCCTTGACCTTCCAGGCCAGGACGGCTTGCTTGCCGTAGATGAAGATCTCGGCATTGGAAAAGCATGGCCCGGTGAAAACATCGGCATTGCGGGCTTCGACGTACTCCCCTCGGATCCCCGCAGCACCCGCCACCGCCGGAACCAAGGTCAACAGGCCGACCCCTATCGCTCGACTGATCATCCGCATCGCATCAAGCTCCCGATCGTGAAAGCCGGAGTTTCCGAGTGGGCGTCTCTTTCCTCAATGGATTATGAGGTGGCATTCCGCTCCCAGTCAAGGCCCAGTCTGATCGAGCTGACGGGGAGACGTCGATCGGCTTCGATCCTCATCATCCACGCTCGTAATACCTTCAGGACTCGGAGGGCCGCTCGGCGAAGTGGGCCTTCCACGGTCCGGGATCGCGCTGTCCTGGCGCGTTCGGCCGGCGTCTTCGCGCTCGGAATCAGGCCGTTGACCCAGGCTCACCGTAAGTTGCTCGTAGGCCGCGGCCAGACGCTCCCGGTCCCCTTGATAGGCATGCACGGTCTGCTCCAGCCGCTCGATGGCCTGTTCGTGCGCGGTCAATCGCCGGAGGTCGTCGACCGCCCGGTCGGCCAGATCACGGTTCTGGCTCTGCAACGAGAGCACCTGATCCTTAAGGCGCGCGTTTTCGGTCCGCAGGAGTTGGCTGACCTTCTGGGACTCTTCCATTCGGGACCGGGGCACGATGCCGCAACCCGGCAAGGTCCCCGAGGCGAGGAGCACCGCCAGGGAGAGCCAGGGGACAACGACGTGATGATGGACACGAACCATCCGTTCCGCCTCCTTTCGGAAACGATCGTTCGCGAGAGGAGCCCGAGTCAATGCCGATCGTGTCGCCGAAAGGACCCCTTCATGCCGGAAGCCCAGCATGAGCCCGCAACCGGGTCCGGCGTGCGTCGAACGACCCACGCCGGACCGCAATGATTTCGATCGAGCCATCGCAGAGTACACACGATCCGAGCCGGACGACTGCTCAACCCCCGAACAGGCCGGAGATTGCCTTGACCAGGCCGGACGACGGCCCGCCATCGCGGAACTCGTAGAGATTCCGCATCAAATCCAGCGAGATGAACGAGATGACCAGGAGCAAGACGGTGGAGACGCCGAGCAAGCCGACCCAGACTCCGCCCCATTCCGCCTCGCTCTCGCGCGAGAGGACCATGGCGGGGCTGGCCCGCTCGGCCCCCACACTGGAACTATCGGAGCTCGACCAGCCGCTGGTCATCTCGCTCGACACGGCCGCGTCGAATCCGTCGTCATCCTCGTCTTCATCCTCGGCGAAGGCCGATGGTGCCATGGCCGTCGCGGCGTTCTGATCGACGGCATCCTCGTCGATGGCGAAGACCTCGGAACCGCTGTCGCTCTCTTCCAGCTCGAAGTCGCTCGCGGCCTCGAGTTGGACGGTCTTGTCGTCGGAGTCATCGTCGGACAGGGGGACGTCGACCTCGAAGTCGGTGTCGTCGAAGATGTCCTTCTCGCCCTTCTTCACGGCCGGAGGCGGCGTGGCCGACAACGACTTCTTGGGGGCGGACGGCTTGGCCTTCGGCGGGGGGCCGGTCGTCTTGATGTCGTCGTCGCTCAGCGGGGCCAGCTCGATGGAATCGGCTTGACCCATCCCCAACCCGCCGGCGCGCTGGAGATTGATGCCCGAATCGCTGGGCCGAGACAGGTTGATCCCCGAAAGATTCGGATCGGCCCCCATGACGTCGGAATCGCTCGGCTTGCTGAGCGGCGTCGCCTCGAACTCGTCGCTGGCGTCGAGTGCGCTCAACTCGAAGTCGCTGCCCGAGTCCGGCTGCAAGGCATCGATGAGTTCGCTGGATGGATTCAGGTCGAAATCGCTGTCGGAGTGGCTGGCCGGAATCTCCGCGGAAGAGCCCGCGAACGGGCTGGATCGAACGGCGGTGTCGCCGGCGCCGGAAGAGCGCATCATGCCGTGGTCGGCCGTATCATCCTTGATCAGGGTGACGTCGGAATCGCTGGGGTGACGCAGCCCGGAGTCGGCCGAGGCCAGACGCACATCCGAGTCGCTGGCACCCCGGACGTTGTCCGGTACGAGCCGGACGTCCGAATCGGTGGGGTGCTTGCCCGACGACGAGACGCCGATGATGACGGAGCTGGAGCCGGTCACCGCGTTGGGCGGCAGCGACAGGTCGTCGAGGAGGATATCGTGCTCGGACGATCCCTCCGACGCCGATGCCTTGCCGAAATGCATGGTCTCCTGCCCCAGGTCGGGCTTGGCCACGCCGAGGTGGAACTCGGACAGGTCCAGGTCATCGGCGCTCGAGCCGCTCCCGGCCGCGGGGACCTCGAGGTCCGAGAGCCGCAGCTCGGCATCGCTGCCGAGGCCGCGGCGGCGGGCCAGCTCGTCGATGTCAACGACGCGGAACCGCCACGATCCACCGTCGAGGAACGCGCGGACCTCTCGCGCTTGAGCCTTGGTCTTGAGCTCCTCGGAGCCCATGCCGAGGACGCGGGCGGCTTCTTCCAATGTATAAAATTGAGCCATGGACGTGTTCCTCGCGGTCGAGATCGGCCCTGTCGTAGCCGTTGGAAGTCAACTCTCTCACAGGGAAGACCCCGACCCGTCACGCCGGCGGTCCCCCGTCTTATTGGACGTTATGAGTGAGGGCTTTGACGCGCGCCTCCACGTCGGAAGGCTCGAGCCCCTGGTTGTTGTACTCGTCGAGCTCGAGATCCCAGCGGTACTTCCGCGAGGCCTCGAGTTTGACGCTCCCCTTGGAATTCGTCGGGTCAATGCGATAGACGGCGAACGACTTCTGCTTCGTATCGATCAGGTAGAGCCATTGAATGGGTCCCGTCGGGTTCGCGATCAAGGCCAACGTCCCGGCCTGGTCGTTGCCGCCCACCGTCTTGGCCGATGGGGACCTCGGGGCCTCGGACCGGCCTCCACCCTGCGAACCGGAGGCGCTCGGACGCCCGGTGCTGCCCGCGGCTTGCTGGGCTGACGCCGGCTCACCTCGGAAACTCGCGCCCAATGCGATACCAATCCCCATTGCCAGTCCCGGCAGTCCGATTCGTGCCAGTATCCTGTACATTCTCCCAGCCATCGAAGTCTTCCTCCCTGAAACAGCAGACCCACATCCGAATTAGGGCCATGACTTCCCATCGCGTCGAGGCCAGGGCGCACGCCTATCGGCGCGTACTCTGCTCAATCACGACTGATGCGTTCAGTCTACCACACCTTTTTCCCGAGAAATCAAACCACTCTCGACAGGATCATCCGGAGAGAGTCCGCGGGCATTTTCGCGGATTCGTAGAAGCCTGCCTTCACGCATCCCGGCGAGGATACGATCGGGGACTCCTTTGCACCAACGGCCAATCCGAGGGACATGCGATCCGTCCTGGGCGGGAGTCTGCCAGCCTATCTAATGGATGGAGCCAGTCCTCACACCCGAATTCCGCACTCTCTCTCGTCGGCGGCGTATCTAGAAAAGGTCTAAATACTATTGTAGAGGCTTGACCACTTGCCGCAAGTCCAGAGCCGATGTCGCGACACAACACGGGCGGAAATTGTTTGACTTTTCTTGAAACTTCCGCCAAGGTAGCTCTAGAATTGAATTGATGCTCGCGCCGGACCTATGCCGAAACAGGTCGATGCCGAGTGACGACACTCCCGCGAGGATCGACAGACCCGCCCTCTTTCGCTCGGCCGGAGGTGCTCCCATGCACGCTGTTTGCTTTCGCCGGCGTATTCTGACATTTCTCCTCTTGGCTCTGACGGCCGGAGTTGCTCCGAGTTGGAACTCGGTGAGCGCTGGTGAGGCGACCAACTCGGCGAATCCGTCATCGGGTGAGATCTCGATACTCCCGCGAGTCTCCTTGTTGAGCGGTCGAAGAGCCACTCAACAATTGATCGCCACGTCCCGCGCCACCGACGGTTCGATCCAGGACGCAACACGATCGGTCGAATGGTTCACCCGCGACCCCGCCATCGCCGTGGTGTCTGCCAAGGGGCGTGTGACTCCCAGGGGAAACGGGACCGCGAAGATCGTCGCCCGACTGGGGAGTCAGGAATTTGACGCGACCGTGCGGGTCGAGGCCATGGAGCGATCGGCACCGGTCAGTTTCCGCCGCGACGTGATCCCCGCATTCAGCCAGGCCGGATGCAACATGGGCGCTTGCCACGGGACGCCTACCGGAAAGGGTGGCTTTCGGCTGAGCTTGCGGGGGTACCTGCCGGACCAGGACTTCACGCTTCTCTCCCGCGAATCCGGCGGACGGCGGATCAATCCCATCGCCGCCGAGACCAGCCTGCTCCTTCGGAAGCCACTGGGCGAAGTCCCGCACGAGGGTGGGCTGCGACTGGTTCGCGGCTCCAAGACCTATGAGTTCCTCCATGACTGGATCCAGGAAGGAGCCAAGGACGACCCCGGCGCAACGCCGGCTGTCCGCCTGGAGATCCTGCCCGAAGCGCGGGTGCTGATCGCCCCCGCCGCGACTCAGCAGCTACAGGTCTCCGTCTATGATTCAAACAATAAGGCCCGCGACATCACGCCGATCTGCTACTACGATTCCTCCAACCCCGAGATCGCGGAAGTCGATGCCGAGGGGTATGTTCGGTTCAAGTCGCGCGGCGAGGTCGCGATCATCGCGCATTACCTGAACCTCGTCGCGAATGTCCGGCTCACCCATCTGGTCGAGGTGCCCGGTTTCGTGCAAGCGGAAGTTCCGCAAGACAACGTGATCGACCGGGCCGTCTTCAATAAACTCAACCGGATGCGAATCCGGCCCTCGGAAAACTGCACCGACCGGGAGTTCATCCGTCGCGTTTATCTCGACGTCATCGGCGTGCTGCCGACCCCGGGCGAGGTCGAGCGGTTCCTCAACCAGCCGGCGAAGACCCGGCGCGACTCGGCGATCGAGTCGTTGCTGTCCCGCCCCGAGTTCCATGACTTCTGGGCGCTCAAGTTCGCCGATATCCTCCGGGCCAACGGCCGGCTGATCGAGTCGAAGGGAGCTTATGTCTTCCATCGATGGATCCGCACCTGCCTCGAACGCGACCTCCCGATGAACGAGTTCGTCCGAGAGTTGTTGACGGCTGAGGGCTCAGCCTACAAAAATCCGGCCGCCAACTATTACCGGATCAGCCGGGATCCGGAGAGTTCGGTCGAGACGACCGCACAGCTTTTCCTGGGAGTTCGGATCCAATGCGCCAAATGCCATAACCACCCCTTCGAGCGCTGGACGCAGGACGACTACTACGGCTTTGCCGCGTTCTTCTCGCAAGTCGGCCGGAAGAAGGGCAACCTGCCCGACGACGAGGTCGTGTATTCCTCGGGATCGGGAGACGTTCGCCAGCCTCGGACCGGGCAAGTCATGAAACCGAAGGCCCTTGGCGGACCGATCTTCGATGATACGCCCGGAGCCCTCGATCGGAGGACTCGCCTGGCGTCCTGGCTCGCGGGGGCCGAGAATCCCTTCTTCGGCAAGAGCCTGGTGAACCGGGTCTGGTTCCACTTGATGGGCCGTGGCATCGTCGAGCCCGTGGACGACTTCCGCGACTCGAATCCGGCGTCCAACGACGAACTGCTCGACGGACTGACCGCCGAGTTCGTCAAGAACGGCTACCGCCTGAAGGCCTTGATCCGGTCGATCGTACGGAGCCGCACCTACCAGCTCAGCGCGTCCACCAACAGCTTCAATGTCAACGATGCCCTCTACTTCTCCCATGCCCAGACCAAGCTCTTGCCGGCCGAGGTCTTGCTCGACGCGATCTCGACGGTCACGGGCACCTCGACCAAGTTCGACGGACTGCCGACCGGAGCCCGGGCGACGCAGATCCCGGACGGCAAGATGGACAATCCGTTCCTGAAGACGTTCGGACGTCCGGCGCGCGAGCTGGCCTGCGAATGCGAGCGTGAGAGCGAATCCAACCTCTCACAAGCCTTGCAACTCATCGGCGGCGCGACCGTCAACGGCAAACTCCACGACGACAATGGCCGGATGGCGAAGCTCGTCAAGGCCGGTACGAAACCGGCCGACATCACCCGCGAACTCTACCTCGCGGCACTCTCCCGCGAACCCAGCAAGTCCGAGTCGGAGGCCGCTGTCAAGCATCTCTCCTCGGCCAAGGATTTGCGCCAGGCCGTCGAGGACCTGGGATGGGTCCTGATCAACTCCAAGGAGTTCTTATTCCGGCATTGAGTCGCTGACTGGACACGCGTCGCAGCCGCGTTTCATCGTCGATCGTCCGCCTAGAGCGTGTTACGAAATGGTGGCCCGCGTTTCTCGGAATTCTCTGCTGTAGCCGGGGTCTGTGACCCCGGGAATGCCCACCGGCCTCACAGAGGCCGGCTACAGCAGCGGAAAGTTCATAACACGCTCGAAGTCGAGTTGGATGGCATAATGGATCACGAGCCGAAGGCTCGATGAACCGTGGGTTACCATTCCGCGAGGCCGGTCGTGAAAGCCGATGAACGCGTGCTGGTCGTCCCGAGTGCCGAGCTCGAGGCCCTCGGCCGATTCCAGGGATTTTCTTCGGACGCCGAGCGGTATCTCTCCGCGCTCCTGGTGCCGAAGTTGATGGAGTATCGCCCTCGGTCGCAGGTCGAGGACGACCCGAGCTTCAAGCAGATTATCCCCTATGTCGTATTCCGCTCGGTGGATCGTGTGTTCTGCTACACGAGGGGTAAGAGCCAGGGCGAGGCTCGCTTGCACCGGCTCCGGTCGCTCGGCGTCGGCGGCCATGTCTCCGAAGACGACGCTCAGGGCGCCAAATCGCTCGACGCCTACGAGGCTGCGATGCGGCGTGAGCTCGAGGAAGAGGTCGAGATCCGCAGTCCCGGCCATTGCCGGCGAGTGGGGCTCATCAACGACGATTCCACGCCCGTCGGGCGGGTCCATCTCGGCGTCGTCCACCTCCACGAGCTCGATCGACCCGATGTCGCCCCTCGCGAGGAGGGACTGGCCGAAGCCCAATTCCTCCCCATTGACGCGATCCGATCGCTTCGTGATGAGTTCGAGACCTGGTCGCAGATCTGCATCGACTCATTCTTGAGGTGAGGCCGAGACGACCTCGGGTCGGATCGGCGGGTCGGCCAGGCTCTGGGGCGTGGCTCGTGCCTTCGGTTGATGCTTATCAAGCCAGTCGATCAAGCGAGGGAAGACCTCGCGGGGCGCATGACGGCTCCACACCAGGTCGCAATGGCCGTAATCCGCCACCTGGCCGTGCTGCTTCCCGAATTCCAACAGCTCCTTGTCGGGGCTGCCCAGCGCCCGGTACATCAACTCGGTCGAGGGGATGTCCGACATGATGTCACCCTCTCCCGCGACCAGGAGAGTCGGCGTCGTGATCTGGCCGAGCAAGTTTGCGTAATCGATCGTCCGATCGGCCGAGAGCATGTGGCCGAATTCGAGATAGGGATCGAGCTGCCGCAACGCCCCGGGGCCGGTGTCCTCAAGCGTATAACCGTAGAATCGCGAAACGGTCCGAAAGTCGACGTTCTCGTTCGAGAAGTAGAATCGATCGATCAGATCCATCCCGGGAGGCCGGTAATACTTGAGCGGACGTCCCATGCGTCCCGGGCTGGCGAAGAGCGAGAGCGCCCGCAGGGCCCGGTTGGCCCGGAGCATGTCCCACTGGGGCGTCTCCGCCTGGATGATCGTGCTCCCCATCCCCACGAAATTCGCGATCCGATACGACTGGGGATCGAGCTCGAGGTAAGGCACGATCAGCATGCCGCCGAGACTATGACCGACCCAGTTCACCCGGTCTTGCCCCGTCTCGCGCCGGACATATTCCAGGATGGCCGGCACGTCGTACCGCATCAGGTCGTCGACGTTCCAGTTGCGTTCGCCGCGTTCCCGCAACGGCGTCTCCCGGATGAGCTTGTTGACGCGGTCGCATCGGCCCAGGTGGGCATTCTCGCCGGATCCGCGGATATCGAAGACGTAGACGTCGTAGCCGGATGACGTCAATTGGGCCGGGAGATGATTGTCGGTGATCGTCCAGAACGTGGCATTCAGACCCAGTCCATGGCACAGGACCACCGGAAGTTTGTTCGGGTCCGGGTGCCGCGGCCGATAATGCCGCACGCCGAGTCGCCAGCCATCGGCCGTATAGGCATATCCATCCGTGCACGGACGCAAGTCGGGACTCGGGGCCTGGCGGCGGCACGCTGGCGCAGCCCGAGAGACCGGCGTAGAGGAAAGACACCAAAAGGCAATCCAGCCACCGACGACGGTGCATAGGGGCGAGAATCCTTCTCCTTCTTGCGTCGCCGTCCGCATCCTTGCACGACGGCGGCCGAGATCCTATCCGACTCCGGCGAGATCGGAAACGCCAACCCGACCCTTCCCGGCCATTTTCATCGACCAGACCCGGAATCCCTAACCGATGCCCGGCTTCACCCTTCCGACATTTCCCGTCCGGTATCGGACGGACCCATCAACTCGTGCATCGAGAGCACTTTACGATGGGTTTGCCCACAGCTCGATACGAGGCAGACTCCTACCAAGCCCGAAGCGCAAGCGAGTGAATTCCCGGAAAGCATGCACTCGCTTGCTCTTCGGGCTCGTATCGAGTGTATGCAACCCAATCGTGAAGCGCTCTACCCCGAATCGTTTGCTCCTCTCCGACGCCGTCCTGTTCCCGGCGCGGCATTCAACGGATCATCGGGCCACGCGTGCTTCGGATATCGGCTACGGAGGTCCTTGCGCACCTGCTGATAGGTTGTCGTCCAGAAGCTTCGGAGATCCTGGGTGATCTGGACGGGCCGTTGGTTTGGTCCGAGGATCTGGAGAAGCACCGGGACGCGGCCCCTCGCCAGTCGTGGGGTATCCGTCCATCCGAACAGATCCTGCAGACGAGCGGACAGGACGGGGGGGCGTCCGACTTCGTAGACGAGACGGACTCCGCGTCCGTTGGGCAGGGTCAGGGTTTCGGCGCGCCTTCGCGGAGCTCGCGTGCCTGCTGCGAATCGAGGCGACCGATCAGGAACGCCATCAGATCGAGGCTTCGAACCTCCCGGAGCGTTCGACCGGCCCTGTAGGACCTGTTCGAGGATTTCGCCGAACAGGGATTCGTCGAACTCGGGCCAGTTCAGCTCGGGTAGCGCCTGGCGGAGGAACTCGACGCGGCCGAGCCATTCCGCGATCTTGGGATTCTCGCGGAAGAGGCGAGATGCATCCGGCCGAAGGGCTTCGACGAGAACTCGGCTCGCCTCCGCCGGGTCGACCTCGCGGCTGAGGTCCTCGCGCAGTAGGAGGTCGAGGAACCACAGACGCTCCACGCCGACGACCCGATCGCGATCCGGCTCGAAGCGTGTGACCTGCTCTCGCCTCAACAGGCCGGGATGGACCTGATCGAGCCATTCCGGACGGACGAGACTGGCCAGGAAGACCTGCACCTCGCGCAGCCCCTTGCGGACGTCCTCGCGCGCGTCCAGTGCCAGGTACAGATCGGCGTCCCGGACGACCGAGGTGGCCGCAAGGCGGACTCCTCGGCCGCCGACCATCAGGCCCGTGCTTTCGACGCCTCGACGCTTGACCAGTCGATCCGGATAGGCCATCAAGAGCGCCTTGAGGATCGGCTCATCTTCCGGGTCTGGGGCGTGATGGGGGACGTTCCGATCGCCCCGGCCGCAGAGCCGGATCAGTTCATCGCGGACCCGAACGACCTGGCGAGCGCCGCCCGGATCGATACCGCTCGACCTCAATGCCGGAGAGAAGCGGCGCCAACTCGGCTTCTGCAAGGCGGTCGAGGCGGAGCAGGACGTCCGAGGTCGCACTCGCCTCCGCCCGGTCCGAATCTCGATGCAAGGACGGCCCGGCATCGCGCATCACGATATCCTTCTCGGAGAGCAGCGCGGCGATGGCGGCCCCATCGCGAATCCGGCCCCTTTCCGCCGTCGCGAGCAGGAGCCGGGCAAGCCGGGGATGGACCGGGAGTTCCAGCATCCGACGGCCCATCTCCGTGATCCGCGGAGGCTCGCCGTCGACCGCCCCGAGCAGCGTGAGCAACCGCTCGGCGGCGGCCAGTCGATCGGCCGACGGGCTGTCGAACCATCCGAATGTTCGGGCATCGTTGATGCCCCAGGAGTGCAAGGCCAGCACCGTACCGCTCAGATCGACCCGATGGATCTCCGGCTCCTCGAACGCAGCGAATGCCCGCTCCTCGCGCTGGGACCAGAGGCGAATGCAACGACCCGGCCCGGTACGTCCGGACCGGCCGGCGCGCTGATCGGCGGATGCGCGGCTGATCCGGCCGAGAGACCATCGATCGATCCCCCGATCGGGATCGAAGCGAACCGAGCGCGCGAGTCCGCTGTCGATGACCGTATCCACGCCATCGATCGTCAGCGACGTCTCGGCGATGTTGGTGCTCAGGATAATCTTCCGACGTTCGCTCGGCCTCAAGACTCGGTCCTGCTCGTCAGATGAGAACGATCCATGCATCGGCAACACCAAGGCTCCGGCTCGCCTCGCCATCGGTTCCAACTGGCGACACGCCCGGCGAATCTCGGACAAACCCGGCAAGAAGACCAGCAGATGGCCGCTCCCGCCCGGATGCTCGAGCCATTCCTGCACGATCGGAGCCAGCGCCTCGGCGGAGGCCGGCCGATCGGTCGGCCGGTACTCCACGGAGACCGGGTGCGAACGGCCATCGACGCGGACGACCGGACAGCCGTCCAGGAAACGCGAGACCGGGTCGGCGTCCAGAGTCGCCGACATGATGACCAGGATCAGGTCGGGCCTAACGTCCTGACGGACCTCTCGTAGCAGCGCGAGGGACAGGTCCGTGTGCAGGTTTCGTTCGTGGAATTCATCGAGGACGACGGCACCGACCGACTCGAGGAACGGATCGGCCAGGAGTTGTCTCGTCAGGATCCCTTCGGTGAGGAACTGGAGGCGTGTCTCGCGGGAGACCCGTCTCTCGAAGCGAACCTGGTAGCCGACCGGGCCGCCGAGTGGCCATCCCTGCTCCTCGGCGACTCGGGTCGCGGCGGCCCGTGCCGCGATGCGACGCGGCTGGAGCACGAGCACCTTCGGATGCTCGTCGGTGAGCAATCCCGACTCGGCGATGGCCACGGGCAACCGCGTGGTCTTGCCCGAGCCCGGCGGTGCCACCACGATCAAGGATCGACCGGCCAGGCTCTCGATCACCTCGGGGATGAATCGATCGATTGGGAGTGGCATCATAAAGGTGCCCGCCTCGGCAAGTCACAGCGACGATCGACTCTCGTCTGGTATCGCCCCGCCTCGTCCGGGAGTTCCGACGAGTACCCACGCCGCCATCCCGGTCATCTTGCGAGAAGTTGGCCCCGAACGCGAGAGTGCACTCGCTCGATGAGGAACTGGATGCCATTCGCCCAGGGCGTTTCTCCGATCCTGGGAACACCGCCAGCTCATTTCGATTTCGGGTACAAGCGGCTGAGCGGCACCGGGATGAGTTTGCCCTTCTTATACACGTAGAACGTGCCCTGGGGAGGCGTCGGGTAGAGCCGAAAAGTCCTGGGCTGGGGAGCGCCGGCGAAGATCAGGTCGGTCGATTTGGACGGCTTGAATTTGACCTGGCCCGCGCGGCCGATCATCTGGTTGGGCCCCGACCCACCGATCATCGTGGTATGTCCGAACCATCCATGCATGAGGGTCTCGGTCGCACCGGCCTTGAGCCTGTTATGCACACCGTGTCCACCATCGATGACCGCTGGAATCTCGACCGAGGGATCGATGGTGATCACGTTGTTGGACGCCTTGCGGCCATAGACGATGATGTCCTCGATGCCGGACGTCGTGGACGTCGCGATGGCCGGCTGCGTCGTGTCGAGTTGATTGTTGACGTAGACCTCGATGACCGGCGTTGAACGACGTCGCGGTGCTCGGGACCTGGATGACGTCGATGGAGTTGGTCCCGTGATCGGTGCGGGGTACCGGCGTGACGATGAGCGTGTTGCCGACGACGCGGACTGCCCCCGTATCCACCGGTTGCGCCGGGCCGACCGTGACCGTGACCGTGCCGGCGTTGCTGGTGACGGCCTTCGCGGTGGTATTCGGCCCGGCCGATGTCACATCGTACTGGAAGGTGTCCGATCCCGAGTAACCCGGATTGGGCGTATAGGTCAGCGAGCCGGTCGCCGCATTGAAATTGCTGACCGTCCCGTGGGCGGGCTGAGAGAGCAACGCGTAGCTCAAATCCTGATTGACGCCGGTTACCGGGAACGTCCCCTGGCCATTCAATGTGACCGTCGTCGCGGTATCGAGACTCGTCGTGACCGGCGTGGCGTTGGCGATCGGCTTGAAATTGATCGTCTGAATCAAACTCGAAGAAGTTGGTCCCGTGTAGGCGCCGACGGTCACCAGGAACGACTGGGTGGCTGTGGTGCCGTCGGAATCATGGGCCGTCACCGTGATCGTGGACGTCTCGCCCTGTGTGGCTTGCGTCGTATCGAGGATCAATACGCCGCTCGGATTGGCCATGGACAGCGACGCCGAATAGGTCGGCGCGTACACGGGGAGGGAATCCTCGCCGCTCGAGTTCGTCGTGACCTGGATTGCCGTGAGGTTGCCCAGGGTCGTCTGGGCCGACGTCTCACCGGTCGGGTTCGGCACTAACTGGCCGAAGATCGTGTAGTTGTAGCCCAGCTCCGAGTTCGGAGAGCCCGTCGTGATGAAGAACTGGGTGTCGTTGGTCCCGGCGGTCGTCACGCCCGCATTCGCCATCGCCAACTGATCGGTCCCGGTGAACGCCAACTGCTGGAAATTCTCGTTGGCGAACGGCGTGCCGGACTGTCCGCTGCTGCCGGTCCCGTTCGCGTTCGGCGCCCCGCCCTGGATGACATAGCTCGTCGAGTTGGGGAACCCGTTGATCACGCGTGTGATATATTTACCGGTATTATTGTAATAGTTGTCGGTCGTGAAATTCTCGATGTTGCTGACGGTATTCGTCGTCAGATTCGAGAAGAGCTGGAACGTCACCGGGCCGGTGAAGTTCTTGGTCGAATCCGCGGTATCGGTGTAGGTAAAATCCAGAGTCCAGAAGTCACCCGACGCGATGCTGGCGCCGATGGCGGGGTTGCTCGATGTGACGGTGAACGTCTGGGCGTCGGTGGTCCCCGTTCCGTCGAGCGGGAGCGTGTATCCCTGGAGGGTCGGTACGGTCAAGTTCGAGATGGGCGCAAGGGATGCCGCCAGCAACTGGCGGCCTTCGAGGACCTCCATGAGCGGCTGACGGGCCGAGCGGCGCCCGGTGCCAGGCTGGGCCCCGTTGCCGTGCCATCGCGGTTGGAAGCGCCCTAACCGAATCCGGTCCCACATACCCTACCTCCTGCGGCCCCAGGCACCCGGCCCTCAATCCTGTCGCCGGAATCGCCCAACCGTGTGAAAGCCCAGACGATGACTCCCTCACTATCGGTTATGAGGGCTGGACGGCTTCAATCGGACTCCCCTCCTTATCGTCAGCATACCCTCTCTCGGAGGGCAGCGACACGCCGCTCAGGCTGGCGACGAACGAACCTTTGTTCAGGACGGGAACCGATTCCAGGGGCCCATTGGCCGTTCCTGGACGCTGCGTGAGTCAGGATGTCCGAGATCAGCTCGAAATCACAGAGTCTTACCCGGTTGTACTTTGCGTAGCTTGCAGCAACAAATGCGGTTGACGGTCCGGGCAGGCTGGCCTATAGTATCTGTGTACGCCAGAAGGACTGCATGCAATTGCCCTGTCTCGTCTCACTTCGCTACGGTTCTGCATTGATCGCTTGGCAAGGATGTGTTGCCAGGGGACGAACCCCGATCCATTGAGCATGAGTCGATGTTGAGCTCCGAGCCGCGCAGACCGATCGAAGCCCCCCTCCAGGGCCCTCCCGACCCCGAGGGAGAGCCCAGGGCGGATGTCGCCGTCGACCAGGCGCGGCCGGACCCCATGGTCACCGTGCTCAGGGGGTCCAAGAGCTCCTCCGTGAGAGGACGCGGCGTCTCGCAGCCGACCGGAGCGATCCCGCTACCCACGCCCGGCGAGCTGATCGATACCTTTCGCCTCGAAGAAGCGATCGGGGCCGGCGGGATGGGTGCCGTATTCCGGGCGCTCGATACGAAACTCGAACGCCTCGTCGCGCTCAAGCTCTTACCTCCCGAGCAGGCCGCCGACGTGGAAGTCGTCCGGCGATTCTACCAGGAGGGTCGATCGGCCGCCCAACTCGACCACGAGAACATCGCCCGCGTCTATAGCATCGGCCAGGACGGATACCTGCACTATATCGCATTCGAATACATCGAAGGCGTAACGATCCGCCATCGCGTCGAGCAGGCCGGCCCCCTGCCCGTCCCCGAGTCCATCGATATCGCCCTCCAGATCGCCCATGCGCTCGTGCATGCGTCCGAACGCGGCGTCGTCCATCGCGACATCAAGCCGTCCAACATCATCCTGACGCCGCAAGGCCGGGCCAAGCTGGTGGATATGGGACTGGCCCGCCGATTCGAGCGCGGCTGCGACCATGGCTTGACCCAGACCGGCATGACTCTGGGGACCTTCGACTACATCAGCCCCGAACAGGCGCGCGATCCGCGCGATGTGGATGTGCGGAGCGACCTTTATTCGTTGGGATGTACGCTCTTTCACATGCTGACCGGACGTCCGCCGTTCCCGGGCGGGACCGTGCTCCAGAAACTGATCCAGCACCAGGAAGAGCCCCCGGCCGACGTCCGGACGATGAATCCGGCCGTACCGTCGGAACTTGCGGGTGTCATCACCAAGCTGATGGCCAAGGACCGCGATCGGCGTTACCAGAGCCCGGAGCAGCTCGTCCGGGACTTGCTGAATCTGGCCGCGGACGTGGGAATGGTGCGCACTCCAGCGCAGGTCGAATACTGGATGGCGCAAGGCCATCGGCCGACCTGGGAGCGGCACCTCGTTTGGATGTTGCCCGCTCTGGCTTTCTTCGTCGTGATCACCGGGCTGGTCTGGTGGGGGTACGAATTCAGCAGACCCTCGTCGCTCTCGACGCGACAGGACAACTCGGCATCGGGTCGCCGCCTGGCCCAGGATCGGGATTTCCCGGGCGGACCCGATCGCGTGGAAATCGGGAAGACTCCCGGGTCGGTCGTCGCCGAACCCGAGCCGGTCAACCCGCAGTCGGCCTATCCCCGGACGATCCCGGTCAACTCCGATGAGGATCTGCTGGGCATCCTGGCCGGGGCCCCTCACCGCTCGGTCATCCTGCTCTCCGACGACGGGCCCTACCTGATCGGCGAACGGGCCTGGTCGGGTCGAGCACCGGCGGCCCTGGCCAACCTCGACCTGACGATCAAGGCCGATGCCGGGGTCCGCCCTCGGCTCAAATTCGCCGATGATGCTCGCCGGTCCGACCCCCCGCCGCGATGGATCCTCCAATTCGTCGGCGGCCACGTGACCCTGGAGGGCCTCGAATTCGAGCTCGACGCGCTCCTACCGGACGAGCCGGTGGCGGCCATCCGCGCGGAGGATACCGAGCTGATCCTCCGCGGTTGCTCCTTCCGCAGGGCCGGCACGAATGGCCGCGAAGCCCGGCAAGTGGCGGCGATCCGGGTGAATGCCGTCCCGCCCCGCACGCTCCGGGACGATCGCCCGCCGGCGCTCTATGCCGATTCCTGTCATTTCGACGGGGGTCAGGTCGGCGTGATGGCCGAAGGCACCGTGGACATCGTGCTCAGGGACTGCACGATGGGGCCTGCCCAGCCCTCGATCTGGTTCGACAACGCTCGGTCGGCCGTATCCGTGCCGGCCGACCTCCGCCTGATCCATTCGAGCATCCTCGCCGGCGATGGACCGGTCTTCCGGTTCGAGGGCGGGCCGGTGCGCGCTTGGGTTGAACGATTGCGTGTTCGCGCCGCGGGTCGGTCTCCCACCACCCTGGTGATGATCGACGAGCTTCGCAACCTGCTCTGGCGGGGGCGCGGTAATCTCTTTTCCCAGATCGGCAACTATGCGGTCTTCCTCGGCAAGGATCAGCCGCGATCGCCGATCGCGAATTTCGCGAGCTGGGAACAGGGTGCGACCGAGCCCCGCGAGGTCGGCAGCCGGCTCTCCGTGTCCTCGGTCTGGGACATCGCCGATCCGCTGAAAGCCCTGGCGCAGGTATCCGAGAACCCGACGCGTGCGTTCCTGTTGAATCCCAGGATCGCGGCAACGTCGGATTTCGGGGCGAGACAAGGTCCGTTCGGATCGAGCCTCAAGAACGTCAGGCCGGTCCAGCGGCCGCCCGACGAGCCTGCAGAGGCCCTGGCCTCATCGCGACGGGTCGGCGGCGATGTCGTTGCGGGGCGGCCCTCCGCGGTCGCGGAGGCCGCCGGTTCTCGACCGGCGACTCCCGAACGCGGTGCCACCGAGCCAGCGTCCCAGGCCCAGGCCGAGACCCCGGCGGCCGTCTCGCCGATGGATCCGATGAACCTGCCGTCGTTCCCGCCGATGCCGCTCGCCTCGACGGCGACACAGCCCGATGCCGACACTCCCGCCGCGGTCGAAGTCCCGACTCCGACCCCGCCCGTGCCGCCCACGCGCCTGGAGTCCACCAAGGCCGCGCCGGAGGGTCCGGTGAACCCCGCCCGACGGCCGGTTGCACCGTTCTCCGGCGAGGACGTCATTCGCAGTAGCGAGCAGCTCCTCACGATGTTCAAACAGCTCGGAAGTCGGGGAGGATCGCTGCGGATCGCGGCCGGAGTGGACATCGACATACCCACCATCCTGATCGAGGGGACCGGCCGATATCAGATCACCGCGGAGCCGGGCCTCGTCCGGCCTCGACTCCGCCTCCGCCCGCCTGACGTGCCGGCGGGCTCGCCGACCGATTGGAGTGTGATGTGGAGTGTGCGCTCGGGTTCGCTGAGGCTGGAAGGTCTCGACCTGATCATCCTCGATCAGGAGAACCTTCGCGCCGACCGGGTTGCCGTAGCAGCCCTCCTACCCGGGACAGCGTTGTCGATGCTCGACTGCACGCTCACGGTTGCGGTCCGCCGTCCGACATCCTCGGTCTTCGTCATCCAGTCGCCCTCGGAGCCCCGGAGACCTCGATCGTCCGATCCGGCGCCCCAATCGGCCGCAACCCTGACGCTCCAGGACTGCTTCGTTCGCTCCGGGGGAGACGCAGTGACCGTCGCCTCGGGTCGCGACCTCAGAATCGAGCTGACGAACGTCCTCGTCGGGACCGAGGGCAGCCTCGTACACGCCCTGGGAAGCCCTCGCCGACGATCTCTGGATCCCGTCGCGATCGAAGTGAAGATGTCGCAGGTCACCGCCCGCGTCAAGGGGGGCCTCGTCCATCTCGAGACCACGCCCGACGAGCCCGAACTTTCGGCCGTGAAGATCGTCGCCGACAACTCGATCGTCAGCACGACCGCCGGGGATGATCCCTTGTTCCGCCTGGAGGGACAGGACCAGCTCGATCCGCTCGGAAACCGGATCCGATGGGAAGCGCGGAAGGTCGCCTACCATCGGATCAAGACCTACCGCCGCGACGAGATCGTCGAGACCGGGAGTCGACCACGGACGTACGACCGGGAGAGCTGGACCAGGGCCTTCCAGCCCAAGGATGACGCGCCGATGCTAGGAAACATCAAATTCCAACACGAGGAAGACCCGTCGCTGCCGGCCTGGAAACTCGGCCTGGATGACCTTCGCGTACGGTCGGACACGCCGGCCTCCGAAGTGGGGCCCGATCTCGCCAGGATCCCCGCCGCCCCCAGACGACGAGCCGTGATCTCTGGATCACGCTGGACCCAAGTGGTCGGTGTCGATCGCCGCGAGCTGGCGTGAGGCACTCGAGGTATCGTCGGCGAGCAACGCCTCACGAACCTGGGTGAGGGTCAGTAGTTGATCCACGCGGAATGGGACCGCGTCCCCCGGTGCGGGCGGATCCGGCACGAGCCGAGCGACAATGACCGCGATCAACACCTCGAGACCCTCCCCACTCTCGGCAGAGACCGGTGCCACGAACGACGGTCCTGCGAACGTCGTCTCCGGCGTCCAGGCCGGCGGTAAGTCGCACTTGTTGGGGACCAGCAAGGCGTCGGGGTTGGCTTCGATGAGCTCGATGTCGCCTGCCTGGAGGGGCTGCGATCGGTCGAGGAGCAGCAGGACAAGGTCCGCTTCCTGCTGTTCTCGGCGAGTCCGAGCGATGCCTTGACTCTCGATTGCATCCTCCGAGACCCGAATCCCCGCCGTATCCGCGAGCTCGACGGGCCAGCCGCCGAATGCCGTGCGGAAGGTCACGACATCGCGCGTCACGCCGGGTGTCGGGTCGACGATCGCGCGGGCGAATCCGGCCATCGCATTGAACAGTCGGCTCTTTCCGACATTCGGCCGGCCCGAAATCACGACCTTCCATCCCGATCGTAGCTTCATGCCGACCGCCCCTCGTCCGATCAACGGGTCGAGGCGCTCCAGGGCCGCCTCGCTTCCGCGTTCCAGATCGTGCCGCAACCGATCCAGCTCTCGCCCGAGGGCACCGTGGACCTGATCAAGCAGGATCTCGGCGGTTCGCACGGTGTGTGCATGGGGCAAGTCGACCATGGCCTGGGCGGCGAGCCGATCCCGCTGGGATCCGGCTTCGCCACCTTTCCAGGAGCGTGCCCCCGCCCCCTCGAGGGCCGCGACGATGGACCGAACCGCAGCAACCCCTCCGTGACACTGGAGTTCCACGACGGGCTCCGCGGCTCCGATACGGACCGCTATCAACTCGTCACCCAAGCCCTGGCCGGCTCGCCCCAGCCGGAGTCGACCTGGCTCGGTGTCGGCAATCGGGCCTCCGCGAACCGGCCGGAAGACCCGGTTGACCACCTCGACCGCCCCCCTGCCCCACACGCGAACCACCGCGATGGCGCCCCGACCTTCCGATGTCATGATGCGGAGATAGGGCTCCATGGTAGGTCACCATCAGGCTGTTATCGCCCCGGTCCGACTCGGCTCAGCCGGGCTCTCGGCGACGGATCGGCTGCTTGTCGGCGCTCGAAGACTTCGGGGCGACACTGGTCGCCAGTCGCTTCTCGGTCTCGCGGACCGCCGCATCGCCCGACATGCCATTCTTCTCGAGTTTGTCGAAAATATTGAGCATCCGGGCCAACTGGATCCGGGCCTGTTCGAGGGTCTCCGCGGACTGGATGACCCGCAGTGCTGCCCTGAGGGTTTCGCGATGGAGATTGGCTTTGGTACTCATGATGTAGCCTTGACCTCCGCATTGGGCTAACTTCGGTCGTACACCTGACGACCACGATCAGGAATCGTACCCTATTCCCCAGGACCATCAAACCCTCGCGTGGGTCTTGCGGCGTCGGTTCGTACGAGTCGAGTACGATCGGATGGATCGTGAGTGTTCGTATCTTCTGCGCCGCAGCGACATCGCATGAGTTCGTGGATCGCCCCTAGATCACAATGGAATAGGGACCCGGACGCGATCGAGCCTTTGGGAGCTCGACCTACCTTCAGATTCGCCCTATTCGACGTTACCATGAGGCAATGAAGGCCGGCTCGACGACGGATCGGGATGCGCGACCCCGGATTCTTTGGCGGTCCGATCGCCCCCGAAGGACGACTCTCGAATCTCGCGGCATGAGGTGGTGAAGTGGCAGGAACGAGCGTCGGAGTACGCATTGGTGTAATGAAGCTCCTGTCGGGGACACTCTTGCTGGCTCTCTGGGCCCCCGCATCGGCGTCCGAGGCCCAGGCACGTCCCAACGTCCTCTTGATCATGACCGACGATCAGGGCTACGGCGACCTGGGATTCCACGGCAATTCCAAGCTGAGGACGCCGAACCTCGATCGGTTGGCCCGCGAGTCCGTGCGGTTCAAGTCGTTCTATGTCTCGCCCGTCTGCTCGCCGACTCGTGCCAGTCTGTTGACCGGCCGCTACAACTACCGCACGGGGGTCGTCGATACCTACGCGGGCCGATCGTTGATGCATCCGGGCGAGATCACCCTCGCCGAGATGCTGTCGGCGGCCGGGTATCGCACCGGCATCTTCGGAAAATGGCATCTCGGAGACAACGCGCCCCTGCGACCGATCGACCAGGGCTTCCAGGAGTCTCTGGTGCACAAAGGCGGAGGGATTGGCCAGGCAGCCGACCCTCCCGGCGGCAGCAGCTATTTCGATCCGATCTTGCAGCACAACGGCCAACCCCGGAAGTATCCGGGATATTGCAGCGACATCTTCACGACGGCTGCCATCGATTTCCTCGGCAAGGATGGCGACCGCCCGTTCTTCGCCTACCTGTCGTTCAACTGCCCCCACGACCCCTTGCAAGCCCCCCCTGCCGAGCTCGCGACCTATCGGTCGATGACGTTCGCACCCGACGAGTTGCCCAAGCCCGATCAACCGACGACGCCCGACTCGCTCAGTCCTGCCGAGTCCGTCGCCCGGGTGTATGCGATGGTCGAGAACATCGACACCAACGTCGGCCGGATCCTCTCCGCCCTCGAGTCGCGCGGCCTGGCCCGTGATACGATCGTCATCTTCCTCACCGACAACGGACCGGCCAAGTCCCGATTCAATGCTGGACTGCGCGGCCTGAAAGGGACTGGATACGACGGAGGCATCCACGTACCCTTCTTCATCCGATGGCCGTCCCGGTTGACTTCGGGGTGTGTCGTCGATCGGATCGCGGCCCACATCGACATCGTCCCGACCTTGCTCGACGCCTGCGGCGTCGCCAGGCCCGATGGACTGCGACTCGACGGCCGCAGCCTGATGCCCCTCCTGACCGGCGGCCCCGACGTGTCCTGGCCGGACCGCACACTCTTCTTCCAGTGGCATCGCGGCGATCGTCCCGAGCCGGATCGCGCCTTCGCCGCGCAATCGCAGAAGTACAAGCTCGTGCGCGCCGAGCCGCCCTTCGAGAGCCGCAAAGTCCCCCCGCTCGAGCTTTTCGACATGGAGACCGACCCCGGCGAACAGCACAACATCGTCGCGGAACAACCCGAGATCGTCAACCGCCTGCATGCGGAGTACCTTGCCTGGTTCAAGGATGTCTCCTCGACGCGAGGCTTCGATCCGATCCGCATCGAGATCGGCGGAGATCGGGAGGACCCGACGATCCTGACCCGACAGGACTGGCGCGGGCCGCGGGCCGGCTGGGGACCCAACGATCAGGGCCACTGGGAAGTCGAGGTCTCGCGCCGGCCCGTACGAAGTGACCCTACGCCTGACGCCTCGACGCTTCCGGACGGTCGCGCATCTCTCGCTCCGGGGAGTCAACCGCGCACTCGACCTAAAGCCTGGGGCGACCGAATGCACGTTCCACGACGTACCGTGGACGGCGGGCTCCGGTCGCCTCGAAGCCTGGGTCGAGGGCAATCGGGCTACTGCAGGTCCCCTCGATGTCACCATCCGACGCCACGACACGACTCCCTGATTGGGTTGCGACCTGCACCGGAGCCACGATCTAACCAGCGGACCGTTTCAGCACTCAGCCGAGTCAGCCACCGTGGGACAGGGGGGGCTCTCTGGGCTGGCCGCTGAATTCCCCATGAGCCGGGAGAACGTGAATGACTCCGCAATCGCTCCTGGATGGGATCAGCTCGCTGTTTCCGGAATTCGCCGTCTACTGGGGAGATCCCAGTAACTGCTTCCGGGCTGACGATAGGTCGTTCACTCTGCACGGGGTCTTTTCGGAGTTCACGGAGTTCTTCCGAGAGCATTACGAGGTGCTTCCCCCTGAGCGAGTGGCTGCCCTCGGGGCTTTCGTCTCGGAGTGCATGGCATCAGCCGACCCGGACCTCGATAATGCGGCGGCGACCTGCTTCGTCGAGAACATCGCAGGAGAGGCATGCGACCGCGACCTGGCGCTACTCCTCACCGGGGGGGCCCAGTATTACCGAGCCTGGGGAGGGCTCGTCTAACGAAGGAATGGGCCAGGTTCTGAGGGATCCGACGGCCGTCTCGCTCGAAGCGGCCTATGAGCCCGTCCCCCTCCTGCCTTTTCTCGCCTTCAGCCCGTCGCCCCCCTCCCGTTCGCCGTCTCTCTCACATAGGGCGAATTTCTCAGGGCTGAGGTAGGAGTCCGAGGCTCGGCGCATGTCAGGGCAGTTTGGTAGGCTATTATGGCATGTTCGGGGCAAGAGGTGCGCTCATGGACTTCCGCTACCAAGTCAACCCCGAAACCGATCAGCCCCATATCTACGGGCATGGCGTGACCGAGGGCGAAGTCGAATACGTCCTGAGACATCCGGGCGAGGATCGCGCCGGTCGCGACGGTTCGCGTCATGCCCTGGGCCAGACCGCCGCGGGGCGCTATCTACGTGTCATCTACGTCCCCGACGAGGAAGGTGATGAGGTCTTCGTCGTCACGGCCTACGAGATCACGGGCAAGCCACTCAAGGCGTTCAAAAAGAGGAGGCGACGATGAGCGGATCGAGATTCCCGACCGGCTGGGATGCCGAGCGAGTCGAGCGGTTGATCAACCAAGATGAGGGGCTGTCCGAGGACGAGCAAGTTGCGGAGGATGAGGCGGCCATAGCGGCTGAACGCCAAGGGCAGACCGTCATCTCCGTGCCGGACGAGTTGCTGCCCGAGATCCGGCGGTTGCTCGCCGCATACCAAGCCAAATCGGCCTAACCATGAAGGATTGGAGTCGGCGAAGCCGGATATCCACTCCCTATTCAAGAAGCATGGGTCGCCACCGCACCGCGGCCCACATGGGTAACGCTTCCGCACGCCTTCTCTCGTCATGTTTTAGACAGGCCGCCAATGGCAATGGCGTGACCGAGCGGGGGGCGCTTCGTTTTATGAGCTGTGAATCGCTACGAGCCACGGATCGCTGATATGCTCGATTCGTCGTAATCGGAGGGCTCGGTGCTCACGAAGCCCACCGCATGCTGGCGTTCCATGCAAGACTGGTTGGCAGGATCCATCGATACGGACCATTCCGTGCAGGTAGCTTCGTTGATCCACGTCGCCGGTCATCGTCCTGCGATGAGCCTGACGAAGACAGCCCGTACGAAGGACTGAGAATCGCGATCATGAAATCCATCGCTTCGCCAGGTAGCAATTCCACCCGGGCGATCATCGGCCTCACAATTGGCCTGGGCCTCGTGTTCGGCTGCGACCAGGCCCGAGGCCCCACCGAAGAGCCTCCGCGAGTCGCCCGCGTGAAGACGGCCGACGCATCCTCCGGCCTCATTAAGGAATCGAGTGACAAGGGGTCCTCCACCTCGAAGTCGGACTCGATCGACGCGGGCCGGTCTCAGGCCCTCACCACTACGAGCCCGGGCCAGCCGACTGCCCCGCACGTTCCGGCCTCGGGACCGGCCCCCGAGGGCATGGCCTGGATCCCAGGCGGCAAGTTCTGGATGGGCGGGGACGACTCGCCCTGGCCGGATGCCAAGCCGGTCCACGAAGTCACGGTCAACGGCTTCTGGATGGATCGGACCGAGGTGACCAACCGCCAGTTCGCCCGATTCGTCGAAGCCACGGGATATCTCACCGTGGCCGAACGGAAGCCCGACGCCAACGATTTCCCCGACGCCCCACCCGAGCTGCTCGTCCCGGGCTCGCTGGTCTTCACCCCGCCCGCGGGCGAGGTCTCGCTCAATAATCCCTTGGCCTGGTGGCGTTATGTCCCCGGCGCCAACTGGCGGCATCCCGAAGGCCCCGATTCGACGATCATCGGCAAGGACGATTATCCGGTCGTCCAGGTCTGCTGGGATGATGCCGTCGCTTACGCCCGATGGGCGAACAAACGGCTGCCCACCGAGGCGGAATGGGAATTCGCCGCTCGCGGCGGCAAGGAGCGGACCCCATTCATTTGGGGCGACGAACTGAAGCCCGGCGGAAAGTGGCCAGCCAACATCTGGCAAGGACGGTTTCCCACCAAGAATACCTCCGAAGATGGATACCCCCGGACGGCCCCCGTCGCGACGTTTCCTCCCAATGCATTCGGCCTGTGCGACATGGCCGGGAACGTCTGGGAGTGGTGCGCCGACTGGTACCGCCCGGGGTACGAGTTGACACCGGCGAAGGACCCCCAGGGCCCCGAGACGAGCTTCGATCCCCAGGAACCGGCCGTGAGAAAAAGGGTCCAGCGCGGGGGCTCGTTCCTCTGCACCGACACCTATTGCACGAGCTATCGCCCGGGCGTGCGAGGCAAGGGATCGCCCGATAGCGCGGCATCCCACCTGGGATTCCGTTGCGTCGTCTCTCCCGCGCGATCCGCGAAATAGTGGATACTCGAACCGGTCGGTACAACCTGTGCAATCTCTGCCCCGGCCCTTCGACGAGCCCGTAGGCCACAAGATAGGAAGACACGCGGAGCCCAGATCCATGCGCCAGACCCGGTACTCCTGGAAACCCGGCGCAGGCCTGCTCCGGGTTGTCACCTTGCTGCTCCTGCCGATGATGTCAGGCACCGTCGTCGCCGGGGAACTCACCGATGCGGACGGAGCCCTCGCCTGGAGGTTCCAGCAAGGGCAGGCGCTCCGCTACAGGATTCGCCACTCGGTCACGACCGCGGTCGTGACCGGGGCTGGTCTCGAGGAAACCGAACCCCCGGCCCCCGTCCTCGACGCAATCCTGGCCTGGTCGGTGGAGAAGGTCGACACGCAGGGTTTGGCGGAGATCCGCCAGACCCTCGAACGCGTCCGCGAGGAGATGACCGAACGCTCGCCGGGCGGAGACCGGATGGTGTATGACTCCGGCGATCCGAGGTCGGTTGACAACCCCTGGTCGGCGATGAAGCAGGCGCTCTACCGCCCTTTGATCGGCGCGCCCTATCGATTGAAGGTCGATCGCCGGGGGAGCATCGTCGACCTCAAGATGCCGGAGGACGCGCTGAAACGCTGGCAGGAATTCAGGATCCAACCCCGGGACGATCGGGATCCTCTCTTCACCAGGGAAGGGATGAGATCGCTGCTCGCCGCCGTCCCGGAACTCCCCGGTCGGCCCATCGGCCGGGGAGAGACATGGAGCCATCGGCACGAGGCGACCCAGGGGGTCCTTCGAACGACCTCGGTCGAGACCTTCTCCCTCATCGGTCAAGAGGGACCGTCGGTCACGTTCGCGGGTAGGCCCGAGATCATCATGCGGGTCATCCCGAATCCCGCACGCGCCGGGGCCGAGCCGGTCCCTGCGGAGAAAACCCATCCCCTCGTCGATGCGATGCTCGGGAAGCAATCGGGCGAGAGCAAGCTGACCTTCGATCTGGCCAAGGGTAGATTGGTCAGATTCTCCCGCCGCCATCGCTATGATGTGACGTACGCGTATGAAGCCGAGGCTGGCACCGGGACGGCGCGAACGGTCAAACTCACGACGGCCATGGAGTTCGACCTGACGCTCATCGCGGCCCCGAATGGTCCCTGATCACGGCCGACCTCGTGGACGACGACAAGGGCACCCGGCGCCGACGTCGCGGTCAGCTCGTCGAGGACGAAAACCGGTTGCCAATGGGTCGAAATCCAAGCCGATGAGGCCACGCTATGAAACCATCGAGGCGAAAAAACTAGGGTGGCAAAGGTCGCTCGAACAGCTCTACCGGGCACCAATTCCCGAGGCTTTGGGAGCCTTGGGCACTCAGGGTAAGGCAAAAGGGCGATTCCGTCCGCTTCTGGTGACTCTTGCAATCCTAGCTTTTTCCTCCGTCACCTTTTTTCCCTCGACAGGATTCGGCTGGCTAATTGCGGCAGGGATGAGCTTACCGGGTACTGATACCGACCGAATCGATCGGCCTCGGCCACGAGAATCGAGCCGGGCGGCGAGAAGCGTTGACCCATCCTCTCTACGCTCATTGAGCGTGAACCTTTCACCCTCCACTCGAAAATCCTCCTGCCCAATCGGCCATGGGACATCGCTGGTTCCCGGCGTGACCTGGCCAACATGAGAAAGCCCAATCCCCGCATTTATCAAGAAGGCCTCCTTTACTTCGGCGCGGCAAGGGATCGCCCGACAGCGCCGCATCCCATCTGGGATTTCTTCGCGTGCTGTCTCGGGCGTATGTCGCGAAATCGAAGGATCGCCGCGGTCGGGATGTCCGTCCGCGAAGTCCGGGTGATCTTGTTCGGTCGGGCGTCACAGCCCGATAATGGCGACGACCGATCGGATTCGATGTCCTCCGGAGACGCATCACCGAAGGGAGCCCAGGGCGCGGTGTCTAGCTGGCTGAACGTCGCTTATACTTGGATCTCGTCCGAATTACTGACCCGCCTCGGATTCTTGCTGGCCCTGGTCTTCGTCGCCAACCTCCTGAGACAGCGGCGTTCACCCAGCAGCACGATCGCCTGGCTACTGGTGATCTTGCTGGAGCCCTATGTCGGTGTACCGCTGTACGTGATGTTCGGCGGGCGGAAGATGAATCCCCTGGCTCGTCGCAAGGCCCGCATTTACGGCCGATCGCCCGATGCGCGGCAGAGATCGAGCGGGGTAGGGACCGATCGCCTGCTGGACTCCTACGGCGTACCCCCGGCCCGGAATGGGAATTGCTTCAAGCTGGTGACGGATGGGGTCGATGCGTACCAGAGGATCCTCCGAATGATCGAGGATTCGCGGTCCACGGTCCACATCACGACGTATATTCTGGGTTGGGACGAAGGAAGCCGGGCGATCCTGGAGGCAATGAGGCAACGGGCCTTGGAGGGGGTTGCGGTCCGGCTCTTGATCGACGACCTGGGCTCGTGGCGACTCCGGCGACGTCATCTCGCGCCACTGATCGAAGCCGGGCGCGGGTTGCGTTCTTCATGCCGGTGTTGCATATCCCGCTGAAGGGACGAGCCAACCTGAGGAACCACCGGAAGCTCATCGTGATCGACGGTCGCATCGCACTCACGGGCGGGATGAACCTGGCCCTACCCTACATGGGACCTCCCGGCGCGAGCCAGCTCTGGCGCGATCTCGCGGTCATCGTCGAAGGTCCGGCCGTTGGCGACATGGAGGAGATCTTCGCCTCGGATTGGAGATTCACCACCGGATCCGAGCCGGGGACCTCGTCCGCTCCCGTCGGCCCTCAACAACCCCCTGGCCCGAGCTCGGATACGATGCAGGTGGTCGCCAGCGGCCCCGACGTCAGCGGCGATCCCCTCTACGAATCCTTGCTCGCGTTGATCTTCTCGGCCGAGGCGCGGATCTGGATCGTCACGCCCTACTTCGTGCCCGACGAGATGCTGGCCCGCGCGCTCAACCTGGCCGCCCGGCGGGGCGTGGACGTCCGGCTGATCGTGCCGGCCCGGTCGAACCACATCACGGCCGACCTCGCCCGGGCCGGCTATCTCCGCGACCTGCACAACGCAGGCGGGAAGGTGCTGCTCTATACGCCGGTGATGCTCCATGCCAAGGTCGTCCTCTTCGACGACGACCTCGCCATCATCGGCTCGGCCAATATGGACATGCGCAGCCTGTTCCTCAACTATGAGATGGCGCTTTTCCTCCGGTCGCCAACCCAGGTGCGGGAGATCTCCGGATGGGCCCGGGGATTGATGGCGGATTCGCACCGCGAATTGCCCGCGCCCGACTGGCCGCGCGAGCTGGCGGAAAATGTCGTCCGCCTGATGTCTCCCCTACTGTAACGACCCCAAGCGAGGCCACTTGCGATGCCGGGAACCGAAAGCCTCTGGTACAAGGACGCGATCTTCTACGAGGTCTATGTCCGGGGATTCTACGACGCCAACGGCGACGGTAACGGCGACCTGATCGGCCTGACGTCCCGGCTCGATTACTTGCAGGAGCTCGGCGTTAACTGCCTCTGGCTGATGCCCATCTACGCCTCGCCACTGAAGGACGACGGCTACGACATCGCCGAGTTCCGCACGATCCATCCCACCATCGGCACCGTCTCCGACTTCGAAACCCTCACCAAGGAGGCGCACGCGAGGGGCATTCGGATCATCGCCGACCTGGTGGTGAATCACACGTCGGACCAGCATCCCTGGTTCCAGGAGGCCCGTCGCGACCCGACTTCCCCCAAGCGGTCCTATTACGTCTGGAGCGACACCGACCAGACCTACAAGGACACCCGGATCATCTTCCGCGACACCGAGACCTCCAACTGGACCTGGGACCCGGTCGCCCGCCAGTATTTCTGGCATCGCTTCTACAGCAACCAGCCGGACCTCAATTTCGACAACCCGGCCGTCCAGCAGGAGATGCTCGACATCATGGGCTTCTGGCTCGACCGGGGTATCGACGGCTTCCGGGTCGATGCCGTGCCCTACCTGATCGAGCGAGAGGGGACGAATTGCGAGAACCTCCCCGAGACACATGCATTCCTCAAGCGGATGAGAGAATACGTCAACACCCACTATCCGGGGACGCTCCTGCTCGCCGAGGCTAACCAGTGGCCCAGCGACCTCCTCCCGTATTTCGGCAACGGCGACGAGTTCCACATGGCCTTCAACTTCCCGCTCATGCCCCGCCTGTTCATGGCGATCCGCCGCGAGGATCAGACGCCGATCACCGAGATCATGAGCCAGATGCCCGAGATCCCCCTGTCCTGCCAGTGGGCGCTGTTCCTGCGCAACCACGACGAGCTGACCCTCAAGATGGTGACCGACGACGATCGCGATTACATGTACAATGAATATGCCAAGGATCCCCGCATGCGGCTGAACCTGGGAATCCGCCGCCGGCTGGCTCCGCTGATGGACAACGGCCGTCCTCAGATCGAGCTGCTGCACAGCCTGCTCTTCACGCTCCCGGGGAGCCCCGTGCTCTACTACGGCGACGAGATCGGGATGGGTGATAACGTCCACCTCGGCGACCGGAACGGCGTCCGGACGCCGATGCAATGGACGGGCGACCGGAATGCCGGCTTCTCGCGGGCGAAGCCCTCCGCGTTGTATCAACCGCTGATCCTCGACCCGATCTACAATTATCAGGCGGTGAACGTGGAGGCCCAGCAACAGGTACCGACGTCGCAGCTCAACTGGCTCAGGAAGCTCATCCAGGTGAGGCGGAGCACCAAGGTCTTCGGGCGCGGCAGCCTGGAATTCCTACTCCACGGCAATCGTCGCGTGGTCGCATACGTCCGACGGCAACAGGAGCAGATCGTCCTGGTCGTCAACAACCTCTCGCGATTCGCGCAGGCTGTCGAGCTTGACCTCGGCTCGTACGAGGGGAGAATACCCATCGAAATGGCCGGTAAGTCAACCTTCCCGAGCATTGGAGACCGCCCGTACGCGATCACGCTTGGTCCCTATGGCTTCTACTGGCTGGACTTGACGAAGCCCCCCGAGTGAACGATGGGAGAAGATGCATCCGAGATGCGGTTGTATATCATCTACCGGCGTCGAGGCGGCTAGATCAGGTCGGCGGCTTCGACCTTGAGCAGTGCCGAAAGGATCTTGCCGGCCCATCGATAGATGTTGTTTTCTTGCACGGCGGTACGCATCCGTTGCATGCGCTTCTTCCGTTCCTCGGGCGGCATCTGGAGCGCCTGGTGGATGGCCTCCGCGACCTCCTCGACGGCATAGGGGTTGAATTGCAGCGCGTCGCTCAGCTCCAGCGCCGACCCGGTAAACTGGCTCAAGAGCAAGACGCCGTCCTCATCGAACCGACTGGCCACGAACTCCTTGGCGACGAGATTCATCCCGTCGTGGAGCGAGCTGACGACGCAGAAGTCGGCAAGCCTGTGCAGGGCCATCATCTCGATCTGGTTGAAATTCCGCTTATGGTAGATCACCGGCTGCCATTTCGAGGTGCCCCATCGCCAGTTGATCCTCTCGACGAGCTGGTCGATCTCCGCGTCGATGAGTTGATACTGGGGGACATGCCCCCGGCTGGGGACGCCGACCTGGAAGAACGATAAACGTTCACGATACTCCGGATGATGCTCGAAGAGCCAGTCGAGTGCCCGGAGTCGCTCCGGAATCCCTTTCGTGTAATCGATCCGCTCGATCCCGATCCCGAGGTATTGCCCCCGTCGACGCATCTGGTGTTGCCATCGCCTCATCTCCCGCTCGACGGCCTCGCCGTTTGCCGTCGACGTGTGCCGGTCGAAGTCGATGCTGATCGGGAACGGCCTGACCAGCGTGGTCTTGCCCTTGTGGACGATCTCGGCTTGCTCGAAATCGATCCTGGCCTCGAGCGTGCGGTCGACCGTGTCCATGAAGTTCTGACAATGATAGCGGACATGAAAACCCAGCAGGTCATTGCCCAGCATGCCGTCGAGGAGCTCTTCCTTCCACGGGAAGACCCGAAAGACCTCGCGATTCGGCCACGGGATGTGCCAGAACTGGGCGATGATCAGGTTGGGATTGCGTTCCTTCAGGTATCGCGGCAACAGGGCGAAGTGATAGTCCTGGATGAAGACGAACGTCGGCCGATCGCCGGCCTCTTCCAGCACGGCATCACCGAACAGCGCGTTCACCGATCGGTACATCTCCCAGTTGCGGGGATCGAACACCGGCCGGGTGAACGTGATGTGGCATAACGGCCACAGCCCCTCATTCGCGAGTCCGTGGTAATAGCCTTCTTCCTGCTCCTTGGTCAGCCAGACGCGACGCAGGGTGTAGGAGGGATCCTCCGGCGGGACCTCGACGTGATCGCGATCGTCCACCGTCGCCCGATCCGCGTCCCCCGAACCGTGACCGATCCAGATGCCTCCCGAGGCCCTCATCACAGGGTCCAGCGCCGAGGCCATCCCGCTCGCCGGTCGGATGCATTCGATCGAGTCCCCGTCGCCCGCGTATCGATGCTGATACGCTTCGCGATTGGCGACCACGATCACCTGGTAATCCGTCAGCTTCTCGGCGATCAGTTTGTGAAGCGAGGCCTTGTCCCACATGTCGGTCCCTTCGTCGAGCGAGACGTCGCAGGAATCCGAAGTCCTGGCCAGCACCTCGACTCGCAAATTCGGGACCAACTTCGCCCCACGCAGACCGGTTCGACACGTCAAGCCTCGGTGACGAGGTCCTCGACGCATTCGGATTCGTCAGTGCTGATCTCGGTCGGGTCGGGAGTGGCCAGCAGCCATTTGAGGGAGACGGGAGCGACCAGCGTGGTGACGATCACCATGAGCGTCACGGCGCCGAAGAGGCCCGCGTCGAAGACGCCGGAATCCAGCCCGATCCGGGCGAAGATCAGCCCCACCTCGCCACGCGGGACCATGCCGACTCCGACGACCAGCTTCTTGCCGCGGAACCAGAACGGCGCATAGCCCGCGACGAGCTTCCCGGCGATCCCGACGGCGATCAGCACGGCCCCCGTGAGCAAGGCGAAGCGGCTCGCCGGCCGGGAAGGATCCAGTGAGCTGATATCGACCGCGGCGCCGACGGTGACGAAGAACAGAGGGACGAAGAAATGTCCGATTGATGTGATCCCTCGCTCGATCTCGTGGGACTGGGGCACGGCCGCGACGACCAGTCCGGCGGCGAATGCCCCGATGATCATGGCCGAGCCGCAGCGATCGGCCAGCCAGGCCAGGCCGAAGGCGACGATCAGCGCGAGTACCGTGAGAGTGCCCGGCAATTCGATCCGCCGGGCCAGCCGAAAAGCGATGGGGACCAGCAGTCAACCTGCCGCGATCGTCACGATCAGGAAGCCGAAGGCACTGGCCGTCGCGACGAGCACTCGGCCGGCGGAAAGGTCCTGCGCCTGGTCGGAGGTCGTGACGATGGTCAGGATCAGGAGACCCAGGATGTCGTCGATCACCGCCGCGCCGAGGATGATCTGCCCCTCGAGCTCGCGGAGTCGTCCCAGGTCGGACAGGACTCGGGCCGTGATCCCCACGCTGGTCGCTGTCAAGGTCGCGGCGGCCATGATCGAGATCCGGTCGGATATGCCGAGCAGTCGACATGCGCCATAGCCGAGCGCGAACGGGACCGCGACGCCGACGACGGCCACCGTCATCGATGTCCCGCCGACCTTGACCAGCCGGGACAGGTCGGTCTCGAGGCCGATGGCGAACAACAGGATCAAGACACCCAGCTCGGAGAGCTGCTGGAGCGCCTGCTGATGAGGATCGACCCAGCCCAGGACCGACGGGCCGATCAGCACGCCGCCGATGAGCTCGCCCAGGACGGCCGGCTGTCCGATCCTCTGCGCAAGGGCGCCGAACACCTTGGCCGAGGCCAGGATAGCGACCAGCATTCCCAGGAATTGCGCGACGTCTGAGTGTTCCATTGTGCAGTATGACCGATCGAGCGGCCTTGTCCGCAACGCCATGTGACGGATATTATAGATGGACTTGGACGAACCGCGATGAAGCTCGCCTTTGTTGCATGCCCTGGATTATATACCTTCACCCGGTTGCCCGAATGCCGGCGACCCGAGAACCTATGAACCGACGCGAAGATATCCGTAACGTCGCCATCATTGCCCACGTTGACCACGGCAAGACAACGCTGGTTGACTCCATGCTCCGCTATTCGGGCCAGTACCGCGCCTCGCAGCTCCAGGGCGAGCGGATCCTCGACTCCAACGACCTGGAGCGAGAGCGTGGCATCACGATCCTCGCCAAGAACATCGCGATCAAGTACGGCGAGATCAAGATCAACCTGATCGACACGCCCGGCCACGCCGATTTCGGCGGTGAGGTCGAGCGGACCCTCCAGATGGCCGATGGCGCCCTGGTTCTCGTCAACGCCTTCGAGGGGCCGATGCCCCAGACGAAGTTCGTCCTCCGCAAGGCCTTCGCGTGCCACATCCGGCCCATCGTCGTGATCAACAAGGTCGACCGCCCCGACGCGCGGCCGAACGAAGTCCTCAACGAGATCTTCGACACCTTCTCCGAGCTGGACGCCAGCGAGGAACAGCTCGATTTCCCCTATATTTTCGCGTCCGGCAAGGCCGGTTTCGCGTCCCACGATCCGAAGGCGACCTCGGGCGACGTCAAACCGCTTTACGATATGATCGTCCAGCACGTCCCGGGCCCGGTCGTCGACATCGATCATCCGTTCCAGATGCTCTGCACAACCCTCGACTTCTCTGAGTACGTCGGGCGGATCGCCATCGGACGGATCGCCGCGGGGCGCGTCCGCCGCGGCCAGCGAGCCACACTGATGAAGGCCGGCGGCGTGAAAGTCTCCGGCTCGATCGATAATCTCCTGGTCTTCGACAAACTCAGCCGGGTCGAGGTTGACGTCGCCGAGGCGGGCGACATCGTCGCGGTGGTCGGACTGGGCTCGGTCGACATCGGCGATACGATTGCCGATCCCGATGAGCCGGTGGCCCTACCCCGGATCGAGGTCGATGAGCCGACCCTGAGCATGCTCTTCACGGTCAACGACTCGCCCCTGACCGGCGAGGGGAAATACCTGACCACCCGCCACCTCAAGGAACGCCTCGACCGCGAGCTGGAATCCAACGTCGCGCTCCGTGTCGAGGAGACCGAGGAACGCGATGCCTTCATGGTCTCCGGACGTGGACTGTTGCACCTCTCCGTGCTGATCGAGACGATGCGACGAGAAGGTTACGAGCTGGCCGTCGGCAAGCCCGAGGTCATCTTCCGGACCATCAACGGCGAACTTTGCGAGCCCTACGAGTTCCTCGTGGTCGACGTCCCGCACGGCCATATCGGGCCCGTGATCGAGCTCTCCGGCGCGTCGGGGCGAGATGGCCAAGATGGACGTCAAGGGTGCTTACGCACACCTGGAGTTCATGATCCCCGCGCGGGGCCTGATCGGCCTGCGCAACCGGCTCATGAGCGCCACCCAGGGCGAGGCCATCATGCACCACAATTTCCACGAGTACCGGCCCACCAAGGGAGACGTACCCCGGCGGGCCAATGGGGTCATGGTCAGCCTGGTGCGCGGCCAGGCCGTCGCCTTCTCGCTCGACAACCTCCAGCAGCGCGGCACCATGTTCGTCCAGCCGGGCGACGAGATCTACGAAGGGATGATCATCGCCGAGAACGCCCGCGACGATGACATGGTCGTAAACCCGTGCAAGGAGAAGAAGCTGACCAACATGCGCGCGTCCGGCTCGGACAAGAACATCCTGCTCAAGCCGCCCCGCGAGCTGACCCTGGAGCTGGCCCTCGAATACATCGAGGACGACGAGCTCGTCGAGGTCACACCCTCCAAGATCCGGCTCCGCAAGAAGGTCCTCACCGAGGAACGCCGCAAGCGTGCCGAACGGGGCGGGGGCAAGAAGGTTGGTGTCTGAGGGAAAGGGGAATCATGACCGATGATTGGCGGTCCTTGATCACAATCGAACCGGGAAAACGTGGTGGCCAGCCCTGCATTCGCGGGATGCGAATCACCGTCTTCGATGTCCTCTCATACCTCGCGGCCGGGATGACCCGTGAGGAGATCCTGGACGACTTCCCGTACCTTACAGCGGTTGATATCCACGCTTGCCTGGCGTATGCCGCGGAACGCGAGCGTCAGATGCGCGTGGTGACGGCTTGAAACTCCTGTTCGATCAGAATCTATCGCCGAAGCTGGTGAATCGTCTGGCCGACCTCTTCCCCGGGTCGAGCCATGTTATGTCGATCGGGTTGGATTGTGCCCAAGATGGAGTCGTCTGGGACTACGCTCGAGACCATGGTTATGTGATCGTGACCAAGGACGCGGACTATAACCAGCTCGGTGTGTTGCGCGGCTGTCCTCCCAAGATCCTATGGCTCTTGATCGGGAACTGCACGACGTCACAAGTGGAGACCCTGCTCAGGGACAACCACGCTAGCATTGAAGCGTTCGAACAGGACCCTATCCTGGGAACGCTTTGTTTACGATGATCCAGAATCCAGGCGATCCGGATGCCGATCATTCGGCGGGTATGAGCGTCGATACCGGGTCGCCGCGCGAACCGAACCAGTCGTCATCCAGGATCGCATACAGATCCGCGTCGTGCCATCGCCCATCGCGCCAGAACTTGCGGCGAGCGATCCCTTCGTGGTGATAGCCGCATTTCTCGTAGACCCGCTTCATCGAGGGATTCATCGTGTGGCCTTCGATCCGGTGAAGCCCCAGAGTGTCGAAAGCGAACCGGGTCCGGACCCGGACGGCGTCGGTCGAATAACCTCGGCCCCAGGCCGAGCGCTCGCCGATCACTAATCCGCCGATGGTCCATCGGTGTCGCCAGTTGATCTCATGCAGGCCGATGAAGCCGATATGGCTTTCCGCCTCGTCGAGGATCGCCCAGGTGAAATCATTCTGACGCTGGGTCTCGATCTTTTCGAAGAAGAGTTCCTCTTGTCGCCGGGTCACGCCGAAATTGATCTTGAGGGTGGCCGTGATCTCGGGATCATTCATCCAATTCAGTGCGTTCTCGAGATGGAGCGTCCGGTCGGGAGGGACCAGTCGGACGCGCTCACCCTTCAGGCCGATGATGGGCATGCATGTCTCCGCGCCTCGACTCGAGGCGGTCGGCCGTTTCGATCCGACCTCGCTCATACGGATTCGAGCCGCGTCTTGAGGAAATTCAGGCCGTGTCGACACAATGCCATGGGATCGGGAAACAGGTCGCGCCAGACTTTCGTGGCGGCAGCCAGGGCCGGCAGTGCCCGGCCGAATGCCTCGATGGTCAGGTAGCCATCATATTGCGTTTGCTTCAACCCGTCGAAGAAGGCGTCCCAACGGACCTGTCCGGTCCCGGGGATGCCTCGATCGTTCTCCGACACATGGACGTGGATCGTCTCGGCGGCGCACGTGGTGATCGCCGCCGCCTGATTCTTCTCCTCGATGTGGGCGTGGAAGCTGTCGTACATCATCTTGAAGTAGGGATGATCCACGGCCTTCACGAACCGGGACGCTTGCGCGGCCGTCGTGAGGAAGTAGATCTCGAATCGATTGAGGTATTCGGTGGCGATCTTGATGTTCCGCGCCTGCGCCTTCTCGGCGGCACGCCGGAGCGTCTCGACGCCATACTTGAACTCATCCTCGGTCGGCCCCTCGCCCGAGAACACCCCGATCGCGGAGTGGGTCGGGCCGCAGAGGATTTCGCATCCGAAGGCCTGGCCGCACTCCATGACGCGATCCAGATGGGCGACGGCCGCGTCCCGAATCTTCGGATCGGGCGAGATCGGGTTCGTCTCCGGCCCCATCACCGTGACGGCCGTCGCGCCGAGGCCGAGACTCGTCAGCCGCTTGCCCAGCCGCTCGAACGGTGCCAGGTCGGCCGTGTCGAAGATCGGGACCTCGACGGCGTCGAAGCCCAGGATCTTGATCTGGTCGAGGATCGCGTCGTGCTGCTCGGTGACGTGGGAGGTCCACAGGAGCAGGTTCATGCCGGTTTTCATGTTTTGGATTCTCCGATCCTCGGCTCATCGGCCGAGGAAATCGCGACGATAGAACTGGGCGATGAAATAAAGCCCGGTACACGCCCAGACCAGGCCGAGCAGCAGTCCGAAGGTTTCTTGCCACGAGCGGAAGATCCGACGCCGATGCGGCCGAGCAAACCTGCCGCTGAAAAGGAGGGCGATTGTCACATAGACAGCCATCAAGGGTGTACCGTAAAAGTAACACAGGCCGCTGAGCGAAGGATCGACCCGTTGGCCGTTCGTCTGGACGATTCGATGATAGACCGCGGGAGGCCAAAGCAACCAGGCTGCGGTTCCGTTGACGAACCAGAGAAATCGGCCTGCCTGCCAGGGCTTCCGCCATGCGGACGCGAGTAGGAGTGGTATGCCGACCAGGGAGAGACCGCCCAGTATGAAGACAAGTCCATAGACCCAGTCCGACTCGAAACCTAATCCTCGATCATCAGCCGGTGTCCCCGATCGGAGTTCGTCTACGACTAGCCATAGCCCGAGTGAGGCCCCGGCGATCAGGGCCATGACAGCGCCGATGGTCAGACGATCTTCAACTCGGCGAGGCTCCGGTTTCTTGAGCAACGTTCTTCTCCTCACACCGGCACGACCGTCTCCCACTTGTTGTTCTCGGCCGAATCGAGCACCGCGTCGCAGACAGCTTGGGTGGCCAGGGCATCGCGGAACGTCGGGGAGGTCGGCTGGCCCTTCGAGAGGTTCTCCAGGAAATCGGCCACCTGGTGGACGAACGTGTGCTCGTAGCCGATCTGGAGTCCCGGGACCCACCAGTGCTTCATATAAGGGTGATCGCCGTCGGTGACGTGGATCGATCGCCAGCCGCGGACGATCGAATCGTCCCGGTGGTCGAAGTAGTCCAGGCGGTGCAGATCATGGAGGTCCCACTTGAGTGAAGCCTTCTCGCCATTGACCTCGAACGTGTAGAGGGCCTTGTGGCCGCGGGCGTATCGGGTTCGACTCGAACAACCCGAGAGAGCCGTTGTCGAACCGGCACAGGAACGCGCAGGCGTCGTCGATCCCGACGGGCGCGATCTCGCCGGTCAGATTGTGCTTCCGCTCCTTGACGAAGGTCTCGGTCATGGCGCAGACGCTACCGATCGACCCGTTGAGCCAGAGGGCCGTATCGATGCAATGGGCCAGGAGATCGCCCGTGACGCCGGAGCCGGCGGCGGCGACGTCGAGCCTCCACAGTCCGGTCCCGCCCTGCGGCAAGTCGGCCGAGATCGTCCAGTCCTGGAGGAAGTTGGCGCGATAATGGAAGATCCTCCCGAGGCGGCCCTCATCGATGAGCTGCTTGGCCAGGGTCACGGCCGGGACCCGCCGGTAGTTGTACCAGACCGTATTCGGCACGCCAGCCTTCTCGACGGCGTCCACCATCTTCTGCCCCTCGACGAGATTCATCGAGAGGGGCTTCTCGCAGAGGATCATCTTGCCGGCGTCGGCCGCGGCCAGGGCGATCTCGGCGTGGGTATTATTCGGCGTGCAGATGTCGATCGCGTCGATGTCTTTGCGTTCGATCAGCTTGCGCCAGTCGGTCTCGATCGACTCGTAGCCCCAGTTCTCGGCGAATGCCTTCGCCCCGTCGGCCGTCCGGCCGCACACCGCCTTCAAGACCGGCCGGTATTCGAGATCGAAGAAGTCGTTGACCCGCTTGTAGGCGTTCGAATGCGTCCGGCCCATGAAACCATAGCCGACGATCCCGATGTTCAAGGGTTTCTTCGCTGCCATGTCGTCCTCCGATGAGCTATTCGTTGGGGAGTTCGGGTCCGTTGGAGGCGGGGACCGGCTTCGGCGGCTCGCGCAGCCCCGCGGCGATCAGGAGCTCGTGAGCCCACGGCGAGTCCTTCCCGTTCAGGCGCGGGCTCGGCTCGCGATTGTAGTCGATGCGCATCGGATAAGCGCCCTCATCATAAACGCGTGCCAGCGCCGCCTGGAGGTCCAGGACGACATCTCGCATCCCGAGGTCGATCGGGATTCCCACCCGGGGAAGGTGCGTGCGGAGATCCAACGGGAAGAATTCGAAGCCTGGATTGTCGGCGCGCACGATGTTGATCACGTAGCCGCCCGGTTGGATCGGCTTGAGCACGGACTTCGGGAGACGGACCAAAGGATGTCCGCGCCTCAGCAGGTCGACCTCGACGAGGTTGACCCCCGTGTTCAGGAACTCCTTCCGTTTCTGAAGATAGAGTTCGCGAGCTTGACCGGCGGACTTGTTGCCGGGGCTGATCATCTCAATTCCCGTGACGAGCTGCCGGGTCTTGGCCTCATAGATCTGGAGGTAAGCTTCCTCGAACTCTTCTTCCCGGATCTGCAGGCGTACCGGCTCGTCTGCGATCAGTATCCCAACGGCGGCCTCCATCCCCGGCGCCCTCGATGATTTCCGGAGCACGGCGACGTCGGGAACGATCGCGCGATCGGCTCGCTCCACCCAAACTCGGGTCTCGATGCTGATATAATAACCTCGAGGATTGAGCTGAGGTTGCAGTTGCCTGGCCACTTCGGAAATCAGACGGTGATGCACATCGGGCCAGAGCTCCCAGCTCTCGAGATACGGATCCATTCCCGGGAAAGGGCTCGGCATGCTCGATTCTCCTCTTTCGTGATTCGAAGACTCGCGGATTCGCCGGAGCCCCTGGCACGATCACTCACTCGACCCAACCATGAGCATCCCGGACCCGGATCATCGCCGCGAGGATGTCGTTCCACGTCTGCGGCTTCGTCATGACGTCATTGGGGAACATGCAACCGTCCCAGCAAATGTGACGGGTCGCCTTCGTGAGCTTCCCGTCCTCGTCGCGAAGCCAGAAGCCCGCATGATGCGGGATGTCGAGCTTTCCGTTGGGATCAGTCGCCAGGCAGTGACGCCCGGTGTGGTCGTGCGTGCCCGAGCCGAAGACGGTCGCGTCGTTCTGGGCGACGTGGAAGTCGATCGTCCAGGGCGCAACGACGCGGTCAAGGTCTTCAGCGCGGCATCCAGGGTCGCGCCGTCTTTCCAGTCATAGCCCTCGGGCAGGATGCGATCCTCGGGCGAATTCTCGCCCAGCGTATACAGGAGCGTATGCGCCATATCGGCCTGGAATCCGACCGTGTCGGGCTCGCCGACCCGCTCGAGGAGGTCGACCATGGTGCGCCAGGAATGCATCCCTCCCCAGCAGATCTCCCCCTCGGCCGCCAATCGTTCGCCGTGATTCCGGGCGATCTTCGCGGCCTGCTTGAAGGTCTCGGCGATCTTCGCCTGGTTGCCTGCGGGGACCTTGGCCCATTCCGCCACCGGGGCGGCCGTATCGATGCGGACGACGCCGTTGGGCCGCATTCCCATCTCGCGGAGGGCCTGGGCGATCCCACACGCTTTCTCGATCGCGGCGAGGTAATTCGTACGTTGAGCCTCGTCGCCCATCGCCGAAGCGTCGAACCAGACTGGAGCGACCACCGACCCGACCACGAATCCTCTGGCGGCGATCTTGTCGGCGACCGCCTTGAGGTCTTCTTTCCCGATGTCGATGTTGACGTGCGGCTCGTAGAGGAAGAGGTCGACGCCGTCGAACTTGATCCCGTCGACTTCCGCCGCCGCGGTCAGGTCGAGCATGGTATCCAGGTCGATGGTCGGCTCGGCGCCGGGGCTCCCCTTGCCAACCAGGCCGGGCCACATCGCGTTGTGCAATTTCGGGTAGTTGTGGGGATGGCTGCCGCTCATGGAAAGCCCTCGTCAAGGAAAGGAAGAGGCCGGCGATCGATCGCCCGCCGGGAAGGTTCATTGAGAAAGACCGGGTCCCGACCCGTCATCGGGGACCGGTTCCGGGCCGAGCCCCAGCAGGACACGCCGCACCAGCCCTTCGACGCGCTTCGCCGCCGAGATCCCTCGGAATCCCCATTCGGGCCAGGCCACGTCGCCGTCGCGTACGAAGAAAACGTCCCCCGAGCCGTCTCGATACTCGACGCAGAGTGTGGCGTCGAACATCTCGGGTGTAAAGTAGCCGATCGCGATCTCGCCGGGCAGGTGTGCATCCGACCCGACCATGGCCCGACGATCCGTCAGGGCATAGAACGTATGTGCCATCTTCGATCGTGTCCGCAAGTGCTCGACCCATTTCCCGACCAGGCCGATCCCCGCCACGAGACCGAGCACGGCCGGGGGTAGGCAGAGTAAGACGATCATCTCGGTGGGGCCCATCGCGCGGAGTCCATGGATCCCGAACAGGACCATCAGCGCGAAACCGCTGACCCCGCAGAGTATCGCCGCGAAGAACGCCGGGAAGACGCCGATGGTCGGCGAGGGCGGTGGCCCCGCCCGCTCGGACCACAGGACGCGCTCGCCGGGCTCGAACTCGGCCTTGAGCGCCGCGAATTGCTCATCGTCCAGCTCGGCGGTCGACGAACCTGCGAAACCGTCGTCCTCTTCCCAGGTGGGATACTTCACCATCCTCCACCTCCCGCGAAGCTGCCCGGCATACTTTGACCCGCCGATCACGCCGGATCAGCGCCCGCCGCGACCCTTCTTGGGGCCTCCTTTGCGCCGCCTGGGAACGATCACCTTGCGGACCCAAGCGCCGAGCCCCGCGTGCCATCTCCCTGCCCCGAGCTGATCGGCCAACTTCATCTGTTCGAGCAGGTCGGCCGCAGTGAGCATGGGAAATGCGAGACTATGTTCCGCGCGTTCGTAGGTCCCGTCATCCCGCCTCACCCAGAACCCGAACTCCTCTTCGATCGGATCGAACCGCCAGACCTCGGGAACGCCCAGCCTTCCCCAGACGATGACTGCATCATCGGCGGAATGGGTCACTTCCACCTCGATCGCGAGGTCCGGGGGCGGTTGCGTCTTCAGATCGATATTCCTAGCTCCTCTCATCAGTTCGGCGTGTTCCGCGAAGTAGAACGTCTTATCGCCTTCTACCCCCCCCTTCTTCTCCTTCCTCCTGTAGGTTGCGGAAGCGGCGTCCTCCCAGACGATTCCCAATTCTTGAGCGAGGAATTTGACGAATTCGGCGAGCCGCTCCGCATACCAGCCATGCTTTCGGGATTCCGTCAAGAGTGTGAGCCTCCCATCACAGTAGATCATCCGCAGGTTTGGCGGGTCGACGACGGCATCGTTGATCGCCACGTATTGCTGCCAACTCAAGCCTCGGAGCACGATGCATTGATCGCCTCCAGAATCGATGGGGCTTGGGGCGATCACGGCCGTCGACGCGATGTCTTCCCGCTCCTGACGACGGAGTCTTGCAACGGTTGGCATGGGTTCAACCCTTTTTCGACCCGATGTGGTCTCCCACATTCGGCAGATCCGGATGCGTATCGGGCCCGAAGTACCGGAGGCTGACGAACGGCTCGCTGCCGGTATTCTTGAAGGTCACGCCCTCGGCGGCCCGCTTGGCGGTGACGAATACCTCGTCCTGGGTCACCTCGCCGAACCGGATGAAGTTGGGGCTGTCGACGGTCAGCTTGCCGATCGTGCCGCTCCCCTGGACGACGATCAGACCGGAGGCCCCGGGGTCCTTGATCGTGACCGAGCGGCCCGGATCGACCGTCAGCTCGCAGGCGCTGAAGACCTGTTTGCCCTCGACCCGCCCGTAGACGATCCACTTGTTGACGTAGCCCTCACCGATGCCGCCGGACCGGACGATCGGCTCGAGATAACCATGCTTCTTGAACTCGGGCTCGACGTTCTTCTCCCAGTCGAGCTGCTCGACGAGATAGTCGAGATCGTGGTGGAACTCCTCGGGGACGTCCTTGACCAGCAGTTCCCAGGGGACGCGACGGCCTTCGACCATCGACTGGTACATGCCGAAGACGTCGGACCCCCATTGCGGCTCGTAAGTCAGCAGTGAACCCGGCGCGTGCAAGACGTCCGGAGGCACCAGCCAGCCGGTCCCCGGCTTCAAGCGATACGCCTTCGAGAGGTCGAGGATTCCGTTATCTCCCTGGTTCCATCGCTCGAGGCAGCCGCGGAGCTCGTCCTTGGTCGTACCCGGCTCGAGTCCGAAGAATGTGTACGGGAAGTTGTTGCCGGTCCAGTTGAGCTGGGGCGGGAAGTAATAGCTTTCCGGCTTCCCCTCGCGGCCCAACTTTTCCGCCTGCGCCTGGCTCTGGTGCATGTGGTGCGGGATCGGTCCCAGATTGTCGAAGAACTTGCTGTAGACCGGCCATCGCTTGTACGTATCCCAGAGCGAGCTGCCGATCATCTCCGCGCCGAACTCGGCGATCGCATCCTTCAGGGTGAATCGGGCCCCATCGTGGACGACGTAGCTGAGACCCTCGTCCGGCGGTGCCCCTTCGTTGGCCGCGGCGGTCGTGGAGGAGAACCAACGCTCGTCGATCCCGCCCCGATGCGTGCCGAGTGCATAGAGATCGTCCCTCGACAGCTTCAGTCGACCGCCGGGCATCAGGAAGGACCGCGGCACCCAGGTCGGGGCCAGCCTGAGGATCCCTTCTCCACCATCGAGTGCCGCGCGGGCCCGCGCAGCGAGGTTCTGCTCGCCCATTCCAGTTTCCTTCAGACTCAAGGTCTTGCACGGCGTCGCGGAGTCGCTGTCATTGCCGCGTCGCTTGTTTACACGTCCAACCTCGGGCAACCATCCGAGGATCGCCGATCACCCGACCCCGTCCCGGTCGACCGAAAGAGGGATCGACTCGTTTTAAAGCCCCTGCACTCCCGACGCAAGCGTGGACTCCCTGGTCAAGGCGAATCGCGGAAGAACTCGATCACGCCCCGGAGGATCTCGTCGAGCGACCTGGTCGGCCGGTAGCCGATCAACCGTTCGATCTTGCCGATGTCGGGAACCCGGCGGGGCATGTCCTCGAAGCCTTCGCCGTAGGCTTGTTCGTAGGGGACCGTCACGATCTCCGATTCGGAATTCGCAAGCGTCTTGACCCGTTCCGCCAGCGCCCCGATGGTGACTTCTTCGTTCGATCCGATGTTGAACACCTCGCCGACCGCGCCCGGGTGGTCCATGAGTGCGACCAGGGCCCGGACGATATCGCTCACGTCGGCGAAACAACGCGATTGACGACCGTCGCCATGAATGGTGATGGGCCGACCCGTGAGTGCTTGCTTGATGAAAGTCGGGACGACCATGCCATACTGACCGGTCTGTCGAGGTCCCACGGTGTTGAAAAGCCTGACGATCACGGTCGGGAGCTTCCGCTCCCTCCAGTAGGCCAGGGCCAGGAACTCGTCGATGGCCTTGGAGCAGGCATAGCTCCATCGTCCTTTGGACGTCGGCCCCAGGACCAGGTTGCCGTCCTCGCGAAACGGGACCTGCTCGCTGAGCCCATAAACTTCCGAGGTCGAGGCGATCAGCACCTTCTTCTTCTTCTTGTTCGCCTTGGCCAGCACGACCTCGGTGCCGTGGACGTTCGTCTCGATGGTGCGGACCGGGCTCTCGACGATCAGTCGGACCCCGACCGCCGCAGCCATGTGAAATACGACATCGCACTGGTTGACGAGCTCCGCAACGGTTGCGGCGTGATGGACGCTCTCGATCGTATAATGGAACCGGGCATGGCCTTTGAGATGACGGATGTTGTCGATGCTGCCGGTGGAAAGGTCATCCAGGATGAAGACCTCATCGCCGCGAGCGATATACGCGTCCGCCAGATGCGACCCGATGAAACCCGCGCCACCCGTGATCAGAACTCGCATGGAAACTCGTCCCCAGGGCGCCCCGCTCGCATCCCGATGATTCACGACAAGGGCATTCGTATCCCTGATTTGGACGGCTAGGGGCCAACCGAATCCATCGGTCAACTTGTCCGAGGGTTAATGGCGAGGGCCTCGGGCAGGATGGCGGCCAGGTCGGCGAGAGGGCTCCGGACGGATTCCGTTGGCCACGCTGGACTCCCGATGACTATGCTAACACAATGGTTGCCCTTTTCAACATGGGGTGAAACGCCAGGCGTGGAGAACCGATCCGATGCTCGAAGGTCCGCTCGTCTTCGTCGATATCGACACCCAGCGCGATTTCCTCGAACCGTCCGGAGCACTCTACGTCCCCGGCTCGCGTGAGATCCTTACCAACCTGGAACGGCTGACCCAATTCGCGCTCGATCACCATGTCCCGATCCTGGCGACGGCGTGTGCTCACTCGGCCGAAGATCCTGAGCTGGAACGGTTTCCACCCCATTGCATGGCCGGGACCGAAGGACAGAAGCGCGTCCCGCAAACCGACGCCCCGGAAACGATCATCCTGGGAGCAACTGACCGCCTCACCGGCAAACTTCCGAGCCATCTCACTCTGAATAAGCAAGAGTTCGATGTCTTCAGCCGTCCGGACGCCGACGAACTGATCGGCCGTTACAACCAGTCCGGGCCCACATTTGTCGTCTATGGTGTAGCGACCGATTATTGCGTCCGGGCGGCCGTCGAAGGCTTGCTGGCCCGGAAATGTCGGGTTGCAATCGTCTCCGACGCCGTCTGGGCCATCGACCCGGACAAGGAGGCCGAGCTGATGACCGATTGGTCACGACGCGGCGTCATCTTGACCATGACCGATTTGGTGTGTGGCCTGGATTCGTAGATGAATTGGTAGCCCCGTGGAGGCAATTCCGCCGGCGAATCGACGAGCTATGAATGGATGGAGGTGACGCGCTTGGCCATGCAGGATCGTTATCGTAGTCGTTACCGGATTCCGAGCGCCACGGGCCGGCTACGCGCCCAGATCGCCCTCGAGGCGGCGCGTCGCCTGTACACCACGATCGTGCCCCGCGGCGAGGAACCGCCCGACGGCTGGTTGGATGCCGCCAGTGCCAATGACTATTACCTGGCCAAACGAAAGGCCGCGGCCGTCCTGGGGCATCGAATCCGGCCCGGCGATCTGCCTTCTGACGACGAAGTCCGCGAGCAACTCGTCTCGCTGTCGCGCGATTCGACCAGTCTTCAGGATCCCGTCGAGCCGACTCCGGATGCTACCGTCGAAGATGAGACGGCTTACGCAATCCCATCGATGGCCGATCATCTCGACCGATTCGCAATCTATCGGATGCGATTGGAGCCGCTGGAGTCGGTCAAACAGAATCCCCGACATCATCCCGAGGGCGATGCGCTCTTCCACAGCTTGCAAGTCTTCGAGCTTGCCAGGGAGGCCAGGCCCTACGACGAGGAATTCCTGCTCGCCGCCCTGTTGCACGATGTAGGCAAGGCCATCGACCCTCAGAATCATGTTGACGCTGGCATCGAGGCGCTCCGAGGCTCGATCACAGACCGGACCCTCTGGCTGATCGAACACCACATGGACCTGCTCGCCGGCAGGGACCGTCCCGTGAGCGCGAAATTCAAACGCGAGCTCGAAGCCTCCGAATACTACGAGGACCTCAAGCTCCTCCGCACGTTGGATGACGCCGGGCGCGTACCGGGCCAGCCCGTCGATCCGCTCGAGGACGCGTTGGCGTACATCAAGGGGCTGGAGGACGAAAGCTACCTGAAGTAAGAATGGGCCCTGGATGCGTGGCGTTCACGGGCTCTCCTCGCGATTGGATCGCCCGCTCGGCTGCAAGGGCTGGCCCTTGGTCAAGGTCGAGGGGATGCCGTTCGGGTACGCCTCTTTCAACTCCGCGCGGATCTCCTCGAGACGGGTCTCGGGGAGGGGATGCGTTGCCAGGAATTCCGGCGGACTTCGGTCCCCGCTGGCCTTCTTCAGTATCTTCATCACGTCGAGCATGGCGCTGGGGTCATACCCGGCCTCGGCCATGTACTTCAGCCCATAGTGATCGGCTTCCGATTCATCGTTTCGGCTGAACTTGAGCTGCCCCATCTGATTGACCATGGCCGCGACGATCTGGGCCTTCCGGCCCCGGTCGTCCTCGCCGCTGGCACCGACGCCCACCGCGACCGTGAGGATCTGCCCGAGCTGGCCCTTGGCCATCTGCTGCGCCGAGTGGCGATTGATGACGTGCCCGATCTCGTGCCCGAGCACGCCGGCAAGCTGGGCCTCGTTTTCGAGGCGGTTCAGGAGCCCCTCGGTGATGAAGACCTGGCCGCCGGGCAAGGCGAAAGCATTGACGGTCTTGGGGTCGTTGAGCAGGTGGAAATGGAAGTTCTCCACATACGGGCTCTTCCGGGCGTCGCTGTTGTGGACGATGCGTCGGCCCACCTCGTTGACCAGGGTCGCGAGTGGATCCTGGCGAGGGTCCACATCCCCGCCCATCTGCTGGGCCATCTGAGGTGCCGCCTGGAGCCCGAGCGCCATCTCCTGGTCGACGCTCATCGCGACATGTTGTTTCTCGCCCGTCACGGGATTGATCTGGGTCTGACTCATGTACATCACGACACCAATCAGCGCGACGACCAGGGCGCCGATCAGTCGACCAAGGGGGAGTTGTCGGCCCCCTCCCTGTCCCGAATCATCACCGTAAGACATAGGTCAAGACTCCCGAGGCACGAGGCCATCTGGATCGCTCGTTGATCGTGTAAGTTCATCGATGATAAGCAATCAGGATGCCATCGGCCACGGGGATGCATGGTTTTCGCCGCCTGGAAGGGTCCAGAACGGTCCGGTCACGAGGGACAACGCCTCAATCCCTGGTTAATAGTCGTCGGCCGAGATCACCTCGCCGCCGGCATACGTGATCAGGGCGCGGAGGGTGGCCAGTTGCATCGTTTCCTTGAGGAAATGCACCGCGCCATCGGCGAAGGCGGAGTTGGTCCCCTTGCTCGTGCGACTCGAATGACCACCCAGGATCAACGCCGGTGCGAGCTTGGCATCGGCTGGGACCTCCCAATCGTCGGGCTTAGTCCAGATCACGGCATGTTCATCGCCCGCATCGAGGAACATGATCGTGTTCGAGGTCCCATCGGTGATCTCGTTGAGCTTGACGGGCTCGGCTCCCCGAAAGATCGCCCCAGGGGCCCGAGGGGCGATGTAACGCGTCTTGCCCTGCCGGATCGCGTCCGCATGCTCTATCGGGCACTGGTAGACCCGGGGCATCCTGGAAATCAACGCACGGTTGTGCGCCATCCCAGGGCTCGTCGAGGTGGAATTCCTTATAGAGCGCGTCCTGATCGAGGTAGGGAAGGATCAGGACGCGCCAGCTCAGCAAGGGCTTGCCCGCCTTGTCGGTCGTATAGGCGGGGGGAAAGGCGTTCTTGTGACTCGAAATGTAGTTGTGAACGGCCAGGGCGATCTGCTTCTCATTGTTAACACATTGAGTGCGGATCGCGGCCTCGCGAGCCGGTCGGAGGGCAGAATCGATCAGGTCCGCGGCAACCTGGGCATCGGCCGTGACGATGAGTCGATTGGCGATGATCTCCGTCCTGAGCATCGGGACGAGTTTCGAGAAGTTGGGGAAGATCCCCTGCAAATCGGGGGCTTTCTCGACCGCGGTCGCGACCGATCTGGCCGAGCCGGTGCAGCGACCGGGCGGCATCCTCGCTGGGAGCGGCGACGACCAGCTTGAAGGACGGCTTGGCACCCGCATCCAGCCCGAACGCCGCCCAGAGCAGTCCGCGGGTGACTTCGGTGATCGGGCCGCCGCCAAGTTCGCGTGGTAGGTTCGGCACCGTCTCTTCGAGGATGCGACGGGTCTCGGCGGATGGCACCAGGAGCACGCGTAGCCCGATCGTGCCGTCGTTCAGTGCGGCGAAGGCTTCGGCGAGTTCGGGTCGCGGCTTCGGCGATCCGCCTCGCACCCGATCCAGGGCCGAGGAGGTCCCGGCCATGACCGCGTCGTGAAGGGTGGCAGAGGTCGGGAAGGCGACCGGCGGAGGCACCTGACCCCCGCCGCAGAAGAGCCGGCCGATCTCGGTCGCGTCGACGCCCGGTGCCAGCGGCACGACGACGAGGGGCAGGCCCGGCATATCGCTGACGTTGACGACCATGAACAGTTCTTTGCGCCCGACCGCCGCAAGCGGTCGTGCCAGGCGAGTAGGGCCTTCGTGGCATCGGCGGACGGACTGGTAATCTCACCGCCCGCCAACCGGGCCAGGATCGCCGAGAAGTCGCCCCGGGTCAGGTCGAGCTGAACGACGGCAACGACGCCGGAATCCACGAACGGGGCGAGACTTCGCGCCCGCGAATCGGCATTCGGCGGATCCGGGACCTGGCCGAAGACGACGACCATCAGAGACGCTACGATTGTCCACATCTGTGTATCTCCCTGGGGGATCGGTCATCGGGCGAGTTTGAGCTCGTAATGGATCGCGTAAGGCGGCACATGGGGAACACCGGGCGGATAGGGCGCGGTCAAGACGGCCCGGTCACCTTCAACCCGATAGCCGAACGGCTGACCGGTCATCGGGTCGATCGGGACGGGCGCCTCGGTGATCTCTTCGAGTCGCCCCGGTAGGCCCGCATGGGTCGCGGCATGGATCCGGATCGCTTCGATGCACTGGATCGCATCGAGCTGACGATCGATCCGGACGGCGGCCAGATTCGCACCCTGGATCGAGGACAGGAGGGCCGCGAAGAGTTTCAACAAGGGCCGCCGCTGGAGTTCCGCATTGTGGGCCTTCCACGCCCGCTCCATGCCCCGGTAAGCCTGTTGATAAGGCAAGGACGACCACTTGAAGACATCATCGCGATATTCCTGATAGGACTGGAACGCATACAGTGTGGCGACCTGCACGGTCGGCATCGCCTCGATCAGGGCGGTCGGACGCCCCTGGGCGATGAGGGCGCGCTTGGCCTCGGGATACGCCTGCACCACCAGCGCGGCCACGCCGAGCTTGATCGACCAGTCTTTCATGGTGGGCACCTCCGCACCCGGAGACTCCGGCGAACCCATGCCGACCAGCCGGAATAGCTTGGTCTGCAACTCGTCGGCGAACGCCCGCGCCTTGTCCACGCTCCAGGGGAGTCCATCGAGCTCTCGGAGTTGTGGGACCTCGTGTTCCAGGAGGAAACGCTCGCCCTCCAGGGCCGGCGCGAGGTCGATGAACGGACGAGGCCGATTCGCCAGGGCCCAGTAGAGGCTGGGCATCCCGGGCGACTGGATCAGGTCTTCCAGGGTCCGGCTCATGAGGAAGGACGAGGAGATGCCGACAAGGGATTGGACCAGGATCGGCCCTTGACTGATGTGTCGCCCGACGGCGAATCCGGTCTGGAGCCAGTAGACGGCCTCATCGGGCTTCTTCTCGATGATGGCAACCCGGACCCGGAGCGCGACCAGTCGGGACAGCGACCGCATATTCTGGATCTCGGCGATCGGAAGCTCGATCCCCTCGGGTCGGGAGTCGAATTCCCAGTCGCAATCCCGGCGGCGGGCGCCGAGCTCGACCTCCCGGAGTGCCGTCCGGTGCTGATCGAGCCATTGTTTCGCCCGATCGAGGGGGATTGATGCGATCGGTCCACTGATCCAGTCCAGGACCGCCGGCTCCTCCGCGACGGCCTGCTGGCCTTTCTCCTTGGAGGTAGTCGAAGATCGCCGACCGCGAGCCTCGAGGATCATCTCGACCGCGCGGTGGTAGAAGATGGCGGCGTTCCCCGGGACGAGGGTGCTCCGCTCGGGGAGGATGCGGTACTTCAGGGCCGGCACGGGCGCCGAGGCGGGCCGCAGGACGATCGGGACCTCGACCGGCGGTTCATCCTGGGCGTGAGCCGTGCCGATGGCCGCCAGGAAGACGAGTGCGATCTGATAGAGGAAGACAGGGGCGCGGATCATGAGTGACCTCCAGGCTTGTTGAGTTTCTCCAGCTCGATACGGCGTAGCGCACCGGCCGAAGTGGGACCGTCGTCGGACGCATCGGGCGGTCCGACGGACTGAGACGACAGACGGATCTCTTCCGGAAAGGCATCGAGTCCGAATCGAAGGACGAGGCCCTGCCTTCGCTGATAATCCGAGACCGGATCCCAGCTCGACGCGAGTACCACCCGGGCAGGATCCTCAACCCGGCCCGGGAGAACGAGCGACTCCGGCGAAGGCGTCGGGGTCGTTGTTGTGGGTTCGACCGCGTCCGGTCTCGACGGTTCGCGAATGACCACGCGCTCGACGACCCGTGTCGCCGGCCGCGCCGCCAGGAAGACCGACTCGCCGGCCAGGGCGATGGCGAGCGTCGCCGCGACGGAAGGCCAGATCCAACGGGTCCGCCCGTCCTGGCCACGCGACAGCGCCCCGGCCTCGAACATCAGGCGGTCGCGATCGAGTTCGACTGGGGACCGGCGACAGGTCCCCCAGCGCCGAAGCGATGGCGTTCAGCTCGGGATCGATCGGGACTTCGGACATGAGACCCCCAGTCTTTCTCTCAATGTGGACAGGCCCGCTTGGAAGAGTCGGTGTGCCTTGCTCGACGACAACCCGGAGATCTCGCCGATCTGGACGAACGTCAGTCCGCCCCAGAGGTGGGCGACGATGACCTCGCGTTGCTCCAGGGGCAAGGAACGGAGCTCGGCGGATGCGATCTCGGGGTCGAGCGCATCGGGATCGTCCGCGTCCCGATTCCCTCGAAGCCAGCTCTTCGCCGCGGCGGCCTCGGATTCATGGCGACGCCGACGCTTCGCGGCCGTCGCGGCGTTGATCGCTCCGTTGCGCACCACGCGGAACAGCCAGGCCGCCGGGTTCTCCGGCAATCCCCCCTGCCCCGCCAGCTTCAGGAACGCCTCCTGGACCACGTCCTCGGGCGTCTCGCACCACTGCCGCGCGTAGAGCTCCAGCGCCGCGGCGTGCCGATCGATCAGTCGCCCCAGTTCGCCCGAATCCATGCGTCCGTCGCTCCGAGACACCACCGAAAATCCCGCTCCTAACACCATGACAACAGTCGCAGGTGATCATCCCAAGAAATCCGGCGGAAAGGAGGAATGACGCGGTGGACGGGCCCCATTCCGGCCTTGCGGCCGGGTCGGGGCCGGATACAATGACTCTGGACCGGTCGTTTCGGCATTCGTGGCAAGGGGTAAGGACGTGCGACTCGGCTACTTCGATTGTTTCAGCGGCACCGCCGGCGACATGACCATGGCGGCGCTTGTCGATGCCGGCGTCGATCCTCGCGCGATCCAGGAGGCCGTGGCGAGCCTGGGCCTGCCCTGCGAGTTGACGTTCGAGACGGTGCGTCGCGGCGGCTTCCGGGCAACTTATGCCAGGGTGAACGCGCCGATCGAGCATGTCCATCGCCACTTGCACCACATCGAGGCGATCATCGATAAGAGCATCCTGACGCCTCGCCAGAAGGACCTGGCGAAGCGGATCTTCCTCAAGCTCGGGGAAGCCGAGGCGAAGGTCCACGGCACCGACCTGGCGAAGGTCCACTTCCACGAGGTGGGCGCGGTGGATTCGATCGTCGACATCGTGGGCTCGTCCGTCGGCCTCGACCTGCTCGGAGTTCGACCGGTTCGAAGCCAGCCCGGTCCCGCCCGGCCGCGGCTGGATCAAGGCGGCCCATGGGCGTATGCCATTGCCCGCGCCCGCGACGGCCGAATTGCTCCGGGGCGTCCCGCTGGCCGAGTCGATGGTCGAGGGCGAGCTCACCACGCCGACGGGAGCCGCGATCCTCACGACCGTCGTCGAACGATTCGCCCCCTTCCCGCCCATGACCATCGAGTCGATCGGTCTCGGAGCCGGGACGAAGGAATGGCCCGACCAGGCAAATATCGTCCGCCTCTTCGTGGGCACGGTCGATCTGCCCGGGGCCAGCGACCGCGTCTGGGTCCTCGAGACCAATCTCGACGACTTGCCGGGCGAAGTCGTCGGCTACACCATGACCCGGCTCATGGAGGCCGGGGCCCTCGATGCGTTCATCACGCCCATCCAGATGAAAAAGAATCGGCCGGGCGTGATGGTCTCCGTGTTGTGCAGCGAGGCTAAGATCCCCGGCCTCGAGGACCTCTTGTTTCGCGAGACGGCGACCCTGGGCATCCGTCGGTATCCGGTCAGCCGCCATAAGCTGAAGCGCCAGCATATCGAGGTGGACACGCCTTTCGGGCGGGTCAAGGGAAAGCTGGGATGGGTCGGCGAACGACCGCCAACGTTCAGTCCTGAATACGACGACTGCGCACGGATCGCCGCCGAGCGGGGAGTGCCCCTTCGCGAGGTGTTCGATGCCGTCCATGCGGCCTATGCTCGATCAGGTGCGATCGAAGGGGCCGGCAAGGACGACCATCACCACTGATTGACCGAGAGGCTTCCATCGAGGATATTGCGGGCCGCTCGGAGATGACCATACTCAATTGATCCAAGGAAGGATGTCGTTGATGGCGCCGGAATCCTGGCTGATCGTCACCGTCGCGGCCGCATTCCTGCTCCTGGGGATCGCGGCCTCGCCGATGGCCTGGGTAGCCCTCTGGAATCGCCGTTCCCAGTTGGAGCGTCAGATCGATCGGCGATTCCTCGACCTCTCCGGCCAGTTGCGTGCTATCAACGCTCGTCTCGAACGGTGTGAATCGTCGTGCCATGACCTGCTCCGGCGCGGAGCCGACGGCGCAGAACCGGACGAACCTCGAGTCCAACCGGGTCGGGCGACTCCGACACCGGCACGATTCACTCGCGATCATGCGGAAGTCGCCCCGCGAATCCTCAAGGATGAACCCAGGCTGATAGCAATTCCAAATCTAGCCTCGACGGCGAGCGACCGCGAGGCGACTGTGAGCGGTCTCAACCAGCGTTACTCCGCCATCTGGGCCCTCGAAGATACGGGCGCATCGCCGGATATCATCGCCCGGGCGACCGGCCAACCGATCGGCCAGATCGAGCTGATCCTGGGATTGAGGCGGCAAATCGACGGAGTTCGACCCAGCAAGACGATCACCCATGCACGACACGAGTAATCCCAAGATGCTCCCCGAGGACGCCGCGTGGGCGGCCTGTCTCCATCGGACCCGCTCGGCCGTGCTCAACGTGCTCGTCGGAGTCGGATTGACGATCGCCGTCGGCGGCTGGCTGCTTCGAGGACGTGCCGAGGCCGGTCAGCCCTCGGAGCCGCGACGGCTCCATGATCCTTTGATGGCCGCGCTCTTCGTCCTGACCGTCGCGAGCTATCTCGTCCGTTCTTTATCCCGAGGGCGCATCCGAGACGCCGAACCGGGACGTCGTCGAGCGTTATTCTTCCGTTGGCACGTGTTATCCGCATCGATTGCGGCCCTGGCGACCCCGCTGGGGATCGTCTACGGATGGTGGATCGACCCTCGGCTTTCGGCCGTGGTCCCGTTCTGGGTGATCCCGCTGACGATGGGATTCCTGGCGATCCCGCGTGCTCGCGAACTGGATGATCTTCAACCGCCTTCAACCAATCCCGGGGCCTCTCCGCCATGACCGGCACTCAAACCACGCTCCTGTGGATCTACGCCGGCATCATCGCCATCTGGCCGATTCGCCTGGTCGTCTTATCGGTCATCTTGAAACGACAAGAGTTCCTGACGCCCCGGTCTCCAGCCTACGAACAGCCCGATCCTCCCCGAGTCCTGGCGATCATCCCGGCGAAGGATGAAGAAACCTATCTGGGCGATTGCCTCGAATCGGTCGCCAGGCAGACCTATCCGAACCTCGAGGTCCTCGTCGTCGACGACCGCAGCACCGATCGAACCGGCGAGATTGCCCGGCGGTTTGCCTCGGAAGATCCCCGCATTCGGGTGCTTACGATCGAGCACCTCCCCGCCGGATGGACCGGCAAGACCCACGCCTTGCACTGCGCGGCCACGACATCGGAAGGCGAGTGGCTCTGGTTCCTGGACGCCGACACGCTCCATGCCCCGGAGGCGCTCAGCATCTTGATGGAGTACGGCCGGTCTCACGATGCATCCCTGGTGAGCCTGCTCCCCGAGCTGCGTTGCGAGACGTTCTGGGAGCAGGTCGTGCAACCGCTCGCCGGCATCACGCTGATGCAGTCATTCCCCCTCCAAGTCGTCCATGACGAACGCTCAAGTCTGGCCTTCGCCAACGGGCAGTCCATCCTGATCCGACGGACGGCCTACGAGGCCGCTGGCGGGCACGAGGCCGTCCGCGACCGATTCGTCGAGGACATCGGCCTGGCGGGACGCGTCAAGGCTCGGGGATTCCGCATCCGCGTCGCGCTCATCAAGACGATCGTCACCTGCCGGATGTACGCGTCCCTGGAACAGCTCATCAGGGGTTGGAGCCGCATCCTCTATGATGCCCTGGACCGTCGAACATCGCGACTGCTGCTTCGGCTACTTGACGTCATCGTATTCTGCCAGTTGGGTCACGTGGCATTCCTGTCCGGTCTGATCCTCCTGGTCCCCGGCAGCACTCGGACCTTCGGCGCCGGCCTGCTGGCCCTGAGCGTCATCCACCACGTCTGGATGTACCTGGTCTTCCGGCTCGTCTATAACACCTCCGTACCGAGCTCGCGATATGTCGCATGGTTTCCCCTGGGTAACCTGATCATCGCCAGGATACTCCTCCGCGCAATCAGGATGTGCCTGACCGGCAAGGTCACCTGGCGGGGGACCGATTACGGGGCGGCGCCGGCGACCATCCAGACGGTCGAAACAAATTCGGGCCCCCGGATTTGAGTCGATTGCCAAAGATCCGCGACATAGAGGTCTTCACGCCTGGGCTGCATACGGGCCGGACAATGATGCGAATGCCCTCCCTGGACACCCCTTCCTAAGGGGGGGAAGAAGGCGAACCTTTCCCCCGTTGCGAAGTGGGTGGTTTGGGGGGCCCGTGCGTGCCCATCGGAATCGTCAAGTCCTCTATAGCATGTTCTTACGGCAATGCAGGCGGTATCCTGGGTCTCATGGCATCTCGCCTCGTGGAGGCCCGACTCCGATGGGCCGATCTGGTAACGCGCTCGTTTGATGCTCCTTTCCCTTCTAGTGACCATTCCAGGTTTTTTCGTCTCTCGATGGCAGAAAACCAGGATTCTCTCTTACCGAAGCCCCCACAATGGCCGACATTCGCTGCTGCAACCTGTGTGGTATCTTGCTACAGTCCGATGCACCTGAGGGCACCTGCCCGACCTGCATGCTCAGTCCTGGGCTGGCACCAGATACCAGGCCGCCGCCAGACGGCTCGGCGAGTGAGGCCGTGACCTTCGGACTTGAGCCGGTTCAGCCGGGCCATCTCCGGGAGAGCCTGGTGCGGTCGCTCGGCCCGATTCCCCTCGTCCTCCTGCCCGACACGGCGCCCGACGCCACCGGTTTGGAAGTGATCCAGTCCACATCCGACGAGATGCCCGAGCCGTCACAGCGCGGCGACCGCTACCAGCTCTTCGGCGAGATCGCGCGGGGCGGGATGGGGGCGGTCCTCAAGGGGCGTGACCCTGACCTGGGGCGTGACCTGGCCGTCAAGGTCTTGCTCGAGGGCCACGAGGACCGGCCCGAGCTGGTCCGCCGGTTCGTCGAGGAGGCGCAGATCGGCGGCCAGCTCCAGCATCCCGGAATCGTACCGGTTTACGAACTGGGGGCGTTCGCCGATCGCCGGCCTTATTTCACCATGAAGCTGGTTAGGGGCCGAACGCTGTCGGCGTTGCTGGCGGAACGCCAACGATCCGCGATCGACCTCCCTCGCTTCCTGTCGATCTTCGAGGCCATCTGCCAGACCATGGCCTACGCCCACGCCCGCGGGGTGATCCACCGCGATCTGAAGCCGTCGAACGTCATGGTGGGAAGCTTCGGCGAGGTCCAGGTCATGGACTGGGGCCTGGCCAAGGTGCTGAAGGAACGGGGCGTCGCGGACGAGCATCCGGCGCAGCCCTCGCCCGCGGAGAGCCTGGTCGCGACCCTGCGGAGCGATTCGAACCTGGACGAGTCGCAAGCCGGCAGCGTGATGGGGACGCCCGCCTACATGGCGCCCGAGCAGGCCGCCGGTGAGGGCGATCGAGTCGACCGGCGGGCCGACGTCTTCGGCTTGGGCTCGATCCTCTGCGAGATACTGACCGGCCGGCCGGCTTTCACCGGAAACGGCGTAATCGAGATCCTCCGCAAGGCGATCGCTGGCGACACCGTCGACGCGCGGGCGCGCCTTGGAGATTGCGGGGCCGAGTCCGAGCTGGTCGCCCTGACCAGGGACTGCCTGGCGGTCGAGCCCGGGGATCGCCCGCGCGACGCCGGCCTCGTCGCCGAGCGGATCACGGCCTACCTGGCGGGGGTCCAGGCTCGGGTCCAGGCCGCTGAGCGGGAGCGTGCCGTCGCCGTCGCAAGAGCGATCGAGGAGCGGCGGAGGCGCAAGGTGCAACTTGCCCTGGCGGCGTCGGTGCTGGCGCTGACGACCATGGGCGGCCTGAGTACGACCTACTACCTCCAGCAGCGGCAGGCAAAGGCCGCGGCGGGCCAGCGCGTCATCGATCGGGTGACCACCCTTCAAGGTCAGGCCCTTGCGAATCCCGAGGAGATCCCGCGCTGGGAAATCGCGATGGCCGCCGTCGAACAAGCCGACCCCGCCGGCGATCCGATCACCAGGGCCCAACTCGCATCTATGCAGAAAGCGATCGAGGACGGCCTCGACACGGCCCGGCGCGACAAGTCGCTACTCGATCGCCTGGTCGACATCCGCAGTGCCGAGGCCGACGACCGGGACGGCTCGGAGACCGACGGCGCCTATACCGTGGCGTTCCGTGACGCTGGGATCGAGCTTGTGGACAGGCCGCCCGCCGAGGCGGGCGCGAAGATCAAGGCCCGCCCGACCTCAGTGGCGTTGGCCATGGCCGGGGCGCTGGACGACTGGGCGGCGATCCGCCGAGGAAAGCGGGCCGACGCGGCCGGGGCGGCGCGACTGAGCGAGGCCGCTCGCGCCGCCGACCCCAACCCCTGGCGGACCGAGCTCCGCAACGCCCTGGATCAATCCGACAAGGCAGCTCGGTTGACCTCCCTGCGAACCCTGGCAACGGCGGCGCGATATGATGAGCTGGGCGCGATCAGCCTGCACTTGCTGGGGACCGGTCTCAACGATGCCGGCGACAGTGCACGGGCCGAGTCGGTGCTGCGCTCGGCCCAGCAGCGGCATCCGCGTGATGTCTGGGTCAATTACGCGCTGGCGACGGTGCTGGAGACGCTCTCGCGCCGCGACGAGGCCATCCGGTACTACATCGCCGCACGATCGATCCGTCCCGAGTCAGCCCACGAGCTGGCCCATGCGCTCGAGAAGCGAGGCGAGTCCGACGAGGCCCTTGCCGTGTTCCGCGATCTCAAGCGGCTGCGGCCGGGCAATGCCAGGCACCTGGGCTGTCTGGGCGTGGCGCTCAAGGACAAGGGGCTGTTGCGAGAAGCCCACGAAACGCTCGAAGCCGCCGTGTCCGCGGGCCGTGAGGCGATCACTCTCAACCCCAACCACGCCCTGGCTCACGGCAACCTTGGCCTCGCCCTGTCGGGCCAGGGCAAGCTCGACGACGCCATCGCCGAATACCGCACATCAATCCGGCTCCAGCCCGACAGGGTCAACGGCCACAGGAATCTCGGCCTCGCCCTGCTAGCCCAGGGCAAGCGCGACGAGGCCATCGCCGAATTCCGTACAGCGATCCGGTTCCAGCCCGAGTTGGCCCTCGCCCACATAAACCTAGGCAACGCCCTGCAGGAACAGGGCAAGGGCGACGAGGCAATCGCCGAATACCGCACGGCGATCCGGCTCCAGCCCGACGACGCCAATGCCCACTACAATTTCGCCACCGCTCTGTGGGCCCAGGGCAAGCGCGACGAGGCCATCGCCGAATTCCGTACAGCGATCCGGTTCCAGCCCGAGTTGGCCCTCGCCCACCTGAGGGTGGGCATCGCCCTGCAGGACCAGGGCGAGCGCGACGAGGCGATTGCCGAATACCGCGCGGCGATCCGGCTCCAGCCCGACTTGGCCCCCGCCCACGGCAACCTCGGCATCGCCCTGCGGGACCAGGGCAAGCGCGACGAGGCGATTGTCGAATTCCGCGAGGCGATCCGGCTACAGCCCGAGTTGGCCCTCGCCCACATAAACCTAGGCAACGCCCTGCAGGAACAGGGCAAGGGCGACGAGGCAATCGCCGAATACCGCACGGCGATCCGGCTCCAGCCCGACGACGCCAATGCCCACTACAATTTCGCCACCGCTCTGCGGGACCAGGGCAAGCGCGACGAGGCGATCGCCGAATACCGCGCGGCGATCCGGCTCCAGCCCGACTTGGCCCTCGCCCACATGAACCTAGGCAACGCCCTGCAGGAACAGGGCAAGCTCGACGACGCCATCGCCGAATTCCGCACGGCGATCCGGCTCCAGCCCGACTTGGCCCTCGCCCACATGAACCTAGGCAACGCCCTGCAGGAACAGGGCAAGCTCGACGACGCCATCGCCGAATTCCGCACGGCGATCCGGCTCCAGCCCGACCACGCCGGGGCGCACTGCAACCTCGGTAACGCCCTGCGAAACCAGGGCAAGAGCGACGAGGCCATCGCCGAGTACCGCGAGGCGGTCCGGCTCAAGACCGACGATGCCGGAGCCTACCTCAACCTCGGTGGCATCCTCTGCGACCTCAAGCAAGACTACTCCGCCGCGGAGGCTGCCTTCCGCGAGGCGATCCGGCTCCAGCCTGACTTCGCCGGAGCCCACTTCAACCTCGGCAACGCCTTGAAGTACCAGCGCAAGCTGGACCAGGCCATCGCCGCGTATCGCGAGGCGATCCGGCTCAAGGCCGACTTCGCCGATCCCCACATCAACCTCGGGACGCCCTGGGGGGGCAGGGCAAACTCGACGAGGCGGTGGTTGAGTATCAGCGTGCCGCGGAGCTGGCTCCGCCCGGCTCGCGAATCGCCCGGGACGCGCCTGTTCTGATCCGCCAGCTCGAGCAATACCTCACTCTGGCCCGAAGATTCCCCTCCATTCTGGATGCGAAGGAGAAACCCGGCAATCCCGGCGAGGGTCTGGCGTTCGCCCAGATGGCATTTGATCGCGAGCACTTCGCCGCGGCCGCCCGGCTGTGGGCCGAGGCGTTAGCGAGCGATCCGAAGCTCGGCGACGACCGTCAGACCCAGCCTCGCTATAATGCCGCCTGCGCCGCGGCCCTGGCCGGCACCGGGCGAGGGAAGGATCAGCCGTCGCCCGATGACGCGGCCAGGGCGAAGCTACGCCAGCAGGCCCTCGACTGGCTCAAAGCCGAACTGATGACCTGGGGAAGGTTCCTCGAGGCCGGACCGCCCCAGGCGCGGCCGGCCATCATCCAGACCCTGGATCACTGGAGGCAGGACACTGACCTCGCGGGCATCCGCGACGCCGTGGCCCTCGCCAAGCTCCCCGAGGACGAGCGGAAGGCGTGGCAATCGCTCTGGGCGGATGTCGATTCGTTCCTGAAGCTCGCGGCGACGCCCAAGGCGACGGAGACGGAGCTCGCCAGCATCCAGGGCCGGGCCCGCAATCTGGAAGCCTCGCAGCCGGGCGAAGCCGAGCCGCTGTTCCGCGATGCGCTGGAGCTGGCCCGCAAGCAATTCGGGCCATCCGACCCCAGGACTGCCGGGGCCATGGCTCAACTTGGCAACAGCCTGATCCAACAAGGCAAATGGTCGGCGGCCGAACGCGTCTTGAGCGAGTGCCTGGCCATCCGCGAGAAACTCCAGCCCGACGAGTGGACCACCTTCAACACCCGCAGCCAGCTCGGCGGCAGCCTCCTGGGCCAGAAGAAGTACGCCGAGGCCGAGCCGCTGATCGTCTCGGGCTACGAGGGCATGAAGACCCGCCAGGCCAGGATCCCCCCGCCAGGCAAACCTCGCCTCACCAACGCCGCCGAGCGTCTGGTCAATCTCTACGAGTCTTGGGGCAAGAAGGACAAGGCCGCCGAGTGGCGGGCAAAGCTGACGAGGCCCTCCGACGAGCCCGAGAAGCAACCCTGAGTCCGCGGAGTCGAGAACGATCCCGCCATGTAGATCTTCTCCAGCTCCCCGCCAGCCAGCCTCTTCAGCCGCCCTCTTGTCGGCAGCCCGGGCTGTCCCCGTCGTCGGTCCGGAGATATCCTGGACTGGTGCCGCCCCGTCTCGGAGACCGGCCCGGGCGCGATCGGCCGAGCGACGTCGCTCGGAGTCGGGCCGGAGACGCGACCGGGCCGGCCGACGGCGGCTTTGCGATGAATGACTTCAGCCAGATCCTCTCCGCCATCGGACAGGGCGACCCGCACGCCCCGGAGCAACTGCTGCCGCTACTCTACGGCGAGCCGCGCCGACTCGCGGCCGATCCGGTCTCAACAATGAGGTGCCCCCATGCGATCCTGCATTACAATGTCGGCGGTGGCTTTCCTCCTGCTCGCGGCGGGAGGGCCGAAGCCGGGCCCGGAGCAAGCCTCGCCCGTCCCCGGCTGGTCGTTCGCGACCGAGGGCAGCGGAATCCCCAGGGATCAGGATGCGGGCGGCTTTGCCGCCGGGATCGATCGCGAGGTCGCCCACGGCGGGCATGCCTCGGCGTGGATCCGCTCGATCGTCGCGGAGCCGAAGGGCTTCCGGGCCGTCACGCAGCTCATCAAGGCCGACGCCTACCGGGCGAAACGCGTCCGGCTGGCCGGCTACCTCAAGACCCGCGACGTGAGCGCAGAGGGGGCCGGGCTCTGGCTGCGGGTCGAACGGACCGGATGCGAAGCTGCTCGCCATCGATAACATGACGGGACGAGGAGCGAAGGGGACGACTGATTAGTCGCGTCATGAGGTGGTCCTCGACGTGCCGGAGGCGGCCGTGAGGCTGGCGTTCGGTACCTTGCTCACGGGCAAGGGCCAGGTCTGGGCCGACGACCTGGCGCTGGACGTGGTGGACCCGAAGGTGGTCCCGGTTACGAGGGAGGCTGTCGAGCCGGGCACCCACGCCGAACGGGCCTCCAACCTCGACTTCGAGACGACCGGTGCCGGGGCCGCCGATCTCATCCCGGGCTGGAGGATCCTCCGCCTCGATTCCGGGGCCTTCTCGCCACGCATCGTCGAGCGGGGGGCCCACTCCGGCCGGGCGTTCCTGGAGATCACGTCGGCGCCGGAGGCGAAGGCGTCGGGGTTCGTTATCAGCCAGGATCTCGCCGCGGGCCCATACCGGGGGAAGCGGGTGCGGTTCCGGGCGCATCTCAAGACCAAGGACCTGGTTGATCCGGCCTATCTGTGGCTGCGATCGGACTCGGAGACCGGGTTGCGCTTCGTCCGCACGATGAGCCGGGACCCGAAGGGGACGACCGACTGGGCCTCGTACGAAGTGGTCCTCGACGTGGCCGCCAACGCCGAGGGACTGGTCTTCGGGGTGGCCGCGCCCGGGGCCGGGACGCTCGGCGTCGATGACGCCAGCCTGGAGGTCGTCGACCCGGCCAAGGTAGCCGCCACCGAGGGGGTGAGGACCCGGCCGGACGACCCCGCGAAGCGGGCCCGCGAATTGAAGGAGGCGCTCCCCAGCACGCCCGATCGGCCGGAGAATCTCGACTTCGAACGGTAACTGGTGGCTCATGGGCCGAAATTGGTAAGTCCCTCTGGAGTAGGGTGGGTGAAACCCACCGTAACCCCAGGCCGGATGGTGGGTTGCACCCACCCTACGAATGCGCCTCCATCGCGCGCCATCATTCTTGGCCCATGAGCCAATTTTTCTTGGGTCTTTTCGGATTTGGACGATGAATGCAGCGAACGCTGGGATCCGCGGCAAAGGACGGTCCCGCGTCCTTCGGGTCCGCCTCGCCGCGATCCCGCCGGTGAAAGCGGCGTCGATGCCTCTCGGAGTTGGGCCGCTATCCTTTTCCGCGAGAGCCGGTTAAGCTGGGCGCGAGCCGTCTTTTGATGCATGGCGAACGGGGTGGAACGCCTCCGGGCGACGCCCCTCGAGTCCCGGTCGAAGACGCCGCCGGGGCGGCCGTCGGGAGCCGTGTCGATGAACGACGTGACCAGTATCCTCTCCGCCGTCGATCACGGCGAGGCCGGAGCGGCCGAGCAACTGCTTCCCCTGGTCTATGACGAGTTGAGGAGGCTGGCCGCCCATCGGCTGGCCCAGGAGAAGCCGGGGCAGACGCTCCAGGCGACTGCCCTGGTGCATGAAGCTTATCTGCGGCTGGTCGGCAACGACCCGGATCAGCACTGGGACCATCGTGGCCACTTCTTCGCCGCGGCGGCCGAGGCCATGCGGCGGATCCTGGTCGAGCGCGCCCGCCGCAAGCGAAGGCGCAAACGCGGTGGCGATCTATCGCGACAGGATTCGAGCCTGGATAACTGGGCCGGGCCGGAAACCCTGGACCCAATGGAAGTGTTGGCCGTTCACGAGGCGCTGGACCAGCTCGCGGAAAAAGCGCCGCGGAAGGCCGAATTGGTGAAGCTGCGGTTCTTCCTCGGGTGCACGATGGCCGAAGCGGCGCAGGTGCTGGGCATCGCCCAGTCGACGGCCGAAGAGGACTGGACCTACTCCAAGGCATGGATGCGCCGGCAGTGGTCCCGGGGCGAGGCAAAAAAAGAGGCTTCCGGGTGACGAAAGTCACCGGGGGTTTCGGCTCCATTGGCGCATGGGAACGCAGAGCGACCATCCGAGTGACGGAGGGCCCCATGTCCGAGAGCGGCATTTTCAAGGCGGCGGTCAAGCTGCCCCCCGAGCACAGGGCCGCGTATCTCGACCAGGCCTGCGGCTCCGACGCGGAACTGCGCGGCGAGATCGAATCGCTCTTGCACGCGCACGACGCCACGGGCGGCTTTCTGGAGGATGTTCCGGCGGGTCTAGACCCGACCGAAGATTACCAGCCGATCGCCGAGCGCCCCGGTACGGTCATCGGTCCCTATAAACTCATGGAGCAGATCGGTGAGGGAGGGTTTGGCCTGGTCTTCGTCGCCGAGCAACAGCACCCCATTCGCCGCAAGGTGGCCCTGAAGATCATCAAGCCGGGCATGGATACGCGCGATATCATCGCCCGTTTCGAAGCGGAACGGCAGGCGCTGGCGCTGATGGACCACTCGAACATCGCCCGGGTGTTCGATGCCGGCACGACCAGCAGCGGCCGGCCCTACTTCGCGATGGAGCTGGTGAAGGGCTTCCCGATCGTCGACTACTGCGATTCTCACCAGCTCACGTCCCGCGACCGGCTGGAATTGTTCCTCTCGGTCTGCCAGGCGGTGCAACACGCTCACAGTAAGGGGATCATTCATCGCGACCTCAAGCCCTCCAACATCCTGGTGGCACCGCACGACGGCGTCCCCGTGGTCAAGGTGATCGACTTCGGCGTCGCCAAGGCCATCGGCCAGCAGTTGACCGACAGGACGATCTACGAGCGGTTCGCGCAGATGATCGGGACTCCGCTGTAAATGAGCCCGGAGCAGGTCGAGATCAACGCCCTGGATGTGGACATCCGCAACGACGTCTACAGCCTGGGCGTGCTCCTGTACGAGCTGCTGACGGGCACAACGCCTTTCGATCGCCAGCGATTGGCGACGGCCTCCTTCGATGAGATGCGTCGGATCATCAAGGAGGACGAGCCGCCCAAGCCGAGCACGCGGCTCTCCGGCTCCCGGGACGCGGCCAAGATCGCCGGCGCCCGGCAGACCGAGCCGGCCAAACTGGCGAAGCTGGTGCGCGGCGAACTGGATTGGATCGTGATGAAGGCGCTGGAGAAGGACCGAGGCCGGCGCTACCAGACGGCTATCGGCTTCGCGACGGACGTGCAGCGATATCTGGCGGGGGAGCCGGTGCTGGCGGCACCGGCAAGCCATTGGTACCGGCTGCGAAAGCTGGTGAGGCGGCACCGGGGGCCGGTGGTGGCGGCGGGGCTGGTCCTACTGGCGTTGGTGGGCGGCATAGCCGGGACGACGTGGGGTCAGCTGCAGGCCGTGTAGGAGCGCGATGCCAAGGATGCCGCCCTGAAAGCGGAACAGAAGGCCCGCGAGGATGAATCCAAAGCCCGGGAGCAGGCGTTCGCCGCCCTGCGGAGCATGACCGCGGACGTGGTGGAGCGGAAGTTCGCCCAGGGGGCGGTCCTGACGGAAGACGACCGAACTTTCCTGCGCGGCGTCATCGCGCAGTACGATGCCTTTGCGGCCATCAAGGGGGAGGACGCCGACAGCCGGGCCGCGCGGTCGGAGGGACGCTTCCGAGTCGGCAAGATGCGGCAACGGCTGGGTGAATTTCAGGAGGCCGAGCAGGACTTCGACCAGGCCGTGAGCATCGGGAAGCAACTGGCGGCCGACCTCCCCGCCCGACCGGACTTCCGCGAGGTACTGGGCTTGAGCTACAGTAACCGAGGCGAGTTGCTGAGCGCGATGGGCCGGCTCCAGCAGGCGGAGCAGGACTGCACCCAGGCCCTGAGCCTCTGGAGGCAACTGGCGGCGGACTTCCCCACCCGAGCCAAGCTTCGCAGGGACGTGGCCCATGGCGTGAACAACCTCGGCCGGCTCCTGTGCGCCAGAAGCGCTTTGCCGAAGCCTTCGCCGCTCTCGATGCCAGCATCGCCCGTGGCAACGAGCTCGTCGAATCGGACGCCAAGAACCCGGGATACACCAGTGTTCTCAGGGACAGCCACGCCTATCGGGGCTGGGCCCTGGTCCGGTCCGGGCAGCCATCCCGAGCGACCACCGACCTGCGGCGTGCACTCGAGCTATCGGCCAAGGAGCCGGCCCCGGATCCCGAGGTGCGATTCCAACGGTCGCATATCCTGGCCTTGCTGGCCGGGCTGGGCGGGGAGAAGCACTCCGGCGTGACGCCCGCCGAGGCCGCCGGGTTCGCGGATCAGTCCGTCGCGGCGCTCCAGGACGCCATCCGCGCCGGTTGGGGCATGACCGACGACCTCAAGCAGCCGGACTTCGACGCGCTGCGCGGCCGAGACGATTTCAGGAAGCTCGTTGTGGAGTTCGAAGGGAAGGCCAAATGAAACGCCGCGGTTGCGGCCGGTCCGACGCCTCCCTTCTGCAAGTCGATTCCGGAATCCGAGTTCGTGATCGCCGGGACTGTGCCCCTGCGGCCCTTGCCGCCGCGGCCGGCGTCCGTTCCGGGCCTGGACCGGTCCTCGACTCGGCACCGCCCCGATCGCGCGGATTCCGAAAAAATATCTCCACTCCTGGGGGATTCTGGTCTCAACGGCGCATTGAGAAGTGACGGTCGCGGCGGAGCATCGTCTCAGGCCAATCCTGACCGGGGTGGAACGACCCCCCAGTGGATGCGGAGTCGACCGTCATACGGCTGAGCAAGCCCACTCCGTCGCGCCGTGATAGGGACACGGGTCTGGGCCGGCCTCTCGTCGGGGCCGGGGACGTCGGGAGTGCGCGCTCGCGTCCCGGGAATCGGAACGCATCGCCTCGCATCCACCGTAATCGCAGGGCATCCCACTCGAGGAGGAGACATCCATGGATAGCCGTCGCAGACCTTGTGAGCGGTTCGCATTTGCCGCCCACGCGGTGCATCGGCCTTTTGTACGATCACTGTTGGCATCGTTATCGGCCGGATATGCTGAGTCCGTCGCTGATCACCAGGGCCACTCCCTTTTTTTCCTGTCCTCGCGCAGGTCTGCGGTGCGGAATATACCTTGGGGGGACCATCATGACCGCACCTGCGAGCGACGAGACCGATCTCCTGCGGCGGGCGAAAGAGGACGATCAGCAGGCCCTAGCCACGCTATTCGCCCGCTACTCCGACCGCCTGCGCAAGATGGTCCGGCTTCGCCTCGATCGCCGCCTGAGCGGTCGCATCGACACGTCGGACGTCATCCAGGACGCTTACCTGGATGTGGCCCGGCGCTTCCCCGAGTACGCGGCCTCCCCGACCGTGCCGTTCTACATCTGGCTCCGGTCCGTGACGGGGCAGCGGCTCGTCGATGTGCATCGCCGCAACCTGGGCGCGGAGATGCGCGATGCCGGGCGGGAGGTCGCGCTGTACCGCGGCCCACTGCCGGCGGCCTCGTCCGCGTCGCTGGCGCATCACCTGCTGGCCGGCCTGACGTCGCCCACGCAGGCCGCCATCCGGGCGGAGATGCAGCTTCGGCTGCACGAGGTGCTCAACAGCATGGACCCCATCGACCGCGAGGTGGTCGTGCTGCGTCACTTCGAAGAATTGAGCAACATCGAGGCGGCCGAGGTCCTCGGGATCGAGTCCTCGGCGGCCAGCAAGCGCTACATCCGGGCGATTCGAAGGCTCAAGGCGATTCTGGACGCCGTGCCCGGCTTCTTCTCCTGACCGTCCCGGAGGAATGCAATGCCCTCGTCCAGTTCGTCCCGCGATGAGCTGCTGGAGCAGTTGGCCGCGGATTTTGTCGAGCGACACCGCCAGGGCAAGCGCCCGCCGCTGAGCGAGTACACCGACCGCTATCCCGACCTCGCCGCCGACATCCGCGATCTGTTTCCGGCGCTGGTGCAGATCGAGAAACTGAAGCCATCCGACGCCACCGCCGACTTCGAGCGGCCGGCGACACCCGCCCTCGCCAACCTGGAGCGCCTCGGCGACTACCGCATCCTGCGCGAGGTGGGCCGGGGCGGCATGGGCGTCGTTTACGAGGCGGAGCAAGAATCGCTCGGCCGACACGTGGCCCTCAAGGTGCTGCCATCCTCGGCGCTGCTGAACCCGACGTACCTGGCCCGCTTCCGCCGCGAGGCCCAGGCGGCCGGGCGGCTGCACCACACCAACATCGTGCCCGTCTTCGGCGTCGGCGAGTGCGGCGGCATCCAATACTACGCCATGCAGTTCATCCACGGCGAGGGGCTCGACAAGGTGCTGGCCGACGTCCGCCGCCTCCGCCGGCCGCTGGGAGCCGATGAGGCGCAGCCCACCGAGGCGAGCGTGGCGCACAGCCTCATGACCGGCCAGTTCAACCCGCCCATCGCCGCCGATCCCGGCAAGCCGAACGAACGCCCCGATCCTTCGTCGCTGACCTCGCGGCTGTCGCCGGGCGGGCCCGAGGCGGAGTACTACCGAGGCGTGGCGCGGATCGGCGTCCAGGTCGCCGACGCGCTGGCCTACGCCCACCGCCAGGGCATCCTGCACCGCGACGTCAAGCCGTCGAACCTGCTGCTCGATCTGCAGGGGACGGTGTGGGTCGCCGACTTCGGGCTGGCCAAGGCCGAGGGGACGGAGGAGCTGACGCACACCGGCGACATCGTCGGCACGATCCGCTTCATGGCCCCCGAGCGGTTCGAGGGCGAGTCCCTGCCGCAGAGCGACGTCTATGGCCTGGGCCTGACGCTCTACGAGTTGCTGACACTCCGGCCGGCATTCGACGACACGAACAAGGGCCGGCTCATCGACCGGGTGCAGAACGAGCCGCCCAGGCCGCCGTGCAAGCTCGACCCTCGGATCCCGCGCGATCTGGAGACGCTCGTGTTGAAGTGCCTGGCAAAGGACCCCGGGGAGCGGTACGCGACGGCCGAAACGCTGGCGGAGGACCTGCGCCGTTTCCTGGCCGATCGCCCCATCCGTGCGCGGCGCGCCACCGCGGCCGAGCAAGCCTGGCGCTGGTGCCGCCGCAATCCCGGGCTTGCCGGCCTGTCGGCCGCCGTCCTGGTGCTCTTGCTCGTCGGCGCCGTGGGTTCCTCGGTGTTCGCCCTGAGCTTGCAGCGGGAGCTGGGCCACCGCCGCCGGGCGGAAGGCGACGCGCTGGAGAAGCTGTTCACGGCCCGGGTCGCCGAGGCGCGGCGCGGCGCTACAGCGGCCGATCCGGGCAGCGCTTCAAGAGCCTGGAGGCGATCCAGGAGGCGGTCCAGTTGGCCCGGCGACTGGAGAAGCCGCCCGAGACCTTCGACGAGCTGCGCAACGAGGCCATTGCCGCGCTGTCCTTGCCCGACATTGATGATGGCGGGCCACGATGGAGGACGGCGTGTCCCGCTTCCGACATCGCCTTCGACACGACCGGACAGGGCTACGTGCAAGTGGACGAGGGACACGCCTATTACTGTCGGCTGGTCGAGGGAAAAGAAGAGCGGCTGAAGGAGCTGCGCGTTTCGGGGAGGGCCCTCTTTGGGGAGTGGCACAGCCCGGACCTCCGTTTTCTGGCCCTGGGCAGCCCGCACATCGCCGGGAAAGGGCACGACTGGCTGAAGCTGTGGCGCTGCGATGGGCCCCGGGCGAAGTTGGTGCTGGAAGATCGCGGGATCTCCGAGTCGGCCACGGCGTTCCGGCCGGACGGCCGGCAGCTTGCCGTCGGCCACCGCGACGGCACGCTCACGGTCCACGACACCGAAACGGGGGCAGTCGTGCGGCAGTGGCAGGTCGGAGTTCGCCCGTTCGCCACCATGTTCCACCCCCGCCTTCCCCGCCTGGCCGTCGCTTGCGGGGTCGAGGTTCGCCTCTACGACGTCGAGAGCGGCGCCCTCCTTTCTCCCCGGTTCACCACCTCCGAGGGCGTGTCGGCTGTCGCCTGGAACCCGGACGGCAGAAGGCTGGCCATCGACTGCTTTGAGCAAAAACTCGTCCTGTGGGACAGCGAGACCGCGCAGCAACTGGCCCTGGACTATCAGGTGCTCGGCCGCGCCGGCCTCGACCTCCGATTCAACGCGACCGGCGATCGCCTCCTCACCGCCGACTGGGGCGGAATCCTCCGCGTCTGGGACGCGGGTACGGGCAAGCAGCTATTCAACACGACGAGTACCAGTTTACGACCCAACTTGGGGTATTGGCCCAGATTTTGCCGGGATGACCAGTGTCTCGTGTTGCGATCCACCGGAGACACCATCAAGTTACTGCGATTCGCCCCGGGCCGAGAACACCGGATGTTGATCTCGGCCACCCCGGCGATCATTGAGGACGACTTCTACCACCTGCTGTACCCGCACGGGTGGCTGTTGTCGGCGGACCTGGCGATCGAGGGCCGGTTTGGGTTTGATGCCTCGGGTGCCCTCTTGAGTCGGAATGCGAACGGAGTCTTCCGCTGGCCTGTCCGCGTGGACGCCAGCTCGCCAGAGAGCTACCGCTTGGGCCTGCCTCAGAGGGTCACCTCGCAGCACACCGCGCCGGCAACCTTCGGCAACAGGCCGTTCGGTGCCTCCCGGGATGGGCGAGTGCTGGCGTTCGCGCTCGGGACGCATGCAACGGTCGTTCACCTGGGCCCGCCGCTCCGAACACTGACCCTGGGGCCCCAGTACGACGTGCGTCACGTCGCCGTCAGTCCCGATGGGCGCCGGGTCGTAACCAGCAGTTGCTGGCCCGACCCAAACGGTGAGAACGCCAAGGTCTGGGAGGCGTCCACGGGCAAGTTGATCACCGTGTTGCCGATCGACTCGGAAACGAACCCCGTTTTCAGCACGGACGGCATCTGGCTGCACACCACGAATCCCACACATCGCTCGCCCTACTGGTGCAAGGTCGGCACCTGGCAGCCCAAAGCCGTTCCCTGCCCGTCCGGCCTGCTCGCGCCGGACGGCCGGCTGCTCGCCTGTCTCGCCGGGTATGGTGAAATCCGGCTGGTGAACTTCGAGACCGGCAAGGAGATGGCCCGCCTGAGCATCCCCGAGCAGACTCGCCTCGAGCCTCGGGACTTCAGCCCCGACGGCGCCTGGTTATATGCCATCGGCCTGGAATCCCAGAAGCTCTATCGCTGGGACCTGAGGCTCATTCGCAGTCAGCTCGCCGAAGTGGGTTTGGACCTGGATCTGCCTCCGTACCCCGAGCCTTCGGACCGGCCGATGTCGTGGCCGGCGCCGGCCGTGATGGTGGATCATCCGGAGCTGGCGAGCGACGCGGCCAAATTGCGGCAGTGGGAGCAGACGCAGGCGGCCATCGCCCTGTGGGTCAATCCACTCGACGCCGATGCCCACGCCCGGCTCGGGGACCTGGCGTACGCGGACGGGCGCTCTGGGGATGCGTTCGCCCGCCTGTCGATTGCACGAACGATCCGCCCCGACGACTTCGAGGTTCGCCGCCTGCGGGCCTTGGCCGCACGCCGGTTCGGTCAGTGGACGGAGGCCATCGTCGATGCGGATTGGGTCCTGCGCGAACAGCCCGGCCACCTGGACGCTCTACGGGCCCGCGGCGAGTCCCTGCAGCGCCTCGGGCGCCACGCGGAGGCGGTCGCGGACCGCACGGCCTTGCTGAAGTTCTTCCCCGAGGACGCCGAGCTTTACGAGCAGCGCGCCCGCTGTTACGACGCCTTGAACGACCGGGGCCACGCCGACGCCGACCGCAAGAAGGTCGCGGAGGTCGCGCGAAACGCCCCGCAGCAATTCAATGCCAGGGCCTGGCATCTCCTCACCGGCCCCACGGCCGAGCGCGACCCGGTGCGAGCGCTGGAGCTGGTAAAGACGATCATCGAGCGGGCGCCCGACGCCCAGGAGTACCTCAACACGCTGGGCGTGGCCCAGTATCGCAACGGACTTTACGAAGAGTCCATCGCCACGCTCGAAAACAGCCTCAATGCCGGAAAGGGACAGATGGACGCCTTCGACCTGTTCTTCCTCGCCATGTGCCATGCCAAGCTCGGGGATTCGCCGAAGGCCAGGGACTGCTTTGATCGAGCCCTGATCTGGACCGAGGCGCACCAGGACTTGCAGGCACAATACAAGGAAGAATTGAAGGCGTTCCGCGCGGAAGCCGAAGAGCTGCTGCGAAATGCGGCAAGGAGGAAGGGCTAAAGGGGACTAGAACCCAGGAGTCTGTTTGAAAAGGTCTTTGTAGGGTGCTCTGTGAGCACTGATCCGGTGCCCGACGGCGAATTCAGTGCTCACAGAGCACCCTGCGGGGCTGACACATCAGCTTCCGATACAGATTCTCAGCGCGGACTCTGATCGGCCTCGGTGTTCGGGCGAAGTGAGCGGCGAAGCCATTCATCGGCGAAGTGACGACGACCAAAGCAAAGCGGCCGGCGGGGTCCTTACCGCCAAGCAAGCCCCCGCCGGCCCCGCACCATCCCGGCGATCGGTCTGCGCCGAGGCGATGGCTTTCCCATTGTATCGCAGACCAGCCCTCAAAAGGAGAAGCATCATGTTGTTCTCTTCCTGGCTGCGAGACTCGAAACGCCCCGCGGACGCGGCGCCCCGACGCACAACAACCCGTGCCAGACCGGCGCCCGGTCCGGCTCAGGCTGGCAGTGGCTTCGGGGTTTGTACGCTCGCGGTCGCCATCTCGTTGGCCTCCGGATCGCTCGCGAGCGGCCAGCAGATCCCGATCGATACTCCGGATCCGTCCGGTTTGCTGAGCACCATCACGCTCGACGGCAATCCGCTGGACCTGTCGAACCCGTTCTTCCAGAGCCTCGGTACCAACGGGAGATCCTGTTCCTCCTGCCATGTGGCCTCGTCGGCCTGGACGATCACGCCATCCGAAGTCCAGTTGCGGTTCGCGTTGACGGCCGGGCTGGACCCGATCTTTCGCACGGTCAACGGCTCGAATTCGCCGAACGCGGACGTCTCCACGGTCCAGGCCCGGCTCAAGGCGTACAGCATGCTGCTCAACAAAGGCGTGATCCGGATCGGCCTGCCCGTTCCGGCGGGTGCGCAATTCGCGCTGGTGAACGTGGAGGACCCGTACGGCTTTGCCACCGCCGCGCAGCTCTCGCTGTTCCGGCACCCCCTGCCCGCGACAAACCTCCGGTTCCTCACCGCCGTGATGTGGGACGGCCGCGAGTCGTTCGCTCCCCTGGGCACAACTCCCATCCTTGCGAGCGCGACGCCCGCCCAGAACGCGGCGGCCCTCTTCGGCGATCTGATGCACCAGGCCAACGACGCGACCATCACGCACGCGCAGGGCGCCTCGCTGCCAGAGGATGTCTTGCAGGCGATCGTCCAATTCGAGATGAACCTCGCGACCGCGCAGCAGCTAGGTCTAGTTGTCGGCAACCTCGCCGCCCAGGGCGCCAAGGGAGGACCGGCCTATGTGGCCACCCAGCCGTTTTACGTCACGATCAACGACGCCCTCGGGGGCGATACGAGCGGAGCCCCGTTCAACCCGGACTCGATGACCCTCTTCAGTGCCTGGCTAAACTCCCCCAATCCAAACCGGGCTTCCATCGCGCGCGGTGCCAAGCTCTTCGGCACGAAGCCGATCTCCATCACAGGGGTCGGCGGACTCAACGATTTCCTCGGCGTGGCGACGATCGCGGGCACCTGCACGACGTGCCACGACGCTCCCAACATCGGCAATCACTCGGTCGCCCTCGCGCTCGACATCGGCCTGACCGATGCGTCGCAGCGCACACCCGACATGCCCCTCTACACCTTCCAGAACCTGCAGACGGGCCAGATCCGCCAGACCACCGACCCGGGCCGAGCCCTGCTCACTGGCAATTGGGCGGACATCGGCAAGTTCAAGGGCCCCATCCTGCGCGGCCTGGCCGCACGGCCGCCGTATTTTCACAACGGACTCGCCGCCGACCTCGACGCGGTGGTCGAGTTCTACAACACCCGCTTCTCCATCGGTTTCACCGACCAGGAGCAGGCTGATCTCGTGGCCTTCCTCCAGGCCCTTTAAGACGAGTGATGGTTCCCGATTACCTTGAGGGCTCGCTTCCTCGACGGTTGAGGTCATCCGATAGCCCGAGTTCTCAATTCGCTAGAGGAGGATAAGCGATCATGGGCAGGGGACGAATTGGTGCCGGTTTCTTTTCCCGAGATTGGACCGACACCCATTTCCTCCTGCGAAGCGAGCAGCGAAGCCGTTCATCAACGAAGTGACGACGCTCGAAGCAAAGCGGCCGGCGGAGTCCTTACCGCCAAGCAAGCCCCCGCCGGCCCCGCACCATCCCGGCGATCGGTCTGCGCACGGGGCGATGGCCTTTTTATTTTATCGCAGACCAGCTCTCGAAAGGAGAAACCTCATGTCGTTCTTTTCCTGGCTGCGAGACTCGAAACGCTCCGCGGACGCGCCACGCCGGGGCACACCAACGTCCCCTCGCCAACGGGCCAGATTCCGCCCGGGGCCGGAGGCGCTGGAGGACCGCCGCTTGCTCAGCGGCTACCAGCAGACGAACCTGGTCGGCTACCAGCCCGGCATTGCGCAGTTCACAGACTCCAACCTGAACGGCTGGGGGATGGCGTCCATGCCGAACGGATCTTTCGTTGTGGCCAACGCGTTCACCACCGGGGTGGCCACGTTCTACAGCAGCTCCGGCCACGTGCTGCCACAGACGATTACCGTGCCGGCGTCGGCGGCCCAGCCGTTCGGGCCGGTCGGCCACCCGACCGGCGTCCTCTACAACCCGACCTCGAATTTCGTCATCTCGGAAAACGGCAAGTCGGCACCGGCCCGCCTGATCTTCGACACGCTCGACGGCACGATCAGCGGCTGGAACCCCGCCGTCGATCCGACGCATGCGATTGTCATGGTGGACAACGGCGCCGCAGGCGACATCTACACCGGGCTGGAGATCGCCCGGAACGGCCAGCGGCAGGAGGTCCTGTATGCGACGGATTACACCAAGAACCGCGTGGAGATGTTCGGTGGCCACTTCAATGCCATCGGCTCCTTCACCGATCCGACCGCGACGAGCGTCAACGTAAGCTTCGGCGCATGGTCGGTGCAAGCCGTGAACGACGAGCTTTACGTCACCTTCGCCAGTCTCGAGGACTTCGATAGCGGCGTGGTGGACGTGTTCAATACCGGCGGCACCTTGCTCCGACGTATCGCAGCCAACGCCCCCGGCGCGGGGCCGCTGCAAAACCCGTGGGGGATCATCCAGGCTCCGGCCCACTTCGGCGCGTACAGCCACGATCTGCTGATCGGCAACGTGGCGGGGGCCGGCAACATCAACGTTTATAACCCGGCCACGGGCGCCTACCTCGGACAGTTGGACCAGCCGGACGGCACCCCGATCGCCATCACCGGCCTGTGGGACCTGGAATTCGGCGACGGCACGCCGCACGGCGGCAAGACCAACGAGCTCTTCTTTGACGCGGGGCCCAACGCGCCGGACGTGTCCATCAACGGTGTCTTTGGCGTGATCCGGGCAGCCGGGCACCAGGGTGCCAAAGGCGGCGGCGATCACGTACGCGAGGTGGCGGCCCGATCGAAGCTCGTGCGGCACGCGCTTACTCGCTAGCGACTCTGGAGCGCTTCACGATCGCGTTGCTTTCGCGCGAAGAATCCCTGTGGCACGCGTAGGCGTGAACTAAGCCAATCACTGTGCGTTCCGGTACTCTCAGAGTCTGTCCCGGAAGCCCCATTCGGGGGCTCGAATTGCCTTCCGGGACAGACGCTCGCGCTCGAAACCGGGATCGAGTCGACGCACTTTCCGGAGTAGAGCCTGGTAGATCGTCTCCGCGACGCTGCTCGGACCGTAATTGTCCGCGACGGCGACGCAGCGGAGGCGGACCTCCTCGGGTATCTCGATGTCCGGCCCCGTCATGCCTTCGAGGGCCACCTGGACTTCCGCCGAGCGCTGGAATCGCCACATGTTCCAGAACGCGTCGCCGATGGTCCGGCCGATGGTGAGGACGCCGTGGTTCCGCATCACCAGTACCGTGTTAACCCGGCCCAGGCTGGCCAGGAGTCTCGGTTTCTCGTCGTCGTAGACCGTGATTCCCTCGAATGCGTGGTAGCCGACCCGGCCGTGGAGCTGGGCCGCATAGAAGATGTTATGGTTCAAGCCGCCCTGCTTGACGGCGACCGCCTGGGCCTCCGTGGTGTGCGTATGCATGATGCAGACGGCATCCTCGCGCGACGAATGGATCGCGCTGTGGATCACGAAGCCCGCCGGATTCACGGGCCACTCCGAGTGGCCGACGATGTTCCCTTCGAGGTCGATCTTCACCAGGTTCGATGCGGTCACTTCGTCATAAGTGAGCCCATAAGGATTGATCAGGAAGTGATGACCCGGTCCTGGCACGCGGACGGTGATGTGATTCATGATCACCTCGCTCCATCCCAGGTGATCGAAAATCCGGTAGCATCCGGCCAGGTCCACGCGAAGTCGCCACTCCTCTTGCGAGATGGTCTGGCGAGGCGAGGTGACGAGTTCTTGGACGCCCATGGATCGCCCTCATGCCGTTCCGGCCACTTGTGACTCAAATCCACACTCATCGCCTTCGATGCCACGTCGGAAGGACTCGGAGATTATCATCCGAGACCCTTCGAGTCCGACAACCTCTTGCAAAGTTGACAAAATCGACCGAGCTGGTCAATATTGCTCTCAGGATTACGGAGTCTGTCAGCGATTCGAGGCTCAGGTGATCGGTTATGATGCTCCACCGCCTGGTCGGTGGAACATTGCAGGTAAGCCGAATCGACGCTCTAATAGAACCGGTTTGAACCGAATGTTTCGCCCATGCCGTGAACTCTCCATTCCCCCATCGGTGTCATGATGAGCCTGTCCACGCTGGCAATCCTCGCCTCGCTCGCCATCGTGCCGGATGATGCGGACGTTTATTCGAGAGAGGTCAAGCCGGTCCTGGCTCGGCGTTGCGTCTCGTGCCACGGGGCATTGAAGCAGAAGGCCGGGTTGCGGTTGGATAGCGCCGTCGCCATCCTCAAGGGCGGCGAGAACGGACCCGCCGTCAAACCGAAAGGCGTGGATGACAGCCTACTGGTCGAACGCATCCTGGCGTCCGAGCCGTCTGGCCGCATGCCGCCGGAGGGAGAGCCTCTCAAGCCGGAGGAAATCGCCGCGATTCGATCCTGGATCGAGTCGGGTGCGCAGGCCCCTGAGGGCGAGCGGGCCGCTCGCGACCCTCGCGACCACTGGTCGTTCCGACCACCTGTCCGGTCGAGCGTTCCCGGTGCGACCGCGGGCGCGAATCCGATCGACGCCTTCCTGGGCGTGGAGCATCGTCGGATCGGCCTGACGCCCCTACCTCGGGCAGACAAGGCGGAACTCCTTCGCCGCGTCACGCTCGACCTGACCGGGCTGGTACCGTCGCGCGAGGCGCTGCGGACCTTCCTCGCCGACCCCGCCCAAGACGCTTATGAGAAGGCCGTCGATCGCCTGCTCGCCAGCCCGCAGTACGGCGAGCGATGGGGCCGGCACTGGATGGACGTCTGGCGCTACAGCGACTGGGACGGATTCGCCGCCGAGATCCGCGAGAGTCGCCCGTTCATCTGGCATTGGCGGGATTGGATCGTCGAGTCCTTGAACCGCGACCTCGGCTATGACCGGATGATCGTCCTGATGCTGGCCGCCGACGAGGCAGCTCCCGACGACGATTCCTCGCTCCGTGCCACCGGATTCCTCGCCAGGAATTGGGACAAGTTCAGCCGCGTCCGGTGGCTCGACAATGACGTCGAGCACACGGCCAAGGCATTCCTGGGCCTGACGATCGCTTGTGCCCGTTGTCACGACCACAAGTATGACCCGATCGCACAGACCGACTATTACCGGTTCCGAGCGTTCTTCGAACCTCACGAGGTCCGGGAAGATCGGCTGCCACTCGGCCCCGATGCCGCCCGCGACGGCCTGCCTCGTGCGTTCGATGCCAAGCTCAACGAGCCCACTTATCTCTTCGCGCGAGGCGATGACGGCCGACCCGATAAATCGAAGGTGATCCCGCCCGGGGTCCCCGATTTCCTCGCCAAGGCTCCGGTCCAACCCGTTCCCGTCCGGGTCCCGGCGAAGTCGCGATTCCCGATGCTCCGGGACGTCGTCAAGGACGATCTGCGAGCCCAGGCGTCGAGAGCTGTCGAGGCGGCCAGGCAAGCCCTCACCCGTTCATCGCCCGTCGATCGCCCGATTGCCGAGGCGGCACTGCTCGTTGCAGAGGCGTCTCAACGAGCCCTCTCGGCCCGAATCCAGGCGGACGAAGCCCGGCTTCTCGAACCCTCCGGACCTGAGGCCAAGCCAATCGCCCTCCGGGCCAGGCGTGCCGAGGCGGAACTGGCCGCCCGTGAGGCGGAACTCCGCCTCATGAAGGCCCAATCGAGCCTGGCGGCCGCGAGGAAGGCCCGGAAGGAGGGCGACGAATCGACCGCCAAGGTCCTCACCGCCGCCGAGGCGGAACTGGCCGCCGCCGGCGCGGCCGTCTCCTCGACCTTCGCGGCGACCAAGACGACCGCGACGAATTACACGCCGCTCGGCCCGTCCTATCCATCAGAGAGCACCGGCCGCAGGCTCGCCCTGGCGAAGTGGATCGCGTCTCCCGAGAATCCCTTGACGGCGCGCGTGGCCGTCAATCACGTCTGGGCACGACATTTCGGCCGCCCGCTGGTCGGGAACATGTTCGATTTCGGGCACAACGGCCCGCCGCCCACGCACCCCGCGCTCCTCGATTGGCTCGCGACCGATTTCTCGGCACAGGGATGGAGCTTGAAGCATCTCCACCGGTTGATCGTCACGAGCGAAGCCTACAAGCGGCGATCGACGCCCTCCGGGCCGGACGACCCGAACCTCGCGTCCGATCCCGACAACACCCATTACTGGCGGATGAACGCGCGGCGGATGGAGGCCGAGGCGGTGCGCGACAATTTGTTGTGGGCCGCCGGCATGCTCGATACGTCGCTCGGCGGGCCAGACCTCGATCCGGGTCTCGGGATGACCTCTCGGAGGCGGAGCCTCTACTTCCGCCATGCACAAGAGAAACGGGCCGTGTTCCTCAAGGTCTTCGACTCGCCCAGCGCCAACGATTGTTACCGGCGGGTCGAGAGCGTCATGCCCCAACAAGCCCTCGCCCTGGCGAATAGCCCGCTGGCCATCGAAGCGTCGAGGCGCCTTGCGGCCGGATTATCGAAGGACGCGGTCGGAGACCCCCAGTTCGTCGACCGGGCTTTCGAAGCCGTGCTCGGCCGAGATCCCACGGAAGCGGAACGCTCGGCCTGCCGGCAATTCCTGGATGGGCAAGCCAGGCGATTCGCGACACCGCTGACCCTCTTCGACTCCGGTCCCGATCCCGCCGTCCCGGCCTCGACCGATCCTCGGCAGAGGGCGAGGGAGGGACTCGTTCACGTCCTCTTCAACCACAATGACTTCGTGACGATCCGCTGATCGGGGAGGACGACGATGCTGCAGCACCGGATTCGGTCGGCGCCCACGCGGCGTGGCTTCCTCGGCGACGTCGGTATGGGCTTCGCCGGCCTCGCCCTTGGAGCGATGCTGCATCGGGATGGGATCGTCCGAGGCGACGATCTGCCGGGCTCGCCGCACTTCGCCCCGAAGGCCAAGCACGTCATCTGGATCTTCCTGGCCGGTGGCGTGAGCCACGTCGAGGGATTCGATCCCAAACCCGCACTCACCAAATATGCGGGCAAGACGATCGCCGAAACTCCCTACAAGCATGTCCTCACCAGCCCCTTCAACGAGAACCAGCGGATTCACGTCCCCAACGATGCCAACGGCCAGCCCCGGATGCGGATCTACCCGCCCCAGGTCGGGTCGACCCGGCGGGGGGAATCGGGGATCGAGGTCAGCGACTGGTGGCCCGAGGTCGGCTCGTGCGTGGACGACCTCGCCGTGATCCGTTCCGTCTGGACCACCGACAACAACCACGGCGCCCAGTTGCAGTTCCACACCGGCCGGCACGTCCTGGAGGGTCGGCTGCCGACCATCGGCTCGTGGATCCACTATGGTCTCGGCTCGATGAACGACGACCTACCCAGCTTCGTGGTCCTCGGCCCGCCGATCGGCGATTGCTGCGGCGGGGTCGGCGGCCACGGTGCGGGCTACCTCGGGCCCGAGCATGACGGGGTCCGCCTGGAGATCGACCCCGCCAAGGCCCTACCGTACGCCTCTCCGGTCAAAGGGGTCTGGCGCGAGGAGCAGCGCGAAGAATTTGCTCTGATGGATCGCCTCAATCGATTCTCCGCCGAAAAATATCCCGACGATCCGGCATTGAAGGCGCGAATCAAGTCGTACGAGCTCGCCTTCCGGATGCAGACCGCCGTCCCCGAGGTAGTCCGCCTGGAGTCCGAGCCCGAAGAGACGCATCGACTCTATGGCATCGACATCGATGCCTCCCGGGATTTCGGGCGACAATGCCTCGCGGCGAGGAGGTTAGTCGAGCGAGGGGTCCGGTTCGTCCAGCTCTTCCACGGTACCGGCGGGGCCGGTGCCTGGGATGCCCACGAGAATCTCAAGGCGAACCATTCCAAGCTCTGCGCCCAGGTTGATCGGCCCATCGCCGGGCTCTTGCGAGATTTGAAGCGGAAGGGCCTACTCGACGAGACGATCGTCGTCTGGGCGAGCGAGTTCGGCCGGACTCCCGGCGCCCAGAACGCCGGTGGCCGCGATCACCATGCCTTCGGTTTTCCCATCTGGATGGCCGGCGGCGGGATCAAGGGAGGAATCGTCCACGGCGCGACTGACGAGCTCGGCTTCCATGCCGTGGTCGACCGCCATTATGTCACCGACATCCATGCCACAGTGCTCAAACAACTCGGCCTGGATGCGCGGAGGCTCGAAATACCCAGCCATAAGCGACTCGAGATGGATTTCGGCAAACCGATCGACGCGATTCTCGGTTGAGTGATCCGGCTCTCCCTTCAACTCCCCTCCCATCGTAAGAGGAGCATCGCGATTCAGAATCCCGGATCCGAAAGACGATGATGAGCGCCATCGCGACAACAGCCCTGCAAGACGTCTTGATCGCACGTAATCCGGCGACCGGGGTCGAGATCGGTCGCGTGCCGTCGACGCCGCCCGAGCAACTCGAGGCGATCGTCGCGAGGGCCCGACACGCTCAGGCATCCTGGTCGGCCGACGGATGGCGCAGGCGACGGGCCGTCCTGGAATCCTGGTGGAAGATCCTCAGCCGCGACGCCGAAGCCTGGGCCGATCTGATCCGGTCCGAGATCGGCAAGCCTCGGGTCGAAGCGATGGGCGGCGACGTCGTCTCGACGCTCGACCTGATCCGATGGACGGTCCGTCGCGGTGGGGCGACGCTCGCCGAACGCCGGATCGGTCCGGGCTGGCAACGCGTGCTCATGATGCCCGTCGGGCGATGTCGATGGGTCCCGATGGGCGTCGTCGGCATGCTCGGCACCTGGAATTACCCGCTGTACCTCAACGCGCCCCCGATCGCCCAGGCACTCGCGGCCGGCAATGCCGTGATCTGGAAGGCGTCGGAGCTCGCGCCGCTCTGCGGGGCCATGCTCGAACGGGGCCTGGAGGAGGCCGGATTCCCCGACGGACTGGTCTCGGTCATCCAGGGGGGGCCGGAGGTCGGCCGGGCGCTGTGCGAATCGGATATCGACAAGGGGATGTTCACCGGAGGCGTGGAGAACGGCCGTCGCGTGCTCACGGCCCTGGCCAGCCGAGGGATCCCCGCTCTCGCCGAGCTGTCCGGTTTCGACCCGGCGATCGTCCTGGAGGATGCGCCGAGAGAGAGCACCATCCGTGCCCTGGCCTGGGCATCGTTCGTCGGATGCGGCCAGACGTGTGTCGCGGTGAAACGGATCTATGTCGTCGGAGACCCCGCCCCATGGGCCGATGCCCTCGCGTCGGCAGCCCGTGCCTTGCGGGTCGGCGACCCTGCGACTCCCGGGGTCGACGTCGGGCCGATGATCTCCGACGGCGCCCGCGAGCGATTCCACGCGACGATCCGCGCCGCGATCGATGCCGGGGCATCCGTCCTCGCCGGGGGCGACCGGCTCGACGGTCCGGGGAGTTTCTATCCTCCCACCGTCCTCCTCGCCCACTCCCGAGCGCCGAAGACGCGCTCGCCGGAGTCTTCGGACCCGTCGTCGTCGTCCGGGGCGTATCGGATCCCGCGGCGGCCATCGCGGCCGCGAACGGCAGCGGGTTTGCGCTGGCCGCGAGCGTCTGGGGCCGCGATCGACGACAGGCTCGCAAGGTCGCCGACAAGCTCGATGGCGGGACGGTCACCATCAACGACGCCGTGACCCCGGCCGCCCATGCCTCGGCCCCTTTCGGGGGTTGGAAGTCCAGCGGATACGGGCGGACAAAGGGCCCGATCGGTCTGCTGGAGTTCGCCCAGCCCCAGGTGGTCTTCGAACAATCGGTCGGCGGCTTCCGTCCCCAACTTTTCCCGTATTCATCCACGGTGCTCCTCGATCGGTTCTTCAGCATCTATCGCCGACTCTTCCACCCGAGGGCCGGCCGCTGAAATCATCCGCATCGAGGCCGGCCTGAGAGATCGAGACTCGCATGTAGTGACCAACGCGCTCGAGCTCGATCGACCGCGAGATGAGTCGGCCGTTCGCTGTCGATAACCCTTGAGAATCCGATGGCCCGTCCATTATATCGGTTTGCCTTCGCCTACCCGTTTCCAGCAGCCGAGCTCAAGGCGAGTTCCCAGGGTAGGATTATGCCTGCGGAGCACGGCCACGGTGTGCGGGTAAGATCAGTGCCTCGCGTCAGCGCGTTATCGCGGCCGGCCATCGAGCTCGAGCTTCTGGCGGCATTCTCGCACCCACTCGGCCGACGGATAGGGCCAGTCCTTGCGTCGCGAGCCTAGCTCGTGGCCACGCTCCAGGCTGATCAGAGCCGGGGCGAGCTTCCCTTGCTTCCAGAGTGCCATGCCCAGGTTGCAGTGACTCTCGGCATGATCGGGTCTGAGCGCGATGGCCCTGCGGTAGGCAGCCTCCGCCTCGCCGGGTCGACCGGCGTCATCAAAATAGTTGCCGAGGAGGTAGTGGGCGTCCGCATGATCGGGCTTCAACTCGATGGCACGCCGGCAAGCGGCGATCGCCTCGTCAAGCTGGCGCTGCTGGCCGAGGACCCAGCCAAGCTTGAAGTGAGCCATGGCATAATCCGGCTTCAGGCCGATGGCCTGGCGATAGGCGACGTTCGCCTCGTCCAGCCGCCCGGCGTCGGCCAGCGCGAGGCCGAGGTTGTATCGCACTCCAGGGCTGTCGGGCCGCAGCGCCACGGCCACGGTCAAGAAACGAATGGCCTCCTCGTGCTGCGGCGGCTGGCAATCGGTGCAGCGCGATCCCGAGGTCGTGGTTGATCCAGAAGTCTGCCGGGAAAGCCTGCTGGGCGCGCCGCAACAGCGCCAGGGCAGCGGCGATCGAGCCCTCGCTGGCGTCAGGCCCATTTCCAGGACGAACAATGCTTCCGGCGGCTCTAGCGGCGATATCGACCTCGCGCGCCAGCTTCTCCATCGCCTGGCGGTCATTTTTCTCGCGCGCCGAGCGCACGCCCTGGCGCCAAGGGTCAGAGTCTGCCAGGGCAAGAACCTGCTTGAGCCAGGCTGCTTCCGGCGCCTTCTCGTGACTCGCCAGGATCAACCAGTGGTCCAGGGCCGCCAGGAGGGTGGCGCGAACCTTCCGGGGCCGGCGCGAAAGTGCACGGGCCGCCTCCTCCGGTGCCATCGCATTCGTGTGCACGCCATATGTCATGAAAGCCTGTTCATACCATTTACGCGAATGCTCGACGACAAAGTGGTTGTCCTCGACGTCCGCCTGGCGAAGGCGGATGGCCTCGAGGCTCTGCGAGCAAGGTAACGTCGGCCTGCTCTTCGGCCAGCTCGCGCAGCAAGCCTCTGACGCGCTCGGGCCACGGCCGGATCGGCGGCGCCGTCACGAAGCAGGGCCTCGGCGCGCGCGGCTGCTGCCTGCGCTTGCGGCCACTTACCTTCCTTCTGAAGGCGCTGCGATTCTTCCACGGCGGCGTGGAGGTCGCCGGTCAACTTGGCCTGCGCGCGCGGCCCGGTCGCGCACGATCCAGCCGATGCTGCCGGCCAGCACGGTCAAGGCGGCGAGCGAGGCCACCGCCGCCGAGAGCATCACCGCCCCGGTGTCTTCGCGCCCACCTTCGCGCGCGATTGAGCAGCGTCACGGGCCTGGCGAGGATCGGCTCGTCTCTCAAGAACCGTCGCAGGTCGCTGGCCATTTCCTGGGCCGTGGCGTAGCGCTCTTCGGGGTTCTTGGCCATCGCCTTGAGCACGATGGTTTCCAGATCGGCGGGCACTGCCTTGTTGACCTTGCGCACCGGCCTGGGTTCTTCGATCGCGATCTGCCGCAGCAGCTCGTGACGGTCATGGCCGTTGAACGCAGGCTCGAGCGTCAAAAACTCATAAAGGGTTGCGCCCAGTGAATAGAGGTCGGTGCGGTGGTCCACGCCGATGGGCCGGGCCAGGGCTTGTTCCGGGCTCATGTAGCGCAGCGTGCCCACGAGGTCTCCGGTGACGGTCAGCCCGACTTGTCCCTGGCGGCAGTGAGCGAGGCCGAAGTCGGTGACCCACAAGCGCACGCCGCTGGCTTCGGCTCCGTTTCCCCCTGGGGCGATGGCAGAACCCGCTTCGACGAGCAGGTTGGCCGGCTTGATATCGCGATGCACGACGCCGAGCTGATGAGCATGTTCCAGCGCAAAGGCGGCCTGCATGCCCAGGAGCGCCGCCGCGCGGACGTGCGCGGTAGCGGCGGCAGGAGCCTCCGTCGCCTGCGCAGGTGCAGTGGCATGTCGATTGCTCGGTTCGGAGCTGAAGCCCGGCAGGCCGCAATCTTTCCCGCAGCGCAAGTTCTTGATGATCGCGGCGAGTGTTTGCCCCTCGATGTACTGCATGGCGTAGTAGTGGACGCCGCGCTCGCAGCCGACGCCGAAGACGGGCACGATGTTCGTGTGGTGCAGGCTCGCGGCGGCCTGCGCTTCGTTCTTGAAGCGCTGCAACTGCCTGGCATCGAGCGCCGCCGCAAACGGCAGCACCTTGAGCGCGACGCGGCGACCGAGTGAGATCTGCTCGGCTTCGTAGACGACACCCATGCCGCCACGGCCGATTTCGCGGACGAGCTGGAAGTCGCCGAGGCGGCCGAGGTCGGCTTGGACATTCGGTCGCGGTGGGCAGCTCAGGCGTTGCTGGATCTCGCAGGCTGAGGGACGCGCCATGCAGGAATTCCAGGCTCGCCAGACAGGCTTTCAGCGGCTCTGCCAGGGCTCGGGCAGCGGGCTGTCAGATCCTCGGGGTTCAGCCGGGCACCGGCTTCCAGCTTGGTCAGGAACTCTTCGAGAATGCTGATGACTTCGCTGGTCGGCTCGAGCGTCTCTTCCACGGGCACGATGGCATTCATAAGAGTTCCTCCGCTTGCAGCAGCCGGCGGAGCTGATCGACCGCGCGCACCCAGAGGATGCGGACGGCTCCGGCAGACCGGCCCATGCGGCGGGCCACCTCGGGGAACGGCAGCCCTTCCAGGTTCCGCAGGACGAGCACTTCACGGTAGTCAGCGGGCAGTCGAGCCAACTGATCGGCGAGGCAATCGGCGCGTTCGCGGCGCCGGGCGTGGCTGCTGGGCGAGCTCGAGCGGCTGACGAGCGCGGTCTCGATCTGGATTGTTCCCGAGGACCGCTCCATTGCCGAGCGCCGCTGGTCCAGCGACACTTCCCGCCGGGTACTTCGTTTCTTCGCCGCGACTTGCCTCTGGACGACGCGGGCCAGGTTGTAGAACAAGATCTTGCGCAGCCAGGCGACCCATTCTCGATGGCTCGTGCCGCGGAAGTGGTGGAAGTCGCGGCAGGCATCGAGGAATGTCTCCTGGACCAGATCCGAGGCATCGAGGCGGCCCTGGAGCTGGAGATCAATTTGCGCCCGGGCCAGGAAGGCAAGGTCGGTGCGATTCAACTCCAGTACTCTGCCCAGCGACTCTGCGCGCCCGCCGCGGGCGTCGGCCAGGAGCTGTTCGGGATCGAATCTGCCCTCGGCGTTCATCAGGCCCCCTTGTATCCACAGCCCCATTTCCGGCACGAGTTGTGAGCCATCGTTCGACGAGTTGCTGGCACGTGGCCGGGCGATCCGGCAAGCAGACCGGATGACCGATCAAGGAGCGACATGCAGAAGCGGCTCGACATGGATCGCTTCAGCTTATTTAAGGAGCAATCCGGTCCAGAGTATGCCGCGCTCTGCGCCGCTACCGCTCAGGTTCCCCTTCGCGATGTGGCATCCTGCATCATCAGTTTCCACGAGCAGTTCCTCGGTTGCAATGCTGCGGTTCCACTTCGCCCTGGTCATCCAGCACGAGACGGCGATGTCCCGTAAATCGCGTCGGCAGTGAATGAAGCCGGCCCGCGGGAACAGAGCCGCCAGCAAGCCAAGGTAAGGTTGAGCCGCCTGGTCCAGGAAACCCTGTTGATGTTTCTCCAGGGCCAGGCGGAAGGAGTCGTTCATGGCTTGCTGCCTTTAGCCGAACCTAGACCCCGAACTTATTTTCGTCGCTCGTGGAGGCAAAGTTGCCAAGGACCACGGAGAGGGTATCGAGGGAAAACGTGCCGAGATTATAGATGCCTCCCCCGATGCCCTGGCCTGCGCTTCCGCCGGAGCCGGCCAGCCCACCCAGAGCGAGGTTGGCGCTGATGACGCTCGTCGTAACGGTGGCCGTGGCTCCCTGGTCGTTGAAGATGCCACCGCCGAGACCTTCTCCGCCGTTGCCCCCATTGCCACCGGCGCCGCCTTCGGCCGCGTTCGCAAGGATCGCGGAGCTGCTAACCGAAAGCGTGTCGGAGCCACCTTCACCCGCGGGGGAGTTAAAGAGCCCACCCCCCTGGCCCGCTCCGCCCGTGCCGCCGGCGGAGCCGCCGACACCGCCGATCGCCTGGTTCAGAGTGATGGTGCTGCTCGTCACGGACAGCGAGGTGGCCTGGTAGCTCTGACCATTGTACAGCCCTCCGCCCTGGCCCGCGCCGCCGGCACCGCCGGCTGCTCCTGCTCCTCCGGCGCCGCCGGCACCTCCCTCCGCTTCATTCGCGATAAAGAGGCTATTGCTCACGCTCGTGGTGGCACTCAAGGTGTTGTACAGGCCACCGCCTTGGCCAGGGCCGCCTACACCACCTGGAGCACCGGCTGACCCGGCGCCGCCCGCACCGCCTGCGGCCAGGTCATGCGCGAAAGAGCAGTTATTGACAGTAGCGCTCGAGCCGTCGCTGACATACATTCCACCACCCTGGCCAGCCGCCCCTGTTACCCCCGCGCTGCCACTGGTTCCCGCGCCGCCTGAGCCGCCGAAGGCCTGATCGTGCGTGAACGTGGTGTTCGATACAACGACGGTGCTCAAGAATTCGACGTAGAGGCCGCCGCCGGCGGCATAGGCGAAAGACGAATCCGAACCGCTGGCTCCGCCTTGGGCCTCGCATTGCGTGAAATTGCAATGATTGAGGGTCGCTGTACTCTCTTCACCCACGAACATGCCGCCGGCTTCGCCGCGGGAGCCGCCGTTTTCACCCGCGCCGCCGGCAGCGAAGTCCTGCTGGAAATTGCAATTGGTGAACGTGGCCGTGGCGCCAGAGTACGCCGTGTCAAGGACAACGGACACGCCGCCCGCATAGCACTCCCCGCCGTAGGTCCCGCTGCCGCCGATGGCGCTGTTTCCGATGAAATTGGTGTTACTCACCTCGCTCGTCCCCTGGGAACCAACCGACAATCCGCCGGCCGACGCGATACCTCCGAATTTGCCTGTGCCGCCCAAAGCCTGGTTGCCCGTGAACGTGCAGTTGGTCATGTCCAGCGCTCCGGTGGATGCGCCACCGGCGCCGGCGCCGCCACCCTCGCCGGAGCTATCCGCGCCGCCCTTCGCGAGGTTATCCGTGAAAACGGTGTTGGTGATCGTCGCCGAATCGCAACCGAGCCCGCCTCCGCCTGAACCGCCAGCGATCCCGCCACTTGACGTGCCGCCGATCGCCTGATTCCCGGACAGGATCACGTTGGATAGGACCAGCGGCGCAAAGGAGTTGAACTCCGCCACCGCCGGCTCCGCCGCCGTTAAAGTTGGCGCCACCGGGGCCGCCTTGCGCGAGATTGTCGTCCACGGCGCTGGCGCTGATCGTCAGTGCGCCGGATGAGCTGTACAACCCACCGCCGGAAGCCGTCCCGCCCCCGTAGGTGTACGAGTAAAACCCTGAGGTGGACCCGGAGAAGCCGCCGCCGAAACTCCCCGTCGCATGATTGTCTTCCACGATGCTGTTGCTCACGCTCGCGTTCACCTCCGCGCTGGCGACACCGCCGCCGTTTCCGGAACCAGAGGGACCGCTGCCCAGGGCTGCGTTCGACTTGATGCTCGTGCCGACGATCGTCAGCGCGGTGGCCGCGGGAGGCGGCGTAAAGCCGAAATCGAACTCATCGTCAACGGCGCCCCCGAAGCCGGATGAGCCCATTATGATGAGCGTGATACCGTCCAGGACATCCGTGGCGAGGCTGCCGCCCTGGGCCGTGTTGCCGGTAATCGTGCTCTGCGAGACGGAGACGCTGCCGGCGACGGACCCGAGCGCGCCGCCTCTGCCGGAGCCGGCATCGGCCGGGTACGGAGGGTAGTAATTCGACACCGCATAGAAGAGGTTGGAGCCGCCCAGGGATTGGTTTCCCGTGAACGTGCTCTTGCCCACGACAAGGCTGGGCGTGGCCGCCGTGAAGAAGGCGCCCTGGCCAATGGCGCCGCCCATTGCGGTGCCGACCACAACAAACGCCGCCGTGCTGCCTTCCGCGTTACCGTTGCTGCCGCCCTGCGCCAGGTTGTCTGTCAGCGTGCTGTTCGTGACGGAGAACGCTCCGCCATCGTTCCAGACACCACCGCCTCCTGCTACGCCAAGCAGGCTGGCGCTCAGGCCACCTGGTAGGGTGACGGCCACGCTCACCGCACCACCATTGGCGGCCACGGCCTGGTCGCCGGTGAACGTGCTGTGGTCAATGGTGACCGTGCCGGCTTCGTTGTCGATGGCGCCGCCGAATGCATTGCCGCCGCCGGTATCCCCGAGAGCCAGATCACCCGTAAAGTTGCTTTGCGACACAGTCAGTGTCGCCCCCGCCTCGTTCTCCACACCGCCGCCCATACCGGCCCCGTAGCCGAACAGGCCGCCTCCTGCCACCCCCTGCGCCACGTCGGCGCTGAGCACGTCCTGGGTCAAGGTCAGGTTCCCCGCATTGAGGACGGCGGCCCCGTCGGTGGCTAACCCGTCCGTGAGCGTCAGACCGGAAATCACCACTTTCGCGCCACTGCCGATCTCGAACAGTCGGCTCGCAGCATTGCCACTGATTGCCAGTTCGCTCGCGCCGGGGCCGTCGATGGTCTCCGTCCCGGTCGGATCGTTCAGCTCGAGCTGGCCGAGAATCGGATCAAGATTAATCGTCTTCGGCGTGTTGAACACCGTTTTGTCGAACGTGATCGTCTCCGCTCCTCCATTCGTATTCGCCCGGACGATCGCCTGGCGCAGGTCGGTCTTGCCAGCGACGGGCGTGTCGGTGGGGTTGTTGACGACGATCGTGGACAGTAGCATGCGTGCCTCCAGCTCCAGGAGCGTCGGCCGCATTCGCCACCGTTGCCGTCCGCGGAACGTACCCCGCCCGCCCCTCCGCTGATCCCCCATCAAGGTGTGACTCATGGTTCTGTCGCTCCCCGTGTGCCGCAAACTTTCCCATTTGGGATTCATGAGATCCCCCTATCCCTTCAGCCCCATTCCCTGACTGAGTTGTTACGCGCGAAGCACGTGAACGTCAGCATGAGCGGGTAGGATCCGTCCCAGTCGCGCGCGCAAGACCGCCACGGCCAACTGTGCACTCCCCGCAACCAGGAGAACGACACCGAGAATCGCGGCGGAGCCGAGGCTCTCGCCAAGAACGAAGCTGACGCCGGTGGTACCCGCGATGAGCTGAACGACAAGGAAGACAAAGACACGCAATGCAGTGTTGATGCGTCCTACGGAAGTGGCGTCTTGACGCTGTTGTGTTAAGGTTTTCGCTCGCGCACGGATTGTGGATGAGCAGGAGCGGCACGGTCGACGACCGTGTGCATTTACTCCCAGAAGTGTCTAGAGTCCAAGAACTTATATCGAGAACTCGGAGGATTGCAGATCGGCCTCACGCACCTGTGACGTGCGGTTTCTTCGTCGTAAGTGCTTATCGGGTAGTATTTTAAATCGGTGAGACGGGATTTGGACCTGCGACCTCACGGTCCCGAACCCGGCGGTCGTTTCCTCCGCAACTAATAGCCATCAAAGGGTTGGGGTTGATTTCCCTACAGAAATCACTCTCCAGGGATTCGCGAATTTCACGAGGAATTCCAGGGTTTTTCAGGGTCTGAGGTAGTGCATTAAGACTGAGGCTCGCGGCAGGATCATTCCACCCGCCCCTGCTCTAATTCGCCTCGGCACACCTGGGTCGTCGGCGATCGGTTAGTTTGTCGTCGAAGGGACATTCCATCTAGGAATAGATAACAAGTCCCCTCGGTCAGAAAGACGCCAAAGCCCTCTTGTCATCTCTGGTCTCTGATCCTAAGACTTATTCTAAGGAAAGCCCGCTCAAAGGCGTTCGATCACGGAGGAATCCGCCATGCAGGCCACGGCCCTGTCTGAATCTGCCTTGGCCCTGTTCCGCCTGCACTTCGCGCGGCACGGGGACGTCGATGTCAACGATGAGACTCGCCCGATTTATCGCGAGCTGGCCCGTGCCGGGCTGATGCGCTCCGTCAGTACCTACTCCGGTGGACCGGAGTCCGCCTATCGGAGGACCAAGGAGGGCTTTGAGCGGAGGGCCGAACTTCTCGCTTGCGCGAAAGCGGTTGGGTGATAGGATGAAAGGATGGCTGCGGGGCCGGGTAGCTCAGCATTTGCGAAGAGCGCTGCCATCCGGGCAGAGGTCGCCGGTTAAATTCCGGTCATGGATTGCGAAGCACTCGCCTTGGTGCCAGAGCCTACCGTGCCCGCGCTCGGTTGATTCTCCTCGCCATATCGCTGATCGGCAGTTTCGTCCGCGGCGCCGCCTTGATCGCCGCCGTGCATCAACTCCTCGTATTCATGAGAAATCGACGCGTCAATGCGGTCTCGCAACCGGGCTTTCGCCCACAGTCTGCCTCCCTTGTGGCCTCTAATCAGATCGGGGTTGATAACGCCGGAGTTGACTGCCACCCCTGTCGTGTTCTCTCCGCCCTGGCGACCATACGGATTGAACGCCCGCCAATGGCCATCGCCGTCAAAGTCCGGTTGGCCGTTCATTCCTTCTGGGATCCCAAGGTCCCGATTGCGTCTCTTCACGTATCTTTCAGCCACGTCCTTCCATTCCCGCGCGATCTGCTGGGCATGAAGGCCAGGATCGGCCGGACGGCCGCCGTGCGCGGACGGGGGCAGGCCGATCATGCCGGGCGCATTGGCGGGCGGATCTTCTTTTTTCGGTCCCATGGTCAAGTCATAACACGGCGAACTTTCCTCTCAAAACGAAAAGAGCCGTCCCATCAAGGCCATGGTCGCCCATGACGCCCTCGCGGATGTTGAGCGATCCGGCTCTTAATCCGTCCCCCTTCCATGGTAAGAGGCGAGTCTGGGTAGCCAGGACCAAGAATGGTGGCACGCGAGGCACGCGCGTTCGTAAGGTGAGTGCAACCCACCATCCTGGCCAGGGTTACGGTGGGTTTCGCCCACCCTACTCCAGAGGGATTATCCGATTTCGGCCCATGAGCGAACCCGTCCCATCGAATCCGGCTGGAGCGATCGGGAATCGCGGTCGCGGGAATCCCAGTAGGTCGAAAGCAGGGGCCATTTTGCCTACAATTCTCCCGACTCGACTGCGAGTCAACGAGCTAACCCTTTTCTTACGCCCGAAGACAGGAGCAACCCGCGAATGGAACCATCGGGATTGAGCGTCCGGACCAAGATCCTGGCCGGCCTGATCTTGGCCGGATCCGCCGGGGCGATCTTCGGCTCCTATGCGATGACCAGGAAACCAACGCCGACTACGGGGAGCTCTACTATGCAGACGCACTCGGAAGGGCGGAAGCCGTCCGACGACCCGAAAGATGCCGAGTATCGCAAGACGCTGACGGCCGAGCAGTATCACGTCACTCGCGAGAAAGGCACCGAGCGGGCCTTCACGGGTCGTTACTGGAATCATCACGGGACCGGCGTCTACAAGTGCGTATGCTGTGGGGCGCCCCTGTTCGATTCCAAGACCAAGTTCGATTCGGGCACCGGATGGCCCAGCTTCTATGAGCCCATCGATGAACGCAATGTCGAGAAGTCCGAAGACTCCAGCATGTTCATGACGCGGACCGAGGTGGTCTGCAAGAATTGCGGCGCCCATCTCGGCCATGTCTTCGACGATGGTCCCAAACCGACGGGCCTTCGATACTGCATCAATTCCGCTTCGCTGGACTTCCAGGAGGGCACCCCGAAACCCAAGGCCGCCGAATGAGGGGGAGGACGGTCCTTTCCCCTGACCGGGGATACTCGGCCTCAACCCGTCGCGAGCCTCGGCGGGCTTACCCTTGTCGTTCGCCCTGTGCGCAAGTAAGATTTCAGTAGAAACTGTTAGACCAGACAGGGCGGAACATACCGTGACACTGACCCCGGCGGCACAGAAGTTTGTCCTCCATTGGGGCGAGATGGGACAGGCTTGGGGCATCAATCGGACCATGGCCCAAGTCCATGCCCTGCTCTTCGTCGCTCCCGCGCCGCTCGACGCGGAAGAGATCAGCAAGCTCCTCGACGTGAGCCGATCGAATGTGTCGACAAGTCTGCGGGAGCTGATCACCTGGGGCGTGGTTCGCCGCGTCCACATCATCGGCGACCGTCGCGATCGCTTCGAGGCGCTCAAGGACGTGATGGAGACGTTCCGCGTCATCATGGCCGAGCGGAAGCGTCGCGAGATGGACCCGACCATCGCCCTGCTCGAGCACTGCGTTCACGAGGCCAAGCTCGGCGGCGACTCCGAACAGTATACGCGCGAGCAACTCGAGAAGATGCTCGATTTCACCAAGATGGCCACGACGTGGTTCAGCCACATCGATCATCTTTCCACGCCCGCGTTGCTCCGGCTGTTCCAGGGAGGGGCGATGCTCGCGAAGCTTTTCGGCCGGTCGAATCTCGAGAAGACTCGGACGGCCGAGCAGGAGAAGGCGGGCGCCGGGACGATCTCCTGAGAGGCCGCGAATCAATCGATTCCAGATGACGGATTGCGAATTACGAATGGATCTAAAGCCCGAGGCATCAAGGACTCAGGAATCCGCGATCTGTAATCCATCCGTTAACGCGATCAGAACGGTACGGACGGCGAGACCGCGGCGGGTTGGGCGGCCTTGGTCTTCGCGGGAGTTACGGGCGCCGTCTTCGGCCGGGGCTGTGCCACCTTGGTCTCCGTCGGCGCCGGCTTCGCGGCCGGCTCGGGCTTCCTGGCGCTCGCTTCGGCGCGCGCCTTCTCGGCGTCAGTAAGTTGGCCGCGCTTCTCCGAAACGGCCTCGATGTAAGCCTTGATGGGCTCGTCATCCATATATCGGTCGATCATCGCCTGGAGGTCCGTGATCTGGGCCTGGGCCGTCTTGGTCAAGATGGCTTTCTTGCCCTCGACTTGCTCGCGGACGGCGTCATCCTTGAGCTGGGCGAGCTTCTTGGAGAACTCCTCGCGGGGCGCCAGCCGGCCGAATTCCTTGATCGCCTCCTCCAGCCCCGTCCAGTCCTCGCCCTTGAGCCGGGCTTCCATCCGCGCCTCGAGGCGGGCTCGCAGCGCCACCAGGTCGACCACCTCATCGCGCAGTGAGTCGATCTGGGCTTCCAGCTTGACGGTCAGCGGCAATGGAGTGAATGGGATGACGCGCTCCTCGGAGCTTTCGCCCGGCATGATCGGCAGTTCGCGGACCGGCTCGATATTGCCGGCCAGGAGCCGGAGGATGACCAAGCCGTCGGCGAATCCCGGCTGGAGGACGATCCGGCCGCTCCGGTCGGTCATGCCCAGTTCCCGCGGTTGCCCATCGGGCACCGTCCGCGAGGTCAGCTTGTAGCCGGCGGCCGGGAGCTTGTCGGGGAGCGTCACGAAGCGGAGTCGCAAGGGGCTCTTACCCGGTTTAATGCCGACGGCGGCCAGGGTATTGGCCTGGGCAACCCGTTGGGTGAGCGGGTCGCGCCAGGCGCTCGTGATACTGCAACGCGCCGTCGGGCCATCCACCGATTCGACCATGAGATAGGTCAGCACGATGGTCCTGACGATGACCCCGTCCTTCTTGGTGGAGATCAGCCGCAGGGGCTGGAAGACCGTACCCTTGGAGACCACCCGGCCGATGGGACTCGAGGGCTCGATCATGGCGCCCCGGACGTTGAGCAGGGCATCACCGCCCGATTGGCCGGTGATCACCGCCGTCGGGCTGAACAGGTCGAGCGCGAATTCGAGAAGGGCGCGCGGTGCGTCGCCGGGAGTCTGGACCTTGCGGCGCTGGAGCGGGCCTAGCCGTCTGGTTGCGACGTCGTATTCGCGCCCCGTGAGCACGAGGCCCGTCCCCGGCTCGGTCCGGTCGGCATGGACGATCCAGACCTTGTCGAATGCGCCGACGCTGGCGAATGCCGACGGATCGGGGTCCTCCAGGTCGAGATCCAGGAGCGGGCTAGAGGATGGTGCGATCGCGATCGACCACGGCGCCCCCACGAATCGTCGGACCAGGACCTGCCAGTCCCGAAGCCAGTCGGCGCGTCGGGCGTCATCGATCCGCGACGAGGGATGGCAGCCGAGGTGCAGGACGATCCGATAGGGCTGCCGCTCCATTGGCTCGGCGGGTCCGGAGTCCGACGCCGACGACTCCGCGACCGTCGCCTGTGGGGCGAGCACGGAAGGCGCCTTCGTGCTCGCCGCAGTCGTCGGCGGCGACGGTGCGGCGTCCTGGCCGTGCGATGCGACTTGCAAGAGGACGAGCATCAAGCCCGCCAATGCCAACGAGTTCCACCGAACTGCTGGCGGTCCTCCTGCCTCAGTCGCGATCACGCACGTAAGGCGCAGCCGCGAGCACGGAGTCTTGCCAGGGACCAGGGACCAAGGACCAAGGACCAGAGTCATTTTGATGGGGCCTTCTCTCGTATATCCCAGGGGTCCCTCGCGATCCACGGGCCGATCTCCCACGATTCGATTCGTTGATAGAGCTGGTCGGCGGCATCGCCCGGCCCTTTCAAGCGGTCGCGCCAGGCGTAATGATCGGCCAGTTGCCAGAGGGGGATGACCGGCAACTCATCCCGCGACTCGCGATCGATCTGGGTGACCAGGCCGCGCGCCGTGACGTAGTCGGAGGCACGTTCGAGCTGCAAGAGGAGCTGGAGGATTTCCAGGCTGGTCGCCGAGGCGAATGTATCGGCCTCGGGGGGGGCGTCATAGCCGGGGCAGAGCATCGGGCCGGCATCGAAGATCGGGTCTTCGCACGTGACCATGCGATAGGCGAGGTCGAAGCGTCGTCCCGATCGGAGCTCGGTCTCCAGCCGGGACTCGGGGACTTCGACGGTGACGATCTCCAGGCCGGCGATGCGGAACGTTTCGGCCAGCTTCTCCACGACGACGCACACCTCGGACAGGGCGGGATACTCAAGCTTCAGCTTGATAGGCGTGCCGCCGAGCTCCTTCCTCGCCGCGGCTACCAGCATCTTGGCGAGCAGGAGATCGAATCCGAGCGGCTTGACCGCGGGTGCATCCGCATAACTTCCCCGGGGAAACGGGCCGTCCGAAGGGGCGTCGTCCTCGGATGGCGGATGCTTCAGCAGGCTATCTTCCAGGAGCGATTTGCGGTCCACGGCGTAAGAGATACCGCGGCGGAGGGCACGGCTCCGCAACGCCGGATTGCGACCATCGAGTGCGATGAGGTGCATAGCGGGCCGGGTGTATCGACCGATGCGAATCCCCGGCGCATTGCCGAGTGCCACGAGCTGATCGGGCGGGACGTGATCGATCATGGTGACGTCGCCCCGGCGTAAGGCGGTGACGGCCGCCTGCCCCGAACTCAGTCGGACCTCGCGGATGCGTCGGATGCGCGGGACGACGCCCTGGGACCCCGCGGGAGGAGCCGGCTGCCGATCGTCGCCAAGCCTCAACTCCGTCAGATCGTCGGTGGAAATGGTGCATCGATACGGTCCGTCGCTGACCAGCAGGCGCTCCTGACTCGAGGCCGCGACCCGACCATCGAGCCCCGCGTGGGCCGGGCCGACGGGCATCAGGAGCCAGGCCCCATTCTTGAGCGGGGCGTGGTTCAGCCTCACCACGACTTGCGCATCTTCCTTGACCGTGACACGGTTGAGCATATCGGCCCATCGCGCCTCGAAGTTGGGGGAGTTGGGATTGCTCCGCTCGATCAGCGCGTGGGCGACGTCGATCGCCGAGACCGGCCGGGAGCCATCCGACCAGACGACCCCGGGACGAATCCGGATCGCCAGTTCTCGGCCGAGGTCCGTCGATTCGACCGCGGCCGCGAGCTGGAACGGGTTTTTTCCCGATCGGGATTCCTCGTCATCGGCGGCCAGGATCGGACGGTAGAGCAGGCGGATCAGTCGGGCATCGGCACGCGATCGGACCCAGGGTCCTAGCGGGACGGCGACCGCGGTCACGCCGACATCCAGGGTCGGATTCTCCGCGAACGCGCGGACATAGCGATCCTCGGCCTCGTCGAGCGTCGGCCAGATACGCAGGGCCTGGACGAGCCCGTCGAGCCGCGCGATCCCGGTCGCCGCGTCCGCTTCTTTCATCCGTTCCATCGCCCGGCCGACGAACAGCCCTCTCAGGATCTCGACGGCGGCGTGCTGGGCTGTGAGCAGCTCTTCCAGCTCGTGCAACACGCGACGGCCCCTGGCGTAGAGGCCCAATTTGATGGATCGCTCGATGCGCTTGCCATAGGCGCCGGCGATCTTGTCGAGGAGCCCCGGATAGTTTCGATTGCGTCCCAGCAGCTCGCGGAGCAATCGCAGGCCACGCTCGCTGTCGCCGTCGAGGAGTGCCTGGCTCCCCTCCGAGAACAGGACGTGATTCACATGGTCGTCGAGGCCCGCCCAGGCCGGGTTGCGCGTCCGGACTCGCAGGCAGCACTCGAAAGCCCGATCGTAGTCATGGGCCTGGACCAGGCGATCGGATTCGGCCAGGAGCAGGTCCTCGAAGTACTCGATCTTCTGGATCGCGGACCGCTTCACCTTGAAATCGCGCGTCTCGTTGCGGACCCCCTGCGCCAGGTGGATCTTCAGTTGCTCCCGGGGATCGATGTCGGCCTCGTCCTCCTCCTCCTCCTTCGGCCTGGCCTTGGTGGCACCGATCTCGATGGGCTGGGCGGCCTTGTTCTTCGCCGATCCCTGCTGGCGTCGTTCGCGCTCCTGCTTGGGATCGTAGACCGGCAGGGGCCGAGGGCTGACCGGCTCGACGATCAGGACGGTCCCGTCGATGAGCGTGATCCGGTCGAAAGGGACCGAGCGGAGGAGCTCGGACGCCTCCAGGGGCTGGGCCGGGGCCGGGGCGGCCTCCTGCCCCCGCGCGGGCCGAGGCGCGATCCCCGGCCCGATCACCAGGGCCAGCGACATGAGGAACGAGCGAATCAGGGGCGATCGGAACGCACGGGGCACGACAAGAACTCCTATGGGTTGGCGGCGCCGAGGGTCTCGAGCGCCAGGGGCCGGATGGTCCCGGGCGCGACCGAGATGATCGCCTCGCGGTCCGTCGCGATCAGGCCGGCGGACGGCAAGACGCCGAACATCCGCCGTTCCAGCGGTGCTCCATCCGATCGGGCGCGGAGATGGAGGACGCCGTCCCCAGTCAAGAACGCGAGCGACCGGCCGATCACCTGCGGCGCCCCCACGACTTCGGCCCCGAGCTTGATCGACCAGATCCGCCGCCCGTCGCGCCCGAAGGCCATGACACCGCCGCCCCGATCCATGGTCAGGCCGATCTCACCCAGGCTGATCGGCCGGCCTGCGATGGGGGCCTCGAGCTGCCAGGCGCCGACCGGGCTCAGGTCTCTCAGGGCGAGCGACCGGACGCGACGGTCGGCCGTCGCCAGCAGGACGGCGGCGCCGGTACAGGCCGGATCGCCGATGATCCGGCTGTCGAGCAAGGTCTCGGCCTCGACGTGCAGCCGAGGCACGGGGCCGGCCTTCAGGCCGAGCCGTCGGACGCGCCCGACCTCATCGGCGATGACGACCGTGTCGCGATCCGGCGCCGACGGGACGCGCCAGGCCCCCTGTCGGTCCCGATCGAATTCCGGGACGTAGGGCTCGGCCCGCGACCGGCCGGTGGCGGGGTCGATGAGGTAGATGCGCCCGTCCGCCCCGGGGATCAGCACCGCATCGGCCCAGACGATGGGATCCGTCCCGATCGGGGCCGGCAGCGTCGCGACGCGCCAACCGCCTCGCGATCCCGCATCCTCCACCCAGAGGGTATTCCCGTAGGGCTGGGGGACCAGCACCGCCACGGGCTTGCCGCCCCGCTCGACGCGAAGGATGAGGCCCGCCGGCAGCTCCAAATCGCCCGGCCTCGGCACGGGCATCATGACGAACCCGCCTCGAGACAACTGATCGGGCGAGATCTTGACGTCCTGACCATCCCGGCCGAAGGTCGTCAGGCCCGTCGAATCGGCCGATCGCGACAGCGGCGCCGGCCAGGGGGCGCCGAACACCGTCTTCCAGACGACCGTGCCCGCCTCGGGTTCGATCCCCCAGAGCGCCACCCCGCCGGACTCGCGATCCTGGAATGTGGCCACGATTAGCCTGGGCGTGGTCTGGATCGGCGCCAGTGCCGGCCCGGGGACCGTCAGGCCGGTCGGCTGGATCGACCCGTGCTCGAGGTCGAGCTGGAACTTGCCTGCATGGCCGGACGCCACCCAGAGTTCTCGCTCCGAGCGCGCGATGGCGAAGGCCGGCCCGGACGGGGACGCGTCGGGCGTGAGGCGGGCGACGGCGCGGAACGGCGACTTGCTGGCGTAGTCCCCCACGGCGAACGCTTCGAAGCCCGCCTTGTCGCCGGTCGCCCAGATGATCTGGCCCGAGTAAGGAGGGGTCTGCCATGTCCAGCCGGCGACTTTCAACTCCTGGACGGGATGGACTTTACTCCCATCCTCGTCGAGCACGAGGATTTGCCAGATGCTGTCCTTGAGCGAGTCATTTTCGGGGATGACCAGGAAGCGGCCGAGCCGGGCCGGTGCGCAGGGGATCGAACCTTCGAGATGTCCCAGATATTCGACGCCCGAACAGACCAGCGGGTCGCGGGTCAGGATGAACAAGCAATCTTGTCGTCCCAGGACGTAGAGATGCCGCCCCGATTCGTCGTGGACCGGCTGCCGCGCCAGCGGCCGACCCAGGTTCACGGTCGCCTGGAGCTCGCCCGAGTCCAGGGCGATGAAGAGCACCTTCCCTGATGGAAGGACCTGAACGAGCTGATTGCCGAGGACCAGCGGAGGGTCGGTCACCCGCTCGCGGAGGTCCAACCTCCAGGCCAGGGCGCCGGTCCGCGAATCCAGTCGTACGAGGTCGTTGGAGCGTGCATCGAAGACGATCGCGGCCGCCTCGCCCAAGATGGGCTCGGGCACGAACGGCGACGCGAGCCCGACGGGCACTTGCCACAGCGGTGCCCCGGCGGTCGCGTCAACGCCGTAGGCGAATCCCTCGGCCAGGGCGAAGACGATCGAATCGGGCGGTGGGGTCGCGGCCGCGGCCTCGCGACGAGTACGAAGGACGACACTCGTGGCCGGCCCCAGCGGGTCGGCGGCGGGCGTCCGCGAGGCGAGCCGTCGCGTCGTGTCGACCGTCACGGCCTTGCGGATCAATTCGTTGGCGGACGTCATCCGGGCGATCAGCTCCTTGTCGTGCGCAAGGTCCGCGTACTGATCCACCAGGTCGTCGCGAACCTGGTAGACTCGCGACGGGGAACCCTCCTGGAGCCCTCGGTCCATGTCAGTCAGGGCCCGCGCGGACCTGCGACTTTCGCACGGCCGCGCGGGCCTCGGCCAGCATGGCCGGGAGCCGGGAGCGGGCGAGGAATGATTGTGCGGGCTCGCCCGCGACCGCCGCGTGCAACCTCACGGATTCCTCGGCCTCGCCCAGGGCCTGGGCGTCGGGGCCATGCCGCGCGCGATCGGCGAGGCCCTCGCCGATCCGGATCACCAACTCGGCCAGGTCCACCCGCTGATCGCGGAATTCCGGCTCGTGGCCGACCTCGTCGAGCATCTGCCGGGCGGCTTCCAGGGCCGTGGTCCAGGTCAACCCGTTGGGCGAGACGTATTGCCGGACGTTCGCAAATGCCCGGAGCACCCTCGCCTTGCCGACGCGACGGTCTTCGGGATAGGAGGCGATGAAGGCGTCGAGGTCGCGGATGGCCGTGCGATAATCGCCGTCTTCGAACTCCTCGACGCCCTGGTTGAACGTCCGATTGGCGATCGTCGCGGCGATGATCGATTTCAGCCAGAAGCCCATCCCGACAAGGAGCACGAAGGCGACGATCAGGCCCAGGACGAGAGGGGACGTGACGATATTTTCCCGGCCAGGCGCCGGGGTCCCCTCGGGGATCCATCGCCGAATGATCCGCGGCCAGAGTTCCCCCCGCCCGGATGGGGTCGCCGGAGCCTTCGGTTTAGGCCCGGGCAACACGATCGAAACCGAATCGACCAGGCCCTCGAGATCATCGCTGACCTCGGATGGTGGCGCTCTTTCTTACGGACTTCCGATTGCGATCGACGATGCCCCTTCGACGGGCTCGTGTGCTGGAGGGTCTCGGTGGCGGCGGCGAGCGGGACGCCGGGCGGCGGCATCACCCGCGTCTTGCCGTCCTGCGACTTCGACCGGGACCGTGACGATGTCTCCGCCGCGTCATCGACCCGTAGTACGAAGATGCGGCAAGGTCCGACGGTGATCTCATCGCCCTGACCGATGCTTCCGGAGACCATCCGCCGTCCGTTGAGGACCACGAACTGGGCGTCGGGCGAAGACTCGACCTTCACCCGGCCACCCTTCAGGCGGAGCCGCCCGTGGACCGGCTTGATCTCGGGGCCGTCCAGGATGATCTCGCAGGACGCGCTGGTCCCGAACAGGATCATCTGGTTCGATTCCAGCTCGATGAACTGGACGCGTCCTTGACCGTCGTGGACTTCGAGTGTAGCCATGCAGGACTTGCTCGATTCGGGATCGGGCCGGAGAGTCCCTCCGGATCACCGGAGGGCTTCCTGGGCGATGACCTTGAAATCGTAGCCGTTGTCGGTCGGGACCACCTGGAAGCGCGTGATACGGATCTCGGAGGGCTGCCTCCCCCGATATCGCACTTCCTTCTGGCGGAGCTTCTCCTCGACATCGGCGGGGTAGAACTGGATGACGGTGTCGCCGACCTCGACGCCCGCCCGCTTCAGGAGCGCGACATCGGACGCCTTACGACCGCCCCCCTGCCAGAGGAAGTACAGCCGACGGTCGCTCCGCCCGGTGCCGTAGCGCTTCGTCGGCTCCGGGCTGGAGAAATTCGAGACGTAGACGAGCTGGTTCGGGGGTATGACGACGGCGAGCTCCACGTGCAAGGCGTCGAGCTGCCGGGCATACTCCTCGATGCTGTCGCCGGTCTTGAAGATGATGCTCCAACGCTGTTCGGGCGCAAACCCGCCGTCGCCCGGGCCCATCCCGACGCCCGGTCCGCCCGTGCCGAGCTTGGAGGCGCCTTGCCGCTGGCGACCGTCGAGCCGCTGGGCATCACGGCGCCAAGGTCAACCTCGGCCATGTTCTCGCCGGCCTGGGCGACGGCGTCGAGCATGGCCCCGGGTGCCTGCTGGACCGAAGGCTCCTCGAAGTCGCCGGGGACCTCTTCGTTGTTCGAGGCGAATGCCGCGGCGGGGGCCCCGGCGACGTCCACTTTCTCGGTCGAGCCTGGCGTGCCGTCGGGGCTACCGCCGCCCCCGCCGGAAACCTCGATAATCTGGAGCGGTGCCGTGACGCGCGAGGCGTAAGCCTGGTTGGTCACGTAGACCAGGGCCAACCAGCCGACCACGAGGATCGCCCCCAGGACGACGGCCATGAGGAACGAAGTCACCTGGTCGTATCGCGATTCGCCCAGCACCCTGGGCTCGACCTCCGGCGTCGGTCCGGCCTCGGCGGCCGCCGCGAGATCCTTCGAGCGGATCGTGGTCATGGCGAATCACCCCGCGATGTCGAACCGGCCGGAGGCTCCATGCCTTCCCCCGAGGCACCCGAGCCTTGCGGGGCCGGAGACGGATTGTCATCCTCGTCGAGGTCCAGAGGACGGACGGCATTGAACCAGTTCCGCCATCGTTCGGCGGCGGCTTCGCGCTGCTCGGGCGTCGATGGGCTGGGCGGGCCTAGCCCTTCGATCTTGCGGCTGAGGACCTGGAGGCCAAGCCTGGCGGCGCCGATGACCTCCTCGTCGGGATCCCGCAAGGCCCCGATCAGCGCCGGCACGACGTCCAGATCCCCGGTGTGGGCCAGCGACCAGGCGGCGACCCTGCGGACTCCGGGGTCCCGGTCGTCGAGCATCTTCCGGAATCGCGTCTTGAAGGGACGTAGTACCTCCGGTCCCTCGCGATAATACCGATCGACCAGGCCGGCGACCGCCGCGTCGGCCTCCTGGGCACGCGGGTCCTCGAGGACGGCCAGCATCCCCTCGATCGCACCGTTCATCGGCCGGCTCACCACGCCGCCCTCCCGCGACCGTCATCGATGAGAGGTCGCTGGGCAATCCACGCCCGCCCAGCAACGTCCCCGCTCCCAGCCGCTGAATCTGGATCCGCTTCAAAGACTTGGCCGTCAACTTCGTCAGGAAGAGCATCGCCCAGACGGTATTCATCTCGGCGCCATGCGCCCCTTGCCAGGAGCCGTCGGGCCTCTGATTGCTGCGGATGTAGCCCCGACCGCGTTCGAACCAATCGAGCTTGCCGATGGTCTGCTTCTCGGCCAGCGCCCCGATCCGCTCGATGCCGTAGAGCATGTAGAACGGCGAGGGACCGGCGAGGGTCCGATCGGGTGCGAAGTTCGAGGAGATCCAGTTCATCCCGCGACGAGCGGCCTGGTCGATCTGAGCATTGGTGGTCGAGGGCTTGAAATCCGGCCGGTTCTCGCTCGTCAGCACGGTCAGGAGCGGGCTGTTGGCGCGGCGATCCTGGCGGTAACGCTCGAGTTGCCTCTGGCAGATCAACAGGCTGCCGATACCCGCGGCGGTCATCGAGAGCGTCTCGGGATATTGCTGCTCGTCATTGTGATACGACCAGGCTCCCGAGGCATGCTGGGTTGAACATGTACCACGAGGCGGCGCGGTCCCAGACCGAAGGCGAGATCTCCACGCCGGCATTCTCCGCCTCCCACAAGCCCAGGATCGCATATTGCGAGATGGACGTGTCGCCCGCGTCGCGACCGTTATAATCCCAACAGCCGCCGCCCCGCTGCTGACCGGTCAGGTAGGTCGCGATCATCGTGAGGTAGCCGCGGTTCCCGGCGGCGTCCAGGTTGGTGAGGGCCATCGCGGCCGCCGCGGCCTCGTAGATGCCCGTACCGTTGGAACGCTCCGGCTCGTAGCTGCTGCTTGTGAACCGGCTCCGGAAACGGACCACGCAACCTGTCACGGCCGGGTCGCCGGTGGGTACTTCTGCTTTCAAGAGTGCCAGAGCAATCATCGCCGACTCACCGGCCTGCTGGTTGGCATAATGACTCTTCAGGTACTGGACGCCCGATACCACGGCCGGTTCTTGCTGACCTTTCGCATGATCGTTGCTGATTGCGATCAGGCTGATGGCAAGCCCGATCCAAGAGGTCGACAATCCAAGGCGACGCGGTCTCATGGTGTAAGCCCAACTTGCCTTCGAGCCGGGAGTCCGCCAAGACCTCCAGACCGATCCCTACGCGGAATACCCTACAATCATTGTAGCGACCGGACTCGCCGGTTGCGAACGCCTCGCCGGCGGATTGTGGTCAGCATGGAGCTGTCGTTAGGCTTTCGTTCGGCCGATTGCAGATCATGCATGTTCGTAGGGCCGGGCAGGACTTCCAAGCGGCTCGGTTTCGCTCGATCGCCTTGCGGAGTTGTATGGCCGCCAGTCTGGCCCACACCTCGGGACTCCTGCCCAACTCCGAAGAAGCCCTGAGGATGGCTTCGTGCTGCGCGGCTCGACGATCGCTCGACTTGGTCGCCGATTCGCAGTGCGGACCGCGGTCGATGATGGCCGGCTTCCCGGAGTCGTTCCGAGGAGGATACTGTCGGGTGAGATCGGACCCACGCCCTAACGGCAAGAGGATTTGCGTCTTGCGATCGTCCTTGCCTGTCGGCTTACGGTAAGAAGTCCTTCGCACCTTCAATCCGAAGGCGTACGGCTCGCCAGCAGCGATCTGGCCGGTGGTGCCTCGACCTGTTTCCCGCTCACTCGGCTCGCCCTTGCCGGGCAACGACGAACGGCGGACCTTGAGGAGTGTATCGAGCGTCCGAGAAAGAGCCTGACCGCATGCGATCTGGTGTCGCCGCGATCGCTCGCCCTCGATGCTGCGGTCGAAAGAGAGCGCGGAGAGGTTCTCCGCGACGCACTCCTCGGCGACGACCCCACGCGCCATGCCGGCCAGCCGATCCGCCTCGGCGCGGTCCGCCCGGTCGAGCTGCCAGGAAAGCTTCACGGCACGCTCGAGCAGAGTAGCGCTCAAGGCTGTTCCGAGGCTGGAGCGTAGCCGTCCATGTGGCCATTCTCCGCCGGAACAGCTCGGGATCCTCGCCGGGCAGGACCATGGTCCTTCCGGCCCTGTCGCTCTGGAGCGGCTTGGCTCGCGAGTGGGCCTTGACCCTCACGGACCTGGGGCCTGTACGCTTCCGAGAGTCACAAGAGTTGGTCTCGGGTCGATCGATGGTGGTCGTCATGGTGCATGCTCCTGGTGTCGCGAGGAAGGCTTGTCAGGATCGTCATCGGCCGGGAATCTGCGGCTCGGGCGAGGGCGGCGGCATGCCTTCGAGACTCGTTCCTGCTCGGACTCGTCGTCTCGCGGACTTCGTCCTCTACACCCAAGATGATCTGCACGGCGGCTCTTCCAGTTGCATAAAAACTCGCGTGTCCGACATTTTGTCCGTCGGAGCGGTCCGTCGCTTGCGAAAGTCTTTTGTCTGGATTGTAATTGAGGCACGTGTTACAACGATTCCGGCCGGAACTAGAAACAGCCCAGATTGCCGACCGGTCCCGGCAAGAGATACGAGCTGGAAACGAAACGAAGGCGCTCCTCATCCCGATCAAGCTCCGCCGGACGATCGAGCCTGTAGCCGACTCCCACCTCTCCCCGGCCCCAGGTCGCTCGCCGTCCATCGGCCCTCGGTGAATCGATCGATTCCCGACGACCGATGAACCTTTCCTGCTCGGGACGTTCCCTGCCCAAAGGTGCTTGCGACGCAAATGTCCGACGAATCAGAGCTCTTCGGTAACTATCGGCTCGCGGCCTACGATGAGATGTTCGAGGGCCCCGGACACCCGCGGCCCCATTATCGCGCACTGTACGAACGAATACTCAGGCTGGGCCCGGAAGAGCTCGAACGCCGTCACCGGGTCGCCGACCTGACCATGCGACAGCAAGGGATCACCTTCACGGTCTACGGCCGGGAGCAGGGTGTCGAGCGGATCATCCCGTTCGATCCGATCCCCAGGCTGATCGACGCGGCCGAGTGGCGCGTGATCGAGCGCGGATTGGAGCAGCGCGTCCGTGCCCTGAACCTGTTCATCCGCGACGTCTACCACGAACGTCGGACGCTGAAGGATCGCGTGGTCCCGGCCGAGCTGGTCTTCGGCGCGTCGGGATATCGCCGGCAGTGCGTCGGCCTCCGTGTGCCGCGCGACGTCTACATCCATGTCTCGGGTATCGACCTGATCCGGAACACCGATGGCCGCTTCCTGGTCCTCGAGGACAACTGCCGGACGCCCTCCGGGGTGAGCTACGTCCTGAAGAACCGTCAGGTGATGAAGGAGGTCTTCCCCCTCCTGTTCGAGAGCTACAACGTCCGGCCGGTCAACGACTACACCGACAACCTGCTGGCCGTCCTCCGATCGATCGCCCCCGAGGCCTGCGACGACCCGTTCGTCGTCGTCCTGAGCCCCGGGATCTACAACTCGGCCTACTACGAGCACAGCTTCCTCGCCCGACAGATGGGCGTCGAACTGGTCGAGGGGCGCGACCTCGTCCTCGATCGCGGCCAGGTCTTCCGTCGGACGACCCGCGGCCTCCGCCGCGTCAACGTGATCTATCGCCGGATCGACGACGATTTCCTCGATCCCCTCACGTTCCGGCATGACAGCATGCTGGGAGTCGCCGGGCTCATCGGTGCTTATCACGCCGGCAACGTGGGGTTGGCGAACTCGATCGGGACCGGAGTGGCCGATGACAAGGGTATCTATCCCTTCGTGCCCGATATCATTCGGTATTTCCTCCATGAGGAGCCGATCCTGGATAATGTCGAAACCTTCCGACCCCTGGTCCCGTCGCATCGCCAGCATATCCTCGCCAACCTCGAATCGCTGGTGGTCAAGGCCGTGGATGCCTCGGGGGGATACGGGATGCTGATCGGACCGGCCTCGACCCAGGCGCAACGCGAGGAGTTCGCGCGGAAGATCGAGGACAACCCGAGGGGCTATATCGCCCAGCCCACGATCAACCTGAGCCGCCATCCGACGTTCATCGACGGCCAACTCGACGGTCGCCACGTAGACCTCCGGCCGTTCGTGCTGTACGGCGACCGGATCACCGTCATGCCCGGGGGCCTGACGCGTGTCGCCCTGCCCGAGGGGAGCCTGGTGGTCAATAGCTCGCAGGGCGGTGGGACCAAGGATTCCTGGGTCCTCCAGGCCGCCGCCGATCGGCCCGCCTCGTCGCCGCCCGCCAGGCCCTCGCCGGCGGTCGCCGACTGAGAGAGGCTGAAGAAATCGATTTCGGAAAACAGATTGCGAATTACGAATGAGTGTTAAGCCCGACGCTCCAATGGGTTATGATTCTGCAATCTGCAATTCGGCATCCGTAATCCGAAATCTCCACAAACTCCGAGCCGGTCTCCGCCCGATCCCGTGATGAAACCCGTGACTGGAAAACGAATGGTCGTTACGAATTTTCGCGAGGAGCCGCGCACGATTTGCGGGGAATTGAGCCGATCATGTTGAGCCGGGTCGCCGAGAGCCTATTCTGGATGAGTCGCTACCTCGAGCGTGCCGAGAACGTCGCGCGGCTGCTCGACATCGGGCTGTATCTCGAGCTCGATGCCGGGAACACCTTCGTCGACGATGGTACGGCGCCGGTCGAGATCGCCCTCACGATCCTCTCCTGCCGCGATGCGTTCCGATCGTCGCACACGACGGCCGAACGACCTGCCGTCCTGGGATTCCTCACGTTCGACCGGACCAATCCCCAGTCGATCCTCAGCATGATCGCCAGGGCTCGCGAGAACGCGCGGGGCACCCAGGAAAGCATCGGCGTCAACGCCTGGAGCCAGGTCAACCGGCTGTATCTCTATCTATGCAGTCAACGCGCCCAGCGCCGGTTCCAGGCGAGCCCGTCGAATTTCTATACCACCATCAAGCAGTCCTGCATCCTGTTCGACGGACTGATCCAGAATACTCTCCCGCGCGACGAGGTCTATCATTTCCTCCGGCTGGGCCGATACCTGGAGCGCGTCAACGTGATCGGTCGGATCCTCCATGCCAAGTGCCAGAGTCTGCCGGGTGGCGAGGGTGCATCGGAGGCGGGCCTCGAGCTGGTCCGATGGACCGGGCTGCTGAGGAGCTGTTCGGCGTACGGTGCCTATCTCCGGTCCGAGCGAGATCGCGTGGAGCCCGTCGGCGTGATCCGCTTCCTTGTGCTCGATCCGGACTTCCCCCGCGCCATTCGCTTCTGCGTGGCCCGATGCCGCGAGTCGCTCCGGGAGATCGCCGGCGGCGACGAGGATGAGGACGTCAGTGAGGCTGAGCGGCTGCTGGGTCGGCTGGAGAGCGAGCTGCGCTATATCGACGTCGGCGAGATCTTCGAACGCGGTCTGCTCCCATTCCTCAACGGGATCCAGACGACCTGTCGCCGCGTCGGCGAGGAGATCCAGCGGACATTCTTCCGGATATGATGCCCATCGGAGAGACCGGCATGTTGCTTCGCGTCCAGCACGAGACCAAGCTGTCGTATTCCGAGCCGATCTCGGAGACCGTCTTCGAGGTACGGATGGCCCCGCCTTCGGACGAGGACCAGACCAATCTAGGCTATCATCTCCAGACGATCCCCATGGCCCCCGTCACGATCTATCGGGACGGGTTCGGCAATCGCGTCAACCTGTTCAATATCCTCGGCGCGTACCAGGAGCTAGTCATCCGGGCGACGTCGATCGTCCGCACCCATCGGGGAACGGCCTCGGAGGATCGCCTGGCCGGGGTCATATGCGATCTCGAGAATGAAGACTTTCGAAACGCCTCGACCGTCGAATTCCTCCAGCCGAGCTCGCTGGTGAGGTCCTGTCCGGAGCTGGACGAATTCCTCACCACGATCCCGCGGCCGGAGGGGCCGATGGGAGAGTTGATCACTCGACTGTCGGAGGCCGTCCGGTCACGGCTCGTCTACGAGAAGAAAGTGACGACGGCACGGACGCCTGTCGGCGAGGCGCTCCGGCTGGGCCGCGGGGTCTGCCAGGACTTCGCGCACCTGTTCCTGGGGGCCTGCCGGGGGATCGGACTTCCCGCCCGATATGTCAGCGGCTATATCTCGCAGCGAGGCGAGGTCGCGACCCACGCCTGGTGCCAGGTCTGGGCCGGTCGGACCGGCTGGGTCAACGTTAACCCGACCCATGGTACCCTCCCCGGCGACGACCATGTCAAGATCGCGACGGGTCGCGATTATCGCGACGTCCCGCCCAACCGCGGCGTCTGGAAGGGTCGGGCGCGAGACGATCACCGTCAGCGTCAAGGTCGATCGCATCGATCGCGTCCCCGCCGAGTGGACCGAATGGTCCGAGACCGACGCGCCCTGGTCGCCAACATCCTGGTTGCAATCGCAACGCCAGTCGCAACGGGGCAAGCCTAGCAGCCAGTTGGCCTACCGGCAGCAGCAGGGCCAGCAACAGCAGTCGAACGGATCCGGAGGGTTGAAATCGCCCTCAGTCACCGGGCCGACCGTCGTCCGGCCGGTGTCGCCGGATTCGGATGTTGCGGAATGCGACCGGTCCGTGATCGGCCTGGAGCAGGATCGGTCCCGTCGGGACCTCCCTGGTCCGCCAGACATGGCCGGTGGGGGTCTTGACATCGACATGTTCGTGGATCACATGGCCGTTCAGGACCACCTTCTCGAACCGAGCGTCCCGGATCTTCTTGCCCGAGGCATCGAATCGGGGCGCGAGGAAGATCGCGTCGAGGGTCTGCCACTCGCCCGCGGGACGCGACGCATTGACCTTGGGGGCGACGCCTTCATCGAGATATCGGTATCTGGGGAGCAACTCGGCCCTCGGGTAGATCCCGCCATTGTGGTTTCCGGTCGGCCTGGCGACGCCGAAGCTGTCGAAGATCTGGATCTCGTAGAGACCCTCGAATTTCACTCCCGAATTCGACCCCTTCGGGATCAAGAATTCGAAATGGGCCTCGACATCGCCGAACTTCTCGACCGTCACGAGGTTCGTCGTCCGCCCAGTCGGTCCATTGACCAGGACACCCTTTCCGGGTTCCGCGAGCAGGCTCTTGGGAGCCTCGGGGTCCGGCCGAGCGCCGCCCGCCACCAACCAGGCGCCTGTGGGTGCCTTCCAGGCGACCAATCCCTGATCGCCGATGAGTTCGATCCAGGGGTCATCCCCGGCCGAGGCGGTGCCGGGACAGACGATCAACCCGAACGCCATTGCCATGCCAAGGACGCCGATGACGATCGCTTTCATGATGGCTTCGCACCTCGATTCGATGGGACGCGACCGGGAAGTCCCCCGCGGCACACCTCCGACCCGGGGTCGATCGTACGACGCGCACAGGCCGACGGCAACCCGCCATCGCGGATTTGCCTTCGGGTCATGAGACAATTAAACTATTCTCGACTGATCAAACCGCAATCGAATCACACCGACCCGCCGCGACTGGCTCACGCGGTGGTTCGACCGAGGCCGCGCGAGCCGGAGCATTGGACATGCCTGGATTCCTGACCGGATTGATCCCCGCCAGCCACACCCCGTTCGATCGGGGCGGCCGACTCGACCTTGCGGTCGTCCCGCGCCAGGCGGACCACTTCCGGCGATCGGGGATGCGAGCCGTCTTCATCGCGGGCACGACCGGCGAATTCTCGTCGCTCACCCTGGACGAACGGAAGTCACTCTGCGAGACCTGGGTGGAAGCCGGCGGAGACGACCTTCGGATCGTGGCCCACACCGGACACAACTGCCTGGCCGACGCGATCGGATTGACCACCCACGCGCGCCAGGCGGGGGCGGCGGCCATCGCGGCGGTTGCACCGAGTTATTTCAGGCCGGCCTCCATCCAGGACCTGATCGAGTTCTGTTTGCCGATCGCTGCCGAAGCCGATCCACTCCCATTCTATTTTTATCACATCCCCGGGATGACCAACGTACGGCTACCGATCGCCGAATTCCTCCACGAGGCGCGATTCCGCATGCCGAACCTCCGCGGCTTGAAATTCTCGCACTCCGACCTGGTCGAACTCCAGGAATGCGTCAACGTCAACGACGGGACCTTCGAGGTCGTGTTCGGCCAGGATGAGTTCCTCCTGGCCGGACTCAGCTTCGGCGTCCGGGGCGCGGTCGGGGCCACCTATAACTTCGCCGGTCCGCACTATCAGCGCCTGATTCACGCCTTCGAGTCGGGCGACCTCAAAGCCGCCCGGGCCGCACAGCTCCAGGCTTCCCGGATGATTCAGGTCCTGAACGAGTTCGGCTTCCTGGCGGCCACCAAGGCCGCCATGTCGCTGATCGGCGTGGATTGCGGACCGGTTCGTTCTCCGCTTCATGGCCTCTCCCCCGAGCGAGTCGAGGCACTCGCCCAAAAGCTGTCCCGGTTCGAGCTCTTCGCGAGGCCGATGAGCCCGGTTCGTTAGTCCTGCCGGCTCGAAACGACGGTGGCATCCGGCTCCACAACCCCATCCTCAACTTTACTCCGTGCCAGGAGTTGAGTTCTCGTCTTGACAGTACGGCCCTCCGGCTCGCATGATGATAACCCTGGTCGTGCAGAGACAAGCGTCGCCGGAGTGGCGGAATTGGCAGACGCGCCAGCTTGAGGGGCTGGTGAGCTAACCATGCTCGTGCAGGTTCAAGTCCTGTCTCCGGCACTTGTTACGACCATTCTTATCAGAGATCAGCGGCGGTTTGCTGATTTTTTTCCGATGAAGCTGGGATTGCACTTGGTTTGCGTTGCCCGGAGAAGGGCGACATGGCATCCATCCAATAGCGCGGCAAGACCCATTCCTGCGTCTTCTACTGGCAGAACAAACGCCAATGGTTGACGCTGGGGACCGTCTCCGACGCCGAGGTCCAGGCCAAAGCCTCGCAGGTCGGTGGAATACCTGCTCCTGCGGCTCAAGCAGCGCCTGATCGAGCGGCCACCTGGTATCGATCAGGCCATGCCCGACAAACCGCCATCAGACCCAGCGGACCACGCCGAAGACTTCAGTCGCCGCTACGCCGAAGACCTCGATATCGTCGCCGGGCAAGCAATGATGGATCTCGGCATCCCCGACAACCAGATGGGCGAGCGAGACCACGAACGGGGTAGCCAGATCTACAGCTTCTTCCCGCAGGATGGCCAGGGAGGCACCGTGTCCCATGCAGGGCAGGTGACGCTGGACTCCGGCCTGATGAACCCGGAACTGCTGACGGAGAATTACGACGCCGACACCCGACGGGCCTGGCAGCGCACGCGCCTCGGGGACCGCGCCCGAGCAATCATCGCCCACGAGCTGGCCGAGCACGAGTACGGCGGCGACCACGAATTGGCTCTCATCGCCGGGCCGGAAACTAAGCTGCCGGTGAGCCACGCGGCGAGGGAGCTGCTCAGGCATATGGAGCGCGGCTGGCGTGGCCGTTGAGCACGTCGTCACGCATCCTCGCCCCGGCCTCGGTAAGCCGGTAATGGCCGTCGTTGCCATGGATGAACGAGTGCCGCGGTTCCATCAGGCCGGCGTCGGCCAGCTCCCGATAGAGGGCCCGGTTATCGTCGGCAACCTCGACGCGCTCACCCGACAAGCGGCGGCGGAGCAGGGTTAGGGCGGCTTCGGACAGGGCGATTGTAGGCATGGCGATTCCCTTCTGGCGATGATTCTACGCGACATCCGGCAAACCGAAAACCTCGGTTGCGCTGGCCGACTGTCGGAAGGTGAAGTGACGGGGAAGCGGAGAATGACGTGAACTTGCGCTAAATGTAATAGCTATAACGCGATTCGAGAGAGCTCAATGGCGGCTGCAGTTTGTATTCGATAGCGTGCCCTTCTCGCGTGCCGTCGGTGACGAGGGCTTCAATATCCGCAGCTTCAATCCGTTCGAACGGTTTCTGGATCACGATTATGCCCCCCCCGGACTTGTCTATCCGCCATGCCACTCATCAGATGGCGGAGGCTCTGGCCCCATGTTCACCAATTCTATCGACCAGTTGCTTTCTCCGTGCGACAAGGCCGCGTCGCATCGCCTCCCCGTGCACTCGTTTCCACGGCACTCGTCCCCCAATTCTCAAGAGTTGCCTCTTTCACCCGGGGTTTATGCTGCAAATGAAGAGGACCTTGCCCCTGATATGTTCCGTCGTTAAATAATAGCCGCTGAAGTCCGCACGGCCTTCCGCAAGCTTCCTTGCATCCTCGATCTGGACTATTACTCTTTCGTAGTATGCCGCCCGGACATCGAGGTGCGACCGGTTAATCCTAATTCCCGTTATAGCCATGCCGTCAGAAAGCTTGCCCGAGCATTGCTTGTGCGGAGACAGTTCGAAGCCATCCTGCACGACGATCTTGTTAATCAGGCCGATAATTCCCGAGTCCTCGAGATCGAATTGACCTGAGATGGTTATGTCGTCTACGAAGCGAGTATAGATAAGATTCGCCGAGTCGCACGCCCCGCTGATTCGCCTGTCGATGCGATCCAACATCTGGTCGGCGAGGATAGGACTGGTCGGCAATCCGGCCGCCAGATGATAGTCGTGCGTACACGGCCGCGTACAAATATGCGCAACGTCCGGCGAACATCTAAACCGCTCAGCGAACAGCCGGTAGACCTGATGGTAATGAATTGAGGGAAAGAAGCTCGATATGTCGGCCGTATAGGCATATACCGAGCCGCGATGCCGGCTCGCATTGGTGACGGTCGACCGCTTCTTAACCCCTCCGTGACTATATTGCGACGGCGATAGATTGGGCAGCAGGAGCCTCTTGTAGAGTCGATTTAGGCAGAATCGCCATGGGCCTTTGATGTTGAGAATATCCCTCATTTTACCCGGGTTTTCGGGGTCGATCAGGCTCAATTCGTCGAAACATTTGTGCAGGTCGGCGATATGGCGTCGTAGGCTGTGCGGAGGAACCCCGATAATCCTGCTCAAGCATCGCTCGGTCCGCACATTCAGCATCTCAATCCGCTGTTTGACGGTGCCCCATTAGCTTCTTCCGCAATTCGCGTTTCCATGTTTCGGCAATCGATGCAGCCGCTTCCTGCAATGGTCGCGGCAGCTTGCTTACATCGCCATACAAGCTCCAGCCCAGGACATAGAGATCGATATCCCATATATCTCGATATCGGCTCAAAAGCTCGGGCGAAGGTTGGGCTTTGCCGTTCTCGATATTGCAGTAATGGACGACGGAAATGCCGAGTTGGTCAGCCATCTCCCTTTGCTTCAGACCGAGGGCCTTCCGTAGGTAGCGTGTCGCGCGGCCGGAATATGATTCCATGGCTCGAACCTCCTGAGGTGGATGGGATGCCCTAGAACATCTCGATTCCGGAGATGCGAAGCATGGCTTCGGCTGTCGCGGCGTCTGCTCGTTTGAGATGAGGCGGCTGCTGGGCCAAAGCCTCCGTCGCTTCCCGTTCCAAGCGTTCTAGGACATCCCAAGTGGTCGCACCCGGATCCTCGCAAACGTGAATCTGGTTCCAGAACTCGCCGATTTCGCGAATCCTCTCGCCAACTTTCCGCTGATTGGTCCCGGGAGACAATTTGGTGCCGTAGGACATGGCTGATCCTCCGAGGTTGCGACTAGGAACCGACCGATTCGGTTCCACCACTATGCCAGCAGCTTTAACAGCCCACCGGCATGCACCTCGGACTGGTGGATGTCTCGGCGATGTTGGCACATCCCTCGACACCGACTTCCCCGTGTGCTGGTCCGACCCGCCCCGCCATCGCCCGGCCCGGCGTAAGGCCAGTCCGAGGTGCATGCCAGGAAGAATCGATTCAGGCCCTTGCGGGCAACGCGCCTCCGCGCGTGCTCGGAGAATCCACAAATCGTCTCAGGGAATTAAACCCTCAGTTTAATTCTAGGTCAAGTCGACGGACACGAAATTCCTTGAGTTCGCTACCACCGCCGCCGCGATCTACCGCGCGAACGATCGTCCGTCGTCCATCGTTGCGATTGGGACCGGCTCGGTTCGGAAAGCGAGGTTTTCCGGAATCGCGAGATGGTGCGCGCCGGCGCCGAGCTCTGCGTCATCGTCCGCCGAACCACACTGGGGAAGGGAATCAAGAACCTCGCCCGACAGGCGATCATGTACGGCGTACCGACGTACCTGATCGAGGACGAGCAGCGCAGGCCGAGCCGATCGAATGCCGGCGCCTAGCGGTTACAATGATGGCCACCCAGGAGCCGAGCCATGAGCGAGGACCCGTAGACAAATTGGAAATTCGCGGGCATCGACCAGCTTTTCAAGCGAGCCTGCAAAGGTGGATGCATCAATGCGGAAGAAGCAAGCTGGTGGCCCGACAAGCGCTTCGGCCGCGGGCAATGCCATAGCTATGTGCCGGGGCCGTTCCGGCAGGATTTCTTCTGTGGGAAGAAGTGCCGGCCGCAGAAATAGCCTCGCCGGACGTCCCAATATGGTAAGAATTTGGTAAGAATACTGGCAACGCGAGCCCGACGTGGCTAGAATATCGCCCTGACACAGGCGAGATCGTAAATACCTGCAGCAGTTGGTCTTTAAGCGTCAGACCAATGTCTTGCCAACGTCAGCCAGAGGCATCCTTACCAGCTCAAGAGGCTAGTGATCTAACCATGCTCGTGCAGGTTCAAGTCCTGTCTCCGGCATTGCTTCCGATGAGCCGTCAGGCGGTCCCGGTCTGACGCGGGATCATCCCGCACCTCCTTCGTCCCATCGCGTTCTCCCGAGAACGGCCTGGCATGGGATGATCACACCCGCCATGGAGTCCTCAACGTGAAGAACGAGCCGATCGACCGTCGCAAGGCGTTGCATCGCCTCGCCGTGGCCGGAGTGACTGTGGGCGCCGCCGCGACGGCTTCGCGAGCCATCCGGGCGCGCGGTGAGGCGACCGCGGAGACATCGGTGACCGTCCTGCTGGACGAGCCGATCGCGACCATCCGTCCGGCGATCTATAGCCAGTTCGCGGAGCACATCGGCGGCGTCATCTATGATGGGATCTGGGTCGGCCGCGATTCGAAAGTGGCCAACGTCGACGGCATCCGTCGAACGCTCATCGAGCACGTCAAGCAGCTCGGGCCGGTCGTCGTCCGATGGCCGGGCGGGTGCTTCGCGGACAAATACCACTGGCGCGACGGGATCGGGCCCGCATCCCAACGCCCTCGACGATTCGGCCGGTGGCGTGAGGAGACGGAATCGAATCAGTTCGGCACCCACGAATTCATGCGGTTCTGCCGGCTCTGCGGCGTCGAGCCCTACTTCGCGGCCAACGTCGGGACCGGCTCGCCCGAGGAGTTCCAGCAGTGGGTCGAGTATTGCAACGCCCCGCCGGGTTCGACCACCATCGCCGACGAGCGAGCGGCCAATGGAAGCCGTGAGCCGCTCGGCATCCGCTACTGGGGGGTCGGCAACGAGAGCTGGGGTTGCGGCGGCAAGTTCACGCCCGACGATTATTGCCGCGAGTACCGTCGATTCACCGAATGGGTGCCGGAGTATGGAGTACCCCTCTATCTGATTGCTGCCGGTCCCAACAGCAACGACCTCGACTGGACCCGCCGATTCTTCACCAAGTGGGCCGATGGCGCCCGGGCACCCTTGCACGGCTGGGCCCCCCACTATTATTGCGGGACGACCGGCCACGCCCTCGAGTTTAGTCGCGACCAGTGGTACGAACAACTCTTCAAGGCCAATAAGATGGAGGCCCTCATCAAGGACCAGTGGGCCGTGATGGGCGAATTCGACCGCAAGCACGCGATCAAGTTGGTCATCGACGAGTGGGGGAGCTGGCATCCGGCGGGGACCGAGATCAACAAGCGACACCTGTACGAGCAGATGGGCACCTTCCGCGATGCCCTGGTCGCCGCTCTCTCGCTCGACACGTTCAACCGTCACGCCGACAAGGTGGACATGGCGAACGTCGCGCAGCTCATCAACAACCTGCACTCACTCTTCCTGGCCGATGGCGACAAGTTCGTCGCGACGCCCACCTTCCACGTTTACACCATGTATCGCCCGCACCAGGGCGCGAAGGCGGTCCGGGTCGATGTCCAGGCGAGCGACGTGACGTTCCATGCGCCCGGCGGTCCGGAGCGGATCTTCCGGATCGCGGGTTCCGCCTCCCGCGGGGGTCCAAAGGACGCGACCTTGACGCTCGTCCATACCCACGCGACCGAGCCCGCAGAGATCGTGATTCGCCTCAAGGGGGGCGAGGCGGATCATGTCCGGCATACGGTCCTGACCGACTCACGATTGAACGCTCACAATACGTTCGACGGCCCGGACGCCGTGATTCCCAAAATAAGGCCGAATGAGTCGCGAGGCAAGGAGCTGCGTTGCACGCTCCCGCCCGCTTCGGTCAACCGCTTCGATATCCGCATCGGGTGAGCGAGCGATCGCGATTCGAATCGCACTCGCGCAACACCCGACGTATGCTTGGCTGTATGCTCTTTCTCGCGAGTGCTGGCGAAAGTTGGTTATTCTCGCCAAAGGTGTCGTGTGCCCTCGATCAAGGGTAACAAGAGTTGGTCGATCTGCGCATCGTCGTACGCCTCGCCGCCGAGGCATGCGCTGCCTTCGACATTGCGGACATCGCGACAACCGCAAGAAAAATGCCCTCGTGAGATAGCGGTCTACAAGCAAAGCAATGTCGTCACCGATGTTGAAATGGTCTCGAATCGCGTCGACCAGCACCCTGACTGAAGCACCCCCGCTCGCCAGCTCACGCAAGTGTTCGATGAGTTCCACGTCCAACGCCATTGCTTTTGTCCAATAGAGCCTCCGGTCAAACTCGACTGAATCTTGCCATTTGAGATTGTAGACCGCCCCGTGTAATCAGACAACCGATCCCCTCGACTGCGAATCAATGGGTGAACGATCAGCTTCGCGAACGCTCCCTTGGCCGTCCCAGATGATTGCGGACGTCCTCGATCGAGCCGGTCCTGAGTGCGAAATGCGGCGGTCGGATCGCCACGCGAGCGATCTCCACGCGAACACGCCGGCGCTCGCGTATCTGTCGCCAGGCTCGGAGCGCGTCTAGCTTGCCGGCAACGAACGGGCCCAGACGGCCTCGGACCAATCGCCAGGCTGCCTGTGCGGCAAGAAACGCCAGGTGGGGCACGACGGCCAGGGCGAGCGTAGGAGCGGGCAGGTTCGACCAGAAGACCAGCTCGGCGTTGCGCGACATCCGTCGTTGTAGCTTGGGATTCCGATGGTCGTAGGTGGCGGAGACGTCGTGATGAATCCGACAGCCTGGCATGAAGACGCAACGGTAGCCCGCCCACCGCAGGCGGAAGGCCAGGTCGATGTCCTCGTAGTACGAGCCGAATAGGGGATCGAACCCACCGGACCGGCGAAGCGCCTCGGCGCGATAGAAGGCACTGCTGCCACTGGCCCCGAACACCTCGTCTCCGTGATGACCGGCCCAGGCTTCCGTCGGTTGGCCATGGCCTCGCTTGGCCGGCCAGCCCACGATGGCATACGTATCGCCGGCCGAGTCGACCCGTCCCGGGTCCGAGCCGCACGAGCACCAACGGCGCCACCGACCCGACCGTCGCATCGACGAACGGAGCCAGGCCCGCCTCGATCCACCCTTCGGTGACTTCCGTGTCATTGTTCAGGAGCTGGACGAACCGGCCGCGTGAGGCGGTCAGTCCCGCGTTCGCCGCGGCGCAGAAACCGCCGTTCCGCTCCAGTCGCACCAGACGGACGCCAGGATAGGTCGACGAGAGCCAGTCCGCGGTGCCGTCGGTGGACGCATCGTCGGCCACCACGACCTCGATCGGACACGCTCGTTCGGACGGCCGGTGGCGTTCGATGCTCGCCAGGCATCGGCGCAGCAGCTCGAAGCCCGTTATAGCTCGGGATGACGATCGAGCATGTGGGGATCGGTCGGTCCTGGTCTTCGCTCGTGCCGCTCACATCTCCGAACGATCCACGTGCTTCGATTCGTTCCACGAGGTCTTTCCCCAGAAGACGTGCTGAATGGTCATCAGCAGGATGCGGAAATCCATCCCGATCGTCCAGCGCTGGATGTAGTCCAGGTCGTACTGGATTCGCTTGCGAAGCGAAGTGCGCCCTCGCCAGCCGTGCACCTGGGCCCAACCCGTCATCCCGCCCGGCATCGCGTGCCGCAAGTCATAATCCGGGATCGTATTCCGGAATTCCTCGACGAAGATCGGCCGTTCGGGACGGGGACCCACCAGGCTCATCTCGCCGCGCAGGACGTTGAAGAGCTGCGGCAACTCGTCGATATTCGTGTGGCGTAGCCAATCGCCGATTCGCGTGCATCGCGTATCGTGGTCCAGGGCCCAGATCGGCCCGGTCTCGCGCTCGGCGTCGCATCGCATGCTGCGGAACTTGATGATGGGGAAGAGCCGTCCCCCTTGACCGATCCGCTGCTGCCTGTAGAAGATCGGTCGCCCGGAGGAGATCAAGATCGCGATGGCGACCGCGGCGAAGAGCGGCGATAGGAGGAGAAGGAGGGTCCCCGCCACGCCGACGTCAACCGCGCGCTTGGCGATCCGACCCCATGAGAGGTTGCCCCATTCGCTCGGGCGCAGCCAGCCTCGGGGGCGGTCGGTCGCGGAGGACGACCAGGTCGCGTCGAGCGTCCGGCGAGCCAAGGAGTCGATGTCGAGTATGCCGGAATCGACCGAGATGCAATGGACGGGCACATCCGAGTTGATGAGCTGGGACATGCGCGGTGGGAGCTCGGATCCGCCCACTCCCGAGACGGCCACCATGATGTGAGTGGCTCGGGCGCGGTCAACGAGTTCCTCCAGGCGATCGATGGAACCGAGCACCGGGACCGGATCGGTCTCGGGATGGATCGCCAGATGACGGCTCCTGAGCTTCAGGCTCGAAGACCGAGGATGTCCGGTATCCACGAAGCCGACGATGGGCAGGCCGTTCCATGGCCGGTTGCCCAGTCGGCGTATCAATCGACGCGCGTCCCGACGCGCCCCGACCAGGACGACACGGCTGGCCGGGGTTGCCCGGCCCGTCGCGGCCGCGACGCGTCCGGCGATATCGAGTGTGTTGTTCATGAATCGTCACCCATCCTGGGTCTCGGGCTCATGGCCGGCGTCACACCCCGGACCATTCCGGGTTCGACCTTGACGTCCTGTTCCTCATATCGTACGTCCGCGTCGTGATAACCCTGCCTTGTTTTTCGCTCAAGCTCTAGCTTCGACCGAACCGACCTTAAATATGAGTTATTCCGAAAATATCAAATGAATGAGCTTTGCCGGCTAGGTCCGGTTTGCGGGGAGGTCGATCCAGTGGAACCGTTGCCGTCTCGCCGTCCGGAGGAGTCCAGCGGGCCAGAGCCCCGGCTGACGGTGATCATCGTCAATTATGAGAGCTGGCCGGATGTGGCCCGGCTGGTGGAATCCTTGATTTCCGACGCGGAGTTCGCCTCCGGCGAGTGCCGGGTCGTGGTCGTGGATAACGACTCCCGCGGGCCGATCCCCGAGCTGTTCTCGCATCGTCCTCAGGGCCTGGAGTTCATCGCTCGCTCGGATAACGGAGGTTTCGCCGTCGGGGTCAATACCGGCTGGCGCACCGCCAGGAGTCGATGGCTGTTGGTGCTCAATCCCGATGTGGAAACGACCACCGGCTTCCTCGGCCGCGTCTCCGCGCGACTCGATCATTACGAGGCCGATCCGAGCGGTACGCCCGGCATCGTCGGGTTCGGCTTGCGGAACGCCGACGATTCCCCCCAGGGTTCCGTTGGCGCTTTTCCCTCTCTGGCCCGCTCGCTCTGGGAGCAGTTCTTACCGCGCTCTCGGCGGAAATACCAGCCCGGTTGGCGAATCCGACCGGGAGCCGTCGATTGGGTCACGGGCGCGTGCATGCTACTCAACAGTCGGATGATCGCCGACCTCGGCGGCATGGACGAGGATTTCTTTCTCTATCACGAGGAAGTCGCCTTTTGCCGGGTCGCGCGGCGGCGGGGTTGGCGGGTCGTGTACGACCCGAGCGTGAGCGTCGTCCACCGACATCCCTTGCAAAATCGGACGATTTCGCCCAAGATGCGGATCGTCACACGGCACAGTAAGCTGCTCTATTTCCTCAAGCACTTACCGCGATGGCAATTCTGGACTTTGACCGCGATCGTGATCATCGAGGCGACGGTCCAGGAGCTATGGTCACGATGTCAAGGGCGGCGGGACGAGGTTCGGGCCTGGCAGACCATTGCCGAGGTGGCGCGCCGGCTTCGACGGGGTATCCCCCTTCGAGGGCGAGCCATCCTGGAACTGGCCGAATCCGCCACGATGCCTGATTGCGAATGCGAGGGTGAGCCAGCCTCGGAGGCCGGGACGTACCCGGCATTCTCGAGGAGAGGTCCGGCGTCGCTTCAAGGATCGGCACGGATGCATCGAGGAAGGCAGCGGTCCGGCGCCGCCCCGCTCGAACACCGAAAGGAAGGAACCGCGTGACCACGTTGCAGCACGCCGCCCGCATCGGCTTGCTCATGGCCGGTGCCGCGGCCTTACTCGGCTGGGAGATTCGCCACACCGAGGCGAGTTTCGCTGATGGGCTCCGCTACATCCATCGCGCAGAACAGATCGAGCGCGGGTCCTGGACGGACGGTGTCATCAGAGGGATCGACCACCCGCTTCATCCCCTGGGGATCGCCGCCGCCCACCGGATCCTCGGCGGCGTCGGACCTGTATCCTGGGAACGCGCGGCGCTGGCGCTCTGCTTCGCCTGCGGGGTACTCCTGGTCATCCCGACTTATCTGTTGGCACTCGAGTTGTTCGGGGAACAGGCGGCCTGGCTCTCCTGCATCCTCGCCCTGCTCAACCCCATCATCAGCTACGTGGTGGTCAATGTCCTGAGCGAGAGCACGTTCCTGCTCTGGTGGACGTTCGGCCTGTGGGCGGCCGTCCGGTTCCTGAGGGAGGGACGATTCGTCTGGCTGCCGATGGCGATCGGGTTCGGGGCCCTTGCTTACTTGACCCGCCCGGAGGGGATGCTCCTGCCCGCCGCCGTCGTCCTGACCCTCTTGTTGCTCCCGATGGTCCCCGTGACCCGGATCAACTGGCCGAGGTGGTGGCGCGCCCTGGCCTTCCTGGCAGTCGGTCTGGTCCTGCTCGTCGGCCCATACATCGCCATGAAGGGGGGTCTGGGAACGAAACCGGGGATCGCGAGGGTCCTCGGCCTGGCACCGCGGTCGGACCCGATCGGGCTCGAGGCGCGAGCATCCGCTGCCCCCTGACCAGTCGACGGCGGAGACCTACAAGATCGCCACGGTCCGAATGACCAGGGCGTTCAAGGCGGCGGTGACCCCGCCGCTCTTCGTGATGGGCCTATTCGGTTTCGCCCTCGCGGCACTCCAGGTCTCGCGGATGAGGGCCTGGATCTTCCTGACGATCCTGCTCGCGGCATCGGCAGTCGCCCTGGTGCGGCTGCATGCGACCGGCGGATATCTCACGACCCGACATGGCCTGGTACCCGGGTTGATCCTCACGCTGGCCGCGGCGCACGGGCTCGCGTGGACGATGTCGAAGGCGGCAATACCCGGACGATGGCTGGGACTGCCGGCCGAACGGCTCCGCCCCGGGCCGGCCGTATGGGCCGCCTTGCTCGTGCTCATCGTGGTCCTGCCGAACGTACGCACCCTGGGACCATCGAACTCGGGACCGTTCGACGTCTACCGATCGACGGGCGAATGGATCGCCCAGCACGCCGACTCATCCCGGCGCGTCCTGGACCTGACCAACTGGTCGCTCTACTACAGCGAACGCCCCGGCTATCTCTTCGCCAACGTGTACGAAGCCCCCTCGCACGCCGATCTTCGCTGGATCGTCGTACGCAAGGAGCACGTCGATGGGAAATGGCATTACAGCCAGGTGATCAAGGACCTGATCGGAGACCGCGAGCCCGTCGCCATGGTCCCCCCTCGCGTCACATCCCACAATCAGGTCCAGATCCGCATCTATGACCGCCAGTCGCCGCCCCGCGCCGCGACCGCCAGCGTACAGCCCGCCCGGGAGCCGGACCGCCACCGACGTTGAGCCCCTCGCACCAGGCCGATCGAACTCCCCGGCGGTCGACCCCGCCCGGGGAGCCCTCGCCATGTGCGCCCGACGACTCTTCGCGAGATTTGCGCTGGCCATTTCCGAAGATCGCGATAGAATCCCGGGCTGGACCGTTTCGCCGGGCACTGACAGGCAATAAAATAACACTTATTTACATCATTTCTCTCTGGATTTCTCCCGGCCGTCCAATAGAATCTGGATGAGGTATCGAGGACGGGCCGGGTTCGTCGGCTCCCGCTCGATTGAGTCACCCTGCCGATCGTTCCGCCCGCGGACCGATCTGACCCACACCTCTTCCTCCGAGGTCATCGATGAAAGACGTTGCGGATACCCTGCATGACTACATCCTCAGAGAATTCTTGCCCGGAGAGGATGCGTCGGAACTGACGTCGAGAACGCCGCTGATCACCGGGGGCATCCTCGACTCGATCAGCACGCTGAGACTCGTCACGTTCCTGGAGGAACACTTCGGGATCACGATCGAGGCCCACGAGGCGGGGGTCGATCGGCTGGACTCCATCGAACGAATCGAGGCGCTCCTCGCCGAGAAGCGGCGCGTCGCCTGACTGAGAGGTTGTGAACAGATCAATTCCAGATGACGAATTGCGTATTACGAATGGACATAAATCCTGAAAGGTCGGAGATTTATGGATTCGCAATCCGGAATTCGCAAGCTGTAATCCGATTCTTTCTCGAACTCTGAGCGTTGGCCTTCGGTATCCCATCGATGGCCGGCGAGATGCGCGGCGATCCTATCCCCTGCGATTCGGCACGGCCGAGCCCGGTGGGAGGGCCGGTCGGCCTGGAAGGCGAACTGCGGGTCCCCTGGGAGGGAATCCAGCGATGCGGAGAAAGCTCTCCACCTTCTTCTCGATCCGACGCGGGTCATCCTCATTCGCGATGATCATGCTCCTTGCCTTGGCCGGCCTCGCGGGCGATCGCACTCTGATCTATTCGCTGCGCGGCCTGTCGAGACCGGACGAGACGGAGAACGTCCTCCCGCTCGGCTACTACGAAACCCTGCTTCAGCCTTCGGGCCGGGGGAATTCGAGCTCCCTGCAACCGCCGGTCGGATGGCTCCCGTTCGGCGGAGAGTCCACGGGCATCGTCGAGGAGCAGACCACCTACCTGCGCTGGAATATGAAGCCCAACCTGGATCTCCGATGGAACGGCACGGTGTTCCGGACCAACGGCCTGGGCTTTCGCACTCCCGACGTATCGACCGAGAAGCCGGCGGGGACATACCGGATCGTGGTCTTCGGCTCTTCGAACAGTATGGGCTACGGGGTCAGCAATCATGAGATCTATACCTATCTCATGGAGGAGTGGCTTCGGAGTCGGGTCGGACCGTCGCGTCGCGTCGAGGTCGTGAATCTTTCGGTCGCCGGCGACTCGCCGAGCCGAAGGCTTTACCGCCTCCGGCAGGAGGCGCAACGATTCCACCCCGATTGGCTGATCTGCGACGCGTCCTCCTTCGACTCCTGGCTGGAAGATACGCACATCCAGGGCGTGGTGGATCGTCGAACTCCCGGTGCCCTATCCATTCGTCGCGGAAGCCATTCGCCGGACCGGCGTCACGCCGGGCGAGACTCAGGAATCCTTCCGGACCAAGTTCCAGGGCGAGTCCGAGCGGATGTTCGACCCGGTCTATGCCGGCTGGAGCGCCGAGTCGAAACGCTTGGGGGTCCCGCTGACGGTCCTGATCCTCCCTCGAGCGGACAGCAAGGGGAAGTCTCCGCGCGTGCTGGAGTTGATCCGTTCCCTGGCGGATCGCCATGGCCTGGACTACCTCGACCTGACGACTGCATTCGATTCCCTCGAGGTGGATGAGTTCCGGATCTCTGCCTGGGATAAGCATCCCAATGCACGGGGGCATCGAGTGATTTTCGAGGCCATGCGCGACGCACTGGTGAGTCGGGGAGGATTGCCAGGCTTCGCAAGATCTACAGCCGACCGGGAGAATCCATCCCCTATGGCCCCATGATTCTCTCGTGCAGTTCACCGCGGACTTCGCTTGTCAATCCTGGGGATTTCGACAAAGATGCGATCAGCCTCCCAGCGGGGCGATCTCCTTGGCCCGACGCGGTCGTGTCGTGGTCAGACGGGAGCCGGCATGATGCCCGCCCCGTTCGCCCAGCCGCCATCTCTTTCGGGCCGCCGGAATGTCAATCTCCGCCTCGCCGAACTCGATCCGATCCGATGCGGGGCGTTCGCGCACACGCGTCGACGAAGTCCGTTACTCGCGCACGGCCATCGACCCCCAGGGCGGTGGTCGTCGAGACGCGATCCCCTGGGGCCTGATCGGGATGATCGGGCTGATGGTCGCGATCGAGAGCACATTCGCTCGGCACTGGCTCGATCTCTCGGATCCGGTCAGCCTGAGCTGGCGATATAGCGCTCAGGCTGCACGAACGCAAGCTCCAACCAGCGACCTCCTCTGCGTGGGCGACAGTCTGGCGAAGCACGGAATCCTCCCATCTCTGATCGAGTCGGAGACGGGTCTCCGGACCGTGAACCTGGCGGCCGCGCGGTGCCCGACCTTGATGACTTATTTCGTGTTCCGACGCGCCCTCGATGCCGGAGCACACCCGGCCGCGATCGTCATCAACACCAAGCAAGCCGTGCTGATGGGGAGCCCCGACTTCAATGCCCAGTACTGGCCGGCCGTCCTGACTCCCGGCGAATGCCTGGAACTCGGACGGATCAGCCGACGCCCCGAGACCGCCGCGGCGGCCCTCGCGGGGTGCCTGCTCCCTTCGCTCCGCTCCCGCCTGGAGATCCGATCGAACCTGCTCGCCGCGCTCGACGGGCACGTCAACGCACTCCATGACATCAACCGGCTCCTCTGGCGGAACTGGACCGTCAACGATGGTGCCAACGTCGCGAGTCTTCACTCCGGGTATCGCGGCGAGTTGGCGACGGATATCGAGAAGCGCCTGCATCCGAGCGGATTCTTCGTTGACCCGACCAATGCCGAGGGGATCCGGCTGATCCTCCGGCTCGCAGCCGAGCGCGACATCCGGGTCTTCTGGCTCCTGCCGCCGCTCTCGACGGGACTGGGAGCCTTGCGCGACCGGAGCGGTTCCGAGGCGAAGTTCGAGAAATGGGTCCGCGACTACCAGGCGAAATATCCGCGGTTGGTGACCGTGGTTCGACGCGCGTCGGGTCGTATCGGACCCGTCGATGTTCATCGACGCGACCCATCTTGCCGGCCGGGGCGCGATCGCGCTCAGCCATTCTCTGGGAAAGGCGATCAAGGCCGAGCTCGCACACCCCATCGCTGCGTCCGAACGGCGATGGATCGTGCTCGAAGCATCCCACGAGGATCCCCTCGCCGAACTCGCCGTACCCATCGAAGACATCGATCAGTCCAGGAGGATCCTTCGCCTCGACAGGGATAGCGACCAGTCGATTCGTTGATTGGTCATGACCCGGATCGTACGCTGATCCGTTGGCGGGATGACAAAATGGGCCGGGATGACTCGGACCTTGCGGCGTCCGCGCCGCAGGGATAAAGTTGGATCCGTTGAGGAATCCTGTCGATTTGGTGAAGCTCATGCAATTGATCCCGGCGATCGATATCCGAGGCGGACTTTGCGTCCGGCTTCGTCAGGGGGATTTCGACCAGGAGACGATCTTCGGCGATGATCCCGCCGCGATGGCCGCACGATGGGAGTCGGAGGGTGCGGCGCGGATTCATCTCGTCAACCTCGACGGTGCCAAGGCCGGTTGACCGGTCAACGTCGAGGCCGTCCGGCGGATCCTGGCGGGCGTGAAGGTCCCATGCCAGCTCGGTGGCGGGATTCGCGATGAGGCGACGATCGCCGCCTGGCTGGAAGAGGGCCTGGATCGGATCGTGGTGGGGACCCAGGCGCTCCGCGATCCCGACTGGTTCGGCCGCATGACCAGGGCCTATCCGGGACGACTGGTCCTCGGGCTCGACGCGAGGGATGGTCGGGTCGCCTCCCAGGGCTGGCTCGAGGTCTCCAGCGTCGCCGCGCTGGCGCTGGCCCAGGAATTCGACGCGATGCCGATGGCCGGGATCATCTACACCGATATCGCGAGAGACGGGACGCTCGAGGGTCCCAATCTGGGCGCGATCGTCACCCTGGCCGAGTCCGTGCGGACCCCGGTGATCGCCTCCGGCGGGGTCGGCAAGCTGGAGGATCTCGAGCGACTTTCGATGCTCCCGATCGCCGGGTGCATCGTCGGCCGCGCCTTGTACGATGGTCGTTTTTCACTCTCGGAAGCCCTCACTCTCATCAGCCAGGTTGCGGACACCTCACGCGCCCGGCCTGCCGGGGAGGAATTGCCCACCAGACTGGTTTAGTGGCCGGTGGCTAGTCATGTCCGATCCTCACTAACCACATGGCCATCTGTCTTCTCCTAGTCTCTCTCAATTCGCATCTAGCCACTCAGGAGATCAGACGCCATGACCATGACGTATCACATCACGGACATCCGCAATGTCGCCCTAGCTGGACATGGGGCGTCGGGCAAGACCAGCCTTGCCGACGCCCTGCTCTTCACGACCGGCGCCACCAATCGCAAGGGCTCCGTTGACGACGGGACCAGCGCCCTCGATGTCGACGAGGAGGAGAAACGTCGGCATTTCACGATCGACTGCCATCTCGGACACCTGGCCTGGGCCGGCAAGCAGGTGCACCTTATCGACACGCCGGGATATCCCGATTTCATCGGCAGTGCCCTCAGCGCCCTCGCGGCCGTGGAAAACGTCGTGATCGCCGTCTCGGGACCATCCGGCATCGAGGTCAACACGCGCCGAGTGTTCCAGGAAGCGGGCCGGCTGGGCCTCGGCCGATTCGTGGTCGTGACCAAGATGGACGCGGAGAACGTCGATTACCGGTCGGACCTCGAAGCGATCCGCGAGTCGTTCGGCCCGCAGTGTGTCCCGTTCAATGTGCCGATCGGTCAGGGCCCGAAGTTCTCGGGCATCATCGACGTGCTCCAATCGCACGACGAGGATCCCGCCGATTGCCCCCTGGCCCCTTCCGAGGCGTACCGCATGGTCGTCGAGCAGATCGTCGAGCTCGACGAGGACCTGATGATGCGCTACCTGGAGGGGGAGACAGTCGAGCCCGATGAGCTCCGCCAGACCGCCCACGACGCGATCGCCCAGGGCAAGCTCGTCCCGGTCCTCTGCGTTTGCACCCGCAAGGAACATGGCCTGCGCGAGCTGCTCGACCTGATCACGTGCTGCGGCCTCAGCCCCGACGACATGCATCACTTCGGCACGCGTTCGGCCGACGCCGACAGCCCGGAGGAAGAGATCCTCCCGGTCGAGGATGGCACGCTGGTTGCGCAGGTGTTCAAGACGGTCAACGATCAGTTTATGGGCAAGCTCGCATATCTGCGACTCCTCAGCGGCCGGATCGCCTCCGACACCACGCTGGTGAACCTCCGCAGCGGCAAGACGGCCAAGGCCGGACATATCTACGTGCTCCAGGGCAAGCAACAAGAGGAGGTCCCGGAGGCGATCGCGGGGGACATCGTGGCCATCGCCAAGTTCGACGACCTGCACGTCTCCGACACCGTGAGCAACGTCGGCGGCAACACCACAGTCCCCCAGCTCCGCGTCCGACCGATCAAGTTCCCGATCCCGATGGTCCCCCGCGCCGTCGAGCCGAAGGCGCGCGACGACGAGGCGAAGATCTCCGTCGGCCTCGCGAAGATCGCCGACGAGGATCCGACCTTCTCGATCCGACGCGATGCGCAAACCCATGAACTGGTCATCTCTGGGATGAGCGACCTCCACCTGGATATCGTGCAGCAGCGGCTCAAGAACCGATACAAGCTGGAGATGAATACACACATTCCACAGATTCCGTACCTCGAGACGATCCTCGGCGAGGCCGACGCGAACCATCGGCACAAGAAGCAGACCGGCGGACGCGGCCAGTTCGGCGAGGTGCACCTCCGGATCCGCCCGCGTCAACGCGGCGAGGGCTTCAACTTCGTCGACGCCGTGAAGGGGGTACGATCCCCAACCAATTCATCCCGGCGGTCGAGAAGGGCGTGCGCGAGCAGATGGAGAAGGGCGTCATCTCGGGCAACCATGTCGTGGACGTCGAGGTGGAAGTCTACTTCGGCAAGGATCACCCGGTGGATAGCTCGGAGCAGGCGTTCAAGACGGCGGCGGCCACGGCGTTCCGCAAGGCGTTCGAGCAGGCCCGGCCGGCCCTCCTCGAGCCGATCGTGACGATCGAGATCACGATCCCCGCCGAGAAATTCGGCGACATCTCGGCCGACCTCTCCACTCGACGCGGGCACATCACCGGCATGGATACGCTCTCCAGCGGCCTCCAGGTGATCCGGGCCGAGATCCCGCTCGCCGAGGTGCTCACCTACGCGTCGCAGCTCAAGAGCATGACCGGCGGACAGGGCTCCTTCACCATGGACTTCAAGTCGCACGAGCCCGTGCCGCCGAATGTCCAGGCACAGATCGTTGACCGTTACAAGAAGTCACGTGCCCACATCGAAGAAGATTGATCGATAGGGGAGACCGGCCTCAATTCCCGACGAGCGGTGAGGGTTGATCGGATCGATTGGCCGCGGTCTCCGTCCCGCCCTCGCCCCGGCGGAGTCCGGGGTCGGCGACCCGTCATTCGGGCACCAGCTCCTCGATCCTCGGTAGCCTTTCCCAACCGAGCGGTCCAGGATCCACATCGCCAGAGCGGAGACTACTACGACGAGCAAAATGTAGAACAGGTCCCAGCTCGCTGCCCAGGTGACGGTCTCCGACACGATGGCCTCATGGTGCATGTTGATCATGAGAGCGCTGACAGCGACGAGTAGGCTCGCCATGGTCAAGTGCCAGGGATAGACCGGACCGGCCCAGATGGTGACGTACAAAATCGGCCAGGCGACCGTCACGATGAGGATCACGCAGGTGCACGCGGCGATCGCCCTGCCGCGGCCTCGAATTCCGATGCCCAGCGCCAGGCCGAGGCTGATAAACGCCGCGCCGTGGACCAGAATCGTACCGACCACCAGGGCGACGACGGGCGTGAGCCGAACGAGGGAACGAGGCGGCCGGGCCGGCGTCGCCGCGGCAATCTCTTCGGCGGTCGCGTAACGGAATTGCGCCGCGCCTCCGGAAGCGGCGGTTGTATACACATAGATTCTCCCAGAAGGAGCCGTATAAATATTCTCGGTGACTCCCCCGGGAAGACTCTTCTGCTCGCGGGAGACGTTGATCGGCGAAGGAGCCGTGGCCAAGGTGAACGCGATCAGCGCCGGGCCGATCGCCAGCAATGGGACCAGGCGGAACGATTCCCACCATCGACTTGCGAAAAGCTCTCGGTCGGGGCGATCCACCGCAGGCGCCAGGGCGGAGGCGCTCGATGTCCCTCCTCGCTTGATCGAGGAAGCCGCCATCGCGGACACGAGAGCCACTCCGATGGTGACCAGGAGCGCGGAGGTCGTGATCGCGAAATTCTGCAAGAATTGGTGGCCCCAATAACGATTCGTCCACATCGCGATCGACCCGAAGAGGCCCCCGACGCCGATCAAAGCCGCCAGTATGACGACGATGTCGGAGAGGATACCCGTGCGCCGTGGTCGTTCGGGGATCCGGCCGAAGCAGCCGTCGAATGTCCGCACGGTCAGCCAGAGGACTCCGAGGGCCATCACCAGGACTTCGAGGTCCCAGAATGTAACCCACCAGAGCTGATCCTTGAAATGGACCTGCTGTTGAGACAGCACGTCGATGAGATTCATCGTGGCCATGAAAGGACTCAGGTTCATCAAACCCTGGCCGACCATCCCCATCCGGAGGACTCCGAGGAAGATCGGCCAGCCGGCGCTCAACATCACGGCCGCGATCACGCTGATGGCAATCGCTCGGCTCTGCCGCTTGATCCAGGTGGCCATTGCCAGGCCGAGGCTCGCGATCAACGCCCCATGGACGAGGATCGTCGCGACCAGGAGCGCGGCCCCGAAGATCACATCACCTCGGGGCAAGCTCTCGTAATACTCGGGCATCATGCCCGGTGGCAGGGGAACCGTCCGGGGCGGCTTGTAGGCTGTGGCCATGGAGAGTCCGACCAACCCCGGGCCGAGCGCCAGGAATGGAACGAACCGGAGCACCCCGAGCCACTTGCCGATCACGATCGCCGGGGTGGAGAGCGCGGTGGTGGCCAGGAGGTCGAGGCTCCCACGCTGGCGCTCTTCGGACATCGACGTGGGGGAAACAGCGGATAGCATCAGGAGTCCGAAGATCAACTGGATCAGGCACGCGAAGAGTCCCACGATCGGCGCCGCGGACCGACGCGTGAGATCCAGGCCGCCGGCCCAGATGCTGACGGCGCCGACGATGCAGGCGATGCCCGTCGCCCCGCCGATCAGGATGATCAAGGTCAGGAGCCATCGGGACGGGCGCGAGCGGTGCCACTTGCGCCAGAGCACGGGATTACGATCCAGTGATGGACCGGGGAGCCATCGCGTCAATCGCGCCAGGAGGCCGAAATCCTGTCCCTTACGGTCGTCCACGTTCCCCAAACTGGCGACGGGCCGCATGCGCCAGACCGCCAGGACGATCAGCACCAAGGAGGCCGCGAGCGTCGAGGCGAAGAACGCGAAGTAGTTCCAGAAATCCATCCGGCCTGGCACGGTGTAGGGGGCGAACGCCAGGTAGTACGGATCGGCGACGAGCGTCCAGGGGGGCGGCGCACCGACCACCCCGCCCGTTGACAGGGCGAACCAGATCGGCCAGATGAGAAGGACGAGCATCCAGAAGGTATACGTGACAAGGATGACCTCATGCGGCTTCCTGGCCCAGACCGACAGAGCCAGGGCGAGCGAGCAGCCCAGCAAGGCGACGGCCAGGATGATCGCAAATGCGAGCGTCAGGGCCGTGTTGTCGATCCCGCCGAGGAGCGAGCAAATCGACAGGACCGGCCACGTGCAGGCTACCAACGCCAGAATCGGTAACAGCCGCGCCGCCAACTTTCCCAGGACGATCTCCGGGTCCGAGAGCTCGGTGACCAGCATGTGCGCGAGCGTCCCTCTCGCGCGGTCGACGCAGATGGCGCCGGCCGTCGCCGCCGGGGCGGCCAGCATCACCAGGGTCAGCTCCACCCCGATGATCGCGTAGAAGTACGATTGGCCCAGCGCCGCATAGTCCCTCCAGGCATGCGACGGGTTGTAGCGGTAGGTCTGGGACGACGCGATCGTACCGATCGACGCGAGCAGTACGGCCACGCCGATCGACCGGATCGCGTACGTCTGCCATCGTCGCGAGTTCGCCAGACATTCGTAGATGAAGACCGGACTCAGCCCCCAGCGCATGGCTTATTCCCCCGTCAGGATCACCTTGTGGAATGCGAATCTCTTGGGGCGTCGGAGGACGGATGGCGGCTTGCGGATTCCGGCTTGCGTTGACCCGATGCGGAGTTTCCAGGATTCGGGCCCACGACTCGACTCTCACCGCCAACGATCGTCCGGTGTCGTTATCGGGCGGTGGGCTCAATCGGCGACGAGGGCCGATTCGACTTCGCTGGGTTCCTCCTTAATGTCGATCTCGACATCCGGCGTGCCTTTCAGCAGCCGGAGGGCATGGAGCTCCCACATCCGGATCGTCAGCCACAAGATCCCGGCCGTGAAGAGGGTCACGACGACGTCCCAGAGCAGGGCGAATCCGATGGTCTCTACGATGGAATGATCCAGTCGAGTGGCCAGCGCCGTGAGCAGCTCGTTCGCCGCGATCACGAAATTCCACGAGAAGATCCCGCTGGAAGACGATTGATTCAACAGCATCAGGAGATAGATTGGCATGATGATGATGGTCACGACGATCAGGCCGACGACGGCCGCGAAGGCGCGGCGGGACCGCTTGACCCCGATCGACATCGCCAGCCCGATGGCGACGGCCGTGGCCCCGTGTGCGAGGATCGTCACGACGAACGCGGATGCCGCGAGCAACCTCGGGCCGAGGCGGACTTCGCCGGATCGTTCGAGCTTCGCGCGGGCGGGATCCGGCGGCTCCCAGGTCGTAACCTGGGCGCCGTTGGCCAGCGTCGTCTCCTTCGCGACCGGCAGGAGTTTCTTGTGGGCCGTGCCCAGTGCGAGGACGAGGATCGCCGGGCCGATCGCCAGCAGCATGACCAGCCGGAAGGAGGACCACCATTGTCCCAGGACGAAATCGCGGGCGGGGAGGATCGGAGCCTCCTCGATCTCGGGGGCCAGCCGCTTATCGCGCGCCGAGATCAACGATGCCGGCACGGTGGCGATCAACAGCAGCCCGATCGTAACCAGCAGGATATACGCCAGGACTCCGATGGCCATCCAGGCTTCATGGTCGCGCGGGAGGACTCCCTGAATCAAGGCGTCGATCGACCAGACGAGGGACCATGAGCCGATCATCCCGGAAAGGATCATGACGACGACGGCCCGCAATGGGATTCGACCGGGCTTATCGGGGATGCGATCGAAACAGTCGTCGAACGTCCGGACGGTCAGGGCGATCAGGCCGAGCGCCAGGACGAAGACCTCCGCGGCCCAGAAGCTCCCCCACCAGAGCATGCCTTCGCCGAATACAGCCCGCCTCATGGATAGAATCGCGGCCATGCTGTAGGTCGAGACGACGGGACTGAGCGAGGCGATGCCCAGGGATTGATTGTTAGGTCCGCGTACGATGATCGCCGCGAGGATCGGCCAGACGGCGGCGACGCCGACCGCGAAGGCCACCGTGAACGCGATGCGCGGCTCTGCCGCTTCATCCAGACCGCCAGGGCCAGGCCGACGCTGGTGATCAAGGCGCCGTGGGCGAAGATCGTCGCGATCACCAGGAAGACGCCGTAGATTCGATCGCCCGTCGAGAAGACCTTGTAGTAGTCGGGCGGCATCCCGGCCGGGAGACCCGTCAGATCGTCCGAGTGGGAGGTGGCCAAGGCGAGCGCGAATACGCCGGGGGCGAAGCCGATCAGGGCCGCCAGGCGGAACGTCCCCAGCCACTTGCCGATCACGATCGTTCTTGTGGACAGCGCGGTGGCGGCCAGGATGTCCAGGCTGCCGCGCTGCCGCTCCTCGGACATCGAGGTCGGCGCGATCGCCGAGAGCATCAACAGGCCGAAGATCACGTGGAGGAAGTAGGAGAAGACCCCGACCGTTGCCCATATGTTATTCGGGCCGATGTTCGGGCCGGTCTTCCAGACGACGACGGCCCCGACGATGCACAGGATGCCGGTCGTCCCCATCAGCAACGAGAGCAGCACCAGCATCCAGAGCGAGGGACGCGATCGGTGCCACTCGCGCCAGAGCACCGGGTTGCGGTCGAGCGAGGGGCCGGGTAGCCATCGCCCGATCCGGCCGATCAGGCTGACCCGACGCCCCTTGCCCTTCTCGGCCGTGCCCTTGCAAGCGACCGGACGCGTCCGCCAGACGGCCAGTCCGGCCAGCGCGGCGGATGCCCCCAGCGTCACGCCGAAGAAGCCGAGGTAGTCCCAGAGCCCGAGCTTGCCCGGGTCGGCATACGGGGCGAGTGCCACATAAAACGGGTTGAAGAGGAGGGTCCAGTGCGGCGGCGCACCGTAGTATGTTGAACAAGAGCTCCCAGATCGGCCAGATGAGCAGGCCCAAGATGAGCACGGCATAGGTCGCCAGGATCACCTCGTGGGATTTCCTGGCCCAGACCGACAACGTCAGGGCGGTGGTGCAGCCCAGGATCGCCACGGCGACGATGATCGCGAACGCGAGGGTCAGGGCGATCGGGTCGATCCCGCCCAGCAATGAGCACATCGCCATGATCGGCCAGGAGCAGGCGACCAGGCCCATCACCGGCATCAGCCGCGCGGCCAGCTTGCCCAGCACGATCTCCGGGTCCGACAGGTCGGTCATCAGCATATGCGCCAGCGTCCCCCGCGCGATCCAGGCAGATCGCCCCGGCCGTCGCCGCCGGGGCGGCGAGCATGACCAGGGTCAGCTCGACGCCGATGAGTGCGTGGAAGTATGCGACGCCCAGCGCGGCATAGTCTCGCCAGGACTTCGCCTGCGCGGTGGGTGTATCGGAATACGCAATCGTCGCCATCGCGAGCAGGAGCGCGGCGCCGCCGACCCATCGCATCGCATAGGTCTGCCACCGACGCGCGTTCGTCAGGCATTCGTAGATGAAGACCGGTCCCAGTCCCCAGCGCATGGCTTGCTCCCATCACCCGCCGAAAGTCATCGGTCGCGACGCCGCTTCCCCTCCGGCCGTCTCCTAAACTTATCATCAACGACAATTGTACGCGAGAGTGTGCCGGCGGAATCCGTCGGGATCGTCTCCAGGTCGGGCACTCCGCTCGGGCCGAGGTCGCCCGGTGGACGGGCCTTCGCGCCGGTCGGGGAAATCACCGGGGCCTTCGAGTTCCCTCCGGCCATCCTTCCCAGGCATCGGTTGAACGTGCGGACGGTCAATTCCATGAGCCCGATCGCCACGACGACCATGCCCAGGTCCCAGGCCGTCACCTCCCACAGCAGGTCCCGGAATTCGTCATTCGGATATGTGAGTTGCCCGACGAGCGCCTCCACCGTGTAGATCGGGCTCAAGGCCGCTCCGAGCGGGTACGAACGTCCCCCCGGTCTGTTGGAGATTTGCCCGACGAGCAACGGCCAGCCGATCGCGGTCAGGACGAAGAGGGTCACGCTGATCCCGATGGCCCGGGACTGCCGGCGAATCCAGGTCGCGAGGATCAGCCCGAAGCTGGTGATGGCCGATCCATGGGCGAGGATCGTGATGACGACGAGGGCACCCGCATAGAGGAACTCGCCGGGGGCGTATGTCGTCCCGCGCCTGGCCATCAACTTGGGGCTGGTCGCCATCGCCCAGGCCAGCAGCCCGGGGCCGATGACCAGCCAGGGGACGAGGCGAAACGTGCTCAACCATTTGCCGACGACGATCGTCCGCGTCGAGAGCGGGGTCGTCATCAGGATATCCAGACTTCCTCGCTGGCGCTCCTCGGACAGCGACAACGGCGCCACGGCGGACAGGACCATCAAGCCGACGATCACCTGGAGCATGTAGGAGTACACCCCGCCCGCGACCGAGAGGCTCGCACCGCCCCAATCGACGCCGTCGTTCCAGACGACGAAGGCTTCGAATCCGCACGCCACTGTCGTCATGACGATGAGCACGCCGAGCAGCAGGGCCACCCGGGGCGATCGCGATCGATGCCACTCGCGCCACAGGACCGGGTTGCGGTCGAGGGAAGGACCGGGCAGCCATCGGAGCATCCGACCGAGGACGCCGATCCCCGCGATCGTCGCGACGCGACCGCGGCCCCGGATCGTCGAGGGCCGCATCGTCCGGATGGTCAACATCGCGAGGACTGCCGATGATCCGAGGGTCGCGGCGAAGAAGATCGCGTATTCCGACCAGGCCATCGCTCCGGCGCGAGGGTCGGTCTGCATGCCAGGTAGAAGGGGTTGGCCAGCATCAGCCATGCGAACGGACCGTAAAACCCCATCGAGCTCGCGATGCCTCGACCGATCGGGGGAGCGAGCAACAGGAGCGCCCAGGCCATGAATACGGCCATGATGACCTCATGGGGCTTCCTGGCCCAGACCGAGAGGGCCATTGCCAGCGTGCATCCGAATACGGCGACGGCCAGGATGACCGCGAAGGCGACCGTCGTCGCGAACAGGTCGATCCCTCCCAGGAACGTGCTGATCGCCAGGACCGGCAGCGAACAGCTCACCAGGGCGATGACCGGCAACACGCGCGCCGCCAGCTTGCCCAGGACGATCTCGGCGTCCGACAGGTCGGTGGCCATCATGTGCTCGAGCGTGCCCCGGGATCGATCCAGGCAGATCGCGCCGGCCGTCGCGGCGGGCGCGGCCAGCATCACCAACGCCAGCTCGACACCGATCATTGCGTAGAAGTAGGACGTCCCGAGCTGGGAATATTCCTCCACCGACCGCCCCTCGAAGATCGCGTCCTGCGACGCCGCGATGGCCCCCATCGCCAGCAAGAGCGAGGCGACACCGAACGATCGCATGGCATACAGTTGCCATCGACGCGCGTTCGTCAGGCACTCATAGCTAAAGACCGGCCCGAGCCCGTTCCGCATGAATCATTCCAAACTCGTGCCTCGAACGATCGGTCGATCCTGACCGGAGAGTCCGGAGCCTTACGAATCTCGTCGGTCGTCTTCCCGCGAGCTCTCGAACCTATCATCGACGACAAAGGTATGCGAGGGCGTCCCGTTGGAATTGATCAGGATCCTCGCCGCGCCGGCCGGTTCGACGAGCGTTCGATCGCCGACGTCGAGCTCGTCGTCGACTTCGGGTTTGCGCTTCGGGGCGACTTCGGGGATCGGCCGGCTCGAGTCGGAGATCCTGCCGAGACGTCGATCGAACGTCCTCACCGTCAATTCCAGGAGCCCGATGGCCGTCACGAATAGGCAAGCATCCCAGATCGTGGCCTCCCATAGGATGCCGCGAAAATTGGAGCCACGCATCGACAGGCCATCGAGCAGATACACAGCAACGGCGAGCGGACTCAATGCCGATCCTCCGACCACCGGCCCCATCCGTTGTCCCTTGATGACGATGACGAGGAACGGCCAGGCGACGGCGATGAGCACGAAGAGGGTCACGCTGATCGCGATGGCCCGGGACTGTCGCGAGATCCAGGTGGCCAGGGTGAGGCCGAAGCTGGTGATCGCCGCACCATGGACAAGGATCGTGGCGACCATGAGGGCCGATCCGTAGAGTCTCTCGAGGAGGGTTAGATGCCTGGGGTCGGTCATCGGTGAGTGTGGCCCGGTCGCCAGGGCGAGGGTCACCATCCCGGGCCCGATCGCCAGCCATGGGACGAGGCGGAAGGTCCCCAACCACTTGCCCACGACGATCGTCCGCGTCGAGAGCGGTGTGGACATGAGGACGTCCAGGCTGCCGCGCTGCCGCTCCTCGGATAAAGACATCGGCGCCACCGCGGAGAGCATGAGCAGGCCGAACGGCACCAGGAGCACGTAACAGTAGACTCCGGCATACTTGAAGGGACTGCCGCCGTTGGGTTCGACCCCTTCCAGCCACAATGCAACCGACCCCAAGAGGCAAGTGAGTGTGGCCATCCCGAGCGTCATCGTCACCAGGATCAGCATCCAGGGAGAGGGTCGCGAGCGATGCCACTCCCGCCAGAAGACCGGGTTGCCATCCAGCGATGGTGCGGGCAACTTTCGAGTCATCCGGCCGATGAGACCCAGCCTTGAGGTTCGATCGGTGCGACTTTTCGCACGAACACTGGCCGGCCTCATCCGCCAGACCGACAGGCCGGCCAAGACGAACGACAGGCCAAGTGTCGAGGCGAAAAACACCGCGTAGTACCACCAGTTGACCGAGTTTGGCTCGAGATAAGGGATGTAAGCCAGGTAGAACGGGTCGGCCAGGAGTACCCACCGAGGCGGCGCCGGGATCGATCGGCCCCGGGCGATTCCCAGCCAGATCGGATAAGCGACCAGGACGAGCGTCCAGGCGGTGTAGACCACCATGATGACTTCGTGCGGCTTCCTGGCCCACACCGACATCGCCATGGAGAGCGTGCAGCCGAGCACCGCGACGGCCAGGATGATCGCGAACGCCATCGCCAGGGCGAACGGGTCGATCCCGCCCAGGAGGGAGCAGATCCCCAGGACGGGCCACGAACAGGCGATCAACTCCAGGACCGGCATCAGGCGCGCGCCCAGCTTGCCCAGGACGATCTCCGCGTCCGACAGGTCGGTCACGAGCATGTGGTCGAGCGTCCCGCGCGAGCGGTCCAGGCAGATCGCCCCGGCGGCCGCGGCGGGAGCCGTCAGCATGACGATCGCCAACTCGACGCCGACGAGGCCGTAGAAATACAATTCGCCGATCCTGGCGTACTCGCGGGCGGACGCACCGGCGGCGAGGGGGGCCTTGTTCCACGCGATCACGGCCATCGCGGCCAGCAATGAGGCCGCCATGAACGATCGGGATGCATAGACCTGCCAGCGCCGCGATGCGGCGATCCGCTCGTACGAGAAGACGGGCCCTGTTCCGAAGCGCATGAGCCTGACCCCCGCGCTGGAGCGAAGGATTTCGATGGGACGACACGAGGTTTGACATCTGTCATTCGGACGACGGACCGGATTATTGCCGGCTTGTCCGCGATTTTTCGGAGATCGCGATCAACCCGCGTTCCCGGATCAATCGCGATCGTACGACAGATTCGGCGCGAGCCACCGCTCGACCTCGGAGATGGGCATGCCCTTGCGGGCGGCGTAGTGCTCGACCTGGTCGCGGGTGATGAAATCCACGGCGAAATAGCGGGACTGGGGATGGGCGAAATAGAGCCCGCTGACCGCCGCGCCGGGATACATCGCGTACGACTCGGTGAGGATGATCCCCGTGGCCGCCTCGACGTCCAGGAGCCGCCACAGGTCGCGCTTCTCGGTGTGGTCCGGCGAGGTCGGATAGCCGGACGCGGGCCGGATGCCCCGGTACTTCTCCTCGATCAGCTCGTCGACGTTGAGTTGCTCGCCGCGACCATAGCCCCACTCTTCGCGGACGCGCTTGTGCAGCATCTCCGCGAGGCCTTCGGCCAGGCGGTCGGCCAGGGCCTTGGCCATGATGGAGTTGTAGTCGTCGTGCTCCCGCTCGAACTCCTCGACCACGGATTCGATGCCGTGACCGGTCGTCACGGCGAAGCCACCCAGATAATCGGCGACCCCGGAATCGCGGGGCGCGATGTAGTCGGCCAGCGAGCGGAATGAGGTCTGGCCGTCGCGCTCCCACTGCTGTCTCAGCGTCGGCAATCGCATCCGCTCGGTCTGCCGGGTCTCGTCTTCGTATAGGACGATATCGTCGCCGTCGCTGTTCGCCGGGAAGAAGCCGTAGACCGCATTGGCGGTCAGGCGCCGATCGGCGACGATCCGGCGCAGGAGCTCGCGGCCGTCGTCGAAGAGCTCGCGGGCGCGAGGGCCGATCTCGGGGTCGTTGAAGATCCGCGGGTACTTGCCCTTGAGCTCCCACGCCTGGAAGAACGGCGACCAGTCGATGAACGGGACGATCTGCTCCAGGGGGACCTCGCGAAGCGTCCGGGTGCCCAGGAACGCCGGGACGGCCGGGGCCGGGTCGGTCCAGTCCAGGACAAGCCGGCGCCGCAATGCCTCGGCATAAGGGACGAGCTTGCGCCGGGAACGTCGGCCGTATGCGGTCCGGTCCTGCTCCTGCTGGGCGCGGTTCTGGAGATCGAGCTCGGCCCGCGCGTCAACCCGGCCGAGTCGGTCGACGACGCCCACGCTCTTGGATGCGTCCTTCACGTGGATCACCGGCCCGTGATACTGGGGGGCGATCTTCACCGCGGTGTGCTTGGCGCTGGTGGTCGCCCCGCCGATGAGCAGGGGCATCTCGAAGCCGTTGCGCTGCATCTCGCGGGCGACGTGAACCATCTCGTCGAGCGACGGCGTGATCAGGCCCGAGAGCCCGATCAGGTCCACCTTCTGCTCGTGGGCCTCCTTGAGGATCTTCTCGCAGGGGACCATCACGCCGAGGTCGATGATCTCGTAGTCGTTGCAGGCCAGGACGACGCCGACGATGTTCTTCCCGATGTCGTGGACGTCGCCCTTGACGGTAGCCATCAGAATGCGCCCGCGCGCCTTGCGCTCGTCGGCCGCGTCGCCGTTGGTGCCGCTGGCCAGGGCGGCGGCCCTGGCCTTGGCCTTCTCGGCCTCCATGAACGGTGTCAGATAAGCGACCGCCTTCTTCATCACGCGGGCGCTCTTGACGACCTGGGGCAGGAACATCTTGCCGGCGCCGAAGAGGTCGCCGACGACGTTCATGCCGTCCATCAGCGGTCCCTCGATGATGTGAAGGGGACGTTCGAACGCCTGACGCGCCTCCTCGGTGTCGGCCTCGATGAAGTCGACCGTGCCGGTGATCAGGGCGTGCTTGAGCCGCTCGGCGACGGGCGCGTTGCGCCAGGCCGTATCCTTGCCCTTGTCCTTCTTGCCCGATGCCTTGACCGACTCGGCGAATTCGGTGAGCCGATCGGCGGCGTCGGGGCGTCGGTTGAGGAGCACGTCCTCGACGTGCTCGAGGAGGTCCTTGGGGATCTCCTCGTAGACTTCGAGCTGGCCGGCGTTGACGATGCCCATATCCAGGCCGGCGCGGATGGCGTGATAGAGGAACGCGGCGTTCATCGCCTCGCGGACCGTGTCGTTGCCGCGATAGGAGAACGAGACGTTGCTGACGCCGCCCGAGGTCTTGCAATAAGGGAGCAGCCGCTTCAGCTCGCGGACCGCCTCGATGAATTCGACGGCGTAGTTATTGTGCTCCTCGATGCCGGTGCCGACCGTGAGGATGTTGGCGTCGAAGATGATGTCCTCGGGCTGGAATCCCACCTTCTCGGTGAGGAGCTTGTAGGCGCGGAGGCAGATGGCGACCTTGTGGTCCCTCTCGACGGCCTGGCCCTGCTCGTCGAAGGCCATGACGACGACCGCGGCGCCGTAACGATGGACCAGCCGGGCGCGGTGCAGGAACTGCTCCTCGCCTTCCTTGAGGCTGATCGAATTGACGATCGACTTGCCCTGGACGCACTTGAGCCCGGCCTCGATGACCTTCCAGTCGGAGCTGTCGACCATGATCGGGACCTTGGCGATCGACGGGTCGGCCGAGACCAGATTGAGGAACCGGGTCATGGCCTGCTCGCCATCGATGAGGCCCTCGTCCATGTTGACGTCGATGATGTTGGCGCCGCCCTCGACCTGGTCGCGGGCGACGGCCAGCGCCGACTCGTAGTCGCCGCTACGGATGAGTCGCGCGAATTTCTTCGAGCCGGTGATGTTGGTCCGCTCGCCGACCATGATGAAGTTGGTCTCGGGGCGGATGACCAGCGTCTCCATGCCGCTATACGCGGACCAGTGGGTCGGCTCGGGGACGCGGCGGGGCGGCACGCCCTCGATGGCTTGCCCGATCGTCGCGATCCACTCCGGCGTCGTGCCGCAGCAGCCGCCGACAATGTTCAGCCAGCCGTTGCGGGCGAACTCGCCGAGGATGGCCGTCGATCGCCCAATATCCGCCTTGAATCCGCCGAACCCGTCCGGCATCCCGGCATTCGGATAGCAACTCAGGTGCGTGCGGCATATCGAAGACAGCGTCTCGATCGGCTCCCGCATTAACTCGACGCCGAGTGCGCAGTTGATCCCTACACTGAGGGCATCGATGTGCGAGACCGAATGGTAGAAAGAATCGATCGGCTGCGCGGAGAGCGTGCGGAGGCTCTCGAAGAGCGTGCCGGAAATCATGACCGGCAGCCTGGTCCCGGCCTCGTCGAAGACCTGTTCGATGGCGAACAAGCACGCCTTGAGCACCAACGTATCGAACGAGGTCTCCGCCAGGAGGATGTCGACCCCGCCGGCCATCAGTCCGCGGATCTGTCCCTTGTAGGTTTCGACCATCTGGTCGAAGGTCACGTCGCGTCGCCCCGGATCCTCGACGTGGATGCCCATCGAGAGCTGCTTGTTGGTCGGCCCGATGCTGCCGGCCACGAATCGGGGCTTGCTGGGGTCCTTTCGCGTGTACTCGTCGGCCAGTCGCTTGGCCAGCTCGACGGCTGTCCTGTTCAGCTCGAGGACGTGGTCCTGGAGATGGAACTCGGCCAGCGAGATCGCCGTCCCGTTGAACGTGTCGGTCTCGATGATATCGGCGCCGGCATCGAGGTAGGCGCGATGGATATCCTCGATGATCTTGGGTTGGGTGAGGACGAGGGCTTCGGTGCAATTCTTCAGGTTCGCCGAGTGCTTCGCGAACCTCTGCCCCCGGTAATCCTCTTCATTCAGCTCGTAGGAGTAGATCAGGGCACCCATCGACCCGTCGAGGAGCATGATCCGCTCCGACAGGATCTCTTCGAGCCGCCCGCGATTGTTGTCAGTTCCCATTTTCACCATCGCCAAGGTGTCATCGGTTTGAAAGGGATCGGTCGCCAAAGTTGGATACGGCGGCAGCCTACTTGAAAAAGTGGAGAGAGCGCCGGCCGGATGGGCATGTCGTAAAGCCAATATCGGCTTGATTATCGTTCGACTCGCAGTAGACTGTCAAGCGGCGTCGCCTGACCCATGGCCCGCGCAGGCCTGCAAGAACGTAGAATAGGGTGTTGGAGTTCTTCGATGTCTGGCATCCCGCTGGATATGGTCGAATTCTGCCCTGGAGAGGCTCAAGTCGTGTCGCGCGTGCCTGGTGGAACCATCTACGACCGTGATCTCGATACTCCGCACCCGCTGGCGCCCGTCGAAGCCGAGTTCGTCGGCGAGTCGCAAAGGCTCGTCGCGAACCCGGCGCTCATGTTCCTCGTTTGGCTGCTGGCCTACCTGGTCATTCGACAAGCCGTGATCGGACACCATCTGGGTTTGTTCTTCTTCGGACTGCTCCTGCCATTCGTCCCGATCCCTCTGGGGCAATTCCATTGCCTGGACTGCGGTGAGACGGGATGGGCCTTGCGCTCGAACCGTCATCTCTGCCCTACGGTAAGGGCACGCTACCACGGTCAGGTCGTCTCGTGGCTCCCGATCCCGAGACTTCGGATCCAGTTCGCCATCTGGATGTGCCTGGCTGCGCTGGCCCTCGTCCTGTACGTCATCCTCGCCGTCTGAGAATCCGTCGTCGCAAGCCGCACTCCGGGGCAATTCTCCGCGATGGTCAACGCCGGTTTGCACGCGACTGCACCATCTCGTCGAGTCGCCATCTCCGAACTCCGCGTTTTGTAATGGGTTAGGCGACCGTTGGTCGGCGGACGCGCCGGATTGATCGATCGCTCGCCGGACGAACGACCGGTCATTGTACGAACCGCGTCAGACGAAAGTGACGACTCGCGAAACCCCTATAATTACTATGCCTCGACTTTGCAATTTCATTAACGCATCGATCCAGTACCCGGTCAGTCTTTCGCCCGAACTCCTATCTGGATAAGGAGAAGAGAATATCGAAAAAAAGATCGAATTCCGCGCCGGGTTATGTTGCGTGCGCGAGTTTGATGTCACGGATTGTTATCGAAGTCGCCTGCTCAACAAGACACTTCTGGCCGTTCTTGCTGCGGCTCACCCATAATAGGGTCGTCTGTCGGCCCGGCACCCGGGTTCATGGGACCCGAAGCGTCGGGTCACGACGCCTTTCCACGTCGCGCATGCCACCCTGATCCCGATTCGGAGTCTGTCCGGTGACGCTCAACGACTCCTCGACCCAAGACCGGACCCCACCGACGAATGCGTCGCAATCCCTCGACGAAGCGGGTGGGCTGACTGTCATGGGTTTCGATTTGGGTGTAACTCCTGGATCTTCCTTATCCAGCCTTCCCGAACTTCCTATAGAGCCGATCGTCTTCCCTGTCTACATGATATTTCCAGAACGCATCCCACTCGCTGTTGAGGTACGTCGCTCGCAGATCAAGCATCGCCTGGGCCCCCTCGCGGCGCCAACGCATCCCGGCCCGTTCCATTCGGTCTTTCATCAGATGACGGCACGCACCTTCTACCACCCTGCTGCCGATCGGATAACCGGCCGCGAGGTATTCGTCGTATCTCATCCGCTCGCGATTCCGCTCCAGATAGCCCGCGACTTGCTTCACCATCTTGCGGGCCTTCCCCTTCAACTTCCGCTCGGCGACCATCACGCGCATACCTCGGATCACCGAACCGACCTGGCCCTCGAGCAACCTGCGTAGCTTCGCTTCCACCCAGGCCTCGGCCGCCTTCTTCTCCGTCGCCTCGTCGAAGAAGCACCAGGCCGCTCTCCACAAATGCTCCAGCACATGGAACAGATCCAGGATGCAGATCACCCCCTCGGGCAAGAATTCGCCTTGGTGCTCGTGCAAGGCGCGCTCGCCATCGGAAAGGAACAGCACCGGCTCGGCCGCCTGCGGATCGCGCCGCAGGACTTCATCGGCCAGCCAGAGGAACAGAGCGACCTTGCCGACGAGCAACTCGGCCCGCACGTGCTTGTTCTTTGGCACGGGGCGACGCTCGGCCGCCTCGCGGCGACACACCTCATTGACGATATCGTCGGCCGTGCGCGGGAACGCCTTCATCGTATAGACCGCTCCCACGGCCGCCATCCGCTTCTTGTTGGCTTTCTCCCCCTTGCCGGGGCGATGGTGTGGCTGCGGCGGGGCCACGGCCACAACTGAGGACCGCGGGGATGCCTCCCCTTCGGCCAGTGACGAGCGCACCAAGGGCACCCCCTTGCAATCGGCCGTCACCACCAGGATCGCCTCTTCGTCCTGCGGCTCGGGCACGGGACGACTGTCCTGAAACGGCTCGACGTCGCTGGCCTGCTCGCAGTTGAGGTCTTCGGAGGCATTGACCGCGATCGTGATCCCCAGGATGGTCTGAAGTTTCTTGACGGCCTCGGCATGAGCATCGTCGACCACGAAGGCCCCAGCCATTGCTGCAACAGGTAGGAATACTCTCGTCGCGGCAGGTGGAGTCGGGCATCCAGAGGGACGGCTTCGACCGGGCCGTCCCCCTAGCCGATGCTCTCGATGACGACCTCGCCGAAGATCGACAAGTAGGTCCGGGCTCGGGGATCATCCAACCGCGGCAGGATGCGGGGAGGCTCAGAGGGAGTCTCGCCTGAGATGGTCAGGGTGGGTCCCACATCGCCGTCGCCGGACAAGGCCAGGAACGCCTGGAGCAAGCCGCGGCCCATCGCCAGCAGATCGCGGAAGAGGGACTCCTCGACCTGATGGATGGGTCGGTGCTCGGCGGCGTCGGCGTCGAGCCGTTCGACCTAGAGCCAGAAAGTGCTCAGGCTGCGATCGATCGCCTGGGAGCAGGCCTGCTGCTCCGGGGTAGAGGTGACGTCGAACTTGACGGCGGCGGGGCCGGCGGCGAGCATGGCGGTGGCTCCTCTCCGATGCGGAAGACTCCTGGAACGAGTTAGCTATCCGGGAATGTACCGCATGGAGAGGGCCATTTGAAAGCCAGGTCAAGCCGGGCCGAGAGCCCTAAAGTCTTGAACGATCGCCACCTGTGATTTCCAGGCCAGGTTCGAGCCCTGTAGTTACACCCAAGAGATTCTGAACACGAAATACACGAAATACACGGAAAATCAAAATTTCATGCATGCAAGTTGTTCGTTGCAACCCTCTCCCCTTTCGTGTATTTCGTGTATTTCGTGTTCCAATCTCTCCGGTTCGAAGATGCTTCCGTGGTGTTCCGTGTCGCTGGCCGCGCGGATGCTCGAAGCCACTACGCTGTGATTTGAGCTTTCGCGGATTAGCTCGTCGTCGGGTTCGACGCCCGATCGACATGACGGAAAGCAGCGATGTCGTCGGATCCTTTCACGGACGATCAAGAAACATCGAGCAGGCCGGCCGACTTTTCGCGCAACGGTGACATGCCGGTCATGCTCTTCGTCCCAGGATCGGCTCAGGGCGCTCGTCGGATCGGAGAGTTGTGCCAGGGCTTCGGACAGGCACGCATCGCCGCCGACCGCCGGACTCGCATCTCGCCTGTCCCAGTACGTCCGCAGCCGATGGACGTGATCGTCCGCAGCCAGGCCCGGAAGGCGCCGGGCCGTCGGTTGTGCTCGAATCGAGGCAGTTCGCGGACGAGCGTGGTCAGGACGTCCTGGACGTCATCCTCGGCATCGGCGCGTTGTTCGACGTGGGGGCGGACCCATCGCTCGATCAGGGGTTCGTACAGTTCCATCAACCGACCCCAGGCCGCCTGATCCGATCGATCGCGTGCCCGGGCCAGCAGGCTCCTTAGACGTGGGAGGATTGGCCAAAACGGCCCCCTTCGCATTGAGGCCAACGGGCGGACGGCTAAGGCCTCGAGACGAACGCCGAATCGCCCGGTCGCGCGTCCTTTCTCATGTTCATTTTTTCAGGAAGAGATGAGAGAGATCTTATCTCTCGGATCGGCAGTTTACAATCTCATTCAATTCACGTTCAATAATCACCTCACGGTCGGACCCTTAGTTCTTTCGGTGCAACCGGCGGAGCCAGGGCGATCGCTCGCGGGGCATCCGGTCTCGGGCACGATGGGAGACGTCCGAACGCAGGCGGGACGGATCTTTACAAGGCGTCCCGGGGAGGGAATGATATAGAGTTTGCTCCGCAAGGGGTGTACGAAGATTCCCGGGCCGGCCTCGAGGACCGCCGAATGAGGCTCGAGGCGACGGAATTCCGGCCCGACGAATCTCGGACACGCTCTCCAGCCATCCGAACTCAGTGTATGCGAGGGAAGACGCCGTGCATGACGAGGCGATCCGCAAGGCGGATGTGTTGATCGAGGCGCTCGGGTTCATCCGTCAGTTCCATGGGAAATACTTCGTCATCAAGCTGGGCGGCTCGGTGATGGAAGGCACGGAGACTCTCCGGGCCTTGCTGGTCAACGTCGTGTTCATGCAGACGGTGGGGATGCGCCCGGTCATCGTCCACGGGGGCGGCAAGGCGATCACCGTGGCGATGGAGAAGGCCGGGCTGGAGGCCCGGTTCGTCCAGGGCCGGCGCTACACCGATGCGGCCACGCTCAAGATCGTCGCCCGCGTGCTCGCCGAGGAGATCAACGCCGACATCGTCCGGCACATCAACAAATTCGGGGGCCGAGCCTCGGGACTCCATCACAAGTCATCTCTCCAGTGCCTCTACGGGACGAAACTCACGCTGCCCGACGGTCACGGGGGCTCGATCGACCTGGGACTCGTTGGCGATGTGACCGAGGTCGATGCCGACCCGATCGAGAACGCCTGCATTGGCGGCGTGGTGCCCGTGCTCCCGTCGCTGGCCGAGGACGAGGATCAGGAAGGCCAGTTGCTCAACGTCAATGCCGACACCGCCGCTGCGGCCGTCGCGCAGGCCCTCAAGGCTGAGAAGCTGGTCTTCCTCACCGATACCCCGGGCATTCTTCGCGATAAGAATGAACCGGGGAGCTTGATCCCGGGTCTGACTCCCGATGATTGTCGCGAGCTGATCGCGCGGGGCATCATCGATCGCGGGATGATCCCCAAGGTCGAGGCCTGCCTCGCCTGCCTCCAGGCCGGCGTGCTCAAGACGCACATCATCGACGGGCGGCTACCCCATGCCCTGCTCCTCGAGATCTTCACACACACCGGGATCGGCTCCGAGATCGTCGGCAAGGAGACCCCACCGAATTCCTCCCCGACGGGCCGAAGGCCGGTTCTTGCGCGGACTTGAGTCGCTCCCTGCCGGTGGTCCGATTCGTAGGGTGGGTGAAACCCACCAGACGCCTGCTTATACAGAAGATCGGTGGGTTTCACCCACCCTACAGGATAGAACTTTTCGGAGGAGCCCTTTCCTTGACGCAGCAGTTGGCCACCCCCAGTTCCCAGGAAACGATCGCGCAGTTCGATCGGTATGTGATCCCCAATTATCGGCGGTTCCCCGTCTGCCTGGTGCGCGGCGAGGGGTCGTGGATCTGGGACGCCGAGGGGAACCGTTACCTCGACTTCTTCCCGGGATGGGGCTGCAACCTGCTGGGCCATTGCCCGCCGAGGATCGTCGAGGCCGTCCGCGAGCAGGTCGGTCGGTTGATCCACGTCCCGAACACCTGGTACATGGAGCCTCAAGGCGCCCTGGCCGAGGCGCTTTCGAAGCGATCGTTCGGCGGTCAGTGCTTCTTCTGCAACAGCGGCGCGGAGGCCAACGAGGCCGCCATCAAGCTGGCGAGGCTGTACGGTCACGAGCGAGGTCGATACAAGATCGTGACCATGGAAGGTGGTTTTCACGGCCGGACCTATGCCGCCCTGACGGCCACCGCGCAGCCCAAGTACCACGCCGGTTGCGGGCCGATGGTCCCGGGGTTCGTCTATGTGCCGTATAACGACGTCGGGGCGGTCGCCGAGGTGCTCGATGACCAGACCGCGGCGGTCCTCGTCGAGCCGATCCAGGGCGAGGGCGGCATCAATGTCCCCGCGTCGGATTATCTGTCGGAGTTGCGGCAGCTCTGCGACCGGCGAGGGGTCCTGCTGATCCTCGACGAGGTCCAGACGGGCATGGGGCGGACGGGCCGATGGTTCGCCTATCAGCATCAGGGTGCGGTCCCGGATATCTTGACGAGCGCAAGGCGCTGGCCGGCGGGGTGGCGGCGGGCGTGATGATCGCACGGCCCGCGGTCGCCGCGGCGCTCAAACCCGGGATGCACGCCTCGACGTTCGGCGGCAACCCGATCGCCTGCTGCGCGGGGCTGGCCGCCATCGAGACCATCGAGGACGAGGGCCTGCTCGAACGCGGCGTCGCCATCGGCGAGCGATTCCGGGCCCGGTTCGAAGCCCTCCGCGGCGAGCTCTCGGGCCTGGTCCGCGACATCCGGATCCGAGGGACCATGATCGGCCTGGACCTGAATGTCAACGCCACCGCGATCGTCGGCGAGGCGATGCAACGTCGATTGTTGATCAACGTGACGCACGAACATGTGATCCGCCTGCTCCCCGCCTTGACGATCACCGACGAACAGATCGACGAGGGGTGCGCCATCCTGACCGACGTGCTGCGGCGGTCGATCGCCTGAAATCCACGGGACCCGCCATGCTCCGCCACTTCGTCAACCTGCTGGATCTGTCCGCCGAGGATGCCCGGTCGCTGATCGATCGCGCGATCCGGGCCAAGCGCGACGACCGCGGCGGGCCGAGGCCCGCGCGGCTGTCGGGCCGGACCCTGGGCCTGGTCTTCGAGAAGCCCTCGCTCCGGACCAGGGTCAGCTTCGAGGCCGCGATCGCGCGACTCGGCGGCAATGCCATCTTCCTCCGCGGCGACGACGTCGGGCTGGGCGTCCGCGAGAGCATCGTCGATATCGCGCGGGTGCTCAGCCAGTACCTCGATGTCCTGGCGGTGCGGACCTTCTCGCACACCACGGTAGAGGAGCTCGCCCGATCGGCCTCGATCCCGGTGATCAATGCGCTCTCGGATGCGTCGCATCCGTGCCAGGCGATGGCCGACCTGATGACGATCGTGGAGCTGAAGGGGTCCGCCGCTGGGAAGAAACTCGTCTTCGTCGGCGACGGCAACAACGTCGCCCGATCGCTGGCGTGCGCCTCGGCCCTGATGGGCGCGGATTTCCTCCTGTCGGCCCCGCCCAGCTATGAGTTCCCGGCGGATTTCCGAGCCCGGTTCGAGCACCGGTTCCCCGAGAGGCCGCTCCGGAATGAGCCAGACCCCCGATCGGCGGTTGTCGGCGCGGACGTTGTCTATACCGACGTCTGGGCGAGCATGGGCCAGGAGCACGAGTCCGAGCTGAGGCGAACAGTCTTCGAGCCCTATCGGGTCAACGACGAGCTGATGGCGATGGCCAGACCGGACGCGATCTTCCTCCATTGCCTGCCCGCCCATCGAGGCGAAGAGGTGACGTCGAGCGTGCTCGACGGGCCTCAGAGTCAGGTCATCCTCCAGGCGGCCAACCGGCTCCATTTCCAGATGGCTCTGCTGGTCTGGCTGCTGGGTGAGGACCACGCGTAGGATCGGCCGCGGAGGCCGGACTTGTTCCCTTCCACGAGGCCGGCCCCGCCGCCCTCAGCCCTCGGTGATGACCCACGGATATGACACGACACGACGGACGCAATCCCGATCAGCTCAGGCCCGTGACGATCCAGCGCAATTTCATGCCGAACAGTCCGGGCAGCGTGCTGTACCGCTCGGGGGCGACGGTGGTGCTCGCGACCGCGCACATTTCCGAGGGCGTGCCGCCGTTCCTCGAAGGGAAGGGAATCGGCTGGCTGACGGCCGAGTACGCGATGCTCCCCGGCAGCACGCCGACGCGGACCCGACGCGGCGCGGACGGTCGCGCCACCGAGATCCAGCGGCTGATCGGCCGGAGCCTCCGAGCCGTGGTCGACCGCAAGGCGCTCGGGCCCGTCACCGTCAGTGTGGACACCGACGTGCTCAATGCCGACGGCGGCACGCGCACGGCCGCCATCACGGCGGCGTTCGTCGCGATCGTCGACGCCCTGCGCCGTTATTGCGGAGATACCTGTACCTCCATCATCCGGGATAGCATCGCGGCCGTCAGTGCGGGGATCGTCGAGGGTGTTCCCGTCCTCGACCTCGATTACCCCGAGGACTCCACGGCGGAGGTCGATATCAACGTCGTCCGCCTGAGCGGCGGGGGCCTGGTCGAAGTCCAGGGCACGGGCGAAGGCGGCACGTTCTCGAGGGCCCAGCTCGACCAGCTCCTCAACCTCGCCGAAGCGGGCATCGACCAGTTGACCCGGCTCCAGCGCGAGTGCCTCGGCCCGGACTGGCCGCTGTCATGAGTCCGTAATCATTCCATTGTTGTTGAGGATGGAATCACTGGGCTTGCAAGATGAGCGAAATCGGCCTTGCCAGGCCGGACGACCTGTGCTAGATACTCCGGCTGTACTCGCCGGGATGAGCGGTTCGCTCTCTATTCCCATCTAACCCGGCGCTCTCGCGAGTGAAATTGATGACGGAGAGGGGCCTCGACAGGATGTTGGGGTCCCATGCTCAACGCTCGGCGCGGTCCGAATCTGGGCCGGGCTGATGTGAAAGAAGAGGGTTCGCCCATGAAATCATCGATCGCCGCGCTGACTCTTTGCGGCGCCCTGGCGGCCGTCCCCGCCTGGGCACAGGATCCGTATCCCGGTCAACCCCCGGCGACGTCGCAACCGGGGACATCCACACCGAAGACACCGTCACCGTCGGGCGGCACGGCTTCGCCGGCATCCGGCGAGCCGAAGGTGTACTCGGCGACCGGGCGCTCCCCGGGCCGGCATCCGAGGAGGAACTCAAGGCCTCGCCGAAAATCGTCCTGCCGGATGACCCGCTGGAACCGTATCTCCTATCCAAGGAGAACGGTCCGTTCATGGTGATGGCCAAGGTGTTCCGCGGTCCCGAGGCCGAGAAGATGGCCCTGGCCCTGTGCAAGGAACTCCGCCACGACTACCAATTACCGGCATACATCCTGCGGACGAAGGACTTCCCGATGAAGAGCTACATCCGCGGCACGCCCCCCACGGCCCCCAGCGTGACCATGAAGGCGGTGACGCGGCTGCCGGAGCAAGTCCGGACCCACGATGAGGCCGCGGTCCTGGTCGGCAACGAGAAGACCCTCGCGGCGACCGAAATCCTGCTGAACAAGGTCAAGAAGCTCCAACCCAAATGCCTGCATCAGATGCCGGAACTGTTCAAGTGGCGCGAAGGGGGCGGGCTGAGCCGGGCGCTACGGACGACCAATCCGTACGTCCCCGCGCAATTGCTCTATCCGAAGACCCCGGACAGCCTGGTCATCCGGATCAACTCGGGCCTCCGGAGCATCGCGAACTGCCCGGGCCGGTTTAGCCTTCAGGTCGCCCAGTTTTCGGGCCGGAGTGGATTCGACCTCAATTCGCCCAAGGGAGGTCCGACCCAGCCCCTGTTCAACCTGCGGACTAGCCCACTTCAGACCGCGCACGACGATGCCGAGCGGATGGCCGACAAGCTCGCCAAGTCGCCCGAGATCCGCCGGCTTGGCCAGCCGGTGTTCGTCTATCACGACCGGACGTCCAGCCGGGTCTTCATCGGCGCCTTCAACTCGCCCACGGACCCCGCGATCGGCGCGATGCGCGATGAGCTGCTGCGTGCCGCCGTCCCGCTCGCGGATAAGTCCAAGCGCGGCTGGAACGCCCTCGACCACATGATCGTACCGGCCACCAACCTGACCGATGTCGATGTGATCAAGACCAGTCTCCAATGAGACCGAGGGTCGAATCCGGCCCGAACTCGTCCCCGGGCCGGATCCCTCGCTTCACGCCGGGCGATCGTTTGCGGAGAATAGGGTCGTCGCGGGCCGTCCGCACACGAGGCCCTCGACACGGTTCGTTTCTCAGCCTCCTTCCGCTCGATCCAGCCGGACCCCGGGGCGACGCCCGAATCATGACGACGACAACGACGGAAAGTCCCCGCATCCTGCTGGTCCTGGGGACCCGCAACCGGAAGAAATGCCGAGAGATGGCCGATCTGATCGCGCCCTCGTGGGAGCCGAACCCTCGGCTCTCCAGGCTGGACATCCGTTCGCTCGATGAGTTCCCCGGCGTCCCTGATGTGGTCGAGGATGCCGACACGTTCGCCGGGAACGCGAGGAAGAAAGCGTCGGAGGTGGCGCGGGCGCTGGGGACCTGGGTCCTCGCCGACGACTCCGGCCTGACCGTCGATGCGCTCGGCGGTGCACCCGGCGTATACTCGGCCCGCTATGCGGGCGAACCCTGCGACGACGAGGCCAACAATCGCAAGCTTCTCGCCGCCGTCGCCGACCTGCCGGACGATCGCCGCGGTGCCGCGTTCCGATGCGCCCTGGCCCTGGCGGATCCCTCGGGCGAGATCCGACTCGAAGCCGAGGGCGCCTGTCGCGGCCGGCTGACCCGCGAGCCCCGCGGTCCTCGGGGATTCGGCTACGACCCACTCTTCCTCATCCCGGAGTATCACAAGACCTTCGGCGAGCAGAGCGTGCTCGTGAAGCATCAACTCAGCCATCGCGCCCGGGCGTTCGCGAAGTTACGCGCGGGAATCGATCGCATGATCGCGGTTGGTTCGTGGTCCATGTAGGGTGGGTGAAACCCACCGATCTTGATGCAAATCCTGGTGGATTTCGCCAACCCGACTCGCGGGTTCGGCGCGGGTCTCCGACCCCGCCGTCGGCGCGACCGGAGGTCTCCCGTTCGGCGCGGGCCGGGCGAGCCTGCATACGCCACCTGACGGGAGATCGGGAGACCTCCGGTCAGGCACTCGGGCGGGGTCAGAGACCCGCGCCCAACTTATGACCAAAAAAGAAACGCCTCCGAGTCTTGCGACTTGGAGGCGTTTCCCGGTCGGGGAGCGCCAAACTTCGTGTTGCGCCCGCGGTAGGCGTGAGCCTCAGTGGGTCACCGTGCTCTTCGAGGGAAGCAGCGGCGCCTGACCCGAGGCCACCACGCTCTGCGACGAGGGTACGACGACCGGGTCGCAGTGGACGGTGACCGGGACCTTGACGCAGACCTCGACCGGCACTTGCTTGCAGACCGTGCGGGGCACGCAGACGGGCTTCATGTCGGTCACCTGCCGGGAGACCGTGACCGGGCACTGGATCGTGCTGGTCTCGCAGACCTGTCGGCACGTCTTGTACGGCACCTTGCGGATGCAGTTGACCGTCTGCATGTCGCAGACCGTGACCGGCACGAGCTTGACGCATGGCTCGTTCACGGTCTCGCAATACGTCTGGCAGACCTTCTTGACGCAAGGCTCGGCGACCATCCGGCACGTGGTCACGGGCACCTGCTTGACGCAGGTCTCCGTCACCATGCGGCAGGTCGTCACCGGCACCTGCTTGTAGCAGGTCTGGGTGACCATGCGGCAGGTCGTTACCGGCACGCGTTTCACGCAGGTCTGGGGGACCATGCGGGTCACCGTGCAGGGCACTTGCTTGTACTGGCACTCGCTGATCGTCTTCGTGACCGTGTAGGGGACCTGCTTCGAGTGCTGCTCCTTGACGTACTGCGTCTCCGCATATTGCTCCTGGCGATACTCGGTCTTCGGGCACATCTTGGTCACCGTCACCGGCACGCTCCGCATCACGGTGCGAGGCTGGAGCGTGCAGTAGGTGTAGGGCACGGTCTTGGTGCAGGTCTCCTGGACCGTCCGGCAGACGGTCGTGGGCACCTGCTTGACCTGCTCCTGTGCCACGTACTCGCAGACGGTCACGGGCACCTGCTGGACGTGAGTCTCGCTCACCATCCGGCAGGTCGTCACGGGGACCTGCTGGATCTTCTCCTCGGCGACCATCTGGCAGGTCGTCACCGGGACCTGCTCGCAGACCGTGTAAGGGACTTGCTTGCAGACGGTCTCGGGGACCTGCTTGCGGATGACCTGCCGCTCGTAGACCGTGCTCGTGACGTTCTCGATCACGTTCCGAGGGCAGGTGACCTTCCGTTCGCACCAGGTGCCCGGGGTCTCGACGAGGCATCCGTTGACGCAGACGGTCTTGCCCGGGACGAAGTACTTCTCGATGGCGGTCTCGTTGACGGTGCGGCAGACCTGGTTGGTCACCGTCCGGGGCACGCAGACCGTCTCGCAAACCTCGCGGTTGACCGTCTCGTTGACCGTCTGGTAGCACGTCCGGCTGACCGTCTTGTAGGTGGTCGTCTGGACGGGCCGGCAGACCGTGTAGCGGCACTCCTTCATGACGGTCTCACGCACCGGCCGGCAGGTCGTGTACGTGGTGCTCCGCATCTCGGTGCGACGGACGGGGACTTGCACCGTGTACCGGCACTCCTTCATCACGGTCTCGCTGACCTGGCGTGAGACCGTGTAAGGGACCTGCTTGTAGGCGCACTGGCGGACCTGCACCATCTCGGTCGCGGGCTGGCACTGCATCACGGTCTGCTGGACCGGGACCTGGACGGTGTACGGGACGCATCGCGTCTTCATGCACTGGACAGGGCGACAGACCGTGTAGACGCAGGTCTTGTAGCACGTCTCCTGGACCGGCCGGCAGACCGTGTAGCTGACCGTCTTCATGACGGTCTCCTGGACGGGCCGGCAGACCGTGTAGCTGACGTCCTTGTAGCCGACCTCGCGGACCGGCGTGGTGACGTTATAGCTGCACGTCTTGAGGGTCGTCTCGCGCAACGGCTTCGAGACCGTGTAGGTCCGGCTCTCGAGATGGGTTTCGCGGACGGGCCGGCAGACCGTATAGGTCACATCCTTCCAGACGGTCCGGGTGACCGGCCGCTGGACCGTGTAATGCACCTCCCGCTGGATCGTGCGGTAGACCGGCCGCTGGACCGTGTAGGCCTCCTCGCGGACGTTCTCTTCCACGACGTTCCGGACGTTCGTGACCGTCCTCGGCTGCATGACCGTCTCGCAGACGGTCCGCACGCAGGGGACGAGCTGGGTCTCGTAGACGGTCTCCTGGACGTTCTGGAGGACCGTTTGACGCTGGAGTTGATATTGGATGTGCCCGCAACAATCCTGGGGCACGGGGCAGATTCGATTCGTTGTACCACCCGCGTAGCTCGCTCCCTGCGCCGGGTGCTCGGTCGCGCCCAACCCTATCCCCAGGGCAAGGAACGCGACCGTCAGCAGTTTTCTCAACATCGGACGCTCCACTTAACACTCCCGACCTTCTTCGGCGCTCATCGGTTCCCGGACCCACAAGTCTCCGACTACAGCCCGGGGCCGCCAACTCAGTCTCTTACTTCGTCCGGACGTCGGTCTCGGCTTCAGGAAGATTCTCCAAATTCCCCAATGGCCGGAGTTTCCCAAACCGTAATGTTTGCCCAGATGTTACGTCAGTTCCGCAGACACCCTGCACTATCAGAAAATCCCCGGAAGTGAACGGGATCCGAACGGTGCGTATCACCGGCAGGGTTTCGCGGATCGGAGCGGCCATCGCGCGATCGTTGGGGACCGGGGTGCCCCTTCCCGTGCGGAATCCGATGGGATAGGCTGTTCTCGAGGTGCCGGACCGGTTCGAGGCCGATGGCAACGGGGGCCGAGATGAGCGGCGTAATAGATCGATTCCGGATCGATGGCAAGGTCGCGCTGGTCACCGGGGGATCGCGGGGATTGGGCCGGGCGATCGCCGAGGCGCTGGCGACCGCCGGGGCGTCCGTGGCGGTGTCGGGCCGACAGCCCGAGGGTGCCCGGAAGGCGGCCGAGGACATCGCCGCGCTGGCCGGTCAGAAGACGCTGGGGGTCTCGGCCGATGTGGCGGTGGCGTCGGAGGTCGAGGCGATGGTCGCCCGCGTCCTCGATGCATTCGGCCGGATCGATATCCTCGTCAATAACGCCGGGATCAATATCCGCGGCCCCATCGAGCAGCTCGGCGAGTCCGACTGGGATGCGGTGCTCGATACCAACCTCAAGGGTCCCTGGCTGTGTTGCCGGGCAGTCGCCGAAGCGATGAAGCGCCAGAAGTGGGGCCGGGTCGTGAATGTGTCGAGTATGCTGGGCGAGATCTCGCTCCCGGGGCGGACGCCTTATGCGTCCAGCAAGGGCGGTCTCACGCTCTTGACCAAGACCCTGGCGTTGGAATGGGCGAAGGACGGCATCAATGTCAATGCACTGTGCCCGGGCCCGTTCGCGACCGAGATCAACGCGCCACTCATGAACGATCCGGCCGCCAGGGCCCAGATGGAGGCTAATGTCCCGCTCGGCCGTTGGGGCGATCCGGTCGAGCTGGGTCCTGCAGCCGTCTTCCTGGCGTCGGAGGCGTCGAGCTTCATGACCGGCGCGACATTATTCGTCGATGGCGGCTACACGGCACGATGAGTTCTTTGTCCCTTGTCCTTGGTTCCTCGTCCTTGGACGTGATGGCCGAACCTTGGATGGCGTTGTTAGCTCAAGAGGGAGTAAGACGCTGATCCGACCGGTCGTCAATCGGCCTCGCCTGGAGCCGAGTGTCACCGGATCGATGAACGGACCGAAAGAACAAGGACCAAGGGAGAACAGCATGAGCAACGACGAGACCTTGTGGATTCCACGGGGATTCCGGGCATCGGGCGTGAAGGCCGGCATCAAACCGTCGGGGGGCCTCGACCTGGCTGTCCTGGCGGCCGACGGCCCATGTGCGGCGGCCGGCACATTCACGACCAACAGGATCTGCGCGGCACCGGTGAAGTGGTGTCGCGACCTGCTCCCCGCCGAGGACGTCCGCGCGGTCGTGATCAATTCCGGCAATGCGAACGCGGCGACCGGGCTGGAAGGCCTGGCCAATGCGAACCGGACCGCGGCTCGGGCGGCGTCACTTCTCGGCTGCCAGGCCGAGCAGATCCTGGTTGCCTCGACGGGGATCATCGGACACCAGCTTCCCATGGATCGGCTGGAATCGGGACTCGAGCCGGCCGTGGCCGGGCTCACCTCGGATCCGGACGGTTTCCGGACGGCCGCCCGGTCGATCATCACCACCGACACCCGGCCCAAGATCGTCTCCGAACGTCGCGTGATCGACGGACGCGAGGTCAACCTCCTCGGCCTGGCAAAGGGGGCGGCCATGATCGGCCCGCGGATGGCGACCATGCTCGCATTTATCCTGACCGACGCGCCCCTCTGGGCCAATGACCTCCGCGAGATCCTCGCGGTCGCGGTGGACTCGTCGTTCAACTGCCTGACCGTCGAGGGGCATGCCAGCACCAACGACACGGTGCTCCTGCTCTCGAGCACGGCCGCCACCGAGCCGATCCTGCAAGGCGAGGCGATCGAGGCGTTCGCGGCGATGGTGCGCTCGGCCTGCGAATCGCTCGCCAAGGACATCGCGGACGACGGCGAGGGGGCGACTCACTTCATCACCATCGACGTCGAGGGATGTCTCGATACGGAGAATGCCCGCGCGATCGCCCGCGCGGTGGCCGAGAGCGCGCTGGTGAAGACGGCCATCCATGGCGCCGACCCGAACTGGGGCCGGATCGTCTCGGCCGCGGGGTACGCGGGCGTGCCCTTCCGGGAAGAAGAGCTCTCGCTCTGGATCAACGGAGTCCTCGTGTATCGGGACGGGGCGCCGGTCCCGTTCGATGCCGGCGGACTGTCCGAGTCCATCAAGCAGCAACGCCCCGTTGACCTGCGGCTAACCCTGGACTCGGGCTCGGCGACCGCCCGATTCTGGACCTGCGACCTCACCGCGGAGTATGTCCGACTCAACGCGGACTACACGACTTGATGGCAAGGCACCGTTCCACCCACGCGTTCGACTCGAGCGCTTTACGATCGGGTGAAGATCGCCGGACGGAGCCGGCTCCTACAAGAGACCGGCTGGGGACGTCCGTGTAGGGCCGAGATTGCTGAAAGTGGCATATATGTGGACCGGCTCCTACAAGAGACCGGCTGGGGACGTCCGTGTAGGAGGGGGCTCTGTCCCCCGACTGTATGCAGCCTAATCGTGAAGCGCTGTAGACGGCTCCCCGCGGTCGCCGGCTCCGACATCGATCGACGTCTCGATCCCAGGCCATGAGAGACGGGGCAAGTGATCCGATTCCGGTCGTCCTGTTACGGGTGCCGCCGGACCTGGCCGGAGATGCCGGAGTTCGTCCCAATATCATGACAATTTCACGAAAAACCGCTCTAGGCTGAGGTAGCGGGACTTGATTATACTGAAAATCGGTTGGAAACCGATTGGGTGCATGTGTAGGATCACGTCGGTAACTGGTCACATGCCTCTGTCCCGATTCCACCCACCGGGCTGCCAGGCGGGTCTTTCGGAACCGGCCCGGTCATCGGAAGTGATCGCAGGGTCGCGAGCCCCTGGTCTGAGGAGATCGAGTGTGGGTAAGAAACTGTATGTCGGAAACCTCGCCTACCGGGTGAGCAGCTCCGACCTGGAACAGATGTTCTCGCAGTACGGCAGCGTGGAGAGCGCGGAGGTCATCTCCGACCGCGACACGGGCAGAAGCAAAGGCTTCGGGTTCGTCGAGATGAGCTCCGAGCACGAGGCACGGGCAGCGATCGATGCCCTTCACGACCAGGAACATGACGGGCGTCGCCTGACAGTCAATGAAGCCAGGCCGCGCGAGCCTCGAGCGGGCGGCGGTGGCGGCGGCAGCGGAGGTTGGCGAGGGGGTGGCGGCGGTGTGGGTGGAGGCGGCGGTGGAGGTGGCCGCGGCGCACGTGGCGGCGGTGGATACGATACCCGCCGCTATTGATCTGCTCCCGCATCGCATCGACACGGCCGCGGGATGTCCGCTGGCACAGTAACTACCGATTCGGGCCGCCACGCGTCGATCGACTTGCGGCGGCCGATCGAATTCCTATCGTGACTATCGATTTGTTGTCATGGCGTATGGTGGGTGAAACCCACCATACGAAGATCGGGCGTCATTCGCGGCCGATGCCGATCGCGATCACGATGACTCGGTCTTGGTCTTCGCAGCGGCGAGGGGACGGAGGACGGCGAGCATGGTGTTCAGGTGGGCCAATCGAGGGCCGAAACGGTCGACGAAGTCGCTCAGCGAGAAGTCGCCTTCCATCAAATTCTCGTGGTTCTCTTCCACGTAGTTGGCCAGCTCGCCCATCAACGAGGCGTGGACCTGCTCGAGGCGACCCATGGTCTCGCGGCAGGAATCGATGACATGTTCGTGACCGGCCTGCCAGCGCTCCAGCTCGGCACCCTGGCGGGCGCGTTGCTCCCGGTTGACCTGGAGCAATTCGTGCGAGATCTCGAGCTGTTGCCGGGAGATCTCGAGCTGCTGCCGTTGTAATTCGAGGGTCTGGTTCTGGAGATTCGCCAGCAAGTGGAGGAGCAGGATGGGATCGTTGGGATTGGCGATGGCGCCGGTGGGATTCTGTCCGGTGGGAGAGACCTCCATGCGGTAGGTCCAGGATCCCGCGGCCGGCGGTGGGTTTTCGCGTGTTGACACTCCAGGCTCCTCCGCTCGTGCCCAAGAGATTCGCGTCGCAGATCCCCGGCCGAGTCGAAACGAACGATGGCCCCGTCGCCGGTGGATTGCTTATTCTACGCCAGGGGACGTCCCCCGAACAGGCCATTGGCCGCCACTTTGTCGCCGAGAGGCCCAGATCCGGCGGAGAAGGCCTCGCCCCGAGATATCAACAAGAGATTCAGGTCATGAGATCGGGGTCCGGCATCATGTGGGCGAAGGCGTCGGGCAGGGAGTCGACGATGTCGCCGGCGATCATCCCGACCTCGCCGTGGTGGTCGCGCGCGATGTCCCCTGCCAGGCCGTGGATGAAGACGCCCAGTTGGGCGGCCTCGAAGGGAGGCAGCTTCTGGGCCAGCATCGCGGCGATCACGCCGGTCAGGACGTCGCCGGTGCCTCCGGAGGCCATGCCGGGATTACCCGTCGTATTGACGTAATAGCGACGCCCGTCGGTCACGACGGTCCCGCTCCCCTTGAGGACGACGATGAGGGTCTCCGAGGTCGCGGCCATGGCCGCGGCCATCGCGACGCGATCGGCCTGGACCTCGGCGACGGACTTGCCGGCGAGCCGGGCGAATTCGCCCGGATGTGGCGTGATGATGACGGGGCGTTTCACCGCACCGAGCAAGTCCGTCTGGCCGACGAGGAGGTTCAGGGCATCGGCGTCCACCACCAGGGGCTTGTCGGTCTCCGCGACCAGGAACCGGACGAGTTGCTTGGTCCCCTCCGACTGGCCGAGCCCCGGGCCGACGGCGATCACGCTGGCCGACTCGATCAATCTGTCGATGTCCGGGCGGGCGCGTCCAAAATCGATCAGGCCCGCGTCGTCGCAGGGGAGCGGATAGGTCATGTAGCACGGCTCGAAGCTCGCGACGACCGGCTGGACCTCCGCCGAGGTGGCGACGCGGACCAGGCCGGCGCCCGATCGGAGTGCGGAGGCCCCGCATAACGCGGCCGCCCCGGCCATCCCGCGGCTGCCGGCGACCACCAGCACGGTCCCGAACAGGCCCTTGTTGCTGTCGCGTGGGCGCGGGGGAAGTTTCGTGATCGTATCGATCGATTCCAACGTCATGACGGACCTCATTCCGCCGGTTCGACCGGCAACGCCGACTCTCGGGCCTGGCCCATTCTCCGGGCGATCAGGCCGGCGATGTGGCCGGCGTTGAAACCCGCGTCGATATTCACGACCACCACGTTCGATGCGCAGCTATTGAGCATCCCCAGCAGCGCCGCGACCCCGTGGAAGTGGGCACCATATCCGATGCTGGTCGGCACGGCGATGACCGGGCAGGCGACCAGCCCCCCGACGACGCTCGGCAGCGCGCCCTCCATCCCGGCGACGACGACCAGGGCGTCCGAATCCTGGAACTGCGGGAGCTGGTGCAACAGCCGGTGTAGACCGGCGACGCCGACATCCGCGACCAGCTTGACGTCGCAATTCCAGGCCTCGGCGGTGACCCGGGCCTCCTCGGCGACGGGCAAGTCGCTGGTCCCCGCCGTCACGATCACGACCCGACCGACCTTGGGGCCTTCCTCCTCCGGCGACCGGATCTGGAATGTCCGGCCGACCGCGTTGTGCTCTCCCTGGGGGAAGGCGGCGAGGAGATGCTCGGCCGCGCGGGGATCGAGCCGCGTCACCAGCCCCCCCTGCCCGTTCGCCAACAGCGTCCGGAGGATCGCCTCGATCTGCACGGCCGTCTTCCCCTGGCCGAAGATCACTTCGGGGAAGCCGCAGCGCAATCGTCGATGGAGATCGACCTTGGCGAAGTTGCCGGCCTCCTGGTAGGGCTGCATCCGAACCTTCTGCGCCGCCTCGTCGGAGGTCAGGCGACCGTCTCGCACGGCATCGAACAACCGCTTCAGCTCGTGGGGATCCATCAAAATCGACCTCGGGTCGGTGGGCCCGTCCAGGCCCGGCGATTGTGGATCGCGCGAGCCCCTCTCTTCCCTTGTAACCGTCGGCATTCTCATCCGCAACCCATCGTCGCACCATCCTCGGCGGGAAGAGAGGTTGGGCCGGACCGATGTGGGGTACTCGCGGGGCCGGCGGATGGCCTTCACCATCATTTACCATCGAAATCGATCCGAAGGCGATTTGAGCTTTCGTGTCCGCGATCGGACGTGGTAAGCTGATTGTGTGAAGAATATCGGTTGAGCGGCTCCCCGGATCCGCGGCGAACGCGCTCGTGCATCATCTCGCCGTCTGGTATCAAACTCGCGGTTAGAACCCTTCGAGGATGGTGATGTCGGCCAGCCCGTCCCAAGTCCGAGTTGCCCCGAAAGCCGTGGGTGTTGCCGTTCCGATCGCAGGTCCCCCCGGCCCTCCTCCGATCGCGGGGAACCCGCTGCCCGCCGAAGACTCGCCCCTCATCGTACCCTGGTGGACCCCCGAAGCGATCAAGGGCTGGGCCGGTTCCGTCGGCTTCCATGCCGTGTTCCTCCTGATCCTGGCATTCTGGTACTTCGCGCCTCGGGACGACGGGCCGATCGCCTTCGACTCCCGACTCGCGGGATCGCCCAATGGCGTCCCCGAAGGCGAGTCGCTCACGGGCGGGATCAACACGCCGCTGCCGATGCCGATGGCACCCGAGGGCGAGAAGGAACTCAGCCTGATCGCCGCACCGCTGACCCAGATGGACACCATCCCGCTGGAGGCGGACCTCCGGTTCCGCACGAACAAGAAGCCCAGCGCCGGCGGGGGCGAGGCGAACGACAACCCCGGCGCGGGCGACGGCGACGGCTTCGGCCTGGCCCGGTTCGGCGAGGGGGGCGAGATGATCCGCGGCGTCTCGGTGAAGGTCGGCGATCCCCAGTTCACCCTCCTCTGGAATACCGACGGCGTCGATCTCGACCTGCACGTCCTGGAACCGGGCGGCAAGGAGATCTTCTGGGAGGACCCCAAGGGCGCGATGGGCGGCGAACTCGACGTTGACAACACCAAGGGATTCGGCCCGGAGAATGTCTACTGGCTGGTCGAGAAGGACGGCCCCGGCTCGGAGAAGGTCAAGGGACCCGGGCCACCGGGGATCTACAAATGGTATGTCGTCTACTGGGGCGGGTTCGGCGGTCTCGCCCGGCCGACCCACTGGCAGGTCCGCGTCAAGCACAACGGCCAGGTGACCGTCTACCACGGGAAGTTCAAGGCCCTCAACGAGCGAAGCAAGATCTACACTCTCAAGGTGGATCCGCCCGGCGGGAAAACCTTGCCCTGATCGTGGGCGATGGCGGCCACCGGGAGCGTTTGACCTTCCGGCGCGTGTGTCCGAAGTATCGAAAGACCGGCTGAAGCCGGAACTCCAGCAATCCGACATTCGCGTCCAGATAACATGGGGACCACATTGCCATCCCCGATGCGGAAAGATCCCCGAATACCTTTCTTGTCATCGCGATGGTCGATCGGATTGGTCCTGGGGCTGGCGATCGCGGTGCCCCTGGTTTTCGGCATCGTCGTCGCCTGGAGGGCCTGGGCATCCTCCGACCCGGAAGAGCTCTGGAATCAAGCCGTCGCCGAGCATCAGGCCGGGAGATGGAGAGAGGCGCGGGCGGGGCTGGAACGCCTCGAGACGCTCCGGCCCGCAACGCCTCGGGAGTGGGCGCTCCGCGCCGAGATCGCCGAGGCTGAGGGGGATACACAGGCGGCACTCGAGGCCCTCCATCACGTCCCGGAGGACGATCCGCTTGGTCCGGAGACGCTCTACATGCGCGGCCTGATCGAGCGGAGGAACAACCGTCTTCGCCCCGCCGAGGCGGCCTATCGTCGCGCCATCCTCCGTAACCCGAAGCTGATCAAGGCCCACAAGGAGCTGATCTACATCCTCGGGATGCAGTTCCGCCGCCGAGAGGTCGACGCCGAGTTCAAGGCCCTCTCGCGACTGACTCCGCTCTCGCACCACGACCTCTTCGTCTGGTGCCTGACCCACTTCATCATCTGGGGACCGGATAGCGCCGAGAACCTGGCGGCCTTCGTGAAGGCGGACCCGGAAGATCGATACAGTCGACTGGCCCTGGCGACCCTCCTGATCTCTCAGCCCGGCCGCGAGGCCGAGGTCGAGCAGCTCCTGGAAGCCTTGCCGCACGATGATCCCGATGCGACGGCGCTCCGGATCGAGCTCGACCTCAATCACGGCCGGACCGACGAGGCCGTGGCGAAGCTCAAAGGCACCGGAATCAACTCGCCGCTCCTCGCCAGGCTTCGGGGTCGCGTCGCCCTCATGCGGGGTGACGTTGACGCCGCCAGCCGACATTTCCTGGAGGCCCTCAGCGACGAACCCTATGATCGCGTCGCGCTCTCCGAGCTGGGGAAGGCCCTCCTGCTCAAGGGCGACCGCGACGCGGCCCAGACCTACCTGGCGCGCGCCAAGCAGCTCGATGAGGTCTACCGGCTGGTCAATCGCATCAGCAAGTCCGACCGGCCGAACGAGGCGATCGACCTGAAGCCGCTCGGCAAGGCTTGCGAAGGTGCGGGCCTGCTCGACGAGGCGAGGGGTTGGTATTCGCTAGCCATTGGAGTCGATCCGCTCGATGCCGATGCCCAGCGTGCCTTGCACCGGCTGCGAGACTCCGCACCATCGACCGCGACGCCGGGCGTCGGGGGCGATTGAGGACCATTGGCGGGATCGGCGTTCCGTTCCACCCGGATGGGCGAGGGATGAGGCTCCGGCAGGATGTCCGGCCCGACAGCTCCACTCGACCCATGATCGGGATTTTGGTATCATCTCGCCACGGTGAGAGACCAGCCGCGATCCGGCCTGCCCGTCACGATCCGACCTTGTTTCATCCGTCGAGGTTTCCCGATGGCGAGCACGTTGCGAGAAGAACTCGCCTCCCTGAAGATCGAGCGTGAAGACCCGTACTTCTCCCGATCCCGCGATTCGAGGAAATCGCCCGGCCGCCGGAAAGGTTCGGCCCTCCGGTTCCTCTCCTGGCTGATCTGGCTGATACCCCTGGGCCTCCTGGGTGCGGCCGGGGTCTACGGCTATCGCCAGTACGATGAGATCCGATCTCGGCCGGAAGTCGCGCGTGGGCTGGTCCAGCGGATGACTTCCGGGGAGGCGGAGAAGCTCCTGAGCGCCAAGGGCTATCTCAAGTCGCGCTCGCAGGCCATGATCGGGACCAAGATCCCCGGCCGCGTCGAGCGGATGTACGTCCAGGAGGGGATGAAGGTCAAGAAGGGTGACACGCTCGCGGTCATCGAGCACAACGAGATGAAGGCGATGCTGGCCTCGCGCGAGGCCCAGTTGCTCAAGAACCAGGCCGAGTGCGAGGAGGCCCAGGCCGATCAGTGGGAGAAGGAGCGCGAGGAGCGTCGCCTGACCCGGCTCCATTCGCAGCAGAAGGTCACCGAGGAAGAATATGAGAAGGGGATCGCCGGGCTCAAGAAGGCGAAGGCGCGGGTGGCGGCCTTGCAGGCCGGAGTCAAGCTGACCCAGGCCGATATCCAGGAGATCCAGGCCACGATCAACACGATGTCGCTCTATGCCCCGTTCGACGGCACCGTCGTCGAGAAGCAGGGCGAGCAGGGCGAGATTATCTCGCCGTCGGCGATGAGCTCGTCGCTGGGACGCACGGCCGTGGTCACGATCGCCAACCTGGAGACGATGGACGTCGAGACCGACGTCTCCGAGAACCTGATCTCGCGGATCGCCCTGGGACAACCGGCCGAGGTCTCCGTCAGCGCGATCCCGTCGAAGCACTACCGGGGCCGGCTCCGCCAGGTGATCCCGATGGGCGACCGCACCCGAGGCACGGTCAAGGTCAAGGTCGAGATCCTCGATCCCGACGACAAGCTCTTCCCCGAGCTCGCCGCGACCGTCCACTTCCTGCCCAGCAAGACGGGCAACAGCCCCGACGCCGGCCGTTCGTTCCTCTTCGTGCCCAAAGCGGCCGTCTTCCAGGAGAACGGGCATGACCACGTGTGGGTCATCGGCGCCAAGAACCGGGTGCGCAAACGGAAGGTCGAGGTCGCGACGACCACGGACGCCCTCGGGCGCGTCGAGTCGGGCCTCGACGCCGACGAGTCGGTCGTCCTGAATCCGAACAAGGCGCTCCACGACGGGGAGATCGTCCGGATCGCCGAGTAATCTCGCCCCACGGGGCTTCGACAGCGAAAGGCTCATCCTCGATGTCCGAGCTGCCTGCGATCGTCTTGCGAAACGTCGATAAGGAATACCGCCGCGACGCGTTTCGCATCCCCGTCCTGATGAATCTCGACGTCTCGGTCGCCGAGGGGGAGTTCCTCGCGTTGATGGGCCCGTCGGGGTCCGGCAAGACCACACTGCTGAACCTGATCGCCGGGCTCGACCGGGCGACCCGGGGCGAGGTCATCGTCCACGGCCAGGACCTCGGCGAACTGAGCGAGTCCCAGATCACCCGATGGCGCGCCAACAACGTCGGGTTCATCTTTCAGACGTATAACCTCATCCCGGTGCTGACCGCATTCGAGAACGTCGAGTTGCCCCTGCTCCTCACCAAGCTCTCGCGACGGAAACGGCGGGAGAACGTCGCGAAGGTGCTGAGGATCGTCGGGCTCGAGGGGCGAGAGCATCACTATCCGCGCCAGCTCTCCGGCGGCCAGGAGCAGCGCGTGGCCATCGCGCGCGCGATCGTCACCTATCCGCAGCTCCTCGTGGCCGACGAGCCGACCGGCGACCTCGACCGCGCCACCGCCGAGGAGATCCTCGACCTCCTCGAGCTGCTCAACCGAGAGCTGGGCAAGACGATCATCATGGTCACCCACGACCCGCAGGCCGCCCGCCGCGCCGGACGGACGTTGCACCTGGATAAGGGGCGACTGGTCGACGACGTGGTCCACGAACCTCGAGTGCAAGCCGCATCATGAAATATCTCACGTATATCTTCCGTAACGTCCGACGCAATAAAGTGCGTTCGCTGCTGACCATTGCGTCCACGGGAATCACCCTGTTCTTGATGTGTTTCCTCTATTCGTACTTCGCCATGACCCAGGAGGCCAGCGAGTCCTCGCGGGTCTTCAATCGGATCGCGACCTTGAACGCCAATGGATTTGCCGGCAAGGTTCCGATCTCCGCCATCCAGCAAGTGGCCGCCGTCGAAGGGGTCGAGGCCACGACGCCCTTCAGTTGGTTCGGTGGGAAGTACAAGGACGAGATCCTCCCCTTTGCCCAGTTCGCCGTCGATCCCGACACGATCTTCAAGATTATGAGCGAGCTGTCGATTCCGCCCGACCAGTTGACCGACTTCCAGAAGAACAAGGATAGCTGCGTGATCGGGAGTAAGCTGGCCTCGGAGAAGCACCTCAAGGTCGGCGAGACGCTCTCGCTCAAGGGCGACGCCTATCCGGTGAACCTCAACCCGACGATACGCGGGATCTACGATGGGCCGAGCGATCGCGACCTACGTATGTGCTTCCTCCGATTCGACGCGTTCGATGATGCCTTGAAAGCGACCCCGGCGGGGAAGCGCGCGGCCGGCAATGCGGGGATGCTATTCACCCGATGCAAGAGTAACGCCGATATGGCGTCGGTCTCCAAGCGGATCGATGATCTGTTCCGGAATAGCGACAACCCCACGCGCACCCAGACCGAGGAGGCGTTCGGCAAGATGTTCGAGGAGATGATGGGCGATCTCAAGGGGCTCATCTTCTGGATCGGCGTCGCCGTGGTCTTCTCGCTCTTGTTCGTCGCGGGCAATTCGATGGCGATGTCGATGCGGGAGCGGACGTCGGAAGTCGCGGTGCTGAAGGCGATCGGCTTCGACCGGGGCCTGGTGCTCCTCCTGGTCATGAGCGAGTCGATCGCGCTGGCCCTGACCGGCGGAGTGCTGGGCACCCTGGGTTGCAAGGGCTTCTGCGAGCTGGTGGACATCTCACGGTTCACCGCCGGGTTTCTCCCGTTCTTCTACGTCCCGTGGACGGTCGCGTTCCAGGGGCTGGCCGCGGCGCTGGCGGTGGGACTGCTCGGCGGGATCATCCCGGCGATTCGGTCCGCCACGATCCCGGTTGTTGACGGCCTGAGAAAGGTCATCTGAGGTCGCCATGATTCCGCTCAAGTACAACGTGCGAAACCTCAGGGTGCGATGGAAGACGACGCTGATGACCGTGCTGGGCACGGGCCTGGTCGTCTGGTCGTCGTGCATCCTGTTCGGCCTGGTCGAGGGCCTGGAGCATAGCCTGACCATCTCGGGCGATCCGCTCGACCTGATCGTCATGCGACCGGGCTCGACGAGCGAGACGACCAGCGGCATCGAGACCGCCAAGGCCGACGAGGTGCTGCTGCTACCGGGCATCGCCCGCGACGGCGAGGGCCGACCGCTGGCCGCCAAGGAACTCCTGAATATCCCGATCGCCGAGCGAGAGAACGGGAGCCGGACCAACCTGATCCTCCGCGGCGTCCAGGCCGCCTCGCGGCAACTCCGACCCGATTTCCGGATCGTCGCGGGCAAGATGTTCGAGGAGGGGAAAGGCGAGTGCATCGTCAGCCCGAAGATGTCCCGACGATTCAAGGGGGCCCAGATCGGCGGCGAGCTGAAATTCGGAGATAAAGAGACCTATAGCGTGGTCGGACTGTTCACCGCGGGCGGCAGCTCGGCGGAGAGCGAGGTCTGGGCGGACCTGAAGGACGTCGAGAAGAATACCGGCCGCGACGGCTCGATCTCCTGCGTGCAGCTCCGCGCGGCCGGTCCGGAGGAATTCCGGAAGTTACAGCGGACCATCGAGGACGAGACCCGGTTCAAGCTCGGCGCCATCCCCGAGACGGTGTATTTCCAGAACCAGAGCCTCTCCGCCTTATTCCTCAAGGGGGCCGGGACGTTCATCGCGATCCTCCTGACCTTCGGGGCCATGTTCGCCGCGGCCAACACCATGTTCGCCGCCGTGGGTGCCCGGACCCGGGAGATCGGCACCATGCGCGCGCTGGGGTTCTCTCAGCTCGACATCCTGATCAGCTTCCTGGGCGAATCGCTGATCCTCTGCTCGATCGGCGGGGCCGTCGGGGTCCTCGCGGCGATCCCCCTGAATGCCTTGACGTACGAGACCAGCAACTTCAATACGTTCACCTCGATCACGGTCGCGTTCCGGTTTGGCCCGCTGGTGATGAGCGTCGCCTTCCTGATGACGATCGCCATGGGACTCTTCGGCGGGATGTTCCCGGCGATCCGGGCGGTGCGGCTCGATGTCATCTCCGCCCTGAGAGAACTCTGATCGCCTAGCCGGTCGAGGCGGCACTCAATCCTCCTCGGCCCTGGAAGACGGATGCCGGAGGTCTGCGACCTCACGGCGGAGGCGCTCAACCTCATCCGCGAGAAGTTGCTGGGCGGCTGCGGCGGTCTGGAGTTCCAGGATCCTGCGCTGTTCGATCGAATCGTCGCGGGTCTTCTCCTGCTCGGCGTGACGTGCGAGTTCCGCAACATGCTGCAGGGCGAGGTCCCTCTGCTCCTTCACAGTCAACAACCGACAATCCCGGACGGGATCCCAGAACCGCAGCTCTTCACCCGATCGCTCCAGGTGCAGGCCCAGATGGATGCTGGGGAGTCGGCCGTCCACGAGGTCGATCGTCACATACTCATCTCCGACCCGACGAACACCCTGTAGCGACGGCTTGAGATAATCCTCCGTCGGGTCGAACTGGAAATATTCGGATATCTTCAAGACGTCTCGGTAGAGCACGCGTTTCGTTTTCTGGTCTTCCCGTTTCGTCGTCTTGGACGTGATCTCGATGACGACATCGGGTGGTTTTCCTTCCTTCCAGGCCAGGTAGTAATCGCGGAGTGGGAATTTGGGAACCCCGCGAGCCATGAAGGCGTCGGGAGCGACGTGTTTGCGCCGGTTGCCCTCCTCGTAGAACAGGAGCAGGTTGCCCCCAACAAGGACCTGGGGACCCTCGACGAAGTGGTCCCGCATGGTCTCGACCGTGTCCACCATCACTTGCCAGTGCAACGCGGTCTCGGCCATGGGTTTCCCATCCGATGTCGGATAATCGACTTCCTTTTTCGAGGGAGTCCTGGGGGCTGTCGCCATCGTGCGATCCTCCTTCCCACCGAGGCGTGACGAGACGAAAATCGGTCGGCTCGATCAAATGGGATGAATTCGGGCCGGATCAACCAGCTCCTGCGGTCTCGATTATAGCCGGTACTGGGAATCCGTCCACCGGAACTTGTCCGTCTCAACGCGCATGTTCGAGGATCACGATCGTTCGCTCGACGGGCAACGTTGCCATGGAAACCTCGATCGAACTGGCGCCGGGCCTGAGAATCGGATCGTCCGGAACCGCTTCGAGGAAGCGCTCCAGGGGCTGGATCTTCAGGTCGATCTTGGGCGTCTTGAAGTGCATGGGGATCACGACCCTCGGGCCGATGGCGTCGAGCAGCGGCGGGATGTCCGGATAGTCGAGCGTCGGTGGGCCGCCCGCGGCGGCGAGGGCGATGTCAGCCCCGCGGATCGGCGCCAGCTCCGGTTCGGTCAAGGGATGCCCGAGGTCGCCTAGGAAGACGAGATGCAGGCCCTCGGCGCGAAGATGGATGATCGTCACCTCATCCTCGGGAAGGCGCTCGGGGGTCTCGAAGACGTGGATGGCCTCGATGCGGATGTCGCGGAAGACGGTGCCTTCCGGTGGTAGGTCGAGGGCCCGGATCGTCTCGAAGGGCGGGACGATCTGGCCGAGGTGGCTGTGATATCGGTCGTTCTCGTGGCTGACGATCACGAGGTCCGCGGTTTCGGCGACCGGCTCGTATCCTCCGCAGTCGGGCGAGCGGTAGGGATCGAGGATGATCCGGACGCCCTGAGTCTCGATCAGGAAGGCCGCGTGGCCGTACCAGGTGATCCGCATGGGGATACTCGCGGGTGGAGGACTTCAACCGATCCCGGACGGGATCGCATCGCCGGAAAGTCGATCATAACGACTCGCGACCGATTCTGTTACCATATCGGTCCGACGACCCATCGGACGAGGCACGATCGCGATCCATCGGCCCTCTCCGTGTCTCCGAGTCGTCACCAGGGAGACGCTTCCGATGAACCGACGCAACTTTCTGACAGCTGCCGGCGCAGGGGTCACGATGGTGATCGCCTCCTCCGAAGGCTCGGCCTCGCCGCCGAATTCGGGGCGCTCGGGTGATGGGACATGGCTGACCTACGCGGTCAACGTCGAGATGACCTGGCCAAAGTTGCCATTCCTCGACCGGTTGCGAAAGGTCAAGGAGGCCGGCTTCTCGCATTACGAGTTCTGGCCGTGGCGCGGCAAGGATATCGACGGGATCCTCAAGCTGAACGAGGAGCTCGGGCTGACGGCGGTCCAGTTCTCGGCCTCGCCGGTCAAGGGCTTCGGCCACGGGATCACCAACCCCGACTCGTCGCGCCGAGAGGAGTTCGAGGAAGAGATCCGATCGGCCGTGCCCGTCGCGAAGAAGCTGGGGGTCAAGAAGATCTGCGTCGTGGCCGGCGAGGTGAACCAGGGCCATTCGCGCGACGAGCAGACCCGCGCGGTCATCGCCGCCCTCAAGGCCGGCGCGAAGATCGTGGAGCCCGAAGGGATCACGATCATCCTCGAGCCGCTCAATATCCTGGTTGACCATCCTCGACAGCTCATCGTGCATTCGGCGCACGCCGCCGAGGTCTTGAAGGCGGTGGGCTCGCCGAACGTCAAGATGCTGTTCGACATCTATCACCAACAGATCAGCGAGGGCAACCTCAGCGGGAATATCCGCAAATATCGCGACCTGATCGGCTATTTCCAACTTGCCGATCATCCCGGCCGTCACGAGCCCACCACCGGCGAGATCTCTTACCCGTTCGTGCTCAAGACGATCCACGACATCGGCTACAAGGATCCGATCGGCATGGAGATGTCTCCCAGGTCGGATCCGACGTCGGCATTCCGGGCCATTCGCCGCGTCGATGCCGAGGCGCGATCCCTGAACGGCGTCGCCTGACATCCCCGGGGCCCGATCGATGCGATGGTTGTCGATGATCTCGTCGTTCTGGACGCGCGAGTTTCGACTGGACTTCAAGCCGATCGCACGAATCGTCCGCGAACGGCCGGAGGCCGTGATCCTCGGCATCGGCGTCGTGCTTCGCGTCGTGGTCTACCTGTCGAATCGAGGGATGTGGCTTGACGAGCTGTCGCTGAAGGGGAACATCGTTGACAAGGCGGTCCTCGACTTCTCGGAGAACCTCACCAACGATCAGCTCGCACCGTTCGGTTTCCTGATCCTCCAGCGCGCCCTCGTTCGCGTCCTGGGCGATTCGAACTTCGCAATGCGACTCGTACCCTTCGGCGCCGGGATCTCGGCTCTCTATCTCTTTGCACATCTATCACGACGCATCCTCACGCGGCGCGCGGCGATGGTCGCCCTGGTGCTCTTCGCGTTCTCGGACGACTTGATCTATTACTCGAGCGAGATGAAGCCATACTCGGTAGATCTGGCCGTCGGCCTGGCAATCAGCCTGGCCGCGCTGGAGGCGATCGGGAGTCCGGCCTCGGCCCGATCGGTGTCGAGGCTGGCCGTCGCCGCCGCGGTGGCACCTTGGTGGTCGTTCTCATCGGCATTCGTGGTGGCGGGTTGCGGCGCGGTGTTGATCCTGGAGAGCCTGATCTCCCGCCGGTATTTCTCCGCGGCGATCTGGACGATGATCGGACTGGGTTGGCTGGTGATCTTCTACCTGTCCTACGTGTCCTCGAGCGCCTTGCTCGGCCCGTACACGACGATGTATCGGTTCTGGGATTTCGCATTCATTCCCAACCACTCGACCTTGGGCGTCGATCACGCGATGGAGATCGTGCGCGCAGATCTCTTGAAGGCCGCCGGGATCCTCCTGGAGATCTTCGTGAACCCGCTGAACCTGGTCTCACCGCTCTGGCCCTATGCCGCGGTCATCCTGCCCCTGGTCCTGCTGCAAGTCGGGGAACTGGCGATGGCGCGTCGGGCATGGACGATCTACGCCTTGCTGGTCACCCCGATCGCCATGGCGCTGATCGCGGCCGGTTACAACAAGTATCCCATCCATGGGAGACTGATGCTCGAACTGCTCCCCGCGTTGTTCCTGCTAATCGCGGAAGGGAGCGAATGGCTAGCCGGGAGGGACCGGACCCGATCGCGATGGCTGTACAAGACGGTCCTGGTCTTCCTCCTGGCGTATCCGTGCCTCTCGGCGGCCTATAATGCGACGGGGCAGCGATTCCGCAACTTCAACGCGCACGGCGATTTGCACAAAAATATCTTTGTCGAGTGATCACCGGTCCTCACGATCAGAAGACAGGGATGTCGATCCGATCCCCGCCCTTGAGGGCCGATTCGTGCGCGCAGAGGCCGACCATGGTCCAGTTGGCGGAGGTCTCGGCATCGGGCAGCGCCGGTCGCTCGCCCCGGACGGCACTCAAGAAGGCGTGGACCAGGTGAGGGTGGGAACCCCCGTGGCCGCCACCCTGGGTGAAGGACAGGTGCTGTGCCCCTTCATCCAGACTGTAGACGCCCTTCGTGGTGAATCGCTGTATCGGCCCGGGGAGTCGATGGGCATAGTCGGGCACGGCGACCCGTTTGGCGATCTCCGACTCGGGGATCGGATGCTCGGGCGTACTCTTCGTGTGGATGACCGGTTCTTCGCCCTCGACCTGCTGCCACTCGAAACTCTTCTTGCTGCCGGAGGCGTCGAAGCTCTCGCGATACTGGCGCGCCGTGTCGAAGAGGCTCCGCGTGACCTCGGCGACGACGTCGGAATCCTGGATCGTGAAGGTGGCTGTCTCGATCGCGAACGGACTGCCGTAGCGGCCGATCAGCTCCTCCCGGATCCGGCCGGAACCATGGCAGACGACGCTTTTTGCATGCTTGCCCAGGATGGCCAGGCACGGGCTGACGCAATGCGTCGCATACCACATCGGCGGCAGGCCCGGCCAGTAGTCGGGCCAGCCGTCCATGTCTTGCTGATGGCTGCCCCTGAGGAACTGGAGCCGGCCCAGCTCGCCCGCGTCGTAGAGCTCCTTGACGAACAGGTATTCCCGGCTGTAGACCACCGTCTCCATCATCATGTAGACCTTGCCGCTGGCCCGCTGGGCCTCGACGATCTGGCGGCATTCCTCGATGCTCGTTCCCATCGGGACCGTACAGGCGACGTGCTTCCCTGCGTTGAGGGCCTCGATCGACATCCAGGCGTGGTCGGGGATCGGCGAGTTGATGTGGACCGCGTTGACCTCGGGATCCTTGAGCAGTTCGCGATAGTCGGTGTATCGGGCCGGGATCTTGTACTGATCGCCGCATTCGTCGAGACCCTTGCGGTCGCGTCGGCAGATCGCATAGATTTCGGCGCCCGGATAGTTCTGGTAAATCGGGATGAATTCGGCCCCGAAACCAAGGCCGATGATCGCGATTCGGATCGGCTTTTCGCTTGCCATCGACGGCTTCCCCGGGATTATTGCAGGACTATGGACTTGCGAACTTTCGTGCAGGATAGTAGGACCGAGGGCCGATTGCAAGCATCTGGAGTCGTTCGGAAGACACAAGGGTCATCGGCTTCATGCCCAGGGCCAACCCTTGGACTCGATGTCCTGTTTCGCCAGTAGCCAACCTTCTGCCGCTTCCTTGATGTTGACCGGGACCTCATCGTACGATTCGCCTCCGGCGACACACCCGGGCAGGGCGGGAACATCGGCCCAGAGGGCGCCATCGGCATCTTGATGGACACGCGCTGGCAAGTCGATCGGGATCGAGATCGGCATGCATCGAGCGGTCGGTGGCGACTCAGTGTCGGATCCGGTGTCCGCGTTGGTTTCGCTCATCATTCTTGCCCTCCGGGTTCATCGTACGGCATCCTGGACGAATGGGCGATGCAGACGCTCTAGAAACGAAGTGTTGCGACGCCTAGGACACCGACGACATCGGCCAGGCCCTTGCCGAAAGAACGTAACCTGAGAGGATTGGATCATGGCGGTATCGACCCCGGAACGACCCATTCGCGTCGCATTCATTGGCACGGGAGCCGTCACGGCGTATCACCACCTTCCCGGCCTGCGACTCGATCCGAGGGCGAAGCTGATCGGGATCTGCGACACCGACCCCGAGACCTTGGCGAAGCGGAAGGTCGAGTGGGGCGTGGACGTGGCGACGACCGATCCCGAGGAACTCTGTCGCCGGGAAGACATCGATGCCGTGGTGATCGCCACGCCGAATGATACCCACCGGCCGATCGCCGTGGCGGCGGCGAAGGGTGGCAAGCACGTCATGTGCGAGAAGCCGCTCGGACTGAGCGCCGACGATGTCCGGTTGATGTACGAGGCCGCCCGAGATGCAGGCGTGGTTCATATGACCGCCTTCACCTATCGGTTCGCGCCCTCGATGAGATACCTGCGCCACCTGCTCAAGTCGGGAGCGCTGGGGACACCTCGCCATTTCCGATCGCAGAGGTTCCTCGACTGGCCGGAGACGAGCTGGGGATGGAGGCAGTACAAGGACCGCGCGGGTGCGGGCGACCTCTTCGACATGACGATCCATCGGATCGACTTCGCCATCGACCTACTCGGCCCGATCGCGAGGGTCTGCGGGGCCGTGGCGCGGTTCGCCCCTCGCGACCGGACCGCGGATGGGCGAGTCTGTCCGCCCTCGGAGGTGGACGACTGGTCGTGCCTGATCGGCGAGTTCGCCGATGGCGCGACCGGCGTCTGGGAGGGGACCACCCTGGCCAAGGGATACCATCGCGACGGCTTCGGCCACGAATGGGCCGAGATCAACGGCTCGGAGGGCTCGGCCGTCTATCGCCTGCACGAGCCCAACACGATCCTGCTCGGCAAGACCGGCCAGGACCTGGCCCCGGTCCCCGTGCCGGCCGAGTTCCTCAAGCCCGCGACCAGCCCGCGAGATCCGGGCCAGGGCCCACCGGCGACCGTCTTCCGCTACGACCTCATGTGGGAGTTCATCTCAGCGATCGTCGAGCGCCGCGCGGCGGTCCCGAGCTTCTATGACGGCCTGAATGCCCAGATCGTGGCGGACGCGGTCCTGAAATCGCACGCCGAGCGGACCTGGGTCGATACCCCGCTGGCTGAGAAATGAGAAATCGCTCATCCCAGGGTGGAGTCGAGCGGCCGGGCCCGCGGCGATACAGGGTCCGCGGCCGCTCGTCGAATCCGATCCGATCACGCGACTCCTGACAGGCTCGGTAGGATCACTTCGAATCCTTCTCCTTGGAACCCGAACGCGTCTCTTCCCCGGATGACATGATGGTCACTTCGGACGCATAGCCCACATGGGTTCGATCGCGCCCGTGCTTCTCGCGCATCCGGTCGGTCTGGTGGGCGACGTGGCTGCCGCTCGACTCATCGCGCGGCTGGAACTGGATCTCGACGCGATCGCCGATCTCGAGCTTGTCGAGGGCGCACTCCTTCTTCTCGCCCTTGTCGGATTCGGATTTCGACGCGTTCGTCTTGCCAGACTCTTCGGTGCATTCGCAGATCTTGGTCCGCGGCGACAGCCAGGCGATGTAGACGTTGTGTCTCATCCGGTTGGATTGGCCTTCCTTGCCGTCGGCGCGCGCCTTCTCCGCGTGCTCGGCCTTCTCCTTCTCGGACCATACCGGCGATCCGACGATGGTCAGGAAGGCCCCCTCGGCCGCCACCGCGCGGTTGTTCTTGTAGTCGAAGATCACTTCCCCTTCCGCGGTGATCCCGGCGACGATCCCGTGGATCCGCTGCGATGCCGAGGAATGCTCTTTCCGATCCTGCTTCTCGGAGCGATTCTTGTCGTCCCGGCCGGGCGCGGACCGATTCTCCTGACCCCAACTGCTCGGAGAGAGCAAGATGGCCAGGGCCATCGTCGCGGTGCTCGCCAGCAATGCGTGCCGATTCCTCATGGTAGACCTCCAGTGCCTGACGAAAGAACGAACCGTAGAGGGGCGATGCCCCGCGCGAGGACGTCCCTCACGCGAAGGTCTCATTGCCCGCAAGTCCGATACCTTTCTGGGGGTCAACCCGCGTCCGCTACGGGTTTTTTCATACAATTATCATGAAGTTTACAAATTCCAATGCGGCAGCGAACAGGGAGTTCGACCGCCTCGCCGAGGACCGGGCTGGTCTTCGGCGACGGGCGGACGGTCGAATGCGACGATCAGGCCCTGGCCCGGGCGGAGTCCGCGACCAGGAACCTCTTCCAGCTCTCGATCGAAGTCGGATGCCCGGAGCCGTGCAGCGAGTAGAGGGGCTTCCAGTCGGGGCGGGACGGCGATTTCTTGAGTTTCATGGCAGCTTGTTCGGGCGTCCGATCGGCCTTGCGAGCATTACAAGGCACGCAGGCCGCCACGCAGTTGGTCCAGCTCGAGATGCCGCCTTGCGAGCGAGGGAGCACGTGGTCGATGGTCAGTGCGTTGACGCCGGGCTGCGTACCGCAATACTGGCAGGTGTAGTGGTCGCGCCGGGCGACGTTCCGCCGGCTGAAGGTGACCACCGCCATCGGGACGCGGTCGTAGTGCTGGAGCGCGACCACTTCCGGGACCCGGAGCCGGGCCCGGGCCGTCCGGATGCAGGGGGCTCCATCTCGAGGGACCAGGTTCATCCAATCGTCCCAGGGGTAGACCCGGTAATCCTCGGGGTCGACCACCTTCGCCGAGTCGTTCCAGAGCATCACGAGCGCACGGACCACGGTCGTGACGTGGATCGGCTGCCAGGAGCGGTTCAAGACCAGCGTCGGCCGGCTCAGGATGTCGTTCGATGGGGGCATGGTCGCACCTCTCGGAAAGTCGGAGCGAGGCGTCCGTACGCCAATCCGGGACCGCCGCGGTGTCGGCCGATCGCCTCGCTCATCGACACAGACGCGCCGTCGAGCGATGGGGTTCGCCGGGATCGGTGCGAGCTCAGGTGACCGCCGTTTTCTGGCCGGAGCAGGCGCGCCAGGCCCCGGTCTCCCGGAGATCGAGGAGGGCCGCGACCGCCGCGTCGAGTTCCTCGTCGCGATTGTAGAAGTGGGGTGAGAATCGGATCCCCGCGCCGGGGCGGTAGTCGCAGAGGATGTCGAGGGCCTTCAGGCTCTGCGAGATCTCGTAGCCGTGTTCGACGTCGATCGCCACCGTACCACCCCGGCGCGATGGGTCGCGGGGGCTCGTGCAGCGAAGGCCCGCCTCGTCGGCCAGCTCCAGCAGCCGGCTCGTCTGCCGCATCGACTTGGCGCGGATGGCCTCGATGCCGGCCTCGTTTACGATCTCGAGGCCGGGCCGCGCCGCGTAGAGTGCCGGGATGTTGGGCGTCCCGTGGAGGAATCGCCAGGAATCCTGTTGACGGACCAGCTTCGTCGGGAACGCGAAAGGCTGTTCGTGCGCCATCCATCCGGTGAGCCGGGGTTCCAGTTCGAGCCGCCGGGAGGGATCCACCCAGAGGAACGCCGCACCGGGCCCACCGCAGAGCCATTTCAGGCAGCCGCCGATGTAGACGTCGATCCCCATCTCCCTCACGTCGACGGGGATTGTGCCGACGGCCTGGTAGCCGTCGATGACCGTGATCGCCCCGACCCGGCGTGCCTTCTCGGCGATCGACGCGACATCGTGCACGTAGGCCGATTTGAAGAGGATGTGCGAGAGGCTCACGAGGGCCGTGCGCTCGTCGATCGCGTCGATCAATCGTTGCGTATCGACCGAGATGCCATCTTCGGACGGGATCATCGACACCTCCGCGCCCTCCTTCCGCTTCTCGTCGATCAGATAGAGGATCGACGGGAAATGCATGGCGTCGGTCACGATCCGCGGGCGACTTCCCCGGAATTCGAAGGTGCTGAAGATGACGGCGTGGGATAGCGTCACGTTCGGTTGGAACACGACATCTCCCGCGGAGGCCCCGATCAACGGGGCCACGAGGTCGCCCAGATCGGCGACGAGCGACCACCATGCCTCTTCCCAGGCACGGACTCCCCGGGTCGCCCACAACTCGTAATACGTCTGGAGGCTCGCGCCGGTCGCCTCCGGTACGGCACCTAGCGAATTGCTGATCAGGTAATTCGTCCGCGAAAGGATCGGGAACCGATCGCGGAAGTCCAGGAGCCGATCCGAGGTCTCTGGGTCCTGGCGGCGCGGGCTCCCATTTCCGGTCGCGGTTAACAGTATTGGGTCGTCGCTCATGATTCCAGGCTCCTCAAGATGGCACGCACCGGGCTGGCGTCGAATCCGACGAGTCGTAACGGCAGGGCGATCAACTCATATAAGCCCTCGGGCACCCCGGCGAGATCCAGCCCTTCGAGGATCGCCAGGTCGTGGCGGAGGACGGCCCGGTGTGCGGGCAAGTCCTTGGAGGCGAACGGGTCGATGCTCGGCGTATCGATCCCGACCAGCCGGACGCCGCACTCGTGCAGGTGCTCGATCAGTTCGGGATGCAGCGCCGCGAAGTCTTCGTTGAAGAAAGTGGGATCCGGAAACGTCATGGTGGCAAAGAGAACACGATCGGCCACGATTCGAGCCGGCAAATCATTCACTCGGATGATGGCACCTCTTCCCACCTTCAAACGCAAGACTTGACATATGCCCAGGTAGAGATCAAGCGGACGCTGATCGATGCTGGCCGCACCCCGCCCGTAATGGCTCGGGGCATCGGCATGGGCGCCGAGGTGCACGGTCGCATGTAGGGTTGACAATGTCACGGAATCGCCGCGCTCGAGTTCCAGCAAGACCTCACGTCGTGGCGGAGTATCGCCGGGCCAGACTTCGAGCGATTGGCCGATCGGCGGCGTAATATCGTACAAGGTTCGCACGGGAGGATTCCCCTCAATCGTGGAGTTGTGGCCGATCGGGTTTCATCGGAGACGCTCGATCGCTTCGAACTGGCACGATGATTGCATGTGGAATGTCTCGTCATTTACGCGTCTTGATGGGTCTGTCACCATGAGGACAACCAGCATGAGAACGACCCTGTCGGGTTTGATCGTAACCTGGGCATGTCTCGGTGTCGCGGGTCGAGGCGGGGCGCAGTTGGTCCAGCGGGCGGAGCAACCGGCGGCGCCAGGACCGGCCATAACGCAATCCTCGACGGACGTACCGACTGCCGGGGCCCGCGTGACATCGAGCCATCGGCCTGCGGATGAGGCTGCGCTGTCTGGGATTGCGTTGGCCTATTCCCGGGCTTACAACTCCGGAGATGTCCGCGCCCTCGCCGCGCTGTACACCGACGACGCCGAGATGATCGACGAGGACGGCGAACGTCTCGAGGGTCGTGCGATGATCGAGGACGTCTTCCGTGCGATGTTCAAGGAACGGCCCGGGGCCTCGATCAAGATCGCTCCGGCGTCGCTCCGCTTCCTCGGCCCGGACGTCGCCCAGGAAGAAGGGCAGACCGTGGTGAACGTCCCCGGCAACCCGGCCCCGAGGACGCGTCATTACACCGTTTTGTTCGTCAAGCAAGCGAATCGCTGGATGTATTCGAGCGTACGCGAGGATGCGGTGAAGGGCCTTTCTCATCACCAGCGACTGCTCGAGCTGGGGTGGCTCGTAGGCGAGTGGGTTGACGAGAGCCCGGACTCGGTCGTCCGCACGATCTGCAAATGGACCGAGGATCAGAATTTCCTGCTCAGGGATTTCACCGTCCACGTCCAGGGCAAGCCGGTCATGACCGTCGCGGAGCGGATCGGCTGGGACCCCTCGACGCGACAGATCAAGTCGTGGGTGTTCGATTCGGAGGGCGGTCATGGCAGCGGACTCTGGAGCCGTAACGGCAACGAGTGGGTGATCAAGTTGACCGGGGTCTTGCCCGATGGCAGGACCGCGACGGCGACCCACGTCCTGACCCAGCTCGGACCCCAGTCGGTGCGCTGGAGCTCCGTTGAGCGGACGGTCGGCGATCGAGTCGTGCCCGATCATGCCGATTACGTGATGGTTCGAAGGCCGCCCCAGCCCCGGACTCGATAAGATCTTTCAAGAATTCTCGAATTCTAGCGATATCGCCGGAGGAAGTCATGATGCGTCGAAACGTCGGTAATGTCCTGGCCTTGCTCGTCCTATCGAGCCTGGCCGTTCCGGCCTTTGCCTTTCATGGCGGTGGGCATGGCGGGGGAGGCGGCGGTGGGCATGGTGGAGGAGGCGGCGGTGGGCATGGCGGCGGCGGTGGTGGTGGTGCTCACCCGGCCGGCGGCTACCATGCCGCGGCGCCGGCATTCAACCGGACGCCCTCGTTCAGCACACCGCGAGCCTACGCCCAGCCTCGTTATGCCACGCCCGCCATGCATCCCGGCGGCATGCCCGCGGCACGCGAAGTTGCCCCTCGCCGTGAGGCTGGCCTCGAAGCGCGTCCGGGACTCGAAGCTGGCCGTGTCGGTCGAGAGGGAGGGCTAGGAGGGCGACCGATCGGCGAGAACGTCGCGGCGGGCCGGGCCGGTAATCTCAACGTCAATCGCGGAAACGCGATCAATATCAATCGCGGAAACGCGATCCATGGGCTCAATGCGAATCGAAACCTCAATGGGTCTGCGATTGGCTATCACAACCCCTATATGGGTTATCACCAGGGATGGGTTCACGGCTACTGGAACGGCAACCACGGCGGTGGTTTCGGCGGTCCGGGCAACGGATACTGGGGCCGATATGGCGGTTATGGCGGGGGGCTCGGAGGCTCCGGGCTCGGATATGGCGGCTTCGGCTGGGGGCTCGGCTCCGGACTCGGCCTGGGTCTCGGCATGGGCATGGGGTATGGGATGAGCTCGTGGCTCTTCGGTCCCATGCTCTTCAATTCGGGCTACTCGAACTACTCCAACCCCTACTATGGCGGTGGATACGGCGGCGTGGCGCAGGGCGTCGGCCAGCCGGTTGTCTACGACTACTCGCAGCCCATCAACTCGACGGGGCCCATCCCAGATGAGTCGGTCACCAATCCGTCGATGGCGCTCTTCGACCAGGCGCGGGACGCCTTCAAGCAGAACGACTACCAGAGGGCACTCGCCCTGGCCGATCAGGCGCTCGGGCAGGTGCCCAACGACCCGACCTTGCATGAATTTCGCGCCCTATGTCTTTTCGCACTCGGTCGTTATAGCGAGGCAGCGGCGTCGCTCTACGCAGTACTCTCGGTCGGTCCCGGCTGGGACTGGACGACTCTGATCAAGCTCTACGGCGACCCCGAGACCTATACTCAGCAATTGCGGGCGCTGGAGAACGCGTCCACCCAGGATCCCAAATCGGCGGCGGCCCGTTTCGTGCTGGCCTATCACTACATGACACAGGGTCATAACGATGAGGCACTCGACCAGTTGAAGGCGGTCGTCCAGCTCCAGCCGAATGATACGCTCTCGGCCCAGTTGGTCCAGCAGCTCGAGAAGGCGCAGGCGCCGGCATCGAACACGCAGTTGGCGCAGGGTGCAAATCCTGGGGCACCGCCCGCGCCGGAGACGCCGCCCGATGCGAGCCCGTCGCAATCGGTCAAGGAGGGGAAGCTGGAAGGGACCTGGACGGCCCATCCGGCTCCCGATACGTCGATCACGTTGACCTTCCAGGATCCGGAACACTTCACGTGGAAAGTGTCGCATCAGGGTCAGGAGCGCGAGTTCAAGGGCAGCTCGAGTCAGGCCAACGGCGTGTTGACGCTCGCCCAGGACCAGAATAACGCCATGGTGGGTTCGATCAACTGGCCGGATGATGATCATTTCCAGTTCAAGGTGCTGGGCGGTGGGCCGAGCGATCCCGGGCTTTCCTTTACAAAATCCTCGTAACCGGTGGCCTTGACCACCCCGAGTCGTTAAGATCACGAAAAGTCTCTCCGAGACGATCGGATCGGGTCCAGGGGGAAACCTCGGGGGGTCGGGCCGATCGTCTCGTGTGATTGGATTCGGCCAGGATCCGGCGATCTCGCCCCGGACGACTCGCGACAGTTGCAAAGATACGACGAGCATCGCTCGTGGCGTAAGTGGGAGTCAGAAACGATGACATCCGGTTCCGGCGGCTCGAGCCCCGAGGTCGACCTCCGGCGGCTCGTCGAAGGCGGTGATGGGATCTCGGTGATCCGGGGCGTCGAGAACTGTCGTGCCTGGAATAACATACAGTATCGCGTCGGACTGAGCGCGAAGAATGTCGGTTCTTCGAAACTCTCGATGAATGTGGCGACCATTCCCCCCGGGGGTATTGCCTATGCCCATATCCACGTCGGCTTCGAATTGATGCTGTACATCCTCCAGGGGCGAGTCCGGCACGAGTACGGGCCCGGCCTCCGGCAATCGGTAGAGAATGAAGCGGGCGACTTCATCTACATCGAGCCGGGAGTTCCTCACGAGGTCTTCAACCTGAGCGACAGCGAACCCGTGGTCGCCGTCGTCGCGCGTTCCGATGCGAGCGAGTGGGAGAATATCATACCCTACGACCGAAACAGCATGAGCATCGAGGAGGTCCGTCCGTCGGACCGGGCCCCGAGGTCCTGATCGATTCCGAAGTCGCGCCGAAGTCCGATGCTGTCAAGTCCTCTTCCTCAGCATGGACCCTTGCGACGCCGCCCCGACGACGGAGCGCGGCCCTGCCAATCCCGACTCGAGTTGAACGCGTGATCCTTGTGTCAACTCGGGACCCGAGTAGAATCCGACAAACGCCGCAGCCCATCAAGTTTCCAGCGACTTCTCACCGGTGGATGCCGGCTCCAACGACGCGATGACGCTGTCGTTCGAGTCCTTACGGAACGAAGGGTCCCTCGGCATGCTCAAATTCTCGACCCTCGAAGTCAGTGGTGTGCTCGTCGTCGCCTTCGAGGCCTCCGATGACGGCGCCGGGTACGACTGGCAGTCCAGCCAGCGCGACTGGCTCTATAAGCTGATCGAGTCGCACACCGATCCTCGGTTCGCCCTCGATCTCAGCGACGTCAATTATCTGGCGAGCTCGGAGATCGGCTTCCTGGTGACGATCAAGCGTCGGATCGATCGCCGAAAGGGCCGGGTCGTCATCTTCGGCTCGCGTCCTTACATCCTGGACCTGTTCCGGACCATGAACCTGGTTAAGATCCTCGATCTGGTGGACGATCTACCCGCGGCGCTGGAGAAACTCGGACCGGAACCCGCGTGAGTGCCGGCCTCGGTCGTCATCCGGCTTTCTGCGACGTCGCCCCCTGACCTCGATCAGACCGGCTTGGGCCGTTCGATCGTTCGAAAACGACACGGGCCGGGATCATCCCGGCCCGCATCGGAAGCTTATCCGGAAACCGGATTTTACTCGCTCTTCCATTCGCGTTTGACTGCGTCGCAATCCATGTTCAGGTGGACGTGCTCGTCGACCCGCTGTACCCAGCTCATCAGGATGAAGTGGTGCATCCCATCGGGGCTATCATTCCGGGTCAGCTTGATCTGGCTGCCCTCGACATGGTCAACGTGTCCGAGCTTGTTGCCGCAGGAGCCCATCACATCCATGTGTTCGCGGATGTCGGAGGTGGACCTGGCCGAGCCGCACTCGCCGAAGGTCTCCTTCGCCTTGTGCTCGGCCTTCTGGCCGATCTCCTCGATGCGATTGCCGAGCTGGTGGGTCTTCTCCTTCGCCCAGTCGGCCGCCTCCTCGACCTTCTCGCCGATCTTGTGTCCGATGCTGGTCGCCGTCTCGGCGATCCTGTGGCCAGTCGCCTCCGCCTTCTCCTTCAACGTTTCTGCCATGATTGCGCTCCCATGAAGAGTGAGTCGTCGTGCCGACGTTCGGCCGTCAGTGATATCGTTTCGGTCTGCCAGAAATAGAACGCAAAGGGCGTGCCGAGGAGCCGCGTTGACCGGTTGGCGGAAGGACGGTAGAAATCGCTCCCGAAGGCCCGAATGTGGCGTCGGGGCCTCGCACGAAACCTCACGACGGGGAGCTCAGCATGACGGAAACTTACCTCGCGCTCCTTCGCGGGATCAACGTCGGCGGCAAGAACAAACTCCTCATGCGCGATCTGAGCGCGATGTTTAGCAACGTGGGATGCGAAGATGTGAGTACGTACATCCAGAGCGGAAACGTCGTCTTCCGGGCGTCCCCTGCCCTGTCGGAAGGTATTCCGGGGCTGATCGCCGGACAGATCGCGAAATCGTTCGGATATCGGACTCCGGTGGTGTTGCGGACCGCGGCACAACTCGATGATGTCCTGAACAACAACCCATTCCTCGGCCCGGAGGCCGTCGAGGAGTCATTGCACGTGCTCTTCCTCGCCGACCTGCCTGCTCCAGATCGCGTCGGCGGCCTGGATCACCATCGATCGGCGCCAGATACGTTCATCGTGCGCGGCCGAGAGGTCTATCTGCACCTCCCCAATGGCGTGGCACGCAGCAAGCTGACCAACGATTATTTCGACTCACGGCTCGCCACGACCAGCACGGGTCGGAACTGGAGGACCGCGACCAAGCTCCTCGAGATGATGAAAGTCTTACATCCGTCACGTTCAAGTTGTTAGGACGGGCGAGTGGAATTTCGAGACCACGATCCAGGGCGTAGGCAAGACGCGGAACGAATGCGACCGGCCCCATCCGCCAAGCGTCGGGACAACTCCCGAACTGCCGGACCTTGTCATCTGGAGGTCGCGGTTCACGGTGTTGTATCATGAGTGCAACTCGTATAGACTATTGACCCTGACGAATTGTTCGTCAAGAGGGGATGTGAGGAGCGGTCGAACCCGGGGACCAAGAGCATAACGACGCACGCGCCTGCGATTCAAGAGCGTGCTTATGTCAAGGAGTTGAACGGAGGGAAGCGCATGTGGCGAGAGACGCCCCTGGAGGCGCTGAGTCTGGGAGCCTTCCACTCCGAACATCCACGGGAATCGGATCTCTACTGGAACGCAGTCTTCTCGCTCGCGATCTTGGTCGCTGCCTGCCTCGGCATGCTTGTTTTCATGCTTCTTGTGGTGCCACGGCCGACGGATCTTGCTAGTTTCAGCACCCTTCTGCTGGTGTTTGTCCTGCCTGGCCTCATGTTCGCCGGATTGTTGATCAGGCGCCTCTGGCAGCGGCGCCAGCGCGTGCTCCTGCTCGAGCACGGCTTTGTCGTCGAGGATGGCCACCGTGTCCTGGCGTTTCGATGGGACGAAATCGAATCGCTGCGGGAGAGCATCACCGAGGTCATCGGCCACGGCGTCCACTACGTGGAACGCACGCTGGTCGTGTGTCGTCGCGACGGCAAGACGGCCCGTCTCCACTCTCATTACAAGGACATCGACGAACTGTGCGAAGCGATCCAGGCAGCCGTGTGCACGCGGCTGGTGGCCAGGGCCAAGAAGGCGATTGCCGAGGGAAAACCCGTGGGTTTCGGGCCCGTGCGGCTTACGCGTGAAGGTTTCGACGACGGCGGGCTCAAGCTCCTCCCCTGGAAGGAGTACGCCGGGGCTGTCGTCGAAAAAGGATACCTCAACGTGCGCAGCTGGGGTCAGAAATCCGACTGGTTCTCGCGACCGATGGGCGACATCACCAACTTTCGTGTTCTACTGGCACTCTTGCCCGGAAACCCCGATTGCTCGATACCAGCCACCCAGCTAAAACGCCGAAGTGAAACCCGATGAACGCCAAACAGGAAGAGTCGCTCAAGTTCTATCTCAAGGCGGCCGTCTTTTTCGGGCTATTGTTCGGACCTCTTTGCAGCTACGTGACGTGGTTGCAGTACGCGCTGCATCGCAAGGGCACCGATACGCCGGTCGAAGTCCGCCTCGAGGACCTTGCGCAGCGCAACCCCCGCCAACGTCCACGTGCGAGTGACCGACTTCGCACCAGGTCCAAAATTCGTGGCGGAGACCCAGGGCGGCTCGTGGCAAACCGTCTTCATCCCTCTGTTCCCCCCCGGCGCCGAACCGCGGGGCGGTCTCCTCCACGTCATCTTGAAAACCGCGAAAGCGAAGGACCAGGCGGGGCTTCAAAGGCTCGCGTTGCAGCCCGCTCTGACTGGCGTGATTGTCAACTCGGTCACGAACCTTGGCTTCAAGCAGAAGGCCGAGTTATCCGAGCAGTATCCGTTCGCCGACCTCGGCGCCGCATTGATTCTGGAGCACGATTACCTTTTCCCGACCACCGCTGTGATCTCGCTCTACATCGCGGGCTGTGCGGCCCTTTGGCTGATCGGCCTCGGGTCCGTCATTGCACTGGTCGTGCTGGCCATGAAGCCACGGCCCAAGGAATTCGCGTTCTTGGAGCAATGAGCTATTCTTTGGGCGCCTTGACGATCGAGCATTTCCCCGAAGGCGCGGATGACTTCAAGGACGAAGTTGTGCCGCGGCTCCCGATTGGTGGGGGGGTTGGCGATGGCCAGACGAGGAACATCTTCTGTCGAGCTCGACTCCGACACTCCTGCGACCTCACTGAGACAAGACCGATATCCTGTCTATCGAGTGCGCGTTCGGCGCGACGGCTTCCCGCCGGCATCGTCGGTGGTGACTGCGACGCGATCGACGTCGTCCTGGGTCGGGTGTCCGTCTCCTGTCATCGAGGGACGGATGACCTTCCAGTCTCGGCCGTCGCTCTCGATGGAGATCGTGCCCAGTTGGTCGGTGCGGAGGAACGGGATGCCCGATCGTCGGAGCAGGCTCACGGTCTCGGGGTGGGGATGGCCGTAGTCGTTGCCCGCGCCCATGCTGGCCACGGCCAGTTCCGGCCTGACGGCCTTCAGCCAGGTCGCGTCGGTGCCGTTGCGGCTGCCGTGGTGCGCAAGCTTGAGGATCGTGCAATCGCGGACCAGCTCGGGCTCGTGCTGGAGCCACCAGTGGCGCTCGGGGGTTTCACTGTCTCCCGGGAAGAGGGCCGAGAACTTGCCGTATTTCAACCGGAGGCAGACCGAGTTGTTGTTCTCCTCCTTCTTGTCCTCGGGCGCCTGGGGAAAGATGGTCAGCTCGACGGAGCCCAGCTCGATCCGGCGGGCCCGGGACGTGGGCTGGATCGCGGTCACGCGCTGGGCCTCGACCGTCTGGAGCAGCTTGAGGTAGGTCTTGGTCGCGTGGCCGGAATGCGACGCCAGGAAGTACCGCGGCTTCATCTCGCGGATCACCTCCTCCATGCCGCCGTAATGGTCGCTGTGGTGATGGCTCAGTGCCACGATATCCAGCCGTTGGACTCCCGCGCGTCGGAGTGCTTTCAGGGCGCCGTCGCGGGAGGGCCCGGCATCGATGAGGGCCGTCTTCCCCTCGGGCGATTGCACAAGGATCGCGTCGCCCTGGCCGACGTCGAGCACCTGGACGACGACCGATCGGCCGCCCGTGTGCGACCAGGGCCACTGCGCCCGGCTCGCCGGGGGCGTCGCGATGAAGCCGAGGCCGATCAGCAACAGGGCGACGAGTCGAATTAGACGATTTGTCTTCACAATTTGATGTCTCCACCGGGATCGCCCTGGGATAGCTTGTCCTGGACGCGCCGGGTCTGGTCGGAGAGGCGTCGGGTCGCCTCGGGGTCGTGCTCGAGCGTGAGCGTGAGCACGTCGCCCGCCTTGGCCGACGAGGGCACGAGCGACCTGGGGAGATTGAGCGTCTCGCCGTCATCGGTCAGGAAGACGGCGATCGCTTTGCCATCGCCTTCGAAACGGTCGAGGGACAGGGATGTATGCGTAGACACGCCGATTGCTCCTTCGCGTCCGGATTGGGCCGACTTACTTGATGACGATCGTGCTGTCGTCGCCGGCGGCTGGAGTGACTCGCGAGGCGTTGCCGCCGGCCTCGCGACGGCCCGGCGACTCGGCGGGGCGCCCGCCTGGGAGGTCGCCGACGCGCTGGCTCTGGAGGACGATGCTGTTGTTCCGGGGGTCAACGGCGATGTCCGGCTTCTGGGCCGCCTCGAGCGGGAACGTTCCAGGCTTGAGCGGGAATTCGCGCGGCTCGGAATCGGAGGGGGCGAGGTGGAACGTCTTCGGCTCGACGAAGAGGACGTTATGGCGGTCGTAGACCTCGATCGTCAGCCGCTCGCCGGGGTTCCACTCGACCTGGAATGGCCGCTGAGGCCATCCCGCGATCAGGTCGTCCTTGCCTGCAACCGCGAGCTGCTCGCCATACGACTTGGTCTCCCAGAGCGTCGAAGGTCGGCCGTGAGAGTCCACCTTGAGCACCCGGGCCTGGATGTTAACCGTCTTACCCACCCGGAACAGATGCGAATCGAGATGGACCTTGGGGATCGTCACCTGATAGGTCCCGGGCTGGTCGAAATGGTCGGTCGGTCTGAGCAGATCGACGACTTTCGTTGCCAGGGCGCTCTCCGCGTCGGAGCCTTCCTCCTCGCCACCCGGAATCAGCTTGCCGGTCACCAGGGCCCACACGGCCTGGACGTTGGGATAGTCCTTGACCAGCCACCCACTCGAGCCTCCGCTCACCAGCATGATGAGATAGAGCATCCGCTTGAACCAGGACCCCTGCGATTTCTTTCGTGTCTTGGCCATGCACCTTTTCCCATCCATGAGGCGAGGTGAGTCGCATGCTCCTGGGCTTCGCTTCGCATCCGCATCCCGGAAGGAAGCCGTCGGCTCTTCGGGGGAAGAGCCAGGTTTTATCAGAGCACGACGACGAGTCAAGGCGAATCGGTCGAACGCCGAACATCAGAAGCTTGCGAGCGTGTCATGAAGGCACGACCCGTCCGAGCGGTAGATTGCTCATCTCGGCGGCGACGGTCTCGCGCGTAGGCGAACCCTCATATTCGAGCGTGCCGGCATCGCGGCGGTAGGGGAGCCGATCCTTCAACCGGAGGATCGGCCGCTCCACGAGCTCCCATGAAGCCGCGGCGACGAGTAGCGTCAGCACAATATCGACGGCACAGATGGCCAGTCCGTGCGGCTCGCCGGAGGAGCCGCTCAATTGAGCGGAGATTTTGATGATAGGATAATGATAAAGGTAGATGCCGTAGCTGATCGTGCCCAAGTAGACCAGTGGCGCCGATCGCAGCGGGGCGAGCCAGCGATGGCCGGCCTGGCAGACGACCAGGGTGACGAGGATGTACGAGCCGAAGGAGGCGAGGGTCGCCCTCGCCGCCATGATCGTCGGCCCGAAGCCCTCGAACAGATGGCCGGTGGCGATCAGTAGGCTCGCCTGGAGCCCCGCGAGGACCGCGAACCCCGTCGCCCATCGTCGCGACCGGAGGCGGGCCCGATCCGGATCCGTGTCGGCCATGATCACCGCGAGGAATCCGCCCAGGGCGAACCCGTCGCAACGGGCGAGCAGCAGCCACCAATGGTACCCGGCGTATCGCGCCTCGATCGCGATCACCACGGCGACCAGCGCCAGGAAACCCATCCGTCGCCTGCCCGCCAGCAGGACCAGGGCCGGCCAGATCAGATAGAACTGCTCCTCGAGGGCCAGCGTCCAGGTGTGTTCGATCGGGATCCAGTGGGGCATCACGCCGCCCCAGTAGAGCGGCGTTTGCTGAGAGTACGTCAGGTAATAGGGTAAGGCGTCGAAGCGGCCGAGTCCCGCCACGGTGAGGATCAGGATCAGGAGATAATAGATCGGCCAGATCCGCAAGCCACGGCGGAGATAGAACGACTTCAGGAACTGCCATGAGGGCGGGTTCCGAAGGACGATCCCTGTGATCAGGTAGCCCGAGAGGACGAAGAAGACGTCCAGCGCCGCCCAGCATCCCGGCAGATAGTCGTTGAAGAGATGGACGGCGACGATCAGCATCGCCGATACACCGCGCAGGCCGTCCAGTTCCGCGATCCTTCGCATGAGAGATCCTCCTGGTCGATATCTCGGGGCGACGTAGTCTTACCGGATGAGCCCCGAACACGCAAGAGGATTGGGCCGATCAGGAGGCGACGAAGTTCGAATACATTGCCAGTCCGACTCCCTGGCTCTTCTCCGGATGGAATTGACAGGCCGTGAGGTTGTCGCGCCAGACGACGGCCGCGAAGGGCTCGGGATAATCGGCCTCGGCGGCGACGACTTCCGGATCCTCGGGCCGGGCGTAATAGGAGTGGACGAAGTAGACCGAGGACGCATCGGCCAGCCCGGCGAGTATCGGCGCGGGACGTCGCAGTTTCAGCGTGTTCCAGCCCATGTGGGGGACCTTCAGGCCCGGTTGGGACGCGAAGCGTACAACCCGGCCGCGGAGCAGGCCGAGTCCGTCGTGCTCACCGTCCTCCAGGCTCTGGTCGAACAGGAGTTGGAGCCCAAGGCAGACGCCCAGGCACGGCTTGCCTTGATGCACCGCCTCGCGGAAAGCCTCGCCGAGGCCCGTGCGACGCAGCTCGGACATCGCATCGGCGAACGCCCCGACTCCCGGCAACACGACCTTCGAAGCGTGGCGAACGCGGTCCGGGTCCGACGTGACCTCGGCGGTCGATCCGACGGCCTCGATGGCCTTCTGGACGCTCCGGAGGTTCCCCATCCCGTAATCGATGATCGCGATCATTCCCCTGGCCTCGCTCGGACTCCGCGTTGATCCGGGACCCATCGTATCAGGATTGGCCCGTGATCGCACCTTCAAGCCGAAGTGCGTTCGGGGTCGGGGAGGAGTCCGCACTTCGTCCTCTGTCGCGAAGAAGCCGGGCCGACACTCTAGGCGATACGAACCTGCGCCATCGGTGGTGCTCTCGGGGAGGATATTCGCGCAAGGGCGCGAAGCTCGCCAGGAAGGCGCAGAGGGCGATCTCACGAATCGAATGATCCTCGCTTTGGGCTTTCTTTGCGAGCTTCGCGCCCTTTGCGCGAGGGTCCTCCGCCGGGCCGACCTGACAGGAGACGAGGCACCCTCCACGGACGATCCGGTCTCTTTGATACAGAATCGATTCTTGGGGCTTCACAGCGATTTTATGATTCGTAACCTATTATCTGGAATCGATTTATTCACGGCGCTTCAGTCTGTGTTGATCTCGACTTTGTGTCTCTTGGCCGCATGCCGGATGCGTTGTTTGATGGTCTTGACCTCTTCGGCGCTGTACTTGGCGGCGTTATCCTCGTGGTTGATGTAGCTCCACGCCGCGCGAACATGCTCCGGGGTGTCGATCGGGTACTTCTTGTTGACCGGATCGGCGAACGAAACGTCGCCATACTCGTGCTCGCCACGCTCGGGGTTGGTGTCGTTACGCCGATGAATCTTCTCGCTCATGGCTCCTCCTCGGATACGCCGATCGACAGTGCTGGTGATGCGACGGGTCGCCCCGACCGAGGCATGCGAATCGTGGGCCATCGATTCCGAAAGCTCCGTCAGGGCGCTCCAAGATTGGGGTGCATACGGACGGGGTACCGAGCGCCCTCCTACGAGGACGTCCCCGGCCGGTCTCTTGTAGGAGCCGGCCTGTCCGGCGATCTTCGCCCGATCGTAAGTAGGCGTAGGATCTCGCGCGCACCGGTTGCGATCGGGCCTGTCCCGCGACCTTCGGCCCGCCAGACGGGCCGATCAAATGGTGGCTCGGCCTGGCGCCCTACCAAGCTCCGAGCTCACGCACTCGGGGGATTGGATCGGACGAAACGGGTCGGGGGCCATCCGATTGCATGACTCTCCCCCGACCGCGATCACCAAAAGCAGGCAAGTCGCGTTCCGATTCCATCTCCTAATTCTAACATAAATAGCCCGACGCCAGGATCTCGAATGATCTGCGCGAGATCGGCGATGCGACGATCGATCGCCGAACGCGCAGCATCAGGGCTGACTCGAGCCGCGAGTACGCCGGGGCAGAATCCTTCCTCTCGCAAGGCAGCGGCTCGCGCACGAGGAGTCTCTTTCGAACGACGCCGATCGCGCGGGCGCGTTGGTCGCGTCCGTCGTAGAGTCGAATGGATGTGTCAGGTCTTGTCACCGGCCGTCGAGAAGGGCTTGGCATTCGCTTCCGGCTGTTCCGGCTGTACCGGACCTCGCACCTCGGCTCGAGTCCCTGGCGACGGTCGGGATTGCTCAGAGGACCGTAGGGTCGCAGGCGGGGGCGGGGGCGGATCGGCTGGCATCGGTGCCTCGACGGCCAGTCGGATGGTCGTTCCCACGCCGGGCTGGCTCTCGATGGAGAGCGCGCCGCGATGACGGCGCCAGATCCCGTGCGCGACGGTCAAGCCCATACCCGTCCTGTCCTGCCGGGTCGTGAAGAACGGCTCGGTGGCGCGCTTCAGCACCTCCGAGCTCATGCCACAACCGTCATCGCGGACCTCGAGCACGACCCAGTTCCGAGCATCTACGCTCGTCGCGAAGGTGATGGCCCCCTGGCCCCTCGGCATGGCATCGCGAGCATTGCGGATCAAATAGCCCAGTAACGAGCGAAGCTGAGGCGCATTGCCGCGGATCATCGGGATTGGTTTCATTTCCAGTCGCCACTCGACGGAACCGCCGGACTCGCGCGAATGCGCCTCGACGGTGTCGCGAATCAACTGGTTCAGGTCGATCAAGGCCGGGGGATCGCCCACCTGGTCGAAGCCCGGCGACGTCACGCGCCTCGTCATGTCGATGAGACGGCGCGGGACCTGGGATGCACTCAGCGCGTTCTCGATGATCGCCGCGCCCAGGGCGGCGATCTCGGCCAGGTCGCAATTCGGGTCCTTGGCGTGAGAACGGATCAGCTCGGCGTTGCTGACCATCGCGCTGAACGCGTTGATCACATTGTGACCGACCGCCGCGGAGAGATGCCCCAGCTCTTTCAGCCGTTCCCCGTCATCGTGCCCATCACCGGTTGCTCCGCTCATGGTCGTTCGACACTCCTCTCCGATTCCATCTCGTCACTCGATCGGGAATCGGCGACATTCCTCGAATGCGGCCCGCGCCGGGTCTGAATCTTCGGACATGACCGGCATCATTCCTGCCTATCCTGGGGGATTCGGGCGACTCCGAGCGGTGGTCCGCCCGGGCTCATCGGATAATCCGTGCCTCCACCCAGTCGGCGAAGTCGCGGACGTTGCCTCGATCGCCGAAATCGGTGTCCAGGATCAGGTTCTTTCCGCCGCTGATATCGATATCGATGGTCTCGGGATCATCACGGCTGGCCTTCGGCGATTTCGACCGGAATTGCTCCTTGCCATCGACCAGGACGCGAAACACGACGCTCCCGAGCGGCCCGGCACGCTCGTCGACGCCGACCAGGGCCTGGAATCGACGATCTCCCGGCTGGATTCGATACACCAGGAACGTGCGACTATCGGTCCCGATGCCACGGTCGTACATCTGGCCGGCCAACTGGAAAGGACGTCCGTCAACCGCCCGATCGGTGCGACAATGTCGCGTGGGCCCGATATAGGAGACATAGATCGGCTTCACGAAGTCGCTTTCCTTGAGGTAGATCACCGACGCGCTCCGGACGATGACGCGAGCGAGTTCCCCAAGCGGGAAACGCACGGCTTGCCCGAATCGTGCCGTCGCCTGGACAGTCCCCTCTTCGAGCTTCGTCCCGTGTACACCGAGGCGCGTGCCGTCGGTCAACGACAGCTCGAGGAAAGTCCCCGCCGGACGAGGATAGTTGGCCAGGCCCGGATCGAATCCCATCGAGACGACACCGGTGCGGTCGATTTCGAGCGGCTTCTGATCGATCTCCAGCTTGATCCTCCGATCGTCCATCCCGAGGAAACTGCCATCGAGCCGGTCGCCGTTGATCAACCAGAGCACCTCGGTCTTGCGGGGTTCCGAAAGGATCTGGTCCCAGCGCGCGTCGAACGTCCCGGACTGTCCCGTCGCCGACAGGATCAGTCCGAGCAGGGAGTCCAGGGGGATCTCCAGCTTTCCCAGCAAATCGGAACGGACCTCCAGGCTCGTGTCGGTCGCGGAGGCGATGGATGTACGCAACAGCCGGTCGCCATCGGGGAGGATGACCGCCTGGGAGTCCTCTCTTGCCGTGGCCGGGGTCATGCCCTGGCACGGCGAGCTTGACCAGACGGTCGAGCGGCAGGACCGCCTTCGCGCCGTCGTCGTTGACGATCGTGATCGCGTCCGCCGCGAAGGATACGATCCGACCGGAAGACTCCTTCCCATCCAACATCGTCGCCTTGAAGATCGGGTCCGAGGACACCTGGGCGGAACCCCGCTCGGCCGCCGTCACGACCCCGACGCTGCTCGCCAGGATCAACGCGGCTCCAGGCGGTGAAACAACACCGCCCGCGTCGGGAGCAACCGTGGTCTCGCGAGGTTGTCCGGGCCATTCGCTTTCCCTCAGGACTCGTGTAAGAATCGGATTGCAGATTGCGAATCACGAATAACAGAGTCATAAGCCCTTGATAATTCAGGGTTAATTGTTATATGCAATCCGGAATCCGTAATCTGCGATCGATTGATTCACAGCCTCTCAGCGTTGGAAGATCGGCAAGAAATCGTTGGGGATCTGGAGGACGATGAGCGCCATGGCGGTCCCGTATTCATTGCAGACCATGTCCGACCAGGACCCGGTCGTCGACTGCCGCTTCAACAGCTCGTCGCGAACCGAAGGGTACCACTCCGCCCAGGCTTCCCCGCCCTGGATCCACATCGCCTGGGCGGCATAATACTGGCCGTAGAAATAGTGATTGTTGCGGCGGCCGAATCGCATACCCTGGTTGAACTGGCGGAGATAGGCGATCCCCTCGCGGATCTCCTTCGAATCGTACTCGCCGGCGCTCTGCAACGCCACCACGCCCGCCGCCGAACGGGGGAACTCGCTACTCGGGCCGCCGGAGAGCATGTATCGGAAGCCGCCATCGGGGTTCTGCGACAGCTTCACGTACTTGATGCACGCGTCCACCGTGTCCTTGGGCACGTACAGCCCGGCGTTCCGCGCCGCCCTCAGCGCATTGATCTGGCAGATCGTCACCGACAGGTCGGCGTCGTTCTTCACCGGCTGATACCGCCATCCCCCCTCGTTGTTCTGCGTGTCGATGATCAGTTGGACGGCCTTGCGGAGCTTCTCGCGGATCTCGGGGCGATGGGTCATGCCGTAGGCCTCGGCGAGGAAGAGCGTCCCGAAGCCGTGCGAGTACATCGGCCCGTGGGTCGAGGAGCCGGGGACGGCGATGAATCCCGAGGGTGAGGTGTTCTGCATGACGTAGGCCAGGGCCTTGTCGATCGGGGCGCCGTAGGGCCCGCGTCCGGGCGAGGAGCCTGAGGACATGAAGGCGAGCCCGGCGACGCTGGTGACGGCGATGTTCCCGCGATAGGTGCCTGTGCCGAAGGAGCCGTCGCTGTTCTGGTTGCGGGCGAGCCAGGCGAGCCCCGACTGGATGGCGCGGTCGGTCTCGGGGGTCATCATCTCGGCGGTACCCTCGGGCACGTCGCCGCGTCGGCCGTCGGCGAATCCCGACGGGGCCTTGGGACGATCGGCCTCCTGGGCGCCCGCGGCCGGGAGTAGGCCCCAAGCCAACAGGGCGGACAAGAGCCACACCACCCGGCCGCGATCCTGACGATGATCGGGACGTTCAACGCCCATCGCATCGCTCCTCATGGATGAGATCCCTTTCGCTCAACGCTGGAAGATCGGCAAGTAGTTATTGGGGATCTGGAGGATGATCAGTGCCATGGCGGTCCCGTACTCGTTGCAGATGCTGTCGACCCAGTCGCCGGTCGGCATCTGGCGCCGGACCAGCTCGGTGCGGATGGCCGGGTACCATTCGTTCCAGTCGTCTCCGCCGCGGATCCACATGGCCTGGGCGGCATAATAATGGCCGTAGAAGTAGTGACTGTAGCGACTCCCGAGCTTGATCTCGCGGGTGTATTGTCGCAGATAGGCGACGCCCTCGCGGATCTCCTTCGAATCGTACTCGCCGGCGCTCTGCAACGCCACCACGCCCGCCGCCGACCGGGGAAATGCGCTGGCACCGCCGGAGAGCATGTAGCGGAAGCCACCGTCGGGGTTCTGCGACAGCTTCACGTACTTGATGCACGCGTCCACCGTGTCCTTGGGCACGTACAGCCCGGCGTTCCGCGCCGCCCTCAGCGCATTGATCTGGCAGATCGTCACCGACAGGTCGGCGTCGTTCTTCACCGGCTGATACCGCCATCCCCCCTCGTTGTTCTGCGTGTCGATGATCAGTTGCACCGCCTTGCGGAGCTTCTCGCGGATCTCGGGGCGATGCGTCATCCCGTAGGCCTCGGCCAGGAAGAGCGTGCCGAAGCCGTGCGAGTACATCGGCCCGTGGGTCGAGGAGCCGGGGACGGCGATGAATCCCGACGGCGAGGTGTTCTGCATGACGTAGGCCAGCGCCTTGTCGATCGGTGCGCCGTAGGGCCCGCGTCCCGGCGAGGAGCCCGAGGACATGAAGGCCAGCCCGGCGACGCTGGTGACGGCGATGTTTCCGCGATAGGTGCCTGTGCCGAAGGAGCCGTCGCTGTTCTGGTTTCGTGCCAGCCAGGCGAGACCCGACTGGATGGCGCGGTCGGTCTCGGGGGTCATCATCTCGACGGTGCCCTCGGGCACGTCGCCCCGTCGGCCTTCGCCGAAACGCCCAACCGACTTGTCGGACTCCTTGGCCGCATCCTGGGCCCAAGCCGGACCGACGAGACCGATCGCCAGCGCGAGCGACGCGGCGACGACTGCGAGTTCATGGATACGACCGCGCCGATAGCCCATCATGAGCTTACTCCTCTCGTACGAGCTTGCCCTTGTTGATCGAGATGTAGTAGCGGTCGATCAGCTCTCGCTTCTTGGTCAGGGCCTCTTCGCTGAACTGGTTGAGGATCTCCTGACGAAGCTCGGGAGGGAGGTGTCCCCAGATGTCCTTTCCGCTGGCCGTGGAATGCTTCCCGGTCGGCGTAAGCGGCTTCGTCGCCCCGGTGCCGCGGGCCATCGCACCCGAGGTCTGGCCCTGCTGATCGCCGGGCCGCTGGCCGGGCTGGCGAACTTGTCTGAGCACCATCCTGCCCATCGACGATCCCGATTTCTTCGCCTGTTCGATCATGGTGTCGATGTGCTTGACGATCTTCTTCTGCTGCTGTCGCGTGCCCTCGCCCGGGTCGGGTTTGCCGAGCTTCTCCTCGACGTCCCTCATCTCCTTGATCATCTCGCCGACCTCGCCGCTGCGCTGGCCGTCGTCGGGCTTACGCTTCCGCCGTCGGCCGGTCAGCTCCTCGAGGTGCTCATCAGTTTCCTTGTCCTTGGCATTGAGCTTGTCGCGCTCGGGCTTTTCCGGGCGGGAGGGTTGCGGACCCTGCTTCTCTTCAGCCCCTCCGGAACCACCCTTGGGACGGCTATCGGGGGATGGTTCGTCCTTCGTCTCGCCCAGCTTCTCGAGGAGTTCGTCGAGCGCCTGGTCCTTGCCGCTGACCGCCGGCTTGGCCGCGGCCGGCTTATCGCCCTTGGCTCCGCCGGGTGTGGTGCCGGTGTTCGAAGGTTCGGACGGTTTGTCTTTGGGCTTGGCCTTGGAGTCCGCCGGCTTCGGTTCGTCCTTCTTGGAAGACGCCGTGTCGGGCTTGGCGGATTTCTCCGCCTTCGTATCCGCGTGCTTGGCGGCCTGACCCGCCTTCGCGGACTTGCCATCAGCGGCAGGGTCTGACAGCTTCTGGAGCAGGTCGTCGAGCGCCTCGTCCTTCGGCTTGTCCGCGGGTTGCTGCGACCGGGCGGTGGGGATGGCAACAACCCCGAGGCCGATCGCGAGTAACAGGAGCCCTATCGTGGTTCTTGCGTTCATCGGTCATTCCTCCCCATCGCTGTGTCTGGGACGGGTCATGTCACGAACGAGGTCGGCCAGGACCCCCTCTTCTTCGGCCAGTCGCTTCAGCTCGGCCGCCTGTTCGGGGGTGAGATTGCCCTTGCGCCGACGCTGTTCGTCCAGTTCGTCGGTCCGGTCGTTGATCTCTTGCTGGAGCGTCTTGAGCAGCTTGAGCTGGGCGACGGCGGGGATGCTGTCGTCGTTGCCGCCACCGGCACCACCGGCGCCCCCTCCACCTCCACCGCCGCCACCTCCGCCGCCCTGACCGCCATTACCGGCGGCGTCGGCCTTGAGCGAGTCGATTAGCTTCTTGAATCGCTCGGCGGCGGACCTCTGGGCCTGCTCGGTCTCTGCGTCGGTCTTGATTTCCTGGAGCCGCTTGGCGGCAGTCTCCATGCTGTCCGAGGCCCGGCGGAGCGTCAGCGCGACGACGGGGGCGCCGTCGAGTTTCTCGGCCAGCTCGCCGGTTTCGTCCTTCAATCCGGACTGGACCTGACCGAGTCCCCGGACGCCCCGCTGTTGAGCGGGTGTGAGCTTGCCCTCGTTCTGAGTGCGTCGCTGCTCGAAACCCTTGGTCTCCTCGACGATCTTGGTTTGCCGCTCGGAGATCGACTTGAGCTGGTCGCCCATGCGGGCGAGCTGCTCGTTGGCAAGCTGTTCCTCGGCCTCGCGTCGGGTCTCCTCGATCTCGTCCTGGGCGTCCTCGAGGTCGGCCAGCGCATCTTCCTGCTGCTTGGCGGCCTCGTCACCCTGGTCCTGATCGAGGTCGCCCTGAGCCTGGGCCATCCGTTTGGAGGCGGATTGGCCGGCGCGAGAGGCGGCGTCGGCGCTCAACTTGGCGAGTCGCTGGAGCTGGCGTTCGAGATCCTTCTTGATCTCGGCCTGCTCCTTGGCCAGCCGCTTCAACTGTTCGCGACGCTCCTGGGCGTTGGGATTCCGGCGAGCCTCCTGGGTCTTCTTGAGGTTCTCCGCCTGCTGGGCCCGGGTCTTGGCGAGGTCGCTCTCAGCATTCTTGAGCTCCTTGACCAGACGTGCTAGCTCTCGCTCGCGACGGTTCTGGATCGCATCGACCAGATCGCGGATCTGGTCTCGCGCCTTATCCTGGTTGGCGCGGGCGGCGCCCATCTGGTTCTTTTCCAATTGCTCGGCGGCCTCGCCCAGCTTGCCGGCGGTCCCTTGCTTCTGGCTCTTATCCGCGGCCTCTCGCATCGCCGCGGACGCGAGGGGGTCCGACTCGTCGAGCCGTTTGGCCATGTCGTTCATCCGCTCCTGGAGCTTCTGCAAACCCGAGCGCACTTGCGACTGTCGCGAGGCCAGGTTGGCCAGGTCCGACTTCTGGTCGGGCGCGAGCTCCTCGGCCGGCTTGCCGACGTTGTCGGGCCGAGACGCCACCTCGGCCGTTTGCTTCATGGTCTGCTCCTGCTGCTTGAGGAGCTCCTGGGCATCCTTGACGACCCCCCGGTAGGTCTCGAACTCGCCGAGGCTATCGAGCATCTTCTGGAGCTCGTCCGAGATCGCTTTCTGATTGGTCTTGGCCTCGGCCAGCCCCTGGCGAGTGGGATCGTCCTTCGTCGCGGGTCCCTGATCCTTGGAGGGCTGTTGGGGCTGAGAACCGTCCTGCGGTGACTGACCTCCCTGATCGTTTGGATTCGCGCCTTCGGATGGCTTGGCATTCTCCGAGCCGGACTCGCGAGACTCGGAGGCCGACGACTTGGATTGGGTGCCGGACTGGCCCTTGGTCTGTGAGCCGGACTGACCCTTCGACTGCGAGCCGAACTGGCTCTTCGATCCGGCGTTTTCTTGACCCTTGGACTGGGCGCCGGACTGATCCTTGGATTGGGCACCGTCTCGGTCCTTGGACTGGGCGCCGGCCTGATCCTTGGACTGGCCACCGCCCTGGCTCTTCGACTGGGCGCCGGCCTGGTCCTTGGACTGGGCACCGCCCTGGCTCTTCGACTGGGCGCCGGCCTGGCTCTTCGACTGGGCACTGCTCTTCATCTGTTCGGTAGGGGCCGAGGCGTCGGGCGGCGTACGGTCGTTACCGGCTCCGGCCTGCTCGGGATTCGCCGCTTGACCGGGTGGCGTGGGTTGGCGGTCGGCGGCCGGCTGCGGACGATTGTCGAGGCTCTTGGTGGCGCGGGTGAGTCCCTGCTCGGCCGGCCCGAGGTTGCGATCGCGCACCGCCTCGACCCGGGCAAGCATGTCTTCCAGTTGTTTTTGTGCGTCGGGATTAGCGATCTTGTAGTTGCGAAGGTCATCGAGCATCCGACGGATCCGAGCGGCGAGGCCCTCGTCGCGATTGGTGAAGCGGCTACCGACCTGTCGCTGGATCATCGAGGCGTTGTTGAGATCATCGCGTTGGGCCTGCGACAGCCGGTTCGTTTGCGAGAGGGTGCGGTCGGCGTTCTGGACCGGGACGATGGCCTGATCCTGCATGGTCTTGACGCGTGCCAGCTCCTCGCGAAGTTCGCGGCGGGCGTCGTCGATTTGCCGGGCGGCGTCCTCCTTGGAAACGATTCGCAGGCGGAGCTCCCGGCTCTTGCCGACATTGGGACCCTTGATGGTGTCGAGGTCGCGAGCGTCGGCATAGTAGGTGATCACGGTACCGACGGGGAGTTTCAGGGCGCGAGCTGCCACTCGTGGGCGAGTTCCTGATGCTTGACGACCGAGGACGCGACGGGCGCCGGCGATTGATCGGTGGCCACCCAGAGGGGAATGGCAACCTCGTCGCGAGGCTCGGACTCGCCCGTCGCGACGCGATAGTTCAGGCGGGCGGAATGCAAGCCGAAATCGTCATCGAGCACGATCCGGACGGGCACGATGGCGTCGGCCGGGACGTCGCGGTCGGTCTTGGGCTCCTCGATCACGACGCGAGGGGCTTCGTCCTTGAAACCGCGGACGTCATACCGGACTTCGTCGCGGTTGCGGAAGCCCTCGGTGTCCAGGAGGCCGAACCAGAACGTGAAGCTCCCCTTGACGGGGATCGCGGTCTTGAATCGCGTGCGACCGGCGTCGAAGGCCAGCGCCCCCCCCGCGGGATTCTCGCCGACGCGGAGATGCGCCTCGGCCAGTGGTTTGCTCGCCTCGGCCTCGACCTCCAGCGTCGTCCCCTCCAGTGCCCGTAGTTGCGTGAGGCCCGGGGCGAGCGTCTGGATCGGCAGCCCCGTGTAGGGCGGTGAGATCATCCGGACGGTCAACGCCTTGATGCCCGGCGGCGGGACGACGCGAACGGCCACGTCGCGGACCGATGAGGTATCGTCGCCCGCGGTCACCGTGAAGTGGAAGGGCTGGTTGACCGACTCGATCCGTCCGCGGAACTCGCCGCCTTCGAGGGTTCGCAACGGTTCGACGGTCTCGCCGCCGTCGGCGAAGCGATAGGTCGCCTGCGCGGAGTCGGGCACCTTGTCGCCGCGCCGGACCTTGACCGCGAGCGTGAACGAATCCCCTCGCGCGATCTTCAGGGTCGTATTCGCGTCGTCCAGGACGAGGTGCGTCTGCTGGGGCCATTCCAGGCCGCTGAAGGGCAGGAGCAACCGTCTGGCGGCGAACCGTGAAGACTCCGGGGCGGCGATCACGATGAGGCTCGCCATCGCCAGGGCGCCGGCGGCCAGTCCCAGCGCCTTCAAGACAGGCCGCGGCTCGATGACCTGGCGGAAATCGATGCCGCTCGTTTCCTCGATCGCCTGTCGAACGGTCGCATCGCGCAACGCCGACGAGCCGTATCGGTCGTCGCCCGCGTCGAGCCGAAGGAACTGGATCGTACTGGCCAGCCGGTCATTCAAGCCCGGCCATCGCTCCTCGATTCGCATGGCGATGTCGAGGTCGGCGAATCGGACGACGAGGGGGCGCAGCACGCGGCTGTAGAGGAGGAACAAGATCGTGCCGATCACGCCGGCCAGGAGCACCGCCCGGATGATGGCGTCGAGGTGGAAGAGCCAATCAGCGAACCCGGCCGCGATGAACAGCGGCAAGGAGACGCCGAGCACCCAGCTCATCCCGTGCAGCGCCAGGAGCCGCCGGAGCGAGCCGCGGAGTGCGCCGATCCGTGATTCCAACTGACGAGCGGTCATCTCGACCTCCTGTCCGCAGTAAGCGGGACGTGATGTTAGCAACTAGAATTATACCATCTGCTTGCGTTTCCGAATAACCCACTCGAGCGTGATCATCCCGAGGAACAGGGCCAGCACGGGCCAGGTGTTCCAGAGCGGGATCGGAGGATCGGTGTCGAGGGGTACTTCCGAAGGCTCGGGGAGGTCCTTGAGGAGCGTCTGCGCCCGAGCGGCGTGTAGAACTTGCCTCCGGTGGCCGCCGCGACCTTGAGCAATTCGGGCTCGTTCATCTCGATCCGTTCGCGTTCGTTGATCGGCGCATCGACGCGGAACTCGGCGGTGACCGGACGGTCGAGCGACGGGGGCGGCAGGAGTCGGACCTCGTAATCCCCCTCGGCGGCCTGGGGCAAGGCGCCTTCGAATACGTTCTTGGTGCCGGGCATGAGCTTGAGCGTCAGCTTGCGCGGACCCTGACCCTTGCGCTGGACCTGGATCGTCAGATCCTCGCCGGCCGGGGCCAGTCCGGGGTTGGGGAAGCGGACGCGGAACTGGATCGGCTGTCCGCGCTGATAGCGTCGGCGATCGGTCTGGATCTCGGCCTGGCGCTGGCCGACCAGGCGCGAACGGGCCATGAACCGGATCGTCTGGACCCAGAACCGGCCGAAATAGCGGTCGCCGGCGCGGAACCGCCAGCGCCAGGTGTCGTCGAACGCGTGGAACATGACCTTGCCGGCGCCGAGGAACTGGTAGGCGATCAGGGGGAGCTTCCCCTCGGATCCGGTCGCCGTCGGGTGTTCGGCCAGCACGATCGCGGCCGGCTTCTTGCGCGGTGCTTCGAAGTACCAGAAGAGCTCGGGCAGTTGACCCCAGATATTCATGCTGTCGACGTCGTTATCGCCAAGGCGGAAGATCGGATTCGACCGGCCCTCGACCGTCAGCTCGGGGCGGAACGATGTGACGCTGGTGCCGACGAGCGTGGGATTGCGCGCGTCGGCCAGCTCGACCGGGAGCAGCAGCTCCAGCGGGGTGCGGTGATAACTCAGCGGGTCGTACGACTCGCCCGCGATGAACAGCACCCCGCCGCCCTTCTCGGTGACGAACTCGACGAGGTTCTGCATCTGCGACTGGCTGAGGAAGCTGGTATCGGCGTCGCCGAACAGCACGACGTCGTAGGCGAACAGGTCGTTCTTGGAGGCGGGGAACGTCGGCAGCGCGGCACGGTCCTGTTCGCTGTACTCGGGGTCGGAAGCGAGCAGGACGACATTCAGGTCGATCGATTCCTCGCGATCGAGGTAGTTCTTGAGGTATCGGTATTCATAGCGCGGCTCGCTGTCGACGTAGAGGACCTTGAGCTTCTCCTTGCGGATGGTGATCATGCGCTCGATGAGGTTATTGTCGGTCTGGAGCTCGCGGGGACGCCGGTCGACCTCGAGGATGAAGGTCCGCTCGCCGGTGACCTTGGGCCGGTAGACGATCTCCACGCGGGCGGGATGGCCGTCGGTCGGCGCGTCCACGCTCTTGGTCTCGAGGACGCGGTCGGACTTGGGGTCTTCCGAGCCGGGTTCCCGCTCCTTGAGCCGGACCTCGACCTTCTGGCCGTCGAATCCGCGTGCGGACAGCTTGGCCTGGAACCGCACGGCGTCGTCGACGAAGACCACGTCGTCGACCAGCAGTTCGGTGAGCTCGAGGTCGCGGGCCTTCTCGGAACTCCCGAGCCCGATCGTGTAGAGCGGCACGCCTTTCCGGGCCGCGAGGTCGGCCGCCTTGGAGAGGGGTTCTCCTTCCGTCGTCTGCCCGTCGGAGAGGATGACGATGGCCGACGGCGGTGCGCCGCGCAGCTCGGTCAGCACCTGACGCACGCCATCGCCGAGACGCGTCTGCGTGCCCTCGGCCGTCAGCGCGCGGACCGACTCGACGGCCCGACCGAGGGCGTCGGCCTTGTCGACGTCCGCGACCAGCCGGGCCGTATTCGACACTCGGTAGATCCGGACCTTGAAATGCTTTTGGAGGTCCCGGATCAACGACGCGTTGTCTTTCAAGATCAGGCCCTTGGCGATGGCCAAACGCGTGGTTTGACCCTCCCCATCCGCCGAGGGGGCCGCCACGACCTCGCTCCCAGCCTTCGAGGCAGTCGGTTGGCGCTCGGAGGGCAACGCCAGTGCATCGAGCTTCGACCGGATCTCGGGGTCTTCATACTGATCGATAATCTGCTGGCTCGCCGAGTCGTCGACGAGGATGGTCAGATACGGCAAGCCCTTGCGCTGGACCGACAGGACCGCCTCCGAGAGCATGAAGACGGCCAGCAGCACCAGCATGATCCGCAGGCCCGCAAGCAGCACCTTGGATGGCAGGCCGACCCGGCCCTCGTTCCGATAGAGCCAGACGATCAATCCCACGCTGCCGAGCACGGTGAAGACGAGGACCCACTGCGGCCAGGGCTGCTCGTAGCGAATATGCGAGCTGATCTTCTCCCCGGGACGCGCCGGGGCGATGCCCAGTCGGTCGGCCAGGGCCAGTTTCTCGATGATCCAGTCGGTCGCGCTCACAGTCGGCTTACCTCGTCAAGAAGGATCATGATGGCCGAATTTCCAGGCGAGGAACGATTCCAGGAGCAGGAGGACGAGGACCGCATAGAGCATCGGCCGGTGTAGCTCGCCGCGGCGTCCGACCGACGCGGCGTCGCCCGTCAGGTCCTTCCAGTTGGCCACATCGAAATAATTGAAGTTCCAGCCGGGGATCTGGGACTTGAGCGCCGCTTCGTCGAGCTTGGCGAGGTCGCTCTCGGCGGGGTCGGTATTGGCGGCGAAGGACGACTCCACGCTCAACGGCGGTCCGATCCGGACCTGATACTGGCCCGAGAGATCGGTCTGTTCGAAGTGGAACCGGCTGACGCCCCCCTCGGGCTGGAGCTTGGTGGCGACGGACTGACCCTTGGGCGTCAGGACGGTCACCCCGGCCGCGGTCCCGGACTCGGGGAACGACTGATCGTAGGGTTGGCCGACGCGGATATTCCGCTCGGAGAGCTTACCCGCCGAGGCCCTGAGGACGATCTGCTGCATCACGGGCGGGTAACTCTTGTGGATCGGCCAGGTGGTCCAGCCGGTGTCGGCCGAGGTCGCCACCATCACCACGGTGCCGCGATGACGAGGCGCCTCGATCACGGCCGGGTCGCCATTATCGAAGGCCAGCGCGACCTCGGCTTTGGAGTCCTTCGGGATGCCCAGCTTGTGGAATTGCCAGGTGAAAACCCTCGTGAGCCCGGCGGTCACCCCGCTGGACTCGCCCTGATAGTCCGAAACGAGCGGATGTCGGTAGCCCCGAGGATCGAACGCGATCCCATCCTCCCGCCGGGCGGCATCGCCGACGCTCGCTCCGATCGACGCGGGCAAGAGACCCTTGCCATCGGCATACAAGAGCCGGTTGTAATTGTCCGCGACGACCTGGTCGCCGCCGAAGATGACGACCCCGCCGCCCTGCTTGAGGAAGTCCTCGAGGGCCGTGACCTCGGGCTGGCTGAACTGGGCGATATTGCAGAGGACGACCGCGTCGTAGGGAGTCAACTCGCGGCGGGCGAGCTGCGACTCCGAGACGACCTCCACGCGGATCGGGCCCGTGCCCGACTGGCCGGGCGAGACCTCGGTGGGGCTCAGCGCCTGGGCCAGGTAGTCGGTCTCGGCCTGGTAGGGCTCCGACTTGAAATGGCCGTCGACCAGGAGCACGTTCAGCGACTCGCGGACCGGGACGACGAGCCAGCGTTTGTTGTCGAGGAGCAGCGGATCGTCGTCAACGGTGAGCTCGACCACGTGGTCGCCGGGCGAGGGGAATTGCAGGGGGAAGACCACCGGATGGTCCTCGCCCGGGGGAAGGTCCTCGGGTGCCTCGGGCCCGAGTCGGTTGTCGACGGTTAACCGCGCGCGGACGCCATCGGCCGGGGTGCCGCCGAAGTTCCGGAGGACGCCGCTGACCAGCACCCTCGACCCGACGGTGACGACCGGCGCATCGAGTTTCAGGTCGGTCACCGCCCAGTTCTCGCCCCCGGTCTTCCCCAGGTCGATCAGGACCGACCGGGGTTGCCTCGCCTCGATCCGGGCGAGCACGCGCTTGAATCCATCGGTCATCGGCCCCGGCAGGCGCCAGCTCGCGGCCTGGAGGTCGGTGAGGAAGATCACTTCCTTCTGGGGGATCGACGAGACGTCGAGGACCTGGTCAACCTTCTCGAATGTGGCCGCCAGGTCGACGCCCCCATGGGTCATCACCAGTTCGCTGATCTCCTTGCCGACCTCCTTGAGGTTATGCGAGGGATCGCTGATGACCACGCGAGGCGGCTGTCCCATCAGGATCAGGCTGATATAATCGCCGGGGTGCGACTCCTTGACCAACTGGGCGGCCTCGGCCTTGGCCTGGTCGAATCGGCTCGTCCCGCCCGAGGTGTACCCCATGCTCATCGAGGCGTCGACGACGAGGACGCGATGAACGCGGCGGCCGGCGATCACCATGCCGAAGGACTCGAGGAACGGCTTGGCCATCGCCGAGACCACCAGCAGGACGATGAGCGTCCGGATGGCCAGCAAGAGCCATTGCTCGATCCGGATGCGACGCTGGTTCTTGCGGATCGCCGCCATGAGGAACCGCATGGCCGCCCAGGAGACCTCGCGGAACCGGCGTCGGTTCAGGAGGTGGAGGATGATGGGCACGGATGCGGCCGCGAGCCCGTACAGCAGCGCGGCGTTCGCGAATCCCAGGGCCCAGATCGGGTGTAGCGTCACGGACACGGGCGGCTCCATTGTTCAGCGGACGCGGGCCGCGCGGGAAGCCAGATAGCTCGACAGCGGCACGTCGAGGGTCTGATCGGTCCGAAGCGGGACGTAGTCGATATCCGCCAGGCGGCAGCCCTTCTGGAGCTCGGTCAGGTAGGCGCCGAGCTCGGCCTGATAGGCCCGCCTCAGGGCGTGGGGCTCCGTGAGGATCTCGGGCAAGCCCTCCAGCCCCTTGAAGAGCGTGGTCGACCGGAATGGGAACTCGATCTCGGCGGGGTCCAGGATGTGGAACACGATCACCTCGTGGCGCCGGTGTCGGAAGTGCTTCAGGCCGGCGAGGATCCGGGCCGGCTCGTCGAAGAAGTCCGAGAAGATCGCAACCACGCCCCGCTTCTTGAATCGCTCGGCCAGATCGTTCAGGACGATGCCGATGTCCGACTTGTCGCGCGCCGGGGTGACGTCGAGCATGTGGAGCAGCTCCTTGAGCTGCGAGGCCTGGCCGGCCGGCTTGAGGTAACGGCGGACGGCATCGTCGAAGACGACCAGGCCGACCGAGTCCTGTTGCTGGAGGATCATGTAGGCCAGGGCCGCCACGACCCACTGCGCGTATTGCAGCTTCGAAACGTTCTCCCCCGAGGCATACGCCATCGACTCGCTGGTATCCAGGAGCAGGTACATGAGGAGGTTGGTCTCCTCCTCGTACTGCTTCAGGTAGAGCTTGTCGGTCTTCGACCAGACCTTCCAGTCAACGTGGCGGATGTCGTCGCCGGGGACGTACTCGCGGTGCTCGGCGAACTCGACGGAGAAGCCGTGGTACGGGCTGGGATGCATCCCGGCCACGTAGCCCTCGACGACCATCCTCGCCTGGATGTCCAGCCCCTCGAGGCTAGCCAGCGTGTGCGGATTTAAATATTTTTGGTAGTTTTCCACTTTGCTCGGCCTCGTGCTCGTCAACGGGGATCGACTTGATCAGGCGCGCGACGATGTCGTCGGGCTTGAGGCCCTCGGCCTCGGCGTTGAAGTTGGTGATGATCCGATGCCGCAGGACCGGGCCGGCGACGGATCGGATGTCGTCGGTGGAGACGTGGTACCGGCCGTGGAGCACGGCGCGGGCCTTGGCCGCTAGGACCAGGTACTGGCTGGCGCGGGCCGGCACCCCAGCTCACGAAGTCGCGGATGAAGTCCGGGCCATCCTTGGAGCGCCGCGAATTGCGGGTCAGCCGGATCGCGTACCGCGACACATGGTCGGCGATGGGCACCTTGCGGACCAGTTCCTGGAGGCCCAGGATCTCGGCACCGGTCAGGACCTTGCTCACCGTCGGCTTGTGGACCGAGGTCGTCAGGCGGACGATGTCGAGCTCCTCCTCCTCGGAGGGGTAATCGACCTGGATGTTCATCATGAACCGGTCGAGCTGGGCCTCGGGGAGCGGGTACGTACCCTCCTGCTCGATCGGGTTCTGCGTCGCCAGGACGAAGAACGGATCGGGCAGGCGATGCCGTTCGCCGCCGACGGTCACCTGCCGCTCCTGCATCGCCTCCAGCAGCGCGGCCTGGGTCTTGGGCGGGGTGCGGTTGACCTCGTCGGCCAGGACAATATTCGCGAAGATCGGCCCGCGGAGGAACTTGAACTGGCGGACGCCCGTGGCCTTGTCCTCCTGGATCACCTCGGTGCCGGTGATATCCGAAGGCATCAGGTCGGGCGTGAACTGGATGCGGTTGTAGCTCAGGTTGAGGGCGTCGGCCAGCGTATGAATCATCAGCGTCTTGGCGAGCCCGGGGACGCCGATCAGCAGGCAATGGCCCCGCGCGAAGATGGCGACGAGCAATTCCTCGAGGACCGCATGCTGGCCCACGATCACCTTGGCCATCTCCGACTTGAGCCGGTCGAATCCGTCCTTGAGGCGCGCCACCGCGGCGATGTCATCTTCGGTCGGCTGGAATTCTTCGGGTGTCGAGTCGCTCACTCGTGTGTCTCCGGATTCGAGCGGTCGGGGAGTCCCTTCAAGATCCTCGCAACCTCGAAGGCAGCGGCCACGGCGGGCCGCCCTACAGTCCTACCAACGTGGAAGTTCTTCGGCCGGCGAACAGATTGTAAGAAAAAGGAGGGATTCTCGACCATTTCATTGACTGACGTACATGAAAGCAGCGGCTCGGATCGAGTTCTTCAATTCCGCGTCGGTTGGTGGTTTCCGTGGACGGCTTACTGATGATCTGGAAAGAGCAAACTCATCCGTCGTGATTCGGGCGATCGATGCGTCGAGGCGAGATGGTCCATAAGCCCGGTCATCGGTCCGTCGAACCGGCCGCGTCGGCCCCCTTGGCTCCCAGGCCCCAGACCCCCCGAGGCGTCGCCACCGAGGCTCCGCCCGGGTCGATCCTGACCGAAACGACGCCTTGCGTCGTCGCCGCGAGCGCACCGCCGGGATCGGCCGGGGGCACCGCCTCGACTGGGGTTGCCGGGAAGAGGAATCGCTGCACCAGCGCGCCCGTCTCGCGCCGACGGACGATCACGGGGATCGTCGCCATTTCGAAGCCGTCAGCCAGTCCGGTTTGATTGGGGTACGCGATCACATGCTGGGCCGACAGTGCGATCGACCACGACGAATCTTCCGTCCCCACCCACGCCGAGGTCCAGGACTGGACGCCGTCGGACAGCGAGACGGACCGAAGCGTCACGATCGAACTCCAGCGGTAGATGCAATAGAATCGGCGATCGTCCAGCGCCACGACGCCCGCGCGATCCGCCAGGGGCTCGTCGCCCACTTCGCAGGCCCACCGTTTCGAGCCCGTCGCGGGGTCGAGCCGGATCAGCTTGCGACCGTCGTGCAAGACCAGAACCCGCTCGGCATCGCCGAATAATCGCGGCGGGCCGGTGACGGGCAGATCCTCGCTCTCGCGATATTCCCAGACGATCTGGCCATGGTTGATGTCATACTTCTTGACGGTCCTGGGGTCGAGGACCAGGAGGACGGAATCGTCGTCCAGGGCCAGGGGCGGCCGTTCGAGCTGCTCGGTCTCGGCCAGGGCGGTCCGGGCGACGGGACGGCCGTCGTCCGTGCGGAGGACCATCAACTGGTTGGGGCGGTCCACTTGCAGCACGACGCGATCGGGGCCGATCCAGAGGTTGGGATTGATCTCGCCCTGCGACGCCGTGAACGACCAGTCCACATCGCCGGTGTCGCCGTCCAGCGCGATCAGCTCGCCGGCGCCACGGAGGCAGAAGAGGCGGCCCTTGACCAGCCGGAAACCGTGGAGATCGCGACCGGAGCGCGCCGGCCGCTCATTGGCCGAGTCGGCGGCGGCGAACGGGTCGGGCTTCCCGGCTTCCTTGCCCGTGCGGTCCAGATCGAATCGCCATTGCGGCGTCCCCTGGTTGAGATCCAGCGCGACCACGTGGCGGGGAGTGGCGGCGATCACCTTGTCGGCGAGGTAGCCGGCCCAGACGACGCGCTCGTCCAACTCGGCCGACCATCGCGTCGAGCCGTCGGAGGGATTGAGGAGCCGCAGCGCATGGCGACGGTTGAGGAGGATGCGTCCGGCTTCGAGCGATGGGATGCCTCCCTCGATTCCCATGGCACGGGCCGCGCGATCCGCGGGCGCTTCCCAGTGCCATCGCCGGACCATCGGCAATGGGATCGGCGGCTGCGGCCAGTCGGCGACCAGGCTCGCGTAGGGGGGGCGGCCCAGCTTCTCGGCCACCCGCTCGGCGACCGTCGGGCCGGTGCCCGGCTCGAGCTGGACCTTCGGGAACCGCGACACCAGGTCGAGGTAAGCATCCCGGGCGGCGACGTAGAGCTTCCTCGCCTCATAGACCCGCGCCATCGACCAGATCGCCCGGGCTCGGCGCGAGTCGTCGCCGGCCAGGGCGAGCAGACGCTTGTACGCGTGCGCGGCCTCGGCCAGCCGGCCCGACGTCTCGTGGACCGATCCCAGTTCTTCCATCGCGTCCGGGACCACCAGGGCCGCGGGGAAATTCCGGCAGACCTCGAGCAGGGCGTGGGGGTCCCGCTCCTGCTTCCCGCGCCGGTAGAGCGCCGCCGCCTGACGGTCGAATTCGTCGTACGCCGCCCGACCGTCGCGACGCACGATCATGGCGAGGCGATCGGCGATCAACAGGTCGGCGCGGATCGTGCGCTGGCCATCGGCGGCGACCGGCAGCGCCCGCATCCCGCCGTCGAGCAGGATCCGCTCCAGTGCATCGACCGCCTCGCGCGGCCGGGCGGCATCGAGCAGGATATCGGCCAGGAGCAGCCGCGATTCCAGCCGTTCGGGCTCGGCGCGGGCCACCTCGGCCGCCGATCGGAGCTGGGCGATGGCCTCTTCCCAGTGCCGATCGCGTCGAGACCGGCCGGCCTGTTTCATCAATAGTCGAAACAGGTGATCGCGTGCCGTTCCCGCCAGAGGAATCCCGTCGATCGACTCGTTCGCGTCCGCCTTGAGGATCGCCGTCCGGTAGGAGTCGAGTGCCGTGTCCTCGAGGCCGACCGCCTCGGCGGCCCGGGCCAATCGGTAATAATTGGAGGCCCGATCGGGAGCCCGCACGATCTCGTCACGATAGCGCTGGATGAGCCGGCTATTCTGGCAGAAGACGACCAGGCCGTCGGCCTGCCCCACGATGAGGTAACCGTCGCCGGCGGCGAGGTTCCCCCCCGTCTGGCCGTAGGTCTCCTGGAGCTTGATCGGGGGCTGCGCCTTCAGGCCGGACCGCTGATCCAGGACGTGGATTTCCGACCTCGTCGGCCAGTAGATCAGGTCGCCCGCGAGCAGCCCGCGGCCGTAGCCCTCCATGTTCCCCGAGTCGGGCCAGGTGCTGACGAGCTTGCCCGTCTGGACGTCGAAGAGGAGCACGCGATCGCCTGTGGCGACCAGCCGGCCCTTGGCCACGCCGAGGAGATGCGAGAGCTTGACGTCGTCGGAGATGGCCTCGGTCTTCCAGACCAGCCGCCCCGAGGCGGCGTCGAAGGCGTAGATCGCATTCGCGTCGCTCGGCGCGACGATCACCTTGCCGTCGTACACCACGGCGGGGTTCAAGTCCCGCTCGCCGGCCCGGCCGGATTGATAGTTCTCCAGATGGGGATAGGCCGCCAGCCATCGGGTCGCGCCGGTCTCGGCCTCGATCGCCACGACGGAGCCCAGGTTCGTCAAATAGTAGAGCGTCGCCCCGTCGAGCGTGAGCAGGCGATGGTGATAATCGCCCGCCGAGGAACTCGACGGGGTCATCGGCATGAAACCCATGCCCGGGTCGGGCTCCGGCCGGGCCGTCCCCAGGTCCTTGATCCAACGCCGGGTGCCCGTCTCGGCCTCGAAGCAGGCGACATAGATCCGGATCTCATCGCGGCGGTCGGTGACGGCCACGTAGACGTTCTGGGCGTCGGCGATGGGGGTCCCTTCGAAGTTGACCGACCGGGAGCCGCCGGGTCGATTGGGCAATTCTAGATTCGACGACTTCACCTCCCACAGGAAGTGTCCCTCGGCATTCCAGTCGAGGGCCACGATCGAGCTGGTCCCGATCTCGCCCATCTGGAAGTTCCGCCCGAACCGATTGTTACTGAGAGCGGGGACGCTGACGGTGCCCATTCGGGCATAGATCCGATGCCCGAGCGCGGTGAGGGTGAACCGCGGGATCGCCGTGTAGGGCCTCGGTGCTTGAGGCGCCCCGACCCCATTCTCGGAATCGTATTTCCAGGCCACGCTGACCGGACGGCCCTCGGTCCCATCCGGACCGCCGGGACGATCGTTGAGGTTGTAGGCCAGGACCTTCGAGCCGTCACAGACCAGCACCTGGTCTCCCAGGACGATCGGGTGGTAGGCCAGTAGCCGCGGGGAGGTGCCCTGGGTGGTCGTCGAGGGGTTGCGACCGGGCGCGAGCCGTCCTGGGGGGATCTTATCCAGCTCGACACGCCATTGCACCTGACCGACGTCGATCGGACCCGGCACGATACGGCTCCGCCTGGGTGAGCCGGCGAAAGTCGGCCATCGGCCATCGGCGACCTGCGACGGCAAACCGAGATGATCGGACGCGAGGGACTGCGCCAGTATGCTCGCGTAGGGTCCTTTCTTCCCCGCCAATGTGCCCGACTCACCGTGATAGCGCCGTGCAAATTCCTCGAGGTCGGCCTTGGTCGGCGGGTTGTCCCCGGCGGCCCGGCACAGCCACTTCTTGGCCGCCACCTCGGCCAGATTGACGGACGGGTCCGGGTGGATCAGGAGATTCGGGTCTCCCGGGCGGTCGGCCACCAACTGCCCGTAGAGAGCCAACGCCTCATCGAATCGGCCGTCCTGGAAGGCGAGGTCGCCCGCGAGCTCCAGCGCGTCGTCGCCCCATGAGCTGCAAAACGCCTGCCCGATCACGCGACGGAGCAGGCTCATATCGCGCAGGCGAGAACCTTCGCGGAACCATCGCTCGGCAAGACCGTTGACCCGGCTGCGATAGAGCTCTCGGGCTTCCGGGGGCATCTGGGCGAGACATCGGTGGCAGAAACGTCGGCCGTTCACATACAAGGGGAAATCGCCCGAAGGATCCCCGCCGGGTTCATCCTTGGGCGCTTCACGACCTTGTCGCCATACTGGTCGATCACCCGCTGATAAATGTCGATCGCCTCGGACCACTGCCGATCCTGCGTATGCGCCGCGGCGGTGCGGAGCTTCCGTTCGGCCTCCTCGCTGGAATCGGGCACGAATCGAGAACCGCTCCGGCCGGTGCCCTGCGCATGAAGGTCGCCCCCGGCGAAAAAGACGATCCCGAGAACGCCGACCAGGACGCCGACATTCCAGGGACGATCGTCACGGCCCGGTCGTCCGGGCCGACCGACCCAACTCGATCGGAACCCGCCCATGTCCTGCCCCTCCCGGCCCTGTCGTCCCCTCTCGGGATCGGCAGGGCCTGTGATCCGCACACCACTGTTGCCTGTGATCCGCACACCACTGTTGGGGAACCCGCGTGATGATGCCAATCTCGTCGAGCTCCGTTCTTGGAGTCATCAGGGCCGAGCATCGTCCCGATGAAGGATCATTACGCGTTGCCGTGTGTCAGGCTCAAGGGACCAGGAGAGACTTGACGTACCGAGGACTGCGCCAGGATTCCTCATCCCATCTTCATTCAACACGAAACCGTCTCATCCCTGCAAGGCAAATTCGATACCAAGCCACTATTTAACGACTCATGACGCGAGTGGGGCGGGGCGATCCCTAGTTTTCAGGATGATCGTGTCGCAACTCGCAAGAGTGGTTCCGCCTCAAGAGCAATGAGCGACAATCCTCGCACGGTCGGCATCTATTGGATTCTAGGGCGCTGGCATTCGAACGGCTATCGAGAATTGTTATTACGAAATCCTTGCCGTTGCTTCATAGTTGCCTAGAAAATGGGCAGTCGCGTCCGGAGCGCGCTGAGCAAGGACTCATTCTCGCAATCATTTCTCAGAATTCGCGGAAGACTCACCGTCCAAACAAACTGGAGCCTTCCATGGAGCACGATTCCTCGGGATGGATCGATCGATGGAACGGATGGGAGGGATCCGTCAGGGCCGATTCTGGAGGACGTACCCTACATAGAAGATCAGGGCTCCTGCCCCTGCGATGAGCAAGGACTGACCGAGTCCAACATGGCCGAGCAGTTCCGACGCGATGCCGAAAGGTAGGATGAGCAAGCCGACCGACTGGAGAAGTCGGCCGAGTCGATATTTGAAGCTGATGTCGATGAGCTTACCCGAGTACGCAGCCGCAGGTTCCGAGTCTCGCCGACGCTTCCGACTCCGTGTGCGGCGCTTGGACACTGGCGAATCCTGGCATGTCGGACCGTTGTAGGGTGGGTGAAACCCACGAAGAGGGCCTCGCACCGGTGGTTTTCACCCACCATACAGGACTCAGCGGATCTCCTGGAGGGCTTTTTTGGCGTCGAGTTTGATCTCGCCTACGTCGGTAGTCTCGCCGGCCTTGACAACGACCTCCATGCCGCGTCCCAATCCGGGCGACGCATATCCGACGCTCTTCTGCCACAGGACCAGCCGCTGCGGGCCGGCGGGCACTCCCTTGATCTCGAAGGAACCATCCGCCGCCGTGGTCGCAAAAAACGGATGATCGCAGACCAACACATATGCCTTCATCCAGGGATGGATGTCGCACTGCATCTCGATCGGAAACCGCTCGGCGAAGAGCGTCACCGCGAGCTCGCCGCCCGGGGCCAGTGTCTGATTCTTTCCGGGGTTGCTCAACGGCGACATGCGTACGTTGTGATTGATCATCGGATCGCTGGATTTGATGACCAGCGTCTGGTCCTGATGCATGGGCAGGACGTAGGGCTCGAATTCGCAATTCTTCTGGTCGAGCACGACTTTGGGATGGTTTTTCACCAGATCCTTGACGGCGTCGGGATTGGTCCCCTTGGGCCGGACGAGATAGGCGAACGCATAAGCAACACCCTTCGTCTTGGGATCGACGATCAGCGCGCGCTGGAGGATCGCCCCGTTTTTCGAGCAGACATTGGGATCCTTCGAGGCCTTCCCCTGCTCTTCCAAGACCTTCGGCTCCGGCACGTCATCGCCACCCCAGACGAGTCGCCCCTTGATCGTACCGTATTGACCCTGGCCGAGGAGACTGGCCGCGAGGGTCATCGGTGAGGGAGGTGTGGCAGATGCCCGGCCCTGGATCACGAGACTCAAGGCCATGGCGAGCCCGAGCACGACCAATGTGGGCCGCGGGATGAAGGGGAGACGTATTTCAAGCGGATTCATATCAGTCAAACCTCGACTAGATGCCTTGCGAAGACCCAGTTCTGGGGGGTTCGGTTGAGCCTCCTGGAAGGATGCTCGGTGGGTCGGGGAATTATACCGGCCAGTGCGGGTCATTCGCAAGCTTATCGGAGGTGCCGAACGATCGGAGCGATTCATCCCAGGGGAATAGTCACGACTCGAGGCCGGGTGTATTCCGACCTCGAGCCGAGCGGGTTGGACTCAGTTTCCCCTCAACTTGGTGGGGTCGATCGTGAACGACTTGGTCGTATCGCCGTTCGCCGCGATGTTGACGTCTTCCCCGGAACTGGGAGTCACCATAGCGGCCGCCTCTTGCCAGACGACGACTTTCTGAGTGCCGGCCGGGACATTCTTGATCTCGAAATTCCCGTTCTCGTCGGTGATCGCGAAGTACGGGTGATCAAGAACCATCCAGTACGCCTGCATCCAGGGATGGATACTGCAACTGACCAGGCCGGGGCTCCGCTCGGGCGACTGCGGCGTAATCTCCATCTTGGAGCCGGGCTGTAGGACCGGATTCTGGGTGAGATTCTTCAACTGGAAGTTGACATTATGACTGGTTGGATCGCTCGACTTGACCAGGACGGGGACACCCGCCATCACGGCCAGCGCATGCGGGTAATAGACGCAGCCCTTCTGATCGAACTCCGGCTTGGCCGACTCGGCGGCCTTCTTGGCCTCGGGGTTCACCGCGGAAGGCCGAATGAGGTAAACAAAGGCATTCTTGACGCCCTTCGTGCCGGAGTTGACGATCAGTCGTTCGGACATGATCGGAGCCGTCTTGGCGCAGACCTCCGGATCCTTCTGCGCCTTGCCCTGTGCCTCCAGCACCTTGGGTTCCGGCGGAGTCCCGCCGAAGACGACGGTTCCTTTGAGAGTCCCCCACCCTTCGGCCTTGACGGGGGCGGACGTGGCGGTTGCGGTGCCGGTGCCTGTACTCGGTGTACTCCCGCCCGTCGAGGTCGGGGGCGCAGCGGCGGTTGACTTCGAGTTCAGGTTGGCATCCGGTGCGTCAATGAGCACGGCCTGGTCTTTATTGACCCCCTCGCCGCCACAACCGATCACGGCGATGGCCAGGGTCGCCGAGAAGCCCAGTCCCAGGAGGGAGGGCTTGCGTATCCGGGAAAAGTCCATTGCGTTGATCTCCTCTTGCGAATCGCGATCGAGTGCGGCCGATACGAGCCCGAAGCGCAAGCGAGTGCATGCATTCCGAGAGTTCACTCGCTGGCGCTTCGGGCTCGTAAAAGTCCGCTTCGCGTCGAGTTGTGCGCAAACCAATCGTGAAGCGGTCTAGTAGGCTCACACTTGCGACACATGCCGCGTTATCTACGATTCAGAACAAAGATTCAGGTCTCGCAGCTAGGCTCCCTGGTATCAGGGGGCGCTGCTCGAGGTCTTGCCGCCCGAACCGCCGACGGGTGCGGAACCTGCATCACGGTTGCTGCTGGCAAGCTGGAGCTCGACGGCATTGACGTAGTTCAGCAGGGTATCGCGGATGGCCCGGACCATCTCCAGCGGTTGGTTGTCGAAAGTCTTGGGGACGGGCATCTGGATGGCGCCGTGAGGGGCGACGTTCTGCGGCATCGCGGTATAGGGGACCAGCCGGCTCGGCTTGGCGATCCAGGTCTCGAGATACTCGGGCCGGAAACGTGCCGCGACCTGCCGAAGTTCCGGCCCGTTGACGACGCCCTCGCCGCCAGCGGGCTTGTACTGGCCGATCGCATGGCACTGGAGGCAGGGCGAGCCCTTCGCCGTCATCATTTCCCAGCCGGCACCCAGATAATTGGGATGCGCCTTCTCGCGCTGCTCCAGGTAGGTGGTCGTCCGCTCCGCGATCAACGGATAGGGAAACTCAGCCCGGTCTCGCGCGGCGAAGTAGTTCGCCAGTTCTGCGGTCTCCTGAGTTGCCGTCTGTTCGGTCTTGCCGTAGTGGAACCGCGGCATGCGCAACTGGACGGCGGGCCGGATGGCATAGGGGTCCTTGAGGAATGCGGTCAACCAGGGCGTCTGCACCTTGTTCCCCTCGCGGAGGAGCGGGGGCGGCAGGCGGTTCCAGAACGGCCCGAACGGGGCACCGGTCTTCTCGGCTTGCGAGGTCGCGAACAGGAATGCGAAATCGCCGCCGTGGCCTTCCTCCGTGTGGATCTTCGTCTTGTCCACGGTCAGGTTGTCGCCGACGTTGAAGGTATAGCCCCGGATCGTGACCGGCTTCCAGAGCTGCACGGTCACCTCATTCTCGACGACGTCGGTCTGCATCCCTTCGATGATGATCGGCGTCTTGCCGTCGTCCGGGGCGAGCCCGAGCTCTCCTTCGATCTCGTTATTGCCCAGCTTCTTCTTGGAATCATAGGTGAGGCCGGGATAGAGCTCGAGGAAATCGCTGGCACGATTGGAGTAGGAGGTCCGCAGGTTCGACTTGAAGTCGGTGAAGATGTCGGCCACCTTCATGCCCTCGGGCACCTTGAATTTGGGCATGTCGAGGACGTGGCAGCCGGTGCAGTTATGCCGGTTGACGACCTTGTCACCCTGCGCGACCGCCTTCTGCGACGGAGTATAGTGCGTCTTGGCGAGATACCGGGATGGGATGTGTTCGCCGGTCAGCCCGAGCACGAAGGTCATGACCTCCTCGACTGCGGCGGGGTCATTGGCCCAGGCGAACTGGGGCATGCGGAGCCGGTCGTCCCACGGCTTGTACTTCTCGCTCTTCTTCAGGTAATCGTAGCTGCGCGGGCGGTGGATCTTCTCGAACAGGAAGCCCATCCGGGTCTCGTGCGTGACTTCCTCCTGGTAGATGAGGGGCGTGCCGTCGCGGGTCCCATCCATGTCGGCGGCCTGTTCTTCCAGGAACTCGCGGATGTGGCCGTAGTCGAGCCGGGCCGGGCTCTTGAGCCCCCAGTCGTTGAGCGCGGTGCCGATCGGCTTGGCATTCTCATATCCGGGGATGTTATGGCAGCCGAAGCAGCCCAGCCGTGAGATCGTCCGCTCCCCGAGGTAGTGCAGCTTCTCGTCCATCCCCAGCTCTCCCGTCACGTACGGCTTGACCTCGCTGAGGGACTTGGCGACGACCTTCCCGTCGGCCTTCTTGAAGCTGCCGCTCTTGGAGACATAGAGCGTGACGAGCTCGTCAACGGCGGCCTTGACTTCCTTGGAATCCGCACCCGGGACCTCGACGGTGACGGGCCACTCGCCGGGGACCGAGAGGATCCAGCTCGCGATGTCGGCCGAATCCTGGAATGAGAGCTGCAAGTTCGGCATCAAGCTCTTGGGGTGGTACTTCTCGGGGGCATTGATCCAGTTCGCGAGCCATTTCAGCCCCTGGGGCTTGGACTGGAACTTGGCGGCGATGTTCGACAGGTTCGGGCCGAAGTTCGCCATGGCCTTGTCGCGGACCGAGGCCGGGAAGTTCTTGGGATCGTAGGTCGCGGCGGCATCGAGCTTGGGGACGCCCTTGAGCGCGAGGTCCGGCTTGGAATCTTTGCGGTTCGCCTCGGGGAGATCATAGTAGGCCGGATTGACGGCCTTCTTGTCGGAGAGCTGGACTTCGTGGACCGGATAGGGTCGGTGCTGGTGGCAGGCGAGGCAGCCCTTCTGGAGGAAGAGCGTTTTCCCCTTCGCCGGATCGGTCTTGGCGGGCGGATCGACGAAGTCCGCGGGCTGGGTACTCTTGGCGAAGAGGTAATGGGCGATGGCGTTGGCCTCGGCGTAGTTCTTGGGCCAGTCCTCCTTCTCGCCGTTGTTATTCAGCCCGTAGAACCGCGGCATCCGCGAATCGGGGCGGAAGGCATGGGGGTCGATAATCCATTTGAGGATCCATTCCTTCGAGACCTTCGAGCCCACGTGCGCCAGGTTCGGGCCGACCTGGGGCTCGTCGGTCAGGTCGGGCCCGTAGGATCCCTCGCCGCCGATGGTGTGGCAGCCGGTGCAGCCATACTTGACGATCCGCTGGTAGCCCGCCTGGAGTTTCTTGGCCTGGGGGACATCGGTGACGTCGTGGTGGCACTTCAAGCAGCTCGATTCGACGAACCGCTTCGGTAGCATCGGGTAATCCCAGAAGTGATACGAGTGCCAGCCGTATTCCTCGTGCCAGTCCTTACCTTGCTTGAGCGTGTCGGGGGTATGCGACGCGAAGGTGAACTCGGTGCCGGAGCCCTGGCCTCCGTGGCAGACCGTACAGCCGAAGCTATTGACCGGGTGCGGCCCATTGCCATCGAGGTAGAGTCCGGCCGTGACGACCTTACCCTTGGGATCGATCGTCGTCGCGCCGTCGGTCAGGTGCGGGTGCGCCGCGAAGACCTTGGGCATCTCCTCGCCATCGGGCTTCTTGTCATAGCCGATGCGGTCGATTCCCTGATGGCAGGTCATGCACCGGTCGTACCGCGGGACTTCCTTGAAGTTGTAATTGATCGTCAATTCGGGGAGCCAGATCTGCTGGATCTTGGTAGGCGGCATCAGGTCGAAGCCGGGCAGGCCGCGCACGAAGGCCATCGGCGCGCTCCACCAGTGCAAGTCGCCGCCGTGCAAGGCGTCCTTCTGCTCGATCGTGCGGTCGACGCGATCGGCCTCGCGGGTCATGCGCTTGCGTTCGTCCTCGAGCTTGTCGACAAAGCCGAGCAGCTCTTCCTTCTGGTCCTTCTTGACCTTGAGCTCGGCCTCGAATTTCTCCGACTCCTTCGAGAGTTTCGTGAGGTCCGCCTCGGCGCCCGCGACGATGTTCGCGAGATAAGACCGGGCCGCGTGCTCTTCGCCGCGGTCGACCATCCCATCGTAGAGGCTGCGCTTGCTGTCGAGATCGGCCTTCTGGAATCGTTTCTGGGTGTTGAGCAGCTCGGTCTTGGCACCGAGCCTATCCAGTTCCTTGTCTAGCCGGCTGATCTCGGCGACACGGGCCGCCGCGCCCGACTTGGCGGCCTCGATCTTCTGGTCGATTTCCTTGATCTGGCTCTCGTACTTCTGCTGCTGCTCCTTCAGCTTCTCCTGCTTGGCCGCCTCGAGTTTCTCTCGCTCGACCACCTGGAATTCGCGCTGCACCTGCTTCCAAGGTCGGTAATGGTCGGCCACGACCATCCAGACCGTCGCGAGCAACATCCCGATCGACGAGATGGCGAAGATAATGTGGAGGATCGGCTGGGGCCGATAGGTTTCCTCGGTTGCCGGCATGGTCGTCCGTCCTGTGGGATCTCGAGTGGCAAGTGATTGTGGCCCGGTCGTGCCACTAGATGTTGAAGAAGTACTCGGGTATGGCCACCAGGTATTTCAGGTTGATCGTCCAGCGGAGCACCATCTTGATCGGCAGCGAGGCCATGAAGAGCAGCAGGACCGCCAGCGTGATGTATCGCAACAGGCCGGACTGTTCGGTGTACTTGCGGAAGAAGAGGCGATACATCACGTAGGGCACGAGCGTGAAATACCCTAAACAGAGGGCGATACCCGGCAGCTCGCGGAGCAGGATCCACTCGGGCTTGTTCTTGCCCAGGAGCTGGATCCAGACGATGTCCGACAGGTTCACGTTATTCAGCGGGATCAGCTTGTGCAGGTCCCAGTACTCGTAAGGGCCGAAGAAGTTCCAGTTCGGGCCGCGGAGGAAGGTACCCAGGAGGATGAGCACCACCCACAGGACCACGAAGCCATACTGGAAGGTATTGTAGGCGAATTTCCGATCGTTGTAGGTGTAATATCCGTTCCCGGACTTGTTGGTGTCGATGTAGGGGATGGCGATCAGTCCGACGATGATCATGCTCGGCAGGACCACGCCGGCCATCCAGGGGTCGAAGTAGACCAGCATTTCCTGGAGGCCCAGGAAGTACCAGGGGGCCTTCGACGGGTTGGGGGCGACGGTCGAGCTGGCTGGCTGTTCCAGGGGCGCCTGGAGGACGATCCCCCACACCACCAGGACGATGGTCAGGACCACCATGCAGATCAGCTCGGTGTAGACCAGGTCGGGCCAGGTCAGCGTCTTGTCGGGCTCGAGCTCTTCCAGGGTCGGCAATCCCTGAGCGATCCGCGCGTCATTGATCACGGCGCGGCGGAGGCTGAACCAGAAGAAGCATCCGACCAGGATGAGCAGGCCGACGATGGGCACGTTGTCCGGCTTGGTGACGATGTCCCGGAAATCGAAGTCGGTCATGCTCATGCCGAAGAACATCAGGAACAGATTGACGACCGACCAGGCGACCAGCCCATTGGCGACGATCCGTCGATAGTGGATCGCCGCGATGAACGCGAGCGTCGCGCCGACGAAGAACGTGGTGGGACCGGCGACGAAGTCGATGGCATCCCGCATGAACAGCGGCATGTAGACCTCGTGGCCCAGGGCATAGGTCACCCCGATCATCTGGAAGATCATGGCCGCCACGCCCCAGATGAGCGTCCAGAGCGTCCGATTGATCGGGCCGCCGATCCCGACCGCGGGGTGGTGTTCGTCGAGGCTCAGGGGTTGCGAGGGGTCGCCCTCGCCGTGGCCGTGCTCGTGCGCCTCGGCGAAATGTGCGGCGTCGGCCCCGGCCATGATGGCCATCGCGGCGTTGGCCAGGGCACAGAGGCCGTAAGCGGCACCGACGGCGCCGGGGAGGTAGTCCCGCAGGACGATCACCGCGAAGGCGATTCCGTAGAGGAGGAGGAAGAGGCTGCTGAGCCAGCCCGGCATCCGGCGGGTCTTGGGCAAGAGGCCGACGCGCGAGGCCCCCTCCGAGACCATCGTCCCATACGAGACATAGGCCGCGGCGCCCGCGTTGAGCACGGCCGCGATCATGTAGTACCAGGCCAGCCCCGCCATCACGCCCTGAGTGAGGTCTTCGTGTGGATTCATTTCAAGTGGCTAGTGGCTAGTGGTTAGTGGCTAGTAAAGACCGAGGTCCCTCTCGGATGCGTGGTCCCCGATCACTCGCCCGAGTCGAACCCGAGCCGCACCGAACTGCCTGGCAGCCGGTCTCACAAAGGTGGCGGACCGCTGATCCCGCCGTCCTTCCGGACGCGCCAGAAGTGGATCATGATCAGCAAGGCGGCGGCCAGTGGGATCGCCACGCAATGCAGCACATAGAATCGGTTCAACGTCATCTCGCCGACGCTCCGGCCGCCGAGGAGCGCGAACTTGGCATCGGAGCCATTCGTGATCAGCTTGACCCCGTTGAGGTTGAAGAACGAGGCGCCCGGGCCCTCCACGCCCAGTCCGGGGGTCGCCCGCGCCATGTTCGACCCGACCGTGATCGCCCAGATCGCCAACTGGTCCCAAGGCAGCAGGTATCCCGTGAAAGAGAGCAGCAGGGTCAGGACGAGCAGGATCACGCCGATGCCCCAGTTGAACTCGCGGGGCGGCTTGTAGCTACCGGTCAGGAACACCCGGTACATGTGGAGCCAGACGGCGATGACCATGGCATGGGCGCCCCAGCGATGGATCTCGCGGAGGATGCCCAGTGTGGTCACGTCGCGTAGCGCCAGGATGTCGTTGTAGGCGTGCTCGAGCGTCGGGCGGTAGTAGAACATCAGCAGGACGCCCGTCACGACCTCCACGATGAACAGGAAGAAGGTCGTGCCGCCCATACACCACGTATAGCTGAGCGCGATCCCTTGCTTGCGCACGCTGACCGGGTGGAGATGCAGGAAGAAATTGGTCAGCATCACCACCACGCGGTTTCGCCGGTCGGTCGGCATCGGGTGGCGAAAGATGCTCTTCCAGATCTGCGATTCCAAGATGGAGTCCGCGATTTTATCCAGGATCGCCATATGTCCGTCTTCCGTTGTCAGTGGTCCGTTGTCGGGTGATCGATCCCGCGGTTGTCGAACTGCGTCGGATTTTTCGAGGATCCTGGCGACGCCGACCGGTCTCGGCCCACTCGTGGCCGGCGGATCGAGGACGACGTCCCAGGGAGAGAATCAGGCAGGGATGAAGCTATCGGGGTCGGACCATTGGCCCAGTTCCTGCTGGAATCGCTGGCTCTTGTCAACGACGATCTGGCCGTCGTCGGCCACGGCGACCTTGAACCGTTCGAGCGGACGCGGAGCCGGGCCTTCGAAGTTGATCCCGGAGATGTAGAACCCGCTGCCGTGGCAAGGGCACTTGAACTTCTGCTCGCTGGCCAGCCAGTTGGGCGGGCAGCCGAGGTGAGTGCAGATCGACTGGAGTGCGTAGAGCACGTCTTGACCGTTGTATTTAGTGGAGCGGACGACCCAGAACCCCCATTCCGCCTTGAAGCGATCGCTGACTTCCTCGGGATCGAAGTTGGAGGCGAGCCCGATCTTCACGGTGCTGGGCGGCTCGGCGAGCACGTTGGGGAACATGAACCGGACGGTCATCTGGGTCATGGCGATGAGGCCGGCGGTGAAGGTCACCCAGGCCACGGCGATCCAGGATACGAGGAAGCTGCCGACGAAGAAGCCGCGACGACTGACGGCCGGTCCGGCGGGGACACCGGCCGCGGCCAGTTCCCTGCCGGGTCGGGGCGGCACGGTCTGGGGCTTGGCCGGCGCGGGCTTGGCCTTGGCCGGCGATGCGGCGGCCTTCGCGGCGGCCTCGTCCTTGGCCCGCTTGGCCGCGGCCTGGCGGGCGGCCTCGGCCAGGTCCTTGGGATCGGTCATCTTGTCGAGCGGGGGCAAGGCTCGCGCCGTCGCGGCGGCGGCAGGGGCGGCCTTGGCCGCGGCCGGCTTGCCGGCCGAAGGCGCCGCGGCGGGCTTCGCTCCGCTACGGGCGAACGCCAGCTTCTCCGCCAAGGTCATCGGTCGACCCGTCGGCTTGGCCGGCGCCGGCGTAGATTCGGCCGGCTCCGTGGGCGGTGCGGCTTCCTCGGCGGCCTCCGGTGCGGGGGCCGCGGCCGATGCGGGCTTGGCCGAAACGCCGGGCTTGGTGGCGCCGGCGGTCCGGGCCGCCGCCAGCTTCTCTTTGAGCGACAGGGGACGGCCCAGCGTCGCGGGCGACGGAACCTCGGCCGGTGCCGCGACCTGATGCTCGTGCGTCGCGACCGCTTCCGCCGCCGACTCGACGGGCTCGGACTCGGGTGCGGCGGCTTCCTCCTGGGATGCCTTGGCCGCGCCCGCCTTGCGAGCCGCCTCCAGAATATCCTTCACATTCGGACGTTTTGCCATCGCTTAGCCCCAGCCTCTCCAGTGAACGGAACCCTTGCTGGCGCGTCGAATTGTTTGGGATCGGCGTCCCCGACTGGGCCGATCTCGTCCACAGGACGAGCGGATCATCTCGGGAGCGGCCAGCTTAGATGCAAAGTCAGTGCCATCAGAAAAGCCCGGGAACTATGCTCCCCAAGTGGCAGCTCTCTGATGAGTTACAACAACTCATCCGGAGCTGCCTCGATCGCTCCTTCTCGGTTTCGGGAAACCCCGAGGCAAACGTTCCCGATTCGGAGAAAGCATGAGGAACCGAACATTCTCTGTGTCTGATCCGGTTCGATCGGGCGTATCGGTCGGCGAACAAACGACCCGCATGAAGCCTCGACTGACCATGATCGAATAGCCTAACAAGCGATGGTTCGTCGGGCAACATGGTCCCGGGCCGATCTTGATGGTCCGCCTCACGATATGGCCCTGGAGAATGGCCGACCGCCTCGGGCGAGGAACCTGGATCTGGAGATCTCCTGGCGTCGAGTTCGTCAGACTTCTTTCTATGCGGTGTCGAACATCTCGAGGGCGCTGGAGACCTCGTGGAGCCGGGCCGTGAGGTAGGACCGGATCTCTTCATTGGTGTTCAACTGGAGGGCATGGTGGGCGATGCGTTCGGCCTGGGTGGTGGTGACCGATGCGAGCAAGGCCTTGACGGTCGGGATGAATGCGGGGCTCATGCTGAACCGGCGCAGGCCCATGCCGAAGAGGACGAGGACCGACCTGGGTTGGCCGGCCATCTCACCGCAGAGCGTCACGGGGGTCCCGGTCCGCTGGCAGGCGGCGAGCACGTTCTGGAGCACGCCGAAGATCGCCGGGTTGAGCGACTCGCAGAGATGGGCGACCTTGGGATTATCCCGATCGGCCGCCATCAGATACTGGATCAGGTCGTTCGACCCGATCGAGATGAAATCGGTCTCGCGGAGGATCGCGTCGATGCAAATCGCGGCCGCCGGCACTTCGACCATGACCCCCGTCTTGACGTCCTCGCCGAAGGCCACGCCCTCGCGCCGGAGGTTGTGACGCGTCTCCTTGACGAGCTTGTTGATGTGCAACAGCTCCTCCAGGTTGGTGATCATCGGAAAGAGCATCGAGACGCGACCGTGCCGGCTGGCGCGGAGGATCGCCCGGATCTGGGTGATGAACAGCTTGGAGTTCTCGAAGAAGATGCGGGTCGAACGCCAGCCCATGAACGGGTTGGGTTCGCTGCGACGTCCCAGGTAGGGGACCGTCTTGTCGCCGCCGAGGTCGAGGGTGCGGATCGTCACCGTCTGACTGGGCGAGCCGAGGATGATCTGACGGTAGTATTCGTATTGCTCCTCCTCGCCCGGGACGTCGTGGTGAGTGAGGAAGAGATACTCGGTGCGGAAGAGGCCGACGCCCGTGGCGCCGACCTTGGTCGCGGCCTGGGCATCCGCCAGGTTGTTGATGTTCGCCAGGAGTTCGACGCGCGTGCCGTCGGCGCTCAGGGCGGGCAAGTCGCGATTGGCGACCAGCCTGTCCTTGATGTTGAAGAATTCGCGCTGGACCTTGCGATAGGCGGAGGTTGCCTCCTGGTCCGGCCGGAGGATGACCATGCCGTCGCGGCCGTCGACGATCATCAGGTCGCCGCTCTCGACCTCGGTCATGATGCCGTCAACTCCCGAGACGGCGGGGATGCCCCGGCTGCGGGCCAGGATCGCCGCATGGCTGGTCGAGCCGCCAACCTCGGTGACGATCCCGGCGATCGGCAGCTCGCCCAGGCTCATCGCCTGGCTGGGGAGGAGTTCGTGGGCGACCAAGATGACCGACTCATCTCCATTTCGCGACTCGCCGGCGGGGTCGCTGTGACCGACGGGCTTGCGGGTCAGATGCGATCCGATCTGGAGGATCACGTCGCGGACGTCGGCCATCCGCTCGCGGAAATAGTCCTGCTCGATCCGTGCGAATTGCGCCGCGTAACCCTGCATGACCGTCTGGAGGGCGGCCAGGGCCGTCATCTGCTTGTTCTCGATCAGGTCATGGACCTTGGACAGCAGGGCCGGGTCATTGACGATCTGCAAGTGACCTTTGAAGATCCCGGCATCGGAGTCGCCCAGCTCCTGCGCGACCTTCAGGACCATCGCCTCCAGGTCGGCGGCCGAATCGGTCACGGCCCGGTCGAAGCGCTCGATCTCGGCAGGGATCTGGCCGGGGCTGTCCAGGGTCTGTTGCTCGATCGAGCCGAGGACAGACTCCACGCGGTGGGCGATACCCACCACGATTCCAGGACTCACGCCGATTCCTTTACGCATGTCGAGCGGGTCTCACGATTCCGTGACGGTCGAACACAAATTATTGCGGCCTCAAGGGTCCCATCTCACGATCCGAACCTGCCACGCGGAGTTCGGCCGCCTACCCGGGGCACGAACACAACCTGGTGCGGGGGAACCAGGCCGGCGCAACCCGGGATCTTGAGTATAGAACATCGCTGGATGAAGGAATTCGGCGTCGAAGGCGGATGGTCCGATCGAGGCGTCATGCGAATTCCTCGGCAATTTCCATACCAGCACGACGATACGCGGCCTTTTCGCATCCTCATGAGAGGCGCGCGTCTGGAGATTAGGGTATATCGCCATTCTCCCGACGTCTATATCTCACAGGATGTACGAAAAGCTTTCCGGGGCTCCTCCAGGAGGCTTCTTGCATCGATTTGTACGGCACCGGACCAAGGCTTGGGCCGAAGCGGATCGAGGATTTGGGGGACAAGATGTCAAATAGACAACGGCGAATCCGTCGTGGGCTTGCCGGGCGTCTTGCCGAATCGGCCGAGGGCGAGCAGCGATACGGCCGTCAAGAGATAAGCGGCCGACCAGTGATAGGGTGTTTGCAAGGCAGTCGCCTCATATCGGCCGTCCTTGCGGAGCTGTGCAATCACCTCGGCGGGCATCGCGATCGGAGATGACGCGAGAGGTGAGTGGATGATGCCAAACCAGGAGAAGACCGCACACAGGAGGATGGTCCCCACGGTCGCGCGAACCCTCCCGTCGATCATGTGGGCCAGCGCCGTCGCCCACAGGACGCTGGTCACGATGAATGTGCCCCCACCGGCCAGGACCATGGCGGTCTGCACCCATTGCTGCGTCGCAAATGGGAGTTCCGCGAACGGCTTGCCAATCACCGGGAGGAGCTGGGCGAGGGCCAGCGAGGCCAGATAAGCTAGCGCGGGGATGCAGGCCATGGCGACGGCGGGATAATGTCGGATCGGCGTCGCGTGAAACGATTGCGACGTGATTTCCAGCCCGACGAAGACAAGAATCGGGAAGATCACCGGCTTGGGGATGAGGAAGAAGATCCAGTCGAAGAACCCGAAGATCCCGGCGGCACCGACGAAGAGGGCCGTCGCGAGCGTATATGCGGCCCGTGCATCCATCGCCTTGTAGGCGGGGTGTCCGATGTAGGGCGTGGACTGGATCACCCCACCAAACAAGGCACCGAAGATGGTGGCAAAGCCTTCGACGGCGATGATCTGGCCGGTAGGGTAGTCATCTCCGGCGGCCGCGGCGCTCTCCGTGCAGTCGATGCCCCCGACGACCGTGGCCAGCGCCATCGGGATCGCGATCGGCAAATATCCCAGGGCCTCGCGCCCATTGATCTGAAACCACGACCACCACGATTGGACCGGCATGGGCAAGACCGCGCGGAGTGCCCAAGATGGCCGGTCGGCCTCGGGCAACGTCGCCTCCCCCCAGCCTAGCCATTGCATTGCGTAGAAGATCAGGCAACCGATCAGGACCGCACCGAGTGCGCCCGGAAACTGCCTGGGAAACTCCCACCGTGCCGTCAAGGTCGCCAGCATCAAGGCGAGGGCGACCATACCCGCGACCGGTTGTGCTGCGATATCGAGCAACGGCAAGAAACTGATGAGAACCAGTGCAATCGCCGCCAGTGAACCGAGCAATCCCGCTCGAGGCACGACGCGTCTTATCCACGCACTCATGGGTGCGCAGGCGATTTTGAAGATCCCGGATGCGAGTAGCATCGCAATTCCCATGAACCAGGCATGACTTGCGGCATCTTCGGGCACGAGACCGCGTTTCGTCGCCGCCAGATAGGCGGGTCCAATGATGAAGAGCACGGCGCCGAAGGTGCTCGGAGTATCCAGGCCCAGGGGCATGGCCGTGACGTCGCTCCTGCCGGTCCGGCGGGCCAGCCGGAACGCCATGGCCGTGTAGATGAGATCGCCGATCAGGACGCCCACGGCGGTCCCCGGGATCATGCGGGTGAGTACGAATTGACGGGGCAACCCGAAGACCTGGACGAGCAGGCTGGCCATCAGGATCATGACGCCGATATTGTCCAGCATCAGGCCGGAAAAGGCATTAATATCGCCGCGTCGGGCCCAGGCGTATTTCGGACGGATCGGGTCGCTGATCGAAGGTGCAACGGTCATGGTCGGAAGTCCTCTCAGGATCGGGATGGATCCGGACGCGGGAGACGATGTCGGGCCACGGCCAGGTGAGAGGCGAACCAGGCCAGGAGCCCGACGAGCAGATACACGGCGGCCGTCGATCCGATAGCCACCCCGAGGCCGAAGGCTTTCGAAGCCTTACCGACGGCCCAAGGGGCCACAAAGCCCCCGGTCCAGCCGACGGTGTTCATCAGCCCGGCGGCGGTGCCACGATCCTTCGGCGCGACGACGTCGAAGAGCGAGGCGAAGATGTTAGCGTCGTAGATCCCCTTGCACAGCCCGGCGCCGACCAAGCCGACGATCACGATCCCGAGCGAAGGCGATCGGCCGGCGAGGAAGACGAAGGGAGCGGCGATGACGAGGCCCACGCTCTGGACCAGGATCCGGCCGCCCGCCGATCGCCGCGCCGCCCAGTCGGCGGCCACCCCGCCGAGGAGGGCGCCGACCAGGCTGGCGATCGGCCAGGCGGTCGAGATCACGGACGAATCGGCCAACTTGAGCTCGAATTTCTCGAAGAGATAAAGCGGCAGCCAGGTGAGGAACGTCGTCGCGACGAAATTCGCGCCGACGAAGACTGCCAGCAGCAAGGCGGCGGCGGGGTTCGTGACGATCCGGACGACCTTCTCCGGCAGCGAGACGGATTCGGCGGGTGCCGACGCCCATTCGTCGAATTCGTCGCCGACGGGTTTCGGATCATCCGCCTTCGCCTCGGCCTCGCGCGCGGGCTCGACGAGGTAGAGACCCAGGAACGCGGCATACACCAGGCCGGTCAGCCCGAGCGCCCAGAAGGGGAACCGCCAGCCGCGATACTCGCCGAGGAATCCCGCCAGGACGGCTCCCCCGGCCGTCCCGAGATAAACGCTCGTCTGGTGGATGCTCATGGCGCGGGAGCGGGTCCGGGGGCCGTGATAATCCGCCAGGACGGACATCGACGCCGGGAAGTAGAATGCCTCGCCCAGGCCCTCGGCGCCCCGGAACAGGACGAGCTGGACGAAGTTCCGCGACAGCGCCGTTGCCGCGCAGATCAGACTCCAGAATCCGAGCCCGAGCGCGATCAGGAGGCGTCGGGAGAGCAAGTCGACGGTATAGCCCGAGAAAGGAGAGGTGACGGCGTAGACGAGCATGAACGCCGAACCGAGCAATCCCAGTTGTTCGTTGTCGAGGTCGAATTCCGTCTTGAGCAAGGGGAAGACCGAATAGATCGCCTGCCGGTCTGCATAGTTGAAGAACCCGCAGAACCAGAGGAGCGCGACGACGACCCAGGGATTGGTCGCGCCCCAGACGATCCGCGGACTTCGAGATTGAGGGGTGACTTCCTGCATGCGATCTTCCGGGCGGGCCGGCTTCGGCGCGCCATCTCCTCGGGTGTCAATCGGCATCGTTCGACAGCAGCCATTCCTCGCCGAGCCTCGCGTGCTCGATCGTGCTCCCCTTCTCCGGCAGGCTGAGCGTATAGGTCACGTGGATTGTGCCATCGCTGGCCTGGAGCATCGACGGATAATGAAACTGGCCCTGAGGCCGGCGTTCCAGATGACGGGTCCACTTCCATGTCTTCCCCTCGTCGTCGGAAACCGAGATAGCCAGCGAGTTTCGCCCGCGAGGCAGGTCATTATAGACCAGGGCCCATCGCCCGCTCGCCAATCGGATCACCTCGATGCCGGAGCCCGGGTTCGGAAGGGCGGTATCCGCCACCGGTGACCATGTGATCCCATCGTCGCTCGACGTGCTGACCCGAATGCGATGATGCGGGCCATTGTCGCGCATGTAGGCGACCAGGGTTCTATCAGTCTTGCGGACCAGGCTCGGCTGGATGTTGCCGAAGCCGATCAGGGGCTTGCTTGTTTTCCAGGTGGAGCCACGATCATCCGAGATGGCCATGATGGAGGCGGAAAAGGTATCGGAGTACAAGGGGAGGATCCATCGGCCGCTCGGGAGGACGACCGCACGGACGCGCGGCATCCACCCGAGGCGTTGATACAATTCGTCGCGCGAACGATCCTGGGCCTCGGCGACGATGGACCGGGACCTCGCCCGGTCCTCGGCGCCCAGGCCGTCGATGGCGCGTTGCATCCCGGCAGCGAAGTCGATGGGGGTCACGTGCAACACGCCGGTCGATGTCCACTTGGGAGGACCGGCCTGGACGGATGGGTTATCGCATCGGGCGTATTTCAGCAATGCACCTTCCCAGCGATGGTCGAGGATGGTCGGCCAGAAGAGCCAGAGCGATCGGTCCGGGCCGGCGAACAAGGCCGGGTTGCAGTCGGGATAGCCGGGTGTGTCCGCCAGGAGGAACCGCGGTTCCCAGTGCTTGCTCCCCTTGCGAAGCCATGCGCCCTGGATGACCACATCGTCGGACTTGCGCTCGCCGCTGCCCGAGTACCAGGCCGCCAGCAAACTGCCATCGGCGGTCTCGACGACGCAAGAGGCGTGATTATGCTTTGGCTCCGCCGGGAAGATGGCGACGTACTCGGGGCCAGGCGGGACGGCCCGGCTACTCTCCGGGAGGAGCAGGATCACTCCGAGGGTCAGTAGCCAGGCCTTCAATTCGGCACACATTGCCATCTGCTGAACCCCCACGGAGTCTCGCCGCATCTCGTGACAAGACGACGAGTCTACGGCGAATCGCCGATGGGAGCAAGCGGCTCGACTTCTGTCGGCACCTCGACCGCAACACTTGCTGGATGCTGGTCAAGAAATAGTGCCGGGCCTCCAAGATCGACCCCAACCGGCTGGGCAGCCGCAATAAACGGGGTGAGTCGGTCGGTGACGACGGGATCGGGGCGCTCACACGGGACTGACCGTGAAAGCCCGTGCCGGCTCTCCGGAGGCATAAATCTCCCACATGATGCTGTAAGCCGTCTCCAGGTTGCGGGCAAACCGATCGCCATTAAAGAGCTGAGACTCCTCGCGGCCGGCTTCCAGCCGCTCTCGCAGCGACGAGAGCAAACCCGCATTCCGCGCCAACCGCAACGCTGCGTCTTGATAATCCGCCAGCGACCTTGTAATCAGCTCGGGCAAGCCAAGAGCGTGGAGCAGACTGGCCGCCACTCGTGAGGCAAACGTCTCGCCCGCCATCGTCAGCACCGGACAGCCAACCCACAGGGCATCGCTGGCAGTTGTATGAGCATTGTACGGAAAAGTATCCAGGAACAGGTCTGCCAATCGATGCCGTGCCAGGTGCTCGGCCAGGGGCTTGCGCGGGGCAAACACCAACCTTTCCGCCGTCACTCCTCGCCGCTCGGCCTCCCGGAGCAGGTTGGCCGGAGCAAAGCGGTTGCCTTCGAGAAGCCAGAGCACACTCCCCGGAACTTCCTTCAAGAGCTCCATCCAGACGTCGAACATCTCCGGCGTGATCTTGAAGTTGTTATTGAACGAGCAGAAGACAAACCCCGCTTCCGGCAAGCCGCATTCGGCACGCGATGGCGTACGGGAAGCGATTTCGCGCCGGCTGTCATTGACCTGATAACAACCCGGCAGATGCACCAGCTTCTCCGTGAAAAAAGGCTGCTGATCGGAGGGGACGATATCGTCGTCCACCAAGATATAGTCGATGAACGATGCTCCCATCGTCCCCGGATAACCCAGATAATTCACCTGAATGGGGGCCGGTCGCAGTGCAAGGATCTCCGTGCGCGCGTAGTTGGTGTAACCCGTCAAGTCCACAAGGATTTGCACTTCGTCATCCGCGATGCGCCGGGCTGCCTGCGAGTGGGGCAAGTTCGTCACATCCACAAGACGATCAAACGCCCTGACAAGCCGTCTCCTCATCGCTGAGCCGTCATCGGGACCATACGAGTAGCCGTGGATCGCGAATCGACTTCGATCGTGCTTCTCGATCAATTCGGCGATCAGATAGGCGACGGCGTGGGAACGGAAATCGGCGGAAAGATAACCGATGATCATTTTGGTCTTGGGAGCCGCTGTACGATTGCGTGCTCGGTCATACCCGAACTCCCCTTTCACTTTAAGACTCTGATTCACCCACTGATGAGCATTTTTCCGTTGCTGTTCCGCCGTAGTCGAGAGTGGCAACGCGAGGAAGCGAAAGGGTGCCACCGGAAAAGCCGAAGCAACATCAGAATTCTGGTCAACAGCCTCGATCACGCGCTCCGACAAGACTCTCAGATCGTCCCAGCAGCATACGTGTTGTAACTCATGAACCAGCGAACCGAGCGCTGATGCGAAACTGGGTTTTAGCTCAATGGCCCGGCGAAAGCAGACAATCGCCTCGTCCAGCTTTCCCTGCTCGTGGAGAGCGGCTCCCAGGTTGTTATGTGCCTCGGCAATGTCCGGCCTCAATTCCACTGTCCGGCGACAGCAGGCGACCGCGTCTTCCAGGTTACCCCGGTCCTTGAGAGAGTTGCCAAGGTTATTGTGTGCCTCGGCGAAGTCCGGCTTCAGTTCCACAGCCCGGCGATAGCTGGCGATCGCCTCGTCTGGCTTTCCCTGTTCGTGGAGAGCGGCGCCCAGGTTGTTATGTGCCTCGGCGAGGTCCGGCTTCAGTTCGACAGCCTGGCGACAGCAGGCGACCGCTTCGTCCAAGCTACCCTGATCCTTGAGAGCGTTGCCCAGGTTGTTGTGCGCTTGGGCGTAGGCAGGGTCCCGTTTCAGTGCTTGCCGGTAACAGGCCACCGCTTCGTCCAGATCTCCACGGTCGTGGTAGACAAGACCAAGGTTGTAATGCGCCCTGGCGTAATCGGGTTTCAGCTCCAGCGCTCGCCGATAACACTTCGCGGCTTCGTCGGGCTTGCCCCGATCCTTGAAGACATTACCCAGGTTGTTGTGTGCATCGGCGTAGTCGGGATTCAGTCGCAGCGCTCGCTGATAAGATGCCATCGCTTCGTCGAGCTTGGCCCGATCCTTGAAGACATTACCCAGGTTGTTGTGTACTTCGGCGAAGCCGGGGTTCAGTTCCAGCGCTCGCTGATAGCATGCCATCGCTTCGTCGGGCTTGCCCTGATCCTGGAAAACGTTGCCGAGGTTGTTGTGTGCATCGGCGTAGTCGGGTTTCAGTTGCAGGGCTCTCTGATAGCACGCCACCGCTTCATCCCGCTTGCCCTGATCGTGGAGAACATTACCCAGGTTGTTGTACGCCTCGGCGAAGTCAGGTCTCACTTGTAGCGTTCGCCGATAGCAAGCCGCGGCTACCTCCAGATCCCCAAGCTGCCGCCAGGCAAGCCCCAGGTTGTTGTGCGCCTCGGCGAAGTCGGGATCCGTTTGCAACGCTCTCTGATAACACGCGATGGCGAGGTCGAGCTTTCGCTGGTCCCTCCAGGCGTTTCCCAGGTTAAAGTGCGCGACGGCCCAATCGGGTCGGAGCGTCAGAGCACGCTGGATGCACTCGACTCCGCCTTGATAATTGCCGGCCCGACATGCGATGAGCCCCAACAGATGCCAAGCATCGTGGTGATTGGGTTCAGAGGCGAGAATCTGGCGGTAAATCGTCTCCGCTTCTTGCAATCGGCCCACCCGGTGATGCTGTATGGCGATGGCCAACGCTTCGGGAATCGTGGGCATGGTTACGGTTTCACCAAGAAAAGATTAGTCGTTTTGGATTGTCTGATTGGTTGCATTCGCTATTCGTCAATCCCCCGGATGACCCGGCAGGGGTTGCCGGCCGCAAAGACCCCCTCGGGGATCTCTCGCGTGACCACGCTCCCGGCCCCGATCACCGACTTCGAGCCGATGTGGACCCCGGGACAGATGATGGCACCACCGCCCACCCACACGTCCGAGCCGATGACGATCGGTTTGGCGAACTCCTGCTTCCGCCGCAGCTCCGCATTCATCGGGTGGGTGGCGGTATAGATTTGGACCGCCGGGCCGAACAGGGTGAAGTCGCCGATCCGGACCTCGCATACGTCGAGCACGACGCAGTTGAAGTTGAAGAACACCCGCTCGCCCAGCAGGATGTTCGAGCCGTAGTCGCAATAGAACGGCGGCTGCATCCAGACGCTCTCCCCCCCTTCCCCGAATAGCTCTCTCAGGATGCGACGCCGCTCCTCCTGCTGGCCCTCGCCTGTCGCGTTCAGGGCCTGGCAGAGGTCGCGTGCCCGGTCGCGTCCCGCGACAAGTTCCGGGTCCATCGGGTCGTACAGCTCCCCCCCCAACATCCTATCGCGTTCGCTTCGCATCGGACCTCCTCGCGAGCAGTTCGTCTCGGCGACACCAGGAGGGAAACTCTATGGATAGCTATCTCATCCGCCTCGATGCTGAATCGCAGTCTTCGGCGCTTCGCCCGGGGACGTCATTGATCACTGTAGGTTGAGATCGCACGTGTTCGCACCCTGCTGGACAGAGACCTTCAGCCCACAAGTCGATTGCGATTGGTACTTGGCAGGTACGCTCGGCGACACTACGACCACATCATAGGCGCCAGAAATCGCTCCGTCGTCGAGAGCAAAGCTGGTCAACGAATACCGACCACCGATGATCTGACTGGTAGCTGGCTGCCCGGCCGGATTACCTGGCAGAAAGGCGATCTTACCTTGCCGTACTGGCTTACCGTTGAAGCTTACGGTCCCCGAGACAGGGAATGGCCTTGGCCTCTGGGTCCACATCACCCACGTCAGGGCTACCGCCACGACTGCTACTACGACCATCATTCCGCGTATGGTGTATCGGAACCGAGTAGATCCCAATTGTTTGGGCATGTCGGTCAAATCCTGCGGAAAAAGGCACCGATTCATTCGACTGGCTTCCAAATTTATGTAACGTCGGCGGTCTGGTCAAGATACTCCGAGGTATGAGTACCCGCTGAGGCAAGAGGACGACCTTACGGCTCCGCCGATAGGATCAGGCGCCATGCTCGAGCGGTTGTCCGCCCTCCTCCTCGTTAGCGAGCAGGCCGGTTCGGTATTCCCTGAGCCACTCTTCCAGTAGAGCCTTGGGATAAACCCGGCTCCGACTCGAGAACCCGCCCTCCAGGGGCTCTCTGACTTTGCGCAAAGCAATCTGCCGTTGGGCGGCCCGCTTTGAGAGCACAGAGCCGATGGCGCTTCGCTGTGCATGGTCGAGGGGAATTCGTTTCCACCGGCAGAACCGCCTTAAGGTCATCTCGGAGTCGTCACGCCGTTCGGGCAACATGAGATAGGCTCCCCGCTTTTGACGTTGTCCTCGATAGTGTAAGGCCAGGAGCCGAGCCAGGTCGAGTCACTCGCAGCTCCTCGCCACCGCCTGGCCGCCTTCAGCGCCGCGCCGGGCTTCGATGCCTTGTCTCGGCTTCCGCGCGAGATCATTCGAAGCTTTCTCCAAGCAAGGTCAGCATTGCCCAGTCGGCCCGCACCCACCGCACGGAATACGGAACCGCGATTCCGCAATGTCAGGAGAAGAGTCGTGACGAATATGACCGGACGGTCATCGCCGCGGCCCGCTGCCTTTGGTGCTCGACGCGCGACGCCCGGCACCGGGAGTATCCTGCGCGGACAGACGAAACTTTCGGTTGACCACGCGTTGGGAATTGTAGATGGCCCCGTAAATCGTCAGGGCCGGCGAGTCCCGATAGCCAGGGGGAGCCTCGAGGCGATTGCCTTCCGCCGACACGATCAGCTCGCCCGGATCGTGGGATGGCCGAGAGCCGATGGTCAAGCCCGCGAGCGGCTCCTTCGCGTCGGCACGCGACATCCTCGACAGGAACGGTTCGGACCATCGTATCACGTTCTTGCGGAGCACGAGGCTCATGTAGGTCCGACCCTTGTTCGTCTTGATGGGAGCCCCGTGCTCGACGGCTAGCGTCCCCCCCTGTTCGCAATCCTCGAGAATGTTGCCCTCGACGACGCCGCCGAGGAACGGCGCGTGCGACCAACCCCAGATCATCGGGTGTTCCGTCGGGCAAGCCGTCATGCGGAACGCCAGGCCGCCTCCGACCAGGTGATTGTTGATCACCCGAGTGCCGAAATGGTTCCCGACTAGCACGAAGCTATCGGAGCGACGGCCGCCCCGGATGTCGATCCGGTTCCCCTCGAAGACCTCGTCAACGAAACCTGAGGCGATCGAAATGGCCTCGGTCCCGCGTGGGATCGCTTCATCCACGAGGAATGTCGTCGGATTGATGGACTGCACCACCCGCCGCCAGTGCCCGGCTTCCGGCCCGGACAGGATCGAGATCACGTCGCCGCTCCCGATGGGGACCCATGGGGCTTCGCCGATGCTCACCACCTTGCCATCGGTAGTCAGGGCAGCGGGTTTGCCTTCGTACTTGAGCGAGTAGCCCTCGGTGAGGATGATCTCCGGCTCATTCATCCAGGAGATCGTATCGTCATCGCGTGCCCCGACCCCTTCGACCGTGTTGTTCTCGATGCGATCCCGAACCCCTTGACCGGTCATGACCAGGAATCGCCAGGTCTTGCCGCTGGGTTGGGGAGAAGACAGCCGATTGCCCCGCACGAGCAGGTCGTGGACGCTGTGTCCGGTCAAGAATCCGTGCGAGAAGGTGCCGGGAATCGTGCCACGGAACTGGTTGTCCACGACCTGCCAGGGACCATCGAAGAGCTCGATCGGGCCGCCGCGGAGCGTATTCTCGGCGATCACGCCCGACGTCACGTGGCAGAGTCGCATCAATCGCACCGCCTCGACCCATCCTGCCGGATTCTCGACGGCCGGCGTGTCCAGGTCGAGTCGGCGGAAGACCACGTTCACCTTGTACTCGTCGTAACCCGGGTCGTGATCGTCCGTCATGCCGATGATCGCGGGTCCGTAGGAGATACGATCGTCCCAGCGGACAGGCCCCTCGAAGCGAACGGCAAATCCCTCGAGCGTGGTGTTGCTGCGACGGACCTTGATCGCGGCGGACCAGGGCGGATCGGACCGATCCTGGGCGAAGAGGAGTGTCGCCCCGCCCGGGGACGTCAACGTAACTGGCCGATTCAGGATCAGGCCATGGTCGAGCCGGTATGTCCCCGCGGAGAGGACCACCGTCCCGAAACGATCGACGAGCCCCTGGAGGTCGTCGCCGGGATGGGCCTCGACCCGAGTCGAATCGGGGGAAGGTGCGGTTCGAGCCAGCTCGAATGGGCCGCCGGGAAACCGTACGTAACTCATCCGGCCGTCCGCCGCGACCACGCGCACCGTGAAGGTGTCTCCGTTGCCATCGCGTTCCGGGGAGAAGAACAGGTCGGCCGATTTCCGGTCGGGACGGACCTTCACGTCCAGGGGCCGGTCATGCGGATCGATCCAGATGGATGCAGCCTCGCCCGAACGATAGGACCAGACGCCTCGCACCGAACTGCTCAAGACAACCGCGGCCGGCGCTGACGATGGGGAGAGTCCGCCCAGGAGGACGTGAACAGATCCCAGACTGGCGCGGCCCTCCCCGTCCTGGCCGAGCCATTGCACGGTCAGTGGTCGTTCCTCGATCTTCGGCAACCCGGCTTCAGCCATGCGAAGCGCCGGGTCAACCCGACTCGCGGTGACCGACACGGCATCGCGCTTCTCATTCTCGTACAGTACCGTGAGCTTGAGGCGCTGGCCATTCAGATTGCGATCCGGCTGGAAGAGGAGGTCGCCCTGCGACGCATCCTTGGGATCGCAGATCAGCTCGGCATTGGAGAGGAGCTGGGGATTCGTCCCGAACTCCCATCGAGTCCCGTTCGGCCCGTCGATCCGAATGGCCTTGATCGGCACCTTCACACCGAGCCGAGCGAGCCGGATCCTCGCATCCTGGAGACCGTCAGGCCCGACCGAGGGTCCTGAGCCGACCGCATCGTGACCGTCCTGGCCGATCCACCTGGCCTGGAGTGCGGCGTTGGGCATGCGCAGGTTCGGGTCCGTCCGGCGAGACCGCACGTCGGCCTCCACCGTCGAGCCATCATCGTAACGGACCGTGATGTGGAAGATCCGTCCCGTCTCGACACGGCCGGGCTCGATGAACAATTCCGCCGTACGCGCGCCCTTCTTCCGCTTGAGCTCGGCTTTCCAGGCGAACGACTGCGCATTGTATTGCCACTGATCGCCATCCTCCGGAACCACATCAATGAGGGCGACCTCGCGCCTCGGGTCGAGCCCGCCTAGCGAAAGGTGGATGTCCTGGACATCGCTCGGCTCCATCCGGTTATTCGGACTGACATAATCCTGGCCGTCCTGACCGATCCAACGCACCCAGAAGCCTTCGACCTTGCTTGAACGCTGATAGGCCACCCGATACAACCGGGCTCCATCACGAGACCCACCCTCGGGGAAAAGTGCCTCACCTCCCGAGTCATCCCGATGATCGGGCCCCGCTGCCCCGGCAAGACCGAGGAAACAGGACAATACCACCATCCATGTCCCCAGACGCATGATGACCTCCATGCAATTCGTCTTTTCTTCCATCGGCCGGAGGGTATCCGGTATCTCTCGATGTGGTCGGAGTCAGTCGGCTCACAGACTTGAGCGTAATTGAGTGTACCACAGTTTTCTCAGTCGTTACCGCGCCTAGTTCGGAGACGGCACGGGCCGAGATCCTCGCACTCGGGCCTGAATCGTTGAGGGCCCCGACACCTGCCGAAAGTTGGAGGATTGTTGGATTTTCGCGTGCCATCGAGTACGATCCAACAATCGATCGACGAGATCTGTCTGGCGAACGGACCGGAATGGACTTGCATGCGAAACATCGCCTTATGCCTCCTGGCACCGATCGGCGCATTCGCCATGATGGGATTGCCGACCGTCGTCGCGGGCGAGCCAGCCCCCGTGACGTTCGAGCGAGACATCGAGCCGATCCTGACGCGGGCCGGATGTAACGCCGGGGCCTGCCATGGTAAGGCTCGGGGGCAGAACGGATTCGCCCTGTCGCTCCTGGGTTTCGATCCGACCCAGGATTTCGATGCGATCGTGAAGGAAAGCGGCGGACGCCGCGTCTCTCGCCTGGCGGCGGAAGACAGCTTGCTCCTTCGCAAGGCGTCGGCCCGGGTGCCCCACGGCGGCGGGCTGAGGCTGCTACCGACCAGCCGTTCTTACGAAATGCTGATCCGATGGATCGTCGGCGGAATGCCTCGCACGCCGGCCGGCGCGCCCCGACTCGCGAGGATCGCCGTGGAGCCGACGGAGCGTACCCTGAAGCGTTCCGAGTCGTTCTCGCTCCGGGTGACGGCCCAATTCACGGACGGTTCTCGCGAGGACGTGACGACACTGGCCGCGTTCGCATCGAGCGAATCGGCGCTCGTGAACGTGGATGCCGACGGCCGGGTCATCGCCGGACCGATCCCCGGTGATGCGACCATCTCGGCACGGTTCGGAGGACTTTTCGCCAACTGCGACGTGAATATCCCGCTCCCCGGCGCGGTCCCGAAGGCGCGATACGATGCTCTACCCCGATCGAACTTCATCGACGACCTCGTATGGATCAAGCTCCGCAAGTTGGGACTGCTCCCGTCCGTCCCGGCGAGCGACGCGACGTACCTGCGGCGCGCCTACCTGGACGCGATCGGCCGCGTGCCGTCGTCCGATGAGGTCAGGGCGTTCCTGTCCGACACCTCGGCGGACAAGCGGTCGCGGCTGGTGGATCGACTGCTCGATCGCCCCGAATATGCCGATCACTGGGCCAACAAGTGGGTCGATCTGCTCCGGCCGAATCCGTACCGCGTCGGGATCAAGGCGGTCCTGAACCTGGACGGATGGATTCGCGACGCTTTCCGCCGCAACATGCCCTACGATCGATTCGTTCACGCCATCGTCACGGCCCGGGGGAGCACTTTCGAGCAAGGACCGGCGACGATCTTCCGCGATCGTCGCGAGCCCGAAGAGATCGCGCCGATGATCAGCCAACTCTTCCTGGGCATCCGTCTCGAATGCGCCAAGTGCCATCACCACCCCTTCGAGTCCTGGGACCACGCCCAGTTCTACGAATTCGCCGCCTATTTCGCCCGCGTAGGGCGGAAGGGGACCGGTTTGTCGCCGCCGATCTCGGGGAGCGAGGAGCTGATCTACACCGCGAAGTCGGGATCGGTCGCACATCCGCGGACGGGGAAGACCCTGGAGCCTCGGCCACTCTTCGGATCGGCACCGGTATCGGACGACCCGGACTCCGATCCGCGCGAGGCCCTGGCCCGCTGGATCACCGCGCCGGAGAACCCTTACTTCGCTCGAGTCATCGTCAACCGGGTCTGGGCCGACATCATGGGCCGAGGGATCGTCGATCCGGTCGACGACCTCCGCGCGACCAATCCGCCGAGCAACGGGGCGTTGCTCGACGCGATGGCCGACGATTTCCGCCGACACGGGTACGACCTGAAACGCCTGATCCGCACGATCCTTCACTCCTCGGTCTACGCGCTCAGTTCCGAGCCGAACGAGCGGAACATGGCCGACACGCGCAATTTCTCCCGCCACTACCGGCAACGGCTGAGGGCGGAGGTCTTGCTGGATGCGATCTCCGACGTGACCCAGGTGCCCGACGCCTTCGCCGCCGCCCCCCCCGGCTCGCGCGCCGCGGCGATCTGGACGCACCGGGTCCCCTCGCTGTTCCTCGACACGTTCGGACGGCCCGACCCCAACCAGGACCCACCCTGCGAGCGAACCTCCGACACGTCGGTCGTCCAGGCGCTCCACCTGATGAACGCGTCGGAGTTGCACAAGAAAGTCACGAGCGATAGCGGCCGAGCCGCGATGCTCACCAAAGGCAATCAATCGCCGCGGGAGATCGTCGAGGAGCTCTACTTGCTCGCGTATAGCCGCTTCCCTACCGAAGAGGAGAATGCCGTTGGCGTCTCGCTTTTCGCAGGCCCCGAGGCCGACCGTCGTATGGCGGTCGAGGACCTCCTCTGGGCATTGATGAATTCGGCGGAGTTCGTCTTCAAAGATTGATCGAGGATCGCGGGCCTACTGATCGTGGCCCGAGGTCGGGCGTAGAGGGGTCTCTCGATGGCTACTCATAAGAATTGCGAATCGATGACGCGTCGAGACTCCATCAAGCTCGGCTTGAGCGCCCTATTCGGCGGTGGATTGGTCGACGCACTGCGATTGAGGGGCCAAGCGGCATTGCCGTCTTCCCGGCCGACGAGCTGCATCCTGATCTGGATGGACGGGGGCCCGAGCCATTACGAGACGTTCGATCCCAAGCCTGGCGCGCCGAAAGAGATCCGCGGCGAGTTCTCGCCGATCGCGACCGCGGTCCCCGGGATCCACTTCTCCGAGCCGATGAAGCGGCTTGCCTCGATCGCCGACAAGCTCGCGATCGTGCGATCGATCTGCCACAACCAGGGGAACCACGGCGCGGGCAACCACTACATGATGACCGGCGCCCCGACGCGGATCCCGGTCGGTTGCGGCGCGTTCGTGAGCTTCCATCCCAGCCTCGGTTCGGTCGCCGCCCATGAGCGCGGGACGACGGGCGGCATGCCCCCATACTTCTCAATTCCCAGCATGTCGCGCTCGGGCGGGCCGAATTTCCTCGGGGCGAAGTACGCCCCGTTCGTGGTGCCGGATAATCCCAACCGGAATGACTTCCAGGTCCGGGACGTCGCGCCGCCTCGAGGGATGGACGATCGGCGTTTCGACCGTCAACGCGACCTTCGTGCCCGCGTCGATCGGTTCCGTCGCTTCGCCGACGCGGCCGCCTCCGACCCGGCCTTGACGCTCGACGCCTATTACGAGCAGGGTTACGACCTGATGTCCTCGCCGGATGCCCAGCGCGCCTTCAACATCGGGAACGAGCCCGAGCTGGTCCGCGACGCCTATGGGCGGAACACCTTCGGCCAGCGTGCGTTGCTGGCTCGCCGTCTCGTGGAAGCGGGCGTACCGTTCATCACCCTGAATGAGGGGGGATGGGATCACCACATCGGCATCTTCAAGGGCTATAACCAGCGGATGGCGGCCTTCGAATCCACGATCGCCGAGCTCATCCTGGACCTCGATCGGCGCGGTTTGCTCGCGACGACGCTGGTGATCGCGCTGGGCGAGTTCGGCCGGACGCCCAAGATCAACAAGGATGCGGGTCGCGACCACTGGTCCAACGCCATGTCGGTCCTCTTCGCGGGTGGCGGGACGCCCGGCGGACAGGTCGTCGGCTCGACCGATGCGCACGGCTACGCGGCCAACGAGCGCGTGCTCTCGCCGGAGAACTTCGCCGCCACGGTCTATACAAAGCTCGGCATCGACCCGGCGAAGATCTTCCATACTCCGAGCGGCCGTCCCGTCCAACTGGTGAGCGACCCGACCCCCATCCGGGAACTGATGGGATGATGCGATTCCGATCAGACCGGCCGACACCGGGGCCATCGATGATCTCGGCAGTCGCTGCCGTCCTGCTCCTGGGTCTGTCCGGTGCCCATGCCAAGCCGCCCACGTTGACGGACGTGTTCCCGCCCGGAGCCGCTCGCGGCCAGTCCGCCGTCGTCAGGGTCTCCGGGACATTCGACCACTGGCCGGCGAAAGTCTGGATCGAAGGCCCAGGCGTCGCGATCCAGGCCGAGAAGGAGAAAGGAAGGCTTAAGGTCGATGTCGCTGCCGATGCCGCGCCCGGCCTGCGCTGGATGCGGCTGTACGATGAGGAAGGCGCGACCTCACTCCGACCGTTCGTCATCGGGATACTCCCCGAGGCCGTCGAGTCGGAGCCCAATGACGAGCCCAGGTCGGCGCATCGCCTCAACAACTCATCAACCGTGGTGAATGGCCGACTCGCCAGGCCGGGCGACGTGGATGGTTTCAGGGTCGAATTGAATCGCGGCCAGACGCTCGTCGCCGACCTCGAGGCGGCACGACAGCTCGGCTCTCCGATGGACGCCGTGCTCCAGGTGGTCTCCCTCGACGGTTCCGTACTGGCTCAGAATGACGACGACGTCGGCCGCGACCCTCGGATCATCTTCGAGGCGCCTTCTAAGGGACCTTACATCGTCCGCCTCTTCGCCTTCCCCGCGACACCCGACAGCACGATCCGATTCGCCGGAGACAACACCTTCGTCTACCGGCTCACGCTGACGACCCGGGGATTCATCGACTATGCCTTCCCGCTCGCCGTCGGCCGCGACGGACCTCGAAGCCATCGAGGCGAGCGGCTGGAACATCCCCGCCGAGGCACGCGTCTTGCGCCCAGCGACAAGGATGAATGCGACATATTCGGGGTATACCATCCTCTACTGGCCGGCACGACCGAAGTGCGACACGTCGCCTACGCCGCGACGATCGAGACCGAGCCCAACGATCTGGCGAGGCCCCAGGCGATCAAGGGCCCGGTCGCACTCAGCGGACGGATCGATCCTCCCGGCGACGTGGACGTCTTTCGCCTATCGTTGCGGAAAGGCGAAAAGCGGCTTACTTCGCGTCGAGTCTCGCGCGCTCGGCAGGCCGCTCGATCCGACGCTTCGCGTCCTCGACGGCGAGGGTAAGATTCTGGCGGACGTTGATGACACCGGGAGGAATAGCCGCGATCTCGACCGGTCGTTCACGGCACCAGTCGATGGAGACTACCGGCTCGTCGTCCGGGATCTCAACGGACGAGGCGGCGCCCGGTACGCGTATCTCCTGAGCGTACTGGACACAGGAGCTGATTTCACGCTTTCGTTGACCTCGGACCGATACGAAGCTTCACCCGGGAAACCGGCGAAAGTCGTCGTGGCCGTTCAGCGAAAGGAGAGCTTCCAGGAACCCATCGAAATCGTCGCGACCAACCTCCCGTCGGGGCTGAGAACCAAGCCGGTCATTTCGAAATCAGGCGATCCTTCGGCCCGCTCGGTAAGTTTGGAGCTGATGATTGAAGACAGGATCCCTTCCGGACCGCTTCGGATCATCGGAAAGACGACCGGAGATACTCGCAGATCTCACCTGGCCTCGGCCCCGGTCGCGGGCTTCGAGGCGAGGACCGAATGGTTGTGGTTCACCTCCCACCTGCCGAGCGCGGCGAGGTGAGGTCGCCCGACGGGCTCGACCCCTGTAACCTCAACTCCGCCATGGCGGATGTAAGGAGGTGGAGCGATAGCCAGGGGCAGGCAATCACATGCGGTTATGAAGGCGATGGCTATTGGGCCGCTATCGTGGGCAGCATTGGTCAACCTCGCCATGATCACGACGACCTCGCCGAGGCCCTATTCTCGGCCGGCCTCACCGCCAGCCGCTAGGTTAAATCCGCCCAGGACGATTCTATTTTTTCGTCTCATCCGCCAGTAGTTTGAGATCATTGCAGAGAGCGTGAAATTCCTTCTGCTCGGAAGGAAGAAGCCCCTTGCATGTGTCTGCATCTCGCAACCCTGCCAGATCGGGCTCAGTCTCCCAGTTGTTCAGATTGACTTTCAGGAATCCTCTTCCTCCGCCAACACTGGATTTCGATAGTTCCCTCGCCCGGTTCAGATCGGCTCGCAACCAATTCGCGCTTGTTTTCGCCAGCGCAACAGTCCCGCTTCGTCGAGGCGGCCCGGGTCGCGGTCGCTTCCCGCTCCGGCCAAGGCGGCCGAGCAAGCCGCGAGGAAGCGGGTCCTGCTATTCAGATCGTCGGCCAGGCGGGCGTCGGATGCCATGATCTCTGCGTAGAGTTCCGCAGCAACTCGATACCGCCCCTCGAATCGACAAATTCCCATGAGGCACAGCCTCTCGCCATTGGATTGGGGGCGGTACTTTCCCTCCAGGAATGCCGGAAGGTCCGGCAGAATCATCGCTTCAGCCTCGCGGCGCAGAATGTGATATATCCAGTTTTCACGATTAACTGCTTCCGACTTCCGCCAATCGGTCTTGAGTATGGCTGCCGCGAGAGTCTCGATCGCTTCATCTTTCCGGCCCAGTCGATGTCGGGCCATGGCTGAGACGAGCCCGGGTACGGACTGCATCGCTGTCCTCGCAGGCCCGTCCATGATGGAGATCGCGCTTTCGAGCCTGCCATGGCGATATTCCGCCAAGCCTTTGGCCACCAAGAAATAAGGCTGAGCCCATGCCAGTTCCGCTCTCTTGTCGGCCAAGGCGCGGTCGATGAGGTCTGTCGCTCTGTTCATTGCCTCGCCCGAGACTGGCAACAAGAGGCATGCCCGGCCTGTCCGCTCGGCGACGAACGCATCCTTTGTCCCGCCGAAATGCTCGAGCAGTCTGCGGCACGCCGTGCGATAATCGTCAACCTGGCGGCGAAAGAGGCAAAGTTCGGCGTATCCATCCCAATCCTCGTGGCGGAGAGGTTTCGTTTCGAGGGATATTCGCCACAAATTACAGGCCTCTTCATTGTCTCCCAATCGCAACCGGCATCCTAGCAATTTATCCCGGAGCATTTGCTGCATCGAGGCATCCTCTGAGATCTTAAGCCCACGCTCGAATTGTTCAGCGGCTTCGGCGAGCCGTCCGGCCTCCACCAGCTGAGCGCCGAGGCCCATCCTCAGAATTTCGTCCTCGGGGGCGAGTTGCACGGCCTTCATGTGGTATGGGATCGCCTCGGCCATTCTGTTAGCGCGAGCCAACGCGCGACCTAGGCTGCTCAGGAGGTATGGAGTGTCCGGCCGTGTGGCCAGCGCGGCCTGAAGATTGCGAAGCGCTTCAGGGACGTCATTTCTAGCTTCGGCGAAGAACCCTAGCTGGTGATTCACCCAGAAATCGTCCGGATGCTCCCGCTGGACCGAGAGCAAGAACGGGATCGCGTCGCCTCCCGACTTCTGCAAGAGTTCGCCTAGCGACACCAGGAGATTTACGGGCGTTTCTGCTAACTTCGCCGAGTTCGCCAGACGGGCGAGCTCTACCTTGTCCCTTCGCACGGACGGATCGCGGAGGCGATCACGCCAGCCGCTCGGATCGGGATCGGTCAGCCTCACCACGTCGAGCAACCAGGCTTCGCGGCGGTAGTTCGGGAGGTAGATGGAGCAAAGGGTCCAGTCGTCGATCGCAGCCACAATCGCGTCCTTGACATCCGTTCCTTCGAGAAGATCGGCCGCGACCCGGGCTGTAGCATTCATGTCGAGCACCCCGGCTGCCCTGAAAGCCTCCTCATATGCATCCGCACCGGGGGCGTCCCTCGGCCGGGTCGAATAATGCGATCCAACCGGATCGCCGCCAGCCGACCGACCAGGATCAGGTCTTGGTCGGCCCGATTCAGTCTGCGGCGCAAACCGCCGTAGTCGCCCTGTCCTAGACTTCCTCTCGACCGATCCAAAGCGGACCGCGCCTCTCCCCAATCCGACCGGCGCAAGGCTCGAGTCGCAACCCGCAGATTGTCCTCGATCGCATTCCTGACCAATGACCGTGCGGAGATCGTCCACCATCCGCCGACGAGCATCGCGATCGCGATTGCCGAGCTCACGAACACCAAGACCGTGTGCGTCGGGTGCCGTCGCATCCATTTTCCGGCGCGCTCGGCCGAGCATACCGGACGGGCCTTGATCGGCTCGCCACGCGAGAACCGGCCGAGATCCTCCCCCAGTTCGGCTGCCGATGAATACCGCCTCTTGGGATCTTTATACAAACACTTGAGGCAGATGGTCTCCAGATCGCGCGGCACCTTCGCATTTAGCCTGGAGGGCGGCGCCGGTTCCTCGGCGAGCACCTGCCGCTCCGTCTCTGCGGCGGTCTCCGCCCGGAACGGCGGCCGGCCGGTGAGCATCTCGTAGAGGATCGCCCCCAGCGAATAGATGTCCGTGGCGACCCCCGATACCCTCGCGTGTCCGGCAAGCTGCTCCGGCGCCATGTAGCCCGGCGTGCCGATCCGCATGGCGGTCATGCTAAGGGCGAGTCCTGCTTCGAGGCGCCTGGCCAGGCCGAAGTCGGTGATCTTTGGCGTCCCGCCCGCCGTCAAAAGGACGTTGGAGGGCTTGAGGTCCCGGTGCACGATCCCGCCGCGATGGGCCGCCTCGACAGCGTTGGCCAGGGCGATCATGAGCATGACCGATTCCTGGGCAGACAGCGGGATTCCTCCCAGCTTCTGGGCGAGGTTGCCGCCGCCGACGAATTCCATCGTGAAATAGGGCAGCCACCCGGATTCGCCCACATCGTGGACCTGGACGATGTTCGGATGCTGTAGGGCTGCGAGGGCCTCGGCCTCGTGCTGGAACCTCGCCAGCTCTGGAGGCCCCGCGAAGGCGCCGTTGAGCATCATCTTGACGGCGACCTGGCGATTGAGCCGCAGGTGCCGGGCCTTGTAGACGACGCCCATGCCGCCTCGTCCGATGACTTCGCCGACGCTGTAGCCGGGGATTTCCGGCCTCGCAGACGAATCCGATGGCGCCGATTCGCCCTGTCCTTCTCCCGGGAATAGTGCGTCCAGCTCGTCGCGTACTGATGCGAGTTGACGCAGGCATGCGCGGACCTCGTTGAGGAGGTGCGGCCGATCCCGGCAGAGATCTTCCGCGGAGAGCCCGGACTCGGCCGATCTTTCCAGGAGTTCCAGCACGAGCGGGTTGATCGGCATCGCGAAACTCCCTTTTTTCCGCCGGGCTATGGTCCAGTCAGCTCTCGTGGTCGGGATTGTCGGGATTCAAGTCTTTCAGTTCGGCGGTCAGCAGGATGAGCGATCGTTGCAGGCGACGCTGGACAGTCTTGAGGGAGATGCCGAGCAATTCCGCCGCCTCGACATGGGTCATGCCGTGGATCCGCACTAGGTCCAGCACCTCGCGCTCGGCCTCGGGAAGGCTCTCGATCGCGTCGAGCATGCGACGGGCCTTCGGCGGCAGGCCCGATTCGCTACCCGGAGGAGAGGATACGTCGATCTCCTGGAAGTCGACGAGGCCGGCCTGCTCATCTAGGCGACGGGCCAGGTCATTCAGCTCCCATCGCATGTGCTGGCTGGCGAGTGCGAAGAATCCCCGGACGCTCGAGGGACGGGTCTGCCGCAGGGCGCGGAGCAGGCGTTCGACCACCGACTGCAGCATCTCCTCGGCGTCAAGGCCGAGCGGGGGCTGCGTCAGCCGGGGGTAACTCCGGTAGAGGAGTCCCGCGCAGAGCCGTTCGAGCCGCCTCGCCGAACGGCCGAGCAGCGCCGAGATCACCAGTTCAACGTCCGCCCCGGCCTGGGCCCCGGCCAGCTCGTCGAGGTATCTCTGGACCGCGAATGTCGTGCGCTCTTGCTCCATAACCTGGTTATTCTACCGGTGTTTGGGGCCAGCGTCACGGGTCGCCTCCTTCCCTCGCCGGGTATTCCGAACGGCGACTGACCACACGCCCCGCCTACTTGGGAAAAGGGCCAGCCCGCCGTAGAAATGGCCTTGACCACCACGAAATGGGGAGGTGCCAATGACTCGAACGGTATTAATCACTGGCGCGACCGGAGACACGGGCCGCGCCGCCACGAAGGAATCGATCAAGCATGGGATCAAAGTCCGCGCCATGGTACATCGCAAGGACGGGCGTTCGGCGGCCCTGGAGTCGCTGGGCGCCGAGGTCATGGAGGGGGACTTCCAGGATATCGACACGATCCGCGCGGCCATGGAGGGCGTCGACGCCGCGTACCTGGTCTACCCGGTCCAGCCGGGGCTCATCGTCGCCACCGTCAACTTCGCACAAGCCGCGAAGGAGGCGGGCGTAGCTGCAGTCATCAACCTGTCGCAGCGTTCGGCCGACCGCCATTCCAAGAGCGATTCCTGCCGGGACCATTACATCGCCGAGCAGGCCCTCAACTGGTCGGGACTTGCGGTGACTCACCTGCGTCCGACGTATTTCCTCGAGTGGCTGCTATACCCGTGGCAGCTCCCCCTCTTCGTCGAGAAGGGGATTATCCGCCTGCCCGTCGGCAAGGCGAAGCATGCCCCCATCGGGGCGGAGGACCAAGGCCGTGTCATTGCAGCGATCCTGCAAGACCCGTGCGGACACGAGGGGCAGACCTATCCGCTCTTCGGTCCGGTCGAGATGGACCACCAGCAGATGGCGGCGGAACTCACCGAGTCGCTGGGTCGCAAGATCGTCTTCGAGGACAGCTCCATCAAGGATTATTGCAAGTCCATCGAGGCGATGGGGGTCCCGGCGTACATCGTCCAGCACCTCGGCGGGGCCATGGAGGCTTACCAGAACGGCGTGATGGGCGGGATGAACGACAACGTCGAGAGGCTGTCAGGCCAAAAACCCATGAGCGTGAGTGAGTTTGCTCGCGCCACGCGGACCAGCTCAACCCGAAGTCGTCCAGGTAAACGTTTCACCAACACGAACCCCGGAGAGATCCATGAAAGTCATGGCGATCGGCACACTGAAGCCCCTGACGCCGGAAGATCGGCAGCGCTACCTACCTGATGAGGTCCCGGCCACGCTCCAACTCTACCTCGACGGCAAGATGGAGCAGTTCTGGCTGAGGGAGAAGGAGGCGGGCGTCATCTTTTTGATGAGCGTGGATTCGGTCAACGAGGCGGACAAGCTCCTCAAGGCTCTGCCGCTCGGCCAGGCCAACCTGCTGACGTTCGAGCTGATGCCTATCGGGCCACTCATGCCGCTCGGCATGCTGATGAAATAACGGTTGACCGGTGCGCGGGCCGTAGGCTAAGCGGTAACTATCGGCCCGCGTCTCCACACTACTTAACTCGTTCTATCAAACCGCCGCTAGTCGCTTTAGGCGAAAGGACAACGGATGGATGCGAATTTCAGCACGCCAGACTCGCCAATCCTCGTCACCGGGGCCACGGGCGACACGGGCCGCCCCACGGTCAAGCTGTTGCTCGAGCGGGGCCATCGAGTCAGGTCTCTGGCCCGCAAGGAAGACGAGCGATCCCATAAGCTCATGGACTTGGGCGCGGAAGTCGTCTACGGCGACCTTCTCAACCTGGACGATCTGCGGGCAGCGACAGAAGGCATCTCCAGTGCCTACTTCGTCTACCCGCTCGCGGACGGCCTGATCGAGGCAACCGTGCTCTTTGCGCAGGCGGCGAAGGAAAACAGTCTGGAGCACGTCGTCAATATGTCCCACAAGCAGGCCCGACCCCACGCGAGGAGCAAAGCGACGCTGAATCACTGGCTCTCCGAGCAGGTCTTCGGCTGGTCGGGCCTGGACGTGACCCATCTCAGGGTCACGTTCTTCGCCGAATGGCTGCTCTACATTGCCCCGCTGATCCGCCAGGGGCGGTACGTTGTGCCCTTCGATCCGGAGAGCCGCTTCGCCCCCATGCCGGCGAGCGACATCGCCAGGGTGGTCGTCGGCATCCTTGAGAACCCTGAGCCGCACGCCGGTAAGGCCTATCAGCTTCATGGACCCGTCGAGCACAGCCACAAGGAACTCGCCGCGATTGTCGGCCGGGTCATCGGCAAGGAGATCCGCTTCGAGCAAGTTGATGTCTCCACCTTCCTCGAGCTGCTCGGCCTCGAAAACAATACCGCGCTTCGGAGCCATTTCACCTCGGTGCGAGTCGATCAGCAAGAAGGATTGCTGGAAGGCACGGATGAGATCGGGACGGCGATCATCGGGCGTCCACTCATGACGATCGAAGAATTCATCGAGGAAAACCGCAAGGCGTTCGTCTGACGCCGTGAACTGGGCAATCGCCCTTGACATTAGCATTATCGGGAAAATTCACGGCCAAACCTCGACCGGAGCCACGATCAGGTGCTTATCCCAGCTTCCGCCCTTCCAGCCTTCACCGTGTTTCACGTCGCCATCAGTCTGGCCGCCATCGCCTCGGGCTTCGTCGTCCTGTTCGGGATGATCGCGAACAGGCGGCTCGAACGCTGGACGGCGTTCTTTCTGACGACCACGGTCCTGACGGGTGTGACCGGATTCGGCTTCCCGATCAAAGGCATGACGCCGGGGTTTGCCTTCGGGATCATCTCGCTGGTTGTGCTGGCCGCGGTCATTGTTGCCCGATACTCACGCCACTCCGAGGGCAACTGGCGCCGCGTCTACGTAATTGGAGCGGTGTTTGCCTTATACCTCAACTTCGTGGTCCTGATCGTCCAGTCTTTCCAGAAGCTGGCACCGCTTCACGCACTGGCCCCGAATCAGAACGAACCACCCTTCCTGGCGGTGCAGCTCGTGTCGATGGTGGCATTCATCGTCCTTGGAACGCTTTCGGTGAAAAGGTTCCGTCCGGACGTGGCCTGAGGCACTTGCGGAGATTGATCGTGAAGACAAACAACGAAGACGCCACCTCACGGCGAGGATTCCTAGGACTTGGTGCCTCGCTCGCGGTGGGCGGGCTATTCGTTGGCAGCCCAGTCAAGGCGGAGGATGGAGTGAAGGCCGTGATGACGGATGTCTCGAAGGACACGGTCTCGAACATCATGACGATCCCGCCTGGGACAACCACCGGCTGGATGACTCACCCGGTCGAGGGATATTTCTACGAGCTGGAAGGCACGCTTACCGTGGAGTTCGCTGACGGACCCTGCATGGAATTCGAGGCCGGGCAAGGCTTCCACCAGGCCAGGTCGAAATGGCATCGCGGCAGGAACTCTGCCCCGGTAGCCTCGAGGTGGTAGAATATGCACGTACAGTGGTCCGAATCAGGCGGGATCCCGGCGAGAGGTCTTCACCATGGCAAGAAACGAGACAAGGAGCCTCTTCGATGGCCCCGACGACGAGCACGTGAACGCGACGGATTCCGATGCGCCTTTGGCGGAGCGGATGCGGCCGAGGACCTTCGAGGAGTTTGTCGGCCAGGGTCACCTGATCGGCGAAGGGCGACTCATCCGACGTCTGATCGAGGGGAGCGGCCCCCTGCCCTCGCTAATACTCTGGGGTGGACCCGGTACTGGGAAGACGACCTTGGCCCGCCTCCTCGCGGGGCTGGTCAAAGCCCGGTTCGTCGCGTTGTCGGCGGTCGGCTCGGGCGTGAAGGAGGTGCGCGAGACGATCGCCGAGGCTCGTGCAACTCGACGTCGCGGCGGGCGCACCGTGCTGTTCATCGATGAGATCCACAGATTCAACAAGTCGCAGCAGGACGCCTTGCTCCCGGCGGTCGAGGACGGGACGGTCTCGCTGATCGGGGCAACGACGGAGAACCCCTCGTTCGAGGTGAATGCGGCGCTCTTGTCTCGCTCTCGCGTCCTCATGCTGAACTCGCTGAACGAGGAGGAGATACGGAGGATCCTCGACCGGGCACTCGCGGACGGCGAACGGGGGCTCGCGGCGCTCCATCCGCACGTCGAAGACGACGTGCTCGAAGCGCCTCTCGCGGGTCGCCGAGGGGGACGCGCGTGTGGCCCTCTCGGCGCTCGAGCTGGCGGTCGGGGCGACCGAGCCCGATGAGCAAGGGTCACGACACGTGACCTGGCCGCTCGTGGTCGAGTCGCTCGGCCGGGCACGCTTCGCCTACGACAAGCAAGGTGAAGATTTCTATAACTTGATCTCGGCCTTCATCAAATCGGTGCGGAATTCGGACCCGAACGCCGCCCTCTACTGGCTAGCCCGGATGATCGAGGGCGGGGCCGATCCGATGTTCATCGCCCGCAGGATCTGCATCCTTGCATCCGAGGACGTCGGACTCGCCGATCCGCAAGCGATCGTCCAGGCGTCGGCCGCCGCCCAGATCGCCCACCTCATCGGCCTTCCGGAAGCCCTCTTTCCCCTGGCGCAGGCGACGATCTACCTGGCCAAAGCCCCGAAGTCCGACACGGTCAAGTCGGCCTATCGCGCCGCGGCCGACGATGCCGCAGCCTCGGCGCGGGAGGCGGTACCGCTGCACCTCCGCAACGCCGTGACCCCGCTGATGAAAGGCGTCGGCTACGGGCAAGGATACCGATACGTCCACGACGATCCGGCCGCGAGGGAGGAGATGACATGCCTTCCCGAGCGATTCCGCGATCGAGATTATCTGCGAGGGCAAGATGCGAGCCCACGGCCTGCGAGTACACCGTCTTGACCGAAGCCCCCCTCATCCGGCTCCGAATGATGATTCGGGCGCGACGGAATCCTTCTCGTTCCCGAAGCGGACGAGTAACACCTCGAGTGCGTCGAGGTCCAGCGGCTTGACGAGGTGATGATCGAAACCCGCGGCCCGCGAGCGGATCCGATCCTCTTCACGACCGTATCCGGTCATGGCGATCAGCAGGGTCCCCTTCAGCTCCGGACGCTTCCGGAGTTCCTGGGCGACGACATATCCGTCCATGCCGGGCAGTCCGATGTCGAGCATGACGATGTCCGGCTTGAACAGGTCGACCTCCTCGATGGCCGCGGGACCCGTGTGAGCGACCCGACATTCGTGGCCCCAGAGTTTCATGATGAGGCAGAGGCTATCGGCGGAAGGCACGTTGTCGTCCACGACCAGGACCCGGCTTATCCGACCGACAGGACTGGCTTGACTCGTCGGCGGAGTCGCTTCCTCGGCGATGAAGGACGCCAGATTCGGCAGCCGGATGACGAACTCGCTGCCCCTTCCGAGCCCATCGCTGTGGGCCGTCAGCGTCCCCTGGTGCAAATGGACGAGGTTGCGAGCGAGTGTCAATCCGATGCCGAGCCCTCCCTGCGAGCGATCCAGGGAGCGGTCAACCTGGCTGAAGAGCTGGAAGATCTCGCCGAGCATGGTCGGGGCGATACCGATCCCGTTCTCCTTGATCCGAATGGCAACCTCCTCGGCCTCGATCTCGACGAGCACCTCGATCGTCCCCCCCTTGTCGGTATACTTCGCCGCGTTCGTCAGGAGATTGTTGAGGATCTGTTCGAGCCGCAAGGGGTCGGCCCAGAGGCGGATCGGCTGCTCGGGGAGCCCGAGTCGCAGGTCGTGCTCCTTGGCCTGGAGGAGGGGCCGGACGGTCTCGATCGATCGTTGGACGATCGTCGCGAGGCTCACCGGCTCGTAGCGGAGCTGGATCTTCCCGCGGGTGATCCGAGAGACATCGAGCAGGTCGTCGACGAGCCGGGCCATGCATTGGACCTGTTGCTCGACCACTTCGCGCATCCTGGCGAGCTCCAGCGGGTCTTCCCGTCGGAGCCTCATGATATGGACGGCGTTGAGTATCGGTGCCAGGGGGTTTCGCAGCTCGTGGGCCAGCATCGCGAGGAACTCGTCCTTGCGCTGATCGGCCTGGGCCAGCTCGACGAGCTTCTGGCGCAACTGTTCCTCGAGCCGCTTGCGATCGCTGATGTCGCGGAGCGACGCGAGCAAGGCCCGTTCGCCTTCCCACTCCGACTCGTCAACGCGCATCTCGGCGACGCGCACCCCGCCCTCGGAGAGCGGGAGGTCAACCTCCGTGGTCTCTCCCGGGATAATTGGGATGCCGAATGGACTGCCGACGAGCTGGTCGGCCGACCGCTGGAGCAGTCGTGTCGCGGCCGGATTGACGTAGCGGATCATCCCGTCCGGCTGGACGACGAGGATGCCATCGCCGTTCCTCTCGATGATGTTGCGGAAACGCGCCTCGCTGGCCTCGAGGGCTTCCCGAGCGGTCGGGGCGTAGGTTGGCCGATGATCGCCGAGGTCCTTCACCATGACTGTCTCAAACCGCTCGCTGCGAAACGGGTCCCGGCGACTCGTGTTCCGGCCGCTCGAGCTCCGCGAGCTCCCTGGGCACGACGTGCCGGAAATTCCCCGAGAGGATTCCGAAGACCGTGTGGAACGGGGCTCCCAGGTGGAGTCCATGGCGATCGATCGTGAACTCGCGGATGTCTTTGTCGTGATCGGAACCGCGCATCTTCAGGACCGCGAGCCCCCGCCGCATCCTCCCGACTTCTTCCACGTATCTCAGGAGGATGATCGAGTCGGTGATCGTGGAGATATGTGTCTCCGTGATCGAAGTCCCTCCCAGCAGCGAGGATGTGGACGCCGTGTAGACGCCGGGGATCTCGTGATGCTTGATGAACGAGGTCAGGCCGATGACGAACTCTCGAAAGCTCTTCAGCGAGGCCACCCGTTCCAGGGCCGAGAGGCTGTCGATGGCGACGCGATGCGGCTGGAAATCGTGGATCTCCTTCTTGATCCGGATCAGGTGGTCCTCCAGGGCCGCCGCCTCCGGGTATTCGCAGATCACGCGAAGCAACCCTTCCGCCTCCATATTCTCGAAATCGACCCCCCAGCCGGACGCGTTGCGGAACAGTTGCTCCCGGCTCTCCTCGAAGGCAAACAACAGGCATCGATTTCCCGCCCGCACGCCGGCGGCCAGATATTCGGTCGTGATCAGAGTCTTTCCCGTGCCGGTCGGCCCGGAGACGAGGATCACCGAATCGCGGAAGAAGCCGCCGCCGCACATCTGGTCGAGCTCGGAGTTCCCCGACGTGATCCGCGCCGCGGACGACTTCTGCTTCAGCTCGACCGCCGAGAGCGGGATCACGATGATGCCCTCGTCGGGCACGATCGTGAAGGGCCATTCGCCTTTCTGATGGCCGGTCCCGCGAAACTTGAGGATCTCCACCGTCCGGCGACGGACTTCGTCCTCCAGCCCGTTGCGGAGGACGATCACGTTGTCCGAGACGAATTCCTCGACGCCGTACCGGGCTATGGGGCCATAATCCTCCGTGCGCTCGGCCGTGATGATCGCGGTCAGGCCCATCCCCTTGAGGGCCAGGGTGAGACGGAAGAGTTCCTGGCGGATGGTGACCTCGTCGCTGAACTGGGCGAAGATGCCACCGAGCGAGTCGACCGAGATCCGCTTGGCCCCGACCCGCTTGACGGCATGCTCGATCCGGGCCAGCAGCGCCCCGAGATCATAGCGTCCCGCGATATACAGCGGCTCTCCGGGCTGGGGCGATGCGTCGACGAACGCCCATCGCGACTCCGATTCCCAGGCCTCGATATCCCAGCCGAAGCCCTTCATGTTGCGCCGCATGTCCGCCGGCGATTCTTCGAAGGTCACGAAGACGCCATTCTCGCCGGCTCGTGACAATCCGGCGGCCAGGAACTGCGCGGCGAAGACCGTCTTGGCGCTGCCCGAGGTGCCCGATACCAGGGTCACCCGCTCGCGCGGCAGGCCGCCGTTGGCGATCAGATCGAAACCGTCTATCTCCGTCCGGACCTTCGGTACGGAGAACGGATGATCGATGGTCCTCATGGGACGGAAACTTCCCCTTCTCGACTGTGCCCGATTCCCCTTCGTATCACGCGTCGGATGGCCGTAGATCGAGTCCGAGCAGGACGCGCTCGGAGTCCGAGAGGTCTCCGATGATCCGGCGGATCGGCAGGGGCAATTCCTTGACCACCATGGGCGTCGCCAGGATCTTCTCGTCCTCGGCCAACTGCGGGCGCTCGAGCACGTCGATGACGTCCAGATCGTATTCGCCACCGAGGTCCCCGTCGCAGATCCGTTTGAGGTTCTCGATGGCGCGGAGTGATCGCGGGGTCTGTCCCGTGATGTAGAGTTTGATGATGTACTTCATCGCGATTGACCCCAAATGTCGGCGCGACACCCGATCGACGGCGAAAAAGTGGCGGCATCGACCCGGCCGGAAGACCGGCGGTGTGGGCATCCTAGGAGCCACGGATTGGCGGAAATCGGATGCCTCCCTGCGATCCCGAGGCAAATGGCGCACCAATGCATGCCGAGCAGGAATTCCTGGAAGGCGACTCCGTTCATCGGCACCGCGCCGCACGATCGGTGGGGCCTCGGAGGGCAAGAAGATCTCGCAATCAGCTTACCGTTTCGGATGCCGGGTCGGCTACGCCGGTTGGCTTATGAGACTCCGAGCCTCCGTTCGTTCGGAAGTCGCCTCGCAAGGCGGCCTATACTGTGCGGTTCCGCTGCCGGCACAATCGGCTGGAGTGCTTCCACGCCCACGCCTGAGGACGCGGGCCGGATCTTGGATCACCTGGCGGCTCGAAGATGTTGTCGTGTCCGAGGCTGATCGCCAAGCCACTGTGGTTACAAGGAGGACGGACGTCCGACGTTGCGCACTGGCGCAAGAACCAGACTTATCAGGTGACTCGCAAGCCGGTATCTGCCCGATAGACGACGAGCCCCGGGACTCGTTTGTAGTCGTCTACATTACATGTCCAGACGGTCGAGCCAAGCGCCAGGGCGATCGCCGCGATTCGGGCATCATCTCCAATCTCTTGACGAAGCCTGGGGGCAAGACCCTTGTGTATTCGCTCGGACTTGGTCTCGTACGCGCAGATCAGGTTCCGCCAAACGGCGAGGTATTCGATGGTTTCCTGGATCAGAGCGAATGCCGGAATCAGCTCTTTCTGTCGCTGTTTCAGGCTCCGATGCAGGGCCAAGGCACCGTCCACCATCTCGAAGACGCTGATGGCCGTGATTCGGAATTCCGCATTTGGTGACGCTTTCATGTGGAAATCGATGTCGGTCCCTATCGAATTCTTCTTCATGAGATGGCTGATCGCGTCCGTGTCCAAGATATTCACTCCTCGAGATCCTCCTCCAATGCTCGCTCTTTGCGGCGAGCCTTCAGGATCGCCATGAATTCCTCGAAGATCTCGTCATCCTGAAATGAAGGGACCGTTGTACGCCAGGGTTGAGTAACCGGGGCCTGCTTGGGCTGCGGGACGATCGTCACGACCGAACCATCGCGGAGCGGCGTCGTATCCTCGGCCGGTCGGCCGTCAACATAGACCTCGTGACCCACCTTGGTCGTCTCGGATCGGCGGAGGAAGTCCGCGACGGTCACCCCATTCAACATATGATATTCCCGGACGGCCAAGCCCGGCCGCACGAGTTGGACGCGAGTCTTCGGCTTCCGGTTGATCCCGACCCCGGCCAGACCGCCCTCGACGAACTTGCCGGCAAGCGCTGCAATGTCCTCATTCGAAATGCCGGCATGCTCCGCGGCCCGTTCCGGCGTATCACCTTCCGCCAGGCGGAGCAGGGCGAGCGCCTTCTGCCGGCGCGTCGGCCGCTTCGGTCGCCTGACGATTCTCTCTAAGTAGGTGCGTTCGTCTTGTTCGAGCTGGATCGACATCGCTTGGCCTCCAACCGCTTATTTTATGACAAGTCTCGCTGAATACCACCAGACAGGGTGAGATCGAAGCCCGTGACCACGCACGTGAGTGCGTGGTTCGGACGGGACGAAGGTCCTCCAACCTCGGGGGTGAGCCCGATCCGGCGTGCAGATCGCACTGACGTGCGAGGTTGGAGGTTCCCCGTCCGAACTACGGTCTCACGACCGTGGTCAGTGCGCCTGTAATTGCATTGAATCAGCAAGGTGAAAGTCCCTGCCGGGATGTTCTGGCATCCCGTAACTGATGGTAACTGCGCCGCCGCGAGGCGGGGTGGAGAGCAACCGGAGGTGAACGATCAGTCCGTAACGCAAGTGAACTCGATTCGGCAGGTCGTCGTGGCGAGCCTCCTGACCGATGGCGAAGCCCAAATGACGCACGGCCCCTCATCAAGGGCGACCAGAGCGATCTGGTCCGGTAAGCCCGGCACAGGAAACCCCAGAGTCGTGTCGGGACGACGGCAAGTGGTTGGAGACGGAATGATCGGACGGTTCGATGACAAGACACAGGGAGACCTGGACGCTTTCCAAGCCGGTGTTCATGCGCCTTCGGGAACCGAAGAGCCGGGCGTCCAGGAGTCAGAGCACCCATAGTAGCCGAGAAGCCGGGTAACTCCGGTGGAGCCAAGGGGTGCAGGGAGGTGGAGACGCGATGACCGAGACGACGGAATCCCAACCGGTGGCAGTGCCCGCGAGGGCTATACGTGCCGGAGAGGCCCCGGACCGATGGTCCTGGGTCGAACCGACGGTCTGGACAGCGCGGATGTTGGCGGCCCTCGAACAGGGGGTCAAGGGAGGCAGATGGTTCAGCCTGATCGACAAGGTCCATCCCGAACGGACCCTCCGAGCCGCGTTCGCTCAAGTCGCGGCCAACCAAGGAGCCGCCGGGGTCGATCATGTCACGATCGCGATGTTCGCGACCCACCTGGACGATGACCTGAGACGACTCAGCGAACAGCTGCGGACGGGGACCTACCGGCCGCAAGCGATCCGCCGCCCCTACATCCCCAAACCGGGGACGACGGAGCGGCGGCCGCTGGGGATCCCGACGGTCCGAGATCGGGTGGTTCAAACGGCGTTGCGGATGGTACTGGAGCCGATCTTCGAGCACGAATTCGCCGAGCAGAGCTACGGCTTTCGCCCCGGACGGGGATGCAAAGGCGCGCTGCGCCGGGTGGACGAGCTGCTCAAGGCGGGCTACACCTCCATCGTCGACGTCGATCTGAAGAGCTATTTCGACACGATCCCGCACGACCGCTTGATGACCCTCGTGGGTCGGAAGGTGTCGGACTCTCGGGTGCTGAGCCTGGTCGAGTCGTTCCTCAAGCAAGGCGTCCTGGACGACATGCGCGAGTGGACCCCCGAGATGGGCAGCCCGCAGGGTGCGGTGATCAGCCCGCTGTTGAGTAACATCTATCTGGACCCGCTGGACCATCAGATGGCCGCGGCGGGATTCGAGATGGTGCGCTATGCGGATGATTTCGTGATCTTGTGTCGAAGCCCGGACGAGGCGAACCGAGCCCTGGCGCTGGTGCGGGACTGGACGGCGAATGCCGGCCTGACCGTGCATCCGACCAAGACGCGGATCGTGGACGCGACGACGGATGCCTTCGAGTTCCTGGGCTATCGGTTCGAGCCGAGCGGCAAGCGCTATCCGCGAGCCAAGAGCCTGAAGAAGCTCAAGGATACGATCCGAGCGGAGACGAAGCGGAGCTCCGGGCAGAGCCTTCGGACGATCATCGGGGTATTGAATCCGACGCTGCGTGGCTGGTTTGGGTACTACAAACACAGCTATAAGACGACGTTCCGCAATGTGGACGGTTGGATCCGGATGAGGCTTCGCAGCCTCCTCCGCAAACGACTGGGCCTGAGGGGGCGCGGCCGCGGCGCGGATCATCACCGCTGGAAGAACACCTTCTTTGCTGACCAGGGGTTGTATAGCTTGCAAGCCGCCCATGCGTTAGCCTGCCAATCCTCTTCGAGGTCAGACCACTAACTGGAGAGCCGTGTGCGGGAGATCCGCCAGCACGGTTCGGAGGGGGGAGGGACCGATCCGTCGGTCCTTCCTACCCCTATCATGGTGGTGTTCGGCAACAAGTGCCCATTTTATCGTAGCGTGGCTTCGACGCTCAACGGGACGTCGTAGGGCCGTTGCCCCTCGGTCTCACCGGACAACATGCCGCCGTCTCAACGTTCCAGACAGCACCATCATCGTACTTAGAACGACCAGCAGCGCCAGGAACAGCGGCGACCAACCGCCGGCCGGAACTACCATCCCCGGGATGAAAATGGCGGTCTCGCCCGCGGCCTTGCTGCGTCGATATGAGATCCGGATCGGCCGAAGCGTACCATCGGGCAACTTCCGGTCCGTCTGGTAAGCCAGCATGTACGTCGATCCGATCCGTTCGGCGATCTGCTCGTAGATGGCCCGGAGCTGATCGGCATTGCGTGCCGGGTAGTACTGTCCTCGCGTCGATCCGGCGAGCTTACGAAGGTCGGCGCTCTCGATCTCATCCTCCGAGCCGAGTCCCAACGTGTAGACCGGAAGTCCTAGCCTCCGCGCGTCGGCGATCACAGAGTCGAGGGTCGCCGACTGGCTCGACGTGTCCTCGCCATCGGTAAGGGCCAGGATGGCGCGGCGGCCCGGCTCGGCCTGGAGCAGTCGCAACGACTCGGCGACAGCGTCGTAGAATCGCGTCGATCCCTCGGGCTGGAGACCATCGACGGCCGCCCTGATCCGACCGCGGTCGGTCGTGAACGGTGCCAGGGGATCGACCTCCGAGCCGAATGACACGACCGCCACCTTGGAACCTTCGGGCAACTTCTCCAGGAACGACGCGACGGCGCGTTTCAGCCCGCCGATCCGATCCTCTTGCTCCATGCTAAGGCTGCGGTCGACGACCAGGACGAGCGTGGTCGGGATCGCCTCAGTCGTCAGGGGCGCCTGGAATTCCACCACCTGGACCTCGCGCCCTTCTTCGGTCACGCGAAAGTCGTCCCGGCTCGCGCCTCGCAAGTAGGTCCCGTCGGGCCGTTTGACCTCGAACTGGACGGAGATTTTCGGAAAGTCCCGATCGCTGGCACCCGTCACGATCACGCGGACGTCGTCCTCGCCAGGCTCCGCGGACGATCCCGAGGCCGTCTGGCCTGACTGGGCAAGATCGTTCGTCTCTCCGCCCCCCGCCGGCGATTGCCCGGCATCGACGACCGGTTCGGTCTCGCTGCGGCCCACGGGGAGTCGGAGCACCCGGTCGAGCTCAAACGCCAGGTTCGCCTTGCGGAGGAACAACAGCGCCAGGCACGTTTCGGGAAGTCGCCCCCAATGACCCTGCGACCAACTTCCGTCCTCCGACTGGCGACCGACGAGGATTCGCGCACCATGTCCGTACCAATCGAAGTCCTCGAGGGTCCGGAGGCCCAGGGCGACACAGACTCGCTCGAGCGACCAGAGATAGTAGATTTCGGATTGATCGTCGGCGCGTCTGGCATCGGTCGCCACCGCGTGCAGGGCCTTGACGAAATCCGGATCCTTGGCAAGGGCCGCACCCCGCGCACGAGCCGTCTGGTGTTCGGCCAGGCTCGGCCGCGCCGAAGCGATCGCGAGCGCCATCAGGCCGGCGCACGACATCGCGTCACCGCCCTCCATCCCGGGCCTGTAACCCCAATGGCCGTCGTCAATCTGGCACGCGCGGAAATGGCGGTCGATCGACTCCAGGTCGCCGTCGGGGTCGAATCCGTGTCGCCCGGCGGCCCACAGACCGAGGAGGGCAAACTGAGTATTCGAATGGTCGCCCGATCCCGAATTCGCCCTCCGCCGAAGGTTTTTCGACCGCTCGCCGCCGCGCCGCAATAAGCCCGGCGACGATTCCGTCTCCCTCGGTCGCAGCGGGACGGTATAGTCCCAGATCCCCTCATGATTCCCGGCGGAGAGTCGGCCCGCGAGTTCCTGGATCATCGGGTCGGACTCCCCACGACGACCCTTCTGCTGGCGGGCGAGGAAGAGGATCGCCAGTGTCAAGTCGTACGTCTGGCGCGAACTCGCGGCCAACGACACGACGATCTCCCGCGCCCGCTGGATCGTCGTATGGTCGGGAGAGACGCCGTTCTCCATGAGTGCCAATCCGGCGAGCGCCGTGACGCCGAGTCGATGAGCCCCCTGTGCCGGCTCCTCCCAGGAACCGTCGGCTTCCTGGCAGCTTTCGAGGAACCTCACGCCATGTGCGATCGTCTCGGAGATCTCGCGGTCGGTCGGAGCACCCCCATCGGCGATGGCCACCGTCCCGCCGAGGATCAGGAAGAGTCCGATTCCCGATGCAACCACCCCGAGCGAGCCAGCCGAGGCTCTTGATGTCCCGATGTGAGTTCGAGCGCTCATGGGGCGGCCTCCAGGCGGTCGGGATGATGCGGGAACACGAGGCAGGACAGGCCCGCGAGGGCACCGCCGATGGCGGCCCATATGACTTCAACGGCCAGCAAAGAGGAGGTCCAGCCCGAGAGCGGCATCTCGATGCTCCGGATGAGGGCGTAGGCGACGGCGGCGATCAAGAGTCCAAACAAGCCTCCCGTGACCGTCGCCGCGAGCGTATCGCGCCACCCGGCTTCTCCTCTCGGACGCGCCAGGAACCCGCCGACGGCGATCCCCAGGACGGCGAAGGCCATTGCCAGACCGGGCAGGCGTACCTCGACAATCGATGCACCCCGGCCGCCCGGCAACAAGCCGGCCAGCATCGCGAACGACCTGAAGCCGACGGCGCCGACGATCCCAGCGACGGCGCGTTGCGCCGGGCTCACCCGAGCGATCGATCCTGCGAGGGATCGGCCCCACATCGGCAGCGGAGAGACGGCGGGCCCCGCGACCGCTGCCGGCAGAGGAGGCGGCTCGGCAGGGCGTTCGATTCTGACACCGACCCGTCGCATCCCACCATTGCCGTCCAGGACAATCGCCGCGTCGAGCGGACGATCGAGCATCTCCGGTATCACGACCTCGATGGGCAGGTCCGTCTGCTCGATCGTGTCGAAAGGGCGGCTGTCGTGCTCCGGCCGGAGACGGATCCAGGTCGTGCCAGCGGGCTCGATCCGAGCCGTGCTTCTCAGGAGTCGATAACCCACATTCGTGATCCGGAGGACCTGACGGATCACCCCGCCGCCGGCCATGGCACGGACATTCAGATTGTCGGGATGGACGTCCAGCTCAGGATCCTTGGAGCGAGTCGTCGGGAGCTGTGCCAGCCACTGGTCAAGCTGGTCGTCGGGGGATTGATTCCCCGGCCTACGAGGGATCAGGTCGGCCCGCTGGATCTGTCGGAGATATGCGTCGAGGCGGCCGGAAACGAGCTCGTCGCGGAGATCCTTCCAGCGTTGCGCCGCCAGGACCAGGAAATCATCCCAGTTCCGGCAAGCCGGGCCACCCGCCATGATGAAGGGAGCAGGGAGTCGGCCCGTCACCGCCGACGATCCAGCGGGGAGACTCGCCGATTTCACCGGGGCCACCGACGGCAAGGGGGGCGGCGTCGCTCGCGGCGGAGACACGCTCGAGGAGGTCGCACCAGGACCCACCACGCGGAGCTGCACGCTTCCCAACTGGATCACGTCGCCAGCCTGGAGCCGTCGCGACTGGCCGGCGAGGAGCCTTTGACGATTGACGAACGTACCGCCGGGCGAATCGAGATCGCGGATCGCGAGTTCCAGGCCCGTCGCAACGATCGCCGCCTGCCGCGCCGCCATCCGACGCGGCGAGTTTCCCTCTTGCTCGTTCAAGTCGAGCCCCTGCTCGCCATTCAGACGGTTGCCGAGGATCGTCTCGGCCAGTTGCAGACCGATGACGAGACCGACGTCGCGACCGCGAACCACTTCGAGCGACCAGGAAGCCGGCTGAGATCCCGTCTTCTGAGGATGGGGCATGGATGATGCTCGCTAATTGACCCGGAATCGTGCCGGCCTAACGCTGACGGAACACCAGGTGTGTTCGTCCCAGCTCGATCCGATCGCCGTCCTTGAGGGGCTGGGGCCCCGAGACGGGCACTCCGTTGACGCGAGTGCTTCCCGTCGGAGCCAGGTTGTGCAGGAGGTAGCCACCAGGATTGGACTCGATTTCCGCGTGTTCAACGCGCGACCGAGGCATCTCCGAAGAGGCCGATCTCGGCGCGCTCGTCGAGGCCGAGTCGGCATCGGGTATGGGCGAGTAGATAGATCCGTCCCTCTTGACGACCGCTCAAGACCTGGACCCACGCGCGGCGCAGGACCTGTTCCACGAGGGCCAGGCAGAGGCCGAGCCCCGCGCCGAGGATCACGACTCCGATGGCCTGGATGACCCCCACGGCACCGCCGGAATCGGGGCGATTCCGGATGGCCGCCCCCAACCCTTCGAAGACGAAACCGCCGAGGAATCCGCCGAGCCCGCCCCCGGCGAGCCCGTAGATCAGGCGGTCGCGGGACCGGTCGGAAAGTCCCTGGCCCATCCCGATGCCGAGACCCAAGACGGTCCAAGAGAGGGCTCGCCCGATCAAACCGCCACGGAATAGGCCGATGATGAGCTCTCCCGCGACCAGTCCGATCGCGCCGCCCAGCGCCGCGGCGGCGCGCCCCAGGCCACGGACCGCGCCAGCTTGAGCCAGGCACCGTCACGGATCGGACCATACGCGTTGAGGAAAAACCCCAGCGCCCCACCGATCAGGAGCCCCGCCCATGCGTCCCGCACGTAGACCGATTCGGCCTCGACCATCTCGACGTAGAGATAGAGGCCGAACAATGCGCCCAGGCCGCCGGTCACGGCCATGTCATACGCTTGCCGGACGTTGGCCCGTCCGGATCGAATCCGCGAAGACCACGTGTCGGGCAACGGGCTCGTTGTGCTGACACCACTCATGACATGACGCGCAACGCGCGGCCTCCTTCGGCGATGACTCGGGCGATATGTCCGAAGGTTTGGACCAGCTCGCCACTCCGGGCGAAGATCGATGACTGATCGCTGCTGGCCAGGCGTCGAAGGTAGTCGCGGTCGGCGTCGCCGGTGCCAATCGCCACGATTTCGATGCCAGCACCACGCGCGGCCATCGCTTGCTCGACGGCGCTCTCGGCCGCATCCGGATACCCGTCGGTCAGGATGATGATGTATCGCCGCCGCTCCGCCGACCCGAGTTGCTCCCGGGCCCGCTCCAGGGCGTCCGTCAAGTTGGTGCTCCCCTCGGCCTCCAGGCGATGGACCGCGGCGTGGAGCCGACGGACATTGCTCGTCGCCGGTGACTGGAGCATGGCGACCGTCGAGAAAGAAACGAGGCCGACTTCCATCGTCGTGAAGTCGCATTTCGACAAGAACTCGCGAGCGGCCGTCTGGGCCTCTTCGAGCGGTTGCCCGGCCATGCTCGACGAGACGTCGATCAGGAGGAAGACGCGGACCTGCTCCGGCTCCGAGGATGTCACCACCCGTTGCGGCGGCCGGCCGAGCCAGGAGAGATCGTCGGGGACGGGCTCGACGCTCATCGGCAGTCGTCGGCCAGTGTCGCGTTGAATGGCCTGGACCTGCACGATTCCGTTCGAGTCGTACGAAAGCCCGACGTCGACCGCGACCTCGGTCCCGGTCGGCTCGATCTCGCCGAAGACATACTTGCCCAGGATGGTGCAATCGAGCGGCGTAGTGCTCTCACCCTGGGTGACGTAGACCTCGAGGCGCGTGTTGGCCCCGCCATGGGTCTCGTGGATGTACGGCCTGGTAGCGCTGGCCGGGATCGGTACATTCCGCGCGATCACGATGTCGTTGACATAGGCCGATCCATCGGGGCTCACGGCGACCGTGCCCAGGCTGTGCGACATGACGTCGCTCACGCGACGCCCGGGAGGGCTGTGCGACGCTTCGGCCCTCGGCGGGCCCACCGATCCGAGCGTGAATTGCGGGACGGCGTCCCCGATGTCCTGACCGACCTCGATGGCCGCCTGGATCGCAGCCCCGAGGGCGACGACTTCATCGACGTTCACCCCGGCGCGAGGGGCCTTGCCGGCCATCTGCGAGACGTAGGTACGGACCATCGGCATCCGCGTTGACCCGCCGACGAGGAGCACGCCATCGAGCCCCGGCCAACCCAGGCCCGCCTCGCCCAGCGCCTCCTCCGTCAAGCGGCGGGTCCGTTCCATGAGCGGGAGGGTCATCGCCTCGAACTCGGCCCGGGTCAACTCGAACGTCCGACGGTCGGTACCGAGCTGGAGGGTCACCCGGGTCGAGACCCGGTCGGAGAGCGCCCATTTGGCCTGCTCGCTCCGGACCAGGACCTCGTTCAGGGCGACCGGGTCGTCGAGCGGGTCGAAGCCGGTCTCGGCCGCGAACCGCTCGGACAGCAAGGTCGCGATCCGATCGTCCCAGTTCTTGCCGCCGAGGTCGTGGTCTCCGGCGGTGGCCAGGACGATGATGTCCGACGGCGTGATCCGGGCGATCGTCACGTCGAAGGTCCCGCCGCCTAGGTCGTAGATCAGCACCGTCTCCTCGACGCCGCTCCGCTGGAGCCCATAGGCCAGCGCGGCAGCGGTCGGCTCGTTGATGATCCTCATGACCTGGAGTCCCGCCGCGGTTCCCGCCTCGATGGTGGCCTTGCGCTGGGGATCGGCGAAGTAGGCGGGCACGGTGATCACGGCGCGATCGACGCGGTCGCCCAGCCGCGACTCGGCGTCCTCCTTCAGCCGGCGCAGGACCAGCGTCGAGAGCTCGGTGGCCGAGTACGACTTGCCGTGGAACTCGAGCCGGAAGAGCGGGTTCCCCATGTGAGGTTTAAAGAAGCTGGCGATCTCCTCGTTGCCCAGCCGGGCCCATTCCTTGGCCTCCTGACCGACCGCGGGCGGATCGGCGCCGAAGTAGACGACCGACGGGGTGATGTTCTGCCCCTCGCGGTTCGCGATCACCTCGGGCCGGCCGTAGGCATTGCGGCAGGCGACCGCCGAATTCGTGGTGCCCAGGTCGATGCCGACGAAGGTGGCCATCAGGTTGACATCCCTTCTTCATCGAGACTGGTTGTGCGCCAGTAAGTCTCTCAACGTCGGCTCACGTCCGGTTACCTCGATCGATCAAACTTGGCCCGGTCTCCCCAGCTTAGTCAGAAGTTCCGCTCGAACCCACGCCGAAAACTGGTTGACAAGGGCGTTTTCGTCCCTTATCCCCTCGGTGGCCGCGAACCGAGCGAGTTCGTCAATGGGAACGTTGGGGAATGCTCGGCTCGTTGTGCTCTGTCGGTAACACCCATTCGCCTCGCGGAGGAGCACGATCAGAGTTCGTCCGTTGAACCTCCAGAGTTCCGGCACTCTGAGGGCCCCATAAATTCCCAAGCGATCGAGAACGCTACGGGTGATCTCGATTTCGATCGCAAGATCCGGGGCGGGTCGGCCTCGAGATTGATAGCATCGGGATCCGAGAGCCGCTCCAGGTCGCCGAGGTAGAAACTCTCGTCGGCTTCAAGACCTTGGTCCAGATCCTCGCGGCTCAAGGTCGTGGATCCCATCGGCAGTACCGGAATATGGAATTCCCGGGCGAGTATCCGGACGAATTGACCGAGGAGTGACTTCTTTCGTTCATGCTTGGGTAAGGGCGACATGAACTCGACGTCTCCCCGATCATAGGTAACGCGGACCCTGCGGTCCCCGACCTGCTTCAGTAGATTCTGGTAGCCATCCCAACCCACGTTCCAGAACAGGAGACAATCCGGAGCAAGTATGGATTTCGGCTTGGGCAAACTCACGGTCGCCATGAGATCGAGTCTCCTCAATGAAAACGGCGCAACGGCCGATTCCTCGATGGTCGGCTTCGGTTCACGACACATTGAGCAACCGCAGCGCCGTCGAGCGTTCGGCGACTTCCTCGGCGTTCATGACGGCCTCGGTCTCGAACTCGACATCGATCGAGCCGCCGCCGGTGAGGTCGGTCGCCGAGACGCCGAGGCGCCCATCCTTGTTGATCGCGAACTTGACGCGGATCGGGCTGCGAGCGGGCAGCCGCTCGGGCAGGTTGAGCGTGGCGATCCCGACCGCCTGGCAATCGCCCGGGTCCGGACTATCGCGCTCGCCGGACATCACTTTGATGTCGACGGCCACTTGGTTGGCCGCGTCGGTCCCGAAATCGGTCACGCGCTCCAGGGGAACTTCGGCGTTGCGGGGCAAGAGATAAACGACCACATCCTGGCTCTGGGCATCGCGGGCGATCACACCCAGGCTCTTGCTCAATACGTTCACGATCTGGGTATTGACCAGCTCGCGGACCGGTCCCGTCAAGGTGAAGCCCAGTTGTTTTTCCAGGTGGTCCAGCGCCTGGGTGACCTGTTCCTCGGAAACCTGAGCGAGGTCGACCGGCTTGACCTCCTGCCCATCCGCGGCGACCTTGGTCGCGAGGAAATCCTGGACCTGGTCGACCAGCGATTCCTTGAGCGCGTAGAGCGCCGCCCCCTTGGCGACGGCCTCGTCCGGGTCGTAGCTTTCCGGCTCGACATTGAGCTCGGAGACGAGTCGGGAGTGGACCTGCGGCATCCGGGTCGCCCCGCCGACCAGGATGATCTTGTCGAATCGGTTGTAGCCCTTGGCGCGTGCGTCCGCCAGCATCTCGTGAGTCAATTCGATCGTCCGGTCGAGCAGGTGTTTGGTGATCTCTTCAAACTTCTCGCGATCGAGCTCGACGCGGGCCTGGTTCCCGGCATGCGTCACGCGAAAGGGAGCCTTCTCGCGCTGGGTCAGAGTCTTCTTGCCGCGCTCCGCCTGGAGGAAGAGATCGTTGAGGACTTCGGGATCGTCGATCGGATCCGACGCCTCTCCCGTCTGACTGCGGAATTGCTCGGCGAGGTACATCACGATCGCCTCATCCCAGAGGACGCCGCCCAGCCGGTGGTCGCCACCCGTGCAGATGACTCGGATCAAACGGTCCTTGATCTCGATCATGGTGATGTCGAAGGTGCCGCCGCCCAGGTCGTAGACCAGGACGACCTGGTCCTCGCCCTGCTCCAGCCCATAGGCGATGGCCGCGGCGGTCGGCTCGTTGAGGATCGCCCGCACCTGCAATCCCGCCAGCCGGCCAGAGTTGGCCGTCGCCTCGCGTTCCGGCGTCCCGAAGTAGGCGGGGCAGGTGATCACCACGTCGGAGATCTTGTCTCCCAGGGCGATCTCGGCGTCGCCGACCACCTTCCTCAGGATGAACGACGAGATGTCCTCGGGGCTGAACGCCTGACCTTCGTAGTCGAATACGAAGTTCGGATCGCCCATGTGCTGTTTGATCCGCGAGACCACGCGATGCGGCTCGACCTTGGCAGATTCCTTCGCCGTGTTGCCCACGATGATGTTGTCGCCGTCGAAGAGGACGACCGAAGGCGTGATCCGTTCGCTCTCCTGGTTGGGGACGATGACGGGCTTTCCGTGCTCGTCGACATACGCGATCGCCGAATAGGTGGTCCCGAGGTCGATCCCGTAGACGCGCTTCAAGCCTTCGGTCACGGTGAGAGCTCCCGTTTTTCGCTTCGGTGACCCTGTTGTTTGTGAGAAAACGCCCATCCGCGACGGACGAGTTCAACCCGTCGATGGAGACTTCGCCCCTCACCCACCCGATATTATGCCGGCTCGGCCCGAAGACCGAAACGCTGACCGATCCAGTCCGGACGGGCTTCGTGTCGAGACCTTATGATTTTACGCGCCACGTGTGGATCGTGTTCGTACTCGGATTCAATTCCGGGACGAGCGGCAATCGAGGTGAAGCGGTCGAGTATGCCCCGGCCAATCGCCGCGCGAGCGGTCCGGTGGGATCTGACCGAGGCATGGGCGGGGACCAGGCCGATCAATTCTGGTCGAGCCAGTTGAACGCCGGGTAATACCGCGGGTCATCGATGATCCGAGGCCCATAGAAATTATTGGCCTGGGTGGGATAGGCCACCGGCGAGAGCCCTGGACGATTCGGATAGGAGGTCGAGTAGCCTTCCGTCGGACGAACGACGCCATCATAGCCGCGCGTATAGACGACGACGGGGGCCGTCGCCGTCCGGAAGAATGAGGTCGGTCCATAAAGTGACATGGTCTGATCGCCGTAAATCCCCAGGGGCGAATAGCCACCGCCGACCGGATAGTCCCCGCCGATTACGACCGTGGGAGTGGGCATGAACGTTCCGAGCGGGCCGGGCTCGGCCGCGCCCGTCGAATACGCGGGCCGCGCACGAGTGACCACGAATCCTCGCCGCTCCCGACGATGGTGATCGCCTGCCCTCACCGTGCCGATTGGATGGATTGTCGGGAAGAGCAGGGATCCCATCAAGAACGCGCCGAGGCACGAGACCGCATGTCGAGACATTGATTCACCTCAAGGCTGTTAACACCGGACGCGGGAATCAAGCACTCCCCTCGTCGATTCGATCGGTCACCTTGAGAGAATCTACCCGATAAATCAACTCCGTGTATGGATTCTCGAGCGCGTAGGAGCCGCGTAGTCGAGTCGGCCGATCGAGGAGTCGATGAACGGTTCGCTCGTCGAGACTTCGCGGTCAGCTCGTGATGCGACTCCGATTCAGTAGAACATGCAATTCATCCACGATCCCAGTAATGCATCCGCCCAAGGGCGAATGAAGCAGATCATGGAGCTTGGACATCAATTCCCCTTCGCGAACGAAAGGTGCTTCGTAGGTGTGGGGCTTGGCCTTGATGATGACATCTCTGGGTAATCGAGCATCCTCGGCAGGGACCGGAGAGAGGGATGAGAAGCTGGATGACGGGGGTAGGTTCATGGGTCCTCCTTCAGAAGGGACCCAACCGTAGTTTGTCTTGGCCGGGCGAGCCGGGGGGGCCCGATCGGCAACCGAGGGAGCGGGAGTCTCCTCGATGTCATTGCCCAGGAGATCTTCCATGGGCACATCGAGCGCCACCGCGATGCGCCTGAGGGTACCGGCCCGGGGGAGGCCGGTCTTGCCGCTCTCGATTTGGTAGAGGGCTGTCCGGGAGATCTCGGCACGACTGGCCAGTTCATCCGGACCCCAGCCCTTCGAATAGCGGAAGTCACGTACACGCTGAGCTAACGACATCGTAGACGTCCCTCTGCGTTGAGGTACAAGGTGTCGCCATGGTCGATGCGGAAAGTCCACGCTTCGATACAATGAGCCGAACGACCTCTCACTGCTCCGTTCAAAAGAGGGCGCGAACCGATCGTTTCAGAATTTACAGAACCCTCACTTCCGCGTCAAGTCGAGCTTTGGTGAAATAAAAAGCCGTTTCCCAGATCGGTGTCTGGGATTGATCCGCCTGTGGATCTTGTTTTCTCGAACGGCCCGATCGCACCGCGATCCATTGAATGGCACGGCCGGGCATCCTCTCAGGTAGAGGAGAATCCGCCGCCTTATCCAGGTTTCCGCAGTCGTGGTAATTTTTGATGAGGTCCGATCGTTTCGTCGAGTTGTACGGGATGGTGAGCTCCACCCTGATCGGCGAATCGCCGTTCGCTGGCGGAGACCGGCCATCCAGGAAGCACGGCCTACTGCCCCTTGGGTTTATGGCTTTCGGGAGAACCATGTTGCGAAGATCGTCGCGGGGGGTTAGCCTGATGGTGCTGGACTATTCCAATCCGAACCAGCGCTCACTGACATCGCCAAATGACGAACCTTTGGTGATAATCGGCTCTCATGAGCATGGCCGGTCGGGCCGCGGACATCGTCGGGGCTCACATTTCCCGGATCAACTCGGGGGGAGTCTAATCCATGATAGAAATGGCATGTCCCCGTTGTGGTGCCGCCGGTCGCGTGCCCAACGACAAGATCAACGCGCGGCTCGTCTGCAAGAAATGCCTCCAGGTGTTCCATCTGAAACCGGGCGGGCTCGCGGTCCTGGGCGAACCGCCGGTGCAGAAGGCCGCCGCCAAGGAGGCGCACCCCTCGCGAGAGGCTGGCCCTGGATACCTCCGCGGTCGATGGGTTCGGCGAGAAGCTGGCGAAAATCAAGCTGCCGGACCCGAAGATCGTCGGCGTGACGCTCGTGGTGCTGCTGATCATCGGCGTTTGCTCATGGCTCTTCTCGCAGGAGTCGGTGGAGACTCGCACCCACACGCTCGCGACCGCGATCTCCCGGGGCGATGTCGGGACCTTCATGCCCCTGGTCCTACCGGGGACCGAAGGCGAAGCGATGAAGTGGTTCAACGACATCTATCAGGAGTACCTCGACCTCAAGAAGACCCTCGGCTTGCAGGATCCCGGGATTCAAATCCAGGTGCAGAAGAGCTCCGAAGGAAACTCGGCCCAGGCCCTCCTGCTCTTCTCGAACGCCGGGACTCACCGCCCCGGCCTGCCGGCCGATGACGAGTTGCAAGCCCCGAAACCGTCCTCGAAGGGAAAGGACTCGCTCCAGATCCTGCTTTTCTGGACGCAAGACACATGGGCCACCTGGCGGTTGGACGCCAAGCGGACCGCCGAGAACCCGGTCCGAAGTTAGGGTCGTCGCGTTGTCACCCGGGGCCTCCCGTTGTATGATCGTCGGGGTGGCGTCGTCGCTTGACGTCCGGGTGCCTTGATGCTACCATCTTGAAATCAATGGCTTTAGGTCGATCAGACGCTTGACTCCAGGATGGAATCTCGAGTTCATTTCGTGCCCGAGTGAGAGGCCGCCCGATGGTAGAGCCGTTGCGAAATTCCATCCAGGAGGATTCCGATGCGACAACGAACTCCGGACGAAGCCCGACGGGACGAATCGGATCGATTCTTTTGATCCTTCGGATGGATGGAGATTCGATCGGACAGCGACGACCGGCGATTTTGGGCGATCTGGGTCGACTGCCCGGATGATCCACGCCTGGGCCGAGGGATTCGAGTGACGCTCGGCGTCATCGAGGTGGGAACCAAAGCCGATGCACTCATTTCGAAGACTTCCCCGGGACCGTGAAGACGGATGAGCCGCTCGCTCATCGGGTCTGGTTCCGTCTGGGTGGACCGGCTGCGTACTTCGCCAGCCCTCGGAATCTGGAGGAGCTGGTCGCCTTGCTCGGCCGATGTCGGGACGAAGGGATCGCCTTCAAGATCCTGGGTGGTGGCTCGAATGTGCTGGTTCGCGACGAGGGGGTCGACGCCCTTGTCATCCTGCTCGAGAGCCCATTCTTCTCCGATATCAAGGTCCGCGACCACGTCGTGGAAGCCGGCGCCGCGGTCCCGCTGACATCATTGATCTCGCACTCGGCCCGATCCGGCCTGGCGGGCCTGGAGATCCTCACGGGGATCCCCGGCACCGTCGGGGGGGCCCTGAGAGGCAACGCCGGCGGCCGGCAGGGGGCGATCGGCCAGTTCGTGCGCCGCGCGACCGTCCTGGACCCGACCGACGAGATCGTGATTCGCGAGCGCGACGACCTCAACTTCGCGAATCGCGAGTCCAATCTCGACGAGCCGTTGATCTTATCCGCCGAGTTCGAGCTCGAGCCCGAGGATCGCGAATCCGTCGTCCGTCGCATGAGGCGGATCTGGATCATCAAGAAAGAGAACCAGCCTTACGGCCATCAACTGTCCGGTTGCATCTTCAAGAACCCGACCCCCGACGTCTCGGCGGGGGCCCTGATCGATCAGGCCGGGCTCAAGGGCGCCCGATTCGGCGGGGCCGAGGTTTCGGATCGCCATGCCAACTTCATCATCGCCCAACCGGGCGCCAAGTCGGCCGATGTCCTCCAGCTTATCGAACGGATCCGCCAGCGGGTCTGGCAGCAATTCGGTTACGAGTTGGAACTCCAGATCCAGGTCTGGTAAGAAGGATGTGAGGTCGTTGCTCGATTCCGGGTCGGCTCAACACCGATCTCTATGAATGGCGATAGCACGGAAGTCGTTCCCGGATGGTCGTGGAGCATCGAAGCATCCTCCGATCGCCCGACTTCCCGGCGTTGACTCGTCGAGGCTCAGGGGATCCACCCTCGAGTCATGCAAGATCGACCGACTCGGGGAGGAGCCAAGGTGACGGAACACCCTGAAACTCCCCGGATCGCCTATGGCGACCTCCGGGCGGACCCACGCCCGGACGATACAAGGCCTCGATCCCCTATGCCTGCTCTGGGATGGGATCGACCGGACCCTCAAAACCGGTATTACCGAGTAACGGTGGTCTCGGCCATCATCGCCGGTCTCATCGGCGCCTATTTTCTCGCGTCGCTCGCGCTCAGGGCCGCAAATGTCTGGCTGATCGCTCAACCCTCGTACCAGATACCCTTCGAGGAGATCGAACTGGTCAATCCGGTACCGGATTGGTACGTCGGTGGACAAAAGTCCTTTCTGGAGGACGTGCGGAAGCGGGCCGGAGCTTCCAGGAGTCTACCGGTCCTGGGAACGAATCGGGATCAAATCACGGCGATGTTCACACAGAGCCCGTGGGTGGAGGACGTCATACGTGTGAGTTTTCCGCCCCAGGCCCTGCGGGTCGAGTTGCGATATCGCGTGCCGGTTGCACACGTCAACGTCATCGACGATAAGTCGTATCTCCTGGATCGATCGGCGACGATTTTGCCCTGGAATGACGTAAATCTGAGGAGTCTCGGGGAATCTGGGCGACTCATCCGGATCTACGATAAGGTTTTGACTCCGCCCTTGAATCCTCAATCGGGCGTGATCTGGAGACCGAAAGCCGGGATGGCCGACATCGCCCCAGGAAATCTTCGCATCCCATCAGCGGCCAAACTAGCGGAGTTTCTAGTGAAGAACATGAGGGCTGTCGGGTCGTCACTGTCGCCCGCACTCGAGATTCGCCGAATCGACCCGAAACATCTTTTCATCCTGAACGGCGAGGGCACCTGGATTCTCTGGGGTGATGCACCCGGGGAAGAGGCCCCTGGACGACTCACTGCCGAGGAGAAATGGACCTTCCTTCGCTGTTGGAGCGCACAAACCACGGAGCATCGCCTTCCGACGAACGAGGAATACTGGCTCTTTTCCAAGACCGGCCTGGTGCGCAGCCATCCCGAGTCCAATGCGACAGTCCAGCCCAAAACGCGATAAGGGTCTATTCTCTGACTCGAGTCGGGACATATTTAGAGGAAGCTGTCCCATTGTGAGTAGAGGTGGGCAGATTCGCCGCCTGGATATCTTCCACCTCAAGTTGTGGGCGAATCGTCCGGGTCGGGTCACCGTAAGGCAAGCTTTTGAGGGAGTCAGAGTCACATGGCCACCCGCCTTGGCCCGTCGTGGTTGAATCATGTCCAGCAACTGGCCGGCCCGACATATACCGGGCGGTTCAGTCGATATGCCGTGCAAGTCGACCGCATCAATGCCCTGGAACCGGCGATCGAGAGCACGACCGACGATGAGCTGAAGATACGCGCATACCGCGCGACTGAAGGCCCGTCAGGGCGATTCGCTCAATAGCCTGCTCCCCGAAGCGTTTGCGCTGGTTCGCGAGGCCGCCAAGCGCACGATTGGCCAGCGCCATTTCGATGTGCAGCTCCTCGGCGGCATCTCGATCCACAACCGTTGCATCGCGGAACTGGAAACCGGCGAAGGCAAGACCCTGGTGGCCACCCTGCCGGCATTCCTCAATGCCTTGCCGGGCAAGGGCGTGCACGTCGTTACGGTCAACGATTACCTGGCTCGCCGCGACGCCGAGTGGATGACGCCGATCTACCAGATGCTCAACCTGACCGTCGGGACCATCCAGACGGGTCAGACCGATGCCCAACGTCGCGCCGCGTATGCCTGCGACATCACTTATGGCACATCCAAGGAACTCGGCTTCGATTTCCTCCGCGACGAGCTCAAGCGGCTGAAGCTGGGCGGGGATGGCAATCGCAAGACCTTCGAGCAAGTCTATTTGGGACGAGGTGGCGGCACCGACGGCGAGAAGCCCGTTCAGCGCACCCATTACTATGCGATCGTGGACGAAGCGGATAGCATCCTCATCGACGAGGCACGAACGCCGCTGATCATCGGGGCCAACAATCAGCCGACCCAGGAGGAAGCCTCGGCCTACTATGGCGCCGATCAGCTTGCGGCGACCCTGGTCCGGATCAAGGATTACAAGTACGACCCCCTGGAGCGCAAGGCCGAGCTGACCGCCGCCGGGCGGCGGAAGGTCCAGGCCGTCGCGGCCAACTCCGCCTTCTTGACCCTCACCGTCAACGGCCTCTATGAGTACGTCGAGCGTGCCCTCCGCGGCCAGATCGCCTACCTGCGAGACCGCGATTACGTCGTGGTCAACGGCGAGGTGATCATCGTCAACGAGTTCACGGGTCGTATGATGCCCGGCCGACAGTGGCAGGATGGTCTCCACCAGGCCATCCAGGGCAAGGAGAAGCTCGAGATCACCCTGGAAACGATCACGGCGGCCCGCGTGACGGTCCAGGATTTCTTCAAGAGATATACGAAGCTCGCGGGCATGACCGGCACCGCGTCATCCGACGCCGCCGAGTTGCGACGGATCTACAAGGTCGGCGTCTTCAAGGTGCCGACCAATCGCCCCGGGCGGCGCGTCTGGCACCCCGACCGGGTGTTCTCGACCGAGGAAGAGAAGTTCCAGGCGGTCGCCGATCAGATCGTGGAATGGAACAAGCTTGGTGCCCCGGTCCTCGTGGGGACGCGATCCATCGAGAAGTCGGAAAAGCTCAGCACCCTGCTGTCGGCGGCCGGGATCGAGCACCAGATCCTCAACGCCAAGAACCATGAGATCGAGGCCCAGATCGTGGCCCAGGCCGGCCAGAAGGGCAAGGTCACCGTCGCCACCAACATGGCCGGCCGCGGTACCGACATCAAGCTCGGCGAGGGGGTCGCTGCCGTGGGCGGCCTGCACGTCATCGGCACCGAACGCCACGAGTCGCGCCGGATCGACCGCCAGCTCTCCGGCCGATGCGCACGGCAGGGCGACCCCGGCCGCACGCAGTTCTTCGTCTGCCTCGATGACGAGATCATCGAGACGTTCGGCGAGAAGGCCGCGGCCCGGATCAGGAGACGCTACAAGGGCAGCGGCGAGCTGACCAGCCTCCAATGGCGCCGGTTCTTCATCGCCGCACAGCGCAAGAAGGAACGACAGCACTTCCGCGACCGCAAACTGCTGATGCATTACGAGAAGCAGCGTGCCGAGATGCGCAAGAATATGGGGCTCAACCCGGTGCTCGGCTGAACGCAGCCGGCCGTTCATCGCCTGGGCAGGTGGACACGGAACCGTCGGATATCCTGCTCGAGCGATTGGATCGGGCCGAGCCGTACTTCGACGTGATCGAGGCGCTTCTTGGTCGCGTCGAGCTTCGGGAGCCCGGCCAGGTATGCCTGGAACTTCTGAGCCTGGGCGGGCGGGCCCTTGAGCAGGCTGCTCACCAGCAGCCACGATTCGGCATAGGCCAACTGTTCCGTCTCGGCCTCTTCGAATAGCTTGTCATCGCTGAGGAGCCGGCCCAGAGGAATGGGGAATTTCTCGTCTCGCGAGTCGCCCATGGCGCGGAGTCGGGGCATATTCGGTGTCCCGAAGGCCTTCGTGCCGAGAGGACGCAGCCAGAGCTCACCATAGGTCGCCAACCCCTCGCTGATGCAAACGGGGACATCAGCATCGCGGGAGAGCAATCCTGTGTTGAAGCAAAGCATGTGAATCGTCTCGTGGACGAGCGCAAACGTGTTGAGCCGCTTCTTCTCCGCGTTGAGCTTCACATTGAGTGATCTCAGGTCGAAGATGATGAGCTGGTTCGTATCCAGCTCGTACTGACCGCCGACGTTTGTGCCCGGATCCTCCCCGATGTACTTTCCGAACGACGCAACGCTGTCGAGCGCAACGACAGTCATCCGGCGATCGGGATAGGCGACCTTGAATCCGCGTCCCCGGAAGTAATTGAGGAAGTCTTTCGACAGCGCCTCGCAGATCTCCAGGGCATCCTCCTGGAACGACCTCGGGGCATCGCCGATGCTCAAGAAGTGCGTACTTCGGCGGATCTCGAACGCCCCGAGCCCTGCTTTCCTCGCCCTGGCGCGGACCTGGTCGATCACTTCCGGCTCGCCCGGGCCCTCTTTCGGCTTCTTGGGGGCCTGGCCCCGGGCGTTCGTCACCAGTCCGGAGATCGCCAGGGCCGTACATCCGATCCATCGGCGTCGCGTCCAGGTAGACTCCTCGCAGCCCCGATGCTCTCTGGCGACCGGTCAACGCACGCGCAGAATCATGGGTCATCCTCCCGCCCGCCAACACGAGATCCGGCGAATCGATCGGATCATCTCAGACCCTTTTCATTCTGGCATCGGCGCCGCTTACTCCGCCAGTCGGGTCCGGGCCGCGTCGCCGAGGACCCGACCTGAAGACCGCAGGACACGCGCACTCCGCAAGTATCAACCGCGATGGCGAGCGGGCAAGCACCCCCACGAGAATTCCTCTTGAGCGCGGGGGCGCAACCCACTATGGTAACCCTGCCGCGACGGATCGCACCGAGGAGTTACCTCGGCGACGACTTCAATGGCTTCAGGGAAGATGCCCTATGCTCCGACTCGACACCAAGAATCTCACGCTGGGCAAGCGCGCTCGACTCCTGGTCAAGTACCTGATGTACCCCGGGACGAACTGGATCAGCCGCGACAAATCTCGGGTCGTGCGCATGTTCCTGAGCGGGACGCCCGACCGACCCATCCGGACGCTGGACTGCGGCTGCGGGAATGCGTATTTCGCGTATCAAGCGATCCTCCGCCATTCGCGTTGTGTCGGGATCACGATCCACGAGTGGGAGAAGCATCACTGCGAGGAGATGCGATCCTTCCTGGGACTCGGAGAGGACCAGCTCGAGCTCCGACTCGCCCGGCTGGACCAGCTCGCCGTCGACCCCGTTCAGCATGGCCGATTCGATCAGGTGCTCCTGCTCGATGTGATCGAGCATATCATGGACGCCCCCGCCGCCCTCCGGCATATTCATGCACTCATGGCGGAGGACGGGCTGGTGTACATCACGACACCCGATCGCGACTGGGAGGGTAACGCCGACCGGATCCGCGTCACGCGCACCGAGGATGGCTGGCATGTCCGCAACGGATACACCATGGAACAGCTCGAATCGATCCTGGACCGCGAGGGTTCGAACCCGTGGATCGGCTTCGATTCGGGAGCAAAGGATCGACGGTTGTGACCTGGATCCAGCATCACATCTTCCGACGCTGGATCGACCCACTCACTGTTCTGTTCTTCCCCCTGTTGAAGCTCGTGGGAGTCGCATTATCCCCCTGGAGAGATCCCCATACCATCTTCGTTCTGGCGCAAACGACGCGCGGGGTGACCCCACTCTTGTCGCCTCCAGGCGAATCCCAAAGGCTTTCCTCGGCAGTGCCGATCGAGGGCCATGGACGATCAGATGCACGATTGACCAATCCTCCTGGAACCCTTAAAGTGATTGGCGACAGAGCGGTCCATAGACGCTCTTTGATCCACTCACCGGGCCATCTTCGAGGAATTCCGTGCTCAGACCTACCCCCTACTACCTCGGGATCGACCTCGGCGGCACGAACATCAAGAGCGGCGTGGTCAACGACAACGGCCGTGTGTTGTCAACGATCAGCGTGGCGACCCAGGCCGACCGAGGCCCCGAGGTGGGGCTCGACAATCTGGCCAACGCCGGTCATCGAGCCGTCGAGGCCAGCGGCCTGGCGTGGGAGCAGATCGCCGGGGTCGGGCTCGGTTCGCCGGGGACCATGGATCTGAAGGAAGGCATGCTCCTCGAGCCGCCCAATCTGCCCGGCTGGGATAACCTGCCGATCCGTCAGCTACTCTCCGAAAAGCTGAAGAAACCGACCGTGCTTCAGAATGACGGCAACGCCGCAGCGTTCGGCGAGTACTGGACCGGGGCCGGCAAGGACGTCCATAGCCTCGTGATGTTCACCCTCGGCACCGGGATCGGCTGCGGGATCGTGATCGACGGCCTGATCCTGGAGGGGCGACACAGTCACGGGGCCGAGTGCGGACACATCATCATCCAGATGGAAAACGCACGCCAATGTTCCTGCGGCGCTTACGGACATCTCGAAGGATATGCCTCGGCAACGGCACTCGTCAAACGCGCGCACGAAGCACTCGCCCACGACGACTCGCCGAGTCGCCTTCGAGAGATCGACCCGGAATCGATCACGAGCCGTGCGATCTCCGAGGCCGCGTCGGCGGGCGACGTCCTCGCGCGTCGCCTGATGCGAGAGACGGCGCATTATCTCGCCGTCGGAGCGGTCTCGCTGATGCACACGATCGACCCGGACCTGGTCCTCTTCGGCGGCGGGATGATCAATGCCGGCGAATCTCTGCTGGAAGATATCCGCCAGGATGTCCGCGCGATGGCCTTCCCCATCCCCGCCGAGAAGACCCGCATCGACTTCGCCCGGCTCGGCGAGGAGGCCGGATTCGTCGGCGCCGCCGGCTGGGCACGCAAGGTGCTCAGCCGGCCTTCCTAACCGGCGTGCGAACCCTTGTAGACTTCGCGGACGATCGGCAGCGCGATAAGATCGGCGCGGACGGATACCATGCCGGGCCGATCATCGGCTCGAAGAGTTGAGATTCGATCTCCGTGGATCATTCCCAAATCCTCAAACCCTGTAGTCTCGTAAACGCCAATGTGGTGCCACCGGCACTAGTCCCTGCATCCGTGATCCGAAATTTCCCGCCGACACGACTCGAGGAAGTCGAGAGAGTCTGGAGACCGGAGAGGGACCGAGCCTCGGCATTGCTCCGGAGAGGCGGTCTGGACCCGGAGCATGGTCACTGGGACTGGCGAAACAAGATAAGAACAACGCTCTCTGGATATCATCAAATCATTGCTGTTGAATTCAGCGGCGAAATACAGGGCCTGATGGCCGTGCTCTCGAGGCCACGCATGTCGGTACTCCAGCCAGACCGCGGACCTGTATTGTACGTGGACTACCTGGAAAACGCCCCTTGGAATCTGAAGGGCCTGGCGGAGCCTCCTCGGCTCGTCGGCGTCGTGACGGTGCTCATGATCGAGGCGGTAAGATCGAGTGATGAAAGCGGTTTGAGGGGTCGAGTCGGGCTCCATTCCCTTCCTCAAGCAGAGGGCTTCTACGAGTCGAACTGTCGGATGACTCGAATTGGATGCGACCCGAACTATTCCCATTTGACTTACTTCGAGTATACTGAAGAACAGGCTGTGAACTGGATGAAGAAAGTGGGTGCGATTCCATGACGATTCCGACTCACGAACAGTCTCCGAGCGATCTTTCCGGAGCGAGTCGTCGAGGGCCGGAAGGTCCCCTTGCGGGCCCAGCCGAAGAGCGATTCCTGGCGGCGGCACTCTCAGAGGGGGGGCGATCGGTATCGGCCGGCGGGCTTCCGCTGATGGCTCTCTACGGGGCCATTCCGGAACTTCGCCAACGATCTTGGGAGCTCGCCAGCGAAAGGATGACTTCATCCTCAGCCTCTTCACGCGAAGGTATCGATCCACGACATCTTGCCGTCGACTTTCGGTCGATGCCTGACTTGTCGGCTTCGAGTGGCCCCTTGGACGCCGCAGCCTTCGCGATCGGCCAGTCCGCTACTTATTGGTCTCGCGAGCAATCACTGTCCCTGACTCTGATCCAGGTCTGGAAAGGGATTCAGGCAACAGTTGACCTCAATGAGCTCGCTCGTCAACTCGCCCTGCTTCGTCAGGCGCTTCAGGAGCAGGTCAAATCGGCCGAAGGCGCCGTCGTCCTCGGCGAAGTGGCTCACGCCGAGATCGAGGCATCGCGCGGTAACGGCCCTTCGGTACTCAAGCATCTCCGCGAGGCGGGTATCGTCGCGCTGGAAGCCGCCCATAAGTCCGGGTTCTTACTCGCCTCGGAGGCGGCTCAGGCTGCGTTGCGCCTCTAGCCCCAGGAACGTGCTCAGCCGGCCTTCTTGACCGCAGCCGCCTTCTTCTTGACGGCGGCCTTCACCTTCCCTGCCGCCTTCGCCTGGACCCCGCCGAGGAATTCGGGCTCGGTCAGGAAGCCATCGCCGTTCTTGTCGAGCAGATCGAACCGCTCCTTCGGTCCGGTGAATTCCTCCCGCGTCACCTTGCCGTCGCGATCCTTGTCCATTGACTGGAACCGCTGGACGGCCTTCTTCTTCGCCTGCTCGCCGAACTCCTTCAGGTCCTCCAGGACCGCCCGGTATTCCTGGGCTTCAAGCTTGCCGTTGTGGTTCTCGTCCCCACGCTTCAGGAGTCGCTCGAAGGACGCATAGGCCGAGGCCGGCACTTCGGCCTTCTCGATGGCGCCATCCTGATTGGCGTCGAGGTGGAGGAACAACTCCCGCAGTTGCTCCGCCTGTGTGCCGGGCGCCTGGGCCAATCCGGCACCGACCAGGCCCAACGCCGAGACCAGGACGATGGCACAAGGCCAGAGTGACTTCATGATGCGGACTCCTCGTACGGTTTCGCGATCATCCCAGGATTGAACCCGGTTCTAGCCGACCGGTATCGCCGCGGCCGTCGGTTGACGGTCGATCGGGGCTCCCGCGGCGTCGAGGATGAAATCTCGGATCTCGAGCTGGACCTCGCGGCGATTGTTCCATTCATTGATCGACGGCTGGAAGACGATCGAACAGATCGAGCCCGCGGCGAGCGCCTTCGCGCGCTCGGCGAGGTTCCAGCCGATGGCCTTCATGACGACGTCGCCTTGCTTCAATCGAAGCTGGAGATGATTCTTGCGATCGCCGACGATGCGAGGCTCGCCGACGACATGGAGCTGGCTGGCCATCAGCACCGGTTTCGGGTTGCCGATCCCAAAAGGTTCCAGCTTGTCCATCTCTTCCAGGACCCGGAGACTGAGCACTCCCAGGGGGACCTCCGCGTCGATGATGAGCACTTTCTCGAGCTGCTCGGGGGTGAGTGCATTCCGGCAACGCTCGTCGAACAATCGGGCGAAGGCGGGAAGCTTTTCCTCGACGATCTTGAGCCCCGCCGCGGCCGCGTGTCCACCGAAGGTCTGCAATAATTCGGCACAGCCCTCGATGGCCTGATAGAGGTCGAAGCCGGGGATCGACCGCGCCGAGCCCTGCGCGTGCGCCTCGCCGATGGCGAGGACGACCGTGGGCCGATGATAGGCGTCGACGAGCCGGCTGGCGACGATCCCGATGACACCCGCGTGCCAGAACTTGCTGCCCAGCACGATGCCGCCGCGATCGGCCGCGTCGCCCCAGCCGTCGATGATGGCCTTGGCTTCCTCGACGATCTTCCGTTCGATCTCCTGCCTCCGGGAATTGCACTCATTGAGCTCGGCCGCGATCTCCCGCGCCAGCGCGGCGTCCTCGGTCGTCAGCATCTCGACGGCCCTCATGGCTCGTTCGAGTCGGCCGGCCGCGTTGATACGGGGGCCCAGGACGAATCCGACGGTCCCCGAGGTCAGTCGTTTCTTCTCAAGGCAACCGCTGACCTCCATCAGCGCGCGCAGGCCGACGCTCGGATCGCCGGCGATGCCCGCGAGACCGTGTCGGACCATCACCCGATTCTCATCGGAGAGCGGGACCACATCGGCGATGGTCGCGAGGGCCACCAGGCCCATCGCTCGCACCAAATAATCCCGCAGATGGGGCGAGGCGCGCTTCCCGTCGCCGAAACCCTTGCAGACCTGCCAGGCCACCTTGAACGCCACGCCGGCGCCGCAGAGGTCGCCGGTCGGATATCGGCTCCCGGGCAAACGCGGGTGGACGATCACATCCGCCCTGGGCAAGATCGGGCCGATCGTGTGGTGATCCGTCACGATCAGCTCGACCCCGAGCTCGTGCGCCAGCTCGGCCTCCTTGACGGCCGAGATGCCGCAATCGACCGTGACGATCAGGGCGTTCGGGTTATCCGCGGCCAGGCGCCGCAGCGCCTCGCCGTTGACCCCGTAGCCTTCTTCCACCCGGTGGGGGATGTAATAACTGACATCCCGGCAGCCGGCGAGCCTCAAGCATGACCACAAGATGCTGGTCCCGCAGACGCCGTTAACGTCGTAATCGCCGTAGATCACGATCCGACGCCGCTCGTCCATCGCGCGACGGATCCGGTCGGCCGCCTCGACGGCCCCGGGCAGTAGCTCGGGATCGTGGAGGCTGGACATCCGCGCCTCGAGGAACGCGATGGCCCGCTTGGGATCGTTGACCCCTCGATTGAGCAAGAGCTGCGCGACCAGCGGCGACAGCCCGGAGCCCCGACTCAGGTCGTGGATTCGCGTCGCATCATGAGGCCTAACCCGCCAGCGGACATTCATCGTCGGCGATTCCCCAGCCCGGCCGGATCAGCGATTCCGACGCCCTCAAAACCATTTCCGACGCCGCGCGTAGACCCACATGATGCTCGGTGATATCACCATGATCGCGCAAGTCGACCAGAAGAGGAAGGCCCGCAGCATCGGTCCCTTGAAGCTCAGCGATTCTCCGAAGAAATTCATCCCGAAGAAACCCGCCAGGAATGACATCGGCAGAAACATCACCGTGACCATCGTCAATGTCTTCATGATGTCGTTCGTCCGGTTCGAGACGACCGACAGGTAGGTCTCGAGTGCCCCGGCAATCAAGTCGCGGAGGCTCTCGGAAATATCGTGGATCCGGACGACATGATCGTAAAGGTCCCGGAAATAGACCCGATGGTCGGCCTGGATGGCCTGATAAGGATCGGCGCCAGTCGATTCAGGACTTCGCGCTGAGGGGTGAGCGTCCGATGGAGCTGGATCGCCGACCGCTTGATCCGGAAGATCGAGCGGATCACCGAGGCCGTGGGATTCTCGATCACCTCGTCCTGGATCGAATCGACGCGCTCGTCGAAATGCTCGATCACGGCCAGTGACTGATCGACGGCGAGCTCCAGGATGCGCACGAGCAGGTGATCGGCGCCGTGCCGCAACCGGTCGCGAGGATCGCGACGGATGTTCTCGCGCTCCCGGTCGAGAATCTCCATGCGGGAAGCGTGGTAGGTGACGAGATAATTCGAGCCGAGGAAGACATCCAGCTCGTGCAGCTCGAGCGTATCCGAATCCGGATCGACCCGGGGGACGGAGAAGACGACATAGAGGTACGAGCCCCAGTCGTCCACCTTGGGGACGTGGGTCTCCTCGAGCGCATCCTCGACCGCCAGGTGATGGAAGCGGAAGACCTCGCCGAGCCAGTGCTTGACCTCCCGGATGCCCGCGTCATCCGACGCTTCGAAGTCCACCCAGATATGACCGTCCTGATCGGCGATCGCCTCTTCCATCCGATCGCGCGGCCAGTCCAGGTGCAGATTCCCCCCGCTGTCCCGATAGAGCACGTGAACGAGCGACTGGCTGGAGGCGGCTTCCGCCGAGAGAACGGCCGAGGACCCGTCTGGTGGCGACGTCATGGCGGTGCACCTACCCCAGAGGGCTCGGCCCTCAATTTTCGCGGCTGCGACCTTTGGAAGTGGATGGCCTCCTCGACGACGTCAACATCCAGCGGCGACGCGGGCCGATCCGAGATCACCCTGCGAATCGGTGAGGAATAGGCGCCGAAGAGCATCGAGGCTACTGGCGATTCGAAGTGCACATTCACAAAACGGATCAGGTTCTCGCCCACGGCGACGCCATCCGCTTCGAACGAGCCGTCCGATCGCAATCGGGCAGAGCGGAGATTGCCGACGGTCCCATCGACGGGAAAGAACTCGATCCAGCCACCCGCCATCGGACGATTGCCTTCGCGTACCACACCCCGGACATGCGTCACTCGCAACGGGACAGGGCCGAGTTCTTCCCCGCACCCGCCCAGGACGACCAGGCTAACGGCGATGAGCCAGTGGAGCGGGGCTTTCGGGAAACTTTTGTCCATTATGGCGTTCCTCCCGGCTCGACAAAGGCTTCGCCGGCTTGAGGAGTGCGATCGGACGACGTACCGAGCCATGGAGCGAAGGCCGCGAGCGCTGAATCCATCGCGGCGCGGTCATCGTGGTCGCCGATCACGCCTCCACCGGCATCGATGCGGATGAGACGCCCCCCTCGTCGTCCGCGACCGGCATGTGGGCCCATCTCGGCGTGGGCGAGGATCCGGCCTCCCAACTGGCGTTCGCCCGCCATCGGACCGGTGCGGCCGAGCAGGATCAGGTCCCCCCCCGACTGTCTGAGCCCGGCACGAGCCCCAACCTCTCCGACCGCCATGGCGAGGCCACCTCGTAGAGCATACCCGAATGCCGGGCCGGCCGTGCCGAAGACCAGCATACGCCCCGATTTCAGCCCGCTCGCCCCCCCATCGCCGATAGAGCCGTGGCAGACCACGGTCACGCCCGGTGCGTCCATCCCCGCGACGAGCTCGGGGCCTGCGTCGCCGAAGATCTCGATCACGGCACTCCAGGGACCGGCCAATCCCGAGACGAGGAGCCGATGTCCCCTCGTCCCTGTCAGCCGGAATTTGTGGAAGCCCTGATCGAGATGGCGGACCAGCTCGTCATGGATCGTGCGGTAATCCCGGATCTCGGCGACCGAGAGGACAACCTCGGGCGAGGAGGCGGGAGGCACCAGGCTATTGTCCACGGGCGCGACCCATCACCCTCTTCGCCGGCTCCATGATGCCGCCCGCCTCTCCCGCGGCCAGAAACTCCGGCCCTTCCGGGACCAGATGCTTGGTGGGCGGCGGATTCTTCTCCAGGTATGATCGGAGCGCGGCGACCTGGGATGCGAGCGTCTTCTTCCGGTCCTTGTACTGCTTCGGGGGGGAGCCCAGGAGATCGACGGCACTCTGCGCCAGCGGCTTGACCCGGTTGAAGACGTTCTGGACGTAGTCGGACCCGGAGGAGGTCCGGATCAGTCCGCCGCTGTCCCGCTGGGACGAGATGCCATCGAAGGATTGATAGACCGGCCCGATCAGTAGCGCAGTCAGGTACTTGGCCTTGGTGGGATTCTCGACCACCTTCGGGATGTCGGGATAGATGGCGTTGATCCTGGTCCCCAGTTCGGCCGCGAGCTGGCCCGCGCCGAAGGCCACGAGCGCGAAGTTGAACTTGGGGGGCACCGCATTGCTCACCTGCATCAGGCCCAGCGCCCTGGCCGCCTCCGCTCGCACTTCCAGCCTGGCGTCCGCATCGGCCAGGAAGCGCATCGCCGTATTGGCCATGTGGGCCTGCTTCGGCTGGGTGGGCAAGAATCCCTGACGAAGGTAGCCGATCGCCTCGAGTCCACGAAGCTGGATCGGCCAGGGGAGCGAATCGTTCTTGTCCAGGAAATCGGAGATGACCTTCGCGGCCTTGGCCTCCGCGTCGGACGGCAGCCGCCCGCCGTATTCCTTGATCTTCTTGATGCCTTCGATGGCCCAGAGCTTCACCCAGAGGGTCTGCTTCGGGTTGGCGATCTCCTTCTCGAAGAGATCGATCAGGTCGCTATTGCCGCTCTCCCCCAGGACGATCATCGCTTGTACCCGCGGGATCAGGTGATTGGCGAGGAGCGGAGGCAGCCATTGCCTCAGAGAAGACTGGTAGACCTTCAGGAATTCGAGATTGCCCGCACTCCTGGCGGCGAAGATCGGTTCGAGGAGTTGCGCGGTGCAAGTCGGGATCGCCCTGGCGGCCTCGGCCTGTGCGGCGGCGGCCTGATTCTGCTGCTTGAGGACAGCCTTGGGGATGTTGCCCTGCAGCTTCGGATCATCCACGGGCATCTCGATCAGGGCCTGGATGCTCGCCTTGTCGGTCAGCTTGGCGGCCAGGCCCCGGACCACTCGATCGACGGTTGCCCGGTCCACGGCGGCATTCTTGTTACCCGCCCAATCGAGCACGCTCAGGCGATCGATGTCGGTGAAGGGGACGGGAGTCAGGGCCTTGAACTTGGTGACATCGAGGAGTTGCAACAATTCGACGTTCGGATCCTTGAACACCTCGATCGGCTCGACTTTGCGGGTCTGGGCCGGATCCGCGACCGGTGCGGCGACATCGGGGGCTGGGGCGGGTGCGTCGTCCGCATCGGCGCGGGCCGCTTTCTTCGATTTGCCGGAATCCCGGCTCCCGGCCGGAGACGAACCGGTCTTGCCCGGCTGGGATTGGGCCATCGCCGCGCCCGATGCGTAGCCGAGCACCGCCAAGCTCAGGCACCAGATCGCCCCACGCCGGGTCCCGAGGGGATCTCCATCGCCTCGACAGGAGCACATTGATCATGTCGGCCAACCTCGTGAAAAAGCGCGATGATCGATCCTCGAAATACACGCAAACCGTTCCACCTGCACTGCCATCGCCGACCCGTGACCGTCGCATCACTCCTGTGCTCCCGCTATCAGCACCAGCTCGGTCGAGGCTTCCAGCTCATTACAAATTGGGCAAGAGTTCGATTCGATATGATCCATCCACACAGAAACAATCGCTATCATGCGACCATTCGAAGCCTTGCGAATTGACGACGTCGCATGATTGGGCGTCAATGCTTAGGGGTCGCGGGGGCTTGGCCCCCTGTGAAGGACCACGACCGAAAGATACAACCTACGGGTGGACTTCCGCGAGGTTGTTGCCCCTAAGCAAAGGGAGGGGCAACCAACGAACGGGTTCTGTGTAGTGGACTCATCTCACGATAATCTCTACACTTCCATCAAAATAACAATAGTCTAAAGTAACTCGCTGCCGGGCCCCTGTCAAGTCGCCGAGCAGCCCATGGAGATCCGATGAGCGAACCAACCCGATCGCGAGGATCCTGCGAGACCGATCATCCTTTTGGACGTGGAGCCGGAGCTTTTCGTTCCCACCTTTTGGAGTCGCGTTCGTTGAGCCTGGCTCGATCGATGGATAGAATAGGGGTAGGTCGGGTCAGGCCGACTCTCCGGTATATTTCCTTTGTATGGGAGCCTCGTCCCGAATGATCGATCGGCGTTACGTTTTTCCTGGCGTCCTGGAGATGAATTACCAGTCCCAGCGCCGGCTGGGGGTGAATATCTACCTGATCGACGGGGGAACCGAGTTCGCTTTGATCGACGTCGGATTCCTCGATGAGCTCCCCGATGTACTGGAGCTGATCCGCCAGATGAATTTCAGCCTCTCGGCATGCAAGATGATCATCGCCACCCACGCGGATGTCGACCATATCCAGGGGCTCGCGAGGGCCCGCGAGGTCTTGAAATGCGTGGTGTCCGCCCACCCCAGGAGCGTGGCGGCGATCGAGGAGGGGGATGAAGTCCTGACCTATGCCCGGATCGATGCCCAGGGAATCCGCATCCCGATGCCTCGCTGCAAGGTCGATCGGACGATCGATGAGGGCGTTCGCATCCCGGTCGGCGACAAGACCTTGGAAGTCTGGAGTACCCCCGGCCATACCGCCGGCCAGCTCGCCCTCCGGATGGGCAATCTCCTCTTCTCCGGGGATAATATCTTTCGCGACGGCTGTGTCGGCGTCATCGATGCCCACCATGGCTCCAGCCTAGTCGATTTCATCGCCAGCCTGGAGCGGATCCGCGATTCCGATGTCGAGTACCTGCTCCCGTCGCATGGACCGATCTTCCGCAAGGACAACGACTTGATCGACAGGACGATCACCCGGCTCAGGTCCTACACCCACATGTCCGACTTCGGGACCTGCGCAGTCGACTGGCCACTCATGGACGCCTGGGAAGAGGAGCTGGCGCGCGGCTCCTTCGACTTTTGAAGCCCTGTCCATGGCCGTTCACAATTTGTTGCGCTTATCCAATCACTCACATCTTCTCCGCGTCGCCATCCGGTCCCGAACGTGGGATCTGGGGTCGATGTCAAACGCCAATGTCATTAAAATCAGCGACCTCCGATCGGATATCGCAACCCTACAGCGAGGCATGGATGCGGCGCACAGTATGGTTCCTTCTGATCGCGTGCCTCCCGTGCGACGCGCGATCAGAGGTCGAGTCGGGTCCCGCGAACGATGAGCGCCCCGTGGCGAATGACCCACGCGAAGGGTCTGACGGGGCCGATTCGCTCCATTCGGTGATCCGGCCCCTGGTCACGAAGTACTGCACGTCCTGCCATGGTCGGTCCCGGCCTAAGGGCGGCCTGGATCTCTCATCGTTCCCCGACGAGACCGCCAAGCGGCCTCGTCGCGAGACCCTGGAGCGAATTCGAGAGTATATCGGCAGCGGGATCATGCCGCCGGAGGACAGTCCCCAGCCCTCTCGTGACGAGGCGGCCAGCCTGTCCCGCTGGATCAAGTCGACCCTGGAGCAGTACGATCGCGATACGACATCGAACCCGGGCCGGGTCACCATCCGTCGGCTGAATCGGATCGAATACAACAACACGATCCGCGATCTGATCGGCGTCGATTTTCGGCCGGCCGATGACTTTCCGTCGGATGACGTGGGTTATGGCTTCGACAACATCGGAGATGTCCTGAGCCTGCCACCCGTCTTGCTCGAGCGGTATCACGACGCGGCCGCGTCGATCAGCGAGCGGGCGATCGACGCCTCGGCCGACCGGGGATGGGGCGCGGCCGTCTCCGAATCCCATCGACGGATCCTCTTCCGCGAGCCGAGATCGCCGGGCGAATACCCCGACGCCGCGCGTGCCATCCTCGAGCGGTTCGCGACCAGGGCCTATCGGCGTCCGGTTACGCCCGAAGAAACCAGCCGGCTCCTGGGACTGGTGGAGTTGGCACTCCGCAACGGCGACAGCTTCGAGAGGGGCATCCAGGTCGCGGTCCAAGCCGTGCTCGTCTCGCCGCACTTCCTCTTCCGGGTCGAGCTCGATTCACGGCCCAGAGGCCCCGTCGATACGGCTCGACCTCCTCACGTCGTGGAACCGCTCGGCGACTATGAGATCGCGTCCCGCCTCTCCTATTTTCTCTGGAGCACGATGCCCGACGAGGAGCTGTTCGGCCTCGCGGCCATGGGGAAGCTCCGAGAGCCGGAGGTCCTCAAGGGACAGGTCGCTCGCATGCTCAAGGACAACCGGTCCCGGGCCCTCGTGGAGAACTTCGCCGGTCAGTGGCTCCAGATCCGTAACCTGAAGACCGTCAATCCCGACCGCGAGCGATTCCCGGATTTCGATGAGCCGCTCCGCCAGGCCATGATTCGCGAGACCGAGTTGTTCACGGCGGAGATCGTCCGCGAAGACCGGAGCGTGCTCGACTTCCTCGACGCCGACTTCACCTATGTGAACGACCGGCTCGCCCGTCACTACGGGATGGCGGGGATCTCGGGAGAGGCGTTCCGGCGGGTCCGCTTGCAGGATCCCGTGCGGGGCGGCCTCCTGACGCAGGCGAGCATCTTGACGGTGACCTCGAACCCGAACCGCACATCGCCGGTCAAGCGGGGGCGATGGATCCTCGAACAGATCCTCGGGGCCCCGCCGCCGCCACCTCCTCCCGGGGTGGCCCCGCTCGCGGAGGACCGCGCGGCCGACTCCTCGCTGTCGCTCCGCCAGCGGATGGAGCAGCACCGCGCCCGGCCGAACTGTGCGTTCTGCCATAATCGGCTCGATCCGCTCGGCTTCGGGCTCGAGAATTTCGACGGCGTCGGGGCATGGCGAGAGCGAGAAGGGGGACAGCCCGTCGAACGCTTCGGGCACTCTCCCCTCGGGGGAATCTTTCCGCGGGCCCGGAGAGCTCAAGGCGATCCTCAAGGCCCGCCCGCGCGACTTCGCCCGCTGCCTGACCGAGAAGATGCTGACCTACGCGCTGGGTCGCGGACTCGAGGACTATGACCGTGCCGCCGTCGATCGGATCGTCAAGGAGCTGGAATCGCACCATTACCGGTTCTCGACGCTGGTGCTCGGGGTCGTGATGAGCGATCCATTCCTGAAACGACGGCCCTGACCGGCGGTGAAACCATCGGGAGGAACTGTGATGAAGCGAGCGAGACAGCTCTCGCGGCGATCGGTGTTGCGTGGTCTGGGCACGACGATCGCCCTCCCCTGGCTGGAGGCGATGGCTCCCGTCGCTACACGCGCCGAGGGACCCGGTCGGGGCTCCGCACCCCCGAAAAGGATCGCTTTCCTCTACGTCCCGAACGGCGTCCACATGCGCGATTGGACGCCCACCCAGGAAGGATGTCGGTTCGCCTTCCCGCCGACGCTCCGGGCGCTCGAGCCCTTCCGGGACGAGCTCCTGGTGCTCTCGGGGCTGGCGCAGAACAACGCGGCCCCGATGGGCGATGAAGGCGGAGATCATGCCCGATCGCTTGCTTGTTTCCTGACCGGGATGCATCCGTTGAAGACCGACGGCGCCAACATCCGGGCCGGAGTCTCGATCGACCAGGTCGCCGCCGGGCAGGTCGGACAGGCGACGCGCCTGGCGTCCCTCGAGCTCGGCATCGACCCGTCGGCACAGGCGGGGAGCTGCGATTCGGGATATAGCTGCGCCTACTCGTCCAACATCTCCTGGAAGTCGGCCACGCTGCCGATGGCCAAGGAGATCGATCCCCGGCTGGTCTTCGACCGGCTCTTCGGCTCGCAGGTCCGCAAGGGCACGCCGGCCGAGCAAGCCCGACGCCAGCTTTATGACAGGAGCATCCTCGACTTCGTCCGCGAGGATGCGCGGCAACTCCATGCCCAACTGGGGATGAACGACCGTCGCAAGATCGACGAGTATCTGAATTCGCTCCGGGAGCTCGAGCGGCGGATCCAGAGGGCGGACGTCACCCTCGACAGTCAACCCCTTCCGAGCCCGAGCCGGCCGACCGGGATCCCCAAGGACCTCCGCGAACATCTGCGACTGATGCTCGATCTCATGGCCCTGTCATTCCAGGCCGACGCCACGCGCATTTGCACGTTCATGTTCGCCAACGAGGCGAGCAACCGCGCCCACCATTTCCTCAGCGTCCCCGACGGCCACCACGACCTCTCGCACCACGGCAACGACCCGAAGAAACACGAGAAGATCAAGGCGATCAACCGGTTCCACGTCGAGCAATTCGCCTACCTGCTCGGCAAGCTCAAGGCGATGCCCGAGGGCGACGGGAGCTTGCTCGACAACACGATGATCGTCTACGGCAGCGGCATCAGCGACGGCGACCGTCACAACCACGACGACTTGCCGATCCTCCTCGCGGGCAAGGGAGGCGGCACGATCAAGACTGGCCGTCACATCCGATACGATTCGCAGCCGCTGAATAACCTCTACCTCTCGATGCTCGACCGCATGAGCGTTAAGATCGATCGACACGGCGATAGTACGGGGCGGTTGCCAAGACTCGATGGATAACGCGACTCCATCCGAGAAACGGAGCTTAAGGATAGCGACGATCCTACCTCGCCACGATGACATTTTCCGAGTTAGTATAAGAGTCGGGACCGATAGGCCTATCCATGGAAGAACGCGAGGCGATTGGGAAGCGTGGCGAGGCGATCTTCGTCAATGACATCATGAAGTTCTGCGGGAACGTCGTTCCCTACTTCAATCCGATCTTCCTGGGAGACAAGGCCGAGGCCCTGGACTTCCTGGTCGAGTTGACCAGCGTCGAAGGGTTTACACCGTTCTTTTTCGTGCAAGTGAGGACGACCCGTCTGGGTTACACCAGCGGCAGGAACGAGCCGCGGCTGAAGGTCAAGGTAACGAAGGAGACGATCGCGAAGATCCGAGGTTATCCCGCTCCTCGCTACTTGGTTGGTATCGATGATCAGAAGTCGCGATCATTCATCGTTCCTATCCTCGACGGAATGCCGAGCGGTTACTCCTCGATTTCCACGCGATACCCCTTGAATTGCGCCAACCTGAAGAAGCTCTGGCGCGATGTCAACGACTACTGGCGGAGTCACCAAATGAGGATGCAGGTTTCCGTCTTTTCGACGTGAGGTCAAAGATGGCTCAACAGCGAGAAGCCGCTCTCTTGGCGAGACGAGTCCATGCGATGGCATTGGTGCTACTGACGAGTCGCGATGACCTCACGGTCACGGACGTGGGTGACGACTCGGGTATAGACCTCCTCGTCTCGATCCGCAAGGATAAGATCCGGGCGATCGAGCAATTTGGAGTGATCCTGAAAGGTACGATTCGCGAAGCAAACTCGCCATCAAAAGCCAGTCGTGAATTGGACACTTTGATGTCGGAGAGTTCGCGAATCGAGCCGATCACCATTCCTATCTGCGTATTTTTCTTCAGCATGGTCAACGATGCAGGATATTACGCCTGGCTCTATGAACCAACGAACATCAAAGGGATCGACAAGCTCCGTCGACATTCTCAACTGGACTGTAAGCGGCTCGACGAAGAATCGTTGGATGAAATCGTCAAGGTCGTCAACCGATACTTCGAATCTCTCTCAAGATCCCTCGTATCCTGATCGAGGGTCAAACCTTACACCTCCAACCCGATAGCGCGCATCAGTGCCAGGGCGTTGCTGTGCTCGACGACGCCGGGCCTCATCCGGTAGTCGAAGAGCATCTTCCCATCGACCAGTTGGTCTTCGAAGTGGACGTTCTGGACCAGCGGTGTCAGGCGGTCGGCGATCTGGGCCAGGCTCAGGTCGTGAGTGGTGAGCAGCCCGATCGCGCCCCGATCGACCAGCCCCTTGACGACCGACTCGGCGCCGACGCATCGGTCGTGCGAGTTGGTCCCGTGGAAGAGCTCGTCGAAGAGAAATAAGAGGGGCAATGGTCCGCTGGATTGCTCGACCAACTGACGGACTCGAGTGATCTCTGCATAGAATCGCGAGCGGCCCGCCTGGAGCGAGTCCTGGATCCGGAGCGTCGCCCCGACGGCGAGCCGGCTCAGTCGTAACCGTTGGGCGCGTACCGGCGCACCGGCGAGGGCGAGTACGGCGTTGATGCCGACGGTCCTCAGCAGGGTGCTCTTGCCCGACATGTTCGAGCCGCTCACGATGAGCACGCGGGTGACCGGACCCAGGTCGATATCGTTCCGGATGCAGTCTCGTGCGGGGATCAGCGGATGGCCGATCGCCTCGGCGAGATAGCCCGTCGCATCGGCGATCTCGGCGAACGGATCCTTCGGGTTCTCGGCTGCGTAAGCGCCCAGCGCGGAGAGTGCCTCGAATTTTCCGATGGACTCGATCCAGAGGGCGACGTCCGGTCCGACGGTCCCGCGCCAGGCGTCGATGCGAATCGCGATCTGTAACGTCCAGAGCCACATCGCCGCCAGCGGCGCGAAGAATTGATTCCTTCGCGCCTCGAGCAGATTCAGCAACCCCGCCAGGCGTCGGATCCGCGTCGATGCCGGTAGGCCCTCGGTATGGAGGGCCTCGGCCAGCCGGCGCAGGAGCGGGGTCTGCAAGGGCTCGCTCTCCAGCCGGGAGAGAAGCTCCGAGAGGAGGACCAGGTCGTGCGTGCGCCGATCGACGTCCGCCAGCACGGTATGGATGCGCTTCGCGAGGACGACCGATAAGATGCTTTCGATCGCGATGATGATCATCAAGGGGAGTATCGGCATTTCGAAAAACAGCCAGCCCACTAGGGAAGCGGTGGCCAGGCAGGCGAGGATCGCCGCGACCACCGGCAAGGCCCGGCCGTGGAAGGCACGTGGGACGACACACCAGGCGGCCAGCGCGGCCGGGTCGATCCCCGCGCGGACCTCGGCCCCCAGCAATTCCAGGTCCTCGCGCAGGTCCAGGCGGGGTCGCAGTTCATCGATCGCGTCGTGTCGCTCGATGATCTCATCCGCCGTCGCCGGCGCGAGCAGCCAGGACGCCAGCACCGCTTCCCCGGCCCGCGTGCGTGCCGTGCAGAGTCGCTCGAACAGCGATCCCCGGCCGAACAGGTCCAGGTCCGCGGCGTAAGGGTGCTCCAAGTCGAGATAATCGAGCCCCTCCACGCCCGTGCCGGCCCATTTCCCGTCCAATCGGGCAAGGCCCTTGGTGTAGAACCCGACGGCCCTCCGCGCCCGATCCGCAGCCCGGCTGATCGGCTCGTGCGACGCGATCAGGGCGAGGAACACGGCGACGATCGGCAACAGCCACCAGACACCGTGACCAACTCCGCGGTAGATCGCATACCCCGCGATCAACCCTGCCAGAAACACCACGAGCCGCGCGTCCGCAATCCATCGATCCCAACGCATCCATCGCTCGAACGCACGCCTCCTCTCTCCCAGCCGCCACTGATAGACCTCGCGGATCTCCCCTGCTCCATCGTTGCCGCCCGGACCTGGCTCGACCATGATCGCTCGTCTTTCTGAACCCAGGAACACGACCCGCCCCGAGGGCGGACTTTCCAATTCGTCCGCATCTTTCTAAAATCGATCCCTGTCCGGCCGTATTCCCTCGATCGACAACCTGGAAAGATGCATCCCGAGGCCCTCGTGTCATCGACCGCAACACCGCTCCATACGCCTCTCCATGACTGGCATCAATCACATGGTGGTCGCCTCGTGGAATTCGGCGGCTGGTCGATGCCCGTCCAATATACAACGATCATCGAGGAGCATGTCGCGGTCAGGCAACGTGTCGGACTCTTCGACATCAGCCACATGGGTCGTCTGACTTTCGACGGCCCGGGAGTCCAGGGATGGCTCGAGCGGGTGAGCACCAACCAGGTGGCCCGCCTCGCCGACAACCAGATCCAGTATAGCCTGATGACGAACGATCGCGGTGGCGTGATCGACGATATCCTGGTCTACCGCCAGCCCTTCTCGTTCCTGATGGTGTGCAACGCCTCGAATCGAGGAAACGTCGTCGCGCAGCTCGAGAGTCACCGTGGCGACGCCGGGGGGACTTTTCGCGATCGCACCGAGGGCACGGCGATGATCGCCGTCCAGGGCCCGAAGGCGCTCGAGACGCTCCGGCCGCTCGTTCGACCAGCCGATCGAATCGGTCCGTTACTATCACCTCGCGATGGGTCGCCTGATGGACCGCATCGACACCGTGATCAGCCGGACCGGTTACACCGGCGAGGACGGATTCGAGCTGATCGTCGGGGCGGGCTCCGCCCTGGAGGTCTGGAACGCACTGCTGGAATCCGGCGAGTCTCACGGGATCAAGGCTTGCGGACTAGGCGCCCGCGACACGTTGCGGCTCGAAGCCGGCATGCCACTGTATGGCCACGAGCTCACCGAGGCCATCGACCCGTACTCGGCGGGACTCTCCTGGGCGGTCAAGCTGGATAAAGGGGATTTCGTCGGGCGTGACGCGTTGATCGCCAAGAAGTCCGACCCCGCGTTCACCCGGATCGGTCTGATCCTCGAGAGTCGCCGCATCGCCCGTCAGGGCGCCATCGTGCTGGCGGGCGATCGGGAGGCGGGAGTCGTGACGTCGGGGACATTCTCTCCCACGCTGCAAGCCAGCGTGGCCATGGCCCTGGTCGACCCCAGGATCGCCACCGACGGAATCCCCCTGTCCGTCGACGTGCGGGGCAATCTCGAGCCCACACGTGTCGTCAAGTTGCCCTTCTACAAACGGAAGAGCTAGACGGCCACCGCCGTTCGGGCTCCCTTCGTGTCTATCGATCGTCTGAAATCGCGCTCCATTGGCGAGACGACAAAGGAACTGGTTCCATGGATCCCAAAGATTTGCGGTACGCACCGACCCATGAGTGGGTCCACCTCGAAGGCGACGTCGCCACGGTGGGCATCTCCAAGTTCGCCGTGGATCAATTGACCGACCTGACCAACCTCGACCTCAAGCCGGTCGGGACGCGCCTCGCCGCCGGCAAGAACTTCGGCGCCGTGGACAGCGTGAAGTCCGTCGGCGACCTGTATATGCCGATCGGTGGCGAGATCGTCGAGCTCAACGACGATGCGGTCGCCAACGTGCAAATGCTCTCGGATGACCCGTTCGGCAAAGGTTGGCTGATCAAGGTCCGGGTCGACGACCCGTCGGCCATCTCGCAGCTCCTCGATTTCGACGCCTACGAGAAGCAGGTGGCCGAAGAGAGCCACTGAACGACATACTCCTCGGTGTATACAAGAGCGTGGTGAGAAAGTACCGGCGCAGAACTCCTGACCGCGCCGGCGACGGTGCGGGGGTCTACCGAATTCGACCGTAGCCAGCCCGAAGGTCGCCCGGTCCCCGCGCGTTTCCCGAAAAATAGCCGAATTGTCAACCTCCGCCGAAAACGGGAACAAGACCCTCGTCACCAGCCCGATTGTAGAAAGCCGGAACCCATATCCCATGGCGTATATCGCGAACACGGCCGACGACATTGGCATCATGTTGGGGGCGATCGGCCTCGACTCGCTCGACCAGCTCTTCGACATGATCCCGGAAGAGTACCGCCTCAAGCGACCGCTCCAGATCGCCCCGGCCTTGACCGAGCTGGAGTTGACCGCCCGCATCCAGGCCGCGATGGGCCGGAACCAGGGTGCCGACCGGAGGGTCTGCTTCCTCGGCGGAGGATGCTACGATCATTTCATCCCGGCGGTCGTGGACAACCTGTCCGCCCGGGGTGAGTTCTACACGGCCTACACCCCCTACCAGCCCGAGGCCAGCCAGGGCACGCTCCAGACGACGTTCGAATACCAGACGTTGATCACGCAACTCACCGGCATGGACATCTCCAATGCCAGCCTCTACGACGGCGGTTCGGCCACGGCCGAAGCCGTCCTGATGGCGTTGTCCATCACCGGGCGATTCGGAGAGGTCGTCGTCGCCGATTCGGTCCACCCCGAGTACCGCCAGGTGCTCGCGACCTTCCTCGCCCAGATGGAGCCGAAGCTCGTCACGGTCGCCACCCCCCGGGGACAGGCGACGGCCGGATCGATCGCCGAGGTCCTCTCCGATCAGACCGCGGCCGTGGTCGTGCAGTATCCCAACGTGTTCGGCCAGCTCGAGGACGTCCGCGCGATCGTCGAAGCGGCCCATGCCCACGGCGCGCTGGCAATCGTGATCGTCGACCCGATCAGCCTGGGACTGCTCAACCGGCCGGGCGACTATGGTGCCGATATTGTGGTCGCGGAGGGACAATGCCTCGGCAACCCCCTGGCATTCGGCGGGCCCTACCTGGGAATCATGGCCTGCCGCGAGGCTTATGTGAGGAAAATGCCGGGCCGGATCGTCGGCCAGACGACCGATCGAAACGGCAAGCGTTGCTGGGTGTTGACCCTCCAGACGCGCGAACAACACATCCGACGCGAGAAGGCGACCTCGAATATCTGCACCAACCAGGGCCTACTCGCCCTCCGGGCCAGCATCTATCTGGCAGTGATGGGTCCGCACGGCCTTCGCCAGGCGGCCGAACTGTCCACCCGGAAGGCCCACTACGCCGCCGATCGGCTCGCTGCCGTGCCCGGCCTCTCGCTGGCCTTCCCCGGTCCCTTCTTCAAGGAGTTCGTCGTCCGTTGCGAGGGCGAACCGCAGGGCGTCCTGGCGGAAGTCGGCCGGCTCGGATACCACGGTGGCATCGACCTGGGACGGTGGTATCCCGACCTGGCCGATTGCATCCTCGTGGCCGTCACCGAGAAGCGGACCAAGGACGAGATCGACGGCCTGGCGACTGCGTATCAGGAAGCGATCCACAAGAAATCGCGGTGAGGTCCGACCTTGCTGAGGGAGATCAAAGCATGTCGACCCAGACTCGCCTACTCACGGCGGATGAATTCCTCGAGTGGCCCGATGAGCCAGGGATGTGCCAGGAGCTGATCCGCGGGGAGGTGGTCACGATGTCACTGGCCGGTGGCGAGCATGGAGAGGTTTCGCTGGAGATCGGGCGATTAATCGCGATCTACGCCAAACCGGCCAAGCTGGGGAAAACCTACGCCGCCGAGACAGGCTTCATCGCCGAACGCGACCCGGATACTGTCCGCGCTCCTGATGTGGCTTTTGTAAGGACTGACCGACTGACCGGGATCAAGAACCGGAGAAAACACATCCCGTTCGCTCCGGACCTGGCTGTCGAGGTTCGCTCGCCGAACGACCGCGATGACGCTGTTGAGGAGAAGATCCAGATGTGGCTCAGAGCCGGCTCTCTCCTGGTGTGGTCGGTCGATCCCGAGAGCCGGACGGTGGTGGTCTATCGCCCCGATGCCGAGCCCGTCACTTCGACGGAAGATCAGGAGATCGACGGCGGCGACGTCATCCCCGGATTCCGTTGCCGCGTGGCCGATTTCTTCGCTTGAATTTTGGACCTGGACAAGTCATGTATAAACTCGATCAACAACCGCTGCTCTTCGAATCCAGTCGCCGGGGCCGCAAGACGGCGATCCTGCCCGACAGCGACGTGCCCGACCGTCCGCTCTCGTCGCTGATCCCCGACGCGCATCGATCGCCCGCGCCGCCCGACTTGCCCGAGCTGGGCGAGCTGGACGTGGTCCGCCACTACACGAATCTTTCGACGCTCAACATGTCGATCGACGCGAACTTCTATCCGCTCGGCTCATGTACGATGAAGTACAACCCGAAGCGGAATGAACGGCTGGCCGCGATGCCCGGCTTCGCGGCGCAACACCCTTACCAGGACGAGTCGACGCTCCAGGGATTGCTGGGCCTCCTCTTCGAGGTCCAGGAGATCCTCGCCGAGATCGCCGGGCTGGATGCCGTCAGCTTGCAGCCCGCGGCCGGGGCCCAGGGCGAGTTGACCGCACTGCTCGTCGCCGCGGCCTACTTCCGCGACCGGGGCGAAAGACGCACACAGATCCTGATCCCGGACAGCGCCCACGGGACCAATCCGGCCTCGGCCAACCTTGCCGGCTTCGAGGCGGTGACGATCAAGAGCGACAGCAATGGCCTGGTCTCGCTCGACGACTTCAAGGCCAAGCTCAGCGACCAGACCGCCGTCTTCATGATGACCAACCCGAATACGGTCGGCCTCTTCGACCCGCAGATCGGCACGATCGCGAAGCTGCTCCACGATCGGGGGGGCCTGCTCTACCTCGACGGAGCCAACATGAACGCGATCCTCGGCATCGTCCGGCCCGGCGACATGGGCGTCGACCTGATGCATTACAACCCGCACAAGACGTTCTCGGGTCCTCACGGCGGCGGAGGTCCCGGAGCCGGACCGATCGCCGTCCGCGGCAACCTGGCCGCGTACCTCCCGCGCCGATCGTGGCGCGGGGGGATGCGGATACCTACCGACTCGATTATGACCGGCCGAAATCGATCGGCCGGGTTCGATCGTTCTTCGGCAATACGGGAGTGCTCTTCCGCGCCTACTGCTACATCCGCAGCCAGGGGCCCGATGGCCTGAAACAGGTCGCCCAGCACGCGGTGCTGAACGCGAATTACCTGATGTCCCTGGTCAAAGACACCTTCCCGGTCTATTACTCGGGCCGCTGCATGCACGAGTTCGTGTCGACGGCGCGGCCGATCGCCAAGGAGCGCGGCATCCGGGCCATGGACATCGCCAAGCGGCTCCTCGACCATAACTTCCACGCGCCGACCGTCTACTTCCCCCTCATCGTCCCCGAGGCGATGATGATCGAGCCGACCGAGACCGAGAGTCGCGAGACCCTCGAGACCTTCGCCAGGGTGCTCCGAGCGATCGCCCTGGAAGACCCGCAGCTCCTCCACGATGCGCCCCACTCCACCCCGGTCAGCCGCCCGGATGAGGTCAAAGCCGCCAAGACACCGATCCTCAAGTGGAAGCCGGCCTGAAGCCAGTTCCTGGCCGGGCCACCTGCGCGCGTGGTCGCTACGGTTTGGCCTTCGCGGCAGCCTCGCTCATGGCGCGAAATTGCTTCCAGGAGATCACCTCGATCCCCATTTTCTCGATCTCGGCAGCGATCGTCGGATCCGTGAAGATTCGGCGGTCGCCGTCCCGACTGGACGCGCTATTGGTGACCGCACGCAACTCCTCGTCCAGTACGCCGCAGTGGATGATGAGCTGGCTGACGCCCTTCGGTAGAGATCGCATCGCCTTCAGATAATTCTGAACTCTTTGTTCGTGCGAATTGCCCCCGTAGAACTGGACGAGGCCGTCGAGCACCGGCAGTCGCTTCTGGTCGAGTGCCGCCAGCCAGTCCTTGCCGCGCTCCCGCAAGGCGGGATATTGCAAGCCGATCGGTCCCTCGATCTTGCGAAGAAACAGGACAGGCAAGTCGTACTTGAGCCCCAGCCTGACATAGACCTCGATGAGATCGGGCCGGCTCACCACCGCCCCCATGTGGGTGTCGAGGTGGCTCAGGGGGATGCCGAGTGCCCTGGCCCGGTCCACCTGAGCCGTCAGCTCGATCTCGACCTCCTCGGCCTTGGCCTTCTTCGCCACCGAGGGCACGTCGCGGTAGAGGTATCCGTCCTGATCGACAAGGCTGGGGACACGGTCCCGGCCGGCCACCGGCCCCCATCGGTAGGTCTGCCATTCCGCGTTGAGCGTGAGATGGACCCCGTAGTCCTTCTCCGGATGAGTCCGGGCGTATTCGGCAAACTCCTTGACCCACGGGCAGGGGATCATGATGCTGCACGACGAGACGATCCCCTTCTCCAGCGCCTCGACCGTCGCCCGGTTCACGGAGTGGCACATACCGGCATCATCCGCGTGGATGATCAGATACCGCTTGCCCTCGGCCGGCCCCGCAGAAGGCTCGGAAGCACGAAGCCCCGTTGAAACGAGTAGGAGTAAGGCAGGCGTGAGTGCGCCGATCATTCTGGGAAGTCGCATAACAATCAGTTCCGCAGGGAATGGGGTGCGAGTCGGTGGCCCTGGACAACCGGGGCAAGACTCTGTGGGTCCTTGCTCCGCCATCATAGCCGTCCCTCATTCGGGTTTCATGAGGTTAGCACGGCGGAACTTCGACCTGCCAGGGAACCGATGCTCGAGATCAGGGTGGTGGGACCATCACCATCCCATCGCAGGTCCTCTCCAACGACAACTGTCGAGCAGGCCGGCTTGACCGGCGGCATGCCAGTCGGGACGATGAGGAGATGAGTCCTTCGATCGGAGGCCGGATTCGACCGGCTTCTCGAAGGGCTTTCTGCGCCAATCGTTAGAGGAACCCGGCGATGAGTCGAGATGACGTGGACCCTGGATCGCGTCCCCCCAGGCGGAGCAAGCCGGGTTCCAATCCTCCGCCCTTACCCAAATCCGGCCCGGACGGATCGAACGTCGAACCCTCGACGTTCCGGCCGAATCCGACCCGATCCGGCGGGATGGGGAAGGCCGGCGGCTCGAGGGTAAGTGGTGAGCGGAAGGCCGAGGTCCCCGCGCCGGGCCGGCCTGGTATGAGCGGCTCCTCTTCGGCCGGGTCAGTTCGGCCCAGCTCTCGCAGTTCTCCCGGCAGTTCGGGGCCTATCTCCATGCGGGCGTCGATTTCAGCAAGGCGCTGGCCAGCATGGAGAAGCAATTCGCCCACACGGCCCTGGGCCCGGTCATCGGTCGCATCCAGGCCGCGGTCCGACGCGGCTCGTCCCTCGAGGACGCGATGGCCGCCGAGCCCCAGACGTTCGGAAAGATGTACCTCAGCATGATCAAGGTCGCCGAGGCCCGCGGCGGGGTCCCCGAGACCCTCAAGATGCTCGCGAAGAGCCTCGAGGCCCGCCAGCGGCTGATCCGCCAGGCGCGGTCGGCGATGATCTATCCCGTCGTGGTGCTGGTCATCGCCACCGCCGTGATCGGTCTGATCACCATCTTCGTCTTGCCGAAGATCCTGGCACTCTTGCAGGATTTCAACCGAAAGAACCAGTTGCCCGGCATGACGCAGGCGTTGATGTCATTCAGCAATTTCATGCAGGTGATCGGCTGGTGGCTGGTCCCCGCCATCATGGTCGGTACGTTAGTCTTTCTCTTCCGGGCCTACAAGACGCCCGCAGGCAAGGCCGTGCTGGATCGATTCGTGCTGATGATGCCGGTCCTCGGCTCGCTCTGCCGCAAGATCGACACCACGCGGTTCGCGCGGACCCTCTCCGTCCTGCTCGACGCGGGCCTCGACTACCCCCAATCGATCGACCTGACCGCCGACGTGATGATGATGAGCCCGATCCGGGACACCGTCCGCGCGTGCAAGGAGAAGGTGATGGCGGGCCGAGAGCTCAGCGAGACACTCGCCAGCGGCCGGCAATTCACCTCGGACGTCATCGCGGTCATCACCTCGGGCGAGGAGACCGGGAAGCTGCCCGAAACCCTCGCGCATCTGGCCGACGACTACGAGGAGCAGGTCGAGACGACGGTGAAGAACCTCAGCCAGCTCGTCCAGCCCATCCTGATGGTGATCCTCGGCGGATTCGTCGGCTTTATCGTCATCGCCGTCCTCATGGCCTATATCCAGTTGATTTCGAGCGCGGCGGGAGGATGAGTGCGCGTGAACGGAGACGGAAGTAAGGATTTTCTGCCCGCGAGATCATGAAGCGAGGTCCCTCATGCCATTGCGAGATCATTTTCATCCGCCACTTTATTTGGAACGATCCTGGGAGTCGTTCCATTCCCGACTGGCGAACTCCATCGCCGACTCGCTGAACCAGTCGCTGCCCCAGCGATTCGTTGCCGAGGTTCAGACACACCTGGGGAGCAAGGTCGAGGCTGACGTCATCGAATTCGACCACCTCCGTGAATCGGAGGAGACCCCCGATGACGCCGGTGGCGGAGTGGCCGTCGCGGTCTGGGCTCCGCCGGTCGCGACCGCGACCATTCCGGCTGTTTTCCCCGACGATATTGAGGTCTATGTCCGCGACCAACTCTTTGATGCCCGCGTCGCAGCAGTTGTGGAACTCGTCAGCCCCGGGAACAAGGACCGTCTAGAGAGTAGACTCGCATTCGCCGCCAAGAGCCTGGCATACCTGGAACGTGGGATCGGGCTCATCACCCTCGACATCGTGACGAGCCGGCACTTCAATCTCCATAACGAGCTGCTTCCGCTCCTCGCGCTGGATTCGACATACGCCATGCCGGACGATGAGGTGCTTTATGCCGTAGCCTACCGTCCGTTCCATCGAGAGGAGATGAATCAAATCGATCTCTGGACCGTCGCCCTCTCGGTCGGAGGACCACTTCCCGTTCTCCCCTTGTCCTTGAAACGATTCCGCCCCGTGCCGCTTGATTTCGAAGCCGCGTACGAGGATGCTTGCCGTCGTAGTCAACTTTGAGCGAGAGAGGATGCCCGGCACGAGCAAACGATCGGTTACGTCCTGGGAGATGATGGGTCTGTAGACAACCGTGCTTTCCGATGGCGTCCATCAGGAAGCCCGTGCCGGGTGGCATGCGGGCACGTCGAAGGTTGCGATCGAGCCGAAGCGAGCGAAGTCTCGCCGGGCTCGGGGATTCACAAGTACAATCCCCATTTCCCTGTGGTACGGCGCGTTCGACGGATGTCCACACCGAACACGAAGATTAAATCGGCTTGCCGTTGTGATCGCTCGATTGATGACAATAGCGCGGTCCAAGGACTCCCGAGGCCAGCACCGCGAGGCCGACCACCACGCACAACGCAGCCGAGAACGCCATGACCCGGGCAACGCCCCACGACTGGGCCGCCCGACCGGTCCAGAGGGCGCCAAGCGGGACGGACCCCGAGTAGACGATCATCCAGATCCCCATGATCCGGCCCCGGAGATGGTCGGGGACGCTCAACTGGATCACTGTCAGGGCCGAGGCATAGAATACCACCGCTCCGAAGCCCATCGCGAGGAGGCACGCCGACGCCACCCACAATCGGGCATGGGGCCATCCCTGCGGATGGATCGCCAGCGGCATGAGCGCCGCACAGGCCAGGGACGTGGCGAAGACGATCATCCCACCGATCGCCCACCGCTCCTTTCGTCGTTGCTTCGCCAGCGAGGCGACGATGATCGCCCCCACCGTGGCGCCGACGCCGCTGAACGCCAGCAAGATGCTGTAACCCTCGACCCCCGCGCCGACGATCCGCCGCGTATAGGCCGGCACCATCGCCTCGTAACCCATGCCGAACACGCCGAAGAACGTCACGAGCAGGAAGAACGACCGCATGCGAAGATCGGTGCGCAGGTAGGTCAAACCGCCCAGCACCTCGACGATCGTGAAGTTGGCGTGCGGCCGTGATGTCGTCCGCCGTTCCAGCCGGATCGATAGCAGCGCCGCGATCGCGGCGATGTAACTGAACGCATTCAACGCGAAGCATCCCGTCGCGCCGATCGTCGAGAGGCAGACCCCGGCAAGCGCCGGGCCGAGCACCCTCGTAGCGTTGAACAGCCCCGAATTCAACGCGATCGCGTTCGACAGGACCTCGGGGCCCACCAGCTCGTAGAAGAAGACCTGACGGCTCGGCAGCTCGAAGGTGACGCAGATCCGGGTCAGCGCCAGGATCACCGCCATCTGCCAGATCTCGGCGACGTGCAGCCCGACCAGGAGCGTGAGGAGGAACGCCAGCACCATCTGGCCGCATTCCATCAGCACGATCATCCGCAACGGAGCGACGCGGTCGGCCACGGCCCCCGCGACCAGGCCGACGAGCAGGCCCGGCATCAGCGAGGCCACCTCGACGACCCCCAGCATGTATTCGGACCCGGTCCGGTCGTACACCAGCCAGCGCACGGCCGCGGCCTGGAGCCAGGTGCCGACCAGGCTGACCCCCTGCCCCATATAGTAGCGTCGAAAGCCGGCGTGCCCCAGCGCCGCGAACGTCCGGGCCCTGACCTTGCTGAAATCTCTCGCGGACGTCCTGGAGTCGGCCATCGATTGTTCCCTGGGCCGGTCGAGTGCCAAGGAGCGAAATGCGTCCCCGGCCGCGCCGGTTGCCCTGGCTTCAGGACTGTCCCTCTGGACCACTTTCCGACGGACGGGGTTCAGAGTATATCCGCTCATTCAGTACATCTGTGGCCGCGGGAACCTCCACCGTGGCGGTCCCGTCCTGTACGTCCGGGAGGACTGCGGTCGAGAGAGGAATCGACGGCCCTTCCAGCCTCGTCCTCGCCAACAGCCAGTAGACAAACGCTCCGGTCATGAAACCGATGATCGGCGAGGACCAGAATTCGGAGCCGGGCCAGGGACTTCGGCTCGCCGCCATGTCCCCGGCGAACCGGCTCGCCATTCCCGCGAGCCAGGCGATCAGACCGGCCGGATTGACGCCGCGGCGGACGCCCGCCCAGCCACCACGCTGAGACAGGAAGTCACCGGCCAGGGCACCGAGGACGGGTGCAAACACCAGGCCCATGACGTAGTCGATCGTTTCCAGCCGACTCGGCCACGACAGCGCGATCATTACGAGCGCGATCGCACCGAGTCCCCAGGTCAATTTCTTGCGACGACTCAACGACCAGCGGGCCGCGAATCTCGACGAGTAGCCCCAGACGGAATAGCACGCCGGCGCCAGCGCGGCGAGCCCGAACAGGATCAGGATGACGGCGGCCGGATAGCCGCCGATCCCATGAACGATCCCCCATCGGAAGGAGAACAAGGGCGGATCGGCGGCCGTCAGCGGCCGGGCTGGCCCGGCCTCGACCAGGCGTACCACCGCTCCCGCCACCACCAGGAGCGACATCGTCGCGGTCCATGCCCCGGCCAGCACGATGCCCGCCAGACCTCCGACCGTCACGTCTCGTCTTCGCGGAGCCCCGGCACCCCAGTCCAGGCTCGATAATCCGATCAAGGCAAAGAAGCCCGTGAAGAGCGGGAGCACCGAGGCGCCCGGCCCTCGATCGATGACGCCGGATCGGTCCGCCACGACGATCGCATCCTCGAGCCGGTAACTACCCAGTCCGGGAGCCACCCAGAGCGCCGCCGCGGTGAGCAACAACAACGCCACCGGCGCATAGATCTTCATCAGCGCCGCGATGACCGCGATCAAGCGCAGCAGGCTCGCGCTGCCGGTGATGAAGATCCAGAATGCGGCCGTACACAGGAAGACGGGCGTCCTCAAGCTGACCGGTCCGACTACCCAATGGCCCAACACGTCCGATGGAATGAGGTCGCAGGTCACCAGCCCAAGCAGTGTCGATTCGACCGCGTAGCTGATCGCCACGGCGTACCAGACGACCTCGGCGACCCCGATGCCGACCCCGGTGATCCATTCGGAGCCGGACGTCCCGAACGTCGAAGCCGCCATGACACCCAGACCCCGACCGTGACGATGTCCCCAGATCGCCATCGGGTAGAAGAAGAGCGCGTAACAGGTCATCGATGACACGACCGCCAGACCGACCAGCCAGAGGAGGCCGCCACGGGTCAGATCTCCCATCCAGAGCGGGTCGAAGAACGGTGCCCAGACGAAGATTGTCAAGTAGGCCGGGCCGATGCCCAGGTACCAGGGCCGCTTCGGGAACGGTGGTTGATCCCGCTCTGCGCGGAGCGTCGGCGGGAGGTCGACGCCCCGATCCGAAGTCTGTTCCGTAGGGTCGCTCAAGGTTTTGTTCCGGAAGCCTGCGAGACGGCTGTAGGGCGGGTGAAACCCACCGATCTCACGCCTTCGGACTCGGTGGGTTTCACCCACCCTACAAGATCGTACTCGATGCTTCTGGACCGGACTCTAGAAATCCGAGGCCAGTTCCGCCGCCGTGAATTCCTTGTCCTTCGATGTACCCAATTCCTCCGGCTTGTACCCGCCCCGGAGGCGGTCGATGATCGCGATTGATCCGAAGATCACAACGAGGATGATCGGCAGAACGGCGACCCGACGAAACGCCTGCTTGGCCCCATTGGCCTCGGCCTGTTCCACCTCGATCGGATCGGTCTTCTTCAGCACCTGGAGCTTGTCCTGGTCGAGCCCACCGTCGTCCTTCTTGACGACTGCCTGGGCCGCAGGGGGTAGGGCCGAGAGGGTCTGACTATCGTAGATCTGCCCCATGAAGGGGAGGACCAGGGCGATGGCGAGGTTGCCAACGCATCCCATCAGTCCGAGCAGGAACGCTCCGCCTTTGGGAAATCGCTCGGCCGTTACGCCGAGCATCGTCGGCCAGAAGTAGACGATCCCCAGGCCGTAGATCGTGGCGTAAGTGAAAGCCGTCACCGCGTTGTTGGCGTAGCTGAGCAGATACAGTCCAATCCCCGTCAAGATGGACGAACCGGTCAGCATCCCCACCGGCGAGAGCCGGTGGGCGATCGGTCCGGCGAAGTGGCGCAGCAGGAACATCATGAAACTGGTGTACATGATGATATAGGTCCCACTGATCTTGGAGGTCTTCGTCAGCACCGAGTTCTGCCACTGCTGGGGACCGAGCTCGACCGCGGCGGTCATTAACATGCAGATCGCCCAGACGATGAACATCGGCCGGAGTGCCTGGAGGTACATCTCCTTCGATGAGACGCCGGCACCGACCCGTTCGCTCACGGGAAGTTTCTCGAAGAGGAACAATGCACCGTAGATCAAGGTGGGGATGAAGACCAGGCCCGCCTTGATCTGCCAGCCCAGGAGCGTCTTGGCGGCGTCCACGGTCGAGTTTCCATCCGCTCCCTTGATCACAGCGATCCCGTCATCGGGAAGACCCATCACCTTGTTGATGAGGATCGAGGCCAGGAGACCGCCCAGGAAGAGGCCCCCCGGCCACCAGGCGTGAAGGACGTTCAGCCGATGCGTCTTCTCCTTGGGGTAGAGCGTCGCCGTCAGCGGATTGATGCCGATCTCGACGAAACCGTTCGCCGCCCCGACCAGCAACATGGCAACATAGAGGATCCAGTACGCATACGTCGTCCTGGTCTGGGGATCTAAATCATGAGGGATCAGGTAAGGCGCCCGACCGTCAATCCGGTGCCCAGCAGGTGACAGAGGAAGGCCAGTCCGAGCATCTTCTTCATCCCGAGTGCATCGCAGATCGGTGCCCCGATGAACATCGAGATCGCCATGCCCATGAACGCCTGGCCCGCGATCTCCCCGCGATACGTCTGGTTGAGGTCGAACGTCGAGCCGAGGGCGGGCAAAATATCACCCCGCGTCACGAACGAGAACGCCGAGGCGATCAGGGCGATACAACTGGCCACGAACAGACGACGGGGATTCATGCACTCGGTCTCCGAAGCGGATGTTCCGCCACCGAACCAGCCGGGATTGAAAAATGTCGCGAGTTGTTTCTAGATAAACGATTGGGTGAGACTTTGCCAGGGGCTACCCGGTTCGTCATCGATTCTGGCGATGAGGGATCGGCCGGCCGTGTCGAGTCGGGTCCAATCTCGGAGGAGTCGGCCGTGCGGCGTTTCCTCAAGTACACATGGGCGGCACCGACCACCATGGTCGGTCTGCTGGCCGGGACGTTCACCCTCTGTTCGGGCGGTCGCGCCCATCGATGCCGTGGAACGCTCGAATTCCACGGCGGGTTCGCGACCTGGTTGGCCAGGCGTTGGCATTTCTCCGCCATGACGCTCGGCCACGTGATCATCGGCCACGACGCGCTCAGCCTCGAGTTCTGCCGCGAGCACGAGCAGGCGCATGTCCGCCAGGTCGAGCGATGGGGCCCGGCCTTCATCCCAGCCTATCTGCTCGCGAGTGTCTTGGCGTGGCGTCGCGGCGAGCATTACTATCGCGACAACTGGTTCGAGCGCGATGCGCGGCGCGCCTGCGGCGATCCCGACTGACCGGACGTCCCGGCCCGCGCCCGAGATGATGATCGGCAACCGAGGAGATTCGATGCATCAGACCCTCCACGTCGAGCGGCACTTCACGGCCAGCGAGCTGGTCCGAGATATCGTGATCGGCATGTCCGACGGCCTGACGGTCCCGTTCGCGCTGGCAGCCGGCCTCTCGGGGACCGATAACCTGTCGATCACTTCGGCCGTGGTCGTCACGGCCGGCCTGGCCGAGGTCGCCGCCGGATCGATCGCGATGGGCCTGGGGGGCTACCTCGCCGCCAAGAGCGACGCCGAACACTATTTCAGCGAGAAGCAGCGCGAGGAGATCGAGGTCGTCGACCTCCCCGATGTCGAGCGCGAGGAGGTTGCCGTCGTCTTCCGCGATTACGGGCTCGCCGAGCCGGAGATCGAGCCGATCCTCCGCGCCTTCGAGAAGAATCATCCGGCCTGGGTCGAGTTCATGATGCGGTTCGAGCTGGGCCTGGAGGAGCCCGATCCCAGGCGTGCGCTCCGGAGCGCGATGACGATCGCCGGCGCCTACATCGCCGGCGGCATGATCCCACTGTCCCCGTACATGTTCGTGAAGCATCCCAGGGACGGTCTGATTATCTCGGTCGCCGTGACGATCGTCGCCCTCGCCGTCTTCGGCTACATCAAGGGCCGCTTCACCGGGACGCGGCCGGCCCGCAGCGCCCTCCAGACCACCCTGATCGGCGGCCTGGCCGCCGCCGCAGCCTTCATCATCGCCCGGATGTTTTCCTGACTCTGACGCGACCGCCTCCCCACATCGTTCGGCTCAAAGACAAAGATTAGTGCTGTCGCGATGCTCATACGAGCCCGAAGCGCCAGCGAGTGCATTGATGGCCGCCGGAATGCACTCGCTGGCGCTTCGGGCTCGTATTTTCCTCCGAGTGCCTACTGCCCCAGCAGACTGCCGAGGAGTCCCGGCGGCGTTGTCCCCGGGACGATGATCCGATCGCCCGGCTGGATCTGATAATTCGTGAGCGTATCGCCCCGGTCGCGGATACCGAACCAATCGATCTTCAAGATCTGGTCCGGTGCGCCGGCCGGATGGGGCCGGGCGACGTACGCTTTCTCGGGGAGACTGTTCGACCGGAGCCCCGCCAGGAGGATCGCATCGAGCACGGTCTCGTTGCCCGACGACTTGAACCGGCCCTGATTGCCGACCGCCCCGACCACGTAATAGAACTTGCTCTGGCTGTTCGACAACCGCACCGAGACCTGATAGTTCTCGTTCGACCCGCCATCCTTTCCCTTTGGAAGGCTCGCGAGGTGCTCCGCGATCCGCTGCTCGGCCTCGATCAAGGTCAAGCCGGCCACGAAGACATCACCCGGGAAACCCAGGTCGATGAATCCGTCCGGCTGGACGATGAAGGTCGACGGCGCCGGATCGGCCGTCGGCGGCTTGATCGCGATCTCCAGCTCGTCCGGGGGCTCGATGACATATGGCGGGAATGGAGCCTTGTGCAACTCCCGCGACTGCGACGGGTCGATGACCCCGTATTGCGGGATCTTCCTCGCCTCGTGATTCCTGCTGATCGCCTGGCAGCCCGTGACTGTCGAGAGCACAATCACAATCACCGCCAGAGCCGATCGGCGGTCTTGAGCGGAACGCATCCGTGCAGTCATGGATATGCCACCTCACCAGTCCGTTGGCTTACCGGAGACACTTCACGTCGCAGAGTTGTACGGCGGCGATTGAAACGTATCGAGAGACTTTATCGGAGGCGTTGGGGGACGCCCATTTGTGTACGTCATCCGGGGTATATTGTCAACTTACGGAATCCGGATCGTTTAAATCCAAGAACCCTGCGCATGGATTCGCCGCCCCAGCTGATCCATCCCGAACAATCGGTCGATACGACGGGCTCTCTTGAGGGAAAGAGGAGATTGACCGAAAGCGGACGGGACGGTAGCTTGCGTCCGATCGGAGTTTCCCCGGATACCTCGGGACCGATTGTACGAAGCGACAGGTCGGATTCGCGACTCCCTCGCCCCCGGATGAAGCAGGCGCTCGAGGCCATCATGGAAGATATTGCCAGGCTCGTCCATCAATTCATCCTGAACGAATTCCTCCCGGGCGAGGATCCGAACGAGCTCACGCTCGCCACGCCCCTGATCACCGGAGGCGTCCTCGATTCGATCAGCACGCTCAAGCTGGTCGTCTTCCTCGAGGAGCATTTCGGGATCACCATCGAGGCTTTCGAAGCCGGCGTCGAGCACCTCAATTCGATCGATCAGATCGCCGACCTGGTGGGCCGGAAGAAGAGTGCGGCCTGATCGCCAGCGACGGTCTCACCTCTGCACGGTAACCGAGGCCGCTTCGTCGCCTTCCCGACCGTCCACGCGCCCGGCGGGTATCGATACGCCCGACTGATGGGTCTCGTCGAGGTAGGCGAGCAGATCGAGCGTCAAGGTCCCGGAGTTGTCCACCCTCGGGACCTTGTTCTGCCCGCCTAGTTTCCCGCGCCGGCGCATCCAGCCTTCAAAGACCCCGGGGCGGGCGACCCTCAAGGCCGGCGGCGGCAGCCCGACTCCCTGCGCAGGTGCGCCAGGTAGTCGGCATTACGACGCGAGAGCTCTTCATCGAGCAGGTCGCGAAAGCGCCGCTCGTCCGTCGGCTCCACGAGGAACTCGATGACGTACTGGTGATACCCGAGCGATCCCTCGAAAATTGGTCCGACATGCCAGTCTCGTACCGAGGCGCCGGTTGCGGTCGCGGCGCAGGCGACCGCACCTTCCAGCTCCTCGTTGATCAGATGCTCGCCGAAAGCCGAGAGCGTCTGGCGGGTGCGGCCGGTGAACGTCAGCAGCGGCGGATCGACCGACTCGAAACGAATGGTATCGCCGATGACGTGCGCCCACATCCCCGCGCAGGTCGAGACGATGATCGCGTAGTTCACCCCGGGCTCGACGTTCCCGAGCCAGTGTCGGGTCGGCCGAGGCGAGTCCAGCTCGCCGACAGGAACGAACTCGAAGAACACGCCGTGGTCGTAGACCAGGCGGAGCAGCTCCGTCCGAGGATCGCCGAAGGCCACGAACGCCTCCGAGCAGACATAGGTCTCGAGCAACCGAACCCGAGGCGAGCCGAGGATCGACCGGAATGCCTCCCGATACGGGTCGAATTTCACGCCCCCGTGGACGACCACCTGGAGGTCGGGCCACACATCCAGGATTCGCGCCTTGCCCGACTGTTCGAGCAGCCGCTGGAAGAGGAGCAGGAGCCAGCTCGGCACCCCGCTGACGAGCGTGATCGGCTCCCGGCAACTCTGTTCGGCGAGCCGACCGAGCTTGCGATCCCAGTCGGGCTCGAGCGCCAGGTCCAGGGGAGGGAAGGTGAAAGGCCGGAAGAACGGGGCCAGCTCCACGGCGGCGATCCCGCTCAAATCACCCTCGGAGACCCCCGGAGCGGCCGTGCGAAGTTCGGCCGATCCGCCCAGGAAGAAGAGTCGGCCCTGAAACAGCCGGGATTCCGGATACGCCCGGTAATGATAGGCCAGCATCGTCCGGGCGGCCTTCTGGTTGGACGCGGCCATCTCCGCTGAGACCGGGATATACTTGGTTGCTCCCTGGGTCGTCCCGCTCGTCAGGGCCAGGAAGGGGATGAGGCCGGGCCAGGTCAGGTCCTGGAAGACGGGATAATGGTCCCGCAGGTAATCGGTCCAGAGCGATTCGTAAGTCCGGATCGGGACCGCGGACTGGAAGTTGGAGATCGAGCCGATCCGATCGAACCGATGGTCGCGGCCGAATCGGGTCCGCTTTGCCCGATGAACGAGCTTGCTCAACATCCTCGCCTGGGTCGGGACAGCGTCGCCGTCGTCCAGCCCGGCGGTCCGGAGCCGAGCCCCGAGGTGGAAGCCCAGATCGACCATACCGCGGACGGCCCCGCTGCGCGAAAGTCGCGTCCAACCCGTCAACCCGGTGCTCATCGTATCCATGGCCAATCAGGAGGGATCCTTGGCACCCCGACAGAAGTACGCCCCGGACGGCGGCAGGTTACGAGGCTCGAACACGAAATCGACCTGCTCGAAGAACCGCCGATAAAACCGCCAGTAGACGAATGCAAGCTCCGTGATCTGGTTGAAGCTACCTTCCGGACGGAGGATCGCCCGCACCTCCCGGAAGAAAGCGTGCTGCAACTCCTTGGGGAACGACGGGACTGGGAGCCCCGAGATCACGTGATCGACCTGCGCGATCCCGCGATCGGCGAGGATCGAGGTGAGGTTGCAGGCGTCCCCTTCAATCACTTCGAGGTTCGTCCGGGCGCCGAATCGTTCGCGCAAGAGCCGCGCGAAGTCCGGGTCGCGCTCGACGACCAGCACACGGCAATCGGGCCTGGCCTTCTCGGCGAGGACGCGGGTGATCGGTCCGGTCCCCGCACCCAGCTCGAGCAGGACCCGCACGCGATCCCACTCGATGTTCCGGACGGTCGTCCGGGACAGCCAGGGACTGCTGGGGGCGATGCTCGCGATCGGATTGCCGCGCGTGAGCTGGGTGACGAACTTGCCGAGAAAGAGCGTGAAATCATTCATTGGGCATCAGTCGTTGCACATTGCCCACTTGTGTGAAGTTGGAGGAACCACAAGTCGACCTCGTGTCTCTCATATTCTCATTGGATAAAGAAATAATTCTATGACTTCCTGTCTCCGGTGACCAAGGACTGACGGCCGACGACCAGGCCCGGCTTCAAGATCAGGCTTCGCCGGGGATCCAGCGCGGGAGGTATCGTCTTGAGCTTGTCCCGGAGATAGCGCGAGATCAGGTGATTGACCAGCCGCGCTTTCTCGATCTGGGGGGCATGTCCGCACTTGGGGATCAGGATCTGGCGGACGCGCCGCATCCGGTCCGCGGCCCGGATCGAACCCGGCACGTCGGAGATGACCCGATCGTTCTCCCCCCAGATCACCAGGGTCGGATGGGTGATCTCCGGCAGCAATGAGGCCACCGAATGGCCGACCGTGCCCCGGAGAGTCTTCAGCACCCCCAGCTTCCAGCGACGATCCTGGAACTTCTCGCTGAGGCCTTCGACCAGACCTTCCGTCGCGAATCGACCTTGATGGAAGACCGACTTCACCAGGGATTCGTAGTTGCTGCGACGGACGCCCTCGATCACCGGCAGGTTCTCGTCTCCATGCAAGCCCGAGGGCCCGATCAATACGATCTTCGAGACCTTCTCCGGATGGCTCGCCGCATAGGTCAGGATCACCTGACATCCCAGACTCGATCCGACGAGATGGTAGGGCGGGCGCTGGACGAACTCGTCGAGGAAGTAGCCCAGTCGATCCGCAAGATACTCGACGGTCACCTCGCCCCCCGAATCGATCCGCTTGTGGAGCGCCTCCCCATTGTAGACGAGGATCTCCGGGATCTTCACGTCGAAATGGCGCGACAGGTGACGTCGGTTGGCGAACCAGCTCTCGGATTGCTCCGCAAGTCCATTGACCAGGATCAGCGGCAGTCCACGCTTGTAGTCGTTGAGCATGCGAGGCAATTCGAACCACTTGCGGACTTTGGAAGCCATGGGGACCACATCTCCCGGGTTTCGACCCATTTCCCGGACAGGATGCTGGGGTTGTGCATCGATCGGTCTTGACGAGTCCAGGCAGACCCTATCTAGGGTTTCACGATGTTATCACAGTCCACTTGCATATCCAACGAACTCACGCGGAATTCATCGGGTTTTCAAGCAGTCCTTACCATTCCTTCTTCCGATCCTGTGATCATCGCGGTCGCCGTACACGATGTGCTCCTTGACGATCGGCTCGCCCGCGCACAATGATGTTCCAACACGACCGATCGGGGAAAGTATCATAGCAGCCGGACGACCCAACGAGCCGCCGGACATCGCTCGCACTGATTGAGGACAAGATAATGCGTGTATTCATCACGGGAGGGTCGGGATTGATCGGGCGGCAGTTGGCCCGCACCCTGCTGGAGGATGGACACCATCCGGTGATCCTGTCCCGGAATGCGGACCATGTCCGTCGCGATCCGGAGATGTGGGCCTACCAGGTCATCCAGGGTGACCCCACCTCGCCGGGCGCCTGGCAAGAGGAGATCGACGGCTGTGACGCGGTCGTCAACCTGGCGGGGCATAATCTCTTCGCCGAGCGCTGGAATAGCAAGGTCAAGGCCAAGATCCGCGACAGCCGCGTCTACGGGGCCGAGCAGGTCGTCGCGGCGATCAAGCAAGCGAGCTCTCGCCCCAAGGTCTTCGTCCAGGGCTCGGCGATCGGCTACTACGGGATCCATCACGACGAGGAATTGACCGAGGCGAGCCCATCGGGCACCGATTTCCTGGCCGTCGTCTGCCGAGAGGCCGAGGAGGTCTCGGAGTCCCTCGACGGGATCGGCGTGCGTCGTGCCGTGGTCCGGACCGGGGTCGTCCTGGCGCGCAACGAAGGCGCACTCCGCATCATGACCCCGATCTTCAAGATGGGTCCCGGTGCCCCGATCGGGAGCAAGGGCAAGCTCGGACCGGCCGAGGGCATGCAATGGATGAGCTGGATTCACATCGATGACATCGTCGGCATCTTCCGGCTCGCCGTCGAGAATCCCGGGGCCGTCGGCCCGCTGAACGGCACGGCACCCCATCCCGTCCGCAACGCCGATTTCGCCAAGACCTTCTCGAGCGTCCTCCGGAAGAAGGCGACACCTTGGAGATTCTATGTCCCCTTCGGGCCGCCCGACGTGATGCTCCGGCTCGTGCTCGGCGAGGTGGCCAACGTCGTCACGACCGGCCAGAAGGTATTACCCTCCAAGGTGCTGGGGCTGGGATACAACTACCACTATCCCGACCTGGCCGGCGCCCTCCGCGAGATATTCACGAGCAAACCCCAACCCGTGCAGGCACCCGCCCATCACGCCCCGGCCGGCGCGGGATCGCACCATTGATGTCGCGATCGAGCAATCGCCTCATTTGAGGACATAGCCCAGCGCGAACCCCGCCCCGAGTGCGAGTAACAAAGTCAGGATCGCCCCCGCCAGGGCGCTCCGAGGCCGCCGTTCAACCAGACGGGCCACGGGAACAAACCATCTCGGATAGTCCGGCTGGACTTGTACGATGACCGGGGGTGGTGGGGGAGGGGCAGGAGCGGGCCTGGCGTCCGCGACCCTCGCCTCACCCGCGACGGACTTGCTCGATGCCGAGGATGGGACGGACGAGCCGATATTCTTGCCCTTCGGCCGGATCAGTCCCTGGAGTGCATCGGCCAGCTCGGCGGCACTGGAGAACCGCTCGTGGGGCTTGTGAGCCAGCATCTTGTCCAGGATCCGGACGAAGTTCGATGGTAGGTCGGGCAGATGCTCCGTGATCGGGATGTGTCGCCCACTGATCCGCTTGCCCAGGCGCTCGATCGGCGTCGGGCCGGGAAACGGCAGCTTCCCCGTCATCAAATGGTACATGGCGCAGCCCAACCCATAGAGGTCGCTGCGTCCATCCACGTCCCGGCCGCACGCCTGCTCCGGCGACATGTAATCCACCGTCCCCACCGCGATGCCGTCAGCCGTCGCGAAGGTCGCCGAGTTATCCGCTTCCATCAGCACACCCAGCCCCAGGTCCAGGATCTTGAGCCGCCCCTCGCGGTTCAAGAGCATGTTGGATGGCTTGATGTCGCGATGCACAATCCCTTGCTCGTGAGCATGGGCCAGTCCCAGGGCCGCCTGTGCGGCGTAATCGACCATCTCGAGTGCGGGGATCGGCCCCTTCTTGAGCCGCTCGCCCAGGCTAAAGCCCGGGACGTACTCCATCACAATGTACAGGACTTTATGGATCTGGTCGGCGTCGAAGGCGCGGACTACATTGGGATGATCGAGGCGCCCGACCAGCTTCATCTCCCGATGGAATCGCGCGACGACCCGCTCATTCGAAGCGATCTCGGGCGAGATGATCTTGAGTGCGACCACGCGGTCCATCATGACATGATGGGCCTTGTAGACGCGGCCCATCGAGCCGGATCCGATCCGGTCGAGGATGACATAGCGGCCTACGATCAGCCCGTTAGACCGATTGCTCAGGAAACGCTTGACCTGGTAGGACGTCAGGATCTTGTCGCGAACCAGGCACTCGGCCAGGGCGACCGAATCCATCGGGTAGTTGCCCTGGAGGACCTTGCTCTTGATCTCGGCCAGCACCTTCTCGGAGACCACGCCGGAGTTGCGGATCACCGGGAGCAGGTCGAACGGGACGCCGCCCGCCGACTTCTGTTGTTCGAAGGTCGCCATGGAGGGCCTCCCGGGACTGGCTCGAAACGATCCCCGCGCTTCCCGAGGCGTCTACTCAAGTCGCGACGTGACACGAAGATATCGAGATGCATACGGTTTCGCGATCCACGCGTGACCATGACGATACCACATCGCGAGCGTACACTCAATCGAAGCTGGGCGCGGTCACGCTCGCGTCCGTCGTTACCGGACGAGCGTCTCAAGGCCGGAGAATCCAGTCCCAACCCCACACGGCCTATGGCTGGACAAGATCATCCTTACTCACTAACATTCCCTCAAGCTGAGTCGACCACCCGGAACGTACCCGACCCTTGCCAAACCATTCCCGAAGCACGCGTTACGCCACCAGATCCTGCGATCTCCATCCGCCCGATCCTCACTCCGTCGCGGGATCGCTGAGGAGCCATATATGACCGCGCCGGTTGATCCGAGGGAACCCCTCAGGGAGTTCGTCAAGTCACACGATTTCTTTATCGGGATCGATAGCGATGGATGTGCGTTCGACAGCATGGAGGTGAAGCACAAGGAATGCTTCATCCCGAATATCATCAAGACATATGAGCTCGCGGCGATCGCCAAGTATACGCGGGAGACGGCCGAGTTTGTCAACCTCTACTCCCAATATCGCGGGATCAACCGGTTCCCCGGGCTGGTCGTGACCATCGATCTGCTCTCGGAGCGTGCGGAGGTCCTGCGGCGACGCCCGCGGATCCCGGCGATGACGGGCCTCCGCGGCTGGATCGAGCGGGAGACCAGGCTCTCGAACCCCGCCCTGAAGGCCGAGGCTCTGGCGACCGGAGACCCCGACCTCGCAATGGCGCTGGAATGGAGCGAGGCCGTCAACCGTTCCATCGGTGAGATCGTCAAGGAGGTCCCGCCGTTCCCGTTCGTCCGCGAGTCGCTGGAGAGCATGCAAGGCCAGGCCGACGTGATGGTGGTCTCGGCCACGCCCGGCGAGGCGCTGGTCCGCGAATGGGACGAGCACGGGCTGCGACCGTATGTCTCGCTGATCGCCGGGCAGGAGATGGGGAGCAAGCAAGAACATCTCACCCTGGCGGCGGCCGGCCGTTACGAGCCCGAGAAGATCCTCATGATCGGCGACGCCCCGGGCGACCGGAAGGCCGCCCAGGCAGTCGGTGCACTCTTCTACCCCATCGACCCCGGCAGCGAAGACGCGTCCTGGCAGCGATTCTTCGAGGAAGCCCTGCCCCGGTTCTTCGCCGGGACCTTCGCCGGCGAGTATATGGACGCCCAGATCGACCGCTTCGAAGGGCTGCTCCCGGAACGGCCGACCTGGCGGTATACCTGAGCCTGTCTGGGTGATGAGACAATCGCCCGATCGGGATCAGGTCGCAGGCCCGAGTTGGAAAGGATTGATACCAATGGCCGCCGTCAACCAGCCGCGAACGATCGAGGGCGAGCTCGACATCCAAGGTCAGAACGAGGGCGCTCCTCGACGCTGGCGATGGTCGGCCGAAGAGTTTCATCGGCTCTCGAACGCGGGATTCTTCCGAGACCGTCATGTCGAACTGGTTCATGGGGAGCTCTACGAATTGACCGTCAACCCGCCTCACGACACCGGGGTCTATGAAACGTTCACCACGCTCATGAGGCTATTCGGGCCCGGCTATGTCGTTCGCCCCCAGATGGCACTCGACCTGAGTCGTCGCTATCAACCGCTCCCCGACATCGCCGTCGTCCTGGGTCTCGGGCGAGACTACGCCGCGAAACACCCGACCACGGCGCTCTTGCTCGTCGAGGTCGCGGATTCGTCCCTGCGGTACGACCGCAAGATCAAGGGCCACTGCTATGCCCAGGCCGGCATCGCCGATTACTGGATCCTGAAACTGGTCGACCGCCAGCTCGAGTTCTATCGGAAGACGGCGCCGGACCCGGCCCGCCCGGGCCGATACCACTATTCCGAGGTGACGATCACCCCGGCCTCCGGGCAGGCCTCGCCCCTGGCCAGGCCGGATGTGGTCGTCAACGTCCAGGACCTCCTCCCTTGAGTCGCCGCGGCCCGTCGAAGAAGTCCCATTGAAAATGGGGCAACTATCTCCCATAATCGGCTGATCAATGCCGGACGACCCAGCGGCAATCGGGACGACCCACGAACCCGGAGAGATCACGCGATGGCCAATTTCCACAATTATCACCCGGGTCAAATCGAAGTTCCATCACCGCCCGATCCGTCCTGGAGCCATGGAAGTCCGTTTACATTACTCGTGAAGGTCTACGAGCACATCGAGCTGCAATACAAGACGAACCTGCATAAGTGCTTTTCTCCTAACCCGTTAGTTTATCAAGTCGAATACGCCACACATTCTTATGAATGCGAATGGGACGTGATTGCCTGCGTGAAAAGCTCGAGCCCGGCGATTACGGAGCGGCTGATCACGATCTACGACATCAGCATTACCTACCTCGCGCGTAGTCCGTTCCAGTCGAAGCCCGGTTGTCTGGGACTGATTGCCCCATTCTTCATGCGTTCGACGGGGTCGATCCGGCGACCGCCCAGAGATCCGAGAAACCCTGGTTCCGGAAGTGGTTCGGTCGGAGGGACGAACGACGATTTGCCGCCTCCGACTACCACGCCCACACCCACTCGACCATCGTCTCCCACCCTCGACGAGATTATCCGGGAATTGGTGCAACTCTTGCGAGAGATCGAGGTGGACTCCGCAGCGGGCGCGATCTACTCGGAGATCGAGGAATACATCGCGATGAGGGTCGCCCAGGAGCGAGGTCGCTCCTTGTTACGGCGGATTCAATCGGCGGAGGTCTTGAGTCAGGTCGATCCCAGGATCTCTGAGCTGGTGAGCCGACTGGCCAAGACAGACCCCGGGACCCCAAAATTTGGTGATAGAGATTTAATGAAGATTGCGGACATTATCCTGAATGCCCCATCTTAGTGCCGATCCCTGTGAACTCGTCGGGTTGCAGGCACCTGGTGGGTTTCACCCACCCTACGATTCGTCTTACTTGAGATTGGCGAGCATCTCCCGATCGAGACTGCGGTCGGGATCCAGCTCGAAGCGCCCGCGTGAGACAGGAATCGGCCCGGTCGAGATGTTGCCGCGCCTCATCTTGTCGGCCGCGAGCGCGAGACAGCAATCCACGCGTCAGGTGGGCCTGGGCACGCAGACTGAAGTACTGGGGATTGTTCGGCTCAGAGACCTGCATCCGCTCGAGGATCGTTATCGCCTCGCTGGATCCTCCATCGACTTCGTCCTGTCGCCCCTCGGATAGCGCGAGCCTGGCCAGCCCGGTCAGTGCGATGGCCAGCTCTTCGCGATAATACGAGAAACTCGCGTGGTCCTTCACGAGCCGGCGCAGGATCGCCTCCGATTCACCGAACCGCGATCCGGTCTCTTTCCGCCGTCCCTCGTTCGCGATCATCAGCTCGCCATATCGACTCAAGGTCACGGCGCGCTGGCAGAGGGCGTCGCGATAGCGATCGGAATCGGCCGGGATCGCGTCGATCACGACCAGGGCGCGGAGGAAGTCGGCCTCAGCTCGACCGGGATCCCCGAGCCGATCGTGGCAGACGGCCCGATCGGTCAGCGCCATGGCCAGAAGCCACAGGCCGCCCTCGACCGCCTGAAGGCTCGCGCCTTTCGGTGGCGGCGCTTCGAGGATCTCGACCGCCTGACCGGTATCGGCACACGCTTCCTCGAACCGCCCCTGGACGATCAGAAGCTCGGATTGATTGATGAGGAGCTCGGACTTCCGAGTCCGATAGTAGGATTGCACCGGATCAGCGGCCAGCCGATCGCAATATCCAAGGGCCTTGTTGTACTCCGCGACGGCCAGGGAGGTTCGGCCACTCATCCGGTACAGCTCACCGCAGTCGGTGAGGGTCTGGACCAGCCCGCGCAGGGCCAGGTATTTCTTCTGCGGATGGTCGATGAGAGTCAGGTAATGGCTCGTGGCCCTCCGATGGCAATCCAGGGCGCCCTCGAGCTGCCCGGTCGTGCGACGGACCATCGCCAGGATCCGGTAGACCTCGGCCATCTCGTAACGGATGTCCAGATCGTCCGGATACCACGTCCTGAGCTCCTGATAGAAGTTGAGCATCTTCTTTGTGAGGCTCTCGCGCAACGGATCGCTGTCGCGGAGCTTGGCCAGTTCATTCGCTATCAGACGGAACTGATCGCGAAGGGCATCGTTCACCTGCACGACACGCGCATGCTCCTTCGCGAGCCTCCGGTCGTGGAAGATGATCCCGACGAGGGCAAGGACCAGGATCACCGCCGCGCTGGTGACGAGATAGCGATGTCGGCGGAGCCTTCGCAAGACCCGCGTTGAGAGCGGGTCCCTGTAAGCCGAGACGGGTTGGTCCGCCAGCCATCGCTCGAGATCTTCCGCCAGCTCACGCGACGAAGGATAGCGATCTTCGGGCCGCAGCGCCATCGCCTTCAGGCAAATCGCCTCGAGCGCGCGATCGGTGCGCGGCCTGATCTCTCGGGGAGGGGGAAACTCGCCCCGCTGGACGTGAACGAGCATCTCATCCTGATCGGGGCCTTCGAATGGCGGCTTGCCCGCCAACACGTAGTAGAGGGTCGCCCCGAGGCTGTAAATGTCGGTCGCCGGCGTGAGCCGATCCACCTCGCCCCGCGCCTGCTCGGGACTCATGTAAGGCGGAGTCCCGATCCGGGAACCTGCCATCGTGGGTTGGACGCCGCTGCTCGACGAGGGGCGAAGCGTCGGCTCGAACGTATCAGCGAACTCGCGATGTCCCACCAGCTTGGCCACCCCCCAGTCCGCAATCAGGGTCTCGCCGTACGGACCGAGCAGGATATTCCTCGGCTTCAAGTCGCGGTGGATCACTCCTCGATTGTGGGCATATGCGATGGTCTCGCAGGTGACCAGGAACTGCCTCAAAAGCTTCTGAAACTCGCGCCGATGGCCGCTCGGATCGCCCTGAAGCCCCGGATTCTTGTAGAATCGATCGATCGCTTGCTTGTAGGTATCCCCTCGGACGAACCGCATGGCATAGTATGGCCGGCCATCAACGTATTGCCCTCGGCCATACACGGGCACGATCCCCGGATGTTCCAGGTTACCCGTGATCTCGGCCTCCAGGAGGAATCGCGCGCGACTCTGCGGGTCCGACGCATTGGACTCCTGCAATTGCTTGAGGGCGACCTCGCGGTTCACCTCGCGATCCATCGCCAGGAAGACGCTGCCGAGGCCACCCTCCTGGTGGAGCCGGAGGATCTGATAGCGCCCGCCCGACTCCTCCGGGGCGGCGACATACGAGGCCGTCCGATCGTGGTCAACGACCGATCCGCTCTCCGTGCTCGCCTTCCCGAGCTGGCTCAGGCTGTCCTGGAGCTCGGGGTCGTCCTCGAGCGGCCCCAGCGCCGCGCGGACCGCGCGCACGGGCTCGATCGACGACAGGCTCCGCTTCGCGTCGCCCCCATGGCGGGCGATATGCCGGTCGACAAGGCCCTCCAGCGCCGCGCGATCGTCCGAGTCGAGCTCGCAACGATCGACCAGGATCTCGCTGAGCAGCCTGGACTTCTCCATCGTCCAGACGTGCATCGCCTCGATGAGGGCGTCCCGCGAGATGAAATCCATCTGGAGCGCCAGGATGCCCAGGAGGAGATTCCGATCCGACGAAAGGGCATGCATGAGAAGGACTCCCGGTCGGGCCTGCCGTATCACCGATCGCCATGACACCCCATTCCTTGGATGGGACATGGATTCCGATCATAGGATATCTCGCCCCGGATCGCACGAGATTTCCCGATGTCGCCCCCTGTCGAAATGGCGGCGCCGGGGTGGTACAATCCCTCCCGAGGAATACCTTCAACCCGATCGAGGATCATGAGCATGGCGACGAGCCCGAAGAGTGCCGATATCGGACTGATCGGCCTGGCGGTGATGGGGGAGAACCTGGTCCTGAACATGGAGAGTCATGGGTTCACGGTCGCCGTCTTCAACCGGACGACGTCCAAGGTCAACGCGTTCGTCGAGGGCCGGGCCAAGGGGCTGAAGATCGTCGGCACCCACTCGGTAGAGGAGCTGGTCGCGTCCCTGAAATCCCCGCGGAAGATCATGATCATGGTCAAGGCGGGCTCGCCGGTGGACGACGTCATCAACGAGCTGACCCCGTTGCTCGAGCCGGGCGACATCCTCATCGACGGCGGCAACTCGCACTATCCCGACTCGACCCGGCGCACCCAGGAGCTTAAGGCCAAGGGGCTCCTCTTCATCGGCACGGGCGTCTCGGGCGGCGAGGAAGGCGCACTCAAGGGTCCGTCGATCATGCCCGGCGGCAATCCGGAGGCTTGGCCGCACCTCAAGCCGATCTTCCAGGCCATCGCCGCTAAGGTCCCCGACGGGACGCCCTGTTGCGACTGGGTCGGACCCGAAGGCGCCGGCCACTACGTCAAGATGGTGCACAATGGCATCGAATACGGCGACATGCAGCTCATCTGCGAGGCTTACCACCTTCTGCGCGAACTGCTCGGTATGGAGCCGGCCGCCATCCACGACGTCTTCGCGCGCTGGAATACCGGGCCGCTCGATAGTTACCTGATCGAGATCACCCGCGACATCCTGGGCTTCACCGACCCCGAGACCGGCAAGCCGATGATCGACCTGATCCTCGACGCCGCCGGCCAGAAGGGCACGGGCAAATGGACGGTGAACTCCGCCTGCGACCTGGGCATCCCGCTCACCCTGATCGCGGAGGCTGTCTTCGCCCGCTGCCTGTCCTCGCAGAAGAACGAGCGCGTCGCGGCATCGAAGATCCTCAAGGGCCCCGCCGCCGCCGACCATCCAGACGCCTCGCTCGTCAACGCCATCGAGAAGGCGCTCTACGCCAGCAAGATCATCTCCTACGCCCAGGGATTCGCCCTCATGGACGCCATGGCGCGCGAATCCAAGTGGGAGATCAACCGGGGCGGAGTCGCCTTGATGTGGCGCGGCGGCTGCATCATCCGCAGTGCCTTCCTGGGCAAGATCAAGGAGGCGTTCGACAACGATCCGAAGCTGACGAACCTCCTGCTCGACCCCTACTTCCGCGACGAGATCGACCGATGCCAGCAAGGCTGGCGACAGGCCTGCGCCGCGGCGATCACCCACGGCGTCCCTCTGCCCGCGATGACCTCCGCCCTGGCCTATTATGACGGCTACCGTTGCGAACGGCTCCCGGCCAACCTGCTCCAGGCCCAGCGCGACTTCTTCGGTGCCCATACCTACGAGCGGGTCGACCAGCCTCGCGGCAAGTATTTCCACACCAACTGGACCGGCCGCGGCGGATCGACGGCCTCGTCGTCGTATAACGTCTGATCCCGCAGCAAGTCCAGTGCTCTCGGCGGCAGGGTCTGTCGGATTGCCCGACCGATGAGTCGATCCTGCCGCCACCACCAATCCCAACGGGGTTCAACCATGCCCTTGCGCGATCATTTCCACCCGCCGTTGGAAATAAATTGGTCATGGGACTGGCTCCACGGTGGCTGGCCCATGTCGATCGCCTCGCGCTCAACCGAGAATTACCGGCAGGCTATGTGGCCGGGCCGCAAGTGCGATTGGGCGCGATCGAAATCGACGTGGCGGGTTTCGAAAGAAGTCCGGCTCACGCGCGGGCAGACGACGGCGGAGTCGCCACCGCAGTCTGGGCGCCGCCTCGCCCCACATGGACGGTCATCACCGAGCCGGATGCAGATGAATATGAAGTTGTTATTTATGGCAATCAAGACAATCGACGCTTGGTTGCGGCCATCGAGCTCGTCAGTCCGGCAAACAAGGATCGAGCCGAGCATCGGGGAGATTTTATTGCCAAGTGCGCTCGCATGCTACGCGGCGGAGTCTGCGTGACAATCGTCGATGTGGTCACGACACGGACTGCAAACCTCTATAGCGAGCTCATGGAGCTCCTAGGTCACGACGAGCCCTTTCTGGCCGATGGGCCCCTCTATGCGGCGACATGCCGCCGGATCAAGTCGGAAGAGAATCGGCTCTTGGAAAGCTGGGAACATCGACTCGCTCTCGGTGAGCCATTACCAACCCTGCCCCTCTGGTTGTCCGACGACCTCGCTGTACCCCTCGACCTCGAAGCCAGCTACGAGGAGACATGTCGCTCTCTACGCATAATATGAACATAAGATAGCCATACCCGTAGGGTGCTCTGCGAGCACCGATCCCGTTCGGCTTATAAGATCGGTGCTCGCAGAGCACCCTTCAGCCGGCGCCCCACCCACTCGAGGTGTTTCATGCGAACCGTTCGTGCTGGGCGAGGGCACCAAGAAGCCTTGTTGCGCCCCCCTACGATCGCTATAGTCAGGCTTGTTAAACAACTGTTTTTCATGGCCCTGACTCGATCACCGTGAGGCCCTGCATGCTCCATCTGCTCGGACCCGGTGTGCGGCTCTGCGATGGATGGTCGCGACGCGAGGTGATCCGCGTTGGCGGCCTTGGGTTGCTGGGCGCGGGGTTGAACCTCACGGACTTGCAACGCGTTCGAGCCAACGCCGACAGCCGGACGACGACCGCCTCCTCATTCGGCCGCGCGCGGTCGTGCATCGTCCTGTTCCTGATGGGAGGCCCGCCCCAGCACTCGACCTGGGACCCCAAGCCAGACGCGCCCGCCGAGGTCCGGGGTGATTTCCGCCCGATCGCCACCACGGTCCCCGGCCTGTCGATCTCCGAGTTATTTCCCCGTACCGCCCTGGTCGCCGACAAGATCTGTCTCCTGCGGGCCGTCTCGACGGGCGACAATGCCCACTCCTCCAGCGGTTACTACATGCTCACGGGTCGGCCCCACCAGCCGATGAACTTCGAGAACGCCAATCCGGGTGCACCGAACAACGCGCCCAGCCTGGGAGCGACGCTGGGACGGATCACCAGGTCGCACGACGGCTTGCCGGCTTCGGTCACGCTCCCGCACCGGATCTTCAATACCGACGGGAGCGTCTGGCCCGGCCAGGACGCCGGTTTCCTGGGCCGCGCCGCCGACCCCTGGCTCCTGAACGCCCGACTGACCTCCTCGGGCTACGCGATTCAGGAGTTCGACTTGCCGCCCGACATCGATCCGCTTCGCATCCGGCGGCGGAGAGACCTGATGGGCGGGATCCATCGTATGCTCGACACCCTCGATCGCGATCCGACATCCGCGTCATTCGATCAGCAATCGCGTCAGGCGTTCGATCTCCTGGGCTCGTCCGGCACCCGGCAGGCATTCCGCCTGGAGGAAGAGCCCGAGCTCAACCGGGACCGCTATGGAACGACGCCGTTTGGCCAGAGCGTGCTCCTGGCCCGTCGCCTGGTGGAGGCCGGAGTCCGACTGGTGCAGGTCAACTGGTATCGCGGCGCCGACGAGCCGCCGGCCAACCCTTGCTGGGACAGCCACACCGGCGAATCCGCGCGTCTCAGGGACGTCCTCGTCCCGCCGACGGACCGGGCCTACTCGGCGCTGATCGAGGACCTGGACCGTCGCGGCCTGCTAGACGAGACGCTGGTCGTGTGCATGGCCGAGTTCGGTCGATCGCCCCGCCTCGACGGCAACGGCGGGCGCAACCACTGGGGCTCGGTCTTCTCGGTCACGCTCGCAGGAGGCGGCATCCGTGGCGGCCAGGTCTACGGCTCCTCGGACCGGATCGGCGCCTACCCCATGGAAGGACGCGTCCGCCCCGAGGATCTCTCGGCGACGATCTTCCACTGCCTCGGCTATGCCCCCGAAACCGAGTTCCAGGACCCACTGGGCCGCCCTCACCCGATCAGCCGGGGCGAGGTTCTACACACCATCTCTTAAGACACCGGGCTTCGATCGAGGTTTACCTTCTCGACCCTCCGAAGTAGGAGGTCAGGCCAGGAAGTGCCAACGCCACGATTCACGATTCGAGGGGTGATGATCGCCGTGGCGATCGTGGGCATGGCTCTTGGAATGGAAAGGGCCATTCAGCGCAGAAAAGTGCGATACCTCCGCCTCGCCCAGTATCACATCGAGCAGCTCGAGACCTGGCGTCATGAAGCGCTCAAGCATATGGGATGCGGGTGGGGGGACGTGCTGCCGTCCTACGCGACTATCGAAGAGCGCGAGAGAGCGTATGTGGAGCTGCAAACCAGAGTTTCCGGACCACGGGCTGGCTATGCGTTGAAGCGATCGTTCGAGCATAGACACCTGATCGAGTATTACGACGACTGCGCGACTCATCCTTTGAGAAATTGGGGGGTGGACATAGGAATCTGGGGTCTGACGAAGCGCACGAAGCCAACGGTGACCCACGATGACCTTACCCTAGAATGAAGATCACGAGAAGGATTGGGACATATGGCAGAGATGGGGTCATAACTCGGCAGGAATGGATGGCGTCGTCCCGGGGGATTGCCACACCAGTGGAATTGACTAGTTCTATCTTCAAAATGGGCGACGGACACGGGGCGTACTAGCTGCGTCCCCGCTCAGAGCCTCGAATCGACCCGCGGCCTGGACGAGCGGTTCAGCCTGGGGCTCTTCGACCACGACGACCTGGCCCTCCGGACACGCCTGGCCGGAGGTACGAGCTGGCCGCGACCAACGACCAGTTCATGCGAGCGTGGCGACCAGGATGAGGACATGCAACACTGGCGTGCGTTGCTTGCCGAATGCCCAGGCGACCGCAAGGCCCGCGATGCCATCGATTAACTCAGGAGCAAAGAGAAGATCCCGGCTCCGTCATCGCGATAACTGGTCATCTCGGGAGGATGTTGTGACGCGAGGAGACACAATCCCGCGCGGAAAAATTTCCACCGGGCATTTTTTCGCATCTACCGATGGGGTCAAGAATTAGCGCGTAAATCGACCCAGTCTGGCGATCGATGCGTTAATGTTTTTGGAAAGTTGAGGCATTCTATTAGTATACAGAGACTGCGGGACGGATCATCGCCCGATCCCGTGGCCCCTGTCCCGACCGATCGGCGGCTCGGGTTCACTCTAGAAGGTGAATGGTGCATCAGAGAGCATGCCAATGGCAACCTGCACGTCCTATTTGGAAGTCCCACCGGAAATCTTTGCCGCCATTGGGGATCGGGGACGCGTCCTCCTCCGAAACCTTCCGGAACCATGCAAATGAGCGTAACGTTGCGGGGCAGGCCGGGTTGAGGTCGGAGCCGATCGCGCAGGAATCCTTTACTCCAACATCCTGTTCACAAAGAAGTTCCTGCAAATCTCGACAATCGCGGTCGATTTTTGATCGACGGTGCCGAATACTTAGAGAATGGATCGATGTTGTCATCGGTCAGTCCCCATGGACAGAGAGAAACAATCGATATGCAGTCAACGCTCGAAGACACGGCCGTTCAGGAAGTCAGCGGTCGTGTCCGTGTTGACGATCGCGGTCCTGGCAAAACGTCCGACCGCCTGATCGGCCGCAGGCTGGGGCTCTATCGGATCGAGTCGGTGCTCGGATACGGCTCGATGGCCTGCGTCTACAAGGCGAAGCACCTGGGCCTCCATCGGTATTGCACCTGAAGATCCTGGATACCGATCAGGTGGGCGAGCACCCAGCGCACCGCGAGCAATTCTGGGCCGAGGCCCGCGCGGCGGCCAACCTGCTCCATCCTCACGTGGTCACGATCCATAACCTCGGCAGTTTCAACGGCTACCATTACATCGAGATGGAGTATATCCCGGGCGGCCAGACTCTCCGCGAGACCCTGGTCCGCGAGGGTCCGCTCGAGCCGGTTCGCGCCTCGGTCCTGGCCCGCCAGGTGGTCCTGGCCCTGGGCGCGGCCCACGACTCGGGACTCGTCCATCGCGACATCAAGCCGGCCAACGTGCTGCTGACTCCCAAGGGGCAGGCCAAGCTGGCGGATTTCGGGCTCGTCCGCCGGCTCGTAGACCTCGAGCAGGGCGGGGCTCCCCTGGCCGGCACGCCGACCTTCATGGCACCCGAGCTCTTCCAGGGCACTCCGGCCAGCACGCAATCCGACATCTATGCCGTCGGCGTGCTGCTCTTCCACAGCCTCTCGGGCCGGCTGCCGCTCGTGGCCGACAGCGTCGGCCAGTTGATCCGACTCCATCGGACCCGGCCGATCGCCGACATCCGCGAGTTCGTCCCGAACCTCCACGACAATCTGGCCGAGATCGTGTCGCGATGCCTCGCGAAATCCCCCGATGACCGCTTTGCTTCCGCCGCCGAACTGGCCGAGGCGCTCCAGGTGGCCATCCATCGCCTCCGCGATACCGAGAGCCTCGTGCGAGAGAGTGCCGAGGGGCTGGATTGCTTCATCCAGGGCTTCCGCGACACCTTCCGGCTCATCCTGTCGCTGCCCGGCGACCGGCTCCAGGAGGTCATCATCGAGGCCACCGAAGGGAAGAACCAGGAGCGGCTGCTCTCGGTGTTCTCGGTCTGCGGCCCCGCGGATCCGGCCTACTTCGAGTATGCCCTCAGGCTCAATTCCAGCTTGACCTACGGCAGTATCTCGGTCCATAACGTGCTCGAGACCCCGATGTTCGTCATGTCCCGCACGTTCCTCCGAGACACGGTCAGCCCCGAGGATCTGCGCAACGCACTCATCGAGATCGCGCGCCGGTCCGATCGCATCGAGAAGCAACTCACCTGCATGGACCAGTATTGAACGACTCGCCGGCCCCGATCGCTCGCAACGGGGGCCGATCGCTCCGCCATTCCGGCTCGACGAGCGAGGCCCCCATCAACGATCGCGCCGCAACCGACCACGGAACCGCACCCATGCCGATGGCGAACAATCTGGCCATGCCGAGCCTCGCCCTCTCGATCGCCATCGGCGGGATCGCCGTCTTGCTCGGGCTGCACCAGTGGTCGCAGCGTCGCGGTCGCGATCCCGATCTTATCGGTGCCGATCGGGTCTATTTCCGGCGACAGGACTGGCGACGAGCCATCGGCGTCCTCATCATGCTGATGATCGCCGCCGGGATCTATTTCGGTTCGCGGATCCCTCCCTTGATCGAAAACGCCCCTCTCGACGCCGACGTCATCCAGGCCATCCGGATCATCGCGGGCTCGTGGCTTGAACTCTCCTCCGACGCGCACGCCAATCCGCGATTCCTCTCGCTCTGGCTCGAGGTCATCACGCTCGTGGTGATTTTGCTCGGACTGGCGATGTTCGACTGGATCGCCACTCGGCGATACGCCCATCGCCAACGGCAATCCATAGTCCGGGAGCGACTCGATATCATCCGCGAGACCTTCCGTCGATCCGAGACCGACCGCAACGGTCATACAACTTGAGTCGTGGATGGCCCACACGAGCGATTCGGCATGTTGGTCCTATGAAGGCCCCGCGAAGTATTCGTTGACTCGATGCTGCGCGTGAGATAGTATTAGTTGAGGTGATCCAGGATGGAACTGATTTCTCGGTGTGGATCGACTTGGATCGGTATCGCGTCCTTCGTCGTCGAGGGGAGCGTCTGACGCCGCAAGTCATCGCCCCCGTCGATGAAACGGTCTGCCCCACCCTCTCCCATCCTTGTTCTCTTCCTGGTCCAATCCTGCTCTCGACAACACCGTTCCAGGGAGATTCGATCGATGCGCGCATTTCAGCGTCGAGGTGGAATATTGACCGCCCTGCTCACGGCCATGATCTCGCTGGGATCCATGCCGAATGCGCACGCGGGCGAGCCCGATCCCAAGTCGTACTGGGATGTGAAGGACGTTCGCCCGGGGATGAAGGGCGTGGGCCGGACGGTCATGGTCGGCACGAAACTCGAGGAGTTCGGCGCCGAGGTGCTCGGTGTGATGCGCGACGTCAGCCCGGGACGAGATATGGTGCTCTGCCGGCTGACGGGCTGCAACCTCGAGCACGCCGGGATCATCCAGGGCATGAGTGGAAGTCCGATTTATATTGACGGCAAGTTGCTGGGGGCCGTGGCGTTCGCGTGGGAGTTCGCCAAGGATCCGATCGCCGGAGTGACCCCGTTCTCGCAGATGATCCAGTATGTTCGCTCGAACGATCGTCGGATCACCGCCGAGTCGCGCAACCGCGCGGCCGGCCCGTTCCATGCGGCGACGATGCCGGTATCTCCCTGGATCGAGGGCCTGTCGGGACCGACGCCGGAGACCGTCGGTGGCTCCTCGCTGCCGATCCCCGTCTCGGGCGGGGCTCCCGGCGGCATGACTCCGATCGTGACGCCCCTGGCGGCGTCCGGATTCAGCCCACGAGCCCTGAGCCTGTTAAGCGAACGTCTGAAGCCGATCGGCATGGCCCCGATGGCCGGGGGTGCTGCGCCGGAGCGGGTCGTCCGCGACGAGGGCAACAAACCCCTCGTCCCGGGGGCGCCCTTGAGCATCGGCCTGGTCCTCGGCGACTTCGACCTCTCGGGCATCGGGACTGTGACGCATGTGGAAGGTGACCGCGTCTACGGGTTCGGTCACCCGATGCTCAGCCTGGGGGCCTGCGAGCTGCCCATGATGACCGGATATATCCACACGGTCTATCCGCGAGCGAGTGTGAGCATGAAGATGGGTTCGCCGCTCAAGATCGTCGGGGTCATCGACACTGATGTGAGCACGAGTGTCGCCGGCCGTGTCGGCGCCGTGCCCGACATGATGCCGATGAGCGTCCGCGTGAAGACCAGCCGCTACTCGGACTCGCAGACCTACAAGGTACGGGTTGTTCGCGAGCCCCAGCTCCTCCCGACGTTGATCTTGTCGGTCCTGACCAACGCCGTGGACACCGAGGGCAACCTCCCCGACGAGATCACGGCCCATCTCAACGCCACGATCCGCCTGAAGGACCACGAGCCGATCACGCTCTCGGACACCTTCAGCGGCGCGCGATACACCGGCCCGATGGGGCCTTCCGCCCTGTTCAACCCGCTGGCCTCGATCGTGAGCATCCTGGTCCGCAACACGATGGCACCGGTCCGCATCGAGGCGATCGACTGCGACGTCCAGATCGAGCCCGGGCGGAAGGCCGCGGCGATCGAGTCCGTCCGCCTCGTCTCCGATACGGTCGAGCCGGGACATGAGCTCAAGGCACTGGTGACCCTTAAGCCCCACAAGGGCGAGCGCGAGACGATCGAGGTCGCGCTGCCGATCCCGGCCGAGTTCCCGGAGGGTCCCCACGAGGCGATCTTCTGCGACGCCAGCAACAGCGTCCGCCGCCAGTTCCGCAACGACCCGGCCTTGCTCGAGCCGCGTGACCTGTCGTGCGTCATCCGCTCGCTCCGGATCCAGACCGAGCCGAAGCGCACGGCGGTCTACTTCCACGTGGCTTCGATGGAGCGCGGCGTCTCGATCCGGGGTCAGGCCCTTCCCAACCTGCCCGGCAGCGTCCGGGCGGTCTTCGCCTCCCGGCGAGAGGCCCCGGTCGCGCCCATCCGCTCCGACATGGTCAAGGTCACACCGACATCGTGGGTCATCGAGGGCAATCAGACGCTCCGGTTTACCGTGGCCAAGGATGCAGGGCTCTCGGTATCGTTGTATCCTTGAGGTGATCGGGCCGATTCGACACCCCGGCTCGCCGGCCGGAAATCTGTGCGACCCGGCCCCGTCTCGAGGACAACGAGGATCGACATGCGCCATCGAGGGTCAGCCCCGCGGGTCCGTTCGCCCTGGATCGTCTCCCTGCAAGCCGTCGGGCTGAGTATCGGCTTGGTCGCAGCGACCCTCCGGACCGACCCGGCCTGGGCCAAGGTCGAGACATGGCGTCAGGAAGGGCCGACGGCCTTCGCGAAATGCCATCGGGAAGGCGTGGTCATCTCCGACAATGGCCGGGGCCGGCTCGGCCATGCGGTCGCGCCGGTCGGATCGTTGAGTGCCGGGCGTGTCTGGGACCTCGCTCGGACCCGCGAGGGTGTCCTGCTCGCGGCCACGGGCGACTCGGGGCAGGTTTTCCGTCGAGAGCCGAAAGTCGATGCCCCGTGGATCGTCGCATTCGACTCCGGCGACTCGCAGGTGCTGTCTCTGGTCGTTTGCCCGGACGGTTCCCAGTTCGCCGGGACGGGTCCGACCGGCCAGGTCGTCAACCTGCTCGATCCCAAACATCCGGCATCTCGCCCCGACCCGAAGGTCCAGTACATCTGGGACCTGGCCGCCGATGCTCTCGGCAACCTGTTCGCGGCCACGGGTCCGACCGGCCAGTTGTGGAAACGCTCTCGCGACGGCCGTTGGTCGCTGCTATATGATAGCAAGGCCACCCATCTTCTCTGCGTGGCCCTCGGTCCCGACGGATCGGTCTACGCGGGCAGCGATGGAGATGGGTTGATCTATCGCGTGGGGCCGGACGGCAAGGCGACGATCCTCTTCGACGCGCCCCAGGCCGAGATCCGGACCTTGCTGGTGGCCGCCGACGGTGCCTTGTACGCGGGGACCGCGGCCGAAGCGGGCGGCTCGGGCGGTACGCGGAACTCGTTGTTCCTGACCCGGACGGACGCGACGGGTCTCCTCAACGGGGCTGTCGCCGACCGGGCCTTCGGACGGGGTGTCGAGGATACCGCATTGACCCTGGCCGCGTTCCAGGACGTGCCGACGAGCCGGCCGGCGTCACGTCCGCCCCAGGGCGGTTCCGCGTCGCCAAGGCCGATCACGCCCGGCGAGAATGCGGTCTATCGTCTCGATGCCGACGGAGTCCCGCGCGAGGTCTTGCGGGTCAAGGCGCTGATCCATGCCCTCGCCTGGAACGACGACCACCTCTGGGTGGGAACGGGACCCGAGGGTCAGCTCTACGAGATCCGCGACCGAGGACACGAGACCGCGCCGGTGGCCAAGCTCGATCACGGCCAGATCCTCTCGCTCCTGGCGGAGCCCGGCGGCGGCATCCTGATCGGCACGGGAGACCCGGGTTCGGTGCTCCGCCTCTCGTCGCAATACGTCGCTTCGGGAAACCTGATCTCCGAAGTACACGACACGAAGTTCGTGAGCCGGTTCGGCTCGATGAGCTGGAGGGCGATCCAGCCGCGTGGTACGTCCGTGACGATCCAGGCCCGCACGGGGAACGTCGGCGACCCCGACGAGACGTGGTCCACCTGGTCGTCCGAGCAGACCGACTCCAGCTCGGCCAGGGTCGCCGCACCGCTCGGCCGATTCGTCCAGTATCGGGTCAAGCTGGCCACCACCGACCCTCAACAGACCCCGGAGCTCCGCTCGGTCTCGCTCAGCTTCCGGACCTCCAACCTCGCGCCCGAGATCGGCCGCCTCGAGATCCCCGACCTCAGCGCCGCGGATGGTGCCGTCCGACAGGCACGCCTCAACATCCGTTGGGATGCGACCGATCCCAACGACGATGATCTCACCTACACGATCTCCGTCCGGAAAGACGGCTGGCCGGATTGGATCCGGCTGAACGAAGACCCGATCGCCGAGAAGTCGTTCGGATGGGATACGACGGCTTTCCCATCGGGATCGTATCGGGTGAAGCTGGTCGCTAGCGATCGCCCCTCGAATAGCCCGGAAACATCACTGATACGCGAGCGAGAGAGCCTCACCTTCCTCGTCGATCACGACCCGCCGAGCGTGCGGCTCGAGCCGAAGGGTCGCGTGGCCTCGCTCGTCCTCTCGGACGACTTGACCCGGCTGGTCAAGGCCGAATACGCGCTGGACGGGGGCCGATGGACGCCGATCTTCCCCGACGACGGCCTCTTCGACTCGTCGCGGGAAGAGATTACGCTCTCCTTGCCCGACCTCAAACCGGGCTCTCATATTCTCATGATCAAGGCGACCGACTCCGCCGGAAACATCGGCACCGGCGACGCCTTGCTCGAGGTCCTTGCCGGCGCGGGGAAATAGGATGGCCATGAATCGTCAACAGTGCTTCGGCGACCGCGCCGCGCTCACGCTCGTGGACGTGATCGTGACCCTCGTCGTGATGGGCGTGCTCATCCTAATACTCATGATGTGGGCCTCGCGAGGCCGGGAGCAGTCTCGGCTCGTCGGATGCCGGAATAACATGGCCCAGATCGGCATGGCCCTAGGGCTCTACGACCAGATGAACGGTCATCTCCCCCAGATCGGACCGCCGGCGCCGCCCGATGGATCGACCGAACTGCAATCGCCGTCGCCGTTGAGGGCCATGCTGGAAGCCTTGCAACTCCCCGACCTGACCGAGCTCCGCGACCGGAAAACCCGACCGAATCCGCGACCCGGCCAGGTCCCCGGGGAGGTCCGGGTCCGCGGTTTCATCTGCGCCAGCGATCCCAACGCGTTGTCGGGCCCGTTTCTGGCCCCCATTAATTACCGGGCCGTCACGGGCGACGGCCTGCTCGGTGAGACGGGTGCCTTCGCACCGGGCCCCGCTCGCAGCCTCGCCGAGATCGAGGCGTGCGACGGCCTGAGCTATACCGCGGCATTCTCCGAGCGGCTGATCGGCGACAATCAGCCCGCCCACGAAGCTCCGACCAACTACGAGGTCCTCCCCCCTCCCCTGCCCTTGTTGGGATGTCCGCCGTCCTCCGATGTATCCGCGTGGCGTGGGGACGCCGGCTCTTCCTGGAGCTCGGCCGGATATCGTTCGACGCTCTACAATCACGCCCTGCCGCCCGATGGCCGACCATCCTGCATCGCGATCGACGGGCAATCCGCCTATATGGGGGCATCCAGCGGGCATGTGGAGGGTGTCAATCTCCTCCTCCTCGATGGGTCCGTCTCATCGATCCGGCGTTCCATCAATCTGAAGGTCTGGCGCGATTATGCGACGATCGGTCCGGCCTCGCATGCCGAATCGGGAGACCGGATCGAGTTGTTAGCACATCCTTGACGGAACATCCCGATCGGAAGGAATGCCCCATGCGAGTGCCTGTGTTGATCTTCGATTTCGGCAATGTGGTCAGCTTCTTCGATTATCTCCTGGCTTGCGAGCGATTCGGGCGTCGAGCGGGCCTGACCGGGCCGGAATTCATGAATCAGATCCAGGAGCGCGGATTTGCCGAGTTGCTGATCCGCTTCGAGAGCGGGGCCATCCCTCCCGAGGAATTCGCGGGGCGCGTCATGGAACTGGCCGGCCTCCGGCTCGAGTACGACGAGTTCGTCGCCGGCTGGGAGGACATCTTCCGCATCAACGAGCCCGTCGCGCGGCTGATCGAGCAGCTCAAGACGATCGGCTATCGATTACTACTCGGCTCGAATACGAATATCCTCCACGCGACCTTCTTTCGACGCCGGTTCGCGACGACCCTCGATCGGCTCGACGGCTTCGTCCTTTCCTACGAGGTCGGCCACATGAAGCCGTCGGGAGAGTTCTACCGGGCCTGCGTCGCGAAGGCGGGCGTACCCGCGAATTCCTGCGTCTTCATCGACGATATGCCCGAGAACGTCGAAGGCGCGCGACGGGCGGGCCTCGAGTCGATCCATTACCTCGACACGCCGAGGCTGATCGAGGAACTACGTCGCATCGGGGTCGAGGTCCCGACGGGTCAGGGCTGAATTTGCCCCGCGACGCGCCACGTCCAGGAACCGGATCCGCCCCTCGCCGGACAGGTCCAATCGTTTCGCGGCATGGGCCAGCCAGACGATGAAGCCGTCTTCCGGATCGAAGTAGAGGCGATGCAAGGCCCTCTGGACCCGAGTGCCCACCCGCATCGCATAGGCATTCGTCGGGAGCTGGAACAGGGTATGGATCTGGAAGCTCGTACTGCCGCGGAGCGCGTATTCCACGGCAATCCGGCCCGAGCTGATATCCCCGGTCCCACTGATCTCGAGTGGTGGGAGCCCTAGCTCGCCTCTCGCCTGGCTCGCGCGAAGATCGGAGAGCAGTCGCAGGTTGCGGTCGCAGAGGTCCGGCCCGCCATAAGCCACCCCGCGTTGACCTTCGAACACGCGATCGGGATCGAAGAGCCGATTGGCATAGACGAGATAATCCGGCCGATTCTCACCGTGGACTTCGACGAGCATCGCCAGTTGGAACGCGTCGTCGTCGAGGCTGTTGAACAGTTTCAATCCGACCTTCACCCGATCCTCGCCCGTCGCGGCCGATCGAATCAGGTCGGGGACGCGACGCAGCCAGTCGAGGACGACGGCACGCTGGGCTGCGCGATCGGCACCGGCCAGCGTCGGCGAGAAGTCCTTCTCGATCGGCATCACGACCGGACCCGCGCCGGCACGATAGGCGTCGAGCAACGCGCGGCGTCGTATCTCGATACTCGGATTCCCTCCAGACGGTCTCGCCCGGCGCGGGAAGGTGGTACTTGACCGAGGGGACGATCGAGCAGGCCCCGATCGCGACCGATCGCGGCGGCGGCCCGTACCAGCTCGAGATACTCGGCGAACGGCTGCCACCAGCCTCGCCCTTTCCATGTGACCGTCCAGCCCTCCGCGCCGGTCGTCGCGCCGGTGATCGGTTCGGCGACCATCTGCGATTCCTTGATCGCCCAGGCCGACATCGACTGGTGTCCCTGTTCATCCTGCGCGATCACCGTCTTGAGGACGACCAGGCCGAGCTGTGCGTCGGCCGCCTCTTCGATCTGGGCGCGATTCAAGGAGAGCTGGCCCGACGCCTTCCCCCACGGATTCCGGATCGTCATCCCGGCATACGTTGCCGTCATGTCCAGTCCGTAGGATTCCCGGAGATGACGCTCGAGGTCCTCCGGCAAGCCGCGAGCGGCGAAACGCCGGTAGTCCGATCGGACCTGCGAAATCAGATCGGGGGATATGTCGGGGATTGATGGAAGCAGGTGGGGGCGTGGCATGGGAAGGCCCTTTCCGACTCCGACGGCCTACGAGTTACCCTTCGCGGATCGCAAGAGACCCAGGCGTCGTAGGCATTCGCCGATCCGGTCGAACTCCGACGGATCCAGGCCCGGACCCCAGGGGTCGTGGGCGCCATCGTCCGAGATCACACCTTGATGAACCAGGCACCAGAGCATGCGTTGAATGTATCCTTCCATGGGCGCAAGGAACGTATGCCGCGCCAGGTCGTCGATCGCGGCGTTGAGGGCGAGGAATCGCCCCGACTCTCCGCGACGGAAGGCATCCAGGAATTCGGCTTGCAGGCCGGTGCAGGCCGCCGCCATCCCGATCAGCGCGGCCCGTGCCCCGCACATCAGGCTGTAGCCGAGGAACCGGTCCTCGCCGGTGATCAAGAGCTTGGACGGCGACTCCTCTCGGATCAGTCGAGCGATATCCTGGAAGGTCATCACACTGTCGAGGGTCGCGACCTTGATGCCCAGCACGCCCGGGGACCGGAGCAGGAGCGAGAGCAGCTCGGGGCTATAGGCGATACCGCCAGCCCGCTCGTACAGGTAGAATAGGATCAGTGGGAGACCCACATCAGCGATCGTTTCATGATAATCCCGAATGAGCGGCTCGCGGTCGTCGCGATCGCGAAAGGCGACCGGGGGATGGACCAGGATCGCGTCGGCACCGAGGTCCATCGCGCGTCGCGCCATCGCCCGTGCCGAGGCGATGACCTCCTCAGGCTCATCAAGCCCGGGTCGCGAACCGGCCGCGGCGATCAAGAAACAACCATCCGGCAGCACCCGTCGCCATGCGGCCAGCACCCGATCGCCCGCCGCGTCGCTGAGCCGCAGCCCTCGGCCCGTATGAGCCCAGACCGCCACCCCTCCGATGGCTTGAATGGCCATCCATTCGGCGTATCCTTCAAGACTCGGGACGTGGATCTCGCCTTGCCGTGTAAAGGGCACGGGCACCGCCGGGATCAAACGCCCATCGAGCTGTTCCACCGAGATCCTCATGCAGACACCACCCGAGTTCCGGGCTCCTCTCCAGGCTCTCTGCGATCGCTCGACCCGCCGGCCCGCCCGACATGCGGAGCCTCCCATTATTCCCCATCTCGCGACCGACGCAATCCGGTCCCCCCGTCGTCATCCGGGAACCCCCTCCAACGAGGCGGCCCCGACAGCCGACTGCCCGATTCGCCGAGACCGACTCCCGGAGAAAAACCGCGCGACCGCGATCCTCACGTTTGACTTCTCCATTCCAGAGGCCAGACTCCTACTGACTCTATTTCCGCGCGTCGTACGGACACGGAATTCGCCGCGTATCTCCCTCCGACTCACATCACACCGAATTCCCTCAAGTCGGGGCTTGACGAACGGAATCAACGAGGCAATGATTGAATGCGTGCATGAAGCCAGTTGGTCACCTCCCGATGCATCCGGCGACATCCCAGACGATCTGGGGTGGGATCCGGCGACGATGGCAAGGTGCGGGACCGACGGACTTCAACAGGGATCAGTGCAGGTTCACCCGGTGTTGCTCGAAGGCGTCGTCCTCCCATGTTGGACGCCAGGCCGAGCGAGACCGGGAAGGATCGACAGGACATGGGCCGCACGGTGCGCCGCAGGACGGGAAGGACGCTGACGGAGTGATCTGAAGGATTCCTGGCTGTGGACAGGTCGGACGCCGGCCCGGGGTGCTGTCGCATCGGGCCGGCGGACACCGATGCGGAAACTCGTGAGTCACCTTGATCGTGGGGAGCCAAGGCCCTCGAACGCCCATATTGGATACGCGTTCCGGCGGGGTCAGAGCTCAACTAGCTAACCGGGGAGTCTGTCGATGGGTAGCTTCAAGAGGAACGGTCAGAGTCAGGGGCCCAATCGGCGCCGCGACAAGTCGAACGCCAAGCGGCACGGCTTCCTGGTGAGTCTGGAACCGCTCGAGGCGCGGCGGTTGTTGAGCGGCAATGTGGGCGATTCGTCCACGCCGCTCTGGGTCCCGACGGACACCAACCTGTTCGACGCGCAGAACGGCCCGATGGCCAACTTGGGCGTCGGGCTCGTGGACGTCTACAAGGCGTATGTTGACGGCGGCGGCAACACGGCCGCGCTCCCGTCCGAATTCCCCCAGACGGAATTCCAGAACGGGGAAGTCGGCATCCAGCTCAAGATGCTCGGCGGCGACTTCAGCCAGTACGTCAGCCAGCTCACCAACGTGGGGATGAACGTCACGACGACCAGCGCCGCCTATGGCCTGGTCGAGGGCTTCGCGCCGGTCAACGAATTGCCGACCCTCGCCGCGATGTCGCAGACCCAGAGCGGCCAGGCCAACGAAAAGCCGGTCTACGACTACACGGGCCAGGCCGACAACGAGGCCGAGTACTCGACGTTCTCCAACGTCGCCCAGACCACTTACAACGTCAACGGCGCGGGGGTCACCGTCGGCGTGATCTCGGACAGCGTCAATCAGTACAATGGCGGCCTCTCGGAGTCCTACGGGACCCTCGACCTCAATCCGGCGAACCCGGTCAACGTGCTGGGCGATGGCCCGGCCGGCAGCACCGATGAAGGCCGCGCGATGCTGGAGAACATCCACGACATCGCACCGGGGGCCAACCTGGCCTTCGACACGGTCGGCACCTCCGACCTGGCGATGAGCCAGTCCGTGACCGCACTGGCGACCACGGCAAATTCGAACATCATCGTCAACGACATCGCATGGGCGGACGATCCGATGTTCCAGGATGGCGTGATCTCGCAGGCCATCGAGAAGGCCACGGCCGACGGCGTGACCTACTTCAGCGCCGCGGGCAATGACGGGCCGGCCAATGGCTATGAGTCGGCCTTCCGCGCCGCCTCGGGCACGCCCACCGGGCTCACGGCCGGCACCTACATGAACTTCAACCCCAGCGGCGGGACCACGCTCGAGCTGCCGATCACGACCACCATCCCCAACGCGGAACTGACCTTCAACTTCGACCAGCCGTTCGAGACCCAGGAGCCGACCGGCTCGACCGGCGTGGTCACGTCGAACGTCGACGTCCTGATCGTCGACGCCTCGACGGGCGCCGTCGTCGTCGGCGCCGCCGCCAACAACAACAACGTCGCAATCCAGGAGCCCTGGCAGTTCGTCCAGATCCCCAGTGCGGGTTCGTATTACATCGCGATCCAGGTCGTCTCCGGGCCCAATCCGGGACATATCGAGTTCGCCAGCTTCAACGACACGAGCACGGCCCTGACCGTCAGCCAGACGTTCGGCACCGCCGGAGCGACGAGCTATCCGACCTCCTACGGTCACAAGGGGATCGCCGACACGATCGGCGTCGCGGCCGTGCCCTGGTGGTCGCCGGCGCCTTACCTGGGCCAGAATCCGCTCGCGTCGGAGCCGTTCAGCTCCTCGGGGCCCGACTTGTTCGACCTGAACGCCGCGGGCGGCTCGATCACGCCGACGACCGTCGATAATCCGACGATCACGGCCCCGGACGGCGGCAACACGTCGTTCTTCAGCCCGGGCAACGTCATCAATACCAGCAACACGCCGCCGTTCTTCCCCGGCGAGCCCTCGACGCCGACCAACCTCTCGCAGGATCTGCCGAGCTTCTTCGGCACGTCGTCGGCGTCGCCGAACGCCGCGGCCATCGGCGCCCTGATGAAGCAATTGGTCCCCACGATCACCCCTGCGGAGATCCGCGCCGGACTGATCGCCTCGGCGGCCAGCAGCCCGCTGAACGGCTCGGCGCCGGGGACGTGGGATGTCCAGGGCGGGTACGGCCTCGTCAACGCCGTCAAGGCCCTCGACGCCATCGATCTGTTGCGCGTCAGCTCGACCAATCCTGGGAGCGGGGCGACCGTCACCACGGCCCCGAGCGTCATCCAGGTCACCTTCAACAAGCCGGTGCAGTTCTCCACGCTGTCCGCCGCCGACCTCACCTTCTCCTCGACCCCCGCGGGCGTGACCGTCAATGTCGGTGCACCGATCGCCGTGGATAACGCGACCGACCCGACGATCGTCGACTTCCCCATCACCTTCAGCAAGGCCACGGGCGTCCTGGCCAACGGCAAGTACACCTTCTCCGTCCAGAGCCCGGCGAACGGCGCCGTCGTCGTCTCCGAGGACGACAAGGACCTCGTCGCCTCCGGGGCGATCACCTTCACGCTCGCCGACACCTCGGCCCCGGTGATCACCAACACGACGGTCAGTGGCCGGACGATCAGCATCACGTTCAACAAGGCGATCGACCCGTCCACCGTCACGCTCAATAACATCTTCGTGGTCCGCAAGGGCGGAGCGACCGCCTGGCCGCCGACCCCCGCCGATCTCTCGTCGTATATCGACCTCAACAACGACCCTCGCGCCTCGATCAGCTACAACGCGCTCACCGATACCGTCACGCTCGACTACAGCAATCTGCCCCAGTCCGAGTTGCCATCCGACAACTACGCGATCGTCGTTCTGAGCAATACGAGCACGGGCGGCGTCACCGACCTGGTCGGCAACGCACTCGACGGCTATTACACCAACGCCTTCCCGACGACCGCCTTCCAGGGCGGCCCGTACGACTTCATCCAGAACCTGGGCTACGAGGCGCTCCAGGCCCCGCAGATCACCACGTTCACGATGACCGCGGCCACCGACACCGGCATCTCCGGCGACCAGAATACCAACGACAGTCAGCCGTCGTTCATCGGCCAGGTCTACGTGCCGTTCCCCGGCTCGGTCGCCGGCGACCAGGTCCTCGTTCAGTTCCAGGGGCTGCAGGGGTCTCCTAACTACCTCACCAACCTCGCCGTCGGGGCCAGCGGCCGCGGCTATACGGGCAACTATAACGTCTTGGTGACGACCGACTCCGTCGGTACCTTCACCCTCACGGTGCCCGCCGCCCTGCCCGAAGGCTTCCAGGACGCCGTCGCCGTGGTTGTCGGCCAGCCCGATTCCCCTCCGCTGCCCGGCCTCTCTTCGACCTACACCGACGCGTTCCGCATCGACAAGACGGCGCCGCAGATCACCGCGGCGTCCTTCACGCAGGGCGGGGCGGCGCTCAACCTCCCCAATCAGACCCCGTCGAACACCACCAATATCACCGGCCTGAGCTCGCTCTACCTCACGGCGGTGGATCCGGTCAATCCGCAGGTCGCCCCGCTGGCGACCCCGGGCGAGTTCTCGTTCCCCGCGATCGACCCGTCCACGGCCTCGAACATCAGCAACTACTCGCTGATCAACGTCTCGACAAACACCGACGAGTCGCAGTACATCACCAGCGCCACGCTCGTCGAGGAGCCGGCCTCGACCAACGCGGCCGGTTATGTCACGGCCTACAACGCCGTGATCGACGTGACATTCACCCCGGGCATGCCCTTCGGTGCCTACGAGTTCATCGCCCACACCCACGAGCTCCAGTATCCCGGCCTGGCCGACGCCGCGGGGAACTACCTCGATGACACCTCCGTCCCTTTCGAGGGCACCAAGGATTTCATCGTCAACTTCGCCATCCAGAACACGCCGGTGTACGTCACCAGCATGGCCCTGGAGAATGGTTACAGCGCCAACGGCTCGACGGCCGTCGGCACGGCTCAAGGGTATTTCGAGCTCCCGCCGGGCTCGGGGACGAACACCCGCGACAACGTCTTGGCGCCGCCGAATACCGTCGTGATCGACCTCTCGAACCCGGTGCCCTACGGCAACTACACCTCCGACGTCCTCCTCATCGGCTCGGCCAACACGGCGAACTCCGCGGCCGACGGCGATTTCAACAACCTGGGCCAGGCCGGGCTCGGTGCCAGCGGGACGGGCTTCTCGATCGTCCCCAACACCACCGTCACCCTCTACAACTACAACCTCACGACCGGGACCTCGACCCAGGTCACGACCGGAGGCCAGGGCAATCGCCTGGTCCTCACGATCGCGGCCGGCACGACGCTGGCCGCCGACAATTACCGCATCTACATGCCCAACCAGGTCGATGCGGCGGGCACGGACACCCGGATCTTCGACATCTACGGCAATCAGCTCGACGGCGAATTCCTCGGCAATCAGACGGCGCAGGTCAGCCCGGACTTCCCGAACACGCCCAACGGCGTCACCATCCCCGAGTACGAGGATGAGCTGTCCAACGGCACCTTCCGCATGAACGACATGAGCGGCGACGGCGTGCCCGGCGGCGCCTTCATGACCGGCTTCACGGTCGTCCCCTACGGCAACATCGTCTATGCCCGACCCGATTACTCCGAGAACCCGCTGGTCGCAAGCACCCTCTCCAACGGCAGCCTGGCCAACCCATACCCGGTCCTCGCCCCCGAGGGCGATCCCGCCAAGGCACCGGCGAACCCCACGCACAACCCGAACGGCGGCCTCAACTCGACGCTCTTCTTCAACCAGAGCGCCTTCAACACCGAGTACGACTTCAGCGGGGACAGCAAGTTCGAGCAATCCGCATTCTATGCGGCCTCGCAACTGGCGTACAACGGCCCGGTCGTCATCGTCGCCCTGCCCGGGCTGCCCTCGCGCAACCCGGTGACCGGCGCCGTGACCGAGGCCAGCTACGTGTCGGAATCGCCCGCGGGCGTCGGGCCGGCCTCCGGCGGCAGCCTGTCGGTCCCCTACGACTCGACGCTGGTCTTCACCGCCGGGACGACCCTGAAGCTCCAGAACTCCTCGCTGTTCGTCCAGAATCAGGGTAGCGCCCTCCAGACGCTGGGGACCCCGTCCAATCCGGTGACGTTCACCTCGTATAACAACGCCAGCGTCGGCGGGGCGACCAACAGCAACCCCGACACGACGCCGAACTCCGGCGACTGGGGCGGCATCGTCTTCCGCAACTACGACGACGCCATCACATCCCAGCAGCAGCAGTTCCCGGTGGACGGCACCCTGGTCGGGGCCAACGGCGGCAATGCCATCTCCGGCGCCCAAGACGCCATGTCCCTCCTGAACTACACCAATATCAGCTATGCCGGCGGGGCGGTGCCGCAGGGCTCGAGCATCTTCTACAGTGCGATCACCCTGTACAACTCCCGGCCGATGGTCACCAACGACGCCATCGCCAACTCGGGCAGCGCGGGCGGCACGGAGGGTGCCATCGGCGCCGACCTCGACTCGTTCCGCGAGGACGACACGGCCCGAGGCCCGCTGATCCGCAACGTCAACGTGGCCAGTAACAGCCTCAACGGCATCTACCTGATGGCCGAGGCCAACGGCTTCATCGAGTCCACCAACGCGATGCCCTATCCCAACAATCCTAGCACGCTGGGCGGGACCCTCAACTACACCTTCGACGAGCCGCTCCCGTTGGTGATCCTGTCCCAGCTCGTCATCGGCCAGACTCTGCTCGAGCAGACCGGCGGCGAGACCGAGTGGGTCGGCAACCGTCTGTACATCCAGCCGGGCTCGATGCTCAAGTTCGGCAATGGCTCGGCCCTCGACGTCCTCAACCCGGCGGCCAGCATCAACGTCGGCTCGCGGTCGTACATCAACGGCTTCGACGCCAACAATCAGTACAACCCGACCTCGACCGGTTTCGTGGAGGAAGGGACGACCGATCCGACGGTCCTCTTCACCACGGTCCACGACGACACGGCGACGACCCCGTTCGTCCCCGCGGTGAATGTGCTCGGCGAGAAGGCGACGCCGACCCTCGGGCCGGCCATGTGGGGCGGAGTCGGCATCCAGAGCGGTGCCGTCGCGGTCATCAACGATGCGACGTTCCAGTATGGCGGCGGCTCGATCAATACCCAGCGGTTCACGCTCCCCTCGCAGTCGGTCCTCTCGTTCATCACCAACTTTACCGAATTCACCCTGCCACCGACCGCCCTCGATACGCTGGGCGCGAAGGTCTACATCACCAACAACAACTTCTACAACAACTTCGACGCGGCGATGCAGATCGAGCCCAACGGCCTGCTCGCGGGCAATCCCCTGACCCCGCTGGCCTCCGGGGCTCCTTTCCTCCACGGCAACGTCATGACCGGCAACGGGATCGACGGCCTGTCCGTGGTCACCGCTCGCGTCTACTACCAGGACCCGGCCGATAACTATCAATACATCGGCCCGACCGAGGGCATCGGTGCCGCGGGCTACGCCAATCAGACCGTCAACGCGGTCTGGGACCTGACCGATATCACTTACGTGCTGCGTGGCACGGTCGTGCTGGGCGGGGCCTTCGAGAATGGCTTCTTCAATGGCCTCGGAGATAACTCCGGCGCCCCCACGATTAATACGTCGGCCTACGCCGCCGAAGCGACGCCCGCGGTCACCCTCACGATCCAGGCCGCCTTGCCCGGGACGATGCTCGCCGACGGCGAGACGATCCCCAGTCCCGGACTGCCGGTCATCGTCAAGATGCTCAGCGATACGGTGCCCAACGCATCCGGCCACGCCTCGTTGACGACCGACCTCAACGGCTCGACCGGATTGGCCGCGGACGAGGGCGGAGGCGCCGGCTTCATCGTCGGCGTGGACGACGGTGTCGACCCGCCGGCGGGCAGCCCGCTCGTCGATCCCGGTGCCTACTCGGAGATCCGCATCCTCGGCATCCCGGGCAACCAGACGACCGGGCAGCAGCGGGTGCCCGTCATCATGACCTCGCTCCGCGATGATTCGGTCGGCACGACGGTCCGCGGCGTGCAGATGTTCAACATCTTCAACAGTTGGCCGACCCAGTCCGTGCTGGTCGGCAATGGACTCCCGTACGCCGGCCAGGGCCTGACCACGCCCGTGGCGGGCGACGGCGGCTACATCTACGTCGGCGGCAACTCGATGACCGAGTACAACCCGACCGATCCGTTCGACGGCAGCATCATCAGCAATGCCGACATCTCCTACATGACCCGGGTCGAGGTCCAGGGCGGCGGCATCATCGATACGTCCACGAGCACGACTGGCGGCTTTGCGTCCTGGCAGGACAACCTCGCCGGATACGTCGGCCCGGCCACCCAGCTCGACTCGCCGATGTCGCTGACGATCTCCGACTCCAATTTTGCCGACTTCGCCGATGCCGGTGTCTTCGTCCACCCGGACGTCGCTCAGGCCCTTGTCGCCCCGGTCACGGAGAACACCGGCGTCGTGACCCAGCCGTTCCCGAGCACTACTCGCAGTGCCCTCCAGGGCGAGCCCGTGTTCCTGTACATGTACAACGACACGATCTCGAACACCTTTACGGGGGTCCAGATCGACCCCGATCAGGGCGCCAACACCACCGGGAATAGCATCTTCCAGGCCGTCATCCTCAACTGCACGTTCTACAACGACCCCACTGCCATCGAGACCGACGCCCCGGCGTACAACGGCACGAATAGCCTGTCGGGCGTCGAAATGCTGGCGATGAACGACATCTTCGACGGATCGTCCACCATCGCGGTTGACCTGCTGGGCCAGAACGAAGACAGCCAGCTCCAGTACAACCTCTTCTACAACAATGCGGTCAACGTCAATTCGCCGAACAATAACGGCGAATTCGCGGGGAACTACGGTGCCGTCTACGCGAATCCGGAGTTCGTCGGCCCGGTGACCGGGACCGCCAACCAGGAGGACTTCGAGCTCGAGCCCAATTCGCCCGCGATCGACTCGGGCCGGAGCGAGATCGGGCCACTGGGCAGCGGCAACGCGCTCTATCCGGCCACCAACCTAGCCTTGGCGGGCGGCCAGGCGATCGGGACCCGCACCGACCCGACCGCGCTCCCGATCGGCGAGGTCCCGGGCAAGTCCGATCTGGTCGGAGAATTCGGCGGATTCAACGGATTCGGGATCAACGGCAACCTCTTCGACTCGCGCCAGATCGTGACCCTGCCCGGCTCGGGATACTTCAGCTTCCCGGACCAGTGGAACCCGACCCTGACCAGCGCAACCGGATCATACTCCGGGCCGGCGTCGAATGCCGGGACCTACGACTACACCCCGGTCAGCGGCGTCCGCGATATCCTCGGATACATCCGCGTGCCCGATCCGGGTGCCCCCGGCGTCGGCTACGGCAGCAACCCGTTCATCGACATCGGGGCCTACCAGTACGTCAACCTGCATCCGCCCCAGGTCACGGCCGTCTCGGCGACCGAGTCCAGCACCGCCTCGGCCACCGGCACCGCCACGGTCCCGTTCTACACGGTCGGTGGCGAGGCGGGCACGAACCAGACGCCGCAGACGATCGTCGTCAGCTTCAGCGGCCCGCTCGACCCCACCACGGTCAACGGCAACACCATCCAGCTCGAGGAGCTGGGCGTCGCCCCGGGCACGAAGCAGCAGTTCATCAGCCTGTCGGGCAAGGTGTCCTACGACGGCGCGACCGATCAGATCATCATCAGCCTGGGCGCCAGCGGCCTCTCGCTCGTGACCGATGAATATCGCTTGCTCCTCTTCGGCAGCGGCTCGCCGGTGATCGCCGACACTCAGGGCGTTGCCCTCGACGGCGAGAACCTCTCCAACGGCGACAACCCCAGTAGCGGGACCCAGCTCGCGCTCCCCTCGGGCAACGGCTACCCGGGCGGGAACTTCTACGACACCTTCATCATCAACAGCACGCCGCCCGCGCTCGTGGCGGGCAGCCTGGCGATGTCGGCGGCCAGCGACTCCAACATCGTCGGCGACGACATCACCAACTCGACCGATCCGACCTTCACCGGCTCGATCACCGAGCCCAACCCGAACCTGGTCCCGCTCGCCGGGCAGTCGGCGATCATCGACGTCGGGATCTCGATCGATGGAACGACGTACTACTCGGCTAGCCAGCTCCCGGCCAACCTGAGCAGCTACGCCCAGTACATCGATCCGAACGCGGGGTCGGGCCTGACCAACGCCAGCGGCGTCTTCTCGGTCACACTCGGCGTGGATGGGGCCAACACCGGGCTCGTCACCGACACCAACCCGCTCCCCGGATTGTTCTCGGTCTACAACGTCGGGACCAGCGGCATCCTGTCGCCGGTGCCCGGGACCAACCAGGTCTACTACGTAGCCAGGGCCCGAGTCGTAGACCAGAGCGGCAACGCGTCCACCGTCGGCGCACCCGGCTCCACGCTCCCGTTCATCATCGATAACACGGACCCGACGGCGACCATCAACTCCCCGACCAGCGGGCAGACCTTGACCTCGCTGCCGACCGGTAGCCTCGAGTTCACCATCACGACCGACAAGAACATCGACCTGACCAACTTCACGGCCGCCGCGGTCACCCTGACCAGCGCCGGGCCTGACGGCATCCTCGGGACGGCCGACGACGTCAACATCCCGATCAATCCGGCCTCGCTCTCGGTCAGCTACCTCGACCAGGGGACCGGCGGCAAGGGCGCCGAGGAGCTCTCGTTCTCGGCCTCCGGCACGATCACCAACGACCTCTACCAGGTTACGCTGAACACCGGGCCGGGTGGGATCCGCGACATCGCGGGCAACTTCCTGGCCAGCCCGGTCACCGAGACGTTCACCCTCGACATCCCGTCACTGTCCACGACGCTCTACGTCGGGGCGGCCTCGTACGTCACCAACGCGACGGCTACGGTGGGCTCGCGAGAGAACCCCTACCCGACGATCGGGGCCGCGATGACCGTCGCGACCGCCGGCGACGTGGTAGCCGTCCTCCCGGGCGTCTACTCCGAAAACGTGGTGATGAAGCAGTTCGTCCGGCTCTACTCCGCATCGGTCTCGAGCACCGACAATTCGGTGTTCACGACCAGCACCGGCAACTCGCTCGCAACGATCATCCGGCGCCGTCCGTCGCGGCGGGCACCTCGAACAACACGGTGACCGCCACCGATTTGCAGAGCTTCCCCGGCCTGGAGACCGAGATCGCCGGCTTCACCATCGCCAGCCCGCTCGTCGGCGACCCGGCCATCGGGACGATCAACCCGCTGGGAGTGGGCATTTTCGCCACCGACTCGAATATTCTGATCGATAAGGACTACATCGTCGATGCGGGTGCTGGCATCAACGTGGTCACCTCGGGTTCCGCAGCCCAGACGCCCCAGATCGAGAACGACGTCTTCGACGGCAACATCGAGGGCCTGCAGATCGTTGACGGCGGGACGAACTCGGTGGCCAACGAAGTCCAGATCATCAACAACGATTTCGTCTTCAACACCGTCGGGTTGCAATTGAGCGACCTGTCCTCCACCCCGCTGGAGGCCTATGTCGCCAGCAATATCTTCTTCGAGAACCACGATCAGACCAATGCCCGGAACGGCTATGCGATCTACTCGGTCTACCCGAACAAGGTGACCACGCAGAACGACCTGTTCTACGGCAATGGGACCAGCGATACCTCCCAGGTCAATGCCACGGCCAACCTGGGCAACGGCTTCATCCCGGCCAGCCTGGGGACGACGCCGAATGCCCAGGGTGACTTCGTGGGGAACCCATCCTTCGTCTACCCGGTCGATGCGCGACCCGGCTCGAATGGTCCGGCCGACCTCTTCGTGGACGGCGATTTCGAGCTGACCGCCACCTCGGCCGCCATCGACAATGCCTGGGAAGCCACCGCCATCCCGACGGACCTCCTCGGCAACTCGCAGATCAAGATCGCCGGCAGCGGCTTCGGCCTGCCCGGCTTCGGCCCCCGCGACGTCGGTGCCTTCGAGTTCGACGGCATCGGCGGTGGCACCATCGGCGGCTCTTTCCGGGTCGTGACCTCCTCGCTCGTCCCCGACAAGGGTGCCGTGTATGCCGACGGTTCCACCCTCGTCACGGCCACCTCGCCCACGTCCATCCAGTTGACCTTCTCGGGCGACGTCAATCAGAACTCGGTCAGCGCCACCGACCTGGTGCTCTCCGGCACGGCGGACAACGGGGGTGTCAAGGCGACGAGCCTCACCTGGATCGACGCCGACACGGTCCAGTTCAATCTTTCCGGCCCGCTCCTCGTGCCGGGCACCCTCGACGTCAGCCTCAAGTCGGGCTCGATCAACAGCACGACCGGCCAGAGCAACCTGGGGTATTCCGATCACGTCGTCCTTCAACTGAGCGGCTCGACTTCGGGATCGGGGAGTTCGACTCCGGTGACCACCGCACCGACGTCAACCCCCGTCACCACGACCCCGACCTCGACGCCGGTCACCACGACCCCGACCTCGACTTCGCCGAGCCCCGTGCCGGCTCCGTCCCCGGTCTCGACGAAGAAGAAGCACAAGGTCGTTCACACCAAGGCGGCCGCTCATCCCAAGCCTTTGAAGCACGCCGTCGTCCACAAGAAGGTCGTCACGCACACCATCAAGCCGACCGTCGAGCATCACAAGGCCGCGAAGGTCATCAAGGTGGTGATGCCGGCTCACAAGCACTCCGAGGCGTGATCGCGACCGGGAGGTACGTCGGGCCGGAAGGCCCGGCGTACCGACAGGTTCGACGAGGTGGATCGACTTGATCGCCCCACTCGCAGGCGGCTCCTCACCGGGGCCGCCTGTTTCGTTTTGATCCCGGTCACACCGCCTCGATGCTTTCGACCAGTGCTTTCATCCGCTCGAGGCCCGTCCGGGCGACGTTCAGCGGATCCTGTCCCCAGTATTTCCGGTTGAACAGCTCGAGCGACAGCATCACATGGAATCCGCCGGAGGAGAGATCCTTGAGGAGTGCCTTGATCGGCGCCGTGCCGTCGCCCGGATAGACCCGGTCCGAGTCGTTGAGCTTCTCCCGGGGTGGATCCGCGGGATAGTCATTCATGTGAAACACGTGGATCGTGCGCGGCGAGAGGAATTTGACCCCTCCCAGGCCGGAGCCCCCGCGATGGAGATGATAGACATCCGGCAAGATGCAGGCGTCCGGATGCATGGTCTCGATCGCGACCATCGTCGCCTCGCCCAGCCGGCCCAAGGTGCGTGAGAAGCCCCAGACCTCGACTTGCGGGATCACGCCGATCTGGTCGCCCAGTTCGAGAAGGGCCCGATAACGCTCGGCGACGACCAGGAGGTTGGGCATCGCGCGATCCGTCGCCCCCACCGGCGGTGCCGCCAGGCGTTTGCCTCCCACCCGATGGACCAGCTCCATGCTCTTCTTCGCCGACTCGAGGCCCTTGCGACGCCGTTGGGGATCGTTGACGATCCACTCGAAGAAGCCGATCGCGCTCTCGACGGAGATCCCCGCGTCACGAAATCGCTTGCCGAGGTCCTCGAGCGAGCCCCCCGACGCCTGGTAACGCTCGAGCTCTTCGACCCAGGGCTCCATCCCTCGATAGCCCGCCTTCTCGGCGATCGCGATCTCCTCGACGATCGACAGTTTCTGTCCCCGGATGGTGCTGGTGTTCAGTCCCAGCAGGAAGGTCCCGGTCGCCGAGGGGGCGACCACCGCGGCCGGCACCGTACCGCGAGCGGTTGCCGTCTGTCCCTGAGCCTCCTCGGCCGGCCGGATGGCCCCCCCGAGGACGGTCGCCGTGCCGGCAGCCAGCCATTCGCGACGCTTGAGCTGTGGACTCGACATCAGTTGTCGCCTCTCGAGATTTTGTGGGATCGACGTTCAGATTGATCGCGACTTCAGGACATGGGCCCATGCTCCCCGATCCGAGAGACCACGCGTGCCACCTCGGGCTCAACGGGCCGCGTCGCGATGGAGCCCGCTCCAGGCGATACGGCGGCATTCTTCGAGCCGATCTCTGATCATCGCGGTGATCGCCTCGGACTCCATCCCGGCCATGTCCTCGGGGAAGATCGGAGGCCCGTAATGGATCCGGATGGGATGCGGGATCGGGACCCTACGCGATCGCGGCCAGATCTCGAAGGTCCCCGCGAGCCCGACGGGGACGACGGGCACTCCGGTCCGGGTGACCAGGACCGCGATCCCCGGCTTGAGCGGCGCGAGCTGGCCGTCTACGCTCCGTGTTCCCTCCGGGAACAGGGTGACGATGCCGCCGGCGCGGAGACGCCGGAGCGTCTCCTTCACGCCCGAGGCGCCGATCCCCTCGCGCTGGATCGGGAAGGACCCGACCGACCTCATCAGGAAGCCGAGGATGGGTACGAACAGTGTCGATCGCGCCACGAAGTTCAAGGGACGACCGAGCGGCACGCCGATGAAGAAGACGTCGAGGAAGCTCAGATGGTTGGAGACGAGCAGGACGCCCCCCGACCGGGGCATATTCCGCTGGCCGGTCGCCCTCCATCCGAATATGACCAGTCCCAGCGTCCCGATCAGGTACTTGACGAGCTGGTACCAGATCACTCGGAGGAGCGAACGATCCCGCGAGCTCACTCGGGCCGGTGATCCGATCGGTGCCGGTTTCGGGTCACTCACGAGGGATACCTCCGCAGGTTGCACCCTCGCTCCACGATCCCACGAGGCGCCCCTCGATCTCGGCCACCATCCGGTCGATCACGGAGTCGATGCTCATCCCCGTCGTGTCGAGGATGAGGGCATCCTCCGCGGGTTTCATCGGCGCGATCTCCCGCGCGGCATCCCTGGCGTTGCGCAGTCGTTGGCTTTCGAGCACCACTTCGAAGCTGACGGACTCCCCACGTTCCCGATAATCCGCCGACCGGCGCCGTGCGCGTTCCTCGGGCGTGGCCGTGAGATAAAACTTGCGGAAGGCGTCCGGGAAGACGACCGTGCCCTGGTCGCGCCCCTCGGTGACGACGTCGCGTCCCCGGGCGAAGTCCCGCTGCCATCGGAGCAGGCGGTTCCGGACGCTCGGGCTGTCGGCGGGATACTTCGATGCCTTGGTGACTTCGACCTTCCGGATCGCTTCCGTGACATCCTCGCCGTTGAGCCGTATGGCCTCGCCGCTCATGGCATAATCGAGGGTGTTGACGAGCTTGCCGAGTTCTTCGTCGCTGGTCATGTCGATCACGGACCGAATAGCCGCGAGCGTGATGGCGCGATACATCGCGCCGGTGTCCAGGAAACTCCAGCCCAGCCGGGTCGCCAATTGCCTCGCGACCGTACTCTTGCCCGCACCGGCAGGCCCGTCGATCGTCACCACACGATGCATCTTCGTTCGATCCTTGCGCCACTGTCCGTACTGGATAATCGATACGATGGCCCAGCCAACCGGAGATTTCCAGTGGCTGGGCCTATCGTGTCCCAACAGGGATTAGGCGACGTCTCCCTCCCGGTCGGCCAGGCGGACCGATCGGGAATCCGTAATATCGGGCTCGCCGAGTCAAATCCGGTCGCCGGTCGTGGAGCAGGCGTGGGCCGGAATCGGTCGGCGCCCCGCGAATCCGGCGTCGATGTCGTGCCAGTGCGAGACCTCGTCCTCGCCCAGGCGCCAGCACAGGAAGACCTCCCTGCCATCCATGATACTGTAAAAATCGCAGAGGCCGGCGGGCCCCTTGAACTCGACGCCGAGCCGTTTCAGCTCGTCGATATAGGAGGTCAGCTTGGATTCTTCGGCCTCGAGCTCCGCCTGGCTCTGGGCCAGTTCCTCCGTGTACAGGTCGTTCGCCGCACGTCGGCGTTCGCGCGAGACTCCCGAGAGCCTCTGCTGGAGATCCTCCACGACGCGATACTGTCGGACGATGTCCCCGAGGATCATGCGGACCAGGGGTAGAGCCTTGTTGGCCTCCTCGACGGTGAAGTATCGGCGATTCTTCTCAACGATCGGCTTCGCTGGGGCCATGTGTGTTACCCTGGGAAAAAGGCGGATGATGGCGATTCGATCGATCAATGATCCGTCCATCGGATGAGCAACAACATCCATGCCGCAGCTCGGGGGTCCGGTCGGTCCGGCCGGGAGGCTTTCGGAAAACTCGCCGTGGCAGCCGCTTTCCGGGGAGGGTCGGACCCGATTATACGGGGCGGATCGATGACCCGGTATCAGGAATCGGGGCGATACACACCCATCCCTGTTCTTGCAGCCTTCATTATAGGGCCGCCCCGACCCCTCGCAAAGCCCGTCGAGCCCGCCCGGTGATCGCTCGCGGCTCGACCGTCATCGCCCGGACCTCCGCCGACGGATCTGCTCTTGCATCGACTTCAATGGGAGCGTGTTCCAGACGTCACCCTTCTCCAGCCACGCGCGTCGTGCTACGGAGATGCCGAAATCCAGGTCGTGAAACCCGCCCACCGCATGCGCGTCCGGATTGATCGGGATCATCACGCCCTGATCGCGGGCGCGACGGCAGTGGACGGCGTCGAGATCCAACCGGTGGGGATTGGCGTTGATTTCGATCATCGTACCGGCCTTGGCGGCCGCGGCGATCACCGTGTCCAGATCCACCGCGTAACCATCCCGAGCCAGCAGCAGCCGGCCGGTCGGATGACCGAGCATCGTCACGCGTGGGTTGGAAACGGTGCGCACCAGCCGGCGAGTCATCTCCTCGCGGGTGAGCTGGAAGCTCGAATGGATGCTGGCGACCACGTAGTCGAAACCATCGAGGATCTCGTCGGGATAGTCGAGCGATCCATCCGCCAGGATGTCGCACTCGGTCCCCTTGAAGACGTGGAACTTACCGCCGAACGACTCATTAAGGGCGTCGATCTCCGCCCACTGCGACCGGACTGCGCTCGATGCTCAGGCCGCCGGCATAGCCCGCCGATCGCGAGTGGTCGGCGATGCCCAGGTACTGGAGCCCACATTCGCGGGCCGCCGCGGCCATCTCGGCGAGCGTGGCCGACCCGTCGCTCCAGTCGGTGTGGCAATGGAACGTGCCGGCCAGGTCCTCGAGCTCGATCAGCTTGGGAAGCTTGTCCGACTCGGCGGCATCAATCTCGCCAGCGTCCTCCCGCAACTCGGGCGGGATGTACTCCAGGCCCAGTGCCGCGAACAGATCGGCCTCGGTCTTGCAAGCGACCGATCCCTTCTCGCCGGAGAGTGCATATTCATTCAGGGACAGGCCCCGCGCCAGGGCGCGACGTCGCATCGCGATGTTATGGGCCTTGGACCCGGTGAAGTAATGGAGGGCGAACGGAAACTGGCTATCCTCGACGCCGCGGAGGTCGCACTGGACGCCGTCGGCCAGCCGAACGCTCGCCTTGGTCGGGCCGTGGGCCAGCACCGTGGCCACCTGGGGGAGCTTGACGAAGGCATCGATGACGGCCGTGGGCTGTTCCGAGCTGAAGAGGACGTCGAGGTCGCCGATCGTCTCGGTCCGACGTCGCAGGCTACCGCAATACTCGGCCCGGATGACTTGCGGATGGCCCCGGACGGCCTCCAGGATCGGTGCGACCAGCCGGAGCGCCTGGCTCTGGAGGATGCGATCCCCCGATTTCTCCACGAACGCGATCCCCTCGAGGATCTTCACCTCGGTCTTGGTGCCGAAGCCCTTGAGCTTGGCGATCGCGCCGGACTCGCCCGCCTTGCGGAGATCGGCCAGGCTCTCGATCGACAGGGTCTCGTGCAGTGACTTGATCTTCTTGGGCCCCAGGCCGGGGATCCGAAGGAGGGCCACCAGGCCCGGCGGCGTGCTCCGCCTTAGATCGTCGTAGGCCGGTAACTGGCCCGTGGTGGCCAGTTGGACGATCTTCGCGTGCATGGTGTCGCCGATCCCGGCGACTTCCGCCAGCCGGCCGTCGGCGATCATTTCCGACAGGTTGTCCGGCAGATTGGTGAGCGCCTGGGCCGCGGCGTGATAGGCACGACATCGGAACGGGTTCTCGCCCCGGAGCTCGAGCAGCGTCCCCATCTCGTCGAGCACCTGGGCAATGTGCGCGGTTTCCATGGCAAGATCAACTCGGTGAAGAAACACTCAGCCCGGACTCAGCCACTTGAGCCCTGTCAGCCACCCTTGAATGGGACTCAGTTTCGACTCCGGCACACCGTGAATGATGAAGGCCCCGGTGTAACCGATCTTTCCCAATTCCTGGGTGTATCGATCATAGAAATCCTGCAAATCGACGAGACGCCTCGGGATGGTCGAAGCGAGCCCCTCCTCGATCTCTTCCGGGATTTGCATCTTACCGGCGAACAGCGGCGAGGGCCACGCACCTCCTGATTGCCGATCGAGGTACTCGTGCACCGTCAGGGTTTCGTCGGGATTCCGTTCGTTGGGCGGTTCCTTGGCATGGGCCAGGACGATGTCGGGCCCGAGCCAGTCGCACGCCTCCTCGAGGATCTCTCCCATCCGCGGGAAGTCCCCGGGTCTCATCAGGTTTGCCGGGTCGATGACGACCTTGAGCCAGGGCGAGCCGACCTCGTCCAAGAGTCGGCGGGCCTTGGAGACCGAGTTGACCACGTTGCCCATCTCGGGCTCGAACGCCAGAGTCACCTCGTGACGGTCGGCGATCTTGACCGCCTGTTTCATCAACGCGATCATGCTATCCCAGGTACTTCGCCGCACGTTCTCGGGATGCCAGCGCCACATGTCGTGGGGGTCACGAGTCCCGGTGCAAAGCGTGATGATCCGGGTATCCAGCCACCGGCAGGCCGCCGCCAGCACCTCGAGACGCGTCATGTTCTCGATGAGCCGGATGACCTCCGGATCGCAGAGATTGAACGTGCCCGAGATCGCGGCCATCGTCAGACCGCGCTGGCGAAAGGCCCGGGCGATCGATCGGCAATAATTCTCATCGATCCGCTCGGGCAGCGTCGGCAGCCCGGCGCACGACAGATTGAACTGGACGTGAGTCAAGCCGTGATCGGCGATCGCGTCGAGCGTCTCCTCGATCGTCGGCCGTGGGAAGGTCTTGGCGAAGATCCCCAGGTGCATCAGACGCCTCCGTTGACTTCCTCCAGGCGGACGAGGTCACCCGTTTCCGACGACCGCGCGACGGCGACCATCGCCTGCATGGCGGCCAGACCGTCCTCGAGTTCGGCGCCCCACTGCGGAGTACCCTCGAGGATGGTGGCCGCGAAGCCCTCGACCTGGAGCTTGTAGGTGTGCGCGTCCTCCCCGAGCACGCGACGGTATTGGCGATCACGGGTCGAGAAACATTCCACGTCGCTCGACTTGTGGAACCATGGCAGGTAGACCCGCCCGTTCACGCTGCCGAGCTCGCCCTGGACCTGGAAACCTTCCTGGAAGTCGCCGCGCACGGGGACATGGAGGTCGAGGTGGCCCAGCGAACCGTCTTCATAATCGACCGCGATGAACCAGCAGTAGGCACCGAAGCGTTCCAGTGCTCGGGCGCGGACGCTCACGATCGGCCCTCCGAGGAACCGCGCCGTGTCGAGCAGATGGCTGCCGTGGGTCAGGACGAAATAACGCCTCCGGTCGGCCCTGGGATTCCCGTCGGGCCGGAGCGCCGACGGACTCGCCACGGGGATCGGCTGGAGATTATCGGTCATCGTATAGCGATAGACCGAGTCGTAGTACCAGGCTTTCAGGGCGATCCGTCCTCCCATCTCTTCCTGGATGAATCGACGGGCAAAAGCGATGCCCGGATCGAATCGTCGATTATTGCCGACCTGGACGACAAGCCCACTCCGTGTCCCGCGATCGCGGAGTTCTTTGCAAGACTCGACGGTCGTGCCCATCGGCTTCTCGACCAGGACGTGCTTGCCGGCCTCGAGTGCCTTCGACGTCGCCGCGACATGGAACTCGTCGGCGATCGCAACGATCACCGCTTCGACCCCGGGGTCTGCGAGCATGGCGTCGTAGTCGCGATAGGTCGCCTCGGGCTGATGGACGGCGGCCATCCGCTCGCGGAGGTCGTCGGCGAGATCGCAGATCGCATAGAGTTCGACATTACGCGCCTTCCGGCAGGCATTGAGGTGCGCGAACTGAGCGATCGGTCCGCACCCCAGCACACCGATGCGAAGTCGGCGCGGGTCCTTATCCATCAGGGACGTCTCCCGGGAGTCGGCGGTATGGCCTGCACCGGTTCCGCTCACGGCGACGGCCCCAGCCCTTGATGCCATCATACCGCATCATTCCTTCGATGCGGCCGATTTCCTGGATTGACGGGAAGCGGACGGCGGGATAAAGTCCTCCCGATGAGATGGCCAGGCGTGACCGGCACACGGTCCGCGAGCCTCTCGATTCGCGTGAAGTCGCTCAGCTTCAGAAGAGTTCCGAGATTCGGGAGATCGACTCGCACGGTCCTTGCTTCGGGCCCCACCCTTGATTGGCAGCCTATCTCGACGGATCGGCGTACCAGGCCCCTCCGGAACCGATAGGTCCTCGACACCTCGAACACCGCCCAACTCCCTCGAGCCGACTCCCCAGGCCGTCGCACGCTTCGGTTCCGGCACCGCTCCGATTCGCCCTCACTGGCTTGCCCGAGGGATCGGGAGCAACCCGCGTGGTGTGCATTGGTACGGCGGCCGATCCGGACGCGAACGGCGGAGAGGACGTCCCATGCAAAGGATGCGCAGCGTCATCGCCAGGGCGGGTCTCGTGGTGTCTCTCTTTGTGATCAGCGGCGCCTGGTTGCCGGCGCGCGGCGACGTGATTCGTCCCAAGCCCGGGCGGACGTTTCCGGATATCGCCGGCGATATCGTCGGGACCCAAACCTACACGTTCGACCGGGCGACGCAGACCGGCACCTTCGCCCTGATCAATGCGCCCCACCTGATCTCGCTGGGTCCGTTGGACGACGACCTGATCCCGATGCAGCCGGAGAAGGACGGGACCCTTGTCCAGTCGCTCAAGATGAAGCTCGACGCCGCCGGAAACCTGATCGACTGCCCGTCCAACCGGTTCGAGATCCGCGGCATCGTCAAGATCGGCAGAGAGATCTACGAGGGCCTTCTGCTGGAGGGCAAGCCGACAGCTTTCGGGGTCCTCGGGCAAGACGCCTCGAAGGCGGCCAACGTCGACGTCTTCGACCTCAACATGGAGATTACCGGGGGCGAGCTCAAGGATCGCTTCGGCAGCCGGGCCTATCTCCGGATCACACCGCAGGCCAACAGCACATTCCAAGGTCAGTTCACCGCCGACTTCTCGGGCCAGAAGCCGCTGACGAACCTTCGGGCACTGAACCGGCTGGCGACATCAATCCCCGAATCTGCGCCATTGATTGCGCTGATGACCGTAGCCGCCGGCATTCTGGCCTGTCGGATGCGCCGACACCTCGCCCGGCCGACACGTCGTCGCTTCCATCCCGCCGCCCGCCCGACCAGTCTCTGGGTCTCATGAGACCCCGAAGGGCAACCCGCCCACTGCCTAATTCAGCTTTCACGATTCCGGGAGGGCGAGCCGCCCTGTGCCCAGGCTCGGACGGAGCCTCGCCCTCCCAGGATCATGAAAGGTCATTTAGATCGCTCCACGCTTGGTTTGCTTACCGCTCGACACGAAGCGAACTCCTACGAGCCCTAAGCGCAATCGAGCCGGTCCCCCGAAATCGTCCGCTCGCTTGCGCTTAGGGCTCGTATCAAGTGTGCGCGACCCAAGCGTGAAGCGCCCTGGCCGTCTACCGATTAAACCTTACGGCTCCCCCGACGAAGATGGCATCGATGATCCGGCGAAGTTGGAAAGCTGTCGATCCCTTCGAAGTCGGCCGTCGACTCCTTGTTTGACCTGGGCTGTCGTCTGGCGGGTGCGACCGACCGAGACCTCGGCCGGGTTTGGGCCCCAGCCACCCGTCGAAGAGAAGACCGCAGGGTTGCCGGATCTCGGTCGATGGGCCGGAAATCATGACTCGGTGCTTGATCCGCCAATGCCCTTCGGATAAGCTCTCGAAACCCTCGAACAAATCGAAAAGCGGTACACATGATAAGACTTCTTCGATGCGTTGGCGCGGTGATTCTTGGTATGATCGTCTCAATGATGCATCAGGCTGCCGCGCAGACCAATATCACGCCGGAACAGCGAGACGCGTACGGGCGGCAATTCAGGGCATCGCCGCAGGAACGGAGGGTCCTGCTCGAAGCCCAGGAGAATCGGCTGGCACTCCCGAAGGACATTCCCGGCCGATTGAAGGAGTTCCTCGAATCGAGTTGGTCGTACCAGGCGCTCGCAGCGGAGAAGACGCCGGAACTCGGTTATTTGTTGATCTGGAAAGAGGTGGCGTTGCAGGCCACCGCCCTGGATCATACCAATCCGGCACCGGATGATCCAAATGCTTCTCCTCCGCCCTTCTACGGCGAGCAGATCGGGCCGCCGCGGACCAGTCGCGTCCTGGCGATCGTGCATCTCGCCATCTCCGAGGCCGTCAACACGATCAGCCCCCGGTCTCAGAGGAACGAGAACGTGCGCGGCGCCATCCTCGACGGTTTGACTGCCCGGGAGAGGGCCTACCTGTCGAGCCTCGCTGCCCTGCCTGATCAGGCCAGGGAAGCGAAGAATCGCGCGATCATCCAGGCCGCCTATGAAACGCTGGTGAACCTCTATCCGAAGAAGAAGGTCCTCCTCGATCTCGCCCTCCAGCTCACCCTCGAGAAATTCCAGGACCCGAATGCCCCGCCGGTTTCCCTCGGGGCCAAGGTGGGAGCGAGGGCCGCAAAGGCCATCCTGGATTTACGCTACTTCGATGGATCGGAGCTGCCCGACCTGTCGAGCGGCGACTTCGCCAGCCCGATTCCCAGGACTTGGCACGTGGACCCGATCGGCCTGACGATCAGCCCGACGAAGCCACCGCCGCCCGCGCTGGGCGGCAACTGGCCCCACATCAAGCCGTTCCTGATCCCCTCCGTGGATGCCTTCCGCCGGCAATTCCTCCCCGGCCCTCCGGCCTTCGACGATCCGATCTTCATTGCCGCCTACAAGAAGACGAAGTGGCTGGGAGGTGACCCGAACGCCGACCCGATGGACGGCGGCCGTTGGGCAACGACGACTCGTCGATCGGGTGCCACTGATCCGAATCAGCCGATCCCCCGGCTCCCATCAACCCGAACGCCGATCAGACGTTCGTCGGGATCTTCTGGGCTTACGACGCGTCGGCTTACCTCTGCGCCCCCCCTCGGCTCTACAACATGATCGCGACCTCGGTCGCCCTCAAGGAGATGAAGATCGACCAGGTCGAGGATTTTGCCAGCTACCTGGCCTTCATCAACGTCACCCTGGCCGACGCGGGGCTCGCCGCCTGGGAGGGGAAGTATCATTTCCTCTTTCCCCGCCCGGTGACATATCTCCGCGCCCTGAAATCAGATGAGAGCTCGGACGGCTCGTGCGATCCCCACTGGATCCCCCTCGGGGCCCAGGCCACGAATAGTCCGAGGAAGAACGGCAACCAATCGCCCCCCTTCCCCGCTTATCCGTCCTGGCATGCGACCTTCGGAGGGGCCCTCTTCCAGGCGATGGTCCTCTACTTCCAATCCAAGGGCCCGAACTTCCCCGACCAGGGAATCCCGTTCAAATTCGTCTCGGACGAATACAACGGCCTGAATTACAGGCCAGGGCCTGGACCGCCGACTCAAGACCCACGGAAGCGCGTCGAGCTGCATTTCAACTCATTCCGAGAGGCCGAACGGCTGAATGCCGACAGCCGGATCTACCTCGGGGTCCACTGGCAATTCGACGCGGATGATGGCATCAAACTGGGAAATGCGGTCGCCAGCGATACGATGAAGAAATTCTTCGGGCCGCGACCCAGGTAACACCGATCTCCGCGATCCGACCGAAAGAGTCTGGAAGGAGCGAATGGCGATGGCCATCACGAGCCCACCCTCGGGGGACGTCCTGACATTCGACTCGGGGCCTTTCCAGGCCAGGATCTTCCGGGGCTCGGGGCATCTGGCGATCGCCGGACCCGACCTGGCCGGGGCGGCGCTCGCGAACACGATCGCGTTCGAGCCTCCCGTCGCCACCTTCGGCGGGCGCGCCGTCACGATCGACGGCGTCGTTTCCTCCTCGCCGATCGCCGACGGCCACGACCTCGTCCAGGACCTCGGCGGGACCCACATCAAGTCGCGGCTCTCGTTCACGGCCCAGGGTGTGATGACCTACGAGGTGATGGACTGGAATGGCCCGATGCCGGACCAGACCTCGGTTGCGGCGGCTTCCGACCGCGGCGAGCACTTCTACGGCTTCGGCGAGAAGTTCGACCGATTCGACCAGGCCGGCCAGTTCGTCCGCACCCAGACCTTCGACCACCCCGGCAACAAGGGAGACCACTCCTACAAGACCGCGCCGTGGTTCCTGAGCACCCGCGGATACGGATTCTACCTCGACTCCGCCGCCGAGAGCCACTTCGACATGCGGGCCGGGTCGCCGACGGCCTACCTGGTCACCAACCTGTTCTCGTCGCTGAAGTTCCACGTCGTGTACGGGCCGAAGCTCACCGACGCGCTTTCCCGATATACCGGCTTGACCGGCCGGCCCTCGCTCCCGCCCCCCTTCGCTTTCGGCCCCTGGATCTCCTCCGACGTCTGGCGGACCGGTGGCGAGATCCGGTACGCCGTCGAGAATTTCCTTCGAGGCGATCGCGAGATCCCGGTCTCGGCGATCGTCTTCGACTCGCCCTGGTCGACGAACTACAACGATTTCACGTTCAATCTCAGCGGGCCCGGCAGCCAACTGAGCGACGGCGACACCTTCCGGGGAAAACCGTTTCTCCTGGAGGGGGAGAAGTTCGCCGGATTCGCGACCGTCGCCGAGATGATGGAATTCTTCCGGTCGCATGGCCTGAAGTTGATCCTCTGGATGACGCCGTTCGTGAACGTCCGGTCGGACACGAGCGAAGTGGCCGGCCAGCAAGCGGGAAAAGCCAGGACATACGACGAAGGTGAGAGGACTCCCGGCGTCTTCCCGCTCGACCGCGACGGCAAGCCCCTCCTGGTCCACTGGTGGAAGGGCGTCGGCAGCCCAGTCGACTTCACCGGCCTGGCGGGACGCGATTACTTCACGAATCAGCTCGAGGCGCTGGTCGCCCAGAGCGAAGTCGTCACGAAGTCGGGCTCGAAGGAGCCGGTCATCGGCGGCTTCAAGACCGACGACGGCGAGTCGCTGACCGACCCCGGCGCCAATGATAACGCGACCGGCGTCTACATTCCCCTCGACGCCCGATACGCCGACGGCCGGACCGGCCGCGAGCTGCGGAACGACTACTGCGTCGGCTATCACGAGACGATCCACGGCGTCCTCGGCCGAAACGGGGTGCTCTTCGCCCGTAGCGGGTTCGTCGGCTCTCAGGCCTTCCCGGGTTGCTGGGCCGGCGACAACGAGCCGAACTTCGGCCAGCCGAATGGCTTGCCGAGCGTGATCACCGCCGGGATGTCGGCCGCGATGAGCGGGTTCTCGATCTGGGGGCACGACGTGGGCGGCTACCAGAACCACAACTTCTCGCACTCCCCGCCTGACCTGTTCCGCCGATGGGCCCAGTTCGGCTGCTTCAGCCCGATCATGCAGATGCATCGACAGGTCGACGAACACGACCTCCGGCAATACCCATGGGGATACCCCGAGGGGGGCAAGAACACGGCGCTTGAGAATTACCAGTTCTACACGCGGCTGCATACCCGGTTGTTTCCTTATCTCTACACATACGCGAAGGAGTCGAGCGAGTCCGGCCTGCCGATCCTCCGCCCGCTCGTCCTCCTCAATCAGGACGATCCGACCACCTTCGGCGTCAACCACACCTACCATTTCGGCAACGAACTCCTCGTGGCGCCGGTGACCGAGCCGGATCAGACCGCGAGGACGGTCTATCTGCCGGCGGGCGACTGGTTCGACTTCTGGACGCAGGCCCTCCACCCCGGCGGCCGGAATCTCGCCTGGAGCAACCCGGACCCGCTGAAGCTGCCGCTCTTCGTCAGGCGGGGCGCGATCGTGCCGATGCTCCCCGTCGGCGTGCAAACGCTCTGCGACGCGAACTACGTTGACAACGCGACCGTGAAGACCTGGGACGGTGGCCTATCGTTCCTCGTCTACCCGTCGGACTCGTCCGAGTTCACGGTCTACGACGGGACGCATGTCACCTGTCGTTCTGCCGGCGGGGGAACGGAGGTGGCGCTGAACTCGGCACCGCGAGGGATCCGGCTCGAAGTCTTCGCGCCGAGGCCGAGCGGTGTCCGGCTCGACGGGACCGACCTGGACTTCCGAGACTCGGAGGCCGCGCTCGACGCGGCGGATTCCGGCTGGTCCTTCAGCGTCGCGGGTTTCGTCGAGGTGAAGTTCTCCCACGCCGGGGGTACGAGTCGGGTCACGTTCTGACACCGATCGAATCCCAACGGACCCGGACCGCACTCGTGCGTCGCAACCGCTCGCGTGGGCCGTCAGCCGTTCCCGTGTGTCGATTCTTACGACCGGAGCAAGAGATGAAGAACGCGATCTACATCCTGTGTGCTGCCTGGCTCGTCTCGCTCGCCGCCGAGGCGAAAGCCCAGCCGAAGAAGACCCTGGTCAACGTCCTGACCCATCACCAGGACGCAAGGCGCTCGGGTACGAATCTGAAAGAAACCGATCTGACGGTCGAGAAGCTCAAGAATAACCAGTTCGGCAAGAAGTGCTTCCGACTCGTCAACGGCAACCTGTACGCGCAGCCGCTCGTCGTCACGCAGGCCGAGATCGCCGGCAGCGCCGGGCCGCGGAACGTGGTCATCGTCGCCACCGAGCACAACAGCGTCTACGCCTTCGATGCGGACGATACCGACCAGAACTCCAAGACCGCGCAACTCTGGCAGACCGACCAGAGTGTCCTCGGCGCCCCGATCCCGAGCACGACGCTCAGCGAGGACCTGACCAAGGACGATCCGGGTTCTGCGATGCCGAAAGGGCCGGGCGTCTGCGTCGACCTGACCACGGAGATCGGGATCACCAGCACCCCGTTCATCCTCCTGACCAAGGCGGACCCGCCGAAGAAGGGGCTGATCTTCGTCGTGGCCAAGTCGCTGGGCAAGGACCATCAATACTCGTTCAAGATCCACGTCTTGCAGCTCGCCGACGGCAAGCCCGCGGGTCAACCCGTCACCATTGAGGGGGAGGTTCCGGGGAGCGGGTTAGCGTCCAAGGGCGGAAAGCTGACCTTCACTCCACTCATCCAGCACAACCGCGCCGCCTTGCTCATCGACGGCAACACGCTCTATGTCGCCTTCTGCGGGCATTGCGACCGGAGGCAGTTCCACGGCTGGCTCTTCGCGTACGACATCTCCGACCCGACGGCTCCCCGAAAACTCGACGTCTTCTGCACGACGCCCAACATCAAAGAGCACCCGGCGGTTGACGGCGAGGGGGGGATCTGGATGTCGGGCCAGGGGCCGGCCAGCGACGGCAAGGGGAATATCTACCTTTCCACGGGCAACGGCAGTTATGACGGCACGACCGACTTCGGCGACAGCGTGATCCGATTTCGCCTCGAGGGGGGCAAGATTCGACTCAAGGACCATTTCACGCCGAGGAACGAGTTGGAATTGAAGGACCAGGACGCCGACCTCGGATCCGCCGGTCCCTCACTCCTGCCCGACTCGAACCTCTTGATCGCCGGCGGCAAGGAGGGTCGCCTCTACCTCATCGACATCGACAAGATGGGCACTTCGCTCCAGGACTTCCAGGCCACCCGGATGCCCGCGAAGAAGCCCAAGGACCAGCAGGTGCCGCCCAAGAATCCCGCCGACAAGAGCCCCGACCTGCGCTACTGGAACATCCACGGCGCCCCGATCGCGTGGAACAGCCAGAAGGGATTCTTTGTCTACGTCTGCGGCGAGGAAGATCCGATCAAGGCATATCAACTCGTCCCGGCCGCTGGCGCCGGCGGCTGGCGGTTCACCTTCACCCCGCCCGCCCCGAACCCGCCCACGGCCTTCAGCGACGAGTCGGCACCCTATCCGGGATTCCCCCGACCCGACTCCGGTTCGCCGAGTCGGCGCGAGGACGTCTGGATGCCCGGGGGAATCCTCACCCTCTCGGCCAACGGGGACGACCCAACGTCCGGCATCCTCTGGGTCAACATGCCCCTGGACGGCAACGCGAACCAGCGCGTCGTCCACGGCGTCCTCCGGGCCTTCGACGCCGCCAATTTCGCGGCTCGGCCGGGGGGTGGGGTCGGAGTGCCCAAGCAACTCGTGCAGATCTACTCGACGGTCGATAACAACCAGCCGAACGACTCCCTCGGCATGTACGCCAAGTACGTCCCGCCCACCGTCGCCAACGGCAAGGTCTACATGGCCGCCAACCAGGAGGAATTACCGGTGAACTCCCCCGGCGAGCCGCACCAGGTCGAACACGAAGGGGAACCATTCCGCCCTGGTTATCTATGGATTGAAATGATGCGATCCGGTTGTCGTGTGGATAAGGACCGGGATCAATCGGCCTGCAACGACGCCGACAATTTCCCGAGCGCCTCGTTCTCGATCTGGCGGACGCGCTCCCGGGTCAGGCCCAGCGATTCGCCGATCTCCTTGAGGGTCTTCGGCGGCAGGTCGTTGAGCCCGAATCGCATCCTCAGGACGGTCGCCTCGCGCTTGTCCATCTCGTCGAGGCGGTCGAGGACCAGCTTGAGGTTGTCGGCCTCGTCCATCACGACGTCCGGCGCACGGTTCCGCTCGTCCATCAGCATCTCGCCCAGGCTCCAGCCGTTCTCCGGCTGATCGGTCTGGGGGACGAGGTTATACACCTTGATGGCTTTCTTGACGATCGCCAGCTTCTTCTTGGGGAGTTTGAGTGCCTTGGCGATCTCCTCGATGCTCGCGGGACGGCCGAGCGTCTCCTGGAGGTCCGAGGCCATGCGCCGCCACTTGAAGAGCAGCTCGACCATGTAGGCCGGGATCCGGATCGGCTTGGCGGTGTTCACCAGCGCCCGCTTGATCGACTGCTTGATCCAGTAGCTCGCATAGGTACTGAATCGCGTGCCCACGGCCGGGTCGAACCCCTGGACGGCGCGGAGCAGGCCGAGATTCCCCTCCTCGATCAGGTCCTGGAGCGCGAGCCCCTTCCCGATGTAGCCCCGGGCGATATTCACGACGAGCCGTAGGTTTGCTCGCACCATCCGGTCGCGTGCCAGGTTGTCGCCCCTCGCGATCCGATGGGCTAGCTCCTTCTCTTCGTCGGCGGTCAGCAGAGCCATCTCGTTGATCTCCCGGAGATAAGTCTCCAGGGGGCTCTGAACCGTATCACGGCGATGTCGGCGAATACGGGCCATGAAGATCCTCTTTGAGTCGCTCTAAACTGGGTCCGCAAAAGATCAAGGGTCAGTCGGAGCGGCGAGTGGCGAGTCGCGGGTTGCCAGCGACGACCGGACCGGAACGCATTCGTCACGTCCCAGCCGCGATCGACCGGCCACTACGAGCTCGCGGATCATCCCCATCCCGCACGTCCGCACATCTCGCGGCAATGCCTCGACCTCCTGGCCGGAGACTTCGCCGCATCGACGATCGCGACCACCTCGACCGGCCTTGGCCAGCCCGTTCGTAGCCACACACCTCCGCCGGGGGGGAGAATTCGGGGTCGGCCCGCATCGGAAGTCCGATCACGCCGTGCCCTTCAGATCCTCTTCTCTTCGCCGCTGACGGGTTGATACGACGATCTATCGGACTGGCTGGCCTGGGAACTTAAGCCCGCAGTGTAAATCTAGGGCGAACCGGGGATTTGAGAAGCATGGAAAGCCGAGGGGTTCTACGGATTGTGCCGGAGAGTGCGATCGCGGAGTTTGATACCCGAGGAGTAGCTTCTCAATAACCGTGGGCAACCGCGGCGCGCATCGGGTCGCGCGCGGGGATAGCGCGGAAGTCTTGGGGAACCATCGCTTTGGCGTTCACCCCACCGCGCCGCCACCCGCCTACGCCGGCCGCGCGGCACCGGCCTTCCTGGCCGCTGTCTCCTCCGCCTTGCGGCGGATCAGATCCGCCAACCGGGGCATCTGGCCGACTCCTCGCACCCGGTCCTGGAGATAGGCCCAGAAGTTTACTCCCAACTCCCGGCACGTCTTCTTCAGGCTCGCGAACGTGTCCCGCGCCTGACGGCCCAACTCGCTCCGCGTGCCACCGCTAATCTTCCGCTTCTTCACGTAGTCCCGAATATGCCCTTGGCTCAGGTTGGTGTGCAACGGGACCGCGGGCCGCTCCAGAACCCGCAGCAACGCCGCCCGGTGCGACTGCATCCCCTTGAGCACGCCGTCGATGCTGGGGAAGCCGGTCCGCTGCCCACACAGCGCGTCGAACCGGGACGCGAGATCCCCCCTTCGCGACGGCTCCGGCTGCTGCCGATAGGCCTTCAGATCCTAGTACAGTTCCCAGATCTGTCCCCGCACTCGCTCGATGGCCGCCCGGTGTTCCTCACTGTAAGGGATCAGTCGCGCCAAGGGGCGTTCCGCATGGATCCAGCAGGCCGCATGCACCAGGACATCGTATTGCCCCGCTCCGTCGCTGAGGATCACCAACTCCGGCGACACCCCATGAGCGATCAGGCTCCCCAGCAACGCCCCCTCGCTGGCGATTCGCACGTGCCGCTCTCGGGTGATCCCCAACTCCCGCAACCGCGCCTGCCAGACGGCCGTGTCGGCGAACGCCTGCGGGCCCCGCCGGAGCGAATCCACCACGGCCGCCGCAAGCTTCTGCCGCTGCCAGTAAGCCACCGCGATCTCGTTGATCACGTAGTCGGTGGACGGCCCCCGGAGGATCTCCAAGAAGTTGAGCCGGCTCTTGCTCTCGGTACTGGCGAAGACGGCGAAGAATTCGTTGCCGATCTGCGTGCAGGCCCCATTGTGCCCCTGATGCCGCCCCCGGTGTCGTCCACCTGGACATAATCCGAGACGGCCAAGGCGGCCGGCAGGAGCTCGGACTTCTCCTGGTGAAAGGCCTCCTTCCCCTCGGTAAGGATGCGGTTGAGTTCGCCGGCGGAGATGTCGAAGCCCAGTTGGTGCAACTGTTCCAGGAGCAACGGTTGAGTGACGTGCTGGTGGTGGTATTGGTGGAGGATGTAACAGATCAGGTCGGGTCCGAAGTGGCAGCCGGGCAGGACATCGGCCGGGAGTGGGGCCAGCAGGCTTGTGCCATCGGGGGTCAGCCAGCGTTCGCGGCGGTAGCGGATGACGCGGGGCTTTAGGACCAGATCCTGAACGACGAAGTCCTCGTATCCTTTGAGGACGGCCCCCTTTGGGGGGTCGAGCAAGCGGATGACGGCCTCCTCGGTGATGGTCAGTTGGGCGGTCTTGGAGCGCTTGGCGGAGCCGGGCCGTTTGGCATTCGGGTCGCGGGGCGGCCGGGGTGGCGCCTCGAGCGTACTGGGGGCGATCCGAGGTCGGGTCTTGAGACCCTTAAGGCGGGCGATCTCGTCTTCGAGTTGGTGAACGCGCTCTTCAAGTTGCTGGATGCGCTCCTGCTGGAGGGCGATGATGTCGAGCAACTGCTCGACCAGCGGCGTGCGTTCGGCCTCAGGGATGTCGGGCAAGTGAATCTGCATGATCAGATTCGACCAGCAAATCCCCGGCCAAATTGCCCTGGGTTATTGAGAAGCTACCCCGAGGAGCATGTTAACGTGTAATTGGGGGAGGGAAAGCCGAAAGCCGTCGTTCCTCGACACTTGAGTCGAGACGACGGCTTTCGTGAGGGACGGTTGACTCGCGATCAGGACAGCCTGCGGATCACGATTCGGGTTCGGGTTCGGGTTCAGGTTCGGGCGCGGATTCGACTTCGGGATCGGGCTCGGGTTCGGTCGACTCGCTCGCCACGGGAGCGGACCCGCCCATGCTGAACAGGGGACCTCCGCCGCCCAGGCCGCCCTTGAGCTCCTTGGTGTCCTTATCCTTCTCCTTCGCGGAGGAGTCGGGAGCCTCACCGGGCGGAGTGGAACCCTCTTCGCGTTCGCCCTCGGGTTTGGTCCACTGGGCCTTCTTGCGAGAGAGGCCGATCTTCCGCTCGCCCCGGTCGACCCGGAGGATCTTGACCTCGATCTCGTCGCCGACCTTCACGACCTCCTCGGGGCTGTCCACCTTGTGGTCGGCCAGCTCGGAGATGTGAAGGAGGCCCTCCAGGCCCGGCTCAAGCTCGACGAAGACGCCGAAGTTGGTCAGCTTGGTCACCTTCCCCTTGACGACGTCGTTGGGCTCGTATCGGCCGGGGATGTCGGTCTCCCAGGGGTCGTCGCGGAGTTGCTTCAGGCCCAGCGCGATACGCTTGCGATCCTGGTCGACGTTGAGCACCTGGCAACTGATGCGCTGGCCCTTCTCGAGGATCTCGTTGGGATGGCCGATCTTCCGGGTCCAGCTCATGTCCGAGATATGGAGCAGGCCGTCGATCCCCTCCTCGATCTCGATGAAGGCCCCGTAGTTGGTGAGGTTGCGCACGGTGCCCTCGACCATCGTACCCGGGGGGTACTTGCCGGCGACCTGGTCCCAGGGATTCACCTGGGTCTGTTTCATCCCCAGCGAGATCTCCTGCTTCTCCTTGTTGATGCCCAGGACGACGACCTCGATCTTGTCGCCGATATTCACCAGCTCGCTGGGGTGGTTGATGCGCTTGGTCCAGCTCATCTCGGAGATATGGACCAGGCCCTCGATCCCTTCCTCCAGCTTGACGAAGGCGCCGTAGCTCATGACGTTGACGACTTCGCCGATGACGCGGGTGCCGACCGGGTACTTCCGCTCGACGTTCTCCCACGGGCTGGCCGACTTCTGCTTGAGTCCCAGGGCGATCTTCTCGCGATCCTTGTCAACATGGAGGACCATGACCTCGACCTGATCGTCGATCTTGAGCATGTCGCTGGGATGGTTGATCCGGCCCCAGCTCATGTCGGTGATGTGGAGCAGTCCATCGATCCCGCCGAGGTCGACGAACGCGCCGAAATCGGCGATGTTCTTGACGGTCCCCTTGCGGACCTGGCCGACTGCGATCTCCTCGAGCAACTGCTTCTTCTGCTGCTCGCGGGTGATCTCGATCAGCTTCCGCCGGCTGACGACGATGTTGCGCCGGCTCTCATCGATCTTCAAGATCATGCACTCGATCTCTTGATCGATATAATCGGCGATGTCGGAGGGACGGCGGATGTCAACCTGGCTCGCGGGGAGGAAGACGTTGACCCCGATATCGACGAGGAGTCCGCCCTTGATCTTGCGGGTGACGCGCCCCTTGACCACGTCGCCCTCATGATACCGGGAGATGACCATCTCCCAGGCGCGCATCCGGTGCGCCTTCTTGCGCGAGAGGACGATCTCGCCGGTCTCGTCCTCCATGCCTTCGAGCAGGACCTCGACCGTATCCCCGTGCTGGGGCGGCGGCTCGTCTTCCCACTCATTGAGAGGGACGAGGCCCTCCGATTTATAACCGACGTTGACCACGACCTGGTCGCCCACGACCTCGACGACCCGGCCCGAGACGATCCGGCCGATCTCGAAATTCTGGCCCTCGCCCAGGAATCGGTCGAGGTCCGAGTCGTCCTCTCCGATGCCGATGGGTAGGAGCTCTTCGTCGCTGACATCAAACTCACGCAGCAGATTACGATCAACCATGTTGGAGTTCGCTTCAATACCACCCCCACGAAGCACGGGGGGACGCACCGCCGACTCGACCGCGGAGGACGACGTCGGCTCGCCTCGAATCGATCCATCGATCGAGCGGAGAGCCAGCACGCGTCCGACATCTCGCCGGCGTACACGAGTTGGTCAAAGACAGAAGCCGCCCCTCCACACAAGGGGCGGAATGATCCAATTTCTCATTATAGGCCAATGCCGCCGAAGAAGAATAGTCGAGCCGACCGGAACCGAACGCGTGGATCGCTCGAAAGTTGGCCGGACGACCGCCCTTCCGATCCCCATCCACGGATCCACCCGAGACCCAACCATCCCACCTTGACCGATTCTCCGCGCCGGGATAGCCTCCGTCCGCCGCAATTCCAAGGTATCAACCCACCGCGATCGGAACGAACAATCCCCGGACCTCGGAAGGAAAGTCGACGATGCGCATCGATCACCTGGCCTGGATTGTCGCCGCGATCGGGATCGTTCCGCTCGGCGGCTGTGCCTCGACCAGGACGGGATCGATCGGGGACGATGGCTCGCCTTCGGATCAATATTCGTATTCTGCGGGCCTGGGGGCGCAGGACTTCGCGCTCCCGCCCCTGGCCGTGAAGGCGGCGGTCTACGAGGCGATGGACGACCTCAAGATGACCGTGACTCATCGCGGCCGAGACGGGGTGGTCTCCCAGGTCGACGGCCGGACCGACGACGACCGGTCCGTGACGATCACGGTCCGCCCCCGACAGGGGATCACGCACGTCGGCTGCCGGATCGGGTGGTTCGGCGACGATCCCCTCTCCCGGACCTTCCTGGAGCGCGTCGGGATCCGGCTGGGTACGCGGCCGCCGGAGGCGATCCCCGACAAACCGCCGAGTCGCCCGGCCTCCAACCCCTTCTTCTCGCGCGACGCGGTCCCCGACGCGCTCATGCTCAAGGAATACCCCGACGCACCCTATCGGGATCGGCCGGACCTTTGAACCTCACGGCGGGGGCTATCGCTCGGCTCGGCGCGACGTCGCGCCCCGGCCCCTCGCTTCGAAATGAAAAATGGTCAGCGACCACTCCACGCCCGAGAGGCTTGAGTGATCGCTGACCTGCCGCCCCGATGATTCCTGCCTGGATCATGCCGTTCGATTGCGGGCATCGGCCAACCGGCACGCATCGCCACCGAAAAGGCCCTCAAGAGTGGGGGCGACTCGCTAGCGGCTTCCCATCATCGCCGCTTATTTTGGCCTTCCTCGGCCCACGCCGACCGAGCATCCATGCCGGATCGAACAGCGGGCCGTGAGGCCAGGGATCGAGCCAAACGATCGAGAAGTCGGTACCCGATCGCCTCGCAACGTACAGGACGAACCGTGGCGCCATGCATCCTTGCCGCCCGGAATCGACCTGCTTTTTTCGGATTTCATTCTCCGGTGAGCGTTGTTTGTTAATACGAGAATAAGAAGTGCGTATTAATGCAATCGATCGACAGTCCGAATCATCGCGAACCGGCCGGCCTCGGGGTTGACCGCGAACGTTCGTCAAAATACGACGATTTCCCTCCCTCGTCAACCCTCTCCCGGGTTTTTTTTCGGGGCCCGGATTCAGGTCCCGGCGGTCCGCGTTGACGCGAGCGAGCATCGAGACGTCCCCGTCGAAGGCCATCGGCGTCCGTCCGGGTCCGCGACGAGAAGCGGTTAGGCAGGCGTTGCGTCGCCCGGCCATCCCTGTCAAACTCGGTGCTGCCCGAGGATGAGGAGATGTCGTAGGTCGACGGGACGGCCGTGAAGGGGTTTTCAACCCCTCGCCGGACTCGGCTATAAAAGACGGAGTATTGCAAGTCGCACGAGCCGGCTTGTGATCGAGTGCGACGGCGATCGGCTCGGGAGCCTAGATTGGAAGGCCGGCCGGGGGATTCGGCGGCCGGCCGCGGTGGATGTCGGAGGCCCTTGGCGATGCGAGCTCGGATAGGCTTCGACCATTATTCCCTCGCGAGCCGCGGACTGACGGCCGATGCGACCCTGGAATTCGCCCGCGAACATCGTTTCGACGGCGTCCAGTTCCTGGAGCCCGCGTCGATCGATGGATCGCTCGATCCGGGTCGATTGGCGGCCTTCCGCGGGCGGGCGGAGGCGATGGGGCTCTATCCTCGAGGTCGGGATGCCGTCGCCGAACCCGGTGCGACGGTCGCGCGAGTTAGGCCGGCAGATCGCGCCGCGAGATCTGGCAGTCGAGCTGGGATCGCTCGTCGATGCGACGGCGGCATTGGGATGTCGGCATGCTCGGCTCTATGTCGGCGATCGTCACGATCGCTTCCGGATCGACACCCCCTGGGACGTCCAGGTCGCAGCGACGGTCGAGGTGATCCGCCTCCTGACACCCCGGCTCAAGGAGCGTGGTATTCGCGTCGCGATCGAGACCCACGCCGACCTGACTGTCGCGGAGCTGCTCGCGATCATCGACCGGCTCGACCCCGAGGTCGCGGGGGTGACCCTCGACACCGGCAACCTGCCGATGCGGCTCGATGACCCGCTCGAAGCGGTCGAACGGCTCGCCCCTTTCATCCTGGGCACGCACATCAAGGACGCGGCGCTGGCCTTCACCCGGCGCGGATTGTGCTGGCAGGCCCGGCCGGTCGGCTCCGGCATCCTCCCCTTGCCCGACATGCTCACCGCGATCCTGCGCAGTCGTCCCTCGATCACGCTGTCGATCGAGGTCCATCCTCGCATCTATGACCTGCCGATCTACGATCCTCGGTGGCTGGGCTTCTTCCCCGACTTGCGCCGCCATCCCTGGCCGCCGTGGTCCGAATGGCGGCGGAGTGCGAGCGACGCTACGCAGATGGTTCGCTACCCCGACCCGAGACGGTCGAGTCGATCCCATGGTCCGGCGCGATCTGGACTGGCTGGCGAGCTCGCTCGGTTACCTCCGGTCCGTGGTGCCGACGTTGATCGAGGCCGCAATCGACCCCGCCGCGACGTACGCGGCCGCTCCAACCGGCGAGACCAGTCCATCATGACCGACAGTCCGACCAAGAGTACCCGGATCGTTTCCCTCGATCAATTCCGGGGTTATACCGTTGTGGGCATGCTGCTGGTCAACTTCATCGGCGGCTATCGCGTCGTCCCGGCGATCCTCAAGCATCACAATACGTATTGCAGTTACGCCGACACGATCATGCCCCAATTCTTTTTCGCGGTCGGCTTCGCCTACCGACTGACGTTCCTGAGGCGGCTCGAGACGGCGGGCACCCGTACGGCCATCGCCGCCGTCCTGAAGCGCGCCGCCGGGCTGATCCTGCTCGGCTTCGTGATCTATCACATCGACGGGAGCGTGAAGTCGTGGAAGGAGCTGCAAGCTTTCAGCGCGGGCGAGCTCCTCAGCCGAACGATCCGACGCGAGTTGTTCCAGACGCTGGTACACATCGCCGTCACCTCGATCTGGGTCCTCCCGGTGATCGCCGCCGGGGTCTTACCGCGTGTGATCTTCCTGCTGGCGTCGGCGGGGCTCCATCTCTGGCTCTCCTACCTCTTTTACCTCGACGTCGCCTGGAACCCCCCTCGCGTCATCGACGGCGGCCCGCTCGGGTTCCTGACCTGGACGATCCCCATGCTGGTCGGCTCGATGGCCTACGACGCGGTCGCCGCTATCCACGATCGCCGGCTGGCCGTTCGCCGGTTATTAAGTTGGTCCGGCATCCTCATGCTCGCGGGATACGCGATCTCCTGCGCGGGGGGGCGATGGGCAACGCCGCCGTTCATCGCTCCGCCCCCGAGTCCCTCGATTGAGCTCTGGACGATGAGCCAGCGCACGGGGAGCGTGTCCTATCTCACCTTTGCGGCGGGGTTCTCCCTGGCGGTCTACGCCCTGTTCGTCGTCGCCTGCGATCTCCGCGGCTTCCGGAGCTGGCTCTTCCGCATCTACGGCCAGAATGCGCTCGCCGCCTACATCCTTCACACCATGGTCGCAGGCGCCGTGAAACCTTACGTACCCAATGATGCCCCGCTCTGGTACCTCGCGGCCGGATTCGGCCTTTATTTCGCCATCTGCACTCTGTTCATCGACTACCTGGAGAAAAATCAGATCTTCCTGCGGCTCTGAGGGCCGGTCCCGTAGGGTGGGTGAAATCCGCCGAAACATCCGCAATTGGAACCATTCAGTGGGTTTCACCCGCCCTACGAATCGTCGCCATGAGATCGTCACCAGAGCTCGTCCTCGAGCTCCAGCGGTCCATCCTCCTGCATCACCTCGGCCTGTCGGACGAGCTGATTCCGTATGGTCTCGAGCGACTCGGGCAAAGACCCATCGGGAAACTGGCCGAGGAGCCGGAGCCCCTGGAGGGGCCGGCCTAGCTTCTGGATCAGGACCTGCGCCAGCTTCAACCGGATGCGGGGCGATGGGTCGGGCTGGTTGCGGACGTAGTCGCGCATGACCTGAACGCCGTCCTCCCAGAAATCCTGCCCAAGGAGTGATTCGATCAGGTCTGCGCCAGTCGCGTTCCGGGGGCCGCCATCGGGAGGCCGAACGCGTCGCCTTGCGATAAACGGCGAGCGCCGACTCCACCTCGCCGATTTCAAGGTGCTGGCGCATGGCTCGCAGCACGGCGGTGGAGGGATCCTCGACGGAATGCGGGGCCGACCGGTCCTTCTCAACCCGCTTGGACTTCTTCTTCGGCGGCGGGGCGAACTCGACCGCGACCGGCGCTTCGGCTTCATGAGCTTCGCCGCCTGCTTCTTCGACATCCCGGCCCGCCCCTTGAGGACCGCGAAGAGATCCCAATTCTCGCAATCCACGAGCTTGAACTTGACCATCGCCACGCCCACCGCGAATCCCAGGAGTGCGCCGATGGTCTGGGCCAGCGCCACGGTCAAGATGACGCCGCTCGAGTGATTCGTGAGGTTCGCCATAATGACGCCTGACATGCCCGAGGTGAGCACATCCATCGCGATATACAGCACGGCAAACCAGAGGATCGACAGATCGAACTCCATCGGAGTGAACCGGAGCCAGACGATGCAGATGACTTCGTTCCGAGGCGCCCAGACCAGGCAGATGGTCAGCAGGCCGAAGATCACGTTCGAAGAGCCTAGCACCGCAAATCCTTGCTCGCCCTGGACCAGGAGCTGAATCCCCGCGCTCTCGACGATCCCGAGACCCAGATAGATCATCAAGAACGCCAACCAGCCGACCTTCCCCTCGATCAGGAACCCGAACGTCCACAGGAAGATCATGTTGCCGGCGAGGTGGAAAATCCCGGCGTGCAGGAAGATGTTGGTCGTCCACTGGAGTGGGTGGATGCCCTCTCCGAGGATCAGAGTCAATCCCTCGTGGGCGCGAGCGGGGAATAGCAAGAACACCATCGTGTTCAGGACGATCAGCCCGATCGTGGCCACCGGCCGGTGATAGATGGGGGCATCGGTGCCCCAGGGGATGATCATCGCGACCGACTCCTCGCGGATCGACGATTACCAGAACTTCCAGTCGCCGGTGGCGAGCACGTAGATTCCCAGGGCCAGATTGGCCACGGCATGACTGACCACGCATGCGGAGAGCGACTTCGTCTGATGGAGCAGCCAGGCCCAGAGGAGCCCCGTCAGGAGCGCCGGCAGCCATTCGGGGTGAGACAGGGCGAAGAACACCGAGCTGACCACCGCCGCGACGGGCGTGACACGCCCGATGGGGACTCGCTCGAAGTCCTGGTCGATCACCCATCGCAGCAGGAATGATCGACAGAAAAGCTCCTCGATCACCGGGACGAGGACCACGAGTCCCAGCATCCTGACGGCGATGAATGCCCATCGCGAGGCGATCGCGAGGTGACTCGGGTCGAAGGACGCGCGATTGCCCATCAGGAAGGGAAGGGACGGGTAGAGGCCATCGAGGCCGATCCAGAGCCCGAACACGACGCATCCGGTCGCGATCGCCAGGAGCAACCCCCCGGGTCCCGGCAGAGGCCGCAAATCCTTCCAGGTCGATCGGTACCACCAGGCCACTGCCGCGACCACCAGGAGCTTGATCGTATAGGCGATCGGGTACCAGGTGCTAGGCTGCTTGTCGACGTGCGGGAGGTAGCCTTCCAGGCCGCCCAGGGACACATAGGCGAAAATTGGGGCCACATAGGGAAGGATGCTCGCTAGCTCGACCGGTGGCCGTGGTCCTGGCGAATTCGGGGAGTCCGGGCGATTCCCGGCCGACTCACCTTGGGTCACGTCGTCGGCCCCGACCGTCGCGGATCCGAACTTGAACTTCATCGGGCCTTCACTCCTCGGGTGCGATTCCGATCAGGTCCAGGAGGGCCGGGTCGTCGAGCCGGGGGACGATGAGCGCCGCGGCTCCCAGCCCCTCGGCTGGGCTGTGTTCGTGGGGAACTCCCACGGCGATCGCCCCCGCGGCGGTCGCCGCGGCCACTCCGGCCGGGCTATCTTCCAGCACCACGACCGATCCCGCCGGCACGCCGAATCGTTCCGCCGCCAGATGGTAGATCTCCGGGTCGGGCTTCCCGCGCGTGACATCCTCCGATGCCAGCACGAAAGTGAACCGATCCCGCAATCCGTGTCGCGTCAAGAGCCGATCCGCGTATGCATGCCGGGACGAGGTTGCGACCGCCAGGGGCAGGCCGAGATGCTTCAGTCGATCGAGGAGCACGAACAGGCCGGGCGTCGGATGGACCGCGTCGTCCATCACGGCATCGAACTGCGCCGCACTTCCGCGACGATCCGTTCGACCGGCTCCTCCACGCCCGCTAGGGTCTTCAGGACGTCGGCGACCTCGGCCGCGCGACGGCCGATCATCGCCCGCATGATCTCGGGCGTGAATCGCTTGCCTCGCGACGCCAGCACCTCCGAGGACACCCGGAAAAACAGGGCCTCCGTATCGAACATCAGCCCATCCAGGTCGAAGACGACTGCCTTGACCGTCGCACTCATTGATCCATTATCCTTCATTAATCGTATTGCGACGTGCCCGATGACTCTCGGGAAAGAGTCGCTCCTGATCCAGGCAGCCGTCCCCGTCGAAAGGGATCGGCATGAACTCGGATTCGAAGTCCAGGTCGGGATGGGCCTCAACGACCTCGGACAGGGCCGGAGTCACCCACATCGAGGTGAGCTCCAGGGTGTTGGGGATGATGACCATCCTGGCCTGATCGCGCTCGGACTGCCAGCACGTATCGAGGCTCGCCGCGAACACCTCCCGATCGGTCGGCAAGGCCAGGGGGACCCTCGCCCTCGTCAGGAAGTTGCTCGTCATGCTGTTCACGCGCATAGGCGTGGGGTCGATCTGGCGGACCAGGCGCTCGGTCGTCAGGTCCGCCAGGCCGATCCCCAGCGCGTTGCCCCTGGTCTCGACGGACAAGTCGAGGACGGCCAGTCGCGTGATGACCGGGCGGGGCAAATCGGGCATCGTCTCGACGCGCTGGCGACCGATGACATTCGGGTCGAGCCCAGTCCCGCTGTAATTCTTGCCCAGCTCGCCGACAACCAGGACGTCGAGCCGGTCGAACGGGAGCCGTGCCATGAGCGACCGCGACTCCTCCAGGAGCAGCGGCTCTACGGACAGCAGCTCTTCCGGCTCGACGGCCACGATCTTCGCCGTATGCTCTCGCGCATTCTCGAGGATCGCGACGCCGAGCGCGACGCGGGTCCGTGTCAGCAGGACTTCCCCGACTTCGGGCAGCATCGCCCTCAAGCCCGGCAAGCCCAGCTTGTGGACCTGCGCAGCCCCCTGGCGCTTGCCCAGGCCGATGGTGAGCATCTTGAGCAGGCCGCTCTCATATCGCCCCGAGAACGAGGTATGCGGCTTGATCCGATTCAGCAAGATGATCCCGTCGGCCTCGATCGCATTACGATCGACATGGATTGGCAATCCGAACGAATTGGTGCCGACCTCGACCGTTTCCATCTCGGAACGGATCGGACAGCCCACGGTGGACTCGGTCACGCCCAGCTCGGCGAGCAAGGCCCGCTGGCCATCAGCCGTGCCGCCGCCGTGACTGCCCATCGCGGCCACCACGAACGGGTCGAATCCCAGTCCGAGGACCGCGTCCACGGCCGCCCGCGCGATCCTTGCGATCTCCGAGATCCCCCGACTTCCGACCGTGATGGCGATCCGCCCACCCGGTGCCACGCGATCTGCAAGGCGACTGCCGCGGATCGCGACGGCCGTCGCGAGCGCGACGTCCTCCACCTCGGGTTGGCGATAAATCCGCCGCACCCGCGCGATGGTCGGCAGCGGCCCTTCGTCCGGATCGCTCGCGAGATGCACTGTTGACACGCTATCAGTCCTCAACAAGCCTCGCCAGCCGTCCGTGGGGCGTCGTCATTTACCTCGTACGACCGACGATCGACGCCTTCCGGTGATCTTACCATCTGGATGGCCCCAACGCCCCTCCTGAGTCGTCAACGTCGAATTCGAATAGAAAAAGCCCCTCGCGACCGGGGCGGACGGTCGGGAGAGGCTGGGTATTGTTTCGTGACTTGTTCCGTAAATCGATCGGAACGTTCGGGAACACTAGGACCGGATCCCATTCCGGGATCGACCTGCGTCAAGCCGCTTGACGGTTGCGGCGGATGCGACGGGCCATCGCCACGGCGCCGAGCACACCGGCCCAGCCGATGACGGTGGCAGGCTCCGGGGCGGGCACCTGCTGGATCGTCCCGGCCGATGGCGAATAGACCTGCGGGTAGCCGTTCTGCGGGTCCGGCGATTGGAGGCTCACGAGGAGCTGAGACGACGAGGGGGCCTGGGTCGAGAGCACGACGATCGTGCCGCTATTGATGCCGGCCATGAGCGGCCCGGTGTTCGACGAGGCGTTGAGGTACTGGAAGGTCAACGAGCCCGTCAACGTCCCGGGCTGCCAGAGGACCTGGCTCGGCCCGACGGCGGAGCCGCCGGTCATCGTGGGCGCGTTCATCCCGCCGATCGCGCCGTTCACCAGGTAGACGGACGACGGTGCGTCGCCCTTGACCAGCGAGGCGAGCGTCGGGGTCGCATTGAAATACATGGCTGTGCTGTTTACGCCGATGGGTTGGCTGGTCGTATCCTTCACGTTGTTGACATCGATCTGATACGTGTAGGCATACAGCCCCGCCTCCGCGCCGGTCCCCTGGAATACCTGGGACTCGACCGTACCCGCGGGCGATGCCGTATTCAGGAACGAGAACTGATTGTTCAGCGCGGCGACCCCGGTAATCGGGGTGAAGTCGCTGTTGAACTGGGACGCCGACAACGAAGTCGGCTGAAGATCCTGGACCGTTGTGGTCGATGTCATCGAGCCGGCATCGACGGTCGGGGTGGCCAGGTTCAACGCGAGACCAGCCCCCAGGGCGAGAGCGAAAGTGAACTTGTTCATTCTAGCGATCTTCCAGGGTTGATCTGGGTGGTTCGTCGTTCGCGAACCGCAAGAGCGAGTCAATCCATAACTCGACTCGCCGGCCGGAGAACGTCTCCGGTCGGGCCCCGCGGGCCAGGCTCATGTCGAGCGCGGGTCGGGGAAACCCGGGAACGACGTCGGGACGATGCCCGAGCCGACCCGTCGAAGTCCTATCCCTCACCGGCCGCAAGCTCGCGAACACCTCCGACAGGCTGCTGCCCTCGGGTATTCTCGACGATCGGCCGGTCGCGGTCATGGTCATGGTCGTTGCCGCGAGGGATGGGACTCCTCTTCATCCGGACTTGGCTTGGACCTATTTGCTGAACATGCCAAGACGACCGGGAACCTATCAGGAACGTCCCCGGGGGTCAACCCGAGCTGGACCGAGATTGATTAAAGATCCGGGACTCTCGATCCGGTCATCGCGCGATGCCGGCCTGAGGCTATCGCGAGCTCGTCTCGACCGAGGGCCGAGGTGTGGGTGCCTCCACCTCGATCCCCACCGGTTCATTCGCCGGAGGGGGCGGAGCCGCGGGAGGGATCGGAATCGCCCCGTCCTTGGAGACGGATCCCGACTCGTGATTCGTCCCGACGTCAGGATCCTTCGGGCCCGACGTAACGGCGGCCGATCCGGAATCGATTGCAATCGTGACGCTCTCGACCTCCGGGAGTCTCGGGGATGCCGGGGCCATCGGCTCGCCGCCGGACGGCGGAACGACTCGATCCTCCCGGGAGGGGAGCGGGACCTCGTCGTCCTCGGGGACAGGCGGGCCGACCGGCTTACCCGCCCGGCGATGCGCCTGGTAATAGCGGTAGAGCAGGAAGCCCCCCAGGCCGGCGGCGAGGATCACCGTGAGCCATTGTTGGACCTCGCGGATCCCCTTCTGGATCTGGTGGGCGAAGAGCAGCCCCAGCCCGAACATCATCGTCGTGCTCAACGAGGCCGCCACCAGGTCGGTCACGAGCAGCTTCAGCGCCGGCAGTTTGAGGATGCCCGCCGTCAGGTAGGCCGCCGTGCGAAAGCCCGGCACGAACCGGCCTGAGACCAGGATCTTGAACCCGTGGCGGTGGAAATACCCCTTGATCTGGGCCTCCCGCTGCCGCGTGAGTAGGCGACGCGTCAGGGGCAGGCTCAGGACCTGCTCTCCATAGAAGAACCCGAGGAAATAGACGACGAAGTCGCCCAGGATCACCCCGGCCAGGCAGGTCGCAAAGGCGGCCGGACCTGACATCTGTCCATTACGCGTCAGGACCGCAGCCAGGAGGATCGGGGCCTCTTCCGGGATCGGCAATCCAAGGCCCCCGAGCACGAGGACCAGGGCAATTCCGACATAACCAAGCTCTCCGATCAGCTCTTCGGTCAAGTCCGGCCCCCCGGCGCGGTCACGGCGGCATGGCGGCCCCGCCAGCATCGGTCATGAACTGCCGGTATCATACACTTTACAACCCCCGCGGGCAGCGCCGCCGGTCGCGATTCGACACGATCCGCCAATCGATGTCTCGGTCGAAATGACGACGGACCGGTCGCCCTCGGCGGCCTGGGCCGCGGGCGGCCTTGACCGATTCCGGCGCGACGGTTATGGTCTGGAAAACCCAAGGATGGGTCGAAAGCGGAGACATGCGCGACACATCGGGCCGATCGAAAGAGCCGGCCCGTACCCGTCGCGACGGCGGCCGATTCTCTGCCAGTCCCCGTTAGTCAAGGGCGCGAGTGCCGAGATCTCAAGGAGGAGACCAGTCATGCCGTTCCAGGACCGCCGGGCAGCCGGACGTCGCCGCGCCTGGGGACGCGGACCGATCATCTTGAAGCTGGAATCGCTCGAATCTCGGGCATTGATGACCGCCGCCGCCGTCGCCGCACCCGCCAACTCCACACTGCCGGACCTCGCCAATGCCGCGCTGACGGTCTCGAGCAACGTCTCCGACTGGAATGGCAGCCTCGAAGTGGAAGGCCGGGTGACCAACCAGGGCGCTTCCACCGAGACCGTGCCATTCCAGGTGGAAATCTATGCCTCGCCCGTCCGCGGCCTCGACAAGTATTCCGTGCCGCTCGGCGAAGTCACCATCCCGGCCGGTCTGGCCCCCGGGCAGTCGATCCCTTACCAGACCTCGGTCACCATCCCGACGACGCCCATCCCCGAGGTCAGCAGTAGCGGCGGCACGCTCTACATTACCTCATGGGTGAATCCGGACGAGTCGGCTCCCGAGAGCAACTACCGCAACGACAAGGACCTCGGCCCTCCCTACGACTCCGCGCCGGTCCTGATCGAGGCGCCGACCCCGGCCGATCTCGTCGGCACGACGCTGGCGGTCACGCCCTCGAATCCGACCTGGGGCAGCACCATCACGGTGACGGCCCAGATCACCAACCAATCGGCCGGAGCTTCTCCCCAGACCGAGGCCATCGTGTCGCTGACACCCGACGGGCTCAATTACGGCGACTCGACGACCGTGGGCATCGGCACCATCACCGTGCCGCCGATGCGCGGCTACCAGACGGTCAACCTGGTCCAGACCTTCACCTTGCCCGCGGTCGAGCCCAATTCGATCACCAACTACACCAACTTCGGCCTGACGATGACCGAGGATGGCGACTACGCCACCAGCGACCTCTATCCGCATGCGCAGACGCAGGGCGTCGGACTCGACCAGACGCCGATCACGATCACGACCAGCTCGACTTCCACGGCCGTGGCCGGCCCACTCCCCGATCTGGCCGCCTCCTCCGTCGTGGCGCCGACCGGCACCATCAAGTGGGGCCAGACCATCCAGGTCTCCACGGTCGTCCAGAACGTGGGCGCCGGCAACGCAGGCGCCTTCCAGGTCTACTACCTGCTGACCGGCCAGGCCGGCTCGATCAACGACGCGATCTACCTCGGCCAGACCGATGTCTCCGGACTAGCCTCCGGCGCCGACGACCCGATCACCCAGTCTCTGACGCTCCCGACCCGATTGCCATCGGGCGTGACTCTCAATAGCGTCGGCTATGCCCGGATCGCCGTCGTCGTCGACCCCAACGATTACATCAACGAATCGCTCCGGAGCAACAGCCAGACGATCTCCGCGCCGTTCATCGTCCGACTGCCGGGCAGCGCGACGACCGTCCCCACCACGAACGCCGCCGGCACGCTGCCCACGGTGGCGCAGGTCGCACAGCAGCAGCAGAACAAGCTCAACGCCCAGCGAGCACTCAAGCGGGCCGCGGCGATCGAGGCCAGGAAGGCGACCGAGCCCGCCAAGAAGCTCCGTCGGAAGCGCCCGCCCAGCTCGAATTCGGTCGTGGATAAGACGGTCAGCCTGGCCGAAGAACTCTACAAACTCCCGAGCCAGGCGCTCACCAAGATCGAGAAATCCGTCTGATGCGGCTGTGAATCAATCGATTCCAGATAACGGATTGCGAATTACGAATGAGTCTAAAGCCCGAGTCCCCAGAGACTTAAGAATTCGCAATCCGGCATCCGCGATCACGATTCCGACTCCTTATCACGCACCCAGTTCGAGGTTCGAAACGCGTTCTTCGGAAACGGAACCTCCAAGTATCTTCAATCGCCGGCGGCACTTCGTCCCCGAACGATTGCCCAACTCCTCGTGGGAATGCGGCCCTCCAGAATTACGAGGAACTTGCAACCCGCATAATCCAAGCATCTTCCGTCGAATTGCGGGGACTTCGGATACCATCGTGCTGAACTTGAGACAAAATTGGAAATATCCAGGTGATTGATTGAACGGCGTCGCTGACCTAGCTATGCTTTGCTCGATCGACCTGGTCGGCACGGCAAGATGCGCAAGCGAGCCAAGATGCCGCTCCATCCTCAAGACCTTCTCGGGTATCGTTTTGCAGGGATTGTCGCCAACGGAGGCACCAGGAAATGACTTTTGACGGGCCCCACGCACCTCTGAGCTCGACGACGTCGGCGACTCGCTCGCTGGTCGAAGCGCGATTCATCCCGCGGCAATACGAGCCCAATTACGCCTATCCGCTATTGGTCTCATTCCATTCACGGGGAGGCGACGAGGAGCAACTGGTCCGGGCCATGCCGGCGGTCAGTTGGCGGAATTACGTCGGACTGGCCCTGCGCGGGCCGCAGCCGGTCTTCAAGCGCGATCGCCTCGCGGGTTTCGGCTGGGGCCGCGAGTTCGAGCATCCCGACCGCTCGGCGTGGCGACGGCGGCCGGCCGGGGCGGAGGCCGACGTGGTCCGTCGCGTCCTGTTCGAGCAGGATCCCGAGATCTTCGACGGCCTCGAGGAGGCCGTCTTCTCGGCGATCCTCCAGACCCGGCAATTGCTGCATGTCCACTCGGAGCGGATCTACCTGATGGGTTGCGGCGAGGGCGCGGCGGTTGCCTACTGGCTCGGCTTGTTGTATCCCGATCGGTTCGCCGGCATCGTCGCCATCAACGGATGGCTGCCGGTCGGCCTCCGGCCCCTCGGGCGGCTCAAGGCCTGCCGAGACCTCCCCATCCTCGTCGTCCACGGCGCGTGGAATACCAGGGCACCCCTGGAGGAAGCACGCCGGAACGTCGCGACATTGCGGGCCGGAGGGCTACGCGTCGCGTTCCAGTCGTATCCCTGCTCGCATCGCCTGTCGACGCCGATGCTCGCCGACGTCGATACCTGGCTAATCGGGCATTGCACCGGACAAATGAACTTCTGAGCACCGATCGACCGTCCCTTCGCCGGGTGTCGAGCGAGTGTGCCCTACTTGATGCATTCGGGCCACCACGACTCGATCGTCGGTCGTTCCGGAACCCGACCTGTCGGGCCTGCGATCCCATCGCCGGCCAAGTTCGGGACTCGCGGCATCCCGATAGCTCCAAAGAGCGAGTCGGGATGGCTATCCTGGATGGACGGCATCCTGGGAAGCCGTGCCGGTTCGCGTCGCGAGGGAGGCTTCCGGAACAGCGAGGGTGGCGAAATGGATGGGTCATTTGCCTGTCCAGAATGCGGCTGTCAGGTCGAAGTCCAGGGGCTGGCCCCTGGACGTCAGGTGCGGTGCGGTTTCTGCGAACAACTGGTGGAAGTCCCCTTCCTTCCGAGGGTGCCGGCTGGAGCCTGGAAGCGTCAACGATTCACGCAATCGCGATGGTTTACCGGGACCGTGACGGCCTTCGGGGTCATCCTGGCAGGACTCGTCCTCTTCGGCGGCATGCGGTTCGTGAGGACGCGGTTCCGGGCCGCCGAGAAGGGGTCGATTCAGAAGCTCTTCGACTCCTCCCGGGCTCAGGAGGAGTCGGGCAAGCTCGGCCAGGCCCTGATCGACCTCGATGTCGCCCTCAGCCTCGCCCGCAAGACCGATACCACCGATCCGACCTTCTTCGAAGAGCAACAGAGGCATCGCGGCGAGTTGGCCCGGCGCGATGCCCAGGCCGTCCTCGATCAGCTCGCAGGAACTAATCCGGGCCCACTCTCACTGGGCGAATGGCTCAACCTGATCGCCCGCGCGAGTCGGGATCCGGATCTCCTGGCGCTCCGGTCCGCCATCGACGAACAGTTCCGAGCGAAGCTCAAGCGGGAGGCCGACACCGAGCTGGCGATCGCCCGGAGTGCCTCCGAATCGGGGCGGGTCGTCGATTCGCTCCGGGCCTGCGACCGGATCGCCAAGCTCCTGAAGCACTTGCCGCCCGAGGTCGAGCGCATCGTCCGACGCGATACGGAAGACATGGTCAGCCGCCTCATCGAGCGCCATGGGGTCGTCATCGAGTCGTCGCAAGGCGCATTCGTCTACGGTTCCCAGGAGTCGTATCGCTCCACCATGCTGCCGATCCTGCTCAAGTCGCTGGAGAACAAGGGGTATCTCCCCTATCGAACTTCCTCGCCCTGGGCAGGGCACTGGCTCAAGGCCCACTATCGTCTGAGCTACGCCGTCTCGGAACAACTCGAAGGCAATTACGAGACGTCGGACAACCGGCTCACGCGGATCGAGGCCCGGTTAACCTTGACCTCGCGCGCGCCCAGATCTGGCAGACCAGCCCGTCATGTCGGACGAAAGTCCCCCTCCCCGGGCGATCCGCCTACCTCTCCGGCCGCCTGGCTGCCAAGCGAGACCGGTCCGAGGAAATCGAGCGACTGCTCTATCAGAACGCGCGAGACCATATCGAGGAGCCGTTCACTTTCGCCCTCAGCAACATGCCTCCTTGCCAATAGGCAGTGGGCATTGAGCAGTAGGATTAGGGATCAGGCCGGCCGACCGATTGAATTAACCGCCTCTGCCCACTCCTCGCTGCTCACTGCGTACCGCGTACTGGATGCTTCCCAATGCACCCTGCCTATTGCCCACTGCTCAGGAGAGCTTGCCAGCGGAGGCCGGTTCCGGTTAGGCTCAATAAGCGGGATGTGGGCGCCCGTACCGAGGCGGTTGACACGGAGGTCTTTCCACGCCAGGCTCCGAGAACCTGGCCCAAGCGAGGAGGCTCTTGGCATGGCCCTCGGCGAATCCACGCAGCGAGGGGAGAGCGAGCTTTCGGATTTCCTCAAGCGGATCCAGGCCGGTGATGAGAGCGCCGCTCGCGAGTTGCTCGGCCGGTTCGAGGCGGAGGTCCGTCTGGTCGTCCGCCGGCAATTGCCGCGGCTGTTGAGGTCGCGGTTCGACTCGCTGGATTTCCTCCAGAGCGTCTGGGGCAGCTTCTTCCGTCGGATGCGCACGGCACCGACGGAATTCGAAGATTCGCGGCACCTTGTCGCATTCCTGGCGCGGGCTGCGAAGAATAAAGTGATCGACGAATACCGACGCGCGGCCAGTCGCAAGCACGACATGCATCGCGAAGAGCCGCTCTGGGGCGACGGCCGACGGCCGAACGACCTCCCCGACCCGATCGACTCGCCCAGCGAGGTGGCCCAGGCGCACGAGGTCTTCGTCCGGCTCCAGGAGCTGATGCCCGCCGAGCGTCGGACCATCCTGGAGATGAAGGCCGAGGGCCTCTCGAGCAAGGATATCGGCGAGCGGCTGGGGATCAGCGAGCGGACCGTCCAGCGCGTCCTCGAGGAATTGAGGCGGCGAATGGAGTCGGAGTGGGGGACCTCGTGATGAGCGTGTCGTCCGCCGGCCGGCGGACGTGGGAGGAGGCGTCCTCGCCCACCGCGGTCCGACTGGCCCGCGAGTACGAGCAAGCCTGGCGCGACTCCGACCACCGCCGACGCCGGCCCGATCCCAGTACGTTCCTCGAGGCCGCGGGTACGACCCTCGACAGCCCGGGCGCCCGGCTGGCCCTCCTGCGCGCCGACCTGACCTTGCGATGGGAGTCGGGCGAGAAGGTCGGCGCCCAGTGGTACCTCGACCAGTACGCCGACCTGACCGACGACACGATCGTCGCGCTGATCTACGAGGAATTCTGCCTCCGCGAGGAGGATGAGGAGCACCCGGACCCCGCCGAGTTCCTCGCCCGGTTCGCCCGTGTCTCCGACCCGCTCCGCCGCGTGCTGGAGATCCATCAACTCGTCGGTTCCGGATCGACGGCCACGGGCCTCCTGGATGCGGGGGCCTCCGAGGGCTCCGTCGGCGCATTCCCCGAGGCTGGGGAGACCATCGCCGGATTCCACCTGGTCGAGGAGCTGGGCCGAGGCGCCTTCGCACGCGTCTTCCTCGCCCGCGAGCGGCAATTAGCCGACCGGCCCGTCGCACTGAAGGTCAGCCGACGCGGTTCACGCGAGCCGCAGACACTGGCGCGACTCCAGCATACCCATATCGTCCCGGTCCACTCCTATCGGATCGATCGCGCGACCGGGCTCCATTTGCTCTGCATGCCCTACTTCGGCCGGACCACTCTGGCCCAGGTGCTCACTCATTGCTTCGGCCGGAAGGACCGATCGGGGGACGCCTTGGTCGAGGCACTCGATCGGCTCGAGCCCGACGAGAGCGTCGCGGCCGGCCCGTCGGCCGGTCGGACGGCGCTGGCGCAGAGATCCCATGAACGCGCCGTCGCCTGGTGGGGAGCCCGGCTCGCCGAGGCCCTCGGCCATGCCCACGACCGCGACGTGCTCCATCGCGACATCAAGCCGTCCAACGTCCTGGTCACGTCCGACGGCATGCCCATGCTGCTCGACTTCAACCTGGCGCGCGAGCCGGTCGCGGAAGACGGCTCGGCCGCCGACCCCGACGCGCTGGGCGGGACCGTCGATTACATGTCCCCCGAACACCTCAGGGCGCTCGCCGAAGGCGGCCCGGAGGAGGTCGACGGCCGTTCCGATATCTACAGCCTCGGCGTGGTCCTTTACGAAGCCCTGACCGGCCGACGGCCATTCGACTCGCCCCGGCGCGGGTCGTCGGTCGTCGAGGCCCTCCTCCGCGCCGCCGACGAACGCCAGCGGACGGCGCCCGGACCGCGTACGCTCGACCCGGCCATTCCGCCCGCGCTCGATGCGGTGGTCCGGCGCTGCCTCGAGCCCGATCCCGACGATCGCTATCAACTCGCCGCCGACCTGGCCGCCGACCTCCATGCCGTCTCCAACGACCTGCCACTCGCCCACGCCCGTGAGCCCTGGGCCAGTCGCGTCCACGGCTGGGTCCGGCGCCGGACTCGCCGGCTGGCAATGGGATTCGTGGTCCTGCTGGCACTGGGCGTGGCCCTGGGCTGGGCCGTCGTCGCCCTCATCGACCGGGCGGAAAGCAAGGAGCTCGTTCGGAAGGAGTTGGATGCCGGGCTGGCCTCATTAGAGAACGGTGATTACGAGATCGCCACGAAGCAGCTCGACAGCACGATCGACCTCATCGAGCATTTCGACAAGACGGACCTCCGGCAATATCCCTCGAAGTGGCGGGGCCTCCCCTCCACGATGAAATCGCTCGGGGACAAGGTGAGAGAGCTGCGTTTCGGGCCCAACCTGGATGAGATGCTGGGCGAGGCCAGCGCGAAGCGGATCCTCGCCGATCGGTTCGCCAAGACCCAAAAGGATGCCGATCGCCTCATCAAGGCGGCCGAGCGGCTCCGGTTTCGCCTCCTCCTCAACGGAAATCACGATCTGCCCGGGATCAAGCGTGAGATCGACGATATCTTTGCCCCCTTTTATGTCCTGAAGCAAGAAGATAACGATCGTCCCGACTGGACCAAGCTCGATCATGTCCTCAAGCCGCTCGATTCGCAGTGCGTGAGCCGGCTCAAGGTCAACGTCAACGAGCTACTGTTCTTCTGGATCTTCCAACTCGACGATTATCTCGCGTCATCGTTCCGAGTAGCCGTCGACGAGGCCCGGCGGGCGCCGGAGCGTCAAGCCATCGCCGAGCTGATCAAGGTCTGCGACCGTGCCCTGTTGTTCGCCGAGCCGAAGGAGCCATGGCAGGCGCTCCGGGCATGGCTGGAACAGCCGCGGATCGATCGCCGGGGCGCTCCGGATGTGATGTCGAGCCGGGGCGAGCCATACTTCGAGGGTGAGCCGCGGCAAATCCGCGACGAACGATCGGCACTCGCCTCGTTCCAGTGGGCCCTGCTCAGTATCCGTGCCAATCGGACGCCCCGCGCCATCCAGTGGATGAAGCAGGCCGTCCGGCTCGAAGCCGGGCAATTACTGGTACTACTATTTCCTGGCCTTCCACGAGGATGCGTCCGGGTCGATGGACGATGCGCTCAATCATTACAGCAACGCGGTCGCCCTCAAGCCGAGGAGCCCATGGGTCCGGTTCGGCCGGGCCCGGCTGTATCGCTCCAAGGGCGACTGGTCGTCGGCAATCGAGGATCTGTCTACGGCCCTCGATGAATTGAAGAATCGACCCGAGGCCAGGCTAGTGCATCTCGAGCTGGGCTATGTTTACCAGGAATTGGGGGACTTCCCCCGGGCGCGACTCGAATACGATCGGGTCATCCGGTCCGACGACCGCGACGACTACGGCCGCGCCGCCCGGTTGAACCGGGCGAACCTCGACGCCGAGTCCGGAAAGGTGGCCCGAGCCCTGGCCGAATATGACGCCCTGCTTTCTCTCGACCTGGGCGACGCGGTGGTGCGCCAGAGCCGGGCCATCCTGGAGATGCGAATTGGCCGGGCCGACCTGGCCGAGAAGGACTTCGGCGCGCTGCTGGAGATGGGCTTCCGGCTGAAAAATCCCGGCGAGATCCGCGCGGCGCGTGCGCTGGCCCGGCTCGTATCGGGACGGACCGCCGAGGCCGTCGAGGACGCGGGCGAGGCCCGACGCGCCTACCCCTGCCCGGCCCACGAACGGATCTGGCAGCGAGCCCTCCTGGCCGCCCGTCGATTCGAATCGCTCCAGTTCGACCGCCCCGATGGAATGTCCCTGCTCCCGATCGGCGGGAAGCCGCTCGACGCCGACCTCCGCCGCGCGGCCGATGGCCTGGCCCACCTGGCCGTGGGCCGAGATGAGTTGGCCTACCGGGCCACCCTGACACGGGCGGTCATCCTCTCGGCCCTCGGCGAACATGGCAGGGCGGTCGCCGCCGCGACCCGGGCCCTGGCGCTCTCGCCGTTCTCACCTTACGCCTACCTGATCCGGGCCAGGGTGTTCGCTTTCCACGGCGACCGCGATGCGGCGTTCGCCGACGTCGAGCGCGGGCTGGCTATCCGGCTGGACGAACCCGGCCTGATCGAGCTCCACGGCGCGTTGCTCCAGGCCTCCGGCGATCCGAAAGGCGCGATTGCGGACTACAATCGGGCGATCGCCTGTTGCGAGCTGGATGGGATTCACGCCCGCAAAGCCTCCGCGCTGGTCGCCATCGGCCAGTACAGCGAGGCGATCCTGGAGTGGTCGATGGCGTTGCGCCGCGACCCCGAACTCCCCGAGGCGTTCCTGGGTCGTGCCCGGACCCACATCCAGCTCGGTCGCACGGACTTGGCGCTGGCCGACCTGGAGCAGGCCGCGTCCTGGGCGCATTCCGACCCACGGATCGAGGTGGCGATCGTGGCCGCCTACTTCCATTGCCTGGGCGAACGACCCGATCACTTCCCGCGTTTCCTCGAACTCGCCCGACGCGCCGCTTCCGATTTCTGGCGGTCCCTCGATCACCATGCCCGTCCTCGCCGGACCGACGACCGATGAACCGATCAGGGCGTCTCGCGTCGGAGGCGGGAGCTCAGGGGACCATGCCGCCAGTGACCGATCCCGCCATTCGATCCGGGGACCGCGGACGGCTTGCCGCCCGTCGTCGTCGTCGAGGGTCGGCCACGCCTCAATCGCGACGATCCGGATGAGATCAAGGACAGGATGTCGGGGAAGAGCGGGCCGGCCGTCAGACCCAGCCCGATCGCCAGGCCACAGGCCGCTGTCAGGTAGTCCGGGGCTGTCGGCTCACCTTGAGGAAACTGGCACGAGGAGGCGAGCAATGCGGCGATCTCGTCCTCGTCGTATTCCTGTGCCGCGAGGATCGTCGAACGAGTATCCGGATCGAGGGATCCGGGGAGGCTCGCCAGCAAGGATTCCTGGTCGGGGGGGGCGGCCTGACCTCGGAAGCTGGTGACTTTGAGCGGGAACGCCCCCAGGCCCGCCATCGCAACGCACGTATCACCGGCCTTCGTTCGGCTCATCGAGTCCGCGCGGGTGTCCGATTCGTCGCGTTCGTACTGTGCGTACTCCAGCCGGCGCCGTCCGGCTTCGGCTTCCTCTTCGGTCTCCGATTCGTCGATCGACTGGTACAGTGCTCGTTCGTGCCGATCCACGGCTGGCGTTAAATCGGCGAGGACGGTCGCCATCGCCGGCCCGAGCGGAGCCGCACTCCGCGAGGCCATCGGGCCGGAACTCACCCGGATGTTGAAGCTCCCCGACGGATCCTCGCCGGATTCGAGGTCGGCCGGGGTTGGCTTGGCCTGGTCCACGACGGTCGGAATCGCGTTCGCATCAATTTCGGCGACGAGGCTCGAGCCCGGGTCCATGGATGAACTGGGATCGGCCCCCTGCGCCCTATCGTGCTGGTCGTGAGGGCACCGATCCCGGTCCGGATCAGGCTGGTTATCGGCCCTTCCCAGGGGATTCCGGCGCCGATCGACGGGGATGTTCCCGTCTCCTGGCGCTGAATATCCATCAAGAACGGGACCTGGGGGGTTGCGGTCAACACGGTCCCGGACCCGGAGTTGCTACTCGACGGGACCGAGATCTGAACCAGCAGGTTTCCGCCCCCCATTGCGCCCGCGATCGAGACCGTGACGCTCCGGACCGACGGCGAGGACGGCTGTGTCCCCGAGTACGGTGCGAGTTGGGCGATGGGATTGCCATCCCGACCGATCAAGATCAGCCCTTCGAAGGTCGGCGTTTCGCCGGGATTTTCACCCGGCAACCCATGGATACTCAAGTTGAACGATTGGGCGCCCTGATCGACCGGGATGACGAGGGTCATCGAGCGTTCAGGGCCATCGATCGACGACTCGAGCTCAACGTACCTCGCGTCAGGAATGCCCGAGACGTCCCCCGGGGCAAAAGGCCCCATGATCCCACTTTGGGCCAGGACCGCCCCTCCCCCTCCCTTCGTGAATACGGGGGATGCGATCGAGGGACCACTCGGTGTCGAACCCGACAGCGTGCCGGACCATGGCGACGCCCCGCTACCGTTCGTATCGACCACGATCAATGGGTTTGTGGGTGTCTCGTCCACCGACGCGGTCGAGAACGCCGTCAAGGTCATGATCGGCGCGGAAGGCGGCCCGGGGGGCGGTCCCGTGCCAATCGAGCCCATGAAATTGGGAGTGACCACCTGCGGTGTATCGAGCGACAGGAGTGCGCCGCCCTGCGTCGATTCGAGCGGATTGACGGTCGGACTGATCGAGGAGTTCGCGCGGATCGAATGCGAGTGCAGATGCAGGATCAGGACGGATGGGAGCGCAACCTGGTCCAGGGGGAATGTCGCGAGTTGCGGGAGCGAATTGTTGGTGGAAAGCAAAACACGAGATTCCAGGGTCTCGAACGGTCCGTGGAGCACGCCCGGGGATCGCGAAGTCCGTCCGCGACTTCGCGAACCGCGATCGGGTTCAATGCGCACTCCATTTCTATGGTCTTGACCCTGAAATGCCACGTCAATCTCCGGCTCTTCCCTGAATGGTCCGCCTCGTCGGAAACCACGGATATCTTCGGACGATGCAACCGCTTCGATCAGCCCGCGACGACTTTCTATGAAATGTCCCCTATCTTGTCTCTTCGAATTCTAGCGGCAAACGGCGACACATGATCCCAAGAATCCCACAGCGCCGCCTCGTTTATCGAAAAATCGCCATCACGCACACATCCGTCATGCCTCCCGCAAGGCCATCGGGGACACCCGGCCATTGTCCGTAAACTCTTGTCTAAATTGTTTTTGCGGAGCAATCGATGACGCGGTGGCCGGCTCCCACTGCACACGATCGCGCGATACGACCGGCAATATTGTCATTATCGGTCGAAGGCTCGGATGATTCGTCAAAGAAAAATGAATTCGGCACGTCAAGAGTTCGGGTCGAGGGAGTCTAAGGCAAGAGGGTCCGAACGATTTCGTCGTCAACCCGGAGCGGAAACAACTCGATGGCGACCATTGCCATGGATCAAGAGGTACAATCGCCCCTGGGTCGATGGTTTCCGCGTGACGACCCGTAGAGGTTGATGGGCTCATCCGAACACTCGAGATTCCGGCTTCAGACCCGTCATGGGCAGGTCGGGTCACTTCCGCGATCGTGGACACGTCGCATCGATGCAACAGCAGATGGAGGCAGCTCCCGTGAGACAACCGATCAGGATGCGGGTTCCCGTCGGAGTCGCCTTGATGGCGATCTTCGGCCTTGTGGCCCTCCGGTCCGTGGCGTTCGAGGTCGAGCCGGAGGCGGGATCGCCGGTCGTCGTATCGCCCGGGGGGCCGATCGAGCCGGCGGCGCCCGTGGTCCCGGCCGAGCTGGCCGCGGCGATGCAGGAAGGACGATACGACGACGTGCGCAGGGCATTGACCGCCCTGGCCGATGCCGCCAGGACGCCCGACGACCGTGCCTATTTCAAATACCTCCGTGGCATCGCCGAACGACTCGCGGGAGCTCGCGATGCCGCCCGAGCTACGCTGCGGACCGCGCTCCAGGCCGCGCCGGCGACGCGATGGGCCGCCAAGATTCAGTACGAGCTCGCGGGGATCGAGCTCGCCTCGGGGAACCTGGAGGCCGCCGAGCAGTTGACCCGCGCGGAGGCCGAACTCCTCCTGGCCGGCGACCGGAAGGATCGCCTGGCCGAGGTCTACCATGCGTACGCGCGGCAGTTGCTGGAGCCGAAGGATCCGGTGGTCCGGCCCGACCCCAAGGCCGCTTACGACCTGCTCGACCAGGCACGAGACCTGGCCAAGAGCCCGGCCCTGCGCGCCCGGTTCCTGGTCGCGATGGGACGGGCGAGCCTGGCGGCCATGGATGTCAACAAGGCCATCGAGAACTTCCAGGCTTATCTCAAGGAGTACCCCGACGGCGCAGACAGGCTCCGCGTGCGGCTCCAGCTCGGCGAGGCGCAGCGCCTGGCCCAGCAACTCCTCCCCGCGCGGCTGACCTGGACCGACCTGGTGCGCGACATCCAGCGTCTTGGGCCGGCCGAACAGACACCGGAAATGGCCTCGATCCGGGCCCAGGCCCTCTCCGAGATCCCCTCGACATTCGGCATGCCGAATCCTCCCGACAACACCAGCCTCAACCTGGGCGTCGCGGCCATCAAGCGATTCCTCGACACCGCACCCGCCCACCCGAGGGCCGTCCGTGCCGCCTTCCAGATCGGCGCCGCCTACCAGGTGCGGGGAAAGGACACCCAGGCTCTCGATGGCTTCGCACGCTTCCAGAAGGAGGAAGGATTCCGGATCGAGTCCGACGAGGCCCGTCGGGACTGGGCCGAGCTCTCCATGACGGCCTCGTTCCAGGTCGGACGGATCCTCCTCGGGCAACAGCAATTCGCCGAGGCGATCGCCGCCTGGAAGGGCTACCTGGCCAGATTCCCCAACGGCCCTCAGAGCGCCGATGCCCAGCGTGCGATCCTCGAGACGCAGCTCGCGATCGCGGCCGACCATCTCGACCGCGGCCACTTCCCGGAGGCCCGCGCCGCCTGGTCCGAGTTCGTCGCGCAGAACCCGCTCGACGCGAGGCTCCCGGCGATCCTGTTCCGGATCGGCGAGAGTTTCGAGAAGGAGAAGCGGTTCGATCGGGCGATCACCGCCTGGGAGCCCTTGACGAGCAAGTTTCCCGGCAGCGAACCGGCTGCCCACGCCCAGTTCGCGATCGCCGCGATCTTCGAGACTGAGAAAGGCGACCCCGCCGAGGCCATCGAGCGATTCCGCAAGATCTCGGTCGAGCCCTGGCAGTCGCAGGCACGCCAGAGGATCGCCGTCATGGAGGCGAAACACCTCGTGGTCGTCACGCCCCGCACGTTCCGGTCCGGCGAGGACGCCCATCTGAAAATCACCACGCGCAACCTCGAGACGCTCAACTTCACCGCGTACAAGCTGAGCGCCGAGGCGTATTTCCGCAAGAAGAATGCATTGAACGCGGTGGAGACGCTCGACATCGGCCTCGTCGCACCCGACGCCTCCTGGACTGCGCCGGTCCCCGGCTATGCGCGATACAAGCCCGTCGAAGCGTCGTATGACCTGAAGAAGCTGCAGCTCCCGGGCGTCTACGTGGTGAAGGTCACCGACGAGAAGACGTTCCAGGCCACCACCCTCGTTGTCGGCAGCGATATCGACGCCATCGTCAAGACGTCACGCGACCAGATCCTGGTCTTCGCCCAGGACATGAAGACCGGCCAGGGCCGCGCCGGTGCGCGCGTGCTCGTGGCGGACGGCGGACAGGTTGTCTTCGAGGCGACGACCGGACCGGACGGCGTCCTGCTCCGCAACTGGGAGTCCCCTCGCAATCTGAATCAGGATCTGAGCTACCTGATCCTGGATGGGCCGCACGTCGCCGGCTCGCACCTGGCCGTCCCCAACCAGGTCGCGCAGGGACTGAGCCCGCGCGCTTACATCGACACCGACCGGCCGGCCTATCGGCCGGGCCAGAAGGTTTCGATCCGCGGCGTGGTCCGCGAAGTCCGCGAGGGCCAGTATGCCAATGTCCCCGGCGCGGTCTACCGCCTCGAGGTCGCCGACAGTCGCGGCCGGCTGATCGTCGCCCGTCCGGTGACCCTCTCGGACTTCGGTACATTCCACGACTCGGTCCCGCTCGACGCCGCCGCACCGCTGGGCACTTACCGGATCACCGTCTCCCAGCCGGGCAAGAGCGTCTTCTCGGGCGGTTTCGAAGTCCAGTCCTACCAGCTCGAGCCGATCGACCTGAGCTTCGAGCTCAAGCAGAGCGTGGTCTACCGCGGCGAGACGGTCCAGGCGGACGTGGTCGCGCGCTACCAGTACGGTGCCCCGATGGCCTCGCGGCCGATCGAGGTCGCCCTCCCCGACGGCCGGACGCTGTACGGTCAGACCGACGCCGCCGGCAAGTATCACGTCGCGTTCTCGACCGAGGGATTCGCCGAGGAGCAGACGCTCCGCCTCACCGCCCGGTTGCCGCAGGATAACGTGAGCCAGCCGGCCACGATACGGCTGGCGGTCCGGGCCTTCGAGATCGGCCTGAGCACCGCTCGGGATGTCTACCTCGACGGCGAATCGTTCCCGCTCCAGGTCGTCACCACCGACGCGCAGGGCGAGCCGATCGGCGAGTCGCTCTCGGCGACGCTGGTCAAGCAGGTCACGACCGAGGGCCGCGTCACCGAGCGCGACGTCCTGCGCAAGACCATGGAGACGGACCCCAAGACCGGCCGGGGCTCGTTGTCGTTCCGCGCCGACGACCCGCAAGGCGGCCAGTACCTCCTCCGCGTCGCCGGGACCGACCGGTTCGGCACGCCGATCGTCGCCGATCGTGCGATCTTCGTCTCCGGCAAGAAAGATGAGACCAAGCTGCGACTCTTGACCGATCGCCAGCGTTACAAGGTCGGCGAGCAAGCGAGCGTCAACCTGCACAGCCGGGGCCGTGCCGGCACGGCGCTACTCGCCTGGGAGGCCGAGCGCATCCTCTCCTACCGGATCGTCACGCTCAAGGAGGGGGACAATGCACTGTCCTGGCAGGTCGACGGCGCGCAGTTCCCCAACTTCACGCTGACCTCGACGCGGATGTGGCAGAACGAGAGTGACGAGGCCAGGCTCGACATCCAGGTCGAGCGGGATTTGCGCGTCACGGTCAAGCCGGCCAAATCGGTGGTCGGGCCGGGCGAACCGGTCGAGCTCGATGTTACTGCCGTTGACCAGCTCGGACGGCCCGTCTCGGCTGAGCTGTCGATCGCGATGGTCGACCAGTCGCTCCTCCGGCTGTTCCACGACTCAAAGCCATCGATCGGTCCCTTCTTCTACAACCAGGCCCGCACCGGCGCGTTCGCGACCGAGGCGACTAACACGTTTCGGTACGAACCGCCCACGGTCGCCGTCTCTCAGGCGGTGGTCGATGAATCCGAGCGCGCGGCGGCGATGGCGGCCAATGCCGCCGACCGGGGACGGATCATGCAGGAGGCCCAGGGACAGGTCCTGGCCCTCGTACCGATGTCTGCGCCATCGGCTCCCGAGCCCGCTTCTCCACCGGCCGTCGATCTCCTGCGCCGACGTCCGATGGTGGGACGAGCGTTGGCGGGAGGCGGTCGGGGGGATGCCGGGGTGGACTCGCTCCAAGGGGCCGAACTCGCCGACGAGAAGGACAAGGCCTTGGGGGACGCGAAGGGGACGGCGTTCGCGAGGTCCTTCAGCGATCTCTCGGAAGAGAAAGCTGCAACCCTGGGTAAACGATCCACCTTCGCCGCCATGGCTCCCAGTAAGAGCCTTTTCCCCATCGAGAAGCCATCTTCTCGTGAGAAGTCTGTCGAGACGGCCTACTGGAACCCCGCCGTCGTCACGGACAAGGACGGGAAGGCCCAGGTTACTTTCAAGGCCCCAAGTGCCCTGTCCGAGTACCGGATCACGGCGAGGGGCGTCACCGGCTCCGACACGCTGGCCGGTCAATCGACCACGTCCCTGACGGTCCGCAAGAATTTCTTCGTCGACCTGAAGGTCCCCGCCTCGCTCACCCAGGGCGACAAGCCGCGATTCATCGCGCAAGTCCACAATATGGGCGTTCGCGGCACGGTCGCGCTCCGGCTGGCGATCTACGCCGGCGATCGCGACGATGTCCTACTCCGCACGATCGAGCTGAAGGAAGACGGCGTGGCCGAAGCCATCTTCGAGCCGTTCGAGGTCCCCGACGGCGATTCGGTCCGCTCGACCCTGACGGGCTCGGTGGGCGAGATCAAGGACGAGCTGATCGTCGAGATCCCGATCCATCCCTGGGGCGTCCCGGTCTTCGCCTCGGCCTCCGGGACCGGCCGCGAGAGCACGACGGCCTTCATCGGGCTGCCATCCGGCCGGACCTATGAGAATCTTGACATGCTGATCTCCGTCTCGCCGAGCGTGCAGCGGATGCTGATCGAGCTGGCACTGGGTCGGGATGCGCGCGCCTACCGGGATCATCTCGGCGCGCATTCCGCCGCCAGGGTGCTCCCGGCGCCGACCAACACGACGGCCGACCGCGCCGCCGAGTTAATGGCGGCAACCTCTGCGCCTGGGTTATCTCCGCGAGGCCCGCGCCGCCGCCGCCCCGGAGGCGCGTCGGTTGACCGAGCGGATTCAGGGCCTGGTCGCCGAGCTGACCGCCGCGCAGAACCCCGACGGCGGCTGGCCCTGGGTCTCTCGCGAAGCCTCGACGCAACCGGGTCGGAATCGGCGTCCCGACGTTCCCTGCGAACGCCTGACCTCGGCGTCGGTCTTCTGGGCGATGGCCTCGGCCGAACCGCTGGGCCTGCTGACGGATCCCAAGACCCTCGACCTGGGGACGGCCTACCTCAGCCGGGAATTCGCCGGGCTCAGCGGCGACGATCTCGAGACCCGCGCCGCCTTGCTTCATGCGTTGAGCACCCGCCGAGCGGCCGGCTTCGAGGCGGCGAACAGCCTGAATCGATCGCGGAACGCTCTGTCCGACTCCGCCTTGGCCTATCTCGCGCTCACTTTCGCCAACCTGGATCGCGGCTCGATGGCCGGCGAGCTGATCGGAATCCTCGGCCCTCGGGCCAAGACGGAGGCCAATGCCCCGGGCCGTCCGGCTCGACTGTACTGGGACCGCGCCGGTCGTCCGCCGTTCACCCGGTCCGTATCCGAGATCACGGCCCTCGTGACCTTGGCCTATGCCCGGGTCCGTCCCCAGGCCCCCGAGCTCGAGCGCGCCGTCGACTGGCTCGTGGCGCACCGCATCGGAGCCGGATGGCTGCCGCACAAGGCCAAGGGTCCGGCATTGGCGGCGCTGGCATCCTATTACGGCCGGGCTCAGGCCGCCGAGGACCGATACCGGTTGACCGTATCGGTCAACGACACCCAGGTCGCCGTTCTCGACGTGCTCGGCACCGCCGAGGACAAGGTCGTCGCCGTCCCGAGGGCGGCGCTCAAGCTCGGCCAACCCAACCGCGTCCGGTTCGACATGGAGGGTCGCGGTCAGTTCGGATACGCCGCCACCCTCTCGGGGTTCACCCGCGAGTTCGGCCCGGATCAGGATCCGCACCAATCGCGTGGCGAGGATCGAGCGCCGCGCCTACTACCCCACGCCCCGAGAGCTCGACGGCAAGCCCATGGCGATCGGTTTCCAGGTCGCCGTCCACGCGAGCCACTTCGAGAACCTCGCAACCCAGGTCGGGCTCGGCGGCAGGGCGAAGGTCGCCGTGTCCGCATACGAGCAGACCGCCTGGAATGCACCCGAGTGGGAGCGTGACTTCCTCATCGTCCAGGAGAACCTGCCCGCCGGCACGACCCTGATCGAGGGATCGGTGAACACGACGGCCTCATCGTTCGAACTGGCCGACGGCGTCCTGACATTCTACTTCCCGCCCGGCGTCCACCCCGGCACGACCACCTATGAAGTCTTCGGCTATATCCCCGGCAGCTATCGAGCCCTGCCCGCCTCGGTGCGAAGCGCCTACGAGCCGGGCCGCTATCACCTCGGCCAGGCGAGTGAGCTCAGGGTGTTGTCTCCGGGCGAGCCGAACACGGATCCGTACAAGCCGACCCCCGACGAGCTCTACGCCCGCGGCAAGGCCCATTTCGACGCCGGCCGATTCGCCGAGGCCGGCGAGGCGCTCGAACCACTCTTCGCCGGCTACTCGCTCCAGGAGAATATCGCCAAGGACGCCTCGCGCATGCTCCTCCTCATCGCCATCCGCGAGTCCCAGCCGCGCAAGATCGTCCAGTACTTCGAGGTCGTGAAGGAGAAATCCCCCGAGCTCTTCCTCACCTTCGACCAGTTGATGGCGATCGGCACGGCCTATCGCGACATCAAGGAATACGAGCGGGCCATGATCGTCTGGCGCGGCCTGATCGAGGCGAGCTACCTGGAGGATGCCCGCGTCGGCGAGCTCCTCCGCCAGCGCGGCCAGACGCTCGAAGCGATGGCGTACCTGATCGACCTCTGGCGAGCCTACCCCAACACGGCGTCGATCGAGAGCGACTTCTTCGGGCTCTCGCAGGTCCTGGTCCAGTCGGCGTCGCGGGCCTTCACCGACTCTAACCTCCGCCGCGAATTGGCCGCCGCCGGGATCACGCGATCCGAGCTGCTCCTCCAGTCGATCCGCATGATCCAGGTCTTCCTCTCGCAATCGCCACGCAACCCCATGGCCGACGAGGCCAGCCTCGCCTTGGTCGGCGCCTTCATCGAGCTGGAGGACTACAAGGCCGTCGTGAGCCTGGCGTCCCGATTCGCCAGGCTCTATCCCAAGAGCACCTACCTCGACAGCTTCCAGTACAGCGAGGCCCTGGCCGACTTCCATCTGGGCCAGTACGACCGCGCGATCGACGTGGCCGGCGCCATCGCCCGCGCCACGTATAAGGACGCCGCGGGCGCCGAGCAGCCCAGCCCGAACAAATGGCAGGCCCTGTACATCCTCGGGCAGATCCACGACGCGCGCCGACAGCCCGGCAAGGCCCTGGAATACTACCGGCAAGTCGCCGACCGCTTCACCGACGCCGCCGGCGCGATCAAGTGGTACACCCGCAAGGACCTCAAGGTTCCCGAGGTCACGGTGATCCGGTCCGAACCCGCGATCGGCGCGGGTCTCCAGACCCCGCCCAATCGCGTCGCGGTGGCCGATCGAGCCCCGGAACCCGCCGCGACGCCCGGCATCGTCCTGGACTACCGCAATATCGCGCAGGTGGACATCAAGGTCTACCCGGTCGACCTGATGCAGCTCTACCTGACACGACGCAACCTCAACGGGATCGCCGGCATCGACCTGGCCGGGATCACCCCGCTCGTCGAGAAGACCGTCACGCTCGGAGACGGCGCCGATTACGGCGACCGGACGAAAGCGATCGACATCCCCTTGACCAAGGACGGCGCCTATCTCGTGATGCTCCGGGGCGAGAATCTGTACGCCTCCGGGATCGTCCTGGTCTCGCCAATCGAGATCGAGGTCCTCGAGGACGCGGTCGAGGGCCGCGTCCGGGCCACGGTCCGCGACGCCCGGTCCAAGGATTTCCTCTCCAAGGTGCAGGTCAAGGTGATCGGCGGCGCCAACCCGCAGTTCCTCTCCGGAGATACGGACCTACGGGGTGTGTTCATGGCCGATGGCGTGCGCGGAGTGGTCACGGCCGTCGTCCGCAAGGGGACGAATCAGTATGCCTTCTATCGCGGCACGAGCTATGTCGGCCAGGCTCCTCAGGGTGCCAACGGCTCGCCTCCTCCAGCTCCTACCGCGAATCAGTCACCGGGAGAGTCCTTCGGGGAGAAAGCCGATCAGTCCCTCGACGCCAACCTCAGGATGCAAAACACGGCGAACTCGCTGCGGCAGATCGAGCGGCTCCAGCAACGCTACGATCAACCGGCCGGCAAGAAGAAGGGTGCCGCCGCAGGTGGGTTCCGCTGATGCCCCGAGAGCATCGGCTTGAGCCGGCCTTCGAGACGGGCTATAACCGAAAAGCGATCGGTACCGAACTTCGCACCCGAGAAGACAAGGGAGAGACAACCCATGATTCGTTACGTGATGACAGCCCTGCTGGTCGTGGCCGGGATGGTCCCGGCCCACGCCGGAGAGAAATCGCTGATGACCACACCGGCACCGGAAGAGAAGGAGGCGGCCGCCCCGCACCGGGTCTACGAGCTGCGGACCTATTACGTCAACGACAACAAGCTGATCGATCTGCACAAGCGGTTTCGCGATCATACGTGCGCGTTGCTCAAGAAGCATGGCGCCGATCTGATCGGCTTCTGGACCCCGACGGATGAGAAGGACGGCAAGGACGTCAAGCTCATCTACCTGGTCGCTTTCCCGAGCCGGGAGGCCGCCAAGAAGACCTGGGAAGCCTTCGGCAAGGACCCCGAATGGCAGAAGGCCCGCGACGAGAGCCACAAGAACGGCGTGCTCGTCAAGAAAGTCGAATCGGTCTTCATGGAACCGACCGATTACAGCGCGATGAAATAGTTCTTGGTCGAAGGTAGCGAGTGTCGGGTCCATTCAAGGAGTTTTCGCCACTTCTCGCCGAATACCACACGACAGAGCGAGCTCGAAGCCCGTGACCACGGTCTCACGACCGTGGTCACGCGTTACGATCTCATGCCTTCTTCTCGCCCCTCGCCACTCGTCCATACCTTCAGCGATGCCCTAGAGCCACATCGACGGCGCCGATGAGGCTCTCGCCCAGTCCCTTCTGACGGATCGCCTCGACGTCGCAACGGCAATTGAAGAGGGCATCGACGACGGCCGGGTCCCATTGTTGACCGCGGCCCTTGCGGAAGATCTCATCGATCTGCATGAGGCTGAGCCGCTTGCGATACGGCCGGTTGCTCGACATCGCGTCGAAGGAATCGGCGACGGCGAGGATCCGGGCTTCGTACGGGATCGACTCGCCCGCGATGCGGTCGGGGTACCCGGTCCCGTCGTAGCTCTCGTGATGGTGTCGCACGCCGGGCAGGATGTGGTGCAGTTTCTTGAGGTCCTTGAGGATGGTCACGCCGATCTCGACGTGGGCCTGGATCTTGCGATATTCCTCGGGCGTGAGCGGGCCGGCCTTCTTGAGCACGTCGTCGTCGATCCCGATCTTGCCGACGTCGTGCAGCAGCCCGGCGACGTAGAGGTCGCTCCGCTTGGAAGCGGGCATCTTCAGCTCCTCGGCGAGCCGGACGGCGATGCGCGCCACCCGCTCGGAGTGCCCCGACGTGTAGGGGTCCTTGGCATCGATCGCCGCCGTCAACGCACGGATGATGCCGAATAGCAACTCCTTGAGATCGGCATAGATCCTGGCATTCGCGAGCTGGGTCTCGATCAGCGAGGCGACGTACTGCATCCGCTCGACCTCGTCGGTACCGATCGGACGATCGTCGAGCGGGTTGACCGCGATCAGGCATCCGAGCGTGCCGGCCGACACGGCGGCATAGCGGACCACGCCGGGAGGGATGGTCCGGGATTGTTGCATGGCGACGTCATTCCGGACGACCATCGTCTCCCGCCCGGTGGGTGCCGGGAGAGATCGGTAGCCGGACGTCTCCAGGCCCTCGACGACTCCGGTGGCGATCACGGGCTCATAGGTATCCCTCGGGACCCACGCGACGGCCGCGACCCCCAGCGACGAGCGCAGGACGTTCGTGGCCAGCTCCTGGAAGCGATCCGGGGGATCCGAGATCCGGAGGCGACGGATGAGGCGGCCGATGACGACGTGTTCGCTCTCCTCGTCGCGCTTCGCGGGCGCGAATGAGCCGGAGTCGCTCGTCCCACCGTGTGACTCGATCGTGGCTCCGTATCGATCGGCTTGCATGCGTCTCACCTCGTCTCACGGCCGGTCTGATGAGTCCCGATGACTCCGAGAGTTATCACCGAGAATGAAACCACCGGGCGATTCCCTCTCGTCGCGCTTGGCGAGGACGCGAGGGCTTTCCCGGTGAGTCTCTGGATACCTATGAGTACCCTAGTTCATGATTTCGCCCGCCGGCCCGGATGACGGCACGAGTGCGCACGATCCGACAATCGGCCTCGCCAGGTTGGACAATGCCGGCTCCGAGGCATAGAGACAGATAGAGCATGCAATCGTCGAGGGACCTACCGAATCCCCGTGATCGTGCCACGCCCTGGCCTCCTCGGATTGAATTCTCCAATCCGGAATCCTGAATTCGCACGCGACATCCCGATTTTGCAATCCCGTATTCGCAATCCCGCACCTGCAATCTGGACACTAACCGATGTCCCTGCCATTCGGAACCGAACCCTTCAATCCGGACTCGACCAAGAACCTCCTGGCCGGCTGGAACATCGAGGATCCGGGCGAGCCGGATTGGCCGCCGAGCTCCCCGGCGAGCGACGGCGAGGTCATCGAGGTTCAGCCGAGCCGAAATCCGGCCGTCCCACCCCGGGAGATCGCGGAACCTCGCTCGGAGGATAGTCAGGGAATCTTCGCCGGCTTCGGCATCGAAGAATCGCGAGAAGGTGAGTCGATCGGCCTGAAGGACGTGACGGGGAGCAACCTTCGTGGTCGCGACGGACAGGGCGCCCGGGATGCGGAGAGCTCCACGACGGTCCGCGGCCCGAACAGGGGCGAGTATCGCCGAGCTGGCTACGGGTCGAGGCGATCGCGATCACCGGGGGAGCTCCCCCAGCCGGGAGACGAGCTCGCGGGTTTCCGGATCATCCAGGAGCTGGGCCGGGGCGCATTCGCTCGCGTCTACCTGGCCGAGGAGATCCATCTGGGTCGCCGGCTGGTCGCGATCAAGGTCTCGCGACCCGAAGGGGATGAGCCGCAGGTCCTCGCCCGTCTCCAGCACACGCACATCGTCCCGGTGCATTCGGTGTGCGACGACCCGGTGACGGGCCTGCGGGTCCTGTGCATGCCCTACTTCGGCGGGGCGAATCTCGCCCAGGTCCTCGATGCCGCCGGCGGGCTGGACCCGACCGAGCACGGCGGCCGGAGCCTGGTGAGGGCCCTGGACCACTTCAGTCAGCACCGCCCCCGGCCCGACGGCCACCCCCCGACCGGCGCATCGCGATCCCGTCCGCAGTTTTCCGACAGTCCGACCGGTCCATTGTCCCAGCCGCCCAGCACGGCTCGGTGGCTGTCGCAATCCGGCCTGGAACGATCCGTCGGCGTCTCGCGTTTCCGGTCCTTGTTCTCCAGACTGGTCGGGACGCGGGGGATGGCGTCGATCGGGCCGGGGTCGCACGCGGCGGAAGCGGACCAGCACCAGCCCTCCCGGCTCTTCTTGCACCAGGCAAGCACCGTCCAGGCCGCGGTCTGGATCGTCGCGCGGCTGGCCGAGGGCCTCGAGCATGCCCACTCGCGCGGCCTGCTCCACCGCGACCTGAAGCCGGCCAACATCCTGCTCGCGGCGGATGGGACCCCGATGCTGCTCGATTTCAACCTCGCGGCCGAGAACCATCCCGAGTCCTCCGAGGGCGAGGTCCGTCGCGCGCTCATCGGCGGGACTCTCCCCTACATGGCACCCGAGCACCTCGATGCCTTCAACCCCCGCGGGGCGACCGCGCCCGAGGCCGTGGACGAGCGCGCCGACATCTACGCTCTCGGACTGATCCTCTTCGAGATGCTCGCCGGAGAGCCCCCCTTCCCCACGCCGCCGCCCGGCACGACCGCCTTCGAGGCGATCGAGATCCTCACGGAGAGCCGCCGTTGCAAGCCTTCGTTGCGGGCGCGATGCTCACAGGTCCCATGGAGCCTCGACGCCCTCGTGGCCAAATGCCTCGAGTTCGACCCGGCCCGGCGCTATGCCCGCGCCCGCGACCTCGCCGAGGACTTGCGTCGATTCCTCGAGGACTTACCAATGAAACATTGTCCGGAGCCGAGCTTCCGGGAACGAGTTGGCAAGTTCGGCAGGCGGCATCCCGGGCTCTGCGGCACGACCTCGATCGCGATCCTCTCGCTGATCCTGCTCGTCGGCATGGGCGTCGCCGTGTCCTTCGCGATCGGCGCCGTCCGCGATCTCAGCGTCCGCTTCCAGCGGCAGCGATTCGAACGCGACTTCACGGAGACCCAGTTCCTCCTCAATACCGCAGGCGCGTCCGACGACAACCTGGCGAAGGGGATCGCGCGGCGCAGGAGTGCTTCGCGGACCTGCGGCTACCGATCGACGCCCCGTCGCCGCTCTCGGGCTGGATCCTCGTCCTCCCTCGCGACGAACAGCAACGACTGCGCGAGCAAGCGGTCGAGTTGATCATGCTGGAGGCCCGCGCCCGCATCCATCACGCGAAGAAATTCGGTTCCGAGTCCGACCGTCGGAAGGCGATCGAGCGGGCAATCGCCCGCCTCGACCGGGCCGAGCAACTCGTCGAACCGGCCCACGACCGCACTGTTCGACGAGCGATCGCGATACCACGCCGCCCTGGGAGAATCCGGCCTATCCGAGCGGGATCGGACCCGGGCCGCGCAGACCCCACCGACAACCGGCCACGATTGGACCTTGCTCGGTACGACGCTGCTGGCCGCCGGCGATCCCGCCGGTGCCGAGGAGGCGCTGAGACGGGCCCTGAAGTTGGAGGTCACCTCCTTCTGGACCTGGTTCATCCTGGGCCATTGCCACTACGCCCAGGGACGTTACCTCGAAGCGGCCGGCGACTTCTCGGTGTGTTCGGCCCGAGGACCGGGCTTCGCCTGGACCCACTTCAACCGGGGTCTGGCCCTCGCCAGGGCCGGCCGGCTCCTCGACGCCCGGGATGCCTATGATCGGGCCCTCGAGATCGAGCCGGATTTCGTCGAGGCGATGGTCAACCGCGCCTTCGTTCAACTCGAGCTGAACCATCTCGAAGGCGCCCTGTCCGACCTGACCCGCGCCGTCGAGCTCGGCCGACGTGACTTGCCGGTGATGGCGGCACGCGGCGAGACCCTCGCCCGACTCGGCCGTCGGGCCGAGTCCGCTCGTGATTTCGCCGATCTCCTTGCGCACCATCCGGACGACTCCGTTGTGCGAGTGGCCAGGGGCATGACCCGGCTAGCGACCGATCCCCAGGGTGCTCGGGACGACTTCGAACGCGTCCTCGCACGAGATCCCCGCCATGCCGCCGCCAGCTATGGTATGGCGCTGTTGATCCGGACCAAGGACCCGCATTCCGCCGTCCGGCACCTCGATACCGCGATCGACACCAATCCCCATCTGATCGATGCCATCCAGCTCCGAGCCCTGATCCGCGCCCGACTCAGCGACCGGGCCGCGCTCGACGACGTCGAACGCCTGCTCGAGACACCGACATCGCATCGACTCTACAACGCCGCCTGCGCCGTGGCCCTCTATGCCGACCGGGCCGGCGATTCCCGCCAGCTTCCGCATGCCCTGGAGTTGCTCGCCCGCGCGATCAAGGCGGGCATCCCCGCTTCGGACGCCGCCGCGGACCCCGATCTCAAGGCTTTGTCCGCCCTGCCCAGCTTCCACCAACTCCTCGAGCGAGGCCGAGTTTCTCGGTGATCGATCGGTCCGCGGGCCGGTCAGGGGGGTGCCCTGACGCGCGGGGCCAGTTACCGGAAGATGTTGACGTCCACGACCGGACTGTGAGTCAATCGATCGACCGGCGGGTCATGCTGACTCGCGGACCATCCGTGCCACGAAGGAAGATGACACTCGGTTGGAGTGAATCCCATGTCCACCCTCGCGTCGATGCCGACCCCACCGGCGGGCACGATCCGGATCCCCTGGCCGATCTACCGCATGAGCCTGGAACAATATGAGTCGCTGGTCGCCTCCGGCTTCTTCCCCAAGCAGGACGACGTCCACCTCATCAACGGATACGTGGTGAACCGAATGGCCGAATCGCCCGAGCACGGCGCCGTCTGCGACGCCATCCGCATGGCCATCGGGGCGCTCCTGCTCGCCTGCTGGTATCCCCGTGTTCAGAACGGGCTGAAGATCCAATCGCAGGTGAGCATCCCGCGCCCCGATCTCGCCATCGTACGCGGCACGCCGCGGGGTTACCTGAAGCGCTACCCCGACGCGGCCGACGCGGCCCTCGTCGCCGAGGTATCCGTATCGAGCCTGGACGAAGACCGGGCGATGGCCGAGATCTACGCGGCCGGCGGCATCCCATTCTACTGGATCGTCAACGTGGATGACGGCCAGGTTGAGGTGTACTCCGACCCGGGTCCATCCGGCTACCGGTCGCACCAGGTTCTCGCACCCGGCCATGTGCTATCCGTCCTCATCGGTGGCGTCGAGATCGGCGAGATCCTGGTGGCCGGAATCTTGCCTTGAGTGAGTTGACCGACCCAAACCGATCCCCAGCCAAAGCGGTTGTTCTCCCCTTTTTTTTCCTGTCTGGCCAGCGCACTCAGTGGACCGTTTTGAGGAGGTAGAGAACGATTACTGTCGTTCGCGGGCGTTGCAGGATGGTCTTGATGGCATCGCGCAACTCAGTCTCGTCCTTCAGGTCCAGATACTGTTCGCTCTCAGGGGTCGTTGCCTTGGCCGGGAAAGGACCGGCGACCGGGGTGGTAATGCGGAAGAGCAGATGGGTATAGCTGTTCTTGACGACGCGGAGATAGCTATTGTAACGAACATCCGTGATCGAGCCGGAAACGCCGACTCCGACCGGATCGACATGAAAATCGATGGCCCCGTTGGTCTGCTGACTGATATCCCCCGCAGCATCGTAGAGCATCTCGATCATTCCGCGGGGCGGGGCGAGGCTGGTCTGCTCCCCAAAAACTGGTCCAGTCGAAATGGGAGTCCCTCGGTAGACTGAGTCACGGAGGGACTCATCATGAGGAAACGACGGACCACCGACCAGGTGGCGCAGGTCCTTCGGGAAGTCGATCGCGATCTGGCCAAGGGCCTGACTATCGCCGACGTCTGTCGGAAGATCGGCGTGGCCCAGACGACCTACTACCGCTGGCGGCAACGACACGACCCGGCCCAGGTCAACAACGAGCGCCGGTGCCGCGAGCTGGAGACCGAGGTCGATCGGCTCAAGCGGCTCGTGGCCGAGCTGATGCTCGACAAGCAGATGCTCCAGGACATCGCAAAAAAAAGTGGTGAGCCCGAACCAGCAGAGGGCCGCCGCGGATTTCCTGAGCCAGGAGTACGGGGTGTCGCAACGGCGAATCTGCCGGGTCATGGGACGGTCCCGCTCGACCCTGCGATACCTAAGACGGACTCGGGGCGACGAGGTGCCCCTGAGCCGAGAGATCAAGCGGCTGGCTCGGCGTCATCCGCGATACGGCTACCGGAGGGTCCACGCGATGTTGATCCGCCGAGGCTGGTCGCTGAACCTGAAGCGGGTGCGACGGCTCTGGAACGAGATGGGTTTGCGGCGGCCCTTAAGGCTGCGAAAGCCGCGGAAATTAGGCCCCAAGCCCGGGGTCAGCGCCAACAGTTGCACGAATCAACCTTCTCGATTTAAGAACGACGTGTGGACCTGTGACTTCATTCACGATCGGACGGCCGGGGGACGTCCTCTCAAGTGGCTGACGCTGGTAGACGAATACACTCGGGAGTGCCTGGTGCTGCATGCGGACGGATCGCTGACCGGGGCCGATGTGCGGCGGCAGGTGGCGCGTGTGATCGGACGTCGCGGGGCACCGACACGGATCAGGAGCGATAACGGATCGGAATTTATTTGTGCGGCGTTAGTGGGATGGTTACCGGGAGTGGGGGCGAAGTCGATCCCGGTCGCCGCGGGTAGCCCCTGGGAGAACGGATATATCGAGTCATTTCACAGTCGATTGCGTGATGAATTTATGGAACGTGTGGAATTCGATAACGTGGCGGATGCTCGTGCCAAGGCTTCGTGGTTCCGGCGGGAATACAACACGGTCCGGCCGCACAGTTCCTTGGGGTACGCGACGCCGAGGGAATATAGCGCGGCCTGCGACGCGAAGGAGGAGAAGAAACAGAAGATCACAAAGTAACATGATGGTAAATCGAATTGATTGGAGGGACTCCCATTTCAGGTGGACCAGAAAATGGGGAGCAGCCCAGGATCGGACCGCGGGCCGGGTGCGTGAGGCGGTCGCGGCCGATGGCCAGCAGATACGTTACCCGGGCCAGGGTCACGGCCACCGGGCGCAGGTCCATGCCGAGCACATGCCGCGTCAGGCCGGAGAGCGCCGACTCCAGCGAGCGGCCCGCGTCCTCGGCCGCGGCAAGATAACGTCGGGCCGCATGGAAGAGGAAGGTGCCGGAGCCGCACGACGGATCGAGAACCCGAGTCTCCAGCGGCCGCGCTATCGAGGTCGAGACGATCCGCTCGGCCAACCAGTCGGGCGTGTAGTATTCGCCGAGCCGCTTCCGGGTCGGCGCCGTGATGACCGATTCGTAGAGAACCTTGAGGACGTCGCCGCCAACCTCCTGCCAGCGGAATCGACCTACGCGGCGTGCCAGCGAGCGGACGAACGGTTCGCCACCCGGAACGTGAACGACCCAGTCGAAGAAGTCGGCTTCGACGACGCCGGAGATGCCGCTCTCCTCGAACTTGCTGCCCGTCAACAGCGACGCCGGCGCGATCGACTTGAGATCGAATCCGACCAGTGCATGGGCGATGATCTCCGCCGTGTTCACCAGGTACGTGTGTTCGACGAACAGTTCGTCGCTGTCATCGAACTGGGTGCCGAGTGCGGTCGTCAGCAACCGGGCCCAGAGACGCCGCTTCATCCGCACCGCCGGATGGTCGCGATGCCGCGTGAAGAGCTGGAGCAGCGTGTCGCGGTCCAGGGCGTGGGCCGAGCTCCCCGCCCCCAGCCGCCGCGCGATCTCCTTCGGCGTTGCTGGGATGTCCCGGGCCGTGGCCAGCACGCCCTCCAGCCAGATCAGAAACGGCTCGGGATCCGGCCTGGTCGGCGAGAGCGTGTAGGCCGAAACCTCGCGCGGCGGCCCTGCCTCCGCCACGCCGGGCAGGCAGACGCACCGCCAGTCGGCACCATCGGTCAGGATGCCGACGTATCGACAGCCGATCTCATTCTGTCGGGTCGCCAGATAGCCCGCCAGTTGCCCGATCGCATCGGGCAGTATGCTCCCAGCCGAGAGATCCCGTTTGACCTCGATCAGACAGCTACCTACCTCAATATCGATCCGGCGACGGATACCGACCGGGGTCTCAAGGTCCGCGGTGACGACGTCCTCGGCCGAAAGCGACAGCGGCGCCGTCAGCACCAATTGCCGGATATCCGCCTGGAGCGTTGCCTCGGACCGTGAGTGATCACGCCGAGAGATCTGAGCGAGGAGTTCGACGACCGTCATCAAAGGACTGCTCTTGTAGGAATTAAGGGACTTGCTCGCCTGGCGTGGAAGGTAGGAGCATAGCTCACCTGTCGCGGGGAGCAACGTTTTGAGGACGGCTGTCGAGAGGATAGAGTCGCGATGGAAACGCGTCGCGCCGGGGTGCGACCAAGCATGGACGAAGGAGGCGTGGATGTAGAAAATTGGATCCGGCGGGCGGGCGCGTGCCATCGCCTTGCTACAGGCCGGCGCCGGCTTGCTGGATAATTCCCCTGGTAGTTCGGAATGCCGGCATGTCAAAATACCGGAACTCGCGGAGGTGCTGGTCAACGTTGGCCCTCCGCCGTTCCCGGAGATCTCGGCAGCGTTTAGTGCGGCAACACGGAACAGTTTGATGGAAGAGACTCCAGGCGTGACGACAAGGGCTTACCGGGCGACCACGGAGTTCAAGATCGTCGTTGACATCAACGCCCCGCCCGACCGGGTGTTCGAGGTGATGTCCGATGTCGAACGTTGGCCGGAATGGAATTCGGCCGTCACAAGCGTTCGGATCATGGAAGATGGACCGTTCGCGGTAGGCAGCAAGGCGCACGTTCGGCAGCCTAAGTTATTGCCCGCGGTTTGGCAGGTCACAGAAATCGACGCGCCAAGAAGTTTTGTTTGGACCACGCGTAGCCCAGGCGTAAAGCTCGAAGCCGGACACTGGGTTGAGGCTGACGGAGCCGGGAGCAGAGTCACGCTGGCGCTTCGGTTTTCCGGCTTGCTCGGTCCACTGGCGTCCCGCATCTATCGCGGGCTGAGCCAAAGATCCATCGCTACAGAAGCGGAAGGGCTGCGAAAGCGTTGCGAAAGCTGACTTTGGGTGCGTCCCCGTTTCCTTTCTCCGTTACCCGGTTTCCATACCAAGCGTCCCGCTTCCTTACCCGAGGGTTCTTGTCGTGGTTCTACAGGTTGAACAGTGACTTGAGCCCCGCCTTGAGCGAAGCCGGCTTTCGCCCGAGGAGTCCTTCCAACTCGGGGGTTACCTCGTCGATCTGCCCGTCGCGGATGTCGCAGTAGATGCCATACAAGAGCCGCGCCATCGGCCCGGGGACGCCCCGAGCCTGCATCCCGGACTCATACTTGGCCTGATCCGTGGGGGTGTAGGTCACCGGCTTCCCCGACAGCTCGCCGAGCGCCCGTGCCACGTCGTCGAAGGACCACGCCTCACCCCCCGTGAGTGTGTAGACGCGATCCACGCCGCTGTCGCGGTGCAGGGCGTTGGCGATCGCCTCGCCCAACTCGCTCCGCAGCGCATAGGCGACTTTCCCGCGGCCCGCCGGAAGGCGGATGTCCGTCTCGAAGGTCTGGCCCGGTCTCCCGATGTAGTAGGTGAGCGTCTCGAAGTACAACGCGTTGCGGAACAGGGCGTAGGTCAGCCCGCTGCCGCGGATGAGATCCTCGGTCAGGAAGTGGTGCCTCATGAGGGTGTTCTCGGAAGCCCTCGGGTCCCTCATCGCCCTGCCGGTGTAGGCGATGAAGTGGACCCCCGCCCGCCCGGCGGCGTCCACCACGTTGCCGTGCTGCCGGACGCCACGCTCCTCGTCCGGATCCGTCCCCGAGATCAGGAGGACCTTCTCGACGCCCCTCATGGCGCCGTCGAGCGACGCGACATCGTTATAGTCGCCCACGCGGACATCCACCCCCCGGTCCGCGAGGTCGGCCGCCTTGCCGGCTCCCCGGACGAACGCGGCGACCTGCCCCGCATCGCGCCGCTCGAGCAGCTGCTCAATCACGACCCTGCCCAGGTGCCCGGTCGCTCCGGTGATGAGAATCATCGCGCCCTTCCTCATTCAGGGGTGCCGGAGCCGAAAAGCTCGGGCCCATCGGCGGACCACGGGCGCGTGCATACCGTAAATGAACGAAGCTCTCTGGGTCATCCCCAAGGAGATAATCCGGAGCTCACTCCCAAGATGTTAGCGTGAACCGGGCTACGGTGAAATGGTGGGATTCAGGCCTTAGAGCTTCACCGCTGACGCGCTCTGAGCATCCCCCTCAATCCCAAAACCAGTCACTCATCTGGAACGGGTTCTAGGCCATAACGGCGCCGGTCGAGAACCACACGACAATCATCATCACGAGAGGAATGCCCAGAGGTCGTCCCGCGAAGCGGATCGCCGCGATCGGTCCCCCGATGGCCAGAAAAGCCATCAGATACCATCGAGAGACGAAGGCCAGGAAGTAGGGAGTCTCGAGGATGAAGGTGAAATACCAGCCGCTGTCCCTGGGATAGAGCGTCCGGGGGTCCAGGAGGAAGCGCCAGGCCGCCAGCCACGCCAGGAAGACCAGCGGGTGAAGAGCCATGGCCCAGAACGCGACCTCGATCCTGCGGCCGCGCGGGGCGAGAGCGGTGGGCAGAAGGATTAACGCTGCGACGATCGCGGGGAGAAGGAGCAGAGTCAGAATCGGCGTCGGCAGAGCTAAGAGGACGGCCAAGGCCGCCACTGAAGCCATCAGCCACCGTATCTGGAACTGCACACGGAACTTCGGCATGGCCATGTTGTCTCACCAATTCGGCTCCGTTCTCCCCTCGCGATCGGCCAACCGCAAGGGGATCCGGAGAAAGGGGCGGCCAGGTACAAAGTCCCTGTTTCCGAGGCGTTCATATTACCTTCCTTGTAAAACTCTGAGAATTTCGAATAACACAACCTTGACCTACTTCGCACAGGATTGGTTATACTGCCTAAGCTCTCCGGATTACCCATTTCACAATTTCGGGTACGGGGGCAAAGGTCGGAGGATTGTCGGATCGGTGTGTCGTGTTCGCGATGAGGGGGCTGTTCATGACATCCTGCGTTGCCAACTGGCTGACTCGGGCATTCCGGTGCTCGAAGGACGATTCGAATCGCGGTCCGCGCGTCCGCGGGCGACTCTTCGCGACGCCACGCCTGGAAGCCCTCGAGGGCCGGGAGCTACCGAGCAATGCGAGCGGCGTCTGGAATTTCGTGAGTGCGCCACAGCTCCATCCGATGAAAGTGAACGCGCTGGGAGTCCAAGCTGGCGCGGCTGTCGATCCGATCTTCGTCGCGCCTTACGACCAATCGACCGACCCGAGTCGATTGGTTGGCGACACCGGTCCGCTGATCATGGACGGCTCCGGGAATCCGATCTGGTTCGACCCCCTTTCCAGCCGCAATACGAAACAAGCGATCGGCTTCGAAGCTCAGACCTTATTCGGCAGGCCGGTGTTGACCTGGTGGCAGGGTACGATCTCGGGGATTCATGCGAGCAAACTGCCCACCGGCACGTCGCTGCCGGGGGGCCGATACGTCATCTACAATGAACACTATCACGAGATCATGTCGGTCCAGGCACCGAAGGGATTCTCGATGGACGAGCACGAGTTCTTGATCACGCCGCAAGGGGACGCCTATTTCCTCGCGACGAAGGTCGTCAAGGCGAACCTGACCCCCTACGGCGGCTCGAGAGACGGGGCGTATGTCGACCCGGAAGTCTTCGAAGTCAATCTGCGGACCAAGAAGCTGATGTTCGCCTGGAATATGGCCGCGCACGTCCCCTTGAGCGACGCGGTCGTCCCGATGACGACGACTCCGGGTCGCGCCTGGGACCCTTACCATGCCAATTCGATCGACGTGAGCCCAGACGGCTCGCAAATCCTGGTCTCCGCGCAACACGTGGGGGATCTATGACATCAGCCGCAATACGGGGCAGTTTCTCTGGCAGCTCGGGGGCAAGCAGGACCAGTTCAGTATGCCTTCGGACCTGATCACTGGCCCATACGGCTCGGCGTTCCAGTACCAGCACACGGCGCGGTTCGTGCCCGGAGGGATCAGCCTCTTCGACGACGGCGGCCTCGCCGCGCCGCCCGACGGCGGTCCCTACGGACCGGGCCGCGGCCTGATACTGGACCTGGACCTCCAGGACATGTCCGCGAGTCTCGCAAGTCCACCGATCTACCACGACCCGGCGCTCCATCCGAACAGCCAGGGCGACTTCCAGGTCCTCGCGAACGGCGATCTGTTCGTCGGCTGGGGATCCGATACGCAATCCAACGGAGAGTTGAGTTCGTATTACACCGAGTATTCCAGCAGTGGGTCGGTCCTCGCGGATTACGTCCTGGCCGGCCAGGACGTCACCTACCGCGCCGTCAGCGATCCGTGGGTGGGGCTTCCGAACAAGAGGCCGGCGGCGACGGCGGTTAGTGGTACGGACGGGCAAGCGACCGTGTACGCCTCCTGGAACGGCTCGACACAGACGGTCGCCTGGGAGTTGCTCGCCGGCCCCACACGGACGTCGCTGTCGACGGTCTCGGTCACCTCGCGCACCGGCTTCGAGACGGCGATCGCAACCACGGCCGCAGGACCCTTCTACCAGGTCAAGGCGATCGGCGCCGGCGGCGCCGTCTTGGATACCTCCGACGTCATCCGCACCCACAGTTAGAGCGTCTTATGCTCGAGTTGAATCCCGTCCGGGTCGTGGCGTGACGGTTCATCGCTCGAATCGAAGGCTCAACGGCCGCTCGAGACCGTGTGCGTCCATCAGCTCGGCGTTGCCGAGGATCTCGTGGCTCGGTCCATCGGCGACGACGCGGCCGGCGTCGAGCAGGATCGTCCGGGGGCATAGCTCCAGCACCATCTCGAGGTCATGGGTCGCGATCAGCTTGGTCGAGGCCAGTGCCTGGATCAGGCCGATGAACCGCCTGCGCCCCCTCGGGTCGAGGTTGGCGGACGGCTCGTCGAGGACCAGGACGGATGGCCGGCAGGCCAGGACACCGGCCAGGCAGGCGCGCTTCCGCTCGCCGAAACTGAGGTGATGCGGCGGCCGATCCGCCGCCGCGGCCAGGTCGACCCGCCCCAGACATTCCATCGCCAGCGAGCGGGCCTCGGCCGCGGGAATCCCCTGGTTGAGCGGCCCGAACGCCACATCCTCGACGACCGTATTGCAGAAGAGCTGATCGTCGGGATCCTGGAACAGCAGGCCCACCCGCCGACGTACCTCGGGTGCGTTCCGCGGGTTCATCTCGAGGCCCTCGATCCAGACGCTCGGCGGTCGCGACGGAGTTCTCGGGCCGCCGAGAGCATGGCTGTGCCCGATCGTGCCGCGTGCCTTGCCCGGCAGGAGCCCATTCAGATGGAGGAGCAGCGTGCTCTTCCCGGCCCCATTGGGGCCCACCAGGGCCACCGATTCCCCGCTTTCGATTCTCATGTCCACGCCCCGAAGCGCCTCCTTGCCGTCGGGATAGCCGTAATCCAGCCCGATCACGCGGATCGCCAGGACCGCATCGGTCGCAAGGATCCCATTGGCCCCGGGAGTGGGATCCGCGTCCCTCGGCTCAATCATCGAGGTTCCGGATTGCTCCGCTCCAGCCCCGGGCGATCATGGCATCGTGGACGCGCTCGCCGCGTTCGAACGTCCTGAGGAACAGCATACCGATCAATCCCCCGAGCAGGGCCCACGAGAGGGAACTCCGGCGTCGGTAGGTGCGTGCCCGCCGCGCGGTCGCCATCCGATCGAGCTCGTCGAGCAACACATATCGGTATCGGTCCATGAACTGGAGGGTGGCCACCAGCACGGGCGGCGCGCCGAGCTTGCGCGCGGCCGAGAGCAGCCTGGGGAAGGGCGTGGTGCCGGCCAGGACGAGCATCGTCACCAGGGCCAGCCCGTTCTTGATCAGGATGCTCGATGCCACGACCGCCAGGCCGTACCGGGCCCGCGCCGGATGGGCCGGAGCGACCATCACGGTCAGGAAGCCGACGAGCACGAACAGGCCCAGCCATCGCCTCGCCAGCTCTCGCGGTGGGATGCCGGCCAGGCCGATGATAAATGCGAGCAGGAACCCCTCCGCGCCGAGGCCGATCCAGGCCCCCGGCGGCGTGGCGATCACCGCGACGACGAAGGCCACGGCCGCGACCAGCTTGATCCGGGCATCGAGTCGATGGATCGGACCGGGCCCGGTGCTGTACCGCTCGATCCCGTCAAGCCGCATCGGGCGCGACCCCTTCGACTTTGGTGCGGGGCAGCACGCGGGCCATCCCCCACCCGAGACCGAAGACGACCAGCGTCCCGACCAGGCCGGCCATCGCCGTCGCGACCCGAGCATGATTCAGCCCGGGGAGTTTGAGCTGGTAGTCGGCCATGGGCGAGCGGAGCACCGGCGGAGCTTCCTCTTTCAGGAATCCGACACGATCGCCGACGTATTCGAGGCCGTCGGGGTCATCGCATGCGAACGGTCCGAGAAATACGGCAACTCCCAACGCGATCGCCAGTCCCGCGATCGCCGGACGGACCCATCCGACCCTCGATGACGCCTCGCCGGCCCCTCCCTCGGGTTCCAGGAGATCCGGACGCCGGAGCAAGACGAATCGCACCACGATGCCGGTGATCAGGGCCTCGCCGACACCGATCACCGCATGGACCAGGGCCATCCAGGTCAAGATCTGCAAGAAGTCCTCGCGATGCCCGGAGGCCGCCATCTCGACGGCGAACGCCCCCGATGCCAGCAACACCGAGAACCACGCGGCCACCATCGACGCGATCAGCACTCCCTTCGGCCCGCCGATCGCCCGCCGGACCGGCGCATAGATCGCGTACCCGCAGACGGCGCCGATCAGGCCCATGTTCACGAAGTTGGCCCCCAACGCCGTGACGCCGCCATCGACGAATAGAAAGCATTGGACGATGAGCACGGCGGCGATCACCACCGCTCCCGCCCATGGACCGAGCAACACCGCGCTCAAGACGCCGCCCAGGAGATGCCCCGACACGCCGTACAAGACCGGGAAATTCACCATCTGCCCGGCAAACACGAAGGCCGACATCGTGCCCATCAGCACGGTCGTCCGCTCGCCGAGATGGTGTTCCAGCTTGCGGAGCGCATACAATAACCCGGCCGCACCCACCACGCCCGTGATCGCGGCCACCTTCGGTTCCAGCAGGGCATCGGGAATGTGCATCGATCGGACCTCGTCAGGCTCGTTGCGTCCACGAGTTGTCCATCCATGGAAACGCGACTCGTCCCGAATAGAACATGGTAGCCGCAGTATGTCGTTTCGTCAAAAACTTCATACCCGATTTGTCATCTGCCATTCGTCTTTCGTCATTCGTAGTCTGTGAATATGGCCGTCCAGTCTTGCCTCTTTCTCATCAAACCGCCAGGGTCAAAGGAGAGAACAAGGTGAAGATCGACGAGCTGCGTAAAGACTATCGTCTGTCCCACTTGCGCGAGGAAGACCTCGATCCCGATCCGATCGGGCAGTTCCTGACCTGGTTCGACCAGGCCGTTCAGACCGAGGTCCCGGAGGTCCATGCCATGGCCTTGGCGACGTCCACGCCGGAGGGACGTCCGTCGGTCCGGATTGTCCTGCTGCGCAGGGTCGAACGATCGGGGCTTCACGTTCTTCACGAATTACGAGAGTCGTAAGGCACGCGAGCTGTTCACGAACCCCTATGCCTCATCGGTCTTCTTCTGGCAGGGGTTGGAGCGTCAGGTCCGCATCGAGGGGCAGGTCGAACGCGTCTCCCCCGAGGAGTCGGACCGATATTTCCACAGCCGTCCCGCCGGTTCGCGGATCGGGGCCTGGGCCTCGCCGCAGAGCCAGGTCATCAACGGCCGGGAGGTGCTCGAGGCCCAGGTCCGCAAACTTGAGGATCAGTACGCCGACGGCGTCATCCCCCGCCCGCCGAACTGGGGCGGCTTTCGCCTGGTCCCCGACTCGATCGAATTCTGGCAAGGACGACCGAGCCGCTTGCACGACAGGCTCCGCTACACGCGACAGACGCAGGACGGCTGGCTCATCGAGAGGCTCGCGCCCTGAGCGTCCCCTGTAGGTCAGGCTTTCCGGTCCGACCCTGAGATCCAATGAACGACACGTCTCGCGGAACGCTACCTGATGGAGCGAGCTCTGAGCCCGTGACCACGGTCGTGAGACCGTGATTCGGACGGGACGAACGTCCTCCAACCTCGGGCGTCAGGCCGATCCGGAAGTGTGACAGGCATCTTGCCCGCAGGCGGCTCCCCAGGACTGGAGGCCCGTGCCGCGGATCGCACTCACGTGCGAGGTTGGAGGTTCCCCGTCCGAACCACGGTCTCACGACCGTGGTCGCGGATTCCGATCTAAGAAACCCCCGCCCAATCCGGCAGCCGGGGGCAGCTCGACGCTCGCGGGCGGACCGGGAACGGGGCCCTCGGCAACGGCCCCCTGGACTGCGGCCTGTTGAACCGGAGGCACTGGCCGTAGAAGCTATCGATGATCTGCCCGTCGGACAGGCTATGGAAGGCGACGACGTCGATGAGATCCTCCCAGCTCAGCGAGCGCACCTCGATCCGCCTCCAGGTCGGCTCAAACCACTCCCGGAACCAGGCATCGCGCTCGCCGGCGTAATCCTCGACACGGCGGCGCACCTTGCGGCGGATGGCATCGAGGGCCAAGTCCCACTCGAAGATCCCGTCATCGAGCCGGGCTTGCGGGGCCAGGACGATGAACGCCAGTTCGTCCATGTCCTCCGGGCGCCGCTCGACTCGGCGGAGCGTCTCGGCCACGCACGCCACGCTCCGCGCCGCCTGGTCGTAGTATGGGGCGTTGCGGACCCCGGCCGAGAGCCGGGCGAAGAGCTTGGCTTCCAGGACGACGAGCTGGCGCGCCTGCGGGACAAGCGTCAGGGCCGCGGTGCCCGGGTCACCGATGACGAAGTGGCCGAGCACGCCGTCGGCGTGCGTCCGCGCCTCGGCCAGTCGGTCGCCCCGGTATCGGGTCAGGAACGCCGAGGGGAGCCAGGCCTGCGAGAACCACCGCGCCCCGGGCATCGGCGAGAGGGGATATCGGTCGCCGCCCTGGAGCGCGAACCAGTCGAGGATGATCCGCAGGAGCCAGTCCTCGTTATAGAGCTCGGTCGGCGGGAAAGCCGCGGTCCCGGCCTCGCACGCCTCGAGCATCGCCTTGATCCGCTCGACAATCATCCGCCACTCCCGCCCGGACCCTTTTGAACGCAGATCCGGAAGAAATCCTGTCGACTACTCGGTAGCTGGCCTTATCTTACCAGGCGTCCTCCGGTCTGGTGAGCTGCACATCTGCCACCTGAAGCCCACCATCATTCCGCTCGAAGGTTCGGGTTCTAGCGGATAAGGATTTTGATTAGATTGCCGCGAGCTGATTCGCACGCCGGCACGCGGCATCCGATCCGGGAACCGTCGTCTCGACCTGAGGAGGTGTCGTGATGGAGCCATTCACGAAGGATCGTCACATACCGGCGCTCGATGGCGTCCGCGGATTGGCCATCCTCGGTGTGCTGCTCTCGCACTTCATCCCGCCGCTGGCGGATGCCTTCCGGACGCCCTGGGCCCGCGCGATCGTCGGCTATGCCGGGATGGGGGCCTGGGGTGTCGACCTGTTCTTCATCCTGTCGGGCTTCTTGATCACCGGCATCCTCATCGACACCCGTGAGTCGCCCGACTATTGGCGCAGCTTCTTCGGCCGACGGATGCTCCGCATCTTCCCGCTCTATTATGTGTTCCTCGCCGGCCTCTACCTGACCCATCCTCCCGCGGGCGAGGCGTGGAAGCTCTGGCTGCATCTCAGCAACTGGCGCACCGACCTCGGAATCTCGTCGAATATCTACACCTGGCACCTGTGGTCGCTGGCGATCGAGGAGCAGTTCTACTTCGTCTGGCCGATCCTACTGGGCTTCGTCCCGGTCCGTCGGATCGGTCCGATGAGCCTGGTGGTCGGGCTGGGTACGCTGGTCGCGCAGTGGGTCGCCGTACGCTACGGAGCGGGCATCGAGACCATTCATCGGATGACCCCCTTCTCGCTCGACGGCCTGGCCATCGGCTCCTACCTCGCATGGATGGTCCGCCATCGACCAGCCCGGACATCCTTCCTCGTGCGACTCGCCGTGCCGACCTTGCTGGCATCGGCGACGGTGATCTACAAGCTACCCGAGATCAGCCCGGCGGTCTTGGTGGTCGGACGGGCGGCCGCATCAGTCGGCTCCGGCGCAATCGTCTTGCTGGGGGTGGCCGGTCCCGCTACGGCCGGACGGCTCCTCGCATGGTCGCCGTTGCGGGTCCTCGGCAAATATTGCTACGGCCTTTACCTGCTCCATCCCATCATCGTCGTCGAGGGGATAACCCGGACTCATTGGTTCGCCGTCCGCCTCCCCTCATGGATGTTGCCGTTCGCCTGGTTCGCCTCGCTGATCGGCGGCCTGACGGCCTCGCTCGTCCTGGCGCGATTGTCCTGGCGGCTCATCGAGTCACCCTGCCTCTCCTCAAAACGGTTCTTCCCCTATCGGCCGGCATCGAAGAGTCTGCCGTCACGGCCCCATCTGGGATTGACCCAGGGGCTGGGGCGCACCGAGGCCGTCGAGGAGAATCTCGACCCTGGCCCCCATCTCCGGGCGTAGTCCAGGAAAGCCCCGAGCGATCTCGACCCCCACGGTGTAAAAGCCGGCCAGACGCCCCCCCATGCTCGGATCGGGGAGCGGACTGATATCCGCGACGACTCCCGGCAGGACCTTCTGCGGGAACGCATCGAACGTGATCCGTGCCCGTTGCCCCTTCTTGACGTGCTCGAGCAATTTCTCCGGCACCTTGGTCGTCACGCGAATCGCCCCATCGACGTCGAATACGCTGAGAATCTCATCCGGACGCTTCACGATCGCACCTTGCTGGAGGCGCTTCCCGTGCGCGTTCGGACCGGGGTCTCCGGCGAGCACGACCTGGCCGTCGGCCTGGGCGTAGAGCTTGCAGAGTGCGATCTGGTCGCGGCATGCCTCCACCTCGCGGGCGACCCCGGCGTCGCGGGACTCCCCCTCGGCGCCCCTGGCGACGATCGTAATTTCGCCGAGTCTTCTCCTGAGCCCCGACGCGTCGAGCTCGCAGACGAGATCGCCCTTCTTGACCATCGTCCCTTCGGAGACGAGCTTGATGATCGACACCGGGCCTTCGACTCGGCAGCGAACCACTCGGTCCGGGTCAATCCAGACCGATCCCCGATCGACCAGTGACTGCATCGATTCGCGGGCGTTGATCTCGGAGACTGACCTGGTGCAGCGCCTCGGAACGGACCAAACGACCATCGAAGCCGCGGCGAAGGCCAGGAATAGAACGAGAACCGCCTTCCGCCATCGAAACCTGGACATGGGACCGAGCCCCGTCGTTGAGTCGCCGAGCTGGCGAAGATTCCACATTCCCCCATCGATCAAACGATCACCGCGGGGGCCTACCTCTATTGAGCGCCAGGCGCGAGTCACCCGGCCCCACTCACAACTTGACGCACTCGCAAGTATCTCGTGCCGGAAATCTCCTCCGGGCACCGTTGCTCCCGATGATCCTGTCCCTGGTCAGATGTCTCAGCACGAACAGAGACCAAGGCGGCGCCGGTCGATCGTCAAAAATATCCAACATTCGTCGAACAAATGCTGGCATCCGGCTTAGATTCTTGTTAGACTCCCCTTCGACCTCACCGGGAGGTTGTCAAGCGGCCATCGCCTCGGCTTTCAAGCGGGAACGGCTTCAGCCCAGGCAGCCAATCTCACCCACCGACCCGGAATCGCCCTGTAGTCTGCGATTCCACCAAACTCCAGGCATTCCGCGGTGCAGCGGCATAAGGCCGGACCCACTGGCGTGGAATATTCCGCGCACCGTTGCAATAACGGATCATCCGAGAGCCCATCATGAGAATGCAATCGAACGCAAGAACGGATCGCCGTCGGCGCATGCGCCGACCCGGGTTCACGCTGATCGAACTACTAGTTGTCATCGCCATCATCGCCGTGCTGATCGCGCTGCTCTTGCCGGCGGTGCAGGCGGCCCGCGAGGCGGCGCGGCGGTCGCAGTGTACGAACAATCTCAAGCAGATCGGCCTGGCGCTCCACAACTATGAGAACAGCGTGGGAGCGTTCCCTCCCGCCGGCAAATCGACCTATTACGCCTCAAGCCCCCCGAATTCCCAGTTCGTCAACGGCGTGGGATTGCTGCCCCGACTCCTCGCCAATCTCGAGGCGGTGCCGACCTACAACGCGATCAATTTTTCGCTCGACTATAACCATCTCTCCGGGGCGAATTTCACGGCTTACAGCACGGTCATCGCGACATTCCTCTGTCCGACGGCGAACCGGGAGCCCTCCGGCGGTCGGGACGCGGTCGATCCGGCCGACCCCGCGGCGACCCGGGCCAACACTGGCTATGGCGTCACCGACTACGCCGCGATCTGCGCGACCACGATCGACCCGCTCGGCCGCACCGGCGGACCGTGCAGCACGCCGATCGCGATCTACCGCAACTGTTCGATGCGGACCGACGGCCTGCTCAATCAGAGGATGACCCGGCTATCCCAGGTCACCGATGGCCTGAGCCAGACGATCGCCGTCATCGAGGACGCCGGCCGCGATGCGCGGTTCCTCAGCGAATACGCCGAAGACTACATCTCGCCGGCGCTGGCGTTGACGCGTCCGGTCCCGCCCGGCCAGCGACGCTTCTGGCGATGGGCCGAGCCGGACAGCGCGATCGTCTCCTCGACGGTCATCAACAACAAGTCGAACGCCCAGCCACGAGAACAGCCAGTATCCCGCATCCGGCTCGAGCATGGGCAGCAGCGCCGGGGCCGACGACGAGATCTATGGGTTCCACCCCGGCGGCGTCAACGCCTTGCTCGGCGACGGATCGGTCCGCTTCCTCAAGGAGAGCCTCAACATCGTCATCCAACGGTCGCTGATCACGCCCAATGGTGGCGAGGTCGTCTCGTCCGACGCCTACTGATCCCTCATCGACTCGGGCCGCCGTTCACAACCTGTTGCTCGCTCCCGGGTTCGTCGGCGCCTGATCCGCTTCCGAATTCGCTCCGCCGATTGCGAGTCGCCACATCTCGTGCTCTTGGTTAGGATAGAGCAAGTCATCGGGGAGCGAGAGTCATGGCAGAATCCGCAGTCGAGTTGATCGGTTGGGAAAGGGCGCTCATGGCGGCGGAAAAGGTCAAGGAGCGGCTGCGCCGGGCAACCCGTGCACTCGACGCGGCCGGAGTTCCGTACGCGGTGGTCGGGGGCAACGCCGTGGCCGAGTGGGTCGCCCGGGTTGACGAGGACGCGGTCCGCAATACGCGTGACGTCGATATTCTGATCCGACGTCCTGACTTCCCTGCGGCTAGGGCCTGTCTGGAAGCAGTCGGATTTATCTACTACGAACTCCTAGACATCGATACGTTCATCGACGGGCCGCAAGGCAAACCGAGTGGCGGAATCCATCTCCTTTACGCCGGCGAGAAGGTCAAGCGGGCCGACGACTACCAACTACCAGAGATCGAAGAATCGGAACGAGCCATCGAATTCCAGGTGGCCGCCCTGGAAGCATTGGTGCGAATGAAGTTGACCGCCTGGCGCGACAAGGACCGCACACACCTTCGCGACTTGATCGGCGTCGGCCTTCTTGACTCGACCTGGCCCGGTCGCTTCCCGCCCCCACTCGGCGATCGCTTGCAGCAATTGCTCGACGACCCGAACGGGTAATGGATCGCGACTTGATCGGAGATTCGGGATTGTCACGTTCGGCGACGGCATCTGCCGCGTCATTTCGGGGCCAGCTCGAGCGTCCCCTTGAGCGCCCCGGGAAACACGCCCCAGGTCACCTGGTACGACGCCTCCAGCGGGCACGGGACGTAGCGATCTGGCGTGAGGAAACTCGGCATGTCCGGCAGCGGATCCCCGACCGCCACATTCTCGACGTACGCGACCTTCTCCGAGCCGGCCGCATACGACCCCAGGGTCAACGGCTTGTCCGGCGGCAGTTCGAACGGCTCCTCCTTGAACGGCCCCCAGATCGCCTTGTGAATACCTTGCGGATCGCGGATCGACGGCGGGAACAGATCCACGACCAGCAGGTGGACCCCGCGGCGGAGGAAGTTCCCCGCCTTGCGGACGAACGACTTGAGCCCGTTGGTGTTGTCCTTGTTGCCCGGCGACACGATCTCGATGACCGCGATCAACTCTCCCTGCGACAGGTAAACCGACAAGCGATCGGCCCGACGAGCGTACCCAGCCGTATTCTCGCCGCGAGTCACGATGCGGGCGCGGGGGAGACTGTCGAGGACGGCGATCCCCGCCGTACCGTCAGGGGGCATCGGCGGCCGAGCCCTGAGTGCGAGCACATCCGGGATCGGCCCTTTCGCGTCCACCTCGCTCATGGCGAAGTAGCCCTCGGGCAACCCGCCGCCATTGATTGCGTCGGCGATGGCGGAGATCCAGCGCTGGTGGAAGAAGTGGTAGGTCCCCGCCGGAACGCGGGTCCAATCGTGAATCGGCATGGTCAACCTCCGACGGAATTGTACCAGTCTCGAGGTTACTCCGCCCCCATCACAATGGCCCGACTTCCGGGACATCAGGCATTTCGACGATCGGGGTGACGTCCCTGGAACTCCGCCCAGGTGCGGTCCTCGGGCGTCAGTGACGTGGCTTCCGGGAGCGGTTCGTCGTGTCGAAGCGTGCGTGTGTACCGGCCCAGGTCGTAAACCCGGCCCACCAGGACCCCAAGATCGATCAGGATGTCCGCGTCGGGCTCGCGGAGCGGGATGGGTATTCGGGGTAAGGGGTCACGGACGCTCCAGCGATAGAGCTCCGCCTTCGGAAGTCTCTCGCCGCGCGCGACGATCGCGTAATAACCGCCCGGATCGATCGACTCCTTCACCGGCAAGGGCACGCCGCCGAGCAGCAGGTCGATTTCCACCAGGTTCACGTGCCGCCTTATGAAGCTTCTCGCGCTTCTCCAGATACGACAGACGCCCTTGCCCCGCCTTGTTGATCGGGGAAAGGATCTCGACGGCCGTCACCAACTTCAGGTCGGGTAGCGCGCGGATCTCGACCCAGGTGATGCGAACTTGTTCGGGGTCGCGGTCGACGATCTCGACCAGCTTCGGTTCGAGCGTGGCCGTCGGTGCGGTCCCGATGGCGACTCCGGGGCTCGCCGCGCCCTTCTGGAAGCGGGCGACGAGGACATCCGGGACGAACGACCGCGACGGCCCCGGCTCCCAGGTCGCGACTTCGATCCGCTCGTCAACCCTAGCGATATAGGAGTCCGGAAGACGGGCACCGAGTTCGTTACGGATCTCAGCGATCAGGCCGTTATGAAAGTCGGGCCAGGCCGCCTGCAACTCGATGTAGGGATCCATCCCCGGAAACGGTCCCGACATGTTCGCCCTCCCGGTCGGCGCGTCTCGAAACCGAACTCGGCCTGAAGTGTCGCCCGACACTCGTCGATCCTCAAACTACGGGCTCCACTCTAACTTCACGCGGCTCATCGCGACAGATTCCGAAAGAAAGGGTCTCGAAAACGCTCAGGCCGGAAACCCGGTATCGAGCCGATCGACGAGACACTCTCACATCAGTTCGTAGAAGCTCTCTTGGCTCATGGAAGCAATTTGGTGGTTGGCCCTTTTCAGCCAGGTCCGGTCCTGTTCTTCTGTCTTGAGCGGGTTGTCGCCGAATCACTGCCTGGAGCCGTCGCCATGGACTTCCCGATCCTTGACCTGATGGACCAAGAGGGTTGCTGCCAGAAGCTCTTCGACCTGCTCCACCCCGAGGGGTCCGTGTGCCCTCGGTGCGGTGCCCGGGAGGGGCTCAATGTCCACCGCCGTCATCCCGACTCCCCGGTCGTGGACTACCGCTGCAAGAGGTGCTGACGGGTGTTTAATATGTTCACGGGAACATCCTGGCAAGGGACACACCTCAGCCCGGCCCAGATCCTCCTGATCCTCCGTGGCATCGCCCAAGGGGTCCCCACGGCGAAGCTGGCGCGCGAGGTGGGGATCAGCCGCCAGCATCTGTTGCGGCTGCGGCATGAGATCCAGGCCCGGGCCCTGGGCGCCGCCGACCGCGTGCCGTTGCCGGACGACGAAGCCGAGGCCGACGAGATGTACCAGAACGCGGGGGAAAAAGGGATGCCGCACGACGACCCCGACGACCCGCCGCGCCGGCGTGCCGACCAGGCCAAGGGCCACGGGACCTGGGAAACCGACCGGCCGCCGGTCCCCGGGGTGGTCGGCCGGGCCAGCGGACGGGTGTGGTTCCGGGTGGGGTGCCGGAGCAGTTCGGCCGAGCTGGTTGACGCCACGGTCCTGCCGGCCACCAAGCCGGCGGCGATGGTGTACACGGACGAGTGGAACGGATACAACCCACTGAGCCGGAGCGACCGGGGGCACGCGACGGTGAACCATAACCGAGGCGAGTACGCGCGGGATGACGACGGCGACGGCGTCCGCGAGGTGCATTGCAACACGCTGGAAGGGATCTGGACGGGGCTGCGGAACTTCCTCCGGCCGTTCCGGGGTGTAAACAAGATATACTTAGAACAGTATGTCATCATTTTCGAGTGGGCCTACAACCTCAAGGTGGCGACCGGCGCGTTCCTCAGGGTAATGCTCGGATGCCCGGGGACCACCAAATTAGTGACATGAGCCGGGGCAGAGTCCCCATACCCGGTTGACCCGACGCGGAGTCCTCCGATCCGAGCCTGGCGAACCCAATCACTTCGAAGTCGTGTCAGCATTGGCATCGGGCATCCTGGTGCGGTAGGCTGAGCGGTAAAGAGACCTCGAGACGGGTAAGGGTCGGAAGCCGCATCAGGGCTTCGATCCGCAAGCGGATGAACGGGATAGGGAGAGTCGGCGATGGTTCAGATCAAGTTGCCGGATGGGTCGGTGAAGGAGTATCACGAGGGGATCAGCCCGCGCGAGATCGCCGCGGGGATCGGCAAGCGCCTGGCCGAGGCCGCCGTCGCGGCGACGGCCGGGGGCAAGGTCGTCGATCTCGATCGACCCCTCGAGGATGGGAACGAGACCCCCATTGAGCTGAAAATCCTGACCTCCAAGGATCGCGAGGCGCTCGACGTCCTGCGACACTCGACCGCCCACATCATGGCGCGGGCGATCATGCGGCTCTTCCCCGACGTCCGGCTCGCCTTCGGCCCGACGACCGCCAACGGATATTACTACGACGTCGAGATCCCCGGCCGCAGCCTCTCCGAGGACGACTTCCCCGCCATCGAGGCCGAGATGGCGAGGATCACGAAGGACGCCGAGCCGTTCGAACGCTTCTCGATGCCCGTCCCCGAGGCCCGGCAGTTCGTCGCCGACCTCGGCCAGACCTACAAGGTCGAGCATATCGACGACGAGCTGCACAAATTCGGTGTCCTCAGTTTCTACCGGCAAGGGGAGTTCGTGGACCTCTGCCGGGGCCCCCACATCCCCCACGCCGGCAAGGTCGGGGCGTTCAAGTTGCTCTCGATCGCCGGGTCCTACTGGAAGGGCCACACCGACCGCAAGATGCTCCAGCGCGTCTACGGCACGGCGTTCTTCGACAAGAAGGAACTCGACGCCCACCTCGCCCAGGTCGAGGAAGCCAAGAAGCGCGACCACCGTCGCCTCGGCCGCGACCTGAACCTGTTCACGATCTCTCCCCTGGTCGGACCCGGCCTGATCCTCTGGATGCCCAAGGGCGCCGTCATCCGCGGCATCCTCGAGAACTTCATCAAGGAGGAACTCGTCAAACGCGGCTATCAGCCGGTGTACACCCCGCACATCGGCAAGATCGAGCTCTACCAGACCAGCGGCCACTATCCCTATTATAAAGACTCGCAGTTCCCCACCCTGAAGATGCCGGCCGACTCCGCCGCCAAGGAGCTGCTCGACGGGCTCGTCACCGGCAACCTCGACGACGCTGCCCAGCGCATCCTGCTGGCGAAGGCCGGCATCCCCGAGTCCCTCCCCTCCCACGGTGTCACGACGACCGGACACCCCGACACCGGTTCCACCCGGTCGTACTTCGACATGCCCACGGCCGAACGGATCGGCTATCTGGAACATACCTGCGACTACGAGGAATACCTGCTCAAGCCGATGAACTGCCCGCACCACATCCAGATCTACGCCGCGCAGCCGAGGAGCTATCGCGATCTGCCGCTGCGATTGGCCGAATTCGGCACGGTCTATCGCTACGAGCAGTCGGGCGAGCTCTCCGGGCTGACGCGTGTCCGCGGCTTCACCCAGGATGACGCCCACCTCTTCTGCACCCACGAGCAGGTCCGCGGCGAGTTCCGATCGACGATGGAGATGACCCAGTTCTTCCTCAACTCGTGCTTGGGGCTGTCCGACTATCGCGTCCGGCTCTCCAAGAGCGACCCGACCGACCCCAAGTACCAGGGGGCCGCGGGCGATATCTGGCGACGCGCCGAGGACGACATCCGCTCGGTCCTCGACGAGATGGGCCTGCCCTACGACGAGGCCCCGGGCGAGGCGGCGTTCTACGGACCCAAGGCCGACTTCATCGTCCGCGACTGCATCGGCCGCCAGTGGCAGCTCGGCACCGTCCAGCTCGACTATGTCCTGCCCGAGCGATTCGACCTCCACTACGTCGGCCCCGACAACCAGCCGCACCGGCCGGTCATGATCCACCGCGCCCCGCTGGGGAGCATGGAGCGCTTCATGGGGATCCTGATCGAGCATTTCGCCGGCGCCTTCCCGCTCTGGCTGGCGCCCGAGCAGGTCCGCGTCCTGCCGATCTCCGACAAGGTCGCCGACTATGCCCAGCAGGTGCTCGCCCGGCTGCGCGACGCCGGCCTCCGCGCCACCGCCGACCTCCGGCCGGAGAAGGTCGGTGCCAAGATCCGCGACGCCCAGATCGAGAAGATCCCGGTCATGCTGGTCGTCGGCGCCAAGGAGGCCGAGAGCCAGGCCGTCTCCTATCGCGACCGACAGGGCGGCGACCTGGGTGCCATGCCGATCGACGAGGCCCTGGCCCGGCTCAAATCCGAGGTCGAGAGCAAGCAGGGCCGCCAGCCCGAGGCGTCCCCAGCGGCCGTCCCGCCGACCGAGGAGACCGCCGAGGACCACACGTACTGATCGCCGATCCGGTAGGGTGGGTGAAACCCACCGAATGTCTTGACACTGATAAAACCGGTGGGTTTCACCCACCCTACAAGTCCATCGGAATCCTCGCATGAGTATCGCGACACAAGTAACCGCCGCCATCCCGATCGGGCTCGACGATGTCCTCCGCGCGGCCGATCGGATTGGCCCCTGGGCCCATCGCACGCCTGTGTTGACGTCGAGCACGCTCGACGCGCGGTGCGGGGCATCCGTCTCGCTCAAGTGCGAGAACTTCCAGAAGGTCGGCGCGTTCAAGTTCCGCGGTGCGCTCAACGCCGTCCTGCAAATCGATGATCACGCCCGACGCGCCGGCGTGATCACCCACTCCTCGGGCAACCACGCGCAGGCGCTGGCCCTGGCCGGCAAGCTGCTCGGCGTGCCGGTCACCGTCGTGATGCCGCGCACGGCGCCGGCGGTCAAGCGGGCGGCCACCGAGGGCTACGGCGCGCGGGTCGTCCCCTGCGAGCCGACGCTCGCCTCCCGCGAGTCGACCGTCGCCGACGAGATCGAGCAGCATGGGTTCTCGCTGGTCCATCCCTTCAACGACTGGAACGTGATCGCCGGCCAGGGGACCGCCTCGCTCGAGCTGCTCGACCAGGCCGGCCCGCTCGACATGGTGATCTGCCCGGTCGGGGGCGGCGGTTTGCTCGCCGGGACCGCCCTGGCGGTCAAGGGCCGTGACGACGGGATCCGGGTCGTCGGCGCCGAGCCGGCCAACGCCGACGATGCCCGTCGATCGCTCGAGACCGGCTCGATCCAGCCGTCTCCCGATCCCCATACCGTCGCCGACGGCCTGCGGACGGCGCTCGGCCCGCGCACCTTCGCCGTGATCTCGCGTCACGTCGATCGGATCGTCACGGCGACCGAGGCCGAGATCCTCGACGCCTGCGCGATTCGTCTGGGAGCGGATGAAGATCGTCATCGAGCCGTCCAGCGCCGTGCCGGTCGCCGCGCTCTGGAACGGGCAGATCGATGTCTGCGGGCTCCGGGTGGGCGTGATCATCAGCGGCGGCAATGTTGACGTCGAGCCGCTCTTCCAGTCGCTGGCGGTCAAATATCTTTAGACTCGAGTGGATTCCGCTCACTCCGGGCTGATCTCCCCGAAGATCTTCTGCGGATATCCCGAGATGGTGCGCGAGGCCATCATCCCGGTCATGACCGACGCCTCGATGCTCCCCAGGATGCCCGTGAAGACATAATCACCGGCGACATAGATATTTATGAAGGGCGTCTTGCCTCGCGTCATCCGTACCTCCTCGTCGCGGGGTACGCACAGGACGTAACGCTCGGACGGGGCGATATTGGCCCGGAAGAACTGGGCGTTGAACCGGGCCGCGTTGTCGCCGTCCTTGAGGTCGTAGAGGGCGTCCCAATCGAGGCCATTCGGATTGAATGGTACCGAGGCTTTCGGCCAGATCAGGCCGGCGTTGTCGGTCAGCCATTGCCAGGCGATGGCCTTGACCCGCTCCTGTTGCAGCCGGGGGAACTCGTGATCCGAGAAATCCGGGATGTGCTCGGGATCGGGGAGGTTGCCGCAGAGATAGGAGATGCTCCCCGGCGACTCGTCGGCCGGCCAGGATTCGCGCGGCAGGACCTGGGAGAAGTCGCCCCAGGTCTGGATCGGCTGCGCGTAGGCCGTGATCAGCGGCGGATCGTAAGGCCAACCCATCTGCTGCCAGGTTCCCTTGCACCAGAGCTGCACTCCGGCCGTCTGGGTCGTCTTCACCCCCTCGACCATCCGTCGCCATCGGTCGCTGGCTTCCATCAGCTCGGGCGTGAGGTACTTCAACGGCGCGACCGACATGGCGAGCACCGCGAGATCGTAATCCTGGCCGTGGACGATCGTCACGGGCTTGACGCCCTCCCAGTCGGCCCACGGGCACTCCAGGTCGATCTTATTTGCCTTGAGCACGGCCCCTTCCGCGAGCTGGTCGTACAGGGGCACGCTCGGCCAGCAGGGCAGGTCCTTGACATCGATGAGCGGCCAGTATTCCCCGGAGTAGTTGTGCCCCTGCACCGTATGGACCTGCTGCTTCGCCGCCTCGGTGACCGTCGCCTGGATCTCCAGTTCGATCCGATCGACATAAGCCTTGTCGTCCGAGAGGTGGAGTCCCTTGATCTCATGAAAGAACGCGAATTTCACGCCGAGATCCCGCAAGACCAGGTAGAGCGGCGTGAAGACCGTGTCGCCCATGCCGGCCTGCATCTTCCAGAAAATCGCCCCGGTATCCTGCATCGTCAGGCGAGCCAGGTGCAGCAGGCCCGATCCCGCGGCCATGCTGGGCTTGTAGGGATCGCCACCCTCATACGCGAAGCAATAATCGTAGTAGCCCCGGATCAGTCCCGAGTAGGCCGTGACCGGATTGGCCCCGTGCATCGAGAGCCACTCCCGGAAATCATATCGGTCGATGACCGGAGTGCCATGGAGCAACACACCGTCCCGGATCACGCCGCAGGCCGTCGCTCCGGTGATGTCGATCAAGATGAAGAGCCGTCGGAGCAGGTTGTTCCCGAGCAACAGCCCTTCGACCCGGCCCTCGAGCCACTTGAGGAACGAGCTGATCAGCCATTCGATCGCATGATGGCTGGCCGCGGGATGATCGGCCGGGTTCGGGCCCAGGCCCTGGACGATCCGATGGGCCATATGGACGAACGTCTGTTCCAGCGGGTTCCCGATGATCGGCCCGACCGTCGGATCGGGGGCAATCGTCGCCGTCGTCCCGCCCGGAGACGCGTAGGCACGGCTCCCGGTGACATCGCCGACGACGGCCTGGAAATCCCTCACCAACGCCTCGATCCAGGCCGGCACCGTGAGCTCGGACGACGCCCCGGCGAAGAGTCCCGGCGCGAACAGGTCCTCGACCAGGTCGACCAGCCAGCCGACGGCCACCTTGAAGTAATCCCAGAGCGACATCTCGATGCCGGAGCCGGGCAATTCGCCGTTCGACGGCGTGACCTGGACCCAGTCGAGCCATTGCCCCTCGATGAATTCCTGGATCACGACGAGATTATGCTGTCGGAAGGCGGGGCTAATCTCAGGTCGGCCGGGGTCGGGGAAGACGGTCGCCAGGGGATCCCGGCCGGCGACGCGGCCCAGCCGGGGGTAGCAGTCTCGCATCAGGGCGAACGCGTTCTCGTAGAAGCCGCTCCAGACGTGGAGGCCGTGTTCCTGGATGCGATCGCAGGCGTCCGGGTCGCGTCCGCTGGCCCCCTTGCCGCCGAGCCGCCAGTCCGACTGATAGACGGTGACATCATATTTGTCGGGGCCCTGGGGCTGGGAGATCAGCTCGTAGGCCGCCGTCAGGCCGGCGGTCCCGCCCCCGAGGATCGCAACCTTCGTCTTCTGGACAGGCTCGCTCATGCTTTCTCCCTCGAGGCCGACCGCGCGGATACCCGCCGGGATGAATCCGCGGGACGGGAGCCGATCCGCTCACAATCGAGTCAACATACCACAAATAAAACGGCCCGCAAGAACGCAGGTAAAGTCCACGGATTGGTGGACGTCGGATCCGATTCTGGTATAACAGTCCCCACGACAAGATCCCGGAAGAACCCCCCTCTGAACCCGCCCCGAGGCCGAGCCGATGAGCGATGTCGCGGAACCGAAGCAGCGGATCGCCGTCCTTGGCGGCGGCCTCGGAAGCCTCTCCACCGTCATGGCCTTGACCGATCAGCTCGGCTGGCAGGACCGGTACGACATCACGGTCTACCAGATGGGCTGGCGCCTCGGCGGCAAGGGGGCCAGCGGACGCGACCAGTCCAGAGGGATGCGCATCCAGGAACACGGCCTGCACGTCTGGCTCGGTTGTTATCATAATGCCTTCGATATGATCCAGAAATGCTATGCCGAATGCAAGGAGTATCAACTCACGCCAGGCAGCCCGTTCCAGGATTGGACCGACGCATTCAAGCCGAATAGCCTGGCGACGGTGATGGATGATTTCGAGGGGATCTGGCATCACTGGATCGTCGAGTTCCCCGATAACACCGAAGTACCCGGCACGGGTGGAATCTGGTTGAGCCCCTGGGACTATCTCAAGGAATTGCTCGACTTCATGGTGACGATCGTCGATCGGGCGGCACACCCCGGCATCCGGACCCTCTTCGATCTCGATCTTTCTCACACTCTGGTCGGTTGGGTCCGCGACGTGCTCGTCAACCTGGAGGAACGCGTCGAGGTCTCCCTGATCGCGGTCGGGTTGGAGCGTACGTCGCTCCATCGGGCGCGCGACCTGGCGAAGTCGCTGGATCCCGACCCGAAGAATCACACGGCCGGCCAACATGCCGCCATCGTGGCCCTGGTCGACGACTTCCTCGAGGGATTCCGGGGCACGCTCGCCGCGGAAACCTCGATCCCCCTCGAGCTGCACAGGCTCTGGATGCTGCTCGATCTCGCCGGCGCGATGGTCAAGGGGATGATCCGGGGCGGCGTGCTCTTCTCCGGGTTCGACGTCCTGGACAGTCATGATTTCAGCCGCTGGCTGGTCCTGAACGGAGCGAGTATCGAGCACGCCTGGTCGCCCCCCGTCCGGGCCATCTATGACCTCGTCTTCGCCTATGAACATGGGGATGCGAGGCGCCCGAATCTGGCGGCCGGCGTGGGCATGCGGATCTGCTTGCGGGTCACGCTCGGCTACCGCGGCTCGATCATCTACCGGATGCAGGCCGGGATGGGCGACACCGTCTTCACCCCGCTTTACAAGGTCTTGAAGCATCGGGGCGTCCAGTTCCGGTTCTTCCATCGCGTCGAACAGTTGCACCTGTCGCCCGACAAGAGCGCGATCGAGCGGATCGAGTTCGGCATCCAGGCGACCCTGACCGAAGTCGCCAGGAGCGCGAACCCCGACGGTGAGTACGCGCCGTTGATGCCACCCGTCCACGGGCTCGAGTGCTGGCCGAGCGTCCCCCTGTTCGACCAACTGGCCCAGGGAAGGACGATCGAGGCGGGTGGATATGACCTGGAGTCGGCCTGGACCCCCTGGCCGGGCGTCGGCAAAGTGACCCTGCAAAGCGGCCGGGATTTCGACGTGGTCGTGCTCGGCATTTCCATCGGAGCCTTGCCCTACATCGGCGTCGAGCTGAAGCAAGCCAACGCCGCATGGCAAGCGATGCTCGCCGAGGTGAAGACCGTGCAGACCGAGGCCTGCCAGGTCTGGGGCAACCACAACAGCCGGGCGATGGGATGGGACCAGGCCCAGCCCAATATCTGGGCGGCCTATCCGTGGTCGGGTGCCGACATGAGCCACCTGATCCGGATGGAGGAATGGCCGGCCTCGCTGGATGTGCAGAACATCTCCTACTATTGCCGACAGTTCCCGGACGCCGCGTTCATCCCTCCACCTGGCCCCGACCCCGAGTTTCCCGAGTCGCAACACGAGCTGGTGAAGCTCAACTCCATCGCGTTCCTCGATCGGGCGATCGAACCCATCTGGCCCAAGGCCGTCTCCGCCGAGGATCGCCGGGGTCTCAACTGGGACTGGGTCATCGATCCCGACAACGAACAAGGCGAGCTTCGATTCCGTTACCAGTACTGGAGAGCCAATGTCAATCCGACGGAGCGTTATGTCATGTCCGTCGCGAAGAGCACGCAGTACCGGCTGACGTCCGAAACCTGCGGCTTCCTCAATCTCCTGATCGCCGGCGACTGGACACTGAACGGCTTCAACGCGGGCTGCGTGGAGGCGGCGGTCACGTCGGGGCTCCTGGCCTGCCGCGCCCTCACCGGCTCGCCCGCGGTCATCGTCGGCGGCCCCGGGCAGGACGTCTGAACCGGCGGCATCGACGCCGAGTTCCCGAACCTCATCCGCCTCGGAGGCAACGATCCATGGGAGATGTCCGCCTGCCGCGTTTCATCCAGCCAGGGGGCTCGCAGACCTACCCCCAACCGCTCAACCTCAAGGGTTGCAACTTGTTCAGCTTCATCCTGGAAGCCGACCCGGGCGCACTCCGCAAGATCTGCGACACCTTCTTGAACGAGCCGGCCGGGGGACAGGTCACCTACCTACCCGTGGCGTCGTGTGCCATGTTGGTCGTCGCCATGATCGGCAGGATTTCCTGCGTGAACCTCCCGCCGGATCAGCAATTCTGGCTGCCGGAGACCGACATCGGCTTCTGGATTCCGGTCGTCCGGGGCAAGACGCTGGGTGACATCTTCATCGCCGAATCCGTCCAGTGGTTCCTGCCTTATGTCTTCGTGAATAACACCTGGGCCAACGAGTCGGGCCGCGAGATCTACGGCTACCCCAAGGCGATGTCCTCGTTCGAGCTCCCCGCCCCGACGGACCCCGACCATTTCGGCGTCAACACGCTCACCGTCAAGGCGTACGGCCCCGACGCCGAAGCGACCTGGCAACGCCTGATCGAGATTGACCGGACGGGCACATCCGGCGGCCTCTTCAAGCGGGCCTTCGATGACCTGGTAGGTGCCGGAGAGGCGTTCCTGAGGGCGGCATTCGCGGATCGGTTGATCCCGATCCCCGGCCTGGGACTGCTCGAAGAGGTCCTCCAGCTCGTCGTCCACGGGACGATGCCGATGGTCTTCCTCAAGCAATTTCGCGACGCCCGGGTGGGGACCGACGCTTGTTACCAGGCCGTGGTCGAGGCCCCGGCGCGGATCACCACATTCCGGAGTGCCGGCGAGATCGCGGCGGATTACCGGGTGATCGTCCGATCTTACGCCAGCCATCCGATTGTCGCCGACCTGGGTCTGCAAGGCACGCTCCAAGGGACCTCGGACGGATGGACAGGTAAAGTCCTGAGCGCCTGGCACGCCGATTTCGATTTCCAGACGCTCGATGCCGCCGAGATCTGGACGGCATAGACACCGGCCCGACCATTCAGTGCGGGGTCCACGGTGCGATGGCCGCGGTCATCCGCTCGGGATTCCGGATCTCGTGCTCCAGCATCCACTGATTGCTCGATTCGACGAGCGCACGCCCTTCCGAGCCGCCTCGCAGCTCGCCCAGCCGACGCCGCGCCGCGGTGGCAAACAGGTGCATTGGCACGCAATCGAATCCTTGTGCAGCGACGACCAGGAGCCGCTCGGCGCCCGCGAAGTCCCGCCGGATCGCGGCCACGCCCGCGAGGAGCAGATTGGCCAGTGCATCACCATAAGGCATGTTCTCGCGCCCGATAAATCTCGCACACTTCTCGACTTCTCGGAGCAACGGGGCGGGATTCCGGCTCGAGGCGGCCACGCCGAGGGCCGATCGGGCTCGCAGCTCGGTGACCAGGAGCCGGCAGATCTGCGAATGCAGCAGGAACGCACCCTTGAGCGCCGGCCACTGCCTCCGGTGTCGCGCATGACTCAACGCCGGATCGCCTCGATAAAGATCGACGTACGTCGAACCCATCAATGCGGTCATGTTCTGGATGTTGAACTCCTGGCGCGACCAGCGTCCGATCGATTCCTTGATGACGCGCGCGGCCTCCTCGGGCCGGTCATCCGCCAGGCGGCTCAACGGCTCCATGAACGTGCCCAGGTTCACCTGCATGAACAGGTTGCCTTTCTTCTGGGCCTCCTCGAGGAGGCGAGCGGATCGTCGACGCACTTCGGGCCAGTCGCCTTCGTACGAGATACACCAGAGGCCGTGAGTGTTGGCCTGCGCGAGCTCCCAGGCCGCGCCCGTGCATCGCTCGCGAAAGATCACCTCGGCTTGCTCCATCATCACCCGACCACTCCGAAATCGGCCGAGGCAGAAGTCGCGGTATCCCCCGGCCAGCGCCACCATGCCGTGGATGTAAGGCTCATCGAGCCGGCCGGCGAGCACCTCGGCGGCCTCGAGCAGCTCGTCCGTGCGTCGAAGCGCCGAGATCCCATCGATCGAGAGCTGGGCGGCTTCCCAGCAGAGTGCCCTGGCGATGCGACGCGGCTCGCCGGCCCGCAGGGCCATCAGGAGATTGAGCGTTTGGAAAGCCGGGCCGACCAGGATGTTCTTCGAGGCCAGGCCCGTCCCGACCGACCAGGAGAGGTCGATCCGGGTCAGCTCCTCCGCTCGGATCTGCGCCTCGTCTCGTTCGCGGAATGTCAAGCCGCGCATCCCGAGGCGAAGGCGGTTGTAGAGCAACATCACGAGGGCAGTCGGCTTGTTGTCGGGAAGCTTCATCCCGACCCGGCGCAGGACGGTGCGCAGGACCCTCCGGCCCGCATCCATCTGACCGCTCGCGCAGAACTGGAACGCCGCCCGCCTCTTCGAGATCGATCCGCTCGGCGATCCCGGCGGTCGTCGCGGCGACGAGATACTCCTCGGCCGCCTCGGCACAACGGCCCGCGTTGGCCAACGACTCGGCCAGCCGGATATGCAACGCTCTGCCTTCGTCACCCGGTAGCGGACGCAACGCGATCGAATCGCGGAAGAGCTTGGCGGCCCGATCGAACGCGAGGGCCTGTGCCGCCAGGTCGGCGGCCACGGCATAATAACGGCCAGCCTCCTCCGACCGGTCGGCGCCGTGGAAGTGGACCGCGAGCGTCTCGGGATCGGCGGCACCGTCGGCCTCGAGCGTGACCGCCAGGCGACCGTGGTGATGCCGCAAGCCCTCGCGATCGAGGCGATCGACGATGACCTCGCGAATCCGATCGTGGTAGGTCTCGATATCATCATCGAGGCTGGGACCGGTCCCCCTCACGAGGTGGCCGGAGCGCAACGCGGCGATCACCTGCTGCTCCGCGGCCATCAGGTCGCTGGCGGTATAGGCGAGCCCCACCTTCACCGGCTTGCCGGCCACGGCCAGCGTCGTCAGGAACTGCCGGGAATCTTCGGGAAGGCGGCGGATTCGCGTCCACAAGACCTCGTCCAGATTGATCCCGTCGCGATGCGAGGTCCAGTCCATGCCCTCGATCACGTGTCGGGCCAGCTCATAGACGAAGTAGGGATTCCCTCCCGACTCGCGCGATCTGGTCGGCGCGATCGGCGGCGTCGGGGCCGTGCGATTGGAGGAGCAGGTGGGCCAGCTCGCGAGCCGCCTCGGGCGACAAGGGTGCGATCCTCAGCTCGCGGCCGAGGGTCGTCGGGCCATCCTCCAGCCGAGCGGCCCTCAAGGCCCTCAGGCAGGCGCTGGTCTCGAGGTATTCGCTCCGATAGCAGGCGAGCAACAGCAGCCGAGGCGGGTCGGGCGGCCGGATCAGCTCGGAGAGGAGCGCCGCGCTATCGAGGTCGCCCCACTGGATGTCGTCGATACAGAGCACGAGCGGATGGCTCGCCCCGATCCTTGCCAGCAGCTCGCGGAGGGCGCCGAAGGCACGGTTCCGCAGCGATTGCAGGTCCGGAGAGACCACGGTCCGCGATCGTGCCTCGGCCACGGCCTCCACTTGCCAGAGCACCGGGAAGATTCGCGCAGCGCCCCGATGTCGCGAGGCATCAGCGTCAACGCCTCGGCATGGCGGAGCCGGCACAGGTATCGGGTGAGGGCATCGACCAACTGGTCCACGGCCTTGTAGGGGATCGATTCCTGCTCGAAGCAACGGCCGGCCAGTATGACCACGTTGCGATCCGCGGCCAGCCCGTCCAGGAACCGCTGGACCAGCGAGCTCTTGCCGGCCCCCGACCGTCCGTGGACTTCCACGGTCGCCGCCTTCCCGGCGAGCACCTCGGCGAACCAGCCGTCCAGAGAGGCGAGTTCCTCGCCCCTCCCGACCAGGAGAACCGACGGGGCCAAGATCTCGGCCTCCGCCATGGACCCGCACGGTGCCTCCTCGCCCAGCCTCGCCAGGATTGCGGGGCCGCTCAAACGCTCGACCGGGTCGCGGCGCAACAGATCGACGCAGAGTTGATTCAAGTCGGGCGGGACCGAGGGATCAAGCTCGATGGGCGGGAGCGCTTCGTTCTCCTGCTTGGCGGACAGGATCTGGCGGACCCCGCCCCGAAAAGGCAACCGGCCCGTCAATGCCTCGAAGAGCATCACGCCCACGGCGTACCAATCGCTCGCGCGAGTCAACGGTTCGCCGGCCGCCTGCTCCGGGGCCATGTACCCGACGGTGCCCACGACCATGTTGTCGATTTCGGAATTCTCCGAGATGCCGGGAGGGCTCGCGGCGACGGGTTCGGTCTCCAGCTCGGCGACCAGCCCGAAGTCCAGCAGAAGGACCGTGCCGTCCTCGCGGACGAGCACATTCGATCGCTTGATGTCGCGATGCAGCTTGCCGGCGCCGTGAAGCGCCAGCACACCCCTGGCCAACTGCGGCAGCGCCCGACGCAACCGATCCAGTTCGAGCGGGAATTCCGATCGATCCCATTGGTCCGGTCCCTCGGCCCTTTGCCGGGGCCTCGCCGCGTCCACGGGTGAGAGATCGACCGTCGTACCCCCGATGCCACGATCGATCGTCGTACGGATTGGAACTTCGGGTTCGGTCTTACCGGCGGTCGTCGCTTCATCCCCGGGACCGTTCGCCGGCCGCCCCTTCACATCGGTCATCGCCTCGGTATCGTCAGTCGGACCGGTCGTGACCGGGACCTCCTTGCTATCGGTGTTCTCTCTCCGAGCCTCATACGGGAGGTACCGTCGGCCCGGATCCGGCCGCACGTACGAGAGGAAGTCGAACACCCTCGACGATCGGCATCGTGAAGTACCACTCATTGCCCGTCGCCGAGAGCTCGTGGAGGGGAATCAGGTTCGGATGAGACAGGTTGGCCACGGCGCGGAATTCTTGCTTGAATCGATACAGGGCCGCCGCGTCCTTCTTTCGAATCGTCTTGAGCGCCACGCGAGCGTTCCGCGCCTGATCGAAGGCCTCGTAGACGACCCCCATTCCGCCTCGGCCCAGCTCGCGCAGGATCTCGTAGCCGGGGATCTGCAACCGGTTGACCGCGGACGATGTTTCCCGTTCCGCCGCGGTGATTCCTTGCGATTCGCCATGACTCCGACTCGTGGCCACGTCATCGCTGATCCGGACCATGAGCTCCTGGCAGCGGCGGCATGAGGACACGTGATGCCGGACCGCTTCCGCCTCGTCGCGAGCGAGGGCGCCGACCAGGAACTCCTCAAGTTCTCGATCCGCCAGGCAGCTCGGACCTTGCGTCATGACACGTCCCTCTGCACCACGGCACGACTCCGGTCCGGACTGGCGGGATTCGTCAGGGGTGATTCGCCGGCAGACTCATGTCCGACCGAAACGGGGTCGGTGCTAAGAGTGTATCCCAGTCGGGTGGGTGAAACCCACCGAATGCCTTGTCGCCGAAACACCTGGTGGGTTTCACCCACCCTACAGAGACTCCGACCGGGATAGGCTCTAGAGAGTACCGGTCTTGGGCTATCCTAGCGGTTTTCATCGGAAAGACCAACAACCTGAGACGGTTCGGTCCAGGGCTCGGTAAAATGAAACCCGGACCGATCGAGGCTCCCGCGTCCGATTCGGAGTCTTCCGTGAGAGAACTCAATTCCAGAAACCCGCCGTGGACGATCGTGGCGATGGGACTGGGACTCGCCTGGATCCTGGTTGCGCGAGCGGCCTTCGGGGCGCAAGGCGACCCGTCCACAGGCTCGGGCGACCTCGTGCCGCTGCGCGGGGCCATCGCGATCGCGACGATCGATCTCCTGCTCGTGACGGCCCTGGTCGCGCGGGGATTCGACGTCCGCATGGTGCTCCTGCTCGGCGCGATCCCGCTGTTTGCCGCGCGGACCGGGTTGTCCACCATGATGACCAAGATGGCCCAGGAGCTGGCCAATCCGAGGACGGTCGTGCCGATCGGCGCCGCCATGGGTTTCGCGTATGTGCTCCGCCTCACCGGATGCGACCAGCACCTGGTCCAGCTCCTCTTGATCCCGCTCCGTCGGTTCCGGTTCATTCTGATCCCGGGCGGGATCGCGGCGGGATACCTGGTCAATACGACGATCGTGAGCCAGGCGGGGACCGCGGCAGTCCTCGGCCCGATCCTGATTCCCTTGCTGCGCTCGGGCGGGCTGGGTGCGGCCGAGGCCGGTGCGGTGCTCCTGCTGGGCTCGTCGATGGGCGGCGAGCTGTTCAACTCCGGCGCCGTCGAGATGCAGAAGCTCGCCGAGTTGACGAGGCTGCCGGGAGGCCGGCTTATCGCGCGATCGGCGGGGCTGAACCTGTTGGCCTGCTCGACCGCCTTGATTGCCTTCTGGCTCATGTCGCTCCGACGACGCCGGCGCCAATGCGCCCTCGACGGGGAAGAAGACATCCCTTCTGCGAAGGAGCCCTCCGCCGCACCGTTCCGGGTCAATCCGATCAAGGCGGTCGTGCCGGTCTTGCCGCTGGCCATCCTCCTGATCGATTTCCTCATGGGTGCGAACTCGCCCCTGCGATCGATCGTAGGCCCCGCCAAGATCCTGTCGGCGATGCTGATCGGCGTCGTGGCCGCCGGCCTCACGAGCCGACGGTCGGCCGCCGGCCTGGCCCCGGCGTTCTTCGAGGGTGCCGGTTATGCGTATCATCATGTGATCTCTTTGATCGTGGCGGCCTCGACCTTCGCCGAAGGCATCCGTCTGAGCGGACTGATCGAGCTGGTGATCCTGGCGATCCGTCCCTGGCCCAACCTGGCGATGGTCGTGGCCATGACCGCACCATGGTGCCTGGCCGTGGTCTCGGGGACCGGGATCGCCCCGGCGGTCGCCGTGATGGAGTTCTTCGTCCCTGCCGCCGCTTCGATGGGGTTGGACCCGACCCGGCTCGGGACCGTGGCGGCTCTCGGCGCCCACTTCGGCCGGACCATGAGCCCCGCCGCCGCCGTGGTCATGGTGGCGGCGGGGCTCTCGCAAGCAAAGGCGTCACATCTGATCCGCGAGGTCGCCCCGGCGCTGCTCATCGGCGGACTGGTGCTCATCGCGGCCGCGATCCTGATGCCGCCCTGATTGCATCGAAAAGATACAACCGATCATGATTAGACCTCGAAATCCCCGTAAGCAGGAGACTTCCTCCCGTGGCCGACAACCACTCGTTCGACGTCGTCAGTGAGATAAACCACGCCGAGATGCACAACGCGGTCGTCCAGGCTCAGCACGAGCTGGCCGTCCGCTTCGATTTCAAGGGGACGCGCGCCTCGATCGAGTTCAACAAGAAGGACAATGAGCTGACGATCCTCGCCGATCACAAGGGCCAGCTCGAGACGGTGGTGCAGACCCTCAAGGAGAAGATGGCCCGCCGTGGCGTGCCGGTCAACGCCCTCAAGCGCGGCAAGATCGAGGACGCGACCCACGACACGGTCCGGGAGAAGATCGGCCTGCATTCCGGCATCGAGGTCGACGACGCCCGGAAGATGATCAAGGACATCAAGCAGCTCAAATTGAAGGTCCAGGCCCAGATCATGGAGAACAAGGTCCGGGTCACCGGCAAGAAGCTCGACGAGTTGCAGGCCGTGATCGCCCACCTGAAGACGAACGGCCCGGAATACCCTCTCCAGTTCGTCAATCTTACCTGACTGTCAGGACGTCGGCATCGCTAAGGGTCGAGGCAGGACCGGCCGCATCGGCCCTTAAGGCTCGCGTGCGGACAGCCCGATCTTACAAGGTGCCTGGACCGATGCTCGACACCAGAGCGCCGGCGGATTGGCGTGCGACCGACTTCGGAGGAGCGGAAACATGGGATTCTTGAACGGACGCGTCACCTACACGCGGTATAAGGTCACCGGGGATTCGCCGCTTCCTTTCAGCGACGATACGCTGGAAAAGGTCCGGCAGCATCTCCTGGGTAAACACGGTTCCGCCGAGCCGGCCGAAGGGGTTGTCGTCGGCTGGGCCGGGGGCGACCACGTCCTCGACCTTACCCTCGACCTGGGAAAGAATATCATCAACGACGCCCTCCACCTGGCGATCCGGATCGATACCGACAAGATCCCCGCATCGCTGCTGAAGGCGTACACCCAGATCGAGATCAACGCCCGGGCACAAGGCAACCCGAGCGGAGTGGCGACCAAGGCCCAGCGCGAGGAGGCCAAGGAAGCCGCCAAGGCCCGCGCCTCGTCCGAGGCGGCCGACGGTCGATTCCGCCGCCACAATCACTACCCGGTCCTCTGGGACGGCCAGACCCAGACGCTCTACGTCGGGGCCACGAGCAACAGCGTCCTCGAGCGGGTCCAGGGACTGTTCCGCGAGACCTTCGACCGCCTGCTGGAATCCATGACCGCCGGGAACCTGGCGCGCGGAATGTCGCAAGGCGATCCGAGCGACCCCGATCGCGCGTACACGGTCGTCGGTTCCAGCCCGATCGCGATGGCCGGCGGCCCGTCGGAATCCGCTCCCTCGGTCGCCTGGTCCGGGGACGACCCGGGCAGCCTGGACTACCTGGGCAACGAGTTCCTGGTCTGGATCTGGCACGTGCTCCAGAACGACGGGGAGACGGTCAAGCTCTCCGACGGCTCCGAGGCGACGGTCATGCTCGCCAAGACCCTGACCCTCGATTGCCCTCGCGGCGAGACCGGCCGCGACCAACTAACCGACGATGCCCCAACTCGCCTGCCGGAAGCCTTGCGGGCCCTCCAGGCCGGCAAGCTGCCGCGTAAGGCCGGCATGATCGTCGTACGCCACGGCGCCCAGTACGAGCTGACGATCCAGGCCGAGACCCTGGCCGTCTCCGGCGCGGGGCTCCCCAAGCCCGACGACGACGGGCTCTCACGCCACGACCAGAAGATTGCGCGGATCGACAGCCTCCGCCACCTGACCGAGACCCTCGACCTGCTGTTCGAAGCGTATCTCCTCCGCCGGACGGGGACCGGCTGGACCGACGAGCTGGGCCGGATCCGACGCTGGCTCCAGGCCGCCTGAGTCAGGTTGGCTGCACCGGGGATAAAATGCTCATACCTGGGCCGGGAATCACGTCCCGAAGCTCTTGCAATCGAGGATATGGTCCAGACGCCATGCCACGGAATTTCTCCATTCGGTATAATGAGCGCGGCCGGTGGGTTGCCTCGGACGAAACGATTGACACCGGCCATGGCGTCGCCTACAGAGCTTAGAGCGAAGTGTGGGATCATCTCCGAAACCGCATCTCGAAGGAGGGACTCGTCATGGGCCAGACCGTTCACGAGGACACCAGATCTCGCGGCGAAGCCCTGGAGTCGGGCGAGATCGACGATCGTCGGCCGATGCTTTATTCCGCCGAATCACTGAAAATGACCGAGGCGATTCGGCAGCGGCTCGGGGAAGTGTTGAAACAGCATGCCCTCGACCTGGCCAAACAGAATGGCCGGAGGCTTGTGACCCACGACGATATCTTGGCGGCACTCGAGAGCCTCGACATCGCGGAGGTTTATGCCGACACCGACGAAGAGGACGACGATGAGCGATGAGCAGGAAGGCCCAAGCTCGGATCGGCAAAGATCGCGCGCGATCTCAAACGAAGGCGAGAAAAAGGCGAAACGGAAGCCCAGAAGACCCGCCGAGTTGAAGTCCCCTGGGCTTCCCTGCACCCAGGCTGGCGATAAGGTGGCCGACCATTTTCGTCAGAAGCTGATCGAGATGGTCGATGCCGCCGCCCTGACCGAAGCCAACCGACGCCGCGCCACAGCCCTCGACGCGACCGATTATGAAGCCGGTTTCGACCGGATCGCTGGGCCGTCAAGACGAGAAAATGTTGTGATCATCGTCGCCGATAGTGCCGGCGCGGTGGGGACAGGCTTGATCGGCTATGCCATCAATGTCTACACAGGGCTTCGCCGGACTATTCCAAAGGGCATTTGGCGATGATTGGCGGTGTCGCCCTGGTGACAACCAGCATCATCCTCAAGTATGGGCCGCGCGGTAAGTAAACGCGCAAGTCGCGGCACAAGAAGGCCGCAGACCAACAGGAGCGATCGCGCGTTTCTCGAATATCGACCAAGTCGCGCGGCGAGATCCACTAAAATCCGTATAATCCAAAGGGTCTGGTCAACTCGCAGACCTCGCTGCGCCCCCATCTGGTGTACGGGCCGGCGTAGTTGACCGATTCTTCGGGTTTCATACAGATTGTTCGTGAGGGAGAGCTCGATGTTCAGGATAGCGCAAACCGGCCTGTTTGCCCTGATCGCGATGGGGATGGCGACCACGGGCAGGGGGCAGGATACGACCATAGTCCCGGGAGCGACGCCACCGGGTGCCGATGCGGCTGCGGCTCAGGCCGCCCGTCCGCCGGCCATCCCTGGAGCAAACGACGTGGTTGCCACGGTGGCCAGTCGCAACCATACGAGCAAGATTACCAAGGGCGAGGTGTACAGCTTCCTGACTCGTTATCCCCTGCCGCCCGCCGAGGAGCGAGACGAGGCGTACCATGTCGTGATCGACAACCTGGTCAATCCCATCCTCCTCAACGAGTTCCTGGCTCGGCTGAATATCCCCGTGCCTTCGGACAAGATCGAGGAACGGATCGATCAGATCAAAGATCAGCTCAAGAAAGAGAAGCAGGACTTGCCGACCTTCCTCTACCAGACCGGCACCTCGCTGGACGACCTGCGCAGCAAGATCGCGACCCAGGTCCGATGGTCCGAGTACTACAAGTCGAAGGGGACCGACGCGGCACTCCGCAAGTACCTGACAGACAATCGCGATCGGTTCAGCCGGACTCAGGTGCGTGCCAGCCACATCCTGCTCAAGGTCGAGTCGAACGCCAGCGACGCGGAGAAGGAGAAGATCAAGCAGAAGCTGATCGGCATCCGCAACGAGATCCTCCAGAACAAGCTCACGTTCGCCGGGGCGGCCAACAAGTACTCGCAGGACCCGGCCAACGAAGGGGGCGCGGGCGGCGACCTCGATTACTTCACCCTCGATAGCGGCTTCATCGAGGAGTTCGCGAACGCGGCGTTCAAGCTAAAGAAGGGCGAGGTCTCCGAGCCCGTCGAGACGCCGTTCGGATTCCATCTGATCCAGGTCACCGACCGCCGGGAAGGCCGGCTGCCGGATTTCGAGCAGGTCAAGCCGTACATCCTCGAGGCCTACGCCGCCGATCTCCAGCGGGAGATCCTTACGGCGGAGCGTAAGGCTGCCAAGATCGAGGTCAAGCCGATGCCCAAGGACCTCTTCCCGACACAGCAGCCTGCCGGCCCCGCCGCCACCACGGCCGGACCCAAATCCTGAACCAGGTCTCGGCCGGCCGGTCCCATGAGGGCCGGCCGGTCGATGCCAAGATGAAACCCTCACCGGTTGTTTCACAGATCCGATAGATCGAGCCGGCCTTGATCGCGCAGGGCCGCGAATCGGTGGAAGGTCTCGGCGATGCCCTCGCGAAGAGGAGTCCTCGGGATCGGCCCCAGGCGATCCTGGAGCCGGGAGTCGTCGAGGTCCGCGGCGATTGGGAGTTGTCGGTCGCCGTGGGTTACGAGGCTGCGTGCCGTCGGCACCACGTCGAACAGGGCCCCGACGAACGACTCGATCGGCTCGACCGCACCATTCAGGTTGAACGCGTCGGCACCCTCGAACGGCCGATCCAGCGCCCTCAGGAAAGTCGCGGCGACATCGCCGACGTACTGGAGATCCTGCAACCCCCCGTAGCTGATCCGGTACGGCCTGCCTGCCGCGACTGACTTGATGGCCTTGGTCGGCTCGCTGGTCATCCCGAAATCGCGGCCCACGCCATAGACGGTCCAGGGCCGGAGACCGACGCTCGTGATCCCATGATCGAGCCAGTAGACGCGGGCATTCAGCTCGTTGCAGACCTTGAAGGCCCCGTAATGGGTCAAAGGCGCGAGGCGGACCGCGTCCCCGAGCGGTCCTGTCGCCCCCGGTTCGGCCGGACCGTGGACCGCCGCCGAGCTGGCGTAGACGACCCGACGCACCTGATCCTTGAGCGCCACCGCCGCCTCGAACACGGCCAGCGTCCCGATCACATTCACGGTGGCTCCCAGGATGGGATTGGCCCGGCACGTGGGAGTCTGCAACCCGGCCAGGTGCAAGATGTGAGTCGCCCCGACTCGCTCGATGGCCGAGCGCACCGCGACCGGATCCGCCACGTTGCCCTCGATGAAGTGGACTGACGCCTTCTGTTCGAGTTCCAGGATCAGGTCGAGCCGATGGGTGTCCTCCTCCAGGTCGTAAATCCAGACCTCACGCCCGGTCTCGACGAGCTGCTTGGCGATCCACGACCCGATGCACCCGTAGCCGCCGGTCATGAAGACGCGCGATTCCACCATCTCGACTCCTCGGGAGAATGCCTCGGCGGATCCCAGGAGAACATGATGCATGCGGAGACACGGAGGAGACAAGACCTTGACAATACGATGAGGGAAGCGTAAAGGATAAGTTTGACTCGCGACGATCTTGGGCTGCCATCGGGGCAGATCCGGGTGATCGTTCGGGAGGAGCGGCCGAGCGCCGCGAGGCCCCCGGGTGAGGGGGCCGGCTCCCGCCTTAGGCGAGTCGTTCCTCCCTTTTCTTCGTCCCCGAGGAGGACGCTATCGGACCGATCGAGCGGGGTTTGAGAGTGAATGAGCAGATCCGCATTTCCCCCGTGCGGGTGATCAATGCCGAGGGCGTCATGCTCGGCGTCATGCCCACAAGCAAAGCCATGGAAACGGTGCGCGAAACCGGTCTGGACCTGGTCGAGGTCGCTCCCAACGAGCGGCCCCCCGTGTGCAAGATCATCGACTACGGGAAGTTCAAGTACATCCAGAAGAAGCGGACCTCGAAACAGAAACAGCACCAGGTCCACATCAAGGAAATCCGCGTACGGCCCAAGACCGGCGACCACGATATCGAGGTCAAGGTCAAGCGTGCCAAGGAATTCCTCGAGCAGAAGGATAAGGTCCTGGTCAACGTGCTGTTCCGCGGTCGAGAACTGGCACACATCGACGAAGGTCGCAGGGTCATGCAGGAAGTCCTGACCGCGCTCGAGGAGGTCGGCAAGATCGAGAAGACCCCCTCGATGGAGGGTAAACGGATGACGGCCATCATCGCGCCTCGAGTCTAGCCGCCCCTCGCGGCCTCCCTCGACGGGCCGCTCGCATCCTCCGGATTTCAGGCGGCCAAGCGGAAAGTCGCCCGGGCTTCGGTTCGATCGACGTGCCGAATCGTCCCGCGCCGTTAGGCGCGCGTCGAGACGGTTTGATACAGTATTCGTTCGCGCCTGGCCGGCCGCAACGACGTCGAGGTTCGCAATCAACGGTCACTCTGCAACCCAACGGTGAGAGCCGGCCCGTCCATCAACGTGAGCCTTGCATCGAGCGATCGCGTTCTCGATCGGTTCGCCTTGCATCGCGAATGGAAACGAATCAGAGGACGAGCCACGATGCCCAAGATGAAGACCCACAAGGGGATGAAGAAAAGGTTCAAGGTCTCGGCCAATGGCAAGGTCAGCCATAAGCGATGCGGGTCCTCACACCTGATGAGTCACAAGAACGGCAAGCAAGTCCGCCGCCTCCGCAAGAAGTTCGACGCTCTCCGTCGCCGCCGAGGCGAAGCGGATTCGCTATGCCTTGCTCGAGCGACAGAGCGTGAACGCGGACGATGTCCATGCCCACAAGATGGAGGCGCTCGCCGAGAAGGCCCACGCGAGTACGTCCGCCGGCGATCCCGTCCACTCCGACGGCACCGCGACCTCCTGAATCGACACGATCGGCGGGGCTTGGTCTCTGCCGAAAGGCTTGCGGATCAATCGACGGATATACTGGCGGTGCCCACGTTGCACCTTTTGAGAGAGAGCTGATCGATGCGTTCCAAGAGTGGTGCGGCGCGGAATCAGAGGAAAAAGCGGATCTTCCATCGAGCCAAGGGGTTCGTGGGCGGTCGTCGCCGCCTGTTGAAGTCCGCCAAGGAGACCCTACTCCGCGCCGGCATGTTCGCCTTCCGCGACCGCCGGGCTCGCAAGCGTGAGTTCCGCAGGCTATTCATCGTCCGACTGAGCGCCGCCGCCGAGATGCGCGGGCTTCGCTACAGTCGGCTGATCCATGGCCTCCGTTTGGCCCAGATCGGCCTGGATCGCAAGAGCCTCTCCGAGCTGGCCATCCACGACTCCGCGACCTTCGACACAATCATCGCCAAGGTTCGCGCAAAGCTCGACCAGCACGATGCAGAGGTCAACGCCCGCCAGAAGGCCAAGACCGCCTGAAGTCGAATGGGACCATGGAGTTCGGACCCCGCATCGCGATACCCCTCCGGGATCGGCCTTCTCGATCGACTCGAATCGAGCGCCAACGAATCCCTCTCCGACGCGATGGCTGACCTGGATGCGCTCCGGACCGCCGGGTTGGCCGCGTTCGAGACGGCGACGACCCCCGAAGCCGTCGAGGCGGCACGCGTCGAATACCTGGGCCAGAAGCACGGCCGGGTCAAGGCTGCACAGGAGCGTCTCAAATCGCTCGAGCCGGGATCGCGACGGGAGTACGGCCAGCGATTCAACGCGGTCAAGGGGGAGCTGGAAGCCGGCCTCGAGTCGGCGAAGTTGCGCGTCGAACGGCGGACGAGCGTCGAGGCGGGGCTCGATGTCACTCTACCGGGGATCCGGCCGCGGATGGGACACAGTCATCCGCTCACGCAGACCGCGAATGAGCTGATCGACCTGTTCGGGCGATTCGGCTTCGCCGTGGCGCGCGGCCCGGAAGTCGAGGACACCTATCACAACTTCGACGCCCTGAATATCCCGCCCAGCCACCCGGCCCGCGACCCTCTCGACAATTTCTACCTCGCCGGGACGGACAAGTCAGAGACTCAAGCCGCGTCGGGTCCGTTCATGCTCCGCAGTCAAACCAGCCCGGTCCAGATCCGGGTCATGGAGACGCACGCCCCGCCGGTCCGGATCATCGCCATCGGCCGCGTCTATCGGCCGGATACCGTTGACGCCACCCACTCCTTCATGTTCCACCAGGTGGAAGGGCTGATGGTTGACCGCGGCGTGACCATGGGCGACCTCAAGTCGGTCTTGCGCCTGTTCGCTCAGAGTTACCTGGGCCGGGACGTGAAGATTCGCTTCCGGCCGTCCTTCTTTCCGTTCACCGAGCCGAGCGTCGAGGTCGATATGCTCTGGCATGGCGGCGTCCGATGGGTTGAAATGGGTGGGGCGGGAATGGTTGACCCGAATGTCCTCCGCGCGGTCGGTTACGACCCCGAGGAAGTGACGGGCTTCGCATTCGGACTGGGCATCGAGCGACTGTGCATGCGGCGGCATGGGATCGACGATATCCGCCTGCTTTATCAGAATGATGTCCGGTTCCTGCGCCAGTTCTGACCCGGACTCGCGAGACGCCCACCCGGCGATGAGTTGAAGATCGGCGGACGATGGTTCGATATCCAACGCGCGGCATGGCATAACCGTTGCAGCATGTTGATTTTCGGACTCCCCTCCGGCCATAGTGATGGATCGTTGCCGTCGCGATCTCCGGGCCTCGGGTGAGTCGTCATCGTGTCGAGACGCCATTCTGATCCGCGCCGACCAACCGACCGAAACCATCGTCTTGTCGTCGAGGCCCCAGACAATGGAAATCGAAACCAGCCGCGTGATCGTGACGATCAGCGGCACCTCATCGACCGCGTCCGTACATCACCGAGAATTTCCCGAGATCCATGCGGAGGGGAGTTCGCCGAAGGAGGCGGCCTCCCACCTCATCCACCAATTAACCCGAGCCCTGGATTCGGCGCTGACGGACTGGAGGCGGGATCGCGTGAACGAGGCGATCGCGGACGTCCAGGCGTACGTTGACCAGGATTCCTAATCCGGAGAGTCGTCGCGCCGCGATGCTGCCGCCCATGACCACTGAGACCGTCGATGCCCCGCCCGCCGAGGGTGCCAAGGGCCTGGTGCGCGAGCTGGGTACGATCGACGCGACCATGATCGTCATGGGCGCGATGATTGGCTCGGGGATCTTCATCACCTCGGCCGAATCGGCCCGGCTGGTCGGCTCGCCGGGCTGGCTGCTGGCCGCCTGGGGGGTGTCCGGACTGATGACGATCCTGGGGGCCGTCTGCGCCGCCGAGATCGCCGCGATGATGCCCCGATCGGGCGGGCAATACGCCTTCCTCCGCGAGGCATACAGCCCGATGTTCGGCTTCCTGTTCGGCTGGGCAATGTTCCTGGTGGTGCAGACCGGGACCATCGCCGCGGTCGCGGTGGCATTCGCCAAGTTCCTCGGCGTCTTCTTCCCCCAGGTCGCCGCGGATGTCTATTTCGTCGAGCCGATCCGGTTGGGCGGCTTCGCGATCAGCCTGTCGTCGCAACAGTTCGTCGCCGTCATCTTGATCGCGTTCCTGACGGCCGTCAACATGATGGGACTCAAGCTGGGCAAGTGGATTCAGAATACGTTCACCTTCACCAAGACGGCCGCACTGCTCGGGCTGATCGTCGTCGGGCTCTGGCTGGGGACCAACCGCGAGAGCGCGGCCTGGACTTCCGACTGGTGGCATCCCTCGGCCAACGGGTGGCGATCGCAGGCCGCATCGCCCGACCTGCCCTCGTTGCAAGGCTCGTTCGCGCTGGCGCTCCTGTTCGGCCTGGCGATGGTCGGGCCGTTATTCTCGCAGTCCGCTTGGAATAACGTGACGTTCACCGGAGCCGAGACCCGCGATCCGGGCCGCACGTTCCCTCGCGCCATGATCCTGGGCTGTTCGGTCGTCATCCTGCTCTATTTCCTGGCGAATGTGGCGTACGTGGTGTCGCTCCCCCTCAGCGCGATCCAGACGGCGAAGAACGACCGGGTCGGGACCGCCATGCTGGAGTCGATCCTCGGCCCGCGCGGCGAGGCCGTCATGGCCGGAGCGATCCTGATCTCGACGTTCGGCTGCGTCAACGGATTGATCCTCGCCGGGGCGCGGATCTATTACGCGATGGCATCCGACGGGCTATTTTTCAAAGGAGTCGCCACAACCAACCGTTTCCACGTGCCGGCGGTCGCCCTGATCGCCCAGGGCGTCTGGTCGATCCTGCTCGCCCTGCCGGTGACGGCGACCCCCGTCGGCCAGACCGGCAAATTCAAGTACGGCAACGTCTACAATGAGCTGCTGGAATACATCATCCCCGTCGATGTCATGTTTTATGCTCTCATGGTCGGCGCCGTGATCGCCTTGCGACTCAAGGCACCCAACATGCCCCGGCCGTACCGGACGATCGCCTACCCGGTCCCCGTGCTCATCTACATCGGGCTCGCCCTCCTGCTCATGATCGACTTCATCTACCTGAAGCCGCTGACTTCTGGGAAGGGCTATCTGATCGTCCTCGCGGGTATACCAGTGTACCTGTTGTGGTCGTGGCGCGGCCTTGTCGGGTCACGCGGGACGCGAGTATCATGACATCGCGTAGCATTCCCATGGCTATGCCGGGTGGCTCTTGCCCCGGTCGCGGCGAGCATGTGGGCGACTGGCATGTCGAATGGCTGGCCCCTCCGAGCGGAGGACCGGTCTTTCGCGGCGAGGCCGGCATCGATTGTCCCTGCTGCGGTGCATCGATCTGGATCCGCGAGAACTGCCCGATCGTCGGTGTGGCCCCGACCGGAACGCCAACAGCCAGGCGATCGCGTGCACAAGCGGAGAAGTGGAGCAGCCGACAGATGATCCCGCTGCCCCTGGACGATTTCCTCCAGACCCCGGATGGGTCGCAGTACAAGAATTACCAGTTCGAGCCATGATTGTACTCACCTCACTCCAGCGCGACTTCCTGGACCGCTACGCTGTCGAGTGCGTCTACTGTTGCTCGGACAGCACTTATGGCGCGATCTGTCCAGGCATCATGGTTTTACTTATGAATACATGCGAAATCTCTGGGACGCCTACTGCCGATCGTGGGGCAGCGATCTCGGTCCGACCCATAGGATTCCCCCCCTCTCGCCTCCGCCCGAGCCGCCCATATTCCCCTGGTCGTCGATCCGGGAGCTAGATGAGCAACTTGCGTTGGAGACGGGGACGACGACCACGGCGGCAAACCACCACGAGGCCGCCCGCCACCACGATAGTCAATTGAGCATCACCAAATGATCGTGAGCTGGAACTGGCTGACCGACTACCTCCGGCTGGACATGCCGGTCGAGGCCCTCGGCGAAAAACTGGCGCTGACGGGCTTGAATCTCGAATCGATCGCCGACGTCGGCGGCGACATCGCCATCGACCTGGAGGTCACGAGCAACCGTCCCGATTGCCTCGGCCACCTGGGCGTCTCGCGCGAGATATCGGTCGTGTTCGACAGGCCGTTCTGCATCCCCGACCCGCAACCCTCGACGGCGGGGCCGCCCGTCGAGACGCGGACTGCGGTGGCCGTCGAGGAGGGCGAGCTTTGCCCCCGGTTCACGGCGAGGGTCATCACGGGGGTGAAGGTCGGCGAGAGCCCCTGGTGGCTCCGCAAGCGGCTGGAGACGATCGGCGTCCGGCCGATCAGCAACATCGTCAACGTGACCAACTATGTCATGTTCGAGTGCGGCCAGCCGATGCACGCCTACGACCTCGACCGGCTCTCCGAGCACCGGCTGATCATCCGTCGCGCACGCTCGGGCGAGAAGCTTACGGCGATCAACAACAAGGTCTACGACCTGAACCCCGAGATGCTGGTGATCGCCGACGCCGTGCATACGGTCGGACTGGCCGGGGTCATGGGCGGTCTCGAGACGGAGATCGGCCCGCGCACGACGAACGTCCTGATCGAATCGGCCCGGTTCGACGCGATGTCCGTACGACGGACGTCGCGCACACTCGGGCTTTTCAGCCCGTCGAGCTTCCGGTTCGAGCGGCCCCTCGATCCCGAGGGGACCGAATGGGCCAGTCGCCGTTGCGCCGAGCTGATCCTTGAAATCGGCGGCGGCACGCTCCATCCGGGAGTAATCGACGTCGGCCGACGTCCGACGGAGCGTCCTCCGATCGCGCTCCGGCTCGCCCAGTTCGAACGAATCCTCGGGATTCGCATCGATCGAGAGACGGCCGCGCGCATCCTCGCCGCGTTGGGCCTGGAGTCGTTGGACAGGGACGAGTCCACCTTGAAGGTCCGCCCGCCGAGCTGGCGCAGCGACCTGGAGCGCGAGATCGACCTGATCGAGGAAGTCGCGCAGATCCACGGCTACGAGCACATCCGCGAGGACCGGGCGGTCCCGCTGACGATCGCCCCGCGAGGTCAGCGCGAGCGGGTCGAGTCGGCCGTCCGCGAGTTCCTGGCCGGTGCCGGCCTCGACGAGGCCGTCACCTTCAGCCTGGTCGAGGAACGATTGAGCGCCCCACTCCGGCCGGGCCTCGCGGTCCCGCCGTTGCGGGTGGACCATTCCAGCCGCAGGCGGGAGAGCGCCCTCCGGCAGAGCCTCGTGCCCAGCCTCCTGGCCGTTCGCCTCCACAACGAGTCCCACGGGCAGTTCGATGCCGATCTGTTCGAAATCGCCAACGTCTACCTCCCGAGGGACGGCGGCGCCCTCCCGGACGAGCCGACGCGGCTGACGATCCTCGCCGGCCGCGATTTCCTGGGACTCAAGGGCGTCGTCGAGGGCCTGTTGAGCCGTCTGCACGCCGACGCCCCGCTCACGGCTCGACCCGTCAACATCCCCCTCTTCACGCCCGGTCGGTCCGCAGAGTTGCTCCTGGGCGACGAGCACCTCGGTTACGTCGGCGAGATCGACGGCACCCAGCTCCAACATTACGAGCTGCGCGAATCCTGCTCGGCGGCAGAACTGGAGTGCGATGTCCTATTGAAACAGGCGCGGATGGTGGCCCAATATCGCGCGATGCCGGCGTTCCCTCCGGTGATCCGCGACCTTTCACTCGTCGTGGCACGGGACTTGCTGTGGGCAGAACTGTCCGAAACCGTAACGCGATCGGCCGGCCCGACCCTGGAATCGCTCCAATACCTGGATACGTTCCGGGGTGGGAATCTGCCGGAGGGCATGCAGAGCGTCCATTTCAGCATGGTCTTCCGTCATCCGGACCGGACGTTGACCGGCGAGGAAGTTGAAGGCTTCGTCCGGGCGGTCGTGGAGGGATGTGAGGCCCAGTTCCAGGCCAAGCTCCGCTAGCTCGCGAGTCCTCAAGTGCTTGAGTCCCTGGGTCCTTGAGAATCACTCAAGAAGATGTGAAAAGGTCCACGGATTTCCTCGCTTCGTCTCAAGGACTCAAGGACTAACTCGTGAACCCGCTCAAGCAGTGGCGATCCTGGGTCCTGGCGTTGCTCCTGGTGGGCCCGGTGCTGGCCTACATGACCTTCGGGATGTTCTGGCTGTATGAACGCGGCTGGGTTTATATCAGCGTGGCGACCAGCCTCTGGGTCATCGCGGGGATCGCATTCTCGATCCTCGCCGCACGATGGACCAAGACGTCGCACCCCATGATGCCGCCGCTCGACTGGGAAGCTCCCCAGACGTTCAGCCCGCTCGATCGCGATGCCTGGAAGATCGTGCAGGACACCGCCGATCAAGGAGAGGCCCTGAGCTACGAGGCCCTGCTCGATGCCGACGGCTATATCAACTCGGGCCGGGACCTGTTCCATCGGCTGGCGAGCCATTACCATCCCCTGGCGACCAACCCGATCGACGACGTCCCGCTCGTCGAGCTGATGACCGCGCTGGAGCTGGCCGCCGAGGACCTCTCGCGACTCTGCCGCCAGCTCCCCGGCGGCGACCTGATCACGCTGTCGCACTGGAGGAAGGCCGTTCAGGTCGCCGGCTATATCTCCCGGGCCAACGACCTCTATTCGTACCTGCTGCCGTTCCTGAGCCCGGTCGGCGGGCTGGCCCGATGGGGCTCGCGGGAATGGATCGTGAAGCCGGCCTGGAAGTCGATGCAGCAGAATATGCTGCGATGGTTCTACCAGGCGTATGTCAACCGCCTCGGCACCCACTTCATCGAGCTCCTGAGCGGCCGCCTGGCCATCGGCGCCGACCAGTATCGTCGCCTCACGCGCAAGTCGCATCTCATTCCCAGACCCGAGCTCGAAGAGAGGTTTGCCCTGACGATCGTCGTGGCCGGGTCTAGCCCGACCGAGAAGTCTCGGCTGGTCGCGCGGATGCGCGAGGCCTGTGGAGGCGACCTGACCCTCCTGAAGGCCCGACTGTCCGGCTTCGCCATCGATCCGGAATTGCTCGAACGGCTCCGCGATGCGCATTGGGTCGAGGCCCCCGACTATTCGACCTGGAACGATATCGAGGGTCGGCGCGACCGTGCGCGCCGCCAGGCGGCCGTCGAGGCCGCCGTGCGGGGCGACTTGTTGATCCTCGCCATCGACGGCCGTCAGAAGAACGACCAGGCCGACATCGCGTTCGCGCAGGGATGGGACCGGTGGTTCATCGAACACCCCCGCAACGAGGTGCCGCCGGCCATGGTCGCGATCACGGACGTCGAAGGGCCCGAGTTCGGCAACGGCTGGCACCCGCCCTATGACTGGTCGAACGGTCATGGACCTCGCGAGACCGCCGTCCGAGCCCGGATCGACGCCCTACGCGCGAACCTCCCGCCGTCATTCGGCGAATTCGTCGCCGTCGGGCTATCCGACCAGACTCCCTACGGTGTCGTCGAACACCTCCTACCCGCCCTCGCGATGCACCTGAATCGCGCCGAACGGACCGCCCTGCTCCGCCGACTCCAGGAGATGGGCGGACGATCGAAGGTCGGACGCCTGGTACGGCAGCTCGGCGACCAGGGCCGGTCGCTCTGGGGCAATCTACGGGCCCGAAAGAAGGCCGGCTCGAATTCGATATGAGTACGGTCGAGTTGTGCTCAGACCTGATCGATCTGCTAATGCGAGGTCGCGCGTCCCACATCAACGGATGACCGTCGCCGATTCCCGATTCGCACGCGAGTCGAGGAAGCCGCAAGTTCCGTTTGATCCGTCGAAGTCGCGAAGGCGATTCGAGCGACTCGTTGCACGGAAGTCGGAAGTCACACTATGCGCTTTACATCGTTTACTTGTGAGCGGTAGTCTGTGAGCGCATCGATGCCTCGCGTGGTTTGTGCAGGGCGTTCCTCCGGTCCCATCGTCGTCGCGCCGGCCTGGGCCAGCGAGTTGGTGGTCGGCATCGCACAGTCCTCGACCGGGACGGCGGGACAGTCTTTCGCCAACCAGCCGGTAATCGAGAAAGAGTATCAGTACAGCAACCTCGAAACCGGCGACGACAGCACGGTTATCACGGCGGCGATCCACACCGGCACCGGTCCGCTTCAAGGTACGACCCGGGTCGCGGTCTACGGCGGACTGGCCACGTTTACCAACCTCTCTGACGACAAGGCCGATCCGCTCAGGCTGGTCTTCTCGAGCGGAAACCTGACACCGGCCGACTCCGTGGAGACGGTCGTGAGTCCCGAGGCGGCGAGCCAGTTGGTGTTCGAGGCTCAACCCTCGACGACGGCCACGGCCGGACAGCCGTTCGCAGTCCAGCCGGTCATCGTGGAGGAGGATCCCTATGGCAACGTGGTCACGAGCGATGACAGTACGGGGGTAACGGCGGCGCTCACCGGCGGCCTGCTCCAGGGCACGACTGTCGCGACGGTCACGGGCGGTCTCGCGACCTTCGACGACCTGGCCGACGATACGGCCGAGACGATCGCACTCGACTTCTCGAGCGGCAACTTGATCGCGGCGACGTCCCAGGAGATCGCCGTCTCCGCGGCGCCGGCGAGCCAGTTGGTCATCCGGATGCAGCCGTCGGCCTCCGCGACCGCGGGTCAAGCATTGGGAACTCAGCCCGTGATCGAGGAGGAGGATGCCTATGGCAACCTCGAAACCGCCGATAACAGCAGCGTGGTGACGGTGTCGATGACGGGCGTTGCCGAGGCTCTTCTGGGCACAACCAATTGCAGGCTCACCGGTGGCGTGGCGACATTCGCCGGCCTGGCCGACGACAAGGCCGGAAGGCTCACGCTGAAGTTCGCGTGCGGAAGGCTGGCCGGTGCGACCTCCGGGCCAGTCACGATCGTCCCCGCCGCGCCGGCCGCCTTGGTTATCATCGATCAGCCGCCGTCGACCGTCACGGCGGGCGACGGATTCGGGTTCGGCTTCGTGGCCGAGGACCGCTTCGGGAACGTGATCCCATCGTTCGACGGGAGCGTGACGGTCGGGATGGCGAACGATCCTGCCGGAGGGAGCCTGAATGGGTCGCTCGCCGCGTCGGCAGTCGAGGGAGCGGCTTCCTTCGCGGGATTGACGCTCCACAAGGCCGCTGACGGTTACACACTCCGCGCCAGCGCCGCCAGGGGTAGCGTCACAGTCACGCTCGCGAATGGCGCCGGTGGCACGCTGGGCGGCTCGGCGACGGCGCCATTCGTCAACGGCATCGCGACGTTCGCCGGCCTGACGTTGAACGGGGCCGGCGGCTACGCCCTCCAGATCATCGGCAACGGACTGATCGCGGCGGTGTCGAGCTCCTTCACGGTCACCCCGCCTCGGACGATCATCGGCGAGCAGGTGCTGACGTCCGCGAAAGGCAAGCACAGGAAGCTCAGCGGTTTCGCGCTGCTCTTCATCGCCCCCCTCGTCGCGTCACGCGCACAAGATGCCGCGAACTATACTGTGACCCAGACCGTGTAGCACGGTCGCAAGACCAGCGTCCAGACGGTCGGTATTCAGGCTGTCTACAATGCCGCGACGAGGAGTGTGAGTCTGATCCTCGTAGGCAAGGCGCCGTTTACCAAAGGTGGCCAGATCATCGTGAATGCGTCCGAGCCGAACGGGATCACCGATGCCTCGGGCACGGCGTTGGATGGCAACGATGAAGGAAAACCCGGAGACAACGCGATCTTGAGCGTCCTTCCCAAGGGTCAGGGGGTTGAAAGATAACTCTACCCCTCGGTGGATGCTGGTTGAATGACTGGCCATTCCGCCCGCGAAATAAGGAGATTGTAAATGAACGATTTGGAGTCTCAACTGGCAACCGTACGAGAATTGGTTGCTCTCGCCGGGCAGCGAGGAGTCGATCTCAGTTCGATCTGCCATAACTGGGCTTTCCTGAAGGACGGCAGATTCATCTCGATCTGGCGAAAAGAGGGCAAGGTTCATTGCAACTTGCAAGGGCCAATCGACACATTGCCAGAGACGTACAAGGCGTCTGCCAGTGCCTACCGAGGCATGTGGCACGAGGCAGTCATGCTCACGGACTTGGAGGAGGCGTTCGGGTTTCTAAGTGCGTGGTTGATCGACAGGAAAGAGGTAGACGACTTGCCTCGGCGGTTTGTGAGGCGAGAAGGGATCGGCTGAGATGTCACCGCCGGAACCGGAAATGATTAGTTTGCGCGAATATGAATCCAGCTACATCCCGGTCCCCGCCACCCTTTCGGCTCCCGCCACCCTTTCAGCTCCTGACCCCTTTTCCGATCTTTCGGCTCCCGCCACCCTTTCAGCTCCTGACCCCTTTTCCGATCTCCATATCGCTCAACCTGTGTCAAGATTGAGGGATGCCCCTTTGTCCTGTTGAGGGATCTCCCCTTTGTCCTGTGTCCCCTTTGTCCTGAGCACAAGAGTTCTCAGCCTATAGGCCGGCGCCCCGTTTAGTTAAAGAAAGGCGACTCGATGCTGTGATCCCTGAGCCACTCACCTAGTTCCGTGATGCTGGCCTCTAACTCTTGAGATTGACTGGGCGTCAACATGCCTGCACTTCCAATCTCATTGTTAATGAAGTCTCTTATAGTCACCCCCATTCCTATCGTGAGATCATTGAGATGATGAACAAGCTCAAACCAAGGCCCACTCTCTTGAGCACCCGACTGCCGTACAGCATCACTGTTGCATGTCGATTTATGAACATGTAAGACGTCGTACAGCTCATCCTCTCCTAGACCAAAGCTTCTGATCACAGCCATGCCGTCCCGGATGTTGCGGATTGGTTTCTTACAAACATCGCAAACAAAGACGGGCAAGATGCGCGAATCAATTCCACCGGAACTCTGCATGCGAATCATGTTCGCCTCCGAATGTGATCGGCCTTCCAGCCGAGCCAGTAGCTGAATGATCGTCATTGTACAGACGTCAAAGCTTGATGTCGAACGGTTGGGTCACCTTAATTGCTCTTTGCTGGTTGTGCCGGTGTGGTCGTGGTGGGTGCCTTCCAGGACTAGGATCTTGGTTTGAGTGCCGAGCTTGGTGCGGCGGTTGACGATGAAGAGGCTCTCTCTGGTTCGTTCCCAATCGGTCTCGTTCTTTTCGCTTAGGTAGTCCCTATATAGACCTAACATCTCAGCGTCTGCCGCAAAGAGGGCGTCCTCCACTTGCCCGTGGTCGCCGGTTTGTACTTGTTCTTGGGCTTTGGTGAGGGCGGTTCGCAGGCGAGCCGACGGCCCTTGATTCCTTGGCTTTCGGCAAGACCGGGCGGGCAATATTTGTCGATGAGCTTCTCGATGCCGATTACCAATTGTTGAAGGTCCGTTTTCCGTCCTAGGTCATACTCATCTCGGTTGCCGGGAATGTCGGCAAGAATGACAACCCTGGTCCTGTCGTTTTTTCTGGCCTCTACATCTGGTAGATACCCGTCCAAGACGATCCATTCCTGGTCGGTGACCTGCAGGATTTTCACGTTATGCTCGTCGATGCGTCCATAGCGTTGGCATTGGTCGCAATAGTAGAGGGTGTAAGGTTTGGCCGTTGTTGTTTCTCCGGGCGAGATGCCAACTGGAACGGATGTTCTAGGCCATCTTTCCAGATACTTGCTTATACTGGGAGAAATTGATCCAGTGATCATAATCGCCACAACGACACTTCCGATGCTGAGCGCCAGCCCTATCGCAGAGGATGCCACCCCCCCACGATGCCCAACGATCGCAAGCACTAATCCGATTACCCCAAGGAGAAAGCCCAAGGTGACCAATGGAAAAGCTAGCAATCCCAAGAAAGGAATCCAACAGACGACGAATGAGATAATCCCGAGTGCTAGCGCTGGAATGGAGACCGGATTCCTCTTCTTCGGCGGAGGAGCGTTCAAATGGATAGCCTGCTGAGGAGGCAGCTGGGGAGTCATCGTCCAGGAAGGGGGCTGAGGTGCCGACGACATGACAAGATGAGCTCGTAAAGGATGGGCAGGCTCGCTCTCCTCCAGCGGAATCGTTTCCAGAACCGGAGTCAAGACAGCCTCATCGGCCTGGAACGACTGCAGGCACGCCGGACATAGTATTTTGGCCTTCGGTGGGACCTTCTTCTTTGATGATGCCACCCGGCCACAATGCGGGCACTTAAGCTTAGCGGACGCCCGGAAATAAGTTGCCTGTTCGATCGCTATAATACCCTTGTCTTCCCGAAAGCTGATTCGAGGGAGGTAAGGGCTGATGTCACCCAAGAAGAAACCTCGTGGCCTCCACCGGTGTGAGTGCCCGACCTGCCGGCAGAACTCGGACAAGCCGACCGCTGAGGTGCACCGTGCCATCAACCGATTTCTTGCCACCGCCGACGAGCGCAGCCGGCGCCTCCTCGCCGGATCGCTCGCCCAGCAACACGGGCGCGGTGGCATCGCCTTGGTGGCTCGCATCACCGGCCTCAGCCCGCATACTATCCGCCGCGGACGGCGCGAGTTGGAAACGGCCACCCCGATTCCCCGGGGACGGATCCGCCGACGGGGGGCCGGTGCAAGCCGGTTGAAAAAAAAGTCCCGAGGTCGTGATGGCCTTGGAGGAACTATTGGAAGACGCCACGGCCGGGGATCCGATCACGGGACTGAAGTGGACCCACCGTTCGCTCGACAAGCTGAGCAAGGCCCTGCGCCGGCGGGGGTTCAAGCTGGGGGAGACCGCGATCGCCCGCTTGATGCGGGACCAGGACTTCTCCTTGCGGACCAACCGCAAGCGGCTGGCGGGGACTCACGACCCCGAGAGAGACCGACAGTTCCGCTATCTGACCCGGATGCGCCGGCTGACCTGGCCCGGGGATTGCCAGTCATCAGCGTCGATACCAAGAAGAAAGAGTGGGTCGGCAACTTCAAGAATCCCGGGCGGTGTTGGCGGCGTCAGCCGCGGGACGTGCTGGACCACGATTTCCCCAGTTGGGCCATCGGCCGGGCGATCCCCTACGGCATCTTCGACGTGGGATTCAACGATGGCTACGTCGTGGTCGGTACATCGCACGAGACGCCGGCGTTCGCCGTGGCCGCCATCCGCCGCTGGTGGATCGTCGTCGGCCGTCACCGCTATCCCGGAGCGCGGCGGTTGCTGATTCAGGCCGACGGCGGTGGCGGCAACGACTGCCGCAAGTGGGCGTGGAAGGTGGCGTTGCAGCACCTGGCGGACGAGTTCGGCCTGATCCTCACGGTGACGCATTATCCACCGGGGGCGTCGAAGTGGAACCCGATCGAGCACCGGATGTTCAGCCTGATCAGTGCCAACTGGGCCGGGGAGCCGTTGGTGAGCTACGAGACGGTGTTGAAATTCATTCGCACGACGCGGTCCGAGGTGGGGTTCCGATGTCGCGCGTGCCTGAACACCAAGACGTATCCGAAGGGGTTGAAAGCGAAGTTGGAAGAACGGGCGCGCGTTCGGCTGCGGCCAGGCCGAGTGCTGCCCCAATGGAACTACACAATATGGCCGCATCATCGCTCCCACAAATAGGCAACTTATTTCCGGGCGTCCGCTTAGTTACGACGTCGTCCATCACAGACCACTCTTGGAATGAGAGGTTGACTGAAGAAGTTCTGACGCGGGATAACCCTCATCGCAGTCGCCTGAGCAAGCTCAACGTCGGGCTGGAGCGCCACCGCTTTGTTAAGACTTCAGCCTACCTGCGACGGGGAGTGGACGCAAGAGTCCAAGACTGAAACGGGGGACAGTGGGCAAAAGGGTAAAAGGGGACAGAGGGGAATGCCACGAACTTAGAGCTTATCCCAGTAGGGTGGGTGAAACCCACCGAATGCCTTGTCGCCGAAAGACTTGGTGGGTTTCACCCACCCTATAAGGACTCCTAATGGGATAGGTTCTTAGTGCACAAACCCCGCCTTCTGAACAGGTTGTAGCATCTTGAGCACGGAGGAATCAAAGGGGTCAGGAGCGAATCCGAGGTATCCCTGACCCCTTGTCCGGGCAGAAGCCTCACACGCTCGGCGCTGCATTCGTCTCGGTCGCTGCCATGGAACGCATCGCGCCCTTGAGCGCCATCACGGTCTCCATGATCTCGATGGGTACGCCGATCACGACGGTGTTGGACGCGGTCGGTCCCAGGCCGTCGATCGTCTGCAACGTGCGGAGTTGCATCGCACCCGGGCTCTCGGCCATCGTCCTGGCCGCCAGGGCCAGGTTGATCGACGCCTCCTTGTCGCCCTCGGCCTTGGTGATCGTCGCCCGCTTCTCGCGCTCGGCCGACGCCTGGCGCGACATCATCTTCTTGAGCTCCTCGGGCATGTCGATGTCCTGGATCCTCAGCCCGGTGACCTCCAGGCCCCAGCCCTTGGTGTCCTTCTCGACGTGGTGCTCGATCGATTTGGCGATCTCTTCCCGCTCGGTCAGCAGTTGGTCGAGCGACAACTGGCCGATGACGTCGCGGAGCGAGGTCTGGGCGTACTGCGAGACGACGAACCGATAGTCCTGGACCATGATGATCGCGTCGGCGGCGTTCTGGACGCGGAAGAACAGGACGCCATCGATCGTCACCGGCACGTTATCCTTCGTGATGACCTGTTGCTTGGGGATGTTCACCGCCAGGACGCGAGTGTCGACCATCCGCAACTGGTCGATGATCGGGACGATCAGGAACAGCCCGGGTCCTTTGATGCTATGGAACTGACCCAGGCGGAAGACGACCGCCTTCTCCCATTGCACGGCGATGCGGATCGCAGAGGAGATGACGACGTCGATGAACAGCCAGCCGATCCCGAAGACGACGGCGGCGAAGGCGTTCTGCTGGCCGATCAGGGCGGTCACAACGACGCCGACCAGCAGGAGTACGACGAAGACCAGACCTTGGATATAGTTCAACATGGATGTCACATCACCTGTTCGTTGAAGTCAACGGCCGAGGATCGGCCGCGGCATCCGGGAATCCGCGGGCGAGCTGCGCCGCCATCCCGATGGCTCATCGTCGGCCGAGGGCGCGCCCGACGCGCCCCGCTGTTCGACGCCGACGGCTCGGCCAATCAGCTTTCTGATACATTCGTGTCATCGAATGACTTATTGTCCGGACGCGGAACGGGGATCAGAAAGGTGTCGCGCCCCCGGCGTCGGGCGGTGTGGGCGGGTAGGACCCGTTGGAACCCGGATTCGTCCGTCGGGCCCCCGTCCCGACGCGACCCGATGATGTCGGCATCCTGCCACCGGGCGGCGTGAGACCGGCCTCGATCCCGCTACGTGAGGGATCCGGCGACGTGCCCTCGATGGCGCGAGCGCCCGGAGTCTCCGCGAATCGGACGAGGGTCCCCGGCATCAAGGGGACCGTGGAACCGATGATGAGTGCGTCGGTCTCGCGCAGCAGGCCCGCGACCTGGATCCGATCGTTCCCGAGACTGCCGAGCACCTGGACCGGCACGTTGGTGACGTACTCGTTGCGGATCACCTGGAGCATCGAGGCGTTCGGTCCGCGGATCTCGTCGGGCCGGATCGCACGCCGCGGCACCGCGGTGATCGCCGTGGTCGGCACGCCTGAAGGCCGCGCCCGGAGGCCAGGCTCCAGCTCCCCCTTCGGATTCGGGATCAGGACCGACGCGGCGGCGAATGGCGTGGCCAGCTCGCGCAGGACGGCGAACGACTCGGGCAGCGGCAACAGGGCCTGCACCTTGCACGCGACCTCCTGATCCTCGACCGAGACGGTCAACTTCGAGCCGACCGAGACGCCACGGCGGTCGACCGGCAGGACCACGCGCAGGCTCGTCGTGTCGGCCAGCTCGAGGATCGGCGTCCCCTTCAGGACGAACTGGCCGGCGCACACGTAGACGCCCAGGATGCGGCCGGTGAACGCCGCGCGGATGGTGCAACGATCGAGCTCGATCTTGGCCAGCAAGGCGCGCGCCTCGGCCGCCTCGAGTTGTGCCGCGTAGACCTCCGAACCCGAGTTCGACCGGACCAGCGCCCGCTTCTCCTTGACCTCGGCGTGGGCCACCAGCAGCCTCGCATTCGCCTCCTCGCGATCGAACTGGGCCAGCTCCTGCGATTCGCGGACAGGCGTCCCCGAACGGGCCTCGACGGTCCGGATCACGCCATCGGCCGAGGCGAGGATCGTCACCCGTCGGATCGGCTCGAGCACGGCCAGGACCTGGTAGGGATCGGGCATTGTCAGCCGGAGCGATGTCGTATCGATTCGTGCCGTGTTGCCCGCGGCCTGACCCCGAGCGACTCCGCCGATCAACAAGGCCAGGAATAACGCAACCGAAGCGCTCGCGAGCCTCATGGCGCACCTCCTTGGGCGGCAGGATGGAGGGAACCCACCCACGCGAACCTGCACCCTCGATCTGCACCCGATGTTCGAACCGCGGAACTGCTCTTCTCACCGTAATGCGACTGGAGTTCCCGGTCAACGGTGTTGTCAGCAGGTCGGAGCCAGCAGATCGTAGGCCGCGGATAAGGATTGTCGGCCAGGACTGTCCCTGCTTCCTACTGTCCGAGCCCCCTGGTGATCGCGGTCCCGCGCGGTTACGATCGGGCGATGGTCTCCTCGTGCGGACCGGGTCGGATGACTCATCACGAATGACAGAATGAAAGGCACCTCATCATGGCGACGGATCAGATCTCGCGGCGTGATTTCGTCGAGGCGGTTGGGATCTCGGCCGGGGCCTCGGCGCTGCTGGGCGCGCCGGCGATCGCCGCGGCCGGCTCGGCCAACGAAAAGATCCGGACCATCCTGATCGGCGCCGGGAGCCGCGGCAACCAGCTCCTCGACTCGTTCCTCCCGCAGGCGGACGTCGAGGTCGTGGGCGTCGTCGATGTGGACGACCACCATGCGGCGGAGACCGCCGAACGCATCAAGAAAGCCAAGAAGAACACCCCGGACACCGCTCGCGACTACCGGGCCATGCTCGACCGCAAGGACGTCGATGCCGTGATCATCGCCACGCCCGACCACTGGCATGCCCTCCCGGCGATCCACGCCGTCCTGGCGGGGAAGGATGTCTACGTCGAGAAGCCCGTCGCCCACAACGTGGCCGAGGGCCAGGCCATGCTCCGCGCCGCGCGGAAGACCAACAAGATCATGGCGGTCGGCACCCAGCAACGGTCGTCCTCGCACTTCCAGAAGGCCGTCGAGATCGTCCGCTCGGGCAAGCTCGGCAAGGTCTTCTGGGTCCAGACCTGGAACTTCGAGAACATCAGTCCGACGGGACTGGGACGCTATCCCGACGGCGAGGCCCCATCCTACGTGGACTACGAGCGATGGCTCGGCCCCGCGCCGATCCGGCCGTTCAACCCCAATCGGTTCCACCTGCTCTTCCGATGGTTCTTCGACTATGCCGGTGGGATGATGAGCGACTGGGGCGTCCACCTCAACGACATCGTGATCTGGGCGCTCAACTCGAAGGGTCCGAAGTCCGTCTGCACCACCGGCGGGATCTTCACCAGCGACGACAACCGCGACACCCCCGACACGATGCAGGTCGTCTACGAGTTCCCGGAATGCACCCTGACCTACTCGATGCGCAAGGGCAACGGCCTGAAATACAATGGCCACGACTACGGCATCCTGTTCTGCGGGACCGACGGCAGCCTGATGCTCGATCGCAACGGGTTCGAGGTCATCCCCGACAAGGTGGTGCTGCCGTACGGCATCAAGCTGGTCCATGGCGACCGCCCGTTGCGGAAGATCGATTTGCAGCCCGAGAAGGCCAAGGGCGTCGACGGCCAGGACTCCCACGTCCGCAACTTCCTCGACTGCGTCAAGTCGCGCGCGCTGCCGACCTGCGACATCGAGATCGCGCATCGATCCACCAACACGTGCCACCTCGGGAACATCTCCCACAAGCTCGGGCGCAAGCTCGAGTGGGACGCCGATTCCGAGACGTTCAAGAACGATCCTGAGGCGAATGCCTTGCTCAAGCGTGAGCCCCGCAAGGGATATGAACTTCCCAGCATCTGAGGTCGCCGATCCGATCCGCGCGGCCGATCCATTCGAGCGCGGATGCCTGAGCCCGGCCCCAAGTACGACATCCCTATGAAAAAAAGCGTCGGCCAGAGCATCCGGTTCGGCGGACTGTTCATCGAGTTCTTCGGGGTCATGGGCGTCATGACAGGCAAGGGCGACGTCGAGTCCCTTCACCTGAAACTCCCCGGCGGCACCGACGTCTCGCCGGCCTGGATCGCGATCGTCCTGGGGTTCGTCATCTGGCTGGCCGGCACGATCCTCATCTCGAGCGCGAAGACGAGCCGCCCGAGGCTCTGAGGCGAATTCACTCTGGTCGTCTGCCGCCGTAGACGCTACAAGACCATCCTGACTTTCTTACTACTTCGAAGGACGGGGTTTCTATCCTCCATGGATGGAGGAGCATGTAGTGACGATCGGGACACGCGAGGGAACGAGATCGCTCTCACGGTCGGGCGTGGGCCGGGGAGGCGTGCGCGTATTCCTAGCGAGGTTTCGGATCGAGTCGCTGCGATCATCGCCATCGCGGGTCAGGACTTCGCCCCGGGCGTTCCCCGGAGGTTTGCTCGGCGCCTTCGTACTCACCATCATCCTGGAATGCGTAGGCATCGTCCCGGAAGCTTTGAGCTTCCGAGAGACGGGCAACCGGGTCGAATGGTCCTGGCGCGCGGCAATCCGAACGGCAGCGGGCCCCGAAGCCGGCGCCGAGATCCTCTGTTTCGGCGATAGCCTCATCAAACTCGGCATCGTGCCCAGAGTGCTTGAGAATCGCCTGGGATGGACGGCCCATAACTTCGCGGTACTGGGTGGACAGGCACCCACCAGTTACTTCCTGCTGCGCCGGGTCCTGGAACGTGGTCATCGCCCGCGTGCCTTGATCATCAACTTTTCGCCGCTCCTGCTGGCGATGAATCCCCGGGTCAACCTGGAGTGGTGGTCGCATTTGGCCGACGGACGCGAGCGTCTCGAGCTCCTCCAGCGTTCCCGCGATCCGTCGATGATCGCCTCGATGACCGTCCAGGGTGCGATCGGCTCGTGGTCGGCACGCGACACCGTCCGATGGTCCCTCGGGCTCGAGGCCGGTCAGGATACCTCGATCGCCGACGACCCGAGGGTGTTCGAGCGGAACTGGCGGATGAACCGCGGTGCGCAGGTGGCTCCCCGTCGATTCGTCCCCATCGCGGGAGCCCTGCCCAGACCGTACGAGAGTGACCGATGGCGATGGCGGCCCCATCCGGTGCATGACTTCTACGTGGATCGCTTCTTGAGCCTGGCCGAGGCCCATCGCATCCCGGTCTACTGGGTCGTGACCCCGGCCGTCTCCTCATGGCTGGACCGCAATGACGGGGTCGGGACGATCGGCGCCTATCGTCAATTCATACGGGATCTGCTGCCTCGATTCCCGGGACTGATCGTCCTGGATGCCCAGGACGTGGGATGGGACCGCTCGGCGTTCCGCGATCCCATCCATCTGAACCGGGACGGCGCCGCCCGCCTGAGCCTCTCCGTCGCCGAGTTGATTGGGCGAGGCTCGGATGGGTCGGCGAACGGCTGTCGATGGCTGAAACCGGACGGGCATGCCGATCCGACATCCGACGAAATTCAGGATCTCATGGAAGACCTCGACCAATCGCGAGCCGCCGTCGCTCGGCGGGCGAGCGGACCAGGCTAAGGGAGGGCTCTCGGTGATGGACCAAGGAAGTCAGAAGAGCGGTTTTCGCCTGAGATGGGACCTCGCCGCGCGCGTATTTCGGCCTCGCCAGGCCCACGATGCCTCGCAGGATCGTCGGGCCAGATGGGGCGCGACGACTTCAAGTCCCTCGATGCGGAGGGCGACTCCCGGAGCGAACAGCCGATCGGTTGACGTCTTCTGCTCCGGGATGTACCGAGCGTGCTCGACCTGGCAGTATGAGGTCGTCGCGCACCTCCTGGAACACCATGTCGACGGCCGTCGCCTGGGCTACCTGACCGGTGAGGAGTACAAATCGCTCCTCCACCATGCCGGAGGCCCCGCAATCCCTTCGAACACGGGTTGGCGCGTCCTCAAGTCGCACGAGGGAGATCGGAGCTTTGCGCGCGCGATCGCCGACGGGCGAGCCATGGCGGTCTACGCCTATCGCGACGTCCGCGATGTCGTGTTCTCCCTCATGCACAAGCGAAACCTGACGTTCGAGCAATTGCTCCGCCAGGGGATGATCCACCAGGTCCTGGCCAACGATCGGTTCTGGATGCGACAGCCTGGCATGCTGGTGCAGCGCTACGAAGAGATCCTCTCCGAGCCGATCGGCGGAGTCCGCGCCCTGGCCGAATTCCTCGAGATCGAACTGGAGTCGGGCGAGGCGGAGCAGATCGCCACGGCGTATTCGCTCGAGTCGAACAAGGCCCGGACGGAGGCCCTCCGCCTCCGCCTGGAACAGGTCGGCCTGGATCTGAACGAGGCGGCCAACGCCCAGATCTGCGACTCGAACACTCTGCTGCACTGGAACCACGTCCGTAGCGGACGCGCCGGCTCCTGGTACGACGAGGCCACGCCACGCCAGCGGTGGATCCTCCTCAGGCTTTGCGGGCGATGGCTTGAGGCAAGGGACTATCCGATCATCCCTGCCGGCTCCGATGCCGGTGTCGCCCCGAGCCCATCCATCCGCCTGCGAGATCGGCTTCGGATCGAGTTCGATCTCCTCATCGGGTGGCTGAATTACCGCGCCCGCGACGCCTCGCAGCGGTTCCCTCGATTGGCCCTCGCGGTCAAGCAGCTTCTCGGGATTCCCACGCCATCCGAGGTCGGTGCCAAGGTCTTCTCCGAGTCCAAGCCGGAGTCGCCCGTGGAGACTTCGCGGTGATCGTGAATGATGAGCCGTTTGAGTATCACGACTATCATCGGACGATCGTCGCCTTCCATGGGACGACACGGGCCGTGGCCGAGCACTTGGTTGACGGGGGCGAATTCGTCCCGAGCAGCAATACCGATGACTGGCTCGGAAGCGGGATCTATTTCTGGGAATGCGCCCCGAAACAGGCATGGTGGTGGACGAAGACTTTCAAGAAGAAGTCGCAGCCAGCCGTGGTGGGAGCGATGATCCGACTGGGGAATTGCTTCGACCTACTCGATCCGGCGAACGTACAGTCGCTGAGACGGTTTCACGATGTTATGATGGACACCTGGAAGGATGCGGGAGTCGAGACTCCGAGCAACTTCCGCCATCGAAGGAATATCGAGAGCGCCGTCTTCAATCTTTATTACGATCGATCCGCGGTGAAGGGCAGATCAATCGACTCCGCACGGGCCGTCTATGTCCCTACTGACCGGAACAAGCGGATCTGGAAGGGGAGCTGGATTTATGAAGAAGCGCACATCCAAATCTGCGTCCGGAACCCAAGGAACATCCTCGCAGTCTGGCAAGTCGCTCCCGACGGACGATACGGAAGAGGCAGAACTGGACGACCCCATGACTGACGGGATTACCCGCACCCTCCGGAATATCGTCGAGGAGGTCAAACAGATGACTCCCGAGGAATTTCGGCAGTCGCTCTTCCACGCCGGCATCATTGACGAGAACGGAAAACTCACGCCGATGTATACGCGGCGCAAGTGAGCGGCATCTTCGTCAACGATTCACTATAAATCCCCGCGATTCGTCATTGCGATTCGGCATCCGGCCGGTTCCAGGTACTGCGGGGATACTCCTGCTTGAGCCGGAGCGCGAATTCATCGGCCTTGGCGTCTTGCTTAATCTGCCGGAAGAGCGAGGCGATCCAGTGCAGGGCGCGGGGGTGCTCGGCCTTGTCCTTGCTGTAGAGCAAGTCGGTGTGGAGGTAGGCGAGCAGGGCCTCCTTGGGGTGGTTTGCCGCGCGTAGGCAGTCGCCCAGCGTGTTATAGGCCGGGGCCTGGGCATCGGCGTCCTCGGGCGGGCTGGCCAGGATGACCTCGCGGACGAGCGTCTCGGCCTCCTTGAACTTCTTCATGCCGACGAGGCTCTCCGCCTTGGCCAGCATCGCCGCGCGATGGCGCTGCCGAACCCTTCGGCGAGGACTCGATCAGTCGTTCCAGCTCGTCGATCGCCTCGCCGTGCTTCCCCTGCCTGGCCAGCACCTTGGTTCGCAAGACGGCCGCACGTTCGGCCGCCTTGGGCGACTTCGCCAGGGCCGCGATGGTCGCCTCGGCGCCCGAGAAATCCCCGGCATGGATCTGCAGCTTGGCAAGGCTCTCGCGGGCCGCGATGAGCTGGCGGCTGTTGGGATAGCTCCGCAGGAACTGGGAGAGCTTGTTCTGGGCCTCCTTGATCCGGTCGGGCTCGACCAGGGCCAGGTCACCCAGTGCCCTCGCCTCGCGGAAGAGGGCCGATTGCTGGGGATAGGGTCGGCCCGCGGCCTCGGTGGCCGCCTTCTTGAACAGCTCGGCGGCCTCGCTCAACTGGCCGGCCGACTCGCGGGCCTCGGCCAGGGGAAAGGTCGCCGACTGGCTGTCATATCGGACCGAGGCGATCTGATCGACCGGCACCGTCACGGGATTCGAGCCGACCAGGACCACCACCTCGTTCGCCGATTCGGACTGGACCTGGCCGCGAACCACGCCGCCGATGGACTGCTTGACGGTCGAGCCCTGGATGAGCCTGACCTCATCGCCGCGAAGCCATGAGGGCGAGCCCAGGCCCGCCATGGCGATGGCGACCAGGAGCATCGAACGCAATCCATGCCTTCTCACGAGTTGTGTCGTCATTCGCGATCCCTTTATGACTTGGAGAGCCGCGCGAGGAGGCTCTGGTATTTCGCCTTCATGTCGGCGCCGCCGACGCTCGGACTGAGCCGCATCACACCCTGGAGCGTCTGGCGCGCCTTGACGGTATCCTTCTGCTTCGAGAGCACCACGGCAACATGGTACCAGGCGTCGTAATAGAAAGTCGGCCGGGGCTTCATGCGTTCGAGGTTCTTGGCGAGCCCCTCCCAGTGCCGCAGCGCGCCCGACCACGAGCCCTTGCCTGCATCGGCCTCGGCCTCGAGCAGCAGTCCCTTCTCGAACTGGGGCTCGATGTACCGCGAATTCTGGGCGAGCAACTCCTCGACGAGCGAACTGGCCAGATCGAGTTTGCCCTGGCCGCGGTAGGCGGCGGCCATCTTCAGCCGGGTGCGGAGTAGCCGACCGCGACCGTTGGGCTGCTCGAGGAACTGGGGATCCTGGGTGAATTCCTTGAGGACACGCTGGAGCACGACCTCGGCCTCCTTGTACGCCTCGAGCGTCAGGAGGCTCTCGCCGGCCCATTCCAGGGAATCATAGGTCTGACCGCTCTGGCTACCGGCCAGCGTCGTGAGGAACGTCTTGTACGCCTGATGCATCTGGCCGAAGGCTCGGGCATTCCCCTTCTGACGCAGCGCGTCGAGCTCCTTCTCGAGGAGCTTGCCGAGCTTGAAATAGAGCTGAGACAGGCTCGCCCCGCCACCGGCCTGCTCCAGGGCCTTCATGGTGCCGATCGCCTGCTGGACCTGGTTGCTGCTGATGTAAGCGGTGAGCTGGGCCTCCATCAATCGGGTGTAGGCCGGCCCCGACTTGACGGTCTGTACCTTGACGATCGGGTCGAGGAGCTGGAGGGCCTCCGCCGGCTTGCCCGTCTCGGTGAGCACGATGGCCAGGTCGCCGACATTCCCGACCAGGCCGGGGTCGGTCGGACCGGCCCCGGCCTCCTTGCGGGCATTGAGGGCGGCGGCGAGGATCTCCGTCGCGTACCGTGCCTCGGCGCCGGCCGTGGCGCTGTCTCCCGATCGCTCGATCACGCGGCTCTTGGCCCAGTGCGACGCACCGAGTCGCGACTGCGCCTCGAACCACTTGGAAGAGCGTCGCCGGATCGCCCCGAACGCCGCGATCGCCTGGTCGTACTGGCCCCTTCCGAAATGGATCTGGCCGAGATTGTATCGGGCATCATCACCCTCCTCGCGATCGGGCCACGTCTCGGCCGTATACTTCGCGAATGCCACCAGCCGCTCGATGTCCGCCATGCGGTCGACCTCGGTGTAGGTGTTATACGCATCCGCCAGCGACTGCATCCCGATCGCCGTCGCCTTGGGGGACAGCCCTTGCTTGGGATAGCGCCGGGCGAGGTGCTCGGACAGGATGTCGGCCTCGTAGAATTGCTTGTTGAGGTAATAGCAGAAGGCCAGGTTATACCGGGCGAGGTTCAGGTTCTCGACTTCGCGGATGGGGTCGGCCTTGCGTAAGGCCGCCTTCAGCAGGCCGATTGCCTTCTCCCACTCCTGGGAGGCGATCGCCTCGTCGGCCCTCTCCATGACGTCCTTGAACGCGAGCTTGGTGATCTCCTCGGCCTTCACCGCGGCGCTCGGCTTGTATTTCTTGAGCAGCGTCAGGGCTTCGTTCTTGAAGGGGGTGGGGTATCGGATCACCCTGCCAACGGTGTCGATGACCTGCTTCACGGCTTTCGATCGGCTGTCCTTGTCCAGCTCGGGCATCTGGGCATCGATGGCCTTGGCCAGCTCCAGCATCACGCCGAGCCCCTCCTTGGACCTCCACTCGTCGCGACGGTTGAACTTCTCGAGCCATCGGTTCGCCTCGTCGGCGGCCAGTGCGTATTGCTTGCGCTTGGCCAGCGCGACGATGTAGAAATAACCCACGTTGCGCTGGAGATCGCGGAGGCGGGCATCGCCGTGGCCCAGGAGCTGCTTGTACAGCCCGATCGCGGCGCCGATATCGCCCTGTTCCTCGAAGCACTTGGCCTGCCACATCTGAGCGGCCAGCCCGGCGAACTGCTCGCGATAGCTCTTGTAGAGCGATTCGAACTGGTCCAGGGCCGCCTTCAGATACTTGGTCCGATCGGGGGATTCCGCCGGAAAAGTGTGCGCCAGCTCATAATCGGCGACCCCCTTCTGGAGCATCGCGTTGAGGTAGGTGGCCAGGACCACGTCGCGCTCGGCGCGCCGGGGATCTCCCTCGGCCATGGAGACCGGGAACGCCTTGTAGGCCGCGGCGAGCGCCTCGACCGACTTGCCATAGGCCTCGTGGGACTGCGAGTAAGCGGCACGGGCGTCGGCGACCTTGGCTTCCTTCTTGGTCTTGTCCTGGATGTCCTCGCTCTGGAGCATCGCCAGGTAGCCGCGTTCGAGCAGCAACTTGGCCAACTGCACCAGGGCGTCGCGGGCCTCGGGGCGCGTCGGGTGGGCCTTCGAGAACGCCTCGAGCTTCTCGCGGGCGTCCTTCAGCAGTTCCTCGCGGAGGACCAGGTCGTTCGATCGAGACGCCTCGTTGACGAGGGTTCGCCCTTCCTCATAGTCGAGCGTGATCTTGAGGTCATCCGGCAGGGCGGGATCGGCGCGGAGCAGGTTGATGTAATTCAGGGCTTGATCGTGCAGTCCGCGGTTCTTGAGCTCCTGGAGGAACTGGGTGACCGTCCGGGGATCCTCGGAAGCGCGGACTCGCGCGGCAAGCGAGGCCGGGCCCACGAGGATCGCGAGCAGCATGAACCAGCGACAACCGACGGCTCGACGCGACATGGGCGACTCCTGGGTGTCTACGGCTTCCGCGCGGACCTTCCCGGCCCGCGCCGATTCGCGGATCGCGAACCATCCTCGGGTTGGGGCAAACATGGAAGCTATCTATTAATCTAAGACTGCCCCGGAGACATCGTCAAGCGGGCCCTCGAGACGTCACGCGGCCGGTTGACGCACGGCACGATGCCGCCCTCGCCTTTCTATCAACTCCAGATGCCAGAGGTGTTCTAGAGTTCTGGTAAGCCGTTGACCGGTTCGTTTACGACAGGCCTGGTCGTCATGAACTCCGATCCGACGGACATGCTTTCAAGGAGTTTCGGCCACCATCAACTCGTCGGGACGAGGATGCGACCAGGGGCGAAGACCAGCATGATTCTCTGCTCGAAGGATGGCGGTGAACGTCTGTTAGTATGCCTCGACCATCTCGGGCGATTAGTTGGACCCGATGACCTCGAGATCATCCTGGTCGATAATGGCTCGACGGACGATACGTCGCTGGCCTGCGCGTCGGCATTCACCGAGAGCTCGAGATTCCGATGCCGGCTCTTGCAATGTACCACCCCGGGCAACGGCGCCGCACGCAACCGCGCCATCGATCACGCGACGGGAGACCTGCTCCTCTTCATCGATGCCGATTGTTATGTCGAGCCGGATTTCGTCACGAATTGGCTGGCCGTCTTCTCGATGAGCGATGTGGGTTACGCCTCCGGTCGCATCATGAGATTCCATCCCGAGCATTCGATGCTCGGCTGCAAAGAAAGCCGCTCCGAGGAGCTGATCGCCGCCCGATCCTTCGTGCGGCGCGGGTTCATCCAGGGCTCGAATATGGCTTTCCGGCGAACTTGCCTGGATGAGATTGAAGGCGGATATTTCGACGAGCGATTCGGCTCGGGCACCCCATTCGCGGGCGAGGAATGGGAGCTCGCGTTGCGGGCCTCGGCCGCGGGTTTCGCCGGCGGATACTTCGCGGCCCCGGGCGTGGCCCACGATCATCAACGATCGGGCCCCGCCGCGCGAGCCAGGCTGTTGTTCTACGATTACGGCGCCGGAGCCGTCTATGGCAAGCATCTCCTCGACCGGGAGAACCCCCGAATCGCCGGGGAATTCCTCGGCGAGATCCGCAGGCTGCGAGATGACCGGACGCGACTGGGAAGACTTCTGAAAGGGTTCGTCGATTATCATCTCCACCAGGCCCGAAGAGCAGCCCGTGAAGCTCTATTTCTACCGTGGTACATCTCCCAATTTTGGCGATGAACTCAATTCCTGGTTGATGCCGAAGGTGTTTCCGAGCCTGTTCGACGAGGACGACCGAACCCTGTTCCTCGGGATCGGCTCGGTCTTATTCGATCACCACCCCGCAGATCGCCTGAAAATTGTCTTCGGGTCCGGCTATGGCGGCTATACGGCCTTGCCCAGGCTCGATGAGAACTGGAAGGTCTACTGCGTGCGCAGGCCCGCGAACGGCCGACGCTTGCGGCCTCGGTCGGGAAAAGGTGGCGGGCGATGCGGCGATCTTGATCCACCGACATCGTCGGCGGCCCTTGCAGACCTCGACCCGACTGGCGTTCATGCCCCACTGGCAGAGCGTGGAGCGGGGCCACTGGCAAGCGGCGTGCCGCCTCGCCGGGCTTGAATTCATCGATCCACGCCGTCCGGTCGAGGATGTCCTGGTCGCGATCGAGTCCAGCTCCGCCCTCGTCACCGAGGCCATGCATGGTGCAATCGTCGCCGACTCCCTGCGCGTACCGTGGATCCCGGCGCGACCGCTCCACGCCTCGCACAGGTCGAAGTGGCTCGATTGGGCCGAGGCGCTCCATCTCGATCTATCGCCCCACAACCTCTGGCCTTCCTCGATACATGAAGTGCTCATGGTTTCCGCGCAACGCAACCCGCGTGGAATGATAGGCCGATGTGTGCCAAGACCGATCGGCGAACGATGGGCCAACGCGGCTCTCGGAAGATGTGGCGCGGACCCCGCCCTCACGGCCATTGCGGCGGCGAAATTATGGAATCTGTCGCGAAAGGAACCGACACTGAGCTCTGACGCGGCACTCGACCGTGCGCTCGACCGGCTCGAAAGCTACGCCGAGCAAATCCGGCGAGACTTTTCCGGCCGGGATCGTTCGGCAAGTCCGAGACGACGGCTATCGCCGAAGAAGTGAGCATCGCCGCCATGGGCGTGAGAGGTCGAGCTCGACTCGAATGCCGGAGCCTTTTCGTCCGCGAGTCCCCGGGGTAGACTGGGGCTGGAAATCGCCTGGGGACGGGACATCCCATGCCTGGATTCGGCTTCGATCATTGCGGGCGTCGCGGCGTAGAAGCCCTCCGAGCCGGTCCGGCATCCGGGAAATATTGAGACGAAGACGGGTCGATCGCGTGTCGCGATACTTCAAATACAAGACCGGCGAGGCCTTGCTGGCGGACGCCCGGTCGATGGGGCTCGCCATCGAGCTGAGGGCCGATCTCTCCCCGCTGCTCCAACCTATCGAGGTCGGCGGACGTCGAGTGGGGAACCGGCTGGCGATCCAGCCGATGGAAGGATGCGACGGCGAGCCCGATGGGTCCCCGGGCGAGCTGACCTACCGACGCTATGAACGCTTCGGCGGCGGCGGGGCCAAGCTGATCTGGGGCGAGGCCGCCGCGGTCGTCCCCGAGGCCCGGGCCAATCCCCGCCAGCTCGTCATCAACGCGGCCAACGCGGGCTCGATCGAGAAACTCCTGCTCACCGCTCGTCGGGCCCACATCGCATCGAACCGCGACGACGCCGATCTCCTCGTCGGACTCCAATTGACCCATTCGGGCCGATATTCGTACCCGCGATCCCTACTGGCCCACCACGACCCGCTCCTCGATCCCCGCACGGTCGCCGACAAATCAACGGGTCAGGTCGTCGGGCCGGAGGATCCCCTCCTTTCCGACGACGACCTCGACCGGCTCCAGGATCATTTCGCCGAGGCGGCCGCCCTGGCCTACGGGATCGGGTTCGACTTCGTCAACATCAAGCAGTGTCATCGATACTTCCTCAACGAGCTGTTGTCCGCCCGGTCGCGACCGGGCAAGTACGGCGGTTCGCTCGAGAACCGGACCCGATTCATCCGCGACCTGGTCGCGCGGATCCGGTCGGAGAATCCTGGCCGGATCATCGCGACCCGATTGAACGTCTTCGACGGTGTCCCGTTCCAGAAAGCCGAAGACGGGCTCGGCATCCCCTGCCCTTTCTCGACGCCGGTCCACTCGGCCTGGGGAACTGATGCGGAGGATCCGTCGAAGCCGGACCTCGCCGAGCCGATCGTGCTGATCGGCTGGCTGAGGGATCTAGGTGTCACCTTGATCAACGTCTCGATCGGCAACCCGTATGCAAGTCCGCACCTTCTGCGCCCGTTCGAGTATCCCCCGCCGGACGGCTACGAGACGCCCGAGCATCCGCTGATCGGCGTGGACCGGCACTTCCGACTGACTGCGGCGATCCAGTCCGCCTATCCGGACCTCGCGGTGGTCGGATCGGGCTATAGCTGGCTCCAGATGTACGCGTTCGAGGCCGGTGCCGCGAACGTCGCCGCCGGACGGGCCTCGCTCGTCGGGATCGGCCGCGGTGCGCTCTCCCAGCCCGATTTCGGAGTCCGCGTCGCCAACGGGGAGCCTCTGGACCGGAAACGCGTCTGCCGCACCTTCAGCTATTGCACGGCCCTGATGCGTTCGAAGCACAACGAACTTGGGCAATTTCCGACCGGTTGCCCGCCATTCGACAAGGAAGTTTACGGGACGATCTGGGAGGATGCCCGGCGTTGAAGACCGGGAGTCAACCGATCAACTCCGGCACGACCTCCCCATTGGAGACGATCTTGATCGGCTGTCCGCCCCGGTTGGTGAACGTCGTCTCGGGGTCGATGCCGAGCTGGTGATAGACGGTTGTCACCAGGTCCTGGGGACGGAGCGGACGCCTGCCGGGGCGCTCGCCGCGAGCATTGGATGCACCGATAACCCGTCCACGTGCAAACCCGCCCCCCGCGACGAGGACGCTCATGACGTTGCCCCAGTGGTCCCGGCCCGGCACAGGGTCGGAACCCGGCACGCCTTTCTTGTTCATCCGGGGTGTGCGGCCGAATTCGCCCATCACGATCACCATCGTCGAGTCGAGCAGCCCACGGCACTCGAGATCCTCGACCAGGGTGGCAACCGTGGCATCGAGGACGGGAAGGACTCGGTGGACGGATTTTTCGATACTCGAGTGCATGTCCCAGCCGCCGAAGGTCAGAGTGACGAATCGCACGCCCGCCTCGACGAGTCGTCGCGCCAGAAGGGCGCTGTGTCCCCATTGATGCCGGGTGTAACGATCGCGGAGCCTGGGGTCTTCCTTCGTCAGGTCGAACGCCCGACGAGCCTCCTGACCCAGCACCAGCGAGAACGCCTCCTGCTCGAACCGGTCGAAGCTCTCCATGGCGCCGTGGGCCTCGCTCGCCTCTCGGGCGCGGTCGAAGGCGCCGAGCAGGCCGCGGCGGCCTTCCATCCGCTGGGAGGTCACGCCCGCGGGCAGGCTCAGATTGGGCACGCGGTATCGTTCCTGACTGGGATCGCCGTCCGCGTTGAACGGGTTATACGACGCCCCGAGGTAGGCCGATCCATGATAGCCCGGCGCGATCCCGACCGAGTGCGTATGCGGCAGCCCAACGTAGGCCGGCATGCCAGGCTTCCGGCGCCCTGGATCCGCGCCACGATCGAGCCGACCGAGGGATACTGCGGCGCCATGCTGAGCGCGTTGGACCCGAGATACCCGGTCAACATCCAGTGCGCGGCTGCGTAGTGGTCGCCGTTGTCGTGGTGCAACGACCGGATGATCGACATCTTATCGAGCAGCCGCGCGTGGTTGGGCAGCAGCTCCGAGACCTGCACGCCCGGCACGGCCGTCGAGATCGCCTTGAGCGGGCCGCGAAACTCCGAGGGTGCTTCCGGCTTGGGATCGTACGTCTCATGCTGCGGCGGCCCGCCATCGAGCCAGATCAAGATTACCGATCGATCTGTCGCCGATGTTGCGGCGCGGGACCGAGCCCGCAATGCATCGGCCAGGGTCAGCCCCGTCAATCCCAAGGAGCCAACCTTCAGGAAACTCCGGCGGCTGACTCCGTCGCAACGCCGGGGAGATGGGCTCGTCAGCTCGAGCATCGTCAAATCTCCTGATTCAGTGGAAATCAAGGAAGACCATCGTCCGTTCCGCGACCCTGAGAGTCCCGACCTGGACCGCCGACTCGCGATCCTCGCCCCGCGTGCCTCGTTTCGCCTTCTCATTAACTTCACTCGAAGCATAGCTCCGACGCAATACAGTTGTTGAATAATCCTTGAGCATGGTGACAGGGCGAACGAGTCGATCGCTCCCCGGGATTGCGCCGGTACACATCGGACATACGAGATCGCATCTCCCGGTGCAAGCGGCGCAGCCCTATCGCGCGAACCAGCACCGGGCTCGCTCGAGATCGGATCCACGGCGGATTCGGCTTTGCTTCCGAACTCCGGCCCGATTACCATTGGACAACCCGGCGACTTCCGCGCTCGCCCTCACACGGCGATCCTCCCCCCGAAGTCTTCAACCCACCTTGATGGCGCATCGACACGGATTGCGCCCTGGATCTCGGGAGCGTTGCACGATGAGGCTCTCCATCGGACCGTTTCGGACCGGTCAACCTGGGCCGGGACTCGCCCTGATCATCGCGCTGATCAACGCGGTGCCCATCGCCTCGATGACGCTCGCGGCCGCGCAGCAGGAGTCCGATGGCGAGCTCGAGCCCTGGCTCGCGCCCGGGACCGAGGTCGTCCTCAAGGCGTCCGATATCCCGCTACGCGATGGCGAATGGTTGACCCTGAGCCGAGATCACCTCACCTTCACCATCGAGAAAGTGTCCGGAGAACGCCTCCTCCTGGCCTCGCACGACAAGACCCAGTGCGGCTGGATGCTCCGCGAGTATGTCGTGCCGCTCGAAGGGGCGGTCGATTACTTCAGCCGGGAGATCGCGCGGATTCCTCATCATGCCGACGCTTACTGGATGCGAGGGCGCGTCTGGGCCTATCGATCGGAGGATGACCGGGCGATCGCCGACTTCGATCGGGCCATCGAGCTCAAGCCCGACCAGGCCCATTATCACGCCCGGCGCGCCCTGATCCTCTTGAGGGGGCGGCACCTCGACAGGGCACTGGGGGACTGCGACAAGGCCATCCGCCTCGACCCGAAGGCGGCCGGCCCGTATCTGCTCCGTTCCCGCATCGACCTCTCGAAAGGCGAGACGGAGCGAGCACTGGCCGACCTGGACCGCGTGATCGGATTGGATCCCCTCCGGCCGCCGGACAAGCAGGCCACGCCCGAGGCGGCCAGGGTTGCGAACGACCTCGATCCCTCCAAGGCTGGTGCACGCCTCCTGCTCGCGATGAAGATCGAGGAAGAACACCCCGACGACGATGGCGCGGAGAAATCCCCGGCGTCCGAGCCGAAGACGGTCCCGGAGTTCCTGGACCGCGGCCTGACCCTCTACGATCGCAAGGACTACAACGGAGCGATCGCCGCCTTCTCGGAGGCGATCCGGCTCGATCCGAATGCGGCATCCGCGTATGAGGCCCGCGCCCGGGCCTGGGGAGCCAAGCATAATCGTGACCGCGAGATCGCCGACCTCGACGAGGCGATCCGGCTCGATCCGAATGAGTCGGCGTACCGGGTGTCACGCGCCGCGTCGTGGTCGTCGCAGGGGCGCCACGAGCAGGCGATGGTCGATTACGACGACGCCATCAGGCTGGAACCCGGCAACCCCTCACTCTACGTCGCGAGGGGAAACGAATGGCGGAGGCACGTGAAGCTCGACCTCGCGGTCGCAGATTACGATCGCGCGATCCAGGTCGACCCGAACTACATCCATGCCTACGTCTGCCGTGCCCTGATCACGAAACAACGACGCGCCTTCGCACGGGCGGTCGCCGAGCTCTCCGAGATCCTCCGGTTCGCCCCAGACAACGCCGAAGTCCATCGGGCGCTCGCACGCATCCTCGCCACGTGCAATGACGATTCGGTCCGAGATGGCAATCGGGCCGTCCAGGAGGCGACCGCGCCTGCGAGCTGACCCAGTGGAACGACCCCGACGCCGTTGATACGCTCGCCGCCGCGTATGCCGAGGCTGGCGATTACCAGTCGGCCGTCAAGTGGCAGACGAAGGCCATCGACCTCACGGGGATCAAGTCGGGCGCCACGGCTCGAAAGGCCATGAGATCGGTCGGACGGGGCGTGGACATCACGGCTCGCGTGGGATTCGAGGATCGCCTGGCGTTTTACAAGCGGAAGCGGCCCTGCCGGGAATGACAGGAAGCCGCCCGCTAGGAGCAGACCAGGCCGTCTCCTCACGACGTCCACGATTCGATCTTTCGGGCGTTGAATTCATTCGCAATTCGCAATACGTCATCTGGAATTGATCGATTCACAGCCCCTCAGGAGTTGCCATGCTCCTGCAAGTAGGCTTCGACCATCATCCTCAGTCCTCCCTCGACTTCCAGCCCCATGGCCTTCCCCTTGGCGATCGCCTCGGCCGGCGTCCACTTGTTCGCCCTGGCCTGCTGGAGCAAGACCAAGGCCGCCACGCGCGGGCCTCTCCGGCAGTGGACGAGCACTTTCCCGGGTTCCTGGGCATGCCGGTCCAGGAAATCGCTCACCGCGGTCACGCCCTGCTCGCTCAGGGGCGCCGCACCGACGCCGTAATGGAGGTACTCCATCCCCAACGCTCGAACTTTCTCACCCTCATCGGTCGGGCTCATCGGCTGCTCGGGCTCGCCGGGATTTCGCAGGTTCACGATCCCCACGTATCCTTCGCCCTTGAGTTTTTCCAGATCCGCCTCCGTGGGCTGGTCTCCCAGTGTAATCGTCGGAGTGATCGCCCGCTTGACGTTCATGCTCTTTCTCCCTTGGTCATTGGATCGGAACCCTTAAGCTAACCGGGCTCGACCCGGCCGCCAAGCCTCCGCTCAACACTTCGGCGGCTCCCGCGGCAAGATGACCTTGACCGTCTGCCGGTTCCGGATCACAATACCTACCGTTCGGTAGGATGCCGAGTTCCATGATTCTTGATCGGGGAGTCGCGAGAATCCGTGTCAGCCGTCACAGCGCCCAGGCAAGAGATGAGTCCGGTGGCGCGACACATCGCCCGTGTTGCTGCAAAGTTATTTGCAGAAAGAGGGTATGACGCGACGTCCGTCCGGGAGATCGTCGAGACCGCCGGTGTCTCCAAGCCGACGCTCTACTACTACTTCCGGAGTAAGGAGGGCCTGGCGCAGGCGCTCTTGACGGTACCCCTGACCGGCCTTGTTGCGACGCTGCGACAGCTCGTGACCGGTGGGAGCGATCCGATTCGCTGCCTGGAAGCGATCATGGAGGCACAGTATGCCTTCTGCCGGGAGGATCCGGATCGGGCGCGGTTCATCTACGCCCTGGTCTTCGGACCGATGGGCTCGGAGGTCGCCAGCGATCTGGAGCCATTCAAGGCGGAACTGACCGGATGGACCGAGGCCGCGGTGCGACGGCTCGCCGAGGCCGGGATCGTGCCGCGAGAGCGCGTCGATGCGTGTTGCTCGGCATGCCGAGGGCTGATCGTCATCTCGACGCTGGATTTCCTCTACGGCGATAAAGCTTTGGGACAGGACCTGGCCAGGCGCCAGGTGAATGACTTGTTGCGGGGTCTGGGTCACGGCCAAGTCTCTGACGGCATGGAATCATTATGATGAACGCGAGGAACTGGACGATCTGGGGTGGCATTGTCGGTATCGCCCTGGCCGTGCTGCCCGCCGGCTGCGGCCGGGGTGGACCGGAGCCGGAGGCCCGTCCCTCGACCGAGGTGAAAGTCATCCCGGTCACCGTGTCGGCGCTCGAGCGTCGAGCGATCGAGCGGACCGTCAACGTCATCGGCACGCTCCGCGGATGGGAGCAGGTGACCATCGGCTCGAAGCGGTCGGGGCGGGTCATCAAGGTCCATCAGGACATGGGCGATCGGGTCGAGCCGGGGGCGACGCTCGTCAACCTCGAGCCGATCGACGCCAGGCTGGCCGTCGAGGAGGCTGAGTCCAAGTACCTGGGTGCGCTGGTCAAGCTCGGCATCAGCAAGCGACAGGCCGAGGATTACCTCCAGACCTACGGCATCAGCGAGGAGTTGCTCTACAACCGCGTCACATCCGACGCGATCACCAAGGTGCCGGCTGTCATCGAGAAGCATCTGGCCCGCGAGAAGGCCGACCAGAGCCTGGCCCGTCAGCGAGCCTTGACCAAACGCGGCGCGGGCACCCCGCAAGAGCTCGAAGGATGCCGAGAACGAATCGCGATCGGCCGCGGCGGCCTATGAGAACGCCATCGGCGCCGCCCGGACCGTCATCGCCGAAGCCGTGACGGCCAAGGTGGCGCTGAGCAAGGCCGAGCAGGCCCTCCACGACATGACGATCCGCGCCCCCCAGCCCAGGCTCCTGCCGCCGTCCCAGAGCCGCACCAGCCGGATCACCTACGGCATCACCAAGCGCCAGGTGTCCGAAGGGCAGATTATCAAGGAGGGCGATGCCGTCGCCGACCTGGTCATCGAGGATCCCTTGCGGCTCTGGACCCAGGTCCCCGAGCAGTTCTCGGACGAGGTCCGCGTCGGCCAGCCGGTGCGGCTCAGCACCCGTGCTCATCCCGACATGACTTTCGAAGGGCGGGTCGCCCGGATCAGCCCGTCGGTCGATCCGACCAACAGGACTTTCCAGGTGGAGACGCTCGTGCCCAACGAGCGCGGACTCCTCCGGCCGGGCGGACTGGCCAGGGCCTCGATCGTGACCGAGTCGAAGGCGAGTGCGGCCGTCGTGCCCGTCGAGTCGATCATCCGCTTCGCCGGGGTCACCAAGCTCTTCATTGTCGAGGGCGGCAAGGCCAAGGCCATCAACGACATCAAGACCGGCAAGGAAGACCGAGGCTGGGTCGAGGTCATCAGCCGGCAGATCCCGGCCTCCTCCCAGGTCGTAACGACCGGCCAGTCGCAGCTCGCCGAGGGCACGCCGGTCGTCATCCGCTCGCCTGGTGGCTGATCTCTCTCCGACGAATCCCTTCGCCCGCCGGACTCGCCGCGACGAACTGGGACACTTCTCGATCACCACCACCAGACAGGGCGAGATCGAAGCATGTGACCATGCACGCGAGTGCGTGGTTCGGACGGGACGAACGTCCTCCAACCTCGGGCCTGAGCCCGATCCTGAGCGAGCATCGCATAAGGTTGTGGCAAGGTCTCCCGCTCTCACCCATGCGGGAGACGTTCGGTCCGGCCGACGGCGGGGTCTGGAGACCCGCGCCGGACAACTTTCCCCGCGCATCTGATCCAATCGTGAAACTCACTAGCCACTAGCCACTAGCCACTAGCCACTCTCATGACCATATCCGACATCTGTATCAATCGTCCGGTCTTCACCTGGGTCCTGGTCGCGATCCCCGTGGTGCTGGGCCTGGTGTCGTACGGCGAGCTGGGCGTCGACCTGTTCCCGGACGTAGACTTCCCGGTCTGCACCGTGACCACGGTCCTCCCCGGCGCCAGCGTCGAGGAGATGGAGACCACGGTCACCAAGCCGATCGAGGACATCATCAACACCGTCTCGGGCATCGACGAGCTTCGCTCGGTCACGACCGAGGGCGTCTCGATCGTGACGGTGCAGTTCCTCCTCTCGAGGAACGGCGACGTGGGGATGCAGGAGGTCCGCGACAAGGTCAACACGATCCTCGCCGATCTTCCCGACGGGACCGACCCGCCGATCGTCAACAAGTTCGACACCGGCTCGATGCCCGTGATGACGATCGCCGTCTCGGGCCGGCGCGACTTCCGCGAGGTGACCGAGCTGGCGCGTCGACAGATCAAGGAGAAGCTCGAGACGGTCGAACGGGGTCGGGTCGATCAGCCTGGTGGGCGGCCGGGTCCGGGCGATGAACATCGTCCTCGACACCGACAACCTCGCCGGCTACAACCTCTCGGTCGAGGAGGTTCGCCAGGCCCTGTTGCGTCAGAACCTGGAAGTCCCCGGCGGCCGGGTCGATCAGGGCTCGCGCGAGCTGGTCCTCCGCACTCTGGGACGGCTGCGGACCGAGCGCGAGTTCAACGACCTGATCATCGCCAACCGGAACGGCTATCCGATCCGCGTCCGCGACGTCGGCCGCGCCGAGGATGCCTTCGAGGAACCGCGATCCGCCGCCCGGCTGGACGGCTCCAGCGCGGTCAGCCTGGTCGTCCAGAAGCAGTCGGGCGTGAACACCGTGAAGGTCGTCGAGGAGGTCAAGGCGAAGCTCGCCCAACTCCGCGCCGCCCTGCCGCCGGACATCACCACCGAGGTCATCCGCGACCAGTCGCGGTTCATCAAGAAGTCGATCGAGGAGGTGAAGTTCCATCTGCTGCTGGCCGCCGTCCTGGTCTCGGCCACCATCCTCCTGTTCATCCGCGACTGGCGGACGACCCTGATCGCCACCCTGGCCATCCCCACCTCGATCATCCCGACCTTCCTCTTCATGAAATACATGGGCTTCACGCTCAACAACATCACGATGCTCGGCCTGATCCTGGCCATCGGCATCGTGATCGACGACGCGGTAGTCGTCCACGAGAACATCTTCCGCCACATGGAAGAGGACGGCATGGACGGAATGGAGGCGGCGCGAATCGGGACGCGCGAGATCGCCCTGGCGGTGCTGGCGACCAGCCTGTCGCTCGTGGTCATCTTCGTCCCGATCGCATTCATGGGCGGGATCGTGGGCCGGTTCTTCTCCAGCTTCGGCCTGACCGTCGCCTTCGCCGTGATCATGAGCCTGTTCGTCTCGTTCACCCTCACGCCGATGCTTTGCAGCCGGTTCCTCAAGCTCGAGCCCGCCGCCCCCGGCCACGGGGGAGGACACCAGGCGAAGTCGAAATCCGGTTTCTTCTATCGGATCATCGACGGCTCCTACGGAATGATCCTCCGGGGTGCGATGCGACACAAGTTCCTCGTGATCCTCCTGACGGTCGGCGTCATCGCGACCACGGTGCCCATCGGCAAGATCATGGGAGTCTCGCTGATCCCCCGCGACGATCAGAGCGAGTACGAGGTGACGGTGACCACTCCCGAAGGCTACAGCCTGGAGCGATCCTCCAAGCTGCTGACCGAGCTCGAGAACCGGATCTGGAAGCTCCAGGGGACCCAGCACGTCTTCACGACCGTCGGCGAGACCGAGGGCGGGCGCGTGGTCAAGGGCGAGGGCGACGTCACCCGCGCGACGATCTATGTCCGGATCACCGACCTCGAGGAACGCGAGGCCAAGTCCAAGCCGCGGGCCTGGTGGGACCTCCCGGGCCACGTCCGTCACTACTGGAACGGACCCCGGTTCGACCAGTTCGCGGTCCAGCAGGAGGCGCGGAAATTCCTGGAGGATTACCCCGACCTGCGCGTGAGCGTCAACGACGTCTCGCCCTTCCAGGGCGGCCGACGTCCCCAGACCTTCCAGGTCAACCTCGCGGGTCCGGACCTCAATACGTTGTCCGAGTACGCCAACAAGCTCGTCGCCGAGCTGAAGAAGGAAAAAGGGATCGTCGACCTCGACACGACGCTATCGCTCCGCAAGCCCGAGGTCCAGGTGATCGTCGACCGCGAGGCGGCAAGCGACCTGGGCGTGCCGGTCGGCACGATCGCCGACTCGCTCCGCGTGCTGGTCGGCGGCTTGCCCGTGTCCAAATTCCGCGAGGGCGACCAGCAATACGACGTCTGGCTCCGCGCCGCATCGGGCGATCGCTCGACGAGCCAGGACCTGTATCAGATCACCTTCCCCTCGGCGACGGTCGGCCTGGTCAAGCTGGCCAGCCTGGCGAAGCTGGTCGAGGATCGCGGCCCGACCGAGATCGAGCGGCTCGGCCGCGAGCGGATCGTCACCGTGCTGGGCAACCCCGAGGCGATTTCGCTGGGCGAGGCGGTCGATCGCGCCGAGCGGATCCTCAAGGGGATGAATCTGCCTCCCCAGTATTCCTACGTCTTCACCGGCCAGGCCAAGACCCTCGGCGAGACCGGCTATTACTTCCTGATCGCGTTCATGCTGTCGATCACCTTCATGTACCTGATCCTGGCCGCGCAGTTCGAGAGCTGGTTGCAGCCGATCGCCATCCTGATGGCCTTACCCGTCACGATCCCCTTCGGCATGCTCTCCCTGGTCCTGTTCCGGACGCCCATGGATCTCTACGCGATGTTCGGCCTGTTCATGCTGGTCGGGATCGTCAAGAAGAACGGGATCCTCCAGGTCGACGCGACCAACCAGCTCCGTCAGAAGGGGCTACCGCGGCTGGAGGCCATCCTCGAGGCCAACCACACGCGACTGCGGCCGATCCTGATGACGACCGTGATGCTGGTCGCGGCGATGGTTCCGATCGCGCTGGGACAGGGACCTGGCGCCGGCGCCCGGGCCAGCATGGCCAAGGTGATCATCGGCGGCCAGATGCTCTCGCTGGTGCTCGCCCTGCTCGTGACCCCCGTCTTCTACGCTCTGCTCGACATGGTGAAGAACCTCGCCCGACGCCTGGGAATCCGATTCTCCGTCGATGCGACATCTCGAACCTTGAACCATCCGCACGTTTCTCCGACGATGAACGGTGATGGCCCTGGGAACGAGTTGGGCATCGAGGCGGCTCAGGGTTATCATTGAGAGTCTTTCCCGGAAGCAAGAACGGACCGTTGTAGGGTGGGTGAAACCCACCGAGAGAGCCCGGGACCGGTGGGTTCTCGCAATCATCAGAAATTCTCTCAACCACGGAAAACACGGACGGATACGGAAAGGGGAAAGACCTTCATCGGAATCCCCTTTTCCGTGTATCACCGTGGATTCCGTGGTTGAAAAATTCTTCCTGTTTCACCCACCTTACACGACCGATTTCGACGCTTCCGGGACAGACTCTGAGTCGGACCGAACCTCCCGTCCATTCCTGATAGGCGAACGTGTCATGGGTTACGGCGACTTCACTCTCGATTATTTCCTGAGCCGGTTCGATCTCTCGATCGTCCAGGCGCCGCTCTTTGCACAGGTTCCACCGGTCGCACCGAGCGACTGGTTGAAAGATACGCTTCGCAAGGGGCGATCCATCGCCTTTTTCAGCGAGAAGGCCCGTAGCGAGTTCATCGTTGCACCGGTCCTCCTGAGCTGTCAGGAGATGGCAAAGGATGGATGCTGCGTCTATTCCGGCATCCGCCTCGATGTGGACGCCGAGATGGGACTGAAAGGGGAGTGCGATTTCATCATCGCGAGGACTCCTCCCACACCGACCCTTCAGTCTCCGCTCCTGATCGTCGTCGAGGCCAAGAAGAACGACATTGAAGAGGGCTTGGGCCAATGCGCCGTGCAGATGATCGCGGCTCGATTCTTCAACGAACGACACAAGCAAGAGCTGGATCAGATCTACGGCTGCGTGACCACGGGCGAGGCCTGGCAGTTTCTCAGGCTTCGTGAGCGTGAATTGCTCGTTGACTCGGATCGCTACTACATCTCTCAGATCACCAGCATCCTGGGGATTCTGATGTCCCTGTTAAGGGACGACCCCCCGGGGCCCCGTCCCGATAAGGTCGCCCCCTACCAGGATCCCGACTTTCGCACGTCTTGATCGATCCAACGCCAGGCACATCCGGATTCAGTGATACTCGTCCTCCCCGATTTCTTTACCGGAAGTGCCACCGCTCCAGCGGTAGGAAGGACCGCCGAGACGGGTCGTCACCGATGGCGATCGCACGCGATAGCGCGGCCCGAGCCGTGTTCCCACCGGCGATGGATTCGATCACGGGCACGAGCCATCGGCGAGAGATGGGCTTCAGTGGACGGCTGACTACGCCGATTGCCTTGGAAGGAACGGTAAGCTCGTTGATCACCGCAGTCGCGCCCACTGAATCCGACGTCAGCACTGTGGCGTGTCGCCGGGCGGCATCGGTGGGGACCGTGCCACGTAGGAACACAGCTCCATCCGGGAGCATGTGGACCTCGACCGTCGCGCCGTGAAGCGACTTGTCCCCTCGTATCCGCCCGTAAGTCCCGCGCTTTATCGCGCAGAATGTCAGGCCACCGGGTTGCGTCTTGGGATAATCCCAATCCCTTTCTCCCTCCCCGTCAACCCGTCGGATCCGACGCAACCTCCTCACTTCCTGTTGTTCCAAGACCACCACTCGATGACAAGGGTCTCCGCCCGATACGCATCAAGAAGACGAACACCAGTCCAGAGAGGCAAGCGAGGAGCACGGTAACCCAGACCTCGAAGATTGATCGACTTGGAACCAGGACCAGACCGGTCCATTCGCTCGAGGCGAACAGTCTTTCTTTGTCGATGACGCGAGTAGGCTCGGCGCCATTGAATACCTGGATAAGCTTGCCGGTGTGTCCTATGGGGCGGAGGACGACGTAATGGCCTCGCTTAAGGAAGGCTATCATAGGGCGGTCCACCTCTCGAGCGGGATCCTTGAGCCGGATCCCCGAGAGGCGAAGACCCGAAGCCTTCGCTGCTTCCCTGAGTTCGAGCATTGAATAGCCGAGTGGCGGCATGGTGGGCAGATGCAAGCCGATCGCTGCTAGCCCCACCGGCTGACCCTCGATCCTGAGCAGATGATAGAGCGCCAGAGTGCCGCAATCGAACGCATCCTTTTCTCTCTCTTCAGGATGTATTGGCTGGCCGAGCGCAGAGCAGGTCCACTTCATCGCAATCACAAATAGAAAAACCAAGACTGGTAGCAATCCTGATACTCGCATCATCGTGCCTTCCATTTCCAAATCCCGGCGCCGACGAGTAGAGCGACCCCAACCGATGAAAGCCCAACCGAGAGAAGACCGGACCATGTCCCGATTCCTTGCCGATTGTCAGACGCCTCCAACCGTTTCGCCTTGTTATCCGCGTCTGCGAGGGCATCCTCGAGCCGCCCCTCCACACCCTGCGGGTCGGTCCGTAGCGCACGAGACGGCTTCCTTTGAAAGTCTTTGAAATCTTTGAACTGCTTGAAATCTGTATATTTTGTCGAATTCGAGGTGACTGTGAGGTCTGTGTCCTTTAAGCCCTGGTTGAGAACGACAGAACCGCTCATGAGTTTGTGGGATTCCACGATTACGGGTTCTCGATGATACGTGATGCCCTTCCCATCGCTCGATCGCCAAAGAAATGTCTCGAACTGGCCGGAGACGGGCAACCATGCAGATATTCCATTAGAGTCCTTGAACTGTTGGAGCTGGATATTCCGGGATCGTGCGAAGATCTTTCCTTCCCTAAGATAATCAACTTTCAGTGGATGCCCACCTCGCTCTAGATCGATCCAGACGCGAAGCTTATCCCGATGTTCTGGATGTCCCGCGTCTTCAAAATCGAGATATGCACGAAGGCACCGGTGACCATCAACCTCCTCCCAACCTTGGAACTCGTATCGATGGGCCTTTGGATCGGTCATGGCGCCAAAATACCAGAGAAAAAAGAAGCCATGCGGGCTCGCCGGGGGACTAACCCAGCTTGGCCTCGCATGGTCTGTCGACTTGGACTTGGGCAAAGGAGGACTCACACTCAGGCGGTTCCTGTCGGGAACCGCTGTCAGTGAAGCTAGCCCTCCCAGGTTTTGATAGAGCGAATGGGATCGCGGACTGTCGGCCTTCAGACCTTGATTCGAAAAGTCCAGGAACTCGGCCCCATCGGCGCGGTAGCTGTATCGACCCTGAAAGTTGTACGAAATGTCATCTCCATTAGTGACGGTTGCCCTTGCCCCGTCGCCAGGGCGTACGTTACCCTCGTAAACGAATGTGACATCGTGAATCGTTCCATGAAGACCTCGAAGTAGCTGGCCGAACCGGACCGCGTCCACCTCGTTATCCGCTGTGAAAGTCATCAGACCGAGGCTCAGCAAAATTCTCCACATCGTCACCTCCGACGAATTAAGCTGTGGTCATTCTCGAAGCTGATATAGAACGGCGATCGAATCCCCAGCTTGGTGATCACATGATCTTGAAACTCCGATCGCAGAGCCCACGACCGTTGGTGCATATACTATCCACTAGGGCGAAAATTCCAATGGTTGTCAGCTCGGAAATCGGGTCGTGTCTTTGACGTTTTGAACGCCGTAAGTCTCTCGGTTACAAAAGGTTTGTGGTCATGAGCCCGTCCGTATTGGTCATGCAATCTTGGAGGCGCAGCTTATGGACGATCTGTCCCGGTTCTGCTGCCAAGACCCCGATTGCCCCGACTATGGCAAGCGGGGAAACGGCAATCTGACCGTCACCGGTCACTACGGCAAGGCCCAGCGGCATCGGCTGCTCTACTGCAAGACCTGCAAGGCCCGCTTCTCCGAGCGCAAGGGGACGCCCTTATTCCGCTCGTGTTTGCCCGAGGACAAGGCCCTCGGTGTGATCGCCCACCTGGCCGATCGCAACGGGGTGCGAGCCACGGCGCGCCAGGTCGGCGTGACCCCCAACACGATGGTCCGCTACTGCCGAATCCTGGGCGAGCACGCCCGAGACCTCCACGACGAGCTCGTGGCTTTTTCCCCCTGTGACCCGAGAGGTCCAGTTCGACGAGAAGTGGTCGTTCGTCTACAAGAAGCAGGAGCACTGCGACCCGGCTAACCCGGTCGATGTCCAGCGGGGCGACTGGTGGGATCATGTGGCCTACGACGCCGAGAACAAGCTGGTCCTGTGCGTGGTCGCCGGGGCGCGTACGGCCGAGAACGTCGAGGCCGTGGTCTCCGAGGTCAAGGAGCGGACGGAGGGCCGTCCCTTGAATCTCCTGACCAGCGACGACTACCCGGCCTACAAGGAGGCGATCCGGCACGTCTACGGGACGGAGGTCACGACCACGCCGAGCGGGCGCGACAGCAAGCGGATGGTCCCGGAGAAGATCCCGCCGCCGGAACTGACCTACGCGACGGTGGAGAAGAAGCGTCGGCTGGGCCTGGTCGTGGAGATCCTGACCCATCTGATCTTCAGGACGATGGCGGCCCTGGCCCAGGCCCTGCGGAGGTCGAAGGTGAGCCGGCGCGTGAACGTGTCGTTCCTGGAGCGGTACAACGCAACCGACCGGCAAAAGAACGCGCGGAAGGTGCGGAAGTCGTACATGTTCTCGAAGGATTGGCGGATACATGAATCGATGACCTATTTCACAATTTACAGCTATAATTTCTGTTGGGCTGTTCGTACGTTGGAGGACCGGGGACAGCGGGGCCGGGCGCGGGAACGATCTCCGGCGATGGCCGCCGGCCTGACGGACCAGATCTGGGCAATGCGTGAGTGGATTACCACGCCTGCTATTCAATGCGCTCGAGACACGACCGGAAATCGGAGAAGACTTAACTTTATTGTCCCGATCGTCGGCATATCGGCTTCGAGACCTAATAAAGTTTGGGGCTTCGAATTGGCCTCAATGAACACCCCCCCCGTCCTTAGCACTTGCGGAATTAGTGGCATACGGCCACTCATTCTACAAAAGATCGTAAACACTGCTTCTACGGAAGGGGAAATCTGAAGTCATCTGGCCTGGTTCAAATGGGTCAGAGCCAGGATCACATTTTCTTGATGTACGTCCGTGCTGCTCCAACCACAAACGCCCTTCGGATAACGTTTTCCGGCAAGGTACACGAGGACCTGACGCCGCCAACCTTTACCCTGCCTTGAACCAGGCCAGACAGCCGCAAGGCAGCAACTAAGGTGAGTAGGGCTCCTCAGCGTAGATCTGAACAGAGTTGCTGCACGGACCTAGCACGGATGGAACACCATTGCAACTTCCGTTGTTGCACCTGTACATGGCCATGTTATTCACCCCAGCGTTGCAGTCTTCGGGTGCCCCCGCAAGATATCCCGGTAATAGGTCAAAGGAGCCCGAGACAACTTGATTAGTCTGGCTTGTATATCCTGTACAAATGATGCAGTATATATCATCTGGTTGCCCATTGCACCCACTGCATGTGCCGTTCAACGTAGTCTCCGCTAAGATTTGCACCCGCGCAAGACATGCAGCCATCGTACCAGTATGACTGATCCGTTCCCCGACATTCGGAAAGGGACGTTTCGGAGCACTGCTCCCGTATGAGGGACAGTAAGGTTGACGATGCAGTCACGACGCCCAAACAAAGCGCGGCCACGACCACCTTGGACGAGAGCATGAGATTATCCTCCCTTGAGTTGGGTCGAGCATGCTCGACTGAGGCTTTCCGTTCCTGAAACGAGAAAACTAATGAGCTGGATGCGGCACCAATACCCGATCAATCCACGAGCTCCCCACCACTACGTGTGCCGAGCGCCTCCAAACGGCCAGACCGATGGACGAACTCACCCAGCGGCACGAGCCGTCACCCATCAGAGAGTTGACACCAAGGGGGTGCCCGCTCCGGGCCGTGGCCATGCCCGGCGCCGTTGTAACAGCCAAAGCAAGGCAGTCGGGAACCCGGCCGTTCGGGGTCTGACCATGGCAGTAGAGGGTCTGCTCCCTGCCGACCCAGAACCAATACTGGCCGGCGGCGGAGTAAACCCCTTTCGCATTGGGCCGCGCCACGACCTGGCACATCTTCAACTGGTCATCAGCAGTGGACACATAACCGGCGGAAGGCCAGAAGTCGCGATCAGGCTCCGCGAGTCCTGTCAGCCCCGAGCCGCGCAGACGCTCGCTGAAAGCGGCCGTGTGGCTTAGACCGTCCTGCACACTCAACGCGCGTACGAAGCCGGTCTCGGGAAGGAGCCCGTTGTTGCTGTCCGGATGTGCGATTGATGTTGCGTTCATGGGGCCGACGCCAACATTACCACGGTAGTTCACTCCCGATGCATTCAAGGGGCCACTGTCCGATGGACATAGGAAGATGTCAATTTGCGTGTTGATTGCTGTCTGGTTTGTGGCGTTTGTGGCCGCCAGGAACGGTTTCACAATCCGGGGAGATGTTCCAGGGGAGAAGTTGATCGCGTTGTAAAGTGTTATTTGGTCTAGGTAGGGCAACAAGCGAGAATGATGCGAGTAGTAGCCAAAGTAAAGCTCGTTAGTCTTGAATGGTGGCCTGGATGCATCATGTCCAAGAGGTGTGGTCGTTACCCCGATCGGGAAACACCCATAATCCTGATGGTAGCCATTGATCGCCAGTCCAATTTGGTGAAGGTTGTTCTGGCAGACCGACCGCCGCGCAGACTCGCGGGCGGATTGAACGGCTGGCAAAGCGAGTCCGATCACGATGCTGATGATACCAATGGCAACTATCATCTCAATCAGCGTAAAGCCACCTTTAGCCGTCGGACACCTCATGACTCACCTCCATCCGTTGGCGCGGAGAACAAGAGCGTAACGGTAAGACTCGATTGGTTGGGGTGATCCGTTGTGATGGTAATGTCGGAGATGTCACCCGACCGCACCTTCGATGTGTCAACCATAAATCGGAGGCAATGTTTGCGACTCGACTCCGTCGGTAGGCTGGAAGTCTTGACCAGCGGCCCATCAACTCTCAGGATTCGTATATCGCGCTCCCGCGACGTGACAACGACCGTCACAGTGGCCGGCTGCTTCGAGCGACTGATGACCAGGCCGGAGGGAGACGCAATGAGGCTTGGTTTCACGTTCCAGGTGATGACGTGACCCCGAGTTAGGCCGTTGAGCCATTTGAAGAGGATTTCTCCCTGGCGGCGGCCCGTTTGGGGTGACGGCAACAAATCGACAGCGACCTCGCAGTTAGATTCAATGAGGTCGCCGGAGATGTTTGTCGCTTGCGTCTCAGCCTTGAGAACAGCCCTCAACGGGCCTCCTTCGGTCACGCTTTCGGGAAGGCAGAGACCGCTGCTTTCCATCCGCCGGCACGTAATGCGGTAAATCCGTTTGCCCGACTCTCCAATAGACAGAGAGTCAGTGTTCTGCCCTATCTCCTCGATCTGCCACTCCGGGATGAGCCTGACGGTTATGCCGAAATGGCTTACGGGTGCGACGGATGAGTCCGTCGTCACTGTGAAACCTATGCGCAATGGGCCCGATTTGTTCTGGGTCTTGATGACAACGGGAACCTTGGCCTCACCGCCCGGCGGGATTGTCCCGGGGATGGGACCTATGGAAGAGCAGCACGGAAAGGATGAAGACGCTGTGAGTAAACGAATCGGACGCTCCGACCGGTTCGTCAGCGTAAAGTGATGCTGAAGTATCTGACCTTGGGCCAGGACAAGACCAAGATTCAATTCCTCAGTTGAGTACTCCGTGGAAGCCACTCGATGAGGGTCCCGATCCGAGGCACCAGTCGAATCCGAGACGTGAGTTGACGTGGTGCAACCGGACCAGGATAAGAGCAGAGCAGAGCAGAGCAGAGCAGAGCAGAGCAGAGAACCTTGGACAACTCATAGGATAGCCCCAAGTAGTGGTGGAATCCCTAGGTCTGCCATCGTACCTATTATTGTTGCCAACGAGGAGATTATCTTGACGACCGGATCCGCGTCAAGAAAAATCTTCTGCAAATCAGTGGAATGTAAAATCGTGGAACGTGTCCGGGTCGGACGAGGGGTTTGAAACTCGCAGGGCTCCCATGCGATCGGTTGCCAATACCCCGCGAAGCGATTCTGGATCGAAATGCATCGGACGCGATCGGCGCGATCTGGTGGTATGGACTGGTGCTGGACGGTCAACTTCTGAACGTCGTCTCTCGCCGGTTCGAATTTCAGGGCAATCCCGCGACTGGGGTGGCTGGCCTCGTCCTTAGCTTACCGCGACCGACCTCGGTGAGCCGCTTCCCGACCCCTTTGGCCTGGTCCTTGATGCCGCTCCGCAAGGTCGTCCAGCGTTTGCCGGTGCAGTCTGGTCGTCCCCCGGTCCGGTTCGACGGGAGCCGCGTCCTGCGCGAATCCCTCGGTCCCCCTGCACGCGAAAACGATGAACGCGTTGGCGAGAATCATCTTCCTGACAGACATGGCATCTCTCCTTTCGACCCGGAAATCCCGACCGGACGTCCCGGCCTGTGCGCGTAAAAAAGCCCCTCGAGGCACGGCGTTGCGCCGGTGTCTCCAGGGGCCCCCATGGCATCCGCACTCCGGCCCGATCGTGAGCCTTCGGCGTATCGGAGGAGATCATACCCGTCCGGCCTTGACTGTCAACCCGACCATCGGAGATCCCTTTTTGAACCTTTCGAATCGATGAGTCGGGTCCATGTGTACTGCAAGAATGGAATCGGTGGGTGCAGGAAATATGGTGATGGGGACCGGGCAGAGCTTCACTCCTGGGCACTCGGCGGACGGGACATCATGCGGTTATCATGGCCCTCTCAGGACCCACCGTCGGGTCCCGAGCCGAGACGATCTCGAACCGAGGGACGAATGACGATCCGCCCTGCGATTCTTGTGGCTTGCACACTCCTGTCTCAGTCCAGGCCGGCGGAGTGCCAGCAGCCCGACGCCCGGACCCATCAGCTCCATGCCACGCCGAAGACGGTCGCGTGGGGGCACTACGATGCCAGAACACCGCCGGTCCTCCGGATCAAGCCTGGCGATGCGGTGGAGTTCCACACCCTCATCACCAGCAGCCCGAGTCGTCTCGAACGCGCCGGCGTACCCCCCGGCCAGGTGGAGCAGCCGCTGCGCGACATCCACAAGGAGGTGACCGACAAGGGACCGGGCGGTCACATCCTGACCGGGCCGATCTATGTCGAAGGGGCGGAGCCGGGCGACACGCTGGAGGTGCGCATCGAGTCGATCAAGCTGGCCATCCCCTATGCCTACAATGCCTTCGGGCCGCGGAGCGGGGCCATCCCCGAGGACTTCCCCCGCTCGAAGATGCGGATCATTCCCCTCGACCAGAAGACGATGATCGCCCACTTCGCCGAGGGCATCGAGGTCCCGCTCCGACCGTTCTTTGGCAGCATGGGCGTCGCACCGCCGCCGAGTTCGGGCCGGGTCAACAGTGCCCCGCCGGGCATCCACGCCGGCAACCTCGACAACAAGGAGCTCGTCGCCGGCACGACCCTCCTCATCCCGGTCCACGTGCCGGGGGCGCTCTTCCAGGTCGGCGACGGACACGCCGGCCAGGGCGACGGCGAGGTGGACATCACAGCCCTGGAGACTTCATTGAACGGCACGCTGCGGTTCTTCGTGCGGAAGGGCGCACGCCTCAACTGGCCTCGCGCCGAGACGCCGACCCACTTCATCGCGATGGGCATCGACAAGGACCTGGACGAGGCCATGAAGATCGCCGTCCGCGAAGCGGTCAACCTGATCGTGGCCGAAAAGAAACTCGACCGCGACGACGCCTACATGCTGTGCAGCATCGCGGTCGATTTCCACGTCACCCAGGTCGTGGATGGCACCAAGGGCGTCCACGCCATGATCCCCAAGGCGATCTTCAAGAAGTGAGCAGAGATGAATTGCCGGCACTCCCGCCGGCCGAACCCCGGGCTCATCACTCCGAAGCGGCTCGGACACCTCTATTTAGCGGTGCGACCAGTCCGGCAGAGATGGGGAGTCACGGCGGCGACATCACGTCCCTCAATGCCCAGACGCGACCAGCTCTCGAGATCATCCTTTCGGCACGCTGGATGCCCGGGCGCACTCCTCCCGGGCCGACCCGATCTTCGTCCAGGAAGGCCGGACGGATCGGTCCGCGAGGAACATACGCCGCGTGTGTCGAAGGTCTTCAGATCGATCAGACGTCCGCGTGGTGTTGCGAGACATTCTCATCTTGCGATTGATCGAGGCCCATCGATTGAGTGCCCTCCTGATTGGTCTATCCGGTGGGGGACGATGTCCGTGCTCGCTGGTGCTCCCGAGACAACGCAACCCTTGGCGGGATGGCGGGTTGCAGCACCCTCTCTCGTGGATCTGCGGTGGCAGCGATCGACTGTCCCGGTTCAAGAGCGACATCGGCCGGCGCTTCGACGCCCAGACGTAGCCGGCCGGCAAGCCACAGGGTCGAAAGCGAGACCGTGGCCGCCATCAGGCCGACGATGGGAAAACGCTCGATCGGGCCGTTCGGCGGCTCAAGCAGGATGAAGCCGGCGACAATGACTCCGAGGCTGGCGGAAAAATGCTGAATGGCAGAGTTGGCCCCCATGAAGCCTCCCCGCAGGCGCGGGACGACGCTGGAAGTGATCATCGCCATCGCCGGGACCATTCGCCCGCCGTTGCTGAGCATCAGGGCCGACATGGCGAGCAACACCAGGGCCAATGGCACGGGTGGCAAACAAGTCACCGTCAAGAGGATTGCTGCGTTCGCCGGGACCACAAACCGGTACACGCGGAGCTTGCCGAAGCGGTCGGCCATCCGGCCGATCATCGGCATTCCAATCAAGGTGACGATTCCGCCGGCGACGTAGGCCCATCGCAATTGCTTCTCGGCCAACCCGACATTGGAGACCAGGTACGCACTCAGAAATGGGATCACGCTGAATCCACTGATCATGAGGGTCGCCATGAGAGCGAAGGCCCGCAGGTGGTTCGCCTCGAGGAAGATCGCCTTGAGGTGAGCCACCGGTTCTTCGCGAATCTGTCCCTTCAAATGTCCATCCAATCGCGGCAGCACCCAGGCGGCCAGGATAAAGAAGGGGACGCAGAGAGCCGCCAGGACGAGGAATGGGATGTGCCAGCCATACTCCTGCCCGAGCGTCAGGCCGAGCGGTACTCCGAGGACCGAAGCCGCCGAGAACGACATCATCAGAATGCCCGTGGCTGCACCACGACGATTTTCCGCGAAGAGATCGCCGATGATCGTCATCGCCATCCCGCCCAGGATTCCCCCGAAGGCGCCGGTCAGTGCGCGTGCCGCAACGAGGGTGACGAAGTCGGGAGCGATGCCACAGGCCAAGGTCCCGACCAGGAATCCGGCGAAGAGCACCAGGTACGTCGGCCTGCGCAAACCGGTCCAGAAAGAGCGTCGATATCACACCGGCCACTCCCGCCGCGATGGTGTAGGCCGCCACCACCAGGGCAAAGCGGTCCGTCGTCAGGCCGATCGCCCGCCTGAGCTGAGGTGCCAGTGGCATGATCACCATGAAGTCGACGATCGAGGTGAACTGCACTGTCGCCAGGACGAGCAAGACCAAGCCTTCTTGGCGCGTCAATCGACGGCTGGGCTCCGTAGAGGGCATGAAGAATCCTTCCGTAGAATTGCGAATAGGGTTGAAATGGTTGTTTTCTGGCTGCCGTCGCCGGCCGACCAGTCAGGCTCAACCGGCGGCGTTCGGGCGGAATGAGAGCTGCTCATCGCGGGATGACCAGACGGATTCTCGAACCGCACGTCAACGAAGTCGACACGGAACTCGGTGATCGCCATGCGTCGGCCCATGGTCAGTTCTTCGTCGGGCGGGCCGGCTCTCTGGGTGATCGAGACGATTCTGCGCCCCATTTTGATCTCACGCGAGTGCTCGCGCTGCCAGAACGCCCCGGCGACCTCCGGTGGAACCGTGGCAGTCGTCGCATCGTTTGCGGTCGCGACGCAGTCCGTTCCGGAAGTCGTCCCGCGTGAGGGAGCGGAACGAGCCGTCAGCGTCAGCGCAACCATAGGCGCCGTAAGCACCATAATCCATAGGAGATATAGCACCATGCTCCCGCCTCCGATGTTCGTGGCCCGATAGCGTTCGGGCACTGCCGGGGGTTCGATCAAGCCGCAACAACTCGCGTTGCGCAGCATTCGTACACCGCGCGATCCCAGTAGCAGTGAGAGCACCACATCGATTTCGTGACTTTCGGTTTCCAACGCAAGCGTCACGTCCTCCCGCGGACACGAGAGTCGAGTCGAATGGGTGTCCCGACCAACCTTTTTGTCGGGGCCGGGCGATGGGTTTGTTGTCCCGGGGCGTACTGCCCGTCTATAATATCCTTCGAGTTCCTTGTCCGGTGGATAGTGGACCGGTTCAGCATTATGAGCGTCGTAGCCAAAATGTCAAGGTCTCCCTCAGACCGCGCGTCCGATTCCGAGTCACTGGTTGATGCCTTCGGTCGCTTCATGCCGGTTTTCAAGCGCTGGCTGGAACTGAAGTACGAGAAGGGAACGATGAGCTACGCCCGGCTCAAACTCATCGGCATGCTGCACGCGAAAGGGCCGATGATCATGAGCGAGCTGGGTGCCAGGCTCGACGTGTCGGCACGCAACATTACCAAGCTGGTCGACGCGCTCGAGCATGAGGGGTTGGTCCGGCGAGTCGCTCATTGCACCGACCGGCGCGCCACGGTGATCGAAACCACGCCCGAAGGGAGCAAGGTCGGCGAAAAAGTTTGGGGGGAACATCGCAGGGCGATGTCAACGTTGTTCGACGAATTGAGCGAATGCGACCGGGCTGACCTGCTTCGAACTGTCACCCGCCTTCATGCCGTACTCGAGCGGCGCATGAGCGCGGGGGGGGTAAGCCAGCCACGGGACGGCGAAGAGGTGTGCACAAAGAAGCGTCCGACAGGGCAAATCGAGAGTGAATCGGGCTCTTGAGGCGAATCTCATGTTGTTCGCCCGGACCTCCGCTGCATTGCGTCCCTCCATCGTTCTCGGAAGTGTACGAGTCGCGTGCAAGAATCATTCCCCAAGCACGCGTCCGGAACAACGGGACGCGTCGCTTGAAGCCGGATTACGGGGGGGGATAATCTCGCCCATCGGTCCAACGGTTACTTCATCCAGTCGTAGTGCGGGTAAAAGACCTCTACGAGTAAGCCTCCGGGAGCCTTGACCTAAAACGTCCAAGCACCGTGAAGCTTGCAAGGCTCGCCAGGACCGAAACCGCCAGCCTTCAAGCTGGCATGGATCTCCTTCACCCGCTCTCTTCAATCCTGTTCGAAGCCGATGTGGAATGACAAGTCATCTGGATAAGCGGGTTTGGCCGGCATTTTGGAATTGTTAAAGGGCAGGATGGACCGATTACCATCATCGGTCAGCACGGCCATGTTATCTCCACGATCCACGACGCACCGGAGCCCGAAATAGGGTAGCGAAAGCCGCCTTTCTCGCGATAGTTGATAAGCATCATCGGCCTAATGGCCGCAATGGCAGATACGCCTTACGTCTGCGCAATCGACTCCTTTGGCGCCGCGTGAGGGCCGATACACGGCCCCCACGATGGTCCCTCATCGATCCGGTTGCATCACGACGCCCGGACGATCGAATCCTGTGCCGACAGAGGCCCTATGTCCACTACATCCTGGATCGACACCTCGCAATGCGTTCCATCCGGGAAGAAGACCATGGTACTGCAGGAGCTCGCCTCAGACTGCCACCTGTCCACGATGCAGGGTGAGAGGAGGTTGTCGCAAGATGTCAGGAGCAAGCAGGTAGCGACGATGAGGACCATTGCAACCGGACGAGTCCTCCGCGCCATTGTAGGAGCCTTCGTGGAGAAGGCATGATCTTTATTGCATCATGCCCCGCGTTTCCATTCATTTTCGAGCGGGGAGATCAGCTCGCCGACTGCGGATCGCCCATCAATGATAATTACGGATCCTTCGACAGGACGGAATTGGATGATATCGACCGATCTCCGGAAGCAATGAGGCATCGGCGAGTCTTCCAGATCAAGGGGACATGGATGAACAAATTTTGGGGCGTCGCCGGTTGTGGAATCCTATTTCTCTTGTGGGCAAGCCAGGAAAGCGGCGCGGCGAGGGGAGCACCTCTCGACGAGAATGGGCCGCTGATCGTCCGCCTGGTTCACCCCGATCGCCAAGCCACCGAGCTCCTCCGACTCTTCGAGGGCTCGCGCGCGGCCAGCCCCGCTGCGGCACTGGCGACCTGGAAGCAGTCGAATCGGAACTCGGGCTTGCTCGGCAAGCCGCTCGAGGCGGTGATCGCGATCTTCAACCCGGATATGGTCCGGGAGTGGCGGATCCTCGACGGGGCGCAACTCCAGTTGGGCTTCGATCCGGACGACGGTGCACCGCGATGGTTCGCGATCGTCCCCGACGACGACGGCACGGTCTCGGCCGCGATCACCGCGGCTCGCCTCGCGAATCCCGACGACGAGCCGCTCCGCGAAGGGGGTCGCGAGACCTCGGTCGCGCGGCTCGGGCGATCGGGAGTCCCCCTGGCCGCCCAGGTCGGATCGAGACTGATCGTCGCCGGCTCTCGCGCGGATCTCCTTCGCGCGATCCAATCCACTCCGGCCGTCGTTCCCGCCCATCCGATCGATTCGGGACTGTCCTTCAGCCTCGACGCGAAACGCATGACAACTCCCCGGAGCGGGAGCCTCGAACTCCGTCGCCTGGTCGAGGCGCTGCACGCGATGGATTGCCGTCGCGTGGAAGGGACTCTCGCCGTCAAGGATGGACGCTTCTCCTTCGACATGACCACGACCCTCGAACGGCCCGAACCGCCTCGTGGCGACGCGATCAGGCCCGCGTCCATCGATCCGGAGTGGCTGGAGCATTTCCCCGCCGACAATCTCATGGCGATCGTATCGATGGCAGTCGATCCCGAACCGACATTCTGGACTCGAGCCTTTTCCGTGGCCGATCGTATCGAACACGCCGACCCTGCGCGGGCGGCAGTCGCTCCACTGCGGACTCGGCTCAACCTGCTCGCCCTGGCGGCGGGCGTCAAACCCGAGGTCAACCTCTGGCCGCACCTCCGAGGGTTGTCGGCCGGCATCTGGGGCGATCCCCGGCAGCCCGCGAAGGCCATCGGCGCCCGACTCGTGCTGCATCTCGACGAAGAACCTAACGCCGAGCGGCTGGCCCGCGAGTTCGTCCCCCGGATCGGCTCTCTCCTCCAGGGTCGAGCCAAGGCCGGGGCTGGAAAGCCCGCAGGGCTGCCACCGGGGGATCCGAGGCCCCTCGGGATCCAATTCGGCCCAGACCTGTCGGTCCGGCATGAGCAGAAGGACGTCATCATCGCCTGGGGCGACAATGTCCAGGTCCAGACCGCTCCGCCCCACATGAGAGGCCCGCGAACTCTCTCCGTCGCGACGATCTACAACACGAGGCGCCTGGAGGGCGGAGTCCCCCCCCAGCGGTTCGGCGCGTTCTGGCCCGGCCGGCTGATTCGGCCCGCCGACATCCCGAATGCTTCGCCGTCAACCCTTCGGGTCTTCGCCGACGACCCGCCTGTCATCTGGTGGGGCTGGAACGAGGACAGCCGTTCCCATGACCAGCTTCGATGGCAAGACCTGGCAGGTCGAGTTCGGCGATTCCTCAAGACGCTCCCCCTCGATCCACCTCGAGTCCCCTGAGACCATCTCCCTCGGTCATAGCTATCCCTGGCCGTTCCTAGATGTCCGACCGAGGGACTCACATGGCCCATCTGCCGAAATGGCAGATCGACTTCCGTCGGCCGACGCGATGGCAGGACCAGCCCAGCGGTTGCACCGAGGTCGTTTGTCATAAACCCTTGGCAATCAGCCAGATAAAATCCGTAATCGCGAAGGCACGGTGCTTGCATAGAGACTTCATCCATTGTTCGTGCCGTAAACACGGCCGCGTCGGGACGCAGCCGTCGATTGACCTGACGGACAGCCCGTCGTTGAAGACTCATCAGGTCGAGCGAGACAGGATAGGAGACCGGGTCGATGACACTCAAGCCCTTGGGTGACCGCGTGGTGGTGGAGCGTGAAGAGGCGAAGGACACGACGGCCGGGGGGATCGTCCTGCCGGACACGGCCAAGGACAAGCCTCAAAAAGGCAAGGTGGTAGCCGTCGGTGACGGGCGGATCACCAAGGACGGCAAGCGCCGCGAGCTCCAGGTCAAGGTCGGCGAGCAGGTGCTCTTCACCTCGTATGCCGGCGAAGAGTTCAAGGTCGAGGGCGACAAGAAAGTCCTCCTGATGCGCGAAGACGACATCCTCGCCGTCATCGGCTGAGCGTGCGTCCGATCTCGGCTCGAAGAAACCCAGACGAATCGCGAAATCCCCCTTTTCCTCCCGGAGAGTATCACATATGGCTGCCAAGATGATTGCCTTCGATCAGGAGGCGCGCCAGGCGATGCAACGCGGCGTCGCCAAGCTGGCCCGCGCCGTGAAAGTGACGCTCGGGCCCCGCGGCCGGAACGTCATCATCCAGAAGTCGTTCGGCTCGCCGACGGTGACCAAGGACGGCGTGACCGTCGCCAAGGAGATCGAGCTCGAGGACAAGTACGAGGACATGGGCGCCAAGATGGTCAAGGAAGTGGCCAGCAAGACGTCCGACGTGGCCGGCGACGGCACGACCACGGCCACCGTGATGGCCGAGGCCATCTATAATGAGGGCCTCAAGGCGGTCGTCGCGGGCGTGAACCCCATGCTGATGAAGCGGGGGATGGACCAGGCGGTCGCCGAGATCGTCGAGCAGCTCCACAAGATGAGCACCAAGGTCACGACCAAGACCGAGACCGAGCAGGTCGCGACCGTGGCCTCGAACTTCGACTCCGAGATCGGCAAGATGATCGCCGAGGCGACCGAGAAGGTCGGCAAGGACGGCGTGATCACGGTCGAGGAGGGCAAGACGCTCAAGACCGAGGTCGAGTGGGTCGAGGGCATGCAGTTCGATCGCGGCTACCTCAGCCCCTACTTCGTCACCAATCCCACCACCATGGAGGCCGTGCTCGAGGACCCGTTCATCCTGATCCACGAGAAGAAGATCTCCGTGGTGAAGGACCTCGTGCCGGTGCTCGAGCGCGTGGCCGGGACCGGCCGCCCGCTCCTGATCATCGCCGAGGAGGTCGAGGGCGAGGCGCTGGCCACCCTGGTCATCAACAAGCTCCGCGGCACGTTCCGATGTGCGGCCGTCAAGGCGCCGGGCTACGGCGACCGCCGCAAGGCCATGCTCGAGGACATCGCCGTCCTGACCGGCGGCAAGCCGATCTTCGAGGCGCTGGGCATCGAGCTGGAGAACGTCGGCCTCCAGGACCTGGGGCGGGCCAAGAAGGTCGTCATCGATAAGGACAACACGACGATCGTCGAGGGCTCCGGCAGCCACGAGGCCATCAAGGGCCGCATCGAGGCGATCCGCCGCGAGATCGCCGACACCAAGAGCGACTACGACCGCGAGAAGCTGGAAGAGCGGCTGGCGAAGCTGGCCGGCGGCGTGGCCAAGATCAACGTCGGGGCCGCGACCGAGAGCGAGATGAAGGAGAAGAAGGCCCGCGTCGAGGACGCCCTGCACGCCACCCGCGCGGCCCTCGAGGAAGGCATCCTCCCCGGCGGCGGCGTCGCCTTGCTCCGCGCCGCCTCGACCGTCAAGCCCTCGGGCCTGACCCACGACGGCGAGGTCGGCTATCAGATCATCGTCCGCGCCTGCTCGGCCCCGCTCCACCAGATCGCCGACAACGCCGGCCAGGACGGTGGCGTGGTCGTCTCCAAGGTCGTCGAAGGCAAGGGCAATTTCGGCTACGACGCCCTCAAGGATGAGTACACCGACCTGGTGAAGGCCGGCATCATCGACCCGACCAAGGTGACCCGCTCCGCCCTCCAGAACGCCGCGAGCGTCAGCACGCTGCTGCTGACCTCCGACGCCCTCATCGCCGACGCGCCCAAGGACGACGAGAAGAAGCCCGCCGGCGGCGGCCACGGCGGCTACGACGACATGTATTGACAGACCATGCGATCGGACGACGATCGCACGTCAATGAGAGATCGCAGATCACGGCGGGAGTCGAGGCCCTCGACTCCCGCTATCTTTTTGCGCGGAGCCCACGCTCAGGGGGTCTCGGTCAGGGCCTCGAATAGATCCGACAACGCGAGCCGGAAGCCCGGGAGCACATCGCCACCTTCCAGGATATCGGAACGCTTCAGGATGCGGACGGACTCCGGTGAATCGTAGTCGTAGAACTTGGCGAAGGGCGGATAGATGACCCAGACGCGTCGTACACCGGAGGCGAAGTATTCCTCGAGCTTCTCGATCACCTCGTAGGCGCCGTTGGTCGGGCTGACGATCTCGATCGCCAGATCCGGTACGACCTCCCAGGCATTGGTGGCCGGTACGGACTTGCCGCGCGGCCACCGCTCGAATGAGATGTACGCCAGATCGGGACGGCGCTGGAAATTCGGCAACCGGCTGAGCAAGAAGAGCTGCTCGACATCGACGACCCCTAGCGAGTGATCCCACGCGAAGTTGCTGAGAATCCGAGAGAAGTTCGAGGCGAATCGGGTTTCTCGAGCACTCATCGGCGGCAACTCCCGGATCTGGTTATCGACGACCTCGTAGAGGAGCTCGCCCTTGACCAACGGCTCGGAGGACAAGACTTCGTGCTCCGTGGCTGACGGTATCGCCGTGGTCATCATTCCCGTGGCCATGAGAGTAGTCTCCTTGCCGCATCCTGGAGATTGATGATCCCGATTCTACCACATCGTCCCGACGAGTCATCGGGAATTGGCATCATGGCCGCTTCATAATACGTTGGCCGGCTTCTCAGCATCGGCCGTCAGGATGTGCCCGCGTGCATCCACGATCGGTCCGCCGCCGGGCGGTAAAGGGGCGCTCAGACCTTCGAAGTAATGGATCGTCGGCGGCGTGGTGATTCCCCCCGAGACGATGGCCTGGAGGGAATCGTTGACATTCCACGCGATGTTGGTCACCGAATCCTCGGGCACGAAGAGCGTGAACCCGGTCGGCGGCATGACGCCGGTCATGACGCAGACCGTCAGGATCGTCCGGCCGGTCGTCGCATCGCGGAGCGAGTTGGTCACCAGTCCCAGGGATCGCATCCCGGGATGGGGGAACTCGACCAGGACGACGCGCTTGAAGCCGCCTCCGCCCTGGAACTGGCTCCCGAGCGATTCGACCACGTTGCGGACCGCGCGATAGATCGTGGCGACGACCGGGACATGCATCAGGATCCAATCGATCGTCCGATACACCCACGACTGGAAGGCCAGGCCCAGGAAATACAGCGTGGCCACCCCGAGCAGGATCGCGAGGATCGGCGAGGCGACCTTGACCCACCAGTCCGGCAGGTCGAGCGTCTGGAATCCCGGATAATTCCGCATCCAGAGCTGGACCCCGTTGATGAGACCCGCCAGCGGGTCGAGAACGAATTGCTTCATGGTCATGAGGAGCCAGTAGACGATCGAGAAGGTGATCGCGATCGGCAGGCAGAACACCAGTCCGCTGATCAACTGGCTCCGGATTCCGTGGAATATCGATTTCGGTCAACGGCCTGCCGGAGGTCCATTCGATTCGGAGGCGTGAGGGGGGATCGATTCACGCGAGGAGGTCGAGGGGGTATGATCCATGGCTTTGCCTCCCAATCAGGACGACACGAAGGGACGATCCGGCAGGTCGCTCGACGACTCCGGGACTTCGAGGTTAGCCGGGCGGTGCCATCGGGGCAATTCCCGTCGGAAAACACGCCGATCTCTCGCCGTCTCGCGGCGGGAAGGTCCCAGGGTCGCCGACGCCCGGGCCAGACGATAGACTGGGAGAGGAGGCTCGGTCGGCCTTCGCGGAATCCCGCTCCAACTCAAGTGTGCGGACATCCTACACGAATCACTCGCCAACGACAGGTTAAGAACCCGATGACTGGACGCCCGACCGAGACCACGACTGCGGTCGTCAAGACCCGAGAGGTCGGTGGAGTCACGCTCCATCTCAGCACCCCGGACTCGACCGATCAGGGCTGGATCGGCCAGGACGCCATCCTCCGCCAGCTCCTGGCCTGCTGGCTGGTCGTCAACCCGAGGGACCTGCCCCTTTCCCCTCGCCTGACCGGCCCGCCCGGCATCGGCAAGACGACCCTGGCGATGGCCGCGGCGCGACTGCGGAAACAGCCGCTCTTCATCAACCAGTGTACGGCCGACACCCGCCCCGAGGACCTGATCGTCACGCCGGTCCTCGCCGAGAAGGGGACGATCGCCTACCACGCCTCGGCGCTGGTGACGGCCATGCTCGTCGGCGGCATCTGCGTGCTCGACGAGGGCAACCGGATGAACGAGAAGTCGTGGGCTAGCCTCGCCCCGCTCCTGGACCACCGGCGCTACGCCGAGAGCATCGTCGCCGGGATCACGATCCCCGCCCACCCGGACTTCCGCGTCTGCGTCACGATGAACGAGGACGAGTCGACCTACGAGGTGCCGGACTACATCCTGTCGCGGCTCCAGCCGACGCTGAAGCTCGGCTTCCCCGCGCCGACGACGAGCTGGCGATCCTGAAGTACCACCTGCCCTTCGCCGAGGATGCCCTCCTGGCCCTCACCGTGGAGTTCCTCCAGCAGGCGCACAAGCTCAAGCTCGACTTCTCGCCGCGCGACGGGATTAACCTGCTGCGATTCGCGATCAAGCGGATGGCGCAAGACCCCAAGCATCCCCTCGGCCGCGACGCGGCATGGCGTGAGTCCCTCTACTGCGTCCTCGGCGAGGAAGCGGCCGACCTCGAAGACCTCGCCAGGCGCAAGCGTCAGGCGATGGGCGGCCAGCACTCGCCGATGGGCCTCGGCGACCTGTTCTTCAGCCCCGGCGACCCCCTCCACCCCGATGCCGAGGATGATCTCTACGAGGACGAGGACGAGGACGAGGACAACTGAAGTTCCCGGCCGAACCCACCCCAGAGGGTCGGCGACCCCACCCCGGAGATCCCGGCCGCCCAATGTGACGTTGGCCGGGCAGGTCGCATCCGGACCTAGGAGCCGACTCCGCCTCGTGTTCGCAACTCGCATCCCGTCGGAAGCCTTAAGCGTGGCGGGTGGACATCAAGCCGGGTAAAATCGCGTATTATGAACTCCCGGCAATCGGCCATGAGGGCGTCATGAGCGACGATCGCACGACCGCCATCGTAGAGCGCTATCTGATTGCGCTCGCCGGGGATACGCCCGCCGAACCCGTCGTCCGCGCACTGCTGGACCGGTCGGTCGGCCGGTTGCGGATGCTCTGTGCCAACTTGCTGTATCGCAGTTACCCGCGCCTGACGCGTCCGCCGTTGAACTTGCAGACCGACGAGATGCTCGGCGCCGTGGTGGAGCGACTGCTCAAGGCCATGCGCGAGGCTCGCCCGCAGAGCGTTCGCGAGTTCTTCGCCCTGGCCAACCAGCACATGCGATGGGAGCTGAATGACCTGGCCCGACGCCTGGATGAAAGGCCGGGGGCCGTCGGCCTCCGCGAGGAGCTGATGCCGGCGGCGGAGAGTAGCGGCTCCTCGATCAGCCCGGAGGGACGCCGCATCCTCGAGGCGATCGAGAATCTCCCGGAGGACGAACGCGAAGTCTTCGGCCTGGTCCGCATCCAGGGCCTCACCCAGGCCGACGCCTCGGAGATCCTCGGCGTCTCGACCAAGACCGTGCAGCGACGATTGAATCGCGGCTTACAATTGCTCGCCGAGAGCCTGGATGACCTCCGACCCGACCGTCCGATCGCAGACAATCCCTGATAGGCTGTGGATCGATCAATTCCAGATGGCTAATTGCGAATGACGGGAAAAATCCAGAAGGAACTAGGAATTTGCAATCCGGAATCCGCAATCCGTAATCCGATTCTTTCACAGACTCCGAGTCGAATCCCGCCGGCGATGACGAGGCCGACTCAACGGCCCGCCGGAGCTCCCTTCGGCGGGGCCGGCCACGCCGCGAGGACCGCTTCGTCGAGCGTCGGGTGGCATTCGACGAGCATCGTCAATCGGACCTGGTGCATCACCGCCATGATCCGGGCTCGGGCCTGGCAGATCCTCAGCCCCCCGCCCGAGCGGTCGAGCCGGAGGTGGTGCGCCAGGAGGACACCGATGGCCTGGGCCGAGAGGTGGGAGACGTATTCGAGGTTCACGACGACCTGGCGTGGCAATGGCTTCTCGTAGAGGGCATGGAGATGGGCACGGAGGAACTCGATCGTCGATTCGCTCTCCAGCTCGCCGACCTTGGGCGTCACGACCAGGATGTCCTGGATCACTTCGAGCTTGATCTCGATGTCCGGGACGGACTCGCCATCCGCGCCGCTGGTGGGGATGACGGCGGTCTCGAGTGCATCGATATGATTGAACTGCGCCGATTTCTCGTCGCCGTGCAACCATTCGGCGACCTGCTCCTCGACCTTCGTCCCGCCCTCGCGCTGGGCGGCCGTCGCCAGCGTGCAGATCACGGGCCCGACCTGGATCCGATCGCCGTCGTGGATCTCCGCCTCCTGGCTCCTGAGCACCCGGCCATTGTGGATGGTCCCGTTGGTACTCCCCAGGTCCTTGAGGTACATCCGGCCCTCGCGACGCTCGATGGCCGCGTGGAGCTTGCTGACCATCGGCGAGCCGAGGCGGAGCTGACAATCGCGATTGCGGCCGATGAGGAAGGTCGAGCCGATCGGGAACGGGCGGCCTTTTGCCCCGCCCATCTGGACGATCAGCCAGTGCCCCGGCTCGGTCTTCCCGGCCGTTTTCGGGGTGGCGTGGTGGTTCACGGGATGACTCCGATCGGCATGCTGAGGCACCTCGTCTGTCTCCGTCGCCGCGCCGACTCGGGTTGGCAGCGTGTCGGCGGAAGTGGTCAAGGCCATGAGGATTTCCACGGGGAGTGCACGGGGGCCCGGGAGTTCGGGCCATTCGCTCTCCAGCGCCGAGGCCTCGTCGGGATGTCGCTCGATCCCCTGTCCCATCCCGGAGATCGGGAAGATCTCGGCGACCTGCGGCTGGAGCCCACAGATCTTCATCGCGCCGCCGGGGATGGCCCGGCATCTTCGGTTCGCCTCGTCCACGGCCAGCACGACCCAGCTTGCCAGCCGGTCAACCGCGTGGAAGTTGATCAGGATCCGGTGATTCCCGGTCTCGACCAGGTCGATCAGGTCGCAGGCCAGTTCGCGAGCCTGCGACTCCTTTGCCAGGGCCTGGTCGACCAGGCGGACCACGGTGATTCCCCGCCGGTAGGCGATCCGGAAATGCGCCCATTCGGAGAACGAGGTCTCGGCTCCACCCCGCAGTTGTCGCTTCTTCGGCACCCGCTTCAAGGTCGGGAGCCGGTCGATGATCTTGTTCCAGAAGTTGTTGTTGGATGGTCCGGGTTCGGCGGGGAGGTCGAAGTCGAGGTTGCTGGCGATCCAGGCCTCGATCCGACGTTCGCCATCGACCTGCGGCTGCGGCTGTGGGCTGGCGAGGATGCCGAATCGCTGGGTCGCCAGGCCGGGTGCCGGTTCGTCCTCAGCTTTGATCTCTGCCCCAGGTCCAACCGAAAAGAGGTCCAGGACCTCGGGCTCATCAAGCGGTATCGCGGTCGCCGTGCTTGCCATGAACCGAACTCCTGTGACCTTGGGGGATGGAGCCACCAACTGATGGCGCGAGCCATCATTGCGGGGTATCTACGAGGCGCGATCGATCGCGCCGTAAGAAGTCAGGGGCTAGCCGAGTGTCCGCGGGAGATGTCGCGCGACACCCGGGATAAGAAGCCTATGCTCGCACAACTTCGAGCGACGATGCGAAGGCGAATCGGAGGGACGTACCGCGAAAGGCGTCGCAGGGCCTTCAGGCTCCCAAGCCGGCAAACTGGTGGGCTCGCTTGGACATTGGTTACCGAAGAAACTCTACTCGATTCGAGGAACCCCGTCTCCATGGGGAAATTGGCGACATCCTGGCGTGTTTCGGCCCATCTTTTTCCGTCGAGTCTCAAGAACGGCCTCGATCCCACGCCTGCATCCGTAAATTTCGGTGAAAGAAGGGCCAAAGCACCATCGACCGTCGCTCTATCACCCAGGGAAATTCTATCTCTCTCCCGAAACACTTCCGAATTTGTCCCAAATCGCTCGTTTCTCCCGACCCGGAGGATGCCGGTCGGTCGCTGTCTCGGATCTCATCGATCCGATCAGCCACGATCCGATGTCGCGGTCCAGACCGCCAGACCTTAAACTCATACAGAGTACTTAGAGAGCCCTGGGAGGCATCCAGCGATCGAGGTCGTCGGCCGGTCGAGGCTTGACGACGGCTTCGGGGAGCGATCGAGACCGATGAGTACGCCGCGCGTGAGCTCCGACGATTTCCTGACAATCGGCCCGAACATCCGGGTCCTGCCGATCATCCACGGCTCGGGCGATTTCGCGATCCAGGTGCGCGAGGAGTTGCTGAGTCGCCCCTACGACTGCGTGGCATTGCCGCTCCCGCCGTCATTCCAGGAGGACGTGGAGGCCGCCGTCGAACCGACTGCCCGCGATCTCCGTCGTGGTCCAGGTCAACGCGGAGGGCGATGACGATGACGCGGAGGTGGAAGGGGACGCGGGTTTCAGCTACGTGCCGATCGATCCCTGCCAGGGCGTCATCGCGGCGATCCGAACGGCGCGGGGAGAACGGATCGCGCACGAATTCATCGACATGGAGACACCGCGGTTCGTCTCGGTCACCGACGTCTTCCCGGACCCCTACGCGCTCAAGCGAGTGAGCGCGGAACGCTTCGCCGCGGCGATGCTGGGATCGATACCGCCTCCGCAATCCGGACAGGTCAGCCGTCGCATCACCTGGATGGCGGCGCAACTCCGCGAGTTGGAATCGCGACATTCCCTCATCCTCCTCGTCTGTTCGATCCTCGACTGGCCGTGGATCCGCGATGCCTATGGCCGTCGCCTCAAGCCGGCGACGCCCGAGACCTTCTTCTCGCCCATCCAGACCTTCCCCGTCGATCCCCGGACGCTCCTGTTCGCCCTGGGAGAGTTGCCGTACATCACGGCCTTGTACGAGCGGGGTCGGAGCGAGCTGACTCCGGACGATAACCTCTCGATCGACGGCATCAAGGAGATGGTGCTCGACGCCCGGGAGCGGCTCCGGGCCAAGCATCCCAGGATCGCGCAGCGGATCACGCCCCAATCGCTGTCGGTCTACTTCCGCTACATCCGCAACCTGACCCTGATGGACCGTCGGCTGACGCCCGACCTGTACACGCTCATCATCGCCGCCCAGCAGACGGCCGGAGATGACTTCGCCCTGGCGCTGGCCGAGACGGCGCGCGAATACCCCCTCGCCGGGAGCAATGGCGCGTCGCGCGAAGAATTCGAGGAGCACGCCCCGTTACGAATGGGGATCGACCGGGCGGAGGTGCCGATCTGGGGCACCGGCCCGATGGTCAGCCGGCTGCCCGGCCAGTCGCTGACCTGGCGGAGCTGCGAGTTGAGGCCCAGGCCCGATCGCGAAGAGCAATCGAAATGGCGGCAGAAGTGGGACCCCTTCGGGATGTGCTCCTGGCCGCCGGAGGACGATCGGATCGAGAGTTTCCACCGCCACGTGCGCGACCAGGCCAAGGCGATCATCGGCGCCGACCTGGCCCACTCGGAGAAGTTCACGACCAGCGTCCGCGACGGCATCGACATCCGGGAGACGTTGCGGAACTGGCATACGGGCAACCTCTACGTCAAGGTCGTGCCACCGAGCCGAGGCTCGATCGAGGTCGTGGTGTTCCTGTTCGACCTGCCGGCCGACCCCCAACGCTACACCAACCGCACGACTTGGTACGCCGAACACTCGGAAGAGTCGACGCTCGCCTTTTACGCGACCGATCCCATGAGGAACCTGGTCGGCCCGGGGATTGCGCAGGCCGAATATGGCGGCGTGCTCTTCATCTTCCCGCCCCGGGCGATCCCGGATGTCTGGAGCGATCCCCGCCTCGACTTCACCGATACACTCGAGGAACGCCTGCTCGCCGCGGCCTTCCTGCACAGCCGGGACCGGCACGTCGCGGTCGTCAGCCCGCGGATCCCGCCGGCGACCTGGCGGCGGCTCGCCCGCCGGTTCGGGCGCAAGATCGTCCACCTGCCGCTCAAGCGGTTCAGCGCCCAGCTCATCGAGAGGCTACGGACCTTCCACGTGCTCAACGGCAAGGTCGTCCGATCGTATGCCTCGGATTTCATTCGGGATATGTAGCGAACGGGAGACGCGGCCTTCGCGATGGGGCTGTGAAGACGGATGGCGATCCGATTCGCCGCGGCGTAAACTGGAATGTTGGGACGAACCATTCGAGGAGCCAATCGATGCAGACGCAATTGGAACTCATCCAGGATAAGGCGCTCAAGAAAGCGGCGGGTTCCGACTACGGGAAGTACCTCGGAACCTTCATTACCGAGCGCCGTGAGGCCCGGGCCGATCTCTTCGACAACGGCGCGAGCGTCATTGCCTATATCTCCTACCCCACCGGCTTGAACCCGACGATCATTAAGAGCCTATCCCAGTAGGGTGGGTGAAACCCACCGAATGCCTTATCGCCGAAAGACTTGGTGGGTTTCACCCACCCTACAGGGACGTCTACTGAGATAGCTTCTAAGGACCGATTTGTGAGTATTCTCCGCAACTACGCCGAGAGCCACGGATTCGCCGATCGCTTCAAGTTCGTCCACGCGGATTACTAGGCCTTCGATGCCCAGAGTTCAAATCAGCATCTCGTTGCCCTTCTTGCTGAAGCTCAACAAGGGTTTATATCCCGTCGGCCAACCTAGTCGGGAACTGCAGATCGACAGGTCTGGCCCCGCGATCACGACAATTGTCTCGGTCACCAACAGCCAACCCAACACCATTGATACGGATGAACAGAGGGAGTTGAACGCCAGGCAGGCAGATCAGCTCCTGAACAACGTGAATCGCCTCTTGCGGTCATACCGCGCGGTCACTCGCATCGCGACGATCATCGAACTCTCGCGAGTGCAGGCGAGTCCCTTCCGATTTCGGGTCGTTTCGGAGGTGAGTGGCGATCTTGGCTGGGAGCACGAACTCGTCTACACGGGAGAGACCTCGATCATACCCGCTCAACGGACGCAGACGATCACCAAGCGAGTCCGTACGTTACTCGCCTCGGGCAATGAGCCGGACGTCGCCGACCTCTTCCTCCTCGACGCCGAACTGGCGATCCACGAGGGCCGATTCCGCGAAGCAGTCCTGTTCTGCTGGAGCACGATCGACGCGACCTTCAACCGGAAGTACGATCAACTCGTCGATGCCAAGCTCACCGGCGAGTGGTCCGGGGCCCGTTCGTTCTTCAAGGGCGTGGACTTCGGTTTGAAGAACAAGATGAGCACCGCGTTGTACCTCATCAGCGGTCGGTCGCTCTTTCGCGAGTCCGGAGACCTCTGGCCGAAGCTTTCCAGGAGCTACTACAAACGCAACGGCATCATCCATCGCGGCGAGAGCGCCGTCGAGGACGATGCCCGCCAGGCCCTGGACGTCGCGCGACGGATCGTCGACCTCATGAGCGCGATCTGACGTCTCGAACTCGGGTTGCCTGAAGTCCCAACGAATTCCGAGACCTTCACGCGAACGGATGGTCCCCATGACGAGTCTCTACGTGCTCCTGATGATGGTGGCCCAGGCAGGCCCTGCGCCGGAATTGCCGCCGACCGAGCCGTTCGAGGCGCCCAAGTATGGCGTGGCGACGCGTATCCCCAAAGATTGGACGATCGCCCAGCGTGAGGCCGAGGATCGCGTCTTCGTGGCGGTGATCCCCCAGCAGGAGTTGGACCGGCCCGGCGTGGCCGCCTGCGAGCTGGCCCTGCGCCGGAGAGCCTGGACGACTATCGCACGCGGATCGACGCCAACGCCAAGCGGAACGGCCGGCCCAACGGCAAGCTCGCCTCCAACCGAGTCATCAAGGACGCCCGGGGCGATCGGCTCGAGTCGATCTGGGAATTCCACCCGAACGCGGGCGGCTTCTGGCGAGAGGTGAGCGTCCGGGTCGTGGCCAACCGGCAACTCTACACGTTCGTCCTCAGCGTCGAGGATTCCGTCTATGCGAAGTCCCGCCCCGCGTTCGACGCGATCATCGCGTTCGACCAAATTCTCACCGCCCAATGCGGGTGCCGACCTGATGTCGAAGCCATCCAACCGATGGATCCAGCGCGAATACAAGTTCTCGCTCGACCTCCCCGAAGGCTGGAGTCCCGTGCTCGCCCCCAGCGAGCTTGCGCTCCTCTTTGCAAACGGTCCGCCGCACGGCATCTGGTCCGACAACCTCCTCGTCCTGGCCAATGCCCACCGCAACCTCGACCTCGTCGAGCTGGCACGGGAGCTGCCGGATCGACTCCGCCACGAGGATCCCACTTGCGAGGTCCTGTCTTGCAAAGTCGTCCCCCAGGGAAAGGCTCAGGCGCTGGAGACGGTCGTCCGCACCCGTCGCGGGCCGTTCTCGATGACCATCATAGAGCGACGATTCCGCGGCGATCGGTTCGATTACGAGGTCAAGTACACGGTCGAATCCCTACGGTTTGACCAGCTCGCACCGAAATTCCGACAGAGCTTCGACAGCTTCCGGGAATCGCCGGGCAATGTACCGGGAGCGGCGACGGAAAAGGCGGCGTGATGTCGGTCGAAGATTCCCAGAGTCCCCGACCGAGTTGGCACGACGGCATCAATCGGGACCATCTCCCGAGCGTTCCGCCTCGGCCGAGCTCCTCCTCGTAACCTTTCGATTAGCCTCCGCCGAAGTACCCGACCTCCGCACCACGAGCCGCAGGGACTGCATGATGACGAACAGGACGAGGAGCGGCGGGATCAGGTAGGGGATGAAGAGCGTCCATTTCAGGCCGAGCGACGGCCCGGCCATCGACAGGGGCAGGACGAACAGCAGTGAGAGGAGGATCAGGCAGCCGGTCGAGGTCATCACCGACTTGAACGTGGAGTCCTCGCTGATTGATTCGTAATGGAGCTCGACCGTCCGGCCTCGCCGAAGGCTTCGCGCCGCCGCCTCGGACAGCTCCATGGCGCGCGTGCCATCGAGGAGGCCCGGCGACGGCAAAGCCGTACCGACCGGGTGACCCATTGAAGACGTCAGCACCGAGAAAATCGCCTCGTGACTGTCCCAGGGCGCGATCTCGACGAACTGCGGCGGCTGCGTCGGAGTCTGTCGGATCAACCGAGAGGGTCCCTGGACCCCGCGATCGATTTCCAGAGTCAACGACCCATTCGCCGACACGAGCGTGAGTCGGGCGGGCTCGATCTCACCGGAGCGAACCCGGACCTCGGCCCGACGCGATCCGGTCGCGCGGAGCTGGACCACCAGCTCGACGTCAGGATCCTCTCCCGGGGGGTCGCCGGTCGCCGTCAGATCCTCGATCTCGCCGAGTATCGCACGGATCACATCCACGGCGCGGGGGAAGGCTACGCGGACCAGGTCGGTGTCGGGCGAGTCGACCGGGACCTCCCACCGGAGGGCACGGAAGATGCCCAGCTCGTCGGTGGCCAGGGCCTGGCGCAAGGCGGCCACGCCCGGATGGAGTCGCATCGGCAAGTCCGGGACGATCGCGGCGCCGGTCTCCTCGCGGCTCAGGGCGACCTGATAATAAGCCTCCGAGTCCAGTCCGGGCGGATGCAGGCAAACGATTGCAAGGCCCTCCGCGGCCGCTCGACGCAAGGCTTCTCCTCGGAACTCGATCGGGCCGCCGACGATCACGGCGTCGATCCCGACCCGGGCCAGGGCGTCGTCGAGGTCGCGCGGCGCGGGGATCCCCGCCAGCGCGGGGTCGCCGAAGCCGGGGAAGGCCGCGTCCAGTCGATGGTCGGCCTGACCCAGGAGCCATCGCGCCCAGGCGAGCTCCTCGTCGCCGTTGCCCAGAATCAATGCGTTCATCGTGTCCCGATCGCTCCTATTGCCCGAACGCTATCATACTCAATCGAAGCCAAGACGTCTTCGGGATCGGTTGTCTTGCAGGATTGACCGGCTCATCCGCGACAGGCGATAATAACTCCTCATAGGGGTGCCACACGCTCCGGGGCGTTGCGGTCGATGGCGGGAAGGGCGAGCTAATCCGTGATGCCGGAAGGCGTTGAGCACATCGCGATCGAGAACGTTCGTGACTTCCCCGCCCGGTTCCGTGGCGCCTTCGTCACGGTCGGCAACTTCGATGGGGTCCATCGGGGTCACCAGCGCCTCCTTGGCCAGCTCCGAGACCGGGCCGAATCGGCCCGCGTCCCAGCACTCGCCCTCACGTTCGACCCGCATCCCGTGGCCCTGCTCCGCCCCGACGAGGTCCCGGTCTCGCTGGTCTGGCCCGAGCGAGAGATCGCCTTGCTTCGCGAAGCAGGTGCCACCGAGGTCGGCGTGTTCCAAACCGGGCCATGGCTCCTCAGCCTGTCAGCCCGCGAGTTCTTCGATCGCGTCATCGTCGGCCAGCTCGCCGCGCGCGGCATGGTCGAGGGGCCGAATTTCGCATTCGGACACGACCGCCAGGGGAACGTCGCGATCCTGGCCGAATGGTGCCGGGAGGCGGGAATCGACTTCGAGGTCGTCGAGGGGACCCGCGTCGAGGGCGAACTGGTCTCGTCCTCGCTGATCCGGCGATGCCTGGTTGAAGGACGCGTCGAGGACGCCGCGCGATTCCTCGGCCGACCGCATCGGATTCGAGGCGTCGTCGCCCACGGCGCCGGCCGAGGCGCCGGACTCGGTCTCCCGACCGTCAATCTCGTCGGGATCGATTCGTTGATCCCGGCCGACGGCGTTTATGCCGCCCGCGCCTGGATCGATGGACGGGGTCCGGCCTGGCCCGCCGCCACCAACATCGGTCCCAATCCCACCTTCGGCGAAGACGCCCGCAAGATCGAGGCCCATCTCATCGGCTACTCCGGAGATCTGTACGACAAAACGGTCGAGCTCGAGTTCATCGGGCGACTAAGAGGGACTCGCCGCTTCGACGGCCTGGCGGAATTGCTCGAACAGGTCCGGATCGACGTCAACGCGACGGTCGAAGCCTGCCGATCGAGCCTATCCCGCTCGGTGAATGCGTAGTGTAGGTGAAACCCACCATGCGCTGCGCATGATAAGAATCGGTGGCTTTCACCCACCCTACTGGGCTCCTCTTAGCGAATAGGCCGGGAATAACTTCCCGACTCTGTCGGGGAATCCGGGCGGCAACCGGTGGAGTGAATGGCGATCGGCCCCGCATCGACAACTCGTTGGAGTTCCGCCTTCAGGCGGTCCGGATTCTGGAACCGAAGACCGCCTGAAGGCGGAACTCCAACGAAGAGTCGTAGCCGGGAAGTTATTGCCGGCCTGTTCCTTAGACCGGTCTCACGTCTCCGGGCGATGCTCATAGTAGCGGCTCAGTGCCAGGATCCGCTTGACCTGCCGCAGGACGACGTAGCCGGTCAGCATCAGCCCGGCGAGGTAGATATTGGGATGGACCAGCTCGGGGCTTTCCCGCCAGGAGAACCGGCCGTCCTGCCATGAGAGACTGGCGTCGAGGTAAATCCAGCCGAACGCAATCATGGTCATCAACGTGGTGATCCAGACCAGCTTGGGCCGCCACCACAGCCCCGAGGCCGCGATCAGCAGCGGGTAGCCCACGAGCAAGGTCGTCTCGACGTGCACCACGGAACCGCCCCCGTCCAGGGCCATATCCACGTTCTCCAGGAGCTTGAGCTCGATCGTCAGGCAGACGATGTCGGCCGCCGACCATAGCACGCGAACCCGATCGGACCGATACCCCGTGCGCAAGAGCACCTGGAAAACGAGCGATAAGACCGCCCAGAGGCCGAGTACCGCCTGGATCGTCAGGTGGAGTCTGCGATCGGGATGCGTGGACAGGCGGAGGTTGATCTCGGCGAGGACCGACATGAGGAACAGCCCACCCAGCCGGGCGACCAGCTCGGGCTCGCGACGGTTCCACCGACGCAGCCGCGAGAGGATCCCGGCCGCGGCGATCCCATCGCCCTGGAGGTAGTTATCGAGCTCCTGCGCCAGGGCCTCGGCCGAAGGATATCGATCCTTGGGCACCTTTTCGAGGCACTTGAGGCAGATCCCCTCCAGCTCTCGGGGGATCTCCGGCCTCAATTCTCTCGGAGGCGCAGGATCGCGCTCGAGCACCTGGACCACGGTCTCCATGATCGTCGGGGCCCGGAACGGGGGGCGGCCGGTCAGTAATTCGTAGAGGATGGCGCCGAGTCCGTAGACGTCGGTGGCCGGCCCGAGCCGCGCCCGCGAGCCCGTGGCCTGTTCGGGTGCCATGTAGCTCGGCGTACCCAGGATCGCCCCGCTGACCGACAGCGAGCTGTCCTCGCCGGTCCTGCACGCCAGGCCGAAATCGGTGATGTACGGCTTGTCCTGTGCATCGAGCAGGACGTTCGAGGGCTTCAGGTCGCAATGGAGGAATCCGCGCCCATGGGCATAATGGAGGGCGCGGGCCAGCGTCGATGCCAGCCGGGCGGCGGCGCGCGGGTCCTCGCGGAACCGGGCCGCTTGCCTGGACAGGGTCGAGCCCTCGACCAGCTTCATGCTGAAAAACGGCCGGCTCTCGTGCTCGCCGACCTCATAGATCGGCACGATGCTCGGATGGTCGAGGTTCGCCGCCAGCTCGGCTTCGCGAAGGAACCGCTCGCGCTCCTCGGAGGTGGCCATCGAGCCGGACAGGATCATCTTGAGAGCAACCATCCGCTTCAGGCCCTTGTGACGGGCGCGGTACACGACCCCCATGCCGCCCCGGGCGATCTCGTCGATCAGCTCGTATTCCCCGATCATCGCCGACGAAAGGAGCTCCGACGCGACCCCCGAATGGAGATGGGGAATCGTGGAATCATTCCTGCTCGGCCCGTCGCGTCCCGGCGTATGGCCCGGATGGCGATGATCCCTCGTCCGGCCCGGAGGAGCTGCGGCGTCCTCGAGTTCGGCGAAGATCCTGGCGACGACCGCCTCACGGCCGGGAAAGTCTGCGAGGTACTCATCGATCGCCGGGCTCTCCCCATCCTCCCGCCGCAGCTCGACTTCGAGCGGCAGCAGTTCGGAGAAGAGCGCGTCGCGATCGGCCGGATCGATCGCGTCGAGGTAAGCGGCGATCCGGGGACGCTCGCCGGCGCCACGGGCCTCCTCGAACTGCTCGCAAGAGCGATTCACAGCCCGGTCACGAGCCAAAGAGTCGCTGGCGTTGGCCCGGGAGTCGTCCATGGTCATCAAACCACCTCGACGACCGACATCCAGGTCTTGCGGATCAGGTCCAGGCGGCGAGCGATCGTCCGCCGCGCGCAACCGAGCTGTTCGGCGATCTCGTCGTTCGTATACCCCTCCATCCGGCTGAGGGCCACCTGTCGGAGCGAATCATCTTCGAGCGAGTCGAGGAGTCGCTGACACTCCTCGGCCATCATGGCGGCGAACTCGGGCGAAGGTCCATCTCCGGCGATCCGCTCCAGGCCGGCCATCGAGCCTTCATCACCGGCCCCCTGGCCGAAGAGTGCCGCCTCATCCACGACCCGCCCGCCGCCGCGCTTCATTCGGCCTTCTCGATGCGCCTGCGCCATCGCCTTCCGCGCCGTGATCACGACCAGCAACCGCCAGAGTTCGCCGCGGTCGGCGAGTTGGGGAAACTTCCCCCGCGCCGCGCCGCCGCAGAAGCTATTGAACGCACTCAACGCCGCATCTTCCTCGTCTTCCCCGGCCGTCAACCGCCGCATCTGCTTCAGTTTCCCCCGCGCCACGACGACCAGTCGAGAGAAATCGCGCTCCCAGAGCGGCTGCGCAGCAGCGAGGTCGCCCTCGCGGAGATTACCCAGCCAGCACGTGACCGAACCCCCATCGTCTTCGCTCATCGCGACCTCGATCGTTGGGAACCAAGGCCCTATCCGATATGCCGCCCCGCTCTCGCCGCCGGATCGACGCTATTGTAACCCCAAGGCCGTCGATCCCCAATCTCGAAGATCGGGACAATCTTTGACAGAGGTTGTAGCAGATTCTCCAGGCTCCGACGTGGAAAGAGCAAAGGCTCGTGAGGAAAAGGGGGCGGGCATGGGGTACGACTCGATCGGATAGGAACGACTGGGCTTCAGGCCCGCGGGATGGGTAAGCCGGGCTGAGAAGTAACAACCGCGGGGGCCAACAGGTAAACCTCAATATCATTCGTCGGACCAATCGTTGCGACGTTCGCCGTGACTGCCATGGATCCCGAGCGGCGAGACCCTACGGGCTGGCGAGCGCCGCCCTGAGGTAGATTTCGACCCGAGACATCGTTGCCTGCGGCAGACTGCCGATGACGCGGATGATGTCGGACATCGCGACGGCATCGAGGTCCTCGCACTTCACGGCGGATGTGTGGAGCAATCCCGATTGCCGCCCTTCCTGCGTGTGGATGTCGATCAGTAGCTGCGTCGGCTCGGTTGTCGCACGATGCGCCGTCTTGGTGATGATGGCGACGATTGTATCGTTCAAGCGAACGTTGTTATGATACGATTGGACCACCAGAGCCGGCCGCACTTTGACGCCGCCCCCCGATGTGAAGGCGATAGGCAGCAGGATGATGTCGCCTCGATTGACCCTCATGATTTCTTGTGGGCATCGTAGTCATTGTAGACGTCCATTTCGGGATCGTCCCAACCGGCCGCCGCGGCCGATCTTGCGATGAGCGGGTAGAGTTCGCGGGGATCGAACTCCTCGCCTTCCGCAAGTAGGGCATTGAAATGTTCGTACTGCTCTGCTCGCATGAGCACATAGTGCTCGTTTGTTGTGGCATCAACCAGATACACGGGGCTGCCGCCTTCCCTCTCGATGGCTTGCCTTAAATCCTCAGAGAGTTGGGTGGTCATGACATCCTCCTGCCGACTCAAGAGAAGGGTAGTGTACACGGAGCCTTTGGCGGCTGCCAGCGAAAACGTCGCCGACCATACATTTCAATCGGGTCATTCGTCAGAACCGACAAGTCAACACCTCAAACCAACTCATTTGCTAATGTTGCGCCTCTTCGGAATCCGCGCCACGGCCACCTTCGGATAACAGGCCCTCGCAGCCTTACGCTCAGCCAACTCGAAACTGCTCCCGACGGCGACGATTCGAAGCCCGTCCGGTGCCCAGGCGACGAATTTGCCCACGTACTGCCGCCGAATCAAATCCAGGCGCGCAGCCGACTTCTCTGCGGCCTTTGGAGGCTCGACCGCTTCGGCCCTGCTTTTGGAGGTTGTTTTGACACCGGGCATGGGGTGGCCCTCCTCCGATGACACATCGAATCCGTAATTCGATATCCGCCAGTATATGACCTCGCCGGAGAATCGCATAGTCAATCAATCAGGATCCACCATGCTACCAAGTCGCGTTCTGGCCCTACTCCCAGGCCATTTCGGGAAACGCTCTTTGCCAGCCCTATCATTCGGATTCATCGCAATTCGCGACGTCTTTCGACCATTCATCGGACAGAGTTGAGACTCCGGCGTCTTCGGCTTCCGACGGGCGATCACGGAGTAGGAGACGGGGCTGGTCTTCTATTTCTAGGTGGGTACCTGTTTCTTTCGCGTCCTTGTTTCCCCCGAGAAGCGGCTTACTTGAACCCGGCGTTGCATCGGAGCGGGCCCGTCGCGGCGGAATCTGGTAGAATCGACACGTTATGATCGGCGGACCGGGCCGCTGAGGTTGGCGTTAGATGGCGGGGACGAGCATGACGATGGCATCCCTCATCGAGGAGGCGAAGCAGGTCTATACGGCCGCAGGGCTGGACTGCGGTCTTGCCCTCCTTCCACCCGTCGAGGCGTCCGCCATCGATGCTCTTGCCGAGGCGCTGGCTCTGCCGGTCCCACCCGAGCTATGGGATTTATTCCGGGTCCATGGCGGCCAAGGATACCTCGAGCCGGGCGTCACCGGCCTCTTCGGCGCGCATCGATTGCTCACCCCGGCCGAAGTTCTGGAGCATCATCGCATGTTCTGCGACAACTGCCCGCTCGATCCGCCACCGGCCTTCTCACCGGAGCCGAATGACTGGGGATACTGGTCGCCACAGCTCATCCCGTTCGCCTCTTGGGACGCATACGACCTATGCATTCACTCGGAGTCGGGCGAGGTGTGGGAATTCATTCCCAACACGGGCTTGATCCAGCATCGGCCGAGCATCGCGTACGTTCTCGAGGAAGTCATAGCGGAAGTTCGCGCGGGCCGAGAGGCACAGCTCCGGGCGGTTCGCTCGGTGCGGACCGACTGACGAGGCGATCCAGCGAACCCGCCTAACGACGGGTCGCTGATCTTGGCCGTTGGGGTGGACGTGCCAGCTACACTTTGCCTCGATAGCCGCCCGAGGCCGCTCACGTCGGTGGACGCCATCGATCTTCTCCTGGACGCCATTCACCGCGATTGCCCGACGGAGCGGCCCACCATTGAGATGATCGAGGGCGTACACGGCTACCGTGTCGAGGTCGGGCTCTGGGTGTCGGAAGTCCCGGTTATGATCTGGCCCGCCCCGCCCGGGTGCAATTACTTCATCGCGCTCAATCCGTTGCGGCGCCTGGACGACAAGAGGGTCGAAGACTTCTGGCTTCAGGGCACCGGGCACACCGCGATCGACACAGAATTCCCAATTCCCATCGGCACGGCCCGTCGGGTCGTTCGCGAATTCTTCCTCACCGGGAGTCTGGCCACAGACGTCTCATGGCGGGAACTCTTCTACTGACACCCTGAAGAAGCGATCCGGCGGACTCCCTCGATCCTCGATCACGAAGGGGTCGTCTAGGTCACCGGGGACTTGGCGAACCGACCGCTCGAATGACGCTCGAGTCCGAGGTTTCTGCCAGCAAACGTTGTGATCCAGCGAGCCCGGCCCGACGCGGCGCATTACGGCTTAATCAGGGCTTGGTCGCGACAGGCCGGGTGGCCAAGCTCGTTGTTAGCCACCGCGTGGAGGATATACCTTCCCCGAGTCGATTGATCAAGAATTGCAGGGCGACCTCAGCCGCTCCGGAATTGAGTGGGAGCGGCTGGCCGAATCGGCGCGGTTCGAGGCCGAGGCGGCGTGGCGGCGCGTCTACTCCCAGGCGTTTCGCGGCAGGCCGCGGCTGAGGCACGGGGCGCGGGCCGATCACGAATACCGGCGTCAGTCGTGCGACCATTATCTGATCGTCCCGTTCTCGGCCGGGGTGCCCGCACTCCCTGTGCATGTGTACCGACAGGTGATCGGGGCTTATCGATGCCGAGGCCCCTTGATCCCGCTCGGAGCGTACTGCGACGCCGAGTTCTTCATCAGCCCGCCGGACCTCGCGTGGGCGATGATCCATACGCACGAGGACCACGCCCTCGGGGGGCCGTACTTCATCCGGGCCGAGTGGATTCCCGGAGGCGGTGGCTAACCCGGCGGTGGAGCGGATTCGGCCTCCCGGATCGGCTTCTTGTATAATCCACACGTCTGCAACCCCGACCGTTCTCGGATCTCGCATCGATCCGAGGCGACGCAGACTCCGAATCCCTGATGGTTCGCGCTCTCGGCCAGAAAAAAGGTTCCGCGAGATCGTTCGCCGCGCGGAAATCCGATCTTCGTGGAGAATCCGCATCTGACTACGCTGTCGGGAGTTCGGGAGGCTGACGGCCCCATTCCGCGATGGGAGCGTTAATGAAATTGCAATCTTGCGGCATTCTATAAGGTATGGGCTTCGTGCGCGCATTTCCAAGCGAAGACGGCGTCAGTGACGCAGCGCTTCAGGAGACCGATCGAGCCGTGAGTCATTTCATTTCCGAAAAGGATTGCGACGATAGTTCACCTCGCGCCTGGACGGCTCCGTCCCTCGGGATCTCGGTGACGGCGCAAAGTCGCTGCTCCGCCTGGAGATAGGGGGTGGAGACCCATCGGGACTCTGCAAATGAGAGCAAACCTTTGCAAGAATCCTCGAGGAATCCCGTGGCACATCACCGACCGATTTGGGCATTCAGAGATTGGACAACATAGACAACTGACTCGCCGATCCCGTCACGCTGATGCGTCCCGCGTCCGCCCACCCTTTTTCGGATGGCTCTCATCGCGATTCACCGGCACTTCTCGATTAGTATTGCTAGGGGAAGAGGCGATCCATCCGTTCGGAATTCAAGAGGACGCGAACATGTCGGGCCGAGCTATTGGGAAACGTCGGATCACTCGGGACGCGGTTGAGATCGGGTCGCCGGGACAGCCGATCGATCGTCGAGGCTGGTTGCGTAAGACTGGAGGGCTGGCGGTCGGGCTTTCCGGTTTGGTGGGATACCCCATTCGTAGCCACGCCGCGGACGATCGCGGGCAGAGAGTTCGACCGATTGGCCGGTGCGGAAATGAGCCGCGCCGAGACCAGGGCCAACAAGGTCTCCGGCCGGCCACTTCGCCGAATCGATTCGGCGCATTACCAGGCGATCGGCGATGCGTCGGAAGCGTTCATCAAATTGACCTTGTCCGATTGCGAGCAGATCGCGGTCGACTTTCAGAATCACTTTGCGCCAGGGGATTCGACGTCAAGTTGCCCGAGCGTCGGTTGACGGTCATCGCGTTCGTCGACGAACGGCCGTTCCTGAAATTCGCCGAGGGTGTGCCCCGGGGGACCGTCGGGTTCTATAGCCAGGATCAGAACTGGCTGGCCCTGTTCGACTTCCGCAACGTGCCGATGAATCCTTATGCATCGGGCCAGACGAACATGGAGACCGTGACGCACGAGGCAACGCATCAGTTGTCGTTCAACTCGGGCCTCTTCGACCGGGAGGGCGACAGCCCGCGTTGCATCGTCGAAGGCGTCGGCATGTACTGCGAACGTCGCAGGCTGACGGGACGCAGCGAGCCCGGGCAGCTCAACCTGCGGAGGCTGGAGGAACTGGCCCATCTCCAGCGCGGGACGAAATGGATCCCCGTGTCCGATCTGCTGGCCAGCGATCGGGCCTGGTACGGAAACAACCCGTACCGGATGGCCCTGGGCTATGCCGAGAGCTGGCTGCTGGTCTATCACCTGATGACGCAGCCCGATCGACTGCCGCAATTCCGCGCCTATCTCGAACGCCTCCGGAGCCGGAAGGACTCGGCCCACCGGCTCGACGATGCCAGGGCCGAGTTCGGCGACCTCGATCGGCTGGACCAGGAATTGCGCCTGGCGTCCATCAAGCTTCAGCGTGCGCCTTGACGAACCGCATTGTCGCGGAAATGGGAGCTTCACGAGGATGTCCGACCGAACCCCGCAACGAAAGGCCGACGACGATGTTGCGCGAGAAAGGACTCCCGCGAACGCGACGCCGACGACCCCGACGATCGAGCCGATGCTCTCGACCGAAGAGCGCGACGAGCTATCACACCTGGAGTATTTCCAGGTCCGGATGCAGAGCCTGCTCGAGAAAGGGCTGATCGCCGCCGATTCGTGCGCGTCGATCGTCGCCGACGGGCATGCCCGACGCGATGCGATCGAGAGACACGGGCGATTCGCAGCCGCGATGGGCCGGGCCCGGTCGCTCGCCAGGAGCCGGCCGGGCGATGCCGCGGCCTGGGCCGACCGCGCCTCGCAGATCGATCCGACCCAGCTCGAAGCCCTGATCATGTCCATCGAACTGAACTGGCATGTCGAGGAGGACGACCGCGCGATCGCGATCTGCTCCGAGGCCGTCGGACGCTTCCCCCAGCTCCAGCAAGAGCTGGAACGCCTCCTGGGCGAGAAGTCCGCGCGCGCCGAGGCGCGGCGGATCAAGACCGAGCGACTCCAGCAGGATCGCCTGGTTTCCGAGATGCTCCAGCGGGCGAAGAGGGCCCTGGAAGATCGCCGAGATACCGATGCCATTGCAATCTGCCGCGAGGTCCTGGTCGACAGGCCCCAGCAGGCGGAGGCCATGACGATCGCCGCCTACGCACTCCAGCGGACCGGCCACCTTGACGAGGCCCTGTCGCTCTATGAGTCGCTCGCGAGCCTGCAGCCCACGATCCCGACCTGGACGCAATGGGTGCGGACCATCAAGACCCGTCAGCGTGTCGAGCGTCTCACGGGCATCTCCGGCGAGACCTCTTCGGCCGACGGTCGTGCGTGGGCCACCCGGGAGGCCGATGTCGCCGAGCCGCCGCCACCGTTCTCATGGTCCGGGTTCGCCGGTGAGTTCCTCAAGGAGCACTGGCAGAAGCTGATCCTCTGCCTGGCCGTGCTCCTGATCGTCGTCAGCTCGACTTTCGGGCGCATCGGCTGCTCGGCCCGTTGCTCTGGTCGCCGGTCGGCAAGTGCGCGATGGCGCTCGTCTGGACTGTGATGTTCGCCGGACTCGGCAAGATCCTGGTGCGATGGGGAGCCGCCCGGGCCGGGCAGATGATGCTGGTGACCACCCTGATCGTGGTGCCGATCCACTTCATGCTGGCCGGCGAGTTGAAGCTGCTGATGGAAGGTTCCCCGATGCGATGGGTCGTCGCGGCCGTCGACGGTCTCGCGCTGCTGGCCCTGGTGCGGATCGTGGCCGGCATGCTCGTGCCTCGCGGCGAGGCGCGATTCTTGACCATCGCCTTGCTGCTGATGAGTGCCGGCAGCGCCGCGACCGCCCAGGGGGCGCCGGTCCCCTGGGGCTGGCAGTTCGCCGCGTTCCAGGCGCCGGCCGTCGTGTTCCTGGGCGCGGTCTGGATGGTCGGGGCCCGGCGATGGGGAGCCTCGGTGGAAGATCATCGACAATTCGCGACCCTCGTACTGGGCTTGCTGGGCTTCGCGGGCGTGGCCTGCCTGATCCGCATCGGTGTGCATGTGCTCGACCTCGAGCCGGCCTACTATGCCGTTCCCGTCATGCTGGCCGCCATCTCCTGCGTCCACGCGGCGCGAAAGCTGGCCCCGTACGAGCCCGATGAGCATCGCGTCGCCCTGATCGGTCTCGGCGGCTATGCGCTCTCCGGACTGGCGTTTGCCCTGTCGCTGGCCTCGCCGCCGATCCATTCGGCCGTGTTCAGCGGCAACACGATCGTCGTCAGCCTCCTGGGTTTCGGCCTCTACGTGGTGTCGCTCCGGAAGAAGCGCCAGCCGGTCTTCCTCTACCTGGCCATCGGATCGATCGTGGCCGCTCGCGTCGGTGCCCACTATTTCCTGGCCGACCGGATCCAGATGGTCATCGATTTCGTCCGCCAGACGCTCGGCTACCGGGGTGCCCTGCCCTGGTCCTTCCTGTCGGTCGTGGGACTCGCGATCAATCCCGCGCTGGCGATGCTCTCGATCTGGTTCGGCAGGGTGTGGAAGGACGACCGGCTGGCGAAGCACTGCCACTACATCGGGTTGCCCGTGGCGATCGTCGCCTGCATCTACAGCGGGTTCGAACCGCTCGCCGGGGCGATCTGTCTCTCGGGATATACCGTGCTGTTCGCCCTGGCGACGGCGATCTTCGCTGCGCCGGAGCTCGGGTTCTTGACGATCTTCGCACTCGTCGGATCCGCCTATTTCTGGTCGTCGATGATCGCCGGCGTGACCTTCGCCGACCAGGCCATGCTGGGCGCCGCACTTGCCTGGGGATGCTGGGGAATCAGCCGGATCCAGCGACGACTTGAGGTGCCGGATGTGTACGCGCTCCCCTGGACCATGGCCGCTCGCGGACTCATGGTCATCGCCATGATCGGCGCGACCCTCTTCATCGCCGCGAAGACGCCGCATTCGATGGGCGCGGCGGGCACGTTCCTGCTGGTCGGATGCCTCGCCCTCGAGTTGAACCGAGAGCGGCCCTGGATCGTTCGGGGCTCCGTGGTCCTCGTCAACCTGATCGAGCTGACGATCTGCGGCCTGTCCCTCGCGACCGGCGGCAGATCCCTCCCCGCCTCCGACTACGGTTTGCTACTGATCGGAGACGCGATGGCCTTCGTGGCCCTCGCCGGGCTCCTCCGGCTGGCGACGCGGTCCGTTGTCGCTCCGGCCGTGACATCACTGGTCGGCGGCGGGCCAACGATCGGCGCAACCGAAGTCTTCCTGAGCATCCTGCCGCGATTCGTGATCGGCCTGACTCTGATCGCCGACTGGCTGGCGCTGCTCGACCACAATCGAGCCTGGGCCTCGGGATTGGTCTGGCTGCTGGGGGCCCCTGCCCTGCTGGCGACAACGCGCTTTCTCCGAGAGAAGGGGCTCGTCTACCTGGGGCTCGCCCAGCTGGTGGCCGGAACGCTGGAGCTGTCGTACTCGGCCGTCGCCTGGAGCGATTCCGGACTCGCCACCGGATGGCTCGCATTGGTCTCGGCCTTCCTCGCCCTGACACTCTGGCTGGCGGCCGCGCTCGCCCGGCGTCGCGCCCTGTCGGACTTCTACGCCGAGCCTTGCCTGATGGTGAGCCTCCTCCTGACGGCCGGGGTCTTCTCGATGGCGATCGGTGGCCGCATGATGAGCGTGGCCGCGTACCGGCTCGGCGTGGTCGCGCTGGGCCTCAATGCGGTCGTGACGATGCTGCTGGCGCGGAGCTTCCGCCAGTCGGGGCTGACGTATCCCGCCGTCCTGCATGTCGTCGCCGCGACCTATATGGTCCTGTTCAGCGTCGGGGACAACGACCCGCGGATGGCCTATGTCCTCGGCTTGTGCGCGGTGATCGAGGCGATCGCGTTCTGGTTGGTGGCGTTCGGCTGCGAGACCTGGGGCAGTGACTGGTTTCGCTCGTGTTCTCGTCCGCTCTACCATTCGACGGTGGCCCTGACCGTCCTGGGAATCCCGCTGGCCGACCATTCCGCTGCGACGATGCTCCTCGCTGCCGTCGGGTTCCTCCTGACGGTCAAGAGCCTGTCGCGTGCGGAATGGCTCTACGCCGTGGTGGCCTCCTTGGGCGCGGCCTGCTATTTCCGATGGCTTATCGCCATGCCGCCGATGGGCGTCGCCGGGTTTGCGATGGGCTCGGCTTTCGGGCTTTGGGCGATCGGCGTGATGATCCAGCGGTCGAAGCCGGCGCTCTGCGACCGGCTGCGGATCCCTCCGCTCGATTACGAGTATCGGCTCTTCCACACATCGATCCTGACGGGCCTGATCGCCCTGGTCCTGAGAGTATCGCTCAGCCTGTATCGAGACGTCCCATGGACGGCCCATTCGTGGTTCCCGGTTGGGCTGTCCGCGCTGTCGATCTTGATGCTGCGGGCCTATCCGCGGCGGGAGTGGGTCCACGCGGGCCTGGCCTTCCTGGTCTGCGGCGTGGTCTCGGCCATCGCCCCTTCGTTGACCTCGACGTGCTGGCTGGCGATGGCCGGGATGATCGCGGCGCTCGGGCTCGCCATGCTCGAGCGCGTGGTCCGCTCCTACGAGGCCACTATCCTGCGCCCGGCTGGACGTGATCGATGTCGGCTACGCGACGGTCGTACGCGGCTGGTCGACGGTCGTCTTCGGCGTAGCGACCGTCCTGACGATCGGCATCGTGCTCAACGGCATGGGCGCGGCGATGATCGGATATCGGTCGGCCGTCGTGACCGCCGCTGTCCTCGACTGGTGGATCTTGCTGGCGACGATCGGGCTGATCGCGGTCTTTCTCGCGATCGAGAACGCGGACCCCGAAGGATGGGGCTCCGCCGAGCCGGAGGCGGTCTTGGTCGGCCTCCACTGGGTCGGCGTGACGGCGCTCTGGTGGCTAGGTGTCGGGGCGTCGCCGATGGCCGGTCGCCTGCTCTCGGCCGCCGAGTATTATCCGGCCGTCACGGCAATGGCGGGGCTCGCCGCGGTCCAGTGCGGGCGCAGATATGCCCACCTCGATAGCTGGCTGGAACTGAGCTGGCTCGGGGATGTCCGCTCGGAACGAGCGTCGCTCCTGATGGCGTATCAGGCCTGCATCCTGGCGGTCCTCGCCGTCGTCTTCACGGGCGGAGCAGTGACCTTGACGACGGTCGCGACCTTGACCCTGTCCTCCATGACCCTGGGCTTCGGGGCCATGACGATCGGATTGCCGGTGGTAGCCGGCATGGGGAGCGTGGCATTCGCCGGTGTCTGGTCCTTCGCGGGGCCCCTGGTGGCCCGTCGCCTCGGCTACCACGGATACGAGCTGGTAGGGACCTCGGCCGCCTCGGGCGCGATGGTGTCAGCCTTCTCGCTGTGGTGGCTGGCCGGCCGGCTCCGCATCGGGGATGCGAGTCGAAAGGAACGGGCTTCGCTCAAGGTCTCGGATCTTGCAAGCTCGCTCCGTTCACGGATGGCAGAGGCGATGGAGTGGGTTGCGTCGTCGGCCGGCCTCCTGGCGTCGGCGTTCGTGCTGGCGGTTGGAAGCAACCCCGGGGCGCTCGAGGCGTGGGGTACCTTCGCGGGCGCCGGCGTCCTGATGGCCGCCGCGGTCCTCAACGTGCTGCTCGTGCCCAGATGGCGGGCGGAGTGGCTGGTCTACCTGGCCCAGGCGCTGATGCTCGGCGCTTACATCAACTTCCGCATGGCCTACCCGATGTTGACGGCCGCCGACGCGGCGATCCTGACACTGCTGGGCTTCCTCGACCTGGGAGTCTCCGAGGCGCTGGCGCGGCTCCAGGGCCCGCAATACTACGTCCGGCCGACGCGGTATTTCTCGCTGATCCTACCGATGTTGCCGCTGCTCCAACTGGTCGGGCGCGACACGCGCGACGACGTGAGTCTCTTCTACCTGTCGGTCGCGGCGACGTTCTACGCCATCGCCTGTGCCCAGATCCGATGGAAGTCGCTGGGATATGCGGCGGCCGTCTTCTGCAACGCCGCCCTCTGGCTCTGCTGGAGCCGCATGGGCTGGATGATGGCCGACCATCCCCAGCTCTACCTGGTCCCCGTCGGCCTCTCGACGATCCTCTTCGCCCAGGTCAACCGCGAGTTGGGCCGATCTACCGTCAACGCGATCCGATCGGCCGGATTGATCCTGATCTATATCTCGTTATCGGTGCCGATCTGGAAATTCGATAGTTTCCCCGCCTGGCTGACGCTGCTGCTCGTCTCGCTCCTCGGCGTCTTCGCCGGCATCGGCTTCCGGTTACAAACGTTCCTCTGGCTGGGGCTGACGACCTTCGTGCTCGACCTGGTCTATCAACTGGGACGTGTGAGCATCGACTACGCGTTCGCCAAGTGGGTGATCATGCTGGCGCTCGGGCTCGCCCTCGTGCTGTTCGTGGCTCTCAATGAGAAGAAGCGGATCGTCCAGACCATGCGCCTCTACTTCGACCAGGTCCGCCAGTGGGAATAATGCCGGAAGGGGAGAATGGTCGATCGTTACCATCGCAAGAGGCTGAGAAGGTCCGTGTAATCATCGGTCCAGACCGCCGCACCTGGCCGTCCGATCAGAGACCGCCAGCCGGGGCGGTCGGCGAGCTGGGAGAGGTCGGCCCGCCGCCGCGCCAGGACGACCCAGCGGGACGCCATCCTCCCCTGGTTGACCTCGTCCAGGGGGATCGTGGCCTCGTTCTGATCCAGCCCCACGAGCTCCGCATCGCGAGCCAGATCGCTCACCGCCGGCTCCAGGTCGAGATAGTTATTGGAGATGTGAAGTGCGATCAGGCCCCCGTCGGCGAGCTTGGATAGGTAGACCTGAATCGCCTCTCGCGTCAACAAGTGCACGGGGATGGCATCGCCGCTGAAGGCGTCGAGCACGATCAGCCCGTAGGACCCATTCGCCTCCCTGCCCAGCGACAGCCGAGCGTCGCCCAGGACGACACGCCAGTCGGCGCGGCAGTCCTCCAGGTAGTGAAAATAGAACGGATTGCGCGCGATCCGCTCGACGGCCGGGTCGATCTCGAAGAAAGTGTACTCCTGCCCCGGCTGGCCGTAGGCCGCCAGCGAACCGACCCCGAGGCCGACCACACCAACGCGCCGGACGACCGGCGTATGATGGTACGCCTCGAATACCTGGCCGATCGGACCGGTTGGGAAGTAGTACATGAGCGGGATGCGCCGCACAGACCGGACCGGGCTCCGTCGCTGCATGCCATGGATGGTGTTTCCATGTGCCAGGAGATTCATCCCGACGGGAAAATCCGCCGAGACGCGCAGGGTCCCGAAGAAGCCGCGCTCCCGCAGGACGACCTTCCTTGAAGCGTCTTGGAAGTCGGCGTTCACCGTCGCGACGATCGCGAGGCCCAGCGCGAATCGCAGGGGTCGCAGGACGAACAGGAGGCACGCGGCCAACGGGACGAGCAGCAAGGAATTGGGCGGGCTCCCGACCCAGAGGCGAGGCGCCAGGTAGGCCGCCGACCCGAGGAGCATCGGTAGAATGCCGTCGAGCAGGAGGGCGGCCCGGTCCCGGGAGCCGCGAGGGAAGGCACGAGATCCGGCCGCCGGGACCAGCATCACCGACAACGCCAGGCCCAGCGGATATTCCGCCACCCAGGTGAATACGGCCGGCGCGATCAGAGCATTGAACAGGCCGCCCAGTGCGCCGCCGAGTGCGATCGCCAGGTAGTATTCCGTCAGGCGTGACGCCGTCGGCCGTCTGCCGGCCAGTTGGATGTGACAGGCCGTCGCGGCCACGAAGAAGGTCAAGAGGTGGATCAGGAATGTCGCCCAGAGCGGCACGCTCGACGGCAGGATCATGACGGCGAGCGTCGCCACAACCGCCGGAGGGAGCGATCGGCGCAGCCCCGCCGGAGCCATGCAGGGGGGCCCGCGAAAGCGAGGATGAAGCTGAGCAAGTAGAGCGTCAGGGGGACCACCCAGAGCAGCGGTACAGGCGCCAGGTCCGTCGTCAGGTAGGTCGTCACGCCGAGGAGCAGGCTCGAGGGTGCGAATGCCAGAGTCACCCATCGCACCCGTTCGAGCGCGCCGATTCGTTCGCCTCCCTCTGGTCGATGCACCGGGGCAGGCGTCCGCCGCAGCGCGAGGGAGCAGGCGATCATCAGGCCGGCGAGGACCCCATAGCCCGCGGCCCAAAGCCGGGCCTGAGCCCCCAGGGTCAGGTTCCGCTCGATTAGCGTCACGTATACGACCAGGGCCGACAAACTGCCCGCGTTGCTGGCCGCGTAAAGGAAGTAGGGGTCGTTGGCGCGGCGATCCTGGGTCTCGGCGAACCAGCGCTGGAGCAGCGGGGCGGTGGTCGCAACGACGAGGAACGGCAACCCCGTCGCGGTCACCAGCAGGGCCAGGAGCCGCAACGAGGGGTCGCCCCCGTCGGCCGAGCTCGCGTGGGCTGCGATCGGCAGGGTCGCGATCGGGACCGCGAGCAGGACGAGTTGGAGGAGGGACTGGCGACGGGCGTCGAGCCAGGCGCTCGTCGCGTGCGCGATGCCGTAGCCCGCCAGGAGCGCCGACTGGAAGAACACCATGCAGGTGTTCCAGACCGCCGGGGCCCCGCCGAATTGCGGGAGTACCATCTTGGCGATCATAGGCTGCGCGCAGAAGAGCAGGAACGCGCCAAGGAAGGCGGCCGATATGAACAGGAGCGGCACGGGAATACCTTTCTCACGGCATCTTGCCGAGGGATCGCGGAGCCCCGGCGGCGGGGGCGTGCCCGATTCCGATCGATCGTCGTTCTTCGAATGACGCTCAAGGTCTGTCTCGTGGGGATGTCCGGGAGTGGAGGTGTCGATACTCGCCCGGTGTCATCCCGGTCTTCTTCTTGAAATAAGAACACAGATAACCCGCGTAATGAAACCCCGACTTCCTGGCGATACTCTCGAGCTTGAGCTCGGTCTCGGCCAGCATCTGCTGGACCCGCGCGAGCTGCGTGTTCAGGATCTCCTCCTGGAGTGTCCGCCCGGTCAAGGCTTTGAATCGCCGCTGGAGGGCGCGCCTGGAGAGCCCCGTGCGATCGGCCACGTAGTTGACCCCTTTGTTGTCGCATGCGAATTGTCGGATGACGCGGAGGGCCAGTGCGACCGCCGGATCGTCGATCGCGACCGAGTCGGTCGAGAGCCGCGCGACGATGCCGAGAGGTTCGATGAGGATCGGCTCCGCGGTCGGGGCCTCGCCGGCCATGAGCCGGTCGAGCAAGGCGGCAGCCTCGTAGCCGATCCGCTCCAGGTCCTGGTCGATGCTCGAGAGCGGTGGGTCCGAGAGCTCGCAGAGGACCTCGTCGTTGTTGACGCCGAGGACCGCGACGCCCTCGGGTACGGAGAGCTCGATCCGTCGGCAAGCATCCAGCACCTGGAGGCCGCGGATATCGTTGCAGGCCAGGACGCCGACCGGGCGCGGCAGCGCCGCGAGCCATCGTGCGACATCGTCCTGCTCCTGCTCCCAGGTCAAATCGTGCGACTGTCCAGGCCACGAGTACAGATGGCAAGGGTAACCGAGCTCGGCGAGCCGGTGTCGGTACGCGGCTTCGCGGAGATCGCTCCATCGCGCCCCCGGGCGGCCGCAGAATGCGAAATGGCGGAAGCCTCGCTCCTGGAAATGCCGGAGGGCCATGTGGCTGATGGCCCGGTCATCGCAGTGGACCGCCGGCAGGTTGAACCCGATGACCTGACGCCTGAGTTCGACGACGGGCGCGCCGGTCGCGAGCAGGGCCTCGGCCATGGGCACATCCTTGATGCGAGCGATGATGCCGTCCCCCCTCCAGACCGAGAGCCACGACGGGATCTCGTCTTCCTGCCCGCGCTCCTCGATGTACACCGACCACGGACCGTGCCCCTTGATATAACGGCCGATCCCGCGCAGCAACCCACGGTCGTACTGCTTCGCCGTGGCGACGATCAGTGCCACATGAGCATAGGAGGCCATGATCTCCTCCGGTTTGCCTGTTACTTTGTCGTGAAAGTAGAAGGGTATCTTCTCGATAGGGTCGAAGCAGCGACGGCCGCGATGGTCGCCACCATCTTCGTCGATCATCGCTCGTCCCGGGGTTCGGAGACGCCGCAAGTCCGGTAGGACCAAGGTCCCAGCGACCGCGCCGTTCCGATCCCGCTCTCAGTCTACTGCAACGCGGAGTGTCGCGAAACTAGAATGAAATGTCGCGAGATCGCATCGATACCTGGGACGATAACGCCTATCTTTTCTATCGTCAAGCATCCGGCTAGGGGTCATCGGGACGAAGAGAAAGTGTCAGGAGCTTGCCCACCAGGCTTTTTCGAGGCGACGTTCGTCTTGCGCCCTGGATGCAGGCCCCTTCGAGAATCCTCGGCACCGAGCCCGATGTTTGAGTGTTGAAAGGATCGGGCAGCCATCCCTCATCAAATCCCAATCGTCCCGTGTGCTGTGACGCGACCGGGGCCTAAGCAGACGTTGTCCGCGCCTCGGATTCGTCGTACTCTGACGAGAGTCGCCTTTGCAATCAAAATGTAACGCCATGGAAACCAGGGGCTTGAATATTTGCAACCTCTGAGATAGCTTTCATCTCGACACTTTCTCTTCTCAGGTCTTTCGTGCTCGCTCGCTCATCTCAATGCTGGGGTAGACCGCGGACTGTGGTTGTCCGGATGGTCGTTGTCGCCTGATTCCCGGTCGCACTCACATCACATCGAGGAGAACTCTCCCATGCGTCGTCGAGGATTTACCCTGATCGAGCTACTCGTCGTGATCGCGATCATTGCCGTACTCATCGCCCTGCTGTTGCCGGCCGTCCAGGCCGCACGCGAGGCCGCGCGGCGAACGCAATGCGTCAACAATCTCAAGCAGATCGGCCTGGGACTGCACAATTACCACCAGACCCAGAACGTCTTCCCGCTGGGCGCCAGCAGCGGGATGTGGAACGCCGTCGGCACCTATAACGTCAAGCAGAACTTCGGCCCGCTCGCGATGATGCTCCCCTACATGGAGAAGGCGCCGCTCTACAACTCCTTGAACTTCCACTGGGGATGCGAGGACTGTACGGGGGTCATCTGCTACGTGATCAACTCCACCGGGACGAATGCCCAGATCCGAGATTTCATGTGCCCCTCCGACCCGAATGCCGGCCAGCCGGACCACAACAACACGACCAACACCAATAATTACTACGCCTGCGTAGGCACCACGACGCAGTGGGGGCTCATCGGCAACGTGGCTCCCTACTCAAACCTGAGCGTAACCTCAATCGGCATGGCGAGTACGGGCATGTTCACCTGGCAAGCCTGTTACGGAATTAATACCTGCATCGACGGGACGTCGAACACGATCGCGTACGCCGAGGCGTGCGTCGGCAACCAGAATGAGCAGCCGCTCCAGAAGCTCATCGGCCTCCAGGCCGTCCAGATCCCCTACACATCCATGCTCCTCGACGGCTCGTCGGCACCCGCGCTGACGCTCGCCGCGATCCAGTTGTGCAACGCGGCCTATCAATCCGGAAGCTCCTCCTATATCGACCTCCAGCGCGGCGAGGAGTGGGCCCACGGGAGCATGGCCATGAACATGTTCAACACGATCGTGACGCCCAACGCGTACAACAAGACCTGGACTCACTGCGGGTTGAACGCATCCTCCCGCGCCGTGTTCAGCAACTGCGACAGCCTCCACCCCGGAGGAGTCAACGTCTGCATGTCCGACGGTAGCGTCAGATTCATCAAGGACTCGATCAACCAGCTAACATGGTGGGCCCTCGGCACCAGGAATGGTGGCGAGGTCATCAGCTCCGACAGCTACTAAAGCGATTCAGGATCGGATTGAGCACGCCCCAAGCCCCCTCGTGCCCCCCTCCTTGGAGGGGGTCGGGGGGTTGTATTCGCATCAGCCTCCGGCGACCATGCAACACAATCGTGAAACGCTCCATGGACATCGATGAGATCTCACGGCCCGTGAAACGCAAACCCCTGATGGTCCTCGCAGCCTCGGCAGTCGTCCTGGTCATCAGCGGGGCCGCGATCCTCTGGGGAAAGACCCGGATATTTCCGGATCTGCTCGACGAAGCGACCGCGGCGTATTCGCGGGGCGAGTGGGACCGGACGGTTTCCCTGGTCCGCCGGAGACTCAAGGAGGTTCCCGACGATCCCCGGGCCCTTCGGCTGGCGGCGCGGGCAGCCGCCCATAAGGGACAGGATCAGAAGGCAATCGCCATTTATCAGCGTCTCCGCGCGGTGGATAAGGAGGCCGAGGATTTCTCACTGCTTGGTCGGGCCAGGATTCGACTCGGTCAGGTCGATTCGGCCTGCCGAGAATACGAACAGGCGCGGCAGAAGGAGCCGGATCATCCCGCGGCGCTGGCGACATTGGCCGCATTGTACCTACGCAGCGACCGCTACCACGCGGCCGAGGAGGCGGCCAGGCGCCTGGCGCGTCAGCCCGAATGGGAGGCACGCGCTCAATCACTCTTGGGGACCGCACTCGCGGAAACCCACGACGCCGCGGGCGCGTCGCAGGCCCTGCTCCGTTGGCGACAGCTCGATCCCCGAGGGGAAGCGGCCGCGCCGGATCCGGCCGCCGTCGTCCGGAAGCACCTGGTCCGGTCGTTGCTGATGTCCGGGAAGCCCGCTGAGGCACGGACGATCCTGCAGGCGATGCTCGCGGGCGATCAGGACCCCGAGGTCTCGTGGCTGTTCAGTCGCGCTTTCATCCAGGAGGGGAGCTGGAAGCAAGCTGCGGGCGTGTTGCCGCAGGACCCCTCCTTCCGCAACGCGCATCCCCAGGATCCCGAGCCGGCTCCCTATGTCGGCGAGGCACGTTGCGCCGAGTGCCATCGCCGACAATTCCACACCCTGCTCGCCAGCCGACACGCGACGAGTTTCACCCTCGCCCGCGAGCTGGGTCGCTTGCCCTTACCCGCAGAACCGCTCTCCGACCCGGGCAATCCCCAGGTCACGCACCGCTTCCGGCGCGCGGACGATTCCGTATTCGTCGAGACCCGCTCGGGGCAGAAGGTCTGGCACGCCGTCCTGGATTATGCATTCGGCTCCTCCGATCGCTACACGACGTTCGTCGGCCGGGACGATCAAAGCCGACCGCTCATGATCCGGATGTCGTACTACCGATCGTCGAGAGGAACGGGCTGGGACATCTCCACGGGACTACCGCCTCGGCCGGACGAAGACGAAGAATACCTCGGCAAGAGGATGGTCGCGGGCGATGGCACGCGACGCTGTTTGAATTGTCATACGACAAACTTCTACTCCATCGTCAACGGGGTCGGCCCCGAGGCCGCGGACCATTCCATCGGCTGCGAGCGGTGTCATGGGCCGGGAGGGCACCATGTCGCGGCCGTTACGGCCGGGTTCCCCGACCTGGCAATCGCGGCCCCGGCCGAATCGTCGCCGTCGGCGATCAATCTCATCTGCGCCCAGTGCCACGGTTACCATCAGGCCGACTCAAGTAAAGCACCTCGGACCGATCCCCACTGGCTCCGCTACCATTCCCTGACATTGACATGGAGCCGTTGCTTCACCGAGGCGAATGGCCGGTTAAGTTGCATAACGTGCCACGATCCACACGGGGATGCGAAGCCCTTCACGGCCTTGGACGAGTCGAAGTGCCTTTCGTGTCACGAGGGCTTCCCGAAGAGGAAGGGCTCGGCCAATCCGCTCACAACGACGGCCTTGAGGAGCCGGGAGGATGACTCTCGGGATGGCACCGCTGCCCGTTGTCCGATCAATTCCAGTCGTGGCTGTGTCGATTGCCACATGCCGCGAATCTGGGACCAGTCCACCCATTCTTTCAAGACGGATCATTTTATTCGCGTTCATGATCGACACCCGACGTAGGGCCGTGCCGACCTATTGGATGGCTCGATCGCTGAGACGACTCGGTGGTCGTCTCTCCGTCACGCGACGTTCGTCGAATCGCCCCGCGCCTCGACGCCAATCGCATAAACTCGCCCATACTCCTCGACCGCCGCCCTGCCCAAACGTTCGGCCATCTTCCGATACGCCGAGGGCCGATAGTCCCACTCCTGCGAGCGCGGTACTTGCTCCAGCCAGTCGAACAGGTGGACGCGACACAGGTCGTCGAAATCGTGCGGCGAGAGCGGGACCGATTCGCCGGTGAGGCGGTCGATGATCGAGAAGGGCTCGACGCCTCGATCGAGTGCGCGGTCGAAGGACGCACGATCCATGGCACAGTTCAGGTAGGCGAGGGCCTCCGCCGGGTCGCCGATCAGCTCGCGGACCTCGCCGCGGCGATCGAGCGGCAAGGTGAAGCCCTGGAATTTCTCCGTACCATAGATCGAGTGGAACATCCCCGCGCGGCAGACGTCCTCCGGGCATCCCTGCGATTCGAGGTACCGGAAAACAGCGATCAGGTGCCCCAGGTACGATTTCTCGGTGTGAGGGATGTGCTCGATCCCGATGCCGACCAGGAAACTCGTTAACTTCTTGAAGTCTTTATCCATCCTCTGCACCCCTTCGCCCCGACGACCGATCGCCGATGCCGGGATCGGACTTGAGGGATGTGCGGTTCCGGTCGTGCCGAAGGCTCCGGTCGCGCGGCTTGTCAGGAAATCCTGGCGAGAAACCGATCAGTGAATGGTGACGAGTGGCGGGCGTGCGGTCAAGGTAGGAGCGGAGTCCCCGCCGGACCGTACGGAGGAGAGCGGCCTCACTACGACGGAGTCGTCCATGAGCAAGATAGTGGTCCGCCGGATTCGGATCGCCGGGCAGAATCTGCCGGCTGTGCTGGCCATGACGGCCTTGCTGTTTGTAGCGATTGGCCCGGCCGACGGCGGCATCGGTCCGCGACATGTTGACCCGGCTCAGATCGTCCCGCTCAATCAGATCGCGCCTGAACGTCGCGATGTCGTGACCGAGGTCATCCGCGACCACACCTTCCACCGCCAGGGGGAAGCGGACGCCTTCCCTTGTCCGTCGAGCCTCTACTTGAGCCTCGTTAACGAGCCCTCGCTCACCCTGGCCCTCTGGAAGGACCTGAGCGATGCACCGGTCCAGCTCCAGAAGGTGGGACCGAACCGCTACGAGGGCACGGATGGTTCCGGGGCGTCGGCCACCTGGGAATTCGTGCTCCGCACGCCTCGCCTTCATGTCTTGCTGGCACACTTGAACTACGTCAGCCCGCACGGCAACGCGAAGGTCGAGGCGCGGATCATCCTGATCGTCAACACGGCCTACTACCAGGATAAGAATCGCGAGCCTTGGGTCCAGCACAACGTCGAGGCATTCGTCAAGATCGACTCGAAGGGTTGGAAGACGCTGGGACGGACCCTCAGGCCGGTCATCGAAAGGATTCTCGAGGAACAAGTCAAGGAAGCCGGCTACTTCATCTCGCTGATGAGCCGCCTCGTGCTCACGTATCCGAACTGGGCCAGCCACATCGTCAACGGCCACCCGGCGATCGACGCCGCGACCAAGCAACGTTTCGTGGAAGTTGTGGCGCAATCTCGAAAGCCCGGGGCATCGGCGGGCCGTCCGCAAATCGTGAAGAACGGGGCCGACGCCGCGGATTCCCGCCGACGCTGAGACTGCCGATCATTTCGTCGTTGGCTTCGCGACACCTGCCGCTTCCTTTGCCGGCTTGACGGGGATCTGTACCTCGTTGAGCTGGCGGGCCACAGGGGTCTGGGGACCGTGGTAACCCAGCCGCCGGGGAGGACCCGCCTCGACCCAATCGTTCTTGTGCTCGACGAGCCACCGGCGGAGCGTGGCAACTCCCTCCTTCAACCGCGCCTCGTCCATCTGCCCCTGGACCCCCAGGCAGACGAACGTCGCTGTAGGGAAGTCCTCGACCTTCACCGCCCCGACGCCCGGCCCGGCCTTCCCCTGATCGGTGCTGCGATAGAGGAACTCCATCGAGACATCGCCCCGGGACCCAGGCTGCTCGGCCACGTTCGCCTGATAAGTCATCACGACCGGGGCCGTCATCTCGACGCCGCGTTTCTGGATGTGGTTGAACAGGGAGAAGAACAGGACCGTGCTGTTCTTCGACGTCGCGTCCTTGGCCCTGGCGATCGCGCTCCGGTAGGCCGGGTACTTCTTGATCTCGATCCGATCGGGCATCGTGGCGCCCGGCCAGCCCTGAGGTAAGGGTGCGTCGGAATCCGCGGCCTTCGGGGCTACGCCTACTGTTCGTGCCGACTGCGGATTCTGGACTGGCTTCTTGCGCTTGAGCTCGGCGACGAGCTGCTCGAACCCGATTTGCTCGAAGCTGGCGGGACGCGCTCCTTCGGCGCGGAAGCACAGGTTGAGCGTGTCATCCTTGGCGAACTTGTAGATCCCGGGAGATGTCCTTCCCTTCGCGTCATCGGGGCCCTCGACGATCTCGAAATCGATCGTCTTTTCCGGCTTGGCCCGGGGATCGAGCCTGATCTTCATCCGATACCTTCGATTCGGCGATTCGATCCTCAACTCCAGGTCCTTGAACGAGTAGACCACCTCGCCACCGAATCCGGATGGCGTCGCCCACTCTCCCTGGATCTTGGCCAGGTCGGTCACGACGGCTTCATCCGCATGTCCGATCACACTCAATACGATCAAGACGGCAAACACTCGACCAGAACATTGCATTCGCGGTTGCATGACTTGGTCCCTACATGATCGACCCTGGGACGGCTCGAGACCGTAAACACGGAAATACTCCCGAGCCGAATCGTGCTTACGCTATAGGCAATCCGGGCCGAACGTCCATGTCCTTGCGCGAATGAAGGCACCGGCGGACTGCCCCTGGTCGCGTCAGAGCCCGAATGGCGACTTGTTCGGATAAGCCTCGTAGCCGCTCGGGTCGTCGGGGAGGATCTCGAGGTGGCAGGCACACATCTCGTCCATGGAGCCCACTCCGAAGCGGACGGGTCGAGGGGGCTTGTTCGGATTGCGGGGGTTGTCCTCGGAATTGTCGAAGTACGTGGCCAGGGTGAGGATTGTGCCCTTGGGGAGGCGAACGGGCTTGACGTATCGATACTGGTCTTGCCAGTCCATGTTCCAGTCATCGATCCAGAGTAAGGGTTGGCAGGTCCCATCGGGGAGGGTCGCGGCCAGGCGGAATTCGCGGCAAAGGTAGTGTGCGTGCGGCACGACCGTATAGAGATGCACGTCGGCCTTGAGCCGGGCGGACTGGATGATGGTGTGCCGCCTGGCGCCTGCGGGGATATCGATCTCCTGGGTGGAGATGACGAGGCCGGTCATCCGCCGCGTGACGGGTCTCCTGGCGAAATAGAGGCCGACGCTCGACCGGTCGCGTTCGACCTTGCCGCTGGGGTGGTAATGGATCATGAAGACGACATCGGAGCCGCGGGGGATCACCCGCCCGACACCCTCAGGGGCGGGCCGAGCCGTCATCCCGGGAGACCAACCGCCGAGTCCCGGATAGGGGAGTTCGAAGCTCACCTTTCGGACCCATCCGGAGAAGCCCGGACCGGGGTCGGTCCGATCCCGCCGGAGCGCGTCACCCGTCGCATCGAGGTGCATGCGACTGTGGTGAACCACGCGGCGATTGCCGGGTCGGAATTCGACGCCCGATACGGTCACGTCGCGATCCAGCGAGGATGGGATGGCGAAGGCCCGGTACAGGTCGGGGCCATCGGCCTCGAGGTCGATCGGTTCGGGCATGGTCAGGACCAGGTCCGGCGGGCCCAGCGCCCAATCGTCGGAGAACTTCGGCGGCGGGGGCAAGTCGGCCGGATCCCCCTCCCGACAGCCCGTTTCAGACCAACGGGCGAGGACATCCTTCTCGATGGTCGAGAGGCGGGGCGCGTTGACGAATACGCCGACACCCGGATGCGCCTTCCACGGGGGCATCTGATCGGCCTCGGTTACCTCGCGGATGAAATCCGCCCGCCTCGACGCATCGCGATAACTCAGGATTGGGAATGGGCCGATCTCGCCGGGGCGGTGGCATCGCGCGGAATTCTGCCAGAGGATCGGCGCGACATGCTTATTGAATGTGATCGTCTCACCGGGTTCATCGTCGGGCGATGCCGGTGTCAGCGGGGTCCCATGGGCCGTCGCCGTCGTGACGACGGGCATCTCATCGTCCAGGACCGCCTCGAGTGCGTCTTCGAGATCGCGCCTTCCTGGTGGCCGCTTCTTCCCACCGGCGGAATACCGATCGTCGATGCGCCCGCGATAGACGATCTGACCGTCGGGTAGTAGGACGACCGCCTCGGGCGTGACCCGGATGTCGGCCTGTCGTGCGACCATCCGGGCCGGATCTCTCAGGATCGGGAAGGGAAGCTCCCACCCCGCGTTCCTCCAGCGAGAGGACACTATGCTTGATTCAGAGCCCGAATGGACGCCGAGGAACAGGACGCCTCGTGGTCCGAATGTGTGGGCGATCCGAGCCATATCCGCCGCATAATCGCGGGAAATGGGGCAGTCCGGGGCGATCGCGAAGAGTACGGCCGCAGTACGATCCTTCCATTCCTTCGCGGAGTGCTCCCGACCCTCGAGATCGACGAGTGCAAATGACTTGACCGGCCCCGCACCCCTTCCCACGACCTGGTCGAACGGCGGCTCGATCTTGGGAACCTGCTGGTAGCGGACGACAGCCACGACGCCCATCGCCATCAGCACGGCCCCCGCCAATCCTGCGACGAGGATACGCACCCATCGACTCTTCCGGCCGATCTGCGTCGAGGTCCCCCGGCCTGGCCGAGGCAGCCAACGCCGGGAAGGGCGTGATGCGTCCGTGACCGTCGAGCGCGCCTCCATCATCCCTGTGTCTCCCGGCGGGTGGTGGCGCTCTTGATTTCTCTGAGATCGCACATCACCTTGAATCCATCTACCGGTGGTGTCCGGTCACCATCCCGATGGGCGGATTTTGCGGCAATGTGCGATCGCGTCAAGGCCGAGTTGGATTCGGGTCGGAGGGTGTCGAGATTCGCCAGGCGTCGATCGCGAATTCGGTAGACCCGGTCATCGCCAGGTCGGCGAGGATGCGTCCGATCAGGCAAGAGAACTTGAAACCGTGCCCGCTGCATGGGCTGGCGACGATCACGTCCGACCGGCCGGGCAGGAAATCGACCCGGAATTGCTCATCGGGCGCGACAGTGTACAGGCAGATCTCGGTCAGGTCGATCGGCGCGTCCGCAAGTCGCGGGATGTGGGATTTCAGGAAATTTCGTACGGTTGACCGATACTCTTCGCCGACGCGGGTTTCCTCGATGTCCGGGTCGATCTCGGGTCCGGCGTGGCGGGCGACCTTGACGCCCAAATCCAGGAACTCGGGCATGCCGTAGAACGCATCCTCGTCGCCGGCCCCCTTGTAGATGAAGACGGGAAAGCGGCCGATCTGGAAAGGGGCGTGGTCGAGGGGCCTTACATAGAGCACTTGCTGACGAGTGGTCCTCAGCGGGACGGGTAGCCCTGGAAGCAGCCGCTTGACCCACGCCCCGGCCGAGACGATGAGTCGATCCGCGACCAGCTTCAACGAGTCGGTCAGGACGACCGGACGTTGGCCGTCGAGGTCGAGATGCCACACCGGCGTCTGCTCGAGGATCCGGGTCTGTGATCCGCCATGTTGACGGGCCAGCTCGAGCTCGACCGCGATCGCGCGAAGCGGCCACCATGCCCGCGTCGGGTTCGAAGACCACGTCGTAATCCTCGGGGAGTCCGAATGCGGGTCGCCGCCGACTCCATTCGCCGCCCGAAGTCCGCCAGTGTGGCACGTCGAGCTCTGCCAGGCTCGCGGCGACGCGAGCCGCGTAATCGACCCCGGGGGGCGAGAACGAGACGCCGCCTGTGCGGATATAGAGGGACTCACCCGCGTCCGCTTCCAGCTCCCTCCAGGCACGGAATGCCGCGGGCATGAGCCGGGCGTATCGGGCGTCCGCGTACGAGTGGCGAGTGATTCGCGCCGCACCGTGCGAGCTGCCCCGGGCGTGGCCCGGTACGAACTGCTCGATCAGCACAACGGGCTCGCCCCGCTTCGCGAGATGATACGCCGCGGCCGAGCCCATCGCCCCGGCTCCGATGATGATATTCTTCGCTTCGATCGTTTCCATGAGCAGTAAACCGTCCCGATGAGCGGTTGCGATGGGCTTGATCGCCTTCAACCGAGCCCCATCGTCACCAGGATACCAAGGATCTTCGCCGCGTCCCTCAGATAGTATTCCGTACGATCGATGTTCAGTTCCTTACCTGCCAACCTGAGGAATCGCCAATGTGTGCCGCTCGTGACGCACCCATAGACCACCGGCAGCGGTGTCCCATCCTTCTCGTTGAACAACTGGATCGCCACCATCTCGGCGACGCACTGGCCTAGGCCTGCGATCAAATCCTCCCGCTTGGCCTCGACGACCGCGATGATCGGAGCCTTCAGATAATAAAGCTCCGTCGACCTGGCGATCAGATAATCACAACTGCCGGTCAGACCCCGAGACGGATCGACGGACAGTGTGATCCCCGGCAACAGGCTTATCTTGACTCGTGACCGGCGCTTCGCTTCGGTCAAGATCGGCGAAATGATGAACTCCCGGCGTGCCTGCTCGGAGTTGATCCCCATGGCATACGGCGAGAATTCGGCGAGGAAGTTCTTAACGGATTCGCTGGGTTCGAGCGGCTCGACTCCTTCGAATATGTCGGAGTCCTCGATTGTAATCAACTGGAATTTCTGGACGGCTGTCCTCAAATCGAAGTCGGCAAAAGCCATGGCGATTTCTCCGGGGCTTCCTCCATTTTCGGTACAGCATACACCAACCCCGGTCGATAAATCGCCGTCTCGTCCGCTCAAAGGGCCGTCAAATAGCGCTTCAGTTCCCACGACTCGACCTGGGCATGGTACTCGCGCCACTCGTCGCACTTGAGCCGGAGGAACTCGTCGGCGATGGGGCCGAGCCCCTCCCGGATCACCGCATCTCGCTCGAAGAAGGAGAGTGCCTCTGGGAGGCTCTGGGGCAGGGTGCGGATGCCGCGGCGGGCCATGGTCTCGAGGTCGGCCGTGTAGAGGTTGCCCAGATTAGGCTCGCCGGGGTCGAGCTGGCGGTCGACGCCGTCCAGCCCGGCGGCGAGATAGGCGGCGATTCCCAGGTAGGGGTTGAAGGCGCTCGAGATGGATCGGTCCTCGACGTGTCCGCCTTCGGGGATCCGAAGCATCTGGGTCCGGTTGTTGTCGCCGTAGGAGATGAAGGCCGGGGTCCAGGTGTAGCCCGATCGAGATCCGGTGAGCGCCGGTCCCATCTGGAGGCGCTTGTAGCAATTGACCGTCGGCGAGGTCACGGCGCAGAGTGCTGGGGCGTGTTCGAGGATGCCTCCGATGAAGTGGTAGGCCAACTTCGACAGGCCGAGCCCGCGAGCATCCGAGTCGTCGCGGAACAGGTTGAGGCCCGAGTCCGCATCGCCCAGGTGATAATGCATGTGGGCGCCGGAGCCGGTCCGGGTCGAGAACGGCTTGGCCATGAAGGTGGCGATCGCGCCCGCACGCTGGGCGAGCTGGCCGGCCATCATCCGGAAGAAGATGAGGCGATCGGCGGTCGCCAGGGCTTCGGCATAGCGGAAGTTCACCTCGTACTGATAATTCGCGTCTTCGTGGTCCGACTGATAGACGCCCCAGCCGAGCCGGTTGAGGCCGTCGGAGAGCGCGCGGAGGAATCCCAGAGCCCCCGAGATTCCCTTGAAGTCGTAACACGGCTTGGCCAGGTCGTCGATGGCGTGCGGGTCCCAACCGCGGAGCAAGCCGTCGCTTCCCTTGACCACCAGGAAGAACTCCGGCTCGATACCGACGTTGAAGGAATAGCCCCGCTCGCGCATCCGGGCCAGGACGCGTTTGAGATTGACGCGCGGACAGAAGGGGTGGGGCCTCTCGTCGACGTAAAGGTCCGCGGCGAAGCGCGCGACTCCCGGCTCGAAGGGCATCGGCGTGTAGGTCGCGGGATCGGCCCGCGCCAGCATGTCATGCGAATGGGGCCCCTGCCCCATCCCCCAGACGGCGCCTCCCGCGAACCCGGCCCCCGTCTCCACGGCCGAGTGAAACTCCGACACTGGTACGAGCTTGACCTTCGCCGCGCCGTGGATGTCCACGAACTGGATCAGCAGGTAGGCGATTCCATCTTCCTGGAATTGCGCCTCGATCTTGGCGAGCTGGGCATCATCGGAGCTCATGGTCAGACACGTCCTCCCTCGGGCGAACGAGACCGGTGACGCGGCTCGCCTTCCAGACTTTTCCCCGGTACTCAGGATGATTGTGGACGACAAGGGCGATTCAAGCCAGTAAAATCTCCATTCGTCCTTGGTCCTTTGTCCTTTGTATTGAGCGACTTCGTTCGAGGGTCGGAGACATCGGTGGGACGGAGAGTCGGCCAGCAGCGACGACTATGGTGAAGGGCCTGCGCGATAGTGCCAAGGACAAGGGATAAGGGACCAAGGACTAAAAAGACATGTGTGGGATCTTCGGCATTCTGAGTAGGAGCCGGCCCGTTGGCGACGCGATGGGGCGGACGGTCATGACGATGCTCGAGGCCCTGGCATGCCGCGGGCCCGACAGCGTCGGCGTCGCGGTGATCGGCGACGAACCCCAGGCCGATGAGGGCGTCTGGTCGTTGCGCATCGCCCCTGACGATGAAGCACCGCTGGCGCGGCTGTCCGGGCTGGGGGAAGTGGTCGGAGCCCGCGAGCGGAGCGGGGGTACGCTGCATTTTCTCTTCCGGCCGGAGAGCGGCGTGACGGCCGTTGACCTGGAACGCGGACTCGGGGCGCATCGGGGAGGCGTAGAGGTCCTGAGCCTGGGACGCAGACTCGACCTGATCAAGAAGGTCGGCCCACCTTCCGGACTCGAGTCGGCCTACCAACTGTCGAGCTGGTACGGCCGTCTGGCCGTGGGCCATACCCGGATGTCAACCGAGAGCCGGATCGATCTGAGTCACTCCCAGCCCTTCTGGGTGCATGGCGTCCCCGACATGGCTACGGTCCACAACGGTCACGTCACGAATTATCACCAACTTCGCCGCCGCTTCGAGCAGCAGGGCGCAACGTTTTACACCGACAACGATTCCGAGGTGATCGGCGTCTACCTGCGATCGAGACTGGAGCAGGGCCGCAGTCTATCCGAGGCGTTGACCGACTCGGTGGCCGACCTGGACGGTGCGTTCAGCTATCTCGTCGCTTCTCCAGAGGGGCTGGGGATCGTCCGCGATCGCTTCGGCTTCAAGCCGCTGATGGTGGCCGAGACCGACGATTTCGTGGCCGTGGCGACCGAGGAGATCGCACTTCGACGCGCCCTCCCGCTTGATTATCGCGCGATCGAGCCACCCTCGGGATCCGTGTTGTTCTACCCGACGGCCTCGGCCAATTGATGGTCCGATGCGCCCCCCGACTCGAGGACAGGATTGTGTCGAACGTGACCCCCGAAGTCTCGACGGACGAACCGGCCAGGATCCTGGACTGCGGCGAGCTCTCAACGCGACAGATCAACCAATGGGTCCGATCGGCGATCGCGGGAGGTGCCGGACGGATCCGCCTGCTCCGCCCTGCCGCCCGCCACAATCTCGGCATCGCCCTCCCCGAAGGCGTCGAGCTGACGATCGACGGGAGCGCCGGATATTACGCCGCCGGGTTGAATGACGGCGCGACGGTCCATGTCCGCGGCGGAGCGGGCTGGGGTGCAGCCGAGAGCATGCGTGATGGCGCGGTGGTCATCGACGGCGATGCGGGCAATGCGGTGGCCGCGTCGATCCGATCCGGGACGGTCGTGGTTCGGGGCGGCGCATCGACTCGGGCCGGGATCGCGATGAAGGGGGGGCTGCTACTGGTGGCCGGAAGCGTGGGGCCGATGGCGGGCTTCATGATGCAGAAGGGCGTCCTGATCGTCTGCGGCGATGCCGCCGATGGCGTCGCGGATAGCATGTATGCCGGGACCGTGTTCGTCGGCGGACGTCATGGCGAACTGGGTGCCGACGCGGTCTTGCAGGACGTGACCGCCGGGGACGACGAATTCGTACGGTCGGCGCTCGAGCGATGGAAGATCGGCGCCCCGCCGGCCGGTTTCCGCAAGGTAGTCGCCGGACAGCGTCTGTGGAACTTTCAGCGTAGCGACCGACATCTCTGGAAGTCCGCCTTATAATCAAATGACCCGGAGTCCGAAAGAAAAGGGCGCGGTGGCTTGATGGTTGATTGACAGAGGCCCGAAGCCTCCGTAGATTGGACGGACCGTAGGCCCCTCCCCGCCCGGACCGATGCCGCCCATCCGCCCCAATATTGACACACAGACGAGATCGGTCGCACAGGGTCCGGGAAGCGGGCGGGCGAGGGCGCGGTTGTCGGCCTCGGCTACGGTGGGACGGCGTCGCGACAAGGCCCCGTCACCGACGCGGGATTCGAGGTCAGAGAGAGAAAGATCTCAGCAATGATAGGTCAGCAATCTCTCGAGCGCTTGATCAACGGCCCGAGCGCGGCGGCGCTCGCCGGGGCCGCCGGAGTCGGCGCCGTCCTCGTCTTGACGGCGTTCGGGGTCCTGTTGCTCTCCGCCGGGAAACGGAGATGGATCGCGGGAATCCTGGGAGTCCTGGGACTATCCACCACGTTCGCCGTGATCTACCTCGTCCACACGCAGACACTGAAGACGCGGGAGAGCGAGAGCGTCACGGTCACCCGTCCAAGGTATCCCGAGAGCATCCGAAGCCTGGCGCGAGGGGCCATGATCGGCCTGCCGAGCCTCTGTGTCGTGGTCTCGCTGGTCGCCTGGGGCGCCGCACGGCGGCGGCTCCGTTCCCGGCTGCCGCGATTCATCAAGGCCGGACGTGCCCATTTCTTCCAGAAGGAATACGAGGCCGCACTCGGCCAGTATAACCACGTCCTCCAGATCGCCCCTTACCTGGGCGAAGCATACTGCGGGCGCGGCTGCGTCTACCTGGCGATGGGCGACTCCGCCCGAGCACTCGCCGACTTCGATCGCGCCGTCCAGTGCGATCCCCGTCAGATCACGGCCTACATCCAGCGGGCGAGGATCCGGACCGAGAGCGACGATTTCGACGGGGCCCTCGCCGACTTCGAAAAGCTCCTGAATATGCGCGCCACCGATCCGGAGCTCTACCTGTATCGCGGCGTCTGCCTCCTCAAGAAAGGTCTGGTCAACGACGCGGCGGACGATTTCCGTCGCGTGTTGAAATTGACCAATCATTCCGACTTCGCGGACCCGGCCAAGGAATATCTTCGCAAGATCGAACCTCCCGGAATCCCGGCACTCCCCTTCCCCGCCGCGGAATCCAACGGGGCGCCTCCGACCGACGTCCAGCCCGAGCCCCGGAGCAAGGATTACATCCTCTGATCGGGACGGGACCTGGCCTGCGCTGCGAATTAATAAATTAGGACGAGTGACCGAGACATGAGCATCGGCGAATCGACCGAGCATCGCCGCGAACCGGACAATCTCGGTGCGGGGCCGACCTCCGCGGCGGATCGAATCGGCGGCGATCCCTCGCCGGCGGAGTCCTCGGGCACGTTCACGCCTGCGGTCATCGAAGACATCCAGATCAAGGCCGAGCTGGCCCGGTATCGGATCCGAGGTTTCGGATCGTTGCGGCCGAGGACCTGGTCCACCTTCGACGACCTGACCTTCATCCCGGCCGGTCTCACGCGGATTCCCCTGGAAGGCTACCGCGAGTCGTGTTCGACCCGGACGGTCCTCGGGACGCGGTTCGCCTCGCAACCCATCGAACTGGAAATCCCGCTGATGGTGACCGGCATGAGTTTCGGGGCGCTGTCCCGCAACGCCAAGACGGCCCTGTCCCGAGGGGCGCGACTCGCCGGCACCTCGACGACGACCGGCGACGGCGGCATGCTCGACGTCGAGCGGACCGAGTCGCGCGTCATGATCTACGAGGTCTTGCCGAGTCGATACGGGATCAATGTCCAGCACCTCCGGCAGGCCGACGCCATCGAGCTGACGATCGGCCAGGGGGCCAAGCCGGGTACCGGCGGATTGCTGCTGGGATCGAAGGTCTCGGGCGAGGTCGCCCGGCTCCGCGACCTTCCCCCCGGCGTCGACCAGCGCTCGCCCTGCCGTCATCCCGATTTCCTCGGCCCCGACGACCTCGTCATCAAGATCGAGGAGCTGCGCGAGGCGACGGATTACCGCGTGCCGATCTTCGTCAAGATGGGGGCCTCGCGCGTCTTCGACGACGTCCGCCTGGCCGCAAAGGCGGGCGCCGACGTGATCGTCGTCGATGGCATGGAAGGCGGTACGGCGGCATCGCCTGAGCTGCTCCAGGAACATACCGGGATCCCGACGCTCGCCGCCGTCTGCGAGGCGCGCGCGGCCCTCGAGGACATCGGCCTCTACGGCAAGGTTCAGCTTATCATCGCCGGAGGGCTGCGTCACGGCTCCGACTGCGCCAAGGCGATCGCACTGGGCGCCGACGCCTGTTACCTGGGCACGGCGCTGCTGATCGCGCTCAACTGCAACAAGCCGATCTACGTCGAGGATTATCATAAGATCGGTGCCGCCCCCTACTCGTGCCACCACTGCCACACCGGACGTTGCCCAGTGGGGATCACAACCCAGGATCCCGAACTGACCGCCCGGCTGGAGATCGACCCCGCCGCCGATCGGGTGGCCAACTTCTTCCATGCGATGACCTCGGAGATCCAGATCCTGGCCCGGGCCTGCGGCAAGAGCGACGTGCATCACCTCGAGCCCGAGGATCTCCGCGCCCTGACGATGGAAGCCTCGATGATCACCGGGCTGCCCCTGGCCGGGACCAACCGCGTCTTCGGCGGCGGACCGGGCTGGAAGGAGTCCGGCGCAGGTCACTGAACTCCGATCCAGCCCCGCCGAAGATTCAACGGCCCGAGGCGGGTGACGCCGGGGTCGTTGCTCCCGAGGTCGGTGCCGGCGAGCCCGACGCCTCGGGGCGATTCTTGACATAACGATCGGCCCAGTCGAACATCTCGGCCAGGACGTGGAGGACTGATTCGCGGGATCGGTAGGCATGGCTCTCGTGCGGGAGCAGGACCAGTCGCGCCGTCCCGCCGTTGCCCTTGATGGCCTGGTACAGCCGTTCCGACTGGATCGGGAACGTGCCCGTGTTGTTGTCGGCCTCGCCATGGATCAGCAGGATCGGCTCATTGATCCTGTGGGCGTACGTGAACGGAGACATCCTCGTGTAGAGGTCGGTCGCCTCCCAGTAGCTCCTCCGTTCGGTCTGGAATCCGAAGGGCGTGAGCGATCGGTTATAGGCGCCGCTCCGGGCGATGCCGGCGGCGAAGAGGTCGGTGTGGGCCAGCAAGTTGGCCGTCATGAAGGCGCCGTAGCTATGGCCGCCCACTCCCACGCGCCTCGGGTCGATCACTCCCTTTTTGTCAACCGCGTCGATCGCCGCGCGGGCGGCCGCGCCGATTTGCTCGATATAGGTGTCATTCATGGTCTCGGGGTCGCCGACGACCGGCATGGTCGCCTCGTCGAGCAGCGCATAGCCCTGAGTGACAAAATAGAGCTGTGACGGGCCGGATAATCGAGGGAACATGTAGGGTGACGAGCGCACCTGGCCGGCCGTCGCGACATCGTTGTACTCGAGCGGGTAGGCCCAGATGATCAGCGGCAGGCGGCTGCCTTCCTTGTAGTCCGCGGGCAAGTAGAGGGTGCCAGAAAGCGGGACGCCGTCGGCTCGTTTGTATTGGATCAGCTCCTTCTTGATGCCGGTCAACCGGGGCGCCGGATCGCGGTAGTCGGTGAGCTTGGTCCGCTTGCCGGTCGCGAGGTCCACCGTGTACTCGTTAGGCGGCTCGGTCCTGGTCTGGCGGCTGATCAGGATCTTCGAGCGCGATTCGCCGACGAAGTCGATCGGCAATTCGTAGGTCCGCGGGGCACAGTGGAACAGCCGGGTCTTCTTGCCCGTGGTGAGCTCCCTCTTGTCGAGGAACGGGCGCGAGCCCTCGGGCGAATCGCCCTGGCCGATCAGGTAGATCGCATCGCCGTCCTGGAGGATCGTGGAGGACCCGTCGGAACGCTTCACGGTCACCGGGCGACCGGGGTCCTGGTAGTCGTCATTGATGCTCAGGTCGAAGACGACTTTCGGCGAGGTATCGGGGCGGGCCAGGTCGATGAGCGTCGTGGTCCGCCATCGACGATCGCGGTCGAACTCGGTCAGCAAGGCCCGGTCTTTCTCCGCGAGCCAGGAGAGTCCCAAGAAGCGATGGACCACCTTCCGCACTTGGGACGGCTCGCCGGCGAACGGGGCGGCCAGCGTCATCAGCCTGTCGCGGAACGGGGCCTTCGCCCGAGGGTCGCCGCCGTCGAGGGCCTCGGTCCAGATGAGTCGGGCGCCATGGAGGGGCTGCCAGTCGATATTGCGCGGCCCGGTCGGCACGCCCTGGCGGGGGATTTCGTCGGAGATCGGAAGGTCGGCAATTGTGGCGACGGTCTTACCCGTCGCGTCCCAGACTTCGGTCTTGCGGGTGAAGTAGGAGTAGGGCACGCGATACGAGAACGGCCTGCGCACGGTGCTCACGAGCAGGTACTTCTCGTCGGGCGACGGTTCGGCGTGAGTGATCAGTGCCGCCGGGCCGATCCGCTCGACCTGGCCCGTCTCGGTGTCGATGCGGGCGAGCTGGCTGGTGGCGAAGCGCTGGAACAGGTTCTCGTCGTGGGGGTTGGTGAGCAGATCCTGGAACGTCGGCATCTGACTCTTGCGGCCCGCGGTTTCCTGGACGTTCGGGCCGACGGGGACCCGCGGGGACTCAGGCGCGGGACCGCGGGAGTCGGGCACGAGCGTCGAGAGGATATGGCGGCTGTCTCCCAGCCAGCTCAATGGGGCTGATGCTGGCCCTCGATCGGAGAGCACATCATTGATCCAGATCCCCGGAACTGGCCTGGCTGCTCCGGTCGCGGCGTCGGCGACCCAGAGCTCGACGCCCTTCTCAGTATCTCGCGTGAAAGCGACTTTTCGGCCGTCATGGGACCAAACCGGGGACTGGACCAGGGCATTCTCCGGTAGCGCGACGCGACGAGTCGGGGAACCGTCCAGCGGCTGGATGGAAAGGCCGTTGAATTCGATGAGTCGCTGAGTGCAGCCGATCCGGGGATTGATCCGCAGGCCGGCGATCCGAAGGATGGGCTGCGCGAGCTGCTCGATCGACGGGTAGAGCTTGGCGTCGATCAAGAGCATCGCGTCCCGGGTCGGACTGACTTGCACGCGTGGAGGCGGCGGGGCGTCGAGGATCGCCACGACGTCTCGAGCAGGCTGTTTGTAGGGGGTCTGGGCGTTCGTGGATCCGGCCGCGGACGCGATGAGGATCGGGAGTAGCCACATGCAATTGCGTTTCATGGAGAATGTCCTCGTTGAAGGGACGGAATGAATTCCGCTCTGCGACTCAAGCCTTCGACCGGCCGACCATATCCTCGGGCCGGACCCATTGATCGAACTGTTCGGCGGTGACCAGGCCCAGCTCGAGGGCCGACTCGCGGAGCGTGATCCCCTTGGCGTGGGCATTCTTGGCGATCTTGGCGGCGTTGTCGTAGCCGATGTGGGTGTTGAGCGCGGTCACCAGCATCAGCGAGCGGTTCAACAGTTCGTCGATCCGCGCGCGGTTGGGCTCGATCCCCGAGGCGCAATGCTCATCGAAGCTGAGGCAGGAGTCGGCCAGTAATCGGACGCTCGCCAGGAAGTTGTGAATGATCAGCGGTTTCATGACGTTGAGCTCGAAGTTGCCGAGCGCGCCGCCGAAGTTGATCGCCACGTCGTTGCCCATGACCTGTGCGGCGACCATCGTCATGGCCTCGCTCTGGGTCGGGTTGACTTTACCGGGCATGATCGAGCTACCCGGCTCGTTCTCGGGGATGGTGATCTCGCCGAGTCCGCTCCGTGGCCCGGAGGCCAACCATCGGACATCGTTGGCGATCTTCATCAAGGACGCCGCCAGGGTCTTGAGGGCCCCATGCGCGAAGAGGAGGGCATCGTGGCCCGACAGGGCCTCGAACTTGTTGGGGTCCGTGACGAACGCGTGCCCGGTCCGCTTCGAGAGTTCCTCGGCGACCCGGGAGCCGAACTCGGGGTGGGCATTCAAGCCGGTGCCGACCGCAGTCCCGCCGAGTGCCAGCTTGCTCAGGTGGGGGATCGACTCCTCGATGTGGTTGACCGCTCGATGGAGCAATCCCGTCCACCCCGAGATCTCCTGGCCGAGCGTCAGTGGTGTCGCGTCCATCAAGTGGGTGCGGCCGATCTTGACGATGTCCGCGAAGCTTTCGGACTTCACACACAGGGTATCGCGGAGCTTCCTCACCGCGGGGAGCAATCGGTTCTTCAACGACTCGACGGCGGCGACGTGCATGGCCGTCGGGAACACGTCGTTGGACGATTGGCCCATGTTGACGTGGTCGTTGGGATGGACCTTCCGGCCCATGCCCCGCTCGCCGCCCATCAGCTCGCTGGCCCGGTTGGCGATCACCTCGTTGAGGTTCATGTTCGTCTGGGTCCCGCTGCCGGTCTGCCAGACCACCAGGGGGAACTCGTCGTCGTGCCGGCCGGCGATCACCTCGTCGGCCGCGGCGATGATCGCCTCGCCGATCGCCGGATCCTTGAACTTGCCGAGGTCGAGATTCACCCGCGCCGCCGCTCGTTTCACGTGCGCCAGCGCGTGGATCAGCTCGATCGGCATCCGGTCCTCGCCGATCTTGAAATTCTCGAGCGATCTCTGGGTCTGGGCGCCCCAGAGCCGTTCCGAGGGGACTTCCATCCCGCCCATGGTGTCGGTTTCGATGCGGATGTGGCGTGTCATGGTTGCGCATTCGCGATGTTGCGGGTCGGGTCACGGGCCAATCCCAACAGGATAACGCCGAGACGCGATCCTCGCATCAGCTTCGCTTCGCCGACCAAGGAGATCGACCTAACCACCCGAGGAATCTGACCTGGATCTGGTTGCGGACGGCTTCCCTATTTACCGATGCAGAACCGGCGGAAGATCCGGTCGAGGATGTCGTCGGTGACCACGGCACCGACGACTTTGCCGAGCTCCTCGACGGCCAGCCGGAGGTCGAAGGCGACGAGCTCGTCGCCGCCCCCTAGGGCCATCGATTCGACGGCCGAGCGGAGGGCCGCCTCGGCGCGGACGATGCTTCCCCGGCATCGAGCGGCCGTCCCCGAGGGTAGACTCCCCTCCCCTTCTTCGCCCCGGAGCCGTTGCGCGATGGTGGCCTTCAACGCCTCGATGCCCTCCCCGGTCGCCGCACTCGTACGTAACGGCCCGTTCGCGCCATCAGCCGGACCGGCGGCAGGCGAGAGGTCACACTTGGTACGGACATCCAGGATGGCATCCCGGTCTGGAAAATCGTCGGTAGCGGGATCGACCGCGTCGGCCGACCGGCAGTCGAGTAAGAGGTCGGCGCGGGCGGCCTGCTCGGCGCGAGCGGTCTGGGCCCGGGCGGTAATGGCGTCGCCGGCCGATTCGATCCCGGCGGTGTCGACCAGATCGACGATCAGCCCGTCGCAGTCACACACGGCGGTGATGTAGTCTCGGGTCGTGCCGGCCTGGGGGGAGACGATGGCCCGATCGCGGCCCAGCAAGGCGTTGAACAGCCGACTCTTGCCGGCATTCGGCGGCCCGACCAGGACGACGCGCGGATGGCCGTCGGGCCGGTCGCGGTCGTCGAGCCGACGCGCCAGCGCCTGGACCTCGCGGGCGGATGCATCGAGCTCGTCGGCCAGGGCCGTGCGGAGCATCGGATCGACGTCGGGCTCCTCGGTGAAGTCCAGGTTGGCCTCGAGGTGGGCGACGACGTCCAGGAGGTGGTCGCGTAGGGCGAGGATCGGGCCGGACAGGCCGCCGGCCAGTTGCTGGAGCGACGCCTCGAGCTGGGCCGGGTTGGCGGCGTCGATGACGCCGAGGACCGCCTCGGCCCGGGTTAGGTCGATCCGCCCGGACAGGAATGCCCTCAAGGTGAACTCGCCCGGCTCGGCCTGTCGCGCCCCCTTTGACAGGCAATGGGCCAGGAGTAGGCCTACTAGCGGCGGCGATCCGACCAGGTGGATCTCGGCCACGTCCTGGCCGGTGTACGTCCTGGCGCCGGCCAGAGCGATACCATCACGGGCAACAACGGCCTCAGTCCCTCAACCGGGAGCGAGCCCGCGCATCTCGGGGCGGCACGGCCGCGGCAGGTCGCGATCGGCGACGAAGCTCGACAGCACGATCGACCAGGCGTCCGGGCCCGAGAGCCGGACGATCGCACGTTCCGATGCCCCCGGTGGGGTGGCGACTGCCGCGATGGTATCATTGGGGTCGAATGCAACCAGCATGGACAGGGCACTTCGCGATCGAACCAGGCATACGAAAGGGCATTGGGCGGAACCTGTCCCCCAGCGTCGATCGAGCCAATTCTCAGGGAGGTCTGGAAATCCGCCGCTACGGCGAGTAGAACAAATCCCGTGACCGGACGAAAGATCACAAGCCGCGGCATCGATCTGTGATGCGGGCATTATCGCACCTGGCTCGGGTCGGGACAAAAGTGATGCCAGAGTTGATTTCCAGACCGACGCGGGTCGAGGCGGCGGGCAATAAGCCCAAGCTGATCGACGAGTACGTCGGCCGCGTGAACTCGGGGAATTCCGAGGTGAGCATCGCGCGGATGCGGAGCCCAGGCGGGTGGGTCGAGCCCGGTCAGACGCCCGAGTTCGACGAGTATACCGTGGTGCTTGAGGGGATGCTGCGAGTCGAGCATCGCGACGGCGTGATCGATGTAGCCGCCGGTCAGGCCGTGGTGGTCCGCCGGGGCGAATGGGTGCGCTATAGCACCCCCGAACCATCGGGCGCCGAGTATGTCGCCGTCTGCCTGCCCGCGTTCACGCTCGCGGCGGCCCGACGCGATCCGGAATGAGACACGCCTCCGGCGTGCGGGAAGACCAAACTTGGAACGCAACGAGATGATGAAGGGCAAGGTCTGTGTGGTCACCGGTGCCACGGCGGGCATCGGCGAGGTCACCGCACGCGAATTGGCCCGGATGGGAGCGGACGTGATCGTCGTCGGGCGGTCGGCCGAACGCTGTGCGGCGACCCTCGCCCGGATACGCACCGAGACCGGCGCGACCACGGTGGAATCGCTCGTCGCCGACCTCTCGTCGCAGGCTGACGTGCGGCGGCTCGCCGGACGGATCCTCGATCGGTGCCCGCGGCTGGATGTGCTGGTCAATAATGCCGGCGGGATGACCCTGGATCGACGCGAGACCGTCAACGGCATCGAGCTGACCCTGGCGCTCAACCACCTGTCCTACTTCCTCCTGACGGACCTCCTGCTCCCGGCGATCAAGGCCGCGTCGCCCGCCCGGATCGTCAACGTGGCCTCCGATGCCCACCACCGCGGGAAGATCGACTTCGACGACCTTCAGTTCCGGCGACGATACAGCGGCTGGAAGGCCTATCAGCAATCCAAGGTGGGCAATATCCTGTTCACCTATGAGCTGGCCCGCCGACTCGAAGGCTCGGGCGTGACGGCCAACACGCTCCACCCCGGCTTTGTCCGGACCAAATTCTTCCTGGAATGGGAAGGATGGATCGGCTTGGTCGCCAGACTGGCGCATCGGTAATCGGCCTGACCCCCGAGCAGGGGGCTCGCACCTCGATCTACCTGGCCTCGTCGCCCGAGGTCGATGGTGTCACGGGGACGTATTTCGTCAAGGAAAAGCCCGCGCGCTCGTCACCTCGAACGCACGACCGAGCCGCGGCCGAGCGTCTGTGGAGTGTCAGCGAGGAGATGACGGGGATCTCGGCCCATTCGCCGGTCTGAGTGTCATTCCGGAGCGGCTTGCAGCCGCTTCAGGAGCTGGATCTGCCCCGCGTGGTACACGTCGTGCAGGGCGGTGCCGTACAACATGTTGACATAAGGGATCTTGCCGCCCTCCGGGAGGTCGTTCAGCCGCTCGATCGGGAACACCTCGATCTCGGTCCTGAGCAGGCAATGCTCGGATTCGAGGAGGGCCAGGTTCTCCTTCCAGGACGGTTCGTTCAGGGGCGTGGAGATCGAGAACCAGTTGCTCCCCTTGAGGGCGAATGAGCCGCGCTTGTCGCCGCGCAAGCGGCGGCGCAAGGCGTATTTCCAGTACGCGCAATGCACGACGTGCTCGGCGATCGAGTGCCGGGACGGTTGCGGCCGCCAGGCCGCCTGCTCGGCGGAGAGCCTGCGGATGGCGCCCTTGAGATTGGGGCCGTGCCAGGACTTCCGATCGTAGCTCTCGTCGAGGATTCGGAGCAGCAACGCGATCTCGCCCGACTCTGAAGGGCGCGATATGACCATCGTGATTTCCTCCCTGCCGGGCGATCGCTGGGGCGAATCGACGCATCCCGGAGACATCTCCGGAGTCGTTCGGGCACTCGATTCGTCACGACAATAAGGGAACTTGTCGGTGAACACCAGTGCGCAGAGGGAAATCATTTTTTCGACCCGTCGCGGGATGTCAGGCGCGTGATTTGCTCACGGATCAGGATATCCACGTGAGTCGAGAGCACGAGCCTATGCGTCCCCGAAGTCGTTATCGGGCCGTATCCCCGAACAGGATCTCCTCCCATGGCAGACGAAGACTATCGTGATCAAGGCGATGAACACGACCGATCGGATCGGGAGGGGAATGACGCTTCAGGTCCGGTTGCGATCGCAACGACTGACCCCATCATCGATTCGGTCGTCGAGCACCAGTCCGACTGGAAGGTCCACCCGGATACCACGATCTCTGTCGAGACATCCCAGGTGGTCGAGCCGAACCCCCTCTATTCAACGGGCGTCCGCACCGTCGTCTTCGAGTCAGGATACCAGCAGGACCAAGGCCGATCGGGCGGTCAGACCCGCGATCATCGGGTGGATTGGGACGAGGAGCGCCGGTTTGAGGACCAGGACGAGGGCCGATCTCATCAGCAACGCCGGCCGCAGCAACACCAGCCTTCGATGATGAAGAAGATCGAGCAGCCCTCGATGATGAAGAGGCTCTCGATCACGGTCGGCGTGGCCTTGCTCGGCGGCATGATCGGCGCCATGGGCTACTCGTACTTCTTCGGCCCCAAGCCCGGGAATTCGTCATCGGAACAGTCCCAGAGCAAGGGTGACTCGGGCTCGAAGGGCGACTCGGGCTCGTCGGATGATTCGGGCTCGAAGGGCGGATCGAGTTCGAACGGTGACTCGGGCGGCGGGCAGGAGGAGGGAGCGAGTAAGGGGACGAACTCGCAGATGAAGAATAACGCCGTCTCCTGAAATCCATCGTACGAGGATGCGACTAAACTCGGGTGGCATATGGCCGAACGGATGAAGCACGTCGGCCATCGAATGAGTCGGTTATCTCCGCGCCTAACAGCCGTCGGCCTACCTTGACCGGATTGCGCAGACTATCCTAGGATGATCGGATGTTGAGCGAATCCAAATGGAGGACGGCGACGCACGACGGGTGCGGACCCGGATCGACCGGTCTGAGGTGGGATTCTCGTGATGCGCATCGTGGTCGATTTCCAGGATGAAGGATTGGAGTTCGAACTGCCTCGGGAGCAACTCGTCGCCTCTTGGGGCGGGCCGAGGATGGGGCAGTCGTCGGAAGACGATGCGGCGATCCGCCATGCGCTGGAGAATCCCCTGGATTTCCCGGCGATCCGCCATCTGGTCGTCCCGGGTGATCGGGTCGTCGTCGCCATGGATCCGACCTGTCCGCGGCCAGCGTCGATCGTCAAGACACTCCTTCACGCCTTCGAGGATGCCGGGGTCGCTTCCGAGGATCTGAAGGTCGTCGCGATGCCGGGCCATGCGGGTATTGCCGATCTCGGATCGATCGATGGGAGCTCGGTTCGAGTCCATGATCCCGACGATCGGACTGAACTCGCTTATCTGGCCACCACGAAGCAGGGCAGGCGGATTTATCTGAGCCGAGCCTTGACCGATGCCGACGTCGTCGTGCCGGTTGGGCGAATCGGGTATGACCCCGACCTGGGCTATCGCGGGCCCTGGAGCGTGGTCTTCCCGGGGCTGACCGACCGGGAGACGGCCAGAGCGGTCCGCAATGGGGGCTTCGACGCGACAGGAGACGAACCCCGCACCGTGGATCGCGCGGCAATCGACGAATCGTTCGAGGTGAACTGGCTTCTAGGCACCCAGTTCCACATCGGGCTATTGCCCGGCGCCGATGGGTTGCTGGAGGTCGTCGCCGGGCGCGATGCCTCGGTGCGCGATCGGGGGATCGCGGAACTCGAGCGCAACTGGACGTTCCGGGCACCGGCCCGCGCCGAGCTGGTCGTCGCGGGCGTCGGCCGTCCGGGGACACCAGCCACACTCGAGGACCTGACCGACGCGCTGGTCACCGCGACGAGACTGGTCCAGCACGGGGGCAAGATCATCCTCCTCTCGCGTGCCTCGGGGCCGATTGGCCCCTCGCTCCGGCGTCTGATGGAGGTCGAGGACCCGAAGAATGCCGCCGCGGCGCTGCGCGGACACGAGGCTTTCGAAGATTACCGGGTGGCCCGACGGCTAGCACGGGCCATGGCCTGGGCCGATCTCTTCGTCTACAGCGGCCTGGAGCCGCAAGTCGTGGAAGACCTCTCGATCGTCGCTCTCGAGCGGCCCGAACAGGCCCGCAGGCTCGTCGCCAACAGCGGATCGACGTCGTTCATCAGCCGGGCCGAGCTCACGCTCGCCGAGGTCGAGGATGAGTGATAGCTAATAGCAGGTGACGGATACAACCTGGGGAAGTCTAAATCTTATGGACGAAACGAAATCTCATCCTCCCTTATTGAATGGCGTCGGTGTGGTCAACCGTTCGAACCGCGTCCGGATCGAGGTCACGGGGACGGACCGGGCCAAGTTCCTGCACAACCTGACGACGAACGAGATCAAACGACTCGCGGTGGGACGCGGCTGCGAGGCGTTCGTCACGAGCACCCAGGGCAAGACGATCGGCTATGGGATCTTCCACGCCGCCGAGGACCGCATCCTGGTCCGCACCGATCCGGACGGCATGGAGCTGGCCCTGCCTCACTTCCGCAAGTACGGTATCTTCGACGACGTGACCATCAACGATTGCTCCGGCGAGACCTTCGAGTTGCACCTGTTCGGCCCGGGGGTCGAGGAACTGGCCGGCAGGATGAGATGCGGACTTCCCGAGGCGATCGAATACGCGCATACCACGACGGACCTCGGCGGTTCTGCGGTTCGGATGGTCCGCGAGGCGCCGACGGGCCTCCCCGGCCTGACCTTGATCGGTGGTCGCCAGGACATCGAGGAGGTTTCCAGGTCGCTGAAGGCAGGGTGGCAGCTCGCGGAGTCATCCTATGTCGATCCATCAACCTTCGAATGTCTCCGCATCGAGGCGGGTACGCCGGTCTTCGGCAAGGACGTCAACGAGAAGAATCTTCCACAGGAGATCGGTCGCGATGCCCGGGCGATCAGCTTCGTGAAAGGGTGCTACCTGGGGCAGGAGACGGTCGCGCGGATCGATGCGCTGGGGCATGTCAACCAGGTGCTCAAGGGGCTGATTTTCGAGCCCGGCACGCCCTGTCCGGCCCCGGGATCGACCCTGGAATCGGACGGGAAGCGCGTCGGTACGATCACCTCGGCCGTCATGTCAACTGCCCGCGAGTGTCCGATCGCGCTGGCCATGATCCGGACCACGCACGCCTTCGCAGGCACGTCCCTGCGGGTCGAGGTCGGACTCGGGACCGAGCCGATCACCGCGACAGTCTGCGAGCTCCCCTTCCCGCACGGTCTTTGAACCGACGCGCCGATACGTTATCCTGTTCGGATCGACAAAGACCCGCCGCGCCCGCGGAGCACCGAGGAATCATCCAAGGCATGCGACATCCCCGCTACGTCTGCATCCACGGTCACTTCTATCAGCCGCCTCGCGAGAATCCCTGGCTCAATGTGGTCGAAGTCGAGGACTCCGCCGCGCCCTTCCACGACTGGAACGAGCGGATCACGCGCGAATGCTATGCACCGAACACGCGCTCCCGGCTGCTCGACGGGCGGGGCCAGATCACACACCTCCTGAACAACTACGCCTGGATCAGCTTCAATTTCGGCCCGACCCTCCTGAGCTGGATGGCCGATTTCGCGCCCGAAGCCTACCAGGGGATCGTCGAGGCCGATCGCCTGAGTCGGGACCGGCGGGGCGGACACGGCAACGCGCTGCGCAAAATTACAATCACATCATCATGCCCCTGGCCAGCCGACAGGACAAGGAGACGCAGGTCGCCTGGGGGATCGCCGATTTCCGGATGCGGTTCGAGCGGAAGCCCGAGGGGATGTGGCTGGCTGAGACTGGCGTGGATGTCGAGACGCTGGAGGTCCTCGCCGAGGCGGGGATCCGATTCACGATCCTGGCGCCTCGGCAGGCGATGCGGTGGCGCAAGCTGGGCGAGAAGGCCTGGGAGCAGATCCCGGACGGGATCGACCCGTCGCGCGCGTACCTGTGCCGGCTGCCGTCCGGCCGGTCGATCGTCCTGTTCTTCTACGACGCCATCGTCTCGCGGAACGTGGCCTTCGAACGCCTGCTCGACAGTGGGGAACGGTTCCTGCATCGGATCTTCCAGGGCTTCGACGATCGCCGCGAGCACGCGCAGTTGATGCACATCGCGACCGACGGCGAATCGTATGGCCATCACCACGCTCACGGCGACATGGCACTGGCGTACGCTCTGGATCACCTCGCGAAGCATTCCGACGTCCGCCTGACGAACTACGGCGAGTTCCTCGAGCTCCACCCGCCGGAATGGGAGGTGGAGATCCACGAGCACAGTTCGTGGAGCTGCGCCCACGGCGTCGAGCGATGGCGATCGGATTGCGGTTGCCGGTCGCGCGGCGACTGGAACCAGAGATGGCGAGGGCCGCTCCGCAAGGCCCTCGACGGACTCAAGTTGCAGCTCGATCACCTCTTCAGCACGCGGGGCCGCGAGTGCTTCCCCAACCCGTGGGTCGCGCGCGATGCTTACATTCAGGTCGTCCTCGACCCTGACCGGGATGCGGCGATCCGATCGTTCCTGGCCCATCATGGCCATCCCGACCTGGACGATGCCCAGGTCATCGACGCGTTGCGACTGCTCGAGATCCAGCAGGACGCGATGTTGATGTTCACGTCGTGCGGGTGGTTCCACGACGAGCTCAGCGGGATCGAGACGGTGCAATGTTTGCAATACGCGGCCCGGGCGATCCACCTGGCCAAGCAATTCCGCCGCGATTTCGAGCCGGAATTCGTCGCGGCGCTGGAGGAGGCTCCGAGCAACGTGGCCCGGTATCGGAACGGGCGGGGCGTCTGGGACCAGCTCGTTCGTCCGAGCGTGGTCGATCTCGACCGCGTGCTGGCCCACCACGCCATCAGTCTGATCTACGGCGAGACCTCCGAGGAGTCGCGTCAACGTGGGCACTCCTTCGATCTGGAGACGATCGATCATGATGTTCGCAGTCGGGGATCCGGGCATCTGGCCGTCGGCCGGCTGCGCGTCCGCTCGCGACGGACCTGGAACCAGGCCGAGGCCCGATTCGTCGTGCTCCATTTCGGCGGCCTGGACTTCCATGCGGTCCTGAGCCAGGAGCCGGAGTCGAATCCCGAGACGTTCGAGTCGTTCAAGGCCGAGCTGATCGAGAACTACCGGTCCTGCTCGCTGGCCGACGTCGCCAACCTCTCGGCGCGGCAATTCCCCGGCCGCTCGCACCGTCTCGACGACCTGTTCCGCGACGAGCAGCGACGCATCATCGGCATCATCCTGGAGGATCGGTTCGCTGATTATCGTCGGTCGTTCGAGCGGCTTGCGAACCAGGACGAGGAGACGCTCAACCGGCTGGGCCAGTTGAGCTATCCGATCCCCAAGCCGCTCCACGCCGCGGCCTCGACGGTCCTGGACGCGTCGCTTCGCGACGAGATCGCCCGGCTGGTCCGAGGCGAGCCGGCCTCGCTCGACGCAGTCGAGCGGCTCTGCGAGCGAGGCCGAGCCTGGGGCTACCAGCCGGAGAGGGACCTCCTCGAGAAGACCCTCTCCGAGTCGCTTCTCGAGACCCTCGAGGAGCTGCGCGGCGACGCCGATCTCACCGCCATCACCTCCCGCGCCGAGCAACTCCTCGGCGCCGCTGCGCTTCTTGGCCTGGAGCCGGACCTGTGGCAGGTCCAGAATCGTCTGCTCAACGCCTTCTCACACCTGACCGAATCGCAGGTGATGGATGCGCCGCTGCATGCGGCGTTCGACAAGCTGGCGCTCGGCCTCAAGGTCAACCAGGACCTCCTGGGCTGGAAACCTTGAGTTTCGTTCCCCCGGGATGGACTGCATCACGTCGTGGTGCAGCAGTCCATCTTGCTCGTTAAAGCCGAAGATGGGCGCGATCAACGCGGTCGGCGCGAGAGCACGACGGTGCCGACCAACGCCCCACACGCGAGCATCGCCGCCGTCGAGGGCTCGGGGACGGCCGTCGCCGTCCAGTTGTATGTCGCGCCGGTCGGGTCGGAGACCGAGGCGCTGTACACCGCGTCGTTCGGGTTCGTCGAGCCCGCGGGAATCCAGAGGAGACTGGCTGAGGCGAAGGTGATATTGCCCGGATTGCCGGGCGTGACGGCCGGGTCGGTCCCCGTGATCGTGATCCCCCCGCCGCCGACGCTCACCACGCCGTGCAGGCTCTCCATCGGGTCGGTGAGCTGCTCGTAGAGGTAAGTCCCGGGGAAGAGCCCGAAGGGGTCGGGGCCGCGGTCGTTGAGGAAGGTGCCGGTGCTCCCCCCGCTGAGGCTGATATCACCGGTCGTCCGATCGTAGGTGCCGGTCAATGTGAGGGGGATATAGACCAATGGGTCGCCCGGGGTGGTGTCGGTGAACAGGCGCGTCTCGACCTGGATGCGCATGGGGTCGTTCGGCGCCGCGGGGTCGGCCTCCACATCGAAGGTGTGCGGGATGGGATCGAAGGACTGAACCGAGGTCGGGTTCGTGAGGGGGTCGGTGACGAATCCGAAGCCGCTCACATTGCCCGCGAGGAACTGGACGGCCTGGAACGGTTCGTCGAACGACAGGCCCCGGATGTCAGGTAGCAGGCCGGCGCGGGCGGGGGCCGCCGGGAGGAGCACGAGCGAGGCCAGTGCGATCAGGGCAAACGTGCGATCTCGGGACATGGGGACGATCCTCGGGGCTCTTTGGTAGGAAATCCTGCGATGCAAGATCATGCTTTCACTTGGGCGGCGTCGGTCGGACGATTGTCGGGCGCCGCGCGAGGTCAGGCGGCCCGATGGCGGGACCGGTTGCGGACCGCGTGGACGAGGCCCAGGCTACCGAGGCCGATCGTCGCCAGGACGAACGCCGACGGCTCGGGCACCGACTGGAACAGCGCGCCGGCGATGAGCGCGTAGCCGGCCTGGTTCGGGTGAATGTCGCCCGCCCCGATGTTGGTCAACTGCAACTCCCGGCCCGCGAACAGGGGCTCCAGGTCCGCGTACCTGGCCCCGAAGTACTGGGCATCCGCCTGCACGTAGGCGTCGAAGCCGCCGATGAGCGAGGCAAAAAGCGTGTGCTCCGGATCGGACGACGGGTACGGGTTGTAGTAGGTGGGCAGGATGACCGTCGCCTCGGGGGCCATCGCCTTGAGCTGGGACAGGATCGTGAGGTAGTTCGCCTGGACCGTGCCGAGCGCGGCGGCGAGCATCGCCTCCTGGTCTGCGGGGGAGGACGCCTGGAATGCCGGCGTCCCGAGCAGGCCGTAGATGTCGTTCGAGCCGATCAGCAAGGTCACGTAGCCGATCGAGCCCCCCGAGGCGTGGATCGCCTGGATCGACGACATCATCAGCGCGTCCTGGGACGTCGTCGCGCCGGGATAGTTCTGGTTGAGCTGCCAGGCGCGGCCGTAGCTCGTCGGCGTCGTGACTGCGCTGAAGAAGCTGGTCGACTGCTCACCCGGGACGCCCAGGTTGAGCACCGTGGGGCGGATTCCCTCGTTGAGCGACGCCAGCGAGTCGGCGAACGGGCGCACGAACCCCTGATCGCCGTACGACGGCACCAGGGAGGCGGCCGTCGAAGGGTCGGTCCCGAACGTGACGGAGTCGCCGAGGGCCAGATAGACCGTGTCGGCCCCGCAACGTTCGGCCAGGTTGAGTCCCAGGGCCAGGGCCAGGGCCAGCGAAGGAGTGGACCATTTCATCGCGGACAATCTCCCAGATGTGGGGTGAAGAAGGAAACGGTTCTTCGAACGAGGGGCCGGCTCCGCCCGAGCCAGACGGGGCTCGTCGGGACGGCCTGCCTGGGCGAGCCACGGCGTTGACCGGATCGGTCGGCGCGGGCCGGAGGGGCTTCGGCGACGCGCGGTCGCCCTGTCCACGACCCTGTGAACAACTCGGATTCGGGTCGCGACGTCGCCGCGCGATCTCGGCGGACAGGATGGCGGAGTCCCGCGCCGGGCGGCCGGGTTGGGGCGATCCCGGGGTCATCGTCCGACCGGCGAACGCCCCCGATAAGAAGAATGCGCGGCCCGTGACAGGATCTCGCGGAGGGTGCGACCGGGGACGGGCGGGAGGCTCAGTCGAGGAGCTCGCCCATCTCTTCCTTGAGGCGACGCAGGACGCGCGATTTGGCCTTCCGGATCGCGGCGGGGGTCATGCCGAGGACGTCGACGAGGGCGTCGGGGGCCCTGCCGTCGATCGCGGTCATCCAGAACGCCTGCCAGCTGCGGTCCTCGAACTCGCCGCGCACCTGATCGACGGCGCGCCGGTAGAGCTGGCCGACCTCGGCCTGCTCGTCGGAGTCCTCGACGGCGAGCGGATCGGCCAGCGACTGGAGGTTCCGCCAGGCGTCCGAGCCGCCCTCGGCCCGGGGTCGGCCGCGGTTGCGGCGGATGTGGAGCAAGACCTGGTTGCGCGTGAGGACGCGGAGCCAGCCGCGGAAGGTGTCGTCGGGGCGGTCGCGGCGGAAGCCGGCGAGGCCGGCGGAGGCGGCGGCGAGCACGCCCTGGGTGACGTCCTCGGCGTCGGCCGGATCGATCCGGCTGCGGGTGCACCAGAACACCACCAGCGGACGATAGAGCTCGACCAGCCGCCGCCAGGCCTCGGCGTCATTGGTCCGGACCCGGTCGAGCAGGCTCAGCGGCGTCTCCTGGGCCGAGGCGGCGGGCTGGCCGCCCGCCTCGACGATCCGTCGCCGTCGACCGGGCTCGTTGTCCTCCGGCATCATTCCGTCCTCCGCACCGATGTCACACCAGGCGCATTAATGTATCTTAGGGAGCGTCGCGCGCATAGTGATCAAGGGCCGACACGTGTCGACCGAACAGGGGTCCCGACCGTTTCTCGGCGGGAGAGGGCGGGCTCATGGCAGGATTGGGGTGCATCAGCGATGCGAGCTTGCGCGCCTTCCTCCTGGGCGAGGTCCCCGAGCGGGTCGCCCGTTCGATCTCGTCGCACCTGGAAGTCTGCCCCGAGTGCGAGGCGGCCGCCCGGCGGATGGACGCCCTGACCGACCCGGTCATCGATCGACTACGCCGGGCGTTCACGCCGGACCCCAGGGATGTGGCGGTCGCGACGACCGTCGAAGGGAGTGTGGTCCCGCCCGCTCGTCGGAGGGCCGGCCCGTCGCTGCCTCGCGTCGAGGACTATGAGATCCTGGAGGAGCTGGGTCGGGGCGGCACGAGCGTCGTCTATCGGGCCAGGCAGTCGCATCCGGCTCGGGTCGTGGCCCTGAAGGTGCTGCTGTCCGGCCCCCACGCCGACGCCGAGCGTCGGGCCCGCTTCGTGGCGGAAGCCGACACGGTGGCCCGCCTGCGGCATCCGAACATCGTCCAGATCCACCAGGTCGGCGAATCCGACGGCCTGCCGTACCTGGCGCTTGAATACGTCAACGGCGGGAGCCTGGCCCAGGCGCTGGTCGGGACGCCCTGGCCGCCGGCCCGGGCCGCGGGCCTGATCGAGCGGCTCGCCCATGCGGCCGAGTCCGCCCATCGGGCGGGCGTCGTGCATCGCGACCTCAAGCCGGCGAACATCCTGCTGGCCTCCGACGGCACGCCGAAGCTGACCGACTTCGGCCTGGCCCGGCTGGAGGAGAGCGACTTGACCGCCACGGGCGCCGTGCTGGGCACCCCCTCCTACATGGCGCCCGAGCAGGCCGAGGGGAAGTCGCACGAGGTGGGCCCGGCCGCGGACGTCTACGCCCTGGGGAGCATCCTCTACGAGTTGTTGACGGGCCGGCCGCCGTTCCGGGGCGCGACCCCCTTCGAGACGCTCGAACAGGTGCGGTCCCAGGACCCGGTCCCTCCCGGGCGGTTGCAAGGGCGGATGCCGCGCGACCTGGACACCGTCTGCCTGAAGTGCCTCCGGAAGGAGCCGGTGGCGCGATACGAGTCGGCCCAGGCCCTGGCCGACGACCTGCGGCGCGTCCTCCTCTGCGAGCCGATCCTCGCCCGCCGCGCCGGCGCGGCGGGGATCGCCTGGCGATGGTGCCGTCGCAATCCGGCCGTCGCGACCTTGATCCTGGCCCTCGTGCTCGTGGTAGCCGGCGTCGTCCTGGGCTCGACGGCGGCGGCGATCCGCTTCCGGCGGCTGGCCAACTCCGAGGCGATGGCCCACCGGACGGCCGAGCGGATGGTCGAGGCCGAGCAGGTCGCCCGCGAGCGCGCCGATCGCCACGCCGCCGAGGCGCGGGCCGTCGTCGACTTCCTGATCAACGAGATGCTCCAAGCGGCGATCCCGGACGGGAGGCGGGGCCGGACCATGACCGTCAACGACGTCCTCGCGCGGACCGGCCGGGCGATCGAGGGCCACTTCGCCGATCGGCCGCTGGTCGAGGCCGCGATCCGCCACCAGATCGCGCGGGCCTACTACCGGCTCAAACTCGGCCTTCGCGCCGCGGAGCACGCGCGACGGGCCCTCGACCTGAGGGCCCGGGATCTCGGGCCGGAGCACCCCTTGACGCTGGATTCGACGCTGCTGTTCGCCCAGGGCCTGCATTCCTCGGGCGCCTTCGGGTCGGCCCTCGGGCCCGCCGAGTTGGTCTATCGGGCCCGGCTCCATGCCCTCGGGCCCGACCATCTCGATACGGCCGATGCGATGTGCTGGGTCGCCAACTGCATCAACAACGACCCGGCGCGCCTCGAAGAGGCCCGTTCGCACTTCACCAGGGCCATCGAGGTCCTGCGCCGCGGGCTCCCTCCCGATGACCCGAAGCTCACCTTCGCCATCTGCGGCCTGGCCTTCACGCTGAGCATGCAGGGACGATACGCGGAGAGCCTGGCCCTGAATGAAGAGCTGCTGGCGACCTATCGCCGCCACTGGGGCCCCGAGCACGTCGAGGTCGCGCTGACGCTGAGTCGCAAGGCCGAGGTCCTCGAAGTGGGCGGGCCGTCCCGAGGAGGCCGCCCGGGACTTTGAGGAGGCCCTGCGGATCATCGGAAGGGTACAGGACCCCGGGTATGTCGACGCCTATATGCTCATGGATCGCCTGATCGACTTCAGGAAGGCCCAGGTCGGGCGCGCATGCGCTCGGCCGTCGCGCTGAGGTCGAACGCCTGATCGTCACGACGATCCTGCCGGTCTGCGACCTCCGGGTCGCGAGGGCCGAGTCCTGGTTCGCCCGGGATGCCCGCGATCTCGACGCCCGGGCCAGCCTCGCGTTGTTCCTCGCGGCACGGGGTGCGTTCCGGGCGAGCCTGGGCCGACGGGCCGATGCCCTGGCGGACGCGGACCGCGCCCTGGCCCTGAGGGCGGAGGCCCCGTTCCCGGACGGGTCGGCCGTCGGCTCCCGGCCCGTTCTACCCGCGGCCGCCGACGCGCCGGAGGACGCGAGTGGGGGGCCGATCGCGGGCGTGCTCGCGCTCTTCGAGATCGCCCAGGTCCACGCCCTGCTCGCGACGACCTGCCGCGACGACCCGGCCCGATCGGCCCGGGATGCGGATCGGGCCATCGAGCACCTGCGAGGCGTCGTCGCCCTGGGATTCCGGCGGAAGGCGCGTCATCCTCGACTCACCGGGGTTCTCCGAACTCGGATCGCGGGCCGACTTCCGGGCGATCCTCGCCAGCCTGCCGCCGAAGGTCGAGGGCGCCATCGAAGGCGAGTCCCTCGAGGTCGTGCGGGCGAGCGGGACGTTCGAGATCGCCCCCCAGGCCCTCTCCGCGAGGCGCCATCTCGGGCATTGGAGCGGCGATGGGATCCTGATCGCCAGCCCAGGCCAGATCGGCGAGTGGGTCGAACTGGCACTGCCCGTCCCGGCCGACGGGATGTATCGCGTCGCGGCCTACCTGGTGGCGGCCCCGGGACAGGGCATCGTCCAGATCTCCCTCGACGGCAAGCCGAGGGGCCTCCCCTTCGACGGATTCCGCCCCGGCGCCGAGCCACGATCCTCCGCCATCCTGGAGACGACTCCACCTTCCCTCAACGTCAACCTTGGCACGATCGACCTTCGGAAAGGGACTGCGACGCTGCGGATCGAGGTCGTCGGCAAGAACGAAGCGGCATCGGGGTTCTCCTGGGGGCTCGATTGCGTCGTACTTCGCCGATCGGCCGGCCCAGGCCTCACTCCCAGTTCCAGCGGCTGACCCATATAACGGATTACGGATCACGAATAACGAAATCAGAGAAGTCTGGCGGACCGGGAGCCGTCGGCTTCATGGTTCGGAATGGGGTATCATCGACCCGCTTCCTCGCGAATCGCCGCGACCGGAATCAAGTCGAACTCGATCCCGGAGAGTCCGTCGTCGGGGATGCTGGCGATCTGGACGAGGGACGCGGGTATCCGGGTAAGGCCGGGCTGTTCGACGACCAGGACCGCGTAGGGCGAGCTCGTGTTGCCGCGACCCGAGAGGGCCAGGGCCACTCGCCCCCGGACGATGGTGGCACCGGCGACGACCTTGACGAGAGGCCGATCCGTCCCTTGACGGCGGCGGATCTCATCGAGGACCATCTGGCATTGCGCAAGCGTCATCTCAAGCCTTTCCTGTTATCCGTCAGGAAGTTGCGTTGGGCCGATCCTTCGGCCCAGGATGCAGGGACCCTGCGGGCAGGTGCCGACAGTGCGGTCCGGTGGCGGCCGGACCTTGCCGGTCCCTCGCTCCAAGGAATCCTGACTTCCATTCTGGAAGATCGAGCACGGCGGTCAAGATAGACCGGGCCGCCTGTTGATGATCGGCGTTGACCCTTCTCCAGATTTATGCCAAAACTCGCGAGCCCCGATGGCCGATCTGATGGAAGGCGGTCGCCGGGATGATCCATCCCTCCCGGCGGGATTCGCGACGGTGTCCGATCGGACCGTTCCCGGGCCCGGAAGCCGCGCGAGGTGTGTCGCGGGGGCGGGCCGGGCGCCGTTAGAGGCCCTTGCAGAGTTGAGGAGTCCAACATGGGCGAGGTTCGGCCTCAGTCGGAGATCTTGCGTGCCGGACTGATCCCCCATCGCTGGACCCGGGTGGATGATCCCGAATCCGTCGCGGTCGTGGACGCATATGAGGCGATCATCGGCGGGGGCGGTCCCGCCGGCCTGACCGCGGCCTATGAGCTGAGCAAGCATGGCCGGTCGTGCGTCGTCCTCGAGGGCGATGCGCGGATGGTCGGCGGCATCAGTCGGACCGACCAGTACAAGGGCTATCGCTTCGACATCGGCGGCCATCGCTTCTTCTCCAAGAGCGACGAGATCAATCGTCTCTGGCGCGAGATCCTGGGCGACGAGTTGATCACCCGCAACCGGCTCAGCCGCATCTACTACGACCGCAAGTTCTTTCATTATCCGCTCAAGCCCGTCGACGCGCTCTGGAAACTGGGGTTCTTCCGCTCCTGCCGGATCGTGGCGAGCTACCTGAAGGCCCGGCTGGCCCCGATCCAGCCCGAGCGCAGCGTCGAAGATTGGGTCGTCAATCGGTTCGGACGCGAGCTGTTCTCGATCTTCTTCAAGTCATACACCGAGAAAGTCTGGGGCATGCCGACGAATGAGATCCGCGCGGACTGGGCCGCGCAGCGGATCAAGGACCTGGACCTGGTCCGGGCCGTGACCTCGGCGCTGTTCGGCCGCTGGATGGCGAAGCGGGGCGAGGTGATCAAGACGCTGATCGAGCAGTTCCAGTACCCGAGGCTCGGCCCCGGCCAGATGTGGGAGGTCGCCCGCGACAAGATCCGCGCCCAAGGCGGGTCCGTCCACCTCGATTGCCGTGTGATCCGGGTCGAGCACGACAGCTCCTCGGTGACCGCCTTCGTGACCAGGGACGCCGAGGGCCGAGAGACCCGATACCTCGGCCGCCACTTCTTGTCGACCCTCCCGATCCGCGAGCTGATCCGCGCCATGAGCCCGCCGGCGCCTCCGGAGGTGATCGCGGCGGCCGACTCGCTCAAGTATCGCGACTTCCTCACGGTCGTCCTGATCGTCAACCGCGCCGAGACCTTCCCCGATAACTGGATCTACATCCACGAGCCGGGAGTCCGCGTGGGACGGGTGCAGAATTTCAAGAACTGGTCGCCCGACCTCGTGCCGGACCAATCCAAGTCCAGCCTGGGCCTGGAGTACTTTTGCTTCGAGGGCGACGACCTCTGGACCATGGCCGACGCCGATCTCGTGGCGCTGGCGCGTCGCGAGATCGATGTGATCGGGCTCGCCTCGGCCTCCGAGGTCATTGACGGCTGCGTCGTGCGCATGCCCAAGGCCTACCCCGTCTACGACGACCAGTATCAAGCCCATCTGGCGGTCATCCGCGGTTGGCTCCAGTCGCTCACGAACCTCGAGCTGGCAGGCCGCAACGGCATGCACAAGTATAACAACCAGGATCACTCGATGATGACCGCGCTCCTGGCGGCGCGGAACATCCTGGGGCTCGGATCCTACGACACTTGGAAGGTCAACACCGACGCCGAGTATCACGAAGGCTCGGCCGAGACCCAGCCCGCGGATCGCGGCCGGGCCGTGCCGAATCGGGTCGAGTGATCGTCCGGGACCGGCTATCGATTGTGTCGGGCACGCTCGGGGAACTCCCTGACCTCCCCCTCGTAAGGGGGTGGAACAGGCGTGTCCGATGTCACTCCCGTCTTACCAGATGTTGCCGCTTCTATAACTGAGCATAGCCCTGGAACTTGTTGTTGATGTAGATCGCCCCGGCGGGGATGAACGAGTTGGCGGGGAAAGTCGAGGTTTGCAGGTAGGCACCCTTCCCCACGGTCGATCCGCTGCCGAGCGAGCTCCTGTCGAGGACCGCGCCGGGGCCGACGGTGACGTTGTCACCGATCCTGGCATTCACGCCCGGTCCGCCGAGGATGACGGCGCCGGTGCCGGCGCGGAAATCCTGGCCGATGGTCAGGGTGCCGCCCAGCGGCGAGTTGATCGTGACGTGAAGGCCCGTGTGTCCGATCGAGTCGATGCTGATCGGCTGGCCCTCGTCGGCGCGGATCGAGTTCGCCCGGCCGAGGTGTAGCGCCACCTGCCAGGCCCTCTGGTCCTGGAACTCGACCTCCCCGACGACCCTGGCCGGGAAGTTGTCAAGCAGGCTGCCGATCAGGCCGCGTTGCGGGGTGAGGAATTGCGGTCCCACCTTCTTCGAGCCGCTGATGTAGGACTGGCCCGGCGACTGGCTGGCCCCCTCGACGCCCGGCAGATAGCCGTTATTGACGCCACCGATTGCGGGATTCGCGCCGGGGCTGGCGCCCGTCGCCGAGTTGCCCTGGTAGAGACTGGTATATCCCGCGGCCAGGTCCTCGCCATCCGCGAGGACCTGCTTGAGGGTCGCGACTTCGGACGATGTGACTTTCACGACCATGCCGAGACTGGTGTCCGATGCCTCGGCATCCGTGGTCACGTCCATGCCGGGGAGTACCCGGTAGCCCGACGGCACCGTGACGCCCGGACCGACTCGCGCCTGCGGCGAGACGATCGCGCCCGGCTCGATCGTGGCGTCGTCGATGAGGGCCCGGGCGCCGACTTCCGTCGGCTGCGCCGCGCCTCCGTAGGCGCCGACCGTGCTGGGTCCCAGGATGCTCGCCCCGTAGCCGATCGAGACCTCGTCGCCGATTTCCAGCACGGGCGCTCGATACGCATGGGCCGGATTCGCCTCGATCTGGGCGCTGTCGAGCACGTCCGAGCCGTCCCCGATCTTGATCGCACCGCCGTCGGTCGCGTCGAGCGTCACGTACGGGGCGATGTAGCTCTGGTAGCTGATTACCACCGAATTGCCGTCCTCGATCTGGACGGTGGGATCGAGGAATGACGCCTTCCTGGTCGGCGTCGCGAACGGCATGACCGGCGTGTTGGGATGGGTGGCCGGGAAAGCCACGGGATCCTCGCGCAGGACCGAGACCGATTCTCCTCCGCTGAGCATCCGCCGCTCTTCCAGCCGTTCGCCCGCGAGCAGATATCTGACCGGCCGGCGACATGCTTGCTTCGTTCGGTTCATCCGTCTGGAATCCCTCATTCATTGCGGCCGCAGGCCGCTCGGGCGTCGGGCGAGTCCTCGTCAGAAGAAGAGCTGGAACCGCAGCCAGTAGAGGTCCGTGGTAGACGAGAATTTGTTGGGGGCGACCGAGACGGGCGTCCCGAATTCGGCATGCTGCCAGTCGAGGAAGATGCGAAGATAGAAATTGAGGTACCAGTTCGCGCCGACGTCGGTCGTCCAGACGTGGTTCGACCAGAGATTCGGGTCAGCGAATCCGGCCGTGAAGATATTCCGGCCGATGTCGAGGGCACTGTAGCGCGCGTACAGCTCGACGGCGCCGGGACTGAACGAGCCTCCCTTCAAGAAATCGAAATTAAAGTCCCGCCTCGGCTTGACGACGTTGACCCGGCGGGTGAGCTGCTCTCCCGTCAGAAAATACGAGGCCGTGACCTGGTACCCATCGAAATTCACCGGTGTCAACGAATGGCTGTTCGTGAAGCTGTATCCATCCCGTGCGCCGCCGTATTCGGCCATGAGGAAGAAGCTCTTGTAGAACCAGACTGCGTGGGCACCCCATTGGGACCTCATACCGAGCTCGGTCACGTTGTTGTTCAGATGCAAGAACGTCGGCGAGACGCCGGTGGCGCCGTTGCTGCCGGTCTGGTCGTTCGCCGTCTCGAAATAGGTCGGCTGGGGCGTCGGATTGTTCTCATAACCCACGTCGAATGATCCGCCGATGTTGAAGTATTTCAGGGCCTCGAATTGCTGGCTCTCGAGGAAGGGACGCGCACTGAAGTATCCGATAAGATCCTTCGCACTGTCGAAGTCGCCGAACGAGTTTCGCGGGCCGTTGTAGACCCCCGTGGCGTAGGTGAACCGGCCCTTGAAGAGCTCGCCCAGGAACATCGCGCCGATCTGCCGGTTCCCCGAGAGATTGGCCGCGAAGAGGGATCGTTCCGGCGCGATGCTGTCGCCCTCGGCGATCGAGAAGTATTCGTACAAGTAGGGCGTCTTCATTCGGCCGATGCGAAAACGGAACTTGTCGCTGAAGTTCAGGCTAATGAAGGCATCAAGGATGTCGAAGGTCCCATAGGAGCGATTGACGACCGTGTAGAAGCCGATCTTCTTGGTGAGGTCGCCGGTGAAATACCAGCGCTGGCGGGGGATGTAGAACTGATCGTTGAGGACGCCGAGGTCTCGATTATCGAAGCCGCGAAAATCGACCTGTGTCTGGTTGTGGAATTGGATCCGGAATTCCTCGTCCTCGGACGTGAATTCGAGGCCCTCCGCGAACCGTACGTTCGAGGCATATCGCCGCGGCTTCAGGTCGGGGCCCTCCGTCGGCTGCTGCTCGGGACTGACGCGGCCGGCGGTCCCCTCGGCGCCAGCACCGATGCGCGACCTGCGCGACATCCTATCGCCCGGAGAGGGCGCTGGCTCTCCGGATGATCCCCCGTCCGGAGAGGCTCCGCCGAACCAGGAAGGCGGCTGCTGGCGCGGGCTAGTGCGTCCCCCCGTCCCTTCGGCACCGGCCCCGATCTCATTCAGATCGAGGCGTGGTGTTTGCGTCGTCGAGGGCCCCGGGAGCATCTCGATCTCCGCCTCGAGGGCCTCGAGCAGGACCGATCGTGGATCGGAGACTCGTACGGCTCCGGGGGTGTTCAACCCGGCACCGCCGAACGGGGCAAGTCTGACGCGGGCTGACCTGGCCGGCGTCGTTGTCGGTCCTTCCGCTGCGGTAATCTTCCGGGATAGATCCTCGTATTTCCCCAGGAGCACCTTGTATTCGGACTGGATCTGATGATGGCTCTCTTCCATCCTCAGATACGCTGCTTCCATACGCCGCAGGCGTTCTTCCACCGACGCCTCTGCCGGAGTGGCCGAGGGGAGAGGGGGAGATGGCTTCGTAGCCGCCGCGTCCTGGGCGGATGACTCGCGAGGCTCAGCGCCAATGACGCAGACCAGCAGAATGAGGCCCTTCCATCCGCGCAACGGCCCGGATCGTTCCACGCTCATCCGACTGGCCTTTCGCGGGATCGCTCGGCCCTTTCCCACGATGCTTGGGTCCGGGATATCCCCGATTCTCGGACCGAAGATCAGACCCGCCCAGAGACGGTCCTAAACCACCTCTCAGGTATCGACGAATCATGGGAGGCAACTTGATCGAATATTCCGATCGGGTCAACTTTGCGACCTGCCGGCTTCTCATTGCGACTGGTGTCGGTCCTCCCCTTCGGTTGGAGTGTGACCGTCGCTTTCACGCCCGTGGACCCCGCCGTTGGCTTGCCTTGCCCTGCGCTCCTCGATCTCCTTGGCGGAATCGCGGACGATCAGCGAGTAGATCACCGGTAGGACGAAAAGCGTGGCGGGCTCGCCGGCCAGGAGCCCGCCGAGGATCGCCCGGGACAGCGGTGCATTGGACTCGCTGCCGCGCTCGATGGCCATCGCGCCGGGGATGAGGGCGAAGAACGCCGCGAGGGCGGTCATCGTGATCGGGCGGACGCGCAGGCTGGCGGCCTTGCGGATCGCCTGGATCGGCGTGAGTCCCTCGTGCCGTCGCAACTCCTGGGCATAGTCGGTCATCAGCACCGAGTTGGCCACCTTGATGCCGATGATGAAGATGAAACCCAGCAATGACTGGACATTCACCGCCGAGCCGGTCACGTAGAGCATCGGCAGGATGCCGATCAGGCTCAGCGGGACGATGGTCATGACCGACAGAGGGACGATGAACGACTTGTCGAGGCCTACCATCAGGAAGTAGATCAGCAGCGAGGCCAGGATCAGGCCGACCCCCAGGTTATTGAACGTGTCCTGCATCCGGAGGTATTCGCCGCTGAGGGCGATCTTCGAGCCGGGCAGCAGCCGCTTCGCGTTGCTGTTCGGGTCGTAGGGCAGCCACGTCGCCTTGTTGAGCTTGTCGGGCTCTCCGAAGGTGCTGAGGACCCTGGTCACGTCATCCGAGACGTGACCGAGGTCGCGGCCGTAGACGCCCAGCGACAGCTCGATCGTCGGCTGTATCTGGTAGTGGGTGACCTCGGTGGGGGCGGTCGTCCTCTCGTAGGTGATGATGTTCCTCAAGGGGATCGGCCGCTTCGGCACATCAGGCCGGTCGGTCGTGACCGGGATGTCGAACAGGGTGTCGATCGATTTGATGTCCTTCTCCCAGTACTGGACCCCTACGAAGTACTGGTTCTTGCTCCTGGGATCGATCCAGAAATTGTGCTTGTTGAACTGGACGCTCGAATTGAACGCGGCCACGACGTTCTTCATGACGTCGGACTGGGTCAGCCCGAGATCGGCCGCCTTCATCCGATCCACGGTGATCTTGAACTGCGGATAGTTGAGCCGCTGGATGATCCGAGGGTCAACCACGCCATCGATCTTCATGACCTCGTCCTTGATCGCCGTCGCGATCTGGTGCGCGGTCTTCGAATTTTTGCCGGTGACCCGGATGCTAATCGGCGTCGACTTCCCCTCGTTCATGGCCGAGCTGACCATGCCGCCGGCGTCGAAGGCGAACTCGAGCTCGCGGAATCTCGACTCCCGAGCGACCTTGGTCCGCAGCATATGGACGTATTCCTGGGCCGAATGCTTCCGCTCGGCGTGGAGCTGGATCTTGAGCACGGCGTCCATCGGGCCCGCGTTGCTGGTGTAGGCGGCCGACCAGTCGGCGTTCACGCCGATCTCGGAGAGGATCAACAAGAGGTCCTCCTCGCCGATGGTCTCCCGGACGAAGTCCTCCACTTCCTTGATATACTTCTCGGTGATCTCGATGCGGGTGCCGCTGGGAGCGCGGACGTACATCTCGAAGGCGCCGGCGTCGACCTCGGGGAAGAAATCGCGTCGCATGATCGGCCCCATGCCGATCAGGGTGATCGCCAGCATGGAGAATGCGATCACCACAGTAGCCACCCGGTGTCGGAGGACGAAGTCGAGGCCCTTGACGTAATACTCGATGCCCCGCTCGATCGTCCGCTCCCACCGCGCGAAGGCCCGTCGCACCGGGCCGAAGAGGCCGCCTCGAATGGCGGGCGCGTGCCCGTTGCCGTTGATCGTGAACGTCTGGGGTCCCTCGGAGACCCTGGCCTCCGGGCCGTGACCCTCGTCGGTGCCGTGCGGGGCGTGTGGCTTGAGCCAGTAGGCGCTGCACACCGGCACAAGCGTCCGCGACAGGATATACGCCGCGATCATCGAGAACGCCACGCCCATGGCCATCGGCTTGAACAGGAACTGTCCCAGGCCGGGCGTCAGGACCAGCGGCGAGAGCACGAGGAAGGTGCAGAGCGTCGAGACCAGCTCGGGCATCGCGACCTCGCTGGCCCCGAGGAAGGCCGCCTCGTGGGTCGTCGCACCCATGCCGAGATGCCGGTGGGTGTTCTCCAGGCAGATGATGGCGCTATCGATCATCGGCCCGATCGCCAGGGTCAACCCGGCCAGGGTCATGACGTTGATCGTCTGGCCGGCGAAATAGAGGCCCGCCGACGCCGCCAGGACCGAGATCGGCAGCGTCATGATGGCGATGGCCGTCATCCGGATCTCGCCCAGGAACAGCAGGATCACCAGCGAGCAGAGGACCGCCCCCATGAGGCCCTCCTGGACCAGCGCCGCGATCGAGGACTTCACGTAGACCGACTGGTCCATCACCAGCTTGAGGTTGATCCCGCTCCGCGTCAGTCGTCCGGCGAAATCATCGAGCTGACGGCCCAACGTCGAGACGACCTTCAGGGTGCTGGCGCCCAACTGGCGATAGACCGGGATGTACACTACCCGCCTGCCGTCAACCCGGACGACATTGGTCTGGATGTAACTGGTATCCATGGGCGTGGCCACGTCGCCCAGGTAGAGCGTCCGGCCCGACTCGTATCGCAAGGGGATGCCCCCCATCTCCTTGACGTCGAGGTACATTGAATTGGAGTCGATGATGAAGTCGGTCGAGCCGAACTTGGCGTCGGAGGACGGCAGGAAGATGTTGGAGTCGTCCAGGGCCTTCATCACGTCGAGGGGCGACATGTTCCGGGCTTGCATCTTCTCGCGGTCGAGGTAGGCCAGGACGGCCCGCACCTTGCCGCCGAAGACGACCGGCGCCACGGCGCCGGGGATCCCCATAATATAATTGCGGACTTCATATCGGCCGACGTCGTAGAGGACCGACTCGTCGTTCTTGGGGTCCTCGCTATCCACGGCAACGACGCAGACGGGCGTGGTAGCCGTCGGGTCGAAGGGCAGGACCACGGGCGGGAGCGTGCCGGGGGGTAGATTCGGGATGACGCCGAGCGACAGCGAATTGACCTGCGTCAGGGCCCCATTCGGATCCACATCGTCCTGGAAATAATTGCGCACGATGCTGGCGCCGATGATCGACCGCGACTCCTGGCGACGCTGGCCGTTAGCCTGGCCGGTCCACCGCTCCATCCGGTTGGTGATGTCGTTGGCGATGCTCTCGGCCGACATGCCGCCGTAGAACGTCAACGTCTGCACCGCTGGGCTCTTGAAGACCGGCAGGATGTCGATCGGGATCAGGTTGAGGCTCAGCACGCCCAAGAGGATCAATGTAAACGACATGACCGTCACGGCGTGCGGGTTGCCGAGAGACGCGCGTATCAGTCCATTCATCAGAAGGCCCCTTCAGTTCGAGCATAGATCACTCCAGACGCCCATGCGGCGCACGTCGTGACGCCGCGGTTGGGATTATGAGGGAGGTGCGCACGGATTAATGCGCCGGAGGAGATATCACTCCACGCAGTCCGTTGCGTCACTCGAAACGGCGAAGGCTCCGCCCGAGCCCGGGGGCCTGAGGGCTAGCAGCGGAGCGGATGCGTTCCACCCGAGGTCCGGGTGATCGAGGGAAGTGTTGTCCTGGCTAGGTGGTGAGGAAAGGAGCTGGAGAAGAGCCGGGTGTCGGTCGCGGTCAAGTAGCTTCGCCCGCGCGAGCTGGTCACGACCGTCGGCAAGCGGACGGCCCGTGCATTCGTCACTCGGCTTCGCTGCACCTTACGGGGCACGAAGGCGCCTCCGCCTCGGAGCGAGCTATAGGAAAGGACGCGGGCGCAAGGGGTCCGCTCAGGGACTTTGCAGACGCAAAGCCCCACGAGGATCAGGATCGCGGCCTGGCGACGATTCGGTTTCATCGATAGGACCGGATTCACACCGAACGCGGAACCGAGCGAGACACACATATCATGCTAGCCGGATTTCTCCGGCCGTCAATCGGGGCTCGACCGCGGATCGCCAGGTCTGCCGGAGCTCCCAGCCTTGAGGACGGGGCACCATCGTCACGGCTCGGTCTGCCGCCCCGTCCAGTTGTCGAGCAACTTCTTCTGACGGGCCATGTCCTCTCGGGCTTCCTCGACGATCGTCTCGCAGACTAGCTTGCACAGGCGTTCGACCAGCGGGTCGGCGAGCTTGTAGAAGACCTGCAAGCCCTCCTTGCGGCGGGCCACCAGCCCCGCCTCGGCTAGCATCTTCAGGTGCTTCGAGATGTTCGCCTGATTCCGCCCCGTTTCGTCGATCACTTGCGAAACGTTCCGCTCGCCTCCCATCAAGGCGCGGAGGATGGCCAGCCGAGTCGGGTCCGCCAGCATGCGAAACTTTTCGGCCATCAGATCCAGGAACTCGTCGGGTATCGGTGCGGCCACGGCTTGACTGAATAACTGATTGGGAATATAGTTTTTTGAGAAGTCTGTAATATTGTAGCATAACGAAGGCGGAAAGGAAGCCGCCGCGAGCGCGCGGGCGAGCTTCACATGGAGGGGCGAGATGGACGTACGAACGATCACGCCGCGAGAGTTTGAAGACTTGCGACGGAGAGGGAACGCGGTCGATTTGATCGACGTGCGGACCCCGGTCGAATACCGCGAGATTCACGCCGGGCCGGCTCGCCTGATACCGCTGGATACGCTCGACCCCGATGCGATCATTCGCGATCGCAACGGCTCGAAATACGAGCTGCTCTGCACGATCTGCCGGACCGGCGGTCGGGGGCAGCGGGCGGCCGAGAAGTTTCACGCCGCCGGATACACGAACGTCGTCAACGTCGAGGGCGGCACAGTAGCATGGGAGCGGGCCGGTTTGCCCGTCGTCCGGGGCAAGAAGGCGGTGTCCCTAGAGCGACAGGTGCGGATCGCCGCCGGGTCGCTGGTCGTGCTGGGGACCGTGATGGGGGCGTTCCTGCATCCGGACTTCCTCGGCCTCGCGGCGTTCGTCGGGGGCGGCCTGATCTTCGCGGGCGTCACCGACACCTGCGGGATGGGGATGGTCCTGGCCCGGATGCCCTGGAACCGGGCCGGCGAGGCCGTCACGGCCTGCTCCTCCTCGATGGAGACTCGACCATGAGGCTTGTCATCGTCGGCGGCGTGGCCGGAGGGGCGTCGGCCGCAGCCAGGGCCAGGCGACTCAGCGAGGATGCTCGGATCGTGCTGTTCGAACGAGGGCCGGAGGTCTCGTTCGCCAACTGCGGCCTGCCCTATTACGTCGGCGGGGAGATCGCCGCGAGGGATCAGTTGCTGGTGGCCACGCCCGAACGGCTCCGTTCCCGCTTCGAGCTCGACGTGCGGACCCGGACCTCGGTCGAGTTCATCGATCGCAAGGCGAAGACGGTCCATGCGCGCGACCTCGATTCGGGGCGGGAGTACGACGAGCCTTACGACAAGCTCATCCTCGCACCCGGCGCCGCCCCGTTGCGGCCCCCGATCCCTGGCATCGACCTGCCGGGCGTCCTCACGCTGCGCAATCTCCAGGACGCGGACCGGATCAAGAGGCTGGTAGATCGAGGGATCGACGAGGCGGTCGTGGTCGGCGCCGGATTCATCGGCCTCGAACTGGCCGAGAATCTGGTCCGTCGAGGCGTCGCGACCACCTTGGTCGAGCTCCAGGATCAGATACTACCGCCGTTCGATCGGGAGATGACCGCTCCCCTGGCCGAGCAATTGCAGTTGAAGGGGGTGACGCTCCTGTTGGGCCAATCCGCCGAGGCGTTCGAGTCGACGCCCGACGGCCTGGACATCTGCCTGAAGTCGGGCGAGAAACTCGCGGCCCAGCTCGTGATCCTCGGGATCGGGGTGCGGCCGGAGAGCGGGCTCGCCGCCGCGGCGGGCCTGGCGGTGGGGCCTCGCGGCGGGATTCGTGTCGATGAGCGCCTCAGGACCGACGACCCCGACATCTACGCCGTTGGCGACGCGATCGAGGTCACGGATTTCATCGTGGGCGGGCCGACCCAGGTGCCGTTGGCCGGCCCGGCGAATCGCCAGGGACGCCTGGCGGCGGACCACATCTTCGGGCGGGACGCCGCGCTACCGAGGGACACAGGGCACTGCAGTCGTCCGGGTGTTCGACCGGAGGGCCGCGATGACCGGGGCCTCCGAGAAGGTCCTCCGGCGTGCCGGGCGTCGTTATCGCAAGGTGTACGTCCACCCGGCCCATCATGCCTCCTACTACCCCGGAGCCGAGACGATGACCCTGAAGCTCCTGTTCGACCCGGAGTCGGGCCGGCTGCTAGGGGCCCAGGCGGTGGGTGGGGCCGGTGTTGACAAGAGGATCGACGTGCTGGCGATCGCCATCCAGGCCGGTATGACGGTGTTCGACCTGGAGGAGGCGGAACTCGCCTACGCGCCGCAATACGGCTCGGCCAAGGATCCGATCAACATGGCCGGCTTCGTGGCGGCTGGCCTGCTCCGGGGCGACCACCCCCAGGTCGGTGTCGAGGCTATCCTCGATGCTCCAGAGGGGCGGCGGCCCTATCTCCTCGATGTCCGCACGCCCGAGGAGTTCGCGGCCTCGCAGATCCCCGAGGCGGTGAACATCCCCGTTGACGAACTTCGCCGTCGGCTCGGCGAGGTCCCCCGCGACCGCGAGATCGCCGCGTATTGCCAGGTCGGTCAGCGGGGCTACCTGGCGACCCGGATACTCCTACAGGCCGGGTACAATGTGGCCAACCTCGGGGGCGGCTACAGGACGTATCGCCTGCATCGCCCTTGATCCACCCCGCGACCTCCTTCAGAAAGGTTGAGCACCGATGTTCAGACTCAGCACCAAGGCCGCCATCCCGATCGCTTGCCTCGCCGGCTTGGCCGCCGGCATCTTCCTGTCCAACGCCTCGCGGGCCAGGCCGGCCCGGGCCGACGACGGCAAGGCGGCCCACGACCAGCCGGCGGCCGGGGGCAAGGCCCCGATCCAGGAGCTGCTCCATTGCCCCTTGGCCTTCGCTGGAGTGCATCTGCTCAAGGATTTACCCGAACACTCGCGGGTCGCGTACCATTTCTGCAAGCCGGTCAACGACGACCTGAGCCAGTGTGTCCTCTACGACGGGACCGGGCCCGACGCCAGGCTGATCGGCGTTGAGTATCTGGTCAGCGACCCCGTCTACCAGAAGATGCCGGCCGAGGAGAAGGCGTACTGGCACGACCACAAGTACGAGGTCGATGCCGGCTACCTCAAAAGCCTGACCCAGTCGGGGGACGAGGAAAAGCAGACGCTCGCCAAGGTGCGGACGCTGTGGGGGAAGGTCTATCATACTTGGGCCTCGGGGAGTGACTACCCTCGGGGTCCAGCCCGGCTCTTCTGGTCGGTGACCGGTGAGCAGCCATTCGTGCTCTCCCCCGACGCCAAGCTACCGGCGGAACTCGAATCGGCCCATCGGGCCAGGTGAAGCCCAAGGGACGTTCCAGGAACGAGTGGACGGGGCGTGTCCTCTCACGCGGAAGGGGCGCCCGGTCGCCGTCGCTCAGATCGAGATTGGCTCCTGGATCCTCCGTGTAACCCTACGCCGGCGCCACTCCTGCTGATCGTTCTCTGGAGAAGGCAAGTCAACCCGCGCACCCCTCGCGATCGATGCATTTACGCAGAGACGTCATCACGCTCATGCCCGGCTTTTCCCCGTCAGTCCGCGTTCCGGTCAAGTTCGCTAACATCGGCGGACGATGGAGAATAATGTTTCGATCGGTTTCAGCCCGATTCGCTCCCGCGACTGCACTGTCCGATCCCTCGGGAGAAGCCCTTAAATCCCGATCGGAGAAGCCGGGATTTATGTCGAGAGGGTGCTAGAAAGCTCACCTCTTCCATCGGCCTCTGTGAGAGCGCCGACATGAGAGGAAGCCGAACGGATTGCTCATAGCACGCTCCAGGGCGAGGGGAATCGTGACAAGCGAAGGCAAGGAGGCTCTCGTGGGCAACCTGACGACAATCGGCCAGGTCTCCGGCTGGATCGTCGCGGCGATGATCGGACTGGTGCCGGGAGGCGTCCGGGCACAGTCGATCCCGCCGCCGAGGTCCCAGGCCGGATCTGCGGGGGCACTCGAGGCGCTGCCGGGCGGGGCCCAGCGACCTTTGGGTGTCGTTGAATCGAACAAGATTGTTCCTCCGCCCGCCACGCCTCCATCGATCCTAGCCCCGGAAATCCATCGGATCGATCTTGCCAGTACCCTACGGTTGGCGAACGTCCAGAACCCCGAGCTCAACGTCGCCCGGACCCGGATCCTCGAGGCCGTCGCGATGCGACAACTCGCCGCTGCCTATTTTTTACCATCCATCAATCCGGGCATGGACTACGATTCGCACACGGGCGTGTTGCAACAGTCGGACGGCAACATCCTCGGCGTAAATCGGTCGTCGGTGTTTGTGGGTGCGGGGTCGAATGCGGTGGGATCGGGCACGGTGAACATCCCCGGCGTCTATTATGCCGGCAACATCGGCGTCGGGATCTACAACTACCTGGCGACCAAGCAGGTGGTGCGGACTCGCGAGTTCGAGACGGTGGCGGTGAGGAACCAGATGCTGCTCCAGGTCGCCGTCGCCTACAGCGAGCTGCTGCGGTCCGAGGGCCGGCGTGCGGCGCGGATCCAGGCGCGCGACGAGGCCAGGGAGATTGCCCGGTTGACCGCCGAATACGCGCGGTCGGGCCAGGGGCGGCCCGCCGACGCCAATCGAGCGGCGACCGAGCTAGCCCGCTGGGAGGCGTCGATCCAGGCCGCGGAGGCCGAGTTGCTCACCAGCTCGGCCCGGCTCTGCCAGCTCGTCAATCTCGATCCCTCGATCCGCCTGCACCCGACCGACGCGGTCGTGGTCCCGCAGCCGATCGTGCCGGATCCCATACCCTTGAAAGAGCTCATCGCCTTGGGCCTGGTCCGTCGGCCCGAGTTGGCGGCCCAGCGTGCGGCCATCGAGGCGGCCTTCTTGAGGCTGGGGGCGGCCAAGATCATGCCGTTCTCACCGAATTTCGTCCTGGGCTTCAGCGCCGGCGGCTTCGGCGGCGGTAGCAACCTGGTCCGGCCGATCTTCGGGGGATTCAGCGGTCGCGAAGACCTCGACGTTATTGCCTTCTGGACGCTTCAGAACCTCGGCGTTGGCAATGTCGCCATGATCCGAGGCGCGAACGCGCGCCTCCAGGTTAACCAGTTCCAGCAGGTTGAGCTGCTCAACATGGTCCGCGACGACATTGCGGAAGCCTATGCCCGGACCCACGCGCGATATGCCCAGATCGGGACCTATGAGGACGCCGTACGATCCGGTTATCTCTCATTCCACGAGGACCTGGACAGCACTCGGGCGGGCGTCGGCCATGCCGGAGCTCGTACGCGAGACGTGCTGCCGATCGAGCTCCTGAATAGCTTCCAGCTCCTGGCCGGGGCGCGGCTGGATTATCTCGATGCGATCATCGATTACAACGAGGCCCAGTTCGCCATGTACGTCGCCCTGGGGCAGCCGCCGGCGGACGCCCTGGCCCGCCCGGTCCCGACCGAAGGGATCGCCCCGACCAATCTGCCCAAGGCTGCGACCCCGCCGGGCACGATCTCGCCGCTACCGATACCGACGACGCCCGAGGCCTCGCAGAGGCCGTCGCGAGTGACCTCCGTCGCGCCACCCGGACTGAACGGCCCCGGTCGCTCGATCCCGTGATCACGGCGGTCCTATTGCGAGTTCATGATATCAGAAAGGGCGCTTTCATGCGGTCTCCGCATCACAGTGCGAGCGCTGGCGGCGACCCGGGCCGCCCGCTGGGCTCATGGCTGATCGTACCGACCTTGCTTACGCTGGTCTCCGGCTGTGTCGTACAGCAGACTTCGCGCATCATCGAAGGCCAGGTCGCGCTCGCCCCGCTCGACCGGGAAAAGGTCGCATCCACGTTCGCGCCGCCCGATTGGGGCCCTCGGGCCGACGGGACGTCCTCCGCACTCGTCCCGGGACCTCCTCCCGTCGCCCTGTCGGGGGCGCCCGGGGGCGGCCGGACCTCGGACGGGTCGATCAAACGGGTCGCGGATGATGAGATGAAAGCCATCGTGCCGGCTCCGCCGGTGATCCCTCCGGCCGCAGGGGAATATCCGCTCGACCTCGCGACGGCCCTCAAGTTGGCCGATGTGGCCAACCCGACCATCGGCCGGGCGCGGACCGTGATCCTGGAGGCACTCGCCGGACAGTTGGCCGCCCGGACGCTCCTGCTGCCTTCGCTCAATAGCGGCGGCAACTACCACGGGCAGAACGGTGCCCTCCAGCGACCCACGGGTCGGATCGAGCTGATCTCGGAGCAATCGTTGTACCTGGGCGCCGGTGCCGGCGCCGTGGGCTCCGGTACGCCCGCGATCCCGGGCGTGAACATCCTCGCCCCGTTGACCGACGCCTGGTTCGAGCCGCTGGCCGCCCATCAGCGCGTGGAGGCCAGTCGGTCCCTCGCTCGCGCCACCGAGAACGATATCCTGATGGATGTGGCGGTCCTGTACCTGGAATTGATCCGCCATGACACGCTGCTGGAGACGGATCGCCTCTCCGAATTCCAGGCGTTCCAGATCGTGCAGGCGATCAGCGAGTTCGCCATCACCGGCCAGGGACGGCAGGCCGATTTCGATCGGGCCAAGGCCGAGTGGCGATACCGGCGCGCGGATGTCCAGAAGGCCGAGGAAGGTGTGGGGATTGCGATAGCTCGGCTGGCGCGCCGACTGAATCTCGATCCGTCGGTCCGGCTCCGGCCGGTCGGAGGCCCGCTGGTCCCGCTCGACCTCGTCGCGCTCGATACGTCCCCGGAACAGTTGATCCAGGTGGCGATCCGCCAGCGGCCGGAGATGGCGGCCCGAGGTGCCGAGATCGGCGAGGCCGAGGCCCGGGTTAAGCAGGAGATTGGTCGCCCGTTGTTACCGACGCTCTGGCTGGGCTTCAGCGGCGGCGGCTTCGGCGGCGGCAGCAACCTCAATCCTCCCCTGGTCGGACGCTTCGCGGGCCGGACCGACTTCGACGTCCGGCTCTACTGGACCTTGTTGAATTTCGGGGCCGGCAACATGGCCCTGATCCGGCAGAGGGAGGCGGAGGTCGGACAGGCCGTCGCCGAGAGGGCCCGGACGCTCAATCGGGTGCGAAGCGAGGTCATCGCGGCCCAGGCCGACGCTCGCGCGGCTCGCCATCAGATCGACGTGGCGCGTCAGGAACTCCGATCGTCGCACGCGGGCTTCCACGAGGACCTGCCGCGGATCCGGAACAACCTCGGCCGGCCCATCGAGGTGATCAACAGCCTCAATCTCCTGGCCGGTTCCCGGACCAACCTCATCGATGCCCTGGTCCGCTACGATCAGGCGCAATTCCGGCTCTGGGTCGCGCTCGGTTCCCCGCCGCCGCTGGTCGAGACATCCCTTCCCGACCAGCCGCCGGTGCCCGACTACCTGATTCCTTGATTGGCACGCCCATTCAGAATTTCTTCAGGGCGGAGTTCGCGTCGGGATGGATCTCGAAGATCCGATCGAACTGGCTGACCTTGAAGGCCTCCATGATCACCGGGCGCAGGCCGCAGAGCTTGATCTTCCCCTTGGCGTCCTGGACCTTGCGATGGAGCTTGAGAAGGTGCGCCAGCATGGCGCTCGAGACGAAATGGGCGTTGGACATATCCAGGAGGATCCTGGGATCCTTCCTGGACGCCACGAGGTCGATCAATTCCTTGCTGACCGCCTGGACCTTGTCCCCCTCGAACATCGACACGGTCTCGAGGAAGCTGACGACGGCCACGGCGTCGACATACCGGACGTTGATGTTTTCGTACTCGGAAAGGGGCATGTGACGAGCTCCTTATGCCGGGGTCCCTGGACCGGCATCGCCTTGGGGATCGGCGTCGTTCCCGGATCGGCATCCGCTCGGGATGCCTCCGGACGGATGGTCGTTTCCGAAATGTCCTGTTTGATCGTATCCGAAGCCTCGAGTCATTCCTACCCCTGGCGGGGGGCGACGCCGGGAGGCGCCCCCGTGGGCGATCGCCCGTCCCGGATTGACGACCCCGTCGCCGCGCCCTAGCATGAGTAGGTTGCGATCGTTATGAAGCAATTTGATAACGCGACTCCGGGGGCGGATGGCGTGACGAGGACGCCGAATGCGTTCGATCGGCCGGTCATGATAGCTCATCAGGATCGAAGCGTTCCGGCCGAAGCGCCTGACTGCGGAAATGCCCCGACGAGATGGGAATTCGTCGGTCGGTCCTTTCTCCGAGAGGCCGCGTCGGGAGGGGAGATCTCATGGTAGCCGATCAGGTCGGGGTTGCACCCGAGCGTTTGGGCGGTCAAAAGGCCGGGAGAGGTCCCGTCCGGGCCACCTCGAAAACTCCGAGGTGGGGGATCGGGCTATTCTTGCTGGTTGTCGTCGTCGCCGCCGGGAGCGGCGTCTTCTACATGGCGATATCGGGCAAGGAGAAATCGGGAGACTCGGGGCATGAGGGCGCGACCGCGGGAGAGGGGCGCAAGAAAGAATCGGCCGGCTCGCTGCCCAATGTCGAGGTCATCGCGCCCAAACGAGGCGGGATGGAGCGGACCACCAACCAGCCGGGTTCGGTCATGGCGTTCGACTTCGCCCCGCTCTATGCCAAGGTCTCGGGTTATCTCTCCCAGTTGAAGGTGGACCGAGGCAGCCGGGTCAAGAAGGACGACCTGATGCTGGAGATCTTCGACCCGGAGCTCGATGCGGCCGTCGAGCAGGCCAGGGCCGCACTGGACCGTGCGAAGGCCGCCGTTGACGTCGCCGCGTCGCGCGTGAAAGTGGCCAAGGCCAACGTGGTCGCCTCCGAGGCGATGAAGCACAAGGCCCACGCCGACCTCCAAGACACCGTCGCCAAGCGCGAGTATCGATTCAAGCAGCTCAATCGGATCACCGACCTGGCCAAGCGCAATGCCATCGAGCAGCGCATCGTCGACGAGCAGGTCGACGATTACCACTCGTCCCAGGCCGCGGAGCAGGCGGCCCAAGCGGGGATCGAGACCGCCGACGCCCAGGTCCTTGAGTCGCAGGCCAAGCAGGAGCAGGCCGAGGCCGACCTGAAGGCGGCCCGGGCCGACGTCAGTGTGGATGAAGCGAACCTCAAGAAGGCCCAGGTGTTCCTCGATTACACCCGACTGAAATCGCCTTACGACGGCGTCATCATCTTCCGCGGCGAGGCCGTCCATCCCGGCGCCTTCATTCAGTCGGCCACGCAGGGCGTCGGCGAGGAACCGCTCCTGACCGTCGCCAGTGACGATCGGATGCGAACGATCATCCTGGTCCCGGACCGCGACGTCGCCCATTGCAACGTCGGCGATCCGGCCATCGTCCGGATCGACGCACTGGGCGGCCGGGAATTCAAAGGCGCCGTCAGCCGGATGGCCGAGTCCGAGGATATCAAGGACCGGACCATGCGCGTCGAGGTCGACCTGCCCAATCCCAGGCACGACCTCCGCCACGGCATGTGGGGCCGCGCCGAGATCATCCTGGAGAAGGACACGCCGAACCTGACCGTCCCCTCCTCGTGCATCATCGATCGCAACAGCGAAGGCGAGGGCGCCGTCCAGGTCGTGCGTGAGCGGAAGATCTACAAGCAGGCGATCCGGATCGGCCGGGATGACGGGGTGCGAGCCGAGATCCTTGGCGGGCTCGATCAGGATGCCAAGGTCGTCCTCCAGCCGGACGCCTCGATGGCCGACGGGACGTCGGTCAAGGTCGGGTCGTCAACCGATTCTCCGGCCGGGCCCGGTGAGAAGTCCAAGGAAGGCAATAAGGGAGCCGAGTCGGCGCCTGCCGCCGACGACAGCAAAGCCCATCCCGCCTGATCGGGTCCGTGTCGTAACGCCCGGTTGAGATGAATGTCGGTGCGGGCACTCGCCGAAAGAAGATAGTGATGGCGGCTTCTGTCCACACCGGGGCCAGGTCCGTGACCAGGGAGGGTCACCGATGTCGAAGAATCCGCGTTGCCAGAGCCGGCCACACCTCGAGCGACTCGAAAGCCGGCTGGCGCTCAGCCTTTCCCCCACGGCCAACACTTACGGGCTCACGCCGCCGGCTAATTCGATCGGGCTCAGCCTGGGAACGATCGCGCGGCCGGGGGCGATCGAGACGACCTCCGTCACGATCGCACCCGAGAATATCACTCCCGGCCGGCAATCGACCGAATTCGGCTTGTTCGTGCAGCCCGCATCGGGCAGCGCGATCATCCCTCGGATCGTCGGCGTCGAACAGGGCGGGCAACGGTTGCCGCTCCAATCGGGGCGGCTTTACAGCACCCGCGATGCGGGACAGCCTACCGACCAGGCCGTGGCCTTCTTCCAGACCGGCAAATCCGGCCCGGTCACAGTCCTCGTGGCCGGACGGAATCATTCCACCGGCTCCTACACCGTCGAGACGACCTTGCCGGGCGACGTCAACGGTGACGGCCAGGTTATCCTCGCCGACGAGATCTCCTTCGCCCAGACTTACGTCTCGAAGCCCAGCGAGCCCGAGTACAACGTCGCCGCCGACTACAACCAGAACGGCATCATCAACATTTATGACGCCCTAGCACTTGAGCGCAACATCTCTCCTCTGACCAGGCGCGGCCCCGCCTGGGCTTCGATCAACCTCACGCCCCAGGACGCGGCGCATTATTCGGGTCCGCAGGAGTCCGGCGGGGATACGAACAAACAATACGTCACGATCGATGGCTACACGACCCCCGGGAGCCTCGTGCTGGTGGATTCGACCCTGGGGAATTACAAGTTCGGCAGCCAGGCGATCGCCACCGATGCCAACGGCTTCTTCTCGATCCAGGCCAAGAATACCCAGGGCAGTAACACCTACAACTTCGAGATCCTCGATCCGTTCGGCCATCAGTACATCCGGACCTACCCCGTCTTCTGGATCCCGTTCGGAGCACCCGGTTCGAAGCTCAAGAGTTCGAGCGGCTCGAAAGGCGGCGGCCGGATCGGCGGCAAGTCGGGGAATGCAGGAGCCGGATCGACCCTCTACTGAATCCGCCGGGGATTCGAGGCGTTACGATCCGACACCGGGACGTCAACACTCGGCCGGTATCCGGCCAGGTTGATGCCATTCCCCTGCCCTCCATGATAGAAGACCTGATCGCGACTCAGGTCCACCAGGCCGATCAGGCCGGCCTCGGAGAACCAGCCGGCAACCTCCTCGGTGGTATGCCTCGATAGGTATTTCGGCGCATACCAGTCGAGGGTGTCGCAGACGCGCACCTCGGGATCCGGATGCATCGAGACGCCGATGGTCGCCAGGTGGGCGGCGACGCCCAGGCGCTGGATCAGCCGGTGTCGGCTGTTCATCAGTCGTCGCTTCAATCCGCCGATCGGAGCCGAGATCCGGCAGAGCGGCTCCAGCACGCCCAGCGGCATCCGTGTCGAGATCGCCCGGTGCAGGTCCATGATCCGTTCCACGATCGGCCGCTCGCGAGGATAGACCCAGACGACGATGCGGCCGCCCGGTTTGAGGAGCCGGGCCAGCGCCAGGAACGCCGATCGCGGGTCGGGAGTATGGTCGATCACGCCCAGCGAGTAGATCAGGTCGAAGGTCCCGGGCGCGAACGGGGGCCGGAGGAGATCGCCCTGGACGATGTCAACGTTGGCGAGTTCGCGCGTCAATTCGCGCGCGGCGACGACGGCTCGACTCAGGTCAACGCCGACGATCCGCCTCGCGGAGGATTCTCCTGCGACCCTCAGGTAGCGGCCCATCCCGCAGCCGGCGTCCAGGACGACCTTGCCTTCGAGATCCTCCGGAGCCAGGCCCGTCCGGTTGCGGAACGTGACCCGATCCTCCGCCGGGCGGATGATCCGGAACCGATTCCACTGGAGCCCGTACGCCGACTTCGTCCGACTCTGATCCAGGGTTGGTCCCTTCGTCATTTGGTCATCGAGCCCCTCGGTCCCTGAATTATTGAGTCGTTCGTACGTCTGCTCCGGCCGAGTCAGATTGTACCCCGGCCTGGACGAGAAGGCATGGTGTGGCATCGAACGGCGAAGGGCTCAAGGACTCAAAGACGTCCCCTGACCGAGTCCCACTGGACCTCGGCGGCGCTCCGGCGCAGGTATCGTGGTTCCAGGAGCCAGGGATCATCGCGACGGCCTGTGGCCCAGACCTCTTGTGCCAGATCCATCAGGCGCACCGCGTCCGGATAGTTCCGCATGGCCGCCGGGTCCGCGAGTCCCTCGGGGAGCCCGGCCAGGATACGGGGCGACTCCAGCGCCGGCCCGAGCACGAATGCATCCGGCACGAGCCGGGCCAGCCAATCTGCGATCGGCTCGATGTGCGTGTCTCCGCGAGGCACCAGCGCGGCATCGGCAGCGGGACGGCCGAGCTCGGCCACGTAGATTTCCCCTCGCTGCGCGTCGGCGATCACGGAGACGAGCAAGGCATCGGCCGGTGCATTGCGGCCGATGGCCTGGAGGCTGTCGAGGGCGAGGAGCTGCGCCCGACGGCATAGGCCAGCGTCTTGGCCGCCGTCACGCCCACGCGCAGGCCCGTATATGATCCCGGCCCCAGCCCGACGGCGATCGCGTCGAGATCCTTCGCGCGAATGCCGGCGGCCTCCAGCAGGGACCCGATCTGCGGGATCAGGTCGCGGCCATGACGACGGACCGACTCTGGCGTCGTCATGCAAAACAGGCCCGCCTCGGTCGCCAGTGCAATGGCGGCGCGCTCCGTCGAAGTATCCAGGCTGAGGAGGTTCATCTGATCGGGCTTGTCCGACTCCCTGATCCATCAAGCGTTGCTGGATGATGACATGGTGTGGCGGAAGTACCTCGCGAGGAGACCGGCTCGTTGCCTATGGAGCGAGGATGAGGGCCGACGATGCGATTCTGGGCGGAATCATGATGTCGTGGACTTGACCCTCGCCGACGATTCGCTCTATGCTTTATTGCGTGTTAACACTACACTAATAATTGGAGCCGGGGACCGTCGAGATCCCAGCCCTTTCCCGAATTCGGGCCGCCACGGCGGTCTGGCTTATGGTCGGAGGTTCCCCTGCGGTGCGTCGCGCTCTGATCAGTGATATCCATGGGAACCTCGAAGCCTTGGAGGTCGTGCTCGACGACATCCGGTCTCAGGAAGTCCGCGAGATCTTCTGCCTGGGCGACATCATCGGATATGGCCCCAACCCTCGCGAGTGCATCGATCGCGTGATGGACACTTGCAAGGTCACCTTGCTGGGTAATCACGACCAGGGGGCGATGTTCGATCCCGATGGCTTCAATATCGGGGCCGAGCGAGCCATTTTCTGGACCCGGGAGCAGCTCGAGAGCCCGAATGATCGGGACAATAACGAGCGGCGATGGGAATTCCTCGGCGACCTGCCCCGGTCGCACCGCCTCGGTCCCTTCTTGTTCGTCCACGGCTCGCCACGAAACCCCCTGAGCGAGTACATCTTTCCCGAAGACATTTACAACCACCGCAAGATGGAACGACTCTTCCAGCTCGTGGGTCAGTATTGTTTCCAGGGCCATACCCATGTTCCCGGGATCTTCACGGAGAATTTCCAATTCTTTTCCCCGGAGGAAGTCGACCATGAGTATACTCTGGGGGAAGGGAAGGTGATGATCAACGTCGGGTCGGTGGGTCAGCCCCGTGACGGCGACAACCGGGCGTGCTATGTTCTCTTCGAGGACGGCCTCGCTGAAGGCGGCTCGGACGTCGCGTCCGAGCCGACTCCGGGCTCCGGACAGACCTCGAAGATCACGTTCCGTCAACTGCATTATGATTTCGAGTCAACCATCCGCAAGATTTACTCCATCCCCGAGCTCGAGCCGTTCCTGGGCGACCGACTCCGACAAGGGCGATAAGCCTGTGGGTTCATCCGGGAACGCCAGCCGGTGGATCGACTGCGAGCCCCACCTCTTCGGGCGTGCCGGGTCACTCTTGCTCGTCGATGCCTCCTACCTCTCATGCGTCCCCAATCGGCACCCGACGGGTTGCGATTCGCCTCTATCCGGGTCGGGATCACCGGACCGAGTTGACGAGATTCCGCAAACGGGCTGTCCGGTAGCGAGTAGGTCGGGCCGCGAGCCCCATCTCTTTTTTCGCTCCGTTGGCGGGGCTGCCTCATCATGAATAATATGAGTAACGAGAAACGCTTCTTCCTGTGCATCCTCCTGACGCTCGTTTGGATGATGGGCTGGCCCTATGTCGCGCGGCGGATTGGCCTGGCGCCCGAAGTCAAGAAGCCCGAGGCCATCGCCGAGGCGGATCCGGCGAAGAAGGGCGACCAGGCGACTGTCCCGAAAGAGAAAGTCAAGGACGAGGGCAAGCCGGACACGGCCAAACCGGAGGCCACGGCAAAGGCGGAGAAGCCCCCGGCCGCCCCGGCACCGAAGAAGCCCGAGGTCAACGTGGTCCCCGGATCGGAGCTGATCCTCGGGGCGACCGCCGATAAGGACCCCGCCGCGTATCGCATGCAAGTCCAATTCGATCAAACCGGGGCCGGAATCGATTCGGTCTATCTGACTCAGTTCGACGCCGAGTTCAAGAACGGTGTCAAGCTCAAGCTGCCCCTCCCCCTGATCACGCACGACTTCCACGATACGCCGCCTTCGCTGGCGCTCACCGTGAATTCCGGCGGCGGAGCCCTTCCCGCGCCGAAGGAGGAGGGCGAGGAGCTCATCATCGGGGCCGCCCGCCAGGCCGAGGAGCCGCTCGACAAGGTCCTCTGGGAGGTGGTCAAGGACGATCAGGGCCGGATCCGCCGGCCCGTCTCGGTGATGATCCCGGGTACGGACAAGACCGTCGAAGGCCAGTCCGTGGTGTTCCGGACCAAGACGTCCGATGGAGTGGTCCTGACAAAGACCTTTCGGCTGGGTAAGGGCATCGACGGGCTGGAGGCCGAGCTCAAGTTCGAAAGCCCCGTCAAGGAACGCAAGGTCGTCTACAACCTGTTCGGCCCGCATGGCATACCGATCGAGGGCGAATGGTATACCGGCACGTTTCGCGACCTGGTCTTCGGCCAACTCAACGGGAACACGACGACGGCGGACACCCATTCGGCCTACGATATCGCCAAGGCTCCGGAGAAATATTCGAACACGGCTCAGCCGTTGCGATATTCCGGGGTCGAGAACCAGTACTTCGCGGCCCTGACCGAGCCCGTTCCGCCGCCGACCGGCCCGGATGATCGATGGGATAGCCGGGCGGATGCGATGGTCTTCTTCCAGGATAAGGACCTCAAGAAGTCCGACGTTGGGGTCCGGATCACATCGAGGCCCGTCACGGTCGGCCCCGCCAAGGACGTCGTCCACACCTACCGGCTCTTCGCCGGCCCCAAGACGTCCGATGCTCTGCGGCCTTATGGAGCGGAGGAGCTCGCCTCGTATCGCAAGGCCGGCTGGTTCGGGATCCCCGGGGCCCCTTACCTGGCCCGCTACGTGATCACGCCGACCCTGGCATTCATGTATGGCATGACCCAGCGGGTCTCGCGGTTCTTCCACGGGACCGAGGGGAACTACGGGATCGCAATCATCCTGCTGACGATCACCGTCCGCGCGCTCATGTTCCCGATCGGTCGCAAGCAGGCGCTCGCCGCCAAGAAGATGCAGGAGCTGCAACCGCTCCTCAAACAGCTCCAGGAGAAGTACAAGGACGACAAGGAGCGGCAGGCCAAGGAGCAATTTGCGCTCTACAAGGAGCATGGCGTCAACCCGGTGGCTGGCTGCCTGCCGGCCCTGATCCAGTTGCCGATCTTCGTCGGGCTCTGGCAGGCGCTCAATACCAGCGTCCCGCTCCGCCACGCGACTTTCCTCTGGATTCGCGACCTGGCGGCCCCCGACATGCTGTTCCACATCCCCTTCGAAGTGCCGTTCCTTGGCGAGTGGTTCAACGTCTTGCCATTCGTGGTCGTGGGGCTGATGCTGGTCCAGACCCAGCTCTTCTCGCCGCCCGCCACGACGCCGGAGGCGGAGCAGCAGCAGAAGGTGATGAAGTTCATGATGATCTTCATGGGTGTGATGTTCTACAAGGTCCCCTCGGGCCTCGGTCTGTACTTCATCACCAGTAGCCTCTGGGCAATCTGCGAGCGGCTGCTCTTGCCTAAGGTGACGCAGGTGCGTACCGCGGCAGCCCTGGGACACGAGCTCGGTGAAGACAAGGGACCGGCGGGAGGTGGTGGCAAGGGCGGCCAGAACGGCCCCGGCCCTCGCGGCGGCAAGCCCGGCCCCGGCGGCAACGGCGGGATCGCGCTGGCGAAACCCCGAGGACGCATCGCCCAGTTCCTCGATCGCGTACTCGAAGAAGCCCGCAAGGATCCCACCTATCGCAAGGTCGTCGAGGAACGCGACGGCAAGGGCCGCGAGAAGGAAAAGGGCGATCCTCGGCCGCGGCCGAGGAGACGCTGAACTGAGGCGTGTCCTCGACTCAAGAACGATGAGTAGCCCGCATGAATGTCGGCTTCGATCCGTCTCCGGAGATTGAGAAGGAACGCCAGAGGCTGATCGGCGAGATCCGACTGGAATGCGGGCCTGAATGGGACGTTCCTTACCAGCCGGGATCCTTCGGTTGTCATGAGTTGCTGGATCGCACCTCGCAACTGGCCGATCAACTCGAAAAGTCCATACTCGACCATCCGGCATGCATCCGGGACCCGGAGTGGTTCGCGCTGGCGACGCGGGCCGTCAACGCATTGCGTGAACTCTATCAACGAGTCGGGTCGGAACATCTTTGATGGATTCAGCCGTAGCCCGGAGGTCCGACTTGACCCTCGAATCGACTCCCCGGAATCCCGTACTGTCATCGGCGAGCGTGGGGCCACCCATCTGGGCGGTTGCCGAACTTCTCATGTGGAACCTGATCTGCTTCGCCGCCTCCGGAGTGGGAGTGCTGGCCGTCAATCAGACCCTCGACTCATGGTACGTGGCGCTGCGCAAACCCTCTTGGAATCCCCCGAATTGGGTTTTCGGGCCGGTCTGGACCACACTCTACACGATGATGGCGGTCTCGGCCTGGTTGACGTGGAAGCGCCGCGCTGAGAATCCGGCCGCGGTCCGGTTCGCCGTGGGTTGGTTTGGGGGCCAGCTCGTCTTGAACTCACTCTGGTCCTGGGTGTTCTTCGCCTGGAGACTGCCCGGCTGGGCTCTCCTGGAGATCCTTATATTGTGGGCCACGATCGTGGCGACGATCACCGCGGAATGGCGCGTCTCGCGACTCGCCGCGTCGCTGATGGTGCCGTATCTCGCATGGGTGACGTTCGCATCGACGCTCAATGGTACCATCTGGTGGCTGAATTCGTGATCGGGGGCAGCCTCAAGCCGCCTCATCATGGATCGAGGCGGCCCGGCGCTCCAGCTCGGGCGAGAGGGTCTCCGCCATGCGGCGGAAGACGGGCTCCCAATCGCGGAGCTTTGCCTGTCGGAAGAGCCGTAGCGTGGGATACCAGGGGCTGTCCTCGCGGCGGGCCAGCCATCGCCAATCGCCGTAGTACGAGAGCGGGACCCAGGCCCGGGCGCCTAGACCTCCGGCCAGGTGCGCCACGGCCGTGCAAGGTGAGATTACCAGGTCGAGCAGTCGGATGACGGCGGCCGTGTCGCTGAAGTCACCTCCGCGGAGCCCCGGGAGCTCGACGACCGGGAACCGATCGCGAAGGGCGGGAATCTGCTCGGTCCCGTGATCGACCTGCAAACTGATCAAACGGACCCCGGGCAACCGGGCCATGTGCTCGAAATGGGCCGGGGGGAACGACCGCCATTGGTCGCCGTCATTGTCGGGACGGCCTTGCCACGCAATTCCGATGAGGAAGGGACGAGATTCCGAAGCCGGGCTCAACTCACGCGCCAGCACCGAGCGCCAGTGCTCGACCCGATCGGGATCCGCGTGGAGATAGGGCACCCGCGCCGGGATCGTGGCCAGGGTTGTGCCGAAGAGGACCGGTAGACTCATTAGGGGAGCCTGGATGTGACAGGACGGCTCGCCGCCGGTCCCGTCGAACACCTCGTCGATCCCCTCGCAGCGCGCGATGAGACGTGCCAGCGCCGGCTGGCAAAGCACGGCGACGCGTCCGCCGCGCCGCTTCACCATCTGGGCATAGCGGATGAATTGCAGCGTGTCGCCATAGCCTTGCTCATAGTGGAGCAGGAGCGTCCGACCGCGGAACTGATCGCCGTTCCAGAACGTGCGATTGATCCGGCACCCGGGATGGGGATTGCACTTCCATCGCCATTCCAGCTCGGGCCAGCCGCGGAGATAATCGCCCCGCTGGAGCAAGGCATACGCGAGGTTGCGGTGGACCTCCGGAGACTCCGGCCGGAGCAGGATGGCATGTTCGAAAAAGGCAATCGCCTCGTCCAAACGCCCCAATCGGACGAGGTGCATCCCGACATTCTGGGACGCGTCCGGCGACTCGGGATGGAGCTCAAACGCCTCCCAGAGCGAATCCATCGCCGACTCAAGCTTCCCCTGATTCGACAGGGCGATCCCCAGGTTCATCCGCGCGTGGAAGGCATCGTGTTGCATCCGCAACGCCTCGCGGAACGAATCGATCGCCTCGTCCGTCCGTCGCTGATCCATGAGTGCCAGGCCCAGGTTGGTGAGGATCCGGAAGTCGTCGGGCTTGATCCGGCATGCCGTGCGGCAGATCTGCTCGGCTTCCTCGGCGCGGCCCTGCCGCCAGACGGCCACAGCCAGCTCGTTGAAGATGTCGAGGTGCTCGGGGCCGATGCGTAGCGCCTCGCGCGAGCAAGCCTCCGACTCGGCGAACCGCCCCTGGTGCGAGAGGGTGATCGCCCGGTCCCGGAGCGCGATGACCGGGTCGATGGCGTCGCCCGCGTTCCGGGCCTCGTCGAACTGGACGCTTTCCGCCGATGGATCATTCAAATCAGACATGGGCAATCCTCCCGCATTGCGTTCGCCGCGCCGGAGTCTATCCGGATAGGTCGGTTCGTCCTAGTCCAGGTTCCTCGCTCGGGAATTGCCACAGGACAGCCGGCAAGATCTTCGAAGCTGCATCCGAAGGGCGAGTGGGAGTAGGCGCTATGTTGATATGGCAGAATCGGTTCCATCGAGAGTGCCACTGTTCATCGTGATCGTGCCGGGCCATAATCGTCCCGGGGTCGCGAGTCGGCTATCATGACTCACCCCCGGCGGGAGCCATGGCCGGCCGGGGCCGGATATCAGGTACGGGATGAGAGGCGTTGAGGCATGCTGGGCAAGCTGGCATTACCCGAGATCCGCGAGCTGATCGAAGCGGGCGACGAGCCGACGCTCCGCGAAGTCGTCAACCGATGGCTTTCGGCCGATGTCGCCGAGCTGGTCGGTCCGCTCGCGGCCGATGAGCGGATACGGATCTTCCGCGTACTGAAGCCGGCCTCGGCCGCCGAGACCTTCGAAATACCTCGACCTGTCCGCCCAGCGCGAGGTCCTGGACGCTCTCTCCGACACCGAGTCGGCGGAGATCCTCAACGCGATGGCGCCGGACGATCGGACGGCGCTGCTGGCCGAGCTCACCGACGAGCAATCCGAGCGATTACTGGATCTTCTGAATCCCGAGCAACGCGCCATCGCCCGACGGCTGCTGGACTACCGGGAGGGGAGCGTCGGCCGACTGATGACTCCCGATTACGTCGTCGTCCGCAAGGAGTGGACGATGCGACACGTGCTCGACCACGTCCGGGCCCACGGCCGCGACAGCGAGACCTTGAACGTCATCTACGTGGTCGATGACCAGAACAAGCTGATCGACGACCTGCGGATCCGGGAGATCCTGCTCTCCCCGCTGCACGCCCGCGTCTCCGATGCGCTCGACGGCCAGTGCGTGAGCTTGCTGGCGACCGACGACAAGAAGTCAGCCGTCCAGGTGTTCCGCAAGTACGACCGCACCGCGCTGCCGGTGATGGACCCGCACGGGCGGCTCGTCGGGATCGTGACGCTCGACGACGTGCTGGACCTGGCCGAGGAGCAGGCCACGCGCGAGCTCCAGCAATTCGGCGGCCTCGAGGCGCTCGACGACCCTTATCTGAGCACGACGTTGCCGGCCATGGTGCGCAAGCGTGCATCTTGGCTGATCATCCTGTTCGTGGGCGAGATGCTCACTGCCACGGCGATGGCCTACTTCGAGACCCAGATCGCCCGCGCCACGGTCCTGGCCCTGTTCATCCCGCTGATCATCTCCAGCGGCGGGAATTCCGGCTCGCAGGCCGCCACGCTCATCATCCGGGCCCTGGCCCTCGGCGAGGTCCGTTTGCGCGAATGGTGGCGGGTGCTCCGCCGGGAAATCGCGGCCGGATTGCTGCTGGGGACGATCCTCGGGGCGATCGGATTCCTCCGGATCGCCATCTGGAGTGCGGTCTCGAACGTCTATGGCGAACACTGGATCCTGGTCGGTCTGACGGTGGCCGGCTCGCTGCTCGGGGTCGTCGTCTGGGGGACGTTGACGGGCTCCATGCTCCCGTTCCTCCTCAAACGACTCGGATTTGACCCGGCCACCTCCTCCGCTCCGTTCGTCGCGACGCTCGTCAACGTCACCGGACTGGTCATCTATTTCTCGGTGGCCCTGGTCCTGCTGAAGGGAACCTTGCTCTAAGAGTCTATCCCAGTAGGGTGGGTGAAACCCACCGAATGCCTTGTCGCCGAAAGACTTGGCGGGTTTCACCCGCCCTACAAAGACTCCTACTGGGATAGGTCCTTAGCACCTAGCGGGGTGAGATTTCTGTCGGGCAGACGCTCCGCGATGGAGCGCATGTCGGCCCGCATTGCTCATTCAACCCTGATATCAATCGGTGCTGCATTTTCCCACCCAATATGATGCTTTATCTCAACATCCTCGGCCGAATCCGGCAGGATCGTCGTCCGAACTGGCAAATTTTCTTGTGTGTCCGCGCCCGGGAGCAATACTCGATTAATGGAACAGTCGAGCGACCAAGCTCCGGGTATCGGGGTTTTTCCCCTCCGGGCGATTGACGATCCCGCCGTGATCACCCATGCTCCGCAGGATAATGTGAGACCCCGGTCGCGGAGAAACCAGTCATGATGATTCGGTGCCCGAAGTGCGAACGGATGGGCTATCTTCCGGATAGCCTCGCGACCGAGGCGAGAAGCTTGCGCTGTCGGAAGTGCAAGGCGAACTTCCTGACGACGGAACTCGCCGTGAAGGATGTCAAGCAACATCGGGTGGACGGCTCCTGGCGAGGCGCCGCGATGGACACGCCCGTGGGCGGTCCGTCGCGTCAGAGATCGGCACCATTCCGGGCGGAAGACGTCTTCGGCCGTTTCGATGACCCCTCGCGTCCGCTCCGCACGCTCGGTCCGGGCGACTCCAATTATGAAATGACGGTCTCGCTCGACGACTCGCGCGACGAAGCCGGCGCCGATTGGGAGAAGGATGACGAGGACATCTTCGAGCCCGAAGCGGCCAGCTCCGACGAGATCGAGGCCGTCCTCCCGGGCGTCGCGGCGACGAAGAGCACGTACGCCATGCTCTCCGCGTTCATGACCACCTGGGGTCGGACCCTCCTCTTCGGCGTGCTCGGCTATGTCGCATTCTCGGCCCTCGTCATCGGGGTCATGGTGACCAGCAGCCTGGGACTGACGGGCGGCCAGTTCATACCCGCGTCGGTCCAGGCGCTGATCCTGGCCTACCTCGTCGCGATCGCCCTGCTCCTGATCGGTGCCGCGATGATCCTCCAGGTCGTGTTCCTGGCCGAACTGGTCAGGGACGTCCGCCGCCTGAATGAGCCCGAGAACCGGCTTTCCGGGAGATGATCGTCAATGGCCCGGCTCATGGAGTTCCTCGCGATGCCGGCGGTGCCGGTCCCCCTCGCGGCACTCCTTGGCATCAATTTTATGGAATATTTTGACGTCATTGGTATGGCAGCGTGATGGTGTCTTGATCGAGCGCGCGTCACGTCTTCGCGCCGAACGATACCCACGAGGCCCGGCGATGCCCCCGGGGACCTTCGAGCCGGCGTCTTTCGCGTCGTATCTCGAAGCGGAATGGGTTGCCCCTTGGCAATTCGGTTCGGTGCCGGGCTATAATCAGTGTCCAGAAGCGACTCGCTCGGCCCGAGCCTCCCCTCCCGAGATCCCTCCCGCCGGGATGGTGCGAGACGCTCCCAGTCCCTCATTCGTTCGGACCCTCCGCCTGAGCGGCCGGAAATCTGATCATGAGCGTGTTCGTCAATCCTCCGGGATCCCCGGGGCGGAAGCCGTTGGTACCCGTGTGGCTCACGTTGATCGCCTGCGTCGGCCCCCTGCTCTTGGGCCTCACCGGCGCGACGGCCGCGGCCGATCCGGAGGATGCCGAGTCACTGTTCCGCGCCGGCAAATATGATGAATGCGCGAAAGTCGCCGAGAAGGAGATCGCCGAAGGGGGCGGGTGGAACGAGCGTCCGCGCTACCTGCAGGTCTCGGCCGAGATGGCGCGGGGCAAGTATGCCGACGCATTGGTCACGGTCGAGCGCAGGTCCGGCGGTTTCCCGGCAGCATCTCGTTGCGACTGCTCGCCCGCGACGTCTACCGATACAACGGCCGGAAAGAGGAAGAGGCGCAGCTCATGCAGGAGCTGGAGCGGGTCGTGATGGGCTCGCCCCAGCGATTCGCCACACCCGAGGGCCGGGTGGCCCTGGGTCGCTTCTTCCTGCTCAAGAATGCCGATTCGAAGAAGGTGCTGGATCTGTTCTACGATGTCGCGATCAAGGAGGAGCCGACGTTCGTCAACGCCTACCTCGCCACGGCCGAGCTGGCCCTGGCCAAGCAGGACCTCGCCCTGGCGGCCGAGACCCTCCGCAAGGCGCCCAAGGACGCGGCCCAGGATCCGCGATTCCACTACTTGCTGGCGCGGGCCTACTCCGCCGAGGACCGAGCGGGGACCGCGAAGGAAGTAGCCGAGGCGCTCAAAATTAATCCGAACCACGTCGATAGCCTTCTGCTGCAAGTCAACCAATTGATTGATTCGGAAAAATATGAAGAAGCGTCCAACATCCTCAAGCGGGTGCGGGACGTGAATCCGCAAGAGCCCTTGGCCTGGGCCTACCAGGCGGTGCTGGCCCACCTCCGCAGCGACCGCGATGGGGAGGCCGCCGCACGCGGTTCGGCCCTGGCAAGCTGGGCGGCGAACCCCGAGGTCGACCACCTGATCGGCCGCAAGCTCTCGCAGAAGTATCGCTTCGTCGAGGGCTCGGCCTATCAGCGTCGCGCCCTAGAACTGGATCCCGACTATCAGCCCGCCAAGATCCAACTCTGCCAGGATCTGCTCCGCCTGGGTCAGGAGGACGAGGGATGGAAGCTCGCTGCTGAGATATTCGCCACCGATGCCTATAACGTCGTCGCTTACAACCTCACGACGCTCCGCGATCGCCTCGCCGGTTTCAAGACGCTGGAATCCGAGGGGTTCCTCGTCCGGATGGATCCTCGCGAGGCTCAACTGTACGGACATCGGGTCCTGGACCTGCTCGGGAGGGCCCGGAAGACGCTGTGCGAGAAGTACGGCGTGACGGTCCCGTCACCGGTCATCGTGGAGATCTTCCCCCGGCGCAAGGAGTTCGCCGTGCGGACCTTCGGCCTCCCGGGGGCAGACGGCTTGCTCGGCGTCTGCTTCGGCCGGGTGGTCACGGCGAACAGCCCGGCATCGCAAGGCGCCAACCCGTCGAACTGGGAATCCGTGCTTTGGCACGAATTCTGCCATGTGGTCACCCTGAGCAAGACGAACAACAAGATGCCGCGATGGCTCAGCGAAGGGATCTCGGTCTACGAAGAAGAGCAGAAGGATCCCGCCTGGGCGAGCTCGATGAACCCGAAGTTTCGCGCCATGATCCTCGGCGACGAGCTGACCCCGCTGAGCCAGCTCAGCTCGGCGTTCCTCTCGCCGAAGTCCGGACTCCACGTACAATTCGCCTATTACGAATCGGCCCTCGCCGTCGCGTTCCTCGTGGAAAAGGCCGGGCTGACGGCCCTCAAGGAGGTGCTGGACGACCTCGGCACCGGAATCCCGATCAACGAGACCCTGCCGCGCCGGACGAAAATGTCGCTAGATGAATTAGATAAGAGCTTCGCCGAGTTTGCGCGGGCGGGCCAAGGCCGTCGCGCCGGGTGCAACCTGGGAGGATATCGACCTGCCGGATGACGCGGATTCGTCGGCGATCACCTCGTGGGTCGAGAAACATCCGCAGAGTTTCTGGGGCTGGCGTCGCCTGGCGGCTCGGCTCCTGACCGAGGAGAAGTTGGCCCGCGCCAAGGGGGCACTCAAGAAGATGAAGTCTCTCTACCCGGAATATGTCGGTCCGGATAACGCCTATCTCATGCTGGCCGCCGTCTATCGTCGGCTGTCCGACCCCGTCGCCGAGCGAAAGATCCTCGAAGAGCTGTCGGCGCGAGAAGCGAGCGCCAGCCCGGCCTACCTCCGGATGATGGAGCTCGACGAGGCCGCCAAGGACTGGACGACCCTGGCCCGGGACGCGCGGCGACTCCTGGCGGTGAATCCGCTGATCCCGGCTCCGTATCGCGAGCTTGCCCTCGCGGCCGAGCACCTGGGCGAGCCCGACGAGGCCATGGGCGCCTACCGCGCCGTGGCGATGCTCGACGATTCCGACCCGGCCGGAGTCCATTACCACCTCGCGAAACTGCTGAGCCAGGCGGGGAAGCACGACGAGGCCCGCCGTGAGGTCCTCAAGTCGCTCGAAGAAGCCCCCCGATTCCTGGACGCACATCAGCTCTTACTCGAGCTGGTCGAACACGGCATGAAAGCCTCGGATCCGGCCTCCGTCAAGTCTAACTAGCCCGCGAAGCGTGGTAACTCCATGACCAGACGACTGATCCTCCTAGCAATCCCCGTACTTATCGCGATCGCCTCGGGCGCGGCCGTGGCGCAGTTCGGCGGCGGGCGTCGCGGCGGCATGTCGCAGATGTCCCAGGATCCCCGGAAAGGCATACCGAGCTGGTCGAACGACGAGCGTTTCAAACACGACATCTTTACGTTTGTGCGCGTGGAATATAGTTCCGGAGGCGGGGGTGGGTTCGGTGGTATGGGCTTCCAGCGGCGAGGAGGCGGTCGTCGCGGAGGAGGCGGCTATGGCGGTTGGGGCGGCTGGCGCACCGACTGGCCCGATAGCGATCTGAACTTCTCCTTGCGACTCTCGCAGCTCACGTCGATCAAGGTCAATCCCGACCCGATCAGCCTCCAGTTGACCGACCCGGAACTGTTCGATTATCCGTTCCTCTACATGATCGAGCCGGGTACCGGAGGACTCTATTTCACCGACGAGGAGATCGTGGCCTTGAGGAGGTATCTCTTCAACGGCGGCTTCCTCATGGTGGACGACTTCTGGGGCGATTGGGAGTGGCAGGTCTTCTACGATCAGATCAAGCGGGTATTCCCCGATCGGGAACCCGAGGAGCTGGGCCTCGATCACGAGATCTTCCATTGCGTCTACCAGCTCAAGGAGAAGCCGCAGGTCCCCGGCATCCAGTCCTGGCCGGGCCCCGGTTCGAACGTGACCTGGGAGGGCGGACGCCATGGCGACAACACCCAGACCGTCCACTACAAGGGGATCTTCGATGACAAGGGACGGATGATGGTCATCATCTGCCACAACACAGACCTCGGCGACGGCTGGGAACGCGAGGGCGAGAACGAGGACTATTTCCACGAGTTCTCCGAGAAGAAGTCGTATCCCATGGGTATTAATATCGTGACCTATGCAATGACTCATTGAAAGATCCAAGCATGACGGAAGAGGCAGATCTTTACGAGAGCGAGCGGCAGGTCGTCGAGAAGATCCACGAGAGTCGCGGCCGGATCGAGCGCGAGCTGTCGAAGGTGATCATCGGCCAGAAGGAAGTGTCGCACCAACTCCTCATCAGCCTGTTCGCCGGCGGGCACTGCCTGATCACAGGCGCCCCGGGTCTGGCGAAGACGTTGCTGGTCCGCACGATCGCGCAGGTCTTCAAGCTGAAGTTCCAGCGGATCCAGTTCACGCCCGACCTCATGCCGGCGGATATCACGGGGACCGAGATCCTCGAGGAGGCCGGCGACGGCCACCGCCGGATGCAGTTCGTCAAGGGCCCGATCTTCGCCAACGTGATCCTCGCCGACGAGATCAACCGGACCCCGCCCAAGACCCAGGCCGCACTCCTGGAGGCCATGCAAGAACATCAGGTGACCGCGGCCGGCGTCCGCTATCCGCTAGAGGAGCCGTTCTTCGTCCTCGCCACGCAGAACCCGATAGAGATGGAGGGGACGTATTCCCTCCCCGAGGCCCAGCTCGACCGGTTCATGTTCAATGTGATCGTGGATTATCTGCCCGAGGACGATGAGGTCGCCGTGGTGCGTCAGACCACCTCGAAGCGACCTGAACCGCTCGAGGCCCTGTTCGACGGCCAGGACGTGATGCAGTTCCATGAAGTTGTGCGGCGCGTGCCGGTCGCGGAAGAGCTGATCCGTTACGCGGTCCGGCTGGCGTCGGCCACCCGTCCTGGCCCGCAGGCCCCCGGATTCATCAACGACTGGGTGAGCTGGGGCGCCGGCCTGAGGGCCGGCCAATCCTTGATACTGGGCTCGAAGGCGCGTGCCCTGCTCCGCGGCCGGTTTCATGTCACGCCGGAGGACATCCGGGCACTGATCCATCCGACATTCCGGCACCGCGTCCTACTCGGTTACCGGGCCGAGGCCGATGGGGTCACGGTCGATGCGGTGATCGATCGACTCCTGGAAGAAGTCAAAGGACCACTGAAATAGCCCTGGTGGTCAGAAAGTTGGGTGGACATCGCCCACCGATGGAAGCCTCCCGATTTTCAACCGTCCGTAGAACGGAATTCATTCCGTTTCCCGATGCAACGGAATGAATTCCGTTCTACGAAAACCCGTCCGAGCCGATCGGCAAATCATTCCGACCTGTTCCGAAGCGAAACGAGCGCGTTCATGAGCACGGTCTTGCGACAACCGGCTTCCAATACTGCGGCCCAGCCGGGTGCGTCGCTGATCGATCCCGGGACGCTCATGCGGATCAAGAGCCTCCAGGTGCGGGCCCGGGTGGTCGTCGAGGGCTTCTTCAAGGGGATTCATCGCAGCCCCATCCACGGCTTCTCGGTCGAGTTCAGCGAATACCGCGAGTACTCGCCCGGCGACGACCCAAGGTTCCTGGACTGGCGGCTCTTCGCTCGCTCCGATCGGTATTATGTGAAGCGGTTCGAGGACGAGACGAATCTCCGCTGCCAGCTCGTGCTCGACACCAGCCGGTCGATGGGCTATCGATCCGGTGACTATAGCAAGAGCGAGTACGCCCGGACCGCCGCGGCGACCATCGCCTACTTCCTGTCCACCCAGCGCGACGCGGTGGGCCTGATGACGTTCGAGGACCGGATCGTCGAATACCTGCCGGCGCGGCACCGTCCGGGGCACCTGCGTCGATTGATGGCGATCCTGGACCGCGAGCCCGCCGGCCGGGCGACCGACCTGGCGGGCCCGCTCGAACAGGTCGCCGCGACGGTCCGCAAGCGCGGGATGATCGTCCTAATCTCCGACTTGCTGGCCCCGATCGAGACGTTGAGGACCCGGCTGGGCTACCTCCGGTCGCGAGGGCATGACGTGATCGTCCTGCGGATCCTCGACCCGGCCGAGGTGAGCTTCTCGTTCACGACGCCCGCGATGTTCCTCGACGCCGAATCGGGCCGCGAGCTCTACATCGATCCGGGCCAGGCCCGTGCGGAGTACCTCCGACGGTTCGCCGCCCACGCCGCCGAGATCGAGCGTGCGTGCATCGACCTGGGCATCGAATACCAGTCGATCACGATCGACCGGCCGCTGGAACTGGTCCTGTTCGACCTGTTGAAGGTGCGGATGCGACGCGGCCGACGGCCGGGCCACCGGAGCCCGACGCGGCAAGGGGGCGGACGATGAGCGCCCTGACGCCGCTCTACCTGCTCGGCATGCTGGCGGTGGCGGCCCCGATCGTGTTCCACCTGATCCGGCGGCGGCCTCGCGGCGAGGTGCCGTTCAGCTCGCTGATCTTCCTCACCCCGTCGCCGCCCAAGCTGACGCGACGGAGCCGCCTCGACAACCTGCTCTTGCTCTTCCTGCGCGCCGCGGTGTTGTGCCTGCTGGCGTTCGCCTTCGCCCGGCCGTTCTTGCGCCAGGAGGCGCAATGGAATCTGGGCGAAGACACCCAGCATCGGATCGCGGTGCTCATCGACACCAGCGCCAGCCTGCGCCGGGGTGACCTCTGGACCAAGGCCAAGGCGATCGCCGGGCAGGTCATCGCCGATTGCGGGCCGACCGACGAGTTCGCGGTCTTCGCGTTCGACGCGACATCCCACCCGCTCCTCGGCTTCCGCGAGGCGTCCACGCAAGACTACTCGCAACGCCAGGCGGTCGCCCGGGCTCGGCTCGATGGCCTGGAGCCGTCATGGAAGGCGACCAATCTCGGGCAGGCGCTGGTCGACGCCGTCGGCGCGATCGAGGACGTAGCCGACAAGAGCGAGAAGACCGGTCGCATGCCGCGCCGGATCGTGCTGATCAGCGACCTCCAGCAGGGGAGCCGGCTGGAGGCGCTCGGTGAATTCGATTGGCCCAAGGACGTCGAGCTGGATATCAAGACGGTCTCCGACGACGCGTCTAACGCCGGCGTGCATCGGCTCGCCGACCCGGCCGAGGCCGTGGCATCGGGTGCGGACCGCGACCGTCGCGTCCGGGTGTTCAACGATCCCGGCTCGCATCGCGAAAAATTCGCGCTGCAATGGACCGGTGAGAAGGGTTCGGCGATCGGCGACCCGATCGAGGTGTACGTCCCGCCGGGCGAGAGCCGGGTGGTCCGCGTGCCGCGGCCCGAGGGGACCGTGGCGCCGGCCTCCCTCGTGCTGAAGGGGGACGCCGCCGGGTTCGATAACACGCTCTACGTGGCCGACGAGAAGAAGGAAGAGGCCACGGTCCTCTTCGTCGGCGACGATCGGCCCGATGACCCGGATGGGCTACTCTACTACGTGATGCGCGTCTTCCCCGACACGGCCAGGCGGAGTGTCAAGGTCGTCCCTCGCCCGTCCGGTAGCCCGCTGGCCTGGGAGTCCGACCGTACACTCCCCCTCGTCTTCCTGGAGGCCGAGACGACCTCCGAGAACGTCCGTCGGCTGAGGGCTTATGTCAAGGATGGCGGCACACTCCTGTACGTCATGACCAAGACCGGCCTGGACAAAACACTCGCCGAACTGGCGGAGACCCCAGCCCCATTGATCGAGGAAGCAGGCGCTCCGCACGACCAGATGCTACGCGAGATCTCCTTCGACAACCCGCTCTTCGCCCCCCTCGCCGGCGCCCAGTTCAGCGATTTCACCAAGATCCATTTCTGGAAGCATCGAAAGGTCGATCCCAAGATGGTAGGCGGTGCGCAGTGTCCTGGCCCGATTCGAGAACGGGGATCCGGCAGTCCTCGAGAAGACGATCGGCAAAGGGACCCTCGTCATCATGACGAGCAGTTGGAAGCCGGCCGATAGCCAGCTCGCGCGGTCGTCCAAGTTCGTGGCGATGATGGGCGCCCTGCTCGATCGACGAGACCCGCATCCGTTCGACGCCGAGGATCACACGGTCGGGGATCGCGTCGCACTGCCGGACTCGGGCGACGGCACGGGGCCCACGATCGTGCACAAGCCGTCGGGGTCCGACGTCGCCATGGCGGCCGGTAGCAGGTCGTTCACCGAGACGGACGAGCCCGGCGTGTATACGATCAATCCGACGGCCCGCCCGCGGGTGTTCGCCGTCAATCTCGACCCGGCGGAGAGCAAGACCTCGCCTCTGGCCGTGGAGACCCTGGAACAGTTCGGCTGCCGGCTGGTGAACCCGTCCCGGACGACGGTAGACCGCGACCTGTTGCGTCAGATGCGCAACGCCGAGCTAGAGAGTCGTCAGAAGCTGTGGCGGTGGCTGATCCTCGCGGCCATCGGCATCCTGATCGCGGAAACCTTGCTGGCGGGTCGGATCAAGCGGCCTCGCCTGGCACATGCGGAGGTCCTGGCGACATGAGCGGCAAACTGCGGCAGGCATTGGAACAGGTGGCGCGCCGATTCCGTCGGCTCCGACTGTGGGGCGGCCTCGCCGCGTGCTGGCTCACGCTGGCGCTCGCGGGCTCCGCGATCGACTTCATGCGCCCGGGCGACGGCACCGAATCCATCCCCTCCGCTTGGCTCCTGGCGGCCATGGCGATCCTGGCCGCCTTCTCGGGGCTCATTTGCAGCGTGCTGACGCTGCGATCGGCGCAAGACCCGCGTTGGGTCGCCCGACGGATCGAGGCCAAGCATCCCGAACTGGGGACCGAGCTGCTGGCCGCGGTCGAGGAGGTCGAGGGGACGCCGGCCGGGCAACTTGGCTTCTTGCAGGCGTCGGTCGTCCGCGAGGCCCTGGAGCATCGCCGGTCGCACGACTGGGATGAGACCGTCCCCACCTGGCAGATCCGCCTCGCCAAGCTGGCCCACGCGGCGGCGCTGGCGTTCCTGCTGGTCGTGTCCGGCACGCTCGTCGGCCAGGTCCGCTCGACGGCCTACGGCGGCCCTGGCAGCGGTCGGGCCGATGCGTCCGAGGTCCAGGTTGACCCGGGCGACACCGAGCTCGAGCGCGGCAGCTCGCTGCTGGTCATCGCCCGCTTCAATCGAGGGGCACCGCCTGACGCCAGTCTCGTCGTCGAAGGTGGCCCGCAGGGGCCGGCACGCCGCGCCATGTCGCGGAGCCTCGCCGACCCCACCTTCGCCGGTCGCGTGGAATCGGTCGAGACCGACCTGGCCTACCGGATCGAATTCGAAGGCCGGAGTACCGACACCTACCGCGTCCGCGTCTTCGAGTTCCCCGCGTTGAAGCGGGCCGACGCCCACCTGGCCTTCCCCGCCTATACCCGGCTCGAGCCCAAGATCGTCGAGGACGTCCGGCACGTCACCGCCGTGGAGGGGACCGAGCTCACACTGCTCTGCCGGCTGAACAAGGATGTTACTTCCGCCACGCTCGTCGAGAAAGCCGGCGCGTCGATCAACCTGGTCCGCGAGGAATCCGCCGATCACACCTACGGCGCGAAGTGGACGCTCGCCGAGCCGGGCCGATACAAGCTCAAGCTGGTCGACGCCGAGGGCCGGACCAACCCGATCGATTACGAGATCGTGGTCAACGTCACCCGGAATCATCCGCCGACCGTGACGATGACCCAGCCGTCGCGCGACGTCCAGGTCTCGCCGCTAGAGGAGCTCAAGCTCAAGGCCAGGATGGAGGACGACTTCGGCCTGCTCCGCCACGGGATCAGCTACTCTCTCGGGGGCGAGGAGCCGAAGGAGATTGTGCTGGGGGCTTCCGACGCCGCCCCGGCGAAACCGGCGACGAAGCTCGGGGTCGAGCACATGCTCGACTTCGAGGCGATGAAGTCGGCACCCGACCAGCTCATCACCTACTTCTTCTGGGCCGAGGACATCGGGCCGGACGGACAACCCCGGCGCTCTTCCGGCGACATGTTCTTCGCCGAGGTCCGTCCTTTCGACGAGATCTTCCGCCAGGGCGAGGCGCCATCGGGCGGGTCCGAGGAGGAACAGGAACAGCAGGGTAGCCAGAACGCCCAGCAGGCAGGACAGCTCGCCGAGCTCCAGAAACAGATCATCAACGGCACCTGGAAGCTGGTCCGTCGCGAGACCCGTCCGCAGCCGACGGCCGCCTTCGCCGAGGACACCAAGACCCTCCGCGAGTCGCAGCAGGCCGTGATCGAGCAGGCCGCCCAGATGGGCGAACGCCTCCGCGACGAGACCTCGAAGGCCAGCCTCGAGCAGGCCACGAAGCTCATGAAGGAGGCGGAGAAACACCTCGCCGACGCGGCCGATCACGCCTCGATCAAGGCGCTCTCGCCGGCCTTGGTCGCCGAGCAGGCGGCCTACCAGGCCCTGCTCAAGCTACGCGCCCGCGAGTTCCAGGTCACCCGCAACTCCCGCAGCCGGAGCCGGAGCCAGAGCTCCGCGGCCAGCCCGAACCAGCGGCAGCTCCAGCAGCTCGAATTGTCGGCCGAGGAGAAGCGCTACGAGGAACAGCGGACCGCACGCTCCCAGCAGCAGAATCAGACCCAACGAGAGCGGGAGCAGAGCGAGAACCGCCAGGTGCTCAACCGGCTTCGCGAGCTGGCCCAGCGCCAGAATGACCTGAACGAACGGCTCAAGGAGCTGCAATCCGCGCTGGAAGCGGCCAAGACCCAGCAGGCCCGCGAGGAGATCGATCGGCAGCTCAAGCGACTGCGCGAGCAGCAACAGGAGATCCTCCGCGACAGCGACGAGCTCCAGCAGCGGATGGAGAACGAAGAGAATCAGCAGCGGATGGCCGAGGCCCGTCAGCAGATGGAGCAGAGCCGCGATCACGTCCGTCAGGCCTCGCAGGCCCTCGAGGAAGGCCGGCTCCCCCAGGCCCTCACCGAGGGCGCCGGGCCGGCAAGCAACTGAACGACCTCCGCGAGCAGCTCCGCAAGGCAACGTCGAACCAGTTCTCCGAGACGATGACCGAGATGCGCGACCAGGCCCGCCGGCTCGACGAGAACCAGAAGAAACTCACCGAGCAACTCGACAACTGGGACAAGAATCCCGAGCATTCGTTGCGCGAGTCCGAAGACCGCAAGAAGGCCCGCGAGGGGGCCGAGCAGCAGGCCAAGCAACTCGACCAGCTCCTCGATCGGATGCGGAACACGACCCAGGAAGCCGAGGACACCGAGCCGCTCCTCGCCAAGAACCTCTTTGACACCGTCCGGAAGGCGAACGAGCAGAAGATCCCCGAGGCCCTCAAGGCGACCCAGCAGTTGGTTAACGCCGGGATCGCCGAGGAGGCCTCCCGCGCCGCCCATCACGCCGGACCGGGCATCGAGCAACTGCGACAGGGCGTCGAGCGTGCGGCCCAGTCCGTCCTCGGAGACGGGACCGAAGCCCTCCGCCGCGCCCAGGACGAGCTCGATGAACTCGCCGACCAGGTGAACCGCGAGATCGCACGTGGGACCGGTCGCGAGACAGATCAGAACCCGCGTGCCGCCTCGCGACCCGGACAGGCGAATGACGCCCGGCGAAAGGCCGAGGGCCAACCTGGCGAACCCAACGAGGGCGGAGCCGAAGGCCAGTCTCCGTCCGAGCCCGATGGTCAGGGTCAGACTCCCGGCGCATCCCAGCAGGCTCGCCCGCAGGCCGGTCAGAGCCTACGCAGGATGCGACAGCCTGATCAGGCCGATCGACAGCCCGGTCAACCTGGCGAGGGCCAGGCTCCCGGCAATCCCAATGGAGAAGCGCAGGCTCCGGGGGAACCGCAACAAGGCGATCGGGCTGGTCAGCCGGGTCAGCAAGGGCGTCAACAAGGTCAGCGCGGCCGACAGGGGCAACGCGGTCAGCAGGGCCAGGGCCAGCAAGGTCAGCCGGGAGAAGGCGAACAGGGACAGCAAGGCCAAGGACAGCAAGGACAACAAGAAGGAGAACAGGGACAGGGTCAAGGCCAGCAGGGACAGCAAGGCCAGGGCCAACAAGGGCAGCAAGGTCGGCAGGGACAGGGACAGCAAGGCCAGGGTCAACAAGGACAGCAGGGACAGCAAGGCCAGGGTCAACAAGGGCAGCAAGGACAGCAGGGACAGCAGCTAGGTCAGGGCCAACAAGGGCAGCAAGGGCAAGGTCAACAAGGGCAGCAAGGGCAAGGTCAACAAGGGCAGCCGGGCAACCGCCAACGTCAGGGCGGGGATCGTCGCGGTGGTTCTCCCCGAGGGGGAGGCGGCGGGGGTGGGGCCGAGCTGGGACTCGATCGGATGGCCGAGAGCCTTCGAGGCGGGGCCAGCGGACCCATCACCGGCGAAGGATTCCGCCAGTGGTCCGACCGGATGCGCGACGTCGAGGAATTGCTCGAGCAGCCCGAATGGCGGGCCGAGGCGGCGCGGATTCGCGACCGCGTCCGCGGGGCTCGCGAGGACTTCCGCCGGCATTCCAAGGAACCAGACTGGACCAAGCTCCAGAATCTCGTGGCCGAGCCCATCCGCGAGCTCCGCAACCGCATCGCCGACGAGGTGCGACGCCGCGAGTCGCCCGATGCCCTAGTCCCGATCGATCGGGATCCGGTCCCGCCGCAATTCGCCGAGGGCGTCCGCCGCTACTACGAACGATTGGGGAGTGGTCAATGAGGTTGCCGTCCCTGGTCTGGGGATCTCCCCAATGGATGATGGGCGCCGCGATCGTGATGGGCGTCGCCGCGGTCGCGCTGCTGTGGAGCTACGGACGCGCGCCGGTGCGGCGTCCGGTCCGGATCGCGGCGGCCATCCTCAAGGGGATCGGCATCGCGGCCCTGGCGCTGAGCCTGGTCGAGCCGATGCTCACAGGGCAGAAGCCGCGGCGAGGGGCCAACGCCTTCATCATCCTGGCGGACAACAGCCAGAGCATGCTCATCCGCGATAGCCAGGGCACCCGGACCCGCGCCGATTGGCTCCGCGACCGGCTGGCCAAGGAGAACCGTTGGAACACCCGGCTCGAGCAAGATTTCGACGTCCGCCGCTACGTCTTCGACTCGCACCTCCGGGCCACCGAGGGCTTCGACGCCCTGACGTTCGATGGCGTGGGCTCATCGGTCACGACCTCGCTTTCGGCGATCGCCCGACGATTTCGCGGCCTGCCGATCGCGGGCGTGCTGCTGCTCACCGACGGCAACCGGACCGACACGGACGACATCGACTGGTCGCAGTTGCCGCCGATCTATCCCGTGTCGCCGCCGTCGCGAGGGGTCGCCAAGGATATCGGAGTCGGTCGAGTGTCGATCAGCCAGACCAATTTCGAAGCGGCACCGGCCGTCGTGCGGGCCGACGTCTCGGTCGCCGGATATCCGGGCCAGGCGATCGTCGCCACCATCACCGACGAGACCGGCAAGGAAGTTGAGCGACAGCAGATCAAGGCCGAGTATGACGACAAGCCGCTCAGCTTCCGCTTCCAGTTCCGGCCGGAGCATAAGGGGATCAGCTTCTACTCGGTCCATGCCTTCGCCGCCGACGAGGAGAAAGGCCAAGCCCCGGGCACTGATGTCCCAGCGACCGGCGAGCAGACCCTGGCGAACAACAGCCGACTGGTCGTTGTCGACCAGGGGGGCGGCCCATACCGGATCCTCTATGTTGGCGGCCGGCCCAACTGGGAGTTCAAGTTCCTCCGCCGAGCCCTCGACGACGACGATCAGGTCCAGCTCCTCGGCCTGCTCCGGATCGCCAAGCGACAGCCGAAGTTCGACTTCCGCGACTCGAGGGACCGTTCGGCAAGCCAGCTCTTCAAAGGGTTCGACCATCCCGATCCCGACACCGCCGAACGGGCCGACCAGCCGGTGCTGGTCCGACTGGGTGTCCTCGATGAGGCCGAGCTCCGCGACGGCTTCCCCAAGTCGGCCGACGAGCTCTATCGCTATCATGCGGTCGTCATCGACGATATCGAGTCCGCGTTCTTCACCCCCGACCAACTGGCCCTCCTCCGGAGTTTCGTCAGCCAGCGCGGGGGCGGCCTGCTCATGCTCGGCGGGCTCGATACGTTCGCCGCGGGGAAGTACGACCGCACGCCGGTCGGCGAGCTCCTGCCGGTCTACATCGATCGGGCCACCGGCAGCCCGGCCGATGTGGACTACCGACTGAGCCTCACGCGCGAAGGCTGGCTCCAGCCGTGGGTCCGGATGCGCAAGACCGAAGAGGAGGAGAAACAGCGGTTGTCGGAGATGAAAGGCTTCCGCACGATCAGTCTCTCGAGCGGCATCAAGCCGGGGGCCGTGGTGCTCGCCGAGGTCCTCGACCCGGCGGAGAACAAGATCCCCGCCCTGGTGGCCCAGCAGTTCGGCAAGGGACGCGTCGGCGCGCTGATGATCGGCGAACTCTGGCGATGGGGGATGAATCGCCCCGAGAAGACCGAGAGCGACCTCGAGCGGTCCTGGCGTCAGACCATCCGATGGCTGGTCGCCGACGTGCCCGGCCGCGTGAACGTCTCCGTGCGACCGAAATCCGACGCGACGTCGCCGGCCGTCGAGCTACGCGTCCAGGTGCGCGATGCCGAGTACCTCCCGCTCGACAACGCCAAGGTCGCCCTGAAGATCCACCCGCCGAACGGTGAGGATCTGACGCTGGATGCCGAGGCCGACGGTCGCGAGGCGGGCAGCTATGGGGCGACCTACATGACGAAACTGCCGGGCGCCTATCGCGTGGTCGCCAGCGCAACGGCGCCCGACGGCGCCGCGGTCGGCGAGCGAGAGGCCGGCTGGGCCGCCCAGCCCGCGGCCGACGAGTTCGCCCGCCTCCAGCCGGATCGGGACTTCCTCCAGACCATCGCCTCGAAGACCGGGGGCGAGGTAGTCAACGGTGATCGCCTCGAGAGCTTCGTCGCCAGCCTCGAGTCGCGCGACGCCCCGATCACCGAACCCTGGACCTCCCCGCTGTGGCACCAGCCCCTCTATTTCCTGATCGCCATCGCCTGCCTTTCCGCCGAATGGGGCATCCGACGCGTCAACGGCCTCGCATGAGTGGCGAGTCGGACTATCGATGGAAAGTCGGAGCCGATCTACTCCCCACTCAGAGAATCGGAAATGTTGAATCTGGTCTGTCTCACATGTCTGTGTGCGTTCGCCGCCGGTGCCGAGGAGAGGCCCTGTGTCCTGACCGTCGTCGGCGCCCCGGGGAAGCCCGAGTATGGCGCGGAGTTCCGCCGCTCGGCCGACCTGTGGAAGGACGCCGCGACGAAAGCCGGCGCCGAATCGATCGCGATCGGCTCGAGCGAATGGCCCGGTACGTCGGACCGAGACCGGCTGCGCGCGATCCTGGCCGAACAATCGAAGGTCGTGCGCGAGCCCCTCTGGATCGTCCTGATCGGTCATGGGACCTTCGATGGCCGGGAGGCCAAGTTCAACCTCCTCGGACCGGACGTGACCGACGTCGAACTCTCGAAGTGGTTGGAGCCGATGAAGCGGCCGGTTGTCGTGCTCGACTGTGCCTCCGCCAGCGCCCCGTACCTCAATCGGCTCTCGGGAGCCAACCGGGTCGTCGTCACCGCCACGCGGAGCGGGGCCGAGACGAATTACTCGCGGTTCGGCGGCTTCCTGGCCGGGGCGATTGCGGATCCCCAGGCGGACCTGGACAAGGACGGTCAAGTCTCGCTTCTAGAAGCCTATCTGACCGCGAGCCACCGGGTCGCGGAGTATTACCGCACGCGATCGCAACTCGCCACCGAGCATCCGCTCCTGGACGACAACGGCGACAAGCTGGGGACCCCCGCCGAGTGGTTCCGCGGGGTCCGCGCCACCCGGCGGGCGAAGGACGGTGCCCCGCTCGACGGCGTCCGTGCCCACCAGCTCCATCTCGTCCTGAGCGATCGAGAACGCGGGATTCCCGCAGAGACACGACGCCGCCGCGACCAGATCGAGTTATCCATCGCCGCCCTTCGAGAACAGAAGGGCAAGCTGACCGAGGATGAATACTACCAGCGACTCGAGCCGCTCATGCTCGACCTGGGACGACTGTATCGAGAAGTGCCAGCCGAGGCGGCTCGCCGATAGAAGCGTTACGCTCCCACATCCGGTCGTGCTGACTCCCAGGCCACGCAGGGCCTATCCCAGTCGGGTGGGCGAAACCACCGAATGCCTTGTCGCCGAGAGAATCGGTGGGTTTCACCCACCCTACGAGGACTCCTAGAACGTTCGGCCCTCGGTCAACCGACCCGAATCTCGGCCTATCGCGGCTCGTCTGCGGGTGCCACGATGCATGAGATAGTGGCATGCAGTCTACATTCAACCCCGATCATTACGGCACAAAACATGCTTCTAGGCTCATGAAGAGATCTCATGTCGCCAGGGACGCGGGAGAGAAACCATGTCATACTATGCCGGCTTCTCAGCCCTCGGATTGCGGGGTGAGCCCCTGGACTCCGAGCTGATCACGATCATCGAATCGCCCGAAAATCCTCTGCAGATCGGCTATGCGACCCCAAGCGGCTCCATTTCCGGCGACGGTCTCCAACCCTACACCCTATGCCTCTTCGGAGATCGTCGTCCGGTCGCGGGCGACTGGTTCCTCAAGAACGGCCAGTTCGAGGTTGCCGATGACTCGATCGACCGACGATCAGACTAACTCTGGATTGATGGGCGCCGAGTGGCCGTGGATGGGGGATTTCCACGCGGGAGTCCTCGAGCCTCTTCAAGAGTCTCAAGGCCCAGTACTGCCTCGCATCCCGGTCGCCGGTCGCCCTTTGAGTCAACTGTAGGAGTCGCTCGCGCTGCAATGTTGTCATGATCGAAGATATCGACAACATCAGTCTCCGGTCGGGTTTCGATCGGGGTCATCCTCAGGCAGAGCGAGTGACCATGGCAGCACTGACGAAGGCGATCCGGATCGACATCGGGGGATTCGCCCGACTGCCCGTGGCCACTGGGCCATTCACCCAGGCCGAAATCGAACTGGCCCGAGCAGTTGCCCAACTCCACCCGCTCGCGAGCGGGGCGGACTACCCCCGGCTCATTCTCGAACCGTTGACGCTACTGCGAGAGGTGAGAGAAAGGATGAGACTCGGCCTTCGGGTCGACCCGCGCCGATCGCGAGCCTGGTCGAGAATGACCCGGTCGCGGTCTGGTCGCTCTCGCGGCTCGATCAGTCCCATGTCGAACGTGTCTTCGCCATGGTCGAGTTCGCGATCGAACTCTGGAGCATTCCGGAACGAAACTAACTTTCTCTCACGATTCCCGCTTCATCAAAATTCAATCCCCCAGAATCCCCACCCCTCTCAGTCAGTCTCGTCGCGATCGCGAATACCAATTTCTTCGAACCTCTCGCGAAAACGCTCTCCCCTGCACTCTTGGATCCCGGGTATGATCGCAGGCAACTTCCCAGAGCGAGCCGGCTCTACTCCTCTTCCTCGCCCGCTACCACAATGATCTGCCCACGATGCAACATGAATTTCGGCGGGTTTCTCTCCGCCCTCGATAGCGATTTCGGAGATGTGAACCTCTGTACACGTTGTGCACAGGAAGCACAGGAGCAGAGATGCGAACTCGAGACCCGGCAGGAGGAGATCGTCCGCGTCACTGTGGACGTCATCCTGACCACGACGGATAGCATCGACGGCGCCCGGGTCGTGTCATATCTCGGGATCGAGACGGTGGAAGTTGTGATCGGGACGGGGACATTCTCGGAGTTGAGCGGAGACGTCTCGGACTTCCTCGGCCAGCGCACCAGGGGATTCGAGCGCAAACTGGAGTTGGCGAAACAGGTCGCATTCCAGCGCCTCAAGTCGAAGGCCCTCGAGAAGGGTGCGAATGCCGTGATCGGTGTCGATCTCGAGTATACGGAGTTCTCGGGGAGCCGCCTGGTCCTGATCCTGAACGGCACGCTCGTCCGCGTCGCATCGATACCGCAGGGGTAGAATCGGTGTCGGTCTCGGCCTCCCCGCGGAGATCGTGGGCGTCGCCCCGCGCCACTTCCCCCGGCACAGACAAATGGAAGTCGCGATTCTCGCGATAGACAATCTTTGCGGTGGGTGGGCCTATTTCGAAGTCCGAGCGACTTACCGAATCGCCGTAAGTCCAGTGGGCAGAGGCGGGATCGAACCGCCGACACCAGGATTTTCAGTCCTGTGCTCTACCAGCTGAGCTATCTGCCCGAGGCATGCATGTACGAATGTCAGGATAACGCGACGATGTCCCGCTGTCAACGGGTCCTTGGTCGGAGTCTGAAATTCGGATCGATCCGATCGAAAACGTATCGGGACGAAGGACCGGGATTCCTCGCCGAGTTCTCATCGAAAAGGAATGCGTCTTAGATTAGACCAGGGTACACTTATCAGGTGACGGCCCCTCGCATCGAGTCACACATTCGAGTCGGATGATGTCTTCGGCAATTCTCATGCAAGAGGGCCGCGATGAAAACGCCTACGACGAAGAGGGCTGCTCCCCTGCATTACGATTGCCACTGGCCCGTCTACTGCAGCTCGTGATGATCCTCCAAGCCGGGAGATTCCCCAACGCGAAGCGGTTGGCGGAGGCTTGCGCAGTCAGTTGAACGCACGATCTACCGGGACCTGGGGACCCTGGAGGCGGCCGGCTTCGTCGTCGTTTATCGCCCGGACCGCCAGGGGTATCAGTTGGCCGGAGAAAGTCTCCTCCAGCCAGCTCAGCTCGACGATCAGGAGGCCCTGGCGATCCTCCTGCTCAGTCGATTATGTCCGGTTGATCACCCCTTCGGGTCGCTCAAGCCGCTGACTCGGGGCGTCAACAAGGTCATCCAGGCCCTCCCCGAAGGAATCCGCGGTCGAGTCGTCCTCGGCGGCGAGTTGATCCTGGACACGACCGACCGGGCGAGTCTCGACCTGCCCGCCGACCGAAAGCCGGTCTATGACGCGATCTGGCGGGCCCTGAGACTCCGTCGGCAGATGCGGCTCTGGTATCACGAAGATGATTCCGATTCGCTGGTGACCACCAAGGTCGGCCTCTACCGTCTCGCCCGGATCGATGCCTGCTGGTCCGTCGTGGGACGGTCTACGCTCCATCGCGAGATCCGCCTGTTTCGCATCCCCTGGATTCGTCGCGTGGAACTGACCGAGGAGAGCTACACGATTCCGCCTAGGTTCCGCCTGGAGCGCTGGCTCTCCCGATCCGAACGCGATGGCAGCACAGAGAGGTCTCGTGAGGTCCAACTCCGATTCTCCGCGCGGATCGCCCCGGTGGTCCAGGATCGCCATGGGTGGACCGGTCAGCGACTCAGCCTCCTCCCGGGCGGCGAGCTCGACCTTTTCCTCACGGTCCCCTTGCGGGATGAGTTCGTGCTCTGGATCCTCGGGTTCGGCGAGCAGGTCGAAGTGATCCAACCGGCCGAGCTCCGACAGACCGTGAAGCTCCGAGCGGAGGGGATCGCTCGGATTCATCAGGATCATCCCGTAGGAGACCGGAACTTGGTCCATTCCTGACGGTTCAGTCCCCCACCGTCCCGATCGCGAAAGTTTCGAGGATCCCCCGGATCGGGCCGAGAGATTTCGAAGGCCGGTTGACTCGGAGGGAAGCCGGCTTAGAATGGGACCACCCGAAGAGATTCGGGCGCATAGCTCAGTTGGCTAGAGCGCACCCCTGATAAGGGTGAGGTCCGAGGTTCGAATCCTCGTGCGCCCATTCGTGCGTGATCCCGACAGTTGGACAGTGTTTGTGGAACTCGGCGATCACATAGAAGTAGACGACCATGACGCAGGCCGGAGACGGCAACTAGAGCGCTTCACGGATGGTTTGCGCACAGCTCGAGTCGAGGGAATTTACACTAAGCGTCAGCGAGGATCCGACGGCGTTCCCCTCGCTCACGCTTCGGGTTAGCATGTGGCGCGTACTTAAGTCAAAGCGTGAAGCGCTCTAGCCCGTTCGTCCCCGGGGAAGTTGTCGGCGTCTACTCCTTGTCACGGGATGGGGTTAGGTGCATCTATTCCGGAAGGAATGTGCTCGATCGAGCTAATGGAAATGTTGGGCAGGTGGGATCGCGTGTGGAGTGGACTCGGCTTGTCCCGAGCACGGCTTCGAAGGAGCCGGACTCAAAAAAACATGTCGGCCGAGATCCTACTGGTCCGACCACTACGGGAAGGCTGGCACGCCTGAACGGATTCGTTGCAGGCGTCCCGCTGGGTCCGATGACGAGAGTCGGGTCGGTCACTCCTCATCGTCTCCGCCGTCATCTCCCGAATCACTGTCGATGTCTTCCTCGTCCTCGATATCTTCCTCGTCCTCGATAGAAGCTTCCACTTCCTTGCGGGCCGCCTTCACCGGCGCCGCGACCACGCGCGGGATCGCCGCACCGATGCCGGGTGCGTCCTCGGGCATCGGTTCCTTCGTCTTCTGGACGAAGTGAGTCCCCTTCCCCTTGGCCGTCAGTTCGGCGGCCCTGGCTTCGGCGGCTTCCTTTTGGGAGAATTCGAAAGTCCCGACCGGCTTGAACGCGTCATTCAAGACGGACCAGACGATCCGCATACGTGCGGCCGGCTTGGGCGCCCGGGTCGATTTCGCCTTCGACTTCGCCGGGGCCTTGGCCTTCTTCTTGGGACGACGCTCCGCAACGTCCTCGTCATCAACCTCTTCGACCACCTCGTCGGTTTCGTCTTCCATCGGGTCGAGGGGTTCGGCGGCTTCCCTCTGCCGTCGGAGGTCCAGTCGATTCAGCGGTTTCCCAGCCATGAAACCGTCCTTCGCGCACGAGTCTCTATCGCTTGATCCCGGTGTGGGTCCCTCGGCACGACCGAGCGCCTGGAGAGGGACGCGCACACGAACAAGGCCTTATCTTAATCCAACGGCCGTCACTTGACCAGGGTTTGAGCGCGCGGAGAGCGGACGAGGCGGGAGATCGACCCGACGACTCGCTCCATAGTTTGGCGGCGGAGGAGGCGGGCCGGCGAGCATCGGGAGATCCCGCGACATCTCGATCGCAATCCGCTCCAGCAAGACGAGAGGGTGGTAGGGCTTGGTGAGGAAATGGTCAACATTCAGAGCATGAAGCGCCGCCACATGGTTGTCGAGGATCGCCCCGCTACAGATCAACACCGGCTGGAGCGGATGTTGCGCCTTGATCCGGCGGCAGACGTCAACCCCCGAGAGACGGGGCAGATTGAGGTCGAGCAGCACCAGGTCGAACGGACCTCGACCCGAGAAAAGGCCGACTCCTTCCTGGCCATCGGCCGCTTCGATGACTTCGAAGCCTTCTCCGCGGAGGAATTCCGCGATCAGGCGTCGAAGGAGGTTCTCGTCCTCCACCAATAAGAGCTTGCCCCGCCCCTTATCTTCCATGGGCTTCTCCTCGTCGAAACAGGGTCCATCCTGGCACCGGAGTCCTTCGGCCCGTCTGGGCCCGGTCGGACTCGGGAGCGTCATCGCGTATCGAACGAATTCCTCCTCTGAATCGCTCGAGGTCGCCGGTACCCGAATGACGGCTCCAGATCGTCCGCGATCGAGAGCCTTGCGTCGGGGTGTCGGTTGGTCGATCATCTTATCCAGACCCGACCCTCGCGCCCATCGCGGATTCTTGACAGGACACGGCCGAGCCGACCTTCGCAGCGACTCAACGCCCGGATCGGTGCGGTTGACCCGACACGGCCGCGAACCCGCGGAGCGGGCCCGGGTTCGGATCGCCCTCTCGAAGTCGGTAGCCGGCGTCGGCGGGGAGAGACCGATACTCGTCGCGACGGCCCGACGGCCATGTGACTTCCACGCGATCGACGATCCGGGACGGTCCCAGGCCGAAGTGGAGGCGCGGGTCGCTCGACGACAGATAGCTCCCTCCGCCGAATCGCTCCGCGACCCTCGTCCGCCCCGCCACGGTCACGGCCAGGCGTGCGCCCACGGCGTCGCGATTGGACGCGGTCCCTTCGAGCATCAACGTGAGGAAGTGGCCCTGGGACCCGGGCGAATTGCGTAGGAGGGCGATCGGGGCGTTCTGAGAGACGATCAGGACATCGGGGCTCCCATCGTTGTCCAGGTCGGCGACAGCCAGTCCGCGGGCCAGTCTCGGGACTTGCCAGGGCGGCCCGGCTCGATCCGAGACGTCGACGAACCGCCCCGTGGCCTGGCCGAGGAAGAGCTGTGCGCGCATCTCGTAGGGTATCGATGGGCGGTAGTCGCCGACGTGGCCGTTGGCCTGGGCCAGGTCGAGCCAGCCATCGTTATTGGCGTCGAGTGCCGCCAGGCCGAATCCGAGGACGTGTCGGGTCGGTGCCGTGAGCCCCGCGACGGAAGACCGGTCGCTGAAGACGCCCCCGCCGTGGTTGTGATAGAGCGTGGTCGATTGCTCGAAGAAGTTGGTCACGGCCAGGTCGATCCGGCCGTCGCCGTCGAGGTCGCCGCAGGCCACGCCCATCCCCGCCAGTTGCCCACCCGTCGCGCTCGAAGCCAGCCCCGATTCCAGCCCTCGCTCGGAGAATCGGAAGCCGCCGAGGTTGCGGTAGAAGTCGTTGGCCGTGGTGTCGTTGGCCACAAACAAGTCGGTCTTGCCGTCGCTGTCGAGATCGGCGGCGACGACCCCGAGGCCACGCCCCTCGCGGTCGACGATACCCGCGAGCTCGGTCACGTTGACAAACCGCCCGCCATCGTTGCGGAAGACGTGGTGCGGCAATGCCGGCGAGCCCCGCGGATCGCAATAGACGTGACCTTGGCCCGGATGCTCGGGATAATCGCACAGCTCCGGATGCTCCGCGTCCCACCGCAGATAGTGGCAGACATAGAGGTCGAGGTCTCCGTCGCCATCGAGGTCGGCCCATGCGGCCGAGGTCGGCCAGTCGCGATCGCCGTCGAAGCCGGCCTTGGCCGTGGCGTCCTCGAACCGGCCCTCTCCGAGATTGTGGTACAGGGCGTAGGACCGCCATCGCGTCACGAAGAGGTCGGGGCGGCCGTCATTGTCGTAGTCGCCCACGGCCACGCCATGACCGTAGCCGCCCGGGAGCCCGGCCAGGCCCGAAGAGGCCGTCACGTCCTCGAACCGGCCGTCGCCACGGTTGCGGAAGAGTCGATCCCCGAGGCGAGGGGCTGGGCTCGTCAGCGGGGGAAACGGTCCCCCCTGGACGGCGTAGACATCGAGCCATCCGTCGCCGTCGCAATCGAGGACGGCGACTCCGCCGCTCATGGTCTCGGGGAGCTGGCGCGCGTCGGTGCGACCGTTGTCGAACGTGAATGCCAGGCCCCGAACGTCGGCCTCGTCACGGAATACCGGGATGATCGGACCGGGCATCTCCGCCGTCGGGTTTGCGACTTCGGGTCGTCTCAGCCCGAGGCGGTCGGCGAGTGGCCGGTCGTCCGGCTCGGCGGCCAACTCAAGCCTCGCCAACCGTTCGAGAGCGGCGTGCGCCTCCCGCTCGACGGTCGGGTCCCTTCGGGCCGCGAGCTTCCACCACGCCATGGCGTCGGGCCATCGGCCGATCACCTCGGCGGCCCAGGCGAACTCGATCGCGTGCGGGGCCATGTCGGGAAGGTTGATCAGGGCACGATAGTGATCGCGCCCCGCGTCGATCGCCGACTTGCGGCGCCGCAGGTCGCCAACCCGATCGACCTCGCCCGCCTGTGTGGCCAGGTCGGCCAGCCGTTCGAGGGCGGAATCCTCTCCCGGCCGCAAGGTGACGAGTTCTTCGAGGGCCGATCGCTCCGCTCGGCTGTCGTGGTCCCTCGCGGCGAGCCAGGCACGCAGGGCGAGCACCCGGGCCGGCGAGATGGCGGAGGCTGGGAGGTGGCCGGCCGCACGAACAACGTCATCCTGTCGGCCGACGGTCATGGCCCATTCGAGGCGGGCACGCCAGACGGCGGGGTCGTCGGGTTGCGCCTGTTCGCACCGCTTCAGCCAGTCGTCGGCCTCATCGAACCGACCGGACCGGTTCGCCAGGTCGGCCAGTCCGAGCCAGACGCGATCATCCTCGGGTGCCGACTGATTGGCCTTGGCGAGGGCCTGCCTCAAGGCGCCGATCGGATGAGGGTCGTGGTCGGCGGCCCAGAGGACACGCAAGGTGTAGGACGGATCACGAATCCGCTCGAGTTTCCGGTGCAGCAGGGCCTTGTACTCGTCCTGCCGGCCGGTCATCCAGTAGAGCCATTCGAGGAGCCGCCCCGCCTCGTCGGCGACTTCGCCCTTGGCATGGAAGGCGCGATCGAGGCAAGATTCGGCGAGCCGATAGCGCCCGACATCGAGTGCATGCCTGGCACGTGAGAGCGCGGCCAGCGGCGCCTTCGGGGATCCGTCGGGTACGCGGGCCCAGGCCGCCATCGCCGCATCGGCATGGCCCGCGACCATCTCGCAGGAGCCCAGCAAATACTCGACCTCGCCCTGCCCCGGCCAACGCTCCGACAGGCGGGCCAGTCGGATCCTCGCCTCGTCGAATCGTCGCGCGGCGAACTCGCGCCGGGCCTCGGTCAGCTCATTCCGGAGCCGGCGATCCTCGGCGGCGCGGACGGCGAGCCATGCCGCCGCCAGCAAGGGCCCGACTCCGAGGAAGAAGAGCAGCAGGCGGCCGCGGATCGTCATATCGACACGACACTCGATATCAAAAGATCAAGGTCCGCCGGGGTCAATGACCCCGCCGGACCTTGCCCAATCGTCGCGGTAGCGATCGGGCGCACAGGTCTCGCCCGATCCGATGCCAATCAATACGAGTCGGAGCTGACGGTCTCGCCGTTGGCCTTCGTGCCGAGCGCCATCCAGGTCTGCGGGCCGATCGAATCCTTGATAAACCGGGCGCTGCCATCGGCCATCAGGACATTGATCCCGCCGGGGTGATTGCTCTGGGCGTTGGAGAAGATCGAGTCATCCGGGCCGCATCCGCCGCATTGATCGCGGCACGAATTGAAGGGATATTGCTTCGAGTTCGGCGTGATGATCGTGTGGAACAGGGTCATGGTCGTGGCGCCCCATCCCCACCGATTTCCATTGACGGGGGTGACATTGGTGCCGCTCTGATAGGCGATGGTGCAAGCCTGCATCGCCGGGACCAGTACGGTGCTGTAATTGAGCGCACTGGCATCCGCCGCCTCGGCGCCGGCGGCCCCCGTGGCGCCGGTCACGGAGTTGTTGCGCTGATTCATGGGACTGATGGTGTAGGTCGTGTTGCCCACCAGAGACTCGGCGTAGAGGATGGTATTCGACGTGCCGTCGCTGGCGTTCTGGATGCCATAGGCCACCCAGTAAGCGAACATGCCCGTCGAGTAAGGCTGGGCACCGTTCGGATTCCCGCCGCTCAAGTTGAAGGGATCGGGGGAGGCTCCGCCATACCCGGTGCCCCATCCGTACGGAGAGGTCGTGGTGCCGACGCTGCCGCGGTAACTGTTCGTGCCCGGAGGGCCGGTGCCGACCAGGGCCGAGCCCGAGGCGCCGAAGCCGACGTTGTTGTCGGACGGGCACATGAAGGCCGCGATCTTCTGCGTCCAAGCCGTAGAGTTGATAGGCGAGCCGTTGCCGTAGCCGCCGCAGAAGAAGAAATTGATGGCGTTATAGGTCGGCTGTTGCTCCATGTAATTGAGCATCATCGCCTGGGCGCTCCATTCGGTCCACCCCGCATAGCCGGTATGCGCGAAGTAGGCGAAGGATTGCGAATGCCCCGGGGGAAAGACGTTGTTCGTCTGGTGGTAGTTGTGCGCCGCCAGACCGATCTGCTTGAGATTGTTGGTGCATTGCGCGCGGCGAGCGGCTTCTCGCGCGGCCTGGACGGCGGGCAAGAGCAGCGCGATGAGCACGGCGATGATGGCGATGACGACGAGCAATTCGATCAGGGTGAACCCGTGCCGGATTTTGGGACTCATTGGCGGAGATTCCTGGATCAAGTGGAAAGGAAGAATGAAGCGTACTCCTCGCGAGGCACGGCCATCGGACGAGGACGGCCGGATCGGTTGGACTGACTTACGATTCCCCCGAGTGGGGAACATCCCTGCGGTTCGCGAACTTGGACATTGATTCCGGACGTGCTCCTTACGAGAGCGACGCGAATCGTAATCTCGGGGAGCCGGGAGTCGCAGGGGCTCGTGACTCAATCGAATTCGAGTCAACGCGATCGTCCCGGCTCATTTCGCCGGGGCGGGCGCCTTGACCTTACCGGTCGGTACTCCGGCGTTGCCATAAGCCGCCTTGCGAGCCGCCTGGTCGTCTTGCTGTTTCGACGCGACCTCGGCCGGCGGCGGGGCCGCCTCCTCGCCGCAGCCGCTCGCCATCGCGAGGAATAATCCGAGCAGACCCACACTCGTGGCCCTTCGGCACGGTTGGATGAAGAGCAGCATTCGCACGTCAATCCTTTCTTATGTAGTCGGAGGTATTGTAGGCTGGTAGCTGCGAGGATCGGATGCGGGCAGGCGGATGGCAGGCCAATGTGTCGGGCGAGAAGACATCCAGATGAATGCGAGCCAGTCTCCGGACGCGAGCAACGCGGCACCACGAGACCGCACATCCCGGATTTCGATTCGTGGTGCCGAACTATCTATCACCCACGAATCGAAGTCCAAAGGATATCGTACTTGTCTCATCTCGCTGCACGCAAAAAACACGCCGATTCATCACCGCACTTCGGCAATCTCCTGGCAATGAAATTGGCACACTGACCCGAATCACAACGGAAGGCTGCCGATTCTTGAATGAAGTCGCACTAGGAAGACCCGAAGCCCGACGGGATGGATCCGCGGCGATGGCTTGGCCTCGAGGAGGACGAACGAGCCAGACGGCGTCCGTCATCGGGGAGACCAGATCGAAGGAGCATTCGCAACTTTAATCTTTCTTCCAACCTTAATTCTATAGTCCCGCGCCGACTTTACAAGCAGTTAGAATTTTTTCGGTACGCCTACTCCTGTCGGTCGTCGGGACAATCAACCGGGGTGCGCCATTCGGAACTGGCTCTCGGGGTGCAGTGATCGCCACGCCCTCAGGTGCGAGACGATGCCGGCGACGGGGGCCAGGCGTCGCCCGGCGAGCTTGCCGCGGATGGCACGGCCCGAGATGGGATCCCAGACGGAGGACGTCTGGTCGTCGATCAGGCCGTCTACTTCCATGCGGAAGGTCAGTTCTGCATCGCCGACGCGCCGATCGAACGCCGTGATGGTCGCGCTCCGGCTCTCGAAGACTATGACCAGCGGCTGGCCCGCGAAGGTATCGTTGACCGCCGATTGTCGGGCGAGCTCCCTCAGCGGCCACGAGACGGCCGCCTCTCCGCGGGCGAGGCCCCACTGGAGGTTGGAAAAGTACCTCTGCTCGAACGTAGAGCTCGACGACTCGGGATCGTGTCGGTAGTAGTCGATCGTCTGGGGGATCTTCAGGACGGTCGTGTCGGGGTGTTCGGCCCGCCAGGTCTTCCAGTCGGTCCAGGCCGAGGCGATCCGATCGAGCGACTTCCCTTCCAGGGGGCCCTCGATGGCCTCGCCGAGCATCTGCGGCCAATCGCTCTCCGTCTCAACATCTTTCATGAGCATGTTTTCACCATCAAGCTCTCCGGAGACGAAGAAGGTCAGCGTCCGCCCCTCGACCTCCCGCGCGTAGACGAGCGGCGACTGGCAGAGTCCGCACCAGGTGACGGCGATCGGCCGGCCGCCCAGGTTGTCATCGAGGACGTGATGGTCGGGCCGAGATAACATGTTGAGAGGATAGGCGCGGGATTCGCCGTTGAGCTCGACGCCCACGACGAAGCAATCGTCGGTGACCTCGGGCCCGGCGGCCTCCGCCCTCACGACCGGAATGTTAACGAGGGGGGGATTCGGTATGAACTCGGGCGGGGACTTCGACATCGCCGGACGGTCCGCGAGCAATCAACGCGCCCGCTCGGGCAAGGTCGACGGATCCGGGTCGGTCAGGATGAACGACAAGCCGAGGCACAAGAAGAAGATCCCGAGGACGATTAGCGGGACCTTCAGCAGCGCAGTGACGACCACCGACTTCATCGAATGCCTCGCGGTTCGCCGACGGCGATAGGATCGGCGTCGGGCGGGTCAGGTAGGTATGAGGAGCCGGCGAGGCCGGGCCTTCCCCGGGGATTACGGGCAGGGGCGGGGAACCGGACGATCCATGGCCGCCGGGCTCTCGAGATCGCGACGAGCGTCGCGTGGAGTCCCTGGAGGACGCGGACATCCCCCGACCGGGACAGACATTAACTCATTAGTCTTAATAGTATCGTTGGACGACAAGCCCAAGTCAAGAAGCGCCTCTCCGACCCAGCCTGAGAAGGTAGTTCGACGACGCGATTGAACTGGCGTAATTGATGGAATCGCCGGACCGTCTCCTTCCCGGTCGCCTCTAGGCGGGAGCGGACGACTTGATGTAAGTTGATCGAGGCTTCCCATCCGCTCTCGGTGAGACTGGGGGCTGTCCGGCGAGTCTCGTAGGGTGCTCTGTAAGCACCAGGATTCGGCGAACTACCCCGGAGCGGTGCTCATGGAGCACACTACAAAAGCCTCCCGAGACAGACACTCTCCTCCGGATCGGTCTTCGGGCGAGGATAGTCTCCGATGATCTCCACCCCTGAGGGCGCGCCACCATCGCACGGAGTCGCTCGCCGACTCGGCCCATTCGACGTGCTGGTGCTCTCGGCGTGGTGCGGGCTAGTTTCCGGCGAGCTGGAGGTGGGCGCGAGGATCGCGTATGCCGCGATCAGCTCGACGAACCGGCTCTACTCGATGACCCGGCACTTCGTCTGGTTGGTCCCTCTGATCGACCTGCTGCTGTTCGCGACGTTCGGGGTGCTCCTGGCCTTCGCCACGCGGCTCTGGCCCCGGCCCGCGGGATGGCTGAGCCCTCGGCTGGTCCTCACATGGGCGATCCTCCCCGTGTTGATCGAGGCGGGGCGTCGGATTCATATCGAAGCCTGGCTGATCGTCGCGATGGGGATCGCGGCCTGCGTGTCGAGGATTCTCGAAAGGCATCTCGAGGGGTCGATCCGCCGGCTCGCCCGGAGCCTCCCCGTCCTGCTGGGCATCGTTCTGCTCCAGGCGGGGTGGATATTCGGCGGCGACCGGCTCAAGCTCTGGCGCGAAGAGACAAGTCCCCTGCCTCCCACCGACTCGCCCGACGTCCTTCTCGTCGTACTCGACACCGTCCGAGCGGATCACCTGGGCCTCTACGGCTACGAGCGGCCGACGAGCCCCAACTTGGAGCGGCTGGCGGCGCGCGGCATCCGCTTCGATCGCGCCCGCGCCGCGGCCCCCTGGACGCTCGCTTCTCACGCGAACATGTTCACGGGCCGATGGCCCCACGAGCTGGAAATCGGCTGGATGAAGCCGATGCGCGGGGACGTGACGACGGTGGCCGAATTCCTCGGCTCGATCGGCTATGCGACGGCGGGCTTCGTCGGGAACACGTTCTATTGCTCATATGACAGCGGACTGGGACGCGGCTTCACCCATTACGAGGATTACGTGCTGGACCCGATCACCGCGGTCCGGACGGTCCACCTGATCGATCTGACGCTCAAGACGATCGCCCCGCTCGGTTCATTCGCCTCGATGGGGGAGCAAGGCATCCGGCAATTTTCGGAAGGCGATCGGAAGAGTGCGAGGGACGTCAATCGCGAATTCCTCGGCTGGTTATCGCGTCGTCGAGGGCCGCGACGCCCGTTCTTCGCCTTCCTGAATTATGCGGATGCTCATGCCCCTTACCTCCTGCCCGCGGGCGAGGAGTACCGCTTCGGCTCGGCGCCGGACTCGGAGGCCGACGTCCGGTTCCTGTCGGAGGCCTGGACTCGAGTCGACAAGCGGATGATAACCCGGTCGGCGCGGCGCTCGCTCGGGATTCCTACGACAACTGCGTGGCGTACATCGACGGGCAATTGGGCGAATTGTTCGACGAATTGCGGCGACGGGGGGTGCTCGATCAGACCTTGGTCATCGTGGCCGCCGATCACGGCGAAGGCTTGGGGGAGCACGAGCTGTTCGATCACGGCGAGAGCCTCTACCGTACGGAAATCCGGGTGCCTCTGCTCATCGTTCCACCCGGTGGGCGAGGCCAATCCCCGGCGGTTGTCGACGAATTTGTCAGCCTCCGCGACATCCCTGCGACCATCGCGCAAATCGTCCGACCCGAGACCAGGCCACGATTCCCGGGCCGGCCGCTGACGAGGTTCGGAGACGCCGGCCTTGCCGCATCGACGCCCTACTCCGGCGACATCGCGGTTCGCTCCGAACTGGCCTCGCCGAACCCGACCGATCCGAATCAAGGCCGATCTCCCGCCTATCGAGGCCCGCTGGTCTCGCTGGCCGAGGGTGATTTCGTCTATATTCGTAACGAGGGAGACGGGAGTGAAGAGTTGTTCGACGCGCGCGATGACCCCTACGAACTCATCAATCACGCTCGAGGCGACGCCTGGCTCCCGGTCCTCAGACGGTTTCGAGACCGGCTCCGGCCGACGAAGGCCGATGCTCCGACCGCGTCCACTCGAGGTTCTCCCCTCGGGTTCGTGGCTCGGGAGACGGACGAGCCCCCGCGCGCCTCTCCGAGGCGATGAGGACATGTCGAGAGGAGCGGACCATCGCGATCCTACGCCTGGTTCGACTGCGATCGTTGCTTACGAGACGGGCACTCGAGGGGCCGGGGCCGGGCTCTTGACGGGCGTCCGCCGATCCACGCCGAGCACCTGGCAGAGGTAAGCGACGACGACGTGTTTCGTCACACTCAGCCCCAGGATGCCCCACAGCACACCCAGGCGAAACAGCCAGAAATTGAGCGCAATGCAGGCCACGACGCCCAGCATCGCCCCCAGTGTGAGTTGGAAGGAAGGTCTTTGCATAGCCTCCATTATGGGCAGACACATGGCCCTCGAAAAGGGGCGGCAGTAGGAAACCAACCAAGTAGGGGGACCGCCTGGATCGAGCACGTATCCGGTCTTGATCGGGGGCCGACTGGTGAATCGTGAGCTACCGAGGCCGACCGTGCGGGACGGGCGCCGGGTCATTTCGGGGGGCGGGCTCGCCCGTCGGCCCGAGGACGGTCAAGTCGGGGCCATCGCCGTCTGGCATGATGACCTTCCGCTTGACGCGGTCGAGGAGCGACTGGAGCGAGTCGATATAGAGTCGTCGGATCGTCAGGTCCCGCGCGTCGGGATTCGGCCATCAGGGCGAGGAACCGATGCGCCTCGGCGCGATCGTTGAGGACCATCCGCTCGGCATCGCCCCGGGCAGATTCCTCGATGGCCCGGCCCCGCGCGGAGGCGGCGGTGACCTTGACATCGGCGTCGGTCGCGGCGTCATTGATCCGGCGGTCGCGCAGGCTCTCGGCCGATTGGGCTGCCGCGAATTCGGCGGCGACCTCGACGGGGGGGCGTGCGTCCGTCAGGCTGACGCCCAGGATCGTCACTCCCAACGAGAGCCGGTCGGCGTCGGCCTGGATGTCGGCCTGCGCTTCCTCGGCGATCCGCCGTCGTTCCGATCGGAGCACGGCATCGATGCCGCGTCGGGCCAGCGATCGCGCGAGGCTCGCCTCGGCGTCTCGGATCAAGAGCGACTCGACCTGCTCTCCGTGGAGCAGATAATCGACGGGATTCGCCACGCGGAACTGCACGGTCGCCTGGATCTGGACGAGGTTGAGGTCGCCTGTCATGGCCTCGCCGGAGGACGGTTCCTGGTCGAACGCCGCCGGCCCGGACTGGCCGATGGTGAATTGCCGGACGGCGTCGGACCGAACGAGGTCCACGCGGTCGATCCCCAGGGGTAACCGCCAGTGCAGGCCCGGCCCCCATGAGGGCCCGACGAGCCTCCCGCAACGACGGACGACGGCCACCTCGCCCGGGGCGACTACGAACAGCCCGCTCGCGGAGATCGACGCGGCGGCGAGCCCCAGGCCGATTGCGAGGAAGATCATGAGTTTCTTCATGGTTGCCTCGACGTGCTCCGGACGTGCGGGACCGCTGCGCCGGGGACGGGCGTCCGGTCGACGGCCGATTCGGGGGCCGCGTCGATCGCCGGGCCCTTCACGAGCAACTTGAGCAAAGGACTCGATGCCGAGAGCACCAAAGTCGTCCGTTCGTCCAGGATCGAGCGATAGGATTCCAGCGTGCGGAGGAACTCGAAGAACCGGGGATCGCGGCCGTGGGCGTCGTTGAGCACGCGGGTCGACTCGGCCTCGGCGGCGCCTCGGATTCGTCGGGAGTCCGCCTCGGCCTCTGCGAGGATCGTGTCGCGTGCCCGATCGGCCTGGCTGGTGATCGTGACGTACTGGGCTTCGCCCTCGGCCCGCAGCTTGGCGGCGACCTGCCGGCGCTCGCTGCGAATCAGCTCGAAGACTGCCGGACGGACCTCCACGGGATGGCTGAACCGTCGGAGCCGAACGTCCAGGACCTCGACGCCCAGCTCGTCCCGAGCGGCCGGCGCCACGGCGGCCACGACATCCCGAGTCATCGTGTCGAGCGCCCATCGCGCCGGGTCGGTCGAGGCGAGATCGGCGAGCTCGCGACGGCCGATCGCGTCGCTCAACCCGGCCGACACCCGCTCGTTCAGGCGGGCCTCGGCCAGCTCGTGACTGCCCGAACCGCGCAGGAACAGGACCGGGTCCGCCACGCGCCAGACGACATAAGGCGCAACCTCGAGGTTCCGTTTATCGCCGGTCATGACCTCGCGTGGCGGCGGGTCGAACACGCGGAATCGGCGGTCGATCTTGATCGCCAGTTGCCAGGGGGCCTTGGGATGCAGGCCCGTCTCCGTCGGCTGGTCGCCATAAACGGCCTCGATGCGACCGAATCCCGTCACGACGGCGAACTCGGTCTCGTCAACGATGACGAAGGACGAGACCGCGACCGCGAGGAGGACGGCGACAGAGGCCATCGGGATGAGCCAGCGGATGGCGCGTTTCATGGTTCGAGCTTCCGGGCGCCTCGGGATGCGTGTCTTCGGGGGCCATCCTATCGGTCGGACCGACGTCCTGGCGAGCCCGGTCCTCGTAACGGATCATCGGCATCATCCGGTCCCAGGGAAGGCCGGGCAAGACCAGGTGACGGCGATGGCCCGACTCCTCGTCGAGGATGAGCTTCTCCCTGCCGGCGAGGGCTTCCGCGACCATCCTCCAGAAGAGCCGGAAATCGGTGAGGGCGGGAGCATACGCCCTGGCCTCGCGCAGGGACGAAAAGCGGTGGGCCGATCCCGACGCGAGGGCGAGCTGGCGGCTCTTGTCGGCCTCCGCGGCGTTCCGAAGCGAGAGGGCCTGGCCGGCCGCTTCGGTCACGACCCGGTCGCGATAGGCGCCGGCTTCGTTGATCCGACGCTGAAGATCGCTGGTGGCCCGCGAGACGTCCCGATAGGCGTCGAGAACCTCCAGGGGCGGATGGATATCCTGGAACGAAACGCCACGGACCTCCAGGCCGAATCGGTAGGCGAGGAGTCGCTTCCGGAGCAGCTCGCCGGCCGCCATCTCGGCCTCGCGACGACCCGCGGTGAGGAGGCCGAGCAACTCCCGACGGCCGACCACCTCGCGGATCGCAGATTCCGCCAGCGAACGCAAGGCCCCTTCTCCATCCGCGACGCCGAGCAGGAATCGCCGGCCGGATTCGGGATCGGCCCGGTCGATCGCGAACTGGAGTATGGCCGAGACCTCAACATATCGTCCGTCGCCAGTCAGCAAGAGCCCCTCGTCCTCGATGGGATCACCCTGTTGACGGTCGTGTCCGGCCTCCCATCCCAGGCTGCCCGCCTGAGGCCGGGCCGCGGCGCGGAAGCCGATCTCGAGACTGCGAATCCGATCGGGAGCGATCGTCCGGACGGACTCGATCGGATAAGGCCATCGCAAGTGCAAGCCCGGCCCGAGCATTCCCCGATAGCCGCCGAATCGTTGGAGCACCCCGATCTCGTCGGGACCGATCGCGGTCCAGCCGCTCGTGGCGTACCCGGCCACGAGGGCCAGCAACGCGATCGCGACGACGACTCGACGGTGTCCCCAGGCCCATCGCCATGCTCGATCGAGGTCCACCCGCTCGTCGATTCGACCGATCCAGCTACCGAGCTGCCGGGCACGGCGGAACGGGGGGAGTTCGGCCCAGTCGCCGTGGACAAGAAGTCGCATCGAGTTGAGCAAGACCAGCAGCGAGCCGACCTGGTGGAGGATCGCCGCGGCGACCGGACCGAGAATCCCCAGCGTGGCGGAGAGCATCGCCACGGCATTCAGGCCGAACGCGAAGCCGATGATGTTCTGTCGGATGACCGCGACGGTACTTCGAGCCAGCCCGAGAAGTCCGGGCAGGACGCGGAGCGGATCGCCGAGGATGATGATGTTGCCGGCCTCCGCGGCGAGGTCGGCGCCGATCCCTCCGAGCGCGATCCCCGCGTCGGCCCTGGCCAGTGCCGGCGCGTCGTTGATGCCGTCGCCGACCATGGCGACACGCCGACCCGACGCGCGACGCTCCTCGATCCATCGGGCCTTGTCTGCCGGCAGGAGCTCTGCGGCGACGGTGTCGGCGTGGACGCGCCTCGCGACCGCCCGGGCCGCCGGTTCGCGGTCCCCCGTCAAGATGGCGACCTCCTTGATCTTCATGTGTCGGAGGTCGTGGATCACATCATGCGCCTCGGGGCGGATCGCATCATGGACGCCGATGACGCCCGCAACCTCGCCGTCAACCGCAACGAGAAGCGCGGTCTGCCCCCCCGCATCCAGCTCGCCCAGGATCGCATCGACGGACGCATCCGGAGCAATCCCGTGCTCGGCGAGCAGGCGGCGGTTCCCCACCAGGACCTGATGCGATTCCCCGTCGCCCTCGACGCAATGGGCCTGGACGCCGGCGCCCGGCAATACCCTGGCGTCCATCGGCTCGAGCAGATCGAGCGACCGTCGCCGGGCCTCCTCGACGACCGCCGCAGCCAGCGGATGCCGGCTGGCGGCCTCCGCCGAGGCCGCGAGCCGGAGCAGGTTTGCCTCATCACGCCCGCCGACGGCGATCAGGCTCGTGAATTGAGGCGTCCCCCTGGTCAAGGTCCCGGTCTTGTCGAAGGCGAAGGTATCGCACGACGCCAGGCTCTCAAGCGCCGAGCCGCCCTTGATCAGGACGCCGTGACGCGCCAGCCAGGCCATGCTGGCGAGCATCGCGGCCGGCGTCGCCAGCACCAGCCCACACGGACAGGCCACGACCAGCACGGCCACGGTCCGAGACCAGACATCGGGCCAGCCGGCCAGATAGCCGATGAGGAGCGTGCCCCCGGCGATCAGCTCGACCAGCGGGAGGAAGTAGCGTGCCAGACGATCGGCCGTCTTCTCGATCGGCGCCTTGCGACGCTTCGCCTGGGCGACCAGGCGGAGGACCTGGCCGAACGTCGTGTCGGCGCCAACCTTTTCGGCCTCGACCTCGATCGCACCGTACTGGTTGATCGTCCCGGTGTACACCGCGTCCCCCGGCCCCTTGTCGATCGGCAGCGACTCGCCGGTGAGGGCCGACTGGTTGACGGTTCGACCGGCCGGAACGGATCGTCCCGTTAACGGGGACACGATCGCCGGCCCTCACGACGACCCGATCGCCGATGACGACCTGATGCGCCGGGATCTCGATCTCCTCGCCGTCGCGACGCACGCGCGCCGTGCGCGGCGTCTGCTCGACGAGTTCGACCGAGTGCTCTACGCGTGCGTGCGAAAGTCACGGCCTCCAGGACTTCGCCCAGCAGTGCGATGAAGACGACCTCCGCCGCGACGAACGGCTGGCCGATCATCAGCGCCGCGAGACACGCCTGGGCCAACGCCAGGTCGGCCCCGATCCGACCTTGCAGCAGCGATCGGAGCGTACCGTAGACAATATACACGGCGCCGAAGAGCGCCGCGATCATCGCAGGCGAGAGTCCCATCGGGAACCGCCCGCGATCCCATCCCACGACACCGAGAATCAGATCGGCGCCGATCAAGCCACCGAGCAGCGCCGTGAACGCGATGAGCGCCCGCTCGTCGTGCTCGTGATCGACGATCGGAAAGCCGAACGCACCATCCTCGCCATGGTGCATGTGGTCAGGTCGGTACTCGCGGTGCATTTCCCTGAGTGGCTTCCTGCGGTAAGGTCGCGGTTAGGAGATCCCGGTTCGTTCGCGCGTTCTTGGTGATACTGACGAGCCTTATACTGCACTTATGGTCAGAAATCTGGCTTCGTTCTTTCGATTTGAAGGCGGATCGTCCCAAAGCCAGCACGATCAACGACGCTTTATGAAACAAAGCGCCGGAATCTCGGCGTCGAACAAGGGACAAGGGGTCAAACCGTCCCGCGCGAGGATCACATAAGCGTCAATCTGCACCTACCTCGACTCCTTGTAAGTTGGGACCAGCTCGTTGAAGCCCGTGTGGTCACCGTCCGGCCAAGTGCTTGGACAGGCCTTGGGTTCATTAAGAAAGACATCGTCGCAAGCAGCCGTGCACGTATGTATTTGGTTCCCATGGTGTTCCGTGCAACCAAGGTTTAATGATAGTTTGTTCGCTCGAGTTCAGACGATCTGGAGGCAAAAGCCGGCTTCCTCCCGCATGTTGTTGTGCCATCTGACCAACTCTTGCTCGCGCACCCCGAACGCCCCGGAATCGCCCGGCATCCTTGATTATAGGAACTTTCCAGGGCGTCGCACGGCATAGATCTCGAATATTTCACTCGAGGCGATGCAACACTGCACCATCGATGATGCTCCGGCGAGTGTCCTCGCGCAAAGGGCGCGAAGCTCGCGAAGAACGCGCGGAGCAGCAATCTCTATGAATCGAGTAATCCTTCCTTTGGGTCTTCTCTGCGAGCTTCGCGCCCTTTGCGCGAGGATACTCCGTCGGGCCGACCTGGCAGGAGACCAACCGCCTTCCACGGACGACCCGGTCTCTTTGATACAGACTGGCGATTCCCCGGAATTTCGGCTACCGGGTGATCATCTTGCATTCTTGCTCGAGGGCAGGCCGCGGGCCGGGCATCGGTCTGCGGAAGGCGATGAGCATGCGAGGCGGCAGTACGCCGCGGGTCGTTCAGGAAACCTGCCTGGCCGCCAGCCATTTCTCGCCGACGATGACCGAGGCTCACGGCACGTTTCACAAGCCAGCGGAGTAGTGAGTACGAAAGTAACTGCAGGCACGAGTGTTTCGTGAATTCCTAGTTGGAAATTATCCCCTTTATTTCCCGATCAGGCCCTGGTACGCTCAAGTCGGTAGATTCGCACGCACGCTTGGCTATTCCGGAGCGTCGTCATGAAGCGATTCCGGCTGGGCACTCTGATGATGCTGATCGCGATCGCCGCCTTGTGCTTCACCCTGCCGAGGCATGCGAGAGAGATGTCGCGACGCGACGTCGAGCCTGAATTCAGACTTGCGGAATTACAGCGAGTGTCGATGATCGTGATCGCCGCATCGTGTTTCGCCCTTGCGAAGCGAGCGAGGGAGGAGTCGCGACGTGGCGTCGGTTTGAATTCAGACGTGTAGATTTGTAGCAAGTCATTTTACCTGATGGCACCAAAGCAAGTGTCCACTCGAATAAGCGGGTCGTATTCGCCCGGCGTTCGACCATGATGAGGGCCTTGCGGAGGTCCACCCCGAGGCCGGATGATTTCAAGTGTTCTCGTGATTATGTTATATTATTGTCGAGGATGTCGGCGATAGAGTGGGCCCCCGGTCCTCGCTGCTGGATCTCCTGGAAGCGGTCGTGGATCTCCTGCACCTCGCTCTCGGTGCGGTCCTCGATGTTGATGAGCTCGGGGCTGGCCCGGTGGGCGGCGGCGAGGAGCTCGTTGAGCTTGACCTGGAGGGCGAGCATGCCCTTGTTCTGTGACCGCTGGATGAGGAAGAGGAGGATGAACGAGGCGACGGTGATGAACTCGTCGATGGCCTGGTAGGCCCGGGTCCAGCCGACGAAGGGTATTGCGAGGGCCCAGGAGGCGAGGATGGCGAAGAGGGTGACGGAGCCCCAAGGACCGCTGACGAAGTCGGTGGCCTTTTGAGAGAAGGATTCCAGGCGATGGCCGGCGGAGGAACGCCCGGTCTGTCGCTTCGGATCGGGAGATCGGCTCGATGAGGGGTGGGTTGCCATATTCATCCGTGGCGACCTCGCTTCTGGGTATAGTGTGCGGTATTGTATCGCATCGACTCGTTTCTGTGCTGGTCAACGGAAAATACCGTTTGCCCCCGCTCAGTTCAGGATCCGCTCAACCTCGTCGTGCGTGATCTGATCGTTGGTGCGGTCGTAGAGTTTGGTGGGCTTGGGGCTGGCGTGGTTGGCGATCTCATGGGCGTGCTCAGAGGACCAGCCACACCATCTCCTCTCACGGAATCATCGCAGATAGAATCCGCCAGTGTACCCCCAACCCGGACGCTCCGAACCGGATGAGCAGTCCATGTCCGAGACGCACATCACGCACTTCGACCCCGACCCTGCGTTCCTCGAGCCCCTGGTGGAGGCCGAGCGGTACCAGCCGTGGATCGCCGAGACGCCCTGGAGCCCAGACTGGCCTGGTCATATCCTCTCGATGCGGATTGTCATCTACGGAGACAGCACGATCGCTCGTCGCGACGAGCCTGTGCGGTTCGTCGTCAACCTGGGCGAACTGGCCCTGTTTCGGCCGATTGCCGCCAAGTCAGAGGCGGTCGTCATGGGCCTGACCTCGCCATCAATCGTCTGTGGGGTCTTGGGCGGTGGGTTTCGGGGATTGGGGGACGAGGATGGGGTTGCCGTTCGAGCGGGGCGGTCACGATACTGGGGTATCATGAAGGACTCCTTGAGGGCCGAAGTATTGCTGACCCTTGTACGCTCGTCATCTGGAGGATTCCGTGCTTCGTCACCTCGTCCCGATGATCGCCCTCGTCGCGATCGCTTCAGCCGCCGCCGCCCAGGAAGCGGGATACGGTGAGGTTCGGGTCGCACTGTCTCGCGTGCCGCCCTCGTTCGTCAAGACGGCCGAGAAGGAGGCGCCGGGCGTCCAACTCTCGATCATCTACAGGGACAACGAGAAGGGGTACCGATTTGTAGGCAACACGGCCGACGGCAGGACATACTCCGTCCGGGTCGACCGGGAGGGCGCTGTCGAGTGGAGGCATGTCTACGCCGACATCCTCCCTGCCGGGCTCCCGAAGCCGGTGGCCGCCACGCTCCGCGACGTGGTGGCAACCAACAAGGACCTCCCCGGGTTCCGGCCATCGCGCACATCGCGTGTCGAGCGGTTCAACGCCCGGAAGAACGAGACCGCGACCTATTACGAGGTCTTCGGTGACACCCCCGCAAGGCTCCATCCCCGGGTCGAGATCGACGCCTCGGGTGTCCTCCTCAAGGTGGACACGGGCTTTATCCCAAGCCTCGAGGACCTCGCGCGATACGAGCCGCTGGCCGCAAAGGATATACCCCCGGTGATCCTTCAGGGGATCCGTTCGGCGGCGCCCGATCTCAAGCTCGCGAAGGTCTTCCGCGTGACGAATCGGGGGATCCAGGGCGTCCGCTACGAGGCCTTCGGACGTGTGGACCGGGCACGCGGGTCCCAGGTCGCGACCGACGCCGACGGACAACCGCTCGTGCTCTCCGTGAGCGTCCCCCGCCGCCAGGTCCCCAAGGCCGCTCTCGAGGCCATCGAGCGCGAGTCGGGCTCCGATAAGAGGCTGGTCGGCTTCCGACCGGCCGAGATCCGGCTCCGACACGTCATCTCGACCGGCCGGGATCAGTACGAGTTCTTCGGCGACAACCACGACCGCGAGCCGCTGAGTGTCTGGGTTGACGGCGCGGGCAAGGTGTTCACGATGCGTGACATCGAAGAGCCGATCCGTGAGCAGGCGGGGTTCGTCTTGCCGCGGTCGCAGCCGGAGGGCGGTGTCGCCGAAGGATTCTCGGTCCTGTCCGCCCGGTTCGGGGTCGATCACCACTGGGTCGACGTCACCGAGGCCGTCCGTGCGGCCGTAGCGGAGGGGCGCAAGGAGTTCAGGCCCGACGCGTTGCCCGACCCCGCCACCGGGCGGCACAAGGCTGTGGTGATGCTCTTTGCCCAGGACGGTAAAGTCGGACTCTCGGAGACCCGCGACGACGCGGCCCTGCCACTGGAAGTCCGGGGGGACAACGTGTCCCTCGCCTCCGTACCGGCCCGAGGCTTCGCCGTGCTGGCCGCCCATTTCGGCTTCGATGAGAAGTGGGCGGACGTGACGGCCGCGGTCCGCGTTCGGGTCGCAGACGGCCGCCTCGACTTCCTGCCGGCGGAGTCGCAGTTGCCCGACCCCGCCCCCGGCGAGCCCAAGGCGATCGCCGTCGCATACGCCAGCGGAGGCAAGGCCGGGCTCTACGTCCAATCTCAGTGGCGGTCCCCGAACCTCCCTCCCGACGCCGCTCCGGTCAACAGCGGCTCGCTCCTGGCAAGGAGCATCGAGTTCCCGCAGAAGCCGTCGCTCGTCGCCTTCGCGCCCGATGGCCGAAACCTGGTCGTTGGCGTCGAGGACGGCAGCATCCGCGTGCTGGACGCCGCCAGCGGGCGAGAAGTCCGCCGGCTCGACGGCGACAGGCCGGGCTGGCACCCTGTCGCTTTCTCTGGCGACGGCGCCGCGATCGCCTCCGGCGGCGTCGACGGTGTGGTCAGGATCTGGGACGTGAAGATGGAGCGTGAGAAGGCCGTGCTACGCGGACACACCGATAAAGTGCAGCGCGTCGCGTTCTCGCCTACCCGTCGCCACCTCGCCTCGACCTCCTGGGACAAGACCGTTCGTCTGTGGGACGTCGCCACCGGGCGAGGTGCGCAAGTTCGAGGGACACGCCGACTTCGTGGACGGCGTGAGATTCACGCCGGACGGGCGCCAGCTCGTCACCGCGGGCTGGGATCGGACGGTGAGGATCTGGGACGTCGCCGATGGGCGCAAGGCGCGAAGCTCGAGACGACCGGCGATGCGCTCGGCGACGTGAGCCTCTCGAAGACGGGTCGAGACGTCTTTTTCGGCGCGAAGGACGGGATGCTGCGGTGGTGGCAGCCTGCCTCGAACCGCGAGCCGGCCAGCGTCAAGACGTACACGGAGTGCGAATGGGCCTGCGCCGTTCTCCCCGACGGGCATCGCGTCCTGGTCTCCGACAAGGTCGCGGCCGCCCTCTGGGACTGCCGTACCACGCACCCGGTGCTTCGGCTGGAGGGACATACGGGGCGAGTGACCGGTCTAGCGGTCGCGCCCGACGGTCGCCGAGCGGCGACCTGTAGCGAGGATAAGTCCGTCAGGTTCTGGAACTTGCCTGAGCTCGGGCGTTAAGCATTCGGCCGGGGCTGCTTGCAATTCCTCAGAGGGTGTGCCCAAGTGAAATCAGGCTCCATCGGCATGAGTTCCGTCCACTCCGACCTCAACTTGCTCTTCGGTGTCCTGGCGCTCCAGAAGGAGTTCGTGAGCCGCGACCAACTGGTCGCCGCGATGAACGTCTGGGTGCTCGACAAGTCGAAGCCGCTAGGCCAGATCCTCGTCGAAGAAGGGTTCCTGGTCGAGTCCCGCCGGTTGTTGATGGAGAGCCTCGTCACGGAGCTCGTCCGGAGCCACGACGACGACACGGAGCGATCGCTCGGAGTACTCGACGCCCCAGTTCGCGATTCCTCAGAGACCCCCCTCCACGTGTCGGCCGCCACGGAGGACGCCGAGCTCCTGGCCGCGTTGGGGCGTGTGGGGCGGACCCAGACCGATGGCGGAACGTTCGGCCGGTTCCGAATGCTCCGATTCCACGATCGGGGCGGGCTGGGCGAGGTCTTTGTGGCGCGGGACGACGAGGTCGGTCGCGAGGTCGCGCTGAAGCAGATCCGCCCCGATCACGCCGACGACTCGGCGGGCCGCGCCCGGTTCCTCCTGGAGGCCGAGATCACCGGCGGGCTGGAACATCCCGGGATCGTACCGGTCTACGGGATCGGCATCCAGGACGACGGCCGGCCCTTCTACGCGATGAGGTTTATCCGGGGAGTCAGCTTCCGCGAGGCGATCGCAAGCTTCCACTCCTCCTCGGCCGCCGGCGGCCACGCGGGAGATCGCCCGCTCGAGCTGCGGAAGCTCCTGGACCGGTTCCTCGATGTCTGCGACGCGATCGACTACGCGCACAGTCGCGGGGTGATCCATCGCGACATCAAGCCGCGGAACATCATGCTCGGCCCGTTCGGCGAGACCCTCGTCGTCGACTGGGGGGTGGCGAAGATGGTCAACCGGGTCGAGGACCCGCGCTCTTCGGAGAGGCGACGCTGGCGCCGAAGTCGGGATCACACCTGAGCGCCACGATCACCGGCCAGAGGATCGGGACTCCGGCCTACATGTCGCCCGAGCAGGCCGCGGGACGGTCGAAGGACGTGGGTCCCCGGAGCGATGTGTACAGCCTCGGGGCGACGCTGTACATCCTCCTGACGGGCCATCCTCCGTTCCGCGATGCGGACGTCGTGTCGATGCTCCGCCGGGTCGAACGCGGCGAGTTCGAGCCGCCGCGCAAGGTCGCCCCCTGGGTGGATCGTGCCCTGGAGGTGGTCTGCCTGAAGGCGATGTCGGTGCGTCCCGAGGACCGATACACCTCCGCGCGGGCCCTGGCTGAGGATGTCAAGAGGTGGATGGCCGACGAGCCGGTCTCGGCCTGGCGGGAGCCGAGGTCGAGGCGGCTGCGACGCTGGGCGAGGCGTTAACAGACGCTCGTGACCTCCACGGCGGTGGCGGCCATCCTGGCCCTGTCCGTGCTCGGTTATCTCGGATACGAGGAGCGGCTCCGACAGTCGAGGCGGCTGATCGGTGCCATGGCCAGGGTCGATGCGCTGGAGACGGCCCAGACGCAGGCCCTGCCCATGATCGTCCGCCAGCTCTCGCCGGACCTGGGGCTGGTGCGCGACCGGCTCGTCCCGATGGCGGCCGGGGACGGCTCGGGCCGCGACGGCCGCCGACGCCTCCCCGCCGCGCTGGCGCTCCTCGCCGTAGACCCGAGCCAGGCCGAGTTCCTCACGCGATACCTCCTGACCGTCGAGCCGGGGCCGGCGGAGGTCCTGGTCGTCCGCGAGGCCCTGGCCGAGGAAGACCCGCGAGCCTCGGTCGCGGTCTTGCGCGAGCCCCTCGCGACGAACCCGACCGAATTGACCGACCCCCAGCTCCGGGCGGCCGGGGCGCTGGCCCTCCTGGACCCTCCGTCGGCCTCACGGGTGGAGCTGGCCGGGCCCCTGGCGCGGAAGCTCGTGACCGAGAACCCGCTCCTCCTTGGGACCTGGAGCGAGGTCTTCCAGCCGGTCAGCCGCGTCCTGATCGAGCCCCTGAGGGCGCTCTTCGCCGACACGAGCCGGCCCGAATGGCGGGACCGGGCCTTTCGGCTCCTCCTCCAGTTCGTCGACAGGCCGGAGAGCCCGAGCCGTCCCGAGGACCTCGCGGCCCTGCTGGCCGACGCCGACCCCGACCGGGCGCATCTCGTGATCGGGAGGCTCGACGGACCCCTCGAACGCGCCCGGGCCATCGCCGCCCTGGCACCTCTCCTGGACGACGTGGCCCGATACGACGCATTCAAGGCCGCTCGCCAGGGGAGGATCGCCACCGCCCTGATCCTCCTGGGAGAGGCCGGGAGGGTGTGGCCCCTGTTCATCCAGCGGGACGACCCGAGCGTCCGCACCGAGCTGGTCCACGACCTCGCCCGGTATGGCGTTGACGCCGAGAAGGTGGTCGGCCGGCTCAAGACCGAGTCCGACTCCTCGGCCCGGCGGTCCCTCCTGGTCAGCCTCGGCGGATATCCGGCCGATCAACCCCCCGCGACGGTCCGCCGGGCCTTCGCGGCCGACCTGCTGCGGCGTTACCGGGTCGACCCGGACCCCGGCGTCCACGCGGCGATCGGCTGGCTCCTCCGGGCGCGCTGGGGCCTCGCGAAAGAAGTGGAGGAGGCAGACCGGGAGCTCGGGTCGCCCCGCCTGCCGTCGCATGGCGATTGGTACGTGAATGGAGAAGGCCAGACCTTCACGATCGTCCGGGGGCCGCTGACGTTCCGCATGGGCTCGACGCCCCAGGTCGTCCCCGACCGACTGCCGTCGGAGCCCGAGCACCCGCGACGGCTCCCCCGGTCGTTCGCCATCGCCTCCCGGGAAGTCACGTTGCGCGAGTACGGCCGGTTCCTCGACACGAAGCCGGCCGGGGTGGTTGACAAACGTGCCGATCCCCTTTATCGCGCACTCGCCCCGGACTGCGCCGCCGGCGCGATGACCTGGTTCGAAGCCGCTCGCTACTGCAACTGGCTGAGCGCCCAGGAGGGCGTCCCGGAGGACCAGTGGTGTTACCCGAAGGACTTCGGGCCGAACTCGAAGCTCCCCGGGGATTTCCTGGAGCGGATCGGCTACCGCTTGCCGACCGAGGCCGAGTGGGAGTTCGCCTGCCGCGCCGGGACGACCTCGACCTACCCGTTCGGCCAGGCGGTCGCCTGGCTCCCGAGCTACGCGTGGTTCGACAAGCAATCGGGCATGAGCATGAAGCGCGTCGGCCAGCTCGAGCCGAATGATCTGGGCCTCTTCGACGCGCTCGGCAATGCGTACGAATGGGTGAACGACCCGCACGAGCCCTACCCGCTGGATCCCGCGCATGAGGTCCTGGACACGCTGAGGAACCCGAATTGCTCCGAGGACCTCATCCGCGTGGTCCGTGGCGGGGCCTATCCCCTGGCCTCGTCGTCGCTGCGATCGGCCTTTCGGTCGTTCGGCCTCAGGCCGTCCACCCGCTTCCCTTATTTCGGCTTCCGCACGGCCCGCACGCTGCCCTGAATCTCGATCGACCAAGACGATCCCGGGCCGACGGATGGGCGAGATCGGCTCGCAGGTTTACTTGATACTCCTCGCCGAACACCAGCAGGTGACCACGGTCGTGAGACCGTGGTTCGCACGGGGAACCTCCAACCTCGCACGTGAGTGCGATCCGCCTGGCCGCCCGGATCGGGCTGACGCCCGAGGTTGGAGGACGTTCGTCCCGTCCGAACCACGGTCTCACGACCGTGGTCACGGGCTTCGATCGCGCTTGCTCTGGTGATGTTCTACGAGCAGTCTCGTTTTTTCCGATTTTTCTTGCTTTCTCGCAGCCCAACAGGTTTATTGTAGAAACCTGAACACGCTGCATAGCTTTGAGCCATCTCGATCCAAGACGCCCCGACGCCGGAGTCCCGAACCGTCATGGAAATCGCATCGGCCCGTCAACGGTTGACCGGCCAGTGGCCCGAACCGTCGCCGATGCGCCCGGCCCCTCCGCCCGCGACCGAGGTGGGCACAACCGGTTCCACGAAGTATTCGACCGTCGGTGTCGAGCGATCCGTCCGTCCCTCCGAGACGATCCGTCGCGTATTGCCCCTGTTAGAGCGAATGGGAGTGACCCGCGTCGGCGAGGTCACGCACCTCGACCGCATCGGCCTGCCGAACTTCGTCGCCGTGAGGCCCCGCGAGGCGGGCCGGGGGATCTCCTACTACAACGGCAAGGGTGCGACGCGGGCCCAGGCTCGGGCCAGCGCGCTCATGGAGGCCGTCGAACGCGTGAGCGCCGAGGCGTGCTCCCTTCCCGTCATCCGGGCCTCCTTCCGGCAACTTCGGCTGACGGCGCCCGCCGTCGCCCCGTGCGAACTCCTGGCGCCCCGGATACTGGGAAGTCTCGAGGACGTCCGGCTCGAATGGGTGCTCGGCCAGGACGCGATCGGCGGTGGGGCCTGTTACGTGCCCCTGAACGCCGTGGTTACGCCCTATCGCCCGGTCGGGGCCGAAGCCGCCTGGGATTCGAGCACCAACGGACTCGCCTCGGGCAACACGCGGGATGAGGCCCTCTGCCAGGCACTCTGCGAAGTGATCGAGCGCGACGCGATGTCCCTCCATCACGCGACCGTCCGGCTTCGGGGAGGAGTCAACGCGATCCTGGAGGGCCTCGGCGTCTCCGCAACGCGTCCGAGTCCGCCGTCACATCCCCTGATCGATCCTGCCACCCTCCCGTCGCGGCCGGCCCGGCTCCTGAAGCGCCTCCGGGCGCCGGGCTCCGGGTCTACCTCCGCGACATCACGTCGGACGTCGGCGTCGCGACGGTCCATTGCACCCTGGCCGAGCCTCGCGGAGGCGGGCGTCACGCCATCCACGGCGGCTATGGCTGCCATCCCGACGCCCGCGTGGCGGCGGTTCGCGCCCTGACCGAGTCGGCCCAGAGCCGATGCGGCTGCATCCAGGGGGGGCGAGAGGACTTGCCGGATTTCGCCGCGGGACCGCCCCCGTTGCTCGATCCCGACGAAGTCTTCGGGCGAGGCCCCGTGCAGTCGTTCCGGGACCTGCCGACCGTCGAGCATCGCCGGGTCGATGAGGACGTGGCGTGGCTCATCGGCCGGCTCTCCTCGGCCGGATTCCAGCACGCGGTCGTCGTCGAACTGACCCGGCTCGACCTCGGCTTCCCGGTCGTCCGGGTCGTGGTCCCGCGGGCCGAGACCTGGGCGGCGTTCCATCTCCATTCCCGCCGGGGAACGCTCGGGCCGCGAGCCCTCCGCCAACTCACCCGGAGTGCCGACGACCATGAATGAGCGAGAATGGAACCGATGAGACACCCACCGCTGGACGAAAAGCCCTGCGTCTCCCTCGGCCCTCGTGCACCTCGTGAGTCTGCGTAAGGCCCGTCACCATCCAGGAGTCCCGCACTATGAGTCAGGCGACCGCAACCGGCATTTTGAGGGAAGTCATCGGGAGGGCGCTCGTCGATCGCGAGTTCTCCGATCGGCTCTTCGACGACCGATCCCTGGCCCTGGAGGGATTCGATCTCTCGCCGGCCGACCTTGCCTCGCTCGATCGCCTCGATCGCGGGACGCTCGAAGCCCAGGCGTCAACGGTGGGCTCGGGCGAGCTCGTGATCATGATCGCGCCCGAACCGCCTCCGGAGCCGGAACCCGTGCCCCCGCCCGAGCCGGAGCCGGAGCCCGTGCCTCCGCCGGAGCCGGACCCCGTGGACGATTGAGAACGCTCCTCAATGTCAACGCGGGTATAAAGAGGTCGCACCCTCGCGAGGGTGCGGCCGCTTTCCCGTTGATGACGGCCGGGCCAAGGGATTCGGTCCCTCGATCCCGATGCGGTCGCGAGGCCGGAGCCTGCTCCGACAGCCGGAGCAAAGAGATGGAATGCGTCTTCAACAATCGGATCAATCGCATCGACCTGACCAGCTTCGAAATCCCGCCGAAGCCAGAGCGTCTTCGCGCAGCACAGATCGTCTACGACGACCGGATCGCGAGTATCTCGTTGTGTGGGGAAAGGGTGCCCGCGGACTGGAGCTCCCGGGCCCTGTACCTCGGGGACGATGGGGCTCGAGCCTGGCTCGAGATCTGCCGCAACGATCGCTACACGATGGCGAACCGACTGGCTTTCGGGCTTGGCGAGAAGCGGCGGGAAGCCCTCGCCAACGTTGACCCGAAGACCGAGACGCTCGTCTCGCTCGGTCCGGGTGACGGCGAGGTCGACGTCGAGCTTCTCGAGACGCTCTCGGACAGCCTGACCAGGATCCGCTACATCCCTGTCGAGATCTCCACTGGCCTCCTGGCCGTGACCGTACAGAGGGTCCCGCCAAGCATCGACATCCCGGTCGCCGTGCTCGGGGACTTCGAGTCGGGACTTCGCGTCGTCGAGAGGGCGCTCTGGAATACGGGCGCGGCCGAAGCCGGTCCTATTCAGCCTCCTCGGGGGGACGTTCAGCAATCTGGACCGAGCCGGATCCCTGTTCCTCGAGGCCCTCCACCAGGTCATGCAGCAGGATGACTCTCTATTGTTAGACGTCCCGCTCATCAGCCCGGCCTGGGCATTGGAGCGAGACTCGAGGATGGCGATTGATCGATTCAGCGCCCCGTTCCGACGATTTCTCGCCGGCGGTCTGCGCGGCTGGACTCGACCGTCAACGCGGATAGCTACAACTCGTGGTTCGACGAGCGCATCGAGTTGACCTGCGTCCCCTCAAACGTCATCGACGGCACCCAGGTCATCACGATCGGCGATCGCCCGACCGGCCGGGCCCTCCTTCGATTCCATCGATTTGTGTGGGATGGGTTGCTGAAATCGCTGAAGGGTCATCACTTCACGGTCCAATACGCGCGAAATTCCTTGGATGCGACGGACGACGCATTCGGAATGGGCGTCTTGTTGCTGAAGCGAGACTCGTGAACACCGATGGCAGTGTGAATGTCAACGGGAGCAAGGTTCGGCCTGCCATTGAACGCGACGATGTTGTCGGCAATCAGGATAGGTTGTCCCTCTCGCTGGCGAGCCGGGACCCTGGAAGTGGACACCCCACCGGCCCACTCGACTCCGGCCGGCTCGGCCGGCCGGTGAAGGCGTTCGTGGCTCGCCGGTAGCCCTGGGACTCGTTGACTCCTGGTTGGTCGAGCCGGCCGGGGTCCCGATCTTCCCGTGAGCCGAATCCATCCGCAGACCTCCCCGAATCACACGAGGACATTCAGCAAGAAAGGGGGTTCGAGGTTCCGGCCAGGGTCATTCCTTCGTTAGATACTTATCAAGTTGCTTCGCTTTGAAGTCGGCCAGGATTGCCCTGATCGGGATTCCTTCATTCACTCGAAAGCTCCTGTTCCCGGCCTTGTCGAGGGATTGTCCGACCGGTACCGCGGGATAGGGTGCTCCGCTGTGGTGGAGCGCGACGACCTCCCAATTCCGGTTGAAGACGGGCGAGCCTGACGAACCGGCCTTGGTGTCGGCCACGTATTGCACGCGACGGTCGGTCATGTCGATCGGAACGTAGTTCTGTGTCAGCACGACCTTCGAGGGGTCGCCTTGCGGGTGTTGTATGATGCCGACGCGTTGATTCTTGGGGATGAAGTTCGGGGCTAGCAAGAGGTAGCCGCGGTGCTTGCCGCGACGCATCAGCTCGAGGAGCGCCGTCCCTTCCTTGACATCCTCCTTCGAGAGTCCCGGGAGCGGCTTCGCAGTCAGGCGAACGATCGAGTAGTCGAGCTCTTCGGGGACGCTCGTGTGGAAGAAGCTCGGGTCGAAGGCGAATTCGCGGCCCGCGCTCGGGTAGCCGTTGAGATCGTTCGCGAAGTCGAACAGCGCTGCGGCCCCGGCGAGATGGGCGGCGCTCGGCAAGACGTGGTTGTTGGTTATCAAGAGATCGGGGCCGATCAAGAAGCCGGTTCCGCATGCGTCCCCCTTCGGGTTCTGGATCAAACAAACGGCCCTGGCGCAATAGATCGCCGCGGCGAGTTGAGCGATGTCGAGGAAGTTGTCCTCGCTATTGATCACCCGCTCGAGTTCCGAAACATCATAAGCGATCGCGGCGGGAGCTGGGCCGTTGGCCGGCTTGATGTTCAGCGGCGAGGCGCGAACGGCGATGCCCGGGGACTCGCGGACCCTTGCGGCCTCGATCTTGTATTCGGAGCGAAGTTTGGCGATCGCGGCGGGTTCCTTGATCAGATCATATCGTACGATCAAGTCGGCGAAGAGCCCGCGATCGTCGGCCGGGAAGGTATCTTGTTCGACGAGATAGCTGAGAAGTCTGCCGAGCGCCTCGAAGCGGCTGTCCTCGGGCAGTGGGCCGAACTCCTCGAGCTTGATGATCAGGGATTGGACGAACGTCGATGCCGAAATGCCGTCGCCGATGGGAAGGCCGGGGAGGAACCGGTCCAGGGCCGCGAGCTTGAGCAGATTTCGCCGATCGACCAACGACTGGGCAAGATCCGTGCTCGAGAGCGATCTCGCCAGTCGGATCCGATCGTCGGCGTCCAGATAGCGGGACGGCATGGTGAAGGGCCTCCGGAGATCGACCGCGCGGAGTGCGTGGGCAATCGCGAAACTCAGATTCGGTTATTGAAATACTTGGCAAGCAACTCTTGAAGGAAGGTTCGGGTGGCCTCGGGACAAGTGTCGTCATGCTTGGCCATATACTCGATCAGAGGCTTCATCGCGGAAGGGGACTCGACGAGTTGCGTGACCAGGCAGGTGGCGTACTGGAATTGACCGGGTGCGCCGAGCGTGATCTTCTCGTCGGCAAACGAGCCGTCGATGCCCGTCAAGGCGAGGAAGTTCCGTCGCGCCTCGCCATCATAGCCGAGCTTGGCGTAGCCCGTGAGGTGTCCGATGATCCGTGTGCGTTCCGCCATGGTGAGCGTCGCGATCGGTTGCGGCTCGGGTTTGAGCCCCAGGAGCAAGGTGAGGGTCTCGATCAGCTCGGAGAGTCGTTCGGGTTCGATTGTCGGTTCTGGTCCCTGTCCGTTCGCGGGTTCGGGCGAGGTGCGGAGCTCTTTCACCTGGCTCCAGGCGACGAATTCGAGAGTGATCTTGCAATTATCCCGCCATACCTCGTTGAAGACTTCCTTGCAGTGGGTGGCCCACACGTCGCGGCCCTCGGAGAAGAGATAAACGATGACTCCCGCGCCGTGAGTCTTCTTGAGGGCATAGGGAATGCAGAAGAGTTTTTGATTGTGCTTGCCCTCGCCGTCGAGAAACCGTGGCGGGATGTGGATCATAAACCGTCGATCGTTGCCGTTAATCACGATGGCGTGTTGATACTTGACCTTTGAATAGGATGCCGTGATCTCCTCGATGGTATAACCGAGGAGGTTCAGGAGAGGCTCGAGGATGTTCCGGATGGTCGCGGTGGGGCGGAGGTCCTCGAGTTCGTCAGCTTCGGGAGCTGTAGTCTCGGGTAGGACGACCGCGCCCAACCTGGCACCTGCGGAGCGGATCGTCGCGCCGAGCGCCGGACCCAAGTTCGGCATGTCAGTCTCCCGCTCCCAGGGCATTCGTATCGTGTTGGTTTTCGTCCGGGGAGGGCGTTGCGGGGCCCCGCTCGCGGAGAGAGGCCGATTGACACTGGGACTCGGTGCGCGACCACGTCTCGTCGGCATCTTGCTCGGCCTTAACGACGAGTGACGATAGGCCGGACTTCCGCGCGAGGGCCGCAAGGTCAGGAGATCCAACCATGTCGAAATCCAATCCAAGTGACAATCGGCGGGACTTCCGCGCGAGGGCCGCAAGGTTGACGGATTTGGCGTCCCGAACTTCGCGCAGGAGCTGGGCCGAGCATTCCCACAGCACGATCCGCTCCTCTTGGGCGAATTCCTTGAGGCTCTCGTGGGCCTCTCGATCGGAGAGGATCAGCATGGGGACGACCTGCGTGATCTCGGCCAGTACAGTCCGCTTGAGTGCGGAGGCGGCAGCCAGCAAGACGGGGCCGACTTCCCAGGTTACGAGCTTGAAATCCTCGTCCTTGTCGGCGGTCCGGGAAGAGGGGATCTTGAGCTTGACCGCGAACGCGATCGAGGCGCGCCAGGCGACGAGGTCGAGTTCGACAAGGAGTGGGTTGACCTCGGGGTCACCGGTCGCGACGCGATGGATCACCTGGAATCCGAGCGACTGGAAGAGCAGGTCGATTCCGGCCGCGGCCTCCTCGGTCTCCAAGACCTTCTTGAGCCGGGATTCCCACATCGAAGCCGAGATGATCATCACCAGGAAAAGCAAGATCGCGTAGGTCACGACCAACCAACGGACAGGCAACATGATGGTCAACAGCCCGAGCCCCATTCCCACGGAAAGGACTAACACGGAAGCATTGAGCAGCCGTTTCCTCCGATCCAACGGGAGCCTTCGAAAGGCCGGCTTAACTCCGGCCGCATTGGGGTAAAGAAAACCACTCATCGGCTTCAAGATCGTCTCGGGCAGCGCGATCGACACCAGGAGAGCCAGGGTGACGCTTATGACGAGCGAGAAGGTGTCCATGGTGTAGTTCGGCGTCTTTCCCATCAGGTGGAGCAGGCCCCTGACCAAGAATGCGACCGGGTAGAGGATCCAGTAGAGCAACAACCAAAGGACGCCGAGAGACACACCCGGAAGCAGGTTCGAGAGAAACGCGGCAATGTAGTCGAGAGCGGAGGGATTCTCGGTCGCGACACTCTCATAGTGTCGCAATTCGATGGCCGAAATGACCATCACGATGAGGGAGAAGAGGTAGGACCAGCGCGGTCGGTTCAGGCACAAGGCCGCTGGCATTACCCCGAGGTAAGCGATCAGACCGGAGATCAGTATGAGGATCGCGCGGCGGCCAACGGTGAGTTGGTTCGTGGCGAACCCGGAGCGGAATAGCGCAGGACCAGCACTGAGGGCCGGATTGGAAGTGGTCGCGGTCGCCGAAGGTAGGAGGTCGTCGGTCATCGCTAAGCTCCGCTGTTCGTCACCCCTTACCTCGTCACGCGGACGTGATTCGTAATGGAATCGTTATCGGGGCTACCACGAAAGAACTCGGTCAAGCGAAGAAGTGTCGGATGCCGGAGGCCGATTTCAGTATCTCCCTCTCCTGTTCGCTCGCTGAACCGGGACTGAGACTCAATACAAGGCCCAGGATGGAGGTCACATTTTCACTCGATGGCGTCGAATATTTTCGACGTATACGGTATAGATCCTGCACCATATCGTTGCAAGGAAAAACCGGGCGGATGGCCTGGTTTCCGGAGAGCCCGAGCGATTCCCCTCCAAGGGGCGGAGTGGCCACGTAGAGCGCTTCACGCTTGAGTTGCGCACACCGCACACACCCACCCGAAGCGTGAGCGAGGGGAACGTCGTCGGATCCTCGCCGACGCTTCGGGTTCGTATCAGTCTCCTTCGTCTCGAGCTGTGCGCGTAACGATCGGTGAACCGCGCGTAACTTATGCGCAACCTTCGCCTGACACCATGAGACTGCCCATCAGCGACATCGGACGCGAGGAAGTGAGACAAATGGCCACGACTCCGGTGATCGACTGTGGCCGATGGCGGAGCCTCGGCGCTTCACGAGGGGCAGAAGTTCACGCCGGGCGGCCTGAATCTGGACGATCGCTGGAACGCTCACGGAGAGACTGACGGCGACCCGCATCCGAGGGAAAGGGACCGGAGAGGAGATCCAGGCGGCTGGCAGTGCCCCATCGTCTCGAATCGTTCGGACATGGTCCTTCTCGTTGAACTCCTGTCCACGTCACGACCCCGCGGACACTGGGAGCTACGACCGCAATCGAGGAGGGCCCTCGCGGGGAGTTTGGCAAATGAGAATGCGACGACATCATTGCGGCCCATCGTCCGTTTCACTCGTGCTCAGAGTCCCAAACCCTGGGGGCTTCGTGAGCGACCGATCGCGCCCAATGGCTGAGGGCGGCCGGGTCGAGCTCGTCGTTCGGGCTGGGTTTCGACGTGCCGAGTCGCGCGGGGTGGGCGAGGAGGCGACGAAGCTGGACGGCCCACCTCAAGAGCATGATGATAAACATGCCTCCGAGCGCAATCAGGATCATCCGAAACGTGGGGCTGATCCCCTTGGCGTTCGGAGCGGCGGTCTGGGGAGCGTCCCAGCCGATCCGGCCGACCAGGACCGGAGCCCCTCGCGCCTTGTCGCCCGCCTCATACTGCATGAGCTTGAGGAAGTAGCCATTGAAGACGACGCGCTCGGAAACTTCGGCGCCGATCGGGAAGCCCTTCGGTACATCCTCGAATACACAGACGTAGGGGGCGCGGCGTTGCTCGGGGGTCATGACCCAGGCTTCGTACAGCCATCCGGTCTTGCTGAGCTTCGATTCGTACCGGAGCACCCGGAGCGCCGAGCCGAGGATGTGGACGGGCACCCCCCGGTAGTGCTCGGGACGTTCCCAGAGATGGGTCAGGAGGATGTCGCGGCGGCTCTCCGCCGCCAGTTCCGTGTGCGTCTTGCCGCGAGCACGTTCCAGGAGCAGGGTGTAGGCCGCGTTGTCGCGAAACGACATCGGCGTCCGATCCGTGACGCTCTCGAACGCGACCGAGGTATCGGGGATGACCGGCTGCGGTCGATCCTCGACGGTGACCGGGGGCTCGGCGGGAGCCGGCTGGGTCTGGGCGTAACTCCAGAAGAAACCCCAGCCGGCGAGCATGACGACCGAGAGCATCGCCAGGCGGGGAAGTTCCGAGCCCCGGAAGAATGAGGAAGACCGTTCCACGATCGGTGACCCTCCTGCTACGGCGAGATTCGAGCAGTCATCGCCTCCCCGCACGAAAGGTAATCGCTCTCGATCATTCGCCTTCGCCGGGACTCAGTTCGTCGAAGCTCAATTTCGGCTCCTTCTTGGCGCGAACGAACGCGTTGGAGAAGGCATTGATGACCCGCACCAGCTCGGAGTACCTGAGAGTCGGGTTGACTTTCAACAATGTCTGGTCGAAGGGTAAGTTCGGGTCCTGGAAATACTTGTCCAGCTCCTTCTCGAGCGCGGCCGTATCGGTGGGGATGGTCAGCTCGCCGACGTTGATCTGGGCAAGGGATCCGCCCGGGCCGGCCCTTAGGATCGTGGGGAGGGTCCGCAGCGAGGCCGGCAACTTGTCGGAAGCGGCCTCGGTCGGTGCCTCCGCCCCGATCGCTGTCGCCGGCTGCGCCGGCATCAGGTTCATGACGAACTGACCCTCGGACGGCGCCGGGCGATATGTGAGCACGAAGAACGTCAGGAGCTGGAATGCCATGTCCAGCATCGGCGCGACCGGCACCTCGGGCTCCGACGCTCCTCGCGACTTTCTCTTCTTTCGCCGCACGGATCGTTCTCCTGCCTGGGGCGTATATCGGCCTCAACTACCCATCATGGCCTTGAGGGCGAACTTGCGGAACCCATTGGCCTGGCATGCCTTGATCAAGCCGAACACCGAGGAGTAAGTCGTTTCCTTGTCGGCGCGGAGGACGATGGTCGTCGGCAGGCTGCCGGAGGCATCGAGCTTGATGCCTCCGGCCTTGAGGTTGAGCTTGACGAGGTCGGCCTCGTGTTTGATGGTCTGGATCGCCTTGTGCAGCGGTTGGGCCTCGCCGTTCATCAAGAGATGCCCTTCCGAATCGACGTTGAGCACCAACCGGTCCTCGACATGCCCGGCGTCGTCGATCGGCCGGGCGGAGCCGGCGACGGGGAGGCGGACCCTCTGATCGTAGTTCTCGTTGCTGAAGTTCATGACCAGCATGAAGAAGGTAATCAACTGGAACACGATATCCAGCAGCGGCGTCAAGTTGGGCTCGGCCTTGAGTTCGATACTTGCTGAGCCGGACATGGCATCACCTCCCGAGTTTGCCGGACGGCTTTACGCGGTCTTGGCGGCCTTGGCCGCGGCGACGAGGGAGTTGATCGTGCGATCGGCCACGCGGGTCGATTCCATGGTCATCTGGGCGATCCGATTGCGGAAGAAGGCGAAGAAGAAGATGGCCGGGACCGACAAAGATACGCCTTCGAGCGTGATGAAGAGGGCCGTCGAGATCCCCTTGGCCACCTGGTCGGGGCGTGGTTGAGCCCCGGCGGCCATGGCGATCTCCTTGAAGCTCATGATCATCCCCCAGATCGTGCCGACGAGCCCGATCATCGGACCCAGGGTGCCGATGATGGCGAGGTAGCTGATCCTCATGTCCATGCTGGTGACGATCTCATCGGAGGCCTCGCTCATCGCCTCCTTTGCCTCGGCGCGGCCCGCCGGCAGGTTGGCGATGCCGGTCCGCACCAGTCGGGCCAGGAAGGAATCGTTGTCCTTGCAGGCATCATAAGCATCCTGGAATTTCTTCTCGCGGATCGCGGCCTCGAGGCGCTCGACCAGTGCCGAGGGCACGGCCTCGCTGATTCGCAACTCCATGAACAGCCGGATGACCAGGGCCGTGAAATACACGGAGAGGAGCAGGAGGAATGCCCCGATCGGCCCGGAAGACTGGATCGCCAGGGAGAGCAAGGTATCCGGCGGTGGCGGGCTCGTCCCGGCCCCGCCCGCCGGGGCGGCGGGTGCGGCGGCCGGTGCCGCGGCATCGGCCGCAGGCGCCGGGTTATCTTCCTTGGCCGGGGCCGCGGGCATATCCTTGGCGGCCGGTGCCTCGGCCTTGCCGGCCGGTTCCTGGGCGTGCGCCAGGCCGAGATCGATGGTGGCGAGCCAGGCCAGGAGCACGCTCATCGTCGTGAAAACGAGCCACCGCCATTCAGAGATCCCGAATCGGCGGCCAGGAAAGAGCTGGGGCATCGAAGGAGTCTCCACCGACTGGAACCGAATCGCAAGTGCCGCGAGTGACGCCGAATCCCTTAAGAGTACGCGGCCGACCGGGGTCGGTGACATGGAGACACAAACCGGATCGTCCGCAATGGAGCGACGCCGTTTTCTCCGCCACGTCCCGGGGCATCCTCGGGGCGTCTCACGCGACACGGAATCGGAGGAGGAAGGTTTCGGTCGAAGCATGAGGGAGGAATTGCCGCGGCCTCGCCCTAGCGAACGTCCCCATCGGCGAGCCCGAACGGCGCCATCGCCTCCGGCCGGAACCGGGATCCGGGGTCGAGTAAGACGCACTGTGTATTTACTATGTGGCGAATCCGCCGCGGTGTCAACTCCCGACGAAATTCGGGATCGGCTACGGTCATGACGGGCCCTTCTTGCGTAAAATTGGGGGGCTTGTTTGGTCCGATCGGGGTCGGGACGGCACGCGGGTGAAGATCATGCGAGCGATCTCGGGTTGCTCCTCGGCCTCGAACCGGAAATGATGGAGGAGGCGTATCGCGCCGGGCGGGTGGCCCGAGACGGTCGCCATGCCGGCCGGCGCCCGACCGAGAACGAAGGACCCGATCCATGACCTCGCTCGTCGTCTTGTGCTGCCTCGCCTGGACCCTGGACGGATCACAACCGCCGACATCCTCCCCGCAGCCGGCCCCCGCGCCGGTCGACGTCGTTGCGGCCCTGGAGACCGCCATGGCCGACGCGATTGCCAAGGCCGAGCCGTCGGTGGTCGCCATCCACCGCTCGAAGGCGGAGAACACGCAGGAGACCGTGGCGGTGCGTGGGCGCAAGCCGGCGCCGGAAGTCCACGAACCCAGCCCGGTCGATTTTCGGTTCCCGCGACAGGCGGTCAGCCCCGACGATTTCATCTCGTTTGATTACGGGTCCGGAGTCGTCGTCGGCGATCGCGGGCAGATCCTGACGGCGTTCCACGTCGTCCGAGGGGCGAAGCGGCTGAGGGTCCGCGCCGCCGGCCAGATTTCGTTCGAGGCCGAGGTCATCGCCGCCGACCCGCGCAGCGATATGGCCGTCATCGCCCCTCGTGCGATCTCGGGCGTGGACCCTCCTCGACTGAAGCCGCTGGCACTCGGCGACGCGTCGCGGCTCCGCAAGGGATCATTCGTCATCGCCCTGGGCAACCCGTTCAACGCCGCGCGCGACGGCAAGCCGTCGGCAAGCTGGGGCATCCTCTCGAACCTGGCCCGGAGCGTGATGCCCGAGGCCGACGATCGGATCCAGTTGCAGTTGCAGCACTATCCGACCCTCCTCCAGCTCGACGCCAAGCTCAACCTTGGTATGAGTGGCGGCGCGGCGATCAATCTCAGGGGCGAGTTGATCGGCCTGACGACGACGGCCACGAGTCCCGCGGGCTTCGACTCGCAGGCGGGTTACGCGATACCCATGGATCAGCTCGGACGCCGCGTCGTCGAGACGCTGAAGGAAGGCAAGGAAGTCGAATATGGACTCCTCGGCATCAAGCCGGTCGACACCTCCAACCGGATCCGCGAGGTCGTCAAGTTTTCGCCCGCGGCACTGGGAGACCTCCAGGTGGAGGACGAGGTCATCGCGGTCAACGGCTCGCCCGTGAGCGACTTCGCATCCTTGATCCTGGCCGTCAACGCCTACGGCGCCGGCGAGTCGATCCGGCTCAAGGTCCGCCGCAGCGTCGGCAGGACCGATCAGACCCTCGAGCGGACGCTGGTGCTCGCCAAGTTCCCCGTCCAGGGGGAGATCATCGCCACGAATCGGCCGAACCCGTGGAGGGGCCTGCGCATCGACTACTTGACCCCGGAGACCTACCGGGCCGTCAACCCGGCATTCGAGGATAATACATCGGCGGGGGTCGTGATCACCGAGGTCGACGAGGGCTCGCCGGCCGATGTCGCCGGCCTGAAGAAGGGCCAGCTGATCCGTCGCGTCGGCGACCGGCCCGTGACGACCCCGCGGGCCTTCGCCGAGGCCGTCGCGAAACAGGATGGACCCGTCATAGTTGACACCGACCGAGGGTCCGTTACGATCGGGAAGTAGATCGATCCTTGGTCCCTTGTCCTTGGTCCTTTGTCCATTGCGAAGACCGAGACAGAGTGTCGGCATTCTGCGCCGGATCACCAGGGACCAGAGACCAAGGACCAAGGACCAAGGAAAATGAAAACCGACGAGCTACGTGAAGCGTTCCTCGAATTCTTCGTCTCCAAGGGCTGCGTGCGACGTCCCAGCGACGTCCTGGTCCCGCCCGATGATGCCACGGTACTGTTCACGCCGGCGGGTATGAACCAGTTCAAGCAGGAGTTCATGGGTCTGGGCGACCCCAACTTCAAGCGGGCGACCACCTGCCAGAAGTGCCTGCGCACCGGCGACATCGAGAACGTCGGCAGGACCTCCTTCCACGAGACGTTCTTCGAGATGCTGGGGAATTTCAGCTTCGGCGATTACTTCAAGCGCGAGGCGATCCACTGGGCCTGGGAGTTCCTCCGCGGGACGCTCAAGCTGCCGGCGGACCGGCTGACGATCACGGTCTACCTCGACGACGACGAGGCGTACGACATCTGGCACGACGAGATCAAGGTGCCCGCCGATCGGATCACCCGCATGGGGGAGGACGACAACTTCTGGCCGGCCGGCGCCCCGACGCACGGCCCCAACGGCGTCTGCGGGCCGTGCTCGGAGATCTTCTACCACGGCGCCGGGCCGAAGGAGGTGGAGATCTGGAACCTCGTCTTCACCCAGTTCAACCGGACCGGTCCCGGCCAGCTCGTGCCGCTGCCGAACAAGAACATCGACACCGGCATGGGCTTGGAGCGGGCCGCCGTCTGCCTCCAGGGCGTCTCGACCGTCTTCGAGACCGACATCTTCAAGCCGATCGTGGCCACGGTCGCCGAGGCACTCGGCGTCACGTATGACCGCGAGCATCCCGACGGGGTCCGCATCCGACGCATGGCCGACCACAGCCGGGCGCTGGCCTTCTGCATCCACGAGAACGTCCAGCCCGGGCCGAACGAACAAGGTTACGTAATCCGCCGGCTGCTCCGGCGCGCGTGCTCGACGCCTACCAGATGGGGCGTCGCGAGCCGTTCCTGTTCCAGATCACTCCGATCGTGGCCGAGGTCATGAGCCGCCCCTACCCCGAGCTCGCCGAGAGCGTGGGTCGGATACAGTCGATCGTCAAGCATGAGGAGGAGCAATTCCTCCAGCTCCTGGACAACGGGCTGAGGTTGTTGAACGACATCTTCCGGAAGACGTCTGCCGCGGGCTCCGATACGATCGCGGGCGTCGACGCCTTCACGCTCCACGGGACACACGGGATCCCGATCGAGATCGTCGAGAGCCTGGCCGCAGACCGCAACTTGCGCGTCGATCGCCCGGGCTTCGAGGTCGCGCGCAAGGAACATTCCAAGGTCTCGCGCGGGTCGACCGAAGCGGCCGACGTCTTCGCCGCCGGGCCGCTCGACACGCTGAAGAAGGAGTACCACCACGGCAGCGAGTTCGTCGGCTACACGACGACCCAGGAGGAGGCCCGCGTGATCGGCATCCTCGAGCAGGGCCGGCTGGCCGACTCGGCGCAGGCCAACGGCGGCGGCTCGCTGGTGCTCGTGCTCGACCGGACGCCCTTCTACGGCGAATCCGGCGGCCAGGTCGGCGATACCGGGACGATCCGAGGAGACCGATTCACATTCCGCGTGACCGATACCAAGAAAGAGAACAACTTCGTCATCCACATCGGCCAGGTTGCCGAGGGCGCCGTCACGGTCCAGGAGAAAGTGCGTGCCGAGGTGGACGCCCCTCGCCGCGATGCGATCCGCCGGGCCCACTCCGCGACCCACCTGCTTCACCACGCCTTGCGGACGATCCTGGGCAAGCATGCCCACCAGGCCGGGAGCAAGGTCGAACCCGACCGCCTGCGATTCGACTTCGCCAACCCGGAGGCGGTCGGCCGCGAGCGGCTCCGGGCCATCGAGGACGCGGTCAACGAGAAGGTGCTCACGGCCGCGCCGGTGAGCTGGTCGCTGATGCCGATCGAGCAGGCCAAGTCCCAGGGTGCGATGGCCCTCTTCGGCGAGAAGTATCCGGAGATCGTCCGCGTCGTCCAGATGGGCGACTTCTCGCGCGAGCTCTGCGGGGGCACCCACCTCGACAGCGTCGGCCAGGTCGGCCTGTTCAAGATCATCGGCGAGGAGTCGGTCGCGACCGGCGTCCGTCGGATCACGGCCCTGACCGGCAAGGCCGCGCTCGATTACATCCGCCAGGAGGAGGAAGTCCTCGGCGAGCTAGCCTCGACGCTCCGCGTCCCGCCGGCCCAGGTCGGCCAGCGGGTGGCGAGCCTGCTAGAGGAAGTCAAGTCGCTCAAGAAGCAGGCCGGCGAGCGTCGTGCCGAGAAGGCCCCGGGGGTGACCGCCGACGACCTTCTCGCCGACGCCAAGGAGATCGGCGGCGCGACCGTCGTGGTCCGGGCTGTCGGCAGTGCGACGGCGGACGAGATGCGGCAGTTGATCGACGTGCTCCGCCGCAAGCGCGAGACCCGCTTGGCGGTGCTACTCGCCTCGTCGGCCGAGGGGAAGGTGCAGCTCGTCGCCGGGCTTTCGAAGGACCTGATCGAGGCCGGGCTGCACGCGGGCAACTGGCTCAAGGAGGTGGCGCCGGTCGTCGGCGGCGGCGGGGGTGGACGCCCCGACCTGGCCCAGGCCGGCGGCAAGTCGCCCGAGCAGATCCCGGCGGCGTTGGAGAAGGCCGTCCAGGCCATCCGCTCGCGGCTCGAGTCATAATCTCGGTGTAGGCGAGCCATTAGCCCTTAGCTGTTGAACTCGATCGGTGGACCGAATTGCGACGTCCCGCCGTCTTTGAACGCCTCTAGTTCGCCGTTGCTGACTGCCACACAAAGACCCGGCGGGATGTACTCAATCGGGAACGATCGCCTGCCATGAAACGACGAGATGAGCCTCGCGGGAAGTCGAAGAGGCGGCTTAAACCCCATCAAATCCACTCGTCCGATGTGCCTAAGTTCGTCGAGGAATCCGTTCTCAAGGATCCCGCCTTCCATTGCACGTCACTGGAATCGAGAGAGGAGATCATCGAGCGTGGCATCGACCTCCTGCGGAATCGGACAGCCGTGTTCGGCCGGGGTTTCTACCTGTCGAGCAAACCGATCGAGCGATACGGACTTGGTATCATCAGAGTGGCGGTAAGTATGCGGAATCCTCTGGTCGCACCTCTGGACGAATTCCCCGACTTGGTCCAGAATTGGAGAGTCGCCTTCGACGATCCGGATGCGATCCGCCATGAGGTGCTGGCCCGGGGATTCGACGGAATCATCGTGCAAGGAGCGGACTTCAATCGTGCCAACCAAGAAGTCGATATCATCGTCGTCATTGATATCAGCACCGTCCGCATCATCGCGGGATGACCCCTCGAAAGACTGGGTGCGGTCGTCGCTCCACGACCAATGGCCCGGGTGCGTTAAGTGCCGCCACTTCAACCCACGGACTTATCGTTGCGCCGCCTACCCGGATCGAATCCCGATGCCGATCGCCTCGGGCGAAGTCGATCACATGGTCCCGCGACCGGGCGACAACGGTATTCAGTTTGAGCCGATTGAAGCACCGGCCCAGGCCGCTTCTTAGAGCCTATCCCAGTAGGCCGATTCGTAGGGCGGGTGCAACCCGCCAAGTGCTTGTGAATTCCGAAGTTCGGCGGGTTGCACCCGCCCTACTGGGATAGGCTCTTAATAGGGTTCATCTGGAATCGTCGGACGCTGGCTCCGCGTCGGTTCTTGGTTCCTTCGTGGGAGCTACCTTTCGAAGTTTCGGCCCCGACGCCGTCGGCCGCGCCGATTCGAGATCCGCCTTCTTCGATATCTTGGCCGCCTTCTTCTCCAAAGCCCGTTCGAGGCCGACCCAGTCCGTGCCGGCGTAGGCGTACCACCATCCCAGGACGATCAAGGTCGGGATCGCCAGGAATCGCGCCGGTTGCGCCGACGCGACGCCGTTCGAGGGCGATCGCCGTCCCAGGGACCTCGCGTGCGCCGCGACTTCCTCCGTGTCGGGATGGTCGGCCCCCAACGCCTCGTCGAGGATCGCCGAGGCTCGGTGGAAGGAGACCTCGGCCGCGTCGCGATCGCCCCGCGCGACCGCGACACGTCCCAGGCCGTCGAGGCTGTAGGCCACCTCGCGATGGGATGTGCCCAGGGCCTTCTCGCGGACGGCGAGCGACTTGCGGAAGCCGCCCTCGGCCTGGTCGAGGTTGCCGCGCGTCAGCTCGACCTCGGCCAGCCCATCGAGGGGATAACCTTCCAGGGGATTGTCCCTGGAGATCGTCCGGATCAGCTCCAGGGCCTGGCCAAAGAGGTTGTACGCCTCGGAGTTCCGGCCCTGTTGATGGCGCAGGTGGGCGGTGACGCAGAGCAACGCCGCCTGATCGACGGCCGCCGGGACGACCTTGAGCTGGCGCTGGGCCGCCTGGATGTTGGCGGCGTGCCGGAGGCACTGGTCGGCGGCCGGCAGTCGCCCGCGGGCGATCTCGACGTCGGCCAGGGCGACCAGGATCATCGCAACGCAGCTCGGCGGGGGTAGGGCATCCGGCCCGGGATGCATCGTCTCGACGTGGTTGAGGGCGAGGCGTTCGAGCTCCGCCGCCTCCTGATATCGTCCGCGGGCCGCGTGGAGGAAGGCCAGTCTCTGACTGGTCATCCCCGTGTTCACGCTCCACTGGTCGCCGGCACGGCCCTTGACGTAAGCGACCGACTCCGAGAAGAAATGCTCCGCCTCATAGTAATGGCCTTCGGCGGCATGGGCGCATCCGAGGAGTCCGAAGTTGTCGGCCTCGAGGAATCGGTTGATCTCGCCGTCGGCCGGCATCCGCCTGAAGGTCTCCTTGATGTATTCGTTCTTGCCGGCCAGTAGACGGAAATCGAGGTCTCTGCAGTCCCTCACGACCTGCTCCAGGTCGCGCTGCGCCCGATGATAATCGCCTTCGTTGTAGTGCTGCCTGGCCTCGATATGCAGGGGATGCCAGAGCGACCACCCGGGTGCCCGCGCCAGGGCGAATTCCTGCTCCTCTTGGCCTTCGCGCGGGCGACGGCCGCCCCGGGGGCTTGTTTCATCGGCCGGGGCGCGGGCTCTTGAGCTGGGTCCTGTGCCTGAGCCGCGAGCGGTACGAGCAACAGGATGAAGGTGCTCAGCGTGGACCGGCGAATCTGGGTGCAACCCAATGTTCTCGCCTCCTCCGTGGGTCGATGACCCGGGATGACCGCACGATTCGACGGGGCCGAAACCCCTGCTCGGAATCTTACGCTGGCCCCCGAGAGAGAAAGTCTCCCGTCCTCGAATCCCGGGCACGGCCCACCCGATGCTAAGCCGATCTTGACCCCTGCCCTATAGAACCCCCTTGACGCAACTTCGGATCATGGTACCATCGAATTTTCGTCTCCGCGACGAACAAGGGATGTTGTTGACTTAGACATTCAGGCAAAGTGCTCCATGAAGTGTTATCTCGCGAAAGCCGGGGAACTGGCGAAGCATTGGTACATCATAGACGCCGAGGGGATGGTCGTCGGTCGGCTCGCCGCGCAGATCGCACCGATCCTCATGGGGAAGCACCGGCCTACCTATACCCCGCACATTGACACCGGCGACTACGTGATCGTGACCAACGTCGATAAGGTCGTGTTCACGGGCAATAAATGGCGCCAGAAGTCGTACCAGCGATACTCTGGTTACCCGGGCGGGCAGCGGGAAGAGGCCGCCTGGAAGCTGTTCGAGCGCCGTCCCGAACGGATCCTCGAGCTGGCGATCCAGCGGATGATGCCCAAGAACAAGATCGGCCGCCACATGATGGCGAAGCTGAAGCTCTGCGTGGGCCCCAATCACCCGCACCAGGCCCAGCAGCCGATTCCGCTCGAGGCCATGAACGGACGCCCCGCAGCCTCGGGAGCCGTCTACGTACCGGAGCCGGCCCCGACGGAGAAGGTCCGCCCCGCGAAGGTCAGGCCGCCGGCCGCCGCGACGACTTCGGCCCCGCCTGTCGAGGCCGCCCTGGCCGCCCCTCCTGTTGAGCACGAGTTGCCTGCACCGCCGGTCGAGGCTGCCCTGCCAGCTCCTCCGGTCGAGCACGCGGTGTCTGCCCCGTCGGTCGAGCCCACGCTGACCGCCGGATCGGATCAGGCCGCCGAGCCGGCGACCACGCCAACCACCCCGGAAGAGTCTTCGCCCGAGGCGAGCCAAGCCTGATTTCCTACTCAGCCCCAATCACGTTGATCCCTGCCCGAGCCCGTGGCGTCCCGCGGGCGAGGCGATGATCGTCGAAGGAAAGACGCGGTCATGACGGCGACAGCACAGAATCAGTTCACATGGGGGACCGGGAGGCGGAAAACCGCCGTCGCCCGCGTCCGGATTCGCGAGGGGACCGGCCAGTTCATCGTCAACGGCCTGGACGTCAACGAGTACTTCCCCCTGGAGGTCCAGAGGATCGACGTCCGTGCCCCCCTCAAATTGACCGACATGGGCAGCCGGCTCGACGTGTTCGTCAACGTCCGGGGCAGCGGCAAGCTCAGCCAGTCCGGCGCCGTGATGCTCGGCCTCGCCCGCGCCATCAAGGAATCCCGCCCCGACTTCGACACCGTCCTCCGCGACAGCGGCTTCTTGACCCGCGACTCGCGAATGGTCGAGCGCAAGAAGTTCGGCCACAAGAAGGCCCGCAAGAGCTTCCAGTTCTCCAAGCGCTGAGCGACGACCGTCACGATCGATGGAGACTCGGCCCGCCTCAAATGCCGGACATGCCGGACAATCCCCAGGGAGGTGTCCGGCATTGTCCGGCATGGTGCCCGGTGTCGAGGACGGCCCGGCGTTCCTATTCCTTGCGGAGTCGGAATCGCTGGTTGACGGCGACGGCCAGGACGACGACCGTCCCGAGGACGAGGCCCTCGATCTGGGTGCTGTCGATCCCGCGGACGACCTGCCCGGTCCCCTGGATGACGATCCGGGTGAGCAGAAGGCCCAGCACGGTACCTCGGATCGAGCCGATGCCGCCCGAGAGGCTACAGCCGCCGACGACCGCCGCCGTGATGGCCGTCAACTCGTAGGTCATGCCGAGCCGGCTATCGGCCTGCCCGGTGAGTCCCGTGAACAAAATGCCGCCGAGCGCCGAGAGGACCCCGGAGAGTCCATAGGCGATCAGCTTGAGCCGCTGGGTGCGCAGGCCGCTCAGCCGGGCGGCGGTCTCGTTGCCTCCCAGGGCATAGAGATGACGGCCGAGCACCGTGCAGCCCATGACCACGCTCATGATGGCCGCGACAATCGCGAAGATCGACAGCGAATACGTAGGATTGTTGCCCCAGACCCGGTACCAATCGTAGGTGACGTTGATGGTCCGGCTCTGGGCCAGCACCGACGCCAGGCTGCGGAGCCCGGCCATTGTCGCCAGCGTCGCGATAAACGGCGGCAGGCGGAGCTGGTTGATCATCACCGCGTGGAACAGGCCGATGATCAGGCCCATCAGCAAGGTGATGCCGATCACCACCGCGATCAATCCGATGGACGGCGGCTGTCCGGCGGGTGCGCCTCCCCGGAGCCACTCCGTCAGGAGCTTGGCGCTGACGACCGAGGACAGGGCCACGACCGAGCCCGTCGAGAGGTCGATCCCGCCGGCGATGATGACCAGGGCTGCGCCGACGGCGAGCACGCCGAAGAGGGCCAGCCGGTGGATCAGCGACTGCATGCTGTACGCCTGGAAGAAGGCGTGGCTGCGGTCGAGGAAGTAGATGAGTCCCAGGACGGCCACGATGCCCGCGACCAATCCCCACTCCGGGGCCTTGAAGAAGCGGATCAAGGGATCGAACGGACTCGCGGCGCGATCGATTTCGTTCACGGCCATTGATGATCCACGTCAGCAAGGGATGACCGGTCGGCTTCGAGAGGAACGTGGGGAATGATGTTACCGCGGTTCGACCGAAGTCGAAAGGGCCGTGTGAGTTTCTCTCGGATCGCCTCGCCCCTCAGCCCAGGCGGAACTGCTGGGCGATGATGTTGCGCTGGATGTCATTGGTGCCGGAGAAGATCACGCTGCCGACACTATCGCGGAGGTCGCGCTCGACTCCGGTCTCTTCGACGTAGCCCGCCGCGCCAAAGATGCGGACGGCGTCCAGGCTGTTCTGCACGAAGCACTCGGAGACGTGGAGCTTGGCCATCGAGGCCGCGGCGGTGGCCTCCTGCCCCTGCTGATTCAGCCAGGCATAGCGGTAGACCATCAGCCGGCATGTCTCCAGGCGGACCGCCATGTCCACAATCCGATTCGAGACCGACTGGAACTTGCCGATCGGCTGGCCGAATTGCTTCCGCGTCCGCGCGTGGACGGTGCAACGTTCGAGCTGCCGCCGCATCGTGCCCAAAGCGAAGGCGAGAAGGACGCCGCGTTCGAGCTCGAGCCCAGCTTTGAAGATCGACGCCCCGCGTCCTTCGCGCCCCAGCAGACTCTCTCGCGGCAGGGCGGAATCCTCGAAGGCCAGCTCGCCCATGGGGACGGTCCGCATGCCCATCTTGGGGATCTCGCGGACCACGCGGAATCCCGGGGCGTCGCGGTCGATGAGGAAGGCGGAGATGCCCATGATGCCGCGAGACGGGTCCGTGGTCGCGAAGCAGAGGAACAGGTCGGCGATCGGCCCGGCGGTGATCCAGGTCTTGCGTCCGTTCAAGACCCAGCGATCGCCCCGACGCTCGGCGCGCGTCTGCATACCGAAGATGTCCGAGCCGGCCTCGGGCTCGCTGACGCCGTTGGCGCCCAGGAGCCGGCCGTCGCACAGGCCCGGAAGATAACGACGCTTTTGGTCGTCGGTGCCGAAATGGACGATTGGCATCGTGACCGTCCAGAGCGCGGCATTGATCGCGAAGATGAGGCCGGAGTCACGACAACCGTAACCCAGGCCCTCCATCGCAGCGGCGGTCGTGAGCAGATCCTGGCCCTTGCCGCCGAACTCGGTCGGGACCGGCAAGCCGGGGAAGCCGAATCGTCCACAGAGCGAGTAGCCTTCCCGCCAGAACGAGGCCCGGCCGTCGCGCGTTTCCGACTCGGGGACGATCAATTCGTCTTTAGCAAACCGGGCTGCGGCGTCGTGCCAGTGCTGCTGAGCTTTCGAGAAGGCGAATTCCATTTCTGCGACCTCGATTCCAGGAGGAGACCTTCGGTCGTGAGAACCGCATCGATCCGCAGGCGATGATGGCCGAAGGCCCTCCGTTCCGCAAGATCAGCCGCTCAGGTCAACTTCAGCCCCTTGCTCGTCAGCCAGGTCTTCATCTCGTCGATGTCGATCACGTTGTCACCCTTGACCGCGGAATCCTTCTTGGGGACGACCACACGCACGCCGGTGTCGATGGTGTCGATGCTGCCCGGGAGCATCTCGTCGATGGTCTTCTGGTCCTTCTCGATGAATGCCTTGAGCAGCCGCACGCCGAGGTATCCCATCTCGTACGGATTCTGACAGACCGTCGCGTCGATGGCACCTTTGGCGAGGTCCTGGACGGCGGCCTCGTCGAGGTCGAAGGTGACAACCGTCGCCTTCTTCCGCAGCTCGGGGAACTTGCCGACCTCCTCGGCGATGAAGTGGGCGTTGTAGGACCAGATCCCGAGGAAGACCCCGGCGTCGGGATACTTGTTGATCGCCGTCTGGACGTTGATCTGGGCCTTGCTCATGTCGGTATCATCGCCGAAGACCTCTAGGGCGTCGTCTTTCGCGCTGACGCGAAACTCGTCGCCGGCACCGGCGAAGAAGCCTTCGCGACGCTCGATCGCGTTGGCCGCGGCGCGGTTGCCGACGAACGCCACCGTCTTACCCCCCTGCGGACGGAGCGTCCTGGCCACCTTGCCGGCCACTTCGCCGGCCTTGCGGTTGTTCGTGCCGATGTAGGCCCGCCGGGCGGCTTGCTGGCCGTCCGAATCGATCGCGATCACGACCTTGCCCGACTTCTGGAGCTCCTTCATCTTGTCGGCGATGCCCGGCGAGTCCGCCTCCATCACCGAGATGGCCACGCCCTGGATGTCGGGCCGGCTGAGGACGTCCTCGATGAGCCGGATCTGGTCGGCCGGCCCGCCTTCGCGGTTGCGACGCATCTCCACCTGGGCCTTGAACTTGGCGGCGCCGTCGTTCATGCCCTTCTCGACAGCATTCCACCAGTCGGAAGTCCCGTTGGTGATGAAGACGAGTCGAGGGCCCTCACCCGACACGCCGGGAGCGTTCGCGCCCGTGGTCCCAGGTCCCCCGGGGCCGACCGACGAGCCGTCGCCGCAGCCGACGCAGGCCAGGAGCGAAACGAGGAAGAGCCGCGCCGGGATCCGGCGGATGATGGTGATTCGCACTGGAATTCCCCCCAAAGCTGTGCTGCCGAAATGAGTTCGTCGGAATGGTATCATAACGGATCGGCGATGAGCGAGAAACGGCTTGCCCGGTCAACCTGGCCTTGAAATTCCCGCCCGGGGTCCCGACGATTAAAAAGGAAGGGCTGTCCGTACCGTTGCGATGATGGAGGGGGAGACGCGTCTCGATGCGATGGCACGACCGGGTTTATGGTGACGTCGCGATCGAGGAGCCGGCGATTCTTGCATTGATCGACTGTCCAACCTACCAGCGGTTGAAGGGCGTCCGACAAGCCGGACCATCCGCCCTGGCCTTCCCTTTCAAGGATGTCACGCGGTTCGAGCATAGCCTGGGCGTCTACTTCCTGTTGCGTCGACTCGGGGCCCCTCCCCGCGAGCAGGTGGCCGGATTGCTCCACGACGTCTCGCACACGGCCTTCTCGCATGCGGTCGATTTCGTCATCTCGTCGAGAGAGCAGGACCATCACGAGCAGCTCAAGCCGCTGATGCTGGACCGGCCCGACATCGTCGCGGCGCTGGACCGGCTGGGGTATGCTCCGCATGACTTCTATGACGATGCGATCTATCCCATCCTGGAGCAGCCGCTGCCGGCCCTCTGCGCCGACCGACTCGACTACTTCCTTCGCGACGGCATGGCCTGCGGAGTCGTGACGCCCGAGGCCGTCGCCCGCATCCTGGGCCGTACCGCCGTCTGCGACGAACGGATCATCTTGACCGATCTCGGCGTCGCCCGTGAGGCGGTCTCGCTGTTCAACCTGATGAACCGGGACTGGTGGGCCAGCCCGACCGAGGCTTTCATCTACAACGAATTCGCCGACGTCCTCCGCGAAGGGCTACGGCTTGGAATCCTGAACCCCGACGACTTGTTGACCGAGGACGACCTCGTCCTGGCGAAACTCGACGCGACGGGCAGGCCCGACATCGCCCGGTCGCTGGCCCGGATTCGACACTTTCGCCCCGAACTGGCCGATGGATACATGCCACGGGTCATGCCCAAGGAACGCTGGATCGACCCGGACGTACGGGTGGGGCGATCCGTCGATCGGCTATCGGTCTTCGAGGGTCGATCGCAACACCATGGATAGCTCGCCGTTAGCGTCCTGAATCCTGGCCGAACCCGGCGCGATTCCCCGCAGGTTGATGTGGTGATTGGCCTCGGGGTCGGCTTGGGGAAAGTCGCGGCGGAAGTGGACGCCTCGGGATTCGCAACGCGACGAGGCGGCGGCGATCATCAGGCGGGCGACCATCAGCATGTTCTGGAGGGTCCAACCGGCCACGTCGTCGAATTCGAGCGGGAGGATGTACCGACTCCATCGGTCAACACGATCCGCGGCCTCGGCCAGGCCGGCGGCATCGCGGGTGATGCCCAGGCGTCGCCACAGGAGGGCGCGGAGGGATTCGCGGACGTCGCCCACGTCGATCCGCGCCTGGCCCTCGCGCGGAGGCGCCGTTACCAGCGGCGGCACTTCGAGGGGTCGCGGACCTTCCCGGTCCAGTTGGGCGATGAGATCCTCGGCGACGCGAGCGCCGTAGACCAGGCCCTCGATCAGGCTGTTTGAGGCGAGCCGATTGGCGCCGTGGAGGCCCGAGCTGGTGACCTCGCCGGCCGCCCAGAGGCCCGGGAGGGTCGTCCGGCCGTTGAGGTCAACCTTTACCCCGCCGATCATGTAATGCGCCCCGGGGCAGACCGGGATCGGGTCGCGCGTGATGTCGAACTCGAAGGTCCGGCAGATCCGATCGATCCCGGGAAACCGGCTGCGAATCCGGTCCGGGTCGAGGTGGGAGAGGTCGAGGTAGACGCTGGGGTGCTGGGTCGTGGCCATCTGGGCGGCGATCGCCAGCGAGACATCATCCCTCGGGGCGAGCTCGGCGAGGCGATGGTAGGCCGGCATGAACCGCTCGCCGTTGCAATCGCGGAGGTAGGCCCCCTCCCCGCGGAGGGCTTCGGTCAGCAGGTGACGAGTCGAGCCGGCGATGTAGAGCACGGTCGGATGGAACTGCATGAATTCCATGTCGCGGAGCTCGGCGCCGCGCGGAATGCCATGGCGTGGCCGTCGGCCGTGGCGATCGGCGGGTTGGTCGTCTCTCGGAAGAGCTGACCTGCCCCGCCGGTCGCGAGCACAACCGCCCTGGCCCAGACCAGCGACAGCCCATGGTTCCGGTCCCAGACCAGCACGCCGCGACACTGGCCCTCATGCGTCAGGAGATCGATCGAGAAGCAGTTGGCGCGGAGTCGGATATTCGGACGATTCCGCACGCGCTGGATGATCGCGCACATGATCTCCCGGCCGGTCTCATCGCCGAGCGCATGGACGATCCGGGCGTGCGAGTGTCCGCCTTCGAGGCCGAGCGCCACATGACCGTTGACCTCATCGAAATGGGTGCCCCACTCGATCAGCTCGCCGATACGGATCGGGGCCTCGCGGACGACCATCGCGACGACCTCGGGATTGCAGAGCCCTTTACCGGCGGCCAGCGTGTCGGCGATATGGTTGTCGAAGCGATCCTCCGGGTCGAGGACCCCGGCGATCCCACCCTGCGCGTAGTGGCTGTTGCTCTCGCGGACCTCGTCCTTGGTCACGACCATGACGCGATATCGGTCGGGGACGCCGAGCGCGGCGCGGAAGCCGGCGATCCCCCCTCCGATCACCAGGACGTCAGTGAAGTGGTGGGGCAACTCCCGCGGGTCGAAGCCCACGAGTTGACGTCGTGGCATCGGCACGGTATAGGGCTTGTCCATGGTCCTGGTCCCGCTCTTTGCGACGGCCCGGAAGGCCTCGAACCCTCGAATCACTTGCCGCCGGAGGGCTTCGGCTGGGCCGGCCGTGCCTTGGACGTCACCTTGGAACGAGCGATCCGAGACCGGTATCCCTCCCACGGGCCCCGCCATTCGGGAGGTGGTGCACTCCGAGCCCCTTCGTTCATGTCGCGGACCGAATCCTGCGCCATGGCATCACTGCTGGAGCGGTTCTTGGTGCCGATCCTCTGGGGCCCAAACCCCGGGAGGTTGGTCCCCGGCTTGACCGGGGCCTGCTCGCCGGCTTTGACTTCGAGCTCGCGGCCGGGCGCGACCGGTCCGGACTTCGGCTTCTCGTACGGCCTGGAATAGTGTTCGAGCTGCTCACGCGTCATTCCGGTACGCTCCTCGAGGAGCTTGGCCGACTTGTCGTCCTGGAGGGCCTCGTGGAGCTTGCGGAGCGTCAGTTCGGTCTGCGGCTGGTTGTTCGGCGCGACACTATCCCCGCCGAACGCGTCGGGCGACTGGTCGGCTGGGGGCGATGGCTTGGTGTCATCCTTCATCTCGCCGACGCCCGATGAGCCGGGCCCCTTGGAGTTACCGCCGCCGCCGTTGGTGCTTCGCGCCCCATCTCCGGGCTGACGGCCGGTGCCTTGCCCGTTGCTGGGATTGCCGGGCTGGTTCCCCGACGGGCCCTCGCCTGGCTGACCCTCTCCTTGACCCGGCTGACCCTGGCCCTGCTGTCCATCGCCCGACTGACCCGGCTGACCCTGTCCTTGACCTTGGCCCTGGCCCGGTTGACCCTGGCCTCGACCGCCCCGATCCTGAGCCTTGCCAGGCTGGCCCTGACCTTGTCCCTGGCCCTGACCGCCCTGGCCCTGGCCCTGGCTTTGCCCCTGACTTCCCCGGCCTGTGACTTGACCTTGTCCCTGTCCTTGACCACCCTGACCTTGTCCTTGACCACCCCGACCCGGAGCACCCTGGCCCTGCCCCTGTCCTTGACCACCTTGTCCTTGACCACCCTGGCCCTGCCCCTTCCCTTGGCCTTGACCGCCCTGCCCTTGACCCTGGCCCTGCCCTTGTCCCTGACCGCCCTGCCCTTGACCCTGGCCCTGCCCTTGTCCCTGACCGCCCTGTCCCTGGCCTTGACCTTGAGAACCCTGGCCCTGGCCCTGGCCTTGCTGACCCTGGCCCTGACCACCAGGATGGCCCTGGCCAGGCTGACTTCCCGGGCCTTGACCCTGCCCTTGTCCGTGGCCTTGCTGACCTTGTCCCTGGCCTTGACCCTGAACCTGGCTGCCCTGCCCTTGGCCCGGGCCTGGGAGTTGATCTTGCTGCGGTGGCGGCGTCTCGTGCGGCGGATTCGGCAGCTCTTGCTCGGGGGGTTGAGTCTGCTTCGGACGGGGCTTGGGTGGCGTTGGGCTCTCGTACTTGGGAGGCTTGGTCTCCTTCTTCTCGCTCTCAGGCTTCTGGACTTCGGAGTCTTCCGACTTTCGCTTGGGAGCTTCATCCTTCTTCGTCTTCGAGTCATTCCGCCGATCATCCTGAGCCTTCTTGGTCTGACGCGAAGGCTTGTCGGGCTGATCGTCTGAATTGGTCGGGTTTTCACCGCGAATGACGTTCTGGCCGTCGTCCTGGTTCTTGGCGGGTTTGGCTTTCTTCGACTGGTCCGGTTGCTCGCCGTTCGCCTGTTGTCCCCCGGCCATGTTCGGATCCTGACCATCAGTCTGTCGGCGAGCACTCGGTTTGCCGTTGGTATCCCGCGATTGTGCTCCTGCCTCTCGATCGGCCGACGGCTTTTGAGCGTTGTCATCCGAGGACCCATTAGACTGTCCGCGATTCTGCTGACCCTGCTGTGCCCCTTGCTGGGCGCCAGCCGGACTGAGCTTCTGCTGAGCCCCGTTCTGCTTTGGGTTATTCGGGTCCTGGTTGGCGCCTCGCTGTGAGTTGGAGCCCTGCTGTCCGCCCTGCTGATTGGCGCCTTGGTGCGAGTTGTCGCCTTGCTGATTGGCGCCCTGCTGCGGGTTGTTGCCTTGCTGGCCTTGTCCGGAGTTCATCCCCTGCTGCGGGTTGGCGCCTTGCTGCGGGTTGGCGCCCTGTGGGTTGGCGCCTTGCTGCGGGTTGGCGCCCTGCGGGTTGGCGCCTTGCTGATTGGCGCCCTGCTGCGGGTTGTTGCCTTGCTGGCCTTGTCCGGAGTTCATCCCCTGCTGCGGGTTGGCGCCTTGCTGCGGGTTGGTGCCCTGCGGGTTGTTGCCTTGCTGCGGGTTGGCGCCCTGCGGGTTGGCGCCCTGCTGCGGGTTGGCGCCTTGCGGGTTGGCGCCCTGCTGCGGGTTGTTGCCCTGCTGGCCTTGTCCGGAGTTCATCCCCTGCTGCGGGTTGTTGCCTTTCTGGCTGGCGCCTTGCTGCGGGTTGTTACCCTGCTGGCCGCCTTGCGGGTTGGCGCCCTGCGGGTTGTTGCCTTGCGGGTTGGCGCCCTGCTGCGGGTTGTTGCCTTGCTGATTGGCGCCCTGTGGGTTGGCGCCTTGCTGCGGGTTGGCGCCCTGCGGGTTGGCGCCTTTCTGGTTGGCGCCCTGCTGCGGGTTGGCGCCTTTCTGGTTGGCGCCCTGCTGCGGGTTGGCGCCTTGCTGGCCGCCTTGCTGATTGGCGCCCTGCGGGTTGTTGCCTTTCTGGTTGGTGCCCTGCTGCGGGTTGGCGCCTTGCTGCGGGTTGGCGCCTTGCTGCGGGTTGGCGCCCTGCTGCGGGTTGGCGCCCTGCTGGCCTTGTCCGGAGTTCATCCCCTGCTGCGGGGTGTTGCCTTTCTGGCTGGCGCCCTGCTGCGGGTTGTTGCCCTGCTGGCCTTGTCCGGAGTTCATCCCCTGCTGCGGGTTGTCGCCTTGCTGCGGGTTGGTGCCCTGCGGGTTGGCGCCCTGCTGCGGGTTGGCGCCTTGCTGATTGGCGCCTTGCGGGTTGGTGCCCTGCTGCGGGTTGGCGCCTTGCTGATTGGCGCCCTGTGGGTTGGCGCCTTGCTGCGGGTTGGCGCCCTGCGGGTTGGCGCCTTTCTGGTTGGCGCCCTGCTGCGGGTTGGCGCCTTTCTGGTTGGCGCCCTGCTGCGGGTTGTCGCCTTTCTGGTTGGCGCCCTGCTGCGGGTTGTTGCCTTGCTGGCCTTGTCCGGAGTTCATCCCCTGCTGCGGGTTGGCGCCTTGCTGATTGGCGCCCTGTGGGTTGGCGCCTTGCTGGTTGCCGCCTTCCTGAGGGTTGTTGGCCTGCTGGTCGGCGCTCTGCGGGTTGTTGCCTTGCGGGTTGGCGCCCTGCTGCGGGTTGGCGCCTTGCTGATTGGCGCCCTGTGGGTTGGCGCCTTGCTGCGGGTTGGCGCCCTGCGGGTTGGCGCCTTTCTGGTTGGCGCCCTGCTGCGGGTTGTTGCCTTGCGGGTTGGCGCCCTGCTGCGGGTTGTTGCCTTGCTGGCCTTGTCCGGAGTTCATCCCCTGCTGCGGGTTGGCGCCTTGCTGCGGGTTGGCGCCCTGTGGGTTGGCGCCTTGCTGCGGGTTGGCGCCCTGCGGGTTGGCGCCTTGCTGATTGGCGCCCTGCTGCGGGTTGTTGCCTTGCTGGCCTTGTCCGGAGTTCATCCCCTGCTGCGGGTTGTTGCCTTGCTGCGGGTTGTTGCCCTGCGGGTTGGCGCCTTTCTGGTTGGCGCCCTGCTGCGGGTTGGCGCCTTGCTGATTGGCGCCTTTCTGGTTAGCGCCCTGCTGCGGGTTGTTGCCCTGCTGGCCTTGTCCGGAGTTCATCCCCTGCTGCGGGTTGGCGCCTTGCTGATTGGCGTCCTGCGGGTTGGCGCCTTGCTGGTTGCCGCCTTCCTGAGGGTTGTTGGCCTGCTGGTCGGCGCTCTGCGGGTTGTTGCCTTGCGGGTTGGCGCCCTGCTGCGGGTTGTTGCCCTGCTGGCCGCCTTGCTGATTGGCGCCCTGCTGGGGGTTGTTCTGACCACGCTGAAGTTGGGGCTGGTTAGCCCCACCCTGGCGGTTCCCACCTTGCTGGCCAGAAGTCACTCGATCCTGCGCACCCTGCTGGCCACCGGCATTCGGGGTGTTCTTCGCATTCTGGCCGGACTGGGGGGTAGAATTGCCGTCGCGGACACCCGGCTGGACCTGGTTCGTCTGATCGCCGGAATTCGCATTTCCCTGTTGAGGCTGGGCATTGTTCGCGCCGGCCTGATCCTGCGGCAGTTGTTGCCGCTGCGGATTCATGCCGGCCCCGTTCGCGCCATTATTCGCGGCATTCGGGTTGGGCTTGCCCCCCTGGGTTGTTTGCGGATTGGCCGCATTGGCAGCGGGGGTATTGCCTCCTTGCTGCGACCCCGGCTGATCATTCCCCTGGCCGTTCTGGTTATTCTCGGGGTTGAGGCTCTTCAGGGCGTCGTCGATCCTGCGGAACTGGTCGGGAGTGGGCTGGGCTCGATTATTCTCTGTGGGCTGCGGCTGACTCTGGACCTGGTCATCAGGCGCAGTTCCCTTGTCCGGCGATCTCGGTGCGTTCGCGTCATTCGACCCGTTGTCTTTCGAGGGATTCGACGGCGACGACTCCGGCTTGCCGTCTCCGCTGGAGCCCGGAGGATTCGCCGATTCATCGGCCGGGGCGACGTCGTCAGGCTTCGAGGGCGGGGGTTGCTCGCCCTGCTGGGTCTCCTTCGTCTGCTTATCCTCGAGTTCCTGCTTCTCCTGGGGCGTGACCGGCTCCGTCACTTCGATGACCTGATAGGCCGTTTCCATCTTGTTCGGGATCGGATCCTTATTGTCCCGAACGGTGAGCCGATAGGAGATCAAGTCGCCGGGCTTGGCGCGCATCTTGGCGAGGTCGAGCGTCTCCGTCACGCGGAATTCCGCCTTCGGCTCCTGGTTCTCGAGCATGTTCTTGGAGCTAAGCGTCTCATTCCCGAGGCGGACCAGGAGCGTCGCGTCCTTGACGCCGTGGTCATCGGATCCGGCCATGACCAGCGCAACCTTCACATTGGCGGGCCGCTTGATCGTCGGCTGGTCCGGCAGGACGAATCGCGCGGTCGGGGCGAGGTCGGGCAGGGCGATGATGTCGAAGTTGACCGGATTGGGATTGACCTGACCTCCGGTCGTCCGGAACTCGACCTTGTAAGTCCCCGACTTCGTGACGAAGAACTCACCGGACAATTCGGTCGGCTCCTTCCGCGAGACCTCCATCTGGGCCGCGGCGCCATAAGAGAGGTTGATCGTGGCCCGGCTGGCCGGCATGTTCGTCCGGGCATGGATGTAGACCTTAGTCCCCTCGATCGCCTCGATCTGGCCACCTTCCTCGCCGTTGACACGCTCGACCTTGGTGTATCGCGGAAACTCCAGGTCGTGGGTGATCGTCGTGACCGTAGGCGCCGGCAGGACTTCGAGATGATATTGGCTCGACTCGGCGTCGCCCGCGGTCAAGTAATAGTCCATGCTCTGCTGGACGTTCGGCATCCGGTAGGACCAGGGGTCGAAGAGGTGCTTTCCCGGCGATAACTCCTTGATGGCGAAGAACTTACCGCCATCACTGCTGTGGTGCAGCAACACCTTCTGCGGCCCGATACCCTGGACATCGACCTCGAAATTGACCGGCGAGCCGGCGACAACTTCGGCCAGCTCCTTGCTGTCGCCCGGCTTGATATTCACGAGTCGCGTATTCGTGGGTGGGGCGACATCGGCCAGGAAGGCGCGTCGGATCGAGTCCATCGGACTCTTGGGGGCGAAGGCCCAGTACAGGCAGAAGACCACGATCACGCCCGTCAGCGCGTAGGTCGCCTGGGTCATCCTCTTCACATTGACTGCGCCCTCGACATCAACCAAGGTCAGGTCGTTGACGGCCCGGGACTCGAGCGTGGCGAGGATCGCCTTGGACAACTGGCCGCGGTTGCGCCGAAGTTCGAGATAATTGATCAGGCTGTTTTTCAGGGTCGGCTCGGACAACTCGATGGTCTTGGCCGCATAGAGCGAATTGATCCGGAGGACCAGCGGCTTGACGACGCGGAGCGCGGTGTACGCGCAGGCCGCCAGCAGCCCGGTGACCAGGATTGTCCAGCGGAGCCAGAAGGGCATGCCGAAGATGTGGTCGAACACGACTTCGAGGAACAAGACCGCCAGGAAGCCCACCAGGAGCGTCAGGCACGCCGTCGAGATGTCGGTGTACTTGATTCGCTGTCGGGTGCGCTGTAGCTGATGGTCGATGAATTGCTCGTAATCCAGAAGCTTGCCATGCGGTTGCGTTTGCGTCCCAGTTGCCATGACGCCTTGCTCCTCGCGCAGGATCGACCGTTGGTTCGAGACTTGGCGTCCCTATTATACTTCGCCCCTCGCCGAAAAGAACGACCTTTGTCATTTGTCCTTGGTTTTTCACCCCGGGCCTGGCCTCGCGGTCCGAACGCCCGTCCTCGATATTCGCCGAGGCGAACAACCATCTGTTCCACGGGCTGATGCACCCTGGCTAGATGCTGACGCCCCATCCGGGGATCTCGAAATTCCTGATTGGAATTTACCGTCAGAATGATGCATAATAAGTATCCGTAGAAGAGACCCGGGGTCCTGAAGTCCGTACGTAGGCAAGGTGGATCCGCGAGACTAGGAATCAGGACGATCTGACGGTGATCGGTGACAACCGTTCTTCGGTCGACTGCACGGCGGCAATGCGTCTCCGTCTCCCCGACGACTCCGTTGCGGGTAGCGGTCGTATTCAGCGGCGGCGAGGCGCCGGGCATGAACGCCCTGCTGCGGGCGATCGCTTGGGTGGGCCTGAATCGGGTCGCGGTGTCCCGAGTTTACCGAGTCGGAGGGCCGCCGTCTGGCAATCGAGCTTCTGGCGGCGGTGGAGGTTCGGGGCGTGATCGTCTGCAGCGGAGGCGGCTCGATGGCGGGCTCGTCCCGGCTGGCCGAGGAGAGCGACCTGCGTGTGATCGGCATCCCGGCGACGATCGACAACAATCTGGCCGCGACGGAACAGTCGCTGGGCACGGATCGGCATCGCCGGGACGCAAGGAAAGGCCCAGGCCTTGGACGATCCGAAAAAAGCAGTCGCGATCGAGGCCCAGGGGCTCTCCGACGACGAGACGCTCCGCTGGATTGCGGGGAACAGGGCCTGGCGGCTGGCTCGCAAGACCCGGCCAATCTGGGCGCGACCGGTCGAAGCGGACGAAGTCGGTAAGGAACCTTCGAATTCGGAGCTTGTGAAAGAATCGGATTACATTACGCGAATTACGGATTGCGAATTTATAAACCCCTGATGTTTCGGGCTTTAGATCGATTTGTGATTCGTAATCCGTCATCTGGAATCGATTTATTCACAGCCTCTCAGTCCGTCGTGATGAGCAAGTACTTCCGACCCAGGTCGGAAGTGGTCGGCCCGTCGTCCTCGTGCTTCGCGGCCCAGGTGAGACACTTCCTTCGCCGCACCGGATCCTCGGGCAGTTTGACGGCGAACCCGCCCGTGAGGACCGCGTTACCGATCGAGGCCGGTTCGAGCACGTAGACCGATTCGGCGCCGCGTTCGTAAAAGCCCGCCACCATGACTCGCGCCTCCTCGGATGGCATCCCCTTCACCGCATGAGTCGGATGCTTGACAGGATCGAGCCAGTCGCGGGCCTCGACCGTGCCGGGCTGCGCGATCATCGCCATCACCACCCGATCCGTTTCGGAGGCGGCGGCTCCCGGATCGAATGCGACCCCATCGGAAGGGACGGTCTGAAATGTATGCACTCCCGCCGAAGCTTGCTGAAATCCGTTGAGGATCCGATAGACTCGCCAGCCGAGCAGCGCGAATGTCAGGACCGCGCCGAAGGAGACTCCGAAGGCTGCCGTGGAAGGCCGCGACCGGTCAATCTTGGCCGCTCGCCGGGCGATCTGCTTCTTTCTTGCCTCCGAGAGTGGCTTGTATGCTTTGGGCCGAGAAAGAACTGGGGCCGAATCGTCCCCGGCGGATGCGTTCCGCATCGACGTCGCGGAAAGAGAACTCGTCCCGCTATGAGTCTGGAGGGCTCCATCTTCCAGTCCGAACACATCCACTTCGACCGGCGTGGACGGGTCGGAGTCCGCGGGTTGGCCGGATGGAGCCCGTGCCGATCCATTCTGGACCGAGGCGGTCACCCCCTCCGGGATTTCGAAACAAGGTTCCACAGTTCTTGCAAAAGGTCTTCTTGCCCGCGTTCTCAGCCGAGACCCAGTGGCCTTTGCCGCAATCTTCGCATTCGACACGCACCCTCGGACTGCTCCGATGAACCACGTCCTCGGAGCCGACGTGCATCGCTCCGCCACACTGCTTGCAGATCAGCGTGCGTCCTTCGTATTTCCGATCGATGGCGTAAGTCTTTCGACAGCCCGGACATTGCGTCGTGATGCTCATGGACACCGTCCCGATTGAGACTCCGCTCGTCCCTCGGTGATCCTTGGGATCATCGATCCTCGCGCCGACTGCGGCTCAAGGCTCTGATTCCATAATTGGTCGCAGGGCGAAGATTACCGAGGATTCTTGGAAAGGTTTCTCGCCGGAGGCGATTGTCGGAGTATCCTCGCATGCGAACCTCGGGCCGGATGGTGGCCCATTCGACTTCTCATCGGTCGGCGAGGCCAGCGACCTTTTCCTATTCGTCTGCGCATTCTAGACTTGAGGAGAGTCAAGGTCCGATTTCCCCGGGCGTGCTGTTTTCGACCGGATCCAGTCATCGGCCACCTTCAGCAGCCGGGCCAGCGGCAATTCGAAGCCGGGCAGGAGTGAAGTGCGATAGGTTTCCTCCGCCTTCACGATAACCTCGGGTGGTTCGCCAGGGATGTTCTTGAAGACGGTCTTCGTCCGAGAGAAGCGGTCGATGACCCAGTATTCCGATACGCCGAGTTCCTGGTATTCCCGACGCTTCTCCTGGTAATCCCGCACGCGGTCCCGCTTCCGTTTCGAGACGAACTCGACCACGATGGCGGGGATGTCCACACTCGAATTGGGCACCCGGCCCAGCCGTACCCAGACGACGCGGTCGGCGCGACGTCGGCCGTCTGCGAGGGGTATGTATTGTTCGGCGAGTGTCTTGTCCAGGGTACTCTCTTGTGGATGCGTCTGCTGGTACAGCCGCAGCAGGAAGCCGAGCTCTTCATTGGGATCTCGCTCGGCCTCGCCAGGTGCAGGGCTCACGATCAGCACTCCATGGACCAGCTCGTAGACGTAGCAATCGTCATAATCGGTGACGGCATCGAACTCTTCGGGGGTCATCAGCATCCCGTTCGATGTTCGGCCGAGCCGAATCCGCTTCGTCCCGCGCGCATGGGCGATGTCCATGGTCCATTCCCTCCATTGGGTCGCCGGCGAGAAGTCATAAATACCCCGTCTTCTCCACGTTCTACCGCGCCGGCACGCTCGTACAGGGCGTCTTGCGGTCGATGCGCTTGAGCAGGCCGGTGAGCACACGACCCGGGCCGATCTCGTAGAAGGTGTCGAAGCCGTCGGCCATCATCCGTCGCATCGAGTCTTCCCAACGCACTCCCTGGAGGACCTGCGCAACGAGCGTGCGGCGGATCTCATCCGGGTCGGGATGTGAGAGTGCGTTGACGTTCGAGTACACGGGTATCCGGGGCGGGGTGATCTGAGTCCGGGACAGGACCTCGGCAAGCTGCTCGTCGGCCGGCTTCATGAGTTCCGAGTGGAAGGCGCCCGCGACGGCCAGCGGGACGACCTTCATGGCCCCCAGTTCGCTGGCGACGTCGGCCACGCGGGCGAGGGCCGATTCCTCTCCGGAGACCACGATATTCCCCGGCCCGAGCAGGTTGGCTTTCCAGAGGCGTCCCGCGGGGGCGACCCGTCAACAGAGCTCGTCGACCGCCGGTTCGTCGAGGCCGAGGACGCTCGTCATTCCGCTGGGCCTCGCCGTGGCCGCGGCCTGCATGGCCTGGCCGCGCCGGCGGACGACCTGGAGCCCCGCATCGAAATCCATCGCGCCGGCGAACACCAGCGCGGTGTACTCTCCCAGGCTCAGTCCGGCCGCGCCCTCGCAGGACGCGACGAGGTCGGGATTGGTCTGCTTGAGGCTTTCCAGGGCCGCCAGGCTGGCCACGAAGATCGCCGGCTGGCTCACGTCGGTCGCTTCGAGTGACTCGGCCGGGCCCTCGATGCAGAGGCGCCTCAGATCGATCCCCAGGAGCTCGCCGGCGCGGTCGAACATCTCCCGGGCCGTGGGCAATTCCTGGTCGAGCTCGCGGCACATCCCCACCGACTGTGCCCCCTGACCGGGGAACAGGAACGCGACCTTGGCCATGGGATTTTCTCCATCAATGTGCGCGATGAGACAGCGCCACAGCGTCACCATATGCCGCGGCAAAGAGCGTGGAAATCATCATTCCGTCTCGGTCACTCAGCCCGAGGCCGATGCCGAAGGGGGTGGGACATCGGCACCGGATTCATCGGGCGCGGTCGTGGGTGCGCCTGCTAACTGTTCGACGATCCGGGTGCTGAGCCGTTCGGAGGCCATGTCTCCGGCGACGCGGAGGGCGTTCTTGATCGCCCGGACGCCGGAAGCTCCATGGCAGATGATGCAGGCGCCTCGGATGCCCAGGAGCGGGGCACCCCCGAACTCCTCGTACTCGAACCGGGTCTTGAGTCGCTTCAAGGTCGCGGCGATCTTCGGTCCGGCATCGCCGGGCAGGTCGGGCATGAGCTGGGTGAGTTCTTGCTTCAACTCGGAGAACAGGAACTCGACGGCGCCCTCGCCGGCCTTCAGGAGCACGTTGCCAACGAACCCGTCGCAGATGACAACGCGGACATGCCCTTCATAGATGTCGCGACCCTCGACGTTGCCGACGAACCGGCCGGACCACGGGCTGGCCTGATACATCGCGCACGTCGTGCGGGTGAGCTCGGTCCCCTTCTCGTCCTCCGTGCCGACGTTGAGGAGTCCGATCCGAGGAGTCGGCACGCCCAGGATCTCCTCGGCATAGATCGCCCCCATGACGCCGTACTGGTAGAGGTCCTCCGCCTTGGCGTTCATGTTGGCGCCGACGTCGATGATCACGATCGGCCCCTGATGCGACGGGAAGATCGCGGCGATGCCGGGTCGGCGGACGCCGGGTAGGAACATCTTCGCGTTGAACAGGGCCGAGGCCACCATCGCGCCGGTGTTGCCGGCCGAGACGACGGCCTGGACCTCTCCGGCAGCCATCATCCCCCAGCATCGCGAGATCGAATTGTCCCGCTTCTTTCTCAGCGCCTCGACCGGCTTCTCGTCCATGCCGATGGCCTGGCTGGCGTGGACGATCGGCATCCGGTCCCGAGGGGCCCCCGGAACCTTGGCCAGCTCGACCTCGATCCGATCGCGGTCACCGACCAGGACCACGGTCAGGTCGGACAGGTCGGCGACCGCCTCACAGGCTCCCGCGACGATCGGACCGGGAGCGAAATCCCCCCCCATCGCGTCCAAGGCTACGCGCATCGCACCTCTCCCAGCATTGACGCCCCGTTCGCACGGAGTATATCACGTGTATCGAAAATGACGTCGGGATGCCGGAAGGCGGGATCAGCTCCCGCTTTCTGCATCCCGAATCCGTTGAACAGCTCGACGAGAATAATCCATCCAGCGTCATGGTAGAAGGCGCCGCGCACGCCTGTCAAGCGGCGTGCGGCTCAACGACTCCCTCGGCGCACGATTCCCTCGGCCCAGGCGCGGTCGTCGCGCTTTCGGACCAGGGTGAGCGGTGAGCTATAGTCGATCAAGCGGCCATAGCGTCCCCGCTCGTAGGCCGTCGCGAAGACCGCGCCCAGGTCGAGCGCGACGTCGGGGTCCGGCGAAACCAGCGGGATGGGAATCGCCGGCAGGCGGTCGCGCATTGTCCAGGCGTAGACGTCACAATCGGGGCGGCGTTCGGTCCGCGCGACGATCGAATAATAGTCGGCGGGCGGCAGTTCCTGGTCCATCGGCAGGCGACTTCCACCCAGCATGAAGTCGAGCTCGATCAGGTGGCCCTTCTGACGGAGCAGCTTCCGTCGCTTATCCTGATACTCGGCGAATCCGTCGCCCATTTTATTGGTTGGCGAGAGCACTTCGATTAACGATACGGGGGCTTTCTTCGAAAGGCGTAGGATCTCTATCCAGACGTCGCGTACCTCCGTCCTCACTCGCGGTAACGGGATCAGCACCGGCTCGAGGGTCAGAGTTCCCCCCGCCGTCTTCGGACGTGCGGCACGCGAGCCGCGCTTTCCCTTCTCTCCGAGGATCGCCACGTCAGGGATGATGCGCTTGGATTCCCGTCTCGTGAGATCCACCAGACGAACTTGCTCTCCAAGCTGTGCGACGTAGGACTTCGGCAGGATATCGTTGAGGAAATCGCAGAGATAGGTAACAAATCGCGGATGAAAGTCACCCCAGTAGCCTTGTGCTTCCAGGTAGGGATCGATTCCGGGAAAAGGGCTGGGCATGGTCGGTTTCCTCCTCGATCGACGCGACGTCGTCCGCATCAAGAATCGATTCTAATCCGCTGCGTGCGATCCGGGCAGTCGAGATCGACCTCGCACCACGAGCGATCATGCGCACTCGGCCTGGGAGCGTTGTCCACGCCGCCGCACTGGCCCCAGCTCGACGCGGCTCAGCGCCTCCGCGCGGAGATGGCTCCTCGCCGCCTTGCGCACCTGGGCCGGCGTGATGCCCGCGATCCGATCGGGCCAGTCCTTCGGCTCGTCGAGCGGCAGTCCCCATCGTTCGAGCTCGAGGAGCCGCTCGGCTCGCTGCTCGACGGTCTGGAAGTCGAAGACCCAGGCGCCGGCCAGATATCGGCGGGCTCGGTCAACCTCGTCGTCGCCGAAGGCCCCCGAGCGCATGGCGCGGACTTGCTCCGTGACCGTCGCGACCACCCGCTCGGCCTCGTCGGGCATGGTCGCGGCATAGATCCGGAAAAGGCCCGGCAGCAGGTCGGCCGAGTCGGTGATGCCCCCGCCTATCGAATAGACCAGCCCCATCTCGTCGCGGAGGATCCGTCCGAGGCGATCGCTGAAGCCCGGCCCGCTGCCGAGGATGTGGTCGAGGACGACGAGGGCGTCGTAGTCGGGATGATTGCGGGCCACGCCGAGGTGTCCCAGGAGGATATGGACCTGATCCCCCGGATGCTGGATGCGACGGACGCGCGGACGGCCCTTCCGCGGCAGGGGAGGGTATGGGATTGGCGCGCGGCCGCTGGCGGGCCAGTCGCCGAATCGCGCGGAGACCAATCGGACCAGCCGACGCGCATCGAAGTCTCCGGCGACGACGAGGATCGTCCGATCGGGCGTGAAATGGCGTCCGTGGTGGTCCAGGACGTCTAGCCGGGTCAGGCGGGCCAGTTCTCGGATCCCGCCTCGCGGATCGCGGCCCATCGGGTGCGCCCCGTAGATCAGGCCGCGGAAGCTGAGGTCGGCCCGGAAGGCCGGATCGTCAAGGTCGCCGCGGAGCTCGGCACCGATCCGGCGCGAGACACGGCCGATCGCGCCGGCCGGGAACGCCGGATACCTCGCCACGTCGGCGAGGAGCTCCATCGCCATCGCCAGGTCCTCCGATCGGACTCGGACCGAGCCCCCTGTCGACCCCACCTCGAGCGACCCGCCGGCATCTTCGATCGTCTGCGCCAGCACCTCCGCCGTGCGATTGGCCGTCCCCTCCTCCAGCATCCGCCCCGTAAGCGCGGCGAGCCCCGGCTTGGCCTCGCGAACGCTCCCGGCATCGACATAAAGTTCGATCGCAATGACGCCGGTGCCCGGCCGACGCTCGTAGACCAGTCGCAGTCCGTTCTCCAGGACGATCCGGCGCGGCCGATAGTCCTCGAGCCGTGAGCTGCCTTCCGGAATCCCCAGCGGCAAAGCGGGAGCCGCCACCGTCCGTTCCGGCTCCCCGGAGGCCACCCGCCCCGGCATCGGCACATCCGGCAACCCGGACACGGGGATGAGTGGTACGTCGGTCGTCAGGGCTTCCACCGGCTCGGCGACCGCCCGCGGTAACGACCAGCCGACGGTGAGACTCACTTCGGCCAGATAAGTCGCGGCCGCGAGACGGATCGCGTCCCCGTCGACGGCCATGGCGGTCCGATGTTCGGCCGGCCAGCTCCGCCAGTCACCCCAGAGCGCCGCGTTGCCGAGGCCGGCGGCCAGGCTCGTCAGCTCCTCCTGCTCCCATCGCCAGGCCGCTTCGAGGCGGTGACAGGAACGCAACAGCTCGTCGTCCGTCGGCCCGCGCTGGGCCAGGCTGACCAGCTCGCGGCGGATGCGTGCTTCGAGGTCCGCGGGATCGGCGTCCGGGTCGGCCTCGAGCTGGATGAAGAACTGCCCCCCGCGTTGCGAGGCCGAGTGCGATGCCTCCACCCATGTCGCCGCCGCGTCCGACTCGACCAGCGATTGCCAGAGCCGCGAGCGACGTCCGCAGCAGAGTAAGTCCGCGAGCACATCCAGCGCCGGCGTGTCGACGTGGCCCCGGGGCACGGTACGCCAGCCGAAGACTCCGCGCTACCCCGTCGGCCTCGATCATCGTGAAATCGCGACGGCCCGACTGCCCGGGCTCGACGATCTCCGTCCTCCGGCGCGGGCCCAGCCCCGCCGGGATGCGCTCGAAGGCGCGGGCGATCCGGTCGAGGGTCCGTTCGGGATGGATGTCGCCCACGACGACCAGGACGGCGCCATCCGGCCGGTAGTGCTCACCGTAAAAGCCCGAGAGATCCTCGAGGGTAATCCGTGACGCGTCATCGGGCCAGCCGAGGATGGGATTGCGGTAGGGATGGCGCAGGTAGGTCAGGGCCAGGTGATTCTGGTCGAGCCGGCCCTGGGGTGAGTTGAGCTCGCGCGCGCGCTCCTCGCCGATCACCCGACGCTCGAGCTCGACCTCACTTCGGTCGAACTGGATCCCGCGCATCCGGTCGGCTTCGATCGCCAGGGCGAGCTCCCAGCGATCCGACGGGAACGCGAACCAGTAATGCGTGCTGTCCTCGCCCGTCTCGGCGTTGCACTGGCCGGCCGATGCGGAGACCAGGCGGTCGATCTGCCCCTTCGGAAACTGCTCGGTCCCCTTGAAGAGCATATGTTCGACGAAGTGCGCCAGCCCCGACAATCCCTGCGGCTCGTCGAAAGAACCGACCGGATAGTAGAGGTCGGACACGACGATCGGCGCACCGCGGCGCGGCAGTACCAGGGCTTTCAATCCGTTGTCCAGCACGCGCTCGAAGACCGGCAGGTCACAGCCAATTTCGCCCGCGAGGCTTCGGTCGAGATGTCGGGCCATGGCTGTTCCCCGCTATCGTCGAAACATCGGCATGGCCCAACCCGGGCTACTCGGCACGCCGTCGATCCGCTGTCCCGGAGGAGTCTTCGGGACATCAATTCACGGCGAAATCGGTGAATTTTCGCTTGAACGGAGATTGGAAGGCCAGAACAATATCGGCCTTGGGTACTCCGGCAGCGACGAGCCGGTTGGCGATGCCTTCCTCGGTCCCATCGTGCTGGATCCAGATCTTGTCGTCCCTGATGTCCACATGCAGCACGCTGCCGTGAATCCGATGCTGGCCGTTCCATCCCACGCTCATCAGTTGATAGTGACCCTGGGCCGGGAGGAAGATCTTCTCGACCTCGACCTCGCCGTAGGATGGCTTGTAGGCACTATATTCGCGAAGGATCTCCTCGATCATTGCTCCGTATCGCGCTGCCTTATCCATTGGACCAGAGCCTCCGACTCGGGATCGTAAACGATGAGATGAACTCCATGACGTTGGACCGAGGTCCGCGTGAAAAGCAAGGAAAAAAACGTATCGAAGGCGTCGGCGGGCACGGCCAGGTAAAGGACGCGGCCGGGATCCTCCTTCTCCAGGACCATGCGATAGTGGAGGAACTGCCCGAGTGCCGAATGAAACTCCGTGACCATCGATGGGCCCGTGAAGGTCTTGACCTCGATCGCGATACGCTGATCCCCTCTCTCGGCGCCGAGAAGTTTTTCCGCGGCTATGTCAATGTACTGATCGATGCCGCCGAACTGGACGAAGTAGGGATCGGCTGTGATCGTCCAGCCTTCCTTGACCAAACCTCGCTTCACGGCCTCATGGAACACGTCGTGAGCCGGCATTCTTGAAGGACCTCCACGTCCACGACTTCCTGTTTAAGATTATATCATGCCCCGTCAACGCACGGCGATCCGTCGCGGAATCCCAGTGGAAGGAGTCACGCCGCGGCCGAGAATTCGAGGCGAGGGCCCACAAGGTCGCACGTCTGCTTCTTGGTGTACAGAAATCAATTTTCGATCTTGCTCTTGAACGGATTCGGTCCAATCCTAACAATATTCTTTCCACCTTTGCCTGTCCACGAGGCGGAGGTCAGGGTGAGTCGGGGGGGACCCGGGCAATGGGGGTTTGTGAACCTGGTCAGGGGGGGAACTCAGCAGCCATAAGCAACACCCTCATGTGCCTGGGAGAACCTCCCCGGCTCACCCCGGCCTCTGCTCGTGCGGCGACCGGGGACGATCATCGAGGACTCCATCGGAGGAGATCCGAGTCGAGATGAAGCTCGGAGGGCCGATGGGCGACCTCCAAAGTAACATGGATTGATAAGCCACGATGGAGCGCGCCCGAGTGGCCCCTGCTGCCGGATCGAAAAATCGATCGAATCCCATCGATCCCATCCCGGAGCCGACCGGTGATCGCTCGCTGGCGCGCCCTTCGACCGAGCCGTACACCGTCGTGGCGCACCGGTACCGGCCCCAGAGATTCGAGGACGTGGTCGGTCAAGACCACGTGGTCCGCGCCTTACGGAATGCGATCCGGCTGAATCGGATCGCCCAGGCCTACCTGTTCTGCGGGACGCGAGGGGTCGGCAAGACCACGATGGCCCGCATCTTCGCCAAGTGCCTCAACTGCGTCAAAGGGCCGACCGAGGAGCCCTGCCAGGTCTGCGACATCTGCCAGTCGATCGCGCAGGGCCAGGACGTTGACGTCATCGAGATCGACGGGGCCAGCAATAACGGCGTCGAGCAGGTCCGCGAGCTCCGGCAGAATGCCGGGCTGCGTCCCAGCCGGGCGCGGTTCAAGATTTATTACATCGACGAAGTGCACATGCTCTCGACCGGGGCGTTCAACGCCCTGTTGAAGACCCTCGAGGAGCCGCCGCCCCACGTCAAGTTCTTCTTCGCGACGACGGAGGCGAACAAGATCCCGATCACGGTCCTCTCGCGATGCCAGCGGTTCGATCTCGCGGGGATCACGCCCGATGTGATCGGCAAGACGCTGGCCGAGATCTGTGCCCTGGAAGGTGTGGCCGCCGAGCCCGAGTGCACTCCAGATCGTCGCCCGACTGCGCGTCCGGCTCGCTCCGCGATGCCCAGTCGCTCCTGGACCGACTCCTGGCCTCCGGCAGCGCCGGCCTGACGGTCGAGATTGTCCACTCCCTCCTCGGTACGGCCAGCGACGAACGGTTGCTGGCGATGCTCGAGGCCCTCGCCGACCACGACGCCGCGGGCGCCCTGAACATGCTGGAAGAGGCGGCCAATGAGGGCGTCCAGCCGGCCGAGTTGCTCGGCGGACTGCTCGACTTCCTCCGCGACGGGCTGATGCTGTCCCTGGGCGCCGACGCGATCCTCCTGTCCGTCACGCCGCGACAGCGCCCCCGGCTCGATCGCATCGTCGCCCGATGGCCGGTTGACTCGATGCTAGCCGCCCTCCAGATCCTGGCCGAACATCGGACACGGTTGCGCGGGAGCCTGCACGGGAGGCTGCTGGTCGAGATGGCCCTGGTGCGCGTCGCGAGGTTGGAGGACATGGCGACGCTCGATTCGCTCGTCGAACGGCTGTCGGCGCTTCGAGTCCGGCGCACCGCCCATCCGGAGGCCGGAGGCCACGGGCGTAAAAAAAAAGCCCGTGATGAGTGAAGTCGCCGGTCTAGCACCGGTGCCTTCAACGGCGGCCGTTCCCGCGGAATCCAGATCGACATCGGTTGTCGCGGCCATGCCCGACGGTGCGGCTGCCGAGGGTCGATCGGCCCCCAGCAGCGGCGCCGATGCGGTCCGAACCGACCGTCACCCTCTCGGCGCGGCACGACCGGCCCCGTCTGTCGAGGCTTCGGCCATCCCACCATCTGCGGATCGCATTCCGTTCGATCTGGAAACCATCCGGAAGCTCTGGCCCCAAATCCTCGCCAAGCTACCGGCCACCCTGGTCTGGCGGCTCACCCAGGTGGAGCCCGCCGCCGTCGAGGAACCGGATGTCCTGGTCATCACGCCGAAGTCGGGGTACAATACCATCGAGGTCGCTCTCGGTTCGGAGATCCTCGAGAGCCTCGGACGTGGCATCCAGCAACTGATCCATCGGCATGTGACGATTCGCTTCGATCGACCCGCCGTCGGGCGGAATTCAACGCCCGAGACGCCTCCGACCGAATCCCGGAGGGCCGATGCCTTGATGGTCGATCCCTTGATCCAGAAGGTCGTTGAGCTCTTCGAGGCACGCACGGTGCAACTGGATTACGACGAGCCGGACGCAACGCCTTCCGCATGAGCCGGCCCTCTCTTTCGGCGTGCGGCCATGACCGATCGGGGCGACATTCGTCATGGCCGGCGTAGCCCTGGGGCCGCACGGCCCCAGGGTCTGACCCCTAACAGCAAGAGCGAATGACCGTGTTCAATAAACTCGGAATGCTCGCGGACCTGATGGGCAATGCCGGCAAACTTCGCGAGTCGTTCGACAAGGCGCTCGAATCGCTGGGCCAGGTCGAGGTCGAGGGCAGCTCCGGCGGCGGTACCGTCACGGCGAAGGTCAATGGGCGCCTCGAAGTGGTCTCGGTGCGGATCGACCCGTCGCTCCTCGCCCAACCCGACGCCGAGCTGCTGGAAGACCTGATCGCCGCGGCCGTGAACGCCGGCCTGATCAAGGCTCGCGAGGCCGCCGCACAATCGCTATCGAGCCTGACCGGCGGCCTGCCAATGGGACTGTTCCCCGGTCTCGGGGGCAGCCCGGCTCCCGGCGGCGATGGGGGAAGGTGACCATGGCGGCCTCCGGCTATTCCGCGGTCGTCGATCGGCTGATCACCGCCCTCGGCCGCCTGCCCGGCATCGGCGCCCGTTCCGCCGAGCGGCTGGCCCATCACCTCCTGAAGTGCACCCACGAAGAGGCGATCGAGCTGGCCGACGCCATCCGCGCCACCAAGGAACAGATCCGACATTGCCAGGTCTGTTTCCACCTGACCGAGGCCGACCAGCCCATGTGCGACATCTGCCGCGATCCTAGGCGCGATCCGTCGATCGTCTGCGTCGTCGAACACTCGCGCGATCTCATTGCGATCGAAAAAATGCGAACCTTCCGCGGAGTCTACCACGTCCTGCTGGGCCGCCTGGCACCGTTATCGGGGATGGGTCCGGAGCAACTGACTATCGACGCCCTGGCGGCACGGGTGGCCGCCTCGGATACGATCAGCGAGCTGATCATGGCGACGAACCCTAACTTGGAAGGCGACGGCACGGCGCTGCTGATCGCTCAACGCCTCGGCGGTTCCCGAGTGCGCATTACCCGGCTCGCGCGGGGCCTGGCCTCGGGAAGCACCCTGGAATTCGCCAATCGCGACATGCTCGCCGATGCCATGGCGGGCCGTCAGCCATTCTGAACGCCCCGGCGATCCGGCTCCGCGTCGGGATCACTCCTCGCGGGGCGGTCCCGGTATCGAGCACGCCAATCACCCCGATGATCCCGTTGACCGCCTCGCAGTCCCGACTTCCGGTACCGGATCGCGCCGATTCGGCCTACGGAAAGCTCCACGGTTCGTGCCTACGTCGATGAATATGATGATTCAGGTCACACGATAGGCGACCCGTATCGCGGCATCTTGCAAAGTGGGCTGTGGTCTCGAGGCGATTTGTGGCATAATACTTGCTGTGAGATCAGGGCACGACTCGGGTATCGTCGATGCCCGCCCAAATTGTTCTCCATCCCAGAGTGCACTGACTCATCTAGCTATGGAATAGAGGATAATGCGGCTCGATACCTCCCAGCAGATGCGGACCGAGATGCGCCTTCGGATGGCGCCTCGCATGATCCAGTCGATGGAGATCCTGCAATTGCCGATCATGGCCTTGCAGGAGCGAATCGAGCAGGAGTTGAGCGAGAATCCTGTGCTGGAGGATCAGCGGGAATCCACATCCGCCGAAGTGGATGGAGATGAATCGCCCTCGCTGGCCCAGGGCGAGCCGGAAGCGGATGGCGAGCCGAACGAATTCGATAGCATGATGGGTCTGGATGAGAATTGGAGCGAGATCTACGACGAGGGTCCCCGACGAAGCCGGGCGGCCTTGAGTGAGGACTCCGACCGCAAGCAAGACGCCATGCAGAACATGGCGTCACGTCCCCGCTCGTTCCACGATGATCTGGTCGACCAGCTTGGTTTCTTCGATTGCGACCCGACGATCCGTGCCCTCGCCGTGTATATCATTTACAACCTGGACGAGAAGGGTTACTTCCGACTCCCGCTCCAGGACACGATCCGGGACCTGAACGGGGCCGCGACCCTGGAGCAGGCGGAAGAGGCACTTCGCCTGGTTCAGCGGCTTGACCCGCCGGGCGTCGGGGCACGCGATCTTCGCGAGTGCTTGCTCCTGCAACTCACGCCCGATACCCCCTGCCACGAGGTGCTCTATACGCTCATCTCGCAGCACCTCGAGGACCTCGAGCACAACCGACTGCCGGCCATCGAGAAGAAGACCGGGATCCCTATTGAGAAGATCAAGGAAGCGATCGACCAGCTCCGACGGCTCAATTTCCGCCCCGGGGCGTCCTTCGTCACCGACAACTCGCATTATGTCGTGCCCGACCTGAACGTCGAGCTCAACGATCAGGGCGCCTATGACGTCCGGCTGATCGACGAAAACACGCCGCAACTCGCTATCTCGCTCCATTACCAAAAGTTACTCCGCAATAAGCAAACCGACCCGAAAACGCGCGAGTACATCCAGAAGCGCATCCAATCCGCACGATGGCTCATCGAGTCGATCGAGCAACGACGCAACACCTTGCTCAAGGTCGCCAGGGCCATCATCGAGCACCAGAAAGATTTCCTCGATAAGGGCCCCGAATCCATCGAGCCGCTCAAGATGCAGCAGATCGCCGACCGTGTTGGTGTCCACGTCACCACCGTTAGTCGCGCCGTCGATGACAAGTGGGTCCAGACGCCGCGCGGGATCTTCCCGCTCAAGCGATTCTTCGGCGGCGGCACCATGACGGCCGACGGCGAAGAGGTCGCATGGGACACGATCAAGCAGAAGCTGCTCGAGATCATCGCCAAGGAAGACAAGCAAAGTCCCTTGTCCGACGAGGACATCGTCGACGAGATGGGCCGCCAGGGCTTCAACGTCGCGCGCCGCACCGTCACGAAATATCGACAGGCCTTGCTCATCCCCTCGAGCCGGCAGCGTCAACAGTTTTGATCGTCCTTTGTCCCCCGATGGGGACAAAGGACGAAGGACGAGACAGTTCAGGCCGTCGCGGAGCTGGCGCGGAGCCGCTCCCAGGATCGGCGCGCCCGGGATTGCAGGCGACGGTCGGAGATCGCTCGCATCCTTGTCGATCTCGATGATGGGCTTGGCACCGATGAGGCGGCTCATGGCCAACTCGTAACCGAGGAACCGGACATTCTCCAGGATCGCCAGGACTTCGGGGGCGCCGAGCTTCTGGACCAGGTTGAGGACCTTGCGCTCCTCGACAGACAGGAGATCCGCGGGTTGACATACATCGATGTCGAGCGAGTCGTCGGCGAGATAGTCGAGCGAGACATTGACGGCCTTGGCCAGCCGGAAGGCGTTGTCGAGGCCCGGGCGGGACTTGCCCTGGAGGATCCGGGAGATCTCGGAATCGCTCACCTGCGAAAGCCTGGCAAGCTTCTGCCCGTTGAGGCTATGCCGAGTCATCAGGATCTGGAGCTTATCTTTGAGTTTCATGTCTCGACCGTACGACGTCTCCCCGATACGGGGAAGCCGCGGCTCTCGAAGGTGCAAGATCATCCCTGATACGAATCCGGCCGCCACCAGTGCGACTGTACGAACGCCGGGATTGAGGCGTGCCGGCAGATCCGGAGAGGACGGTCGTTGGTCGCCGACGAGCATGATAACGCATCACGGGCGAGATTCAATTCGGAATTGCAAAAGCGCGGCCGAGACGTGCTAAAGGGGCCGGCGATCCGGGCGTTCGGCTCGTCAGGAGGTACGCCGGACGACATACTGCGCGAGGGTGCGCAAGACCGTCTTGGCGTCGGAGTCCGCCAGACAATCCAGGGCATCGAGTGCCTGCTTGACGTGCTGCTTCGCGAGTTGCCAGGCATGATCGAGTGCGCCCGTGTTCTCCAGATAAGGCCGGAGCTGTCGACGGAGATCGGACTTGGACTCCGACAGCAAGACCCGGATCGTCGCCGCATCCTGCGGCTCGACGAGTCGGAGCAGATAGATCACGGGGAGGGTCAGCTTCTGCTTCTCCAGGTCCGTGCCAAGGCTCTTGCCGGTCACGCGCTCCTCGCCCCAGATATCCAGGACATCGTCGGCGATCTGGAATGCGATGCCGAGATTGCGTCCATACCGCTCGAGCGAGGCAACCGTCGGCTCCGGTGCTCCCGCATACGACGCACCCAGCCGGCAACAGACGGCCGTGAGTTCGGCGGTCTTCCCCTCAATGATGGCGAAGTAATCGGACTCGTCGAGCTGGAGGTTGCCGCGGTGATGGACCTGCTGCATCTCCCCTTCGCAGACCTTGTTGGTCGCGTGGCCGATCCATCGGCAGGCGCGGGTGGAGTCGAGCGATGCGGCCAGATGGAACGCATGCGTGAACAAGTAATCGCCCAGCAGCACGGCGGTCTCATTGCCCCACTCGGCGTTGACCGTGGCCGCGTGACGGCGGATCATCGCCTCGTCGAGGATGTCGTCGTGGACGAGCGTCGCCGTGTGGATCATCTCGACGACCGCGGCCAGGACGCTGTGAGACCGCGACAGCGAGCCGCTCGCGAGCCCCGAGAAGAGCACCAGGGCCGGGCGGAGCCGCTTCCCGTGGAAGTCGGCGCAGTGATTCACCAGTTGTTGCACGAACGGGAATCGGCTCTTCAACTCATCCTGGAAGATCCGCTCGGCGTCGGCCAGCTCGGTGGCGATGGGTGCGTAGAGATCGGCCAGGCTCAACCGAGCGGCCCCGGCTTCCGGCAGCGTTTGCAACGACATCCGCGTCCTCCCTCGCCCCTCAAGTATCGGTCAGTGCCCGGTCGGCGCACCCTCGGGCCGGACTCGCCGGCCGGAGCAGGCGTCGATCTACTCCTCGGACCTCCGGTAGGTACCATGACGCCCACCGGCCTTCTCCTCGAGCTGGATCCGCGCGATCACCATCCCGCGATCCACGGCCTTACACATGTCGTAGACCGTCAGGGCGGCGATACTGACCGCCGTCATGGCTTCCATCTCCACCCCGGTCCGGCCATGGACCTTGACGAATGCCTCGATCCGGATGAGATCCGGGTCGATCGGCGTCAACGCGAGTTCCACGCTGTCGATCCCGAGCGGGTGGCAGAGGGGGATCAACTCTCCCGTCCGTTTCGCCGCCATGATCCCCGCCAGCCGCGCGACCTCAAGCACGTCCCCTTTCGCCAGGCGACGGTCCTTCACGAGCGCGAGCGTCGTAGGGGCCATCTTGACGGCACCACTTGCCCGGGCTGTCCGCAGCGTGACCTCCTTCGCCGAGACATCCACCATCCGGCTGGCGCCGCCCTCGTCGAAGTGCGTCAGCGCGACCGTCGCCATCGGTGCTCGTTCCCGAGGGCTCAGGGTCGCGTCCCCGCCCGGGAGGTCGTTTTCCGCCGACATTATCGTTGTCCTTCTCCTCACCGCTCATCATGCATCCAGCCACGAGCGGACAGAGACCGTTTCGTTCAATTCATTCTGAAAGTATTCTACGAATCGTCGGCTCCGCGACCAGAGGGAAGAATGGACTTTGTCGGATCCGCTCCGATCAACCGTATGAATTGAAGGGCCGTTCAGGGCTGGATTCGTGGCTGCGATGATCCCGACGCACGAGGAACAGGGTGTCGTTTGGCTGATGCTGATGCAGGGAAGTGCCAGATCGCGGACAATTCGACACCGAATCGGGACCTGGTCGCGATGCGACGACCGCCATCCCGTTCGATGCGGTCGGCCAGATCGGGCCGCCAGTAGGCGGTGCGGTCCGAGACCACGACCCATTCCGACAGGCTTGCCGCCTCATCGTCTTTCAGGATGATCTCGCGACGCGCCAGCGTGCGGTTGAACCCGGTGGTCAAGGCACCCTGGCCGGGATAGAGGGTCGGCACCATGGCCACGGACACCCCCGGCCGCGCCTCCCTCGCCAGGCGGTCCAGCAGCACATTATCGACGGCGTCGCTCCAGTAGGTCACCTCCAGGCCCATCGCTCGGGCACCGGGAAGCCCGCCGACCAAGATGTTGTAATAGCTGAGGCCGAACGGATGCATCGCCACCACGCCGAACCCCTGAGCGATCAGGAGGCCGCCGATCACCAGTCGCCCCCGACCTCCCGGGATCGCGCGATCCCAGAGCCATCCGAAGCCCAGGCCGATCAACATGGCCCACGCCGGGAAGACATTCAAGAACAGACGTTCGCCGTCGTAGACGGGCACGCGCGTGCTGAACAGGATCAGGAAGAAGAGGATCGATCCCGCGAGCAGCAAGGGGAACGGATCAACGCGTCGATTCTTCCAGGCGGCGGACGACCCCGAGGAGTCCCAGCGCCTGAAGTCCGACGGGGACGGTGGCCCCAAAGTAGAGCCAGGGGTAATGCCAAGGCACATCCCGATCGGCAAAGACCCGGCCGAAATACTCGACCCGGATCGTGACGCGCTCAACCCCGGTACCCCAGTACCTCCAGATCCTTGCCCAGGTGTCAAACCAGAGCCATGGCCATCCCGCCCAGAACAGGGCGAGGCCGACGACCGTCCAGACGGTTATGGCGAGGAGGGCGCGTCGTGGAGGAAGGCGAACGAGCGACCACACGGCGAGCATCGGTAGGAGGAACCAGCCATGGATCTTGGTGAGGACAGACAGCGACCAGACCGCCCCGGCGGCCATCATCCCGAGGACGGGCCGCCGAGACCCCAGGGCGCGGTCCGCGGCGAGGAGGGACGCGGTCCAGAAGAACGCCAAGATCGTCTCGAGTGCCGCCAGATGGCGCATGGGCAAAGACGCGGGGCATGGTCGTCAACGCGAACCCGGAGGCGATGCCGGCGGCGCGTCCCCATCTCCGGCCCGCGCCGGCCGTGACGATGCCGACCAGGAGGCCGAAGGCCATCGCCGGCGCCAATCGGCCGGCCAGCACGTAGTATCCCGTCGGGTCCGGACCCTTCCAGAGCACCTCGAAGGGCTCGCCGAGCATCGAGGCAATTCCCAGCAGCCAACGACCGAGTGGCGGATGCTCGGCGTTGTCGCGAAAGACCCGGTCGACCACGGCCCGGTCGAGGAAACGTCGCCCCTGCTTCCCCAACGTGGTCAGATAGGTTCGACCGGGCCGGACGTCCAGCGGTTCGTCGACCGTCAACCCCGGCCCGTCCAGGGTCAGCAAGACGGCGAACCACGCCAGGAGCCCCATCAGCAACGCCACTCGCCGGATCGATCGATCGCGCGATAGGTCAACCTCGTCAAATCCTGCGTCGCCCCTGGCCGCTGATGTCACCGTGAGACCTTCCTCGATCGCCGCGACCCCTTCGACACGTTCATCCAGCTCGTCGAAAAGCCTGAAGAACTGCCGAGGACGGGCGAAAGGCTAATAGGAGGAGTCTGTCCCGTCGCGGCGTCCACCATCGATCGGACTCCATCCGGGTCGTCTCGGAAACGAATGCTGGCCTTCGCGCTCTCAGAACCCCGACGGGGGCCTGTCGCCGTAGCCTCGGCCTTCTGGTTAAGATACATCCTCTCTTTTCCCAGCACGAGAACCGTCAGGCCGATCGATTCGACAATCTTGATCCGGGCCGGAGCCGGCGCGGGCGACAGGAGGTGCTTCGTGATGTTCGATCTCGCCCCTCGCGACTACCCGCTGGTCGGCTGGTACATCCTGGTGCTCGTCTTCCTCGAGGGACTCCTGAGCGCCGACAATGCGCTGGTCCTCGCGGTGATGGTGCGGCATCTTCCCAAGGATGAGCAGAAGCGCGTCTTGCGTTACGGGATCTGGGGCGCCATCGGGTTTCGCCTCGTCGCCGTGCTCTTATCGGCGATCCTGATCCGGTTCTGGTACTTCAAGGTGTTCGGCGGCCTCTACCTGCTCTACTTGGCGGTCGCGCATTTCCTCTCCAGGAGCGGGCACGATGCGGCCTCTCCGCAATTTACGGGCGCCGTCCCCGTCCCGAAGAAGTCGCCTTGGCTCCGCGGCTTCTGGGGTACGGTGACCTCCGTGACGATGACGGACATCGCCTTTTCAATCGACTCGATCCTGACCGCCGTGGCCATGGCCGAGGGATTCCCGGATCGATTCGGTCCCAACGGCAAGATGTTCATCGTCTTCGTCGGCGGCGTCCTCGGCATCATTACGATGCGGTTCGTGGTGCGCTACTTCGTCATCATGCTCGATCGCTTCCCCGGCCTGGCCGAGGGGGCTTACTATCTCGTTGCCTGGATCGGCCTGAAGCTCGTAGCTGGCGGCATCCACGACGGATTTCCCAAGGACTTCCCCTACCACATCCCCGAGCCGCTCTTCTGGGGCGTCATGATCGCGATCGTGACCATCAGCATATTCGTCAAGCCGCGCGGAGTGCCCCCGGATCACACCGAGAGCCTCGATTTGCTCGAGTCCGAAGAGAAACCGGACACGGATCGGCCGTCCAACTCCGTTGGCCACCCCAATGGCGCTGAACAGGTGGGGGGAGCCGCGCACCCCGACGGCTCCAAACTCCTGCAATCGGGCACGACGCGCAATCCCTCGCCGGGCTAGGCGAGTTGGTCGCTCACGAAGTCGTGTGGTATCCGCGCGGACGCCATCAATTGAGCTCGTGGTCCACCAGCGCTTCGCGTAGCTTCTGGAGCACGCGGGATTTCTCGTTGCTGACGGTCTTGGGAGCGACGCCCCATTGCTGGGCGATCTCGGCCGGCGTCTTGCCCATGAGCGTGTCCTGGATCAACGCGGCTTCGCGAGGATTCAGATTCTGCTCGATCGCATCCTGGAGGGCGGCTCGCAATGTCTCCGCGGTCTTCTGGGCCTCGGAAGCCGCAGGGACATCGACGGACTCCAGCGACTGGTACACCTTCTCTCGTTGCGATCGCTTCTTCACCATGTCCACCGCACGGAAGAAGGCAATTCCCTCCGAGGTCTCCCGGCTGAAGACCTCCCGGATTCCCCAGTTTCCCACCTCCCCGACCAGCGAATCGAAACGCGGACGGCCGAGGTTCTGCAACAAGGTGGCGTAAACCGCCTGGGAATTATCGTCGTGAAGCTGGGCCGGGATCCCGGCTCGATACCAGGCACGATTCAGATACTTATTCAACTGGGTGAGGCCCGACGAGATCGCCGCGGAATCGGGCGCCGCCGCAATCGTCGAACCGTAGCTCATCCCGACTGGCGCCAGAGACGTCGTCGGGGGATCACTCATCAGCTCGGCTAGGCTGTGGCCTAGGGCGGCGTCCCAGGTCGCATTCGATACGGCCGACGCCCTCGCGTCTTCGCTCGCCTCGAGCTGCTCATGGACCGGATCGGCCAACAGATCGCGCTCGACGATCATCCCCGACAGCGCATGAGCCTGCGCGGCGCCGGACAAGAGCCGCAACGCCTCCAGGCCTTCCACCGTCGGGCGATAATGTCGCCGCGCTCGCTTTTTCTGATCAGATCCCCCGGCCAATCGTGGACTCCCCTGACGAAAGCCTTCCGGATTACCAGACCGTCTCCCTCATCCTTGATTGCCGAAAAGTGCGAGGAACGCCCCGAATTTTTCAAGAAATCCGCCGACCGCTCGACGGGATCGCTCCCTCGGAAACGGTTTCTCCTTCGATAACCGCTCCCGCCACCCTTAATACTAGGATATCGCCAACCGCGGGACACTTCCGACCGTCAACTTAATCGAATCCTCGTGACCCTTGGAGAGCAATTCGGATGCCCCTTGACAATTATGGCACCCATGCAATCAGTCGTCCAGAGGGTCAATCTATCACGATCGCACCGAACTTGACTCATGCATGTCTCCGCATGAGAGGTTGCACGCCGTAATCGGTTCAATCGATAGTCAATACAAGGGGTGGAAGCCTCCGGCGAACGACTTCGTTCGACACGCCCACCGGCCCCCTGATTAGATCGATCCATTCCGCGTACTCGGCCAATCTTTCTGAGAATTGACACAAAATGTTGGAGAATTCAGGCCCCGATCGATTCGCAATGCGAATGAACCCATCGACCGACCACTGGGAGATGGCATGAGACCATCGATGGTTCCTATGCATGCGACGGCACTTCGAAGCGACTGCCAAACTCGCCAGCGCGGAGTGCATAGGCGAGGTTCTCCAGAAAGAGCTAGCGGGTGCCGTCGGACCGAGCCTCCTCGGGTCGAATGTCACGTTGCTGGTTCAACAAGAGTTTATCTCCTCGCGAACTCGGGTTCAAGCGCGTGCTACTGAGTTCAACGGGTCGTCCGCGATGCGCACTGCAACGCCCGACCGGTCGATCCATTCCCAGGGCAGGGCCGACGGTCGAGGGCACTGGCGACAGTCCCGGAGGGAGCACGCGAGTTTCCGACGCTCTCTTCGGACCGGGGCGCCACGGATGTCTTATGTTGCGAATAGGTCTCCCCCGGCCCAAAGCCCCGATGGTTGACCTCCAGAATCCATGGTGAAGATAGAGGGTCCCAAACGTGCCCATAGCGGAAGATGTTCTCCTGGCGAGCGATGTCAGCATCTGCTATCCGGATCTGGTCAACCTGTACGGCTGCCGCATCGGCGAAGAGACCAGGATCGGCCCGTTCGTCGAAATCCAGCAGAATGCCACGGTCGGGGCGCGGTGTAAAATCGGTTCGCACACCTTCATTTGCGAGGGCGTGACGATCGAGGACGAGTGCTTCATCGGCCACCTCGTCTGTTTCATCAACGACCGATACCCGGCCGCGGTCGCCGCCGACGGCCGGCTCCAGACGGGCGACGACTGGGAGGTGGTCCCGATCAGGGTCTGCCGCGGGGCGTCGATCGGCTCGGGCGCCGTGATCATGTGTGGTGTAACGATCGGCGAGGGCGCCCTGGTCGGCGCCGGGGCGGTCGTGACCCGTGACGTGCCACCGCGTCGGATCGTGTCCGGCGCCACGGGCAAGGGTCGTCCGCTCCGTCCTCGATCAGGAATGAGCCCCGATGGCGATCCCCACGATGCACGTGCCTTTCCTCGATCTCAAGGCGCAAAACCGGAGGATCTGGCCGGAGCTCGCGGAGGCCCTCGACCGCGTGATCTCCGAGGCGCAGTTCGTCCTGGGACCGGCCGTCGAGCGATTCGAGGAGGCATTCGCCGCCTACCTCGGCCGGCGGCGTTGCGTGGGACTCAATAATGGCACGTCGGCCCTGCGGATGGCCCTCGAGGCGTGCGGCGTGGCACCGGGCGACGAGGTCATCACCACGCCGCATACGTGGTTCAGCACCAGTTCGGCCGTCAGCCACCTCGGGGCGAGGCCCGTGTATGTGGACATCGATCCGGAGACTTACAACATCAATCCCTCATTGATCGAGAGGGCGATCACGCCGCGAACCAAGGCCATCCTGCCGGTCCATCTCTACGGCCGGGCCTGCGACATGGACGCGCTGTGCGGCATCGCCCGAGAGCACCGCCTGCACATGATCGAGGACGCCGCACAGGCCCACGGCGCCAGATACCGCGAACGCCGCGTGGGCTCCTTCGGGACCGTCTCTTGCTTCAGCTTCTACCCCAGCAAGAACCTGGGAGGCTTCGGCGAAGGTGGTGCGATCGCCACCGACGACGAGGCGTTGGCCGACCGCATTCGACGATCGCGGGACCACGCCAGGATAGCCGCCATCATCACGTCGAACTGGGCCATAACGCGCGCATGGAGGGGATTCAAGGCGCGGTGCTGGCGGTCAAGTTGCGGTATCTCGACGAGTGGAACGCCGCTCGGGCCCGTCATGCCCGGCGATACCGCGAATGCCTGGCCGACGTGACCGGCATCCAGCTCCCGACCGAACCGCCTACCGGTACCCATGTCTGGCACCTCTTCGTGGTACTCGTCCGAGGAAGGGACCGGTCTGTCGTCCGGCGGGAGCTGGCCGAGCGCGGCATCGAGACCGGCGTCCATTACCCCATCCCGGTCTCGCTCCAGCCGGCCTATGCCCATCTGGGTCACAAGCCGGGCGACTTCCCCGTCGCCGAGGACGTCATGCATCGCTGCCTCTCGCTGCCGATGTTCGCCGAGATCACCGACGAGCAGATCGACTACACGGCGCGGGCCGTCCGCGAGTGCGTCTGAGTCGGCGCCACGCACAGGAGGAATTCATGGAGCTCTCCGGAAGGCGAGTCCTGGTGACCGGCGGTGCTGGGTTCATCGGGTCCCATCTCGTCAACGGGCTCGAAGACTGCCGCATCCGAGTCTTCGACGATCTCTCGACCGGCACGACGAGAAATCTCGCCCGACACCTGGGCTCGTCCCGCTTCGAGCTGATCCGCGGCGATGTCCGGGATCCCGCCGCGGCGACCCGCGCCGTTCAACGGCGTCGACGTCGTGTTCCACCTGGCCTGCCGCGGCGTCCGCCATTCTATCGGCCGTCCCATGGAGAACCACGAAGTCAACGCGACGGGGACACTCGTACTGCTGGCGGAATCTCGGAGGGCCGGCGTCCGACGGTTCGTACACGTGTCTTCCTCCGAGGTCTACGGCACGGCGCGCTACGTTCCGATGGACGAAGGACACCCGACGTTCCCCGAGACCGTCTACGGCGCATCGAAGCTCGCCGGCGAGTGTTACGCGCGGTCCTACCACCGCACCTACGGTTTGCCGACCGTCGTCGTTCGACCCTTCAATAACTACGGCCCGCGGTGCCACCACGAAGGCGAATCCGGCGAGGTCATCCCCCGCTATGTCGTGTGGGCGTTGAATCGCTTGCCACCCGTGATCTTCGGCGACGGGACCCACACCCGCGATTTCCTCCACGTCGAGGAGACCGCGCATTGGCTACGCCGCATAGCCGAGTGCGACGACCTGATCGGGCAGACCGTCAACCTGGCATCCGGAGAGGAGACCTCGGTACAGGAGCTGGCCGATCTGGTCTACGACGAGGTCCTGAACCATCGCATCCCACCCGAGTTCCAGCCCGGTCGGCCCGGCGATGTGCAACGCCACCTCGCATCGACCGAGCTGGCGAGAAGCCGACTCGGCTTTCGGGCCCAGATCCCGCTGCGCCAGGGGATCCGGAGGCTGGCCGAGGAGCTCCGGGCGACCCCGGGGGGCCCTCGCGTGTTGCTCTCGGCGACTCGCACGATCAACTGGAGCGACCCGCGAGAGGGGGCTGGCCGATCATGATCCCCATCTCCAGGCCGTGTTTCGGCATCGAGGAGGCCGAGGCCGCCCGGCTGGCCGTGCTCAGCGGTTGGGTCGGTCAGGGGCCCAGGGTCGCCGCGTTCGAACGATCGGTGGCCGACGCTTGCGCAACGGCCGAGGCGGTTGCCGTCGCGAGCGGCACGGGCGCCCTGCACCTGGCGTTGCTGGCCCTGGACATCGGGCCGGGCGACGAGGTCATCTGCCCCTCCATGTCCTTCATCGCCACGGCGAATGCGATCCGACACGCCGGCGCCATCCCGGTGTTCGCGGACATCGATCCGCGCACGTACAACCTCGACCCGGCCGCCGCCGAGGCAGCCATCACGCCGCGACACGAGGGCCATCATGGTGGTCCACCAGATCGGCTTGCCGGTCAACCTGGACCGATTCTTGGCCATCGGCGAGAAGCACGGCCTCAAGATCCTGGAAGACGCCGCCTGTGCGATCGGCAGCAAGTACAAGGGTAAACCGATCGGCGGCCACTCGGAGATGGCCTGCTTCAGCTTCCACGCCCGCAAGGTCATCACGACCGGCGAAGGGGGGATGATCACGACCAACCGCGAGGATTATGCCCGGCGGATCCGCCTCCTCCGTCAACACGGGATGAGCGTGCCGGACACCGTCCGCCATGCCTCCAGGAAGGTCATCATCGAGGAATACCTCTGCCTGGGATACAACGACCGCATGACCGACATCCAGGCGGCTGTCGGCCTCGAACAAATGAAACGGCTGGACTGGATCGTCGCGCAGACGACGACAACTCGCGGCGCACTACACGCAAGCCCTCGCCGGCCATCCTTGGTTGCGAACCCCTTATTCTCCCGCCTACGCTGAGCCCAACTTCCAGAGCTATGTCGTAGAGTTAACGGAAGACGCGCCGATGGGACGCGATCGCCTCATGCAATGGCTCCTCGACCGAGGGATCTCATCGCGACGAGGAATCATGCTCGCCCATAAAGAACCCGCGTATGGCGATCTCGCTTGCCGCCAGTCGCTCGTTCACTCCGAACTCGCCAGCGCCCGCTCGATCTTGCTGCCGCTCTATCCCGGGATGTCGACACGGGAGCAGGACCGTGTGATCGCCGCGCTGAGGCTGGCCGAGCGGGTCGGTTCGGGCGCATCGGATCGCGAAGGGAGGAGGTCGTAGCGTGGCGGAACCTTCATCAGAACACGGCATCCCGACAAACCAATACAATCCGCATTGCTGGATCACCGGCGCGCCGGAGATCGGCGCGGGGACGTGGATCGGTGCCTTCACGCTCGTCAACGGCCTCGGCGGGTTGACGATCGGCAGGGGTTGCGACATCGCGTCCGGGGCCCAGATCCTCAGCCACTCGACCGTCCGTCGATGCCTGACCGGTCAACGGCCGGGCCGGATCGACTCGATGCCGACGGTGATCGAAGATCATGTTTTCGTCGGCACGAACGCCGTGATTCTGATGGGGTGCCACATCGGTCATCACAGCATCGTCGCGGCGGGCGCCGTCGTCCCCGAAGGGACCCGGATTCCGCCGTACTCGCTGGTCGCGGGCGTGCCGGCGAGGGTCCTGCGCTCGGTGGAGTCCGAGGTCCAAGAGTGGTCTACAGAGTCGGCCATGGACCCACCCTCGAGCTAAGAGACGATCCCAGTAGGGTGGGTGAAACCCACCGAATGCCTTGTCGATGAGCGACTTGGTGGGTTTCACCCACGCTACAAAGACTCCAACTGGGATCGGTTCCGACCCATGCCGCGTTTGAGCATCATCACCTTCTTCCTGAACGAGGCGGACAACCTGCCTCACCTGAAGGACCGGCTGACCTCGGTCCTCGATCGATCGGATATCGAGACCGAGATCGTGCTGGTCAACGATCATTCGACCGATGGCTCGCGCGAGATCGCGCTCGGTTGGGTCGCGGAGCGACCTCGGACGACTTATCTGCGACTCTCTCGCAACTTCGGCTCGCATGCGGCGATCGCCGCGGGGCTGAGGTACGCCACGGGCGACTGTGCCGTCGTGATGGCCGCCGATCTCCAAGATCCGCCGGAAGTCATCCCCTTGCTCCTGGAACGCTGGCGAGAAGGCAACGACATCGTCTGGGCTTGCCGGTCCGGGCGAGCGGGCGAGTCGCCGGCCACCAGGGCGGCATCGAAGATCTATTGCCGGCTGATGCGATGGCTCGCCTTGCCGGAAATGCACGCCGAGGGCGCCGATTTCGTGCTCCTGGGCCGGAACGTGATCGACGCTTATAACGCCATCGCGGAGAAGCACACCAGCGTCTTCGCGGTGATCCTGTGGATGGGATTCCGACAGTCCTCCCTCGCGTACGTCAAGCAGGCCAGGCATGCCGGACGGAGCCGATGGACCCTGGCGAAGAAGCTGAGACTCGCGATCGATTCGATCGTCTCCTTCAGCGACCTGCCGATCCGGGCGCTGTCTGTCCTGGGCCTGCTGATGGCGGCGGGTGGTCTCCTGTTCGTGTCGATCGTCGGCGTGGGGCGACTGTCGGGATGGGCGATCGCCGGGACGGGCTTCGCCGCGATGATGACGGTGCTCCTCGTGGGACAGGGCCTGATCCTGATCATGCTCGGAATCCTGGGAGAGTACCTCTGGCGGACCTTCGACCAGGTCCGCGGCCGCCCGAAGTTCATTATTGAGACACGCCGCTCCAAAGCCCCAACAGAACCCGAACGATCATGATTCGAGTGGCCGTCATCGGGACCGGTTACTGGGGGCCGAACCTCATCCGCAATTTCTCCGCCTGCCCGGAGACGCGGCTCGTCGCCGCCTGCGACAAGGATCCGGCGCGGCTCGCGAGGGCGCTGCTCGGATATCCGGAAGTGCGGGCCGTCGCCAACCCGGACCGACTGCTGGCGAGAGAGGATATTGACGCCGTTGCCATCGCCACCCCTGTGGGCACGCACGCCTCGCTGGCAGTGGCTGCGTTGCGCCGGAAAACATGTGCTCGTGGAGAAGCCGATTGCCGGCTGTGCTCGCGATGCCGAGGCCATGGTCGCCGCGGCCCGAGAGGCCGGACGTGTCCTGATGGTCAACCACACGCACCTCTACGGCGGCCCCGTGCGGAAGATCAAGGAGTTGTTCGAGTCCGGCGACCTGGGCGAGATCTACTACGTCGATAGTGTGAGGATCAACCTCGGGCGCTTCCAGCACGATGTCAATGTGGTCTGGGACCTCGCCCCCCACGACCTGGCGATCATGGACCATCTCATCGGACGACTCCCCGAGAGCCTCTCCGCGATCGGCGCGTGCCATGCCGATCGGCCTGACGGACTCGAGGACGTGGCGTACCTGAATCTGGACTACGGCGACGGGTTGCTCGCATCGTTCCACCTCAACTGGTTGAGCCCCGTGAAGGTGCGCCATTTCCTGGTCGGCGGGAGCCGGAAGGGCCTCGTTTACGATGAACTCGCACACGAGGAGAAGATCAAGGTGTACGACCGTGGCATTACGGTTTCGCCACTCGGCGAGACCCTCCGTCCCGTTCGGATCGACTACCGGACTGGCGATGTCTGGTCGCCTCGGATCGAGGACCAGGAGCCGCTGCAAGCGATGATCCGCCACTTCGCCGAATGCATCCGGGACCGGATAACTCCCCTGTCAGATGGACTGGCCGGCCTGCGCGTCGTGCGGATGCTCGAGGCCGCCCAGCGGAGCATCAAGGCCCAAGGTGAGAGGATCGCCCTCTGATCGGATGCCGCGAGCAATACGCCGAAGAGGGCCCCACGTTTGTCGGGCTGATCGCGGTCGCCTGGCTTGATGGCCTGGCCCTGTTCCATGCCGATCGGAAGGGGTATCATCTCAGTCGTAAATCGAAGGACTGATGCGGCCGAAGGGCGGAACGCCGTTCCTCGGAGTCGGGACATCCACCGACCCCCGGTTGCTTTGGAGTACGATCGAAATGCCCGACTTCGCCTACCAAGACCTCTTCCCGCTCGGTCTCGACACGACCGAGTATCGGCACGTCACCTCGGAGTTCGTCTCGACGGCATCGTTCGAGGGCCAGGACATCCTCAAGGTCGCCCCGGAGGCGTTGACGGCACTGGCACGTGAAGCATTCCGCGACGTCTCATTCCTCTACCGTACGTCGCACCTGGAGAAGGTCGCCGCCATCCTCGACGATCCCGAGGCCTCGCCCAACGATCGCGGCGTGGCCCTGGCATTGCTCCGCAACGCCTCGATCGCTTCCGAATTCCGACTGCCGATGTGCCAGGACACCGGCACAGCCACCGTCGTCGCGAAGAAAGGCCAGCAAGTCTGGACCGGTGCAAGGGACGATGAGTGGCTTGCCCGGGGGATATTCGAGACCTATCAGAAGGAGAACCTCCGCTATTCGCAGACGGTCCCGCTGACGATGTACGAGGAGAAGAACTCGGGGACGAACCTCCCGGCGCAGATCGACATCTTCGCGGGCATTGGAGAGCACTACGATTTCCTCTTCGTCGCCAAGGGCGGTGGATCGGCGAACAAGTCTTTGCTCTTCCAGGAGACCAAAGCCCTGCTCAATCCGTCGAGCCTCGAAGCCTTCCTCGACCAGAAGCTGCGCTCGCTCGGCACGACGGCATGCCCTCCCTATCACCTGGCGATCGTCATCGGCGGGACATCGGCCGAGGCGACGATGAAGACGGTGAAGCTCGCCAGCGCGGGCTATCTCGACGACCTGCCGACCGAGGGCAACACGACGGGTCGGGCCTTTCGCGACCCCGCGCTCGAGGCGAAGGTCATGGAGCTGGCGCAGGACCGGGATCGGTGCCCAGTTCGGCGGCAAGTACTTCGCGCTCGACGCCCGCGTCGTCCGCCTGCCCCGACACGGGGCCTCGTGCCCGGTCGGGATCGGCGTGTCGTGCTCCGCCGACCGGAACATCAAGGCCCGGATCGACCGCGATGGCCTCTGGATCGAGGCCCTCGAACGCAATCCCGCCCGATTCATACCCGGCGTCGCTCGCCAGCAGTCCGACAACGGACTCGGGATGCCCATCGACCTCAATCGCCTGATGGCCAATGTGCTGGCGGACCTCTCGCGGCATCGCGTCGGCACGCCGCTACGATTGACCGGGACCATCGTCGTGGCGAGGGACATCGCCCACGCGAAGATCAAGGAACGCCTCGATCGCGGCGAGGGGATGCCTCGCTACATGAAGGATTATCCCATCTACTACGCCGGACCGGCCAAGACGCCCGAAGGGATGCCGTCGGGCTCGTTCGGGCCGACCACTGCGGGACGCATGGACGGCTACGTCGACCTATTCCAGTCGCACGGCGGTTCGATGATCATGCTCGCGAAGGGCAATCGCACCAAGGCGGTGACGGACGCCTGCAAGAAACACGGCGGCTTCTACCTCGGCTCCATCGGCGGCCCCGCCGCGCTCCTGGCACACGAGTATATCAAGAAGATGGAATTGCTCGAGTATCCCGAGCTCGGCATGGAGGCGGTCTATAAGATCGAGGTCGTCAACTTCCCGGCGTTCATCCTCGTCGACGACAAGGGAAACGACTTCTTCGCCCAGCTCCCCGTCATTGGATGAATCCGTATGGATCGCGACCCGAAGGTTCCGTCGATGCGTCGTCGTCATCGTACGGAGTTGGTCTCAACCAGGACTCTTGATTATGGTATTCTGGTCGTGATCTTCAATGGAGGGCCTGACGATGGCAGCAAGTTCGATCGTCGTTCCCGAGCCGAGCGTCTTCATGGGATTGGTCTTACCGGAAGCCGACCATTTCACGAAGGAGTCGGCCCGATTCGTCCTGAGTCTGACATTTACCCAGGAGACCCAGGACCGAGTCCATCAACTCCTCAACAAGAACTCGGAGGACCTCATTTCGTCGGCCGAGAAAGAGGAGCTGGAGGAAATGGTTAACGCAAACACCTACCTGGGAATCGTCCAATCCCGGGCGCGCCTCTTCCTGAAGCGGTCGGGCTCCGCTTGAGCTCCGAGAGAGATCATGGACGACCTGTCGGCTCGCGTCCGAGCGAGAGCGAAAAATTGCTGCGAATACTGCCAGTTGCCTCACTTTGCTTCCCCGCTCACTTTCCATCTCGAACACGCCGACCCTCGACAGCACCATGGCGAGACGAACTTCGGTAACCTCGCCCTCTCCTGCCCCGATTGCAATCTTCACAAGGGTCCAAATATATCAGGATACGATCTAGTCAATAAGAAGAGAGTTCTGACACCACTTTATAATCCTCGACGACACCGTTGGGGCAAGCATTTCCGTTGGGAGGGCCCGCGACTCATCGGCCGTACGGCCATAGGTCGCGTGACAATTCATGTTCTCGCCATAAACTCCCGGAAGATGTTGAAGCTCCGTGAAGCTCTGATCGAAGAAGGTGTCTTTCCGCCTACAGCCCTCGCCGATTGAATCGTGCCTGCGCCGAGGCGAAGATCAGCCAAGTCGCGAGGAGTTCGAGGCGACTTTCCTGATCCGGCGATAGCCCCTTGCAATCCGCTCCCCACGTTCGACAATCGGAGGTGGGGTCCTCGCGAGGTGCGGAACCCAAGTCTCCAGGATGATACGAACAGGATAGCGGTACCATGACTTCGCGAACTCACCGCGGCTTTGCGACAATAGTCATTGGCCATGCTCTGGTCTTGGGCTGGCTCATCGGTCGCGATGTCCGGGCTCAAGGCCCTCAGCCCTCGAAGCGCCCGGCCGAGTTCGGCGTCGTGGTCGAGAAGGACGTGCTGATTTCGATGAAGGACGGGGTCCGGTTGGCCGCGGACATCTACCGCCCGGCCCGAGACGGCAAGCCCGCCCCGGGCCGGTTCCCCACCGCCTTGACCCGCACCCCCTACGACAAGAACGGGGTCAAGGGCGAAGGAACCTATTACGCCGAGCGTGGCTATGTCGTCGTCGCCAACGACGTCCGTGGCCGATATGCCAGCGAGGGGACCTGGCGACTGATCGTCGACGATCCCCAGGACGGTTATGAAGTCGTGGAGTGGATCGCGAGGCAGGATTGGTCCGACGGCAAGGTCGGGACGTTCGGCACGAGCTATCCCGGGGGCACCCAGCACGCGCTCGCCGAGATGAACCCGCCGCACCTGACCACGATGGTCCCGATCGATGCGGTCTCGAACTGCGGCGTCAGCGGGATGAGGCAGGGCGGTGCATTCGAATTGCGTTTCATGAACTGGATCTTCCAGATCGGTGCCCCCAACAGCCGCGCGGCCCTGGCCAACCCCGCCCTCCGCAAGGCGTTGACCGAGAGCGGCAGCCATATCCGAGAACACACAGACAGCCTGCCGGTCCGGGCCGGCTCGACGCCATTGAAGGTCGTACCGGAATACGAGGCGTGGCTGGTCGAGGCGATGCGGAGCGGTCCCGAGTCGCCCTTCTGGCACATCAAGGGGATGTCGGTCGTCGATCACGTCAAGGACTATGCCGATGTCCCGGTCCTGCACATCACGGGGTGGTACGACTCCTGGACGCGACAGGTCACGATGAACTACGAGGCGCTCTCGGCGGCGAAAAAGTCTCCCCATCGGCTGGTGATCGGCCCCTGGGTACACGGTAGTCAGGGCTCGAACGTCGCGGGCGAGGTCGAATTCACGCGCGACGCCGCGATCGACCTGCGCGGCTTCCGTCTGCGTTGGTACGACCGCTGGATGCGCGGCGAGAAGAATGGCGTGGACGAGGAACCTGTGCTGCTCTACATCATGGGGACCGGCGACGACCGCCGATCGCCGGCCGGCCGGCTGCTGCACGGCGGTTCGTGGCGTGCCGAGCGCGAGTGGCCGATCGCCCGGACTCGGCCCACGCCGCTCTATCTCAACGCCGACGGCAAGCTCTCCGCGCGCGGCCCCGTCGATCGACTCCAGCTCTACGACGTACACCTTCGACCCCCGTCATCCGGTGCCGACGATCGGCGGCAACATCTCGTCGAACCAGGGACTGATGACCAACGGCGGCTACGACCAGCGGCCCCGCGACGATACCCACGCCGCCGAGAACCGGCTGCCGCTCTCGGAGCGTCGCGACGTCCTCGTGTTCCGCTCCTCCCCGCTGGCCGCAGACCTCGAGGTCACCGGCACGGTCGAGGTCAAGCTCTGGGTCAGCTCCACCGCACCCGACACCGACTTCACCGCCAAGCTGATCGACGAGATCCCGCCCAATCCCGACTACCCGCTCGGATTCGACCTCAACCTTTGCGACTCCATCCTCCGGACCCGATACCGAGAAGGACTCGACCACCAGGCACCCCCGCTGAAGTCCGGCGAGGTGGTGCCGATCACGATCACGCTCTATCCCACGGCGAACGTCTTCAAGAAGGGCCACCGCATCCGCGTGGATGTGTCGAGCAGCAATTACCCGCGGTTCGACGTCAACCCGAACACCGGCGACCCCCTCGGCGACTATCGCCGCATGGTCCCTGCCGACAATACGGTTTACCACGATGCCGCACACCATTCGCAGGTCGTGCTGCCGGTCATTCCCCCCTGTCGAATGACGGCGGGAGATGAATTCAAGCGGCGGAGGATACCATGGGTTCCGGCATCTCCCCCGACTTTCCCTACCTGCTCATCAGGGTGATCGCACAAAGCAGCGCGGGCACGACCGTCTACCTCGCCCGGGAGGAAGCGGTCGGCCGCCTGGTTGCGATCAAGCTCTGCCGACCCGGTACGGGGTCGAGCCGCTCGGTGGCGGCCTTGCTCCTGAGAGAGGCTTACCTCCAGGCGAGCCTCGACCATCCCAACGTCGTTTCGACCTACGAAGTAGGCACTCGTGACGGAGTGAATTATACCGTTTCCGAGTTTCTCGAGGGTCCGAGCCTGGCGATGAAGATTTTGGATCAACCCCTGACGCCGCGAAATGCGGCGAGTCTGATGACCACGCTCGCGAAGGCCATGGATTATGTCCATTCGTTCGGCATCATCCACCGCGACCTCAAGCCGGCCAACATCGTATTCAGTGGGGAGGGAACACCCAAGATCACCGATTTTGGGCTGGCAATCATGATGGGGGAACCGCGCGGGCCGGGCGAGCTCCTGGGATACGGGGTGATCGTCGGGAATCCGGCCTACATGGCCCCGGAGCAAGTCCGCGGAGACCACGAGAAGTTGGGCCCGGCGACGGATGTCTACGCCCTGGGCGTCATGTTGTACGAGATGCTCTCGGGTCGTCGTCCGTTCCAGTGCAACCGGTCCATCGAGCTGATCAAGATGACATTGGAGGTCGAACCCCAGCCGCCGAGCCGATGTAGGCCCGGTTTGCCACGCGAGCTGGATCGGATCTGCCTCAGGTGCCTGAAGAAGGAGCCGCAGGAGCGTTATCCGTCCGCCGGGGCGCTCGCGGATGACCTGGAACGTTTCCTGGCCGGAAAGCCGCTCCGGATCAGGCCGCTCGAATTCCTCGATCGAATGCGTCGGCGCATCACTTTCAATCGCCTCGAAGGTACGAAGGAGGGCCTCGGACCTCCTCCGACAAAGTGATGCCGTTCCTCAGTCGGTGGCCGTCGCGCCGCCGAGGAACCGTCCTCCATCGACGCGGAAGCAGGCACCCGTGACGAAATTCGTCCCTTCGAGCAGGTAGAGGATCAGCCGGTTGACATCACCGGCGGAACCCAGGCGTTGTAGAGGAGTCTGGGCGAGCACGGCCTTCTTGTCCCCCTCATCGAAGTCGGGGGGAGGATCGATCATGGCCGGCTGGATCATCGCGACCGGGATGTGCGGGGCCAGCTCGCGGGCCAGGGCCAGCGTCATGGTCGTCAGCCCACCCTTGGCGACGAGATATGGCAGATAGTCCTTGTAGGGACGCTCGGTCGCCCAGTCGCCGATATTGATGATCTTCCCCTTGATGCCGTCCACGCCGGGCTGATCCAGCATGACACGAGCAGCGGCGAGCGCCGAGTGATAGGGCGCTGCGAGGTTGGTGGCGATCATCTCGTCGAAGTCGCTGGGGACGAGATCGGCCAGGGGCGTACGCCGATACACGCTCGCCATGTTGACCAAGGCATCGATGCGGCCAAACCGACGGGACACTTCCGCCACGGCATGCTCAGCCTGCTGGGCTCGCGACAGGTCGGCGCCGATGGCCAATGCGTCAACGCCCTGCGCCTCGACGGCCGCAATCGTCCGCTCGATCACCTCGCGGCTGGAATGATAGGTCATCGCGACATGGGCCCCTCGGCCGGCGAGCCTCAAGGCCAGCTCGCCGCCGACGCGACGACCGCCGGTAATCAGGACGACTTTACCGTGCAAGGAACTGGCCGACTCGGTCGCCTCGAGATTCGACATCTCACATGCCCTTCCAGACGACGTCGGCCACGCCGGCGCGGTGATTCACGGCGCGGGCCAGCACGAACAGGAGGTCACTGAGCCGGTTAAGGTAGACGATGAGATCGCGAGGGACATCTTCGCCCGGCTGACGCGAGAGCGTCACGGCCAACCGCTCGGCGCGTCGGCAGACCGTACGCGAAAGGTGAAGTTGAGCCGCGGATACGGCCCCGCCGGGAAGGATAAACTGGGTCAACGGTGCCAGTTCCTCATCCATCTCATCGATCGCCGACTCCAGTCGTCCGACGTGCCCCGGCGTGATCGCATTGTGGAACGGCCCGTCGGACAACGGGTCGGCGAGCGCCGAGCCGACGACGAAGAGGTCGTCCTGGAGCTGTGCGGCCAGGCGATCGGCGCGGGCGTCCAGGCCGTGGGCGCGGGCCACGCCGAGCGAGGCGTTCAGCTCATCGACCGTCCCGTACACCTCGACGCGCATCGCGTCCTTGGATACGCGACCGCTACCCAGCAGTCCCGTGTAGCCATCGTCGCCCGTCCTCGTGTAGATTCGCATACTTGGCCGCGTTCCCCGATTTCCCACCATTGGCGAGCGTCTCGTCTCGCTTTATACTAGGCACGTCCGTCCCGACCGACCACCAGCCGATGCCACTTTGAGAGGGAGCCGGCCCGATGAGTCCCACCCTGGCACCGATCCTCCTGTTCGCCGCGACGATCACCGCGCAGCATCCCGGCGGTGCCCCCGCCGGTGCTCCGGGCATGTCGGCCGAGGAAGTGGCCCGCCACGAAAGTCGACACCTCAAGGATACCCGACAGGCGACTTTCGGTCTCGCCCGAGCCGGCGAGGGTTATTTCAGCCCCGACGGCCAATCAATCATCTTCCAGGCGGTTCCCTACGTCCCCCCCTCGATCTTCCACCGGCCCAAGCCCGATGAGGATGGCTATCAGATCTTCCTGGGTCGCTTGAAGGCTGACGCCCCGGCCACGATGGTGAGCACCGGCAAGGGCCGCTGCACCTGCGCCTATTTCCATCCGGACGGGCGATCGATCCTCTTCGCCTCGACCCATCTCAGCCCGAGCACCGAGGCCGAGCCGTCCAAGGGACCGGCCTACAGCCGAACGGATCGCTACCGATGGGAATTTCCCGAGACGATGGACATCTTCGCCGCCGACCTCGACGGCAAGAATCTGAAACGGCTCACCGACACGCCCGGCTATGACGCCGAGGGCAGCTATTCGGCCGACGGCACCAAGATCGTCTTCACCTCCTTCCGCGACGGCGACGGCGAGATCTACATCATGGACGCCGACGGCAAGAATCCGCGTCGGATCACAAGGGCCAAGGGCTACGACGGCGGCCCGTTCTTCTCGCCCGACGGCAAGCGGATCATCTATCGGAGCGACCGCAAGGGCAATGACCTCTTGCAGGTTTATGTGAATAACGTCGAAGGCACGGCCGAGCGGGCCCTGACCGCCAACGAGTTCGTGAACTGGGGCCCTTCCTGGCACCCCGACAACCGACATATCATCTACGCGACCAGCAAACACGGGCATTCCAATTACGAGCTCTACCTGATGGATGTCGACAACGGCCGCGAAGAACGCATCACCTACCAGGAGGGCTTCGACGGACTGCCGGTCTTCAGCCCCGACGGCAAGAGACTCATGTGGACCTCCAGCGGCCGGACCGCCGATCGCAAGAGCCAGCTCTTCATCGCCGACTTCACCCTGGAGCCCGCCCCTCGACGGGAATCGGCCGCGTCGCGCTAGTCGGTGCGGAAGTCCGGAAAACTGCCTCGCATTCGAACACCACGAGAAAGAACCTCGCCATGGGACCCAAGGACGTCATCCGGAAGACGCTCGATATGAGCGATTACATCCTCAAGAGCTATGTGAAGGATCTCTCGGACGAAGATTTGCGGCTCATCCCCGTCGAGGGGATGCACCCGATCGCGCTCCAGCTCGGTCACCTGATTTGCGTCGAGAAATGGATGCTCGACAAGGTCGAACCGGGAATCCTCCGGCCCTTGCCCGACGGATTCGAAGCGGCGCACGACATCAAGACCGCCAACGCCGATATGTCGCGATTCGCGACCAAGGATGAGTATGTCAAGCTCTGGGATGAGCACATGGCCGCGACGATCGCGACCCTCGACAGCGTCGACGAGTCCGAGCTCGATAGCAATCGCGACGGCACGCTCCCCAAATTCGCGCCCACGGTCGGCTTGTTGCTCAACATGATCGGCGTCCACGCCCTGAGCCACGTCGGACAGTTCGTCGCGGTCCGTCGCCTGCTCAAGAAGCCGATCGCGTTCTGACGCTCAGGCATTCGTCCCGAGCCAGTCGGCCCGGCCCAGCCGCTCCAGGCGCGGCAAGCCGGGATCGAACCCCGCACGGCGCAGGGCGCGGAGATGTCCGGCAAGTACCCGCATGTCGTCCGGCTGATGGATCTTGTACCAGGGCGGCAAGGTGGACAGCGAGAGCCCGGTCTCCGCGAGCCGATCCATGAGGAGGCTGAGGGCGATCGGGCTGCTCCACTCCAACCCTTCGAAGATCGGAGGCGCCTCGCGACGGACACCGACGAGATAGCAGCCGCCATTCGTTGCGGGGCCGATCACGACGTCCCGGCCTTCCAGGCAGAGGAACGCACTGACGACAATCGTCGGGTCGAGCGAAGGGGCATCGGCTCCGATCACGACGACTCGATCGGCCCCATCCTCCAACTCGCCCGCGAGGAACGCCTGGACGGCTCGACCGACGTCGCCATCGACTCGCGGCTGCATGGCGAACGAAGAGGGGACCTTCTCATCGAACCAGGGACCGGCATCGTCGGGCGCGTACACGAGGACCCGCCGGCCTCCCGAACTCAGGATCTCGGCCGAATCCCAGACGTCGAGCGTGTCGAAGAGCATCGCCTCGAGGATCTCGGACGCGATGTCCGGCCCCCACTCCTCGGCCAGCCGAGACTCGCCCCTTCCGGGCTCGGGCTTCTCGCCGAGAATCCCCAGCACACAATCTTCGGGGAGCGTCCAGGCCATATCAGCTCCCCTCGCCCGAGAGCCCGTCGGTGGTCGAGGGATTGCGGCTCTCCGCCAGGAGTAGCCGATCCAGGAGCATGGGGTTGACGACACCCCGGAACCGGACCTTGCCGTTGACCGCGACCACGGGGACCTCGGTGTCGTATTTCGCCACCAGCTCGGGATCTCCGTCGACGTCGACTTCCTCGATCGCGAAGCCCGAGCGCCCCTGGTATTCCTTGAGAAGGTCGAGGGCCTTATGGCAGCAACAGCACTGGGTGCGGGTGTAGACGGTGAAGGTCAGGTGCTCGGTCCGGGGGGACCGACGCAGCAGGCGAGTCAGCAGTGAAGTCATGGTTTCCTCTCGCGATCAACGATCGGGAAGGCTGAAATCGTGGTCGTAGAACTCGAGCCGGCCGCACTTCTCGCAACGATAGAGGTCCAGCGGCTTGATCTGTTCGCCCAGGTCGGCGATCTCGCCCAGGAAGAAATGCCAGCCGGAGGTCGTGCCGCCGACCCGGACCGGTAACTGTCCCAGGCCACGCAATGCGACCTGGCAATGGGGACATGTCGGCGTCTCGTAGGTTGCCATCGTCCTCGGTCTCCCGGACTACCGAGTTCTTGCACGGACGGCAGGTGCGTAGAATCGTGAGGTTGCCGTCCCGCGCCTGTCTGAGAATCTTAGCCATTCCGTAAAGCCCACAGAGAGATCATACCAGTTGGGCCCTCGTGGCAGAGCAGGCTTGCCGCCTCACCTCCAAGCAGGTCGCCGTCTACGGTTTTCGCCGTTGACGAGTACGGCAAAACCCGTAAGCTCCCGGCTGTTGATTGCACACGAGGTCCACGACAAGGAGGCCAATCCGCATGGCACGTCCTCGCCACGAGCAGCCGACGCCCGCCGAGCTCGAGATCCTCAAGATCCTCTGGGATCGCGACGGGCCCTCCACCGTGAGGGACGTCCTCGAAGTCGTCAATCGCCTCTCCGACCCGCCCCGGGCATATACGTCGGTCATGAGCCTGCTGAACGTCATGACCGACAAGGGACTCTTACGCAGATCGCCCCTGGGCCGGGCCTTCCTCTACGAGCCCGTCTCGCCGAAGGAACAGACCCTCCGCTCGATGCTGGGCGAGACCCTCGAGCGGGTCTATAACGGATCGGCCAGCCTGCTCGTCGCCCACCTGCTCGACCAGTCCCATCCCTCGGTCGATGAGCTCGATCAGATCCGCACGCTCCTCGATGACTTCCAGGATCGACGGGGCGATGTCCCCGGTCGGAAAGGAGGTCTCCGATGCGATCGCTCGCGCTCGAAGCGTTCGACGGGCTGACCGGTCGGTTCATCTGTCTCGGACTATTGAACGGCTGCTGGCTCGGGCTCTTCGCAGCCTCGGCATGTGCCCTGCTTTTCCGGGCCGCGCCCCGGCTCTCGCATCCTGTCCGACACACTATCCTGTTCGTGGCGATCGCGACCGTTGCGAGCGGGCCGGTCGTCCTGACGGCCGTTCAGCGCCTCGTCAGGACGTTGCCGACGAGGTCCCAATCGGCGCAATCGGAGTTCGAGGTCATCGCGGGCATGCCGTCGGTTGGGGCGGGTCTCGAACGGACAGGCTCCGGGATTCAATACGCTCGGGGAAGACCCGCTGTCCCCCGGCACCTGCGGTTTCCCGGGCTCGCACTCTCTCGCGCGGTTGCCCTCGCAGTCCGAATCCAGCCGATCCTGGTCCTCGTGTGGCTCCTGGTCGTCGCAGGGCTCGTGTTGGTGCTGGGCCTCGGACTGCGTGGGACCAATCGATTGTGTCGGCAGGCCGATCCCGCCCCCCCGATCATCCACGAACGGGCGCGACGCCTGGCGCGCCGCTTGAGGCTCGGTAATCCCCCGCAAGTGTTGATCCACCCCAGGCTCGCCGAACCCTGTCTTTGCGGCTTGCTCCGGCCGGTGATCCTCCTACCCGGTGCGTGGATCATGGGCGCTCCTACCGAGCGACTCGATGCGATCCTGGCCCATGAGCTCGCCCACGCCCGCCGGCTCGATCCTCTCGCCAACCTGGGGCAGCGGGTCGTCGAATCCCTGCTGTTCTTCCATCCCGCCGTCCACTGGCTCTCCCGATCGCTCCGCCGCGAGCGGGAGCTCTGCACCGATGCGCTGGCCGTCCGCCTGACGCGGAACCCGCTGGCGCTGGCGGAAGCGCTGGAATCCGTCGCACGTCTTCGCCTCCATTCACGGTCCTCTGCGGGATTGCCGATCGCCGGCACGTCCCTGGGCGGACACAACCAATCCCTTCTTCCTCGCATTCAGGAGCTGATCGGCATGAAGCCAACACGTCCCCGATTTCCCGTCTGGACTTTCGCGGGCCTGCCCGCCGCCGGGCTCGTCGCGCTCGTCGCCGCATCCTTCGGCATGGCGGACGATCGCCCTTCAAACTCGGTCCGGCCTGATGCGGGACCTTCCAGCGCCCCGACTCGATCGCGGGCGGTCGCCTCGATGGTCTTGGAGACCGGCCCGACGGTCGACGGCGGCGTCCACCAGCCTCTCGCTTCGGATCGCCAGATCTCGTTCGAAGTACGCTACGTCAGCGGCATCGATGCGAACTCCTGGCGCAATCGCTTCGAGGACCGACTCAAGGTGATGCGGCAGGATGCCGACGTCTCGGCCTGGCTGATCGACGGTCAGTGCCTCAGTGACTTGTTGACCCTCGCCCAGGGGGATACCGTCGTGGACGCACTCATGGCCCCCAAGATCACCGCTTTCGAGAACGCGAAGGCCAGGATCACCAACCGACGCAAGCAGTACTATGTCTCCGGCCTCGAAAAACTCGAGACCTCCAGGGGCCCGGCGTTCAAGCCGATCGTCAAGGACGTCGAGGTTGGCTATCGAATTGATATGACCGGTTCCTTCCTACCCGATGGGACAAGGCTCGTCGTCGACCTGCGCGATTCATCCCTGATCACCCTGCACAACCTGGTCCGTGAGGGGCGGACGAGCGGCGGAGACATCGGCGTCTCGTATCAGGTCCCTACGGCCATCGATCGGAACATCCCGGTCTCATGCGACGTCCCCGATGGATCGAGCCTCGTGATCAGCGCGGGCCTCGAAGAGCCGACCGTGCGAGCGGGCGAAACGGTAGGCCTCGCCCGTGGTCTCCTGGAGAGCGTCGGCCTCGCGAGCTTTAGGCCCAAGGCTGTCGTTCGCGAGCGCCTGGTTATCATCAGGCCGCGTAAGATCATCCTGGAATCCGAGGAACGCAGGACCTCCAGTCCGCGACGATCGAAACTCAGCCCAAAGAAGAGTGAATCGGTCGACGGTCAATCGGACTCTGCCCCGAGCCGAGGCTGATCGTGTCGTGAGGCTATCCGGGTCCCCCTCGCGGCAATTTCATCTCAGTGGTCGCCCGCGGGGGGCTTCTTCCGAAAGGGCTTGATGTCCGGGGTATCATGTAGATTGCCCGGTCTGGAGGCGTACCTGCCGCCGCTGTCCTTGGCGATCCGAATGAGGTGATCGCCGCCCTCGCCGCCGGACATGTCCACGCAATGGATCGGGATCTTCCGCGTGTTCAGTCGCGACACCGCCTCGACGGTCCCCGCGGGGAACTCGCCGTCGGAGAGGAGGAAGACGGCCTCGGGCCGGAGGCTCAGCGCCTGTCTGAGGGCCGCACGCGGATCGGTCCCGCTGTCTGGCTCGATCAGTTGCAGCCATGCCATGAGCTGGCTCTTGTTCGGTTGGTCGGCCGACCGGGGCCGGGGGCCGCCGGGCATCGGGATCGATTCGTCGTTGTAGAAGATGACCTCGAACTGTTGCGGGGCCTGGAGGGCCAGGACCGATCGCCGGACCTCCATCGTCGCGCGGGCGAAGCGGTCCTCGTCGATCATGCTGCCGGAGCAGTCGATCACGTAGATGAAGAACCGGCCTTGGGCTCGGATGCCGAAGAACGATGCCTGTCGCCAGGGCGGGATCTCGCGCCAGTCCGGAGTGCCCGGAGAATAGCGGTCCTGGACGATCCCTTCCGAGCCGGGTGGCATCAGGAACGGGCTGCGCGACTCCTGCATCTCGGATCGGGTCAGGACGCGTGGCCCCGCGCCGACCTTGGCGGCCGATTTGGAGGCAGCCTTCGCCTTGGTCTTGTCCGTCGATACGGTGGCCGGGCTTGATGACTTCGGTTCGGTCTTGGTCGTCGCCGACGACGGTTCGGCCGCAGCCTTCGACCCGGATGAACCTTGCGCCGGAAGTGCGGTGGCGGCTATGAAAGCCAGCATGTGGAGACAGGCCAAGGCAATTCCTCCCCGTCCGCGCCCCGTCAGACACGCCGAGATGATTCGGACAGGATCCAGGGTATCGCGTTCGACGGTTGCCGGCAATCGATCGTCATAACGACCTCCGATTCGAACCAGCATCTAGGATCGCACAAACCGGTTTTATAGAATACAGAACAGTCTGCGAGCGGGAATCCCGGCGGAGGGATCGAAGGTCGCCCCGCCGTTCATCGTGGCGTCCGGTCACCCGGGGAGAATTTGCCCTATGCTGGCGAAGCGGATCATCCCCTGCCTGGACGTCAATCACGGCCGAGTCGTAAAGGGGACGAACTTCCTGAACCTCCGGGACGCCGGCGATCCGGTCGCGGTCGCGGCACGATATGACGCCGAGGGGGCCGATGAGCTGGTCTTCCTCGACATCACGGCCAGTCACGAAGATCGCGGTATCCTGCTGGACGTCGTCCGGCGGACGGCCGAAGTCTGTTTCATGCCGCTGACCGTCGGCGGCGGGATCCGCAACCTCGACGACATCCGGACCCTCCTGAGCGCGGGGGCGGACAAGGTCTCGATCAACTCGGCCGCCGTCCGCGACCCGGACCTCGTCCATCGCGCGGCGAGGCGATTCGGCAGCCAGTGCATCGTCGTCAACATCGATCCCAGGCGCGTCGATCGCGACGGGCGCGAGGTCTGGGAAGTCCATATCAACGGCGGACGGCTGGCCACCGGGCGAGAGGCCGTCGCCTGGGCCCGCGAAGTCCAGGAGCTGGGGGCCGGGGAAATCGTGCTGACCAGCATGGACGCCGACGGTACGAAGGACGGCTACGACCTGGAGATGACCCGCGCGGTGGTCGATGCGGTCGACATCCCGGTGGTGGCCTCCGGCGGCGCAGGCAGCCCCGAGCACCTCCGCGCCGTGCTCGTCGACGCTGGAGCGTCCGCGGCCCTCGCCGCCAGTATCTTCCACTACGGCCACTATTCGATCGTCGAGACAAAGGCGTATCTGGCGCGTCATGGCGTCGAGGTACGCCAGGTCGATGGCGTGCCCCGGCCTCACGGCGATGTGACGGACGCCACGAGAATCCGCCCCGTCCCGGGCGGACGCCCCGGCGACATGGACTCGTCGCATGTCCACGGATCCCCCGTGACGGGTTCGGCGCCTTGATCGAATCGAACTCTCTCCGGGGCGACGGATCGTCGTTCGGAACCCCCGATTGTCTCCCAGCGTTTTGCCAACAGTCCAGACCCGCAGGAGTCCCAGCCCATGGCGACGGCCGTAGAAGCCAACGTGGAAGCCTTGCCCAATGAGCCCGAGGCGAACAAGCTGTTCCGGATGGTGATGAAGTACAAGGGGTCGGACATGCACCTCAAGGTCGGTCTGCCCCCCGCGATGCGGCTGACCGGCACCATCCGGATGATGCAGCTGCCGCCGTTGACCGTCGCGGACATGGAACGCCTGATGTTCCCGCTGCTGAACGCCCGCCAGAAGACCATCCTCGAGGAGACCGGCGGCATCGACTTCGCCCACATCGTCCACGATCCCAACGGCGATGAGACGCGTTTTCGCGTCAACCTCTTCCGTCAACGCGGCCGCCTCAGCCTGGTCGCTCGCCTCGTCAATTCGAAGATCCCCGACTTCGAGGGGCTGGGGTTGCCTCCGGTCCTCGGCGAGATCGCCAGCCACGATCAGGGGATCGTCCTCCTTGCCGGCGTCACCGGCAGCGGCAAGTCCACCACCATCGCCGCCATGCTCCAGTACGTCAACAAGCGCGAACGCTGCCATGTCGTCACCATCGAGGACCCGATCGAGTTCACCTTCAAGGATGACAAGTGCATCATCAATCAGCGCGAAGTGGGCATCGATGTCCTGGACTGGGACACCGCCCTGAAGCATGCCGTGCGGCAGGACCCCGACATCATCCTGGTCGGTGAGATGCGTGACCGCGACACGTTCAACGCGGCCATGCACGCCGCGGAGACCGGTCACCTGGTCTTCGGGACGATCCACGCGTCCAGCGCGCCGTCTACTATCAGCCGGATCCTCGACCTGTTCCCTCAGGACATGCACTCGGCGATGCGGCAGAACCTGGCGTTCAACCTCAAAGCGATCGTCGCCCAGAAGATCCTGCCGACCACCAAGGACTGGGCGGCGGCCACCGGCCAGAGCCGCGTCCCCCTGGTCGAGGTCATGCGGATGAATCCCGTCGTGAAGAAGCTGATCCTCACCGAGGAGGATATCAAGCTGGGGCAGGCGATCCGGATGGGGAAGGAAGAGGGGATGGTCGACTTCACCGAGAGCCTCCGGCAACTGGTCGTCGCCGAGAAGATCGAGCGGGCCACCGCCTTCGAGGTCGCGCCCAATCCCGAGACCTTGCGGATGGTGCTCAAGGGGATCCAGTTGCCCGAGCAGGGCATCTTCTGATCCGCCGAGATCGGTGGTTCGGAGGCACGTCGATCGCCCCGTCGGGCCTCCGGCTGCCCTCCTGCCTCGCATCGGTTCGTACGGGCGATAAAGGGTCGCGACGAATCTTCGCCCCGGAGATCGCTTCCCGAAGGCTTCCCTGGCACGACACTTTCAATTGGCGCCGAAAGGCATTACGATCACTAGATCCAGTGTACCGTGACGTACTCGAATGGCCCTCGTGACCGCGGCGGGCGCCCCGCGGATGAGTCGTCGGGCGTGGCCGTGATCCGGCCGTCGGCCTGAAGGCTGTTGTTGCCCCTTGCACCATGCCCCCCCGGGGTCCTGCTGGGAGCGCCTGCCGGAGGGTTAACGAAGGCTCGGGACGCGTGTCGAGCCTGCCTGCCGGCCAGGCCATGGCGGAGTTGGCCTCGAGCATGCTCCGGCCACGCCGGTGCCGACCCCCGGGCGCGTGCGACGTCCGGGATGGCGGTTTACAGCCCGGTTCGCTCTCGCAGGCAGCAACCCGGTGTTTCGGATCCGACGCATCGCTCCGGAGAAATGTCAGCAATGATTCGCCCGTCCCTCGTGATCTTCTCGTTCCTGGCCTTGATCCTCGGCGTCGCCGCCACGTCCGAAGCCGCCGAGATCTTCCCGATGTTGCTGGCCCAGTCTTCCGCGATCGGCCCGTTGCGCGGCCCCGGCATGTATCTGAACCTCTTCAAGTTCATCCCGGTCGTGCTGATCTACCTCATGTGGGCCTGGACCACCGACTGGGTCGAGCATGATACCCAGGACTTGAACAACCTCAAGTTCGGCACCTGGAACAGCGTCATGTTCTTCTCGGGGGTGCTGGGACTCGTCCTGGTGCTCGCGATGCCGATGTACATCATCGGTCTGGCACTGCTGCTCCTGGCCTACTTCATCCCTTTGTTCATCTACATCTACTCGCGGAATCAGACCGTCCCCGATGACCAGAAGGTACTCACGCCTTACCACCTCGGCGAAGTGGCCAATAGCCTGGTCATGAAGCTGGGCGGGAAGCCGATGTTCAACAGGGACACCGGGCCGCAGGATCGGGCCGGACCGCCCATCCAGTTCATCGGCAAGGGCCAGGGCGGCAAGGAGGATCCGTCGCGGGTCGGCCAGGCGGAGGAATCGCGATCGTTCATGGCCGCCAAGGAGCTGGTCTACGACGCGGTGCTCCGTCGCGCGACCGACATCCACCTGGAGCCGACCACGGAACAACTCTCGGTCCGGTACCGGATCGACGGTATCCTCCACGCCGCCGAGCCATTCGACCGGCCCACCGGCGATGCGGTGGTCAACGTCTTCAAGGTCCTCTCGGCCATGGATATCTCCGAGAAGCGCAAGCCGCAGGACGGCTCGTTCGGCGCGGCTTTCGGGCAGGGACCTGGATTTCCGCGTGGCGACCTCGGGCTCGAAGGCCGGCGAGAAGCTGGTCATGCGTATCCTCGACAACAGCAAGGGGATCACCAAGCTCGAGGACCTGGGGATGCGGCCCAAGCTGATCGAGCAGGTCCGCGCCGTGGTGACCCAACCCCATGGGATGTTCATCTGCTGCGGGCCGACCGGGGCCGGCAAGTCCACCTCGCTCTACGCCTCCCTTCGCGAGATCGACCGCTACCAGAGGAACATCATCACGGTCGAGGACCCCATCGAATACCAGATGGACAACGTCACCCAGATGGAGGTCAATACCAAGGCCGGAGCGACCTTCGCCTCGATGCTCCGGTCGATCCTGCGGCAGGATCCCGACGTCATCATGATCGGCGAGATCCGCGACCAGGAGACCGCCTCGATCGCCTGCCAGGCGGCCAATACCGGGCACATGGTCTTCTCGACGGTCCACTCCAACGACGCCGTGACCTCGCTCTTCCGGCTCCTCGACCTGGGCGTCGAGCCGTTCATGATCGCCTCGGCCCTCTCGGGCGTCATGGGCCAGCGGCTCGTGAGGCTGCTCTGCGACCAGTGCAAGGAGCCCTACAAGCCCAAGCCCGAATTCCTCAAGAAGGCGAACCTGCCGGCGGACAAGGTCAACGTGTTCTACCGCCGGCCCGAGAACCCCGAGGTGGTCTGCCCGCAGTGCGGCGGCACGGGCTACTTCGGGCGGACGGGCATTTACGAGTTGCTGGTCGTCAACGAATCGATACGCGAGATGATCCGGGAGAACCCGTCGATCAACAAGATCAAGGCCGAGGCCCGCAAGGCCGGCATGATCTACCTCCAGGAGGACGGCCTGCGGCAGGTCATCCAGGGCCGGACCTCGATCGAGGAACTGCTCCGCGTCGTGAAATGAGTCGCTATGGCGCGTGGCTTCAATATCATGAGCACCGCCCTCTTGCCATCCCACGATCCAACGATCCACTCCGAAGACTGAGGTGATCTTCCATGGCAGTTATCATCGACCTGATCATCGTCTTCTTGATTCTGGGGCTGACCTGGGCGCTGACGAGCGAGGGGCTCTGGGGCTCGGCATTGATGTTCTTCAACGTCCTGTTCGGGGCGATGATCGCCTTCAATTTCTACGAGCCGCTGGCCAGGCTGATCGATTCGACCGGCCTCCCTTGGGGATTCTCCGACACGCTCTGCCTGATGTTGCTGTTCACGTTCTCGGTCGGAATCCTGCGGATGACGACCGAGACGATCGCACCGGCCCAGGTGCGCTTCCCCATGCCGATCTATCATCTCGGCCGGCTCGTCTTCGGCCTCGGAGGGGCGGTCGTCACCATGTCGATCGTCATCCTGGCTTTCCACTGCGCCCCGATCTACAAGAAGATGTTCGGGACGGTTGTCTACGATACGAAGCCGCCGTTCGGACTCGGCCTGGACCATCAATTCCTGGGTTTCTTCCAGCGAGAGACCGGTGCCGTCTTCACGAATTTCAACAGCCCCAACGGTCGGCGAGACCCGTTCAAGGAATACGGTGGCCCGAATCAGAGCCCGCTGAACTTCTTCGATCCTCGGGCCGAGTGGCTGATCAATCACCAGAACGCCCGGCCCTACGGCACGGAGACCGTCCCGGCGTCGGAGGAAGCCGCATCAGCAGCCGCAGGGGAGGGGGAAGCCGGCCAGGAGGCGGGGGCCGCACCGGCGCCGGCCGGCCCGGGAGGCGGTCGCCGAGGCCGCTGAGTCGCGGCGCGTCACTCCGGGTCCGGGCCGAGTCTCGGCGAGGGTCCACCGCCCCCTTCAAGGATTCGGCTCGATCGGTCCGGACTTGGGATAGCTGATCCGTTCCACCAGATCGAACTGGGGCCGTGCCGATTGGCCGACCGTCGTCGAGGGCTGGATCCGATAGACGCCGACCTGGCCGGTCGTCGTCTCAAACACATAGAGCGGGGCCCAGCCCGAACTGTATTGACCGAGCGTGCCGGTCGTCATCAGGAACCGTGGTTCGATGCCGGCCTCCACTTCGAGCTTGAAATCGGCTACGAGGTCTCGCTCGGCGAACCCGTTGATGTACTGGGTCTTCGTCCCCGACTGGCGATAGCTCGGCACGGTCGCCAGCAACCGCCCACCCCGGTGGTCGAGGAAATACACCGCGTCAACCGGTACCTGTGCCTTGGATGTCAAATCGAACGCCATCATCACCGGCCCAGTCGTCAGGATGTACCCTCCGGAACGGTCCCCGGCGCTGGCACGCATCGGCGCCGGATGAGCGACTGCCATGATCCAACCGAAGACGATCCCTGTCATCAACAGGAGACCCGTCGAGATCCGCGAGCGCAGAGCATCCATGGTATGACGACTCCTTTCGAACCAAATGGAACGGCCAGGGCCGGCATTCTGCGAACATAGGTCGGATGCGTCCAGTCCATTCGTCTCGGGAGAAGTAAGAGCCTATTCCCGTAGGGTGGGTGAAACCCACTGAATGCCTTGTCGTCGAGAGACCTGGCGGGTTTCACCCACCCTACCGGAACTCCTACTGCAATAGGTTCCAAAGTCTTCTGCTGCTGACGACCCGATCGCCATGATGTACCCTTAGAATTTGCCTTCGGTCTCTTACTGGCCACTGCCTACTGCCCACTGCCTACTGGAGAGGAGTCCCGATGTCTTGCTCATGGTGGCTCGTCGGGTTGATGGCCGTCGGATTTCAGGTACCTCCTCCGGATGCAGGCGAGGAAGTCGGTCGTGCGCTGGAGAATGCGCGTCGGACGATCCTGGCGCGGGAAGCGGCCGAGTTGACGAAGCTGGGCTCTCAACTGAGCGAGGTGGGTGAGACGGGAGCCGCTGCCGAGGTCCTTGCGAAGGTGCCGGCGCCTCGCAAGCCCGACGGCGCGACGCGGTTCGTTCCCCTGCCCGATATCGTGCCCGCCCCGGTCGCGAGCAAGTCCGGGGTGGGGAAGGTGCGATGTGATGAGATCCGATCGCGATCGGCGGCCACGCTATTCGCACTGGCGAAGAGCGCGGCCGGGTCCGATCCGCCGCGATACTCGCTGGCAAGCGCCTGCCTCCGCGAGGTCCTGGTCCGCCAACCCGACCACCGCGAGGCGCGTCGATTGCTGGGCTATTCTCCTTACGAGCGAGGATGGGCGAAACCCTATGCGATCCAGCAGATCAAGGCGGGTTTCGTCGATCACCCGAAATTCGGATGGGTTGAGGCCGATTGGCTGCCGCACCTCGACCGCGGCGAGCTGCCTTCACCACCCGTTCGAAACAAGGTCCGCTGGCTCCCCGCTGCGGATGCCGATCGACTCCGGGCCGATTGGAAACCACCCTGGCAGATCGTCACCGAGCACTTCGAAGTCCAGACGAACGTCTCGCTCGCCGATGCGATCGGATTCGGGAGACGCCTGGAGGCTTTCCACGACCTTTTCATGTCGCTGCTGGCCGATATCCTCGGCGATAGCGTTCCGATGGTCAAACGATTCGGCGATCCATCGCTCGTCGGCGAGCCGCCTCGCAAGCGGCACATTGTCTACTATTTCGCTTCGAAGCGACAATTCGTCGATTATCTCACCCCGACTTACGGGGCGGACATGAATGAGAGTCTCGGCTTCTACGAGCCGCCCAAGTCGGGCCGGAGCGGTCGCACGCCCGCCTACTTTTATTATGACGCCGATGGACAGCTCCCGGTGGAGGCCAATCTCTACCACGAGGTCTCGCACCAGCTCCTCTTCGAAACCGCGGGTCGCAATGCCTATACGTCGAACTTCGGCAATTACTGGGTCTTCGAGGGCCTGGGTACCTATTTCGAGACCGTGGTGCCCCAGGCCGACGGCTCTCTTGAAGTTGGCGGCACGGTAGGGCGCCGCATGGAAGCGGCGATCGTTGCGCTGGCGGACGAGGGGCAGGCGATCCCGTTGGCCCAGTTCATCGCGCTCAATAAGGACCGGTTCATGGGCGACGGAGTGACCCTCCGATACCAGCAGGCCGAGGCCCTGACTGTGTTCCTCATGCAGTGGCACGAGGGGACCTATCGCGAAGGCTTTCTCGATTACATCCGCGACGCCTATCGAGGGCGGATCAAGCGCGGAAGCGGACGATCGCTCGAAGAGCGAGTGGGCCAGCCCTATGCGACCCTCGAAGCCCAGTTCCTGGCGTTTCTCAGGGAGGTGCGGGCCGGAGAGAAAGAGGTCGCGTCGCCGCCCACGACCGCCCCCAAGGTCAAGTCGGACCGGGCGATCCGCACCGTGCCGAAGGCGGCCCCTTCGGCAAAGGACACCACGAGTGGTTCCATTCGCACGGTGCCGAGGCAGTAGGCCTGGATCGTCCGACCCGTGCCCGGCTCGTGGACGGCGATTGTTCGAGTGGCCGATTACTCCCCGACGTACGGGAGCAGGGCCATGAACCGCGCACGCTTGACGGCGGCGCTGCTGGCACGCTGGAACGCCGCGCAACTGCCGCTGCGCTTCCGAGAGAACATCTTGTTCTGGTTGGTGCACAGCTTCTTGAGCAGGCCGACGTCCTTGTAGTCGACGTACGCCGGCCGAGGGCAACCCTCGTGAGTGCAAAAACGACAGCGATTCTTGCGGTTGCGTCCGAACTTCTTCCGCGGCATAACCCTGTTTTCCTCAGTCAATTACGTTCAAGAACCTCGCTCGGGGAGGGCACGCGTCTCAACCGGGCAACCGGCCATGCGGCCGAAACGACGCGAATCTCCGAGTCTAGTCGCGAATCCACCCTCCGTCAAGCCTTTGGTCGTCAAATCGAAGATCACGAGAACACATCTCTTGATTCGAAGTGAGATCCGCTCGATTGTGATCCCGTCAAGAGAAGCGGCGTGCCCGAGGCTTCGGGGCACGCCGCGTGGGCGGATCGACGATGATGATCGGTTCCGCCACCGCATCAGGCGCCGTCTGTCTTGATATCGAGGCCATCGAGTCGCGATGGCGTGATGACCGACGCAACGGAGGCCGGCTGGGGTGCTCCGTTGCCGTTGTGGCCGGCCGTCGATGCGGTGCCGACGCCGACGGCCTGCTGGATCGACTCCATGGCCTGGCGGGTGACCTGTTCGGTGAAGTGGCTCAGCTCCGAGGCCGCCGGGAGCTCCGCGAGCTGGAACCCGGATTTCTCGGCGACCAGGAGGCTCAGGAGCAGGCCCATCAGCCCGCTACCCGCGGCCGCGCCGCCGGTCAGCGAGCTCTCGCCGCCGGTGCCATTGCCGCCGATCCCACCGGCGATGAAGACCCGCTCGGGGACCAGCGGCTGCGTGCAGTTGGCCAGGTTCTCGGCCACGACCGAGAGCGCGTAGAGACGCGGGTCCGAGAAGGATTGGATCTTCCGGATCAGGACCGACGCCTCGGACAGGCCCTCCTGGAGGATCCGGCGCCCTCGCCGCGGCCCGCGAGGATCTGGGACTGGCTCTCAGCCTGGGCGGTGACGACGACTTGCTCGGCCTGCTTGCGGGCCCGGGCGAGCTGGGCCTCGGCCTCGTTCTCGGCGATCCGGATCTGCACCAGCGAGTTGGACAGTTGGGTCTGCATCTGGGCCTGGGCCTGGGCCTCGTTGAGCACGCGGAGGTTCTGCGCCGCGGTCACCTGCTTCGCGTAGGTCTCGACCTGCTCGAGCGACAGTTGCCGCAGCCGGAGTTGTTCGAGCAGGGTCTCGATCTTGCCCCCGGCCTCCGCCGTGTCGGGCTTGCCGATCAGGACGTCGACGCACTCGATGTCGAAGTTGTGGAACTTCCGGCCCAGCTCGCTGCTGGACTCGTGCTGGATCGAGTCGCGATCCTGGAGCAGCTCGAGCATCGTCCGCTTGTGGGCGACGTCGCGGAAGTAGGCGCTGAGCATCGGGTCGAGGGTCTGGGTGATCAGCTTCTTGACGTCGCCGAATCGCTGGATGACGCTCGGGGCCTTCTGGTAGTCGATGTGGACGACCACCGACAGCGGCAAGGTCGGCTCATAAGCATCCTTGGTGACCAGGTCGATCGACCGCAGGCTCTCGTCGTAGCGGTGAGACTCGGTCCGGCCGGTCACCCAGTGGAGGACGAAGTTCGTCGTCGGCACCAGGACGATATTGCCGGCATAGGTGTTGAACGCGTACTTGCCCGGCCCGAGCGGCTTCTCCAGCACGCCACGCTCGCCCTCGGAGACCCGCTCGCCGTGGCGGAACGCATCGCCCGAGAGGTCGGCGCCGCTCCGGCCATAGTAGCTGACCACCACGCCGACATAACCGATCGGCACGATCGTCTTGGGGATCGATTCGATGCTGGCGAACCATCGATTGATGAAGTAAGTGCCGTCGGTCAGCGGGACGTATTGCAGGCCGCGGCGGCCCCCGGCGCGGAGGAACGCCTCGGGGTCCTGGAAATTGTTGTGGAAGTCCTTGTCGTTGCGGTCCCACCCCACCGCCGGGGCGATGATCTCGCCGGGAGGCAGCGAGGGACCGTCGTGGATGGTCACGATCCCCATGCTATCAACCATCGTGGTCCGGCCGGGATTCAGGGGGTCGGGTGACTCGATCGGCCCGCCGATGATCACCGGGCTGAACCCATCGACCTCGCTCAACTCGTTCTGCCAGTTGACCAGAGCCTTGAGCTCCTTCGATCCGCCGGCCTCGAGGCGATAGACGGTGTCCTCGGTGATGACCATGAACAGCGAGAGGTTGATCGCGTAGACGCCCTCGCGGAGGATGGCCCGCTGGCGCCCTCGCTGGCCGACGACCCGATCGTCCTCGGGGTTCGAGGGCTCCCCGCCGAGGAATCGGCGTGCATCCTGGAAGTGGTTGCAGGGGATCACCTTGCCGAGCGTCTGGCTCGGCAGCAGGGCCTCGCCGTCGCGTGCATAGATATAGCCGATCTTGCCTTGCGGCACGGTGACCAGCGGTAGCTTGTGGATCCGATATTGCCAGCGCCACAGGCCGAAATGCATGCCGCCGCGGAGCACCTCGGCCTGGAAGCCCGCCTCGCCCTCCAGCGCGATGATGCCGCCCTCCGGGACCGACCCCTTGAATGACCAGAGCTTCTCGACCACCCCGACCCGGTTGTTCGCGATGTAACGCAAGCCGGCGAGCTCGCAGCCCACGATGACCAGGGCGACCAGACCCAGAACCCAGAAGACGCTCGCCAGCACCGGATCCGATGCGGCGAACAACGACGGCGAGCCCGACGTGATTGTCTCCGTCAGCAGAGAGCCCACGTGCTCAACCATTGGCGACCACACAGTTCGGCTCCTCAATGAACGAAAGTGCGATGACGGCTCGATCCGGAACATCCCGGAGAGTCTCGGTTCCTCGCGGTTTGCCCGACCTGCCGGGCCTTCCGGAGTCGTTCAAGCCCCCGGAGTTGGGGGTTATTCGTCCACGGGCGGGAATATTGGGGGAAACCCCCCGACCGGCCCCATTCTTGTCGATCGGAATACCCTACTTCGACGGGACCAGTACGCCCGTTTCGGCTCAAGTCGATCGCGGGGAGTGGCTTCTGTGTCCCAAGCCGGGATGCTACGATGGGCATGAAGACATCCGGTTCTAGATTGACCGATCGATCGCGATCGGCCCTCTCCTTGAGGTCCAGGCGGAGGTCTCGAGATGAATCGCGTTGCCCTGGTTCCGGTCGTCACCGCGCTGGGCCTCCTGGCCGCCTCGAGCGGATTCGCCCAGCAACAAGTCGCCGACCTCGAGTATGACACGACGATCGTCCGACCGGCGTACTCTGAGAAGCATCCCGCCGTGTTGTTCGACGAGGCTCACCACAACCTCCACACTGCGGGCGGGCTGTACAAGCCGTTCGTCAACCTGATCACCCACGACGGATTCCGCGTCGAGTCCAACCGGAAGCCGTTCACCAAGGAGGTACTGGAGCCCTTCAGCATCCTCATCATCGCCAATGCGAGCGGGTCTGCGGTCTCGGTTGCCGACTCGGCGAATCCCGCATTCACTGCGGCCGAGTGCCAGGCCGTCGAGGCGTGGGTCAAGCAAGGAGGATCGTTCCTGTTCATTACCGATCATTATCCCTGGGGCGCCGCCGCCCAGCCGCTGGCGAAACGGCTCGGGGTCGGGATGAGTCAGGGCCAGACGCTCGACCCGCAGAATTGCATCCCCGGGGTCCCCTCGAAATTGATCTTCGCTCGCGAGAACGATCTGCTGGGTAACCACCCGATCAACTGGGGCCGCGGGCCGTCCGAACAGATCGGCCGCGTGGTCACCTACTCCGGCCAATCGCTCCAGGGGCCTCGCGGGAGTGTCTCGTTCCTCATGCTCGCCGAGACGGCCGTCGACCGCTCCCAACTGGACAACGCTCTGTCCCCGGCCGGAGGTCGTTCCCAGGGGATCGCGTTCGTCCATGGAAAGGGTCGTGTCGTCGTGCTGGGGGAAGCGGGGGTCCTATCGGCGCAGTTCGACGCGCAGGGCAAGGCGATCGGCATGAATGACGAGGGGACCGACAACCGCCAACTCTCGCTCAACATCATGCATTGGCTCTCGGGACTGATCCCGGTCGATGCTCGCGCGACGAACAAGAAGCAGAGCGCGTCGCGACGTGCGACCGCCGCTCGCAAGGCCAAGAACCGCACGACCAAGTCGGAGCCGGAGCAGCAGGGCGAGCCTTAGCGTCGCTAACACCCGGTTCGTCCGCAAGGGAACGAGCGGGCACTTCGCTCACCGCAGTCCCCCCGTTTGGACCCCCCGTGGACATTCACCTCGGCTCGCCCAGTCGAAGCACGCCGCAGGTGTCCTCGTAGCTGGCCTCCAGCTCCAGCGGCACGGCGAAGTCATCCGTCAGCCACAGGGGCAGCGTGGGCAGCGGCTGCCCGATGGTCAGCGTGTGGTTCCAGGCTTCGAGCCGCCAGCCCGCCGGACCCAAAGGAGTGCCTGGGTGCGTCCAGCGGCAAGCCATGGCGTAAGTTCCGGGCGGCTCGGGCACGAGCGCCGGGTCCGACTGCTCCAGGAGCTCGAGCACCTCGCCAGATAGGTTGAAGTGGCGGGTGGTGACAAGGTCCACGATAACGACCGATACCCTTCGTTGTAACAGTGCGGCGCACTTGGCCACGAACAGTCGCCGACTCTCGGGCCGATCCTTGTTGCCCGGGCTGATGATCGCGATGGCGGCCACTAGGCGCCGCTGCCTCCGGCTATCGTAGATGAGTACCGCGAACTCATCTTGGTCCGGCAGGTCGGTTGCGGCCCGAAAGGTAGGCCGGGGTGGTGCCCAGACTGCGGGCCGGGTTGCGACGGCGACCCCGCCGGTCGTCTCTCCGCCGGTACCCCCGGCATCAGGCTCGCCGCTGCGATCGGTGTCGTAGGTGGACACATCGACCTCGAAGGAGGCACCCTGGTGAACAACGGGCTCGGCCCGGAAGCGTTCTGGCAGCCGCCGGTTCAGGTGGATCACCGTGACCGCGGGCCAGGCGTGGTGCAGGCTCTCCCACGAGGTGATGTTGTCCAGCGGCGGGCGGAAGTGGTCGCGTAGAGGCATGATCGCTTGCTCCAAGCAGCACCTTGAGCCGCTAGTCGTGGTTGGGATCGCCGGTCGTCGGCAGTCACGGGCCCCCGCGACGCCCGACTCCGAACACGACCCGGCGCCGGGATCCTCGCTCGATCATTCAGGGCCGGAGTCCGGCCGTGAAGCCGCGTCGAGCGGCCGAATCCGGGCGGTGTTCGCCGTCGGTGGGCTCCGCGGGCCAGGCGCACCCGTTTTTCCCCGTTTTTCCCGATGCGCTACGTCCCCGTTATTCCGTCCGCAACGTCCCCGTTATTCCGTCCCCGATTTTCCCGACCAAGGTGCCACCAGGGGCGTGACTCCGGCTTCGGGCATCACGTGATGGGCCTGAGGGCATTCTCCAGGGTCGTGGCGAGCTCCTCGGGGCGTTGGCTGCCGATGACGAGTAACGACCCATCGGCCAGTTCCAGCCGGACCCCGCGATTTCCGCGGGCGATCAGCGCACGCTCGCCATCGCGACCGGATCGGATGCCCCAGAAGCCATAATCGGCGATGGGTCGGTACGTCACGATCTCGACCCGGCGCAGCTCGCCCAGCGGCACCAGCCGTCGATAGACCGGGACCCAGCCGAACCAGACGCGGATGTCCGTCGGTGTGACTTCGGTCGTCATGTGGAGGACGAAGAAGACCAGGGACATGACCAGGCCGATCCCCACGATCAGCCCCATGAGGAGCTCGATCGACCAGGATTTCTGGTGGAGCAGTCCCAGGCCGGTCAGGACTTCCAGCGATCCGATCAGGGCGTAGACCCGCCAGTCGAAGTATTGCTCCTCGCGGAAGATGGCCGTTGCGGGTTGGAGAGTCACCACCGACGACACGCTCAGGGTCCTCCTTCGACTTCGCCGTCCGTGCTCCCAACCGACGGGTCGCGGATCCAAGGGCCCATCACGCGGAGTAGGGCCTGGTATCCCACCTCGGCCACGCGATCGCCGGAGACCTGCCAGAGATGCGGATTCAAGAGCTCGAGCGAGACATAGCCATTGTAACCGGTCCGCGCCAATCGTTCGACGATCGCCTCGAGCGGGAAATCGCCGTCGCCGGGCAGGATCCGATCGCTGTCGCCGGCCAGCTCGCGCGGGATGCCGCTGACGTCGCAGAGCTGGACCCAGGCGAGATGCTCCGGCGAGATCTCGTCCAGGTCCTCGAGCTTGCTCGGGCCGGTCTGGAAGTGGAACGCGTCGAGGCAGACCCCGGCATTCCGGCTGCCGCACTGCACGACCATCGCCAGTGCCGTCTCGAGGCACGAGCAGATCGGCGACGACCTCTGGAACTCCAGCGCCAGCCGGACGCCGGACCGAGCGGCGGTCTCGGCGGCCTCGCCCAGGCTGGCGGTCGCGAACGCGAAGTCGTCGGCCGACGGTGCTCCCGTCATGGCGACGTCGGCGGCGATGATCAGGGTCGGCACGCCCAGCTCTTGCAGCAAATCCAGCCGGCGTCGGAACAGGTCCCAGTGCGTGGCGCGTCCGGCACCGCGGGATGACAGCAGACCCCCCTGCCCCGCCGCGGCGACCGGACGCACTCCATTCGAAGACAGCACGTCGCGCGCCTCGGCGACCGATCTAGACCCGACGAACGACTCCAGCTTGGTCAGCCAGAGCTCGACGGCCGTCCAGCCGCCGCCTCGGTACGCCGCCGCGTCCTTCTCGAACGGGCTCATCAGGGTCGTCACTTGACTGATGCAGGGTCTCATGGGGCATGCCAGGGCTTGACGGCGGGTCGATGATGTCGCGTGATCGGATCGGACGCGCCAATAACCTCACGAAATCTCGGGGATCGGCCGGCCCTCCAGCAGATCCTCGAGTGCCCGGACGGCGCCGTCGGCGGCCACACGCCACTGCCGGCAGGTGTCACGATCGCGGAACGTCACCGAGCCGTCGGCCAGGCTCTGGCTGTCAACCGTGATGCAAAATGGTGTACCGGCCTCGTCCTGACGTCGATACCGGCGGCCGATCGCACCCTTCTCGTCGTAGGAGACGTTCTGCCGATGCTTGAGCTCGCGGTAGATCTTCTCGGCCATCTCGGGCATGCCGTCGCGCTTGACCAGAGGGAAGACCGCCGCCTTGATCGGCGCGATCCTCGGGTGGAACTTGAGCACGGTGCGCGACTCGCCCGCGACCTCATCCTCGGTGTAGGCTTCGCACAGGAACGCCAAGGTCGCGCGGTCGGCACCGGCCGAGGGCTCGATCACGTGCGGCACGAACCGCTCCTTGCGGTCCTCGTCGTAGTAACTCAGGTCCTTGCCGCTGAACTTCATGTGCTGGTTGAGGTCGTAGTCGCCCCGGTGCGCGATCCCCTCCAGCTCGCTGATGCCGAAGGGGAAGGCGTATTCGATGTCGGCCGTCGCCGTGGAGTAGAAGGCCAGCTCCTTCTCGTCGTGGTCCCGGAGCCGGAGCCGGTCCGACTGGAGGCCCAGGTCCACATACCACTGGAACCGAGCCTTCCGCCAGTAGGCGTACCACTCTTTCGCCTCGTCGGGCCGGCAGAAGAACTCGATCTCCATCTGCTCGAACTCGCGGGAGCGGAAGGTGAAATTGCGGGGATTGATCTCGTTCCGGAAGCTCTTGCCGACCTGCGCGATGCCGAACGGGAGCTTCACCCGGCCGGTGTCGACCACGTTCTTGAAGTTGGCGAAGATCCCCTGCGCGGTCTCGGGCCGGAGGTAGGCGACGTTCGACTCGCTCTCCAGGGCGCCCACGAATGTCTTGAACATCAGGTTGAAGGCGCGGGGCTCGGTCAGCGTGCCCCGGTCGTCGGTCGAACGGCCCCACCACCTTCTCGCGATCGGCGACGGCGAGCTGCATGTAAGGGATGATCGACGGAGGATCCGTCGGCTGCCCGAATCGCTTGGCCAGCTTGGCGGCCTTCTTCTCGACGGACTCCGCGGCCTCCTCGGCCGTCCCGCCCAGCCCGGCCAGCCAGGCCTCGGTCGGCTCGCCCTTGTGGTTGACCGCCGGGAAGACGTAGGCGAAGACGAAGATCTGGTCGGCCCGATACCGTTCCTTCGTCGCGCGACAGTCGACCATCGGGTCGGAGAAGCCGCCGACGTGTCCGGAGGCTTCCCAGACCCGCGGATTCATGATGATCGAGCAGTCGAGCCCGACCATGTCATCCCGCATCCGGACGTTGTCGCGCCACCATGCGTCCTTGATGTTCCGCTTCAGCTCGACGCCGAGCGGACCGTAGTCCCAGAAGCCGTTGATCCCGCCATAAACCTCGCTCGATGGGAAGATGAAACCCCGTCGCTTGCACAGCGAGACCAGCTTGTCCATGTCGTCCAGCATCTCGTCACCTCTCCCGGGGCATGACCTTGGCAGGGCCCACCCCACCAGTAAGACTCGTCACGGCGGACGCGACCGCATCCGACCGTTCAGACCGCCATGATCAGCAAAGGATCGCGGTTCTTCAGCTCGGCGACCAGTGGGAACCGATCCAGCTCGGCCGCGGTCGCGATGTCGGCCTCGAGACCGATTCGATGGACATTCTGGCCGCCCCTCCCCATTTTCAGCAACACATCCAGGGGCCGCTCGCGAAACGATTGGGCGGCCCCGAGCCATTCCGATGCGGCCATCAGGGCTTCGTCGTTTCCGATCCAGGACGTCGAATCGGGATCCTGGGCCGTCAGCTCGGTCAGTTTCTTGACGATCGCGCCGGCCAGCAACGAATCTTCCAGGCTGATGAAGCCTTCCGTCCCCGAACATACGATGTGGACGGGCTGCCCGTGATGTTTCTTGAGGAACGGGACGGCCAGTTCCTCGGAGACGGCGCCGAGGTTGGCGAAACTGGCGATGTAGACCCGATCGGCCTCCAGACAGGCGAAGATCGCCCGGGTGCCGTTGGTGGTCGTCATCACCAGGGTCTTCCCCTTGCAGACCTCCGGCGTGAAATCGCCCGGCGAATTGCCCAGGTCGAACCCGGGGATCGGCAAGCCCCCGCGCTCGCCGGCGAGCAACATCCAGTCGGGGGACGCGGCGGCGATGGCGCGGGCCTCCTCGATCTCGGCACAGGGGATGATCGCTTCGCAGCCGGCCGCCAGCGCGTGGACCATCACCGTGGTCGCGCGCAACACGTCCACGACCACCGCGACGCCGCCGCGGAGTCCACCCGGCGGGATCAGGCTGGGCAGCAAGTGAACGAACACCCTGGGTCGGTCCGACACATCGAGCGAGGTGGTCGTTTCCGCGGTCATGCACCGGCTCCGTTCAACGTCACGAGGCCGGACCGATCCGCGTGGACAGGTCAGCCAGGCGCCGGTATTATAACCGCCCTCCCGGGGAAACGGGAGCGAATCGAAAATGAGGTGCACGGATGCACGAGCCGAAAGGGAGATATCTCCCGCTGGCGGGACCGAGGCGATTCATCGGCGATCTGGTCCATTTCGCCCACAGGATCCCCTCGGCGCCGGTCAGTCGGACGATCGACCTCAGTGCCCTGGTCGAGCCGAGGGTCGAGCACCCTTCTCGCCCGTCCTGGGCCGCCGTGTTCATGAAGGCCTACGCCCTGGTCGGTGCCGCCCATCCGCCCTTGCGCCGGTCCCTGCTGGAATTCCCCTGGCCCCGGCTCTACGAGCATCCCTGGATGAACTGCGCCCTGGCGATCGAGCGCACTTATCACGGCGAGGAAGGCGTCTTCGTCGGGCTCTTCCGCGCCCCCGAGAACCAGTCGATCGCGCAGCTCCAGAACTCCGTGAGCTGGTACAAGAACGAGACGCTGGAGAAGGTGGGCTTCTATCGGATGGCGCTGCGATTCAGCCAGGCACCGACGCCGATTCGACGGCTCTTGTGGTGGGGGACGCTTAACATCTCCGGGTACAAGCGTTGCAAGCGGTTCGGCACGTTCGGCCTGTCGAGCTACGGCTCGCTCGGCGCCGAGCAGCTCCACCCCATCTCGCCGTTGACGACCACTCTGACCTACGGACCGATCGACCCGGCCACGCATCGCGTGGTCGTCAAGCTGATCTACGATCATCGCGTGCTGGACGGCTCCTTCATCGCACGCCGGCTCCGCGACATCGAGGACACGCTCAATGGCCCGATCCTCGAGGAATTGCGGGGCGGGGCGATCGCGACGATCGAGCAATCGGTCGAAGCCCCGCCCATGATCGAGCCGCTCTTGAGGCCCCACCTCCCGACCTCGATGCTCGATCGCGAGGGCAGCGTGAACGATCACCCTCCCGGTTCGAGTAGCTCGCGGTCGTGATCAATCCAATGTCCCCGCGGAGGCCAGCCCGTCGAACGGCCCCCGCGAGTCCGACCACGTGAACTTTCGCCTCAGGTCACGGCGTCGGCTTCCTGGTCGGTCGTCACCCGGACTTCGAGGCGGCTCATCACCCGCTTGAGCGCCGCTTCTTTGGACGAGATGAAGAGCACGTTGTCCATCACCAGCGCCTTGGGGACGTTCGGGACGTGCAGGACCAGTCGGCCCGAACCGAGCATTAGCCATTCGAGGACATCGGGGATCTCTTTATCGAACTTGAGATTCATGGTGGGATAGCGCTCGAGATCGCTCAAGGGACCATGGTGGTGGAGGATCTCGTTGGGCATGATCTCCCAGTAGTCCAGCCATCGGGTGACGTAGATGACGGTGAAGACCACCATCAACGTCACGAACACCATGATGTAGAAGCCCTTGTTGGCGACCGCGTAGATCCCGGAGAAGATCACGTGGATCGGCTTCATCAGATCCAACTGAAAGTAGGCGCTCAGCCAGAGTAGGAAGAAAAGGATCAGGAACCCGCCGAGGATCCACGCGACCAGGGTAAATCGCGGGAAGTCGAGGGCCATGATCAGCAGGTTGAAGGCCATCATGCCCAGGAACAGCATCGCCATCAGATTCTGCGGCGTCTTGAACCGATCGACCTTCGACAGACTCGTGGCCGGTTCGTCGCTCAGGCCCGCAACCTCTGGGCTGACTCCTTTCGTCGACACGGCCCTCTTGATCGGCTTGGTCGGATCATGGGTCTGGTCGTCGATGATCGACATCCCGGCGGCGCAGATCAGCGCCACGATAGCCGTGGGATACAAGAAGATCACCTTCGGCCACATGAAGATCCTGACCCCCTGTTCGCGCGGTTTGACCGGCGGCGATGACGGGGGTGTCGTGGTTGGCTTCGCGTCCGTTGACATAACAAACTGTCTCCGCGATGAAGATTTCTCATCAATCCGAACCCAAATCGGACCATCACTTTGGTGCGAACCATGAGCCGGACGACGAGGTGTGGTCATCCTAACGTCATGGCACCCTTGGGTAAAGTCCCTCATCCCTCGGGCCTGAAGAGTCGGCCGAGTCCGCGTATCGATACACCCTGACGCAGACGCTCCGGCTCACCAAGGTGTTCGTCGGCCGAGCACGAACCTTGGATTCCGGACGCAGGCCGACCGCGTCGGCATGGCCCCCGCACGCCCTGCCACAGCCCTGGGAAATCATGGCACATTTCGGGCCCGAAACCTCGCGACCATGGAATCATGTGCTACCTTCTAGTTAAGCGGTTCGGGCCGCCTTATGATGTCAGTCCGCACGATGTGGCGAGCTTAATTCCTGTATTCCTGGCAAGCCAGGAGGATCACACCATGATTTACCCGCTGCGACGATTCGCGATGGTGGCCGTCGGTGCCGCGACTTTGCTGATGCTCTCCGGCGGCCTTCACCTGGTCGCCCAGGAACCGGGCGCCCCGAAGGTCAGGCTCAAGAAGGCGTTCGACCCAACGCGTCGGGTGCCGATGTACTTCGGGCAACTCGGCCTTACGGACGAGCAGCGGGAATCGATCTACGCGATCCAGGCCAAGCAGATCCCCAAGATCGAGGCGCTGGAGAAGCAGATCGAGGATCTCCGCGCCCAGATGTTGAAAGACTGCGAGGCGATCCTTACGCCGGCGCAGAAGCAGTTGCTCGACCAGCGCCGGTACGGTGTCGCCGAGTCCAGGTCGAAGAAGGCCGCGCCGTCGGCGAAGCCTTGAGGGACGACACCAGAGGTCGTGCGATCGGCCTCTCAACTCAAGTCGTGGCGGGGCCCACCATGGGAGGATTTGCGATCCTCTATGAGTGGACGCCTCGTCAAGTAACTTTGGATCGGTTGACCCCAACGCTTCTTCCAGTACAATGGCGCGATCGGAACCGACGGCGGATCCGGGCCGCTCGAGGTAATCGGAGCGTAAGTGCCGGTTTCTCGACGCACCCTTCCCTCCGTCTTGTTTCGAAAGAAAGGCGACGGCGACGATCCGACTTCCCGGTATTGATCCGGAGTAAGGGGGGATCGGTGCCGGATAACTCGCCAAGGGAGAGGTGACAGAGTGGTCGATTGTGCGGCACTGGAAATGCCGTGTACGGTAACACGTACCGAGGGTTCGAATCCCTCCCTCTCCGCTCAGAGTTCTTGCTCGGTAGCGATTTACGCAGGACGGTATAGGTCGGTCTCATGGCCGGAAACCCGACCTACCTCATCCGTTCTCCTCCACAGAGGCGTCTTGGATAGAGTGTCTTATTGCTGGAGACCCCATGGTTCCGCGAAGTGCCATGGGATTATCTCTCGATCGCTCACTCAGGGCGGGTCATATCCTCCCGGATGCCACGGGTGGCAACGCGAGACGCGGATCAGGCCCCTGGCCAGCCCCCGAACGAGGCCATACTTCTTGAGGCACTCGACCGTGTAGCGGCTACAACTCGGCTCGAACCGGCATGCCGGTCCGAGGAGCGGACTGAGGGTCACCTGGTAGATCCGGATGAGCGCGATCAGGACGGCGATCGCGACCTGGCCGGGCCATCGCAACACCCTCATCACGCCGTTCATGAGCATGGCTGATCCTGACCGTGCGAGGCATACGCTCGGTGTGGGTCTTCCTACGGCGGCCCTTGATCGCGAAGACTCGCCGGGAGCATTCCCATCGCCCGCTTAAGGTTGACTCTTCATCCGACGAACGAGCTTGCGGGAAAGGGCGGTTAACGATCGCGTTATGGCTTCGAATGACGCGTCCGGGGCTCTCGGCACGACGACGAAGTCGATCCCAGGGGGGAATTCGACTTTCGAGAGGCGAAATGCCTCGCGGATGAGCCGTTTGAGGCGGTTGCGGTCGTTCGCCGAGCGCAGCTTCTTGCGCGACACCGAGATGCCCAGGCGCGCATGGTCGCGATCGTTCTCGATCCCGTAGACCGCCAGGACCGCGTCCGACTCCCATCGCCGGCGCTGGAAGGCGCGACGGAATGCCTCGGGCTCCTTGATCCGCTCATGCGGTCGGAGTCTTGCCGTGATCTTGGTCATGGGCATCCACCTTGTCGTCGAGCAAATCGGGCATCCGGACAATTCGGGGCGGCTCGAGGCGCTGCTGGATCAGGCGCCCCCGGCGCACCAGGTGCCAGATCAAGAGGATGCCGATCGCTCCCAGGGCGACCAGCGCGGTCCCCATCAGGGCGGCGACGGCACTGGCCATCCGCCGCCGAGCCTCGGGGCCTTCCTCGAGGATTCGACGCAGCCAGTTGCGACGGGGTTCGCCCGGCCTGGTCGCGGGACGGTCACCTTGGCGCATCGGAGTCGGCCGCGGGCGGCAGCTCCTCGAGGTCGATTGCCTCGCGGAGCCGCTCGGCCAGGTCGTGGACCCGATGATGGACCTCGGAGAGGCGATCGTGGAGCTTCAGGATCACCTCGACCCCCGCCAGGTTGATGCCCAAATCCCGCTGATAGCTGACGATCGTCCAGATCCGGCGGATCTCGCTCGTCTCGTAGCCGATGACCGTATCGGCCTGGACTGAGCGTACCAGCCCCATCGCCTCATAGCGGACGAGTACGCCGGGGGAAACCGAGAGTTCATGTGCGACCTGGTCGCGTGGGATGATCGGTCGACTCATGGCAGCGCACGCACGATGGTAAGATCACCATAACCGAAGACGCGGATTGTACGGGTTTCGTTTCGCGAACTCCTCGATCAGTTTCCGGCTCTCTTCGTCAACCGTCTTGGGAGCGACGATCTTCAGGATGACGAACAGGTCGCCTGCCGGCTTGCTGCCCGAAGCCGGAACGCCCTGGCCCTTGAGCCGGAGCTTCTGCCCGCTGGAGCTGCCCGCCGGCACGGTCAGCGACTTGAGGCCATCGAGCGTGGGTACATCGACCTTCGCCCCCAGGATGGCCTCGGACACCGTGATCGGGACCTCCACCAGGAGGTTCCGGCCGTCACGCTGGAAATAGGGGTGGGGCTCGACGGTGACATGGATCGTCAGATCCCCGGCCGGGGCACCCTTGGGACCAGGCTCGCCTCGCCCCTTGAGGCGGAGCTTGGCGCCCGTGTCGATCCCCGGCGGGATCTTCACGACCAGGCTCTCGTGAATCCCCTCGCCGCGCTGGACCTCGATGGTCGTCTCTCCACCGCGTACGGCGGTGAGGAACGGGATGGTGAGATGGGCCTCCATCTCGCGCCCGACCCTCGGGCGACTCGACCGGCCGCCGCGCATCTTACCGAGAAGGTCTTCGAAGATCCCGGCATGGGCGCCGGAGTCCGCCTCGTCGGTCGGGGCGCCTCGCCCTCCCATGGGGAAAAACTGTGAGAAGTTGACCGAATCGAAGCCGGGCTCGCCGAACCGGAAGGAAAAATCCGACGCCCCGGACCTGGGCCCGGCCGCCGCCATCCCCTCGAACGCAGCATTCCCGTAGCGATCGTAGTTCGCCCGTTTCTCCGTGTCGGAGAGGATGTCGTAGGCCTGCTGGACTTCCTTGAAGCTCGACTCGGCCGTCTTGTCCCCCGGATTCACGTCCGGGTGGTATTTGCGCGGCGAGGGCCCGATAGGCTTTCTTGATCGCCTCGGGAGTTGCGTCCCGGGCCACTCCCAGAACCTCATAATAATCGCGGTCGGGCATCGTGCGATCAATCTCGTGGACTGGTCCCGGCTCGGCCCGATTGTCGCTCGGGACCGGACGGGCGGTGAAAAGTATCGGTTTGTGACGGGTCACCGGCCTTGGGGTGCCCGAGATATCTGGAGACATCCAGCGTTTAATCGACCCAATTGTACACTCGCATCGTCACGCGATTCAAGCGAGCGTCACGTCTGGCGGACTCATGGTCGTCCGCCGGACGGCCTGGCGCATCGATCGAGGGCAAGGGACCCTTGGCCCTAACTGAACCGACCGGCCGCAACTCGTGTTCCATATCAGTCGTCCAGATCCGAGAGCAGTTCATTGACTTCATGGTTGATGAATCGGATGGAAGGGTCCGAGGATGTCGCGGCGAGGGCGCCCGCGATCCGCTCATCCCGGCTGATCCCGATGCGGTCGGCATCGACCATCTCGAGCTCCTCCGACGACGACGATCGCTCACCAGGTTCGACTTGCTTGCGGGAGCGCATGTAGAGCTTGATCGGCACGTCGTGGAAGGGCAGCTTCTGGCGGAAGTAGTTGAGCAGGTAGCGCTGATAGGTCGGGTCGAACAGCTTCGTGCTGTTGACGAACAGCACGAGGGTCGGCGGCGCCACGTCCACCTGAGTGGCGTAATAGATCCGTGGGTTGCGGTTCTCGCGGGACGCCGGCGCATGCGCCTCGACGGCCTCGCGGAGGATCCGATTGAGCGTGCCGGTGCTCACCCGCTTGTGCGACTGCTTGTACAGCGACTGCGACAGGTTCAAGAGGGCCTTGACGTTCCTCCCGGTCTTGGCCGTGATGAACGCCATCGGCATGTAGCTCATGTTGCGGAAGGCGTGCTGGACCAGGTTGGCGAAACGGCCCATGTTGCCCTGCGTCGGGTCGTCGGGACTGCTGACCATGAGGTCCCATTTGTTGACCGTGAAGATGCAGGGCTTGTATTCCTGGGCGATGTAATCGGTGAGCTGCTTGTCGAGCCGGGTGATCCCCTGGGTGGGATCCAGGAACATCAACACGACGTCGGCGCGTCGGATCGACCGCTCGGCGCGGTGGACCGAGTAGAAGTCGAGGCTCTCGCGGATCTTCGACTTCCGCTTGACGCCGGCCGTGTCGATCGCGAGGAATCGCACGCCGTCGAGGTCGAAGTGGATGTCCACCGAATCCCGCGTGGTCCCCGGTCGCTCGGAGACGATCATCCGCTCGGCCTGGGCGAGCGTGTTGATCAGCGTCGACTTGCCCGTATTGGGCCGGCCGACGACGGCGATCTTCATCTCGGCGTCGAGCGGCCGGTTCGGTTCGAGCGGCGGCAGCATCTCCTCGATCCACTCGAGCAACTGCTTCTTGTTGCGGTTCTGCTGCGCCGAGACGGCGATCGGCTTGCCCCGCCCCAGCTTGTAGAACTCGGCCCCGCGCTGGTCGAGGCTGGGGTGGTCGGCCTTATTCATCACCAGGATCACGGGCGTCTTCAGATACCGGAGCCGTCGGGCCACCTCCTCATCCAGCGGCATCAGCTCGTCGCGGATGTCCACGGCGAACAGGATCAGATCGGCCTCGTTCATCGCCGTGTCGATCTGACGTTCGATGTCCTCGCTCAGGTCGTCGCGGTCAACGACCCCGATCCCGCCGGTATCGACCAGCTCGATGAAACGCGGGTTCACGTCATCGCCGAGCTGCACCAGCGCGCCGACCCGGTCGCGCGTGACACCGGCCATGTCGTCCACGATGGCGATCCGGCGCCCCGCCAGCCAGTTGAAGAGCGACGACTTGCCGACGTTAGGTCGGCCGACGATCACGACCTTGGGGAGAGCCATCGCAATTTACCACCCGTCTGGGTCAAGCCGCGGATCCGTCGGCGAGAGGCAGGATATTCGGAGGATTACGGCGCTCTCGGCATTCCGGCCGACCACAAACGCCGTCATGATCGCCAACGGGCACGACCATTGGGATCCGGGAACGGACCACTTTCCTCTACATTATAGGGTCGGCGACGTGGCGCCGGCAAATCGTTGGATCGGATCCCTCCACGAGAAACTTGATCCCGGACCCTAGAATGACTCGATCGAGACTGCGGGACATCGGCGTCGTCCGCGGAAATGTTGGCGTGGGGGCAGGATTGCATGGAGCGCGTCGATTCCGGGGGCGGATTCAGCGTCCTGGACGGCGCGGCCCTGGTGATGGGATCGGCGATCGCGTCGATCCATACGCTGCGAGTCGTGCGGGGCGACCTCACCGGCGCGGGCTGGATCCTCATCGGGATCACGTTCGCATGGGTGGCCCTGACGGCCACGGGGCCGTTCCTCTACCTGGCGCGCCGATTCGCCCGACGCCTGGCCGACTACCCCAAGATCGGCGATCGGCTCTGGGCCCTGCTGGGCATCCCCTGGTTGGCCACCGCCGTCATCCAGTCGGCGGCCGCGGGCAGCGAACCGCGTCAAAACATCTTCTTCTCGACGACATTGAGCGTCGGATTGGGGCTGACATGCCTGATCACCCTGGGCGTCGTCTGGAATACCTGGGTGATGGTCCCTCCGGAGCAGGCCGCGCGGGTCGAGGCGTCGCCCTGGACGAACCGCGTCGGGCTGATCCTGGCCATTGCCTGGCCGATCCAGTGCGGCCTGGGGATGGTCGTCCTGGGCTGACACCTCGCTTGTCATCGGAGATCCGGCTCATCGAGACTCTCGGCGGCCCCTCGAGGCACACATGACCCCTACCGGCACGACCGAGGCCAGACACCGCTTCCGATTCCAGCTCCAGGAGGTCCTGGCAATGGTGATCGGCTACGGGATGGCGGCGCTCTTCTTCCGAGCCTTCTGGCCGGTCGCCGGGCTACCGCCGATCCTCGGCCTGCCCGCGCTGGGACTCTACCTCTGGCTCGGACTGGCCCTGAGCGGCCCGATCCTCCTATTACGCCGCTCGGCGCAACCCCTCTCGCCCGAACCGGGCCTACCGCCGATCGAAACGCGCACCTGGGCCGAATGGGCCTGGCTGTTCGTCGGGATCTACTGGATCATCCTCGGACTCTTCGTCCTTCCCGCACGCCTGCATGCGTTCCGGTTCGCGGACGCGCTGGTGTTCGGACTGGTCCCGATCCTGGTGGCCGTGGTGCTCCGGCAAGTCGGACATCGGGCACCATCGGAGCGTACGACCGCGACCTGGACCCATTCCGCGGGCGTCGGCCTCCTGGCCACCTGGCCCATCGCCTGGGCTTGCCTGATGATCCTGGGACGCCGATTGATGTGAAAGAACGCGGCTCGTGGGCCAGGATTGGTGGCGCTGCCGCAATCCTCATACGAGCCCGAAGCGCCAGCGAGTGCATCGATGGCCGCCGGAATGCACTCGCTGGCGCTTCGGGCTCGTATCAACGTTCATCAATCTTGGCCCATGAGCGAAAAAACGAATCCTCAGACCTCGACGAGCGAGGCCACACGGCCAACTCGGGCCAGCTCCGTGCGGACCATCGGATCGCCGGGTGCCAGCCGAAGCGCCTGCTCCCACGCCGAAACGGCTTCCTCGATCCGACCGCTATCCTTGAGAGCACAGCCCAGGTTCAAGTAGGTCGCCGGATGGTTCGTCCGGAAACGGAGGGACTGCCGGTAGGCGCACGCGGCTTCGTCATAACGTCGGGTGCGAAGGAGCAGCGTCCCCAAGTTATAGTACGCCGAGGGCTCGTCGGGATGATGCTCGATCAGCGACTTGAGGGCCTCCTCGGCATCGTCGAGCGTACCATGCTCGAAGAGGAGTTGGCATCGTCGGCTCGTCGCCTCGGCATCGTCCGGGAATTCCGCGACGGCCCGATCCAGCTCAGCCCTGGCCCCGTCGATCCGCCCCTGTGCCAGGGCGATCCGGCCCGTGATGAGATATCCTTCGACGCGGTTCCGATCGTCATCGAGCAATCGTGCAGCGACCGCCTCGGCCTCGTCGAACCGACCGCGACGGATCAGGGTCTCGCCAAGCCCTCGCCAGCCGGGACGATACCCCGGCACCTCCGCGACGACCCGCCGCCACTGCTCCTCGGCCGCATCCAGGTCGCCCAGATCGGTCGCGACCACGGCCAGGTTCTGCCGCGCCTTGAACCCGGCAAGGCTCCGATCGACGCTAGAGAAGTGCCGTTCCTCACGCCCTTCCAGCACGTCGAGATAGGCGCGCCGAGCTTCGTCGAGCCGGCCCAGCTCGTGGAGCATCACCCCTTCGCGGAAACGCAATTCCGCGTCCCTCGGAAACATCGCCCGGCCACGGCGACAGGCTTCCATCGCTGCGTCATTGCGGTTCAGCCGCATCTCGGCATAGACCAGCAGCGCAAACGCCTTGCGCAAATGCGACTCCTCCGGCCCCGATCGCACGATCCCGCGCCGGAGATAGTCGGCCGCCTCGGCGAACCGCGAGCCGTGGACGTGGGTCATCCCCAGGTTGAAGAGCGTGAACGGATGCTCGGGCCGCTCGGCAAGCTCGAGCTCGAGCAACCGCAAGTCGCGACGACGCTTCCGCTCCTGGGCCTCGCGGCTCTGATCCGACCCCGAGTGGACGACGTAGAGCTCCGTCCACGCCACCTCGCCCCCGGCGCGGCGGATCGCCGGCAGGATCTGCTCGTGAATCCGACCGTCGAACCGCAAATCCGGCCGGTTTCGGAACAGCTTGACGTGGTCAACGGCCGTCACATCGGTCGCGGGATCGCCATCCTCGCCGCCGCCCGGACAATGCACCTGCATGACGAACCCCAGCACGTTCGGCGCGACCGGCCGCTCGATCAGCCCGCGAATCTGACGCCCGCACTCCTCCGGGATCGTGTCGTCGGAATCCATCCAGAACAGCCATTCGCCCCGAGCGTGCCGCAACGACTCATTGCGAGCGGCGGAGAAATCGTCGCACCAGGGGAAATGGAACAGCCGCCCGCCAAACGACTCGACGATCTGCGGCGTCTCATCGAGCGACCCGGTGTCCACAATGACCATCTCATCGACCCACGGCCGGATGCTCTCCAGACAGGCCGGGAGCGTCCGGGCCGAATCTCGCACGATCATGCAGAGCGACAGCCGCGGTTTCTCGTAAGCCAGCCGCAATCCACCCTCAGGATCCACGACGGCCACGAATCGCCGTGGTTCATCGTAGCTCGGCTGAGTGATGGTGCGGTTGGGCGCGGGTCTCCCGACCCCGCCCCCGGCCCGACCGAAGGTCTCCCCATCTTGAACTGTCCACTTCGCCCGGAACCGCTCCTGATTCTGCCGCATGACCTCCGAGAAGTCGGCCCCGATGCCCAGAAACGTCCGCCCGCCGTAATGATGGATGAACGTATCCGCCGCGATCACGGCGCGATAGCCGGCCTGGATCGCGCAAGATCATCGAGACCGACCACCCGAAGCGATCCGAGGTGATCACGGCGCGATAGCCGGCCTGGATCGCGCAAGCAGTAATCGTCATCATCGTAGCAGCCGACGCCGAACTGCTCGTCCAGCAACCCGATCGCATCGACCACCTCGCGACGGATCAACAAGCAGAACCCGACCAGTCGGCTCACCTCGACGCGTAGCCCGTCATGTTGCTTCCCCCAATCCCAGGCGAAACCGTCGAGGTCGGCCAGGCCCTCATACCGGGTCTCGACCTGCTGCGGCCCGCTGACGCAGTTGGAACAAGGCCCGACCAGTCCGATCGCGGGATCGCTGTGAAGCGCCCGGAGCAGTCGGCCAAACCAGCCCGTGGTGAGCACGACATCGTTATTCAGCAGCAGGATCTGATCTCCGGTCGCCGCCGCGATCCCCTGGTTGGCCGCCGCGGGAAACCCGCGATTCGTGTCATTGGCGATCAAACGCACCCCAGGAAAGCCAGCGAGGTATTCCGACGGTCCCATCGGTCGAGGCGTTGTCCACGACGATCAGCTCGTAAGGCTCGTCGGTCAGGCGACGGAGGCTATCGAGGCACTGCCGCGTATATTCGAGCTGGTTATGCGTCAGGATGACGATCGATGTGACCCCGTAATCGGGCACCGCCGCGGGCCGGGCAACCGCCAGATACTGGTAGGCATAGAACTCGTCCGCATCGGCATCGCTGAGGCCGGCGATCTGCAACCGGCCGACCTTCACCTCGCCGGGCCGACGCTCCCGAGGGTCATCGCCCGGCGAGCCGACCCACCTCAGCTCCTCGATCGCGAACCCGGCGCGATGGAACAGCTTCTCGACCTCGCGTCGGGTGAAGAACCGCAGATGCGTCCGGTCGAGCAGCCCGGCCGACTCATATGTCCAGTTCCCTTCGAGCAATGAACGGACAACGCCGTGATACCGGATGTTGGGGATGCTGGCGACCAGCTGCCCATCCGCCGACAGCCAATTCCGCGCCTTGTTCAACAGCCGATCGGGCTCCCGCAGATGCTCCAGGATATCGCCGCAGACGATCGCATCGAACGAGCCCGGCGGAAACTCCAGGTCGAGCCGCTCGACGTCGCCGACGATCACGTCATCGAGCCGCAACCGGGCGACCGCCGCCGCACTCTCGTCCAGCTCGATGCCGACGACCTCCGCCGACTGGCGAGCCTTGAGCGCCTGACCCAGCCGCCCCGCGCCGCAGCCGATATCCAGAATCCTCCGTGCCGCGACGGGGACCAAAGCCATCACCTCCGGCCGCGCGTGTCCGAAGTAGAAGGGATCCGGAGCGTGGCTCGAAGGCTCTTGCTGGAGTTCCGCCTTCAGGCGGTCTCTGGGAGCGCCCGGAGGACTATGGGGAGCGATCGTCGGACCGGCTGAAGCCGGAACTCCAACAGAATCTCCATCCCCGGCTTTCTTGTCCCACCCAACAACCGCCCGAGAGAGCCCCGTTTCCGCCTCCGAGAGCAACCGCTCCATCCGGTGTCGATACGAATGCTTCTCAACGGCCTCGGCCCGACCCGCGGCCGCGATCCGCTCCCGGACCTCCTCGCGACCGAGATAATACGCCAGCTTGTCCACCAACTCCTCCGCATCGCGATACGTCGCCAGATGAACCCCATCCTGGAACAGCTCGCCCTGCCCGTTATCGCCCAGATCGTTGGTCACGAGCAGCGATCCGCACGCCAACGCCTCGAAGACCCGCATGTTGACGTCGTTGGTGATGCTCCGATTGAACGCCATCCGCGCCGCGGAATAGACCCGGGCCATATCCTCAAAGTAGGCATTGCCGATGTACGCGTCGGGATACCTCCAACGGATCACGTTGAGCAGCTCGGCCCGCGGACCCGGAAACACGTTCCCGACGAAGGCGACATCGAACCGCTTCTCGACGTCGTGCTTGCGATGGACCTCCGGATCGCAGGCCAGCGGCAGCCAGGCCGCCGAGCCGATCCCCGCGCGACGGAGCATCTCCGCCCCGTCGCGCTGGGCGGCAAAGACCCGGTCGAAATGACGCCCCTTCTCCACGCACCAATCGCCGTTGAGATGCGTATCGATCGCCCACCAGGCACACGGACGTAGCCCGTCGGGCAGATGGTATCGCAGTCCATCGTCGATATTGAGATAAAGGTCGAAACCCGATGAGGGAATGGCCGCCAACTCGTCCGGCTGGAAATGCACCGTCTCGACCAGCGACTCCATTGCTCGGCGACAATAGATGCCGGTCGTCTCCGGCCGTGCCCGATCGTCGTAGATCAACGCAACGCGACGGATCGCCATGGCTGAGCCTTACCGTAAGAGGTCCAGGAAGATAGGATTCACCACAGAGTCACAGAGGTCACAGAGAAACGCATGTGCCGTGACTAGTGTTCTGCGAGAAGTATCAGCATTTCCCTCTGTGCTCTCTGCGACTCTGTGGTGAACCGTCCGGATGGCCTTCCGCAATAAGGACCAGGAAGACAGGATTCACCACAGAGTCACAGAGGTCACAGAGAAAAACATGTCCTGTGACCACGCACGTGAGTGCGTGGTTCGGACGGGACGAAAGTCCTCCAACCTCGGGCGTGAGCCCGATCCCCTCCGCGACGGCCGTCGCCTCACGAAGGTGTCCGGCGACAAGTACCAGCATTCCCCTCTGTGATCTCTGTGACTCTGTGGTGAGTCATCCGGATGACCCACCGACTTGACGGACGAGCAACGGTCGCCAGTATCGTTCGATCACGGACTCCCAGGTGAACTCCTCCTCGAACCGCTTCCGCCCCGCCAGTCCCATGCGTCGCCGCAGCCCGGGATCATCCAGCAGCCGACCGATCTGCCGGGCCAGGTCGACAGGATCGCCCGGCTCGAACAGCAACCCCGTCAGCCCATCGACCACCGTATAAGGCACCCCGCCGATCCGGCTGGCCACGACCGGAACCCCGCTCGCCATCGCCTCGACCGACGTGATGCTCAGTCCATCCTGGGCGATCGTGGGCACGAGGCAGAGATCCGCCTCCCGATAATACCGGGGCAACTCCGCCTGCGAGCACCATCCGACCGACCGCGTGAACTCATCGATCCGCCCCTTCCCCGGCGGGTCGAAGGTCACCACCAGCTCGAAGTCATCACGCTCCTGCCTCAGCAACCGACAAGCTTCATGGGCGACATGGAACCCCTTGATAAACTCGCCGGCCACCGCCGCCATGAATACGACAGCCGGCCGACGGGATGCGGGCTCGTCGGACCAGCCCCGCTCCGGCGGCGGCCATGGAAACCGCGCCGCATCGATCCCCCAAGGCACGACCCGCACCCGGCCGGAGAACGGCTCGAGCATCGCTGCCGTCAGCGGGTTCAGCGCCAGCACCGCCTCCGCCTCCAGGAGCGCCTGCCGCAACGTCCGGTCGTACTCCGCCGTCCCGACCCCCGCCAGCGCCCGCTCGACCTGATGCAACGCCCCAGCATGATGCCCTCGCTCCCCCAGGCAGAGATGACAGACCTCCGGCGTGGCCAGATAATTCCTGGGACACTGCCGAACCTGCCCGGACCCATCGCCCAGCAGCCGCAAATTGTTCAGCGGACAGAGGTTCTCCTGCGCCTGCATCAAGAGAAAGAAGGGATAGCCCCGCACCGCCTCGGCCAGCAGCGGCTTCATGTTCCACGCGTCGGTGATCACGACGTAATCGGGACCGAACGCCTCCACCGCGCGACGGTATCGCGCCTGGATCTCCCCGACGTTCCACGCCGCCGCATCAAACTCGATCACCTCGGCGGGACCGAGCAATTCTTCCGTGACCCGACCGATTCCCCAATCCGGAAACCGAGCGAAGATATGCCGGACCTCATACCCGGCCCGCCCCAGGAACTGGGCCAGCCCGGCGGTATGCATGTTCCCGCCTCCCGTCGAGGGCCAGTTGAACAGGAAGCTGAGAATCGCCACCCGGAGTGGGGTGGGGGGAATAGAAGGTTGGGAGAAGTTGTCCAAGCCGGACGGTTGCTTCGTCATCGGAGCCGGTGCCAGCTCCAGCGGGACAGGCTCGCCACTCTGCCCACGTGCCAACCGGTCCATCTCGGCCGCGACCAGGGCATCATTCAGTCCGGCCAGCCGACATCCCGGATCGAACTCAATTGCCGATCGCCAACCCTGCCGAGCCTCGTCAAATCGACCCTCCAGCGCCGCGACCACGGCCAGGTCATTGCGGATCAACGCCCGCAGCCGCGTATCCGTCGCCGCGGCCGAACCCGCGACTTCGTCATACAATCGCCGGGCCTCATCATACTGCCCCTGCCCGGCCAATCGACACGCCTGCCAGTAGCCGTCGGGCAACCCGGCCGCCGCCTCATCCGGCTCAAAACCGACGAGCCTCATCGATGCCTCCCGACGCTCAGCGGACGGCCACCGAGCAGAACGACGTCAACCCAGGACCGCACGAATCGAACGAGTCAGAAGATGCGTGGTGCGAACTCCAGACCGAAGATGTCAAGCGTGCTTCGATCTGGAATCCGCAAACTGCAAGCAGGAATCCGCGATCCGGATCGGACGACCAGAAATCCGTAATCTGCAATCCGCAATCTAGAATTCCACTATCCCAGAGCATTCCTCAACGCCCCGATCGCCAGCGCCGGGCAATGCAGCTTATCCGGCGGCACGCCGTCCAACGCCGCGATCAGGTCGTCCGTCGTCAGCAATCGGCACTCGTCGATCGTCTGGCCCACGATCAATTCGGTGAGCATCGACCCGGCCGCGATCGTCGGCCCGCAGCCATAGGTCTGGTACTTCGCCGCCGCGATCCGATCATCCTGGACCTTGAGGAACAGGATCAGAAACGCCCCACGCCCCGGAGTCCCGGCATGGCCGGTGAGGTCGGCGTCCTCCATGACCCCGGTATTCCTCGGGGACATGACATGCTCGGTCAGCATCTCAGAGTACTTGCCCATGGGAGCGATGACCGAAATTGCGAATGGATCAAGCCGGATTGAGCCGCCGTGACACGATGTCTCTCTGTCGTCCGATGCACCTGGGAAACTAGCTGCGTCCCCGTTGTGCGCCGTGTTTGCCCATGGTTGCAACGAATGAAAAGGCGAATGGTGCAATCTGGACCAAGCACACGACAGAGCCATAAGCCGTGAATGGTTTCGCCTAGCTTGCGCGATCCCCTTAAATCCCTCGTTCGACGTCGAGATTCAGGGATGTCCCCATTTCGTCCTGTCCCCATTTCGTCCCCCGATGCACTCGTCCCCGCTTCCGTCCCTGTTCTTAGCTTCGTGTCGGGTCGTTGCTGGCGAAGAAGTCGTCCAAGTCATCGTAAAGCTCTTCAAGCCTGTATTCGTTGATAATATCGACAGGCAAAACACCTGCCTCAACCTCAGGCTTAAGCAAACAATCTTGACAGAGCCTTAGAATGTCAACATCGGGAGGACACTTGTAGCAGATGGGGTTCCAAGTGACGAGGAACCAAGATCCGCAATGAATTGTTACCCAAAAGCTACTACCATGGCCACAACCTCTCACATCCACACTTGCTGCACAAACCAGCCGAAGCCCAGGATCCCCTTTCATGTCCTGAATGGATGAATATACTGATGTGCCTAAGTCAGACTGAAGTCTACTCAAAGCTGATTCGACTGAACGGTCAGCCATAGATAAGCCTCGACTATCCCTGAAAGGTTGTGAGATTGTAACGACACAGGGGCAACGCCTAATCGGGCGATTCTCCGATCTTCCAGATAAGTAGCTCAATAAAATATCCAAGAATATCGAACAGACTCCGCGAGATTCGCGGAAGGTGGATTTCTACACGATAACAGACAAACACTCCTTGGAGAAGCTTGAACCACACGTCTCCTTAGTCACTCCGGATAAACAGGATCGTAGGGATAGGGATCATTGGGGTTCGGCCAGCGTGGACCGTTGTCGCCACCAGAGGGACAGGTTGCGAATGGCCATTCTCCGCTCAGGATACATTGCAATTGGCAATTCGTGCATTCCGCGAAAGTAACTGGCCAGTATCGCTTGCCTCGGCGAGTCTTGCCGTTCTTGACACCCCAAACGCACCACTGGTAATAGAAATCACACTTAGCCTCCTTGTCATCCACGCATCGGCAGACAGAGTTTAGGACAGTTTCAAAACTAGAATAAGGAATACAAAGGAAGGTATACGTGCATGTTCTTGTCCCCACATAGCATCCCGTGACCTGAAAGAACTTCTTTCCCTTCTTCTTGCAATCCCACGCGCACCTTTGAAGAAAAGGAGGGGAGCAAGCCACTTGTGTCCACGACCAAGGTGTGCAGAGTAGTCCAGACGGATCAGTGTAGTAAACTGGATTTGACAAACAGAAGTTGTACTGACAAGATTCGAGGGGATCGCGACTAACAAAACGACCGAGTGCCGGATCATAGTATCGTGCCCGTACGTAGTAATCCTCTAAATCTTCATCGTAGTAGTAGCCCAGTCAACCTACATATCTAAAGGGGTTTACAGTCGATCCAGTGAAGAGTAAGCCGTTTCCGAATGAATCGTAGGCATATTCGTCGGTCACCGACATAGTACCACTAGTAAGTTGCCGCGTCGCCCCCAATGCATCGAACAAGTAGAACGAGTCTACACCGCTTCGTGTCTGAGAAAGCAGATTGCCGTATCTCGCAGGGTCTAGGGTATATACGACCTGAATGACATTACTAATATTGGTCTCCAGCAGGACATTCTGCTCATCCCAGACTTGATTGCTTGTGCCGATCGAATCCTGTTTTTGTACCCGCTGACCGTCGCCGTTATAGGTGAACGTATCTACGACACCCGACGGCAGAGAGACCCGGGTCAATCGATTCTCTCCATCCCACATATTCGTTGTCAACTGGTTTCCCGGTGCCAAGGAGATCAGCAGGTTTCCATCTCCGTCGTAGGTGTTGGTCGTAACGCCCGTGCTGGTCTGGCTGGTCACCAACTCGTTGGCCGCGTTGAAAATGGAGGTCGTCGGTGTTCCTTTGTCCATCAGAAGCGTTCGATTGCCGACGGAATCGTACGTATAGGAGATGTTGTAGCTGTTGGCCCCGCTCCTCTGTTCATTCGTCAATTGGTAGGTCGGATCGTAGGACCAGCTCACCACATCGCCATTCGCCTCGATGACTTGAGTTCGGTTGCCGACCTGATTGTATGTATAATTGAAGCTTGATAAGGTTGCTCCGACAGAAGTCAGGTTGGCCAGCAACAGCACCCGATCGGCGTTATCGTAAGTAGAGGAAGCCTGTGTTCCATTCGCGAGAAGGTTGGCGGTCACGCGGCTGGCCGCGTCGTATTGCCAACTGGACACTTGGTTTTCGGGATTGGTCAGCGAGCTGATCCGGCCGACCGGATCGAAGTTGTACGTGAACACGCCCGTGGGCTGGTTCATCATGGCACGCTGGCTCGCCGCGTCGTAGGCGTAGGAGATCGCCAGGCCAGCCGGATTGACCACGCTGCTCAGGCGGCCGACGGGGTCATAGCTCGACGTGTACACGCCGGTCCAGTCGCTCAGCACGGTGCGCTGGCTGTTGGCATCATAGCTCATCGAGGCGAAAGTGCCGTCCTGGTACTGCTGGGCTGTCAGACGACCAGCCGCATCGTATACGTAGCTCGTCCGCAAACCGCGGCCATCGATGCGTAGGGTGCGGCGGCTGGCGGAGTCGTACTGGTACGTGGAGACATTGTTAAGAGGGTCGGTCGCACCTGTCTGCCTTCCACAAGAATCATACGTGAATGAATTTCGGCTGCCTCGTGCGTCGATTATTGCCAACAACTCGCCGATAGCGTCCAATACCTGCGTTGTCGCGAAGCCTTTGGCGTTGATAGAGGCGAGGCGCCTTCCAACAGCGTCAAAAACCGTCGAACTGATGTTCCCCAGCGCATCCGTGACGAAATCGTCTGGCTCGCCGGTCAAACCCGTAACTCGTGCGATTGCCGAGTGGATCGATGGATGCTACTTGGCGGCTCGCTTTATCGTATACAATTGTGTTAACAAGACCTAGCGGATTGGTCGTGCTCATTCGGCGGCTGGCGGCGTCGTATTCCAAGCTGGTCCGGTTCCCAAGCGGATCGACCAACCCGATCAGGCGGTTTGCGGAGTCGAAGACGCTCGTATCGACGAAGCCCAGTGGGTTGGTAGAACTCACGGGACGTGTTGCGGCGTCGTATCCCGTGCTGGTCCGGTTGCCGAGCGGATCAACGGTCGCGATGAGCCGACTGGCCGCGTCAAATACCTGCGACGAGACGTAACCCAGCGGATTGGTGTTGCTGACCTGTCGGCTCGCGGCATCATACCCGATGCTGCTACGATTTCCAAGTGGATCGATGCTCGCAATCATGCGGTCGACGGGATCGAACACGCCACTTGAGATATTTCCCAAGGGATCGATGTTGGCGATGATCCGGCTGGCATTGTCGTATGAAATTGTATTGGTGTTTCCAGAGTGCATCCACGTTTGCAATGGGTCGGTTGGCCAGATCATAGATGGCGCTACTGGTGTAACCCAAGGCGTTCGTCGTGCTGACCGGGCGACTGGCGGCGTCGTATCCCATGCTGGCCCGATTGCCCAGTGCATCGACCGACGCGATGAGCCGGCTTGCCGCGTCGAATATGCTCGTGCTCGTGTAGCCCAGCGGATTGGTGACGCTCACCGGCCGGTTCGCCGCATCGTATCCGAGGCTGCTGGTATTACCCAGAGGATCCACGTTTGCAACCAGTCGGCTCGCGGCATCAAATACGCGTGACCAAACGTTCCCCAGCGGATCCGTCCTACTGACCAGACGATGGGCGGCATCAAAACCAAAACTGGTGCGGTTGCCCAGCGGGTCAACGCTCGCGATCCGACGACTCACTCCGTCGAATACGGTCGTCCAGGTCGCCTCAAGCGGATTGGTCCGACCGATCGGGTTGCCGACCACATCGTAGCTGATCGAATTGGTATTCCCCAGAGGATCGACTGTGTTGATCAATCGCTGCAAGCTATCATAGGCCATCGAGGTCGTGGCTGATACAGCATTGGTCAACGCGATCAGCTTGTTCGCCGCATTGTAAGCGTAGGACGTCCGGTTACTCAATGCATCAATCCGTGCAGTCAGGCGTCCTTGGTTATCGTATACGAAGGACGTCGCAAAGCCCAGCGGGTTGGTCGATGAGACCAGCCGGCCCGCCGTGTTGTAGCTGTAGCTCACGCGATTGCCCAGCGGATCGACCCTGGCGATCAACTTGTTCGCTCCGTCAAACACACTCGTCCAGATCGCACCGAGGGGGTTGGTCACGCTGACTCGGTTGCCCGCAGCGTCATAGCCAAAGGACACCACGTTCCCCAACGGGTCGGTCGTCGTGCTCAGCCGACTGTTGAGGTCGTAGGACCGGGTGACCACAAATCCCAGCGGGTTGATCAGTTGCGTCAGCCGGCTGTTGGCATCCCACTGGAAAGTCGAGGTATTCCCCAGCGCATCGATCACGGTCGTGAGCCGGTTCACCTCGTCTCGCAGATAAGTCGCGATCGCGCCCAGCGGGTTCTGGACGGTCTGCACCATCCCATTGGCGTTGTAGGTATAGCTCGCCTGCTGGCCCAGCGCGTTGATCTGCCCGATCACCTGGCCCGACGCGTTGTAGACCTGGCTAGCGACCTGGCCCAGCGGGTTCCGGACCGCGAGCAACTGGCCGTTGCCGTTGTAGGAATAGGACGTCCCGTTCCCCTGCGCGTCGATGGCCCCGGTCCGGAGTCCGCCGGTCCAGATCAGGCTGGTGGCATTGCCCAGTTGGTCGACTACCGCCGAGACCTGGCCGCTACCGTTGTACAGGTAGGTAAAGATCCCGCCCAGCGGCTGGGTGATCGACGACAGGCTCTGGACGTTCGAAGTCAGGGTCACGTAGGCGAACGAGGTCGCGTTGCCCAAACCGTCCACGATCCCCGTGAGGAGATTGTTGGAATTCCAGGAGTAGCTGGTCCGATTGCCCACGCCGTCGATCGCCGAGCTGAGGCTCCCCATGCTATTGAAGTTGAGCGTCGAGACGAATCCCAGCGGATTGGTCACGAGCGTCTGGTTGCTGTTGTAGGTGAAGCTGGTGCGCTGGCCCAGCGGCGCCTGCGAGTAGAGCAGCCGGTTACTCCCATCGTAGCCGTAACTGGTCGTGTCCCCCAGGGGATTGACCCATCCGATCACCCGGTGCGAGCCGTCGTAAAGCAGGCTGGTGAGGCAGAGCTCGGGGCTGAGGGCCGTCGTCAGGTTGCCCGAGGAGTCCACGGTGAAACTCGTGCGCCGCCCCGCGGAGTCCTGGATGCTGCTGAGCTTCCCCGAGGTCGAGCCGTAGGCGAAGGTCGTCCGCCGCGTGAACGGATCCGCGATCGAGCTGACCCGATTGCTGGAATCGTACGCCACGGTCCAGGTGGCCCCGCTGGGATTCTGGATCGACAGCAACGGCGCGTAGCCGAGAGTGCCGAGGTCCGAGCCATTGTAGGTATAGACCGTACCGTCGGGCGCCGTCTCGGTGATCGTGGCGAAAGGTCGTGCCGCGAAAAGCGAATTCACGGCGCCGGAGCCGGGAGCGGGCGTATACTGGCCGCCCAGGGGTGAACCGTTGGTATACGAATAGCTTTGGCCGGCGCCGGTCGTCACGACGATTGGTGTGCCCGAGCCCTCGACCACGACCTGCCGCTTGAAGGAATGGCTCCAGCCGGAGCCGATCTCGGAGACCGTGGTGTTGGTGCTGTTATAAGACAGCACGGGCGGGACATAATTTGCATCGCCAGCCGGCGGCGACAACTGCAACAACAGGTTGCCGCTGGACGGATTGTAGACGCAGCCGCCGCCCAGCGAACCGCAGCCGCCGGTCGACAACGAGGGGATCGTCAGAGCACCACGGCTGCCGACTTGGGTCATGGCCGCGGCACGCCGGATGCCATCCTGACCCCCGCCCGCGGCACCCATCGCGAGTCGGAACTCCGGAGTATTGTTGAGGCCTGGGCCCGTTAGGGGAATGGAGCCGTAGCCGGATCTCACGACGCCACCACCACCGCCGGGTCCACCCGGTCCCCCGGGTCCGCCAGGTCCGGTCGGGCCACCACCCGTGCAGGGGCAAGTACCTCCGGTACCGCCGGTGCCACCTCCACCGCCTCCGCCACCGGACCCGGCCACAGGGCCGACGTTGTAGCCGGGCATGTCACCGCCTACGCCGAACCCTCCGTTCAGCATGCTGGGAGGGTTGCTACCGCCGCCCCCGACAGGGCCGCCGCCCCCGCCTCCTCCGCCCGGGGTGCAAGGTGTCGGCGTCGGGATCGCGCAATCGCTGCCACTCCCGTTCCCACCGCCGTTACCGCCGCCCCCGCCGCCGTTACCGCCGCCCCCTCCGCCCCCGCCGCCGTTACCGCCGCCCCCGGATGAACCGACCGGGATGATCGGCAGGATGGCGGGACTTAGGGTCGAGAGAATGGGGCCCGTAGTCGTGGGAGGATTGCCACCATTGGAACTCCCGCCACTTCCGTTCGAGCATGACGTCGGAGTCGGCGTCGGCGACGGAGAAGAACCCCCGCATGTCGAGGTGTCGTTGATCGCGATCGTGGACCCATTCGAGCCCGCCGTATTGCCCAGCGACGGCGGACAGGGCTGCGTATTGTCGGGCAGGAGGGTTACGGCCATGATGCACCTCTCGGGGGCCGATGGATCGTGATCGATAGGAATTGGTACGCTGACGAACGCCTGATCCGGCGCCTTCGCGACTCGGACGAGCTCAGCGAGTTTCGGTCTCTCCAGGGGGATAGATACGGGTCGAGCGACCCAAACGACGCGCGGAATCCCCGATTTCTTGGAAGAATTCTCGTCGAACCGTAGCAGTATGCGTCAAATCGTTAGAGGTGACCACGGTCTCGCGGCCGTCGTCACGGGCCGCCTCCCCGTGTTGGGGCGTAACCGAGCAACCCTTAAGAGGCCCGATGAGCCATGGACAACATGTTTAAAATTGTCGAGCCTCTTGACATCCGCAACCAACAGATTAGGATCGGGGAGTGTCGAAGTTGACCCCCATGAGCCGGATCCGCCCTTTCGATATCACCCGATCGGAGGCTTATCCCTATCAATTCTGATTCGCTATGTGATCATAAGCCTCATATCATCAATGAATCGTCGTTCGACTATCGATCGATGAGTTGGCCTCCCGCCTCCGGGCGGAAAAGACCGGCTGAACCCGGTACACCAACCGATCAATCCAGGCATGAGAAGAGATCCGGGATGCTCGCCTCCCTGTCGTCAGGCACGGATGGAGTTTCGCCATGTCCAGGCGTTCGAGCCGGACGTATGAAGGTCAGGCGCCCAAGATCCACATCGATCTCGATCCCGAGACATTGGAGTCGGTACGTGCGCATCTGGACGCCCGAGCCCGGCGATGCGAGCATCAGGAAGTCCGGTTGACCGAAGCCTGGGACCGATTCTATGCGGCCTGCGATCCCCTCATCCGCCGGCTGGCCCGTCGTCGAGTCGGCCGAAGCTCGGATACCGATGACCGGGTTCAAGAAGTGTGGGGACGGATCATCGGTCACTTCAATCAGTACGATCCCCGGCGCGGTCCGTTTCCCAACTGGCTGGCGATCTGCATCCGGAATGCCCTGACCGACCAGGACCGCACCCATCACCCGCTGGGGCACCTCGATCGCGAATCGGAGCAACGACTCCCGGGCCGGGAACTGGATCCAAAGATAGCCTATGAGCGCATCCAGGAGCAGCGCAGGGTCCGCGCCGCAATCGAGATTCTGGCCACGGCAATCTCGAATACGAATTATCGGATCGTCCACGCCCGCTTGATCGAAGGGAAGACCTTTGCCGAGATCGCCCCGGCGGTCGGCCTGTCGATGAAACAGGTCCGCGACCGCCATCACCGCACGTTGAACAATTCCGCGAGCGATATTGGGAGTACGGCTAGAGACGAGCTCAGGCCCCCTTCCGGGACGATTGGCTCTTGGACTCGTCCGCGGGAACCCAGTCGTCCTTCAGGCCAGCCTGTCGTCGCAGCCATCCCATCCAGTGGTCGATGAGATCGCGCTCGGCCTGCTGGCGAGCGACCATCTTGTACCGGAATTCCTCGCTGTTGGGCGTATAGTACAGCGTGGCGAAGGAGGCAGGCTCGCGCCGATCCAGGGCCATCGCGTAGAACACCGTCTCGGGCTGATTGGGTGCGACCGCGACGGAACCGTTCTGGAGCCCGAAATAGGCCTCGCGGAACGCGGTCCCTACCTGGTCAACCTCGGGGATCGGCGTGTCGTCGAGCTGTTCCATGTCGAATCGGCCGGGGAGCATGGATCCCTGTCGGCGCGGGATCGGCGGGATGGTCAGCACTCGGTAACCGTCGAGGGTGGTCTCCTTGATCGATCCGCCCTTCGTCTTGATCTGCTCGGCCATGAGTTCGGCGGCCTTGCGGGCCAGGGGTCGCGCCTTGCTCATCTTCCAGGCCAGCGAGACCTGCGGGCGGACTTCATCCAGCGACGGGGTCCGAGGCGCCGCATCCTTGATCTTGCGAGCTAGGTATCGCCGACCCAGAAAGTCGGCCAGCTCTTCCGGCTCGAACAGGCTGGTCTTGGTATCGAAGAACTCGTCGGCGAATTTCCGGCCGCCGCTCAACCGCGCCAGGCCGATCTCGGCGCCGGAGATCTGGCCGTATTTCTCGGCTTCGTCGTGGGAGAGCATCGGCGTCAGTTCGTAATTGAGGCCCTCTTTCTTGGCGACCTCCTTGAGGTCCGTCGGCTCGGGCAGTAAGACCTTCGCCTTGCTGCCCGACTTCGTGGCTTCCTCGATATCCATGAGTGCGGTCTGGTACTGGTTGGCGAACGGGATCAGGACGTCATCCGTGATCCGGGTGAACTGATCGATGATCGCAGCCTGGGCCTTCTCCTCGGCGAGGGCGGACGCGAGTATGGGGCGGACCTCATCGAAGGATTTGATCACGGGGGGCGTCAGCTCGGGCTGGTCCGCGAAGATGTCCGTGGGCAGGTCGCCGCGCTCCGGATTACCGCGCACCTCGAACTCCGACTTGCGGTTCTCATACGCGGTCCGCAGCTCTTGCTCGGTCAGTTGATCCTTGATGCCACGCGCCTTGGCATTGCCATCGATCGACAGGATTTCGACCTGGACCTGTCGGGGGATCTTGAACCCGGGCGTCACGCGATCGGGATCGGGGAGGACGTCCTTGTACTGGTCGTAAAACGACTGGATCTCTTGCGGCGATGGCTCGGGGACTTTGGCCAGGAACTTCTCGACGGGGATCTCGACCACCTTGGCGGAGACGCGTTCGGTCTGGTCGCGATAGGCCCGGAAGACATCGAAGGGCGTGATCGTCGGGTCGCCGAGCAAGGATCGGACCTTCCCCAGCCGGACCTGATTGGCGAGGTCGGACAGGATCTGCTCGCCGCTGGCCCGGACGCCGGAACGGGCGAGCATGCTGTCGAAGACGTCGCCGTTCATCTGTCCCTGCGTGACGTACCTGAGCCAGTTCCGCCCCACGTCGGCGCCGGCCGGAATCCCCAGCCGATCGGCCTCATGCTGGAGGATCAGGGCATCGACCAGGTCCCGGGTCTTGAGTGGGCCGAAAGTCTCGGGCCGGTAGGTCAACTGGGCGATGAACTGGTTGGCGTTGCTCCGCTCGATGGCCATCGCATCGAGCTCGCTCTGGTAAACCGTCTTGCCGTAGAGGCTGACCACCGGGCGGTCGCGGCCGACGTTGCTGGAGCTGAGCAGCTTGGGGAGGCTGTCCGAGAGCACGAAGCTGAACATCGCCAGGATCGCGAAGACCGCGAGCAGTTTCTTCTGATGTTGGCGAAAGACATCAAACGACATGGAGTTCCTCGAGTTTCAATCGTTGTCGTTCGGGGGGTCCGTCAACGCCGACGGGGCCGGTTGAGTCCGGCCATCCGGGGGTCGATTCGGTTGACCACCCCTTGACAGCCCCCAGTACCCTAGCTTATGCCGCTAATGGACGGGAATGCGGGATCTGCACCACGGCGGCCCGAGTTTTATCGTAACAGGATTCGGACGCGGGACAATCTCAATCGTACTCCGACCCCGACCGCGGGCGTCGGATCGGATCGACCTAAGCGGCTGACCCGGAACAGGATAGGCAGGATTGCATCGTGGCCAAGAAGTCTAAACCAGCGACGAGCAAGGACCCGGCTGCGGAGCCCGAGACCGCGACCAAGAAGTCTCCGAAGAAATCCGCGGGATCGAACGGCAAGTCGGCGAAGAAGTCGGCGGCCTCGCCGAAGGGGGCCTCGGCTCGCCCCAAACCGACCGAGGTCGTCGAGTCCTCCGGCAATGGCACCGGGCCGGCCCTTGTGATCGTCGAGAGCCCCAAGAAGGCCAAGTCGATCAACAAGTTCCTCGGCTCCAAGTATATCGTCAAGGCCAGCATGGGGCACGTCCGCGACCTGCCGAAGCGGAAGCTCGGCCTGGACGTGAAGCAGGGCTACACGCCGTCCTATGAGGTGGTCCCGGCCAAGAAAGAGACGATCGGCGACCTGAAGCGTGCCGCGTCCCGGGCCGAGATGGTCTACCTGGCGACCGACCCCGACCGGGAGGGCGAGGCCATCGCCTGGCACCTCCAGCAGGCCCTCGAGCTCAGCGACGACCAGGTGCGCCGCGTCACCTTCCACGAGATCACCGAGCGGGCGGTCAAGGAAGCCTTCTCCCACACGGCCGCGATCAATATGGATATGGTCAACGCCCAGCAGGCCCGTCGCTTCCTCGACCGGTTCGTCGGCTACCAGCTCAGCCCGCTCCTCTGGAAGAAGGTCGCACGCAATCTGAGCGCGGGACGGGTCCAGTCGGTCGCGGTCCGGCTGATCGTCGATCGGGAGCGCGACATCCTCGCCTTCGTCACCGAGGAATACTGGAAGATCACCGCGACCGTGAGCCCGGCCGGCGTGACAGAGGAGTTCGCTCGATTCAAGGCGCTCCTGAACGAGTATAACGGCGCCAAGTTCGGGGCAACGAACGAGGGGGAGGCGCAGGCAGTTTACGCGGGACTGAAATCCGTCCCGTACGTCGTTTCCAAGGTTGACGAGGTCGAGAAGCTGGACAAGGCCGACCCTCCGTTCAAGACGAGCACGCTCCAGCAGCAGGGGGCGATCCGGCTGAGGTTCGCCGGCAAGCGGACGATGAGGATCGCCCAGGAACTCTATGAGGGGATCGACGTTGACGGCACCGGCCCCGTGGGCCTGATCACCTACATGAGGACCGACAGTCTCCGCGTCTCCGACGAGGCGATGACGGCGGTCCGCGAGAAGATCCAGACGGAGTACGGCGAGCGCTACTTGCCCGCCAAGCCGATCCGATACGCCGCCGGGAAGCTGGCACAGGAGGCCCACGAGGCCATCCGCCCCACCGATCTGAGCTTCTCGCCCGAACGCATCAAGGAACACCTCACACACGATCAGTTTCGTCTCTATCAACTCATCTACGCGCGGTTCGTCGCCAGCCAGATGGCCCCGGCCGTGTTCACGGTGACCGACGTGGCGATCGCCGCGGGTGCCGGCGTCTTCAAGGCACAGGGGAAGATCCTCAAGTTCGACGGGCATCGACGCATCTGGCCCCCCGGCGGCAAGATGGAAGACGAGCTGCTGCCGGCGCTGGGGGTCGGCCAGTCCCTGGACTTGCACACCCTCGAGCCGACCCAGCACTTCACCCAGCCGCCTCCGCGTTATACCGAGGCCACCCTGATCAAGGCCCTCGAGAAGGAGGCGATCGGGCGGCCCAGCACGTACGCGCCGATCATCCAGACGATCCAGGACCGCAACTACGTCGAGCAGAAGGAGCGGCGATTCCAGGCGACCGACCTGGGCATGGTGGTGACCGACTTCCTGGTCGAACGCTTCCCCAAGATCCTCGACCTGAAGTTCACGGCGCACATGGAGGACGAGCTCGACGGGATCGCCACGGCCAAGGAAGACATGGTCAAGGTGCTCGACGAGTTCTATTACCCATTCCAGGAGTCGCTCAAGACGGCCGACGAGGGGCAACGCGTCAACATCCTGACGGACGAGATCTGCCACGTCTGCGGCGCCCCGATGGTGAAGAAATTCAGCAAGTCGGGTCCGTTCCTGAGTTGCTCGAAATATCCCGAGTGCAAGGCGACCCGGCCGATCGGCGGTCCCCCTCGCGCCGAGGCCGTCGAGAGCCCGCATGCCTGCCCCAAGTGCCAGAAGCCGCTCCTGATCCGCGAGAACAAGCGCGGCGAGAAGTTCCTGTCGTGCTCGGGCTATCCCGGGTGCAAGGAATCCTTCAATATGGATGCGGAAGGCAACCCGGTACCCTCGGTCGTCGAGACCGACTACACCTGCGAGAAGTGCGGCAAGCCGATGGCCTTGCGCCAGGGCTCGCGCGGGCCGTTCCTGGGCTGCACGGGCTACCCCAAGTGCCGCAATGCCCTGCCGATCGACGCCGAGGGCAAGCCGGTCGCCCCGGTGAAGGTCGAGGTCGCCTGCACGAAGTGCGGCGCCCCGATGGTGGTGAAGCGCGGCCGCCGGGGCTCGTTCCTCGGGTGCTCGAAGTATCCGAAGTGCCGCGGGACTTCTCCCATGCCCGACGACCTCAAGGAGCAACTCGGCGAGCAGGCCGGCGCCGCCCCGGCGGAGGCCGGCCCCGACCTCGCGTCGATCTCCGTGGAGGAGACCTGCGAGAAGTGCGGCGGCGCGATGCAGGTCCGTCGCAGCAAGCGCGGCTTCTTCCTCGGCTGCAAGAGCTATCCCAAGTGCAAGGGGACGCGCCAGCCGGATGAAGCGACCCTGGCGAAGATCACCGAGGTCGTCGGCGGATGAATGCGGTTGTTTCGCATACGCCGTCGCGTCGAGCACCACTCGGGGAATGGCTCCGTCTCGGTCAGAGTCTGATGTCTCTCCAATGGCGTGCGTCCAGATATCGAGAAAGATGCTTCACGTTGTAGGTCGCAACGAGCAGGTCGTCACCGAGGCCGGCGAAGCGCAGGGCCTGGGCCGCGAGCATAACATCCGCGTCAATCTCCCTGTCGTCTGCTGTCGCGAGACCGACTCTCCGCGCAGCGGCCCAGAGTTCGGCGGCCTCGCGCATCGCCGCGGTGGTGATCGGGATATAATGCCTCAGATCGACTCTCAACTGGTCGAGCCGCTCGATGCCGTCGACCGCTCCATCCAGAATCAGGCCCCGTCTGACCTCATAGTCAGCAATCTCGGGGATAGCGATCATGGCACCGTTGGCAATCGCCCGAACTCGCCAATCGGTCAGATCCTCGACGCCGGGATGGCCCCTCTTGCGACAGGAGTCACCGAGTGGGCCGGAATCGAGAACGATGATTTGAGCCACGCTCAGGCTCCTCATTTGACGGCCGTGAGGAGGTCGTCCGTCGTCCCGACTGGCGAGTCCTCGCCTGCCGCCAGCATCGCCAGCGCCGTCGGGGCCTCCTTCGCGAATCGTTCCCAGGCGGCCTTGGGGAAGAAACCGCCGAAGCGGCGGCCCGTCGGACGGAATTTCTTGCTTGGGATGTCCTTGGAGTGGAGGAAAACACGAAAATAGTTCGGATCCGAGGTCGAGACGCAGAGGGTCTGACGGAGCGGACCCAGATCTGGCGTCCATGTACCGTAGAGAGGATCGAGCTCAAGCGAGACGTCTTCCTGGACCTCCCATGGGTTGTCATCCGGCCGATCTGCGACGAAATAGATCCCATTGAGCGACTCGATGGTGACGGCATACAGCATGCTCATATCTCCTAGAAGTCAGATCGACATTCTGCTGCCTCATGGTGTTCCCGATTTCCGTTGGATTGACAGGTCGAGGGCGCATGCGCCATCCACCAGAGGTCAAGCATCAGGAAGGAGGTATAGGCGCCGAAGGTTTTTCTGTCGCCCCGGGCCGGACCAACGCCAAGGCATAGGCCGTCGCATAGGTGCGGCAATGCGAGATCGAGACCAGGATCTCGCCGATCCCACGCTCACTGGCGACCTCGCGCGCCGCGCCGCAGACCATGACCTGCGGTCGTCCGTCCGCGTCGTTGCGGACCTCGATGTTGGTCCAGGCGATCCCGTGGCTGCGTCCGGTCCCCATCGCCTTGAGGATGGCCTCCTTCGCGGCCCATCGGCCGGCGAAGTGCTCGATCGCGTGCTTGCGTGCCTGGCAGTATCGGATCTCGCGCTGGGTGTAGATCCGACGGAGGAATAACTCGCCGTGCTGCTCGATCATCTTGCCGATTCTCGGGCATTCGATGATGTCGGTGCCGATCCCGAGGATCTCCATGGGAAGCCCTCCTCCTGCGACGGGCCGAATCGACACGGACGACGCGACGGCCGGCCCGGCGTCGCGGCGACGCGTCCTGATCGCCGGATCCAGTCTAATCACGTCGCCGCCGGGTTCCAAGACGCGCACCGATCGCGAGGTCGGGCTCGGCATGCCGACCGATTCGGAACTCGCATCGCGGTGTGCCCGCTGCGCGGCTATACTGTTGTGGACGGTTACACGCCAAACCGACCCCGGTGCCGACGTCCAGGGCTTCGGGCCGTGCTCGATGTCCCAGGGTAGACCAACCGATGGACTTGCTCGCCGATCTGACCGTCGCACAATGCGAGGCCGTGACCCACGTCGATGGCCCACTCCTGGTGCTGGCCGGCGCCGGCTCGGGCAAGACGCGGGTCATCACCCGCCGGGTCGCCGCCCTGATCGGGGGCGGAATCCCCTCCGAATCCATCCTCGCCCTGACGTTCACCAACAAGGCGGCCGGCGAGATGCGCGAGCGGATCGAGTCCCTCGTGCCCCGCTCCCAGGTCTGGGTCGGCACGTTCCATGGGTTTTGTGCCAGGCTCCTCCGCAAGTATGCCAAGCTGGTCGGGATCGACCCGGGATTCTCCATCTACGACCAGAACGACCGTCACAAGGCCGTCAAGGACGCCATGGAACTGGTCGGCTGGGATGTGCCCGGCTGGACGCCCGAGCGGATCGAATCGGCCATCAGCCGGGCCAAGAACGACCTGGTCAATCCCGATGCCTGGAAGCGACGCGCCGTTCGACCGGAAAGACGCCCTGATGGCCCAGGTCTACCAGGCTTATGAGACCCGGCTCAAGGACGCCTCGGCCGTCGATTTCGATGACCTGCTCGTCCACATCGTGGCCATCCTCAAGGAGCACAAGGACGTCCGCGCCGAACTCGATCGCCGCTATAAGTATGTGCTCGTTGACGAGTATCAGGACACCAACCTCGCCCAGTATGCAATCGTCCGCGCCCTGTCGGTCGACCATCCTAATATCTGCGTCACGGGCGACCCCGATCAGTCGATTTACGGATGGCGGGGCGCCAACCTTTCGAATATCCTGGAATTCGAGCGCGACTACCCCGGCTGCCGAGTGGTGACCCTCGAGCGCAACTACCGCAGTACCAAGAACATCCTCAGCGTGGCCGATCACCTGATCCGCAACAACCTGAAGCGCAAGGCGAAGTCGCTCCTCACCGAGAATCCCCAAGGCGCCCGGTCGAGCTCACCATCTTTCCCCGGGAGAGCGATGAGGCCGAGGGCGTCGCCGGCAGCATCGCCGGCATGGTTCGCGAGGGAGAGTACGGTTACTCCGATGTCGCCGTGTTCTGCCGGATGACCGCCCTGACCCGCCCCTTCGAGCAGGCCTTCCGCGCGGCACGGATCCCCTACCAGATCGTGGGAGGCGTCGCGTTCTACGAGCGGATGGAAGTCAAGGACGTCCTGGGCTACCTCAATCTGATCGTCAATCCCAAGGACGACCTGGCGTTCGCCCGGGTGGTGAACGTCCCTCCGCGCGGGCTGGGAAAGACCTCGCTCGACAACCTCTCGGCCGCGGCTCGAGAGCGGGGCGAGCCCTTGCTGGCCCTGGCACGGCGAGCCTCGACGGTCGCGGGAATCAAGGAGAAGGCCGGCCGCGCATTCGAGAACTTCGCTCGACTGATCGATGATCTCGCGGCCCTCCGCGACAAGGCCGCCGAGGAAGTGATCCGCGAGCTCCTGATCGAGACCCGGTATCGCGAACACCTGGCGGCCGAGGCGGCCGGCAATGGGGATGACCGGCTGGCCAACCTCGACGAACTGATCACGGCGGCCCGCGAGTTCGACCAGACTCATCCCTCTGCATCCATCCAGGATTTCTTGGCGGAGATCACCCTCGCATCGCCGATCGATCGGTGGGACCAGGATACCGGGGCCGTCACGCTGATGACCCTGCATGCCGCCAAGGGCCTGGAATTCCCCGTCGTCTTCATCGTGGCGCTCGAGGAGGGACTGTTGCCCCATTCTCGCGCCAACGAGAGCGCCAGCGAACTGGAGGAGGAGCGGCGGCTCCTGTTCGTCGGGATCACCCGGGCGCGTCGCGAGCTCTACCTGAGCCGGTGCTGCGTCCGAATGTTCCGCGGGCAGCAGCAGGCGACGCTCCCCTCGCGGTTCTTGGCCGAACTCCCCGAAGACGCGATGATCTTCCGCGACCTCTCGGGAGTCGGCTACTACGACACCCGACCGAAATCGGGCCGGCCCTCGTGGCCGTCGAGCCGCCCAGAGCCGAGGCCTGCCGCGCCACCCACCCAATTTCGCCTGACGACGGCGGCGGCCCTCGAGGCGGCGCGCGGGGCGATGGTCCCGGCCGTCGGGAGCGATCCCGTCGATCTGGAAGCCCTCAAACCCGGAGTCCCGGTGCTCCATCCCGAGTACGGCCTGGGGCGGATCGTCACCGTGGACGGCGCCGGCCCGAACCGCAAGGGGCGCGTGGCCTTCGCCGTCGGGCCCGAGCGGACCTTCGTCCTGGCCAAGTCGCCGCTCCGGCCGGTCGTCCGGGCCACACCGGACGGCCAACAGCCCCGGCGAATCGGCGAGAAACTTTAGCGACCGATGCATCGCGTCGCTGACTTCGGAGAGCGGCCATGATGTCGCGATTAGGCGTTAACATCGATCATATAGCCACATTGAGGCAGGCCCGGGGCGGTGGCGAGCCGGACCCGGTCTGGGCGGCCGTCCTGGCCGAACTCGGCGGCGCCGATGGCATCACCGTCCATCTCCGGGAAGACCGCCGGCATATCCAGGACCGCGACCTACACCTCCTCCGTAAGACCGTCCGGGTCCCGCTCAATCTCGAGCTGGCCGTCGATCCGGACATGGTCGCGATCGCCCTCGAGTTGCGGCCCGACCATGTGACCTTCGTCCCGGAGCGTCGCGAGGAACTGACGACCGAAGGGGGGCTCGACGTCGAAGGCCACCGGGATCGCGTGGGTGAGGCCGTGAAAGTCTGCCGCGAGGCGGGCATCGCGACGGCCCTGTTCATCGATCCCGAGCCCCGCCAGGTCGAGGCATCGGTCGCGCTGGGCGTGGCCGCGGTCGAGCTCCACACCGGGCGATATGCCGACGCGGCCGAGGGATCCGCCCGGGATCGGCAGCTCGAGGCGCTCCGCGTCGCCTCGGCCGCCACCGTCGCCTCGGGCCTGGAGCTACACGCCGGACACGGCCTCAATTATCGAAATGTCGCCGAGATCTCACGTATCCAGGGCATGGCTGAACTAAATATAGGACATAGTATCGTAAGCCGGGCCGTATTCGTGGGGCTCGCCGAGGCAGTCCGCGAGATGAAAGAATGCATCATTCGTGCCAGGATCGCACACTGAAGCGGGGGGTCAGGGATTATCCGATCCCTGCGCCTTGCGCGTAGGATTGCGCTATCCCATGTTCGCCAACGTGATTGCTCACATTGTGCGGCCCCAACTGACTCCTCAGATCGACGCGCTTGCTCGCACCGAATTCGCAGAATTTCGTCTGATATGGAACAATTCGTCTTCCCTTTCCGCGAGAATCATCCTAAGATTTCTCTACATTCAAACCATAGTTCTGTGAGTTCGCTGTCTTGACGACCCCCCCGGCCGTGCGAGTCAGTATCCCCACCGATCGTTAAGCTTCAATAAGATCGCATGAGTGAGCACTTCGATGAGAAGTGCATCGTTGCTCGGTAAACCCCCGGGATTGCGCATGCCAACTAAAGGTCGAATCTTCGCCGGATGCACGGTGGCCCTGGTGACGCCATTTGCGGACGGCTCGCTCGACGAGGCGGGCCTGCGTAGGCAGGTGGAATGGCATATCGGCCAGGGTACGCCCGTGCTGAGCCCGGTGGGGACGACGGGGGAATCGCCGACCCTGTCACACGAGGAGCACGAGCGCGTAATAGCCATCGTCATCGAGACGGTCGCCGGCCTGCGCCCGGGTCCTGGCGGGGACGGGATCGAACGCCACCTCAGAGGCGATCCGCCTGACCCGGTTCGCCGCGCGATCCGGGGCCGATGGCGTACTGGTGGTCGCGCCGTATTACAACCGCCCCAATCAAGAGGGGATGTACCGCCACTTCGCCGCGCTCGCCGAATGCACCGACGTGCCGATCGTGCTCTATAATATCCCATCGAGGACGGGGCGGAATGTCGAGCCGGAGACGGTCGCGCGGCTCGCGGCCCTGGGGCCGATCGTGGCGGTCAAGGAGGCCTCGGGGTCGCTCGACCAGGTTAGCGAACTCCTGGAGCGGACCGACCTGACGATCCTCTCGGGCGACGACTCGCTGACGCTCCCCATGCTGGCCGTGGGGGCCGAAGGGGTCGTGTCGGTCGCGGCGAATCTGGTGCCCCGCGACGTGATGGCCCTGATCGCTGCTTACGAGTCGGGGCGACTAGCCGAGGCGAGGGCGATCCACGCACGGCTGTTCCCGCTCTGCCGCGACCTGCTGGGATTGGCCCCCAATCCGGTGCCGGTCAAGGCGGCCCTGGACCTCATCGGCCGCGGGGCCGGCGAGGTCAGACTCCCCCTGTGCCCGCTCGACGAACGCTCGCTGGCGACCCTGCGCGCCGGGCTCATCCGTTACGGGCTCTTGACTTAGCCTCCATAATAGGTGTGAGAGATACTGTCCGCACATGATTTTGAGACATCTGAGCTTCCCTGTTCGCCCCCCGCAGTCGTTTTACGATTCCTCTACTCGGTCGTGTTGACATTCATCGGCCCCGCCACGGCGGGCACCGGCGGGACCTCCTGCCGGCCTGTTCCACCGATGATTGCGATGGTCCTTCGGTCGATTTCAGGCCGGAGAAGGCCGATCGGCGTCCGTCCCGGTGGAATATCCGGGCCCTTCTCCTCGGCCTTGCCGGCAGGCTCACGTGTTTTCGGTACGCGGATCGCTTTGTCAGATTGCAGGCATTGCCGGATCGCCCCCTCTTGGGTCGGCCGGGCCCGGGCCATCCTGCGGCAACCTTCCGCTCCTTCGCGGATGGATAAGATCGTCCCTGAGCCGGCATCCCCGAGCTCATTTCCCAGAAAGGGTTAAGGAATACTCCTCATGGCACGCAAGCAAACCAAGAGCCCCTCCCAGACCAACGGTCAAGTCGCCACCTTGGGCCCGGAGGTCTCCGATCAGTCGGTCCGCGAGCTCGCTCAAGTCTTCAAGCTCCTCAGCGATGAGACGCGACTGCGCATCTTGTTTTATCTGGCCCTATCGCCCCAGGGCGAACTCCATGTGACGGACCTCTGCCAGCGGCTGGGTCAGAGCCAGCCGGCAGTCAGTCATCATCTGGCCCTGCTACGCGTATCCGGCCTGATCGAGTCACGCCGCGAGGGCAAGCATAACTTCTACTGCGTCCGGACCGACCACTTCGGCGAGCTGCTCCTGAGCCTGTTCTCCGCGGCCGGCGAGGTCCCTCGGAACAAGAAATACAAGTTCCATGATTTTACGTTGAGCTACTCCGGAGAGTGATCGGCGCGGACCGGCCCGAGACTGGACTGCCGGACCCCCGGACGATATCCGCCGAGGGGCGAAACTGCCCCTCGCCTGCGGTTCGCGCAACCCGAGACCCCCGATGCCAGGACGGGCTCGTCGGCGGATCAGCCGATGACTTCCAGCTTGGGCATCTTGGGGGTCTTGATATTCTGGATGCTGATCTGGGCGGCCAGTTGTTCCACCAGGCTGAGGAGATAAGGGCGGGCCGGCGAGCCCGGCTGGAGGGCTTGTGCCATCTTGCCTTCGTCGCCGGTCTCCCGCAGGAAGATATTCAACGGCACCTCTCCGAGGAACGGGACGCCGAGTTGTTCGGCCTTTCGACGGGCGCCACCCTTGCCGAAGATATAGACGCGCTCATCGCCTGGGGTGTCGAAGAAGCTCCTGGCATCGATCAGCTTATGTGCCTCGGGTCCGCCCCGATCGCGCAGGTATGCCACGACGTCGAAGAACGACATGTTCTCGATCATGCCCAGTACCGGGACCTTGAGCTGGCGGAACATGTGGATGGCTCGGGTGGCGTCCAGTAGGGCCACCTCCTGGGGCGTACAGACGACCACTGCGCCGGTGAGCGGCAGCGATTGGGCGAGGGTCAGCGGCACGTCGCCCGTGCCCGGCGGGAGGTCGATCACCAGGTAGTCGAGCGCGCCCCAATCCACCTGACGGAGGAACTGTTGCATGATGCCGTGGAGCATCGGCCCGCGCATGATGACGGCGCGTTCGGGCTCGAGCAGGAAGCCCATGGACATGAGTTTGAGTCCGTCGGCCTCGATCGGCTGGATGCGTTCGCCGCGGGCCATGGGACGTCCCGAGGCGCCGACCAGGTGGGGGATCGATGGCCCGTAGACGTCGGCATCCATGAGGCCGACGCTGGCCCCGTAGGATCGCAGTCCGTAGGCGATGGCGGTGGCCATCGTCGACTTGCCCACGCCGCCCTTGCCCGACCCCACGGCGATCACGTTCTTGATGCCGGGGATATCTCCGCTCTCGGTGATGCCCTTGCCGCGGACGTCGGCGGTCATCGCGATCTGGAAGGTCCAATCGCCGGGCAGCCGCCCCTGGAGTGCGGTCCGCACGTCGCGCTCGATCTGGGCTTTGAGCGGGCAGGCCGGCGTCGTCAAGTTGACCGACAGTGCCACGGTACCCTCGCCGATCCGGATGTCCTTGATCATCCCCAGGTCCACGAGGTCGCGGCCGAGGTCCGGATCCTTGACCCCCTTCAAGGCATCGAGTACGTCCCGCTCGGTGAGTGTCGAATTAGTCTTGCCGAACATCAATCCTCATCCTTCATTGAGAAGAGGCATCGGAGTGCCTCGTGGCCAATCGCGATTCGCGGGTTATTTCTCTTGGTCATCCGAACCGAGGTCCGGCCGTCGAGGTCTCTCGGGGCGAGGCGGCAGGCTTGCGCGGCGGTGCCCGGCCCATCCAGGTAGTCCGAGAGCCAGCTCCAGGGGTCGGTCTCGGTGTCGGGGAAGGTCGTTCGGGACCAGCCGGCGCGTTCGATACCCATGCGAGCGGCCGTGATCCAGTGGGACATCAACTCGGCGACGACCGGAGGCGGCACGAAGCCCGAGAAAACATGAGTGGCCCCGATCTCTCGGGCCGCGGCGGCGACGTCCGGGCGTCCCCCGGCATCGATCGCGAGGATCCTCGCGTCGGGGACGCGGAGGGAGACCAGGCCGATGTCTCTCAGTCCGGCCGCGGCATCCCGCCCCAGGTCGATCAAGACCAGGGGGAGGGCCAGGCCGCTCAGCAGCGCCTCGAGATCGCTCGAGGCGCGCGATTCGAACCAACGGACCGGCCGATCGTACAACCGGGGCCGTAACTGACGGATCCAGGTTCCCAGTCGCTCGTGGAGGATCACCGGGACGCGCACGTCAATATTCGGATACTCCCGGGAAACTCCGGCCTCCGGCTCCCAGATTGCCGTTTCCGCGGACCAATGGGGGCCCTCGCCGATCAGGCGATTATATCCCGGCGACGCGAATCCTTCGAGGGCCTATCAACGGCGGAACGGTCTCCGACGCGCGATGCCGACTCGACGATGCGGCAGCGATCGACCGACCGCCCCATTGTCTTGGGTCGCCGGGTGTGTCCCAATAAAGGAGCATGGTCGGCGAAAGACTCCTGATCGCGCGGCGAGCTCCCATGCTTCCGGGCGACATGACAGCCAGGATGTGACCTCTAATCGAGTCGATCGCTCTCGAGCACCGACTCGCGACTCGATCGACCCGGAGAATCCGACGATGGGAAGTCAGCCGCAGCCGCAATGGGTCGTCCCCAACCCGCAGATCCCCCGCACGTTCGGGCTCCTGAACATCATCTTCGGCGTCATCCTGGTGCTGGTGGGCGCGGGCACGGCCGCCAGTTACGCGCTCGGCCCGGCCTTCATGAAGTTCTTCCAGGAGACGATGGCGAAGCAGCAAGCCGACCTCGACGCCCGACGCGACGCCCGCGTCGCCGACCTGAAGAGCCAGGAGGACGCCGCGAAGACCAAGGAGGAGAAGGAATCGCTCAAGGCCCAGCGAGACGCCATGCTGGCGACGCCCCAGCCGGTCATCCCGAATTTCACCGCCCTCAGCGGCATGAACATCATCGCCGACCGCCGGCTGGCGGCCTACTATTTTTCGGAGATCGGGGCGGGGATCCTGCTCAACATCCTCATGATCATCGCGGGGGCGGGCCTGATGGCCATGGCCGACTGGGGCCGTCGGTTGTCGCTCTGGGTCGCCTGGTTGAAGATCCTGCGGTGGGCCGCCATGACCGTCCTGATGTTCGTCCTCGTCCTGCCGATCACGATGGAGCACATGGGCAAGGCATTCGATCAGATGCTCGAGCAGACCAACAAGGCCGGCGGGAAGGCCGCTCCGCTCAAGGGGTCGGACCTCGCCCGGATCTCGGCGATCTCGAGCGGGATCTTCGCGGTGCTGGGCGCGATCGGTGGCTCGATCTATCCGGCGCTCTCGCTTTGGTTCCTGACGCGCCCTCGCGCCGCGCCGCCTGTGTGCCCGCCTCGACGAGGCCGGAAACCTCCGGGGAACCGATGCAATGGTCCTGAATCTGCTCATGGGCGTGCTCGGTCCGATGGCCGATCCGGAATGTCGGCGTGCCCTGGCGCGGGGCTGGGTGATCGCCGTGCGAACCCTCGTCGCCGGCGTGCCGGCCTTCGTCGTGGCCTTCCTGATCTGGTCGTGGTGGCTGAGCGTCCGGTTGAGCCCATCCGAATTGCCCAGCTTGGCCGGCCTCGATGTCAGCCTCTCGATCACGTCGAACCTGATGTTGACGATCGCAATGGTCATGACGCCAGCGGTCCTGGCCGGATCGCTGTCGGGCGAGCGAGAGCGAGGGATCCTCCAGCACCTCCTGGTCACCTCGGTCGGCCCGCGCGAGATCGTCTTCGGTCGCCTGGCGGGCAAATTGAGCCAGGTCGGCATGGTCCTGCTGGCGGCGATCCCTTTCCTGATCCTCCAGGCGGGTTGGTATAGCCTCGATGTCTCACGGCTCCTGACGGTCGCAATGCTGATGGCCGCGGTCCTGGTGGGTGCGGGCGGCCTGGCCATCGGCGTTTCGGTGATCGCCCGAAGAGGCCGAGACGCCCTGATGGCCGCCTACCTCGTGATCCTGGTCCTTCTCCTGCTCCCGATGGCGGCAGACTGGGCCTATCCGGGCGGTCAGCTCGACTGGCTGAATGTGGCCAACCCCTATCTCAGCCTCGGCCAGGTACTCTGGCACGGTGAAGCCGCCCCGGCGCTGGAGACGTCGGGCCTCTGGTTGTCCATGGGAATGTTCGGTACGTTCCTGGCCTCCTGGCGATTGTTGCCGAGCTGCCTTGCCTTCGGCGACCATCCCAGGCGATCGGGACGTCGCCGTCGGATTCCTCCGCTGAGTGATCGGCCGATGCTCTGGAAGGAACTGTTCATCGAGCGCACGGGCACACTGGGCCGTGTAGGCCAGTGGCTCGGACTGCTGATCATCATCCCCATCGGCGGCGGAAGCCTCGTCCTGGCGACGCTCGCAGCATGGTCCTTGTTCGGCAGCGGAGATGCCGAGCGTTCGGAATGGGCCATCGATGGGATGTCGAGACTACTCAACGGGACCCATCTCTACGCGGGTTGGCTGATCCAGTTGGCCATCGGCCTGCGGGCCGCCGTCTCGATCGCGACCGAGCGGGAACGGGGCACCTGGGAGGGTCTCCTGGCCAGCCGGCTCGAGCCGGGCGAGATCGTCTACGCCAAGCTCTACGGCGCCCTCTTCGCCCTGCGATGGCTTCTAGGAGCCGTCATCCTGGCCTGGACCCTGGGCCTGGCCGTCGGCGCGATCACCCTCGGAGAATACGCGGAGTGGATGGTCGCGACCCTCTTGACCGGCATCTTGATGGCCGCCATCGGCATCCGATGTTCCCTGTCCCTATCGACCGCGACCAAGGCCATGACCTGGACCATCGCGATGTGGATCGGAGCCCAGGTGGCGGTCGCCGCGCTGGCATTGGCCGTCATCTCCATCGTGATCCTGGCCTGCGTGACCGTCTGGAGTGTGTGTCTCCAACTCGGCCTGATTCCCCCGGCGACCCCGCCGTTCTTCATCATGAGCTTCGGGTTGGGCTGGATCCTGAGCACGAATTCAGCGACGCTACTCGCCGCGCTCTTGCTCGTCACCGACACCCGGCTCCGATTCGACCGGCTCTCCGGCCGGATGGCCGAAGGAAAAGCATCGGTCGCTCTGGATGGCTGGCTGCATGCACGTCAATTGCGTCCCGTACTCCTCGATGGACCGCGCCGCGCGTCGGCGGCGTCCGGCGGGCCGCCGCTCCAGGCCGTAGCGTCCGAGGACGTCGCGGTCTGAAGCGTCCCGGAAGATTAGGCCCATCGCCCCGGCCGGGCTCAAACCGGCCGGATGTGCAACTCCTTGAGCTGTCGAGGGGCAACTGTCCCGGGTGCGCCGGTCATGAGGTCGGTCGCCTTGGCGGTCTTGGGGAAGGCGATGCAGTCTCGGATATTGGTCAGCCCCGTGTAGAGCATGGCCAGCCGGTCGAATCCCAGCGCGATACCGCCGTGAGGGGGAGCGCCGTTGCGGAGGGCGCCGAGGAGGAAGCCGAACTTCTCCTGGGCTTCTTCGGGTGTCATTCCCAGGAGCGCGAAGATTTTGGACTGGATCACCGGGTCGTGGACTCGGATAGTCCCGCCGCCGGCCTCCTCGCCGTTGATGACGAGATCATATGCCTGGGCGCGGACCTTGGCGGGATCCGTGTCGAGCAGGGGCAAGTCCTCGAAGAGGGGCATGGTGAACGGGTGATGCTCGGCGACGAACCGATTCTCCTCGGCGTCCCAGGCGAAGAGCGGGAACCGTACGACCCACGAGTAGTGGAACGACTTCGGGTCGTAGAGCGACAATTCGGCGGCCAGCCGGGCGCGTAGGCTCGACAGGGCCAGGCTACTCACCGCTTGCGTGTCGGCGACGATCAGGATCAGGTCGCCGGGCTTGGCCTCGAACCGCTCGCGGAGTTGCTGCTGGGCTTCGGGGGAGAAGAACTTGGCGGTCGGGCCGGTCAGGGCCTCCGCCTCGACCTTGAGCCAGACCAGTCCCTTGGCCCCCATGCCGCCGATCAACTCGGTCAGGCCGTCGAGGTCCTTGCGACTATACCGAGTGCCGCCGCCGGGAGCACAGAGGCCCCTGATGCGGTGTCCGGATTCCTTGGCTTGCTGGAACACCTTGAACTCGGTCTGGTCGGCGATGTCGGCGACGTCCTTCAGCTCCATTCCATAACGGAGGTCGGGCCGGTCGTTGCCGAACCGCTCCATCGCGTCGTGATAGTCGAGCCTCGGGAGGGGGAGCTTGATCTCCTCGCCGGTGAACTCCTTGGCCATGGCGGCCACGAGGACCTCCATGGTCGAGTTGACGTCGATGTCATCGACGAACGACATCTCCACGTCGAGCTGGGTGAATTCGGGCTGTCGGTTGGCGCGGAGGTCTTCGTCGCGGAAGCATCGGGCAATCTGGAAATAGCGATCGAACCCCGCGACCATCAAGAGCTGCTTGTAAAGCTGAGGCGACTGCGGCAGGGCGTAGTAATGGCCGGCATGGACCCTGCTGGGTACCAGGAAGTCGCGGGCGCCTTCGGGAGTGCTCCGACCGAGGATCGGCGTCTCGACTTCGAGGAAGCCGTGCTCCGTCATGACCCGCCGCATGAGGTGGGCGAGCCGATGGCGGGTAATGAAGATCTCCTGCATCTGGGGCCGGCGAAGGTCGAGGTATCGATACGTCAGCCGGAGCTCCTCGTTGGGCTCGGCGCCGTGCATCTCAAACGGAGGGGTCGGCGTGGCGTTATAGACGACGAGTTCCTGGACCCGGACCTCGATCGCGCCCGTCTTCAGCTTGGGATTCTCCTTCCCCTTGAGCCGGGGCGCCACGTTCCCCTTGACGCCGATCACATATTCGTTGCGCAACTCCTGGCCGCGCGCCTGGAGTTCCGCTCCGGCCTCCGGTTCGAAGACGACCTGGGTGAGACCGTACCGGTCGCGGAGGTCGATGAAGACCAGGCCGCCGAAATCGCGCCAGGCGTCCACCCAGCCATTCAGGGTGACGGACTGGCCCACGTGATCGGCCGTCAATTCGCCGCAGGTATGCGTTCGTTTCAGGAGCATGGAAAGTCCGTTGTACCCGAGGAATCCGATTCGGAACCGTCTTGTCGAAGGAAGGCGGGCCTCCCCGGAGTGGCCGCCTCGACCGGATCAGGTATCCCGGCGACACGCCGCAATGACCGCCTGCCAGACCCCGAGCACCAGACCGACATTGTCGATGTAATAGCGTCTGCGGGCAAGGGCGACGATCGGCCCATCGAGCCGGAGGAATTGCCAGGCCTCGCCCGTCGTCACGCATCCGAAGACCTGTCGAACGGCATGACCCTCGCGCTCGTTGAAGATCCGGGCACCGACCATCTGGGCGATGCACTGCCCGAGTCCCAGCTCGATATCGTTGTTCTTCGCCTCCACGATCGTGATCATGGGACTTCGCAAGACGGGGACCGGCGGCGATAACGTCAGGATAAAGTCGCACTCACCGACCAGTCCTTGCTCCGGCTGGATGTCCAGGCGTTGCCCGGAGTGGATCGCGATGGCGTCGTGACACAATTCACGGCTGGCGAGCAGGATCGGGCTGACGATAAACTCGCTCCGAGCCTTCTCGCTGACCAGGGCGAGATCCATGCCCTTCGCCAAGGACTCGCGGAGCCAATCGGGAATCGCCAGCGGAGCCGGAGCGTCGAAGAGATCATCCGGCTGGACCGTGACACCCAGGATCTTTTCAACTTTCTCCAACGTGAAGTCATTATAAGGCATGACCGGGAGTCACTCGCTCCGACCCTTTCGACGAAACGCCCCGGCTGGTTACGATACCCCTCCGCTTCGAAAACCGTCAAGCCGTCAACGTTTCCGACACGGACACGAGGAACCAGGTTCGTCGCCTCCCGGTCGATGATCGAGTATCATCGGGCCCTCTCCGTGAATCGGCCCGTGCCGGGTGCTTACCATGAAAACTCAATCAATCATGAAGTTCGACGCCGCAAAGGCCAGGGCCACATTCCAGGAACTTGGCGATCCGCGGTTCGCCGGGCGTGACCGCGAAGCCGAGGTCGCGGGTTTCGTGGCCGAACAGCTCGCAGTCATGGGCCTCGATGTCGATCGGCGGGGAGTGCTCGGATCGCGGGTCCCGCAGGTTGTATGGCCCTGGATCGAGTGGTTGGGCCATGGTATCGCACTCACGGCGCTTTACCTCCTCCTCTTGTACACGGGCGTGGTGCCGTCGCTAATCGCTTACGTCCTGCTCTCATTCGGCTTTCTATGGCTCGGGACCGCGATCATCGGCAGGATTGAGGCTGGGCGGCTCCGAAGGCCCGCCGAGACGGCTCACGTCGTGGTGGCATCGATGCCCGATCCCCCTCCGATCCCCGTGAGGGTCGTCTTCCAGGTCTTCCTCGGCGGCACGAAGTCCGATCTGTACTATCGATGGACTTCCTGGGAGTATTCGTTCCGGAACGAGTTGAGTTTCTACGTGTTTTGCGCGGTCTCCGTCAGTGGGATCGTCGGCCTCGCCGTGTACGGCGTCGTGATTCGTTATGCGTTCCCGCTCCTGTTACTGATCGAGTGGATCGTCATCGTGCGAGTCCTCGCCGGGAAATTGGGCCAGGCGCGTCGGACGTCGGATTCGCACGTGGTCGATCGATGTGGCCTCGCGGTCCTGCTGGAGATGGCGAGGACCTGGCCGAGGTCCGGCTCACGGGGTCTGGATCCCCTATTCGTTGCGGCGGGAGGTCAGAGGCTCGACCATGCCGGGTCTCGAGAAGTCCTCCGACGGCTCGAGGATGAGCGGGGGAACATGCCTTCGCTCTTGATTCTCCTCGCCGTTCCGAGTGCCGATATGGATCTGATCGCATTCGACTACGGGGATTATGGGATCCGTGCATTGGCCAAGGGTGCGGCGGACAGTCTCTGGATTCCGATCCGGGACGTCGTGCCATGGTCGCCGTTTTCACCCTGGCCCTTCGAGGAAGATCAGCTCGCGGTCGCCCTGGTCGGTTCGGACCCGCGGGCCTTTACGGCAGACTCGGCCGATCCCCAGGCGTTGCTCCGGGCCGCGCAACTGGCGACTGAGATAGCCCTTAGATGGGCCAAGCCGCAACAGCCGACCCAGGCCGCCGACTCGGTGACTTGATCCTTGCGTCAACGAGTTGGCCGCGTAACCATCATCTTGATGGGGAGACCTCGGAAACCTTGATCCTGCAGGGGGGCGAACGGTGGCACGATCGGTCCGATGGCTCGGCGTTGCGTTACTGGTGGTAATGTCCACGACGCCGCGCACACGTGCGGAGTTGCCGACGGCCGACCCGGCCACGCTGGGCTTCGACGCCGTGCGGCTGAAACGAATCGATGGCGCGATCGACCGGGCGATCGATAGGAAGCAGGTTCCTGGTGCGGTGGTCCTGGTGGGCCGTCGTGGATTCATCGCCTACGCACGCGCGGCCGGGCTTCGCGAGGTCGGCACGACGCCCGAGGCGATGACGCGCGACACGGTCTTCGATATGGCCTCGATCACCAAGCCGGTCGCCACGGCCACGTCGGTCATGATGCTCATCGAGGAGGGCAAGCTCCGGCTGAACGAGCGACTCGGCCGCTTGCTCCCCTCGTTCGACAATCACGGCAAGGGGGCGATCACGATTCAACAGCTCCTTCGCCATCGCGCGGGGCTGATCCCCGATAACCCGATCGCCGATTATCGGGATGGCCCCGAAGCAGCCTGGAAGCGGCTGGCCGAGCTCGACCTCGTCGGCCCGCCCGGCGAGCAATTCCGTTATTCCGACGTTGGGTTCCAGATCCTGGGAAAGCTCGTCGAGCAGGTCGGCGGCCAGCGACTCGACCGGTTCGCCCAGGAGCGAATCTTCGATGTGCTCGGGATGAAGGACGCCCACTTCCGTCCGACGGATCCGCCCCACATCTGGAGTTCCAAGGTCCCATTGGATCGCATCGCTCCGACCGAGCCGGAATCGAGCGGAGGACCGATGCTCCGGGGCGTCGTCCACGATCCACGGTCGAGGGCACTGGGCGGGGTCGCGGGACACGCGGGTCTCTTCGCCTCGGCGGATGACCTGGCCATCTTCGCCCAGACGCTCCTCAACGGCGGGCTCGGGCCCAATGGACGTCGCATCCTCGCGCCGCTGACCGTCCGGACCATGATCGACCCCGCCGACACGCCGCACGACCAGCGTCGGGGACTGGGCTGGGATGTTCAGACGAGCCAGAGCGCCCGCGCGGCGGCCTGTTCGGCCCGACCGGCTTCGGGCACACGGGCTTCACCGGTACGAGTCTCTGGATCGATCCCGAGACGGAATCGTTCGTCATCGTCCTGACCAGCCGTCTGCATCCCGACGGACGTGGTGCCTCGCCGACGTCACTCCGCTTCGAGGTGGCCACCCTGGCCGCCGCCGCCATCGTCAACGCGTCATCCCGGCCGATCTCCGCCGGACCGGAGGCGAACCCGACGCCGGTCCGAACAGGCCGCTACGCGCCGAATCGGACGACCAACTCGGTCGCCGACGGTCCGGCGGTCCGATGCGGGATCGATGTCCTGGTCGAGGACGGGTTCCGGCCGTTGCGCGCTCGCAAGGTCGGTCTCGTCACGAATCACACCGGCCGGACGCGCGGCGGCGCCCGACGATCGATATCCTGTTCCGGGCGCCGGGGGTCAAGCTGGTCAAGCTCTTCAGCCCGGAGCACGGGATTCGCGGCGAGGTCAACGCGACGGTCCCCGACAGTCGCGATGAGACGACCGGCCTGCCGATCATCAGCCTGTACGGACGGAACCGCAAGCCCCAGCCCGGCGATCTCGAGGGGATCGACGTCCTGGTCTACGACATCCAGGACGTCGGCGCCCGGTTCTACACCTACATCACAACTCTCGGCCTGATACTCGAGGCGGCCAAGGAGTCGGGCAAGGACGTCCTTGTACTCGACCGCCCCAACCCGATCGGCGGCATCGAGGTCGCCGGTCCGCTGAGAGACGAGGAGTTTGCCTCGTTCATCGCCTACCATGCCCTGCCCGTCCGCCACGGCATGACCGTCGGCGAGCTGGCCCGGCTCTTCAACGCGGAGCGTAAGATCGGCGCCTCGCTCGAGGTGGTCGCCTGCCGAGGCTGGTCGCGCACCGACCTCTACGACCGCACGGGACTGGTCTGGGTCAACCCGTCTCCCAACATGCGAAGCCTGACCGAAGCGCTGCTCTATCCGGGCGTCGGGTTGTTGGAAGCGACCAACCTGGCGACCGGCCGCGGCACAGACACGCCCTTCGAACGGGTGGGAGCACCCTGGATCAACCCGCAAGAATTCGCCGCCGCACTCAACGCCGCGAACGTCCCGGGGATCCGATTCATCCCGATCTACTTCACTCCGACCCAGCGACAGTTCTCGGGCGTCCGATGCGGCGGAGTCCATCTCGTCGTCACCGATTGGACTCGTCTCGATCCCCTACGGGTGGGCGTCACCCTTGCAATCCAGCTTCGGGCCCTTTATCTTGTTGAGTGGAAGCCCGAGGGACTACTCCGGCTTCTGGCCAATCGTGCCACCTATCAAGACATCCTGGCGACAAAGTCGGCCGACGCGATCCTGGCACGATGGGACAAGGATGTTGCGAAGTTCCGGACGATCCGCGAACGATATCTGATCTATCGATGATTTGCGGCTTTCGTTGACGAGCGACGCCCTGTGCGGGCTTTCTTGATAGCGAAGTCTTGAACACCCCGCACATCTAAGCATGCATGTATTCGCTGGAGTGCTGACACGTAAGTGCCCTCGAGGGGCTTGGCTATTGAATGGATCGTGCGTTGATGCATTCGGCTGTCCGGTGCTAAACTGTCCGATCGATTTAATCGACCTAGTACTCGATCTCATTGAACCAGTTGGAGATGTGGCAAGATCGCAGGCGGATTCCGGAGAATCCGAGATTTTGCGCGCCCCATTCTCAATACAAACGGCGCCCTGTTTAGGAGAAGGTCCCGGCGGATTGGCGCCCTCGCGGAGCCCGAGTGGCGAGAATGAATCTCAGGCCCAGACCCTTTTGTCCCCCGACGAGTCCGAGGAGGGTCCTTCGTTTCTCCCCTTCATCTTCCACAAGCCCCTAGCTCTAACGAATCTGGTATTGAATACCCCCTCCATCGATGCTAGCATGTTTCGCGCAGCGCTCTCAGAATCCGCTCAACCTCGCCCCGCGTGGGGATGATGGATCTTCGCCCATGGCGAGTCCATGGCGCCGATCGAATGAGTCGAGTCGGACGGAGGGATCGCCGAAACAGCCCTGGCCATTAGCGTCCGTCATTCTGTGCAGTTTGTGAGGTTTAAACCATCATGCGACTGTCTTGACGGCTGGGCAAAGTGCGGCAGAATATCAATGTGCTGGTCTTTTTGCCGAAGCTGTCTCATCGCGAACCAGATGTAGCCATTGCTTAACCGAAACCGCGAGACGCGGCGCAGCGTGCGTCTTCGTTCGCCGTACGATTCGAGTTCGATTCGGATCGTATATTAACTCATCAAAATCTTGGGTTTCGGAAGATATCGTGGCTGGACGAGGTGGCATCGGGTGAATCCGGAGTTAGGTCGCCGACGAGGCACCAGTTTCCGAGCGGCTTTCCTGACCGAAGGTCGTTGAGAGCCGAGACCCGATGGTGATGGTATGAGTCCCACGGAATGATCGACGGGATGACTCCGGTCCTGGACGACAACGAGGCCGGATTTTCTTAACTCGGTTCATACCGCCCTGGAGGGGTGGTCTTCGTTCGCAGGGATGCAACCCGATTCTTACAACGACCGGCATCAAAGCGCTGGATCGAATGGGACGACCATGAACGGCATCATTTCCTCTCGGGACGGTCAGTCGGCGAAGGATCGGCGTGTCACTCAGGGATCGCGGCGCGGCCGCACCAACGGGCGGCGGGGGCCGCGCCGGCTCGGCTACGAGCCCCTCGAATCGCGGCGGCTGCTCGCCTCCCTGACGAACCCCGTAGCCGAGTTCCCGCTCAGGGCGTCCGGCGGCACTCCGGAGGGGGCCACGTATGACGGGAGCGGGAATCTCTGGGTCCTGCTCTCGAACCAGAATCTCTACAATGCCGGCACCGGCGCCCAGTATCACATCCCGACCTACAACGGCCTCGGCGGCGCCCCCGTGGGCTCGGAACTGGGCCTCCTCACCTACGACGCGAAAGACGACGGCATCTGGTTCTACGAATCGACCAGCAACGTGTTCGGGATGCTCAATCTCGCCAACGACACCATCACCGAATATCCCGCGCTCTTCTTCTCCTCCGATCCCCGGATCGTGCAGATCACCGCCGGCCCGGACGGCAACATCTGGTTCACCGAGCCCGACCTGAACGAGGTCGGCCTGTTCGACACCTCCACCGGAATCATCAGTCAATTCACCATGCCCCTGCCCGACACGCAGCCGCAGGGGATCGTGGTCGGTGCCGACGACAACATCTGGTTCACCGAAGGCGGCCTGAATCAGCTCGGCAGTATCAATCCGTACACCCACGTGCTCACCCAGTATGCTTACGAAGCTCACAGCTATTCGAATAACGACCAGGGCGAGGGCATCACGGCGGGGCCGAACAACACGCTCTGGTTCGTGGAGAGCCAGAACAACGTGGTCAAGGGGTTCACGATCCCCGATCAAGCGGACAACTTCCAGGGCGGGTTCATGGGGAACATCGCCCCCGCCTATCCCACCACCGGCACCCCGCCCAATCCCCTCCCCCCCGCCGATCTGTGGTCGATCGGGGAGGAGCCCGATGGCAACATCTACTACACCGAGCCGGCCAGTTCCTACAACAGCGTCGGGATCGTTTTCCTGAACGGGAATCCGAATGGTTATTATGACTATATCCAGACCATAAACGGTCAACCCGCGACGAATTTCGCGAATGCCCTGGTCGTGCCCGCCACGACCGGTGGGATGTACATCACCGAGCCGTCGCAAGGGCAGTTGCTGACGATCGGCATTCCCGCGACGAAGACTGCCCCCTCGACCGGATTCCCGCCCGCCGGGCTCCCTGCCAACATCGCCAGCGATGACGCCAACGACGTGGTCAGCGTGGGCGGCGAGCTGTACTACTCGGACTCCACCGATGGCAATGGCGCAATCGGGATGTTCGACACGACAACCCAGCTCAACACCATCTACACCGTCCCGCTGTTCCCGGCCCCACCTCCGACCTACCCGCCCAATCTTCCCGATCAGTTGGCCGTGGATTCCGGCGGGAACATCTGGTTCACCGAGACGCAGGCGAACGTGATCGGCGAGTTCATGCCCTCATCCGGCGCCTTCGCCCAGACGGAGCTGACCGCGGCCAGCTCGCAGCCCACGGCGATCGCCTGGGACCCGCTCGAGAACGAATTCTGGATGACCGAGCCGGCCTCGAACCAGATCATCAACTTCAACCCGACCACCGCAGGCTCGGCGAAGGCCCCGATCACGATCCCAGACCCCATCGATGTGCTGGTCGACCCCTCGACAGGGTACCTTTGGATCACCGAGGGCGGCGCCAACGACAAGATCGTCCTCTACAGCCCGATCAATGAGAAGATCCTCTATACCTTCAGTACGACCGGCAGCCCCGCCAATCTCATCTGGGGCCAAGATGGGAACATCTGGTTCACCGAGGCCAACGGCGCCGCGGGCCTGATCGGCATCCTGACGCCCCCCAACCCGACCTTGGGCACCACCGGCTCCCTGAACGAGGTCGCGGTGAGCGGGCCGGCGAACTCGATCTCGGTCGGCCCGGGTAATTATGCCAACTCGCTCTGGTTCACCGAGACGAATAGCAACCAGATCGGCGAGATCACCTATTCGGGCTCGGGAGCCGCCGAGACCTTCGCCGTCCAGGGTTATGTGCCGTCGCCCGATACGAACGCCAACGCGATCGCGCTCGGGCCCGACGGGAACGAGTGGTTCACCAGCGGTACCGGCGCCCGGCGTATATGGGCGCCGTCGTGCTCAATCCGAGCGACCTGGGGACCCAGGTGGTCGTGACGACCCAGCCCATGAACGTCGAGGAGACGATCTTCGGCGGCTTCAGTTGGGGGTCCGGCATCACCGTGGCCGTCGAGAACAGCGCCGGCGACATCGACCCCTTCGTCCAGGAGGGGACCATCACGATCGCGCTCGACAGCAATCCTACCGGCGACAAGCTGGACAACACGTTGACCTCGTTGACCGAGCCGCTCGTTTACGGACTGTCGATCTTCGGCGGCATTACGATGGACAAGCCCGCGATCGGATACACATTCGAGGCGACCTATAGCCTCCCACTGCCGAACCCGGACACGGTCCTCACCGATCCCTTCGACGTGGCCGGCCCCGCGCAGTCCTTGGTCGTGACAACGGAACCCCCGCTACCCCCGTCCTCGGTCCAGGCCGGGGTCGCCTTCGGCCTGACCATCTCCGCCGAGGATTTCGAGGGCGTCGTCGTCCCGTCATTCGACGACCCGGTCGCGATCTCCATCCTCGCCAATCCCCCCGGCATCACCGGCGTCTTGAACGGCACCACGGTCGTCGGTGCCCTCTACGGGGTCGCGGACTTTAGCGGCCTGACGATCGATCAGGCGGGCAACGGCTATACGATCCAGGCCAGCGACCTCTCGCCGGGTACCACGGTCGGGGACGGCGTGACCGATCCGTTCGACGTGACGCCCGGCCCGGCCACGCAACTGGTGTTCAAGGCCCCTGGCGAGCCCGATGGCGACCCCATCAGTACCGCGGCCGCAGGCTCGGATTTCGCGAATCCCAGCAACGTGGTCGTCTATGCCGAGGACCAGTTCGGCAGCGTCGCGACCTCATACAACGGCCCGGTGACCATCGCCCTGGCGAACAACGCCACCGGACTCACTGGCACCCTGACCGTGAACGCGACGAACGGCGTGGCGACCTTCACGGACCTGGAAATCGACCCCGTCGGTACTTATGAGTTGGCGGCGACCAGCGGTACCCTGAACCCGACTCCCGACTCGACCTCGATCACGATCACCCCCGCTGCCGCGGCGGGATTCACCTGGGTGACCCAGCCACCGACCAAGGTCACCGAAGGCATCCCTTTCGGCGCGACTCTCCAACTCGAGGACGCGTATGGCAACCCGACGACGGACGTCGGCCAGGACTTCTCAGTCCTCCTCGATCTAAATGGGACCCCCGAGCCCGGAGACCTCGCCGGGACGACCACCGGGGTCACGGCGTCGTCCAACGGCCAGTTGACTTTCTCGAATATCATCATCAATGCCCTCAGCCCGACCAGCCCCCTGGAATACTTCCACATCACCGCCAGCAGCGGTACCGGCCCGGGCACCTTCCAATCGGCGCCCTCGGCGGGGATCGATGTCGTCCCGCCGCAGCTCGTGGTGACGAGCCCCGCCGATAACACCACGGTCACCGCCAGCGTCAATGGCTTTGCGATGACCGTGCAGGTCCAGACTTACCTGGGCGCGATCGACACCTCGGCCGGCGGGACCGATACGGTGTCGATCGTCTCCGGCCCGACCGGGGCCAATCCTATTAGCGGTAACACGGCCTCCGACACCAACGGCGTCGCGAACTTCGGCGGCGTCGTCCTGGAGACGGCCGGTACCTACGTCCTGCAGGTCGCAAACGGCAACTTCCTGCCGGCCGATATCACGATCACGGTCGCCGCCGCCGCCCCGACTGGGCTGGTGTTCGAACAGCAACCGCCGATGAGCGTGGTCGCCGGCGTCCCGTTCGGAGTCGAAGTCGAGGCGGGCCATGACCAGTTCGGGAACCAGGCCACGTTAACTGGGAGTGTGACGGTCGGATTCGGGAGCAATCCGACGAACACGACTCTGAACGGGACGCTGACCGTGACCATCAACGGCTCGGGCGTGGCGATTTTCCAGGGCCTGACGATCGACATCGTCAACAATCCGCTCACGCCCTACACTCTCACGGCGACCAGCGGTAGTCTTCCATCCATCACCAGCAACGGGATCGATGTGACCCCGGCCGCCGCCTCCCAGCTCGTCATCGCGACCCAGCCCGTCCTCACGGACGAGCCGAGCCCGCCGCTGCCGGCGGGTACGGTGTATGCGGGCCAGCCGTTCACCTGGGTCGTCGATGCCGAGGACAAGTTCGGCAATCTCGACACCAACTACACGTCTCCGGTCACGGTCGTGCAGCCGAGCACTATCACGGGCACGACCACACTCGACGCGTCCGCCGGCGTGGCGGACTTTACGAATTTGAGCATCGACCTGGTCGGCACCTATACGCTCCAGGCGACCAGCGGCGCCCTCTCCACCGTGGCCCTGAAGGGGGCGACGGATGACACGGTCACCGTGATCCCCGATCCGAACGAGCCGGCCGCCCTGGTCTGGGTGCCCAACACGGGCGAGCCGCCCGCGCAGGTCATCCATGGCGATGACTTCTCGGCGTCGCTCAAGATGCTGGATCAGTTCGGGAATCTCGAGACGGGCTATATCCAGGACGTCACGATCGCGATCGATAACAACCCCAGCGGCGGCAATCTGGGGGGCACCTTGACCCTCCCGGCATCGGGCGGGATCGTGACGTTCAACCCGCTCACGATCGACACGATCGGCGACCCCTACACGCTGATCGCGTCCAGCGACAACATCAACTCGCCGGCCTCGACGCCGATCGACGTCCTGGCGATCCCGGCCGCCAGCCTGTCAGTGACGGGCCAGCAGCCGTCCGGAACGATCGCCGTCGCCCAATCGTTCGGCCTGAGCGTCACGGCCCTGGACGCGCACGGGAACCCGGACCCGGATTTCGACGGGAGCGTGACCCTGGCACTGGTGGGCACCCCGGGGAGCAACACCCTCTCCGGCACGACGACGGTCAACGCCGTCAACGGCGTCGCGACCTTCTCGGGACTGACCCTGGCCGAGATCGGCCAGGCCACGATCCAGGTCTCGAGTTCGGGCCTTCCCTCGATCACCACCACGATCAATGTCAACGCCGCGGCCGCCACGCAACTGGTCGTCGTCACCCAACCGCAGACGCCCATCACGGCCGGCACTCCGTTCGGACTCGAGGTCGAGGCCGAAGACCCGTTCGGGAACCAGGCCACGAACTTCGACGGCAGCGTGACGGTGACCCTCTCGGGCGCGACGCTCAACGGCACGGCCACGGCGCAGGCGAGCGGTGGCATCGTCAATTTCAGTGATCTGAGCGTGGACACGGTCGGCAGTTACACCCTGCAGGTCAGCACCACCGTGTCGGGCAACACCTTCGGCACGGCGACCGACCACTTCACGGTGACCCCGGCCGCCGCCGCGGAGTTGGTGATCCCCCCCCCAGCCAGCCGCCGACGAGCGTCACCGCCGGTAAGACGTTTTCGGTGTCGGTGCAGGTCGAGGATGCCTACGGGAACCTGGTGTCGAACTACCAGGATCCCGTCGATATCTCACTCTCGCTCGAGCAAGGCGTTGCCCCATTCATAGGGACACAGAGCATGACGCCGGTCGGTGGCCTGGCCACGTTCTCGGGGCTCGCCGAGGATACCGCGGCTTCCGGCTATACGATCGTCGCCACGAGCCCAGGACTGGCAACGATCATCAGCCATGATCTCGACGTCTTGCCGGCGACCCCGACGCAACTGGCGATCAAAGTCCCGGCGCCTGACTCGATGCCCGCCGGCTCCAAGTTCGGCCTGGCGGTCGCGGCCGAGGACCAGTACGGCAACATCGTGACCGACTACCCGGGCTCAGTTACCATCGCCCTGGCGAATAATCCTGGGCAGGCGACCCTCCTGGGCGGGCCATTCGCAATGAACGCGACCGGTGGTGTGGCGAATTTCTCTCCCAACCTGATCCTCGACAGGGCGGCCTCCGGCTATACCTTCCTGGCGACCAGTTCCGGATTGACATCGGTCACCTCGGGGTCTGTCACCGTCACCCCGGGCGCGGCCACCCAACTGGTCGTGGAAACCCAGCCGCCCGCCTCGCTGGCGTCCCCGACCAGTACCTTCGGCTTCGTCGTCGCCGCCGAGGATCAATATGGCAACGTGGCCACGAGCTTCGGCGGTCCCGTCAGGGCCTCGGCGGCCGGCGGGTCGGGGGCGACGCTGGGCGGGAACACGGTCGTCACGGCCAGTTCGGGAGTGGCATCGTTCACCGGGCTGACCCTCACCGGGGCGAATTCCCCGATACCGATCCAGGTCACCGGCCCCGGGTTGACCCCCGCGACGACGAGCCCGGTGAGCTCCGGCACGCCCGCCGTGCTCCAGTTCGCGACCGGCAGCGCCTCCGTCGATGAGGACGCCGGCACCGCGACGTTCCAGATCGTACGATCGGGGGCGACAGGCTCGGCGGTCTCGGTGAACGTGGCCACATCCGGCGGTAACGCGGCCCCCGGCGTCAACTACTCTGCCATCAACCAGACGATCAGCTTCGCCGCCGGTCAGACCACTCAGACGGTAACGATCCCGATCATCAACGCCGGCTCACTGGCCCAGACGATGACCGTGAACGTCGTCCTGAGCAGCCCGGCAGGGGATGCCGTCCTGGCGAGCCCGTCCTCGGCCACGCTGTCCATCCTCAACGTGGGTGCGTCCACCACCGGCTCTGGTCCCCTGGTCACGCTGGAGAGCATCCAGGTTATCAAGAACAAGAAGCACAAGGTCGGCGAAGTACTCATGACCTTCAGTGGCGGGCTGAATGCGACCGAGGCGGCAAGCCTGTCCGAGTACACGCTGATCCAGGCCGGAAAGCGAGGCTCGTTCACTGCCAAGAACGCCAAGTCGATCAAGCTCCTGTCCGCCGTTTACAACTCGACCAATCACACCGTGGCGATCACTCCCAAGAAACCGTTCGCGCTCACCAAAGCGATCGAGCTCGTCGTGAATGGTTCGGCCCCGGGCCTCGAGGACAGCAACGGCCGCCTGATCGATGGCAACCACGATGGTCAGGCGGGCGGCAACGCGACCGCCGTGCTCAAAGGTAAGGCTACGACGATCACCTCCGCGGTCGTCGATCTGCTCCTCCAGCACGACGACGTGGCGTCCCTGACGAAGGCTCGCAAGTCCTGATCGAGTGCGACAGCCGAACGGATGGCCTGCCCTCCTCCACGGGCGACCCAACCATTCGGCGCAATTCGATCGGCATATCTGATGGCCACCTGGAGCGTGACCACGGTCTCACGACTGTGGTCATGTACCTCCTGTCGCTCGGTACTGAACGGCCGGCCCCGCGTTGCGTTATAATGACGTGCGTGTGTCGGCCGGTCAGTTTACGCCCGATGACGAGGAGGAGGTGCATGGTGACGCGACCAGGATCGGCGTTTCGATTCGCGATGGTGGCGGGCTTCTTGGTTCTGCTGGGACCTTGGCGAACTGTCTCGGTACGAGGCGATGAGCCGGCCGGTCAGACCAAGGGGACCCCGGCCCAGGCGGGGAAGGAGGCTGCGAAGCCGACACCCCCGAAGCCGAAGATCGCGGTGTTCCGGCTGGCCGGGGACGTCACAGAACTGCCCCCGGACCAGACATTCTCCTTCGGCGCGATCGGGGGCACCTCCCTGCGCGAGCTCCTCGAGCGGCTCAAGAAGGCCGCGGAGGATCCGAGCGTGAAGGCCGTGGTCTTCCTGCACGAAGGGGGCTCGGTCGGGACCGGGCAGGCCGAGGAGTTGCGAGGGTCCATGGCGAGGGTCCGCGCCGCGGGCAAGGAGATCTACGCGCATGCCGATTCCCTGTCGATGCGGGAATACGTACTGCTCTCCGGCGCCTCGCGGCTCAGCATCGTCCCGACGGCCGATCTGTGGATCACCGGCCTCTTCGGCGAGGCCCCTTACCTCCGCGGCCTGCTCGACAAGCTCGGAGTCAAGCCCGAGTTCCTCACCTGCGGGGCGTACAAGAGCGCCGCGGAGATGTTCCTCCGCGACGGGCCGAGTCCCGAGGCCGAGGCGATGCAGAACTGGCTCCTCGACGGCCTCTTCGAGTCGGCGATCGCGTCGATCGCCAAGGGCCGGAACGTCGAAGCGAGCCGGGTCCGGAAATGGATCGACGGCGGTCCGTACACGGCCGAGAAGGCCCGCGCGGCCGGCCTGATCGATGAGGTCGAGCATCGGCAAGACTTCGAGAGCATGCTCAAATCGAAGTATGGTCAAGATATCATTTACGATAAGAAATACGGCCAGAAGCAGTCTCCCAGCCTGGACCTCTCGTCGCCCTTCGCGATGTTCAAGATCTGGGGCGACCTGCTCGGCCAGGGGCAGAAGAAGGGGCCGAGCAAAGACGCGGTCGGGATCGTCTACGTCGAGGGAGCGATCACCCTGGGCGGCGGGCAGGCTTCCTTGCTCAGCGAGGGCGGGGCCAGTTCGTCGAAGATCCGGAAGGCGCTCGTTGAGGCGGCTCGAGACAACTCGATCAAGGCGGTCGTATTGCGCGTCAATTCGCCCGGCGGGTCGGCCGTCGCCAGCGAGATCATCCTCGACGCTACTCGGCGGGTGAAGGCCAAGAAGCCATTCGTCGTCTCGATGGGCGACGTCGCGGGCAGCGGAGGCTACTATGTGGCCTGCGCCTCGGACCTCATCTACGCCGACGAGACCACGATCACCGCGTCGATCGGCGTGGTTGGCGGCAAGGTGGCCACCGGCGACATGTGGAAGAAGGTCGGCGTCACGTTCAAGTCTTACAAGCGCGGCGAGAACGCGGGCATGCTCGGTACGGGCGAGCCGTTCACCGATAAGGAACGCGAGCGGATGCAGGACTGGATGAACGACGTGTATGGCGTCTTCAAGGGCCATGTGCGGTCGATCCGAGGCAGTCGGCTGAAGAAGCCGCTGGACGAGCTCGCCGGCGGCCGGGTCTTCACGGGGAGGCAGGCGCTGGAGCTCGGACTGGTCGACCGGATCGGCGGCTTGGGCGACGCGATCGCGTACGTCGCCGGGGAGGCCAAGCTGAAGGACTTCGACATCCGCACGGTCCCCGCCCCCAAGAACTTCCTCGAGCAACTCGTCGAGGACGCGTCGGGCACCGCGGACGACGCGCCGGGGATCACCGTCGCCACGCAGAGGGCCGTCTCAGGCCGCCCCGCCTCGCTGATCGACCTCGCGATGCCGTACTTGCAGCACCTCGACCCGGATCGCGTCGCCGCGATCAAGCAGGCCCTCGGGCACCTCCAGTTGTTGCAACGCGAAGGCATCCTGCTCATGATGCCCGAGACCGCGATCCCCCGGTGATCAATCGTCTCCTGCGCATCGCGCGTCGCATCGAATGCGGTAAACTGAGCGGAAACGCATCGGCTGACGTCGATGACCTTGCCGATGGTCATCGATGGAGGCCGGGCGTGTTTTCGAAAATCCGGCCTACCTCCCTCCATCAGGAGATCGCCCCCCGTGACCGTTGGCAAGAAGGTAACCCTCGCCGGAATGCTGATCCTCTCCTGGGCGTCGGTGGGACCCGCACAGACCGTCTGGCGCGAGGGGGAGGATGTGGACCGTTCGACCATGAATCGTCATCCCTGGTGGTACGACCAGGTGAAGAAGGAACTCCTCTCGGGCGGGGCCTGGATCTCGAACTTCTCCGAAGAGAAGGAGGGCACGGCCGAATACGCGGTGGAAGTCCCCAAGCTGGGACGTTATGCCTTCTGGATCCGCGCAACCCGATCAATGCGAAGCTGGATTACGCGCTGGACCGGGGCGGCTGGAAGCCGATCGACCTGACCACCGGGGTGATCGACACGGTCAACGTCGCGGCGGACGGCAAGCCCGACCTGCGGTTCCTGGCCTGGAAGAAGGTCGGCGAGCTGGAGCTGACGCGCGGACGGCACTCGCTGCGGTTCCGGACTTACAGCGGACCGCAACATCACGGGGCGATCGACGCCTTCGTCCTCACGACCGAACCGTTCCTCCCCAAGGGCATCAGTCGGCCCGGTCAGGCCGCCTCGGCGAGAGCGTCGGGAGACTCCTGGCCGTTCCTCACCGAGCGCGACGATTTCCGACCCGACGCGCTCCTGGATCTCCGATCGTTGAACGAGGCGGTCGCCGGCATCCGAGGCTTTATCCGCCTCTCGCCCGACAAGTCGGGCTTCGTCCGCGGCGACGGGACCCCCGAGCGGTTCTGGGCCGTCAACACCTATGTGCAGCACGACAAGAGTGCCGGAAACCTCGCCCATCACGCGAGGTTCCTCGCCAAACGCGGGGTCAACCTGGTCCGCCTGCACGGGCATCTGGAATCCCATGCCAAGGATCCCAAGCTGACCGATGCCGATCCCAAGACAATCGACGCCGCCTGGAAGCTCGTCGCGGCGATGAAGAAGGAAGGGATCTATACCTCGATCAGCCCCTACTGGTCGCTCGAGTTGAAGCACATCCCCGCCTCGTGGGGCGTCGAGGGCTGGCCCGAGGACCAGAGCCCCCTCGGCCTGTTGTTCTTCAACCCCAGGCTCCAGGAGGGTTACAAGGCATGGCTCAAGGCCCTGTTGTCGCCGGTGAATCCGTACACCGGCATCCCCCTTGCCAGGGACCCGGCGCTGGCGATGATCCACCTCCAGAACGAGGATAGCCTGCTGTTCTGGACCGAGCAGAACATCAAGGGGAAACAACGCGAGTTGCTGGGCAAGCAATTCGGCGATTGGGCGAAGCGAAAGTATGGCTCGACGGCCGCGGCGGGACGCGCCTGGGGCGGCGAGATCATGCCCGAAGATGACTTGTCGCGCGGCGTCCTCGGCATCCACATGATCTGGCAATTGACCCAGCCTCAAACCGGCGGCCTCAAGAGACGGCTCGACGACCAGCTCCATTTCCTGGCCGAGACGATGTACAACTTCAACGCGGAGATCGCGCACTACCTCCGCGAGGAGCTCGGCTGCCGGCAACTGATCAACGCGGGCAACTGGCGGACGGCCGATGCCGTCCGGCTCAACGACGCCGAGCGATGGTCCTACACCGCCAACGAGGTGCTCTCGGTCAATACCTATTACAGCCCGGTCCACATCGGACCCGATCGCGTCTGGCGGATCGACCGGGGCGACCAGTACGAGGACGGTTCGGTCCTGCTCAATCCGGGGGCGTTCCCGCTCGACATCAAGCAGGTGGTCGGCCATCCGATGATGATCACGGAGACCCACTGGGTGCCCCCGACCGGCTACCAGTCCGAGGGCCCGTTCTTGGCGGCGGCCTATCAGTCGCTGACCGGCGTGGATGTGGTCTACTGGTTCACGACGAACGAGGTCGAGTGGTCCGACCAGGACCGGGCCGATTGGGATTCCGCCTCGCGCGCCAAGTGGGCGATCGCGACGCCGATGATGCTCGGCCAGTTCCCCGCCGCGGCCCTGCTCTTCCGCCGTGGCTATGTCGAGCAAGGGCCGCCGGTCGTCGTCGAGCACCGAAGTCTGGAGCAGATCTGGGGCCGCATGCCGCCGATCATCGCCGAGGATTCCGGATTTGATCCCAGTCGTGACCTGGGGGACACGGCTCGGAGATCGAACCTCGCGCGGGGCGTCGATCCCCTGGCCTATCTCGTCGGCCCGGTGCAGGTCGTCTATGGTTCCGACCCGTCCCGGACCAAGGCCATGGATCTCCATCGCTACATCGATCGGAAGAGCAGGCTCGTCTCCAGCGACACCGGTCAGCTCTCGTGGGATTATGCACGGGGTATCTGCATCCTCAAGGCCCCCTCGGCTCAAGGTGCCACCGGCTTCCTCGATAAGGCCGGGGACATCGCCCTCGGCGACGTGACGATCCGGTCCCAGAACGACTACGCCAGCGTGCTCGTCGTCGCGATGGATGGCCAGCCGCTCGGCCGGAGCGATCGCGTCCTGATCCAGGTGGGGACGCGCCCGACCCACCGGCTGGTCCGATCACGAAGCGACGTTCACCGCCGATGGGGGCAAGGAGACCATCCATGGCCGGCAGATCGACAACACCGGCACGATGCCCTGGTCGATCGCCGCGACGAAGGTCCGCGTCCAGTTGAGGAATTCCAAGCTCACCTCGGCGATCCCGCTCGACGCCAACGGCAATGCCAGGGGGACGGCCCCGCTCCGTCGCGTCGGGGAGTCGATCGAGCTCGAACTACCCAGGGATGTCCTCTACGTCATCCTGAAGGGCCGATAGGCCATGCCAGCAATAAAGTAGGACACACTCCAAGGAGGCATCATGGCCAGTATCACGAGACGATATCACCCTGTATGGACGGCAACCTTCGTGGCGATGGCGACGGCCGGGATGGCGATCGCCCAGCAGGCTTCGATGGTCGGCACTCTCGATGGCCACACCGAAGCCGTCTACTCGGTTGCATGGAGCCCGGACGGCAAGACGATCGCCACCGCCGGATTCGACAGCACGGTCCGACTGTGGGACGTGGCCACTCGCAAGGAGGTCCGCAAGTACGAAGGGCACTCGAAGCTGGTCCTCGCCGTCGCCGTCTCGCCGAACGGCAAGCAGGTCTTGTCGGGGAGCAACGACAATACGGCGAAGCTCTGGGAGATCCCGTCGGCGGAACCCAAACGCTTTGACGTCAGGGGGCCGATCAAGTCCCTCGCCTTGAGCGACGACGGGACCAGGCTGGCGACCGCCGGCGACGACAAGATCCTCCGGATCTGGAACCCGTCCGAGGGGAAACTGGTCCGGGAAATTCCCGCCCCCGAGCCGATTCTCGCCGTCGCATTTCGCCAGGATGGGGCGCAAGTCGCACTGGCCCTGGCGAACAGGTCGGTGCGGATCGTCGCCGTCGCCGATGGCAAGGAGGTCAGGAAGATCGAGAACTTGCCGTCGCCGATCACCGCGATGGCGGTTCGGGGAGACGGCTCCCGGCTGGCGATCGCAGGGGAGGATCACACGATCCGGGTCGTCCATAGCAGCGACGGCAAGACGATCAAGGAGCTCAAGGGCCATACCGGGCGCATTCACGCCCTGGCCTTCGCCCCCAAGGACGGCAAGCTCGTCTTCTCCGCCTCGGCCGACAAGTCCGTCCGGCTCTGGGACACCGAGCAGGGCAAGGCCATCCGCACTGACTCGGGCCATGCAGACGGGATTCCCGCGATGGGCGTCAGCCGCGACGGCAGCAAGCTCTTCACGGGCTCGATGGACAGGACGGTCCGGGTCTGGAACGCGGTCGACGGCAAGCCTCTCATGACGATCCAGCCGTTGCCGGCAGGTGTCGGAGCCCTGGCGGCTTCGGGCAACAACGCATTCCTGGCCGTCGGCCTGAACGACGGGATCGTCAAGGTCTTCGACCTGACCGCCGGCGATCCCGCGAAGGCCGAGCGCGCCAGCTACCGGGCCTCGGAGGCACCGGCGACGGCCCTGGCGTTCATGCCCGACGCCAGGACGATCGTCTCGGGTACCGGAGACAAGGTTGTGTCGCTCTGGACACTACCCTCCTCCGGAGCGTCCAGGAATTTCGCGGGCCATACCGGCCAGATCTACAGCGTCGCCTGGAGCCCCGACGGCAAGCTCGCGGCGACTGCCGGCGCCGACAAGACCGCGCGAATCTGGGACACCGCCAAGGGCACGCAGGTGCGATCGATCGGCGCCCATGCCAATGTGGTCTACGCCGTGGCCTTCAATCCCAAGGGAGACTTGCTCGCGACCGGCGGCGACGACAAGTTGATCAAGTACTGGAACGTCGCCGACGGCAAGGAGCTGCGCAAGAGTCAGGGCCACGGCGCGCCGATCTACGGCCTGGCCTTCCACCCCGACGGCACCCGGCTCGCCTCCGCGTCGGTCGACAAGACCGTCCGCATCTGGAACGTCGCCGACGGCAAGGAGCTGCACAAGCTCGACGGGCACCCCTATGACGTCTACTCGCTCGCCTTCAGCCCGGACGGGAAGCGACTGGCCTCGGTCGACTACGGCGGCAACCTGTTCGCCTGGGACGTCGCCGAGTCCAGGCCCCTGTTTCACCAGCGCGTCGCCCCCGACACCATGACCTATGGCGTGGCATGGAGTCCCGACGGGTCGCAGTTGGCCGTCGCCGGGTCGAATAACAAGGTCTACCTGCTGAAGCTGCCTTGAATCAATCGCCGGAGGTGCGATCCCTGACCACTCATTCCAGGTCGGGGAGGTCGGACATCGGAATCATCTCCCCCCAGGCGCGGAGGATGCCGACCGGGCCATCGAATCGCCATCGTCCGTCCTCGAGGACGAACTGATAAACCGGACCGATGCGGTTCGACGTGCAGATCCAGATGTTCGGCCCCTCGCGCCAAGCCTGGAAGTTCTTGTTGAGGTTGCGCGGGATGCCGACGATCCCACCCTCGGCGGCGAGGGTTAGCTTGTGAGTTCCGAGATAGCGCGTCGAGCAGAGCGATCGCGCCGCCTCGATGCGTTTGGCCTCGTCGAGGTCGGGCCGATTGGCGATCGTGAACAGCTCGGCGCAGGTCCGCATCGCTCCGCGCACCGGCTGAGTGGCGATGATCTCGAAGGCGAGGCCGCCGTAGCGCGACTAGCGCGACGGCACCGCCGATCATGATCCAGCGAATTCGGGACATCGAAAGCCAAACAGGAAACGGTGAGGGTTCAATGGCCTGGGAAGGGTCCGGCTTCTTCCCCTATGATTATGAAGAGACAAGCTGGCCGCCGAAAAGATCAGAATGATCCTCGAGAGCGACGCGTGGTCCCGATCAGGACTTCAACCGCTTCTTGAGGTCGTCCCGGAGCCGGTCGATGACCGAGTCGGTCTTGGCCTCGACGAGGATCTGCTGGATGACGGTCTTGATGCCGCGCGGGCCCCACTGGCAGCCCTGGCGAAGGTAGGTCTTGGCCCCCTGGCCGAGGACATACGACGTTGTGGCGCCGGTCGCCGCCTGCGTCAGACCGATGGCGCCGTAACCCAGCGCCGTGAGGGGTGCGGCCAGTCCGCCGCTCATCACGGTCAGGCCGGCCAGCGACGTCTTGATCCCGCTGGCCACCAACCGCGTCGCGACCTGGGCGAGCCCCATGGCCCCCAGGGCCAGCATCATGTCGCGGACCAGGCTGGCCGCCGTGCGTCGCGTCAACGGGATGCCGTAGAGCTTGCTCAGCGTGACGATCATCCCCACGTCGACGGCCAGTCCGCCGGCCATGTCGGCGACCGGGATCGGGTTGAGCGCCACGGCTGCCCCTTTGGCCAGCGCGAAGTTCCAGATCAGCCGGTTGGCCGCCTCATCGCGGATCTGGACCTTCCGCGACACGATCTCGGAATGAAGGTCGCCGGCCATCAGCAGCGTGTTGAGCGCGACCAGCGCCTTCCCCTCACGGTTGAGCACGTCGAGGATCCGGACCTTGAGCGGCTCGATCAACGGAGCCGGCCGCTCCCACTGCGTCTGGGTCTTCCCGTCGGGGAGCTGGACCTTGACCTTGAACGGCTCGGGCCGGGCCGCGGTCATCACGACGTCGTCCGGGCGGACCAGGTTCTTGACCCGCTCGTCCTTGATCTTGGCGTAGATCTGGTCGCGGTCGAGGTCGGGATAGCGGTCGATCTGGTTGAAGACGAGGATGATCGGCTTCTGGGCCTCGCGCAACTGGGTCAGCGCCTCGATCTCGACGCGCTGCATGTCGCCGGAGACGACGAACAGGATCAGGTCGGCATGTCGGGCGACCTCGCGGGCGAGGGCTTCCCGGCCTTCGCCGCCGACTTCATCGATGCCCGGCGTGTCGACGACGACCAGCCGGGTGCCCTCGAGCCCGGGACGGCCGACGGTGCTCTGCTCCCATCGCTGGGTCGCCGCGGGCGACCGTCGTGCCGTGTGTGGCCCCGACCTTGAAGACCTCCTGGCCGATCAGCGCGTTGAGGACCGACGACTTGCCGCGGCTGACCATGCCGAAGGCGGCGATCTCGATCGTCGTCTCGTCGAGCTTGCGGGTCAGGTCGCGGAGCTGGCCCAGCTCCTCGGCCAGCACCTGCTCCTCCTCGGGCGTGAGCTTCAGGCCGGCCAGGGTCTCCTCGAGACTGACCCTCGCCCGCTCGACGGTCTCATCGGCCCCCTCGGTCTGTCGATCCAGCTCGTCGAGCAATTCGTTCAGCTCCTGTACGCCGGACATGGTCCCGGTCCTTTATTGCTGCCAGGTTCGGATCGCGTGTTCGCACCACTCGGCCGCTCGCAGCACCTTGAACCCAGCGCATTCGGCTCTTGACCACCTGGATGGCAACCGGTAGGCCGTCCGATGCCAGACCAATCGGAAACGAGACGGTAGGCTGGCCGGTATAGCTCCAAGGGGCGTTGAACGACGGGTCTCCGGTAGTCGACCGATCGGGAGCCGTGCTAGGAGCTGCGGGAGTGATCCAAAATTGGAACTCTTTGTCGAAGGAGGCCTCGCACAGGTATGACCAGGTGGATCTCATGCGATCCTTGGCTCGGAGATACTCGAGCGCAAGTCACGGATCGGCCCTCCAGGATGATCTCGCGGATGCGCGGTGGGTAATCATCAGGGGATTCATCGAGCCATTGCGAATGAACGTTCGCTGCCTCGGCGGTCAATACGGTCCGATGATTCTTGAGGACTGCCTCGAAGTCGACCGGGTCGTCCAGGTCGACGATGTCCGCTCCCTGCGATGCGAGCCCCCGAACCGCATCCTCGAAGATGGAAAGACAAGCCGGTGAACATCGGCGATCGAAGAACCCACGTAATCGGCCGATTTTGATCGGTCCTTCGCAGGGTTCATCGAATTTCGCTACCCTACGAAGATACTCCTTCTCGCCAATCGCCCCATACAACAACCGCAGATCTTCTACGGTTCGCGCGATGGGCCCGACATGATCGAGGCTGGGTGCGAAGGGCAAGAAGCCCAGGCCCATGGAGCTCGGGTCGAGCTTGCTCGGCTTCATTCCGGCGACACCGCAAAACGCGGCAGGCCGCGTGATCGAGCCGCCAGTCTGGGTACCCAACGCCCCGAAACACATCCCGCACGCGACCGCCGCAGCCGAGCCGCTCGATGAGCCGCCGGGTGTCCGCTCGAGGTTCCAGGGATTGCGCGTCACCGGCGGATCGAGGCAGGCATAGGCCGTCGTCACCGTCTTGCCCATGATCACGGCCCCCGCCTCGCGGAGCCGCTCGACGGCCGTGGCGTCTTCTTCCACAACCCGATCCACCCACCGCTTCGCGCCGCAGGCGGTGGGCAGTCCCTTTACGTCGAAGATGTCCTTGATCCCGATCGGGATGCCATGGAGCGGACCGCGATCGTTGCCTGTCTTCAACTCCTCATCGAGTGCCCGGGCCTGCTCCGTGGCTCCATCGCGGTCCAGCACCACCCAGGCGTGAATCTTCGGCTCCCAACGATCGACCTGGTCGAGGCATCGGTTGAGCACGTCCACGCAGGTCAATCGACCCTCGCGAATCGCCCGGCCGATGCCGGCAATCGTCTGGTCGGGCCTGGGGAATAAGCTGGGGTATTCTCGGTCGGCATCCGGCATGGAGCTCATCCTCGGTAGGCGGCGTCAATTCCTGGACGCGGGTGATTCCTCGGTCTTCGATGATCCCGGCAGGAACCGGCTTGAGACCTTCTGGACCGCCTGCTGGGCGAATTCCTGGAGGAATCCCGCTCGGCTGGTCTGGTCGAACTGATGGATCAAGGCACCCTGGAGCCCGCCATCGCCCCAGGTCTGGCCGCGACGGAAGTATTCGGCGAAGGTCTCGCCGGAGATATGCGTCAGGTAGGCCATCGAGACGGCCTGGACCGCCCCTCCGGCCGCGTAGCCGACCAGCGTCGACTTGAAGATCCCGGCGATCAGCGACGTCGACGCCTCGACCAACCCGAGCTTCAGGAGCGTCTGGATCATCTCGGTGCCATAAAGCCGCACGTTCGAGGTCGCCAGCGTGACGCCGTAGACATCGGCCAGCTCGGAGATCATCTGGAACTGCACGGCACCGCTGGCGAGCAACTCCAGGGCCGGGAACGGCGTGGTGAAGACGGTCGCCGCGGTCATCCACTGGTATTTCTCGATCACCGCCTCGGCCCGACGATCCCGCTCGACCGCGATCTGATCCTGAGCCTTGCGGCCGAGCAGTTGGGCGCGGAGGAGGAGATTCCCGGCGCGGAGGGAATCGCCATCACGCTTGAGGATCCACGCGATCCGGTCGCGGAGCGCCGCGAGGTCCGGCGGCTGGTCCTCGAGGGTCGTCTCGGTCGAGCCGTCGTCGCGACGGACGCGGACCGGGATCGGCCGCGGGTCGGCCGCGCCGGGAACGATGTCCTCGGCCGGGACCAGACCCCGCAGTCGTTCCTTGAGCTTGGCCAGGATGGCATTGCGATCCTCGTCCGAGAACCGGTCGGTCTTGTTCAGCAGGACAATCGATCGTTTCCCCTGACGGACCAGGGCCGAGAGCGGTTCGAACTCGGTCCGGATCAGGTCGTGGTCGAGGACGAAGATGAGCAAGTCGGCCCTGGCGGCCAGTCCTCGGGCTTCCTGCTCCCTCGCCGCACCGCCCGTGCCGATCTCGGACAGGCCGGGCGTGTCCGTCAGGAACACGTATCCGTCGACCCCTTCCAGACTGTAAGTATGGCTCTCGGCACGCTTTGTGGTCCCCAGTATGGCCTCGGTCTTGCCGACGTCTCGTCCCAGCAATGCGTTGATGAGCGACGTCTTGCCGGCCGAGCCGGTCCCGAAGATCACGACGCGAAAATCCCGCTTGTCTCGCCCGGTCTTCATCTCGCCCAGCTCGCGGTTAAGCTCGGCCTTAATGGACTCGTCCTTGACCTGGCGGATCACTCCCTCCGCCCGATCGGCCTCTGAGGTGGCGGCAAGGATTACATCGGTAACCAACGGGGACGATGCCGGTGCGCTTCCCGTCGATCGCCAGGCCAGTCGGCCGAGCACGATCGCACCGATCACCATGAGGATGACCAGTAACGCCAGGATCAGGCTGCTCGATTGCGAACCGAGTCGCTCTTGCAGTCCGTTCGCGGAGCGGGCCAGCCGGTTGACAAGTCCCACTGCCGCGATCGCGAGCAGGGCCGAGCCGAGGCCGAGAACGAATGTCTTGCGCTGTGGCATATCAGGAAGCTCACACGGCCGGGTTCCGGGCCGACTCCGATCGATCCTTCATGATGCTGATTCGCTCGGGGAGCCTCGGTATTCGAGATTGATGGCACGAAGCCCGCATCGATCTTGATTGTGACAGGATTCCCGCGTCATTGCATCAGTCGGCCTCGCCCGACGGCTGTTATCGCCATGCCTTACGTTGACTCCCCGCAAGACGAGAAACTCCACGGGGATATCGGGATGAACCCGGACACCGTGGAGTTCCATGAATTCTGAAGGCAACACCCGAAGGGCTCGATCAACGCCGCGTCCAGTTCAGCCCGAGGCTGCCGAACAGGTTGCTGATCAATCCCCGCCGGGGGGGAGCAGCCTGGGTCGTCGAATCCGAGGCGACCGCCGGCCCGCTGGGTTGGATGGGCTGAGAATCGTAGAGGCCGGAATTATTGCCGGAACCGGGCGCGTTGAGGTCCTCTACGTTTAGCACGGGGCCGCTATCGCCACGCGCCGCCAGGTCGCCGTCGGCATCGCCGCCCACCCTGCGTGCCGAGGTATTCTGATCCGGCTGTCCCGCGGGAGCCGACAGGTCCGGAGCGTCGTCTCCCTGGCCCGGCGTGACCGTCCTGGGTCGCGTGCCGCGTCGGGAAGGCGATACAGAGGCCCCCGGGTTCAAGTCCTCGAAGGGCGATGCGGCCCCGTTCCGTCGCGGCGCCGGTCGCTGGTTCTGATTGCCCCCCGGCAAGGGCGCCGCGCCGCCGTCCATTTCGAACGGGTCGCGCTCCTGCGGGAGGTTCGGGATCGCCGGCTGGGCGGCCCGGGGCCGCTGCATCCGCTCGTCATCTGGACCCGCAGGGTCGTCACCGAATCCCCTGGGCGGGGGTCCGCCGATGGGCAGTTCGGCGAACTCCTTCTCCTTGTCGATCGTTTGCTTGCTCGGGCATCCCCAGCCGGCCGGGAACGGCTGCCAGCAGGTGGGATGGTAGCCGAAATACTGCTGCTTGTAATACTTGTAGACCGGATCCTCATTCGGACAGGGTGGTCTCTCCCGGCGGATCGTCGCCAGCGGGAACAATCCGGTCTGCTGAGCCTGCGCCCGCTCGGACAGGCTGACTGCCATGGTCAGCACGGCCATCACCAGCGCCCGGCCTTTCCAATTGATGTCTTTGCGCATGCTCGCCTCATCCGATCGCGTTTGACTTGGTTCGCCTCCGACGGATCTCCTGGGTGGAGGCTGTCCCATCCTCACATCGAGCTTAACTCGTTCGATCGGATGCCTCGCGCCTCTCACTCCAGCGAATCTGGAGAAAGTGGGAATGTTCCGGCTTTTGCGTAAGTGACGAATTCGGGGTATTTGTCGATTGCTCGGGTTTTGAGTGTTCCGACTGAGACGCGCTCGTCGAAACAAAGAGACGAGCCGAATCGAGAGTCGCGAGTGGGACCTCACGAGCCCTCTCGCCGGATCGCGATTCCGGAGGATAGGACAGGGCGTTGCCGGGCGGATCGACGGATCGATCGCGTTGACGGGAGGCCCGACGGGGTGAGAAGGATGGAGTGATTGCCCATGAACGGTATCAGATGGAAACTCGCGTGCGCCGGTCTGGTCTGCGCAGCAGGATGGATGGACGTCCGGGAGGCGGGGGCCCAGAGTCTCGGCGCGCCGCCGACCGGTGCCGGGACGACCAGCGGGACGCCGCTCTCGGGAACCTCGATGACGCCGATTCCCCTGACCTTGCCGATCCCGACCCCGGCGTATGCGACGGGCGGGGCCAGTTCGGGATATGACGTGGCCGGCACCCCGATTCAGGGCAACATCTTCGCCAATCCGTTCGCAGCCCCGTTCTTCTATGGCAGCATGATGCCCGGCGGGTCCAGCCTCGGCACAACGACCTCCACCTCGACCTTATCCTCCACTTCCACCTCGACGACAACTTCCGGAATGAGTTCGACGACAACGTCGAGCGCCCGCGGAGGGCCAGGCGGCCTCGGGTCGATGCAGATGGGTATGATGATGATGGCGACGCAGAATCCGAACGGTGTCGGTTCCGGCGTGATGAGCGGCGTCCGCCCCGCCCGGACGCAGGGCCAGGCCAAGGCCACGGCGCCCTCGACGCGCGCTCGCACCATCTCCGGTCCCGCCGGACTGGCGGGTCGTTATTTTAATCGCAAATCCCCTCGCTCGACGATCCCTCAGAGTTATTACAACCGGCAAACTCGGTATTTCCCATAAATTGCTCGAACCACGGCGAGTTACCCAGTTTCGATTTGAGCGAACGAGCGATTGTGCCGATTCTATGTCTTGTCAAGATGGATCCGAGGGAAACGGCCCGGGTCCCGAGAACTGGGAGTGTAAACGACGGGGAACAGGCCGGGTTCCATGTGAACTGGACTGTCCGTGATCGTCCCCGGGGGTAGGTTTCGGTCCGTCCCCCGGGCGCCTGTTCGGCCGAAGTCGGAGTGCCGGGAGGATGTGTGGGATGAATCGCAAAAGGACAAACTACCGACGGGCCGGCTGGCTACTGACGTTTCTCCTCTGCGCTGCCTGCGGATGCCAGACGGTTCGGACGCCGGAAGATAAGATCGCCAGCAGCAATATCCCCCGCGAGTTCACCAAGGTCAGCATGCCCGACTACATCGTCGAGCCTCCCGACCTGATCATCGTCGAGGTGCTGGAAGCCCTGCCCGGTCGCCCGATTTCCGGCGAACGGCTTGTGCGGCCCGACGGTAAGATCTCGCTCAGCTTCTACGGCGAGGTCTACGTCGCCGGTCTCACCATCGCGGAGGTCAAGGAGAAGATCGTCTTGCACCTCCGGAAATTCATCAACGACGAGACGCTCGGCCTGATCGAGATCGATCCCAATACGGGCGAGCCGAAGCTCGATCCCAAGACCAAGAAGGTCAAGGTGACGGATCCGCGGGATACAGACCGGGTCTTCGTCAACGTCACGGCCTACAACAGCAAGAACTACTATATCCTCGGAGACGTCCTGGTGCCGGGCAAGCTGCCGGTCACCGGCAACGAGACCGTCCTCGATGCACTGCAATATGCCGGCGGCCTGCTGCCTACGGCCGCGCCCAACAATATCCGCCTGGTGCGACCGGCCCCTCCCGGGGCGTGTTGCGAACAGAACTTGCCGGTCAACCTGTCGGCGATCACCAGTGGTGGCGACCCCACGACCAATTACCAGATGATGCCCGGCGATCGACTCGTCGTCTACCGCGACCCGATCGTCCGTTTCACGGTCTTCCTCGACCGCATCATCGCGCCGGTCCAGGCTGTGCTCGGCACGACCTTGCAGACGGCCTTCGCCGTCCGGTATGTCAAGGTCGCTGGCCAACCGCTCCCGCCCGTCACAGGCACGAACACGGCGACTCAGCTCCCTCTGGAGCCTGGTGCGAGGTAGCCTGAGCGAGCGGACCGCCGCTGGCACAAGCTGGTTGGCTAAGGCAACGGACCGATGGACTTGACCGGCCGGTCGCCCCCCAAACCTGGTGGGCGACCGGCCTCTTCGTATCGGTCACTCGCGTTGCTACCGCCGATTCCTGCGGATCGCAATGGACGCTCGCCTCGATTTGTGGTTAGCTTCGGGTTGTAACGGAAAGGAAGAACCCGTGGCAACGAGCGCACCTTCGGTCAAGGCAAGCCCGGCCCATCCGGGATTCCGCCGTCATCTCGACCGCGCCGCACTGACGCTCCTGGTCCTCGTGGTCGCGTCTTGCTGGGTCTTCCGCAGGCCGTGGTTCCGGGGCAATCTGGGGGACGTGGATAACGGACAGGTGATCCGATCGGCCCAGCCGACGACCCAACTCCCCGTCCTGATCCGCGACCATAAACTCCGCTCGATCCTCAATCTACGCGGAGGATCCCCTTCGGATTGGTGGTATGATGCAGAAGTGAAAGTATGCTCGGAAAGCGGCGTGTCCTTCTATGACTTCCCACTGAGCGCGACGAAGAGGCCGACACGCCGCGAATTGCTCACCCTCATCGATACCTTAAGGTCTTGCGCCTATCCACTCTTGATCCACTGCAAGTCCGGCGCGGATCGGACGGGACTGGCTTCTGCAATCTACCGGATGATCTGTCGGGGAGAGCCCCCCGACCGGGCCGAGGATGCCTTCTCGATCGAGTTCGGCCACATCCCCCTCGGGGGGACGGAGCACCTGCACGAGCCCCTCGATGAGTACGCCGCGTGGCTGGCCGCGCGGGGTCTGGTGCACACACCGGATCGGTTCCGGGACTGGGTTCGGGATGTTTACGAACCGGCCGACGGACCTGCGGACCCGCCTCCGCTCGAGCCCGGCCCGCGGACAGTTCGACGATCGTGACGAGGAGGTCGGGTCGTCGGCGATCGCCATCGCGGTCCACGCGGACCGTACAAGTGGGCCAGCGAGCTCATCCAGACGGCCAGGCCGACCGCCGAGGCTCCGATGGGAACGTCCGCCGTATCCGACGGGTCGGCATCCTCCGAGGAATCGGAACGATCAGGGACCGCGGACTTCACCCCCGTTTCCCGATCATCGGGAGCCGACAGGATGGTGTTGTCGGGATTAGCGTGGGGGCTGGGGATGTGTTGCGAGTCGCCGAGGACCTGGAGGATTCCAGGGGCCGCGGCCCGCACGACCGGCCCGGTGGCAGGCCACGAAGGTGGGCCGACCAATCCCACCATCGGGGTCCATCGGACGAGGACCTGGTCGAGGGCCTCCAGGATTCTCATGATCGTCCGCGGAGAGGTCACCGCCTCGAAGAGCCTGCCGCGGCGCACGGTCAAGCCGATCGCCGCGAGCTCCTCGTCCAGGCCGGCGACGAGCCGCACCAGGGCCGGCGGGATGGCTTGCGTCGGAGGAAGAGACGGCACGGCCTCGGTCGTCTCCGCGATCGGTTCGTCCTCGCCGAGGTCATCCGGGCTCATCGCAACGGACCGGGGCTGATTGGGCAATCCGGCCGCCGTCGCGGCCGCTTCGACGCCGGTCGTCTCGCCGGGCATGCTCAGGAGCGTCGTGACCATGGCGAAGGCCGATTCGCCCAGCGGCTGGACGAGTGCGACTTGCTGGTCGGCCGGCTCCTGGGCCGCGATGGGCGCCTGCGTGCCGCTGCCGGAGGCACTGTAGCCGAGGATCACCGGGATCGCCGCCTCGACGCCCTCGCTGCCGCCGAAGATGTTCCCGCTGGCGTCCATGACGAGTGCGGTCGGATGCGGCAGTCCGTTGACGTCGAAAGTCCTCGACAGGTCGAGGCCGTCCGGTCCGCCCAGGAACAGCACCAGGTGTCCGTCGGCGTTGTTGGCCACCAGCAGGCCGAGGCTCCCGTCGAATTCCCCTTCCAGGCCCGCGACCGGGTCGAGGCCGCCGGAGGGGATGCTCTGGGCGATGAGATCGCCCCCGTTGATGTCGGCGATCAGCGACAGGTCGTTCGAGCCGGAGTCGATCGTGACCAGGTTGACCTCGCCGGGCCGGCCGCCGAAGTCGCCCAGGAGGAGTTGACCCGGATCGTTGCCGACCGGGATCACCTCGGGATTTTGATCGGAGAAGTATCCGCCGCCTCGTCCCTGGAGGACGGTCACTTCATTCGAGCCACTGTCGCTGACGAGCAGGTCGGGATAGGGATCGCCCTTGATCTGCTGGACGGCGGTCGAGACCGGCCCTAGCCCGGCGTCGAGTCGGGGCCCGGTCGCGAACGTGAAGGTATCGCCGGGCAAGTACGGGCCATCGAAGTCGTTGACGACCGGCACGTTCAAGAGGATCGCCACGTCGTTGGAGCCCGCATCGGCGACGATGAGGTCGGGCCGGCCGTTGAGGTCGGCGACGGTGACCGAGACCGGGTCGGTGCCGACCGGGAAGCCGATGCCATCGGGCCCCTCCATCGCGGGCCCGAACTGGCCATCTCCGAGTCCGGGGTAGACGAGGATATCGTTGCCGCCGGAGTTGGCGACGATGAGGTCGGGGATGCCGTCGCCGTTGAGGTCGGCCAGGGTGACGGCGCCCGGCGCCAGTACGCCCGAGGCCTGATCGCCCAGGACGGCCGACCGGCCCGAGCCGTAGTCGACCACGACCCGGTCCAGCCCCTGGTCGGCGAGGATGAGGTCCGGCGACCCGCCGAGGTCGGCCACGGCCAGGGTGATCGCCTGCTGGGACTCGCGAGAGGGTGCGAATTCCCCCTTGCCGTCCCCGAGGAGGATCAGCACGTCGCCCTCGGCGTTGCCGACGAGGAGGTCGAGGTTGCCGTCGTGGTTGACGTCGGCGACGGTGAGTCCGGTGGGGTCGGTCCCGACGTCGTAGACGGTCGGCGGGTCGAAGCCGCCGCGGCCGTTGGCCATGTAGACGCTCAACCCGTCCGACCCGAGGACGGCGAGGTCGGTCAGCCCGTCATCGCTGAACTCGCCGGTGGAGACGACCTGGGCCTGCCCGGTGGTGAGCGTGGTGATCGGGTTGCCGATCGCCCCGTTGACAAGACCTTCGAGCACCGCCAGCGAGTTCGTTCCGGGGTCGAGCGTGACCAGGCCGAGCGGCCCCTGGGGCGTGAAGACGCCCGAGGCCACGGCCGCGGTCGCATCGAGCGAGGCAGGGACCCCGTCCGCATCGAGATTCATGCTGTACGGCCCGGCGCCCGCGGTGTACGGCGATGGGTCCGCGAACGAACCGTTGCCCAGGTTGCGCCGGACACCGACCGTCCCGGTGAGCGAGTTGGTGACGATCAGGTCGGGGCGGCCCGTCGCGTCGAGGTCCGCCAGGGCGATGCTCGAGGCGCCAAGGCCGATTGGGATGTCGGACCCCTCCTTGGTGAAGCCGCCATCGCCGTCACCGAGGAAAATCGCCACGCTGTCATCGCCCGCGTTGAGGACGACCAGGTCCTCATCACCATTGTTCTCGAGATCGGCCGCAAGGATCTGGCTCGGCGCCTGTCCGGTCGCCAGCGAGCCGATCGCGACGAATCGGCCGCCGCGATCGGCGAACAGCGTGACGAAGTTATCGTCGCGGTCGGCGCTGGCGACGATCGGGCCCCGCGAGGTCTGGATGATGGCGATGGCAACCGAGGCCGGCCCCTCGGGATTGATCGCGACCGGTGGGTCGAAGGACCCCGGGTCGTAGGACTGGCCCTGACGCCAGAGGATCTCGCCCGACTGGTCGACGATCAAGAGGTCGTCGGTCCCGTCGCCGGTGGCGTCGGCGAGCAACGCCGTGTCCTGGAGGTTCGAGCCGTCTCCCAGCCCATAATCCAGGGCGATCACCGAGTCGCCGTCCTGGTACGCGAGGGCGACCTCGCCGTCACCGTTGAAATCACCCGCGGCGATTGGCAGATCGGTCCCCACCTCCAGCAGCGGCGACGGCGACACGAAGCTCCCGTTTCCGAGGCCGGGAAGTAAGATCATCGCGCCGTTCCCGAACACCGGGTCATCATCGAGGAGCAAGTCGAGGTGACCGTCGCCGTTGAAGTCGCCCACGAGGATCTGGTTGATGAACGTCTCGGCGAAGAGTGAGTACGATTGCGAGTAGACAGTCGTCGGTGCCCCGAACGTCCCGTTTCCTTCGCCGGGGAGGATCTCGACCCAGGTTCTTTCGTTGAATAGTGAGCCATCTCCGAGATCGGAAAACGCGATGGCGAGGTCGAACTTACCGTCCTCGCCGATATCGCCCGCGACGATGTCTACGATGCCCCCGCCGATGAGACTCGTGGAGTTGCCACCCTGCGTCAGTGCGGTGATGATCGGCGCACCAAAGGTGCCATTCCCGTTGCCGGGCAGGACGACGATGCAATAGTCGTCATCGAGAAGATCCTGCGACGAAGTTGCCTCGAGGAAAGCGAGACTGGGGTGCTCTTCGCCGTCGAAATCGCCGACCATGAGGTCTTTGATCGTCGGGATTTCTGATGGCGGATTGGAGGCCGGTAGTTGGACGGGACTTGGCGTTGAGAACATCCCGTCTCCCTCGCCGAGCAAGACCTCCAGGCTCGTGCCGTCGGATACGACCAGGTCCGTGAGGTTGTTATCGGCGAATTCGCCCGCCACGAGGGAGGGCTTCGAGAGGTCGATCGTGGAGTTCGAGGAGAAAGGCCCCAGCTCCGTGATGGTCGGTTGGCCGAATGTCCCGTCGCCATGGCCCGAGAGGACCTGGATCTCAAGGTCATCGCCCGGTAGAGTCACGAGGACCGCGAGATCGAGATTGTCATTTCCGTAGAAGTTCCCGGATACGATGCCGTAGAGTGTCATCCCGGGCCCCAACGTTTCGACCACCTCCGGCGCGCCGAACGTCCCGTTGCCGTTACCGAGGAAGAGTTGAATGCCCCCCTGCGAGGAGTTCAACGAGATCCAGCCGACCGTCATTGTTGAAATCGCCCGTCACGATATCGTTGGATGACACCTGCGCGTCCTCGTGGGCCTGACCCTGAGTCCCGGTCTCGACATCCTGGGGTATTGCGAAGGTCCCATCACCGTTACCGGGCAGGACCTGAAAACAACGTTGCCAGTACAGAGCATCGTCAGGCTTTGAGGGCGGGTAATCACTGCCTTCGACCATCAGGTCGAGCCGTCCATCTCCTTTGAAGTCTCCGGCGACCAGGTTACCCGGCCGGAAGTCGAGCGGCTCGATCTGGCTGGTCTGCGCGAAGCCCAGGGCCCCATTGCCTTGAAGGACCACGACACTTCCCGAGTCGGATAGGGACGTTTCTCCGATCTCGGCGACCGCCAGGTCAAGCTCGCCGTCTCCGCCGAAATCCCCGGCCACCATCGCCATCGGGGCCCCCGCGCCGGGGCAATCGATGAAGGTATGCCGAATGTGCCGTTCCCCTGGCCGGGCAGCACCATGACGAAGCCCTCGTCGCCCGATCCGCCCCCGGCGACGGCCAGGTCGAGATGCCCACCCCCGAAATCGCCCGCGACCATGTTGCAATGACCCGAGAAGCTTAAGAGTTCACCGAAGGAGGAGACGGCTCCCAGCGATGTGGCAGAAAGCGACTGGAACCTCCCGCTTCCCTCGCTGATCGTCGTCGCGACGCCCACGTCCGGCCCGGTCTCTTCCACAGCGATGTCGGATCGGCCATCGCCCGTGAAGTCGCCCGTCACGAGGGAGAGCGGCGTGAACCCGGCTCCCATCGGCATGATGACCGGGGCCTGGAGTGCTCCCGTCCCGTTGCCTTGAAGGACCTCGACGACACCGCCGCCGGACGTCGTGTCGGTCCCGGCGATCGCGACGCCGAGGTCGCCATCGCCCGCGAAATCCCCCGCGGCCAGGTAGGACGGATAGAAGGCACCCAGGTCGATCGGCGGCTCGGCGTCGAAAGTCCCGTTGCCATTGCCGAGCAGCACCTGGATCTGGCCGAACGTCGAGAAGCTGGCGGCGAGGAGGTCGTCCCGACCGTCGCCGTTGAAGTCCCCGGTGACGAGGGCGGTCACGTCGGCGGCCTCGGCGGAGATCGGGAGCCGGGAGACGGGCTGGCCGAAGGTCCCGTCGCCTTCGCCGGGATGGATCCCGTCGGCGGCCACGAGGTCCAGGGCGCCTTTGCTCAGGAAGATACCCGAGGTCATCGGAGGTACGTAGTTCGGATCGAATGCATCGCCCAGCGTTGCCCCGTTTCCCGTGCTCGGAGGCGGTAGCGGTAAGGGAGGTATCGGCGAGCTTCCGGCGACACCGCCCGAGCCCGTCGACGTCGAGGTCGGTGTGGAGGGCGTGGTCGGTAATGTGAGTGCCCCCACACCTGTCGAGCTGGCCGGCGTCGGAGATGTCGGCGACGGGGCTTCCGTCGTCGCGAGCGAGAGTGGCGGGAGCACCGGAAGTGACGGAAGCGTCGGATTGGAAACGGGGGATGGCAGTGAGCTCGCCTGGGGCGTCGGGATATTGGGTGGCCCTGGCAGGTCGAGTGGCGTCGGCTCGTAGGGCGTGGAAACCGCGGTCACGGTGGTCGTGAGCGTGAATGCGGCGGTGCCGTCGAGGCCCTGGATCTCGAGGTAGTACGTGCCCGCCGAGAGGTCCTGTTCGATCAGGTCGCTCGCGTCCTGAACGGCCTGGCCGTCGCTCTGGATCAGGAGATTGCCCTGGTCGTCGAGCAGTGAGAGTTGGGTGACGGAGCCCGGGGCCTGCACCTCGGCGACCAGGAGGTCATTCGCGGCCGAATCGATGCGGTAGAAGACCGGCGTGCTCGAATCGACCTCGCCCGTGGTCACGTCGGCCGTGACGCTCAGGGTCGCCGCTCCGGACAGTTCCGCGGCGAGACCGGCCGCGAGGAGCACGCGGCCCTCGAGCGTCTCGATCGATCGAAATTGACGGTTCCACACGTGCAATCGCGGCGGTCGGTTCTGCATCGATCGGACTCCACTCACGCTGTGCTCACGGTGTCATCGCAGGTCGCCGCGTTGTCAGACTTCATCGTGAAGCACCCCGGAGGAGCGTCGTCCGTCGAGGTGGTCCCGCACGAGGTGCTATCTCTGAAGTCGCGCATGTTTCATTCCCTTCCTACCTGTCAACAACAGGATCGGTCGGGGAAGGTTACAGATCGGCTCGCGAATCCTCGAGACCTGCAACGAAACCGGGATCGCTCAACCGAGGGCGTGTGGGCGATCATGACTTGATGGAGCCTGGGTCGGGGCCGGCAACTCCCCGATCTCCTCATCGGGAACCCGATCGATTTCGAGGCTCCCGATCACCTCGGCCGGGAAAATCTCGCGTTGGCGTGTCGAGGATAGGAGATCGTCGTCGCGCTCCGGATGGGACGCGCAAATAAGCCACTGAGCTCATGGCGACGGCCAGCCCGACCGCCGAGGCTCCGATGGGGACGTCCGCCGTCTCCGACGGATTGGCGTCCTCCGAGGAATCGGAGCGATCGGGGACGGCCGTTTCCGTCGCGCCCGCCCGTTCGTTCGAGGCCGGCAGCACGGTGTTGTCGGGATTCTCGGGAGCGCCGAGGATTTCGTTCGAGCCGCCGTTGACCGGGAGCACGCCAGGCGTCGCGGCCCGCACGACTCCCCCGGCCGCGAGCCAGGAAGGTCTACCGACCAGGCCAAACATCCCGGACCATCGCGTGATGACCTGGTCGATGACGTCCAGGTGCAGCATCGTCGCCCGCGGAGTGGCCACCCCGTCGAAGAGCCCGCCGCGGCGCGCGTTCAAACCAATCGCCGCCAACTCCTGGTCCAGGCCGGCGACGAGCCGCACCAGGGCCGGGGGGACGGCTTGCGTCGGTGGCGTCGAGGGCACGGCCTCGGACGTCTCCGCGATGGCGCCGTCATCGCCGAAGTCATCCGGGCTCATCCCTGCGGACCGGGGCTGATTGGGCAATCCGGCCGCCGTCGCCGTCCCCTCGACGCCGGTCGTCTCGCCGGGCATGCTCAGGAGCGTCGTCACCATGGCGAAGGCCGATTCGCCCAACGGCTGGAGCAGCGCGACCTGCTGGTCGGCCGGCTCCTGCGCCGCTATCGGCGTCGCCGTGCCGCTGCCGGAGGCACCGTAGCCGAGGATCACCGGGATCGCCGCCTCGACGCCCTCGCTGCCGCCGAAGATGTTCCCGTTTGCATCCATCACGAGGGCCGTCGGGTGGGGGAGCCCATTGACGTCGAAGGTCCGCGACAGATCGAGCCCATCCGGTCCGCCGAGGAACAGCGCCAGGTGTCCGTCGGCGTTGTTGGCCACCAGCAGGCCGAGGCTCCCATCGAATTCCCCTTCCAGGCCCGCGACCGGGTCGAGTCCGCCGGAGGGGATGCTCTGGGCGATAACATCGCCGCCGTTGATGTCGGCGATCAGCGACAGCTCGTCGGAGCCGGAGTCGATGATGACCAGGTCGACCTCGCCGGGCCGGCCGCCGAAGTCGCCGAGCAGGAGCGGACCCGGATCGTTGCCGACCGGGATCACCTCGGGATTCTGGTCGGAGAAGTATCCGCCGCCTCGACCCTGGAGGACGGTCACTTCATTCGAGCCGCTGTCGCTGACGAGCAGGTCGGGATAGGGATCGCCCTTGATCTGCTGGACGGCGGTCGAGACCGGCCCTAGCCCGGCGTCGAGTCGGGGCCCGGTCGCGAACGTGAAGGTATCGCCGGGCAAGTACGGTCCGTCGAAGAGGTCGACGACCGGCTCGTTCAAGAGGATCGCCACGTCGTTGGAGCCGGCATCGGCGACGATGAGGTCGGGCCGGCCGTTGAGGTCGGCGACGGTGACCGAGACCGGGTCGGTGCCGACCGGGAAGCCGATGCCATCGGGACCCTCGAGGGCCCGGCCGAACTGGCCGTCGCCGAGTCCGGGGTAGACGAGGATATCGTTGCCGCCGGAGTTGGCGACGATGAGGTCGGGGATGCCGTCGCCGTTGAGGTCGGCGAGGGTGACGGCGCCCGGCGCCAATACCCCAGAGGCTTGATCGCCCAGGACGGCCGACCGGCCCGAGCCGTAGTCGACCACGATGCGATCCAGGCCCTGGTCGGCCAGGATGACGTCGTTGGTCCCGCTCAGGTCGGCCAGGGCCAGCGTGATGGACTGGTCGGCCTCCTCCGGGGGAGCGAAGTCGCCGCGCCCGTCGCCCAGCAAGATCAGGACGTCCCCCTGCGCGTCGCCGACCAGGAGGTCGAGGTGACCGTCGTGATTGGCGTCGGCGACGGTCAGCCCGGTCGGGTCGTTCCCGACGTCGTAGGTCATCGGCGCGTCGAAGCCGCCCCGGCCATTGGCCAGGTAGACGCTCAGGCCGGCCGGGCCGAGGACGGCCACGTCGGTCAGCCCGTCGTCGGTGAACGGACCGGTCTGGATGGCCTCGTCGGGCCCATCGGTCGGCGTCACGATCGGGTTGCCCAACGCGCCGGCGACCAGCCCCTCGAGGATCGCCATGGAGCCCGAGCCGGGGTCGAGCGTTACCAGTCCGGTCGGCCCCTGGGGCGTGAAGATCCCGGCCGCCACCGCCACGGTCGCGTCCAGCGAGGCGGTGCCGCTCGGTGCCAGCCCCATCGTGTAAGGACCGGCCCCGGCCGCATAGATCGTGGGGTTGGCGAACTTGCCGTCACCCTCGTTGGACCAGAGAGTCACCAGCCCCGTGACCGAATTGGTGACAACCAGGTCGGGCCGGCCGTCGTCGGCGAGGTCCGCCAGGGTGATGCTCGAGGCACCGAAGCCGATCGGCAGTTTGGTGGGTAGCCCGGTGAACCCGCCGTCGCCGTTTCCGAGTAAGACCTCGATGCTGTCGTCGCCCGCGTCGCGGACGACTAGGTCCTGGATTCCGTTGCCGGTCAGATCGGCCGCGAGGATCTGGGACGGGATTGAGAGCTTCGCCGACAGGGAGTCGAGGACGACGAATCGGCCTCCCCGGTCGGCGAACAGGGTCACCCGATTGTCGTCGCGGTCGGTGCCGGCGATGATCGGTCCCTGGGTCGTCTGGACGACTGCGATCGCCACAAGGGCCGGCCCCTGGGTGTTGATGGCGACAGGGGGTGCGAAGGTACCCGGGTCTCCGGACTCCGCGTGCCGCCAGAGGATCACGCCGGACTGGTCAACCACCAGGAGATCGTCCGACCCGTCGCCGGTCACGTCGGCCAGTAGCGGCCGGGCACCCAAGTCCTGCTCGAACTGGCTTGGGGCGACCAAACGCCCGTCGCCAAGTCCGAGGTAGACGGCGATTATCGACCGCCCATCGTCGAACGCGATGTCGGGCCGGCCGTCGCCGTTGAAATCGCCGACAACGAGGTCGTCGTATTGGGGGACCTGGATGGGAGGGGCTGACGAGACGAAGCTGCCATCAGCCTGGCCGGCGAGCACTTGCACCTGGCCGTTGCTGAGGTCGCTCTGGCCGAGCAGCAGGTCGGGGACGTCGTCGCCGTTGAAATCCCCCACGATCAACTGGTTGACGAATGAGTTGCGAGCCAGCAAGGGAGTCGTCTGCTTGTAGACCGCGATCGGTGCCAGGAAAGTCCCATCGCCGACGCCCCTCAGCATCTCGACCGTGTTCGTGTAGTCGAGAGTGACTGCGTCTTGCTGGACCGTCGAGACCGCGAGATCGAGGTGGCTGCCACCGCCGAAGTCGGCTGCCGTCATCGCCTCGACCTCGCCCGAGCCGATCACCGTGACGATCGGTGCGGCGAAGGTCCCATCGCCGCGACCCGGCAAGACGATGACGCTGGAAGTCCCGGACTCCAGGGTATACTCGCTCGACGTGGCGATGGCGAGGCCGAGACGGCCATTGCCGAGGAAGTCGCCCACGACGGCAGCCCTCACGGGTGCCGATCCGGCGGGCACCGCGATGGGGATCGGTGCCTGGAAGCGGCCCTCGGCCCCGGCCAGGAAGAGCTCGATGCCGATAGGGCCATTCGAATAAAGGCCCAGGAGGTCCATCGCCTGGGTCTCTACGACCAGGTCGGTGCGACCCTGGCCGTAGAAATCGCCCGCGGCCAACAGTGTGGGCGCGACATCGCCCAGGTCCGTGATGATCGGCTTGCCGAACGTCCCGTCGCCGTTGCCCGGGAAGACCTCGAGCATCGCCGTCTCGGTCGCGTCCGAGACGCAGGCGACCGCGAGATCGAGGTTGCCGTCGCCGTTGAAGTCGCCGGTTTCCATGCTGACGTTGTAAAACGGGTCGATGTCCACCTCACCGATCACGACGGGGGCGGTAAACGTGCCGTCGCCATTGCCGAGGAAGAGCGTGATCGGTTCCAGCCCGCCGAACAGCAGGCCATTCGGCCCGACGATCAGGTCGATACGACCGTCGCCGTTGAAATCCCCCGTGAGCAGCTTCCCGGTGAAGGATGCCGGGGTAGTTCTTCAGCCCGATCCCTCGAAGCCGAAATCGGCGGCATCGGCCGACTGCCGGGCGACGAAGGTCCCATCGCCGTCGCCGGGCAGGACCTGGAAGCAAGCGGTCGAGGCGCCGCTCAGAGGCGTTTCCATCCCGACAACGCCCAGGTCGATCCGGCCGTCGCCGTTGAAGTCGCCCGGTGACAAGGATTCCGACTCGAAATCGAGCAGGGCCGCGGTCCTGGCCGGGGTGAACTGCATGGCCCCTTTCCCCAGGAGAACCTCCACCAACGAGGAGTTCGGGGAGACCCCGCCGTCGGTCCCGCCGACCGCGATGTCGAGATGCCCGTCGCCCGTGAAATCCCCGGCCGCGATCGTCGTCAAGTCGGTCGCCCCGACCACGATCTTCGTCGGTGCCCCGAAGCTGCCGTCCCCGAGGCCCGGCAGCGTCACGACGTAGTCCGATCCCGCGATGGCCAGGTCGAGCCGGCCGTCCTCGTTGAAATCCCCGGCCACCATCCCGCCATAAGCACTCAGCCCGAGATCGATCGAAATCGGCGTGGGGGCGGTGGCCGGCGGCGCGAACGTCCCGTCCTTATTAGTAAGCAGGACGCGGACGAGGCAGTCGTACGTTTCGAAGTCCGACGGAACATCGTAGCCCTCGACGGCGAGGTCGTTACGGCCGTCGCCGTTGAAGTCGCCCGCGACGAGCGAGATCGGGTCGAAATTCGCGCCGAGCCGCATGACGAACGGGCGCTCGAATCCCCCCGCCCCATCGCCGGATAAGACATCGAGCCGTCCATCGCCCAGCCGGTTATCCACGGTCCCGGCGACGGCGACGCCGAGGTCTCCGTTGCCGTCGAAGTCGCCCACCGCGAGCTTGGACGGGTGGAGTGCGCCGAGGTCGATCGGCGGCTCGGCGACGAAGGTTCCGTCGCCTTTGCCCAGCAGGACCTGGAGCTGACCAACCGACGAACTGTAACTGGCGACGACGAGGTCGAGCGGCCCGCGTCCGCCGAGATCCGCCGCCGCCATCGCCGTCACGTCGGCCGGCTGCGCGGCGATCGGCAACGGGGCCATGGCCGGGCCGAACGTCCCGTCACCGAGACCGGGGTGGATGCCATCGGGAGCGGCGAGGTCCAGGGCGCCTCCGCCCACGAAGATCCCGAAGGTCGTCGCCGGGACGACCGAAAGATCCTCCGAGAAGAGACCCGCGGCCGGCGGGGAGCTCGAACCCGACGCGGTCGAGCCCGGCACGGTCGGCGTAGGCGCCGTGGGAGAGCTTACCGCGCCGGAGGATGCCGGCGGGGGCGGCGCTTCCAGTGAAGCGGCCGGCGGGGACAGTCCGAACCCCAGTAAGATCGGCGGCGCCAGGGGGGAGGCCTCGGACTGCGGGAGGTTCAAGAGCGTCGGCTGGTACGGCGCCGAGTCCGCCGTCTGGCCCATGGTCATCGTGTACGACGCCGGACCTTCGAGGCCCTCGACCTCCAGGTAATAGGTCCCCGCCGGCAGATCCTGATCGATCAGGTCATTCGAGTGGTTGACGGCCTGCCCATCGCTCTGCACCAGCACATCTCCCTGGTCGTCGAGCAGCGAGAGCCGGGTGACGGAGCCCGGGGCCTGCACCTTGGCGACCAGATGGTCATTGGAACCGAGGTTGATCTGATAGAACACCGGGGAGTCGGGCGCGACCACGCCGGTCGTCACATCGGCCGGGCCGGTCAGGGTCTTCGCCTCGGCCAGTTCCGAATCGAGACCGGCCGAGAGGAGCATTCGACCCTCGAGCGACTCGATCGACCACGATCGTCGGATCTTCGCGTACCTACGTGATACATGACTCTTCATCGATTGACCTCGACTCACGCTGTAGTATCGCGACCTTCGCAGCCAGACGCATTGCTGTTCGTCTCATCGGGACTGATCGGCGGCCGTGGATGTCCGCCCGGCGACCGGCCCGGTCGCGGAGGCGAGCGTCGCCTCGAGCCGCTTGACGATCCGAGGGTTGCGGAGCAGCGGCCGGAGCGCGCCATCGACGAGGATCTTCTCCCGCCAGAAGGACGTGCGAGCCTCGGGGGCCGTCTGCTCGATCGCCAGCCGGAGCAGGTCCGAAGCGCGGGCCTCGTATGCGATCGAGGTGCGGGTGGCGACGCGACCCCGGCGTTCGGCCTCCGCGGCCTGGGCATAGGTCTGGGCGGCGAGATAGACGATCCGGGCCGATGCCCGCGCCCGTTCGATCGCCCGATCGGTGTCGGCCAGTCCCTGATCGATCCGGCCGAGTCGGACACGCGCCTTGCCTCGTCCGGCGTAGGCCTCGGCGTCGTCCCGATCGACTCGGAGCGCGTGCTCGAAGTCGCGGAGGGCCAGCTCGGGCGAGTTGGCCAGGAGAAACGCCCAGCCGCGTTGACGATGCGTCCGCTCGAGCCCGGCGCGAGCGCCAGGGCCTGGCTGTAGTCGTCGATCGCCCCCGCAAACTCGCCGCGGCCGACCTTCGCCAGGCCGCGGAGTCGATACAACTCAGGCGACCGGCCGCCCCGGGTAATCGCGGCGTCGGCCTCGGCGATCGCCCGATCATATTCCTCCCGCCGGAGGAAGGCATCCACGCGGATCAATCGGGCGTCGAGCGCATCCGGATTGTCGGAGAGCGCGGCGTCGGCCGCGGCCAGGGCGTCCTCGGGTCGATCGAGTCCCAGCAGCCTCAGGCCGCGGAGGATGTGATCCGGTGCCCGATGGCCGGGCGGCTCGAGGGCGGCCGACTTCTCCAGGTTGACCAGTGCCAGCTCCAGTTCGGTCCTCGACGCGTCTTTCTGGTCGAGTCGTGCCAGCGCCCGACCCCGATAGAGGGCCGCCATCCGGGGCTGACGCTCGATAGCCAGGCCGAACGATGCGACAGCCTCCTTGTATTCGCCGAGCGATCTCATCGCCTGCGCCAGCGAGTTGTGACCTTGATAGGGCTCCGGATTCATGGCGATCGCCTCTCGGAAGTCGGCGACCGCGTCGATCGGGCGTCCCCGTCCCTGACGCATCCCCCCCCGGTTCATCAGCAGCACGTAGCGAAGCTCGGGGGCGTGGCGCGGGTCGGCCATGCAGAGCTTCCAGGCCGTGTCGAAATCCGACTCGGCCTCCAGGAACCGGGTCTCGCCGAGGGACCGATCCTCGGTCATCGACGATACCTTCAGGGCCTGACCGACGTGGCCGTTGGCGACACCTCGGAGCAAGTAGAACCAGGCATTCCCCTCCTGCTGGCGGATGCAGAAGCTCAGCTCGCCTCGGGCTTCGGCGGTGCGCGGCGGCCGGCTATTGAGCTCGGCCCAGGCCAGCAGGAACCGTGCCAGGAGCAGGTTGGGCTGCGCTCGCAGGGCGGCCTCGAAGCTCACTTGTGCCGCCGGCCATTCGCCGCGCCTCCATTGCTCCATGCCAAGCAGGAGGTAGTCATAAGCATCCGAGGGGGGTAGGGCCTCGGCTCGCTCTCGATCTCGTTGCGCGCCCACTCCGTCGCCTCGGCGTTCGAGCAACCCGGCGCGACGGACCAGATAGGCCCGAGTCGCGCGGTGGGAAGAGGCGGTGCGATCGAGCACCGCCAGGGCCTCATCGAGCTGCTCGCGGGGATCTTCGCCGTGGATCGGCCGGGAGATCGCCTCGGACAGGACCATCCCGACCAAATAGCAATCGGACTCCACTTCGGCCCATCGATCCGTCGAGATTTCATTGGGCGCGGCCCCGGCAAGAGGCCCCCGCCGGGCCTTGTCGCGGAGAAGATCCCCAACGCGGATCGTGCCGCCTCGCGAGTCCTTGCGATCGACGCCTCGCCCAGGCCCGGCACGGAACCGGCGATCTGGGCATCCAGGATCGAGGCTTCGTCGCGGAGCTTGCCGAACTCCGCGAGCCGCGCTTGGGCGTCGTCAGCGGCTTTCTTGTCGTTGAGGACCCGGTCGATCTCCGCGAGTTTGCGCTCGGCCAGGTTCCGCCACTCGGCGAGCTGGGGCCGACCATCGATCCGCGTCAGGAGCTTCACGAGGGGGTCCCGCGCGGCGTCCGGTTGCCCTTTCTCCCTCAGCACGTCACTCTGTCCGATCGATTTCGAGGCGACGGACTTCAATTGATTCGTGTACCGACGACTCGAGAGTTCGGCACGGTACGCCGCACCGCCGAGGATCACCGCGGCGACGAGGCCCGTCGCCGCGAGGGCGGCCGTCACGCGGTGTCGTCGAGCCCATTTCCAGGCACGTTCCGCGCGAGAGACCGGCCGGGCCAGGATCGGCTTGCCCGCGAGATAGCGGCCCAGGTCTTCGGCCAGTGCGTCGGCCGTCGCATACCGCCGGCGCGGCTCCTTCGACAGGCACTTGAGGCAGATCGTCTCCAGGTTGCGCGGCAGCCGCGGTTGAAGCCGGGAGGGTGGCGTCGGGTCCTCGGTGAGGACCATGAGGAGCGTTTCGGTGGCATTGGTCCCCTTGAACGGCGGGCGACCGGCCATCACCTCGTAGAGGATGGCCCCAAGGCCGTAGATGTCGGATGCCGGGCCGACCTCGCGATTCCTGCCGCCGGCCTGCTCGGGCGACATGTAGCTGGGCGTGCCCATCACTTGTCCGGTCATCGTCTGGCCGTCCTCCGAATCGAGCTGCTTCGACAGCCCGAAATCGACGACCTTGGGCGTGCCGTCGGTGTCGAACAGGACGTTCGACGGCTTCAGGTCGCGATGGATGATCCCGGCATGGTGGGCCGCGGCGACGGCGCGGGCCAGGTCCGCGATCAGCGCGGCGGCCTCACGGGGCGGCATCCGCGCCGCCGATAGCCGATCCTTGAGCGTGCCGCCGCCGAGCAGCTCCAGGGAGAAGTAGGGGAATCCGGCCACCTCCCCGACCTCGTAGATCTGCACGACGTTGGGGTGACGCAGGCGAGCGACGGCCTGCGCCTCGAACTGGAACCGTAGGAGCTGTTCCGGCCGCACCTCGGCGTCGCTCCGGATCATCTTCAGCGCGATGCGCCGGTTTGCGCGGCATTGCAAAGCTTCGTAGACGACGCCCATGCCCCCCTGGCCGATCCGTCCTCGGATCTCGTATCCAGGCACCTCGGGATCGTCATGCCCTCGGGATTCGGCAGCCCCGTCGGAATCCCAGTCCGTGGTCCAGGTCCCGGTCGCATCCCCCTGGTCCGTCATCGCGCCGATCGAGCGGTCGGTAGTGAGATCCGGCGAGCCGGGATCGATCCAGCCGTGGCGCAGGCCAAAGAAAGGCTGCCTGGCAATCGCGTTGCAGAGGGCCTCGTTAGCAGACTCTCCGGAGAATGTCGATTCTCCATCGAGGGCCGATTGGAGCCCGCAGGTCGGGCATAGCCCCATCGGGGCGTCATCCGGCAATGCGTGCCCGCACGATGTGCAAACTTCGGAGTCGAGCATGAGTCATCCCCTTTCTACCTGATAACATCAGGATCGCTCGGGGAAGGTTACAGCCCGTCGTGCGATTTCGCGAAAATGGCGAGGAGACCGGTTGAGAACGGCCTGGTGCTCGCACGCATTCTTGCCCTCACCCCGACTGGAGCGAGGACAGCAATTCTCGGATCTCCGCGTCAACGTCTTGGTGGATATCGAGGGTCCCGGCCACCTCGGCCCGGATCAGTTCGCGATACCGAGCTCGGAACCGGTGGGCCGCGATCTTGACCGCGCCCTCGGTCATCGACAGCGCCTCGCCCACGGCGGCATAGGTGACCGAATCCACGGCGCCCGAGTGGATCGGCGCCAGATGCTCGAAGAGGGACGCCTTGCCGTATCCGGCCATCTCAATCTTGAGTCGCTCGAGCGCGCGATCGAGGACGGTCATCGCCCACCGCCGCTCGAAGATCCGCTCGGGCGTCTCGACGTGCGCAGGTTCGTGCGCATACCGCCTCTCGGCGTCGACCGGGTCGATCGAGAAGTGGATGCGATCGCGGCCGCGCTTCGCGGCCTTCTCGCGATCGTGCTGGCCGGCCAGGTAATTGCGGCACGAGGCTAGGAGGAAGGCGCGGAAACGGCCCTTGTCCGGACTGATCGCACCCAGGAAGTCGCGTTCGAGCAGATTCAGGAAGAAGCCCTGGGCGAGATCCTCGGCGCGATCCGCATCATTCCCGCGCCGACGGATGTAAGCGTAGATCGGGTACCAGTAGGCGGAGCAAAGGTCGGCGAGGGCCCGCCGGGCCTCGATCAGATCGGTGCCCCGGGCGACCTCGATCCGGCCCCAGTTGGTCGTCTGGAATGAGGAGCCACCGGTCCCATCGTTCGGGTTGCTCATCATGAAAGTGTCGCTCCCGCCGTGATGACTTCGATCGAGAATCGTCAGGTTCGCGCCCATCTCTGCCCCGATGATTTCCGCACAGGCGATGGATTGTCGCACGTCTCACAAGTCTATGGAAGCGCGACCGCATGACTCCCAAGGCTCAATTCGAGTGCTTACAATGATGAATTATATCGGTGCATCTGGATCTCGTCCAAGGTTCGCGTCAGAGCGAGACCTTCCGGAGTCGGAGCGCGTTGAGGATGACGGACACCGAGCTGAATGTCATCGCGATGCTGGCGATCATCGGGCTGAGCAGGAGTCCGAAGACGGGGTAGAGCAGGCCCGCGGCGATCGGCACGCCCAGCAGGTTGTAGAGGAAGGCGAAGGCGAGGTTCTGGCGGATGTTGGCCATGGTCGCCCGGCTGAGCTTGCGGGCGCGAACCACGCCGCGGAGGTCGCCCTTCAGGAGGGTGATCCCGGCGCTCTCGATCGCGACATCGGTGCCGGTGCCCATGGCGATGCCGACCTGGGCCTGGGCCAGCGCGGGGGCGTCGTTGATGCCGTCGCCGGCCATGGCGACGATGCGGCCCTCCGCCTGGTATCGACGGACCTGGTCGGCCTTCTGGTCGGGCAGCAGCTCAGCCCGGACCTCGTCGAGGCCGAGTCAACGCGCCACGGCCTCGGCCGAGGCTCGGTTGTCACCCGTGAGCATGATCAGCCTTATGCCCTGGCCGTGAAGGTCCTTCACGGCGTCGGCCGCCGACTCGCGGACCGGATCGGCGATCCCGATCAGCCCGGCGAGTTGACCGTCGATCAACACAAATACGACCGTCTGGCCCTCGCGCCGGAACGTTTCGCCGCGGTCGGCGAGGGAACCGGCACTCGCCCCGAGCTCGTCCAGGAACGCCGCGTTGCCCACGGCGACGGCCTGCCCATCGACGCGGCCCTCCACGCCTCGGCCGGTGCGCGACCGGAACGACTCCGCGGACGGGATCGCAAGCCCTCGGTCGAGGGCCGCCCGGGCGATCGCCGCGGCCAGGGGATGCTCGCTGGCGTTCTCGAGTCCCGCCGCCAGTCGGATCAGCTCCGATTCGTCCCGCCCCGCTTCGGCCTCGACGGTCACGACCTTCGGCTTCCCTTCGGTCAGGGTACCGGTCTTGTCGAAAAGCAGGGTATCCACCCGCTCGAGCGTCTCGAGGGCCTCGGCGTTCTTGACCAGCACGCCCGCGGTTGCGCCTCGGCCCGTGCCGACCATGATCGACATCGGCGTCGCCAATCCGAGTGCACAAGGGCATGCGATGATCAGGACGGCGACGGCGTTGACCACGGCATGCGCCAGCCGAGGCTCTGGCCCGATGATCGCCCAGGTCGCGAACGTGATGACCGCGACCAGGATCACGCCGGGGACGAAGTAGCCCGCGACCCGGTCGGCCAGGCGCTGGATCGGTGCCCGAGTCCGACGCGCCTCGCCGACCATCCGGACGATCTGCGCGAGCATCGTCTCGGCGCCGACGCGATCGGCCCGGATGACCAGCCCGCCCGTGCCATTGACCGTGCCGCCGATCACCCGGTCGCCGCGTCCCTTCTCGACCGGGATCGGCTCGCCGGTGATCATCGACTCGTCGACCGCGCCGGAGCCTTCGATTACTATGCCGTCTACCGGGACCTTCTCGCCCGGCCGGATTCGCAAACGGTCTCCCGGAACGACCCGGTCCAGCGGCACATCCTCCTCGACGCCATCCTCGCGGAGCCGTCGCGCGGTCTTGGGCGTCAGGCCCAGCAGTGCCCGGATCGCGCTGCCGGTCTGTCTCCGTGCCCGCAGCTCGAGCACCTGCCCCAGCAGCACGAGCGTCGTGATGACCGCCGCCGGCTCGAAGTAAACTGGCACGTCACCGTGGTGGTCGCGGAACGATTCCGGGAAGATCCCTAGTGCGATCGCCGCGACCACGCTGAAGGCAAAGGCCGTTCCGGTCCCCATCGCGATCAGGGTGAACATGTTGAGCTGCCGGCTGACGACGGACAGCCATCCGCGAAGGAAGAACGGCCAGCCGCCCCACAGGACCACCGGGGCCGCCAGGATCAGCTCGATCCAGACCAGGACCCGCCCGCCGAGCCACGATTCGAGGGCGACACCCGGGATCATCTCGACCATTGAGAGGACCAGCAGTGGGGCCGTCAGTACGAGGCAGATCCAGAACCGCCGCGTCATGTTAACCAACTCGGGATCGGGCTCCTCGTCCTCGGTCATCAAGGCGACCGGCTCCAGGGCCATCCCGCAGATCGGACAGGGGCCCGGTCGGTCTCGGACGACCTCCGGGTGCATCGGGCAGGTGTACGTCATGCCGTCCGCTTCGGGCTTCTTCATCAGCCTCGGAGCCAGGACGATCGGCTCGACCCCATTGCCGATGCTTGCGGCGGTGAACCGATCGGGATCCTCCCGGAATTTCTCCAGGCAATGCCGGCAGCAAAAATAGTACATCCGTCCGTCATGTTCGAATGACGCGGCGGCCGTCGCGGGATCGACGTCCATCCCGCACACGGGGTCCTTCACTGAGGCGCCGGAGTCGTTCGTTTGAGCTGGATCGGTGGGCCCGTCAGTCTGCGCGGGATGGTGATGCTCGTGGGGATTCATGGTTGGGGGAGAGAGCAGTAAGGCGGTCAGGATGGTCAGTCGGTCATTGAGTCTGCCTCAGAAGCTGCAGTGGCTGTCTCGTAGGGTGCTCTGTGAGCACCAAATCAGCAACCCACCCCCGGATCGGTGCTCACAGAGCACCCTACATCGGCCTTCAAGGACAGACTTTACGTGCGAGCCCCGGCGTGAGGCTTGGCCTTGGATGAACCTTTCATCCATCGCCGCAGTTTCTTGCGGTCCAGCTTAGCCCAGGTCCCAAAGAATGCGTCTCGGGCGTCTTTCGCCTCGGCGTTCTGCACTTCCAGGAGTCGCCTGCCCGCCTCGGTGAAAGCTATGTTATCGGGATAGAGGGCGAGTGCATCGGCGATCTCCCGGGCGGCGATGATGGCATCCTGATGGGCGCCGAGGATATCCTGGACGCGGGTCACGCCACGGATGAAGGGGCTGGCCCGCTTGGCCACCGGTCAACCGAGAATCCCTGCGATCAACTCGGCATTGTAGCGGGCTCGCTTGGCACGCTTGCGGACTTCGTGAAATGACTCGTCCGGGTCGGACGGTCGAAGATCGCTGGCGGCCTTACGGAGCCGTCGCCATGACGCCCTGGCCAGGGGCGGGAGGGCCCGGCGACAGGGCTCGTGCGCCTCATCCTTCAGGTCGGGATGTTCGATGGCGTGCTGGAGAGTTGCCAGCAGATTCCGGTAGCGGTCGCCCTCCAAGGCGTCGTGAACCGCCTGCATTCCCACCTCGTGCCGCGACGACAGGATCTCGAACAGGGGAGACATGGCCTCCCTCTCCGAGCGGTCCTTCGATGCGAGCGCCTCCTCGATCCGCCCGGTCAGGACATCCGCGTCGCGGACGACGCCCATCAGGCCGGAGAACCATTTCAGTTCGCCCTCAAGCCTCTCGACCCATTGGGGATCCACCATGTCATGAAAGGCGCGGAGGTCGCTCCGCAGTCGCCGCGTCGCGGTGCGGAGCCGATGAATCCCCTCGTCGACGCCCCTCAATGCCGCTTCCTCGGTCGCCTGGATGCGCAACAAGGCCGACTCGAGCGACGTCAGGAGGGCGTGTCCGGCCGGATCGCCCGGCTTGACCCGGGGGACCATCAAGGCCGACGGCCGTTGCGATCCGTCGCCCTTCCCGGTTGCCAGTAGCTTCCGATCCGAAAGGCATTCGGCCGGTTCCTGGTTTGGCATGACCGTCGTTACGGATCGTCGCAATCCGTGACGCCTCCTGATGATGGGTGTATGGCTCGATTTGGATTCAGGGACTGATGATCGGCACGACCGCCGGGGACCCTCGATGTCTCCAGGCTCACTAGCTTAACGGCGGTTTCGTTTTCCCTCAACCCGCACTTGGAAAGTATACAGATGAATAGATCGCGAGGCGGGAGCTAGGCGATTCATCCCGATCCGAGATCGAGCCGGTACCGATTATGAAACCGGTCAAGATAGATTGGAGTATGATCGGGAGAAGTCGACCTGCGGACGACGGCCGGGAGGGAGGCCGTGCGGAATCAAGAGACGCCGATGGACGACTCCGCGCTGGTCGAGGCGCTCCGAGCTGGTGATCCGCAGGCGCCTCGCCTGTTGATCGAACGCTACCAGGGGGTGATCTTCGGCCTGTGTTATCGCATGATGAGTCACCGGCAGGATGCGGAGGACGTCGTCCAGGAGACGTTCTTGCGCGCCCTGCGAGCCATGACCGGTTTCGATGCCGCGCGGCCGCTCCGACCCTGGCTCCTGGAGATCGCGGCGAATCGATGTCGGACGGCCCTGTCGCGTCGGGCGCGTCGCCCGCCGCTGGCATCGTCGGAGTCGGTCGAGGACCACGCCGACCCTCGCCCCGAACGAGGCGACCTCGACGACCTGGCCGGCGAGCTGGAACGCGGTCTCCGCGAGCTCCGGCCGGAGTATCGCATCGTCTTCGTCCTGTTCCATGAGCAGAATCTGTCCTACGAGGAGATCGCCGAGGCGGTCTCCCGGCCGATCGGGACTGTGAAGACCTGGCTGCATCGGGCCCGCGCCCAGCTCGCCGAGAGCCTCGGCCGTCGCGGCGTGCATTGCTGAAACCCACAATATCCCTTTGGCCCACGACCGAGGAAGGCGCCGGAGAACGATCCGGCCCGGAGAACCGAGCGTCATGAACTGCCGCGATTTCCAGCGCAAATGGGACGAGCTCCTCGATGCCGATGCCCGTGCGTCCGCTGTCGGTGCCGAGTCGCTGGCGGTGGGTCCGTTCGCGCGCCCTCCTGGAGAAGCCGGGGAGGAGGCGCTGGTCGACCACGCCTCCGGATGTCCCGACTGCCGGCAGCTCGCGGTGCGATACCAGGTCCTCCGCCAGGCGACCCGGGCCTGGCGGCGGCCTCCGTTGCCTTCGGCCGGGCTGGCCGACCGGATCCTGTCCGCGGCCGAGGAATCGACGCCATCCGCATGGGCGGTTTACGGGAATCCGCCCAGCCGCGAGTGGCCCGTCGCCGGGTGGGCGGTATGGGTCGTGGCGGCGGCGGTGTTCTTGGCGGCGGTCGTCCTGCCCATGATCAATCGGCAAATCGCCCGCGACCGCCCTCAGGCGAATCCGCCGATGATCGCCGCGGAAGCATTCGATCACGACCTCCACGCCGTCTCGGTTCCGGATCCGGCAACGGACGGCCGGCCGCCCCTCGATCGTGCTTTCGCCGATGCGACATCGGCCACCTGGGACCTTGCTCGCTCCGCTTCCGCACCGGCGGCTCGGATCAGTCGCGAGTTCCTGGATGCAACCAACGAAGCCGAGGACGTCTCCTCGGATTCGCGATCGGAGACCCGGCCGATTGGCGGGGATCGTGACGGAATGACCACGGTGGGGCTCTCGGTCCCGGTCCCTTCGCTTGCCCCGCTCGCGCCGGACGCCTCTGCGGCATCGGCCGCGCTCCAGCAGGTCGGCGATCATCTGGCCGCCGGGGTCCGGCCGCTGTCCGATACGGCCCGCCACGCCTTCGGCTTCTTGATCGGTCCGTCGCGAGATCGGGCAGCCCCGCGAAACAGCCCACCGACAGCGAAGGGGGCGTGATCCGATGGAGACGAGACGTGTCATGAACGGCGAAGTGATTCCGGTGCTCGGCATCGATCGACAGGGAGCCCGCGGCTCCCATCGTGGAACGTACCGGCTGGCAACGGCCCTGGTCGTCTGCGGGTTGATCTCGATCGCGTGTGTATCGCGCTCTCAGGCACGAGACTCCGGCCGGGTGGCGGGGGGATTGCTCCGCCTGGTCCCGCCGGATGCGACGGTGGTGGCGACCGTGGAGGGACTTCGCGATCATGTCCGAGCGGTGACGGCCTCGCGGCTGGCGTCGAATTTCCGCCGGCTGCCCGCGGCGCGGGCCTGGTTCCAGTCCGATCCGTATCGGCAGTTCGAGCGCTCGTGCGCCGATATCGAGTCGGGGCTCGGCGTGAAGCTGTCCGACCTCCGCGACGACCTCGTCGGCGACGCGGTGGTGCTCGTATTGAGGCTCGATCCCGACGCGCTGCCCGACCCTCGCCTGGCGCGGGGCATGCTCTTGCTCCGTGCGCGCGATCCGGGGCTGCTCGAGCGCGTGATCGCACGGGTCAACGCCTCCCAGCGCGGCAGCGGCGAGTTGGAGCGGGTCGTCGATCGCACCCGGGCCGAGACGACCTATCATGTCCGCGAGTTTCCCGCGGTATCGGGACGGCAGCCCGAGTGGTACGTCAGTTATCCGGACGGCACCTTCGCCTTCTCCAACTCGGAAGCGATGATCCAGGGCATCATTGACCGCAAGGCTCGCCTGACTGCGGCCAATACCGGGACGGATCGGCGCGACACCGACGGACCCGGCCTCGGCGATCTGCCGAAGTTCAAGGCCGTGCAACGTCAACTGCCCGAGCCGGCGCTCGCCCGAATCTTCATCGACCCCCGGGCGATCCAGAGGCTGCTCGCCGCCGTGCCGCGCCCGAACACGACATCCGACGTCCGTATCGTCGCGATGCTCGAACGATACCTGGCCGCGGTCGAATACGGCGGGGCGGCCCTGACCTGGGGTGCCGACGCGATCGTCGTCCACGCGGTCGAACACGATCGATCCCTCCCGGTTGGATCCCTGGCTCCGCCGATGGGCCGGCGACGCTCGCGCCTATGACGCGACCGTCGGGCGCATCCCGACCACGGCCATTGCCCTGGCCTCGGCGCACGTCAACGCGATGGCCCTGCGGGAAGCCTTCTTCCAGTTCGTCTCGACCGACGGCCAGCCCCGTGCCCACAACCTCGAGGCGCTGGCGACCGGGCTGCTCCTGGGACAGGACCTCCGCACGCGGATCTTGCCCGCCCTCGGTCCCACTCTCATGGCCTTCGTCAACGCGGCGCCCGACGCTCCGGCCAGGGCCGACAGTCCCAGCCCGACGGCACGCGGATCACTGTTTCCCTTCGTCGTGGTCATCGGCCTCTCGCGAGCTCGAGCCGTCCCGCATCCGGATGGTCGAGGTCCGGACACGTCGCCGACGACCGGCACGGTGGCCGATGCGCTCGACAACGCACTGCGAACCATCCTGGCCATGACGGCGATGGACGAGAAGCGCGGCGAGGGCCGATCGCGCATCGTTACCCGCGACGTGGGCGGCGCGACCGTGATGACCCTGGATATCCCCCTGCCCTTCGCGTTCGCCGTCGATCGGGCTCGCGGACACCTCGTCATGGGCAATTCGGCGACAGCCGTCGCGCGATACCTGGAGAGCTCGACCGATCCCGAGGCGGGCCGTCGCTTCCGCCAGCTCCAAGCCATCGCCTTCGCGGACGCCGAGACCTTCCTGTGCGTCAACCTCGATGCCCTGACCCGCCTGGCTGACCGATATCGGGACCGTCTGGCGAAGAACGTCGCCGCCCGCCAGAAGCGCCCGGCCGCCGATGTCGAGACGGACCTCGAGCATGTGCTGTCCCTGGCACGGCTGTTCCGCGCCGCCTTCGTGACCAGCCGCATGGAGCCGGACGCCACCGCGGTCCACCGCACGGTAGGTGTTATTCTCCATCATGAGGAGTTGCCGTCTCCTCGATAGCCGCAAGGGCTTCGGGCCAGTACGATATCATGAGGAGACTGGATGCCTCGTGACCGAGTTCACGGCGTCATCGGCATCTTATCAATGTCGAACGTGACTAACGCCTAGTTCTCCCGTATCGCCCAGAGCAAGATATCCGGATCATCGGTTCCAAGAGGTAGATCGACGGGATCGCCAACCCGCTCGATCTCGATGGGCTGAGCCGCTGAAGCGTTATATTCGGACCATCGCGAACCAGAGCACTCCGCGGATGTTCTCGTCGAGGAAGTAACGTAGCGCCATCGCAGGGAAACCTCAGACCGACGGGGTTGATTTAAGGGCATGTCGTCGAGCCCTCAGTTCCTCGATGGTCGGTGTGCGAGGGGCGGTAGCTCGCAGTCTCTCGAGCTTTGCATCGACTTCCGAAACGTAATCATCGACCTCCGCCTCATTCTCCAGGTAGAACGCGAGGATCTTGTAGATCAAAGGGAGTGACAGCGTAGGATATTCGATGTGCAGCATCTCGGCCGTGTGCCCCTCGCCGTAAAGCAACACGATGAGGTACAAGTCGATGCGATGCCCCGTCACTCGGATCTCACCCGTAGAGCCGCGGGTCAGGAAGTCGGGCAAAGTCATACCATATCTCCAGGAGCGAGGATTCTCTATGACCATCCTACCTGGCATAGATCGATTTCGCTATCGGAGGGTTCGAGACTCTGCCGGGAGACGGCACACGGCCGATGAGCCTCACGTCGTCATCGACGCATTGGTCTGAATCGTGCTGTTATACGTCCCATAAGCGACGTCGATCCCGGTGCCGCTGCCGCCGGCGCGGACGTTTGCGTTGATGAGCCCCCCCTGCCCGCTGACGCCGCCGAGAATCGTCAACCCGGAGAGGTTCAGGCCGACGCCGAGGTCGATTGCCGAGGGATTGCTCGTGCCGCCTTGCCCCTGGATGTAGCCGTCAACCGTGAGGCTGTTCAGGGCTCCGTTGATCGCGATGCCGCTGCCGCTGGGTTCGACGATCACATTGCCTTGCACGCTGAAGCCGATCAGGTTGCGCCCGACGAGGATCTGCCCGCCCGAGCTGAGGAGGACGGAGCCCTCGACAGTAAAATCGCTATTCTCGTCGCGGCCGATCACGAACTGGCCGTCCTGGCTGATGGCCAGATCGCCTTCGATCGTGATGGGAAGCGTCGAGTCGCCGCCGATTGCGAATCGGCCGCCGGCCAGGTTCAAGTTGCCGATCGTCACCTCGCCCGTGGTCGTCGATCCCGTCGTCGCCGCATTCGTCTGGTTCGTCATCTGCGGCGGGGCGTTGAAGCCGTTCGCGATCGAGACATGCCCGGTCGGGCCCAGGTCGATGCTCGCGGCGCTCATCTCGTCGACGCTCCCCTCGACGGTGACTTGGGCCTTCGGACCCAGCGCGCCGAAGTCGAGTTCGCTCACGGAGTTGGTCAAGGGCGTCATGCGTCCCGTCAGCTCGACTGCCTTCGCCTCCACGCCCCCGAGCTCCTCCGACCGGACGGTGAGGTCGTGGATCGTCAGGTATTGGTTGGCGAAGTGGAGTCGCGGCTTGAACTGGATGATGGAGATGGTCGAATTTGCGTTCGTGCCATAGGCCGTGAGATTGAGGGCCCCATCGGCGGCGGGGGTCACCTTGACCACTCCCGGGCCGTCACTGACCTGGACATAATACGCACCGCCCCTCGCCACGATCGGGAGATGGGCCGACGGCCCCGGGTAGAGCGCGAGCAGCCGCCGAGACTCGAGCGACTCCAGGGTCGGCGTGGCGGCATGGCGTCAACGACCGGATTTGGAGATGCGAGCCAGGTGCCCGATCCGTGGCAGGGCCCATCTTCGCGCTTCGGGAATCATGGCTTGGGCTCCTCCCGCCTCTCCCTACCGGCAATTCGCTTCGTCCAGGCGACGCCGCCTGATCCGCGCAGTCCCGACTTGCCGCCGGCCGTCGGCCTGCTGGCGATCGCGGTCCCTTCGCTCCCATCTTCTCCTTTCGGCCACCAGGCCATTCCAGGTTTCTCCCAATCCGGTCCGCGTGGCGTCTTCAGTTGCGGAAGAAAACGACAGGCCGGATAGCAACGGACATCGCGGGTCGGTCCATGCCCTTCCGACGCATTCCGATCGAGGGCCATGTCGGACCGGCGCCGGAAATGGGAGTCACTATTGATGACGCTCCCCTAGGATTTTCGTACGCTACGGAGTGGTCGGCCCTTGCTCTGCCTGAAGTTCTTTTTCCCGGCGGTTCGAGTCGGGATGGGATGGGAATATGAGCGGAGAACCGGAGGCAGAAACCTCGGCGACGAAGCGTCGGATCGAGTTCGAGTATAGCCTGTCCCTGTCCGCGATCCTGCGGCATTATCGGTTGTCGCTCCTGGTCACGACCTATCAGGCCGGCAAACTCGTCGTGATCGGCACGCGCGAAGGTCAGCGCGGAACTCCGTCTGTCCTACCGGAACCTCGACAGCCCGATGGGCGTCGCCGTCCGGCCCGAGTTGGATAGCCTGGCCGTGGCGATCGACACTCAGGTCTGGCAATTTGCCAACGTCCCTACGCTGGCCAGGCAGCTCGACCCACCCGAGACCCATGATGCGTGTTACCTACCGCGCCGGGCCATTTATACGGGTCCGATCGATGCCCACGAGATGGCATGGTGCGGGAACGATCTCTGGATCGTCAACACGTCGTTCTCCTGCCTGTGTACGCTCGACGGAGTCCACAATTTCGTGCCGCGATGGAAACCCGGGTTCATCACGGCACTCGCCGCCCAGGACCGCTGCCACCTCAACGGCCTGGCCGTCGCGGACGGCCGTCCGGGCTACGTCACCGCCCTCGGCGAGACGGACACCCGGGAGGGTTGGCGACCCTCCAAGGCGACCGGCGGCTGCGTGCTCGATGTGACGAGCGGCTCCGCCGTCGTCCGTGGGCTCTCGATGCCCCACTCCCCGCGCGTCCTGGGCGGCGAGCTCTTGCTCCTCGAATCGGGCCGTGGACGACTGGTCCGGGCCGACCGGGCTCGTGGTGCCGTCGAGCTGGTCGCCGAGTTGCCCGGGTATGCCCGCGGCCTGGCGTTCGCCGGTCCCTTCGCGTTCGTCGGCCTCTCGAAGTTCCGCCAGTCCTCCACGAAGAAATCCACCTTCAATGACCTGCCGATCTCCGAGCGGACGACCCCGATGAGCTGCGGCGTCTCGGTCATCGAGCTGGGAACCGGACGCGAAGTCGCCCGCCTGGAGTTCCATGCGGGCATCGACGAAATTTTCGACGTCCAGCCGCTACGAAATTCGATGGACCCCTGGATTTCCGGGCCGTATCACAAGCTCGATGAGGTCCCGCCCATCTGGATCGTCCCCGAGCTCTAGGAACGTTGGCCGCCGCCCAAACTCCCTCGGTTCGGCTTGACCGGTCCCGGGGATCGAGGCAGAATACCGCCCGTCTCCGTCCGGCGAGGGAATGTGGCGGGATCGACACCCCACCAACGGCGCCGCCTCGGAATGCATCACCACGGTAGAGAAGGAGTTGTACCGATGGTTCTTTCGCCTCGAGGTGTCCTGGCGATCGGGCTGAGCCTGGCGGGAATCGCGTATCTGATCGCGCCGACGCGCGGCCAGGCCCCGCCGCAACAGAAGGCCGACGGCGGAGTCCGCCCGACGGCGAATCCGGCCGCGGCACCGTCGACAACCCCGCAGCCGCCGGTCGCGCCGGTGTTCGGCACCCTCGACCTCGATTTCGTCCTGAAGAACTACCAGAAGGTAATGGCATCGAGCCGGGAGCTCGGCGCGGCGGTCGCCACCAAGCGCGGCGAGCTGATGAAGATCGAGAGCGAGGCCCGCCAGGAGATGGAGATGATGCAGAAGCTCCAGCCCGGCACCCCGGACTACAAGAAGCGCGAAGATCACATCACCGAACTCAAGGCCAAGATGGAGGCCGGTCGCGAGCAGGCCCAGCGGGAATTCACGGCCCGAGAGGCCGAGATGATGGCCACCATCTACAAGGAAATCCAGGGCATGACGGGCCGCGTCGCGAAGTGGCGCAGGATGAACTATGTCCTGAGGGCCACGAATCCGAGGAAGCCGGTGGGCGGGGCCGATCCCAACTCCATCATGGCCGCGATGAACGACCAGTTGATCTATGCTGACGCCTCCAACGACATCACCAACGACGTCGTCTATTACCTGAACAAGACGTACGAGAAGACGGCCGCGCCCGTCGGCGCGACCCGGCCCGCGGCACGCCGTCCGAGTGCCGCCGGCGACGGGGTCCAGCCGACCAGTAACTGATCGGCCGTCGCCGCCTCCTCCTCTCACGGTCCCGATCGGGGATGACGCGCGAGGAGTCTGAAGACCCGCTCGACACGCCCGACTTGCGGAAGCAACCGCGGTCGGGTGCGTCTCGGGCGCGTGGCCTTCGAGAGCCAGGGCGCAGGGGCCCGGGCTCGATCCAGGATGAGACGAAGGGGCAGGGAATGCTCAGAGCGACCCGTCAACAGCGTACGATCGCCCGCTCGGCGGAGGTGCGCGGAGTCGGATTCTTCCATGGCGACGACGTGACGATTCGTTTCCACCCGGCCGAGCCCGACGCCGGGATTGTCTTCCGGCGCTGCGACCTGGACGGTCGGCCGACGATCCCCGCTCGGATCGATTCGGTCGTACCGTCCCAGCGTCGCACAACGATCGGCCGCGACGGTGTCACCGTCGAGATGATCGAGCATGTTATGGCCGCGCTGGCGGGCCTCCGGATCGACAACGCGCTGGTCAACATCGACGCCGGCGAGTGTCCCGGTTGCGACGGCTCGAGCCAGGTCTTCGTCGAGGCCCTCGACCGCGCCGGGATCGTCGAGCAGGACCGGATGCGCCCGGCGCTTGTCGTCCAGGATTCGATCTGCATCCGCGAGGGAGACGCTGTCCTCGCCATCCACCCCCCCGGCTCGTCCGACGGCCTGATGCTCTCCTACCACCTCGACTACGGCCGAGGGCGCCGATCCCATCCCAGAGCTTCTGCGTCGGACTCTCCGCCGAGTCGTTCCGATCCGAGGTGGCGCCCAGCCGCACATTCCTCCTGGAGACCGAGGCGACCGCGCTCCGCGCCGCCGGGATCGGGGTCCGGACCACCGCGGCCGACCTCCTGCTCTATGGTCGTGATGGGGTCGTCGGCAACGCACTGCGATACGCCGACGAGTGCGCCCGGCACAAGGTCCTCGACATGGTCGGCGACCTGGCGCTACTGGGCGTCAACCTCCATGGCTTCGTGGTGGCGTACCGGTCGGGGCATCACACCAACGCCGCCCTGGCACGGCGATTGGTCAGGGGCGTCGTCGGTGCGACGGCCGCCACCGCCGAGCCGCTCCCCCTCAAGGAAGATGGGACGATCGACGTCGCCGGGATCATGACCCTGCTTCCCCATCGCTATCCGTTCTTGCTGGTCAACCGCGTCCTCGAGCTGGTCCCGGGCCGTCGGGTGGTCGGCATCAAGAACGTGAGCATCAACGAGCCGTTCTTCCTCGGCCACTGGCCGGGGATGCCGATCATGCCGGGCGTGCTGATCGTGGAAGCCCTGGCGCAGGCGGCCGGAGTGCTGATCGCCTCGAGCGTCCCCCGCGCCGGTCGGTTCGCCTTGATCGCTTCGATCGACGACGTCAAGCTGCGAAGGCCGGTCGTCCCGGGCGACCAGTTGAGACTCGAGGTCGTCGGGCATCGGATCAAGGAGAAGTCGGCCGTCATTTCGGGGAAAGCCAAGGTTGGTGACGCACTGGCCGCCCAGGCGCGCGTGCGGTTTATCATGGTGGAAGCCGATCGAGCGCCTCGCGGAGGATTCCGCGGAGCCCTGACCGAGCCGATTCCGGCCGCCGGATGAGAGGTTGTGAAGGAATGGATTGCGGATCACGAATTGCGAAAACCGAATGTAGATAAGGACCGTTGCGGGGAAGCGTCTCCATGCGGAGTCCGCGATCGAGATGTTCGGATTCTCGGCGGAGATGCGGCCCGACTCACGGGGACCTCTCGATTCGCAATCCGAAATCTGCATCCGATACTTCCACAAGCTCTGGGCGAATTGAGATGCGGGCGCCTCGCCCGCATCCGGGACATGCGGGCCGACCGCTCGCAGTACACACGTGATCCGGAGGAAACCTGCGATCATGGCCACCTTGATTGCCGACACGGCTTGCGTTGATCCTCGCGCAGAGCTTGGCGATGACGTCGAAGTCGGGCCGTATTGCGTGGTCGGACCCGATGTGGTGATCGGTCGAGGCACTCGCCTGATCGCTCATGCCTGCATCGACGGAGCGACCACCCTCGGCGAGGAGAATGTCGTCCATCCGTTCGCCGTCATCGGCGGCGAGCCGCAGGACGTCTCCTACCGAGGCACCGCCACCCGCGTCGAGATCGGCGACCACAACGTCATCCGCGAGGCGGTCACCATCCACCGCGGCAGCGAGAAGGAAGACGGGGTCACCCGGATCGGTTCGCACAACCTCCTGATGGTCAACGTCCACGTCGCGCACGACTGCATGCTCGGCGATCGGGTCATCATCGCCAACAACACGATCCTGGGCGGGCACTCGCACATCGAGTCCTTCGTCACGATCTCCGGCGGGGTCGGCATCCATCCGTTCGTGACGATCGGCGCCTACTGCTATGTCGGCGGGTTATCGCGGATCTACCATGATGTACCCCGGTTCATGATCGTCGATGGTAATCCCTCGAAGGTCCGCTGCATCAACGTGGTCGGTCTGCGTCGCAACGGACTGTCGGCCGAGGCGATCGCGGCGCTCCACGAGGCCCATCGGCTGATCTACCGGTCGAAGATGACCTCCACTCACGCCGCCGAGACCCTCGAGTCGCACGGCCATCTCTGCCCGGAAGTGAAGAGCCTGCTCGATTTCATCGAGGCCCAGCACCTCGGCAAGCAAGGACGGGCGCGGGAGCGCCGGAGGTCGGCATGAAGCGGTTGCGATTGGGCGTCGTGGGCGTCGGGCACCTCGGCCAGCACCATGCGCGGATCCTGGCTTCGATACCCGGCGTCGAGCTCGTCGGCGTCGCCGATGCGGATGCCGGCCGGGCGGCCGCCGTCGCCGCAAAGTGCGGGACGACCGCCTTGCCCGACTACCGGCAGCTCCTGGACGCCGTCAACGCCGTCACGGTGGCCGTGCCCACGTTCCTCCACCGCGAAGTCGCCGGTGCGTTCCTGGCCCGAGGGATCGCGACGATGGTCGAGAAGCCCATGGCCGGCACCCTGGCCGAGGCCGAGCAGCTCGCGGCCCTGGCCCGCGTCAGCGGCGCGGTCCTCCAGGTCGGCCACATCGAGCGGTTCAACCCGGCCCTCGATGCCCTGGGCCAACTGCCGATCCGGCCCAAGTACATCACGGCCGAGCGGCTCTCGACCTACACGTTCCGCTCGACGGACATCGGCGTGGTCTTCGACTTGATGATCCACGACCTCGACCTGCTGCTCTCTATGATCGCCGCGCCGGTGCGATCGGTCGCCGCGGTGGGGCTTAGCCTCTTCGGCGAACACGAGGACGTGGCCAATGCCCGGATCGAATTCGAGGACGGCAGCGTGGCGAACGTGACCGCCAGCCGGGCGAGCTACACGGCCGTCCGCAAGATGCGGATCTGGGCGCGGAAGGATACGCCTCGCTTGACTTCGCCGCCAAGCATGCCACGTTGATCCGCCCCTCGGAGCAACTCACGCGCGGCCGGCTCGATCTCGACGGCGTTGACCTGAGCCAGCCCGCGGCGATCAAGGACCATCTCTTCGGCAAGATCCTGCGGGTCGACCAGGTCGCGTGCGCGTCCGACGAGCCGCTGGCCCTGGAGCTGAAGGACTTCGTGTCGGCGGCCCGCGGCGAATCGCGTCCTCGCGTCGGCGGCGACGAGGCCCTGCGTGCCATCCGACTGGCCGACCAGGTGCTCCGCAGTCTTGAAGGCCACCGTTGGGACACCGAGACCGCGGCCGCCGTGTCTCCACCCCCGCAGGTCGAGGCCGCCACGACCCTCCAGGGGCCCCATGCCTGGCGGATCAAGACCTTGCGACACGCTTCCAACACCTCCGCTTATTGAGTCGCTTGCCCGAGTCGGCAGCCCCGCCGTGCTTGCCAGCCGATCCCGCTTTGGATTAGAGTAATTCCTCTCCAGAGCGCTTCGCGATTGGTATGCGCACGGCTCGACACGAAGCGAACTCCTACGAGCCCGAAGCGCAAGCGAGTGAATGCCCCGAAATCATTCACTCGCTTGCGCTTCGGGCTCGTATTCAGTCTCGTAGGATGGGTGAAACCTACCGAAGAGAGGCCCTCTCGGTGGGTTTCACCCACCCTACAACAGTCCGATCCGGCTTTCGGTACAGACTCTGAGCGCAAGGTCAACTCGATGGCAAAGCAAGCGGCTGACAAAGACAAAGACAAGCAGAAGAAGCCCAAGCCGGCCCCGCCGCCGGAGAGCATCAAGCCCAAGAAGGTGAAGGCGGCCAAGCCCGCGGCGCCCCCCGAGGCGGAGAAAGCCCCTCCCCCGGAGAAGCCCAAGGACGAACCCCGGCCGCCGGCGGATCCTCGCCTCAAGTTCCTCAAGAAATTCCACGGCAAGTTCCTGCCGAGGGGTCCGCTCCGCGATCGCCTCAAGGCCCTCATGCTCCGTTGGGATTCCGGCGAGGACCACGACGGCGTCACGGTCGAGGAGCTGAAGTCGCTCTATACCGACTGGAAAGCGTCCCGCGAGAAGCCCCCCCGCCTCGTCAAGACCTCAGGGTGACGTGGCGGAATCGGCTTTCGACGCGAACGGCATGACACGGGCGGCGAGTGCGCGAGCGGCGGACCGGGATAGATCGTTCCTTGCCGCCGCGACGGCCTTCCGGGCGAGGTCGTACGCCGCGGTCGCATCGCCCGCGTCCTGTTCGAGGACAGCCCCGCTGTAGGCGGCCTCGAACAGGTCCGGCCTGAGATGGAGCGCCTCCCGGTACGACTGTCGAGCCGCGTCGAAATCCCCTTCGACGAGGTAGGTCGTCCCGATCCGGGCCATCGCGACCGCGGACTCGGGGCCGGAGGCCGCTTTCCGCCAGAGCTCGCGAGCGCGGGCGGGCTCGCCGAGATGCAATCGCAAGGTCGCGATCCGATCGAGGAGCTCCCAGGGTATCCCCTGGGGCGGGTAGCCTTGCTCCAGCAGATTTGCGGCGGTCTCGGCCCGCCCCTCGCCCAGCATCTTCGTCACGATCTGTTCGAGCTCGGCGAGATTGCGCCAGGTCGAAGGCGGGGGCGGGCCCAGCTTCTGCCGATACTCGGCGAGCGTCGCGGCCTCATCGGCCTGGGTCTTCGCCTGCGACTGGTTGATCGGATAGAGCGCGATCAACGCCTCCTTCTTGGGCGCCGCGGCCTCGTACATCAGCCGTTGATCGTAGCTGAGGCTGAGCATCCAGAGCGTGGTGAAGTCCCCCGGGGACAACTCCCATCCGTGCCTCAGCGCGTAAGTGGCGCGGACGATCGACAGGTCGAAGACCGGATCGAAGGGCAGTCGGAACCGCGGCGAGTTCGCCGACGGCTCACGGAAGAGTTCGATCTGGCCAGCCAGCTTCCAGCCATCGGCCGAGTCGGCGGCGGCCCGGACCATGCGGCGGGCATCATCCAGGCCGAGCCAGGCGAACTCGGCGTGCGCCGGGCCAGTTCCCATCAGGTAGGTGCGGAACGCACGGGCCGAGGCCGTCAGTTCGGCGATCGACCGCGACCCGGCGGCGGGGTCCGGTCGGAAGTGCCGCGCCCCGAAATCGACGGCATGGCGGCGGACCGCCTCGGTCGCCGTGTCGTGGACGTACACCGCGGCGATCGGGTCGAACCAGACGCATCGCCATCGCCCGTCGCGGAACAGCGTCGCGCCCAGGGCTGCGTTGTTCTCATGGTTGACCAGGATCACCGGACGCCCGATCCGGTCGAGCTCGGCTTGCCAGCCCGGACGATCGTCGCGGATGGCCTGATCGAGTGCATGGTACCGCGCGTAGAACTCGGGCCCGGCGATCTCCAAACGGGGGTCGGTGTACACCTTGCGTTCAGGACCATGATAGTACTCGAAGAGTGAGGCATGGCCGTTGTGGAAGCTGAGGAACTTATCGGGCATCTCCGGTAGGCCGGCAAACCGTGCGGCTGCGTGCGGGAAAAAGAGCGTGTCCTCCCCCAGTGAGATCGTGCGTTTCTCTCCGGTCATCTCATAAAACCAGCCCGATCCGACCCAGAGGATTACCCAGCCGATGGCGATCGCGGCGGCCAACCGAGGTGCCATGGGGCTGCTGGTCGAGGATCGGGTGGGAATTGATCCCGCAGCCGCCAGGTCAATCCGTCGCCGTCGGATCGCGGCGGCCCACTCGCCGAAGTTCCACGCCGTGACCGAGCCGACCACCGCGGCGAACTGGTGGGTGTTGCGCGTCGCCTGGAGGCTGAGCAGACTGAAGGCCGCGAACAGTAAGAGTCGGAAAGGGCTAAGTCGCCAGCCGGCACCGGCAGTCGTCGATCCAGCCTCGACAGCTTCCTTTCTCTCCGCCTTCTTCGACCGACCCTTTCCTTTACCCTTCCCCTTCCTCGCCGTGTCCGGTTTCTCGAGCCCCGGCCGGGTGATGACTATAGGTCGGGTTCCGAAGAGTCGGATCCCGATCACCCAGATCAGGGGAACCAGGAAACTCATCGCCCCCAGGGCCATGGTCAGCAGGTGGAGCTGCAACGGCAGATTGCGCAGTCCGGCCCGCTCGATGAACAGGGGGACCGGGGTGAGCTCGCCGATGGTCTGGGAAAAGATCGGGTTGCTCATGGTCCCGGCGATCTGGACCGGAAAGAGCGCTCCATGAATCCCGTACGGATTGACCAGGCAAGCCGCGAACGTCGCCAGGCTGCCGATCCCCACGATTCTCCACCATCGTTGACGGCCGGGACCGAAACTCCCGCTGCGGAGGGTCGCGTCGATCAGCGCGAAGACCAGGATGATCGGGCCGAGCACGAACAGCCCTTGCGAGTTCACCCAAAGGATCTGGACGATCGGCAAGACGACCGCCGCCAGCAACGGGTGTCGGTCCCATCGGGTCAAGACGGCCAGGAAGATCGACAGGTAGAGCAGCGTCAGGGTCTCGGGCCGGACGTAAATGCGTCCCCCCAGGACGAGCAGTGCGGGCAGCCACGCCACGAGCATCACCCAGACCGGCCATTCGCGTTGACGCGCGGTCACCAGGAGGAGCATCGCGACGCAAGTGACCGCGCACTTCGCGAGATTGAGCCCGACGACGCCCCCGTGCTGATACACCCAACTGATCGAGACCTGGAAGATCCAGTGGAGGTCGATCCAGGGCTCGAGGGATCGCGTGTAAGTAAAGAGGTCGATGCGAGGGACCCGTCCCATCTGTCGGATCCAGTCGCCGGTCTTCAGATGCCAGTACACGTCGGCATCCTTGAGGGGAAAGACGCCCAGCAGGAAGGTCAGGGCCAGGAAGAGCGCGACCAGGCCCGCATCCGCGAGCCAGGCGACGGATGTTCCGGATGGCGGGAGTTCGCCACGTGATGCAGTGCGCGGCTCGGCGACGCCCTCCTTCGCCTTACGCGTCGCGGGAACCGCGGTCGGGATGCTCGTCGTTGCGGGCTCGGTGGGGGGGCTCAAATGCCTCTCCTGGGTAGAGTCAGTCTGAGAGGGGCGATCACGTGTCAGGCGTCTCGACCGGTGTGCCGTCGCATCAGTTTGATCCTATCCAAGGACCGACGCCCGAGAAACGGCAAAATCCCGCGTCAAGCCTCGACTCGCGATCCCTGGCGTTCGGCCCGGATCTCGCAACAAGTGGCTACCACCGTCGCTCAGGAAGCCTGGCAACGGCCAGATCGGCCATGGCTCCGCCCGGGAGAAAACGATAAGTTCGTTGCGGAGAAGCGCATGAACTCGTTCCCTCGCTCCGAGCCTGTGAATGAATCGGATTGCAGATCGCCGATAACGGAGTGAGAATTCATAAGCCCTTGATAATTCAGGGTTTAAGTTCACTTGCAATTCGCAATCCGTTATCTGGAATTGATTTATTCATGGCCTCTCCGCTCGGGAACGCGTCGGTGCAAGTCGCCTCAGATTGGATCGTCAACGCGAATTCGATGGTATTGGAGGATCAACCTATGACCGTTTACTGGATCTACGACCTACAAAACTGGGCGCTCTTCCTGTTGATCTCCTCGATGTTCCTGGGGCTGTCAATGCTCGGATTGTTCATCAGCCGACCCATCGTGAGGTGGATCCTGGGACCCTCGGGACATTGTAACGATCTCGTGAGCTATTTCTTCGCGGGGATCGGGGTCTTCTATGGATTGGCCCTGGGCCTGATCGCGGTCGGGACCTGGGAGAATTTTACGGAAATCGACGGGGTCGTCTCAACCGAGGCGGCGGCCGTGGCGAGCCTCTACCGCGATCTGGATGGATACCCTCAGCCGCTGAGGGGCCGCCTGGAAGAATTGTTGCGCGAGTACACACGGCTCGTCATCCAGAAGGAATGGCCGGCTCACAAGAAGGGCGAGGCTCTTCGAGGACGGCGACGTGCAACTGGACCAGATCGAGGACGAGGTCCTGAAGTTCGAGCCGACCGGGGAGCGCGAGAAGATCATCCAGGGCGAGGTGCTACGGTCGATCAATACCGTCCAGGAGCAGCGTTGACTGCGACTCCTGTCGGTCCCCACGGGCCTGCCGAGGGCGCTCTGGGCGGTCGTCCTGGTGGGGGCCCTGCTGAATATCTCCGTGACATATCTGTTCTGGTCGGACAACCTGACGGTCCATGCCATCCTCGTCGGCCTGCTGGCGATTTTCATCGCCCTGCTGGTTTTCCTGACCGCGGCGATGGACAACCCCTTCCGAGGCCAGTTCAGCATATCGTCTGACGCCTTCCAGGGTGTCCTTGACAACGTCATGCAACGAGGCCGAGGCTGACGGTCTTGCCGGGGTGCTCCGACCCGGACTTGCGTCCACCGCCGAACAGACTCTCAAGGTCTATGATTCGCCCACTTGATCCGAGAGAACTCCCCGCTTCACCGGTGAGGGCGAAGGAATTGCAGGGTCATGGTGGGTTCACTTCCCTCATCCGGGAGATCCGGAGATGATGGATTCGTCACGATGTAGCGCCCGACTCCGCTATCTTACCAGGCATGCCGTCGTGCTCCTTCGACAGGGAGGATCTCGACCAGATCCCGTCGATTCATTGCAAATTCGGGAAAGGCGGGTTGACTTAAGGCAGCCTACTTAGGCACAATAGGGTGGGCACGCTGATGGATGGTTCTTGTTCGATCATTTTCCAAGGGCCAACGATGATGTTCACCTTGCCTGATGGTGTCGGAGTTGACAGGGCGATACAAGCCGGCCCGAGATTGAAGATCCTCATCGTTGACGATCATGACGGGACTCGTAAAGCGTTACGACAAATCCTTCGAACCTTGAATTGCGACGCGGATGCCGACGTCGCCGAGAACGGCGTCGAAGCCTTGGTATTGCTCCGACAACGCGAGTTCGACCTCGTCTTCATGGACGTGATGATGCCCGTGATGGATGGACTGGCAGCAACGCGTCAGATCCGTCAAGAACGACCTCACATTTCGGGACCGAGGATCATTGGCATATCGGCCGATGCCGACGCCGAGTCGCGCACATTGTGCCGCTCGGTCGGCATGAACGATTTCCTCCCGAAACCCTTGGATTGGCGAGAATTGATCCGGGTCCTCGACGAAGCGGCTATTGGCTGCATCCACGGAGATTGCCGGCTCGATCTGGCCACCTGGATCTTCGACGCGACGCCAACGATCACCATGGCATCGAACAGCGCCTTGATCGAAGGAGTCATGGTGTCGTGGTTCTGAGTGTGGATGTCCTGCCTTCCTCTCCCGGCGGAGTTGTCGTCTCGACCGGGTCAGCTCATGGCTACGCCGGGCCTCGCATGGTACGGAAACTCATCGCCGACCCTCTTACCGCGATTTTCCGCATCAGAGCGAAGGATTTTGGACGCGGAAGGCAATGGTATCTGGGAAGCCGATCGAACGACCCGGGGTCAGACGCGATGAACGACGAACGCCGCCTCCTGCGGGCGCTGGCGAGGCGAGATCGAGCCGCCTGGGCGACGATTTACGATCGTCACGTCCGCGACCTTTTCGGCTTTGTATATCACCTGGTCGGCGGTGATCGGACCCTGGCCGAGGATCTCCATCAGGAGGTCTGGTTGGCTGCGCTCGAGGGTATCGACCGTTACGACCGGCAGACCGGCCGATTCCGCGACTGGTTGATGGGGATCGTGCGCCACCGCGTCTCGCGCCACTTCCGAGGTGCCTCTTCGGCCGACTCCGGATCGATCTTCGACTGGGGCGTGGTCCTGGGCACCTCCGGCTTGCCCCCGCCGGACCAGCTCGAGTCGCTCGAGCGGGCCGACGTGATTCGTGCCGCCTTGCTGCGCCTGAGCCCCGACCAGCGCGACGTGCTCCTGAGGAAATACGTCGAGAATACCTCCGTCCTGGAGATCGCCCGCGGCATCGGCCGCTCGCCCAAGGCGGTCGAATCGCTGCTCTCGCGGGCTCGCGAGCACTTGCGGGAACTGCTCCGCCCGTATTTCTCCCTCGCGAATCAAGGAATCCGCTATGAACCGGCCGACCACAGACGACCGCACGGATGAGAATGAGATCCGCGGCTGGATCGCCGAGGCCGGCGATTGTCGCGTCGAGACCCGCCCCGAGCACGTTGACCACGTCCGCCATCTCCTGCTCGACCGCGTGGTGATCCCTCAGGAGTCGGTGACACCCCCCGACGAGACCGAGGTCACTCCCATCGGGATCGGGCTGATCCGGTTGCTCGCCGTCGCATGCCTCGTGGGGGCGGCCCTGTTCGCCGCGGTCTACTTCACGTCCCGGCCGGTTGACGGCTGGTACGTCGTCGCCCAGGCCCTCCATGACCAGAACTGGATCCACATCGTTACGTCGAGCCCCGATGGTCTGATGGAAGAGAGCTGGATCAGCCCCCGATTCCAGATTCTGGCCCGGAGGCAACGAGGTGACGGGCCGTCCGACGCCGGTTCCGACGCCGAGTTCGAGGACATCGAGAAGGGCATCAAGGACGATTACCTCGCGGAGCAGAATACGATCTTCCGCGATTTCAATAGCCGAGGAGGCCGGAAGCGTCCCGCTCAAGAGCTGGAGATCTTCGGCCAGGTCCTCCAGTTGGAGCCATTCAAGGTCTCACCGATCCCCGATACGGAGGTCATCGTCGATCGCCATCGCGATCTCACCGTAGGCGGCGGTAGGCCCTGGAGAGAATATTCGCTCGTGCTCCGGTGGATTTCCACCAAGAAGGCCGATGTGAAAATGAACCTCCGGGTTGACCCAACAACCGGCCTCCCCCACACCTGGACCATCGAGGCGGAGGACGGGACTTTTCAACTGGTATTGGACTATCCCAGGACCGGCCCGTCCGGCATCCGGGGACTCGGTGTTCCCGCCACAGCGAAGCGCGATCAACCCCCCGCCGAGGCCAACCACGATCAGGTCTTGAACGCGCTGAAGGTCGGCCGCAACCGCTTCGACGATTACTGCGCCTATGCCTGGAACGAATCCCCGGCACTGGCCGATCTCCATCGCGTCCGGCGTAAGGGCCGGAAGTGGAGCATCGAGCAGGCACGACCTCGAGCGACCTCCGAGGACGAGATGCGACGTCTTCGAGCGAATCCCGAACGAGATTGACCTCGCCGGTATGGAGGAGCGAGAGCCGGAGCTGATCTTCGAGCCAATCGCGGTCTGCGACGGCCTGTCCGTGACGTACTATGATTTCAAGCCGAATCCCGGGGCCCCCGCTCGCCCAACCAGGTCGGAGCGACTACGGTCTTTCAATCAGCCGATCTACGGGATGACCGAAGATGTGATGGTGCCCTGGCCCGACCTGATGCCCGAACAAGTGGGCCACCCGTACGTGGCCGGCCCCGGATTTCTCTGGGAATACGCACTCGATACCAAACCCAGCGACGGACCGCCGGGCACCTTGAAGCTCCACGCACGCCACCCAATCGCCAAAGTCAGGGACCTTCATGACAACTACCGGCTCTGGATCGACCCCGAGAAGAACGACCTCGCCATGAAGGCTGAGATCAGTACGATCGAGGTCACCCCGGGATCGCAGCCGGACCATGTCGTCCACGTCGAGACGCGGCTCCTGACCGATCTCGCCCGGTCTCCGAACGGATTCTGGTATCCCACGCGCGTCTTGCGCAAGGGACCAGACATCAAGACCGATCAGGCCACACGCTATCTCCTCGACTTCGATGCAGACCTTCCCGACGAGTTCTTCGAGCCGAAGAAAGCCAAGCAATAGGAGACTCCTCGCCGAAGACCACCCGGCGATGCGAGATCGAAGCCCGTGACCACGGTCGTGAGACCGCGGTTCGGACGGGACGAAGGTCCTCCAGCCTCGGGCATCAGCCCGATCCGGGGATAGAACCGATGTTGGGCGTGGGTCTCCGACCCCGCCCGAGTGCCTGACCGGAGGTCTCCCTATCTCCTGCCAAACGCCGAGTACAGGCTCGCCCGGCCATCATCCGACCGGGAGACCTCGGGTCGCGCCGACGACGGGGTCGGGGACTCGCGCCGAACCCAGGGCCGGTTGCTAACGCGTTTGACGATCCGCCCCTCCCAACGAGAGACCCCGGCTCGCGCTCGACCATGCGAGACGAGTCGGGGTTTCGTGTTTATGGATCGACCTTGAAACGAATCGGGCTGGACGGTGCAAAGGTCAGCTACTTGGCCTTCTTCTTCTCCTTTTCCTTTGCGGGATTGGCCTGTGCATTCGCGGTCGTCGAGGGATTGGCGACGACTCGATTGACATGGGCGATCGCGACATGGGTCAGGGTCCGATCGGACAACGAGCCAAAACGAGACCGATGATGGTGTTTCCCCGGAGTCGGAGTCGGAGTGGGCGTCGGAGTCGGAGTCGGAGTGGGCGTCGGAGTCGGAGTGGGCGTCGGAGTCGGGGTCGGCGTCGGAGTCGGGGTCGGAGTCGGCGTCGGCGTGGGTGAGGGCGACGGCCACCAAGGGAACCACGGAGGTGGCGTCGGCGTCGGAGTCGGAGTGGGCGTCGGCGTCGGAGTCGGAGTGGGCGTCGGAACTGGAGTCGGAGTGGGCGTTGGAGTGGGTGTTGGAGTCGGGGTCGGAGTGGGCGTGGGCGTCGGCGTGGGCGACGTGGGCGTCGGCGTTGGTGTAGGTGACGTGGGCGTCGGCGTTGGCGTCGGAGTGCCCGTGACCGTCGTATTGACCAGGTCATTGATCAACGATGTGCCGTCGGGAGAGCCGAGGCCGGTCTGGGTGTTGGCCGTGGTGCCGGAGCTTGAACTTCCAGTCCCGCTGGAGCTGCTTCCCCCGTCGCCATCGTTATCCCACCCTCCCCCTCCGCCCCATCCTCCGCCGCCTCCGCCCCACCATCCTCCCCCTCCCCAGCCGCCGCCACCACCGTTGCCGCCCCCCGCGTTACCGGATTGGGAAGCCGTGACGGTATTGAAGTCGGTCGAGGCGAGCGAGTAGATCGCCGGCAAGGTCTGGCTGGCGCCGGTCAAGCTCGATGCGCCGGCCAGTGTGCGGCCCTGGTCGGCGATGGCGATGATCCCCGCCCAGGCCGGCGCACCCACGCTCGTCCCGCCGATGACCTGCCAGGAGCCCTGGTCCGTCTGCCCGGAGAACTGACCCGAGACCGGGGTCTCGTAAACCGCGACGCCCGTATTGGGGTCGGCGACGAAGGCGACGTCGGGCGTGCTCCGCTGGCCGGTCTGCTGGATCGATTGCTGATAGGCGGGCTCGGCCTCATACTGGCTATAACCGCCGCCGCTGTCGGACCACGCCGACTCGGAGACGTAGCTCCCCGCGCTGCTCAGGGTCAGCGTCGTCCCGCCGACCGACAGGACGTTCGGCGATGTCGACGGGTAGCTCACGCCGGGGCTGTCGCCGCTCGATGCGATATAGGTGATGCCGGCGGCGGTGAAGTTCGAATCGTAAGCGGTCTCGCCGGCGAACTCGCTGACTCCCCAGCTCATCGAGACCGCGACGACGCCCGGCGTCGCGCTTGCCGCATTGACGGCGGTCATCAGGTTCTGGATCGATTGCGAGTCCGTCTGTGCGGGGGCGGCCTCCACCACCAGGATATTCGCGCCGGGGGCGATCGCGTGGGCCCACTCGACATCGAGCGACTCCTCGAGCTGCCAGCCACTATCCGTCTGGCTACCGGCCAGGTTATCGACGGTGAGATTCGGCGGGGCCGCCAGGCCATAGGCCGAGTCGAATGTGGCCAGGTCCGAGGCCAAATTCGGATCGTGATACATCTCGATCAGGGCGATCGTCTCGCCGGCCCCGTCGCCCGTGACGGTCTTGCCGCCGGACTGGAACGTGATGGCGTTGAGGCCGTAGGCCGCGGTGATCTCCGCCGGAGTGTAGCCGCCCGTTCCCGATAACAGGCAGCGATCATCGAGATAATCCAGGTGTGGCCGGACGCCACGGCGACATCGCTTGCGCATGATTGACCTTCTCCAAGTGCTGTGCAATCCATTGCCGGGCGAAGTCCTGCAATAGCCGGTCGTGTTCGCAACGTCTCGACTTCGAAGGAACGCAGGAATCAAGCCATCAGAGGGTTCGGACGAGGGCGGTGCCGACGGGGAACGGTCGATCGATACCAGAATTCGTGGTGCAAGCCGGTTTCTATCTCTTATCACGAAGTCTGGACGGGAAAGCATGCGCGAAAATCGGTAATTCCTCATGGCACGCGCGGAGAGGTCGTCGGCCGCAATAGGGTCCGGATCCCGGTATACCTCGATGCCGGATCCGGAATCGGATCTCCGGAATCCGTCATTACCAGGCGACCCGAGACCCTCCGGCGAGCTCTCTCGATTCGATCGGATCAGGACGTGTACTGATCTCGTTCATGGAGCTTGACCTTCTCAACACTGGACTTCTGCGCGATGAGCTGCTTGGAGTGGGCGGTCGTCGCGTGGGTCTTGGCCTTCCTGGCCGGATGGGCGACTTTCTTGTGGTGATGGTGCTTGCCGCCTCCGGTGGGGATGGGCGACGGCGAGGCGACCGGGGTCGATGTGGGCGTCGGTGTCGGCCAGGAGGTAGTTGACGTAGTCAAGGGCACGTCCGTGGTGCTGCTCGCCAGATTATAGAGCAACAGCGAGCCGATGGGAGTGCCTAGACCGGTTTGCGTATTGGCGGTCGAACCGCCAAGGGTCGTGCCGCCGGAGGAGGAACTGAACGCACTGCCCCATCCCCCGAAGCCGCCCCAGGGGAAGTTGGTGACGACGCCGCCGGACCGGGACGACGCGACCGAGTTGAAGTCGGACTCCAGGTCGTAGAGCGAGGGCAATGTCTGGGTAGCTCCGCTCAGGCTCCCCTGGCCGTCGAGGGCGCGGCCCTGATCGACGATGGCGATGATCCCCGCCCATGACGGCGCACCGAGGCTCGTCCCGCCGACGATCTGCCATGAGCCTTCTGAGGTCGTTGTTTGCCAGGGGTTCTGGCTCGGCGGTGGCGTCTCGTAGACCGCGACGCCCGTATTGGGGTCGCCGTCGAAGGCGACGTCGGGCGTGCTGCGCTTCTCCGACTGCTGGATCAGCTCCTGATAGCTCGGCTCGGCCTCGTACTGGCTATAGCCGCCGCCGCTGTCGGACCAGGCCGTCTCGGAGACATAGTCCCCCGAGCTGCTCAGGTTCAGCGTCGTCCCGCCGACCGACAGGACATCCGGCGATGTCGCCGGATAATCCACGCCCGGGTTGTCGCCGCTGGCGGCGATGTAGGTGATTCCCGGGGTTGTGAAGGCCGAATCATAGGCCGTCTCGCCGGGGAACTCGTTGAACCCCCAGCTCATCGAGACCACGACGACGCCCGGCGTTAGATTCGCAGCCTGCACGGCGGCCATGAGGTTCGCGATGGCCTGGGCATTCGAATTCGAGGGGGCGGCTTCCACGACCAGGATCTTGGCCCCGGGCGCGATCGCGTGGGCCCACTCGACGTCCATCGACTCCTCGAGCGACCAGCCGTCGTCCGTCTGACTGCCCGCCTGGTTGTCGACAGTCAGGGTCGGGTCCGGCAGCCCGTACTCGTGGTCGAACGTGTGCAGGTCCGAGGCCAGGTTCGGGTCGTGATACATCTCGATCAGGGCGATTGTCTCGCCCGTGCCGTCGCCCTTCACCGAGCCGGACGAGAACGTGATCGCGTTCAGACCATAAGCGGAGGTGATCTGAGCCGGAGTATAACCCGAGAGCAAGCAACGTTCATCGAGATGGTCGAGGAGCGGCAGGAGCCCGCGATGGCGACGCTTCGACATGGTGTGGGTTCTCGTATGATGCGCGATTCATCGCCTGACCTGTCCGTGAATCGAACGCGACCCACGGCGCCGGGCCGTCGCGACCGCCTCGAGTCATGAGTGTCGATCGAGGGTGCGGGCATCGACGAGAGGAATGCGGCTCCAATCCACTTTAGCCGCCAACCACGCCTGTCGAGAAGTCCTCGGTCGCCCCGACTTCGTAAGTCTCCGTAAGGAGCCCCCTTCGACCGGAAACTACTCGGTCAACGCCACCGGACAATGCGTGATCGAACGCCTTGACCACGGTCTCACGACAGTCCGACCGCGACATGGAGTCGAATCGATGGATGCTTCGACCCTCGGCGGACGGGCATGGCGGGCGGTGCGGTCGCGAGTGGGACCGTGATGTTACTGGCTACGAGATCCTCCACGAGCCCCGGTGCATTGGGAGAGCCGAGGCCGGTCTGGAGCTCGTCGCCCGGGGCGGCGTGGAAGTCGGACGAGGGGAGACTGTAGAGTGCCGGCAACGTCTGCGTGGCGCCGTCCAGGCTGTCCTTGCCCGCGACGGCCCGCCCCTGGTTGACGATGACGATCAGGGCCGCCCAGACTGGCGTCCCGAAACTGGTGCCGCCCACCGTTTGCCACGTCGCCGCGCCGCCGTGGATCTGGGTCTCATAGACCTCGACGCCCGTGCCGGGGTTGGCGTCGAAGGCGACGTCGGCCGTCCTCCGATAACCCGTCGATCGGATCGAGTCCTGATAATTCGGCTCGGCCTCGTACAAGCTATAGCCGCACCCGCTGCCTTGCCAGGCGGCCTCGGACAGATATTCCCCCGCGCCGTCGAGGTTCAGGGTGGTCCCCCCGATCGACAGGACGTCGGGCGAGGCCGCCGGATACTCGGCGCCCGCCTTGAGGCCGTTGTCGCCGCTGGCCGAGACGAACGTGATCCCCTGGTGGCCGGCAGGCGTCGTGAAATGGGTGTCGTACGAGGACTCATCGGCCATCTCGCTGAACCCCCAGCTCATCGAGATCGCCACCACGCCCGACGCGTTCCTGGCCGTATCCACGGCGCTCATCAGTGACGCCAGGGTCTGCGACCGGGCCTCCACGATGAGAATATTCGCCCCGGGCGCGATCGCATGCGCCACTCGACGTCCAGCGTCTCCTCCGAGGCCCACGTACTGTTCGTCTTCGAGCCCGCCTCGTCGACGACGGTCAGTCGCGGAGCGGGGAGATGGTAAGCCTGATCGAAGACGTGCAAGTCGGTCGCGAGACTGGGGTCGTGATACGCCTCGATCAGCGCGATCGTCTCGCCAGCCCCGGTGCCAGGGATGGCCGCTCCCGACGCGGAACGGAACGAGATCGCATTGATGCCATAGGTATCCGACACTTGCGCGGGGGTCAAGCCCGAGGGCATGCATCGGTCGTCGAGCGGGTCCAGGCTGGGCCGGAGACTTCGGGATCGTCTTCGCATGACGGACCATCTCCCTCCTGCGTGCATCCGGTGGCCGCCCGAAGTCTCCTTCTCGCCAAGGGCGAGTGCGGCAGAGGGAATCTACCCTTCGAATTCCCACCAGGCAGGGTTGTCAATTCGTTTCGGCCAGTGACCCGTGAGGGTTATGCCGATGATTCGGGGCGGCGTGATGCGGGAAGCTCGTGCCTTCGCCGTCAGACGGCGCACGAATCCGCGCAGGTCTCAGATCAGGATGAGGACCTACCACCGGAAATCCCCGGCCAACCCGTGCCGTCTGCTCGGAAGAGACGACTTGACGATTCGCCGGTGAGCCCGCACGATGTTGGGACTTCGACGGTCGGCGAGGAAGGCCGGGTATGGTCTAGGAATGGAGAGCATGACGCCAATCGATCGTTCGGCCGGCGGGGATCGTGTACTGGTCACAGGGGCGACGGGCTTGCTCGGCAGCCATCTGGCGGAGCGCCTGATGGAGAAGGGTTACCGGGTGCGCGGCCTCGTCCGGCCCGCGAGCCGTACGGAATATCTCGAGACACTCGGCGTCGAGATCATTCGCGGCGACCTGACCGATCCCGCCGACTGCGCCGCGGCCACCGACGACGTGGTGCAGGTGTATCACTGCGCCGCGAAGGTCGGCGATTGGGGGACCTGGCCGGAATTCCAGTCGGGCTGCATGGACGCGACCCGCAGGCTCGCCGAGGCCGCGGGGCGTGCCGGCGTGGACCGATTCCTCCAGATCAGCTCGACGAGCGCCTACGGTCATCCCCGCGACCGTGAGCGGCCGGTTGACGAGACCGAGCCGCTGGGCCAGAACATCTGGTTCATGGACTATTACACGAGGAGCAAGGTCGAATGCGAGCGGATCCTTTGGGATCTCTCCCAAGCTGGCCGCCTTCCCCTGACCGTGATCCGCCCGAGCTGGCTCTTCGGCGAGCGCGACCGGACGACCGTGCCGCGGTTCTTGCGCGAATTCGGCCGCAAGGGCGTGCTGATCCTCGGCAAGGGAAACAACCCGCTCAGCGCCGTCTATGCGGGCGTGGTGGCCGACGCCGCGATCCTGGCGGCCAATGATCCGGCCTCGCGGGGCGAGGCTTACAATATCACCAGCCAGGGCCGGATCACCCAGCAAGAGTTCCTCGACATGTTCGCCGATGCCCTGGGTGTCCCGCGTGAGACGCGACACATCCCGTTCCGGCTCGCCTTCGCCGGAGGATTCTTGCTGGAGATGCAAGGCCGATTGCTACGACAGTCGCGGCCGCCCCGAGTGACACGGTACGGCGCCTGGCTTCTCGGACGTTATCTGTCCTATAGCACCGAGAAAGCCCGGACGCGACTCGGCTGGCAGCCCGCGCTAGGCTATCGAGAAAGCATCGAGCGCACGATCCGATGGTTTCGCGCGTAGTGGCGATTGGCGAGCGGAGGCCGGAGGGATTCTACTCCCTTGACCACGGAGTTGGGCGCGGATCTCTGGCCCCGGCGAGTTGGGCGAGGGTCTCTGACCCCGCCCGAGTGTCTGACTGAAGGTCTCCCGATCTCCCGTCAGGCGCCGAGTGAAGGCTCATCCGGCCTACGCCCGACCGGGAGACCTTCGGTCCCACCGACGGCGGGGTCGGAGACCTGCGCCGATCTCTGAGTAAGGACGACCCCGACGATGGGAAGATATGCCCGTCGTGTGCCTCAGCCCGTGAACACAGGCTCTCGTCCCGTGTTTCAAGGCTCGACAATTCCCATCAGAAGGGCATTTCTCCCCCAGTAGGACCGGTGCCGGGCGGGGGTGCGCCAGGTTGGGCATCCGGTTTGACCGGCCGCGGCGCGATTCCCGCCGATGCCTCCGGCCCTTCGACCGCGAGCGAACCCCGGAATCCGAGGTAAGGAAGGCGTTTATCGATGTTGACTCCTTGGCGGGCCGTGACGGTCCAATTCTTCGAGCCGCCCTTGACGACCCGCTGGATCGAATTGATGCGCTGCGTCGCCGGCCCGGTCGGATTCTCGGCGATCTTGTCCGCGAACTTCTGGAAGTACTTGGCGTCGTACCAGTCGCGGGTCCATTCCTCGACATTCCCCGCCATGTCGAACACACCGTAGATGGAGGCGTCATCGGAGAAGCTCATGACCGGGTCGATCTTGCGGAGATCCCTCGGCCTCAACCCCTTGATCGCCTGGTCGCCCCAGGGATAGCGCCTGCCGTCGATCGATCGCGCGGCCATCTCCCATTGCGCCTCGGTCGGCAACCGCTTGCCCGCCCAGATGACGAAATTCTCGGCGTCGCGATAGCTGACGAAGACCGCGGGCGAGTCGGAGGACGCGTCGCCGACCTTATCTTCCCTGAGCCAGTTGCCGGGCGGCTTCCCGACGTAACGCGTCTTCTCCAGGAAGGTGCGGAACTGCCGGACCGTGACCTCATGTTGATCGATGTAGTACGTCGACAGACGCACAGTATGCGCCGGGGCCTCCACCGATTCGCCACGATCGTCGCCCATTGTGAACGTACCGCCAGGTACCAGGACCATCGGGCGCCGTCCCTCTCGCTCACGATGACCAGCGGCCATCCCGATTCGTGGCGGCCGGCTTCGATCTTCGCCTTGAAGCCATTCGGTAATTCGCGCGCGGGCCGGGTTTGGGGAGCGGCCCCGGGTCGCCCAACGTCGGGTGCGGGCATCTCGTTGGGACGGCGCGTCTCCGACGGGTGGAGCATCGCGACCTGCCCCGGTCCCGTCGGCGGCATGACATCGGCCGCTTGGGTCGGGGGCGGTTGGTCTTGAGTCCGTCGGGTCGGAGGCGGTTGCGCCTGGGTGACCTGGCCCTGCATCGCCGGGGGTTGGGACGGTTGTGCCTGGATGCTCTGTGCCGGAGGCGTCTGTACGGGCGGGGCTTGTGCTGGTAGAGGCTGCACGGGTGGGGGTTGCGACGATTGCGCCACCATGGGTGGCGGCTGGGTCAACCGCGCCGCCACGGGTGGCGGCTGAGTGGATTGCGCCACCATGGGCGGTGGCTGCGTCGCCTGCGCCACCACTGCCGGTGGTTGGTTTGAGGGCGGAGGTAGCTGTTGAGGCCGCACCGTCACGACCGGTCCAGTCGGGATCGGCGGTGAACCGACACTGGCACTCGGAGTGGCCGTCACGACCTTGGTCGGTGGCACACGCTTTCGCAGGGCCAGGAGCGTCGGACCATCGGGAAACAGGGGGAGGTTCTGCGCGGGACGAGCCAGGGCCTCCTGGGCTTCCGTGGCCGCCTGGGTCCCCTTGTAGCTCGCGACGATCCGATTCAACATGCCGACCGCCTGATCCACACGCCCTTTCTTGGCGAATTCCTCGGCCCGACCGAGCATGTATCGGGCCTCACCTTCCAGCGCCTCCTGGGCCGCCGGGCCCGATTGGATCATAGGCGTCGCGTCGGCCGAGGGGTCCACCTGGCTGGAGCCGCCGCCGAACAGGATGCTGTATCCGATATAACCAGCGAGCATCACGCAGAAGACGCCCAGGCCCCCGACGAGCAGGCGCGCCCGCTGCCGCGCCTCGTAGGTATCGAGTGCCGGCGTCTCCTCGATGAGCACCTTTTTCTCGGAATCGTCACCGTCGTCAACGACCGGCTGCTTCTTGGCCTTAACCTTGGCCGGGCTGTCCTTTGACTTGGGCCTCGCAGCCTTGCCGGAGGTGGACCTGTCCTCAATCCCGCTTTTCGCACTCTTCTTGCTCGTCCGGCCGGAACCCGGCTCCGCCGGTTGGTCGGTGGGTGCCGGTTCTTCCTTCCAGAGGCGAGGGAGCGGCTGGCCGAGCCCGGCGGATTTCGTCGGACGCTCGCTTGGCTCCTCGACGCCCGAGACGTCGCCGGTACCGTCATCTTCGACTGGCGAGATGTCGTCGGCAGGTTCACCCGGCACGGCGTCCAGGTCATAAGTGGAACTGTCGGACCACTCGGGTTTCTGGATCTCGGACATGCGATCTCACTCCCGTTTCGGGGACCGAGCGGGCCGGAGACTCATTCAAGTCGACGCGGACTCCCCTCACCACTTTTGATCGGTTGCCGGATCCATTCAGCCTAACCCGACAGGACGCGGATCGGCAAGTCGAACTCGGGTCAAGAAATCGCCGGGTTCCCTTGCCTGAGCTGCAATTCGAGTGCCGTGTGCCGGCGGTAAGAGTGTCGCTTTTGACACCCACCCTAATAATTACGTTCGGCAAGCGGCCAGGTGACCCGACCCGATGAGGCTACGTTCCCTACCACGATGTTGAGGAGTCGCAGCATGGCAAGTGAGACACCCGCAGGAACTGGCACTCCGACGACCTCCACGATGCATGGGTGCCTGGCGCACGCCGATCACGATCGAGAAACGCCCGAGATCGATCTCTTCAGCCCATTGACGATCCGGGGCGTAACATTCCGGAACCGTGTGGTGATGTCGCCGATGTGCCAGTATTGCGCGACGGAGGGTCACGCCGACGACTGGCACCTGGTCCACCTGGGTAGCCGTGCGGTCGGCGGCACGGGACTGGTCGTGGTGGAGGCGACCGCGGTGACGCGCGACGGCCGGATCAGCCCCGGGGATATGGGCATCTGGGACGACACGCACACCGAGCCGCTCGCCCGGATCGCCCGGTTCGTCCAGGGCCAGGGTGCCGTCGCCGGGATCCAACTGGCCCACGCCGGCCGAAAGGCCAGTCGCGACGTGCCGTGGAAGGGTGGCGCGGCCCTGAAGACTCCCGAGGAAGGCGGCTGGACGGTCGTCGGCCCCAGCCCGATCCCGTTCTCGGAAGGGGACCCGGTCCCGGTCGCGCTCGACGAGTTGGGCATCGACGCGATCGTCAACGCGTTCGAGGCCGCCGCGATCCGGGCGCTCGACGCCGGGTTCCGACTGATCGAGATCCACTCGGCGCACGGCTACCTGCTCCATGAATTCCTCTCGCCCTTGAGCAACCAACGCGAGGACCGATGGGGAGGCAGCCTCAAGAACCGGATGCGGCTGGTGCTCCGCGTCGCCGAGACCATCCGCAAGCGGATGCCCGACGACCTCCCGCTCTTCGTCCGGATCTCAGCCACGGACTGGGCCGAAGGCGGCTGGGACATCGATCAATCGGTCGTGCTGGCGGGACGGCTCAAGGCGCGTCGGAGTCGACCTGATCGACGTCTCCTCGGGCGCACTGGTCCCCAGGGCGCAGATCCCGGTCGGCAAGGGGTACCAGGTTCCCTTCGCGCGGCGCATCCGCTGCGATGCCGGGATCCTCACCGGGGCCGTCGGCATGATTACCGAGCCCCAGCATGCCAACGAGATCATTACCGGCGGCGACGCCGACCTCGTCTTTCTGGCCCGCGAGATGCTCCGCCAACCATATTGGACCATCCGGGCCCAGCAGGAACTGGGCGTTGAGCCGACCTGGCCGATCCCCTATGGCTATGCGGTCCGACGAAGCGCGAAGTAGTTGAGGGCGCCGGAGGCGGTAGATGAGTATCATCGCCCTAGCGAGACGATCCTGCAAGGACGCACCGCATCCGAAGGATAACAACCTTGCCCGCGATCAATCCCGAGCCCCAGACCGCCGAGCACCGCCGCCTGGGCGACAGCAAGGCCCGCCGCGCCGACTGGAAAAACTGGGGACCCTACCTGGCCGAGCGCGCCTGGGGGACCGTCCGCGAAGACTACAGCGCCGACGGCGATGCCTGGCATTACTTCCCCCACGATCATGCCCGCAGCCGGGCCTATCGATGGAACGAGGACGGCCTTGCTGGTTTCTGCAACCGATTTCAGAACCTCTGCCTGGCGCTCGCCCTCTGGAACGGCCGCGACCCGTTCCTCAAGGAGAGGCTCTTCGGCCTGGCCAACGAGGAGGGGAACCACGGCGAGGACGTCAAGGAGTATTATTACTATCTGGATGGCGTTCCCAGTCATGCGTTCATGCGAATGCTCTACAAATACCCGCAAGTCGAATATCCTTACGCCCGGCTGGTCGAGGAAGGCCGTCGACGGTCGCGCCGGGACCGGGAATTCGAACTCATCGATGCGATCGGCGATGCGTTCGCGGCCGGCCGCTACTTCGACGTGGTGGTGGATTACGCCAAGGCCGGACCGGACGACATCCTTTGCCGGATCACGGCCCACAATCGCGGGCCGGAGCCGGCCGAGCTGCACATCCTGCCCCACGCCTGGTATCGCAACAGTTGGTCCTGGGGCTACGGGACCGAGCGTCCCACCCTCCATGCCGAGGGCGGCACGACCGTGAGGACGACCCACCGACACCTGGGCGAACGATGGTGGTACCTCGACGACCGGCCCCACGTCCCGACGCTGCTCTTCACCGACAACGAGACGAACCGGAGGCGGCTCTTCGGCGTTCAGAACTCGTGTCGCCACGTGAAGGACGCATTCCATGAGGCGGTCGTCCACGGTCGCGTGAAGCGGGTCAATCCGGCGCTGACGGGCTCGAAGGCGGCAGCCCATTATCGGGTCGTGATCGACCCGGGTGCCTCGATGACCGTCCGCACCCGCCTGGCCGACGCGGCCCAGGCCGAACCCTTCGCCGACTTCGACGCGATCGTCGCGGGGCGGATCGTCGAGGCAGACGAGTTCTATCGCGCCATCCAGCCGCCAGGTCTCGACGACGACCAGCGCCGGGTCCAGCGCCAGGCGCATGCCGGGCTGCTCTGGTCCAAGCAGTTCTATCACTACAGCATCGAGCTCTGGCTCAAGGGCGACCCGGCGGGCCCGGAGCCCCCGCCGCGACGGCGGCTCGGCCGGAACTCGGCCTGGGGTCATCTCTATAACCTCGACGTGCTCAGCGTGCCCGACAAGTGGGAGTATCCCTGGTTCGCCGCCTGGGACACGGCGTTCCACTGCGTCGCCCTCGCCCGGATCGACCCCGAGTGGGCCAAGCGCCAGTTGGTGCTCCTCCTGCGCGAGTGGTACATGCACCCGAGCGGCCAGCTCCCGGCCTACGAGTGGGATTTCTCCGACGCCAATCCGCCGGTCCACGCCCACGCGGCCTTGCGGGTCTACGAGATCGATCGCGATCGGTCCGGCCGCCCCGATACCGATTTCCTCGAGGAGATCTTCCACAAGCTGCTACTGAACTTTACCTGGTGGGTCAACCGCAAGGATCCCGACGGCCGCAACGCGTTCCAGGGCGGCTTCCTGGGCCTGGACAACATCGGCGTGTTTGACCGCAGCCGGCCGAACCTGGCCCACGGACATCGGCTCGAACAGGCCGACGGCACAGCCTGGATGGGCTTATTCTGCCTCGACATGCTGGCGATCGCCCTGGAGCTCTCGCGTACCCGCCCGGCCTACGAGGCGATCGCCACCAAGTTCTTCGAGCATTTCCTGGCCATCTCGCACGCCATCAATGGGATTCAGGGCGAGATCGGCATGTGGGACCCGGCGGATCGGTTCTACTACGACGTGGTCCGCATCGAGGGCGGTCCGCCGCAGCATTTGAAGGTCCGCTCGTTCGTCGGGCTGATCCCGCTCTTCGCGGCCCTGACGATCGAGCCGGGCACGCTCGAGCGGCTTCCCCAGTTCCGCCGTCGGATGGAGTGGTACTTGCGCTATCGCCCGACACTCGCCGGCAACCTCTCGCTGATGACCGAGCCGGGCGAAGGCGGTCGGCGGCTCCTCGCCCTGGCCGATCGCGCCAAGCTCCATGCCGTGTTGCCGCGACTGCTCGATCCGGCCCAGTTCCTCTCCGACTTCGGCCTGAGATCACTCTCGAAGGGCCTGGCCGATGAGCCCTACCACTGCAATGGCAGCGTGGTCGTCTACGAGCCGGCGGAGTCGTCCTCGCCGATCTACGGCGGCAACTCGAACTGGCGGGGGCCGATCTGGTTCCCCGTCAATTACCTGATGGTCCAGGTCCTGCGGGAATACCACCGCTACTACGGCGCCAGCCTGACGGTGGAGTTGCCCCGGGGCGGGCCGCGACAGGTCACGCTCGACCAGGCCGCCGATGAGATCGCCCGTCGCCTCGTGAAGATCTTCCTGAGAGACCCGACCGGCCGCCGCCCCGTCTTCGGCGACGTCCCGCTCTTCCAGGCCGATCCTCACTGGCGGGATCATATTCCCTTCTACGAGTATTTTCACGGAGACAACGGCTCAGGACTCGGTGCCAGCCATCAGACCGGCTGGACGGCCCTTGTCGCCGAGCTGATCGCCCCGCATGCCCGGCGGAAGTGAGAGGCCACCTCGGAAGGTCTTTGTAGGGTGCTCTGTGAGCACAGATCTAGGGCGACTCGCAGAATTCGGTGCTCGCAGAGCACTCTACGAAACGGCCGCTGTCGTCTCCGCCACAGGCTCTGAGTGTCACGCCCGCCTTACCCGAGCTGATCGAGTCGTTGCGAGATCGCCGCGAACTGCGCCGAGGCCGGACGACCCGGAGAAGGCCACACGGTCAGGAAGTCATGATAACCGATCTCCTCGAACGCCCCGAGATATTCCTCCCAGTCCAGCGCGCCGGGCGGGAAGCCGAAGCCTCGAGGGTTGAAGGAAGGTGTCCGCGCCGACGCGGTCGCGTCGCTGGCATAGGCATGTGCAACCCATCCGCCCAGCTCCCGGACGGCCGCGACCGGGTCGACGCCCGTCTGGAGCAGGCTCGCGGGGTCGATGCTCGCGGCCAGGGTCTGCATGCCGATCTCGTTGAGGAAGCCGCCGAGCTTCTCGCCGGGTTCGGCACCCGTCTCGATCGCCAGGCGGACCCCGCGATGATCGGCGCGGCGGCCGAGCTCGCGCACGGCGTTGGTGAACGTCTCGCGGCGAGGGGCATCCTCTTGCGGAGGCACGGCGCCGACGCGGGCGAGCACCACCCGCGTGCCGAGGTCGTAGGCCATCGCAAACGCGGCGTCGGCCCGATTGATCCGGTCGTCGAGCTGATCGGTCGTATCGAAAGGTTGACGCGTGGGCAAGGACAGCGCGATCAGCGAGAGCTCCACGGTCCTCAAGATATGTCGGACCTCGCGACGGCCCGACTCGCCCAGTCGCTGGGGCGAAAGGTCGCCGATCGCGTCGAGCACGACGCCCTTCGCCCCGATCCGGGCCGCCTCATGGATCTGCTCACGCGCCGGACGGTCGGGGTCGAGTCGAATACCTAGTGGATTGCGGATCATCGTATCCTTGATTCTCGGGGTCGAAAACGCACATGCGGCCAGGTTCAGCGATCGCACGCCTCGTAGATCGTCGCCACGCCCTGCCCCTGCCCGACGCACAGGGTGGCCAGGCCGTACTTGGCCCCCTGGTCGCGCATCCGGTTGAGGAGGGTGGTCGTGATCCGGGCACCGCTGGCGCCGAGGGGGTGGCCGATCGCGATCGCACCTCCTCGCGTGTTGACTCGCTTCTCGTCGATGCCCAGGAGCTTGAGCACGGACAGGACCTGGACGGCGAATGCCTCATTCAGCTCGATGCACTCGATCTGATCGAGGGTCAGCCCGGCACGTTTGAGGGCCTTCTGGATCGCGGGTACGGGCCCGATGCCCATCTCCTCGGGATTGACGCCGGCGACCGCCATCGCACGGATCTTGGCCATCGGCTTCAGGCCCAGTTCCTTGGCCTTGTCCTCCGACATCAACAGGACTGCGGAGGCCCCGACGTTCAGCGGAGAGCTGTTGCCCGCCGTGACCGAGCCCCCCTCGGGCTGGAAGGCCGGCGGCAGGGCCGAGAGGGCCTCCACAGAGGTGTCGCGGCGGATGCATTGGTCCTCGGTGAGCAGGACCTTGCGGCCGGCCTCGTCGCGACCCCAGGTCGGCAGGATCTCGTTCTTGAACTCGCCCCGGTCGGTTGCGCCGCCGGCCAGTTGGTGGCTCCGCGCGGCGTACTCATCCTGACGGCCGCGGGGAATTCGGTACTTCGCGGCGAGGTACTCGGCCGTCAGCCCCATGTTCATGATCGCCTCGCTGTGACGTCGAAACAGCACGGGGCTCGGGTTGTAATCCTTCGTCATCGGGATGTGGTCCATGTGCTCGACCCCACCCGCGATCTGGACGTCCTCGCAGCCCGCGAGCACGCTCATCGCCGAGTCGTTGATCGCCGAAAGGCTCGAGGCGCAGTTGCGGTTGATCGTGACCCCGGCCGTCTCCTTGGGCAGGCCGGCCATCATCGCGGCGATCCGGGCGACGTCGTAGCCTTGTTCGCCCTGCTGCTGCACGCAGCCCCATCGGACGTCCTCGACCAGCTTCGGGTCGATCCCCGTCCGTTTCACCAGGGACTCGATGACGTACGCGGACAGCTCGTCGGCGCGGACGTCTCGATAATATCCCTTATCGGCCGACGCCCGCCCGATCGGGGTCCGAATGGCGTCGATGATGACAGCTTGACTCATCGGTTCGATCTCCTGGAACATGCGCGTGAATTCTTGAATGTGGGATCAGGCGCCCACCGTCGTCTTCGGGCGCGGATAGAAGGTCTCGCCGCTGTGCGCCAGCTTGAGCAGGCTCGCGGTCGGCTCGTAACGCTTGCCCAGCGGAGCATACTTGGCCAGTCGCTCGACGAGCTTGCCGGCGCCGACCGTATCCGCCCATCGGAGGATGCCGCCGCGGAACGGAGGGAAGCCGATGCCCAGGATCAGGCCCATGTCGACGTCGCCCGGCTCGCGTACGATCCCTTCCTCCAGCACGCGCGTTGCCTCGAGCAGCATCGGGAAGAAGAGGCGATCGGTGATCTCGGCTTCATCCATCGTCTTTTCGCCGGTCCGGTACTTGGCGATGATCGACAGCACCGCCGGGTTGGGCTCGGTTTTGCCCCCCTTCCCCTTGGCGATCCAGAAGCGGAGGGCAGACTGATGATCCGCGCCCCCGGTCTTGAGCATCTCCTCGAGGATCGGCGAGGTCACGGTCCGGTCCGAGTAAGCCCCGGCCAGCAGCTTGCCGGCGTAGCAGGCGGTCCCCAGGCCAACCATGTCGGTCAGGGCGATCGGGCCCATTGGCATGCCGAACTTGGTGGCGGCTCGATCGATGGCCTCCATCGGCACGCCTTCTTGCAAGAGCAGATGGGCCTCGTTCATGTACGGCATCAGCACCCGGTTGACTAGGAACCCGGCGCAGTCGCGGACCACGATCGGCGTCTTGCGGATCCGCTTCGACAGGGTGACGATTGTAGCAATCGTCTCGTCGCTGGTCTTCTCGCCGCGGATCACCTCGACCAGCTCCATCCGGTTGACCGGGTTGAAGAAGTGCATCCCGATGAACCGATCGGGATGGGCGCAGACTCGGCGAGCTTCGTGATCGAGATCGTCGAGGTATTGCTGGCGAGGATAGCGTCGTCGCGCAGCACCTTGGCGAGCTTCTGATAGACCTCCTTCTTCAGCGAGGGATTCTCGGTGACGGCCTCGATGACCACGTCGGAATCGGCGAAGATCGACGGATTCGTGGACGTGCTGAGCATGGCAAGCATGTTGGCCATGTCCTGGGGTGTGGCGCGACCGATCTTGATCCGGCTCATGACCACTTCCGAGGCACGCTGGATGCCGTCCTTGAGGCGTGCGTCGTTGACGTCCACCATCGCGGTCCGGATCCCGGAGCGTGCGTGCGCCGCGGCGATGCCGGAGCCCATGAGCCCCGTGCCGAGGACGCCGACGTGTTTGACGTCGCGCGGGGCGACGTTCGCGTCGGTGATGCCGGGGTCGCGTGACAGCCGGTTCTTCATGAAGAAAATGGCGATCAAGTTGCCCAGGATCGGCGAGCCGACCAGTTCTCCTACGGCTCTCTTCTCGGCCTTGAGCCCTTCTTCGAGCGTGAGGTTGCAGCCCTCGCGGATCGCCTTGAGCGCGGCGAGCGGCGCCGGGTACTGACCCTTGGTCTTGGACTTGACAAACCCCTCGGCGACGGCGAACGCGAACATCAATTCATCCTGATCCAGCCCGAGCGGTTGCCGGAGCTGCTCGCGCCGGGCCTTCCAATCGCCGGACTCCTGGAGGTAATTGATCCGTCGCGTGCCCTCCTCGACCAGTTTGTCCGCCGGGACCGCGTCGAAGGCCAAGCCCAGCGCCGCGGCCTTCTGGGCCGAAACGGGCTCGCCGGAAGTGATGATTTCGATCGCTGGATTGAGGCCGATCAGCCGGGGGAGCCGTTGCGTCCCGCCCCAGCCCGGGATCAGCCCGATCTTCACTTCCGGCAGACCGATCTGCGTATGGGGTGCCGCGGAGGCCAGCCGGTCGTCCATCGACAGGACCAGTTCGGTGCCGCCGCCGAGGCAATTGCCGTCGATCAGGGCGACGGTCGGAAATGGCAGCCGGCTGATTCCGTCGAAGATCTGATGGCCGGCGGCCAGGGCACCCGTCGCTTGCTCGGGCGTGATGTAAGCCAGCGCGGCCAGGTCGTTCAGATCGGCACCCGCCACGAACTGGCCTGGCTTACCGCTGCGGAACAACAGCCCGCGCAGGTCCGTACGATTCGCCAACTGACCCACCAGCCCCGCGAGTTCCCGCAGGGCGCCCTGAGACAGCGTGTTCACCTTCTTGTCGGGCACGTCGAAGGTGACCAGGGCGATCTCGCCATCCAGCTCTTGTACTTGGAATGCGTTTGACATGTCGACTCCATCTGTGTTCCGAACGGCTCTTGGCGAGAGGAAGCATAGCAGTCCTCGATCGCCGCCTGCCAGGGCACTCTTGTCGCATCAAGGACCAAGTTGTGGCAAGGTCTCCCGACCTTGCTACGTCGCCGACCGAAGGTCTACTGCGCGAGGCAGGAGACCTTCGATCTTGCAGACCGCGGGGTCTGGAGACCCGCGCCGAACTCCGATCCACGTGCTACTGCTCGCCAGTCTCAACGACACTCACGCCTTGTACGGCATCAGGATCGGCTCGGCCTCGATGCCGGCGATGGCCTCGAAGCCACCGGCCGCGATGGTCTCGCCGAGTTTGGTGACCGCGCGGTAATAGGCGTCGGTCGGCCGGGTTCCGGTCAGTTTCCGCCTCAGATCCTGGCAGAGGATGTCGGCCGAGTTCCGGACGATCTCGCTGGACTCGCGCCCGGCCCAGAGGCTGGTCGCCAGAATCACGACCAGGTCCTGGACGCGCTGCGACAGCTCGGCCATCCGGCACTGGCGGTCGGCCAGCTTGAGCTGGTGTTTGGTCATGACGTCGCTGATCTCGAGCCGGCTCTTCTGGAGCCCCACGGAAGCGAATTCGGCGTGTTCGGCCAGTCGCGGCGGGACGCTCGGGAAAGTCGGATGATCGCGGCGCGTCAGGGCCTCGCCCACCCGCCACTTGCCATAGGGGACCAGCGCCGAGCGGAGCGCCCAGGCATGCGACGGGTTCATCATGTTCGGCTTCTTGATCCCCGAGGCTTGCAGCGCCTTGCCGATCGGCTCGAAATAGGTCTTGCCATGCTCCTTGATCAGCGACTTGAAGAAGGCCATGCCGAGCATCTCGCCCTCGCCCTCGTAGATGCAGGGGGCCAGGTATTCGTGGATATTCTCGCCGAAGACATGGCCGCGGAGGAACGCCCGCCCGCCGTGGGTCTTCATGAAGAGCTCGATGGCCGCTTCCTTCTGCGCCTCGCTCCCGAAGATCTTGGCGATGATGCATTCCATCTCGCCCCGGAAGCCCTGATCGAGCAGCCACGAGCACCAGCCGACCATGGCGTCGCAGCCGGTCATCAATGCGGCCAGGCGGCCGATCCGACGCTGCACCAGCTCGCGCGAGACGATCTCGGCGCCGTAGGTCCGGCGGAACTTCGCCCAGGGGATCATGTTCGCCATCATCACGCGCATCGCCCCGGCGGCGGTCGCACACAGCGAGACCCGCCCGAGGTTCAACCCGTGATACGCGATCGTGAGTCCGTCACCTTGCGCCGGCCGGAGCAGGTTCTCGCGGGGGACGCGGAAGTCGCGGAATCGCAGGCCGTTGTTGTGCAAGTGCCGCAGCGCGAGCAGTCCATACTTGACGATCTGGAAGTGCTCATCCTCGTGATCGGGGAGATCGACGATCAGCACCGCGGGGCGATTATCGATCAGGCAGACCAGGCCGACGGTCCGACCCGGGACCGCGTTGGTGATGAAGAGCTTCTCCCCATTGACGACGTAATCATCGCCATCGAGCACCGCCCTCGTCTTCATGGCCGTCAGATCGGAGCCGGCACCGGGCTCGGTCAGCGCGAAGGCCGAGAGCGTCTTGCCGCTGGCCAGGTGCGGGAGGAATCGTGCTTTCTGCTCGGGCGAGCCGAACGTCTTGAGCGGATCCACGGCACCTATACAACCGTGGACCGACGCCAGGCCGGCGAGGGTCGGCTCGATCGTGGCCATCTGGGTCAGGAACCGGGAGAAGGCGGCGAACGACGCGCCCCCGCCGCCGTATTGCGGATCGATGAGCAGGCCCCAGTAACCGGCGACGCCCAGGTCGTCGAGCACGGCTTCCGTGATCTTCCCGTCGGATCCGAACAGGGTGCCGGCGTCACGATGTCTTCGTGCGACCGCCAGCGAATCCCGCATCGAACGCTCGCAGGTGGGCGAGGGCTGCGGCGGCTGGGGGGAGAAGAGATCGACGGGGACATGATGGTCCCAGACCGCCCGATGGATCGGGCTGTTGACCGTCTGATAACGCGCGGCGAACAGGGCCTCCACCTGGTCGTCGGCCCGGTCGAGCGTGCCGGTCGTCCGCGCTTCTTCCTCGCTCTTGCCGCCCAGCTTCAGCGCGGTCTCGACGAACGTCTGGGCCTCGGGCTCCCGCAGTTGCGTATCCATGACTGAAACCTCGTCGCCGCGACGTCTCGCCGCGGTGAGTGGATGCCGGGAAAGTCCGACGAGGCGTCCGTCTTCGGATCGGATCCGGCCGCCTCTCCGGGACTCGGAATGCGGTGACGCGACGCGCACCGCCCCATCTGTACCATCCTGGAATCTCGACCCGAGCCCCATTATGCGCGAGCGGGCTCGGGACGGGAACGGGCTGGCCCTCGATTGCCGAAGTCGTGACGCGGCGGATCAGGCCACCTCCTGGGCCAGCAGCCAGTCCTCGAGGATCAGGTGATTCATGAACGGGGCGCGGAACAGCACGGCATTCAGCGGGAGTTTTCGGGCCAGCCAGTGGTTCCGGCTGATGCTCGGCAGCACCCTGCGCCCCAGCCGGTCGAGGTGCCGGCTCTTGAGTTGTTTCATGATCTTGCCGCTCAGTCGCTCGAACGCCATGGGGATCAGCTTCGGCTCGGGGCCGACGTGGATCACCAGGTCGGCGCCCGAGGCCAGCGTATGCTCCATGACCTCCCAGAGCCGTTGCGGGTGGTCGGTCCACTCGGTGAGGATCTCGCGGCTATTCCACTCGTCGTAGTTGGCCCGGCCGGTCGTGCACGAGACCACGTTGGGTTTCGGCTTCTGATGACCGCCATCGGTGTGATACAGCGCCACGGCGGCCCGATTCGGGACACTTCGCTCCCAGACCAGCGGCGTGTGCAGCGGCGGCCAATGATTGGCCCTCCGCCGCAACGTCACCGCCGAGGGCAGGTATTGCCTCATCTCCGCCTCCAGCAGGTCCAGCGTATCCCCCTGGCCCAGGAGCAGGACCTGGTACGGCGAGAGATACGTCGAGGGGCCGACCAGGCCGTGCCCCCGACTGCTGATCGTCGAGCAGAGCCGCTGGACGTGTTCCGCATCGAGGACGCCGCTCGGGCTCGACAGGATCCCCATTTTCGTATCGGCGGTCAGATTGGCACAGTCATGGGCCAGCGCCAGTGGAATCGGCAGGAGCTGCTCCATCTCGTAGACGCCGCCAACGACCAACGCCGAGAGCTCGCCGATGCTATGCCCGAAGCTCAACACCGCCTCGCGGACCGAGATCCCGAAGACTTCTTCCAGCAACTGGATTTGCGCCAGCTCCATCGCCACGATGGACGCCGTGTCCTCCACGAATGTCTCGAGAGAGGATGCCTCGCGGGCCTCCATCCGCGACGCCAGGTCGACCTTCCGTTTCAATACGTCACCGCAAACGACCGAAGCCCGGTCGAGGATCGCCCGGACGATCGGGCCGTAGACCGGGTGAGCCAGGAATTCCGCGCCGCGACCCAGATTGCTCGCGTCATAACCGCGGAATGCAAGCGCCGCAGTCTTGATTTGTTTCTTCAATTCATCACGCGTCAGGTCATGTTGACCGGGAGCAACTGCGCAAGGAGACGACCGGTACCGGCCGCGCGAGTGTCTCTTGCTCCGGCGCGACGACCGGTGATGAACGGTGATGGATCAGCCAGCCGTTGGTCCAGTTACGCCAGCGGCCATTCCGCATCCCCGAGTTCGTGTTTCGCATGGCTTTCTCAGCCTTGGCACGCGACGCGAATGCCGTCGTCGGCCTGGGACCCGCCTTGAATCGACCCACCTTTACTACGTCCCTCACCACGGCAAGGATCGTGCCAAGTGCGGAAAAGGACGCGTCGCCTCCGGGAGAAACGGATGGAAGGACGATCGGCGACTGGACTTCGATAGGGATCGCCGACCCTCATTGCCTGCCCCCGTGCGAGGGGTCACCGCAAGGACTTGGTGACTCACCTTGATTATAGGACACTGGGCAATCAAGGAAAGGCGAACCGGTGCGGGGCCCGAGGCGCTCGGAGCGATTCTCGTGGATGTCAATGATAGATCTTCGCCTTGGGAAGCTTCTTCTGGAGCTGCTTCACCCCGGCGTCCGTCACGGGCGTATCGTGGAGCGAGAGCATCTCCAGGTCGGTCAGCCCTTCCAGGTCTTTCAAACCGGCGTCGCTCACTTCCGTATTGTTGAGCAGCAGATATTCGAGGTGATCGAGCGCCTTCAGATGGCCCAGACCGGCGTCGGTAATCCGGTTGTGATCCAAGAAGAGCCATTCCAATCGCGACAATCCCTTCAAGTGGACGAGCCCATCGTCTGCGACCTTCGTCGCGATGAGCGACAGCGTCCTCAGTTGTTTCAGACCCTCCAAGTGGACGAGCCCCGCGTCGGTCACCGCCGTGTGGACGACGGTCAGCTTGCGGAGATTGACGAGCCCTTTGAGATGGGCGATTCCCGCGTCGGCGATCCCGGTGTCGTCGAGGGATAGCTCGGTCAAGCGAGTCAGCGATTCGAGGTGTGCCAGCCCGGCATCGGTGATCCTGGTCTCCTCGAGGGACAGCGCTTGGAGGTGCGGGAACGACTTGAGGCAGACCAGGTCGTCATCGCTCGCCTCAGTCTCGTCGAGGTTGACGCCGATCACCGGCATTCCCGGAGCTAGCCCATCCCGGAAGACTTGCCCGCGCAGCTTCTCGATCGCGGCGACGGCCTTCTCCTGGGCGGGATCCGCGTCCTGTCCCCTGGCCAGGGGGCAGAGCATCCCCCAAGTTACGAGCAACCCGATCGCGAGCATCGTCCCTTTCCCCGGCCTTGAGCGGGTCATCTCGGGCGAGGCCGCATCAATTGATGGTCGGTCCATCATCGCTCCTTTCAAGAATGAGTCGGGGCCGGTCATCCTTATTCATCGTAGCTCGTCGGTCGCCCCCAGGCGACAGCGCTGAGGTTGATGGAAGCGCCCGGATTGATCAAGATCGTGTGGGGCGTTCGACGGGGAGGAAGCGATCTTGGCTCGAGGTTCATCCGTGTCGTCAGGCGTCCGGGATCAGGTCGTCCAGCAAGTTCTCGACGTGCCGGCCGACCGGCTCGCTCCGGTCATCGGATCGTGGCGCGAGCCGGCGTTGCTCGAGAGCGGGCCGGGATTCGGCGACGCCGGACGCTGGAGCATCCTCACGGCCGAGCCCACTCTGGTCTTCGAAGCCACGGGCGATCGTTGGCGGTTGACTGGTGGCGGCATGACCGACGAGGGCGAGGGAGACGTGCTGGCGAAACTCGCCTGGTTGGCTCGAAGACTGGGCGTGGCCGAGCCCACCGAGACGCCCGATCCCGATCGCCCTCCGTTCCAGGGCGGCCTCATCGGCTACATCGGTTATGACCTCGCGCCCCGGATCGAACGCCTGCCGCGTCGCATGGAAAGCGACTCTCGGATGCCCGACATCCGCATGGCCTATTACAACACCGCGGTCACGATCGATCATCGAACGGGTATCGTCCAGCTCTGGTCCTGGTCCGTTCCAGGCATCGATCGGGGCGGGAGTGCCTCGCTCCGGTTGCGTGACTGGCAGGGGCGGATCGAACGCGACATCGGATCGTACCGGCCCGGGACGATCCGCGACCCGATTGCGGCACGGCCGATCAGCGCGTTCGACCGCGAATCTTATTGCGAGACCGTGCGCCGGGTTCTGGAGTACATCGCGGCCGGCGACGTGTTCCAGGTCAACCTCTCGCAGCGATTCACCGCGATCGGCTCGTTCGAGCCCCTCGAACTGTACTTGCGGCTCAAGCACCGGAGCCCCGCGCCGTTCGCGGCGTTCCTGAGATGGAAAGACATGGCCATCCTCTCGGCCAGCCCCGAGTCGTTCTATCAGACTCGGGGCGACCGGATCGTCACCCGGCCCATCAAGGGGACGCGGCCTCGCGGTCGGACCCGCGCCGAGGATGAGCGTGCCGCCGCCGAGTTGCTAGCCTCTTCCAAGGACCGCGCCGAGCTGACCATGATCGTCGACCTGGAGCGGAACGACCTGGGCCGCATCTGTCGTTATGGGTCGATCGTGGTGCGGGACGCCCTGAGCATCGAGTCGTTTGCCCAGGTCCATCACCTGGTCGCCACCGTGGAGGGACGGTTGCGTGCGGAGGTCGGACCGGTCGACGTCATCCGGGCCGTCTTCCCCGGCGGGTCGATCACCGGCGCGCCGAAGATCCGTGCCATGGAGATCATCGACGAGCTGGAGCCGAACCGTCGCAGTCTCTACACCGGCGCCATTGGCTATCTGAGCCGGGGGGGCTCGAGCGAGTTGAACATCGCCATTCGTACCATCCTGGTCGAGGGGGATCGAGCGAGCTACCAGGTCGGAGGCGGGATCGTGGCCGACTCGGACCCGGAGTCGGAATACGAGGAGACCCTCGCCAAGGGCCGCGGGATGCAGCTCGTCCTTGAGGGGATCGGGATCGACCCATGATCTGGTCCGACGGGAAATTCATCGCGGCCGAATCGCTCCGGATCGGCGTCCTGGATGAGACCTTCCAGCACGGCTTGGGGCTCTTCGAGACATTCCGCACCTGGAACGGCCATCCTACGCTCTTCCCCCGCCACCTTGAGCGGTTGAGACGCTCGGCTTGCGAGCTCCAGTTGGGACTGATTCGATCCGGACAGTTGCCCGACCTGCATGCCGTCGAGGAGCTGATCGCGATCCATGTGAAACAGGCACCAGGACCCGTCGAGGCCGTCCGTCTCCGGATCACGCTATCGGGTGGTGAATCCAACCTTAAGCCCGGGGTCAACAGCGGGGTCCTTTGGATGACCGTCGGGACGCTCGCGAACTCGGCACCGGAACGAGTCGCGGTGATCAAGCGAAGTATCCAGGTCACGGCCGACGATCCGCTGGCCCGTCACAAGACGCTCAACTACTGGCGAAAGCGTCTCGCGATGGATGAGGCTACTGCGGAGGGTGCCGACGAGGTCCTGTGCCTCACCCCCGATCAATTCGTCTGCGAGGGGACGCGGACCAACATCTTCCTCGTCGAGGGTCAGCGACTGGTCACGCCCAGTACCGACGGACCCTTGCTGCCCGGCATCATGCGCGGAGTCGTGCTGGATCATGCTCGACGGCTGGGATACGAGGTCGTCGAATGCCCGGTGCCGACGGCTTCGCTCTCGGTCGCCGACGAGGTATTCCTGACCAACTCGGTCTGGGGTGTAGTCCCGGTCTCGCGGCTCCTCGATCGGACCCTGCCCGCCCCCGGCCCCGTGACTCAACGGCTTTGGGGCGCGATCCTGCCCTGGCTCGAATCGAGAGGAACGACGTGATGACGACGGTCTCTGAGGTCGTGGGCTGGCTGGAACAGTTTGCACCCTCCCGCATGGCGGAATCGTGGGATAATGTGGGACTTCTCTGGGGAGATCCAGCCGAGCCGGTCCATCGCGTGATGACCTGCTTGACGGTCACGCCGGAGACCGCGGCGGAAGCGATCCGGGAGCAGGCGTCGATGATCGTCAGCCACCATCCCGTGCTCTTCCACGCGGTCAAGAGCATCCGTGCCGACGTGGCCGAAACCGGCCATCTCTGGAAGCTCGCTCGTGCCGGGATCGCGATCGCCAGCCCGCACACCGCGTTCGATAACACGATCGGTGGAATCAATGACCTCCTCTGCCGTCGGCTGGGTCTCCTCGAGGTCTCGCCGTTGCGTCCCGTCGCGACCAGCGGGAATCCGGCCCCGGGCGGGTCGCGACGACGCTCTTTCAAGGTCGTGGTATTCACGCCCGACTCGGATCGCGAGGCGGTGATGGCCGGCGCCTTCGAGGCGGGAGCGGGCCAGATCGGGGCTTATCGGGAATGCTCCTTCGCGATCCCCGGCCAGGGGACGTTCTTCGGGACCGAGACGACCGACCCCGCCGTCGGCGAGAAGGGCCGTCGCGAGACGGTGCAAGAAATGCGCCTGGAAGTGGTCTGCCCGGAGGAAAAGCTCGCCGAGGTCCTGGCGTCCATCCGCGCACGGCATTCCTATGAGGAACCTGCGATCGACGTCTATCCGCTCCTCGACATCCAGCCGGTGGGAGTCAGCACCGGTTCGGGCCGGATCGGACGGTTCGTCGAGCCGCGGAGCCTGGCCGAGTTCGCCGCATTCGTGGGCCGAGTCCTCGGCCGGATCGCCGTGCTCATGGTGGGCGATCCGAATCGGCCGGTCAGACGGGTGGCGGTCTCCTGCGGGGCCGGCGACGATTTCCTGAAGGATGCCGCTCGCGGCGGCGCGGACGTGCTCCTCACCGGCGAGGCCCGATTCCATCGCGGGATCGAGGCCGAAGCCTTCGGAATCGCCCTCATCACCGCCGGTCATTATGTCACGGAGCGGCTCGGCGTCGAGGACCTGGCCCGCCGCATCGCCGTCGAATTCCCCGCGCTGACCGTCTGGCCCAGCCAGTCCGAACGCGACCCGTTTCGAATCATCGCAGCCGCGACGGCCGAGGGAATGGTCGGTTCCGCCAGGGTCCATCTCTAACTCGGTGGGGAGTGTCGATGTCCAGCGATCGCTGGCCCTTTGAGATGCGTTCAATTCAATCGGCCCTCGCGGCAATCGTCGCAGACCCGGGCCAAGAGAAAGGCTCGTCGGACGGATCGAATGACCCTTCGGGCCAGTGAGGGCCGTTCAACCGTGTCCTAGGATTGCGAAGGGGAGGCCGTGCCTGGCCACGAGTTCGACCGTGTCTCAATAAAGGCCCTGTTCAGTCGGTAAGATATCGGCGATTGCGTTATGGCCGGGCCCGATCGAATGGGGCTGCCGGTTCCGGGACATTTCAGCGGCCGTGAGATTTCGCTGCCAATCCTCTTGGAGAATCCGGCGGGACGATCCTGGACCATGATATCTAAACCGGACATTCCGAGATGCCTGGGCTATGTCTCGGCGGCGATCGGGGTCATTTGCCTGATCGGTTGGACCCTGGGGATCGACTCTCTGACGCGCGTGATCCCTGGTCTCGTCACCATGAAGCCGAACGCGGGATTGGGCTTCATGGTCGCCGGTATATCGCTCTGGGCACTGAGGGGGGATGCGCAGGGGCGGCGGCTGGCCATCGGCCTGGCGACGTCAGTCGGGGCCATCGGCGGCTTGACCCTGTTCGAATATGTATCGGGGATCGGGCTCGGCATCGACGAGATCCTGGGACGCGAGCCGCACAACTCGGTCGGCTCGCTCCACCCGGGTCGCATGCATCCGACGACGGCCTTCGATTTCGTCCTCATCGCATCGGCGATCATTTTGATCGCTTCCGGTCGATCCTATCGGATCGCGCAGTGCTCGCCCTGGCTGCGGGACTGATCGCCGGGTCGGCGCTGATCGGTTACTTGTACGGGGTGAGAAAGTTCGTCGGCCTGGCGATGTACAACCAGATGGCCCTCCACACGACGATCGGGATGCTCGCCCTGTCCACTGGCATCTTGCTGGCGCGGTCGGACCGGGGGCTCATGGCCGCGATCACCGCCGATACGGCCGGCGGCGTGATGGCAAGGCGGCTACTTCCCGTAGCCCTGTTGGTCCCGCTCATACTGAACGGACTGACGATGCTGGCCGAGCGCGCCCAGATCTTCGACGGGACCTTCGCGGCGGCGATACGTGTCGTCCTTAGCATCGCCGTCCATTTCGCGTTCATCGGGAAAGCCGCTCACCTGCTCCATCGGACCGACCTCCATAGGATGGAGGTCGAAGGGCTGCGTCTGGCCGCCGCCGCCGCCGAGTCGGCCAATCGCGCCAAGGGCGAGTTCCTCGCCAATATGAGCCATGAGATCCGCACGCCCATGAACGGGATCCTCGGCATGACGGAATTGGTGATGGACACCCCGTTGTCGGCCACCCAGCGCGAGTATCTGGGGATCGTCAGGTCTTCGGCCGGCGCCCTCATGACGATCATCAACGACATCCTCGACTTCTCCAAGATCGAGGCTGGCAAGCTGGATCTCGATCCGGTCCCCTTCCATCTCCGCGATTGCCTCGAAGAGACCCTCCGTGAGCTGGCGACCCGGGCGCACGAAAAGCGACTGGAGCTGGTCCTGCGGATCGTCCCCGGGGTCCCCGAGGCCGTCATCGGCGATCCGGGACGGCTCCGCCAGATCCTTGTGAACCTGATCGGCAACGCCTTGAAATTCACCGAAGAGGGCGAAGTCGTCCTGAGCGTCGAGGAGGATCGGGCATCGGACCCCGACGACGGGGTCGTCCTCCAATTCGCCGTGGCCGATACGGGCGTGGGTATCGAGCCCGATTCGGTCGCCCGGATCTTTCATCCCTTCGTGCAGGCAGACGGATCGACGACGCGCCGATTCGGCGGGACGGGGCTCGGCCTGGCGATCTCCCGGACACTCGTGGCGCTGATGGGAGGGGCCCTCTGGGTCGAGAGCGAGCCCGGACTGGGGAGTACCTTTCGCTTCACGAGCCGATTCGGTCGCCAGGACGATCCTGTCGCCACCCAGCCGGGCCGTCCCGCACATCCGACAGGCGGCACACCGATCCTGATCGTCGACGACAACCGGACCAATCGGCGCGTCATCGAGGAGATCCTGCTGGCCTGGCGGGAGCAGCCCACCGCCGTGGAAAGCGGGCCGGCGGCGGCCACCGCAGTCTGCGACGCATCCCGCCGCGGCGAGCCGTTTGCGATGGTCCTGATCGATGCCGATATGCCCGGGATGGACGGCTTCATGCTGGCTGAGCGGTTGGTCACCGTCCCGGGCCTCCGCGAGACCATCGTCATGATGCTGACATCCCCTTGTTTGCCCCGCGACATCGCCCGATGCAAGCGTCTAGGCATCACCGCGCATCTGACGAAGCCGATCCGTCTTCACGAACTCAGGGATACGTTTCGGTCCCTGACGGTCTTCACACCCGAAGGCGGAATGCCCCCCGCGCCGCAGCTCGATCGCGCCGCCCGGCGCCCGATCGAGTCTCGCATGAACTCAGGGTCCTTGTGGTGGACGACAACCCCTTCAACCGGAAGGTGGCGAGCCTGATGCTCGAAGAAGTTGGGACATTCGGCGGTCGTCGCGATCGACGGCAGGGAGGCGTTGGCCGTCCTGGCGAAGGAGTCCTTCGACCTCATCTTGATGGATGTGCAGATGCCCGAGATGGACGGACTGGAGGCCACAGCCGCCATTCGTCGCATGGAAGGTGTTGCCGGGGGGCACACTCCGATCATCGCCCTGACCGCGTACTCATTGAAGGGGGACCGCGAGCGATTTCTGGCCTCGGGATTCGACGCCTATCTCCCCAAGCCGATCCAATCCCTCGACCTTAGCCTCGCCATCGAAGGATTGCATCCCGAGAACCGAGGGTCACAGCCGAGTCCGCTCCGATCTCCGCAGCTCGTCCGATCCTCGGATGGCCTTCGACGATCGAATGGGACCCCGAGTCCGTGATCGAGTCCTCGGGGATCATGCTGGAGAGGCGAAACGAAAAACCCCGGGGCATTCCCCGGGGAAATCGAGTGCATCGATAGGATTGATTCGACTCTCAGTCGAACGGTCTCGCCGCGTGTCAACGACCGATCCCGAGCGGGGATCTTCGCCGATACCTGATATCAAGATTTCTTCTTGGGCTTCGCGACAGCAGCACCTGCCGATTCCTCCTCCTCGGGAGCATCGACAACCTCCGCGGCATCTCCCGGACCACCTTTTCCGCTCCGTGCCGTCGGTACGGCAAGGTACATCTGGTGCTCCCACTGGCCGGACCAGAATTGACCGGCCCAACGCTGCAAGGAAATCGCGCGGACGGTGGGACGATCCTCATCGCGAATGACTTCACCCCACGCCCCGGTGTACGCCGCGCGGACCTGGGAAGAGCTTTCGCCGACACACAGCAATCGCTCGCCGGTGGGAGCCAGGCACGCCACGGCTCGCCAATCTTGAGCACCAACCGTTCCACTACTCATCGCTTGGTAATCCCCGACGGTTACAATCCACTGTACTCTCCGAATGACGCGGGACGAGGGAATTATAGAACGAAATCCCCTCGATCGAGCTCCCTCATGAAAAACGTCAATGTGAGCGAGATTGCGAGAGTGCGTCGTCCGGCACAGGCGGTGTGGATGGCCATAACTGTCTGAAAAGCACGAACCTACGTAAGGAGGGAGCATTAGGAGGAAGGATGGAATCCCTCAACCATGAGCGACAACTTGCCCGTGCCGGTTTTCGAGCCAACACGATGATGAAATTGTAACGGTCCTGTGGCCGATGGGCGAATGAAATTCCGAAAAAAGACCGTTCCCGAGTGTAATTGCTGACTGGTCAAAAGGGGTGAAATGGGTGGAAAAAACCTCGGGTTGTATTCGTGGGAGGATCACGGACGGGCGCCGATTTCGAGGAGGACCTTGCCGTGACGGGCGGTCCTCTCCGCTTCCTGGGCCGCCTCGGCGATTCGATCGAGCGGAAAGACCTGGCCGATCTCGGAGTCGAGCACGCCCTGACGGATGAGGTTGGCGATTTCGCGGAAGTGTATGAGTGCACCGGGGATGGAGCGTCGGAGCATCCAGAACCCAAGCCAGAACCCCTCGACGATCCGTCGGCCCGAGATCATGAGTCGGGGGTCGATCTGGATGGGCTCGCCGGAGAGGGTCCCGTAAAGTAAGAGCCGTCCATCATCGGCGAGGGAGCGGAAGACGGCGGTGCCGGTCTCTCCGCCGACGGGGTCGATCGCGTGGCGCACGCCCTGGGCGCCCACGATCCGGCGTACTTGCTCGTCGATCGGTCCGTCCTCGCTGAAGATCACGACATCGCCGCCCAGGGCCTTGAGCTCGTCGATTGCCGCGCGGCGACGGACCACGTTGAGGGTCTTGAAGCCGTCGTGGCGCCCCAGCTTGATGATCATCCGACCGAGCGTCGAGCCGGCCGCCGACTGGAGCAGCCATTCTCCGCGACGGACCTTCAGCACGTGCCGGACCATGGCCAGCACGGTCGCCGGGTTGACGAAATAGGTCGCCGCTTGAACGTCGGGAATGTCGTCGGGGACCGGACGTGCTTGCCGGGCGGGGATGACCGCGTACTCGGCCCAGTTCCCCCCCGCACCATTGATCACCGTGACTCGCTTCCCCTTGACCAACCGGCCAAGGAGGCCCGAGCCGACCTCGTCCACCACGCCGACCCCTTCAAATCCCGGCGTGGACGGCAGGGTCGGCAGGACCCCGTAACGGCCTTGCACCACCAGCAGATCGGACGGATTCACAGGGCTCATCATCATCCGGACACGCACCTGGCCCGGCCCCGGGTGGGGCTCCGGGACCTCACGGATACGCAGGACCTCGGAGGGATTGCCGAACGATTCGAAGACGACAGCTTTCATGTGGATAGTAAGCACTAATCGGTAGTCGGTAGGCGGTCGATTCCGGAACGACCAGGCCCAGGTGGGTTTCTGGAAGCGGTCCACACGGCTAAGATACTTCGCTGAGGTTGTCCGTTGCTCGAGATTCGGGCCGAGGTACCCTCAGCGGATTCAATTGAGTACCACAGTCTACTGCCCGCTGCCTACTGCCTACTATGTCATTCGATCATCTGGTCACGACCGACTGGCTCGAAGAGCACCTGGGAGACCCGGGGATCCGCGTGGTCGACATGCGCGGTTACGTGGTGACCCGGCCCCTCGAACCGGGAGTCGAGGAGGCCGATTACCGCGGCGCCCGCGACGACTATCTCGCGGCACATATCCCGGGAGCGGTCTACATCGATTGGACCCGGGACATCATCGACCCCGACGACCCCGTGCCGGTCCAGATCGCTCCGCCGGACCGATTCGCCGAGGCGATGGCGGTCCGTGGCATCGGGGATGCCACCCATGTGATCGCCGTCAACCATGCGGGCGGGCAATTCGCGACCCGATTGTGGTGGGCCTTGAATTACTACGGCCATGGGGCGGTCAGCGTGCTGGACGGTGGCTGGAATCGATGGTTGGACGAGGGACGTCCTTCCGAATCGGGCGAGGTCTCTGCTCAGAGGGCGGTGTTCACACCGCATCCCACTCCCGCGTTGAGGGTCACCGCCGAGCAGCTCGTCCAGGACCTGGCCGGCGATCGCTGCGGCTGGCAACTGGTCGACGCCCGCGATGCGGGGCAATTCACCGGCCATCGCCGTCGCGGCCCTCGCGGCGGCCGCATCCCGGGTGCGATCAGCGTCCCCCGCGAGCTCTTCTTCGCGCCGGGCGGCGGTTTCCTACCACTTGACGAGATCCGCCGTCGCGTCGAGCAACAGGGCCTGAAACCGATGCCGACGGTGGCGTATTGCAACGGCGGCGTTGCGGCCACCGTCGTCCTGTTCAATCTCGTCCGACTGGGCTTCGTCGAGGTGGCCAACTACGATGGTTCGTGGAACGAGTGGGGGAATCGGCCCGAGCTTCCGATCGAGTCCTGATCGCGCCGGGCTGTGCCGCCCCTTGACATGACGGAATCCGTCCTAACACGTCCCGCCGGAGGACTTCCTTGATCCAGGTTCAGGATTACCACAAGGCTTATGGCGAGACGATCGCGGTCGACGGCCTGAGTTTCGAGGTCCCAGGGGGTGCGATTTTCGGACTGGTCGGCCCGAATGGCGCCGGCAAGACGACGACGTTCCGGGCCCTCGCCGGCATCATCCGTCCGACCCGCGGCAAGCTGTTCATCGCCGGACATGACGTGCTCACGGATCCGATCGCGGCCAAGCGCGAGCTGGCCTACATCCCCGACGACCCGAAGCTGTTCGACGCCCTGACCGTCCGCGAGCACCTCGAGTTCATCGCCGCGACCTATCGCGTGGCCGAATGGGAGCCCAGGGCCGAAGCACTCATCGAGCAATTCGAGCTGGTGGAGAAGCGCGATACGATGGCGCAGGAGCTCTCGCGCGGCATGCGGCAGAAGGTGGCCATCTGCTGCGCCTACCTGCACGAGCCCAGGGCCATCATGTTCGACGAGCCGCTCACGGGCCTGGACCCCTACGCCATCCGCACCCTCAAGGCATCGATCGTCGACCGGGCAGCGACCGGCGCCGCGATCATGGTCAGCTCGCACCTGCTCTCGCTCGTGGAGGATCTGTGCACTCACCTGCTCATCCTCAACAAGGGCCGGTCGCTCTTCTCGGGGACCCTCGCCGAGGCGCGGTCGCACTACGCGGACCTGGAGGGTGACGCCTCGCTCGAGGAGGTCTTCTTCCGCGCGACCCAGACCGCGCAGGCGCCCGGATGAGAACCAAGGTCCCTGATCGCGGGCAAACTCCACTCCGAACCCGGTCGCCAATACCATGAATCCCGCTCTCATCAAGTTGTTCTTGCTCTTGAACAAGGCCGCGTTTCGCCGTGCGATCCGCGGCGCGCGGACGTTTCGCGGTGCGTTGGTCCTGCTGATCGGGCTGGGGGCGCTCGTCCTCTGGCCGGCGATCGGGCTGTTTTCCTACTACTTCTTGACTCAGCCGGGCGTGGAACGGCCGTTCGGCTCGATCGGTCCTTATCTTTCGATGTACCTCCTGCTGATGTGCCTCGCGAATCTCATCCAATCCGCCAAGACGCCCCCGTTCTACTTCAGCGCGCCGGAGGTTGAGTTCCTCTTTCCCGCGCCGATCCACCGCAGGGAGCTCCTGCTCTTCAAGCTGATGAGCGCGGGCGTGACCGTGTTTGTCGTGGCCGTGTTCATGGCGATCTCTCCGATGTTGATGTTCCTGAAGTCCTGGCTCTCCGCCTTCGTGGGGACCCTGCTGGCCCTGTCGATGGTGACCCTGCTCGGCATCGCTCTGCGGCTGATCGGGCAGATCGTCGCGGAATCGGCCTACAACCGGACGCGCAAGGCGATCTTGATGGTCTTGGGGATCCTGATCGCGGCCGGGGTATCCCAGGCGTTTTCGGCGGGCGAGGCGCGGAGTCTCGCCGGGTTCGTCCAGAGCTTCGGCGCGTCCTGGCCGGGGCGTGTGGTGCTGGCCCCCCTGGACATCTTCAGCCATGCCATCCTCGCGGAGCGGTTGTTTCCGGACCTGATCGGCTGGGGCGCGGCGGCGACCGCGATCGACCTGGGCTTGCTGATCCTCGTCCTGAAGCTGGACGCGGATTACATCGAGCGGGCCGCCGAGTTCAGTCAGTTGGTGTACGAGCGCGTGCAGCGGATGAAGCAGTCCGGGGGGTTCCATGTCGCGGTCCCGAAGCGGGCGGTCCGGCTCCGAGTCCCGCGCCTCCCATGGCTGGGGGGGGCCGGTCCCATCGCCTGGCGACAACTGCTGATCATCGTACGGACCTATGGCCGCACCGTCATGGTGGCCCTATCGATGGCGACGATCCTCATCGTCGGGGGGGCGTTCGTCGCGTGGCAGAATTCGAGCACCGCCCCTCTCTATCCATTAGCCGTCGTGGTCTTCGTCTACGCCACATTCGGCCTCTCGGTCCTCCCCTGCGCGTTTCGCGGCGACATCGATCAACTGGACGTCCTCAAGGCGCTGCCGGTGTCTCCCCTAGCCATCACGGTCGGCGAGCTCTCCGCTGGGGTGCTGATGATCGCAGCCGTGCAACTCGCGATCCTCGCGGTTTCTTGCCTCGTGGGGATCGTCGCCGTCCCGATGGCGCTGGCCGTCCTGGCCTTCGCGCCGGCCGCGAACATGATGATGATCGCCTCGAACAATCTGATCGTCCTGCTCTATCCCGTCCGGTTGGTATCGACCTCGCCCGACTTTCAACGACTGGGCCGGTTGCTCCTCTCCTTGATGATCCGTTCGTTCATCCTCGTCCTCGGCCTGGGCTTCCCCGCGGTCCTCGGCGTTCTCGTCAATCTGGTCACGGGACTGTCCTGGCTGGCCGGCCTGGTCGCCTGGCTGACACTCGTCGCCGAATTGCCACCGATGGTGATGCTCGTCGCATGGGCCTTCCAGCGTTTCGACGCGAGTACGGAGACCCCGGTGTCGTAATCGGGAGTCGCCAGACTCTTGTCGCACAGGGGGACGCGGCGTAGTTTAGTGTTCTTGGCGAGACTTTGGCCGTCGCGGACGTGACCCGAGGAGCAGCGACCCTCCGGCGGTGCGACGGACCAGTGATGTAGACTCTCCGGGCGATCGAGATTGGGAGATTCGCTCAATGACAGAACAGAGACCCAGGAAACCCGGCGGGACCGACGGCCACAGCCGTCGCGACTTCTTGCGGGGTTCGGGCGTGGCGGCGGCCACGGCCGTATTGACCGGCCAGGCGACCCTGGCACTCGACGAGGCCCAGGCGGCCCAGGCCGAGCCGAAAGTGCTCTCGGGCACGGTCGAGATCACGCTCAAGGTGAACGGACAGGATCGCTCGTGCTCGGTCGAGCCGCGTAGCACGTTGCTGGACACGCTCCGCCATCGGCTGGACGTCACCGGCCCGAAGCGGGTCTGCGACCGCGGCAGTTGTGGCGCCTGCACGGCGATCGTCGAGGGCGACCCGATCTATTCCTGCACGACGCTCGCCGTCTCTTGCCAGGGGAAGACGATCGAGACCCTGGAGAGCTTCGACACCGGCGAGCATGGCGTTCCCCACGCCTTCCACCAGAACGATGGTCTGATGTGCGGCTATTGCACGCCCGGCTTCGTCACGGCCTGCAAGGCGTTCCTGGACAAGAATCCCGGCGCGACCTCCGCCGAGATCCGCAAGGGTCTCGAGGGGAATATCTGCCGATGCGGCACATACGTCGGTGTCCTAGCGGCGGCCGAGGCCGTGGCCAAAACGATGAAGGGAGCCTGAGCCATGGCCGAATGGCCCGCATCGCCCAACTTGATCGGTAAGCGAATCCCGCGGCTCGACGGCCTGCTCAAGGCCTCGGGCAAGGCGAAGTATCCGTCGGACGTACGGCCCGAGGGCACGCTCTTCGGTGTGATGCTCTACAGTCCCTACGCCCATGCCATCGTCAAATCGATCGACGTCACGGCCGCCGAGAAGATGCCCGGCGTGAAGGCGGTCGTCGCGCTCGCCAAAGGGCCGTCCGTGGACAAGGACGGCAATCCCGTCCCGGGCACGACCCTCCGCTATCATGGCGACGACATCGCCGCCGTCGCGGCCGAGACCGAGGAGCAAGCCCGCGACGCCATCCGCGCTATCAAGGTCGAGTACGAGGTACTCCCCCACGTGGTCACCGAGGCGCAGTCGATGGCCGCGGATGCACCCAAGGCCTTCAGCACGGGCAATGTCCGCCGGGGCCGCGGCGAGAACAAGGGGAAGCCCGAGGAGGCGATGGCCAAGGCTGATGTGACCATCGAGGCGACCTACTCCGTCCCGATGATCACCCATGTCTGCCTCGAGTCCCACGGCCTGACCGTCAAGTGGGACGGCGACGACAAGATGGTCGCCTGGGCCAGCACGCAGTTCACCGGCGGCACCGCCAACGAGCTGGCACAGAAGTTCAAGAAGCCGGTGGGCAACGTCACCGTCCTCACCGACTACATGGGTGGCGGGTTCGGATCGAAGTTCGGCGCCGAGATCTGGGGAACGACCGCGGCCGAGCTGTCGAAGAAGGCCGGCGGGCGACCGGTCAAGATGTTCCTCGATCGCGTCCAGGAACACTTGGCCGGCGGCAACCGTCCCAGCGCCACGGCCCACATCAAGATGGGGGCCAATCGCGACGGCAAGATCGTCGCCTGCATCGCCGACGCCCACAGCACCGGCGGCGTCGCCGCGGGGGCCAATCTGATCCTGCCGTACATCTACCGCGATGTGCCCAATATCCGGACGACACAATCGACGGCCTTCACCAATTTCGGCGGCGCCCGGGCCATGCGGGCTCCCAACCACCCCCAGAGCTGCTTGCTGACCGAAGCGGCGGTCGACGACCTGGCCGACAAGCTGGGGATCGATCCGATGGACTTCCGGCTCAAGAACCTGGACTCCAACTCGCCGATCGCCACCGTTTACGAGGCGGAGGTCAAGATCGGCTCCGATCTGATCGGCTGGCGACAGAAGCGCAAGCCGCGCGGGCAGAACGGCAAGGGGCCGATTAAGTACGGACTGGGCATGGCCCTACACACCTGGGGCGGCGGCGGCCCGCCGGGCAGGCAAGTCTCCTGCTCGATCAATCCGGACGGATCCGTCGAGCTCAAATCGAGCGTCCAGGACATCGGTACGGGTGCCCGGACGATCCTGGCGATCATTGCCGCCGAGATCCTCGGACTCCAACCGACCGATATCACCAGCAATATCGGCAACTCGACGTTTCCTCCCGGCCAGCCGTCCGGCGGTTCGACCACGACCCCGGCGATGGCATCGCCTTGCTATGACGCGGTCACCAAGGCCCGCGACGCGATGTTCAAGAAGATTGCCAGCAACTACACGGCCAAGCCGGAGGAGATGTCGCTGAAGGGCGGTCAGCTCGAGGTCTTGGGCAAGCCCGTGATGTCGTGGAAAGAAGCCTGCCGCAAGCTCGGCACCTCGCCCGTCTTCGCCCTGGGCGACTTCATCGAGGGGATGTCCAGCTCGGGCGTCGGCGGTTGCCAGTTCGCCGAGGTCAGCGTGGACATCGAGACCGGCATGGTCAAGGTCAAGAAGATCGTCGCCGTGCAGGACACGGGCCTGATCCTCGATAAGCTCACGTGGGAGAGCCAGGTCTACGGCGGCGTGATCATGGGGTTGAACTACGGGCTGTTCGAAGAGCGGATCGTCGACCCGACCACGGGGCGGATGCTCAACCCCGACATGGAATGGTACAAGCTGGCGGGCGCCGCGGACATCCCCGAAATCATCGTCCACGCTTACGAGCCGCCCGAGATCAAGGCCCGGGGTGTCATCGGGGTCGGCGAGCCGCCGACGATCTCCACCGCCGCGGCGATCGGCAACGCGGTCACCAACGCCATCGGCGTGAGGGTCCCCGAATGGCCGATGTCCCCCCGCAACGTCCTCAACGCCCTGGCTACGGCCTCCAGAGAAGGGAGAGCGTGATCTCATGAAAGCCTTCGAATATGCGGCCCCGGCCACCATTGCGGACGCGACCGGTCTCCTCGCCGGCCCCAATACCGTCGCCCTCGCCGGGGGCACCGACCTGATCGGCCGGATGAAGGACTACGTGACGTCTCCCGACCGCGTGGTCTATCTCAAGGACATCAAGGAGATCGCGACGATCTCCGGCGACCCCAAAGCCGGCGGCCTGACCCTCGGGGCCGGGGCTCGGCTCTCGGATATCGTGTCCCACAAGGCGATCCAAGAGGCCTATCCGGCCCTCTGGCAGGCAACCGTCGAGATCGGCTCGCCGCAGATCCGCAACATGAGCACCGTGGGCGGGAACTTGCTCCAGAAGCCGCGATGCTGGTACTACCGCGGAGGCTTCGGGCTCCTGGCCATGAAAGACGGCAAGAGCCTGGTCCGCGCCGGCGACAACCGCTATCACGCGATCTTCCTGACCGACGGCAACGCGTTGTACGTCAACCCGTCCAGCCTGGCGGTCGCCCTGATCGCGCTCGACGCCAAGGCGACCATCACCGGGCCCAAGGGAGAGCGGACGGTCGGGGTGGAAGGACTCTACCAGGTCCCGAAGCACGAGACCGACAGCGAACTGACCCTCGCCCCCGGCGAGATCCTGACGAGCGTGACCATCCCCGCAGCCAAGGGGAAGAGCGCTTCGTACGAGGCGAGGGAGAAGCAGGCCCAGGACTGGCCGCTGGTCCTCGCCTCCGTCAACCTGACGATGGACGGTGAGACGGTCTCCGACGCCAGGATCGTCATCTATGGCGTGGCGCCGATCCCGTGGCGCAGCGCCGCGGCCGAAAAGGCGATCACCGGAAAGCGCGTGACGGTCGAAACGGCATCGGCCGTCGCCGAGGCGGCCATCCAGGGTGCCGCCCCGTTGTCGATGAACGCCTACAAGGTCCTTCTCACCCGGACGGTCGTCAAGCGCGCCTTGCTCAGAGCCACCCACGAGAAGGGCTACTGGGAGGAGGCGTGATCGCCCGGAATCCATGACGAATACCGAACCGAACGAACTGCCGATCGCCGGCCCGAGAATCGCGCCGTGCTGCCACCTTCGCTCGAATGGCACGTACATTTACGGCGGAGGGCGCGGTGACGCGGATGAGGACGATAGTTACAGTTCTTCTTCCTGCTGGTGTGCCCATACCATGAAGTCGTTCGGCCCGGATGACGAGATGGTCGGGCATCGGGATTGCCGCGACGCGGCCCGTTCGTGCTACGAACCGCTCTGACGCGATCGACACGGCAAGAAGATCGAGAGAACTCCAGACAATCATCCAACGCCTCGGGGTCGCGACAGCGGCCGCGAGGCGTCTTCGTTTGAGATCGGGATGTGCGACGACCGACTCACAAACGCGATCGCACGATCGTGTTACGTCCCTCCTGGTGACTTCCATGGATTGAAAAAATTTATATTTGATTTAACTATAAATAATCTGAACTTATTGATTTTAGTGGGCATCCTCGCTCAGCCGTCCCCCGCGCGACGTTCCGGATGCAAGCATTCGGGCGGGCGGGACGGAGGCGTGCGAGACTCCCGGCATGATCCGTCGAGGGGTCTGACTGGTCACGGAGGAGAGGAGGGAAAGGGTCCGGTCTTCGCGAGTTCGCGGTCAATAATCGGCGAACATCGTCGATGAGTCCGCCCGATCGCCACGACCGATAAGACCCATGTGTCTCGCGAAGCCGGCTCGATCCGATGAGTACGTAAGCTACACTCGATTTCTTCAAAATCTCTCTTGAAGATTGCGGATTCTCATGTCATCGTTAGAGTTGTCGTTCTTCTTTGCAGGGAGACGGCACTTTCTCCCGTCTTCGGGACGGGAGTGGATTGAAACAACTCGGTCCACATTTACGAGGAGAATTGAGCGATGGGCGACGCACGCGACACCGCCAAGAAGAAGAAGGCGGACGAGAAGAAGTTGACCAAGCCCGCCCCGAAGGCGGCTCCCGCCGCGAAGGCGGCCCCTGCGAAGCCAGAGGCCAAGGGGTCGGCGAAATCCACGAAGAAGTGACAGTCCCCCGAGCCATCTGGCTGAATTTTCCCGACCCGGGCTGGCGGTATCCTACGGGAAGCCGCCGGTCCGGGTTCCGTCATTTCGAAACCGCGCGTCGGCATAACGCCCCTCACAGTCGGGCCCAGACATTACGAATCCTCCGCAGTCGGGAGCAGCTCCTGGGCGGCCTCGAGGCTTCGCGTCGAGAGTGCCACGGTGAAAGGATGCGACGGGACCTCATACTGTTCGTCCGAGAGCTGGCACGCCAGGACGAACGCCGATTTTGAGAGTCCCGGAAGTCCGGAGCCCTGCCAGAACCAGGCCATCCACAGCAGCATCCTCCGATACATCTCCAGGCGGTGGATCAGCAGGTGCTCGAACAGGTAGCGATAGGCGCCGGCATCGCGGACCGGGTCGGGAGCCATCGAGCCTTCGCGCAGGGCGATCTCTTCGGCCAGCTCGAAGGTGAGCGCCGAGCGATCCAGCCACGACGGGCAGGCGTCGAGCACGGCGTGGGCTCGGGCGTCCATCTCCTCATCGGCCATCGACGAGATATCGTCCTGCGGAAAGATCCCGATCGATCCCGAGGTCTGAAACCCGGTGCCGAGCATCCCGTCGACCCACTCCCGGACATGCCCCGGAGTCGTCTCCCCGCCGATGTGCAGGCTCCCCCCTAGCAATCGGACCGCCAGCTCCGGGACGTCGGAGGCGCAGTCTCCCCCTGTCCGGTTGATCCACTCGTCAACGAGTCGGCCCGCGGATGGTGAATCCGGCTCGACCTCGCCCACAGCATCCATAATCCCGCTCTGGACGTCGCACCAGAACGCGGCGGTCCGACGTTGACCCATCCGGCTAGAAGAGACGACGACGGTGCCTCGGCCCTGGCCATCGACCGGCGTGACCAGTCCGCGGACGATCCGGATCCCGACGGCTTCGAGTCCGGATGTCTCGCTCTGCGAATAGACCTGGAGCCCACCTCCCGACGGTGCAGACTCGGTCGGGGAGGAACCTTCCCCGGATGACTCCGAGTCTCCGGGGCGACCGACGTGTGTGTCGATGGCCGGGGATATCTGCGGTCGTCCGGTCTCGGACAGGGCCTGGCGGGCGGCCGATCGTGTGCCGGGATCACTCGCCGCGCTGAGAAGCTGGAGCAGGGCCCGGACACCGGCCACCGAACGGTAGTCCGAGAGTCCGGCGATGATCGCCTGCCGTGTCCCTTCGTCAACGTCCCCGAGGCTCTCCATCGCCAGCCAGCACTCGTCCGGGTCATTCTCCAGGAGGGCGACGATCTCCTCGAGCCAGCTCGCGTCTGATCCCGGCCCGCCGGCCGCCGGAGCATCGGGCCGCGATCGGTCTTCGTAACCATTCTGATTCTCGGCCGTCGATTCGTCTCGCTCATGATCGTACGGGCTCATCACATTTCTTCCTGATCCGCGCGTTCCCCGCCTTCGTTCGGCCGATTCACCAGCGCAAGGATCGAACGGGGTTTCTCCAGACCCGCCCGATGACCCTGGCGACGGAGGACGCTCCGACGGCCGTCCCGGGGCCCTGGAGCGTATAGGTAGGCCCTCCGACTTCGTACGGATGCTCGTAAAGCCGGACCGTCGCGCCGCCTTGTCCCGAGCGGTCGTCGGGGAGGATGAAGAAGATCGGTTCCGGGACCGTCCTATCCGACGGACGATCGCCGTTGCCGACGCGCAAAGTCAGACGCCCGGTGGCGTCAACCTGCTCGTAGACCGGCACCGTCCCGATCCCCGGGCGGTCCGGCGCGAAGAAGGCGACGCGATAGCGGTCTGTCGGAGAAAGTCCCTGCCTCGCGACCAGCCGGATCGTCCCGCGTCCCCCGGGTATCTCGTAAATCGCCACCGGGAGGGCAAGTCGCCGGTCTGACAGGTCGAGTCGGTACATCACCTGGTTGTAATCGTATCGCGGCGTCGGATTCGGATTTCCCGAGAACGTCGTGGTGTACGTCCCCTCGAAGTAGATGATCCGCCCGTTCTCCTTGTCGAACATCGGGTGCTGCTTGGGATTGTAGAAGCTGTACTTGTCGTGCGTCACGATCTTCCGAGCATAGACCCAGGGGCCGAGCGGAGAGTCCGCCTCGGCGTACCAGACCTCTCCGAGGTACGACGAACTCCCGAAGGATTCCACGGCGATCATCACCCATCGGCCGCGGAACGCATTCCAGTAGACCGAACCCCCATGCGCCAGCACGGTCTTGCCGAGGTCCGCGTCGCGTAAGTGGATGAGGGCCTCCTGGGGCTTGATACGACCCGCGTTGATGAGCTTGTTCTGAGGCTCCTGCGGCAGCACCTGGGCGTTCCGCTTCCATGCATATTGCAGCGAGCCCTCCGGGCCACGGTCGAGCTGCTGCTGGGCCCGGGTTGTCCCCGGCCTGAGGCAGGTGAAGGACTCGAATGACAGGGGATCCTTGAGCTGCTCCGGATCGGCCGGGACGCGGATCAGCGGATACGGATTTGCGTAGTAGATGTATTCGACGCCTTGGTCCCGGTAGAGGAACGGATGTCCGCTGGGATAGTCGCCAGGATGGACGCCCGGGTCGGGGAACTGCGCGACCTTCTCGAACCGACGGCTCTCCGGCCGGAATTCGGCGAGCCCGTGCTGGTAGACTTCCAACTGGTTGCGGATCTTGACGTAGTTGGCGAACATCCGCTCGCGACCGTCACCGCCGGTGAGGACGACCAGGCCCGAGAGCCACGTGGGACCCTCCCCGGCGATCGGGGCCGTCGGCCGCGCGAAGCCCTTGTCGTCGAGGAAGTAGCTCAGGTCGACACCCATGTCCGGGTCGAGCCCCCCCTGCCCCGGTCGCTCCGAAGTTGCGCCAGGCACATGGAAGTTGCCCAGCGGATAGTCCGGCCGATTGGTGTCGCCCCAGAACCAGTGGACCTTCCCGCCGTAGAGGGCATTCAAGACGCTGTCCTGGCCGACGACCTGGCCATTGAGCAACGGCTCGCGGATCGGGCTGCGATCGCCGGTCAGGAGACTATCGCGATAGATCCCGGCGCCGGTGACGCGATAGAGCCGCTCCGCGATGTTCAACCGCGCGATCTCGATCCGCGCCGAGCCACCCTCGATCACCTCGACGGCGCGGCCTCGAAAGCCCATGTTGTCCTTGTCCGCCTCGTAGCCGTGACTCGTGACGAAGAAGAACACCTTGCGATCGAACAGACCGGGCTCGTCGAAGGCGACGATGCCATTGCTGTCGGTGACGTATCGGACCTGGTTGACGGTCTTGAGGTCGACAAGGGGAACCCCGCGGCCGGTCGACTTATCCACGACCTGGATGCGGAAGGCGCGAGGGCGCGTGGCCGGCGGCGTGGGAACGGGAGGCGGCTGGCGCGTTCAACGGCTTGCGCGATCGCCGCCGGAGGACGGACCGGCCCGATCCCGAGCAGGGTGAGGATACAGACGATCCCTACCTTCATCGGGGAGCGTCGGCGATGAAACGGCATGACCTCTCCTCCTGTCGGTTCGCCCCTTCCTGGTCGATCGTATGGCCCTCGTCAATCTCGACCGCGGTTCGCGAAGCTCGACCAGGGGTCGCCCGCGACCGCATCCGCACCCGATTCAATTTCGGCCCGTTCGAGCAGCGATTCGTCGATCTCGCCGAGGAAACGGCTGGGCATCGTGAAGACGGTCGGGCCCCGGCCTCGGGGGATGCACAGCGGATAGGTCAAGGTCAGCTCGTTCATCGCTCGCGTGATGGCCACGTAGAAGATCCGCCTCTCCTCCTCCTCGCCGCCGGGTTCGTCGAGCGATCGTCGATGGGGGAAGCCCTCCTCGACCAGTCGAATGACGAAGACGTGCGGCCACTCCAGGCCCTTCGCCTGGTGGACCGTGCTCAGGACGACGACCTCGTGGGGCTCGTCGGCGGCCATCGAGTCCATTCCGTAAACATCGCCGGCCAGGATCATGTCGGCGATCAATCGCTCCAGGCTGTCATATCGGGCGGCGAGGAGGGCGAACTGATCGATGTCGGCCAATCGGTTATCCGGCCTCTCATACTTGAGGCGGACCGTGTCCGGATAGCCGCCCTTGAGGATCGCCCCGATCGCGGCGGCCGGGTTCCGTTCGGGATCGGAGGCGCGGAGCTGCCTGAGATCGCTCACGAACCCCGCGTAGAAACCCTTACTCTTGGCCGGCAAGAGCGACATCGCCTCGGCCGTTTCGAGTGCGGCCAGCGGGTCCTCGCTCCGACCGAGGAATTCATAGATCGCCGCGGCCTTGGCCTGACCGACGCCCGGCAGGAGCAACAGCAGCCGGCGCCAGGAGGCCTCGTCGCGCGGGTTGACGACGATTCGGAGGTACGCCAGCACGTCCTTGATATGAGCTTGCTCGAAGAAACGCAGCCCGCTGCGCACCGTGTAAGGGATGCCCCGGGCCAGCAACTCGCCCTGGAGCAGGATGCTGTCATGGTGGTTGCGATAGAGCACCGCCATCTGGTCGAGCGTCAGGCCCTTATCGCGCCCTTCGAGGATCTCCTGGCAGATGAGTGCGGCTTCCTCATAAGCGTCCTGGGTAGCGACGACCAGGGGGAGTGTCCCGTTCGGCCTCGCCGAGACCAGCTCCTTGGGAAATCCGGTCTCGTTGTGGGCGATCGAGGCCCGCGTGAACGCGACGATCTGCGGCGTGGATCGGTAATTCACGTCGAGTTGGAAGAGTTTGGCGCCTGGGTGGCGATCGGGGAAGCGGAGGATATTGTCGTAGTCGGCGCCCCGGAACCGGTAGATCGACTGGGCGTCGTCGCCGACGGCCGTGAGATTGCCGGCCCCGGCGGCGGCGATCGACTCAACCACGCTCACCTGGACGGCATTGGTATCCTGCATCTCGTCGATGAGGATGTGGCGGAACATCTTCCCATGGATCGCACGCTGCTCGGGGAACTCGCGGATGAGCCGGCCCCACTGGAGCAGCAGGTCGTCATAGTCCATGCTGTTGGCTGCCTGCTTGCGGCGGGCATAGGCGACGGCGACCGATTCCATCTGCGACTTCCAGTCGACCATCTCGGGGGCACGCTCTGCGACCACCTCGGACACCGGCCGGTTGACGTTGGCGCTGAAGCTGATCCAGTGCTGCACGGCGGCCGGCTTGGGGGCCATCTTGACCGAGCCGGCGAATCCGGCGTCATCCATGGCCAGTCGCATCAGGTCGAGCTGGTCTTCGGAATCGAGGATGGTGAAGTTCGGCTGATAGCCGAGGATCGGAGCCGCGCGGCGGAGCACGCGGTTGCCGATGTGATGGAACGTCCCGGCCCAGACCTGGTTACCTTGCTCGCCGATCAGCGATTCCAGACGGCGAACCATCTCCCTCGCCGCGCGTCTGGTGAAGGTGACCAGCATGATCGAGCCGGCCGGCACGCCCGTCGCGATCAGGTAGGCGACCCGGTACGTGATGACCCGCGTCTTGCCCGAGCCGGGGCCGGCGAGGATCAGGTTGTAGCCGTCGGGCGCCGTCACCGCGGCATGCTGCGACTCGTTCAGCTCGCGGCGAAATTGCTCCGAGAGCCGGGTGGCCAGCGTCGATTTGAGGCGAATCTTCCGCATGCCATCGCTCGGATGCGAGGTACCGGCCCTGGAGGTTACGACTCTCGGTGGATAGCGTATGATAACAAAGTCGCCCTGCGTTTGCCGACCGGGACCTCCGTCAAGTCTCGAACTGCGTCGAGGAGCGGGACTCCATGCCGAAGAAAGTCAAGAAGTCGAGCGCGGAGTTCGTGGGGTTCAAGTATCACTCGCCGAACATCCCGATGGCGGCAATCCGACGATATGCCCGGCAGATCGCGGAGATGTTCCAGCCGGACAAGATCATCCTCTTCGGATCGTATGCGTATGGGGAGCCGCATGAATGGAGTGACGTCGATATCCTGGTCGTGATGCCCGCTCGCAATCAGATCGACCAGTCGGTTCTCATCACCCTGGCGATCGAGCATCCGTTCCCTTTGGACCTGATCGTTCGAACGCCGAAACGACTCCAGCGAGACTGGGAGGAAGGAGACTGGTTCCTTCGCGAGGTGCTGGCCAAAGGGAAAGTTCTCTATGAAAAGGCGGACGGCCAGGTGGGTTCGAAAGGCCGAGGACGACCTGATCTGCGCACGAGTCGTGGAACTGAACCAACCTCCACTTCATGACCAGGTCTGTTTTCACTGCCAACAATCGGTCGAGAAATACTTGAAGGCCCTGCTTTTCGAAGCTGGCCAGGTGCCGCCTCGCACGCACGACCTGGATACGCTTCTCACCCTCCTACTGCCCCAGGATCCCGCCTTGGGGACTCTACGCCGAAGAGTCCAGCTACTGACCCGTTACGCCGTCGATTTCCGGTATCCTGACGAGAGGGCGACGAAGCGACAGGCACAGGCTGCCCTACGGCACGCGGAAAAGGTCCGGCAGGAGCTCCGCGTCCGGCTCGGTCTGCCTACGCCCTGAGCGACTCGCTCACCTGGGCCGGCCGATCAATCTCGGCGTTGATAAACCAAGTACCGCGATTTGAACCGATTGCGATCATCGGCTGGACAGGATTCTTCCTGGACGATCTCCCAATCCGCAGATTCGAGCAGACTCATCGGAAAGAACGTATCCCCTTCGAAGTTGCCTTCCACGATGCTCAGATAAATTTTCTGGCAGTTTGGGCGGAACGCTTCGAAGATCTCGCTTCCGCCGATGACGACGGCTTCCTCCGCCTTCTCATCCCGTGCGATGGCCAGCGCCTCATTCGGGGAATGCGCGACGCGACATCCCGTCGCGTGAAAGTCGGGCTGGCGGGACAGGATGACATTGGTCCGGCCGGGCAACGGCCGGCCCAGCGACTCATGTGTCTTCCGACCCATGATGATCGGCTTGCCCCAGGTGATCGATCGGAACCGCTTCAGGTCGCCGGGAAGGACCCAGGGGAGCTGACCGTCCCGCCCGATCACTCCGTTCGTTCCCATGGCCGCGATGAACGAAACAATCACGAGCGCGAGCCCCCGTTATATGGCCACTTCGCCCCGCAACTGCGGGTGTGAACGATAGCCGATCAAACGGATATCTTCCCGCGAGAGGGTGGTCAGATCGTCCACCCGGGGGTCGATCTGGAGCGTCGGCAGGGGTAACGGATCACGCGCGAGTTGCTCGTCAACCTGGTCCAGATGGTTCGAGTAGATGTGGGCATCGCCGAAGGTATGGATGAATTCGCCGACTCCCAAATGGGTCAGGTGCGCCACCACGTGCGTCAACAGGGCGTAACTCGCGATGTTGAAGGGGACACCGAGGAACAGATCGGCCGAGCGCTGGTAGAGCTGGCATGAGAGCCGTCCGTTGGTCACGTTGAACTGGAAGAGCGTATGGCAGGGTGGTAGTGCCATCTCGGCGATGTCGGCCGGGTTCCACGCCGAGACGATCAGTCGCCGTCCGATCGAGGCGGTCGGATCGTCCTTGAGGGCCTTGATGCCCTCGAGTACGTAATCGATCTGATCGACAGTGCGCCCGTCCGGCGCCGCCCATGAACGCCACTGCTTGCCGTAGACCGGGCCGAGTTCCCCATCCGAGTCTGCCCATTCGTCCCAGATCGTCACTCCGTGGTCATTGAGATAGCGGATGTTCGTCAACCCCCGGAGGAACCAGATCAGCTCGTGGACGATCGCGTTGAAGGCCACCTGCTTCGTCGTGACCAGGGGGAATCCCGCGTTGAGGTCGAACCGGATCTGGCGGCCGAAGACGCTCAGGGCGTCGATTTTCTGGCCGGTAGAGCGGAGCACGGCCCGTGTCGGTTTCCGGTCTCCGTGGAGTCGAACCTCGCGGAGCAGATCCAGGAATTGCCTCATACAGCCCTCTCGGACAGCCTTCGATCGATCTTTCCATGGGCCGGGAGTTCTTCCCCACTTGCCATTAGTCTATCATAGTGAGCCCATGGTTCGGCGGTATCAAGGCGAGCCGAGATGGACTCCATACTCGTCTTTTCGAAAGGGCGCGACCTTCTTCGCGCAACTCTTGAGGCAGCCCGATATGAAGCGTAATCACTCCGCCCTGATCGGCATCGTGCTCGCGGTCGCCTCGGTGAGCCGGGCGGATGGCCGGCAGAATACGGCTCCCCAGACCAAAGGCCAGGCCGCGTCGACCGCCGAGCCGGCCGGTCGAGCCGACGACGAGAAGTCCATCCGGGCGGGCATCGAGGCGTTCTCGCAGTCCTTCCAGCAAAACGATGCCAGGACGATCGCCGAGATGTTCGCCGACGACGGCGAGGCGGTCAACCTCGAGGGCGGCACGATCCAGGGCCGCGCCGCGCTGTTGGATCACTATGCCTCGCGATTCGCGGAGATGCCGGATCACAAGATCGAGACCGTGATCGATGCGATCAAGTTCCTCGCTCCGGGCATCGCCCGCGAGACTGGTCATACCAGGGTCTTGTCCTCCGATGGCGGGACGGTCAGCTCGGGACGATACACGGCGATCCACATCAAGCGCGATGGACGTTGGCTCATCGCCAGCGTCCGCGAGATCGCCGACAAGGACGTCAGCCATTACGATCGCCTCAAGGAACTCAAGTGGCTGGTCGGGGATTGGGTCGCGGAGACGGAGGAGGCTGTCGTGTTCACGTCGGTCGCCTGGACGGATGAGAAGAACTTCTTGCTCCGTTCGTTCGACGTTCGGGTGAAGGGCAAGCCCGCCTTGACTGGCACGCAGCGGATCGGCTGGGATCCACTCACCAAGCAGATCAAGTCCTGGGTGTTCGACTCCCGCGGAGGTTATGGCGAAGGGCTCTGGACCCATGCGAGCGACCAGTGGGTCGTCAAGGCCACGGGCGTCCGCCCCGACGGCCGCACGGCATCCGCGACCCAGGTCCTCACGTATGTCAACAAGGATAAGCTGCGCTGGAAGTCGATCGACCGGACGCTCGGGGACGAGATCGTGCCCGAGATCGAGGAGATCGTCATGGTCCGGAAACCGCCCCAGCCGAAGTGATCCGATCGCCGACCGACTGCATCTCGAATCCCTTGTTGCGCATCGAGGAGCCCATGATGAAGAAAACTCAGATCATAGTCGTCGTCGCGATCCTGACGAGCTTCGCGATCCACAATGAGGCCAGGGCGCAACGTGGTGGCGGAATCGTGGGCAATCGCGGCGGTGGGGGCCGGTCCGGCGGAGGTGGATCGCCGTCTTTGAGTGGGGCGGCAAGGCCATCGGCTCGGCCAGCCGGCGGAGGCGCAGCCCGACCCGCGAATGGCAATCCCGGCAATCCTAGCACGCGCCCCGCCGGCGGGATGAATCGTCCCAATCCGGGGGCCGATGCTAGTCCGTTAACTCGCCCAGCGCCCGGTAACCCCCCGACTCGGCCCAGCCCCGGACCCAATCCCGGAACTCGGCCGAGTCCGGGCGACCGACCCACGACTCTACCAAGTCCGGGAAATCGTCCGAATCCCGGCAATCGACCGGGCAACGGGAGTGGAGGTCAACCGGGCGGTGGAGTCGGTGGCAATCGACCGGGGGGCGGGAATGGAGGACAACCCGGAGGAGGCATCGGCGGTAATCGTCCGGGGGGCGATGGCGGCGTCAATAGGCCGGGCGGAGGGATCGGAGATCGTCCTCCATTCGACGGGATCGGGGGAGGTAACCGCCCGGGCGGCGGAAATTCGGGTACACGCCCACCTGCTCCGGGACTCGGCGGCAACCGGCCGGGCGGCCCGTCCACCACTCCGGGGCAACGTCCTCCCGGCGCGGGCAATGGCGGTAATCGGCCAGGTGGCGGGATGGTCGGCAATCGCCCGCCAAATGGTCCGAATCGACCCAACCTGGGCGATAACCTCGGCGTCGTCAATCGTCCCGGCGGCGGAAATTCGGTCGTCAATCGCCCGGGGGGTGGTAACACCATTGTCAATCGACCGGGCGGCGATAACACCGTCGTCAACCGGCCGGGTGGAGGCAACACCGTCGTCAATCGCCCGGGGGGTGGCAATACGGTCATCAACCGGCCGGGCGGTGGCAACACGGTCGTCAATCGGCCGAACAATATCAATACGAACATAACGAATAATAATATTACAAATATCTCGTCGAACGTGACGAACGTCAATCGCGGCGGTTATGGCGGGGGTTGGGGGTGGGGCGGTGGATACCGACCGAATCCGTATTCGGCCTATCACCGGGGCTGGGTCAACGGCAACTGGAACGCCAACTACAACCGGGGCTGGGGATGGAACAGCTTCGGTAATAGCGCGCTCGGGTGGGGTGTCGGGATCGGCGTGGCGTCGTGGGGGCTCGGTTCCAGGTGGAATAGCTGGGGATATTCCAGCTTCATCAACCCCTACTATGTTCCGTCAACCTTGGTTGTCCAGCAGCCGGCCGTCGTCGTCCAGCCGCAGCCGGTCTTCTTCGACTACTCGCGGCCGCTCGATCTGACCGGTCAGCCTCCGCCGTCGTCGGTGATCGATGAGGCGGGCGCGAGCTTCGATGCGGCGCGATCGTCCTTCCATGGCGGCGACTATGGCCAGGCCCTCAAGTTGGCCGACCAGGCCCTCCTCAAGACTCCGAACGATCCTTATCTCCACCAGTTCCGCGCGATCTCCCTGTTCGCACTCGGTCGTTATGACGAAGCCGCCGTGCCGATGTACACGGTGCTCTCGAGCGGACCCGGCTGGGATTGGACGACACTTGTCGGTCTGTACCCGAGTGTTGACGTGTACACGCAGCAGCTCCGGGCGCTGGAGGGTTATTGCACGGCGACACCCGGCGCCGCGGCGGCCAGGTTCCTGCTCGCGTCACTCTACTTGACACAGGGCAGCTCGGATAGCGCTGCGGAGATCCTGAAACAGGTCGTGGCAATCCAGCCTCGCGACCGGCTGGCGGCCCAGCTCCTGGATATCCTGACACCGAAGCCGGAACAGGCCGAGCTAACCCAGCCGACGAATCTGACGCCTGGGCAGCAGGCCCAGGCCGCCCCCGCTCCTGCTCCGGCGGCGGAGGCGATCGGGTCCCGATCGGAACAACCTCTTCCGACAAGTCCGGTGCCGGCAAGACTGGTCGGGGACTGGACCGCGACCCCCGCCAAGGATGTTACGATCAAACTGTCCTTCGACAACAATCGCGGCTTCGCCTGGAAAGTCTCCGATCGTGGCCAGGTCCGCGAATTCCGGGGATCCGTGACCTATGACAACGAAATCCTGGCAATGACGCCTCCAGATCAGCCCCCGATGGCCGGCAATGTCACCTGGAAGGATGATCAACACTTCCAGTTCCGAGCCATCGGAGCGCCACCGGACGATCCGGGTCTGAGTTTCGGTCGATGACAGGCGACAGAATCGTGTTGCTCGATCGGGGCCAGGGGTCATCGCCACCTTCTCCCGATTTCTCAACCGTCTCATAACCCGCCTCTGCCCGCGAGCCGAGTCACGCGGGCGGGCGGGTCACAGTCATGCCGCTTTCTTTGCCCGCGCCGGCGCCGGCGGGTTGACGTGCAGTTCCTTGACGCGTCGGCCGCCGGGGTGTACCAGGACGATCAGAGGCGCTCCTGCCTTGAGGGCGGGATCTTTCAGACCCAGTTTGCTCGACGCCCCATTCACGAGAACCTTGACCTCGCTCGAGAGGAAGAATGAACGGCTCTTTCCGTTCAGTAGCGAGACGACCAGTACGGGAGTCCGCCCCGAGGTATTATAGGATTTGACCTTACCCGGGATCTCATCGTCCTCGTCGTCCTCCTCGGCCGTTCCCGGCTTTGTGGCCACCTTCGGCGTGATCTTCCCAGTCTCGAGGGTGTCTTTCTTTTTGGCGACGTCGGCCGCGAGCTCCTCCCGCTTCTTCCTCGTCAGACCGGGGGCTTTCTTGGTCGCCGGATCCGGTGCGCCTTTCGTCTCCTCGTTCGGGCGACGATCATAGCCGAGGTGGACCTCCTTGGCCGTGGTGCCATCCGCCACGATGATCACCTCGAGGCCCTCATGAAAGCGAGGGTCATTCAACCGGCGGCGGACTTTTCCGCCTCTCGGGCCGACCATCGTCGTGTCCTCCGTGACCGTGAACGTACGCTCTCGTCCCCCCGGACCGATGATGCTCAAGGACTGTTTATCATGATTCACGCTCTTCACGTGGCCGTCGATCCCTCCCGGAATCTCGGGTTTTTCGCCCTTCGTCGGTTCCTGGGCGACGACGGCCATCAGGCCGACGACGCAGAGTGCCAATCCCGCGATCAAGCTCAACAATCTATGCAACATTGATGTGAAGCTCCGAGAAAGCCATTCATCCCGTACGTTTCTCGACCACTCGTGGACGCAGAGGTGATCGCCCTCATGAGGGATCGACCTCCGCGCCATCAGGACCGAAGGTTGAACCTCTCCGCTCGCGAATCCATCCGGATTCGTCCCGGGATCGTTCGAGATCGGCGAGGAACGCCCGGTCATCCCCGATGTGCGCGAAGAGGCTCATGACGAGCGTGTTGTCGCTCGCCTCCCCGATGGCGATCCGCTCGAGGGCTGCATCCTTGATCGTGGAGAGTTCCCGGTGAAGCTTGCGGATGGCCAGGCGGTCGTGGGTTGACCCTTGTTCCAGCTCGAGTGCTCGCCGCTCGACTCCGCTGACCAGGGCGATGAACCGGTCGAACCGGAGCTCCCGGCGGGTCAGCACGCGATTGCGCAGCCATCCCCAGAGCAGCAGGAGCGCACCACCGGCTGGCAGCAAGATCTGCAATGCGTTGGACAGCACGCCGATCTTCTCTCCCGTGATCAGCGGATCGTCGCGGCCGCGATAGTCGAGCGCCCCGGGATGCCAGGGGACCTCCGCATGCTGGCGCACCATCGCGGCATCGAGCGAAGGCTGCATGGCCTCGGCGAACCGGCTGGCGATCATGAGGTCGAGCAGCTTGACGACCGTCGCACGGTCCGTCAGGCGGTTCGTGAGCAGGAGGACCCGGCAACCCAGCGTGGCGATGGTCTGCGGCGGGACCGGCGGACTCGTCTGATAGGTGTAAGCGGGGATGGTCGAGTCGACGATGTGTTCCCTCCGGATTTCGTCGGGCGGCGAGTGACCTCCGATCTCTTGGAGTGCGGTGAGCCGGAAGGCATCTCCGAACGGGAGGGGGACCAGTCGGTAGCCGAAACGGACGACAAGCCGATGCACCAGCTCGGATGGGGGCATCGTCGAGATGAAGATGGCATCGGGGAGGCGCTCGCGTTCGTCCTCTCCGCGAAGTTCCTCGGAAGTCATCGCCAGCGGGCGATAGTCGGTGTGGACGAGCCCGGCAAATTCGAGGATCTCCTGGCTCAGCCAGTAGGTCCCCGTGCGTTTGCCGCTTCCCAGGTTGATCGTCCGTCCTATCAGATTCCGCAGGTCATCCAGCACATTGGTGTGATACTCCTGCTTGATCAGGAGATGGACGGGACCCACCGACAGGACTCCGACCTGGCGGACATTCCGATACTGATCCATGTCCGATCCGCCCTGGACGATCGCGAAGTCGAGCTGGCCCGAATCGACTCGTTTCAGCGACTCGAGCGATCCCGTTGTGATCACGGGCTCGATGTCGAGCTCACTCTGCGCGGCATCGTGGGCGAGACTCAACAGGAACTGATGGATCGTGCCCTCGGTATTCCCGGAGGACATCGTCACCAGGACAGACCGTGGCAGGTAGAGGAACCGGATGAGGATTAAGGCCAGCATTACGAATGACGCGAGCGCCAGCCAGCCGAGGAGCCGGCCCCGATGACGCCGATGCAAGAGCTCGTGGAAATGCCATACCCGAGGATTCCTCACCGGTCGCGCCTCCCGATCCTGCCGCTCCATGAGTTCCTCGCGTGACCTCATCGAAGCGGCTCGGAACTTCAGGGCATTAGAGGAGATGGCTCGATCGAAGGCAAGCCGGTTCTCCCGCCTGGCAATCCTCATCGCGTTCGATGCGATGGATTTCGGCCGTGCCATCGATCTGATCGATGATCGAACGACCCTTTCCGTCAGGAGGAGACCAGGGAGGCACGCTCCCAGGTGTCTGATTGATCTCTTGAGGGCCGCTAGCGGCTCCGACCGCCATTCGGCTTCGCCGCCATCGCCCTCGCTGTAGCTTACCGACGCGAATCGGATTAACCTGGGAGAGACCTACCCAGACTCGTGATATCGGCGCCCCTACGCCGACAGCGAGCCGGATAACCCGTGAGCCGTCCGCCCACCGGGCTGCATGCTCGGATGGACGGCACAACAGACCTCCGATTTCGACCTACCACGGAGAGCAGGAGTGGGAAAGCATCTGATGATCGACCGCATCCTCACCGCCACATTTTCGATCGCACTCGCGGCGTCACTCTTCCCGGTCGGCGCGACGGCGATGGCCGACGGTTCCGACGACGCCACCTCTGGCACCCCGCGCGTCCTGACAGGGCTGGATGCCCTCGGTGATTGGACGACCGACGCACCGGGCATCCGGCGTCGGATCACGGTCGCCGATCTGGCCCCGCCCTACGATACCCCCTCGGCCAACAATTTCCCGAGGCCAGCCCGCAGGCCCGACGGTGCCATGCCGCGTGTCCCGAAGGGCTTTCAGGTGTCCGAGTTCGCCATCGGACTGAACAACCCTCGGAAGATCGTCACCGCGCCCAATGGCGACATCTTCGTCGCCGAGAGTAATCCCGGTCGTATCAAGCTGTTACGCGACGCAGACGGGGACGGCAAGGCAGAGATCGTGAATGTGTTCGCCAGCGGGCTCAGGCGACCGTTCGGAATCGCGTTCTATCCTCCCGGGCCGAATCCGACCCACGTCTACGTCGGGAATACGGATTCGGTCGTGCGATTCGCCTACAAGAACGGCGACACGACGGCAGAGGGACAGCCCGAAGTCCTCGTCAAGAATATTCCGAGCGGCCAGGAGCGGGTCGGCGGGGGAGGCCACTGGACCCGAGACGTGGTCTTTTCGAAAGATGGTAAGACCCTGCTCGTGTCGGTCGGTTCCCGGTCGAATGTGGACGACGACAGGCGAGAAGATCGTCGCGCCGTCATCCTGGCCTTCGACACGGAGGGCAAGAACGAGAAGATTTTTGCCTCGGGCATCCGCAACCCGGTTGGCCTGGCCATCCACCCCGAGACCGGTCAGGTCTGGACGTCCGTCAATGAGCGCGACCAGCTCGGCGACCACCTCGTGCCCGATTACGTCACCCACGTGGAAGAAGGCGGGTTCTATGGCTGGCCTTGGTACTATATCGGCGGACACCAAGACCCTCGCCACAAGGGGAAGCACCCCGAATTGAAGGACAAGGTCATCGTCCCCGACGTGTTGCTCCAGTCGCACTCGGCGTCGCTCGCCATGACGTTCTATAAGGGCGACTCTTTCCCGAAGGAATATCATCTGGATGCTTTCGCCGCCGAGCACGGCTCATGGAACCGCGCCCGTCGCACCGGCTACAAGGTCATCCGCATCCCAATGAAGGACGGCAAGGCGACCGGCGAGTACGAAGACTTCCTCGTCGGGTTCGTCACCGACGAGGGGAATGTCTGGGGCCGCCCCGTCGGCGTCACCGTCGCCAAGGATGGGGCGCTGCTCGTCTCCGACGACGGATCGAACATCATCTGGCGTGTCGCCGCGGATCGCACCAGGTAGGGACAGATTTCGGATGGCGGATTCCAGATTGCGAAGGGAGATCGAGCTTCCTTCGCTCTCTTGAGCACTATGGGATTCACAATTCAGAGTCTCATTCAATTGCCTTCCCGGCCGGTGTTTCTGCCCGGCCGGGAAGGCCGACATTGCCGTATTGGGGGGAGTGTCCCTTGAGAGCGGCGATCGGATCAGAGCCCGCTCAGATCGATTGCAACGATCCGGATGCCGTGCCTCAGACCCAGTTTCTTGACCACATCCTCGCTCGCCGGTACGGTCATGGCACGACGCGGGGGGATGCTCACGCCGGATAACACACGGGGGGCCTGGTCCTTCTGGCTTTCCAGACCGAGCGCCGCCAGGCCGTTGAGGATCAGGGGAGAGGCATTCTCGATCCGCAGACCGTAGGTCGGCTTGTCCTTGTCTCGCGGCCCCTTGACCAACTGGACCCTGACGAGACGGTTCAATAAGCCTTCGGCCAGGGCATCCGCAAAACGGGCGGCGTCGAACTTGTCCTGCTCCCCATCCAGGCGCACGTTGAACTTGCCGAAGGCGACCCATTTCTCGGCCGACTCGTCGCTGCTGGCGACCTGGACCTGGGCGGCGTCACCCTTCAATCGGACCCGCACGGCGACCGAGGGCCCGTCCGGTCGAGATGGAATCCCGCGCTCCGCCCGGAGGCCGAGCACCGTCTTACCCTGCAAAGCCTCGCTCACCGCGGCAGCGATCGCCTCGTGCGTCGAATCGGTGCCGCTAATCAGGAACTGGACGCGGCCCGTCTCGCCCTCGACCATCGTGTCGAGATGCTTGACGAAATCCTGGGCCATGGTCAGTTCGTAGCGGTTGGCCCAGCCCTGTGATAACTGCCCGATCGTCTCCCAATCCAGTCCCGCGGCGACGTTCCACATTACGAGCTGGGAGACGCGGGTGGATGCCGTGAGCGCGGCGAGGCGCTTCAATGCCTTGTGTACCCGAGGATTGTCGCTGATCTCGCCGATGTCACCGAGCTGGAGCGGCTCGCCCTTCTGAGGCAACCTCAATCCGGATTGGAGATCCGGCGGCGTCAGGTTGACCAATCGCGTGGGTAGGTGGCGCGTCTGGCCGGGCTTCAAGTTGGCGAACGGGAGTCCTGACGGTGGGACCGAACGCATGCCGCCGCCCATCCCACCCATGCCGCCGCCCATCCCACCCATGCCGCCGCCCATCCCACCCATGCCACCCATGCGTCCCATGCCGATCATCAAGCTGCGACGATCCCAGCTATCGAAGTCGCCCGTGAAGTACATGATAATGTTCGCTAACATCATCATGCCCATCATGGGCGGCAGTGTGCCGGACTGGCGTCCCATGCCTCCCATGCCTCCCATGCCGCCTCGCATGCCGCCGCCGCCCATGCCTCCCATGCCGCCGCCCATGCCACCCATGCCGCCGCCCATACCGCCGCCCATGCCGCCCATACCCATGCCGCCCATGCCGCCCATCTGGCCGGCCGCACCTTGGGCGATGATACCAGGCGGAAGAACGACACGAAGCGGGCGATTCGTGCGATTGGTCACCGACACGATCATTCGCCCGTCGCCGCTGCCTTCGGCTTTCACGGACACGGTGCCATTTCTCATCGCATCGAGTAGGTTGTATTCCGGCAGTTCTTGACTCTCCTTGTCCTGTGACGATGCCGGTGGCTTCGTCGAGGAGCTGGCGGCGGCGGGTTTCTCAGACGGCTTGGTCCCCGCATCCTCGGCGAACGCATGGGTCGGAGTCAGGCAGGCGAGGAGGCCGGCGGCGAGCCAAGAGAAGCAAACGGATAAACGAGGGAGGTGTCGCACGGTCGTGGTCCTTTGTCTCGGGTCTACTGGAGGAAACGAATGAAGATATCCAGATAAAGCAACGTCTGGAGACGTGCCCCTGCCTAAACCGCGAGGGTTGTCGCGTGCCCCAGTCTGCACTCTCCCCCGCATGGCGTTGGGATCCGCACTCTCCCGATTCGTCATGAGGATCTTTGATCGAGATCCAACGAATCGTCGGCCGAGGACCGGATACACGCGTCAAGCGCCAGGCGGGGACTGCATGGACGACGATTCGGCTCGGTCATGATCCGAGTCGAGATCACTCCCCAAGAAATTCTCGCGACGTCACGATCGCGCAACGAAGATGCAACGGCGCCGATCGAACCGCATCCTTAGACGAAGTCGTGACCGAGCTCGAGACATCGAAGGAACACGAAGACGTCGAAACGAGAATCGGAGCGTCCATGTCAAGGACGCAACGCGAGGAGGGGGAAACGGAGGGGGGGTCAACAGCGAAGGGGCAGTGTGGCAATCCGAATCACGACCTCAGGCCCTCTCGCGTGAAGCTGGGTGAGATCGCTGAGGATCGAGGCAGGGCCGAGATCCGACTCCTCGACGAATCGAGGATTGGTCTCCTCGAGGACCGACTTGAGTCGGCTTCGATAAGGGGAGTATGACGACACAGAGGTCGTGCGAGGAGTGGGAAAGTGGAAGTGTCTGCCGGTTACCTGGGCGACAGGATCGTGATCCTGTACGCCTCGACTTCCGACGTTTCGCGCAATGATTGTGGATGGAGGAACGACAAAGCCGACCACCAACACCACCATCGCCGCGTGTCGAAACCGCATCATCCTAGCCCTCGAGGCTCGATGAGGATGAAGGCTGCTCTCGCAGTCTTCCCAGACACCGCTCCTCAATAAGATACAGATCAATGCCCGGCCAGTCAAGTCGGATTGAACGCAACGTTTCATTCAAACGCTTTCCTTCGGGAGATCCGTCCGGGCATCACGGCGATCGAATGATCGAGGTTCTCGGATGGAAAAGCGAACCGCCCCGGGCGATTGCATCGCCCGGGGCGGTCCTTCCGAGATCTGGGCGGCGTGCGAACGTCCGGGATCGCCGACGACTCACGCGAAGTTCTCCGATCCGATTACAGCCCGCTCAGGTCAACCGCCATCACCCGGATTCCCTGCTTAAGTCCGAGCGACTTGACGGCGTCCTCACTCGCCGGCACGGTCAGACTCTTCGAGGGGGGGATCGTGATGCCGATCAAGACCTTCGGCTCCTCGACTGTCTTGCTTGGCGGCCCCACCACGGAGAGTCCGTTGAGGATCATCGGCGACGCATTCTCGATCCGGAGCTGATAGGTCAGCCTGCCCTTATCCCTCGGACCTTTGCTCAACTGAACGCGAACCAGCCGGTTGAGGACGCCTTCGGCCAACGAATCGGCGAACTGGACCTTGTCGAACTTACCGTCAACCTTGGTGACGGGCAGGGTGAACTTGCCGAACGGGATCCAGTTCTGGCCGTTGCTGTCGCTGCTTGAGACCTGCACCAGGGCTTCGGCGTCCTTCAGCCGCACCTGACAAGCCACTCCCGGTCGACCCGGCTGGGTCGGAATCCCGATCGCCGCCTTGAGTCCCAGCACCGTCTTGCCCTTGAGCGATTCGGCCAGCTCAGCTGCCATGAATTCGCCGGCAGCGTCTATCCCAGTGAACTGGAAGCGGATCCGCCCACTCTCGCCCTCGGGCAGGGAACTCAGTTGATCCACGAAATCCCTAGCGAGGGCCAATTCGTAACGATTCGCCCACTTGTCCGAAAGCTGGCCGATGGTCTCCCAGTCGAGTCCCACGAGCCGCCACATGACGAGTTGCGAGACCGAGGCCGGTGCCAGTCCGCTCGCGAGCCGCCGGAGGGCCTTCTGCACCAGGGGATCGTCATTGACGCGGGCGATGTCGCCCACGATGCGGAGTTTCTCGCCCTGAGCGGGCAGAGCCGGACTACTCTCGGTACCCGGGTTCGTCAGGCTGACGAGGCTCGTCGGCAAGTGCCGGGTCTGCTTGGGCTTCAGGTCGGCGAACGGCAATTCAGCCGGCGGGACCGATCGCATCCCTCCGCCCATGCCACCCATGCCACCACCCATCCCTCCGCCCATGCCGCCCATGCCACCCATCATGCCGCCACCGCCCATGCCCATCATGAGGCTTCGACGATCCCAGCTTTCAAAATCTCCGCAGAAGTACATGATGATGTTGGCGAGCATCATCATGCCCTGCATAGGAGGCATCGTGCCGGATTGGCGGCCCATGCCGCCCATGCCACCCATGCCACCGCCCATGCCGCCGCCCATACCCCCCATGCCGCCGCCACCCATGCCACCCATGCCACCCATACCACCGCCGCCCATGCCACCCATACCACCCATGCCACCGCCCATACCACCGAACTGGCCAGTGGCACTTTGGGCGACGATGCCTGGGGGAAGGATGACCCGCAGGGACCGGCTGGTCTTGTTGGTCACGGACATCGTGATCCGACCATCACCGATGCCTTCGGCCTGGACGGAGACCAGCCCCTGTCGCATGGCCTCCAGCAGGTTATGTTCGGAGGTCTCCCTCTCGGTCCCGGCCTTGACCTTTGCGTCGGCCGCGGCCCTGGGAGCCTTGACGCCGGCTTTGGCCGGAGGTTTGTTCTTGGCCTTGGAGTCCTGAGCGGACGCCAAGGTCGTTAACAGCATCGCGATGACGCCGCATGCCAGCAAGGCCATACCACGGAGTACGGAAAGACGCATGTGCTCTCCCTTTCTACGCGATGGATACGCGTGACCGCCACGAACGATGATGAAGCACCGGACATCTCGCATTGCACGAGCTCGCCCGTAGAAATCCGAGAGGATGCATGCCATCCTTCCCGGTGGGTAACATCGATTAAGGTTGTCGCCCGGGTCCTGTTGGCGCTTGAGTGCGACCCCAGACTTCGCCTCGGTGTCGGATCTCGCGGTGGCTCCTGAGTCGGACACGCCTTCGATAACTTACACTATTAATGACGATCGATTACCGCCAAATATTCGTAAGAAAAGCCGGCCCTGTCGCCAGCACCGAGTGTGGATTCACACAACGAGTGGAGAACAAACGAATTCGACAGATTGTCGCCCCGTACTAGAATCCCTAAAGCATTGCCAGAGGATTACTTGAGATGTGAGTCCGCGGGCCGCCTTTCACGGCGCCCTGGCACGGTCGGTCAGCCCGATGGTCTCGACGTCAGTCACGAATGGGGCTGCTCGCCTTTGAGTTGTCTTCAAGTATGCTTTCCGAATCTTATGAAGAGGACGATGATTCCGCACACGCCCATCATTCCGGGAGTCGTGTGACGGGCACGCTCCCGACGCTCGCGAGCGGGGGCGAGTTCCGAGTTGCCGACGTATCGAGGCGATGAATCCATGAACGGCCGTCCCATGAGGATCAGGAAGCGGAAAGCATCCGCACTCAATTGCTCCGCGGACCGCTTGACGACCCGGAGCGATCTGCTATAAGATTGGGATATTAAACGACTTAGTGCTTCGTACCAACTGACCTTCGCGAGGCCGGTGCGGCAATGGAACTGCTGAGTGAGCTTTGGGATAAGACGACGGACGCCTTGACGGCCTTCTCCGAGGGGGTCTCGTCGGGGCTGGTCCGGCTGTTCGGCAGCTCGAACGAGCGGAGGATCCGGCAGATGCGGCCGGTCGTCGCTCGGATCAACGAACTCGAGCCCAGCATGACGGCCCTCTCCGACGAGGACCTCCGCGCCAAGACCGACGAGTTCCGCCTGCGCCGCGAGCGCGGTGAATCGCTCGAGGACTTGCTGCCGGAGGCATTCGCGGCTTGCCGCGAGTCGGGTCGCCGCTTCTTGAACATGCGCCATTTCGACGTCCAGTTGATGGGCGGCATGGTCCTGCACGAGGGCAGCATCGCCGAGATGGTCACCGGCGAGGGGAAGACGCTGGTCGCCACCCTGCCCGCCTATCTCAACGCGCTGGAGGGCCGCGGCATCCACGTGGTGACGGTCAACGATTACCTGGCGCGTCGCGATTCCGAATGGATGAGCCCGCTGTTCCAGGGCCTGGGCATGACCGTCGGGGCCATCCAGTCGGAGATGGACTCCGACGAACGGCAGCGGATGTATAACTGCGACATCACCTACGGCACCAACAACGAGTTCGGCTTCGACTATCTCCGCGACAACATGAAGCCGACCCGGGAGATGCAGAGCCAGAAGGAACTCTTCTACGCGATCATCGATGAGGTCGATAGCATCCTGATCGACGAGGCCAGGACCCCGCTGATCATCTCGGGCCCGGCGTTCGACGACGTCCGCAAGTACGCCGAGGCCGATCGAATCGCCCGCACGCTGAAGAAGGACCTCCATTTCGAGATCAAGGAGAAGGAACGGACCTGTCACCTGACGGATGACGGCGTCCGCGAGGCCGAGCACGTCGCCGGGTTGGAGAGCTTCTACACCCCCGGCAACATGGAGTGGCCCCACCTCATCGACAACGCGCTCAAGGCCCACTACCTCTACAAGCGCGACCGCGACTACGTGGTCCAGCCCAACGGCGAGGTGGTGATCGTCAACGAGTTCACCGGCCGGCTGATGGTCGGCCGCCAGTGGTCCGACGGCCTCCACCAGGCGGTGGAAGCCAAGGAGCGGGTCAAGATCAAGGAAGAGAACCAGACCCTGGCCACGATCACTCTCCAGAACTTCTTCAAGCTCTACAAGAAGCTCTCGGGGATGACCGGGACGGCCATGACCGAGTCGACGGAGTTCTACAAGGTTTACGGCCTGGACGTGGTCGCGATCCCGACGAACCGCTCCCTGGTCCGCGTCAACTATTCCGACGTGATCTTCCGCACGGAACGGGAGAAGATGCAGGCCATCCTGGACGAGGTGAAGGAGGTCAATGCCACCGGCCGGCCGATCCTCGTCGGGACCACCTCGATCGAGAAGTCCGAGGAGCTGGCGGATATGCTCCAGCGCTTCGGGATCGCCCACCAGGTGCTCAACGCGAAGTACCACGAGCGCGAGGCCGAGATCGTAGCCCAGGCGGGCCGGCGGGAGGCCGTCACGATCGCGACCAACATGGCCGGTCGCGGAACCGATATCATCCTGGGGGGTAACCCCGAGTTCATGGCCTGGGCCGACCTCAAGCGCCTGACCGACGAAGATGGCCGGCCGCTGTACCCGACGCGCCTCGAAGTGCCCAAGGAGGTCTGGGAGAAGGCCGTCGCACGCTACGAGCCCGAGATGAAGGCGGAGGGCCGCGAGGTCGCCGCGGTGGGCGGGCTGCACATCATCGGCACCGAGCGGCACGAGAGCCGTCGGATCGACAACCAGCTCCGCGGCCGTTCCGGCCGGCAGGGCGACCCCGGCTCTTCGCGCTTCTTCCTCTCGCTGGAAGACGACCTGATGCGCAAGTTCGCCGGCGAATGGGTCGCCAACGTGCTGACCCGGCTGGGCATGCAGGAGGGCGAGGCCATCGAGAGCCTGATGGTCAGCCGACGGATCGAGGGCGCCCAGAAGAAGGTCGAAGAGCGGAACTTCGACATCCGCAAGAACCTCCTCGAGTACGACGAGGTCATGGACGAGCAGCGCAAGCGCGTCTACACGTCCCGCCAGAATCTGCTGGAGGGCGCTCCGCCGAAGGATATGGTCCTCGAGATGATCGACGCCCAGATCCACGAGGCGGGCAACCGTTTCCTCGCGGACGATTATGGCACGGCGAGTTTCGCCGAATGGGCCGGCCAGCGGATGGGCGTCGAGATCGCGCCCGCGACCTCAAGGGCGCCCTGCATGAGGATGCCGAGGAGATCGTCCGCACCAAGGGCGAGCGCCAGCTCGCCGAGCTGATCCGCCAGGCGATGGAGGAGAACCTCCCGCCCGACGCCGACCCGTCGGAGTGGACCTGGCAGGCCCTGGCACGCTGGGCCAACGAGCGTTTCGAGCTGAACCTCAAGGAGAAGGACCTCAAGAAGTACGCCAGCTCCGACCCCGACGAATTGCGGAGCGGACGGGACGAGCTCGAGGAGTTCCTCAACGAGAAGGCCGCCGAATCGCTCCAGAAGATCGATCTCACGCCGGCCCAGGAATTCCTCAAGCCCGACTGGGGCCGCCGCTCGCTCAGCGGATGGGTCCATCACAAGTTCGCCATGGCGATCGATCCGGCCTCCTGGGCCGAGCTCGACCGCGCCGAGATCGTCCGCCGCGTCAAGCAGGAAGCCAGGAAGCTCTACGCCCTCAAGGAATCCGAATTGCCGGTGCGGATCGCCTTGATCCGCTATCTGGCCGACCGCGAAACCGGGCAGCAGCCTCGATACGATCGCGAGGGCCTCGCCGACTGGTTCGCCGGGCGATATCACGTCGTCCTGGATACCGACGAACTCCGTCCCTTGCTCCGCCCCGAGATCGAGGCCCTCTTGATCGGCCTGGCCCATCAACATTACCAGGGCGCCCGGGTCTCGGAGGAGTTCGAGAGCAAGTTCGCCGCCGCGGGATTATCCGCGCCGCGCGACGAGAAGAACGGTGTGCCCGTCAACCCCGCTGCCGTAGCCGACCTCGCCAACTGGGCCCGGCAATCGCTCGGCACCGAATTCACCCCCGAAGAGCTGCAATCGCTCACGCCCGGCGAGATCCGTAGCCGGATTCTCGCCGCGATCGATGCCCGGTTCCGCCCCGAGATGCGCGAGATGGAGAAGGCCGTCCTCCTCCAGATCCTCGACTCGAGCTGGATGGAACACCTCCGGGCCATGGACCATCTCCGCAGCTCGATCGGCCTTCAAGGCTACGCCCAGATCGATCCCAAGGTCGAGTACAAGCGTGAGGGCATGAGGATCTTCGGCGAGATGTGGGAGGGGATCGGCGACCGGGTGACCGACCTGATCTTTCGGGTCGAGCAATTCGACCCCGAGTTCCTGGATTACCTGGGCTCTCGCTACAACAAGCTCGATCGTGCCAAGACGATCCATCAGCAGGCGGAGTCCCAACTCGCGGCAGCACCGGTCTCGGGAGGAGTCCGGGAACAGCAAGCCGCGGCCATCTCCGACAGTCAGCAATCTACGGAGAAGAAGCGCGAGCCGGTCCGCAACCTTGGAAAGAAGGTCGGCCGGAACGATCTCTGTCCCTGTGGATCCGGTAAAAAGTTCAAAGCGTGTTGCATGCGCAAGCAATCCTCGGGCGATCCGTTCTAATCGTGCATGGCGGTCAATTGACTGGTCTGACGCATGTCTCGCGATCTACGGACTTCGACTCCGATCGGCCGGGGCGCGAGGAGTCCGGGAGGGCTGAAGTCGGCATCTCTTGATCTGGATTCGACTTGGGACGAATCTCGCCGCCATTTACAGCCGTGTTCCTACGGACCGGCGTCATGATGCGGTTACGGATTCTCCCAGGCTCGGCCTGGAGGTGGTGAAGGTCAACGTCCGGACCTGCCGCCAGGAGGCACGCCAGTTGCTTGAAGCGTGAAGCTCCTTCAGGCGACAACAGGGCACCATTCCGGGAAAGGATTCCCCGAGATGCCGTTGGCTTTGAACGTGATCTATGCCGCCGCCTTGGTGATCTTCGCGCCATTGCTGGTTTATCGGTGGTTCCGGATGGGTAAGTATCGCGAAGGTTGGAGCGAGAAGTTCTGGGGCGAGGCTCCCTGGCGAATCGGCGACCATCCGTGTCTCTGGTTCCATGCCGTGAGCGTGGGTGAGGTCCTGTTGCTGCGGCCACTCGTGCAGGAGATGGTCCGCCGACGCCCGCGATGGCAGATCGTGATCTCGACGACCACGTCCACGGGACTCTCGCTGGCACGGCGAACATTCCCGGACCTGGTGACTTTCTACGCCCCCCTGGACTTCAGTTGGGCCACGCGACGCGCCGTGTCGCGTGTGCGCCCCACGGTCCTTGCCCTGGTCGAGCTGGAACTCTGGCCGAACCTGATCCGGACGGCCAAGCGGTCGGGATCCAAGGTCGCGATCATCAACGCCCGGCTGAGCGCGGAGTTATCGCGGCTACCGGAGGTTCCGCCTCCCGCTCCGTTCGACCCTCCACCGGATCGACGCCGTCGTTGCCCAGGACGCCGACTACGCCCGGCGATTCGTCGAGCTCGGTGTCCCGGAACACCGAGTCAGCGTCACGGGCTCGGTCAAGTATGATGGGCTGGAGAGCGACCGGAATAACCGGAAGACACGCGCCTTGCGCGAGATTCTCGGCCTGTCTCCGACCGATCTGGTCTTCGTCGCCGGCAGCACGATGGACGGCGAGGAAGCGGCTGCGTTGTCGGCGTACCGGGCCGCACGTCGACACCATCACTGCCTTCGATTGATCGTGGTGCCTCGGCATGCCGAACGGTTCGATGCGGTTGCCCGCTGGCTGGAGGGGCAGGGCGAGTCCGTACTCCGTCGCAGCCAGCTCCCGTCTCCCTCAGCGCGCGGGACCAAAGTGCGGCCCTCGGTGATCCTCGTCGATACGATCGGCGAGCTGGGAGCGATCTGGGGGCTGGCCGACGTGGCGTTCGTGGGCGGGAGCCTCCGGCCGGGCCGAGGCGGTCAGAACATGATGGAACCGGTCGCGTACGGGGCCTCGGTGATGTTCGGCCCGCATACCGCCAACTTCCGCGAGGCGGTCGAGCAACTCCTCCGGCGCAACGCGGCGCGACGGGTCGCCGATGCCGAGGCGCTGGCACGCGGGCTCATCGAGGATCTCGAGGACCCCGAGACGGCCGCGGCTCGCGGGGCCGCCGGTCGTCTCTTCGTCCTGGCCCAGAACGGCGCATCGGGCCGCACGCTGGCCGAGCTCGACCGCCTCGTGGAATCGTCCAACGCCCAGACGGCCGCCTGACCATCGACTTGCCTTTTCGGACGGAACTCGCTGAAATAGGGGTCCGCCCTGGGCATGCAGGTGTGAGGAACTCTCCTGCGCCGCGATCATGGGGCTCCCGTACGTCCGAGTGCCGCACCGCTATCGAAGAATGGGAGAATGAGATGAGCGAAAGAGATGAAGGACCTGCAACCCTGCCTACGCCCAATCCCCAAAGTCAGGGCACCGAGGTCGTCGTCAACGATTCGAATACCGTCCCTTCGTACTCCAATTTCTGCCGCGTCACGGCGACTCCCGAGGAGGTCATCCTCGACTTCGGCCTCAATCCCCAGCCGTTCGCGACCGGCCGACAAGAGGTCAAGGCCAACCAGCGGATCGTCATGAACTTCTACACGGCGAAGCGGCTCCTGACGGCCTTGAGCATGACCATCCAGCGTCATGAGGGGACCTTCGGCTCCATCGAGCTCGACGTCCGACGCCGGGCCACCGGCACTCCCCAGGCCTACGCCCAGCCCGGGCGGCTCGGTCCCCAGGGGATCGTCGAGTAACGAGGTTCGGCGCAAGTGGGCCGACCAACCGACGCGTGACCACGGTCGTGAGACCGTGGTCTCAAGTCCGTGTCGTCAGGCGTCATGCCCCTCGTGCATTTCGATTGGAACGACTCTCCTCCTGAACCGATCACACGTCCCAATCGGTGTCATTCCGGATCATCCGACACCGCCCTCCCTCTCCTTCCGACCCCGGCGAATGCAGACTCGCATGTGAGGCGCGTCGACTGCGGATCGGAACGGTCGTAACGGCGCTTCCAGCCACGCCATTCGTGGATTTTCCGAGTCTAACGACTCTTTGGCTGATCGCCGACGCGTGTTTCGTCCGATTTTCTGGTTGTGACGTCCCGGTCCGCGCACGCGGGTCTTGTCGATAGGAGCGACCCTATCTAGGGTTTCGACTGATCTTGGTGCGCCGGGGCGCCGATATTGTGAATTGCCGGGCAACTCGGCCTCGGTCCAGGACGGACGAGTCTAGTGTTAGGAGATAATGGAATGTCTCAGCCATCCCGACCGCGGGCGCACGGCCCAGCTCAGCGGCGTCGTCGTGACATCAAGCTTGAGTTACCGACTCCGCTGGAAGAACGACGTATGCCGGCGCCCGTCGTCGCCCTGTATCCTCTCCAGGCGGTCTTCACGCCCGCCCCGACGCCGACCAACACCGACTTGGGCAGCGTCGTCGTGTCGGAGAACACGGCGGCCGCGACGCTCGACACCGCGGCCCCGGTCACCTCGGTGGCCGAGCTGACCTCGAATTCGTCGTTCGGCGGCGACATCGTCAATATCGAGCCCGGCCCCGGAGGGGTGTTCGGCGACGACGTCTACGCGATCTCGCGAGGCGCCGGCGGCAACTCCGACGCCATCAACCGCCCGGGCGTCATCTACCGCGTCAATCCGGCCACTGGCCAGACCAGCGTCTTCTTCGACCTCAACACCGTCCTCAGCCAGACCGACCCGACCGACTCCACGCCGGCGACGCCCGCGGCCAACTCGCTCGGCAACGAGTCGGGGCTGGTGAACTGGTACAGCATGACCTTCGATCCGGAGGGGACCTTCGACGGGACACCCTCGCTGTTCGTCAGCAGTGTGGACACCGCCGATCCGGCCAAGAACATCATCTTCCAGATCTCCCCCAGCGGCACCCTGATCGGCGTCTTCGCGCAGTTCACCGACGGGCAGGCGGCGGAGAAGTTCAACATCAATCCCACGGCGATCCTCGTCCCTCCCGTCCAGCAGCAGCAGTTCCTGACGGGCATGATCGCCGGCAGCGGGATCAGCAGCACGACGGGCACATTCGCAGCCCTTTACTTCAACACAACCCAATACTCGACCGGCCAGGTCCTCAGCAATTCGACACTGCCCGCCGGCGTGACCCAGACCAACCTGGGCGCGCCGTGATTTCCCAGGTCCTGACGAATATCAACACCGTCGTGGCGACCGGGGTCGCGACCGGTCCGATCGTCGGCCTGACCTCCTCGAACATCTACTACAACAACCAGACTTTCTCCGTCTTCACCGACTTCGGCACGCCGAGCGGCGGCGGGATCGGTGCGAAGCCCGGCTATAGCGGCGTCCAGGGCAGTAGCGGCGAACTTCTCATCGGCAACAGCGCGACCTCGCTGGCCGTGAGCGCGCTCACGGATGCCCAGCCGGCGGCCACGACGATGTTCCGGCGGTTCTACGGCATCGCCTTCGATCAGTACGGCTACTTCTCGCAGAGCGTGAGCATCACGTCCGCGAGCGGCACGACCACCGGCGCGGGCACGACCTTGACCGTCAGCGACCCCCCGACTTATGCCGGCAGTGTGTTCGTCAGCGATCTGTCGTCGGGCCTGTATGTCACGGTAACCCCGGTCGCTCCGTTGCCGACGACACCGATCCTGGTGCCCGTCCAGGGCTCGGGTACGATCGGCGTATCTGAGACTGGCACGACCACCAACGCGTCCGGGACGGTCATTCCGGTCATCTCCGGGACGCTCGTCAACGGAAATACGACGGGAGGCACCAACGACTTCGGCGGCCGGATCATCCGCATCACGCCGGCAGGGCTGGTCGAGAGCTTCGCGTACGGATTCAATACTTCGGGTGCCCAGGATTCCAGCAGCTTCATCGATTCGACGCTGAGCATCGGCTTCTCGGCGGATGGGACGATCTTCTACGCGGCCGACAACTCGGGTGTCTGGCAGTTCAAGACCACGGCGGATCTGGCCGACTCGACCAGCGGAAGCCTGATCGGGCTGAGCGACCTTCGCGCCATGGGTGTCCCGTACGACGGTCTCGGCAGCGCCGTGGCGGTGGTCGATACCGGAGTCGATGCCCAGGCACCCTCGTTCCGCGGTCGTGTTGCGCCGGGTTACAACGTCATCACCGGCGGCCTGGGCAACCAGGACCTGGCCCCTACATCCAACTCCTCCACCACGACGGGAGGGACCGGGGGTGCTGGTGGCGGCGGCGGCGGCGGCGGCGGAACCGGCGGCGGTGGATCGGCAACGGCCAACGCCGTCCTGGCCAACACGACTGCCGGCCACGGCACGCCGGTCGCCGGCGTGATCGCCCAGTTCGTCCCCCAGGCGACGATCGTCCCGATCAATATCTTCAGTCCGTTCTCCCCGCCTTTCACGCTCACGAGTAGTTCGACGACGACGGGCGGCACCGGCGGCGGTGGTGGCGCCGGTGGTGGCGCCGGCGGTGGCACAGGGGGAACTGGTGGGGGCGTCGCGGCGGCCACCAACGACGATGGTGCCACGACCCAGACGCTCTACAACGGCCTCCAGTACCTCGCTGTGCATCCGTACGTCAACGACCCGCTCCGTGCCGGGAAGGTGGACCGCGTCATCGCGGCCGTGTATGCCTTCGGTACCAGCAATACGTACTCCAGCGAGGCGCAGGCCTATAAGCAATTCCCGCAGGCCGTGATCGCACTGAAGAACCTCTATCACAAGCTGCGCAAGGAGAGCATCGCCAACGTCGCGGCGACCGGCGAGTTCGGCGCGCCCCTGGGCTCCGGCACCTCATCGACGACGACCGGCGGGACGGGCGGAACCACCACGACGAGCAACCAGGCGAACAACAACGCCCAGAACGCGTCGGTCGGTGACAATAACGGCATCTCCCTGCCCGCCATCATCAACGAGGTCATCTCGGTCACCGGTGTCTACTCTTTCCCCTTCGAGAACACACCCTCGACGTCGCCCATCGATACGCCTACGGGCGTCATCCCGCAACCGCTCGGGCCGATCCTGCTCTTCGGTTCGAGCTTGACGATCGGCGGGACCGCCACCCGCGGCTCCGCCAGCGGCGGCACCGGCGGGTCAGGGGCCACGGCCGGCACGGGCTTCAATGCCAACGCCCAGTCGCTGGCCGCGGCCGACTTCAACATCTGGGCCGACCGGATCCCCGGGGCCGTCAATCGCAATCCCACCACCGATTTCGCCGCGCCGGCGTTCAACGTGCCGACCTTCACCCGGACCTCGGCACTCGTGACCAGCACCACGACGACGACCACGGGTACATCCGGGACCAACACCTCGGGCATCGTCAACCCGCTGACGTTCACCCAGGTCGGCACCTCGATGTCGGCGGCTGTGGTCACCGGGGCCTATGCCCTGGTGTCCTCGGCACTGAGCTATTGGACCGCGCTGGCCCAATCCAACGGCTACACCTCCGACGCTTACCTCAACACGCCGGTCGGCTCGGACACGCTGAATTTCGGCAGGAAAGCGTTCAAGAACCTCTCGGCCTGGAACACGCCGGACGGCCTCAACGGCATCCTGGCGTGGACCGCCGTGCCGGCGACCGACGTCAACGACGGCAACACCGCCTCGACGCCGTCCCAGTTGCTCAACAGCTCCGCGTACCCGTCCTACGCGCGGATCTCGGTGAGCAACGCCGTCGCGGCGATCGAGGGCTACGAGGCCATCAATTACCTGGAGTCGCATCATGACGTGAAGTACCTCGACCCGGCCGGCGATGGCATCATCACGGCCCAGGATCTCACGAATTTCGTGGAGCACGCGAGCGCCATGGGCCTGTCGGAAGCCGGTGCCATGGCGGCACTCCTCGGCTACACGGCGACCTATGGACCGGTCGAGGCCGGCATCAACAACGAGGTCTTCAACGAGAACCCCGACCAGCCGGGCGCCGAGCAGCGAAGGTTCAATTTCTTCGACTACTCGGCCGATGGCCAGCTCAATGGCTCGATCACGGTGAACCAGGTGAGGATGCTGGGCAAGACCCTGTTGCCTTCCCCGGACGCCTACACGATCATCGATCGTCAACGGGCGACCGCCAACGGCTTCCTGCTGGCGCCGTCCACACCGCGCAACCTCGTCGCCTTGCAGCACCTCTCACCCAAGTTCGAGTTCGTCACCAAGTCGCAGGTCGCCAAGTATCGCAACATCTCGCCCGACCAGTTCACGATCGGTCGCGGAGAATATCCGGGCGAATACCTACCCTTGTACACGCTCTTCGACGATTCCGGGCCGCAGTCGAACGCCACGCCTTCGACCCAGGACCAGGTCATCGCCCTCCAGAAGTCCACGAACGTCGAAGGGAAGCGGATCGTCGTCAATTACTATAGGGCGGTCACCCCGGCCGCCTCGCCGACTCCGACGAGTACCAAGACCTCGACGCCAACGCCGACTCCGACGAGCTCCACGACTCCGACGTCAACGCCGACTCCGACGAGCTCCACGACTCCGACGACTAGCCCGACGCCGACGACCAGCCCGACCGCGACGACCACGACAGGCAACACGACGCAGTCGGTCATCGATGGCCTGATCTCACTTGCCTCGAATGGTCAATCGAACCCGACGTCAGGCACGGATACGTCATCCATCACCCAGACGCCACTCACGATCTCACCGCTCCCGGTCTCCCAGGTCATGGTGGGCTCGCTCACGCCGGCGGGAACCGTGACCAGCAGCACGGATACCACGACGTCGTCTGGAACGGGTGCCACGACCACGACGTCGTCTGGAACGGGTACCACGACTACGACGCCGACGCCGACGCCGAGTTCGGCGACGGACCCGGTACCTTTGGCCTATTCCAGCGTGACGATCGCCACGCCGACCCCGACCCCGACCCCGACGTCTACCCCGGTATCCGGGAGAAAGTCGCTGGTCAAGACGCCCGAGAAGACGACCAAGAAGAAGGATACGATCACCTTGCAATCGATCTGGGACAACATCAAGAGCAATCTGCGCAAGGTGTGATCGATCCTGTGGCATCGCTACCATCCGACCGGCCTGACCCGAAGATCTCGGGTCGGGCCGGTCTTTTTCTTGCCTCTAGGCACCGGTGCCGTCGCGAACGGTAAGATTGAATCGGACGATGGCGAGATCGATGACCGCGCCGAGATCGGGATCCCCTGGAATGCAAGTCGAACGCGCCGTATCGTGATGGCAGTCCACGGCCTTGTCTTCGCGCTTCGACCTCGCCCCGAACACCGACCCTGGAGCATGCATCATGACCCGAATGGAGCGTAGGACCTTCCTCCGAACGACCGGCGCGACGCTCGCGGCGGCGGCTGGCACGATGTCAACGACCGCGCTCGGAGCCGAGCCTTCCAAGAACCGTTGGAAGAAGGCCTTCATGCTCGGCGGATTGACCAAGGGCTCCCCCCTGCCCACGTTCCAGCTCTTGAAGGAAGCGGGATTCGAGGGCGTCGAGCTCATCAGTCCCAATCAGCTCGATCGCGGGGAGGTCTTGCGGGCGCGCGACGAGACGGGCCTGGTCATCCACGGCGTCAGCGGCGGCCGTCACTGGCAAGACACGCTCTCGGACCCAGATCCCCAGGTCGTCGAGCGAGGGATGGCCGCCATCCGGCAGGAATTCGAGGATTGCAAGGCCTATGGCGGGACTACGGTGCTGGTCGTCCCGGCCGTCGTCACCAAGACGGTGAGCTATCGCGACGCTTACAAGCGTTCCCACGAGAACATTCGCAAGCTGATCCCCGACGCCGAGAAACACGGTATCAAGATCGCCATCGAAGAGGTCTGGAACAAATTCCTGCTCAGTCCCGTCGAGTTCGCCCGCTATATCGATGAATTCGACAGCCCGTGGGTCGGGGCTTACTTCGACGTGGGAAACGTCGTCGAGTTCGGCTTCCCTCAAGAATGGATCCGAGAGCTGGGCAAGCGGATCCTCAAGATCCACATCAAGGAGTATGCCAAGCGCGGGCGGTTCAACTATAGCCTGGGCGATGGGAAAGAGATCGACTGGCCGGCCATCCGAAGTGCTCTGATCGATGTGGGTTACGGTGGTTGGATCACCGCAGAGGTCGGCTTCGGTAGCCTCGAACAGATGAAGGACGTCGTCCAACGGATGAATCGACTCCTCGAACAGGCTGAGTAGGTGCAAGTACAGAACCTCATTGAACTTCGGCAGCATCGTCCGTGAATTTCATTGAGGTCGCGAGAATCCTGCATCCGATCGGGGCCTTTTCCCCCATCACAAAGTAGAGAGCAGCCTAACCCGGAGAGCGGTGACGTACCGATGGCCGAGCTTGCGAGTGATGCGATCCTGCTGGAACGATTCGCGAAAGGCCGAGAGGAGGCCGCCTTCGTGGTGCTCGTGAAGCGCCATGGCCCCCTGGTCGAGCGGATCTGCCGGCGCATCCTTCGCAATGAGCAGGATGTCGAGGACGTATTCCAGGCGACTTTCCTGATCCTGGCTCGCAAAGCGGCCTTCATTTCGTGGCAGGACTCGGTGAGTGGCTGGTTGACGGCGGTGGCGCATCGCCTGGCGATGCATGCCCGATCGGGCGCCGCCCGCCAGCGCGTCCAAGAGATATCGATCTCCGCGCTGGCCGGCAAGGCAAATGACATCGACGGCCGGCTGCCGGAGAAGTATCACCCGCTCAGCGACCCATCGCCGGAGATCGAGCGGCGCGACCTCGCCGGCTCCTCGATGATGAGCTCTCGAACCTGCCGGAGAAATATCGGGCGCCCGTCGTGCTGTGCTACCTCGAGGGCTGGACCCACGAAGAGGCCGCCCAGCAACTCGGCTGGCCGACGGGCTCGATGTCCCGGAGGCTGGATCGGGCACGGGCCCTGTTGAGACGGCGGCTGGCCCGTCGCGGACTCGCCCTCGCGATCATCTTCGTCATCTCGGCGACGCTGGTCTCGATCGGCTTCGAGCGCTCGGCCGGCCGTGCTCGGTCCGCGGCGACCGTGCGCCAAGCGATGTTACCGTTCCGGTCCCACTGGGATGGCGGTCAAGATCTGGCCCTCATTTTGGCCGCGCTCACCGAAGCGGACACACGTCTGGCGGTTGACGGGCAGATTACGAGGCTCGCCCGACAAGCCGGCCTGACAGCTCGGCTCATCGAGGCTCATGACCCCGGTCCCTTCCGGGCCTTGTGGCAGGATTCTGCCCGCGACATGGAAGACTCGGCCGCGGACCTCCAGCGAGCCGCTCTCGCCGAAGACCGGCTCGCCCTGGCCGGGGCGGCCCGGCGGCTCGATGCGAGTTGCGTGAATTGTCACGAGATCTTCCGGTAATCGGCGTCGAGTTCGTTCGGTCTGAACGATCTCGTCGTAACAAGCGTACAGAAAACGGGTCGGCCTCATGGGTTTGAGGTGGGGATGCGGCGCGCCGTGAAGAGGCTGGTCGTAAGAACGGCGTCCGACTAAAATAGATGCGAGCCGCGTGACGCGAGATGGCTCGAATCATCCCCACCCCAGGTTCCTTCCTCGAGACCTTCACCTCCGGGTAGGTGCGAACGATATGGCGACTGCCACCAAGAAGAATCCTCCTCCGTCATCACCGCCGCCACGCGCGGAACACAAGCCGACGCCGTCGCTGGTGGACCGGTTCGCGAACGCGATCGATGCGATCTATCGCTTCCTGGCCTCGGTCAAGCTGGCGGTGATCTCGCTGGGGACTCTCGTGGCGACGCTCGCCTACGCCACGGTCTTCGACTCCGAGCACGGGAGTTTCGCGGCCGGCGAGTATATCTACCGTGGTACCGGGTTCGCGATCCTGCTGGCGTTCCTCGGCATCAACATCCTCTGCGCGGCCCTGATCCGGTTCCCGTGGAAAAAGCGGCAGACGGGGTTCGTCATCACGCATATCGGGCTCCTGACCGTACTGGCCGGGGCCTATTACAGCGTGCGTACCTCCGACGAGGGTCAGGTCGGGATGCTCGAGGGCGACGTCAAGGGGGAGCTGGTCCGCACCAACTTCCCCGTCCTCCGGGTCTGGGAAATCGACCCGCACATGAAGGAGGAGGTCCGTGAGTTACTCCATCGAGCGGACGCGCTCGCCGAGTCCGGCCATGTTGCCGACCCGCAGATCGAGCACGCCCTCCAGGAGGTTCGGGACTCCTCGCGGCGATTCGACCTGCCTTTCGCGCCCGGCGCCTTCGCCTGGGGCCCGGGGAAGCCTCAGTTTCGAGGACTGGTCGATCGGCTCGTCTCGACCATCACACTGGGTCTGGCCGGTGCCCCGCCGAAGACGGAAGAGGTACTGACCCAGCCCCAGGACCCTTTCCGCCTGATCGTCAAGGAGCATCTGCCCGCGTCGGCACCGGCCCGCGAGCATGTCGCGAGCCCCGACGGCTCGCCCATGGCCCGCATCCGGCTCCGCGTCAAGCCGCCGGGAATGCCCGAGGAGCGAGATGCTTTCCCATCCGAGGACGAGCAGTGGTTCACGGCGGACAAGAAATTCTACCGGGTCGTCCGGGCACCGATGCGCGGAGCCCCCGCGCAGGTGACCTTCTCCGTCGTGGACCGGCCCGAGCTGGTCGAGGACTTCCTCAAACCGCCGGCGACCGGCAAGGCCGGCGTCGCTCGGTTCCGCTACCCGGACCGGTCCGGCCAGACCCGCCTCTTCGACTGGGCGCTCGAGGACCAGCAGGGTAAGTCGGTCCCCTTGCCGGACAGTGATCTGACGGCGTCCCTTACTGAGATCATCCAGATGCCGACCCGGGAACGCGGCCTGGATCGCCGGCTGGGCGACGACCCGCTCGCGATTGCGGTCTTCAAGATCGCGCGCAGCGGAGGCGAGCCAGTCTCCCACATGGCCCTGGCGAACCTTCCGATGGTCCCCAACATCATGCCGTCCCAGGAGGATCCCACGTCGCCTCCCAAGCCGGCACTGGCGTCGATCCATTACATCGTGACCCCGGAGCTCGACCCCAAGACCAACGGCCGCTTCGGCCAGATCGATGTCCTGGCCGGCCCGGATCGCTCGCTTTCCTATCGCGTCTTCGGCCGGGGCAAGGACGGTCAGGGCGAGTTGCGGTCCGCGGGGACCGTCACCAGGGGGACACCGACCGCTGCGTTTGGCGGCGGTGCGGGCATGCCGATGAAGATCAGCTTCCAGGTCGATGACTACCTCCCCTCCGGGATCGCGCGAGATATCTACATGCCGATCGAGCTCCCCAAGGGTAAGAAGGACGAGGGCATCGGCGCCTGCCGGGTCGAGATGACGGTGGGCGGCGAGACCAAGGAGATCTGGCTGAGGCGGTCGTTGAGCCTCGACCCGCCCAGGCCATCGTACGAGGTCTTCCGCGATGGCACCTATGCGATCGCCTACGACGTCGATCGCAAGCCGCTCGGCTTCGATCTCAAGCTCGACGACTTCGACGTCGGCTTCGAGCCGGGGACCGAGCAGGCGACCAAGTTCGTGAGCAAGGTCAAGCTCACCGACAAGGATCAGGGGATCAAGGACCAGCCGCATACCATCTCGATGAATCACCCGCTCTACCACCAGGGCTACACCTTCTACCAATCGCGGTATTCGCCGGATTTCGACAGCCAGGAACGTCCCACGGGCCGTTTCCAGTCGATCTTCCAGGTCGCGATCAACCCCGGTCGGAACATCATCTATGGCGGATGCCTGCTGGTCGTCCTGGGGGCCTTCGTCCAGTTCTACATGCGGGCCGGCCTCTTCACCGACGGCGGCAAGAGGGAACGCGAGCGCCGCCGCCGCCATGGAGCGGGCCAAGGCCGCCAAGGAAACCGAGGCATTGCTCCAGCAGCCCGAGGCGATGCCCCGGCAGCCGGACGATTTCGAGCGACTTTGATTGTGATGGTCGGAACGCGCATCAATCGCGGCCGAGTCGGCCGTCGGAGACCTGAATATGAGACGAATTCGCAGACAATTCGCCGGGCTGATCCTGGCCGGGATCGCGGCCGGCAGCCTCTCCGCCCGCGGGGCCGAAGAAGTCAAGCCGCTGGGCATCGGGCCGGCCTATGACCAGATCGGCAAGGTCGCCCTCATGCATGTCGGGCGGCGTGAAGCCGATGGACACGGTGGCCCGCGAGGAAGTCAAGCAGGTCTACAGCCGCGAGACGATCACGCTCCGAGACCCGCGTGAGGAGGTCGAGAAACTCCTGGACCCGGAGTCGTTCGATAAACCGGGCGGGACCAAGTGGTCGGTCGAGAAGTGGGGGCCCGTCGGCGCCTTCCTCGGCTGGACCGTCCGTCCCGAGTTCTGGGACGATCAGCCGTTCATCCTCGTCGATTACCTCCCTTTGCGTCGGCTGATGGTGGCCGGCCCGCTCGAGGCACGTCTCAGGGCGATCGCCGAGAAGCCGGGAACATCGGCCGACGACAAGGTGCGCCTGCTCAAGCTCGCGGACGATCGAGAGCCGGTCGCCGCGACCGTGATGGCGTTCGTGCGGTCCTCCAAGCTGCCGATCGAAGACCGGCGCTCGATCGCCGAGCTCGCGGTCAAGCTGACCGAGGAGCATAAGTGGATGACGCCTCACGAGCTCGAGGAGGCGAAGATCGAGAACAAGGGGGAGACCCTCCCATTCCTGATGCTCGCCAGCAAGTTGAGCGAGCAACAGGGCAAATTCCACGACAATCCCAAATCGGTCGAGCGTCCCACCGACATCGAGCGTCGCATCGTCGAGGTCGCCCAGCGGCTGATGAGTTACCAGGCGTATAGCGGGGAGAATTTCCGGTCGAACGGGCTGATCCTGATCGAGCCCCGCCCATCGGACGCGAAGTACCTGGCCTACACGACCAAGAGTATCGCCGCTTATGAGGAGGCATCGGCCAAGGGGAGCGAGGATCTGCCCCTGATGAAGCTCGACGCCCTCAAGGCGCTCGGCACCTACTGGAAGTTCATCCCTCGCGAGGAGCACAAGACCCCAACCCAGGACGCCGAGGCCGACAAGCGGCTCACCGAGTGGCTGCGAGGGAGCTCGACCTGGGTCCCGCTCAAGGTTCTGTTGAAATCGAAGCCCGAGGAACTGGTCGAGGCCGGATACCCCGAGGGTCCGCTCAACACCTTCCTCACCGCGTATCGCAACCTGGAGCAGGCCGAGACGCACTCGCCCGGCCAGGTGTCCGAGGCCGCGGCGACCGGGTTCCTGTCGGCCTCGCGTGCGCTCGGCGACGCGGTCTCGTCCGAGTATCCGACCGTCGCGACGATCGAGCGGGAGACCTATTTCAATGCGACGAACCCCTTCTGGAAGGCCCCTTTTGCCTATGGATTCGCCGTGATGCTCCTCGTGGTGGGACTGGCCTTCGTCTCCACCACGACCCGGGAATCGCTCGCGGGCAAGCTAGGTCGCGGCGTCTATCTGGCGGGGATGCTCGGCCTGCTGAGCGGGATCGCCCTGGAGGTCTGGGGCTTCTATTTCCGGGTGCGGATCACGGGCTGGGCGCCGGTGACGAACATGTATGAGACAGTCATCTGGGTCTCCCTGGTGGCCGCGGTCCTGTCGGTGATCTTCGAGGGGATTTACGGCCGGGTCTACTTCGCGCTCGCCGGTTCGGCGGTGGCGTTGCTGGGCACGATCACGGCCGCGAATGTCCCTCTGCTGGACCCCAGCATCAAGAGCCTCCAGCCGGTACTGCGGAGCAATCTCTGGCTCACGATTCACGTCCTGACCGAGGTCTCGAGCTACGCCGCGTTCGCCCTGGCGTGGATGCTCGGCCTGCTCGCGACGGTCTTCTACCTGACGGCCACCTATCGTCGCTCGGCGCACTTCGGCGAGCTGATGCTGCCTTTGATCCCCGGCCTGCCGCTCCTCACGGTCGGAGGCGCCGGCGTGGCGGCGTCATACGGCTACTTCGGCCCCGAGTGGACCACCGGCGATCCCTTATATTACTTCTTTGCGTCCATGGGCCTGCTCGGCGGCACGACGACCGTGGCGACGGTCCTGTCGATCGGCGGCGAGGTCATGGCCCGGCTGACATTTCGCAAAGAGGCCGCCCTCGAGGCGGAGTTGGATCAATCCACCTGGGAAGCGGATGCCGAGGCTGCCGACCTGAGTCACTCGGCTTCCGCGTCCAGGGAGCAGCATGGCGGCGGCGTGGCCACACTGGTCCGGCCGACGGTGGCCGAGATCCGGGCTCGGGCCGCGACGTCGAAGGTGAAGCTGGATGCGCGGGGGCAGGCCATGCAGCGGACGGCGGCGATCGTCAAGCCGCTGTCCAACTTCATCTACCGGACGATGCAGGTCGGCGTGCTCCTGATCGCCGCCGGGACCATCCTGGGCGGCGTCTGGGCCGACTATTCCTGGGGCCGATTCTGGGGCTGGGACGCCAAGGAAGTCTGGGCGCTCATCACTCTGCTCGTCTACCTGATCCCGCTCCACGGCCGGTTCGCGGGCTGGGTCAATACGTTCGGGCTAGTCTGCGCCTCGGTCGCCTGTTTCCTGTCGGTGGTCATGGCCTGGTACGGCGTCAACTTTGTCCTCGGCGTCGGCCTGCATAGCTACGGCTTCGTCGAGGGCGGCTCGCAGGGTGCCATGCTCGTGATCATCTTCGGCGTCCTGGCCTTCCCGCTCGGCGCCGCGTGGCGCCGCCAATTGGGTTATCGCCCAATGTTTGAGGATCGCCCCGTGACTTTCGGTGATGGCGAGTCCTCGGCCTGAGTCCTATGGGTCTTGATAGTTCCACAAACCGGACCATTGGAGATTGGCCATGCCGTGGGACGTTCCCTGTCCTTTCGGTTGGAACGTTCCTCACGGTTTGAAGGACGCCTATTCAGAACTCTTCGAGCGTGCCGAGGGGTTTCAGATTGCTAAAGGTCAAGCCGCCATGTTGTGCCCAGTTTGCGGCGAACCTTGGCGGTTTCCCAACGGTTGGTTTTCGAACCCGGTTACAGGCGCGGGTCTCCTAGTGTTCTACTGGTCCGAGCGGATCTGGGATACCTACACCGACGAACGGAAAGCCGAAGTTCGACAATGAGTTCCGAACCTGGAGCAATACTTGCGATGAAACTCACGGAACCGGAAATCAAGTATCTCCGCCGTTTCTGTTGGGAGGTTTTTCACCAAGAAAACGGGCCCGACACGACCATCAACCACTGCCCGGGCCACTATAACGACCTGGCCGATCTGGCGGCGACGACGAATCTGGCTCAGGAAATCGTGAAGGCCGCCTACGAGTCCGATTATCAGGATACACCCCCTCCGGCGGTGCCCTTCCCATGGGACTCCCTCGACGGACTTCAAATCAGGGCCGAGGCACTCCGGAATGCGCGGTTCCCTGGAGTTCTCGGAGGTCCGGCAGGAGCAGAACTAATAGCAGAGTATGTATGAGTGAAGCCGCATAGGAATCGGTGATCCGAATGCGTTACGCGATCGTCGTCGAGAATGCCGACTCGAATTATGCCGCGTATGTCCCGGACCTGCCTGGTTGCATCGCGACGGGAGCGACCGTCGAGGAGACCGAGGCTCGGTTGAGCGAGGCGATCGAGCTCCATCTGGAAGGCATGCGCGAGGATGGTCTACCGATCCCGGAGCACTCGAACATCGTCGATTATGTCGAGACCTCGACTTGACTCTTCGATCCGGAATGGGAAAACGCGAGTGACGCGCGCACCGCGCGGTCCGGGATCCGTCGGGGGATGCTCACCGATGGCTCGGGCCAGCTCGATCCACCGGTCGAGATCCAGGCCGAGTTGGTTTCCGCCGCCGGCCTCGCGCGCGGCCGAGAAGCATTCGGCGGCGCGCTCGGCGTGGATCCGTATGCCATGCTCCTGGCCCTCCCGGACCTTGACGCCCGCGGCGGCCAGCTTGATCAGGCCCTTGAGCAGATCGGCGGTCGCACCGCGACGGCCCTCGGCATGCCAGAGCCCTTCCCAGACCTCGTGGGCTTCCCAATAATAGCCGGCGTCGAACAGCTCGATTCCGCGCAGGAATTGGGGCGAACGGCTTCCCGATATGGGCTCGATCGAGCGTACCCTGCGCCCGTACGAATGCCCATCAGGCGACCGGATTGGATGGGGCCACGGGCCTCCAGGGACGAAGGCGTAGGGCGGCAACGGCTCGGTCGAATCGGTATTCAAATGCGGCTCGCTCCGGCTGGTCGGTTTCGTTGCCAGGGCCTCGGTTACCACGTCCTATATTACCATGACACGTCGGGGGCCAATGGAACCGCAACCTCTCATCCTGATCAATGCCGTCGGCTTGACCCGGAAACTGCTCGATCACGCGCCGAGGCTGAAGCAACTGGCGAGAGCCGGCTGGGTCCGGTCGCTCGAAACGGTCGTGCCGGCCGTGACCTGCACGGCTCAGGCCAGCATCCTGACCGGATGTTCGCCCCAGGAACATGGCATCGTCGGCAACGGCTGGCTGTTTCGCGAAACCGGCGAGGTCCGGTTCTGGCAGCAGTCGAACGCGTTGATGCAGGCCGAACCGATCTATGCGACGGCTCGGCGTCGGGCAATCGAACGCGGCCGGACCTTTCGCGCAGCCAAGCTCTTCTGGTGGTTCAACCAGGGGGCGGATGTCGCGATCAGCGTGACGCCCAAGCCCCATTATGGGTGCGACGGTAACAAAGTGTTCGGGATCGCCGGCACGCCCGACGAGCTCTGCGAAAGGCTCGAGTCGTCGCTGGGCCGGTTCCCGTTCCATACCTTCTGGGGGCCCGGCGCCGGGCTTCCTTGCACAGATTGGATCGCGCGATCGGCCGCCTCGGTCGTCGAGTCGGAGCGCCCCGACTTCACGATGGTCTACCTGCCCCACCTCGACTACGACCCTCAACGATTCGGCCCCTCGGGTTGCGACATGCCCCGGCTCGTGCGGGAGCTCGACGACGCCTGCGCACCCTTGCTCGACACGGCCCGCGCGGCCGGGGCTCGCGTCTGGGTGGTGAGCGACTATGGCCATTGCGACGTCTCGCGGCCGATCCTATTGAACCGCGTGCTGCGACAGGCGGGACTTCTATCGGTCCGCCCCGGCCCCTTCGGAGAGACCCTCGACACGTTCGGCAGCCGCGCCTTCGCCGTCTGCGATCACCAGTTCGCCCACGTCTATGCGGCTCGGGCCGAGGACCGAGGGCGGGCGCACGATCTCATCGCGACGATCCCGGGCGTGGCGCGTGTACTCGACGGAGAGGAACGCCGCGAGGTCGGCCTGGACCATCCCCGGTCCGGCGAGCTGGTTGTCCTCTCTCGAGATGACGCCTGGTTCGCCTATCCCTACTGGATGGATGACGGCGCGGCGCCCGATTTCGCCCGGACCGTCAACATCCATCGCAAGCCCGGCTACGACCCGTGCGAGCTGTTCTTCGACCCCGGGTTGTTCTGGCCGAAAGGGCGCGCGATCGCACGGCTGATCCAGAAGAAGCTCGGTTTTCGCACGCGATTCGACGTGATTCCGCTCGATCCCTCGTCGGTTCGGGGCAGTCATGGCATACCGGCCTCGCGGCCCGAGGATCGACCAATCCTCATCGGTGACGGCCGCGCGCCCGACGCGGACGGAACGATCCCGATAACCCGGACTCATCAGCTCCTCCTCGAAGCGATGGATGTCCTATAGTTGAGCGCGATCAATTCCGGGGCCACGGCTTGCCGAAACTGTTGGGAGGACGCCAGAATCATCGTGTGAGGGTGCATTCGTTCTCCCTCTCCGCCGATTCCCGCGGAAATGAGGACTCGCCCATGTCCCGCTCTTCGATGCGTGGTTGCTGGATCGGACTGGTCGTACTCGCACTGATGTCCGGCCCGGGATCGGTTCGGGGAGGCGTGACCAGCGAGCAGGTGGAGCACGCAATTCGGGACGGGATCCGGTTCCTCAAGGCGCGAGCAGCGCCCCGACGGGTCCTGGCCCGAGGTCGAGGAGAAGGCCAACACCGGGACGACCAGCCTCGTGACCATCGCGCTCCTGACGGCCGGGGAGAAGCCCGACTCGCCCGCGATCCGTGCGTCCCTGGACTACCTCCGCAATTTCGGCCCGCAGCAGTTACGTAATACCTACGCCATCTCATTGCAGACGATGGTCTTCGCCGCCGCGGATCCGGATAAGGATCGCCTCCGACTCCTGGCGAATGTCGAATGGCTCGAGGGCGCTCAGATCAAGCCCAACGATCAGATGGTCTGGCCGGGCACGTGGACCTATTCGGAGAACAAGATCCACGCCGGCGACAACTCGAACACCCAGTACGCGCTCCTGGGCCTCAACGCCGCCAACGAGGTGGGCATCGCCGTCAACCCGAATGTCTGGGAACTGTCGCGCGCCTACTTCGAGCGATTCCAGAATCGCGACGGCGGCTGGGGCTATACGCCTCGGATCAAGGATTCGACCGGAAGCATGACCTGCGCGGGAATTGCGAGCCTGATCATCACCGGCTCGAAGAAATTCCAGGGCCTGGAATTCCTCCAGGGCGAATCCATCATCGACTGTTCCAAGGGGGGATTCAACCCGTTCCTGTTGCGCGGACTGGATTGGCTCGGCAACAACTTCCAGGTCGGCCAGAATCACGGCCACGGCGCGATCTGGAAATATTACTACCTCTACGCCCTGGAGCGTGCCGGGAGGTTGTCCGGCGTCCGATACTTCGGCGGGAGCGACTGGTATCGCGCGGCGCGGAGGAACTGGTCCACGATCAGAATCCACTCTCCGGATTCTGGCGCGGGGCGAGCAAGGAAAGCGAATTGGTCGCGACGAGCTTCGCCCTCCTGTTCCTCGCCAAGGGCCGCGCGCCGGTGCTGATCAACAAGCTTCGTCATCAGCCGGCCGGCGACTGGAACCACGACCCCGACGATATTCGCAACATCGTCGGAGTCGTCTCGCGCGACTGGAAGACGCTCCTGACCTGGCAGATCGTGGACCCTAGCCGTGCCACCGTCCCGGACCTGCTCCAGGCACCAATCCTCTTCTTCAACGGCCATCGAGCCCCCGAATTCGACGGCACGGCCCGGGTGAACCTCCGCGAGTATGTCGAGCAGGGCGGCTTCCTCTTCGCCGATGCCTGCTGCGGCGACAAGGAGTTCGACCGCGGTTTCCGGAAGCTGATCAAGGAGATCTTCCCCGAGGAGGAGTTCCAGCTCCGCCCGCTCTCTCCCGAGCATCCGGTCTGGCGGGCCAGGCACCTGCTCTCTCCCGAGGTCCACCCGCTCTGGGGCATCGAGCACGGCTGCCGCACCGTGCTGATCTACTCGCCGACAGACCTCTCCTGCTACTGGAATCAGGCCGAGCACAACCCGGCCAATCCGGCGGTCATCCGGTCGATCAAGGTCGGCCAGAATGTAATCGACTACGCGACCGGCAAGGAGTTGCCCGCCGACAAGCTGGTGGTCCGCGAGATCCACAACCTCAAGATGGATTCGGCCAGGCGGGGCGCCTTGAGGATCGCCAAGCTCAAGCACGCCGGAGACTGGAACATCGCGCCCCAGGCCATCCCGAACCTGATGGACGCACTCCGAAAGCCCCCCTTGAGCTTCGACGTCGTCCTGACCCAGCGGGACCTCTCTCCGAGCGACCCCAACCTGATCTACTATCCGCTAATCTATATCCACGGCCGGGGCTCGATCAGCTTCCCCAGGGAAGACCTCGAGGCCCTGAGACGACACCTCGAGCCCGGCGGCGGCACGATGCTCGCCGACGCCGCCTGCGGCAGCGCCGCGTTCGACGCTTCGTTCCGCCGGTTCGTCGCCGAGCTCGTGCCCAGCAGCAGGCTCGAGCCCATCCCGCTCAAGGATGAGCTCTACACGGCGAAGATCGGATTCGACCTCTCGAAAAGCCAGTACACCAAGGCCGCGGGCGGCGGGATCGGGTTCCCGCAGCTCGAGGGCGTGAAGATCAACGGCCACTGGGCCATCATCTATTCCAAGTTCGACATCGGCTGCGCGTTGGAACGGCACACCGGGATCGATTGCAAAGGGTACACCTACGAGAGTGCCCTGAACATCGCCGCCAATGTCGTCATCTACTCCACGCTGCCCTGAGCCGCCCCGCGCCGGAATCGGTCGTCAAACTTTCGATAAGACTTGACGGGGGGCCGGCCTTGAGGTCGAATGAATCAGCGATACCCCACCTTCCTGCATGACCACACCGGGGACCGACCCCCTTGCCACCACTCTCCCGCCTGTTGATCCTGTGGATCGGCCTGGCCGTAATCCCCCCGGCCGATGCCGCGGAGCGTCCGGCTGGCCCGGAAGTCGGATTCAACCGCGACGTGAGACCGATCCTCGCCCGGCATTGCTTCAAGTGCCACGGTCCGGACGATCGGGCGCGTAAGGCTCATCTCCGGCTCGACCGCCGAGAGGATGCGTTGAAGGCGGCGGATTCGGGGCTCTCGGCAATCATCCCCGGCCGGCCCGAGGACAGCGAGCTCGTGACGCGTATCCTCGCCGAGGATGAGGGCCAGCGGATGCCCCCACCGCATGCCAAGTTGCCCCTCTCCGATCCGGACAAGCAGATCCTCCAGCGATGGATCGCCCAGGGGGCGAAATACGAGGAGCACTGGGCTTTCCGACGGCCTTCGCGTCCGGTCGTGCCCCCGGTCAAGGACCGAGGGTGGGCTCGCAATGCGATCGATGCCTTTATACTGGCCCGCCTCGAAGCCGAGGGCCTCAAACCTTCGCCAGAGGCCGATCCGATCGCGATGATCCGCCGCGTCTCGTTCGACCTGATCGGCCTGCCTCCCACGCCGGAGGAAGCCGAGGCATTTGCCCGAGACCGTTCGCCGGATGCCTACGAAAAGCTAGTAGACCGGCTCCTGGCCTCGCCCCGCTACGGCGAACGCTGGGCACGACGCTGGCTCGACCTGGCGCGGTACGCCGACACCAACGGATACGAGAAGGATCGCCCGCGCTCGATCTGGCCGTATCGCGACTGGGTGATCCGGTCGCTGAACGCCGATCTGTCCTTCCGACAGTTCACGATCGACCAACTGGCCGGTGACATGCTCCCGGGTGCCGACGTCGAACATCGGATCGCCACCGGTTTCCATCGGAATACGATGCTCAACGAGGAAGGGGGCATCGATCCGCTCGAATACCGCTTCTATGCCATGACGGACCGGGTGGCCACCACGGCGACGGTCTGGCTGGGCCTGACGCTGGGCTGCGCCCAGTGCCACACCCACAAGTTCGACCCGATCCCCCACCGGGAGTATTATCGGTTCATGGCGTTGCTCGACAACGCCGAGGAACCCGAGATCGAGGTGCCGTCCGCCGAGGTGACACGCCGTCGTCGGGAAATCGAAGAGACGATCGCCGGACGGATCGCCGCTCTCCCCGACCGATTCCCGATCGGCAAGGCGAATCGCGAGGCGCGTTTTCGCGAATGGCTCGCGCGTGAATCGAGCGCGGCCGTGTCCTGGACCACCCTCACACCCGTCAAGGCGACTTCCAATCTGCCGCATCTGAGCATCGAGTCCGACGGCTCGGTCTTCGTCAGCGGCGACCAGAGCAAGCGCGATGTCTACACCCTCGCGTTCCGGGGCGATTTGACGGGTATCCATGCGATCCGGCTCGAGGCGATGCCGGACGAGCGACTGCCGCAACCGCGGTCCGGGTCGGGTGTACTACGAAGGACCGGCGGGCGATTTCTTCCTGAGCGAGGTCGGAGTGGCGGCCGACGGCAAGCCGATTCGAATCGTCGCCGCGACCGCCAGTGGCGTGGGTGCCGGATCGGCATCGGCGGCGATCGACGGGGACCCCCAATCGGGCTGGTCGATCAACGGCGGCCAGGGGCAGCCCCATTCCTCCGTCTTTCGCTTCGACGCGCCCCTTCGAGACGCGGATCGGCTCGTCGTGGAATTGCTGTTCGAGCGGTATCACGCCGCGGGGCTGGGGCGGTTTCGGATCTCGGTCACGAAGGATACCAGGCCGGTCGTGGCCCAGGAGACCCCTGCCGAGATCGAGCGGCTGCTCCTGATCGCCGAGGATAAACGGACCCCCGCGCAGATCGACCAGCTTCGCCGGTACCATCTCCGGGTTGCCCCCGAGCTGGCGAAGGAGAATGCGGCCATCGCACAACTCGAGAGGGAGTTGCCCCGCTATCAGACGACCCTCGCCCTGCGCGAGCGACGAGCGGACAACCCGCGTCCGACCTTCATTCGCAATCGCGGCGAGTTCCTCCAGCCGACCGAACGCGTCGACCCGGGCGTCCCTTCGTTCCTCCCGCCCCTGCCCTCGGGTTCACCCGGGACGCGTCTTGAGCTGGCCCGTTGGTTGGTGTCCTCCGAGAACCCGATGACCGGCCGCGTCACCGCGAACCGCCATTGGGCCGCGTTCTTCGGCAAAGGTCTGGTGCGGACGGTGGAGGATTTCGGCTACCAGGGCGAGGCTCCGAGCCATCCCGAGCTGCTCGACTGGATGGCCGTTCGGCTGGTGCAGTCCGGCTGGTCGATCAAGGCGATGCACCGGCTGATCGTCACCAGCGCGACGTATCGGCAATCGTCGCGAGTGTCCCCCGAATTGCTGGCGAGGGACCCGGAGAACCGCCTGCTCGCCCGAGGCCCCCGGGTCCGGCTGGATGCGGAGATGATCCGGGACATGGTGCTTCGGGTCAGCGGCCTGCTCTCGGAGAAGATCGGCGGCCCGAGCGTCTTCCCACCCCAGCCGCCCGGCGTCACGACCGAGGGCGCCTATGGCGGACTCGCCTGGAAGGTCAGCCCCGGAGGGGATCGATATCGCCGAGGTCTCTACACCTTCAGCAAGCGGACCGCCCCCTACGCCATGTTCACGACCTTCGATGCGCCGAGCGGCGAGGTCTGCGTCGCGCGACGCGAGGTCTCCAACTCGCCGCTCCAGGCGCTGACGGTGCTCAATGACCCCGTCTTCGAGGAGGCCGCGCAGGCTCTCGGGCGGATCATGGCCGCGGGCGGCGGTTCCGTCGAGGAGCGCGCCGGCATTCTGTTCCGACGCTGCCTGACCCGACCGCCGGAAGCCGACGAGCTTGCCATGCTGGTCCGATTCTATCGAGAGCAGAGGGCTCGTCTAACACGCAAGGAGCTGGACGCCGCCACGATCGCCGGACCCGGAGATGGCGACGCCGTCGAGCGAGCGGCCTGGGCGACCCTGGCGCGGGCGCTGTTGAACACCGACGAGGCCGTGACGAAAGGTTGACCGATGAATCCGCCGAGACTGCACGCAGCGGCCCCGACCCGCCGCCATTTCTTCGAGGAGTGCCGGCTTGGCGTCGGCAAGATCGCCCTGGCGACATTGCTCGGCGATGCGCTCGCTCCACGATGGCTCCGGGCCGCGGCTTCGGGCACCTCGGCGGAAGCGAGCAACACCCTGGTGCCCCGTCCGACGCATTTCGCCCCGAAGGCGAAGCGGGTCATTCACCTGTTCATGGCCGGTGCGCCGAGTCAGCTCGACCTGTTCGATCGCAAGCCGGAGTTGACCCGGCTCGAGGGCAAACCCTTGCCACCGTCGGTGATCGGAGGTCAGCGCTACGCCTTCATCCGTCCCGATGCGGCCGTGCTCGGCCCCCGATTCTCCTTCGCGAAGCATGGGGCGTGCGGCGCCGAGCTCTCGGTGATGCTGCCGCATCTCGCCGGGATCGTGGACGACATCTGCATCATCAAGTCAGTCCATACCGATCAGTTCAACCATGCCCCCGCGCAGCTCTTCCTCAACAGCGGGTTCTCTCAGCCGGGTCGTCCCAGTCTCGGCTCCTGGGTGCTCTACGGCCTCGGCTCGGAGGCCCAAGATCTGCCCGCGTTCATCGTGATGTCTACCGGGAGCGGGATCAGCGGCGGTGCGGCCAACTGGTCCAGCGGGTTCCTGCCGACCGTCTACACCGGCACTCGTCTCCGAAATCAGGGGGACCCGATCCTCGACGTCTCCAGCCCGCCCGGCGTGGACGCGCGGCTCCAGCGCGACTCGCTCGACCTGATCGGTGCCCTGAACCGTCGTCGGCTCCAGGTCGTGGGCGATCCCGAGATCGCGACCCGCATCGCCGCCTATGAGATGGCCTTCCGCCTCCAGACCTCCGCCCCGGCGCTCATGGACCTCCGGAGCGAGGGCGAGGAGACGCTGGCACTCTACGGTGCCGATCCGGACAAGCCTTCGTTCGCGAGGGCCTGCCTGCTGGCCCGGCGGATGATCGAACGCGGCGTTCGCTTCGTGAACATCTACCACGAGGGTTGGGATGCCCATTCCGACGTGTCCGGCAACCTCAAGACCAACTGCGGCGCCACCGACCGCGCGACCGCCGCGTTGATCATCGACCTGAAGCGGCGCGGGCTGCTCGACGATACGCTGGTCATCTGGGGCGGCGAGTTCGGCCGGACCCCCATGGTGGAGAGCAACCGAGCCCTGGGCCGGAGCCTCGGCCGCGACCACCATCCACAAGCGTTCACGATGTGGATGGCCGGCGGCGGGATCAAGCCTGGCATGACCTACGGGGCCACCGACGACCTCGGCTTCCACATCGCCGAGAATCCGGTGCATGTCCACGACCTCCAGGCCACGATCCTCCACCTCCTCGGCCTGGATCACGAGAGGCTCACCTTCCACCACGCCGGCCGCGACTTCCGACTCACCGACGTCCACGGGAAGGTCGTCAGGGATCTCCTGGCTTGATGGACACCGACTTGCTGATCGAGCGCCTGACGCTGGTTCCGGCCACGCCCGGGCAACCCGCCCGGCCCACCTTTCGTAAACAACGACGAAATAGACCTCCCCGAGTCCGGGCATCTTGCCGCAGACCAGGGAGGTCTCGAGGAGTCCGATGATCATCCGGCCGGTGCTCCGGGCTAAGATTCGCGACCGCGACGGGCATCGCGGTGAGGCATCGGGAGGATCCTCACGATCCGCGGCTTGTCCAGGATCTTCTCCGGTCTGGCGACCGTCGCTCGCAACGGCGCCGCGGCGTGATGGGCCGCGTGGTGATCCGATACGGTCCGCCCCGGGAACCTCGCCGGAGCCTTCATTGGCACGACCGTCTCGCCCTTGGACCGCTTGATGGACGCGCCAACGTGTTTCTTGCCGTCGTGTACGCGGCGGGAGCTGCTGACGAATCTGTTGACGTCGTTGGCGGTCATGGGCGTATCCGACGAGACGCGCACCTTCTTGTGGCGCGTGATCAGCGTGTAGTGGCCCTCGGGTAACGCGCCGTCGATCACGCCATGGCCCAGGAACGTGATGAGGTAGGTCTGGCCGTCCGGCTGCGGCGCGATCTTCATGTGAATGTGGCTGGGCCTGCCGTCGCGGAGCAGCTCGAAGGCGCCCGCTTCGATCTCGGTCGGATTGTTGAACGTGTAGGTCAGACTTGTGACCGGCGACGGCTGAGAGCTACCGTCGTTGACCATGAAGCCGGCGACGGTCGCGGTGTAGCTGTACGTGCCGCTGAATCCGTTGCGGTTCGTCACCGTGATGATCGTCAGGAACGTTCCGGCGTTTTCGAAGACGTGACTGAGCGTGAAAGACTGACCATTCACCGCGAGGGGCTGGAGGGGAGTCCCGTCGCCATAGAGGACCGTCGCCGTCCAGGGCCCATCGCCGGGCAGGTCGGTGAATGAGCAGGTGCGGGTGAGCAGCGTGCCCTGCTGGACCTCCGCGTCGCCCCCGGCGTTGACGATGATCGGGATCGGCGACGCGGTGAACGTGGCGGTCACCACCCCGCTCCCTCCCGCCGCGTCGAACGCCTCCAAGAGAACGGTCTCGGTCCCGCTCTCGCCGGGGGTGATGGTCACGCTTGATCTGAGGGAGCCGCCCGTGACCCGACCCGGCGCGTCCTCCGAATTCGTGCCGCCCAGCGTGCCGTTGTTTCCGTTTCCCGTGACATCGATGGCGATGTCGCCGCTGGTCTCGTTGAAGGGATAGTACGCGACAAGTCCGGATTCGGGCGCGGTCGGGGCCTCGAACATGAGGGACTCGATGCCGGCCACGGAGAGGCCGACGTTCCAGATACCGACGTCGGCGATCTCCCCCTGGAAGAACCGCTGGCTGCCGTTGACCCCGGCGCCGATGGTCCAGTCGGTCGAGCTGACCGCCAGGGCGCCCTGCGTCGTGGCGCCCGACGTGGCGACCTGGACCCCGTCGCGATAGAGGATCCACTCGTTGCCGTTATAGACCCCGACCAGGTTGACCCATTGTCCGATGTCGCTGGCTGGGATCGCGAACTGGGCGAGGGCGTCATTGCCGTTCCAGGAGCCGACCTGGTAGTAGCCGTTATTGATGCGGAGGTAGTCCTCGGCATTCGTCGGCGAGGTCTGGTAGCCGTGCGCGATGATGTCCTGGAGCCCTCCGGTCGACTCGGGCATGATCCAGGCATCGAGCGTGATCTGGCCGCTGAAGTTGAGGTCCGTCGGATTGCCCAGGTCCACGAACTGGCCGGTCCCGTTCAAGCTGAAGGCACCGACGACGGGAGGGCTCATACTGAGGGCGATGCCCGCGACCCGGCTCGGCTCGGCCGACGGATTGTTGGGACTGATGCCGCCCAGTGTGCCGTTGTTCCCGTCCCCGGTGGCATCGATCGCCACATCGCCGCTCGTCTCGTCGAAGGGATAGCACGCGACCAGCCCGGAGTCGATCGCGGTCGGGGCCGTCGCCATTGCGGACCGGACCGCCGTCGCCGAGAGTCCGACGTTCCAGATGCTGACGTCGTCGATCTCCCCCTCGAAGAACCGCCCGGTGTCGCCGCCGGCGGCACCGATGGCCCAGTCGGTGTTGCTGACCGGTAGGGCGCCCTGCGTCGTGGCGCCCGAGGTGGCAACCTGGACCCCGTCGCGGTAGAGGATCCACTCGTTGCCGTTATAGACCCCCGCCAGGTTGACCCATTGTCCGATGTCGCTGGCTGGGATCGCGAACTGGGCGAGGGCGTCATTGCCGTTCCAGGAGCCGACCTGGTAGTAGCCGTTATTGATGCGGAGGTAGTCCTCGGCATTCGTCGGCGAGGTTTGGTAGCCGTGGGCGATGATGTCCTGGAGCCCTCCGGACGACTCGGGCATGATCCAGGCATCGAGCGTGATCTGGCCGCTGAAGTTGAGGTCCGTCGGATTGCCCAGGTCCACGAACTGGTTGGTCCCGTTGAAGTCCAGGGCGCCGCCCCCGGTGGCCGAGGCGCCATCGGCGTCGGTGGCCTGCCAGAGGTAGGTGTAGCCCTCGCCCGCGACCGTTGCGTTGGTCTCGGTGGCGGAGCCGGTCACGGTGACCGCCGTCCCCTCGGGGCTGCTGGCGGGCAGGCCGTTGATCGCCGGCAAGGGGACCGTGCCCACGGTGGTGAAGGACTGGCTGGTCGCGCCCGTGTTGCCCAGTATGTCCGTGGACGACAGGCCGATCGTGTAGGTCCCGGAGGTGAAAGGCGTGAACGAGGCCTGGCTGCCAGCGGAGAGGTTGGGCTTGAAGGCGCCCGAGTAGCGCCGTACCCGAGGTGATCGTCAGGCTGCGGATCGTCCCGGTGAACGGGAAGTAGCCGTTCGGGGCAGCCGGATTGGTGCTTGTGTACCCCGTCCCCAACGCGTCGAACGTCATGTCGAGCATCTTGGGGGTGAAGTTCGAGATCGTGCCGCTCGTCTTCGAGTCGAGGGTGTAGGACAGGACCGAGCCGCTCCACTGGATCGTCACGGTATGGAGCTGGCCGTCATTGAGCTGCGTCGCGCTCTCGATCGGGTGAGAAGAGCCGTTGCCGAACGCGAAGTACAGATAGCCGTTGGTACCGATGTAGAGGAGCGGCGACGAGTTCTGCGGTGTCGAGCCCAGTGACTGGTCCTGATAGCTGAGGATGACGCCGTCGCCGGTGGTCTGGAAGGTCGCGGTGATCTCCAGGCTGTTGGCATTGTGGATCAGGCCCGAGGGGAGGGCGATCGCGTTGCTGCCGTTGAAGACCAGGTTCGACGCGGCGACGGCCTGCCGACCGGCGCCCGCACTGACGCTCCAGACATCGTTGAAGCCGCCGGCGGTGTCCGACGCGACCGGGTCGGTGACCGTGCCGGCCAGCGTATACGTCTGGTTCACCGCACCCCCTGCGGGCAAACCGCCGATCGACGGCGTGGGGGCGACGTCGGTGGCGGCGATCGTCTGGCGGGTGCTGGTGTTCGAGCCGCCGGAACTGGTGGATGACAGGTCGACGGTGTAAGTCCCCATGGCCGGCGGCGTGAACGTGATCTGGTCGTCCGAAGAGCTGCTCGGCGCGACGGAGCCGGCCAGCGCGGTGCCCTGGGTGATCGTCAGCCTACGGATCGTCCCGGTGAACGGGAACTCTCCGCTGGTGGGGGCGTCCGGCGCGGTGCCACCGTATCCGGTACCGAGCTGATCGTAAGTCATGTTTAGCGGGTCGTTGGAGCCCGAGAGCTGCGCGACCTGCGTGCCGTCGATCGTCACAGTCATCGTCGATCCGTTGATCGAAAGGAAGACATCGTGTGTCTTGCCATCGTCGACCGGGGCGGCGGACTGGAACATGCCGTAGCCGTCGATCCCGCCGTGGAGGTAGCCGTCGGTGCCGACGTAGAGGACCGGCACGGAGTTGGCCGGATCGGTGTCGATCGGAGCGTCCTGGTCGCCGAGGATCACGCCGTCGCTGGTCGTGCTGAAGAAAATGTTCACCGTCAGGGCCGTGGCGGTCGAGATCAGGCCCGAGGGGAGGGTGATCGGGTCGGAGCCGTCGAAGACCAGATCCTGTCCGGCGATGACCTGCTGTCCGGTTCCCGAGCTGATCGTCCAGAGGGTGTTCGCGCCGGCACCGGTCGCCCCGCCGGCGTCGGAGGGGATCCCCGTCAGGGTGATCGGCGTCCCCGCCGGGTTGGTGACCGGGAGGCCGACGATGTCCGGCCCGGCGACCGTGCCGCTGCTGGCATTGGCAAGGTCGTTGCCGCCCTTATTGTATGACACGATCGAATCGCGGATCGCCAGCGTGCTGCCGACCTGGTTATTGATGCCGGCGCCGGCGGACGGCGTCGGCGAACTTCCCGATCCACTGGCGATCGAGTTCTCCTCGATCGTCGAATCGACGAAGGTCGCGGTCCCCGCGTTGTCGATCGCGCCGCCGAAGCCGCCGCCACCCGGTCCGCCCACCACGGAGTTGGCGTAGAAGGTGTCGTCGGTGTCGTTGAAGGTCGCGCCGGCGACGTTCTCGATCGCGCCGCCGTAGGCATCGGCGTTGTTGCCGGAGCTGGCCACGCCGATCGCCTTGTTCCCGGAGAACGTGGTGCCGGTGACGATCAGGCTCGCGCCCTTGAGGTTGACGATCGCGCCGCCGGCGCCGTCGAGGCCGGGATTGAGCGATGGGTTGTCCTGCGCGACGTTGTTGCTGAACGCGCAGTCGGCAATTGTCAGGTTGCCGCTGTTGGCGATCGCGCCGCCTTGCGAGCCAAGGCCGCCGGTGAACGTCAGGCCGGAGATCGAAACGTTCCCGGAATCGACGAGGAAGATCTGGCTGGAATTGCCGCCGCGGATCGTCAGGTCGTTGACGCCGGGCCCTTCGATCGCGAGGTTGTTCTTGATCGTGATCGGACCGCCGGTCAGGGTGATCGTCTTGCCGTCCAGACCCGGCGCGAAGATGATCGGCTGGTCGCCCGCGGCGTCGTCGGCGACCTCCTGGCGGAGCGAGCCCGGCCCGCTGTCGTTGGTGTTGGTGACCTCGTACGGATGCTCTTCGACCGCCCCGAGATCGATGGAGCCGCCGACGGTCCGCGGGTCGCCGCGCTGGTCGGTGGACTCCGGCGTGATCGTTCCTTGATCGATGGCCTGGATGTTCGACGACGTCAGGGCGGTGTTGAACACGGCAACCTCGTCGATCAGGCCGCTGAAATAGTCGGGCGGGTCACCGTAGTACACGTTGCGCTCGTCCGCGCCGATGTAGATGTTGAAGCCGTAGTCGAGTGAAACGTCCGGACCTGTCTGCGTGTTATCCAGCTTGCCGTCGATGAAGATCTCACCCGTCCCGTTCGGCAGGCGCACCGCCACGATATTGTGCCACTGTCCGTCGTTCACCGAGGTATTCGAGTTGAAGTTCACGTCGTACTCGCCGTTGCCGAACACCCAGAAGTTCACCTTGCCCCCGACCAACCCGAGGACGTACTCACCGTCGACGTTGCCGGTGCCGCGTTGCTGGACGATGACACCGTCGGCGCCAGTGGTCTTGATCCAGACCGAGACGCTGAAGCCGCCGGTGCCGACGATATCGGCCGAGGGTGGGATGGCCACGTAGGAGGAGGTCCCGTTGAACTGGAACGCCTGGCCGGAGATTCCCGGAGCGTAGTTTGCGCCCCCGTTGAGGGTCGCGTTTGCCGAGCCGACAGCATCCTGGCCACTACCGTTGCCCTGCCACCAGGCGATCAAGCCCGGGTTCGAGAAGGGGAATGCCGGTAGGCCGGTGATGGCCGTGTCGCCCGCGCCGATGGCCGGACTTCCGGGCAGCTCGACCAGCGTGCTGGTCGTCCCCCCGGTGTTGAGGAGCTGGGCGAGATCGGGATCGGCGGTGCTGACGATCAGCGAGGCCGACAAGCCGCTGTTGCTGGTGATCAGATTGCTCTGGCCGGAGGCCGTGCCCCGGTTCACGACGTCGTTGCCGCCGGTGTCCTCGGCCACGGCCTTGCCATTGACGATGATGTCGTCGCCGGTGTTGTCGGCCACGATCGAGTTGACCAGGTCGAGCGTGGCGCCGGGCGCGTTGTAGAGGCCCGCACCATCGCTGGCGACCGAGGGCGCGGCACCCGTCCCGTTGGAGACCGCATTGCCGGCGATGGTCGTGCTGACGAGATAGGCCGTCCCGGCGTTATCGATCGCGCCGCCGAACCCGGCCCCGGCCTGAGCCGTCGTACTCGTGGTGCTGTCGCCCGTGCCGCCGGTGGCGTAGTCGCCGGAGAACGTGTCGTCGGCCGCTCCGAGCAATCCACCCGAGGCGTTATAGATCGCGCCGCCGTAGGCGTTACCGCCGGTGCCGGCGGTACTGCCGCTGACCTGGCCCTCGCCGCCGAGGGCGGCATCGTTGATGAAGGAGCTGTCGGTCACGACCAGCACGCCCCCCGCGGCGTTGTAAATCGCGCCGCCGTAGGCGTTGCCGGCTTGCCCCTGGGCAGGCGCGGCCGGGGCCGAGTCCTGGACGAACTGGGTGCCGGTGATCGTCAGGTCGCCTGCGTTATCGAACGCGCCCCCATCGACCGCGTCGCCGTCGCCCAGGGTCAGCCCCGCGATCGAGACCGTCACCCCGGCGGCGACGTTGAAGATCCCGTATCCCTCGTAGGCCGGCTGGGACAGGGAGAGCGTCGCGTCGTACGTCGCCACGATCTGGTTGGCCGTCAGGGCGGAGCTGTAGAACGCGAACTGGTCGACCAGTCCGATCGTGTAGGCGGCGGGATACCAGCTCGCCCCGCCGATCTCCATCGGCAGCGCGCTGGGCGTGTAGCCGCCGGCCAGGGTCCCACTGGCCTCCTTCGCCCCGTCCACATAGAGCGCGACGTTGTTCCCGTCGTAGGTCGCGGCGATGTAGTGCCAGGCGTTCAAAGACAAGTTCACCGACGATGCAATGTAGACGTTCGAGCTCGAACTCGACAGGACCTGGAAGTACGGCTGCACGCCGTTCAACCCGAGTATCCAGCCGTTGTAATAGGCACCGCCGCCGTACTTGCTGGCGAGGATCGAGCTCTGCGACTGACCGATTTTGTACCAGCCGCCGACGGTGAAACTCGACGAGTCGAGCGTCTGGTTGTTGGGGACGGTGATGGCATTCGCGCCGTTCAACTGGAAGGCTTTCCCGACGATTCCCGTGCCGTACGACAGGGTGCCCACGGGATACCCGGGCGCGGCGCCCGCGGTGTCTTTCGTATTGCCCTCGCCCGCCCAGATGTCGGTGGGGATCGGCGCCACCGTCCCGGAGACGACCTGGACCTCGTCGGCCCCGAGCCCCTCGATCGTCATGTTATGCGTGATCGTGATCGGACCGCTGGAGAGCGAGATCACCTGCCCGGCCAGGTTGGGGGCGAACGTGATCGGCAGGTCGCTGTCGTCCTCGGTGATCGCCGCGCGGAGCGAGCCGAGTCCGCTATCGTCGGTGTTGCTCACGACGTACGGCTGGCTCTGGAAGGCGCCGATGGAATCCGATCCGTAGGCCGGGAAGGGATAGCCGCGGCCGTCCAGGACATAGCTCTCGTAAGCGCCGATGCCGTGATTCAGGGCCGGGCTGCCCGGCATGAGTGAAAATGTCAGGACCCCGTCACCGTGATCGGCCAGCGGCCCCAGCAGCGGATTCTCGCCCTGGATGAACGGCGTGTAACCGATGGTCTGGAAGATGACGCTCGGGATATTCCACGAGGTACCGATCAAAGCATCGTTGATCTGACCTCCGGAGTTACCCTCGTAATCGAAGTCCACTCCTCCCGAATTGTCCGCGATCAGGACATTGGAAAGGACGGTATAAAGGGAGAACGGGCTGCCGCCGGGCGTGAAGGGGTTCGGCTGGTTCGACGCGGAGTCGTAGACGCCGCCTCCCGCCACGCTCGAACCCGACGTCGTGTTGTCGGCGATCGTCACGCCATCCAGGGACAGGGCGCCGGCCGTGTCGATGGCCCCGCCCATGGCACGCTGATACCCATCGGCACTGTTGTCCCCGAACGTCGTCTCGATGGCCGAGAGATAGCCGGTGGTGCTGACATAGATGGCCCCGCCCCCCGCGACGTCATAGTAGTCGCCGACGGCCGTATTATTGACGAACGCACAATTGGAGGCATAAACGGCACCGTCGGCATAGATCGCTCCTCCGTAGGCACCGCTGACGGTGCCGATCTCGTAGCCATCGTTCAGATTGAGGTCCTCGAGCTCGAGAGTCGAACCCTGGGGCACGTAGAAGATCCGGGTCGCGCCGACGGCGGCGATTGTCACCCCCGGGGCGTTGCTGGCGTCAAGAACCACCGTCCCACCGGGAATGCGGATGGCACTGTTGCCGTCGTCGATGCCATCGTCGATATTCGTCAATGCGATCGTCTGGCCGGCCAGGTCGGAAGCGAACTTGACGTAGTGGACACCCGGGTTCGACTCCGCTTCCTGTATCGCCACGCGAAGCGACGTCACGTTACCGGGCGAGGTCAGGTCCTGCGTCGTCGTGACCACGATGTTATTCGGGTCGAAGGTCCCGAAACTGCCGCTGGCGGTCGTCGAACCGCCGTAATTGTCGGAGACCGTGAGGCTGACCTGGTAGACGTCCGGGACCGGGGCACCCTCCGAAGTCATGCTCGACGCGGAGGGCGTGAAGGTGTAGGTCGGGGTATTGGCGGTCGCGAACGGCTGGCCGTCCTTCAGGATCGTCCATTGGTAATGCAAGCCGCCCGGCGCCTCGGGCAAGGGCGAATACACGCTCGGGGCCAGCGTGACCGATTGTCCCTCGGCATAGCCCGTCTGGAGGTTGAGGCTGCTGACCGTCGGCGGCACGTCGGCAACCTGGATGGTCGAGGACTTGCTCACCGATCCCTCATTCATGTCGATGGTATACGTACCGGGGTCCCCGAGTTTGAGGTTCGGGTTGGCACCCGTCTCCTGGGCATAGACCGCGTTGTCATAATAGATCGTCCAGTTGTAGGCGCCGTCGCCCGCGACATTGCCGCTGCCGTCGGTCGCCGACGCATTGAGGCTGATCGTGCTCCCGGCTTCCGAGGTCGTCGGCACGCTGTAGAAGAGCAGGGAATAGGGCGCGTTCTGGGGCTCTTGCAACTGCCCGATGCCGATGTTGAAGCCGAAGCTGAAGACCCAGACCGATACCGAAGCACCGAGGTCGATGTAACCGTTGTCGATCGTCAACCAGCCGCTGACCGACGCGACGTTGATCCCGAAGATCTGGCACCCGCCCCCGAAATAACCGGAGAACCCGTCGTTGCTGATCGTGATCTGGAGCGAGCCCCAGATCTCGTTGCCGCTCTGGCCGAGCTGGAAACCTAACGAGCCGGTCAGGCTGAACTGGCCGTTTGAGTCGATATAACCCGAGATGCTCACCCCGCCCAGGCCGAAGAAGCTGAGTTGCAACGGATTGCTGGAAGGCACGTCGATCTCGAAGATGCCGTCGCTGACCCCGACGATCAGCGTGCCGCTGGCCTGGAGGCCGAGGAAGTTAACATTCGCATCGTTGAGTTCGACCTCATAGGTCCCGGGTGCGACTCCATCCAAAGTCTGGCCGGTCGTGTTGATCAGGAGCTGGGGCGAAGCGGAGATCGACAGTAAACCGAGGGGCAGGCTTTCATTCAGCGAAAGCCCGGCGTTGACCGCCAGCCCGCCCGAGGTGAGGTCGAACTGGGCGCTCAAGCCGAGGTTGAGGCCGAAGAAGCTCTTGAGCGCGGCATGGGCGTCGATCTGGACGCCGCTCGAGCCGAGCGTGAAATCGAACTGACCGGCCACGTCGAATATGTTGACGATCGTGAGGTTGCCTCCGGCGTCGAACTGGATCGTGCCCGCGTCGATCGTGATCTGCTGGCCGATCGTGATCTGGCCCGTGGTCTGATCGACCGTGAAGCCTGTCACCGTCCGGTCCACGTTCGTCGTGTTGATCTCGAACTGGAAGTGTACGTTGAGGCCGACGTCGGGGATGTCGGGCGAGGTGGCCAGCGCCGACTGGAGGATGCCGTAAATCCCGGAGGACGAGCCCCCCTGGATCACCAGGTCTCCGTTGATGTCGGCCTGGCCGAGCGGCCCCAGCGCGGCCTGCGCGTTCAGTGCGATCATCACGCTCGTGCTGTCAACCTCGAAGACGAACGACCCGCTCAGATCGAACGATCCGACATCGAGATCGCCGGTGGCCTTGATCTCGGCGAATGGGCCCGCGGGGAGGACGATCCCCGCGATCGTTTGGGTCTGGCTCGTGGTGTTGACCTCAAGCAGGTATGCAGCATTGAGGCTGAAGCCGTAGCCGGCGGGCAGCCCGGCGTTCAGGGTGAGCTGGATGGCTCCATAGATTCCCAGGTTGCTGATGTCGATCCCACCGTTAGCCTGGAGGTTCAGCAGGGTGTTGCCCTGAACCTGGAGGAAGAGCTGCGCGTCCGTTTCCAGCAGGAGCTGGCTGGGGGTCACCTCCAGGTAGAACGATCCGATCACCGCGAAGGATTTGTCGAGCTCGAACCCGCCGCTGCCCTCGACGACCATGTACTGCCCCGGCGCCGCCGTGCTGCCATCGGGCTGAGGGGCTCCCGCCGGGATGTTGATCGTCAAGCCCGATGAGTCCCCGGTGAGTCCCGGGTCCGACGAGGTCAGGGTCGGCGCGGTGAAGCTGACCGCTTGCCCCGAGGTGTTCAGCTCGAACTCGAACCGGTTGACGACGGGCTTGCCCGTGAGCGGATCGATCGGCGAGGAGAAGTCGATGCCGGCGTCATCCAGGACCGAGCTGTCCCGCGCGTCGAAGGTGATCAGGAACTGCGCGGCGACCCCGCCGCTCCAGAGCCGGAGGAAGCCCGTGGTGTCGAACTCGACGATCGGCGAGTCCGGCGGTCCGATAATCAAGCTGGCATTCTCGAGGATGTCGAGCTCGGGTTGATTGTTCGGGTCCTGGAAGATGGCGTCGAAGGTGCCGCTGAGGCCGAACCACTGAGTTCCCTGGAGCTGGAAGTTGACGTCCCCCTGAATCATCAAGCTGACCGCATCGGCCTGGATCACGAAATTCTGGAGCGTCGCCGGCTGGGTCGGGTCGCTGTTGGGGATCGGCAGGTCGATGGGGATGTCGCTCGAGGTGGTGTTGAAGCGGAGCACGGCCATGCCGTTGACATTCAAGCCGATGCTGGAGAGCGTGTTGAAGAGCTGGCCGGTCTGGAGTACGAAGATCCCGTAGAACTCGGGCTTGGGGTCGGAGTATGGTTCGGGGCCCAGGTCGAAGTGTACCACCCCTTCGAGATCGAGGGCGTTGCCCAGCGGAGCGAGGTCGACCATGCCGCTGACATTGAGCTGGAGACTGCCGGCGGACGCATCGACGCGAAAGCTCGCCGTGCCGGTGATCTTGAGTCCGCCGGGTACATCGGGGACGGTCAGGTCGATGCCGCCGCTGATCGTGATCGTGAAGCCTTCGAACGGCGGGGTGGGGATGGTGGGGAGTGTCGCCGTGATCCACCGGGTGCCGCCGTTGATCGTGGCGTCGTGCCCGTTCCCCGAGCTGTCGGCCGCCGTGGTCCCCGTACCCTCGCTGAAGTTCCAGGCGGCCAGCAGGCCGATCGTGGACTTGGGGGTGCTCGAAACCATGTCGCTATTGATGTCCGTCTCGGTGCGGACGACCGTCCAGACGCGAACCTGGGTGATGTCGCCGTCGAAGTAGAACGAGCCGGACTTGCCGATCAGGAAGGCCGGAGTCGAACCCGCGATCGAAATCGGATTGGCGGTCGTGCTCGCAGCCGGCACGCCGTCCTGGTAGATCATGAGCTGACCGGACGTGGAGTCGAAGGTGACGGCCCACTCATGCCAACAGTTGTCGTTGGTCGGGGTGGTCAGGGTTGTGCCGCCCATCGAGACGAACAAGTTGTTGTTGGCGTCGAAGCCGATCTGGAGGCCGCCCGAGGACGTAGGATCGCCCTGGTTGATGATGTATTCCAGCCGTGCGGTGTCGTTCTGCTTGGCCCAGAACTCGATCGAGAACGAGCTGTCGTTCAGGTTGATCCCGCTGGCCGACGCGTATGAGTCGGTTCCGTCGAGCTCCACCGCGCTGGCGGTCTCCGCGGTAACCAGCCCCGCAGGCAACCGGCTGGTACCGCCGATAACGGTCGGTGCCCAGCTCGCGCCGCCGGTCAGCGTCATGGTGTTGCCGTGGCCCGAGCTGTCGGCCGCCGTGGTCCCTTGACCTTCACTGAAGGACCAATCGGCGAGCAGTCCAGTCGTGGGGGATAGGGTCTGGAGCGCCAGGTTGTTTTCGATCTGGTCGGTCGTGCGGGCAACGGTCCATACCCGGACCTCGTCCACGCCGCCTCCGAAGAAAATCGAGCCCGACTTGCCCAGGAGGAGCGTGCTGCTGGCCCCCTGGATCGGCTCGACCTTGCTGGCGCTGTTTTCCAAGACCCCATCGCGGTAGATCGAGAGCGTGCCGCTGGCCATGTCGAACGCGACGGCCCACTGGTGCCACGAGGTGTCCTGGCCCGCCGGGAAGCTCAGCGTCGTGCCGCCGGAATTCACCACGAAGTCGTTGTTGGTATCGAACCCGATCGAGAGGCCGGTCGTCGAGGTCGACGGTCCCTGGCCGATCACGTACTCCTCTCGCCCGGTCGCGCTCCGCTGGGCCCAGAACTCGACCGTGTACGAGGTGTCGTTCAGGTCGATGTTCGGGGCCGAGCCGTAGCCCGTGCTGCCGTCGAGCGCCAGTCCATTGCCGAGCTGGGGCGTCGAGGAACCGGTCGGAACCTGCGTCGCGTTGAACACCGGTCCGTCGAACTGGAAGTCGACCGTGCCGTAGGCCGTCACGATCGGCGTGTTGGCAGGCGTGTCGACGTTCAGCATGAGCACGGCCTTACCCGACGCGACCTGGGACAGGTCGATGAAGGCCGAGCCTTGCACGTCGATCGAGGCTCCCATGACGAGCGTCCCGCTGGCCAGCAGCTTCCCGGTCGTGTCGAAGGCGATGTTTCCAGAGAGCTCGAAGGCATCGGGGGAGGCGTAAGCGTCGAATAGCGTGGCACCACCCTGGATCGTCAGGAGAGTCGGGGGGTTGGTCCACGAGGCTCCGGAACTGATCTGGTCGGCCACGTCGCCGGTCAGTTGCGACTCCCACTGCGAGAGCGTCGGGGCGAAAACGCTCTGGGCGACCTGACCCAGGTCCTTGGCCGAGTCGGGTGTCGCGAGCCCGCCGCCGAAGTTGATACCGGCGCTCAACCCGGTGATGGCCAGTCCGGTGTCGGGATCGAGGATAATCGGCGCATCGACCATCGCATAGATGTCCAGCGGCCCGAGCGACGACAGGCCCAGCATGATCTGGAATCCCGCGAGCCCCGCGATGGAGACCCCGCCGTCGATCCCGCCATAGAGGATCGTCTGGCCATTGGCGCCGGTGGTCGTGGCCAGGAACCCCTCGGCATTGAATGTCACGCCGGCGAATGTGCCCCCGACCTGGAAACCCGCCCCGCCGAGCGATGTCAGCGGGAACTGGCCGTTGACCAGGTCTTCGACGTTGAAGACTGCATCCTGGACATTGCCGCTGAGCGTCAGCCCCGCCAGGCTCGTGTTGATCCCCGCCGAGATGTCGATCGAGAAGTTGGACGGGTCATCGTTGAAGTCCGGCCAGGTCAGGGCAAGTTTACTGACCTGGATCGGCAGCCAGGTCGGCCACTTGAATGCGCCGGCTGCATCGATCCCGCCGGCCACGCTGGCCGAGGCCTGGATGCCAAAGCCCGTCAGGGCGACGAAATTGCCCTTCGAGTTGATACCAAAGTCCTGCCCCGTCGCGGTGACCGACAGCGGGCCCGCGTTGAGCTGGGCGGTCACGGTCCCGAACTGGACGATGTCCTGGCCGGACGTCGCCGCGGTGTTGAATTCGAGCGGCGTGGTCGGCGTGCTGGTCGCCGTGAGCGTGAGGTAGCTCCCCAGCGCGAACGAGGCCGAGTTGGCGGTCACCTCGAACTGCCCGTAGTCATGCGGCGTCAGCCCGAGCGTGACCTCCAAGCCGGAGACCGACGCACTGGCCACGCCACCCACTTTCAGGCTGGCGGAAAGACCGAAGCTGATATCGCCGTTGAACTGCGCGCCGCCCTGGATGCTAAAGCTGAGCCCGCTGAGCGATGCACTCGGGTTACTGATCGTGAGCACGCTGCCGAGCGTGATGGTGCCCGTGAAGCCCAGGGTCGCTTTCCCGATCGAGAACCCGTCCGAAGTGATTGCGAGGTCCTGGACCGAACCCTGGAAGCCGGCGAGCTTCGGCACGCTCACCGTGGCGGAGCCCACGGTCATCCCGAACGATCCCGGCGCCACATCCACGGAAACGTCATCGGCGGTGACGTCGAGAAGTTCGCTGACCTGGATCTCCACCTCGTCGAGCTGGAAGTCCAGTTCCTGGGTATTGAGGTCGTAGCTGGCGGAGAGACCGCTGGACGATTTGCCGGTCGGGTCGCTGATCGTGGTCGTGAAATCCTTTTGGCCGGCGAAGAGCGAGACGGAGTGTGCGCCGAAGCTGATCGTGCCGCCGAAGGCCGGTTGATCGCTGGGTGGGTTGGGCTGATAGTCCAGGCCGCTCACGGAGATCGTCAGCCCGTTCGACCTGCAGCACTCCGCCGAGCGTGATGCTGCTGCTGTCGCTGAGCGTGGCGTTGCCGAGCGTGAAACCGGTGTTACTGGCCTGGAGATCGGTCGCGGTGGCGCTCAGGCCGGGGAAGTCGGGCGAGGTCAGGCTGATCGTATTGGCCGAGACGGAGTAGGTCGAGTTCGAGCCATCATATACGATCGACAGGCCCGGATCCGTCGTCGTTCCGGTCACCTCGGCGTCGAGGATCTGTCCGATGGTGACGCTGGCACCGGTCGCCGAGAGAGATAATGTGCCGGTGTTCAGATCATAAGTGCCCTGGAACCCAGCCAGGGAGGCAGCGAACAGGGACTGCTTGGGGAACAGCGAGGCGGAGGTGGCGCCGATGATGATCGTCCCCCCGAAGGCCGGCTGTTCGCCGGGCTGATAGTCCAGGCCACTGACTGAGACCTCGAGCCCGCTGACCTCCAGGAACTCACCCAGCGTGATGCTATTGCTGTCCTGGAGCGTCGCGTTGCCCAGGCTGAAGCCGGCATCGCTGGCCTGGAGGTCGGTCGCGGTGGCGGAGAGCCCGGGGAAGATGGGCGACGTCAGGCTGATGGTGTTCGCGGTCACGGCCAGTGGGTCGGACGTGCCGGGATCGTAGGCGATGGAGAGGCCGGGATCCTGCTCCGTCCCGCTGACCTGGGCATCGAGGATCTGTCCGATGGTGACCGAGGCACTGGTGGCCGAGAGCGCGAAGGCGCTCGTGTTGAGGTCGTACGAGCCCTGGAAGCCCTCCACCGATGCGATGAAGAGGGACTGGTTGGGGAAGAGCGAAGCCGATGTCGCACTGATCGCGATCGTGCCGCCGAACGCCTGCTGACCGCTTGGGGGGGCGGTCGAGTAACTCAGGTCGCTTACGCTCAACGACAGCCCGTCGGCCTCGAGGAACCCGCCGAGCTCGACGCTGCTCGAGTCGGTGAGCGTGGCATCGCCCAGCGAGAATCCGGCACTGCTGGCCTGGAGATCCGTTGCGATGGCTGAGACACCGGGGAAGTCCGGCGAGGTCAGGCTGATCGAGGCCGCTGAGACCGTCAATGGTATCGAGGCAGAGGGATCGTAAGCGATGGCAAGACCCGGATCCGTCGCGGTGCCGTCAACCTGAGCGTCGAGGATCTGACCGATGCTGACCGACGCGTTCGTGGCCGAGAGCGAGAACGCGCCCGTGTTCAGGTCATACGTGCCCTGGAATCCGCTCACCGAGGCGCTGAACGCGGACTGGTTGGGGAACAAGGTCGCCGAGCCGGTGCCGATCGCGATCGTGCCCTCCAGCGACGAACCGGTCGTATAGGCGACGTCGGAGAACGACAAGCTCGAATCGTTGACGCTGAGGAAGCCGCCGAGCGTGAATGAGCCTGCGCTGACGGTCGCATTCTGGAGCGAGAAGCCGTTCTCCGCGATATCCAGATTCGAAAGAGTGACCGAAGCATTATTCAGCGGGATGATCTGTGCTGAGAGGCTGCCGATCGTCGCGATCTTCTGACTCGCGGTACCGGTCGGATCATAATCGAGGCTGACATTCGACGCCGAGGCCGAGAGGACATTGGGTATGGAAGCAGTGAGGTCGGTCGCGGAGAGCTGGTAGCTGCCCTGGCCGAGCGGCTGGTCATTCAAGATGTAGGAACCGCTGAGTCCCACGCTGCCGGCGGTGCCGTTGCCGAGGATCTGCCCGGTGAAATCCTGGCCGATCGCGATCGATGCCGTGTCGGCGGTGACCGACACCTTGCCCGACCAGCCCGAGTCAGACTGTTGACTAAAGTTTTCGAACGAGACAGTCACCGAGTTCGCCGACAGGAAGCTGCCGACCGTATCGTCGCCAAGATCGACCGAGCCAGTCGTGGTCCCGCCATCCACGAGATTGATGATCTCCTGCGTGAGGTCACCCGATAGGAGCTGGCGCGGTTCGAGCAGCTCGAAACCCCGATGATAATCCCCCGGATGAAATGCGTGTGATTTACGTCTCGAAGCAATGTCGGTCGCTGCCTGATTCCGGGCCCACGGACGCCTCCGGCTGCCAAGGGGATGGGGTCCGCCTGTCGGTCGAACGACTTTACGAAGCATGGTGCAGCTCTCCACTGATCAATGCACTCTCGAATGAATCTCGATGTATCGTTGCCGCGGTGCGCAGCCGAGCCCGGCGAGCGTGCACATCGGCGCGTTCGCTCAAATCGCGACGGATTCAGGCCGCGGGGGATGGTTGCCCTGGGGAGAAGGAAAGCAAGGTGCGAGGCCCGGTCTCACGAGACGGGAGTCAAGCCCTCTGCCGACGAGTCGGACGAAGCACGACCAGACCAGCGCGCGTCGTTCTCAATACGGCCGGGCCACTCAGGCCGTCTCGTTCTGTTCCTATCCCTACATTGTCATTCGCTGACGTACCGGACAGGAAATTTCGAGATCTTCTGGAATCGCCCTTGTTAACAACCGCTCGTCGCCATCGTCGCCATCCGTACGTGCTTGATGAGATGCGGGTCCGATCCGAGACCGAAGTCATTCTGGAATAGCGACACCCCGTTTACTTGGATTAAGATGGGGAGTCGCGTTGCGGTCCCCGCCCTCCGCCACGATCACCGCCCGAATCCACGCCTCGCCCTACCTCGAACCGGAGCCCCGCCATGACCCCAGCCGCGAGCGCCTGGACCGCAATTTCGGTCTTGGTGCTAATGGCCCTGGCCCCGGCTTCCGCGGGGTGACGGCTTCGACCGGAACGTCCGCCCGCTCCTCCAGCAGCACTGCCTACGCTGTCATGGTGCCGAGAAATCGAAGGGCGATATCAACCTGGCGAAGTTCGTGGACGAGGAGTCGCTCCGCAGCGACCCGGATCTCTGGCTTCGCGTCATCGACGCCCTGATCGAGCGGACGATGCCGCCGCCGGGTGACCGCGCCGGTCCTGGCGTGGACGATCGACAGCACGCGGCCGACTCGATCAAGGCCATCCTCGATGCCGTCGAGGGCGTCCGCGATCCCGGACCGAGCCTGATCCAGCGCCTGACCCGCCGGCAATACAACAACACGATCCGGGACTTGCTCGGTGTCGACACCCATCCGGCGGACGCCTTCCCCGCCGACGGCGGCGGCGGCGCCGGGTTCGACAACAACGCCTCGACCCTCTTCGTCCCGCCCATCCTGATGGAGAAGTACCTGGCAGCCGCCGCCGCTGTTCTGCTGAGGGCCGACCCGTCGCGGTACATCACGGCACGTCCCGAGCGCGAGCCTGCCGGAGGAGGAAGCCGCCCGCCGCAGCATCGCCAGCTTTCGCCCGGCGAGCGTTCCGACGGCCGGTCCGATCCGAGGAGGTCGAGCGGCTGATGCGGCTGTACCGTCGCGCCGAAGTCCGGGGCGACGGTTTCGACGCCGCCGTCCGGCTCGCCTCGCGGGCCGTCCTCGTCTCCCCCAGCTTCCTCTTCCTCCTGGAGGAGGACAGGACTGACGCCGAGGGGCCTTATCGCGTCTCCGGCCACGAGCTGGCCTGTCGCCTCTCCTATTTCCTCTGGTCGTCGATGCCCGACGCCGAGCTGTCGGTGCTCGCCGACTCCGGACGGACTCCACGAGCCCGAGGTGCTCGAGATGCAGGTGCGGCGGATGCTCGCAGACCCGAAGTCGCGGGCGCTGGCCGAGGACTTCGCGGGCCAGTGGCTTCGCGTCGGCAGCCTGGCCGAACTCGCCGAGCCCGACAGGAGGCTCTTCCCCGAGTACACGCCCGAGCTGCGCGACGCGATGGTCGAGGAGGCGGTCTCCTACTTCCACGCCATCCTCCGCGAGGATCGGCCCGTCGTCGAGCTGCTCGACTCGTACTACACGTTCCTCGATGAACGCCTGGCCCGGCACTATGGCATCGAGGGCGTGAGCGGCCCCGATTTCCGTCGGGTCGAGCTCAAGGACCGGCGTCGCGGCGGGGTGCTCGGCATGGCGGCCGTCCTGACCCTGACCTCGTACCCGAGGCGGACCAGCCCCGTCCTGCCGCGGCAAGTGGGTCCTCGAGGAGCTGCTGGGCACGCCCCCGCCTCCCCCGCCCGCGATGGTCAAATCGCTGCCGACCGACGACCGCGTCCGCAACGGCCTGACCTTCCGCCAGCGGCTCGAGCAGCACCGCAAGAAGGCCGAATGCGCCTCGTGCCACGCCCGGCTCGACCCCTCGGCTTCGGGCTCGAGAACTTCGACGTGCTCGGGCCGTTGGCGCGACGAGATCCAGAAGAAGCCGGTCGACGCCTCCGGCAAGTTGACCACCGGCGAGGAGTTCACCGGAGCGGTCGGCCCTCAAGACGATCCTGGTCGAGACCAAGCGAGAGCTGTTCGTCCGCAACCTGGTCGAGCGGATGCTCTCGTACGCCCTCCGGAGGGGTGTGGAATACTATGACGCTCCGACGATCAAGCAGATCATGGCCGATCTGGAGGCGAAGGACTATCGCGGCGCGACTCTGGTCACGTCTGTCGTCGAGAGCCTCCCTTTCCAGTACCGGCGCAATGGCATACGACGGGGGCACGACGATGAGCCTGAAGAATCGACCGATCACGCGGCGGACGGTGCTCCGGGGAGTTGGCGCGATGGTCGGGTTGCCATTGCTGGAGGCCATGCGTCCGGCGATGAGCCGCCCTGGCCGGCGACCGCTTCCGGCGACGCCGCCCTCCGGTCCGTATGGCCTGCCTGTTCTGGCCCAATGGCTGCAACCCCCAAACCTGGACCCCCAAGGGCCGGGGAAAGGACTTCGAGTTTTCGCCGATCCTCAAGCCGCTGGCCCGCCACAAGGATGACGTCCTCATCCTGACCCACCTGAGCAACCACGGCACTTTCACTGGCGATGGCCATTACGTCAAGGACGCCGCCTGGCTGACCGGTACGACGATCCGGCGCACGACCGGCTCCGATCTGGATGCCGGCGGCGTGTCGATGGACCAGCTCGCCGCAAGGCGGATCGGCGTGCTAACCCGGATCCCCTCGCTCGAGCTGGGCGTCGAGCCGGTGACGACCGGCGTCGACACCAATGTTGGCTACACCCGACTCTATGGCTCGCACATCTCGTGGTCGAGCCCGACGACTCCGGTCGGCCGCGAGATCAACCCGAGGCTGGCCTTCGACCGTCTCTTCCGCTCCGATGCCGATCGGGGAGCCGTCAGCGACGACGACCGGAGCATCCTCGACCTCGTCACGCGACGACGCCCGCGCCCTCCGCGAGTCGGATCGGCCAGGACGATCGCCGCAAGCTCGACGAGTATCTCGAATCCGTCCGTGCCGTCGAGACGAGAATCGCCTTCGAGGCCAGCGACCGCCGCGCCCGATATGTCGACGACGCCCGTGCTCGCAACGACATCGAGGCCCTCGGCGGCCGGGTCGACCTCTACAACCACGACCCCGGTCGCGTCCGCACAGCGGACGATGAATCACGCCGAGCACGTCCGGCTGATGCTTGACATCCTCTTGCTGGCCCTCCAGACTGACGCGACGCGGGTTGCCACCTTCATGTTCGGTAACTCGGTCAGCAACAAGAGCTTCTCGTTCCTGGAGGGCGTCAAGGGCGGGCACCACGAATTCTCACACCACGAGAACGACCCCAAGAAGCTCGACCAGTACCAGCGGATCACGACCTGGCACATCGAGCAGTGTGCCCAACTCCTCGACCGGATGAAACAGATCCGCGAGGGGGAAGGGACGCTGCTGGATCACTCGATGGTGCTCTTCGGCTCGGCGCTGCGAGACGGCAACGAGCACGATCCGCACGACCTGCCGACCGTGCTGGCCGGCCGGGCCGGCGGCACGCTCTCGCCCGGGCGACACCTCATCTTTGGCAAGGACACCCCACTCTGCAACCTCTTCGTCTCGATGCTCGACCGCGTCGGCGCGCCGGTCGCGCGATTCGCCGACAGCACCGGCCCGCTCGAGGGGCTCGACAACCCCGTATATCAAGGTATTGAGAAGGGTTGAACGAGGTGCGAATCGTGTCCTTCGAGTCCCCGCGACGCCCTCGATCGGAGAGTCGAGGCAACGGCATCGAATATGTGGGGATGTCGCGATCGTACACGGACCAGGGTCGTTGCATAAGAGATCGGGTACTCTATTTTTCCGCTGCTCCCCCGGACTATGATATTGGATCGGGGGAGACGTATGACACAGACCACGGCCCAGGACGATTACTCCGAGTTCATCCGCCGGATTCGCCAAGGCGACGAGCAGGCGGCCGAGGAGTTGGTCCGTCGCTACGAGGCGGAGATCCGCCTGGAAGTCCGCGGCTGGCTCCGCCTTCGCAACCCGGCGCTGCGACGGGTCTTCGACTCGATGGACATCTGCCAGTCGGTCTTGATTAGCTTCTTCGCCCGCGCCGCGGTCGGGGATTTCGAACTGGACGAACCTTCTCAGTTGATCCGCCTGCTGGTAGGCATGGCCCGCAAGAAAGTCGCAGAGACGGCGCGCCATCATCAGCGCCAACGCCGCGACGTTCGGCGGGTCGGCGATGTTGACCTCGAGGGCGGGGCGGTGGCAGCCATGCAAGCGACACCCAGCCGGTTCGCCTCCGGCCGTGAGCTCCTCCGGAAGTTCCGCGAGAGCCTGAGCGAGGACGAGCGCCGGATCGCCGACCTGAGGACCTCGGGATGCGATTGGGCCGCCGTGGCCGCGGAGCTCGGCGGGACTCCCGATGGGCGTCGCAAGCAACTGGCCCGCGCCGTCGCTCGAGTCGAGGAGGATCTCGGACTCAATTCCTCCTTCGATTGATCGAGATCCATCATGAATCAACCCCTCGACCATCGCCGGGCCGAGTCTGAAATCGATGGTCGCTGCGCAACGAGGTCGGATGATCTCGGCTCCGCATCAAGACATAGCTGCTACATCGACCCGCGCGAACGCCTGGCGCGATCCGAGCCGATCGACGAGACCGAGTTGATCGAGATGCTTTGCGCCGACCAGTTGCACCGTTGGCGTGCCGGCGAGCGGATCCCCGCCGAAGCTTACCTCTCGCTCCACCCGACCCTCCACGGCCATGGCGAGGCGGCCTTCGAGCTGATCTACGGCGAATATCTGGTTCGCGAGTCGCTCGGCGAGTTGCCCAAGCCTGAGGAGTTCTTCTGGCGGTTTCCCGCGTTCGCCGAGCGGCTCCGCCGTCAACTCGACCTGCATCAGGCCCTCGAAGACGCATCATCCCTGACCGATAGGGAACTCGGGGAGATTGGCACCGATCGTCCGATCGAGGGGCGCGACAGTGCCGGTGGTCCCCGGGTATGAAATCCTGGGCATACTCGGACAGGGCGGCATGAGCGTCGTTTACCTGGCGCGGCAGACGGCGTTGAATCGCCGGGTGGCCCTCAAGGTGATCCACGCCAAGGTCTACCATGACCCCGAGATCGCCGCCCGATTCCGCGACGAGGCCGAGGCCGCGGCCCGCTTTCAGCATCCCAATATCATCCAGGTCCACGAGGTCGGCGAGTACGACGGGCTCGGGTACCTTGCGCTCGAATACGCGGCGGGCGGGAGCCTACAGCAGAAGCTCGCGGGGAATCCCCAGAAGCCGCGTCAGGCGGCGGAGACCATCGAGTACCTGGCCCGCGCCCTCCATTATGCCCACCAGCACCACATCGTCCACCGCGACCTGAAGCCGGCCAACGTCGTCTTGACCGAGGACGGAATCCCCAAGGTGACCGACTTCGGCCTGGCCAAGCTCCTTGAGCGGGAGGCCGGGCTGACGCGGACCGGCGACATCATGGGGACGCCCAGCTACATGGCCCCCGAGCAGGCCCGCGGCACGCCCTCGGACGTCAGCTCCGCCGCCGACATCTACGCCCTCGGGGCGATCCTCTACGAGATGCTCACCGGCCGCCCGCCGTTCAAAGGCGCGACGCCGCTCTCGACGCTCAGTCAGGTCATCGACCAGGACGCCGTGGCTCCCGGTCGGCTCCAGCGGCAACTCCCCCGCGAGATCGAGACCATCTGCCTCAAATGCCTCGAGAAGGAGCCGAGGAAGCGGTATGCCACCGCCCTCGACCTGGCCGAGGACCTGCGACGATTCCTCGACGATCGCCCGATCCTCGCGCGCCCGGTCGGCCGGGCGGAATGGCTCTGGCGATGGTGCCGCCGCGAGCCGGCGAAGGCCGGACTGGCGACGGCGCTGGCGGTCGCCTTGATCGTCGGCTGCCTCGGAGTGGCCGTCCAGTGGCGGTGCGCCCAGGAGAAGGCCCGCGCAGAAACCGTGGCGCGCGGCCTGGCCCAGGACGCCGAGAAGAAGGCCAGGGACAACCTCTACCTCAGCCGGATCGCCCAGGCCCGTCTCGAGCGGCGCCTCAATAACGTGCCCGGCGCCCGTCAACTCCTCGATCAATGCGAGCCGGGCCGGCGCGGCTGGGAATGGCGTTACTTGAATAACCTCGATCAGTGCGAGCTCTTCGCGCTGAACCCGCCCGGGATGACCTTCATCATCACGGTCGCCTTCAGTCCGAACGGGGACCGATTCGCCTTCTCCGCATACAATGCGTATGAAGGCACTCAGGCGCATGACCCGTTTCCGATTGAGGTCTGGGAGACCTCTACACGTACCCGGGTCGCGTCGTTCTCCGAAGCCGCCCCGACCGTCCGCCTGTCCTTCGATCCCGAAGGTCGCCGGCTCGCCGCGAGCGGCAAGTACGGGGCGAAGCTCCTCGACCTGGCGAACGGGAGGGCGATCCACGCCTGGCCGCCGTCGAGCGGCTCGTTCACCTTCAGCCCGGATGGTAAGACCCTCGCCGCAGGCGCCGGCGGCCGCGCGACGTTCTGGGATCCCGCCAGCGGGGCCCGGATCCGCGACTTCGGATCGACGTCCGGCCGGGTCACCTATCGCCCGGACGGCCGAGTGATGGCCGTCAGCGGACCAGACGCCGTCGAACTCCGCGATGCCGCGACCGGCAAGGAGCTCCGCCGCCTGCCCCATGGTCCCGGCGAGGCCGAGGAGCGTCAGGTCCGCTTCTTCGGCGACGGCCCCAACCTCGACTTCAGTCCCGACGGCCGATTACTCGCCGTGGCGACGAATCCTCCCCGAATCTGGGACACGGCCACGGGGAATCCCCTCCATCAGCTCAGCGGCCACGATGGGACCGTGCCCGCGGTCGCATTCAGCCCCGACGGCCGACGGGTGGCGACGGCCGGAGTCGACTCCACCATCCGGTTCTGGGACGTGCAGACGGGCGCCGAACGGGGTGTCCTCCGAGGGCATTCCGCGTGGGTCGCATGCCTGGCCTATCATCCGGAAGGATGGTCGCTCCTCTCAGGTGGCCGCCACGTCGCCGAGGTGAAACTCTGGGACCTGACTCGCGGCCAGGAGTTCCTTTCCCTGCCGAGCGAATATTCGCTGGCCATGGCCTTCGACCCGGACGGCCGGCGGATAAGACTGATCGACTTCGACGGCCGGATCATGACTCGCGACATCCCGAGCGGCCGGATCGTGATGGGACGCCACGTTAACCTCTGCCGCCAGGCGTGGTCGCCGGCCAACGTCGCTGAATTCTCGTCGGACGGCCGTCGGCTCGCGACCATCGCCGCCGATACCAGGATCCTCAAGCTCTGGGACGCCGAGAACGGTCGAGAGCTGGGCCGATACGCGGGATTGTCCCTGCGGACCAGTTACCTGACGTTGAGTCCCGACGGCCGGCGGCTCGCGGCCTCGGCCTCGGTCAGGAGCAAGGTCGAGGCGCATCGAGAGGTCATCGTCTGGGATGCCGAGAGCGCGAAGATCCTGACCACTTTCCATCCCGCACCCTCGCCGACCACACGCACGAGCGGTCGCGTCGCGCTCGACCGGGACGGGACTCGGGTCGCTTTCGACGACTACGAAGACGCCGACATCGACTACGCGACGGAAAAGCCGCTCGGAAAACCTCGGACATACGTGAACGTCTGCGAAACGCGCGGGGGCCGCTCGATCCTGAAGCTGTCCATGCCCGGCGAGGAGGTCGTCTATGCGATCGCGTTCGATGCGGATGGTCGTCGCGTCGCCGCGTGCGGGCAGGAGGGCAAGGTCCGGGTCTGGGACGCCGGCACCGGCTCGGTCCTCAACGAGACGCGATGGGACGATGCGTCCTTCAGGCTGGTGTTCAGCCCCGACGGCCGTCGCCTGGCGGGCGTGAGCCGCACGAGGGTCCAGGTCCGCGATGTGGACGATGGCCGGGAGATCCTCTCACTCCGAGGCGCGCCCGCCCGGCCCTTCGACGGTGCGTACAACCCGCTTGTTAACTGGAGCCCCGACGGTCGTCGGCTCGCGTCATCGAACTGGGACCATCGCATCAGCGTATGGGATGGCAATCCGGACTCGATCCCGACTGCCGATCGCTGGGCCTCGGCGAGAGGCCGGGTCTTCGGCTGGCATCTGGCCGAGGCCGAGGCCGCCTTCGCCAGAGAGCAGCCAGCCGCCGCGTCCTTCCATCTCGACAAGTTGGAGGACCTGCACCCCCCGGATGCCGCGTCGTTCCGTCGGCGAGGCCGTCTCTATTTGCGACTCGGTCAGGAGGAAAAGGCCGCCGCGGATCTCGGCCGATGGGTGGCCGCCGACGAACCCGACGACGCGGACGGTTGGCCCTCCTATGCCCGTCTCCTCCTGATGCGAGGCGATCGCACGGGGTATCAGAGGCTCCGCTCGTTCATGCTCGATTCCCTGGAGAAGGCCCCGTACTGGCTCATGGCTCAGCGAGTGGGCCTAGCATTCGGTCTCGCGCCCGGTTCGAGAGACGAGGCCGCGCGGCTCCTACGAGTGATCGAGCGACTGATGGATCCCAAGCTCCTCAATTCTCGTGAGATGAATGTCATTTCCCTGGTCCAATTCCGCGCCGGGGAGTACGATGCCGCTCGCAAGATGCTGGCGTCGGCGATGCAACAGGGTGGTGGACAGGGAATCTCCACCCCCCTCATGGCGATGATCGATTATCGCCTCGGTCATGGCCGGGAAGCACGAGAGCTTCTCGCCGGCGCGAGGGCACGAGTTGACGAGCATGCGGCGAAACTCCGAGATGCTTCGAATTCCATAGTTGACGAAGATTGGTTCGACTTCGAGTCCCTCTATCGAGAAGCCCGCGCCTTGATCCCCGCGGCCGGGGAGTAGACCGCGATGGCGTACGGGTCGGCGGATGGCAAGTTATCCGTTCGGTCCGGGTCCTGCGGATCCTCCCGATCCGAGCGACGAGCATCGACATCTGGATAGATTTGCAGGAGACTCCGCGCGATTGGATAATCATCCCGACGACGATTCTGTCGCGCCTCCGCATCGGTGCGCGTAATTTGCCATCAGTTATCGAGGTCCCTTCGAGATGAGATACCGTACATTCGGTCGGACGGGTTGGTCGGTGAGCGAGATCGGATATGGGATGTGGGGCCTGGCGGGCTGGACCGGTTCGGACGACGCGGAGACGACCGAGTCGCTCGAACGGGCCGCCCATCTCGGTTGCAATTTCTTCGACACGGCATGGGCCTACGGCGACGGACGTAGCGAACGGCTCCTCGGTCACCTGGTCCGCAACCATCCCGACAAGACGCTCTACGTGGCCACTAAGGTCCCACCCAAGAATCGCAGGTGGCCGTCGCAACGCGGTTTCGCGCTCGATGACTGCTTCCCGCCCGAATACATCAAGGAATACGCCGAGAAGAGCCTGCAAAACCTGCAACTGACGCGGATCGACCTGCTCCAGTTCCACGTCTGGGAGGACGCCTGGGCCCACGACGAGCGCTGGCAGCGCGCCATGGAGGACCTGAAGCGACAGGCCCTGGTGCGCGCGGTCGGGGTCAGCGTCAATCGATGGGAGCCGTCGAACGTCCTGGAGACCCTGCGGACCGGCATGATCGACGCCGTCCAGGTGATCTACAACATCTTCGACCAGTCGCCCGAGGACGAGCTCTTCCCGCTCTGTCGCGAGCTGAACATCGGCGTGATCGCGCGTGTCCCCTTCGACGAAGGGACGCTCACCGGCACGCTGACGAGGGATTCGACCTGGCCGGAAGGCGACTGGCGGAACACCTACTTCGTGCCCGAGAACCTCCGGCCGAGCGTCGATCGGGCCGAGGCGCTCCGGCCCTTGATCCCGGCCGGGATGTCAATGCCCGAGCTGGCCCTCCGCTGGATCCTGGCCGAGCCGACGGTCTCGACGATCATCCCCGGCATGCGCAAGATCCCCCACGTCGAATCCAACATCGGCGCCAGCGATGATAAGGCGCTCGATCCCGCCCTGCTGGAAGAGCTCAAAGCTCATCGCTGGGATCGGACGCCGACCGAATGGTCGCAGTGAAGTCCTTCGGTTTCGCGACGGGTGCGGACCGTCATTTCCCATGTCCTGACGGCCCATCGGGATGAGCGAGGAGGGCCCGGAAGTCGTCGCGGTGCCTCAAAGGGTCCAGTTCACGGTCATCGGCCAGGAGATAGCGGGTGCTCGGTGTCGAAAGATACCCGAGCGATCGGGCTTTCTTCGAGCCACTGGACGGCCTGCCGACCGTACCTCTCGCCGAGCTCTTCGCGACGCCCGGCGACCAGGGATCGATCGTTGCGAACGACCGCGGCCATGTAGGCACACACTTGCGCCACGTTGTAGAAGCCTCCGCCACTCCCCATATCCCCCTCCCGCGCGAGGGCCATCGCCGTTGACTCGGCCTGGTCATATTCGCGCCGTTGCACCTGGATGAAGGTGAGCATCCTGTCTCGCAGGAAATGGTCTGGCTCGTAGTCGGAGAAGGCGTCACTGTACCGCCCCAGCAACTGCTTGAGGAAACCGCGAAAGAGATAGTAGCGTCCGAGACGCACGCGATCGCGCTTCTCGGGAGGGTATCGTGCCTCGTGCTCCCGGATCGAGGCCGTGTATCGACCGAGCAGGGCCTCCAGGCGAGCCGTGTCGCCGAACCAGTCTCGGAGATCGCGGAGGAGGTTGTTCACATAGAACATGTACTCGCCGACGCCCGGGAACCGGATGGCGAGCTCCTGCTCGATTTCGAGGGCCTGATCGAGCAGCACGCGTGCTTCCGCGGGCTGATGCCGCTCGTGGTAATTCAGCGATGCCAGGCTGTAAGCGGCATCGGCGACCAGATGTCGATAGTAACCGTTCGTGGGATGGGAACGCGCCAGTTCCTCGGAGGACCGCATCGCCCTCGTCAGCGTGGCCTGGGCCAGATCCGGCCGACCCAGGCAACGATAGGATTCTCCCAGTTCATTCAAGGCATCGGTCAGGCGCAGCACATAGTCCGGATTACCCGCTCGGTCTCGCATCAGCGCTTCGAAGAGGTCGATCGCCGCCTGGGAGGCTGCCCGATGCGGTTCGGGCCGATTGGTATGGGCGTAGAGCTTGGCCAGGCTCAACAGGACCATCGCATGCTCGAACTGCACGTTCGGCTGTCGCAGGTAGTCCCCGGGTAGTCGGTCATAAATCTCCCGGGCCGTGAGCAGGGTCTCTTCGGCCTGCCGACGATGATTCGTGGTGAATAGATAGAGGTTGCCCAGACTCCGCAACGAACGGGCCAGGTCATTCGAATGGGCGAGTTCATCGGTATGGGCTCGGCCCAACGCCTCCTGCGACTCGATGCCGCGTCGGAAGGCGGCCTCGGCCTTCGGGCTATCCTTGGGTCGGAGGCTCTCGCCTTGTCGGTAGTAGCTGTGGCCCAGTTCCTTCCAGTAGACCGGGTCGTCGGGATAGGCTTCGTGGAGGCGTTCGAAGACCGCCCGCATTCTCTCGAAATGCACGAGGGACTCGGGGCCAGGACTCCATGGCGGACGTGATCAGTCCCAGCCGCTCGTGGGCCCGGCCGAGCTCGACCTGGAGCTGGAGGTCCTCGGGATCCTGCCGGACGAATCGCTCGTAGAAGTCCCGCGCGGTCCGCAGCAGCTCGCGTCGCAGCGGTTCGAGGTTCTCCACCTTGAGCACGTCGTTATCGCTGACCTGGGTCAGATACGTGTCCACGGCCTCGCTCGCCTGGCGGAAATGGCCCACGGCGCGATCGCGCTCCCGCTCCGCTCGCCGTCGCTCGTGGACGGCCTCCGCCCATTTCCAGGAGATGCCGGCCACTCCGCCCATGATGGCCAGGACAAGGGCCATCGCCAGGCCCGCGATCATCGGCTTGCGCCGGCACAGTCGCCAGCCGTGCGCCAGACGACCGACGGGTCGGACCTGGGTCGGCTCGCCGGATTGCCATCGCCGTATGTCGACGACGACCTCGCGCGCCGACTGGTAACGCCGTCCGGGTTCCTTGGCCATGGCCTTGAGGCATATCGTCTCCAGATCGCGCGGGATCCCGTCGTTGATCAGGCGAGGCGACCTGGGTTCCTCGCCGAGTACCTGTTGAAAGACCATGGGGGGCACGCCGCGAAAAGGCACCTCGCCCGTCAATGCCTCATAGAGGGTGACGCCCAGGCTGTAAATGTCTGAGCGGGGATCCAGGTCCGACGTGCCGCGCGCCTGCTCCGGACTCATGTACGTCGGCGTACCGGCGAGCGCGGTGTCCTGGGTCAGGCCGTTCCCGCTCTCCGCGAGGCGGGCCAGGCAGAAGTCGGTGATCTTGGCGCGGCCGGTCCGCGGATCCACGAAGATATTACCAGGCTTGATATCGCGATGGATCAGGCCCGCGGCGTGGGTCGTCTCCAGGCCGGCGGGCACCTGCACGAGGATCGCCGCCACTTCCCTCGGCTCGAGCCGGCCCTTGGACCGGATCAAGGCCGCCAGGGTATCACCTTGCAGGTACTCCATCACGAGATAAGGCGGATCATCCGGAGGGTTGGGCCTACAACACCTTATGATCTGGCGCAGCAAACGCACATCCTGGACTGCGCAGCTCGCGGGGCAGGAGCTGGTTTCCGCGACGATCACGACAAACGGCAATACAACACTCCTGCTGGGCATGACCGTGGTGGCGGCGGCGGTCCCGGAGCCGACTTCCCTGGCCTTGGCCACCCTCGGCGTGGCGAGCATGCTGACGGCGTCATTCTTCCGTCGGATCCGGAATGGGTCGAAGTGAACACTCCGCCACGGCTGAAGCCGTGCGGCTTCTGGGCAAACCCCCGCAACCGAGAGTATAGAGATCTCGGCTCCGAAGCGCTAAGGCGTGATCTCCATGCGGGTTAGGGGCACCGAACTCCATCCGCCCGGGCGCCGACGTTTCGTCACTTTCGACAGTCGTGTGGGCCTCGTTCAATGCGCCAGGGACACCACCGCTTCGCTTGCCTTCATGATCGAGCCCCTTTTCATGGGTGGTCAACCAGGGTATTCATCGCGAACGATCGAGGGCGTCTCGACTGCCCGTCCTCGAGGAGGTCATCGGGTCAATCGGCCGGACCGAGCCGTTGGCGGACGGCCTCATTTACTCCTGAAAAGGAGAAGCCGCGATCATCTCGCAGAAGTTCGGGCGGATGTAGCCCGGGAGCATCGCGGCCATCACATCGGCTTTGACGTTACCGAAGGCCGTCTCCGGCTTGTGCTTGATCCCGTCCGCGAACGCGCGAACGATGCGTCGCTTGAAGTCGAGTCGGGGGAAGGCGGCGAGCACGTGCTGTCGGTCGGCCTCGGAGATCTCGTCATAGCCCAGACCCAGGACGTCGAGCTCGACACCCGCCGTGACCAGGGCGACTTCGGGCTTCTTCCACTTGGGAATGCCCGGCGTGGTGTGCAAGGCGATGGCGTCCCAAACCAGATCGATCGACGCCTCGGACACGCCATGTTTCCGGAGGAATTCCCGCGCAAGGTTGGCCCCGTCGACCTCAAATCTCTCGGAAGGGCTCCGATATTTCTCCGTCAGGCCCATGTCATGAAAGATAGCCCCGATGTAGAGGAGTTCGGGATCGAATTTCAGTCCGAGCCGACATCCCTGGAGCGCACCGAACAGGTAGACCCGCAGGGAATGGTCGAATAACAGGTCCGACTCGGTGTCGCGTACCAGTTCCGTCGCCTCGACGGCGAGCGCGCTGTCGGGGATCGGAATACCGGCGATCTGCTTGGGAAGCATCGACGATTCTCCCTTCGAGATGCGGTGGCGCAAGCTGAGTATGACGATTCGTGACGGCCGGAGCAAGGGTCCGAAACACGCCGAGTTGGACTCCGTCGTTCTCCCGGCCAACTCGGTGCTTGACACCGACCCGGGCCGAATGAAAATAGCTCAATCGTCAGGAATGGGCACCCGTCCGGAATCCCGTTGCGCCGGCACCGGTCCGCGAGCGGAACGGGTCCGCCGATCGTAGCCGCTCGCCTTGGGAGGACATGGGGACGATGGGGACCCGGGGACGATTCGAACTCCACTTGCCGGGCCTGCTCAAGGTTCTTGCCGAACATCTTCATTCCACGCAGCGAGTCGGTGTGCGCGAGCTGATCCAGAACGCCCACGACTCGTGCACTCGCCGCGCCATCGAGCAGCCGAAGCCTGGGTACCGCCCGCGCATCGACCTGTCGGTCGAGCCGGCCTCCCGCATCCTCCGGGTGGCCGATAACGGCAGCGGGCTGACGGAGCAGGAGGTCCTCTCGTACCTCACGGTCATCGGCCGCGGGTATACCCGCGAGCTGCGAGACCGACTGGAGGCCGCCGATCCGGGTGCGTCGCGCGAGCTGATCGGCCAGTTCGGCATCGGCTTCCTCTCCGCCTTCCTGATCGCCTCGGACGTGACGGTCGACACGCGCTCGGCGGGCGGGACGGCCTTGCGGTGGAATTCGGCCGGCGACCAGCATTACGACCTGACGGCCGGCGACCGCCCCGAGATCGGGACGACGGTCGAACTGCGGCTCAAGTCCTCCGCGGTCTTCCTGCTACACGAGCAGAACCTCATCGACGTCGTGCGGGAGTATGCCGACTTCCTGCCGATCCCGATCCACGTCAACGGGTCTCCGGACCGGGCCAACCTCGGGACGCCGCCCTGGGAGGAGCCCGACGCCGAGGCCGCCTGCCGGGCCTACGTCCGGAGGCGGTACGGCGAGGCCGAACCGCTCTGGGTCTCGACCCTCTCCGACGGGGTCATCGACCTGGGCCACGACACACTCACCATCCCGCTCCGGGGCTTCCTGTTCGTGCCGTGCCAGTCCGTGGCGTCGATCAAGGAATACGGCACCGTCGCGGTATATATCCGCGGGATGACGATCTGCGACGAGGACAAGGGCTTGCTCCCGGCCTGGGCCCGGTTCGTCCGTGCGGTGATCGATTGCCCCGCGCTCCAGCCGACGGCCTCGCGCGAGGCGGTGCACCAGGACGACGCCTTCGCGGCGACCCGCCGGGTGATCGAAGACCAGCTCTCCCGCGGGCTACGGGACCTGGCCGCTCGCCAGCCCGCGGTCTGGCGCCGCGTCGTCTACGGCCACAGCGACGTGATCATGGGCTGGGCGGCGAAGGACGCCGAATTCTTCCGGATGGTTGCCGACGTGGTCCCGCTCCGGACCAGCCGGGGCCGGCTCGCCCTCCCCGATTACCTGAAGGACTCCGGCAACGTCGTGTATTACACGACCCGCGAGCTCGGCTCGCTCCAGGAGAAGGTCCTGGCCGAGGGCCGCGACGTCCCGGCGATCGACGCCTCATGGTTCGGCGTCCCGTCGTTCCTGGAGCGGTACGCGGGGCTGCACCCGGGCGTGGCCCTCGTGCGGCTGGATGACGACCTGGAGCCGATGCTCCGGCCCGCCCCGCCCGGCGAGCTCGCCGAGCTGGTCCGGCTCTGTGAGGAGCTGGGATTCGCCGTCCGCGCCTCGTCGTTCCGGCCGACCGGCCTGCCCGCCGTGTTGACCTACCCGGCCGATGCCGAGGCATTTCAGGACGCGGCCTCGGCGCTGGAGGAGGGCGAGATCCCCGACGGTTTCTCCGGCCTCTTGCGCGGCTACGTCGAGCAACGGCCGGAGCTGCCGGGGCGAGCCGGGATGCTGCACCTCAACGCCGCCTGTCCCCTGATCCGCCGCCTCGCCTCGCCGGAGGTCGCCCCCGCTCGGAAGCAGGCGGCGCTGGCGGTCGTGGCCTACTTCGCCCGCTTGTTCTGCGGCCGGATGCTCGACGCCTCCCGGGCCTCGGCCGACCTCGAGGCCTGGCAACGATCCCTGGACCGGTTGGTGTGACCATGAGCGATCAAAGGGACGAATTCTGGCGCCTCTACCAGGAGAGCTGGGCCTGCCACGAGACGGACCCGGAGCGGTCGGTTGCGCTCTTGACCCGAGGCCGGGACGAGGCACGGCGGCTGAACGAGCCCTGGTGGGACCTCTTCTTCGAGAGCTGGCGGCTGACTTCGCTGACCTCCCACATCATGGACTTCACGCGTTCCCTGCCGCTGGCGATGGAACTGATGGTGCGCTTCAGCACACCCGAAGGCCGGGCCCACACCGAATGGCTCAACGCGCTGACCAATGTCCTTTATACCTACACCAACGTCGATCCCTTCGGATACCGCGACGAGATCGAGCGTGGCTTCGCATACCTGGACGGCGAGGTCCCGCGAGGCCCGGTCAGCGGGCGGTTCGTCCTCCATCATCGCTGGATCGCCTACCTGTCCGAGACGGAGCGCTGGGCCGAGGCGTACAACCTGGCGATGCGATCGGTCTCGCTTTCAGACCAGTCCCGGGATGCCCGCCTACGGAGCTGGCACGGATCGTGGGCCTTGTACCTCCTCTGTCGCATCTGCGACGCCCTGGGGCGCACGGAGGAGCTCGGCGATCACGCCGACCACCTGGCGGAGCTCTCGGAGGGGCACGGACAGCTCCGGCGGGCCCGCGCCGACGCGTGGATCTGGCGCGCCGTCACGCGGCGCCCTCGGGGGACGAGCGGGACGCCTCGGCCTCGTTCCACCGGGGCATGGCCCTGCTCGACGGACTCGAGCGGCGCGACTCGATCTGCGCCGACCCGATCGCCAGGTACTATGAGCTGGCCGGCGACCTGAGGGCGGCGCTGGGAGTCCGCGACCGCGAGCTCGACGAGATGACCCGGAAAGGGCGACTCCACCGCGCCTGTCAGATCCGGATCGAGCGGTGTCGGCTCCTCTCGCGGCTGGGCGAGCTGGAGACGAGCGTCCTGGACGCGGCCCGCCATTCGGCCGGCCAGCTCCGCTTCCCGGATTGGTATTTGGAACGGCTCGATCGGCTCGACCCCACGCGGCGAGGGGAGACATAGCCGGTCCTGAGCGGCGAAGCGAGGTCGCACGATCGAACGTGATCGGCGACATTAGTCCTTACTTGTTTGTCGCGGCAACATTCGGGTGGTGTCCCTGACGCATTGAACGGCCCGTTTTGTCGGTTCTTTGGGGGGTGACGAGATCTCGGCGCCGAAGCGATAAGGCGTGATCGCCATGCGGGTTAGCAGCGCCGAGGTCCATCCGCCTCGTTGCCGACGTTTCGTCGCCTTCGACCGTCGTTTGGGCCTCGTTCAATGCACCAGGGACACCACCCCTCAATTGGCATGATCGGGAATCGGTACCACCTCCGCGATTCTCCGTTCCCGGGAGAGCCAGACGCGACTCACCCAACCGATCGTCAACCCCTGGACGAGGATCGAGAAGACGACGACCACATAAGTGATCGCAAGAATGATGTCCCGCGACGAAGTCGCATTCCCGTCGAGATCCTCCGGGAGCGAGAGTGCCAGCGCCACCGAGATCCCGCCCCGCAGTCCGCCCCAGGTCAGCATCGGGATCATGGCGGGTTCGAACCGCTCCCCGCGCCTGAGCAGCCAGACCGGGACTCCGACCGAGACCAACCTGGCCAGAAGGACGACGGCCACGGCCCCGAGCCCCGCCAGGAGATAACGGGGCGTGAAGATCAGCACGAGGACCTCCATCCCGATCATCACGAACAGCACGGCGTTGAGGAATTCGTCGAGCAGGCCCCAGAACCGGTCGATGTGCTCGGTCGTGGTCGCCGACATTGCGAAACTCCGCCCGTGGTTGCCGATCAGGAGCCCAGCCAAGACCATCGCGATCGGCGCCGAGAGCTCGAGGGCCTCGGCCATGGCGTAGCCTCCGGCGACCAGCGCCAGCGAGAGCAGGATCTCCAGCCGGTAGTCATCGACGGACTTGATCAGCCGATAGGTCAACAGCCCGATGACCAGGCCGAACAGTGCCCCTCCGATCGCCTCGCGGACGAAGAGCTCGACGAAGAACCCGGGATTGAGCTGCTCTTGGCCAGTGGCGATGTCCAGCAGCCCCAGGAAGACGACCACGCCGACGCCGTCGTTGAAGAGCGACTCCCCAGCGATCTGGACCTCCAGCGGCTTCGGTGCGCCGATCTGCTTGAGCAGCGCGAGCACGGCGATCGGGTCGGTCGGCGAGATCAGCGCACCGAAGAGCAGGCAGTCGATCGGCCGCAGATGCAAGCCGAAGAGGCCCAGCATGATCCATGTCAATCCGCCGATGATCACGGTCGAGATCAGGACGCCGAGGGTGGCCATCACGGCGATCGGCCACTTGTGGTCCGACAGGTCTCCCAGGTCGACGTGGAGCGCCCCGGCGAAGAGCAGGAATCCGAGCATGCCGTGCAGCAGCGCCTGGTCGAGCTCGAATTGCCGGGCCACCTCTCGGGCCTGATGCTCGACCGACGGGACGAACGAGCCGACGACGACGATGGCGATCGAGAAGATCAGGCTCAACGCCATCAGGCCGATCGTCGACGGCAGTTTCAGCAGGCGGACGTTGATATAGCCGAACCCGGCTGTCAGCACGATCAAGATCGCGATCAGCTCGAATGCTCTCATGGCAACTCCGGCGCGGGATGGAACGATTCGGTCAAGCACCGAGCTGGCTCGGTGCGGGCGTCAACAGCCTAATCCGTAACCGCCGATCCACGCCACCGTCTTGGGGGCCGATCGTCGCTCGGTGCTTCCGACTCCCCGAGAGCCCCCCGAGGGCGTATTCTGTACAGATCGAGGTCACGCATCGCCGTGTCCTCGAGCCGGCCGGACCTCGATGGTTCGAGTCAACCCCCCTGCTCTCCCTCGGAAATCCTGGATCAAACCATGATGCGGCCTCTCTCGTACAGCATGATATTCGGGCTTGTGACCTTGTTCGCAACATCGCACATCCTGGCGGATACGCCACAGGGTGAGCCGGTCGCTTCGGGCGAGGTCCCGACCGATACACAAGGCCGGCGTCTCAACCTGGACTTCGAGACGGGCACGCTGGCCGACTGGACGGCGGAGGGCGATGCGTTCCGAGGTCAGCCCCTCGAGGGCGACAGGGTACACCGTCGCCGTGGCGACATGCACAGCCGGCACGCCGGTCGATTCTGGATCGGGACCTACGACGTCGGCGGCGACCGGTTGAAGGGGACGTTGACCTCGGTCCCGTTTCGTGTGACCAGACCGTTCGCCACCTTCCTCGTGGGTGCGGGTTCGCACGCCGGGACGCGGGTGGAGCTGGTCCGCAAAGACACGGGGAAAGTCGTCTTCCGCGCGTCCGGGGATGACATCGAGGACATGGAGCGCGTCGTCGCCGACCTGACCGAACAACTGGGCAAGGAGATCGTGATCCGGCTGGTGGACGAGGAGACGGTGGGCTGGGGGCACATCAACTTCGACGATTTCCGGCTCCATGACACGAAGCCGGCCGTGCCGACGCGGCGTCGGGCCTCCGGGATCGACGTTTACGAGCACGCGGGGCTCGGTCCCGATGAGGCCGCGCGGGCGATGACCGTCCCGCCGGGCTTCAAGGTCACCCTGTTCGCCGGCGAGCCGGACGTCGTCCAGCCGATCGCCATGGCGATCGACGACCGCGGCCGGCTCTGGGTCGCCGAGGCGTATTCGTACCCGAAGCGGGTCCGCGACGACCAGGCCAGGGACCGCGTCCTGATCTTCGAGGATACCGACGGCGACGGCCGGTTCAACACCCGCAAGGTGTTCGCCGACCGCCTCAACCTGGTCAGCGGGCTGGCCGTTGGATTCGGCGGCGTCTGGGTCGGCGCGGCTCCCTACCTGATGTTCATCCCCGATGTCGACAACGACGACCGACCCGACGGACCTCCCCAGGTCCTACTCGACGGCTGGGGACAGCACGACACCCACGAGACGCTGAATACCTTCACCTGGGGACCCGACGGCTGGCTCTACGGCTGCCACGGCGTGTTCACGCATTCGCTCGTCGGCAAGCCGGGTACGCCCCGAGAGCAGCGCACGCCGATCAACGCAGGTATCTGGCGATACCATCCGACAAGACATGCCTTCGAGGTCTTCGCCCAGGGGACGAGCAACCCCTGGGGCATCGACTTCGACGCCCGCGGCCAGTTGATCATCACGGCCTGCGTCATCCCCCACCTCTACCACATGATCCAGGGCGGTCGCTACGAGCGCCAGGCGGGGCAGCACTTCAATCCCTATACGTATGACGACATCAAGACCATCGCCGATCACAGGCATTATCTCGGCGCCAACCCGCACGGCGGCAACGGGCGTTCCGACTCCGCCGGAGGCGGCCACGCCCATTCCGGCGCCCTGATCTACCTCGGCGATACCTTCCCGCCCGAATACCGCGGCTCGCTGTTCATGAACAACATCCACGGGGCGCGGCTCAACCGCGACCTCCTCAAGCCGAGCGGTTCCGGCTTCGTCGGCTCGCACGCCCCCGACTTCCTGATGGCCAACGACGCCTGGTCGCAAATCGTCCACCTCGAATCCGGCCCGGACGGCGGCGTCTACATGATCGACTGGTACGACAAGAACCAGTGCCACCACAACGACGTCAACGGCCACGACCGGACGAACGGCCGCATCTTCAAGGTCACCTACGGCGAGAAGACCTTGCGGCCGTTCGACCTGGGCAAGCTCGGCACCGAGGCGCTGGTCGCCATGCAGACGAGTCCGAACGAGTGGTATGCCCGTCATGCCCGCCGCATCCTCCAGGAGCGCGGGGACGATCTCGAGGCCCAGGCCATGCTCCTCCGGCTCGAGTTCAAGAGCCTGGACAACCCCGTGGTCCAGCTCCGCACGCTCTTGACCCGTCATGCCGTCGGCGGCCTGGACAACCCCGACGCCGTCGCGGCAAGCTCGACGACCCGAATCCCACGATCCGCGCCTGGACGATCCAACTGGAGACCGAGAAGGCAGCTCCGCCAAATTCGATCCTCGCGAAATTCGAACTCATGGCGAAGGACGACCCGTCGCCGATGGTCCGGCTCTACCTGGCCTCGGCCTTGCAACGACTGCCGCTCGATCGCCGATGGGAGATCCTCGCCGGCTTGCTAGGGCACTCCGAGGACGTGACCGACCACAATCTGCCCCTGATGTACTGGTACGCGGCGGAGCCGCTGGCCGCGGTCGACGGGCGCCGGACCCTGCGGCTGGCGTCTGCGTCGAAGATCGATCGAATCCAGGAATTCATGGCGAGGCGGGTCGGGTCGCTGGGGACCCCGGAATCGCTGGCGATCCTGGTCGAGGAGCTGGGCCGAGCCCCTTCGTCGGCCCATCGGAAGACCCTCCTGCTCGGGATCGAGGAGGGCCTCCGCGGGCGTCGGCAGGTGGCGATGCCGGCGGATTGGCCCAAGGTCTTCGCGAGCCTATTGGCCGACACGGAGGCCGGGGTGCGCTCGCGCGCCGTGGGACTGGCACTGACGTTTGGTGACCCCGCGGCCCGGACAACCCTGCGAGGTGTCCTGGCCGACGCGAAAGCCGAGCCTAGTTTGAGGCGAGAGGCCCTGTCGGCCCTGCTCAAAGTGAAGGACGACGGTTTGCCGACCTTGATCCGATCAATGCTGTCCGATCCCGCGCTCGGCGGTGCGTCCCTAAGAGGACTCTCCGCCTACGACGACCCATCCACGCCCGGCGTCCTGATCGGGGCCTACGCGACCCTCGGACAGCCCGAGCGCCGCGACGCGATGAACACACTCTCCACCCGGAAGGACTGGTCGCGCGCCCTGCTCTCGGCGGTCGAGGCGGGCAAGTTGCCGCGTGCCGACCTGACCGCCGACCTGGTCAGGCAGATCCGCAATTTCAAGGACGCCGACATTGATTCCCGGATCGGCCGGGTGTGGGGGACCATCCGCGAGACGACCGCCGACCGTGCCCGCTCGATCGCGCGTTACAAGGCCATGCTAACGTCGAAACCGGCCCGATCGCCCGATCCGTCGCTCGGCCGGTCCGTCTTCGCCAGGACATGCCAGCAGTGCCATACGCTCTTCGGCGTCGGCGGCCAGGTCGGGCCGGACCTGACAGGCTCGAATCGCCGGGATCTCGATTACGTGCTCTCGAACGTCCTCGACCCGAGCGCCCTGATCGGCAAGGATTACCTCGCTCATATCATCGCCACGGCCGACGGTCGGATCCTCACCGGCATCATCCGTGCCGAAGACAAGGACACGATCACCCTGGTCACCGCCAATGAGACGATCACCTTGCCCAAGAGCGACGTCGAGGAACGCCGGCAGAGCGATCAATCAATGATGCCCGAAGACCTCTGGACCCCGCTCTCCGAGCACGAGGTCCGCTCGCTCGTCTCCTATCTCGCCAGCCCGGCGCAGGTGCCGTTACCGGCCGGCGCGGATGGTCGTAAGACGCCTTGAGCGCCCCCGATCTCGTCGGCCGAAGCACCTTGTGGTAAGATCAAGTGAACGCCCGTTACGACCCGAGAGGAGGAAAACATGGCATCGGCCGTCCGGATCCCGCGTATCACCGAGGAGCAATACCTTGCCCTGGAGCGGAAAGCCCACTTCAAGAGCGAGTATTGCCATGGTTACATCGTCGCGATGTCTGGTGCGAGCGACGAGCACAATACCATCTCGCTGAACCTCGCCGGCGAGATCAGGTCCCAGCTTAAGGGCCGTCCGTGCCGGGTCTACATGGTCAACATGAGGCTCCGCGTCAGCCCGACTGGACTCTACACCTACCCGGACGTCATGGCCGTCTGCGGCGAACGCCGATTCCTGGACGACGAAGTCGACACGTTGCTCAACCCGACGATGATCGCGGAGGTCCTGTCGAAATCCACCGAATCGTACGACCGGGGCGATAAGTTCGCGAAATACCGCCAGCTGACCTCTTTGCGAGAATACGTGCTCATCGCTCAGGACAAGGTCCATGTGGAGCGTTATACCCGACAGGGGAATGACTGGCTCCTGACGGAATTCAACAGCCTGGACGATTCTCTGTCGCTGGCATCGATCGGCTGCGAGATCTCCTTGCGAGAGATCTACGCCCAGATCGAATTCCCCGGAGATGCGGCGACCGGCGACTGACTCCGGATCTCGGCATTTCAAGTTGTGACGAACCGATGGAACCTTCCTGAGGGAGGCTATCATGGCATCAGCCACACGGATTCCACGCTTCACAGCCGAGCAATATATCGCCCTGGAGCGGAAAGCCGAATTCAAGAGCGAGTTTCGCAACGGTTACATCGTCGCGATGGCCGGGACAAGTCGAGAACACGGCCTGATCGCCGGAAATACGTTTCGAAAGATCGGCAACGCATTCGAGGCCCGACCTTGTGAGGTCCATATCGCCGACATGCGAGTTCGCGTCAGCCCGGGCGGCCTCTATACGTACCCCGACGTTGTGGCCGTCTGTGGGGAGGCCAAATTTGAGGACGACGACCTCGATACCCTGCTCAATCCGACATTGATCGTCGAGGTCTTATCTCAGTCGACGGAAGCTTACGACCGCGGCGAGAAGTTCATGCAGTACCGCCAGTCGGGCTCCTTGCGCGAGTACGTGCTCATCTCGCAGGACAAGGTCCTTGTCGAGCGCTACACGCGAAGTGGCAACGACTGGCTCTATACCGCGTTCCGGAGCCTAGACGACACCCTGCGGCTCACCTCGATTGACTGCGAGATTTCCCTGCGCGAGATCTACCGCAAGGTCGAGCTACCCGGTGATGCCGCCGGCGCCTGAGATCGGCCGCGGCCCCTCGGAGCTTCATGGCATGCCGCTCCTCGACCATTTCCATCCGCCACTTCGTGGCCCGCGACGATGGGAGGGCTTTCACCATGCCTGGGCCACGACCATCGCGCAGCAGCTCAACCCGGAGACGCTGCCGACAGACTACTACGCCGAGCCCGAGATCAGCGTGGGACCCACTCTGGAGATCGACGTCGCGACGATGGAGCTGACGGGCGGCCATCAATCCGCTGGTCGCGCGAGCACCGCGGTCTGGTCGCCATCGCGACCGAAGATCGTCGCACAGGTGGATTTCGCCCATCTCGATTCCTTCGAGGTCCGCGTCTACCAGGAGCTCGGCGGTGCCGAGTTGCGCGGCCATCGAACTGGTCAGCCCGGCCAACAAGGACCGCGAAGGAATCGACGGACCTTCGCGGCGAAGTGCTCGGGCTACCTCCGTCACGGCGTCAGCGTGGTCATCATCGACATCGTCACCGAACGATCGGCCAACCTCCACCGCGAGCTATTCGAGACCCTGGAGGTCAAGGGCCGCCAGAGTCTCTGGGAGTCCTCGACCGGCCTCTACGCCGTCGCCTATCGGGCCGTGACGCTCCGGAAGCGACCGCGCGTCGAAGCGTGGCCGGAGAAACTGACGCTGGGCAGGGCCCTTCCCATCATGCCCCTCTGGCTGACCCTCGACCTGTGCGTCCCGCTCCTGCTGGAAGAGAGCTACGCGGCGACCTGCCGATCGCTACGCATCCCCGCCTGAGCCCACCTTTTCGAACAGCTCGGCGAGCTCGTGCTCGTATGACTTCCATCGCCCGACCGAGCGCCGATAAATGGGCTGTCGGACCTGCGTCAGACTGGCCGTCCGGATCGGCCGTCGCGTGCGGTGGAACTCGAGGCAGTCCGGATCCCATTCCAGCCCGCACGCGTCCACGAGCCGCCGCGCCACGCCCTCCAGGTCGTCCACAGTCTCCTCGTAATCGACCTCGTGGACGGTCGTCGGCAACGCCGAGTTCCAGTGTTCCATCAGGCGCCGATATCCCTTGAATCGGCTGGCGATGTGGTCGAAATGGTTGGCCCATCGGATCTCGCTGAAGTTCGTCAGCCAGCACGAGACGGCCACGTCGCGGAGGTCGCGGCGGCAGTGGATCACGACCGCTCTCGGGAACATCAGCGCGATCAACCCGAGGTAATAATAGTTCTCGGGCATCTTGGTGACGACGCGATCCGCACGCCCTCCGTCGAACTCCCGCAGTCGAGAGTCGTGACGCCGGGCCAACTCGCCGACGAGCTCGGATGTCAGATCGGGCACGCAGTTCTTAGGCTCATCAGTGCGGCCGAGCAAGCCCGGGATCTCATCGAAGCTTTGGCGCGCCAGCGGGATCTCGCCCGCGCCATGCACCCGAGGATGGCTGGCGAGGATCTGTTCGAGAAGTGTCGTGCCCGATCGGGGAAGTCCGACGATGAACACCGGACGATCGGTGTCGAGCCCCGCACCGGCCAGTCTCTCGAACAGGGCCGGGGTGAAGGTGGCGATGACATTCTCGACCAGGCGGATCTGATCGGCCGGATCGTAAGTATGGCCGAGTTGCTCCTGATCGGCCAGGGTCAGCTCGTTGGCCCACTCCGCGCAGGTGGCGGCGTCGCCGAATTCGCCGCGGCAATCGTGGACGTGGGCGAGTCCGAACAGGAGATTGGCACGCTCGACCGGGGCGAGCGCGGGTCGGTCAACCTCTGGTGGAGCACCGCGAGCTCGGATTCCGACAGGGAACTACCCAGCAATGTCGCGAGCCGGGCCATCGTCGTCGCGTGGTTCGGCTCGAGTGCCAGCGTCGTCCGGAAGAGCGACTCGGCCTCCGTCAGCGCACCCAGTTCTTCCTCGAGGACCCCGAGGTTATGATAGGCGACCGCCAGATCCGGCTTCAGGCGGATGACGGTTTGATAACGCTGTCGAGCCTCTTCGTGCCGTCCGGCCTCGTGGAGGATGAATCCCAGCGCATTGTGGGCAATCGCGTGGTCCGGATCGATCTCCAGGATCCGTTCGCAACACGACCGGACTTCGTCGTAGAGCTTCCTGTCCGACGCCGCTTCGGCCAGGTATCGCAGGAACTCGACCGACCTCGGCTCGATCGCGACGGCCGTCCGCAGCCACCCCAGCGCCTCGTCCCACGACTTCTCCTGGAGGGCCGTCAGCCCGAGTCCCGACGCCGCCTGGCCCCGACTCGGGTCGATCCGGATCGCATCGAGGTAGGAAGCCCGAGCTTCCTTAAGTCGGCCGAGGACGCGGAGCGCGTTCCCGAGATTGATGTGGCCTTCCACGAGCAGGGGCTCGATGGCGACCGCGAGCTGGCAATGCGGCAACGCCTCCTCGGGCCGGCCCATCTCGGTCAGCAAGGCACCCAGGTTCGTCCGAGCCTGGGCCAGCCGAGGGTGGAGCTCGGTCGCACGTCGGAAATGCTCCAGGGCCAAATCCTTATGACCCAGGGCGCGGACGATGACGCCCCGATTCACATGGACGGCGACATCCTCCGGCCCCAGCTCCAGGGCCTTGCCGAACTCCTCGGCGGCCTCGGCCAGACGGCCCTGTGCCTGCCAGGCCAGGCCGAGGTTGGCATGGAACGCCGCGACCTCCGGCCGGATCGCCACCGCCTGCTCGATCCACTTCACCGCCGCCGACGGATGTCCCTGCTGGTTCAGGACGACTCCGAGCAGGCAGTAGGCATCGGCGTTCGTCGGATCGCGCGCCACGGTCGCTTCGTACACGTGCGCAGCCTCATCCAGCCGGCCGGATTGATGTAGCCGAAGACCACGATTCAATTCCTCCGTTAAGGTCTGGGCGATCATGCTTGATTGGCCTCCGTGCCGACAGAAATGTGGTCGCGATCCCGGGGCGAGTATCGTATGATGGAGCGCCAAAGTTGTTGAACGGATGTTGAGCAGCTCAAGATGGAGGAGGAAGTCAAGATTGAGCGAATCCGCCGAGGCACCGACACGCCGACTGGTCTTCCTCGGGACGGGTACCTCGACGGGTGTCCCCATGATTGGGTGCGAGTGTCCGGTATGCACCTCGCCGGACCCGCGGAACCGGCGGACGAGGCCCAGCGTCCTGCTCGGCTTTCCGCAGGGCAATCTGCTCATCGATACGACACCCGAGATGCGGATCCAGCTCTTGAGGGAACGGGTCAAGCTCGTCCATGCGATCGCATTCACCCACCATCACGCCGATCATCTGTTCGGCCTTGATGACGCGCGACTGTTTCCGAAGGGGATCGGCGGTCCGGTACCGATCTACTGCGAGCAGCCGACCGAGGATTGCATCCGCAGGGTGTTCGACTACGCTTTCAAGGCCGGGACCGAACGATGGCCCGCCGGCTTCGTACCGAAACTCGAATTCGTCCGGGTCCGGCCCGGTGAGTCGGTCGAGATCCTCGGGCAGCGGGTCGTCCCGATCCGGTTGGAGCATGGGCCGATGCCCGTCCTGGGCTTCCGGGTGGGCGGACTGGCCTACTGTACGGATGTTAGCAAAATACCCGACGCGAGCCGACCGATCCTGGAAGGGCTGGACATCCTGGTACTGGATGCCCTGAGATTCGAGCCGCACCCTACGCACTTATGCCTCGAGGAGGCGCTGCGAGTGATCGCAGAGCTGAAGCCGGCTCGGACGTTCTTGACGCATCTGTCTCATAGCTTCGATCATGGACCGACGGAGGCCATGCTGCCGCCTCGGGTGGCAATGGCTTACGATGGGTTGGCGGTGGAGTTCTGACGCAAATCGCCGGGATGCACCGCGGTTGCGGGCGGGTCCCGTTGCATGGAGTCGATTGCCCGATGTCTCCCGAAGGCTGGCTAGTGGAGCGACTGGAGCGTTATGGACAGGGCCATCTCCTGCGATGGTGGGACGAGCTGCCCGAAGATCGCCGCGGCCGGCTCGCCTCGGAGGTGGCGTCGATCGATTTCGCGCAGGCTCGAGCGGCTGGTCAACGAGCTGGTGCGCGGCGAGGGCACATCGGCGCCGTCGGCCGATGACGTCCGTCCGATCGAGGGGGTGAGATTACCGCAGACCGACGGCGAGCGCGTGGCCCAGCGCCGCGCCGCCGGGGTCGGTGCCGACGCGATGGCCGCGGGTGAGGTGGGCGTCATCCTCGTGGCCGGCGGCTCCGGCACGCGCCTGGGCTTCGAGGGTCCGAAGGGGACGTTTCCCATCGGACCAGTCTCCTCGGCCAGCCTCTTCCAGATCCACGCCGAGAAGATCGTGGCCCTGGGCCACCGCTTCGGACGATCGATGCCCCTGTATATCATGACGAGCCCGGAGAACCACCAGGCGACGGTCAACTTCTTCCAGGCCAACGATCGGTTCGGCCTGGAACACGTCCGATTCTTCCTCCAGGGTCAGATGCCGGCGGTCGATCAGCAGACGGGTCGGGTCCTCCTCGCGGACAAGGACCACGTCGCGCTCTCGCCCGACGGCCACGGGGGTACCCTGGTCGCGCTGGCGCGCGCCCGGCCCCGACGGCTCCCCGAGCTGCCTGGAGGAGATGCGCGAGCGCGGGGTCCGGACTCTCTTCTACTTCCAGGTCGATAACCCGATGGTTCGCGTGGCCGACCCGGCGTTCATCGGCCTGCACCGCGAGGCCGATGCCGAGATGTCATTCAAGGTCGTCGAGCGGATTTCCCCCGATGAGAAGCTCGGCGTCGTCGTCCGCGTCGGCGATACCCCGCAGGTGATCGAATACTCCGACTTGCCACCCGAGCTGGCCGGTCGCCGCGAGCCGGAGGGCCGCCTCGAACTGTGGGCCGGCAGCATCGCCGTCCATATCCTGGAGCGGTCATTCATCGAACGCCTGGCCGGGGCCCATCGACTGCCCTTTCACCGCGCGATCAAGAAGGTCCCGTACGTCGACGACGCCGGTCAATTGGTCAAGCCCACGGAGGCCAATGCGGTCAAGTTCGAGCAGTTCATCTTCGACGCGCTGCCGATGGCCGCGCGCTGGACCATCGTCGAGACCGATCGGGCGGGCGAGTTCGAACCGCTCAAGAACGCGGTCGGGCCCGACTCGCCAGCCACGGTGCATCAGCGCATGAGCGACCAGTTCGGCAGTTGGCTCGAGCAGGCCGGCGCGATCGTCCCTCGACGCCCGGATGGCACGGTCCCGTTCGGCATCGAGATCAGCCCCCTGTTCGCCCTCGACGCTGCAGAATTGAAGACCAAGATCGAGCCGGGCCTCATCGTGGAGCGGCCCGTCTATTTCCGTTGATCCGCTTCGACCGGACCAGGACGCGGTCGACCTTTCTCAGCACCAGACATGCAACGCGAGGAGCGCGATGTTACACGCAATTATCATGGCGGGGGGCAGCGGCACACGATTCTGGCCCAAGAGCCGTCGCGACCGGCCCAAGCAACTGCTACGGCTGACCGGCGAATCGACGATGCTCCAGCAGACCGTGGCGCGGATCGAGCATCTGGTGCCGCCCGACCGCGTCATGATCATCACCGGGGCCGACCAGGCCGAGGCGACGCGCGCCCAGCTCCCGGGGGTGCCGGCCGGCAACGTCATCGCCGAGCCCTGCCCGCGCGACACCGCCCCCTGCGTGGGACTCGCCGCGGGCCTGGTGTCGCGCAAGGATCCGGCCGCGACCATGATCGTGATGCCGGCGGACCACGTCATCGAGCCCGTCGAGGCATTTCGAACGTCGGTCCGTGCCGCGGTCTCGGCCATCGATGACGATCCGACCACGCTGGTGACCTTCGGCATCACCCCCACCCGCCCCGACACCGGCTATGGCTACATCGAGCGCGGACCGCTCCTGGAACATCGCGAACGAATCCCCGTCTACCGGGTGGTCCAGTTCCGCGAGAAGCCCGATCGCGACACGGCCGAGCGATTCCTGGCCGCCGGCAGCTTCCTCTGGAACTCGGGCATCTTCATCTGGCGCGCCCGGACGATCCTGGACGAGCTTCGTGCACATCGCCCGAACCTTTCCGCGGCCTTCGAACCGATTTTTGCCTCCCTGGGCACCCCCGAGGAGTCCGAAACCCTGGCGGAGCACTTCCCCCGGCTCGAACGGATTCCCATCGACAAGGCCGTGATGGAGCACGCGCGCAACGTCCGCGTGCTCGAGGTGCCCTACAACTGGAGCGACGTCGGCGACTGGCGTGCCGTGGCCAGTCTCCTGGAACGAGACGATCATGGAAACTCGATCCAGGGCCATGTCGTGGTCCGCGATACGAAGGACTCGATCATCATCTCCGATGACGGCGGCCTGGTGGCGACACTCGGCGTCCACGACCTCGTCGTGGTCCACTCGGGCAAGGCCACGCTCGTCGCCCGCAGAGACCAACTCGACAAGCTGAAAGCCCTGGTCGAAGGATTGGCCGAGGCCGGGTATGGATCGCATCTCTGAATGAAATGCCGTACGAGTTCCGAAGCTCGCACGGGAATGCCGTCCCGGAGTTGTCGACCGACTAGAGCGTGTTATGACCTCTTGCCCCGTAGTTCTCGGGATTTTCCGGCTGTGGCCGGGGTCTGTGACCCCGGGTATGCCCTCACCGGCCTCACAGAGGCCGGCTACAGAAGCGGGACGTTCATAACACGCTCTAAGGAGTCGAAGAGAGGTGAGTCGGACTTCCACACATCTCGCCGACCACGATCAGACAGGTCGAGATCGTGGTACATGACCACGATCGCGAGTCCGTGGCCTGTGACCTCGGTCGTGAGACGAGACGCTCGAATGTGCAGAGGGTGAATTTTACCAGTCGCGAGACCGAGGCCTGTGACCACGGTCGTGAGACCGTGGTCCGGACGGGACGAACGTCCTCCAACCTCGGGCGTCAGCCCGATCGGGCGCCAAGAGATCGCATTGATGTGCGAATGGGACCTCCTGCTATAAACTCGTAAAATCCGGAGAATTTCCAGGACAGCCCCCTTGCAATTCTCCGATTGCGTGGCCTATTAAGCCTTTACATGATCTGAGCAGGCCGGTCATAACACGATCTGGCTTGAAACGTCCGCGCCGCGATCGCCGCGGCGACAGGCGATTCATCCCCCTTCGGCCCTTGATCGACTCGGCTTTCCCGGCCATAGCGCTGGCCGTCAACAACATCGAGATGCCGCGCGGACGATCCGCGCCGGCGATCGCCGCGTGGCCGCTCCGGAGCGAGCGGGCTTGCCGCCACCGGGCTAGAACGCTTTACGCTCGGGCTGCGCACACTTGATACGAGCCCGACGCGCCAGCGAGTGGATGTTCGGGCGGGTTCACGAGAGGGCGCGCTTGCCGCGGGTCTCATGACCCTGCCCGAATAACCGACAACGCGTTGGGCGCGGGTCTCATGACCCCGCCCGAATAACCGACCGCAGGTCTCCCTCAGTCCTTCAAGCACCCGATAGCCGACTTGAGCCATGTTTTCTTGAACGCACATACGCCAGCCGTCAGCTAACCCCAGCACATTGAGTCCGGGCTCGCAACCAACGGGAAGGAACGCAGATGCCGCGCCTCCTCTTGAGCTTCACCGAGCCTCGCCGACGCACGCTGGCCCTCAAGGTCATCCAGCTCGATCGACTGGAAGCGCGGAGCACGGTCACCCAGTTCACAGCCTTCAGCCTGGCGACCGGCGCGTTCCAGAGCCTGGCCCAGATCGGACTGATGCAGAACGGTGGCGGCAACGCCCCGAGCAGTCCGACCCAGCCGGACGCGGCGACACAAGGAGCATCCCTCCAACCGAAGCCGGCCCAGGTCAAGGCCCTCGGAGCGTCTGGTAACTTCCTCCCCATCAACATCGTGCCCATGTCGAGCTCCGGCGGTGGCGGTGGGAGCGGGGCACCGGCCGTACCGGACGTCGCCCCAGTAGGGGCCAAGTCCTCGGCGGACGACAAACTGGCCGCCGCGCTGGCACCCAGCTCCGATCCATCCTCCTCCACGGGCATCACGGCTCCGTGGAAGCCGGCGAGCCGGCCCGGCGGCGGGGCCGCCATGCCGCCTCGGGGCGGCTCGGGCAGCGGTGCCCAGCCCGCGGTCACGGCCATGGTCACGGGCCACTCCGCGCTCCCGGCGGCAACGCAAGCGCCCGCACCGCCTCCGACGATTCCAGGTCTCTACAATGGGAGTACACCGACCACCGCGACCCAGGGCTTCCCCGCCCCGGCCATCTCTCGCAACGCCGCCGCCCAGGGCCTGAATCCCAGCTCCGGCTCGACATCGGACATCGCCTCTGCGCCCGTCAATCCCCCCGGCACCACGACCACCGCGACCGGCACCACGCACATCATCGAGAACCGCTCCTCGCTCCCATCCAGCACGGTGCGCGGCGGCATGGCTCCGGACGTGGAGTCGTTCCCCTATTTCCAGCTCTACACGCTGGACGACGATTCGGGCGTCGTCTTGTACCCCGGCCAGTACCAGCAAGCCACCCTCGGCGGCAATGTCAACCTCATCGCCCAGGTCAGTGGTTCCACCGGTCCCTACACCTATAGCTGGAACACATCAAGCCTGTCAACGTTTGGCAGCATCACCGGCGCCAGCACGGCCAACCTCCAATTTACTTGGGAAGGTGCCAACGCCACGGCCCAGGTCGAACCGCTCACTCTGACTGTCACCGACGCGAACAGCCATCATGAGAGCCAGACTTACGATTTCGTCTTACCCACCAGCAACGTCGTCACGATGCCCGGGTCCGCGAGCTGGCCGACGACGATCTCACCCGACCAGGTCCAGCCCGGCGCCCCGTCGATCGCCAGCCAGGGGGTCTCCGTCAACGCCGATTCCGGCGCCCTGGACACCAACATCAACCTACCCAGCTACAACCCAAACGTCCCGGCCATTGCGCTGACCTACAACTCGACGACCGCCAACCCGATGCCGATCTTCGTCGTCCACAACGCGCTCTCCTCCAGCCTGACCGTCCCCTCGGCGGTCAACGCCACCCTGACCTTCAACGGCACGGCCGGCACCACGTGGTACTACAACACGAGCAGCTTCATACCCGGCGACGTTCAGCAGATCGCGCTCCAGGCCAACGCGTCGAGCCTCAGCACCGGCCGGTACAGCTACTCCGCCCAGGTCGTGGACGAGCGTTCCACCTATGCGACGGCGACCTACACGGGCACGGCGACGGTCCTCAATCAGTTCAACCAGCGCCTTCGGCGACGGCTGGACGCTCCAGGGCCTGGAGCAGGTGATCCCGGCGACCGGCGGCGTGATCCTGACCCTGGGTACCAACGGGGAGAGCGAGTGGTTCTCCGGCAGCCCCGGCGTTGGCGGCAACTACACCAGCCCGGCGGGCGATTTCTCCACCCTGTCCTTGACCTCGAGCGGATACACCCAAACGCTGACCAATGGAACCCAGATCACCTTCAATTCGTCGGGCTACGAGACGGCCACGATCGACCTGAACGGTCTGCACACCACCTACTCCTATAACGGCTCGAACCAGCTCGCCTCGATCAAGGACCCCTACGGCAACTTCACAACCTTCACGTACAGCTCAGGTTACTTGCAGAGCATCCTCGATCCGGCCGGCCGGCTGACGACCTTCACCATGTCCGGGAGCAAGCTCCAGGCCGTCGAGCAGGCCGACACCTCGCACGTGACCTACACCTACTCCGGGTCGGGCCAGATAACTGAGTACGAGGACCAGCGCACGAATGTGACGACGATCGCTTACGACAGCGCAGGCAGGGTCGGCACGATCACCGAGCCGGACGGCGGCACACAGCTCGTCTCGTCGTACCAGGAACAAGGGTGGACCAACAGCGGGACCTCGGGCAGCCCGGCGGCGGCGACCCTCCTGGCCGTCGCGGCCACCAGCTACACCGACCCCAACGGCAACACGTCCGAGATCGAACCCGACTGGATGGGCCTGGGCCAGGTCGATCAGACGATCGATCCCTATAACGATGTCACGACCAACGACCTCAACGCCAACGGCGAGCCGATCGTCTCCGTCGATGCGCTCAATCGGATCGAGCAGTACAATGACAACAGCTCGGGGATGCCGGTCACGATCACATACCCCGACCTGACCAGCGAGCACTACACCTACAACTCGGACTCCGAGCCGCTGACCTATACGAACCAGGATGGCAAGACGACCTCGTACACCTACGATGCGCACGGGAACCTGGACGTGATCCAGCAACCGATGAACAACCTGACCACGATGACCTACACGGGTACCGGTCAGGTTCAAACGATCACTGACGCTGATGATTACGCAACCACATACCTGTACGATAGTAAGGATCGCGTCACGACGGTGCAGTTTCCAAACGGCACGACCAATCTCTACGCGTATAGTTCAGCGAGCCAGGTGATCCAGTCCACGGACGGCCGGGGAAACGCCACGACCTACGCATATGATGCCCTCAACCGCGAGACCGGCACGACCGATGCACTGGGCAATCATACGACTTATGTGCATGATTCCGCCGGCAACATAACCCAGCAACAGGCCCCCACACCGGCAGGCCAGACGGCCCGGACCACGAATTACGCCTACGATTCGATGGAACGAATGACAACCGTGACCGACCCCATGTCCAACACGACGGTCACCAAGTATGATGCCGATGGGAACGTCGTCTCCGTGACGGATCCCATGGGCCGGATCGCGACCTACCAGTACGATGAGCTGGACCGCCAGACCGTCGCGATCGATCCCATGGGTAACGCCACGACGACGACCTACGATGCCGATGGTGAGAAGCTCGGTGTGACGGATGCACTGAACCGGACGACGAGCTACACGTACTCCGTCCGGGGCTGGGTCTCGACCGTGACGGATCCCCTGGGCTACGTCGTTACTTATACCTATTCAGCCACCGGGAAGCAGATAGGTCAGTACGAGACGATGTTCATGCTGACCAGCCAACTCGATACCTACAACGCCGATGACGAACTCAGCTCATCGACCGACGGATTGGGAAACGTGACAACCTATATGTATGACGGCGTAGGGAACCAAGTCAGCGTGAAGGCCCCAAACGGCAACATGACTACTTATGTTTACAATTCGATCAATCAGAAGATCGAGCAAATCGAGCCGCTCGGCGTGACGGTCAGCTACTCGTATGACGGTTCGGGGAACCTGGACACCGAAACCGACGCCCTGGGCCACACGACGACGACGCTCTACGATGCCCTCGACCGGGCGACCACGATGATCAGCGCCGTCGGCGGAATCACAACGATGACCTATGACGTGGCCGGGAGAGAGACCACATTGACCGATCCGGACGGGAACACGACGACCTGGGCCTACGACGCCGATGATCTCGTGACCACCGTCACGGATCCCAATGGCAGCACGGTGACGTCGGTTTACAATGCCGACAATGAGTTGATCGATACGACCGACCAGGACGGACGCCGCACGACCTACTCGTACGACAAGGACGGCGACCTGACCGGCGAGAGCTGGGTGAACGGCTCCGGTTCCGCGATTTACATCGCAACGTACACCTATGATGCCGATCACGAGATGACCGGCGCGACCGATCCGTACGCAACTTTGACGTTCACCTACGACAAGAACGGAGACCTCCTAACCGACGCGACTTCCGGCCCCGGGACCGGCCAGCCGACGGTAACGCTCACCTATAGCTACGACCAACTTGGGGACGAACTGAGCGTGACCGACAGCTTGTCGAACCAGGGGGTGATCAGCTATACTTACAACGCCAATGAAGAGATCACGACCATCACACAATCATTTGGCGGCTCGGTGGACCCCCAGGTTTCGTTCGGCTACGACAGCGCCAACCGGCTCACGACGATCACGCGGCAAACCGGCACCAGCAGCACGGCAGCCGAGGTTAACACGGCGATCAGCTACGACGCGGCCAACCGGGTCGTGACGATGACAGATGGGGTGGCCACATACTCGCTCTTCGGCGGCGGATACTGGTCAACAACGCCCCTTGGCACCTATGTTTACAGCTACGACGACGCCAGCCGCGAAACTAGTGAAACAGATGCCGAAGGAGTCTATTCGTACACCTACGACAGTGCCAACGAACTGACCGGCGTGACTCAGAACGGCACGCCGGTTGGGACGTACAGCTACGATCTTAACGGCAACCGCACCGGCACGGGCTACAACACCGGAACCGACAACGAACAGACCGCCTCGCCGGGGTACACTTACACTTACGACAATCCCGGGAACATGATCAGCGCGACAAATACGTTGACGCACGTCGTCACAACCTATACGTACGACTACGAGAACCGCCTGACTGAGGTGACGACCGGCGGCACGGTGGTGGCGACCTACACCTACAATGCCCTAAACCAGCGGATTGGCGTCCAGGACAGCGGCACCCAGACCTGGACGGTCTATAACGGCGTGAGCCCCGGCGCGAATCCTTACTCGGACTTCAACGGCTCAGGCAGTTTGTCCGTGCGCTACCTCTTCGGTCCTACCGTTATCAACGGGGCAAACGCGACGGTGATCTTGGCTCGGACCAGCGCGAGCGGCACGACAGCATGGTATCTGACTGACAAACTTGGCTCGGTGCGTGACATTGTGAGCACTACGGGGACCGAGCTCGACCATATCGTGTACGACAGCTTTGGGAACATCGTCTCTGAGACAGATGCGAGCAATGGCGACCGCTACAAGTTCGCGTCGATGGAGTATGATCCGGCGATCGGTCAATATTACGATCGGGCGCGGTATTACGACCCTGCAACCGCGAGGTTCATGAGGCAAGACCCGATGGGGTTCGCGGCGGGGGATGCAAACATTTATCGGTACGTTGGAAATGATTCGACAGACGCTACAGATCCAACCGGTTTGGCTGGACCGCCTGGAGGCTGGGGTTCAGTAATCCAAACCCTTCAAGCATATCTGGATGGCGAAGGGCCAGTGCCTCCAGATATGACCGCGAAACAGGCGCAATGGTATATAGATCATTCCATTGCCAAGATGCTGTTTTACGCTAAGCAGATGAGCAGTCTGACCGTTGAGAAGCAACTGGAAGCTGTATCCAATTACTTGTTGCAACAGTCAAGAACTGCTAGACTCATGGCGGACTTTGGCGAGCAACTGACAGCGCAGATGGCGCGAAACATCGCGAACCTCGGGACTGCTATGGCTGCGATGGCAGAAGCGATGACGACCATCGCCCTGGACCTCATGTTTTTCATGGCGCCCCCGGAGTGCACGTTAGGATATCAACCTGGGGGCTTGAATCTAGCTTAGGTACAGTTGGAGAGTGGGAATAGGACGAGGGATATAGGGAACAAGGATCTCGACCAGGTTTCTCAATCCCTGAGGCAACAGCTAGACCTGATGGAACCACCACATCATTTGCTTGGCCATCAAGCTGTTAATTATCGTTTAATCTCATAAAAATAATTGGTATTTATATTATCAATTATTTTATAAATCACTAATCTCAGACAACACAGGTTGGCGCTTTGGTCTATCCGCCAAACTCACATTCTATAGGGAACTTTCCATAAGGTGATTGCTTCGCCCTCGGCTGCTTACATTGAACGACGAAACTACATCACTTTCTATTCATCGCTTTAGGCGGGCATGAGTTATGGAAGAATTAATATACAAAATTCGAGAGATGTGGATTAGGCAAGGCATACCTGTCCTTCCTGGTCTTAGCAATGAACGCATCCAGGAGGTTGAGCATTCTTTTGGTATTCGATTGCCTCGAGACATGAGATTCTTCTATTCCGTTCTCAATGGCATGGGGCCTCGCACAGAGTGGGATGACAGATTGAATTCCATCTGGAGCCTGGAGTGCCTCACCCCCTGTTATGCCTTACGCGATCGGACAGGCCTAGACGAACACATAATAAATGATCTTAGAAATATGTATATTTTTGGTGATCAATCAATAGGTGTTTCTTATTTCTGCATTCAGCTAAATAAAAATAATAATATTTTGTTATTCAGTGATCACAGTTTGTGGCCTACGTATTCTATACTATGCAAAAACTTTAGAGATTTTCTTACTATGTATGTCTATAACCAAGACAGTTTACCATAAACTTACGAAGCTAGGCGATTTCAATTCGCCCTCCCGCAATCTCATTCGGGCCTCTTCTACTGGAGGGACGAATGGGCCGGGTCGCCCCAGGACGGAAACGAGCAGAGAAAAGGGGACAGCAGAGAAAAGGGGACAGCAGAGAAAAGGGGACATAACGAATATTGACGCTCGGTCAGGCGTCTTGTATCCTGAATTGATGCCTAGAACTGCCAGAGCTTCCGTCGGCGGCATGTGGTATCACGTCCTCAACCGCGGCAACCGCCGCGAGGCCGTCTTCCACAAGCCCGGTGATTACGACGCCTTCGTCGAGGCGATCAGCGACGAGCGTGCCCGACTCCCGCTCGATCTCCTGGGGTACTGCCTCATGCCCAACCACTTCCACCTGGTCCTCCGCCCGCGAGCCGATGGCGACCTGGGCCGCTGGGTGCAATGGTTGCTCATGACGCACGCCCAACGTTATCACCGCCACTATCGGACCAGCGGCCATGTCTGGCAGGGGCGATTCAAGGCATTCCCGACCCAGGGCGACGATCACCTCCGGACGGTCCTGCGCTATGTGGAGCGCAATGCCTTGAGGGCCGAGCTGGTGGCGCGGGCCGAGGATTGGAAATGGTCGAGCCTGCCGGGTTGGCTCCGGCGGGATCCGATGCTGTGGCATGGCGAACCAGAGTTGCGGGATGAATTGTGGCTGGCGCGAGTGAACGAGCCCCTGTCGGCAGGCGATCTGCAACGACTCCGACTCTCGGCGGAGCGAGGTCGGCCATTTGGTGACGAGTCGTGGGTGCAGGAGACAGCCGGGCGGCTCGGGCTGGAATCGACCCTCCGATCGAGAGGGCGTCCCAGAAAGGATTCGTAATTCCTTATGTCCCCTTTTCCGCCCCTTGAGTGTTCTTGCGTCAAGAAGGCCAGTGGAAATGAGGAGGAGATTCCAGCTCGAAAACTGTTCGTTGAAACCCTGCGGGTTCGCATTCCCTTTTGGTGGAGCTGAGCCAGTAACGAGAAGCGCGTGTTACGTGGTGGTAGGGGAAACCCAGCCTGCGAAGCGTAGCGAGACAGAGCATCCGGGAGCCTTTTTTATGAACATGACTGGGTTCGCGTCGGTCGTCGTTACATTTAGACCCGCAGGACACTCCTTATCCCGGCGGAATCGTAGATAACGACAGATGATTATTAGCGATCACCAGGAAATTGGGAGGCCCACTTCCCTGCCATCTTTCCGGACGAGAGACTGGAACCGAAAGCTCCCGGCCATCCGGTGGGAGGCCCATTACGGCGAGGACCAAAGCATGGCCGAAACCGTCGTATCGATTCGAGCGAACCCAGAAGTGGACCGAGAGGGCTTCAGAGAGCCGAAACACCTCGTAACCGCATAGAAGCAGAGGAGCCAGCACTCCAGGATTCTTCGGTACGAAGGTGGGTGTCAGCTTGCAGTCGGCGGCAGGAAATATGCCGAGAACGTCGAATTTACGTGTATCACGACAGAGCTAAAGGGTTGTGCGAAAGAAGGCGAGTTCGCAGAGCTACGATACAGACACCTCAAAACTTCTAAAGTGCATATTTCCTGGCTCTACGTAGCGATCCGTTGGGCGCTCGGCCGCTTCCTCGCGGGCAACAAGAAGCAGCGTCTTTAATTATTGCATATAGACGAGGCCGCTATGCACAACGGCGACAATAAAGGTAGCAAAAATGCAACATTCAAATTTTACTTATTCTTTACAAAGGTTGGCTTAATTTTATTTATATTCGCGATCTCGTCTAATGTGATCGGTTTTTTCCAATTCGGAGCGTGGGAAAATGCAATTGCCATTTGGTCACGGCCAGTCATTATTACATGTGCTATTTTATTGATTTTCCCGAAATCGCCCGCACGAGACTGGTGTATACTTTTTTGTTTTTTCAATTTTTTCTCAATAACATCCATATATACTTTCTTTATTTTTCTATTAGCAAATAACCATTTTTCAGATTATACGATTTATCAATATCTGTGGATTATTGCGTGCGTTGGAAATACTGTGTCCTGTGGACTTAATTGCATGCCGAGGATATGCCAAAAATGCGGGCATACATCAACGATCCTGATATCGTGCAACAATTATCATAAAAGAAATTTTATTTGTTTGATCTGTGGATGGGAGAAGAGGGAGGCAGAAAAGGGACATCCGTGAATCCGGGACGTGGACGAATGGGGACATCCCTCACGAGGCAAATGGGGACATCCCTCAATCGCGACCCAGGTTGCGGAGACGAATGGGGACACGGGAGACGAATGGGGACATCCCTCAATCGCGACCCAGGTTGCGGGATCTAGGCAACTTCGATTGAACACGTCTACAGACTCTGACTGAGCTGGGCATCCATGAGCATCCACCGCGTCGCCCTGATCTTTGACGATCGGATCCGGCCCGATACGACCGGCGTGTATGTCCGCCGGGCGCTGGTCGAGCTGGTCGAAGTGGTCCATTTCCAGCCCGACCGGGCCGATGCGATCCCGGCTTCGGGCTTCGACCTCTATCTCAGCATCGACGACGACACTGAGCACCAGCTCCCGGCGTCCCTGCATCCTCGGGCTTACTGGGCCATCGATACGCACCGGGATTTCCCAGCACGATTCGCGCGCTCGGTCCCCTGCGATCTCGCCTTCGCCGCCCAGCGCGACGGCGCCGAGCGGCTCCGCGTCGCCGGGATCGAGTCGGCGATCTGGCTGCCGCTGGCCTGCGACCGGGACATCCATCGCAAGCATGAGGTTCCCAAACGGTACGACGTCGCCTTCGTCGGGCACCAATGCCCGGGGCCACGGGACGATCTGCTCGAACGGATCCGGAGGGAGTTCCCCGACCATTTCATCGGCACGGCCTTCTTCGACGAGATGGCGCGGATCTACTCGGCCAGCCGGGTCGTGTTCAACCGCAGCATCCGCAGCGACGTGAATATGCGGGTCTTCGAGGCATTGGCCTGCGGGTCGTTGCTGGTCACCAACGATCTGGCCGAGAACGGACAGGACGAGCTCTTCCAGGACGGCGTACACCTGGCCACCTATCGCGAAGCCGGGGAGATGCTGGAGACGATCGGCTATTACCTGAATCATGAGGACGAGCGCGAGGCGATCGAGACGGCGGGTCGGGCTGAGGCGATCGCACGGCATACGTATCGGCATCGGATGGAACGGCTGCTCTCCGAGGCCGAGAGGTGCTTGGGGCGGACTGTCGTGTCGGGGGGTGGGCGGGTGCATCTCCCTTCGGGCGAGGGCTCGGAGAAGATGCCGCCTGAAGGCGGAACTCCAGCGGGGGACGAGAATTCGCTCCGCTGGAGTTCCGCCTTCAGGCGGTCCGTTGATCCGGAAAAGATCCCGCCTGAAGGCGGAACTCCAGCAGGGAACGGGGAAGTTCACGGTCCGGAGTTCCGCCTTCAGGCGGTCCGTTGATCCGGAGAAGATCCCGCCTGAAGGCGGAACTCCAGCGGGGAACGGGGAAGCTCACGGTCGGAGTTCCGCCTCGAGGCAGTCCGTTGTTCCGGGAAAGACTTCGCCTGCAAGCGAAACACCGGCGGGCGACGGAAACCCTCAGGGCTGGAGGCCCGCTTCCAGGCGGTCCGAGGCCACGGGATGCATCGCGGGGATGGCCTCGATCATCGTCCCGTGTTTCAACCAGTGCGAATTCACCCGCCACTGCTTCCAGGCCCTCTTCCGTTACACGCGTCCCACCTGGGAGCTAATCGTCATCGATAATGGCTCGACCGACGATACGGCCGCCTACCTGGCCGGCGTGCAGGACGCCACGAGCGTGCCGGTCACGGTGATCACCAACGCCCAGAATGTCGGGTTCCCCGCGGCGATCAACCAGGGCTTGCAGAACGCCAGCGGCGAATACCTCGTCCTCCTCAATAACGACGCGGTCGTCACCGATCTCTGGCTCGATCAGCTCATCGCCTTGACCAAAGTGAGGATCGACGGCGGTGCGGAAGGGAGCGAGACTGTTGGGACGGGCGGGCTCGCGGAAAATGGGGACAGGCACCCGGCCGACTACGTTCCCGGGCCGGTCTCCGCGGTCGTCGGGCCGGGAGCCAGTCCCCATTTTCCTTCTCCGGGCGCGGTCGTGGGAGGTGTGCATGGCGCAGAGTCTTTTTCTCTCCCCACTCCCCACCCCCACTCCCCACTCCAAGGATTGGACTGGTCGGGCCGATGTCGAATTATGCGAGTCCGCCGCAACGCGTCGATGACGTGCCCTACCGCGACCTGGACGCGATGCACGAGTTCGCCGGTCGCTGGCGCACCGAGCACTGGGGCAAATGGTTCACCGCGCCGAAGCTGTCGGGATTCTGCGTCCTGATGACCCGGGCGGTGTACGACGCCATCGGCGGCCTGGACGAGCGGTTCGGCCTGGGGCTCTTCGACGATGACGACCTGGCCGTGCGGGCGCGTCGCGCCGGGTTCGAGCTGGCCGTGGCCCACGACCTGTTCGTCCACCACTTCGGCAGCCGGACGTTCGCCGGCAACGGCATCGACGCCGAGTCGCTGCTCCGCGAGAACGAGCGGCGATTCGCCGACAAGTGGGGGCACGCGATGCCTCGCGGCCGTCGGGTGGCCTTGAGCCCCTGGGCCGCCCGGCCGGAGGGAAACCCCGCCGACCGGGGATCGCGCGGTCCCGATACGAGATCGTTGAGAAACCCAGCGGACAAGGACGTCCCGCTCCAGGACGCAAGGCCGGTGGAGGGGTGGCACAGGCCCCCCGGGGATCGAGAGACGGGATCTGAGCGGACCCCGATCAAATTGCTCTCCGAAGTAGAAGGACCGCCTTCTCTCTGGCGCCCCTCCGCGGCATTGCGTACGACCCCGAGATCGACACCGGCGGTTCCGGGTCGGAATCGCTCGCCGGTGCCAGGCGCCCGGGTCAGCCTGACCATGATCGTGAGGAATGAGGAGGACAACCTGCCACATTGCCTCGAATCGGTGCGCGGGATCTTCGACGAGATCGTCGTCGTCGATACCGGCAGCACCGACCGGACCCGGGAGATCGCGCGCGAATTCGGCGCCCGGGTATTCGAATTCGCCTGGATCGACGACTTCGCCGCGGCCCGAAACGTGGCGCTGGCGCACGCTACCGGCGATTTCGCCTTCTGGCTCGATGCCGACGACGTGGTCGATCCAGGCCAGCAGGCGACATTGCGGGCACTGCTCGACGGACTGTATGCGGGCGAACCGGCCGGGTATGTCGTGCGATGCGCGTGCGACCCCAGCCCCGACGGCAGCGGCGGCGAGACCGTCGTCGACCACGTCCGTCTGTTCCCGCTCCGCGAAGACGTCCGATGGACCTATCGCGTCCACGAGCAGATCATGCCCGCACTCCGACGCGCCGGCATCCCCGTCCGCTGGACCGACCTGGTCGTGCGCCACACCGGCTATGTCAACCTCGCCCTCCGCGGCCGGAAGCTCGATCGCGATCGGAGGATCCTCCAGGAAGAGTTGAAGGACCGCCCGGACGACCCGTTCGTGCTCTTCAACCTCGGCGCGATCGCCAACGAGCGGCGCGACTGGAGCGGGGCGCTGACCTACCTCCGTCGGAGCCTCGCGCGATCGGCCCCCAGCGATTCGATCACCCGGAAGCTGTTCGCCCTGATCGCGCGTGCCGAGCAGATGATGGGCGAGACGGCCGCCGCGCTGCGGACCTGCGCCGAGGGCCTGTCCCTCGACGCCCAGGATGCCGAGCTCCTGTTCCGCAAGGCGGTCATCCACCGCAATCGGGGCGAGTCGGCCGAGGCCGAGCAGAGCTGGCGACGAATCCTCGGCCTGCGCCGACCCGATGAGTTCGCCAGCCTGGACATGGGCATCTACGGCCACCTCACCCGCCGCAACCTCGCCGTCCTGGCCGCCGAGCGGGGCGACCTCGCCGAGTCGCATCGCCTCTGGCAGGCCGTCCTCTCCGAGTGCCCCGGCGACCGTGAGGCCATCGCGAAACTCGGACAACCCGAGCGATCTCCGAGCCGTTAGCGGGGCCGAACCGTGCGAGCCCCGATCCCTGGAGCTCGGGCAATTCCCACGCCGTTCGCCAAACTATTCGGATCGCATCGGTGCGACTTCGAGTCATTATGTCGCAAATCATTCTGATGCCGATTGTTCCGTCATTTCCCCACGGTCTCGTCATTTCTCCTCCACAGTGATTCGGCGCGGGAATCTTCGAAGAGTGGAAGATTTTTATCTGCCTTCCCGGAAAGGACTTGGGGAGCGAAATCGCCTAAATTCGCTACCGTTGCGTTAATGAAATCGTAAAGCTGCGGCATTCTATAGATAGGCGGAACATAACTTCATCCGAATCTTAGGAGCCGGGACATGAACGCGCGATGCGTCCAGAATTTGATCGGGTCGGTTGAATCCTCGACAACCACGGAGCGCCACGACCCGACTGCGCCTCCCGTGCTAGTCCCTTCGGGGCCATGCCGCTAACCCATTGTGGACCCTGGAGTTTGAGGATGGCGACTCGGGAAGATGCGTCTTACGAGTGCAGACCAGCGCAATAATCAAGGCGATCCGGGACACCGGCAGCTCGATCGAGGCTCCATTCGCCTCTGCCGGCCCGGCCTGGTAAGATCGGGTAGGGTCGGCGATTGACGGCATTCGGGGTCAAGGAGTCTTCCGGGCATGCGGATCATCGCGGGACAGCGACGCGGTCATAAGATCGACGGACCACGGCCGTCAACCGGCACCCGGCCGACGAGAGACCTGATCCGCGAGGCGCTCTTCAATATCCTGGGCGACCTGGTCGTCGACCGCATCGCGGTGGATCTCTTCGCCGGCACGGGAGCACTGGGGTTGGAGGCACTCAGCCGAGGGGCTCGCCGGGCAATCTTCGTCGAGCGGGATCGGGAGAACGTCGGGCTGATCCATCGCAACATCGCCACATTGCGATACCAGGACCGTACCCAGGTCCGTCATGCCGACGCCTACCGATGGGCCGGGTCCTTCGAGCGGATTGATGATCTCCCTCTGGTGGTCTTCCTCGACCCTCCCTATCGCGAGTACGAGGTCCACTCACCCAAGATGAACCGGATGCTCGCCCAGCTTGTCGAGAAGATGCCCCCGGGATCGGCCGTGGCGCTGGAATCTTGGCGTGATCTCGACGGGCGGGTCCTCCCGGAATTCGCGACCTGGGATGTTCGTCGATATGGGAGTTCGCAGGTCGCGCTCAAGATCGTGCCCGAGCGTCCGGAGGGGACGAGTGCCTCGGCCCCGTCGATCGGGCCGGTCGAAGGGATTGAAGACATGGAGCCTCCCGACGCGGAGGACGGCCTCGATGACTGACGCCGACGCACGCCGCGAGTTCGCCACGCGAGTGGTCGAGCGGCTTCAGAAGGCAGGCTATCAAGCCCTCTGGGCGGGGGGCTGCGTCCGGGACCTGATCCTGGGCCAAACCCCGGCGGATTACGACGTGGCGACGGCGGCGACCCCCGAACAGGTCATGTCCGTCTTGCCCTATCGATCCGTCCCCGTCGGCATCTCGTTCGGCGTTGTGCGCGTCCTCGACCCGAGGCACCACGGCGTCGAGGTCGAGATCGCCACGTTTCGCAGCGACGGTGCCTATGTCGACGGACGTCGACCCGAGTCGGTCGTCTTCGGCTCGCCCGAGCTCGATGCCGCGCGGCGGGATTTCACGATCAACGGGATGTATCTCGATCCGATTTCGAACCGGGTGATCGACCATGTGGGCGGGCGCGAGGACCTGGACCGGCGGGTGCTCCGCGCCATCGGAGACCCCTGGGCACGATTCCGCGAGGACAAGCTTCGGCTCCTCCGTGCCGTGAGGCTCGCCGCGCGGTTCCGGCTCCAGATCGAGCCGGCCACCGCCGCCGCGACCCGGTCGATGGCCCCCGAGGTCATGAAAGTGTCGGCCGAACGGATCGCGCAGGAGTTCCGTCGCATGCTGGTCCATCCGACCCGCACCAGGGCCATGGATCTCGCCCTGGAGATGGGACTCCTCGCCGCCATCCTGCCGGCCGTTGTCCGCATGAAGGGGCTCTTTCAGGGTAAGCCGATCCAGCCCGAGGGGGACCTGTGGGATCATACCCGGCTGGTCCTCTCCCTGCTGCCGACGGATCCCACCTTCAACCTCGCGATGGCGGCACTCTTGCACGATGTGGGCAAGCCTCCTACCAGGGTCTTCCAGAACGGCCGATCTAGTTTCCACAACCACGAACAGGCCGGCGCCCGGATCGCCGACCGGTTGTGCCGGTCGCTCAAGCTCTCGAACACCGAGCGCGAGAGGATCACCTGGCTCGTCGCCTATCATCAGTACCTCGGGGAGGCCAAGCGACTCCGCGAGTCGAAGCTCAAGCGGATGCTGGCGGAGCCGGGGATCGACGAACTCCTCGACTTGCACCATGCCGACGCGCTGGCCTCTACCGGCGACACCCAGCACGTGGACTACTGTCGGTATTACCTGGTGTCTCAACCGGACGGGCCCATCAATCCCCCGCCGCTCCTGACCGGCCACGACCTCGTTCGCCACGGACTCCAGCCCGGCCCCCGTTTCGCCGACCTGCTCGAGCGGATTCGCGAGGGCCAACTCGAAGGCCAGCTCCACAGCAAGAAAGACGCTCTCGATTGGGTCGATCGACAACCCTCTTGAAGCGGCAACCCCTCGTGTTGCCGGTCGGCCGACCCCGGCCTAGAATACCCTCACTCGAATGGAACTCCGACTCGATACACCATCCTCGAAGCGACGGTCTCATGCCATGCCCCGAGCGAAACAGCCCTCGGTCGCCGTCCTCATCAGCGGAGGGCTCGATAGCGCCGTCCTTTGCGTCGAGTTGACTCGTGAATTCGCGAAGGTAATCCCGCTCTACATTCGATCGGGTCTGAGGTGGGAAGGCGCCGAGATCGATGCGTTGCATCGATTCCTCGCCGAGGTCGGAGAGAAGGCCGTGGATGATCTCATCGTGCTCGATGAGCCCACTGCCGATGTCTACGGCAGCCATTGGAGCACCAGCGGCAACGGTGTGCCCGGTTCGGAGACGGCCGACGAGGCGGTCTATCTCCCCGGGCGAAACCTGTTGCTTACAGTCAAGGCGGCCGTCTGGTGCCGTCTCCGCGACGTATCGACGCTTGCACTCGGCTGCCTCGGATCCAACCCCTTCCCGGACAGTACTCCGGATTTCTTCCGGATGCTCGAAGACTTGCTCAATCGGGCGATGGCGGGCGAATTACGGCTGATCCGCCCCTTCGACCGCATGCACAAGGCCGATGTCATCCGGTGTGGGCAGGATCTTCCGCTGCACCTGACGTTCTCTTGCATCAATCCAGTCGGTGCGTTCCACTGCGGGGCTTGTAACAAATGCGCCGAGCGGAAGAAAGGCTTTCGCGACGCCGGATTGACGGATCTCACGACCTATCTGCCATTCAACTGATCGCGGAACATCATGTACCGAGTGACACGCGAGATCGAGTTCTGCTACGGCCATCGCTTGCTGAACTACAATGGGAAGTGCCGGCACCTCCACGGCCATAACGGCCGTGCGGTGATCACCCTCCAGGGCCCCGGGCTCGATCCGAGTGGCATGCTCGTGGATTTCGGTGAGATCAAGGAGAAAGTCCAGCAATGGATCGACGAGAACCTCGATCACAACCTGCTCCTGTGTCGCGATGATCCCCTGCTACCCGTCCTCCGCGAGCACGGAGAGCGTGTCTTTATCATGGACGATAACCCGACCGCCGAAAACATCGCTCGCTTGATTTATCAGCGAGCGAAGGAGTCCGGGCTCCCCGTCGTCGAGGTGGTATTGTGGGAGACCGAGCACTGTTGCTCGACTTACTCGGCCGGGTCCTAGACTACCACGGCGATCTCGATCAGTGGCCGCCACTGGCATGCCCATGGCCGTCGTTCGACCGGCTTCTCGGGTGCGACGAACGTCTTTCGTACGTAGGGGAATTGCACGTCGTCCACCCACCAGTCGTAGTGACGGCCCTTCGGCAATCCCTTGAAGATTGCGAGCGCGAATTGGGCCGGCTCGGTGGATCCCTTGGCGCCCGAGCCCTCCACTTCGTAGAGGGCGGTCGCGTAGTAGACGATCGTGCCGCCGCTATCATCGACCCCCTGCTGTTCGATATCCACGAAATGGAGATGCGTGCCACTCGTGGCGGCCAGGCGCTTCTTTAGACCTTGCAGCGGAGCCAGCTTCTGGTCCTTGAACATCTTCTCTTTGGTCTTGGCTTGCTCGTATTCCTTCAAGGCGTCTGCGGGCGTCACGTCTTTCCGCGAATCCGGATACATGCCATACCACAGGGCATCACCGAGGTCGCCTTCCGTGAGGACTTTCGCATATACCTGTCCGAATCGCTGGGCTTCCTGAGTCAGGATGAAGCTCTGGACTCCCGTGTAGGTCGAGACGACGAGTCCGAAGACCAACCCCAGCACGATCCCGACGTTGGCCAGGCCGCGGCCGGTAAGCATGTCGGGATGCTGCTTGATCCCGCGATGGGCGAGCATGCCCAGGATCACGGCGCCGACCGCGAAGGCCAGGAAGTAGAGACTCGCGAAGCTAAACGAGGCGATGATGCCGAAGGCCAAGCTGAAGATCGCGTACTGGCTGATTGCCCGATAAGTGGGTATTTCATTCTCGATGGCCGAGGGCGCGGCATCGGCTTCATCGGCGAATAGCGGGCGTTTCTGATCGGTCGCCACAGATGACATCCTCCGGGTGGACGTGTTCGCGTGGTCATGAATCGGGATAGCGATCGACGGTCGGATGCCGGCGGGCGCACCCTCCGCGATCGGGATGATCGCAAATATCGAGGCTAATCATCGAGGGCGGGCTCGTCAAGGATCAGAGCGTGGCGAGGCTCGATCGCCCGGCCGATGAGAGCAACCAGGTGCATAGCGCCATGGCGACCCAGAAGGCACTCAGCAACCAGCCGGCCACATTGGTCCAGGACCAGTTCCTCCGGGCCAATCCACAGCGCCAGCCGGCGATCAGGACCGCCAGGACCGTAAGCCCCAGAGTCCGGTCGGAGAGCGGCGTCGCCCAGTGAATCGTCTTCCACTGACCCTGAAGGACGGCCACAATGTCGAAGATCCAGAGCAGGATGCCGGCGGTCAGCCAGCCCAGTTCACCCAGGCTCCCGTCGGCCTCGGACGAGCGAAACAGGATGACCGGACCGACCAAGGCCATGCAGCCCGCGACCGTGGTGAGGCTGGAAAGCAAGGCATAAGGCGGCCACGTCAGCCGGCCGCGCTGGACCAGCAGACTGACGCCCCACAGGATCGCAGCGGCGATCAGGAACGCGTTGGTGATGGCCGAATTGGAAGGGGATTCCGGACGGCTCGATTGGGCTGAGGCGCGCCGGGTGCTCATTGGTCTCGCTCGCTCTTGGCTCTAGGATTCGAGGCGCGGGTTCATCGCGGCCGGGTCGCCATAGGACCGTTATCGACCCCCAGATTGGTGCGAGATGAGCCGGAACCCTCAGCGTTGAGCGAGCGAGCTTCCACAACCGACAAAGTCGATCCACATGGCCGAGATGCCATGCAAGCGAGATAATTGATGAAAGCCCATCGGACGATCACCAGGCTCGTGAAGTCGTCCGGTGATCGGTCCGCTCGTTACCAAGGGACCTTACTGCAAGGCGGCGACCTCGCCGGTAGCCGCTTCAGACCGGGTCGACCCACCGGCCGGCTCGATTTCGGCGGGTGTGAGAGGTTCCGACTCTTCGACCTTCGGATTGAGGACGACCTGTTCTCCCTCGCGGAGTCCTTCGGTTACTTCGGTCATTTCGCGGGTGACTTGTCCTAACTTGACATCTCGACGCTCGAGTCCATCCTCATGGACGACGAAGCACACATCATGACCGTCGGCGATGCCGACCGCCTCGGACGGAACCGCCAGGACGTTCTGCCGCTGGGGCATGGCGATTTCGATCTGGGCGGTCATGCCGGGCCGGAGCCCTTCGGGCGTCTTATCGAGCTTGACGATGGCGTCGTAGTAACGAACGTCGCTCTTCCAGTCCACCGTCGGGAGCTGCGAGATGGTCCTCACTTGACCCGTAATATCGCGGTCCGGCTGGCTTTCGACCTCGACCCTGGCCGCCATCCCGGGCTGGACATCGTTGACGATGGACTCATGGAGCTGGGCGACGATTTCCATATCCTTGAGGTCGGGCAGATAGAAGAGCGGCTGCCGCTGCCGGACCGGCATGCCTTCCTCGATGACGACTTGACGGCGAGTGTCGTTCGCGTGGATGACGAAGCCGTCGTGCGGGGCCCGGATCGTACACGCCTTGACCTGCTGCTCCAGCATGGCGAGGCGACCGATCTGTCGCTGGGAACGGAGCTGCTCGAACTGGAGTGTGGCCGCCGTCGTCTGCACGGCCCCTTCCAGCTCGCGGAGCGTCTTGGGGGCCGAGTACTTCTGGAAGACGTGGAAGGCCGCTTCCTCCTGCTTCAGGCCCTCCTCGGCCCGTGCCACGGTATATTCGTCGGTGGACACCGTGCTGGCCGAGACATAGCCCTTCGCCTTCATCGAGAGGGTCCAGCTCAGCCGGTCCTTGGCGCAGTTCCAGGTCGGATCGGGCCAGGGTGAGCCGGCGCTGGAAGTCCTCGAGGGTCTCCTGCATCGTCCCCTCTCGGAATTCGAGGACGGCCAGTCGGGCGATCTCGTGATCGAGCTCGGCCGTGAGCCGGTCCGCATGCGCCCGCTCGACGGAGATCTGCTGGACCCGGAGCAGCTCCTGGTACTCGGACGAATCGAGCACGGCCAGGATGTCGCCGCGTTTCACGAAAGTGCCTTCCGGGACGACCGAGATCAGCGTCGAGGCCCCGCCCGCTGAGAGCCGCTGGCCGCGGACACCGACCGCGACGTTCTCTAGCTGGCACTCGATGACCGTCCGCTTCGCGCTCTCGACCCGTCCGCTGGCCATCAAGGTAGGAGAGAGCGTCGCCCGACGCACGCCGGTGGTCTCATACTGATCGGTCGGCGAACTCCGTTGATGGTATCGAACCCATCCGAAGCGAGCGCCTCCCGCTACCGCGAGGGCGATCGTGAAGAGAGCAAACCGGCCGAAAAGCCGATTCCAACGGGAACCCTGTCGCTTTTGCATACGAACAGACCTCTTCGCCTCGATCGGGCTCATCTCTCAGCCTCGACGTTCTCATGCGTTAAGCGGTCATTTCCCGACCTCGGCCGCATGAAGGGCTTGAGGTCCCGCTCTATCGGAGTGCGCTTAGAGAGCCCATGCAACCGCCACCCTGGACCGTGGATGATCTCGGGAGACCTTAGGTTGGAATTCCGGCGGGGTCAGGAGAAGGGCAGCAAGCGAAGCCGATCTCGATCGCTTCCGATCCCCCTACGCAGCCGTTTGGAATTCGACACGACCGATTCCTCGGAGCTCGCGAGGGGATGGGGATCTCTATCCTGATGCACTAATTGTAAAACAATGATTGCATAAAGTCCATACCCGAATGGAGAGCCGGACGGCGGATCATCATTCGAGCGGTGACTCATCGCTCGAGGCCGCTCGCTTACGCGTTTTCCGAGTTGGATCCCCGGGATTACCACGACCTTGACCTTTACGCCGCTCGCCCTTCTTGGCGGCCGGGGCCCCATCGCGATTCCCGGTCTTCGCAGTGGCCGCAATCTTGGAATAATCGACGGACGGCCAGGGAATCGAGTCATCAAAGCCCATCAGGGATTGGGGGTGGCCTCCGCGGACTGGCGGATTGAGTGCGACTTGCTCGCCCTCGGACAGTCCCTCGGTGACTTCCATCCACTCCGTGGTGCCCTGGCCAAGTTTGACTTCCCGAGGTTCGAGGTGATCCTCGCGCGGCACGTAGCAAACTTTGCGATTCTGTTCGAAGACCACAGCCTCGTGGGGCACGGCCAGAACATCGTTCCGATGGGCCAGTTTGATCTCGACCTGTGCCGACATGCCGGGTTTGAGACTCTCGGCGGATCGATCGAGCTTCACGATCGCCCAGAAGTATCGGACATCCTCGCCGCGATCGTTCTGCTGGACCGGAATCTGATCGACCGTCGTGATTTCGCCTTCGAGGACGACCTGAGGCAAGGCTTCGAACTGGGCCTTCACGCGCATCCCCGGGGAGACTCGGTTCACGACCGATTCATTGAGGGCCACCTGGATCTCCATATCCGCCAGGTCGGGCAGATAGAAGAGCTTCTTGTTCTGCTGGACCGTGGCGCCCTCCTCAACGGGGGTGTTCTGGGAATTCGGACCGCCTCCCCCCCTGCCGGAATTCTTGAAATAGTAGACGATCCCATCATGGGGGGCGCGGATCGTGCAACGATCGAGCTGCTTCTTCAGGGTCGCGAGTCGTTCGAGCTGGCGCTGGAGCTTGACATACTCGCTATTCAGTGAGGTCTGGGCGGCAGTGACATCTCCCTGGAGCGTCTTCTGGGTCTTCGGCTTGGTGAAGCGCATGAACAGGTCATACGTGCCGAGCTGACGCTGAAGGGCAAGGCCCGAGCTGGTGACGGTCTGTTTGTCCGTCACGATCTGTGCGACCGAGGCGTAGCCTTTCTTATTCATCATCTTGGTCCATTCCAACCGTTGCTCGGCCCGCGTCAGGTCCGAGCGTGCCATCGCGAGGTTCCCCTCCATCTGCTGCACGGTCTCCTGGACCGTGCCATCGACGTACTCGCGAACCGCGAGCTGGGCGATCTCGAAGTTCAGACGTGCCTGGAGATGGGACGCTTTAGCTTGCTCGACGACGATCTCTTGCTGACGGAGCATCTCGTCATAGGTGGATGCATCGAGCCGTGCCAGCACGTCCCCGGCCTTGGCGATGGTACCTTCGGGGATCAGCCAGAGGATCGTCGAGGCACCTCCCGAGGTGGAACTGCTGCCCGCGAGGTTCTCGAGCTGGCATTGGATGACGGTCCGTCGCGCACTTTCCACCCGACCTGGGGCGCTCAAGATCGGAGCGAGCGTCGTGCGGCGTACCGCCCGGAATTCGAACCGCGATCGGAGCGGATGCTGTTCGGCCCATGGCCAGGTCTCTAGCTCGTAACTCGCGATGAGCCAGGAAGATAACGCGACGACTGCGACACACATGCCGGTCAGGCTCAGCACAGTCTCACGGATTCGCCGGATCATTTCGGTCATCCTCAGTCGCTTTTGCGGACAATGATCTGGACGATGGTTACATGAAGGTCGAGGGCAATTTGCGTCGCTTGGAGTTCTCTCGACCTCAGAGCGCACTCCATGATACTTAGCGTCAATCCCGATCCCTTCGGCCCGGTGTCGGATTCGAAATCGAGCGGAACGCCCGATCCTGCGACACGAAAGTCGCTTTGCCAATGGGAAGGGTCTCGACAGGTCGCACGGTTGCCGCGATGATGCCAAAAATACGGCCTCCGATGATGCCAGGGAAATCGCTCAGAGGTGGGTCGTCCGTCGTCGGCGATGTCGCCATCGAGTATCCCACCCGGCGACCTTTCCGATGGGACATTGTCATCCAATTTGTCGCCTTTTCCGGATGGGTATCCCGGCCCTCTCCCTGCCGCTACCCTCGACTTGCCATTCCAACATTGACACCGGGAACACTTCTACAATGAGACACATCCTGCTCAGTGCAACGTTGCTCCTGACGTTGTCTCCCCTGGCGACGGCCCGCGAGGCGAGGCTCGTGCGCTATCCGGATTACCATGCGGGCAAGATCGCCTTCGCTTACCTTGGCGACATCTGGACGGCCGATGACGACGGCAAGAATGTCCAGCGATTGACCGTACACAAGGCCCGCGATGTCTATCCCCGATTCTCGCCCGACGGTCGCTGGATCGCGTTCTCTTCTGACCGCGAAGGAAACATGGATGTCTACGTGATGCCGTCGATCGGCGGCGCGGTGCGTCGGCTGACGATCCATTCCGCCGATGAGACGGTGATGGACTGGACCCCCGACGGCAAGGGCATCCTCTTCGCCAGCCAGCGCGGCGAGGACTTCATGGGCAAGCTCTACGTGGTCTCGCTCGACGGCGGTCTACCCCGGGACGCCGGGCCGGACATGGGCGTCGCGGGCTCTTATTCGCCGGACGGCACCAAGCTGGCGATCAATCGCAAGGCCCAGGCCTACTGGCGCAAGTACTACCGAGGCGCCTACCAGAGCGACGTGACGGTCATGGACCTGGCTTCGAAGACGTTCAAGGACGTGACCAGCTTCGATGGCATGGATTCCTGGCCGCTCTGGGGCCGCGACGGCTTCATTTACTTCGTCAGCGACCGCGAAGGTAAGGGACTGACCAACATCTGGCGCGTGCGCGAGTCGGGTGGCCAGGCGGAACAGGTCACCCGGTTCTCGTCGGAGACGTCCGGTTCCCCGGCATCAGCGGCGATGGGAAGACGATCGTCTTCGAGCATGATTACGGGATCTGGAAGCTGGACGTTGCCAGCAAGGAAGTCAAGCCGATCCGACTGGAGATCGCCGCCGAGACCCAGGAGACCCTGACCGAGTTCCGGGACTTCAATTCGACGGTCGACGACTATGATCTTGCCCCCGACGGCAAGCGGATCGTACTGAGCGTCCACGACGAATTGTTCAGCGTGCCGACCGACGAAGAGGGTGGCGACCTCCGCCAGCTCACGGAAGGCGCCTCCCGAGATCTCGACGTGCAATACTCCCCTGACGGCAAGTCGGTCGCATTCGTCTCCGACCAGTCAGGGCGCGAAGAGATCCACATCATCGCGGCCGACGGCTCGGGCCAGGCCCGAAGGCTCACCGACCTGGACACGCTCAAATCCTCTATCGTCTGGTCGCCGGATAGCAAGGTGATCGCGTTCACGACCTCCGACCGCAAGCTCTATACGATCGGCGCCGACGGCAAGAACCTCAAGGAACTGGCTTCCACCACCTACGGCCCGATCGGGGCGCCGGCATGGTCGCCGGATGGCAAGCTGATCGCCTATTCGAAGGCCGACGTCACCCGATCGACCGACGTCTACCTGATCCCCAGCACAGGCGGCGAGGAGAAGAAGATCACGTTCGACTCCGCCGACGAGAGCAACCCGAGGTTCTCGGCCGACGGAACCAAGGTCTACTTCGTCCGTCGCGAGGGCGACATGGGGGCCGAGGCGCCGCCCACGTCGCAGATCTTCTGCGTACCCCTGGAGAAACTGACCCGGGATCCGGATGAGCCGGAGCAGCGTGCGGACGGCTCGACCGAGGGGGGGCCCGGCGGAGGCCGGGGAGCGGCGGCGCGGACCGTCACGGCGAAGACGCCGACGATCGACTGGGCCGGGCTGAAGCGGCGTACCCGCCAGGTGACTCGGGCGGCCTCCGTCTTCAATTACATACCGGCCAACGACGGCCGGACGCTGATCTACGTCGCCACGGAAGGTGGCGCGGGCGGAGCCGGAGGCCCCGGTGCGCGAGGCGGAGCCGGCGGCGGAGGTGGTACGTCCTCGATCTACTCGATCCAGGATAACGGCAAGCGGATGACGCGGATCGCCTCCGCGACGCCGAGGCCGGCCACCGAGGCGGGCGACGAGCGCCCCGTGGGGGGCGCGGTGGTTTCCGTGGCGGGATGTCCGGCCTGCGACTCACCAAGGACGGTCGCACCCTGTACTTCCAGGAAGGGGAGTCGGTCTACACCACGAGCATCGGGGGTGGTGGCGGAGGCGGCGGTGGGGCAGCGATGGCGGCCTTCGGAGGCGGAGGCGGAGGCGGCCCGCGTGGCGGCGGTGGGGCTGCCGCGACCGACACCGCGGCGGCCGGAGGTGGCGGTGGCGGGGCGAAGCGGCGGATCTCATTCAACGTCACGGTCCGGATCGAAAAGCCCCAGGAATGGGACGAGATGTTCGATGACGCGTGGCGTTGCATGAAGTATCGTTTCTACGACCCCAAGTTGCACGGGACCGATTGGGACGCCAAGCGTGCCAAGTACAAGCCCCTGGTCGCCTTCGTCGCCGACCGGCACGAACTGATGAATGTGATCAACGAGATGATCGGCGAGCTGAACGCCTCTCACACGGGCGCCGCGGCGGGCCGGGGCCGGACCGGCGGCACTGCCGAGTCGGCCCCGGTCGTCACACGACACCTCGGCCTGGATCTCCAGCCGGATCCGGCGACCGGGCATTATAAGGTCACCCATGTCTTTGAAGACGGTCCGGCCGACAAGGACTGGATCAAGCTCGCCAAGGGGAATTACCTGATCGCCATCGACGGCAAGCCCGTCAAGGCTGGCGACGACTATTATGCCTTCCTCGGTCAACGTCTCAACCGCAAGGTCGAGCTTACGATCAACGATAAGCCTGTGCCCGAAGGCGCTTGGAAGGTCAAGTATGAGCCGATCCCCGTGACAGCGTTCAACGCGCTCCGGTACGATCGGTGGGTCAAGGACCGGCGTCTGATGGTTGACAAGTTATCGCATGGCCGGGTCGGCTACCTGCACATCCAGGCGATGGATCAACCGTCGCTGGCCAAGTTCAAGAAGGAGCTGGCCGAATTCCGCCACAAGGAGGGCCTGGTCATCGATCAGCGGTTTAATGGCGGCGGGAACATCGAACAGGAGTTGCTGGCGATCCTGGTCCAGCGACCCTACGAGGTCTGGCAGCCGCGCGGCTCGAGCCGACCGAGCGTCCCTTCTCGGGCTACTTCGGCCCGAAGGTGGTGCTCCAGAATTGGCGGAGCGCGTCCAACGCCGAGATGTTCCCCGCGGGCTTCCGCGCCCTGGGCCTCGGCAAGGTGATCGGCACCCCGACCATGGGTGCGGTGATCGGTACCGGAAGTTATTCACTGATCGACGGCTCGACGATCCGCACGCCCGGCGTGGGTGTCTTCCTCGCCGACAGCGCCCGGACCAACATGGAAAACCACGCCGTCCAGCCCGACATTTTTGTCGAGAACTCGCCCGAAGATAATCTGGCCGGCCGAGACCGTCAGCTCGAGGTCGCCGTGGCCGAAGTCATGAAGGACCTCAAGCCCCGCGAGTCCGTCGCCAAGCAAGGTAAGGAATAGACCCGACGAACGTGCCCTCCTGATTCACGATCGACCGACCCTCACGACCCTTCGCCGGCGTTCCGGCGAGGGGTCTTTTCGTGAACCGAACCGATACGCCGCCCCGGCTGACGGGTTCGGTCCAGGCGTCGAGTCCGATCGATCCGAATTGCCGATCGGATTTTTTGCGCAGAACTAAATATCCTATTTGTTTTGCCCAGTCTATCTAGTATTCTTTATCGTGCCGGGCCTCCCAAGGCCCCATGAACCTCGAAGGCAACAAGGATTCGACAACCTTGCCATGACGACGGATACCTCTGTTTGATTCCGTCGCCTCGTTGCCTGAGTGGGTTGGATTCGCGGGTTGCGCGAGCTTTCTGCGCGGTCATCGGGTCTCGGCGTCGGTCGGACCGAACTCCCTGGAACTCGCCCGATCGAGATCGATCTCGAAAGGCTGAGGTTTCCGCCCGGAATCGGTGCGGTCGATGGTCCGACAGTGGGTGGAGTTTGCACCGAGAGCAGTTTGCAACACACGAGGAGTTCTGAAAGATGTCTATTCGTCGGTCGATTCTCAAGGGTGCCACGCTGGGCGCACTGGTCTTCTCCCTCGCCACGGGGACGACTTTCGCGCAAGGTTCGAGCGGCGGCTCGAGTGGTGGTTATGTAGGCGGCTCGAGTGGTGGCACCCCGGTGGTGAGCAAGCACAAGAGCCATGGCTCCAGCGGCGGCGGCTTCATGAGCAAGCACAAGGCGTCCAAGGGCTCTTCGGGCGGTTCGTCCGGCGGGTCAATTGGCGGCTTCATGAGCAAGCACAAGAGCGCAGGCTCCAGCGGCGGCGGTTTCATGAGCAAGCACAAGAGCGCAGGCTCGAGCGGTGGCTCCAGCGGCGGTACGGTCATCGGTGGTTCGAGCGGCGGCTCGAGCGGCGGTTCCTACTGAGCTTCGCCAACGCCCGCCATGGCTTCCGAGCGAAGCCCTGGTGGGCAACGTGTGTCCGTCGCGGCCCGCGGCAGATGGCCCGATCCATCTTCCCGGGCCGTATCACCTCTATCTCTGCCTTCGAGCATCCCTTGAGGGAGGATTTATCGTGAGCTTCGACCGCGACGCCAGCGACTCGATGGCTGCCCAGGTGACCCCACGCCGAGTTCCCGGTCGCCGGTTCCTCCGGCGGATGGTGAGCGTGTGGCTCGTCTTCCACTGCGCGGCCATCATCGTCTCGCCGGCGGCCGTGGCACCCTCATCCGAGTTGGTGCAAAAGGCTTGGGGCTGGTTCCAACCCTACACGCAGTTCCTGTATCTAAACCACGGTTACCACTTCTTCGCCCCGAGCCAGCCGAGAGTACGCTCCTGGCATTCGAGGCCCGTCGTGCCGACGGGACGGTCGTCCGGGGGCGGATACCGGATCGCGCCACTCAACCTCGGTTGCTCTACCACCGCTATTTCATGCTGACCGAACACATGAAGGATGCGCCCGAGGAACTCGAGCAACTGTGGCATGAGTCCTACGCCCACCACATCGGTCGAAAGTACGGCGCGGCCGAAGTGACCCTGTTCCAGCAGACCCACAATCTCCCCACCATGGAGCGGGTCCGAGACGGCGGGCGCCTCACCGACCCGGAGAGTTACGACGAGGAATCCCTGGGGATCTTCCCATGCGAAGGCTATTAAACCCGGTCCTACTGTATTTCCAGGATTCGCGCGTGCGACCGCCGAGGGTTGGGATGCCTTCTGGTTCACGCCGGCCGACCCGACCTTGCTCGGGGTCATCCGGGTCCTGACCGGCCTGATGTTGCTCTATACTCACGCGGTGTGGGGGCTGGTGCTCGGCGACTTCTTCGGGCCGGCAGGCTGGCTGAGCGAAGGTCTCGTCAGGAATCTCCAGGAGGAGAGCTATGCCTGTTCGTTCTGGTGGCTCGTCCCCGACGGATGGATGTGGCCGGCCTACGGCACCTCGATGGTGATCCTGTCGATATTCACGCTCGGGCTCTGGACGCGAGTGACATCGATCCTGGCGCTGGTGGTCACGATCTCATTCGCCCACCGCGTCCCGGTGGCGATGTTTGGCCTCGACCAGATCAATGGCATGCTGACGCTCTATCTCGCCATCGGGCCGAGTGGCCGGGCACTCTCGCTCGACCGATGGTTGGCGATCCGCCACGGTCAGACGCGTGAGTCGTCGGACGCGCCGAGTGCTGGCGCGAACCTGGCTCAGCGATTGATTAATGTACACATGTGCGTTATCTACCTCTTCGCGGGGCTGTCGAAGCTCCAGGGCGAAGCCTGGTGGAACGGCGAGGCGATGTGGCGGGCGTTCTCGAACCTGGAGTATCAGTCGATCGACATGACCTGGCTGGCCTGGCATCCCAGATTATTGGACTTGATTACTCACATCTCGGTCCTCTGGGAAGTTTTATTCTGCGTCCTGGTCTGGCGACCGCGCATTCGCCCGCTGGTCCTGGCCATGGCGGTCGTGCTGCATGTCGGGATCGGGGCTTGCCTCGGGATGTGGACGTTCGGGCTGATCATGCTGATCGGCTGTGCCTCATTCCTGCCGAACGATGCGGTCCGAAGGCTGGTCGATGCATGGTCCCCCGGCCGCGATCGACGGTGGCCGATCCCGAGCGTCTCCCACGCGCCATCCCCGGTACAAAGCCGACGCCATGGCCGCGATGAGGCTGAGGAAATGGAACCGGTATTCTCGGGCATGTCTGAATCGCCATCGCATTGAGTTGCGTGGAGGGCGGAGACATCTCCGCCCGGAAAAAATCGATCCCGCCGCGAACATTTCCCCCAGGTGCGGAGTCTGTCCTACCGTACGAGCCGGAACTACACCCGGACGTGCCGGTGACCTGCAACCGACCGCGAGAGCTTACACACTGGTCTAACCGGCCCGATGGGTCGGTCGTAGGTTCGAATCCTACCCCCTCCGCTTGGGCCATCCTCCGGGTGGGTCAAGCGGAGGGGGAAAACGGCTCTCGGAACTCGTGCGGGTCATTCGATTTCCCAGGCGATATTCCGGATCACACATCGACTGGTCGGCGCACCAGGGAGGCGATCATGGCCGAGTTACTCAACGAGGGGGCCGTCCTCCACGTCCGCTTCGAAGGGCGAAGCCTCGACGTTCGGCTGGACGAGCTCGGCGTCGGCGTCGGGTCCGACGATCGGGAGGTCAAGCGTGCCATCTCGCGACACCTCGATGTCCCGGAATCGGGACTGCGGGACTATACCGTGGATCGGCACGCGACCGGCAATCTGACAGTTCGGCCCGAGGCCGTCTTCGGTTAAACGGATATTCAGGCAACCAACCCGTACCCAACGGCACGAGCCTACAAACATTTCCCTCCAAAGGAAGCGGTTGCAGGTTCGAATCCTGCCGGCCCGATCCGTGCAAACGCGGGCCGTAGCTCAATGGTTAGAGCGCTTGTTTTTCACCGCTCTGGCGACTTGTACGGGTCTGGACATCAATCGGGAACATCCCGCGCCCGACGGCACGAGCCTACAAACACATAGGAACCAGTCCTCGCGAGAGGGTGGGGGTTCGAGTCCCCCCGGGTTAACATCCGTGGCGAAACCGGTAGACGCACTGGTCAACGTTTCCGAAGCTCATGCGACTTGCGCGGGCTGTTGTAAGGATCATCGCTGATGCGACTTGTATGGGCCGATTGCTGGTTGCGGAATCCGATCGCGCAGGTTACCGATCGAAACTGCGGCGGCACGGCCCGTACCCTATGGCATGAGCGTACAAACGCATCGGATTCTCCTTGTCGGAGTCAGCGTGTACGCTCTCCTCCGGCGGCCCGCGTGCCGTTCGTACGCTCGAGAGAGGGATGGTGGAGTCATGGCGAACGAGCAAGATTTGAGGCTGGAGATCCTGAACACCCTCCTCACGACGCCACACCGGAAGCTGGATGAGATCTGGCCGGTGCATCGTGTCCTGGTCGAGCGGGACCCCCGGTTCTACGTCCGGCTGGCGGCCTGGTACCAGGACCACGGTGACGTCCGCGATCACAAGGAAATGTTCATCATTGCGCTCGTCCTGAGCGGCTTCGAAGGACATCGTGATGTCGGCCTGGCGATGCTGCGCGGCCTCCCGCCGTACCAGGTCGTGCGGGTCCTCGACTTCATCCACGGCCGCAAGTCGACACGCAAGGTCCGGGCTGCCGCCCCTCGAAAGAAGGCGAAGGCCGCGGTCGGCGTCAAGGGCGCCGATGTCGATGAGCGACCGGTCACGACCGTAGTCGAGGAGTTCGGCCTGTTCCGCAATGCACCGCGTGCGCTCCGCACCGAGATTGTTCGCTATCTCCGCGAGCGGGAGGCCGAGCCCGAGTGGTTCGACTCCACCGCGATGGTCGCACGCAAGGCGCTCAAGCGGATGTACGCGCTCCTGCATGTGGCGCCGGGCGATCGCGCCCAGAAGATCCTTTTCGACGAGGATCCCCCAGCGGACAGCCGGCTCGCCGCCTTGAAGGCCCTGTCGAGGGCCGAGAGCCCGGCGGACCAGGCACGTACGATCGTCGAGCACGCGATCCCTTACCGGGTGGCGGCCACGCTCGTCAAGCAGATGACCCCGACGGTCCTCCTGGCGCTGATCGAGCGAATGAGTCCCCAGGAATTGATCAACAACCTGGGTGCGCTCAAGCGTCGAGGGGCATTCGACAACGCGGACCTCAAGGCGCTCATCGAGTCGAAGTTACAGGACGCAAAGTCCGCCGATCGGGTCAGCGCGTTCAAGGCCGAGGCGGCCATGAACGCGGTCGCCCTCTCGGATGACGTCCGACGTTCGCTGGAGGAGGTCGCCGACGCGCAGGTGAAGGCCAAGGGTCGGATCGATCGTCCGACCGCGTTGCTGATCGACAAGTCGGGCTCGATGAGCGTGGCGATCGAGCTGGGCAAGCGCATTGGCGCGATGGTCTCGAGCATCAGCACCCAGGCGCTCTACGTCTACGCTTTCGACACGGCCGCCTACCCGATCCAGTCGGCGGGCGCGGACCTCGCCAGCTGGGAGAAGGCGCTCAACGGGATCACTGCGGGCGGCGGGACCTCGTGCGGCGTGAGTGTCGAGGCGATGCGGCGCAAGAAGCTCTACGTCGAACAGATCATCCTGGTCACCGATGAGGGCGAGAACACCCCTCCGCTCTTCGTCGAGACCCTCAAGAAGTACCGCGAGGAGGTCAAGGCCGATCCGAACGTTTGCATCGTCCGAACGCCGGGCGGCCAGACGCTGCTGGTGGACCAGTGCCGGAAGGCGGGGATCATGGCGGACGCGTTCCAGTTCACGGGCGACTACTACGCCCTACCGAACCTGGTGCCGCTGCTGTCGAGACCCTCGAAGATGGACTTATTGATGGAAATCCTCGAGTACCCTCTGCCGGCCCGAAAGTCGGCCTGAGCGCGTCTCACACGAATCAATCGAGGCCTGCGCCCGACCGCTCGAGCCTACAAACCAACCAGCCTGTTAAGCTGGACCTCGTAAGGTTCCTGGTCAATACGGCTCCGGGAACTTGTGCGGGCTTCGGTTGTTCTCCATGGCCGAGGAATTGTTGCTATACCTGATCCAGACGCCGGGACACGCTGCCCGACCGCAAGAGCCTACAAACATCGACGGTCCTAAGGTTGGTGTACTTCGGGTTATCCCCCGGAGTTCTCTGGACGCACCATGCTCGCAAGAGCGGCCGTAACCTGAACGCCGGCTCCTGGAACTCGCGGCGAGTCTCGGGTCTGCTCATTCGAGGGACGATTCTCCTCGGAATAAATCCCTTGATCCAGGGCTGCTCACGTCGAGCAGTCGGCCACCGTCCGCTGCCCCACCGCAGGAGCTTACAAACCCAGATTTCCTTGCGTTCAGCTCCTGGAACTAGCAGCGGATGTCGGTTTTTCAGCGGGCTAATCACTTCTCGAACGATATCAACAAGCGAGACGTTCGTGGCGTTCAAGAAGTCATTGCGTGTGACCCTGGAGCGACTTGCGGCGGCCGAGCAACGGGCGCTCGCATGCGAGTTCCTGTCGCCGATGCTCCGCGGCGGCGTGGTGCAGGTCCGGATCGCCGGTGTCGTCTGCAGGCTGAAGGTTTACCCGGCGGACTTCGAAGGATGGGGCGTGTTCCGGCCCATCTCTGCGACCACGGCGGCGCTTGTCCGCCCGGCCCGCCTGGCCGAGCGTCGCCAGTATCTGGATCTCCTCCCCCTGCTCCGATCGATTATCTGCGACCGCGACGGCGACCATTGGCTGGCAACGCCCGCGAACCACGCCGATTCTCGGTTCCGGATCCAGGGGATGATTCCCGTCCGACTGGTCGAGGAGGCCCAGCTCTTCGAGGTCTTGCTGGCGCGGTTCGACGGGACTCAACTCTGGTATGAAGGACCGGACCCGCGCCGCGACCCCGCGACAGCGGCGTATCTCCGCGACGCCCTCGCCCGGATGGTCGAGCCCGCGAGTTTGAGCCGTCCCGGGCTGACGGCCGAGGAGCGGACGTCCTACCGGGTGAACTACGTGCCCAGACTTCAGGCCGAGCTGGAGGCCCGCCGAGACCGGGTCGAGGAGCGGCTTCGCGCCGCCCTGGCTCACGCGGGCGCCGAACTCCGACACTACCAGGATCAGGGCGACGTCTATCGGCTCACATACGAGGTGGATGGCCACCGTCATGTCTCGGTCGTGTCGCAACAGGACCTTTCAGTCCAGGTGTCCGGCATCTGCCTGAGCGGCGAAGATCGGCACTTCGACCTCCAGAGCCTGGTCGGAGTCCTCCGCGAGGCGGAAGCCGGAGGCCAGGTCGTCCGCGTCGGACCCGAGAACCTCGGGATGCCCGAGGATCTCTACTGGGATGCGCATCCGCCTTCATCCTGAGGTTTCGGGGTGGCCATCGGAATCGATCAATGCCCGACAAATTCCACCACGAGCGGATCTATCGCGGAACAGAAGCTGTCTCACGGCTGGAGTCGGTCCCGATCACGCTCTGCGGCGCGGGGGCCCTCGGATCGCTCCTGGCCGACAACCTGGCACGCCAGGGCTTCCGGCTGGCGAGGGTCATCGACAGCGACCGGGTCGAGGAGCACAACGTCGGCACGCAGCTCTACGGCGAGTCCGAGGTCGGCGCCTGGAAAGTCGATGCGCTGCGAAATCGGCTCTTCCGGACGGTCGGGGTGGAGATCGAGGTCGTCGCCAAGGAGCTCACCGAGCGAAATGCGCGGAGTCTACTGAAAGGCCCCGGCCTTCTGATCGATACATTCGACAATGCGACCGCTCGCAGGCTCGTCCAGAAGCGTTGCCGCGCCGAGGACGTTCCTTGCCTTCACATCGGCCTTTTCGCCGATTACGCCGAGATCATCTGGGACGAGGATTACCGTGTCCCTCGCGACGTGGGCGTCGACGTCTGCGATTATCCGATGGCCCGCAACCTGGTGCTCCTGGCGGTCGCGGTGGCCTCCGAGTCGTTGGTCCGATTCCTCCTACACGGTTCGAAGGAGAACTGGTCCGCCACGCTCCGCGATCTCGCCATCCGCCCGATGGAGAGAGGGTAGTTGCACGCATCCCGCGAGTGGGGAAGCTGGTCCCAGGGCGATGCCCAGGGCTGACCTGTTTTGTTTGGCCTTTTCGGGGCAAAAATTCTCATACTCGGTGTCCATGCTATAGACTCTCGAAGTGCGGATTTTCGACCGTTTGTACACCAACGACTTCCCGGCGTATGCGATGGAAGTTAGACTCGGGAGCGTCTCGGATGTTGGTGGAGCTCTGTCCAACTGAGGGCCACGGCTCCTTCCTTCGATGGGTCGCGACGGATGTCATGTTTCGAGGGGTGAGTTATGTGGGACCTTGAGTATCTCTTGCTCTTCGGCGTGCCGGGAAACAAGTGGGAGTTGTGGGATGGCCGGGTCCGTTGGAGGTTCCCGTTTCGCGACCGGGAGGCTGCGCAGGCCCATTTCGCGACCTGGTCGGATTGCCTCAATCGCTGGCGTGCTCCTGCCGCGGAGTCTATCGTGGAGGAGTCAACGACGGCCGACGGCTCCCCGAAGCGCTCGGTCCGGTTCGACAGTGTCGAGATGACTTTGTACCCGCGGCCCATCGAACTCCAGATGCCCGTGACCATGGCAGTCTTCGACGCCTTGTACCATTCTTTCTGGCGTCGGGATTTGTGGCCGGGCCAGGATCCTGCGATCGCGGCGGGTTGGGAGTGCTCCCAGGAGCACTCCGACGTCCAGCTCAACCTGTGGCGGCTCTTCCGAGAATTCCGGCGAGTCAACGGGGGTCAGTCCTGCGGTCGCTCGGCGATCGCGCTCAACGACCGATGTGTCGTCGAGCCGGATCAATACTATTTCGAGGGTCCGCTCGACGAATGTACGATCGAGGGTTGCTATTTCCGGGGCGTGCCACTGCTGATCGCCGAGGTGCTGTCGCCCGCGACCCGTGCGCTGGATCGGGGCCCGCGGATGGACGTCTATCGCCAGGCCGGAGTACCCCATCTGTGGCTGCTCGACCCCGTGACGCAGACGGTCAACGTGTATGCATTGGATGGGCGCGTCTACAATCAGACCGGCCGACACGGGATCGGCGAACACTTCCGGCCGGCGCCGTTCCCCGAGCAATCGGTCGAAGTGGATGCACTCTTCGATACACAGGCGAAGAGTAAAGGCTTCCGGCTCTACCCGGATGAGCTCGAACCCCTGCCGAGCTGGCTCGTGCCGTCCGACCGACGGATCGGCCTGGAAGTCCTGTTCTTCTTCGGCCATCCGGAGAAACGCTATGAGATCTGGAATAACCGCGCGCCCTGCCTGCTGGCGTTCGGCTCGCCGGAGGAAGCCGCATTGCGATTCGGACATTTCCTCGAGGACATCTGCCGCTGGGAGCAGAGCACCTCGCCAAGGCCGCGGCCGATCGAGCCCGGGGTGGAGATCGCCGAGGTCGGCCGATTTCAGCTCGGTCAACGGGCAAATCTGATCCGACTCGACGTCGCCGTCGATGGCGGAAGTACCGGGAATTGTTGAGCATCTGGGATCGTCGTGAAGTCTGGGACTGGGGCGGTGACTGACCTCCGACCGGGCGGCCTCGCGAGTCCGGATCTCGTATCAGGTCCTTGATCGAGCTTGGGACGACGCACTTCGTCGCGAAAGGACCGGACGGTTCAGCCATGGATTGAAACCGGACTGATCTCGACGCGACATCCCGCAATCTTGTTGGGGAACCTGAGCCGGAGCGTCCTTGTCGAGGGCTCCCAGGTACGCGCGGCGTCGGAGAGGGGTTGGCCATCGACCTTCACGTACCCGGGCGCCTTGGGAAGGCGCAAACAGACGACCGCCTCGAGGCCGTCGGGCCCCTCGGCGTGGAACGAGAGCCCGCCATTAATCTCGGCCTTCATTCCGAGCACCTTGCAGGCGGAAGCGAGCACCACCGGGCCGGCGCCGGCGGCCTTATCGAGGTCCAGCAGCAAGCGGCGGCTACCGCCCTTCAGGGTCACGATCTCGACCGTAGGCAGCGCGGCGTCGAAGAGGTCGAGGAACTGGCCTTTGAGGATGGCGTCCGGACCGCCGATCGACTCGTCGAGGCCGGCTGCGACGACGTACGGCCCGCGGCGGAGAGTCAGGTGATTCGTCTCGGCGTAGGCCAGGCCGACTGACTCGCAGGCTCGCTTGACCAGCGCGAGGAGGTGCGCGGCGCCATCGCTCCGGTAAGTGAGCGCGGCGGGGCTCGCGATGTCGTAGACAACGGACCCCTTGCCGACCTTGTGCACGCCCGCGGCGGAGTCGGCCGGGAGGCCAAACCGCTCGAAGAGATGAGCGCGAGGTGCCTTGTAGGTCCTGGCTGACTTGGGGTCGTTCCACCAGGCGCGGACGGCGTTGAACGGATCGGAGTCGTCGCCGAGGAAGATGAGGGCACCGCCCTGCTTGACCCAGTCGGCGAGCGCGTCATGCACTTCGGGGACCATCGGCTTCATCCCTTCATAGGTCATGAGGAGGACCTTCTGGCGGGAGAGAGCGCCCGGGACCGTCGCGTTCTCGAGCTGGACGGGCTCGGCGGGGATGCCGTGCTTGAGCAGTGGGAGTGACAGGCCATAAAACGATCCGAGATTTTTATCCGACGGGCTCGGCTCGCCACGCTGGAACATCATCGTGTCGGAGACGACCACGCCGATCCCTCGGGTGCCGCAATCCCAGGCGATCTCCTTCTGATCCATGTCGTTGAGGGCGTTGATGACCGTCATCAGCTCGGTGCCGTACGCCGGAGGGATCGGGATCCGCTCGACACGCTCGCCTCGCTTCCGCTGAGCACGCTCGACGGCCGGGTATCGGCCGCGGAAGATCCGCTCGGGCCAGGGCATGACCTCGTATCGCCAGACCTGCGGCCAGAGGAGCGAGGCGGTGAGGGTGCTCTCCCAGTTGGTCTTGTAATCGTCCCATGAATGGTTGGGATTATCCTCGATCGGGTCGTTGAGGAACCAGACGGTCCCGCCGCTGGCCTGGACGACGTTCATCATCGCACCGTACTCGAAGAACGCCGTTTCGAAGGTCCGCTCCTTCGTCGCGCCCTGGTAGACGTTGAGAGTCCGCGCGGTGCCGGTCCAGACCTGCGCGATGAAGCCGTCGGCCCCGACCTGGATCAGACTCGACTCGGGGCTGACGATCTGCCAGTGCGCGTAGTTGATCAGGCTATGCGTCGGGACGTAACACTTCACCGTGCGACCCGTGCGGGCGTTCTCGGCCTTGACGAAGTCGAAGACCTGCTTGAGCGCCCGCCGGTAGAGGAAGTATTTGAGCTGCGAGGCACGGTACTGGGCGTCGGGGGACGTGTCTGGGGCGACCCAGTCCTCGCCGTAATACGACTTCCATTCGCGTTTGAACCCCTGGGAGTATCCGCCACGGACCCAGAACTCGGGCTCCTCCAGGTGGATCGCCTCCGCGCCGGCGTCCATCGCACGCTTGACGCCCTGACAGAGGAATTTGCCGTAGTTCTCGCCGGGCGACATGTAATAGACGTCGCCACCATGCGAGATCACCTTGCCATTGCGATCTTTCTGGGCCTCGTCGACGTGCCGGACGCCGTCGAACCGGCCGTAGAGGTAATCCTGGTACTGGCCCCAGGAGACCCCGGTCATCAGGTGAACGATGTACCCTTGTGCCTTCCACTGGGCGATCCGCTCGGGGAGGCTGGCATCGATCCCGTAGCACACCGCGACGTCGGACCGGAGCTGGATCTTCCCGTCCCACCGGGCATGCGTCTGGAAGCAGGTCCGCTCGAGTCGCTGGCCAGGGTCGGCGGGCCGGGCCGGCGCAGTCCTGCGCAAGGCAGGAACAGGGTGCAAAGGCGAGCGCGAGGGCCGTTGCGATTATGAACTGGGTTCGACCTTCCTGCGACATCGGGAGACTCCATGTTATCGGCCGGTGCGGAGATTCACCCTCGCGTGCAACCCATCCTCACAAGGTGCGGCGCGGCGACCTTCCCGGATTAGCCTTCCGGAGTGTCGAGCAAGGACTGCAACCGAGCCGCCAATTCGTCAGGCAGTTTCGAATGCCACGATTCATCAACGAGTCCCACGCTGATCAAGTCGCGGAGATGAGTACGGTCCTTGTCGCGGAACGATGTAAGCTTCATGCGCACGAGCGCGTCGAGGCGCAACACCCGAAACGCTTCCGCAGGTTCCGACTCGCTCACATCCGGGGCCGGCAAGGCATAATCAGGGCGCACACGTTCACTGGCGAAGATGATGTGGACCGCATCTCGGGCTTTCGCGTCGGGACCATCGAGGAACAGGCCGACGCTGGCGACTTGCCGATAGATGAAGCCCGCGAGTTCGAGAGCCGCCTTGGTCGCATCCAGATCGGAACGATGGACAAGGAGGTCTACGTCTTGCGTGAAGCGCACGGCCGACTGATCGATCCGCCCCACCCAGGCGGCAACCGCATTGCCTCCAATGACAGCGTAGGCGATTCCCGCGTGTTCCAGCGCAGCAGTCGCGCGCAACAGGCGATTCCTGACGAGTTCCACGGCTCGTATCGTCCGCTCCCAGGATTGTAAACCCAGCGGCAGGATCGTCATCACGCCATCGTACCGCAAGCAGCGGCCGGGCGCAAGAGACTATCAACGCCAGGCCGTAATTCGTTATGCGAGAACGATTTCTCCCGGCATTTTTTGCCTACTCCGGAAACGCCTCGTTCATCACCCAAGCCAGCCGCGCGCAGGGCTGGCTGACACGGCGACGAAAGGCCAGCCGAAAGTGCGATAGGCGCTCGAGACGTGCCACGGTCGTCGCTGCGATCCCATTGACAGCCGCTCCGGCCTCACAAGACAATGCCTCTCGTCCTACTCGCGAAAGTGCGCAGGCGAGGCCGCGGCGTCTTTCCACCCCTCAAGAACCGCACCGGACTGAGGCAGTGATGCTTGGCATTTGCTTGACGGTCGGGCTGGTGATCGCCGCACAGGCCCAAACGCAAGACAAGGATGTCGAGATTCGCCCATGGGCCGTGATCGCCAAGCGTCACGCGAAGACAGCGAAAGTGTATCCGACGGCCGATCCCGCTCACCCGTATGCAATGCTCAAGCTACCGGTGTTGCATCGGTCCCAGGAAGTCACGGGGAGCTCGAAGGGCTCGGTCTTCGTCTGGGTTGAGCCATCGGGGCGACCTGCGGCGATTTGTGACGTCTTCTTGTTTGAAGACGGGCCGAAACGCTACCGTCTGAACAACGAATGGCATTCGCTGTCCGCGACCTCGCTACGGGCCGAATCGTCCAATGGGCCGTTGTTCAACGCCACCGGCCCAGGGCTTGAATGGAAGCCGATCCCGGATGCCCAGGCGCCCGCCGACACGCCGTCGGGGCGCGACCGGCAAGCCCGCCGGCTCGCCGGGCGGTTCAGTGCCGACCTGATCGACCGCAAGAAAGAGCATTATCGACTGCGGCTGCTGACGACGCCGCTCTTTCGTCACGACACGATCGATTCGCCTGTCTCCAGTGGCGGTGCGCTGTTCGCTTTTTGCCAACAGACAGATCCGGAACTGCTCGTGCTCATCGAGGCCCGGAAGTCGGGCGTAGCTCATCGCTGGGAGTATGCCGCCGCTGGGTTCTCGGACATGGATCTCTACCTGCACCTCGACGGGCATGAGGTCTGGCGCGACGCTCCAGCCTTCTCGAGCGGCCGCGGAGTTCACAGCGGCGGTAGAGTTCGGGTCGTCAACATCGCCGCGGAACTCGAAGCGGCGAGACACGAAGAGTGAGCGCGGGTAGCGGCGTCACCGATCATTGCAAGTGCAGCTATTAGTGATTGCAGACATCTGCGGCTGACTCGACCTTCGAGTCGATCACGGGGCCTCACCCGGACGTGGATTCCGGATTCCCTTCGTTTGCGGCTGGGTCAACGACTTCGGGCGCCGGCGCCGGGGGCTTTTTCGCTGCCTTCGCCGCCTTCGGCGGTTTCGGCGCCTTGACCGGCGGCTCGACGTAGGGCACGGCCTTGCCGTCGCGTCCCAGCTTCAGCGGGCGGCCCAAGTAATCCTGGTAGACGTTGGATGCCATGATCGTGATCCTTTCGTTCTGTGTGTGACTTTCAACGTATCTAGTGCCGACTCAGCCTACCCTGTAGTCTCTCGGCTTATTGACTTTTGTAGTTGCTTCGTCAACTGGCCACCCCTTGCCTGCCAGCCAATTCCGCCACCAGCTCAGGATCGCTCGGGACTGTTCTTGCTGCTCAGCGGGCAGATCGGGGCCTGGCTCCGGGATCGCATGCAGGTTCGGAAGGCCCACACTCGCTCGGAGTTCGTCTACGCCCCGAGGATCGGCAAGTGTCCAGGGTCGGGGACGGCCATCTCTCGGATCGTCGATCCATTGGGTGCCGAACCGTTGGGGACGGCCCTCATACATCGCGATGCGATCCTCGAGATAAGCTGGCTGCCACGCCGGAACACGTCCGGAGGCCGCACACTCTTGCATCCGCCGCAGCGATTCACGCTGAAAGCCAGGATCACCAATTGCGTGTTGCGCGATGAGCCACGCCGCCTCTGCACCATCCTTGCCGGCGACATCTTCCGTAGGCCAGTCGTGTCGCTCGATGAATTCTCTCAATCGAGTGGCATTCCTGACGTGGACCGCCTCCATGCGAGGGACATAAGTCCCGCCGAACTCGTTTGCGGCCGCGAGTTCGGATCGTACCCGCCAATCCTCGTCACGCATGGCGACGAGTTCGCACCGCAATCTCTCGTTGAGCACGGGCTTGCTCCCGTCGGGAAACCGGTAAGAAAAGAGCTTTGGGGGTCGATTCTCTGACGTCCACCTTGCGAAAGAAGCCCTCAGTTTGAGATCGATTGATGAAGGAAAATCGAAGGCCCGGGACTGGAATCGCCGCAAGTCTAATGGGCGGCATAGGATTCGAACCTATGACTTCCACCGTGTGAGGATGGCACTCTAACCGCTGAGTTAGCCGCCCGGCCGTCCGGCAGGAGGTGAGCTGACCGGCACCGGTCATTCGAAGATAGCCGCTGTTCAGTTCGAGGGCAAGAGATTGCACCCAGGTTCCTCCGACTGTCTTTAATCCGAACGACGGTGAGGGCTTGTCCGAGAACCTGGTTCGGCCTTAGATTATCGCCTTGAGGGCTGTACCGATCGTCAGCGTCGTGAAGAATAGAGGTAGGTCGCTCCGATGTCTGAGTTTTTCCCGGATGTACCGAAGATCCAGTACGGCGGACCCAAGTCGCGGAACCCGCTGGATTTCAAGCATTACAATCCCGACGAAGTCATCGACGGGAAGACGATGAAGGAGCTCCTCCGGTTCTCGGTCGTCTACTGGCATACGTTCCGCAATACCCTCTCCGACCCCTTCGGCGCCGGGACCGCAGTCCGACCGTGGGATGATGGCACCGACTCGGTCGGCAATGCTCAGCTTCGCGTCAAGGTCGCCTTCGAGCTCTTCGAGAAGCTGGGCGTTCCGTTCTACGCCTTCCACGATCGAGACGTCGCACCGGAGGGCAAGACGCTCAAGGAGAGCCATGCCAACCTGGACGAGGTCGTGAAGGTACTCAAGGATGAGCAGGACCGGACCGGGATCAAGCTACTCTGGGGCACGGCCAATCTCTTCTCGAATCCCCGGTTCATGCACGGTGCGGCGACCAGCCCGAACTTCGACGTCTTCGCCTTCGCCGGGGCACAGGTCAAGAAGGCGATGGAGATCACCCACGAGCTGGGCGGGACGGGATACACCTTCTGGGGCGGCCGAGAAGGCTATTCGACTCTGCTCAACACCGACATGAAGCGCGAACTCGATCACCTCGGCCGATTCCTCCACATGGCCGTCGATTACAAGAAGCAGATCGGCTTCAACGGCACGTTCTACATCGAGCCCAAGCCCAAGGAACCGACCAAGCACCAGTACGACTCCGACGCCGCCGCCTGCTTGAACTTCCTCCGCACCTATGAGTTACTGCCCCACTTCAAACTCAATCTCGAGACCAATCACGCGACGCTCGCCGGCCACGAGATGATGCACGAACTGGAGGTCGCCATCGGGGCCGGAGCCCTGGGATCGATCGACGCCAATACCGGCGACTACCTCCTCGGTTGGGACACCGACCAGTTCCCGACCAGTATCTATCTCACCACCCAGTGCATGCTCTGCATTCTCACGATGGGCGGCTTCACCACCGGCGGCGTCAACTTCGACGCCAAGGTGCGCCGCGAGAGCTTCGAGCCGATCGATCTGTTCCATGCCCATGTCGGCGGAATGGACGCCTTCGCTCGCGGATTGAAGACCGCCCGCGCGATCATCGCCGACGGTCGGCTCGCCGCGTTCCTCAAGGAACGCTACCGGAGTTGGGATTGCGAGCTCGGTCGTCGCGTCGAGGGCGGACATGGCAGCTTCGCCGACCTCGAAGCCTACATCCTTCCCAAGGGCGATGCCGCCAAGAATGTCAGCGGTCGCCAGGAGATGCTCGAGAACCTGATCAACGAATTCATCTAACGGCTAAACGGGGGCATAAGCTTCGTAGGGCGCTCTGCGAGCACCGTTCCCGGATTGCTCTGCGAAATCCGGTGCTCGCAGAGCACCCTACGAGGGCGCCAACGACGAATCTGCTCATGACTGAGCGGTTTCCTCGAGCGCCGCGAGGATCCCCTGCATGAACGCGGGGAGATCATCGGGCGTGCGGCTGGTGATCAGGTTGCCGTCGCGGACGCAGGCCGCGTCCTGCCAGACGCCTCCCGCGTTCTCGACGTCGTCGCGGATCGCGAAGAAGCCGGTCACCTTTCGTCCCTTGAGGCATTTCGCCGAACAGAGCATCCAGGGGCCATGGCAGATCGCCGCCAGAACCTTCCCTTGTCGCGCTCCCTGCGTGACCAGGTCGACCATCGCCGGGTGTCGCCGCATATGATCGGGCGAATAGCCGCCCGGGATGACGATCGCGTCGAAGTCCGACGCTTTGACCTCGCTGGCGGCAACCTCGGACTTGGCCGGGTATCCATGCTTCGATGCATAGGTCTCGCCGGCCTTGGGGCCGACAATCTTCACGTCGCAGCCGGCCTCGCGCAGTCGGAGGACCGGATACCATAACTCCAGATCCTCGTAGAACTTCTCGACGAGGACCGCGACACACTTGCCCGTTACTTTGCTCATGGATGCGACTCCGGTGATGGTGTCAGGAACTCGGTAAGACCGGGTGGGAGGGCGACCCATCAGGCTGCATCGTTCATGCCGGTCTTGCCCACAACCCGGCGTTGTTCATCGCGAGGTGCGCCCGGCCGATGTTCGGCCATGGCTCGCTCGATCCCTTGCTCGAAGGTGAACGGAGGTTTGTACCCGAGGACCCGTCGAGCCTTTTCGATCGAGTAGTCGAGGTTCAGGCCCAGGAATTTGAAGCGGGCCTTGTTGATCAACGGCGGATTCTGGGCCCCTCGGAGCTTGGCCGCTCCTTCGACGAGATTGGCGAGGAAGCGGGCCAAGCCCAGGGGTATATGCCGGGTGGGCGGCTTCAATCCCGCCAGCTCGGCAACCCGGCCGATGAATCGTTTCTTGGTCACCCGCTGACCATCGGTCAGGTTAAAGACCTCGCCGAGGGCGGCCGGGTTCTCGGCGGCCAGGAAGATCCCGTGGACTAGGTTCTTGGCGTAGATGCAATTCAGGACCTGCTCGCCCGAGCCGAAGTAGGCGAACGTCCCGCGTCGGAGGTTGACCAGCAGCTTGGGGATGACCGTCCGGTCGCGCTCGCCGTAGATGAAGCCCGGCCTGATGATCGCCGCGGGCAATCCGCGACGTTGATGGTAATCGAGGACGAGGGCTTCGGCCTCGGCCTTCGACCGCGTGTAAGCGTCGAGGGAATTCTCCGCGGGAGGCACGCTTTCATCGGTCCCGTGATGGTCGCAGCCCTCATAAACGCCCAGGGAGCTCACCTGGACGAATCGCTGGACGCCGCCGCCATCGCAAACAACGTCGAGCAATAGGCGTAGGGCTTCCACATTGAGTCGGCGGAAATCCTCGAGCCGGCCCCAATCCCCGACCTTGGCGGCGCAGTTGAACACCCAGTCGGCACCCTTCACACCGTTCGCAATCGCGACCGGGTCTTCCAGGTCGCCGATCACACGTTCCACTGCCAGTCCATCGAGCCAGCGAGTGTCGCTGCTGGGACGGACCAGCGCACGGACCCGGTGACCCCGCTTGACGGCCTCCTCGGCGGCATGGCCCCCGACCAGACCCGTCGCTCCCGTGATGAAGATCGTTCGTGAAGGCTCGGTGTTCATGTCATCCTGCAACCATGCGAAGGGACTGCTTGTGATGATCCGGCGGACGAGGAACATGGTAACCGATGGAGTCGCCCGCGGAAAATCGGGTGGATTCGGCCGGGCGTGTAACGGCCGGGTCCCGATGGCGTCGAGGTGCATTCGCCCGGTTGCCGTGGCCGATCGCGAAAAGACCGTCGCATGACGGAGTTAGGGGGTGGCTTTCAGGCCGCCGCTCGGTGTAGGCTGGATTTTCTGTGGTCAGGGAGGTTGCGGGGCAGTTCCTCACCAGTGGGAAATCAATTCCGGACGATCGGGGTGTTCGGATTGACCCCAACCCCGTCAAGGTCTAGGATTCCTTGGCCTTCCTCCCTGTCGAGAATCCTGTGGACCCGGCCGGAAGGGAGAGGTTAGGAGTCATGGCGAGCGCTCTCAGGAATGAAGACCTGGCGTCTTATCGCCGCGTTCTTCAGTCGCTCCGATCGAGGCTCAGGGGTGATCTCGACCAGATGACCGATGAAGCCCTGGGCCGGGATCTGGGCGGTGGTTCGGGCAACCTGTCGAACTCGCCGCTCCACATGGCGGACCTCGGCACCGACAACTACGATCAGGAGTTCACCCTGGGACTCATCGAGAACGAGCAAGGGACCCTGGAACTGGTCAACGAGGCACTGGGTCGGATGGAGTCGGGGACGTTCGGGCTATGCGTGGAGTGCGACGAGCCGATCTCGAAGCCGAGGCTTGAGGCCATCCCCTATGCCCGATACTGCATTCGGTGTGCACGGAAGCTGGAGGGCAGCGAATGACTCGGCATGTGGGTGTTGGACCGGCCCGATTGATCCTCTTTTGCTCGATCGCACTGGGTGGATTCGCATTCGATCTCGCGACCAAGGCGATCGTCTTCGCACGGATCGGACCGCCCCCCTCGCCGGCCGTCCCGATCATCCGTCAGATCCTGGAGTTGCACACCAGCCAGAATACCGGCGCCCTCTGGGGATTCGGAGCGAGCTTGCCGTTCAGCAGCCAGATCTTCGCGGGTCTATCGGTCGTCGCGGCCGTCATCATCTGTTACTGGCTGTTCTTCCTCGGCGCGGCTTCGAGTCGGGTCTTGACCGTCGCCTTGGCCCTGATCATGGCCGGGGCGATGGGCAACTGCTACGATCGACTGGTCTACGGCTCCGTCCGCGACTTCGTCCACTTCCACGTCGATGCCGTCGGATTCGATTGCGCGATCTTCAACTTCGCCGATAACATGCTCGTCGCCGGCGCGCTGACGCTCGTCTTCTACGCCATGCGCACCGACGACCACAATCCGCCGGTCCAGCAGAGCGGTCCAATCGAGACCGGTTCCGTCCTCGAACCCGCCCGATCGCAATCGCCGGTACACTCCCCTTCGCAATCTTCCTGAAGCCGTCGAGTCGCCTCTGGCTTCCGGGAATCATCGACGATATCGTGTTTGCTCGGTGAGCATTTTCCGAGGCAATGTCTGGCCTCATGGTCGTTGACGTGCCGGCACGCTTGTCGCGATGGTCAGTTACACTCGAGACCCGATCAGGCTCGGAGGAACGACGGCGATGTCCGACGCACAGGTCCCCCGCAAGCCGGGCCCCGATACCCCGTTCGAGATCGGGCTCGTGATGGCCGGCGCCATCTCGGCCGGAGCCTATACGGCCGGGGTCATCGATTTCCTGGTCGAGGCGCTCGACGAGTGGGAGAAGGCCAAGTCCTTCGCCGCGCCAGAATCCGGACGATCCCGAGGCCAAGAAGTGCCCGATGCACGACGTGAAGATCAAGGTCCTGGCCGGCGCCTCCGCCGGAGGGATGACCGCGGGACTCGCTGCGGGTCTCCTGGGCATGGAATACGAATCGGTCGTCGCGCAACCCGATGGTCCACCGGCCACACCGATCAACAATAACCTGTATCGGAGCTGGGTCAACACCATCGACATCGACCCGCTCCTGGGCGTGAAGGACCTCGACGGAGGAGGTGAGACTCCGGTCCAATCCGTCCTCGACTCCTCGATCCTGCTCGACATCGCCAGGGACGCCTTCAAGTTCGAGCGAAACGATGCGAGGGCGGCCCGGCCGTACGCAGCGGACCCGCTCCATGTGTTCCTGACGGTCACCAACCTTCGAGGTATCCCTTATCCCCTCACGTTCACGAATTACGCGACCGCCGACAAGACGTGGTCCTATGAGATGAAGTTTCATGCGGACAACATGCATTTCATCGTCAGCCGGGACGAACCCCCCAGTGAGCAGGGCGGATTCTGGCTCAAGCCGTACGACTTCGCCGACCGGGAGAGCTGGGGCGTCCTGGAGATCGCGGCATTGGCGACCGGCGCGTTCCCCGTCGGCCTGGCCCCGCGGCTCCTCAAGCGCATGTCGTCGCAGTACGACGTCCGATACTGGCCCCACAAGGGGCCACATGAGGAAAATGGGCGGCACTTCTGCGAGTACTGGCAGGCCATCCCCCCGAAGTTCACGGACGACGGCAAGGCATTCGAATACGAGTTCCTGTGCGTGGACGGCGGCGTGATGAACAACGAGCCGCTCGACCTGTCCAACCTCGTCCTCGACGGCCCGCTCGGGGCCGAGTCGAAGGAGGGAGACAAGGTCACGCGCGCCTGATCATGATCCTCCCGTTCCCCAACGACATGCCGTTTTCGAAGGAGTATGACGGCAAGACCGACCTGCTCCACCTCCTGCCGACCACGTTCAACAGCCTGATCAACCAGGCGAGGTTCAAGCCCGGCGAGCTGGCCATGGCGAACGACCCGAACGTCTTCAGCCGATTCCTCGTCATTCCGCGACGCGGCTATCGGGCCGACGGCACGCCCGAGCCGTTCACGATCGCCTGCGGGTCGCTGGGCGGATTCGGCGGGTTCCTCTCCCGCAAGTTCCGCGAGCACGACTATCAGCTCGGCCGGCGCAACTGCCAGTGGTTCCTGAAGCAATACTTCGTCCTGCCGTCCGAGGGGGATAGGAAGAATGGACTCTTCGACAACTGGCACCCCGAGGCCCGCATCGAGCACGCCGTACGCAAGGCGACCGACCGGTCCGTCGTCTTGCCGTTCCTGCCGATCATCCCGCTCGTCGGCAAGGCCGCGCCGGATGTCCCCGCACCGGTCTGGCCGAGCTACACCGACAGGGATTTCCTGGAGTTACGCCCGAAGGTCAAGAAGCGCCTCGACCGCGTCGTCAAGGCGCTCGTCGACCAAAACATCGAGGGCTGGTTCTGGGGTCCTCTGGCTCGCGGGGCGCTCAAGTCCGCCTGGTGGTTCAAGGGGAAGGAGGCCGTCGATAAAGTGATGACGACGATCCAAGAGGACCTGAGGAAGCGCGGGTTGATGACGTCCTGAACCTCCCCGTTCCTCAGACGTCGTAATAAAGCGCAAACTCGTAGGGGTGGGGTCGGATCCGCATGCTCTCGACTTCATTGGTCTGCTTGTACCAGATCCAAGTGTCGATCACGTCGGGCGTGAAGACGTCGCCGCGAAGGAGGAACTCGTGGTCGGCGCGGAGGGCGTCGAGCGACGACTCGAGCGAGCGCGGGGTCGTCGGGACGTTGTCGAGCTCCTCGGGCTGCAGGTCGTAGGTATCTTTATCCAGCGGCTCGCCCGGGCGGATCTTGTTCTGAATCCCGTCGAGGATCGCCATGAGCATGGCCGAGAACAGCAAGTAGGGATTTGCCGCGGAATCGGGGCCGCGATACTCGATGCGACGGCTCATCGGGCTGGGGCTGCTGAGCGGGACGCGGATGATCGCGGCGCGGTTGCGCCGGCTGTAGGAGATTTTCGTCGGGGCCTCGAAGCCGGGGACGAGCCGTTTATAGCTGTTCGTCGTGGGATTGGCGAACGCGCAGAGGGCCATCGCGTGTCGCATCAAGCCGCCGATCGCGTAGATCCCCAGGTCGCTGAGGCCGGCATATCCCTGGCCCGCCAGCAGCGGCTGGCCATCCTTCCAGAGCGTGAGGTGGGTGTGCATGCCCGAGCCATTGTCGCCGAAGAGCGGCTTGGGCATGAACGTCGCGGTCTTGCCGGCCCTTCGGGCGACGTTGCGGATGATGTAACGCGCCAGCATTACCTGGTCGGCGCTGCCGATCAACGGCCGGGGCATCAGGTCGATCTCGCACTGGCCGCCGGTCGCCACCTCGTGGAAGTGGGCGGCGATCGGGATGCCGCATTCGCCCATGCGCAGGGCCATATCGGATCGAAGATCGACCAGGCTATCCGTCGGCGGGCAGGGGAAATAGCCGAGCCCCGAGCCCGGCTTATAGCCCAGGTTGGGCGATTCGGCCCGGCCGCGGTTCCATGCCCCCTCGACCGAGTCAATGTAATAGAACGCCTCGTGACCGCGTAGCTCGAACTGCACATTGTCGAAGACGAAGAACTCGAGTTCCGGGGCCATCAGGCAGTCATCTGCCAGGCCCGTATTGCGCATGTAGCTGGTGGCCTTGCGCGATGTTCCGCGGATCTCGAGTGTAATCCTGGTGGGTGATTGGATCTTGGATGTTGGAGATCATCGTCAGTGTCGGCTGCGACGGGAACGGGTCGATGACCGCGGTCTCCGGCTGCGGGACGACCAGCAGGTCCGCCTCGTTGATGGCACGCCAACCCATCACGCTCGACCCGTCGAAAGGGATTCCTTCTTCGAAGGTGTCCTCCGTCAAGGAATCGGCGTTGATCGAGAAATGCTGCCAAACGCCGGGGAAATCCATGAACCGAAGGTCAACCGTGGTGACCTCGCGTTGCCGGATCAGAGCCAGGACTTCTTTGGGAGTCAAAGGGACCGTCTCCTCATTATCGATGGCGGGACCGCGGCGGCCAGCACCGATCCTCCGCGGATTGACGACGAGACCAGGGGATGATGGCCATTATGGGGGCGTCTGCCCGGCGGCGGAAGATGGAACGCAACTGAAGGTCCAATCCACACTTCCATCCGGGCCGCGCCTCCGCCGCGAAATCGCCGCACCAGGCCCTTGACCGGGGCGTCAATCGTCGTAGGCTTTGGGTAGGTCAGGCTTTCGAGCATGACATCCCCGACGTACTCGTAATTCGGGCTCGCCGGCCTGGTATTTCCAATACGTCAGGCTGGATAGCCTGACCTACCGCTAGGCAGGGCATGCCGCGTTTCGTGCTGCTCGAGCATCTCTGGAATGGGATCCACTGGGACTTGATGCTCGAAGAAGGCGGGGGGTTGCAAACCTGGGCCATCGACGCACCCGTCGTCGAAGGCCGGCATCTCCCAGCTCGTGCCCTACCGATCCATCGGCTTATCTATCTGGAATACGAGGGAGAGATCACAGGCGACCGCGGACGGGTGCGGAGGATCGACGAGGGGACATACTGTGTCCGGGTCTGGTCCGATGTCCTGGTCCGGATTCGACTCCAAGGCGCTCAACTCGTCGGCGATGCGGAGTTGCGCCACGTAGGTGTGAAGTCCGAGGGGGTATCCTCCTGGATCTTCCGTCTCGGGAACTTGGATTGAAGGACCCTTCGCGAGGGGAGCGTCGGCCTGAGGAAGGCCCCCCTCGTTCGGTCCGATCGGCCCGCCAGCCGCATCTGACCATCCCGGACCTGCAACTCCTCGAGTTGAACGTCGTCGCGGTCGAGGTTCGGTGTGTATCGGATGAGGACTACCGGATAGCCATCCTTGCGAGCCCATTCGACGTCAATCCCATGGCATCGCGCGTACTCGATGATCCGATCGAGGACATTGTCGGCCGGGACCGGCAGGATGCCGGCGCGGATCTTCTCCAGCGTCAGCTCGACGGTATTCCCCTCCGGCACCCTCGGGCGGGCAATCACGGTGATCACCGACTGCACCCCGCGCTGGCGCAACTGGAAGGCCAGGATCACGCGATCCAGCTCGAAAAGTACGCGCGGCTCGTTCACTTCCGACGGGAGTTGCTCGGCAAAATGATTGACCAGATCCTCGGCCAGCCAGGCGTTGACCTCCTGGTCGGTAAACACCGCTTCCCAGGTCGGCTCATTGCAGATGTCGTTGCGAAGCTGGAGGCTCTGGGCCACGAACTTGCGGGCCTTGCCTTCCCGTTGTTTCCGGGACTGCTGGACGATGAGGCGATAATACGACGGTTGATACGTCAGGCAGAGCCAGCCCCCCATGGGGACCGCGATCAGCATCCCCAGGATTATGCCGGCCCAGAGGAACCACCTGCTGGTCTTGCGCATGAGACATCCCAGTCTGATCTTGAAAGGGACGGAGGGGGAGAAACGACCATCGCCGTCGGCGGAGAGGATGAAAGTCCCCTGGGAGGGTCGGGTTGGAGACGTGGTCGAACCTCTTTTGAACCATACGATCCCACGTCGAATCGGTCAACCCAAACCGTCGGCTTATCGGGTCGTGTGAGTCTGGAACCCACCGCAAATCGGGTGCCGATGGTTGCCGCGGCCGGAATTCCAGGTACTCGGGTCGCCGATTCCACGAGATCCGGAGGCAGGACATTGTTCCGGTGTCCTGATTCCGACTAGCATAAAGAGTGAATCCATTCGGAGCGGACGGGAGCTTGAGGCCATGCCCTCTCGTGTAATATCGTTAGTGATCCTGATCTACTGGTCGATTGCGGCCTTCTGTCTACTGACCTGGGATGTCCTGCCCGAACTCACCATGGGATACCCGCCGGATCTGCGGGCGATCACCTATGCCAGCGATTCCTCGCGATCGGTACGGTGGAGCATCCAGGTGATCGACGATCCGCGGTCGCCCGAGGCGCGGCGGACGGTCGGAGAGGCGACCACCGCCGCATCGCGTCGGCCCGACGCCTGGTATGACATGACCAGCCATGTGGAGTTCGACGCAGGTGACCTGCTGCGCGGCACGGTTTTCGCCACCCGGGTCAGCGTGCGCATCCTGATCGACAGCCAGTACCATGTCGACCCCTCGGGGAACTTGCACGATTTCGACCTCCGGGTGAAGTCGCGGGAGTTCGGCGACGAGTTGATCGACGTCCAGGGGAAGGTCCGGGGAAATTCCATGGTGATCAGCTCGAGGGGACCCATGGAGATCCTCAACAAGGACATGAAATTCGACTACGAGCCGCGCAGCGTCGTGCAGGATGTGCTGGGGCCCTTCGACCGGCTGCCGGGGTTGCAGGTCGGCCAGCGCTGGGAGTCCCGAGTCATCAACCCGTTCACCGGCAAGGTCGATTCGGTCAGGGCTCGCGTCGTGCGTCGCACGTTCATCGACTGGGATGGGAACACGGTCAATGCCTTCGAGGTCGAGCAGAAGATGTCGGGAGTGTCCATGAAGACGTGGGTCCGGACCGATGGGGTGATCTTGCGGCAGGAGGTGCCGTTCCCGATCGTACGGATGATCCTGGAGCGTCGTCCGGAAGATACGCATGCCCCTGCCGTTCCCGTCCCAACATCACCTGCTACGGCTCCGCCTGGGAGGCGGGCATCATGATCGAATTGCCGGGGTAACCAAGCGGTTCGGGGCCAAGTGTGCCGTTGACGGGCTCGACCTGGAAGTCCGCCCGGGTGAGCTGTTCGCCTTCCTCGGGCCCAACGGCGCGGGCAAGACGACGACGATCAAGATGATTTGCGGGCTGCTGGCTCCCAGCTCGGGGACCGTGCGTGTCGGCGGCTTCGAGGCTTCGAGCCTCCAGGCTCGTCAGCTCCTCGGCTATGTGCCCGACCAGCCCTATCTGTATGACAAGCTGACGGGTCGCGAGTTCCTCAAGTTCGTCGTCGAGATGTACGGCCTGGATCGCGATCATGCCGCCCGCAGGATCCTCGAGTTGATCGAGACCTTTGAGATGGGCGATTACGTTCAACGAGCTCTGCGAGAACTACTCGCAGGGGATGAAGCAACGGGTCGTCTTCGCCTCGGCGCTGGTACACGACCCCCGGATCCTGGTGGTGGACGAGCCCCTCGTGGGCCTGGACCCGCGGAGCGCCCGGATCGTCAAGGACCTCTTCGTCTCGCAGGCCCGTTCCGGATGTGCCGTGCTGATGTCCACGCACCTGCTGGCGATCGCCGAGGAGCTGGCCGACCGGATCGGCATCGTTGACCACGGGAAGATGCTGGCCCTCGGCAGCCTCGACCAGCTCCGCCGCCAGGTGCAGCACGACGGGCCGCTCGAGGACCTCTTCCTGAAGCTCACCGGGGACTCGAGGCCCACGGCGAGCCTCGATGCGATCCCCGGATCCTTGCCCGAGACCTATCCCCAACGCGCCGGGTCCAATCCATGAGTCTTGCGATACCCGAGAGTCCTCCGCTGTCGCTCCCCCCGATCCCGGCCGACCGGACGGCGCGTGCCCTGCGAGGGCTGCGATGGGCGCTGACCAGGAACACGATCCGCACGCTGCTGTTGGGATCGCGGCTCCGGCTCTCGATGATCCTGATCTGTAGCGTCATCTTCTGGCTCGGCCTCTACGGGCTCTTCCTCGGCGGTTTCGTGTTCATGGGGACCAACGACCCGGTGTTCAACGGGATCTTCGAGTACCTGTTCAGCATGTTCTTCCTGTCGATCCTGGTGATGCTCTTCTTCTCGACCGGGATCATCACCTACACGGCGCTTTTCCACTCGCGCGAGGGCGCCTTCTTGCTGACGACGCCCGCCTCCACCGACCGGATCTTCGCCTACAAGTTCGCCGAGGCGGTCGGGCTCTCGAGCTGGGGCTTTTTCCTGCTGGGAAGTCCGCTGATGGCCGCCTACGGCCTGACGGTGCGGGCCCCGCTCGGATTCTACGGACTGTTCTTCGCCTACCTGCTCTCGTTCGTCCTGATCGCCGGGAGCCTGGGGGCCATCGCGGCGATCCTAGTCGCCAACCTGTTTCCCAAGCGCCAGAGGTTCGTGGTCTCGATTGCCGGGATGGCGACGCTCGGACTGATTGCGATCGTGGGCCTGCGCGTCTGGGGGGCGAGCGGCGAGGCGTTGTCGAGCGACTGGTTGAGCAGCGTGCAGGACCGGCTGGCCTTCTGCCAGAATCCGCTCTTGCCCAGCCGATGGATGTCGGCCGGACTGCTGGCCGCGTCGCGGGGCGAGTGGTCACCGGCTGCGTATTACCTGATGGTGCTCTCGGCCCACGGCGGCCTGTTCTACCTGGTCGCGGCGGCCATGGCACGCGACCTGTATTTCCGGGGCTACAGCCGCGTACAGGGCGGCCGATCAGCCAGGCGCCACATCGGCTTCTATGCGCTCGATGCGATGTTTCACCGCCTCTTCTTTTTCCTGCCGCGCCCGGTCCGACTGCTGATCCTCAAGGACCTGCGCACCTTTCGCCGAGACCCGGCGCAATGGTCCCAGTTCTTGATCTTCTTCGGGCTGCTCGCCTTCTACTTCCTGAACATCCCTCGGCTGGGCTATGCGGTCCAATCCCCGTCCTGGCGCAACCTCGTGAGCTTCCTCAACCTTTCGGTCACGGCCTTGATCCTTTCGACGTTCACCAGCCGGTTCATCTTCCCGCTGCTCTCATTGGAAGGCCGCAACTTCTGGGTGCTGGGCTTGTTTCCCCTGAGAAGGGACCAGATCCTCTGGGGTAAATTCGCGTTCTCCGTGGGCATCTCATTGATGCCGACGGAGATCCTGGTCTTCCTGAGCGACCTGATGCTGGGGATGGGCCCGGTGATGATCGCACTTCACCTGGCGACGGTGGCGGTGCTCTGCATGGGCCTCTCGGGGATCAGCGTCGGCCTGGGCGCCCGGCTGCCGAACCTTCGGGAGAGCGACCCGTCCAAGATCGCCGTCGGTTTCGGGGGCACTCTCAACCTGCTCGTGAGCCTGGTCTTCATCTTCGCGATCGTGACGGCACTGGCGGTCCCTTGCCACCTCTACTTCCTGGGCCAGGAGCATGCCGATTCGACTCAGTTCGCGCTCTCGCATGGCGGATTCCGCTTCTGGCTGACCCTCGCCATCCTGACGAGTCTCACCATCGGCGTCATCGGAACGATCCTGCCGTTGCGGATCGGCATCAAGGCGTTCCAGAGGATGGAACTTTGATCGTGCCACGGGTGATCTGCGAGTCGATCACTTCGATTAAGGGATATTCCATGCTCGGGTTGAGTCAACGCCCGCAGGTTCCGCGCCGGAAAAGAAATCGTCAACAATTTCACCCATCTCCGGAACGGCTGTCGGATCGCTGTCTGCTTTCGGCGATCTCGCTGACCTCGGCCACCCAGGCGAATGATCAGACCGTCGCGGTCGATTACCAGGTCAATGTGTCGAACCTGAATTCACTCATCATCGATATCTATCGCTCGACGTCCGCGCAACTGGGCGTGGGTAACCAGGCGGAAATCGGGACGGTGGCACTCACCGGGACGGAGTTGAAGGCGGGCGGGCACGATGCTGTCTCGCTGGTCCTGGGAGATCGGTCCCCGGATGTCGATGCGTTGGCGATCGATCCGGCCCATCCCTACGTGATCGCCGCGGCGACCGGCCCGGACGGGATCACGAGCTCGGCCTCATATCAGACCATCACGATCGGTCTGGTGACTCACGGATTCAATCCCACGGACACGGCGCCGGCCTGGATCTACCAGATCGCGGCATCGCTCGAGGGCCTCGGATATGACGATGCGATCGCGTTCAACTGGGCCAAGGCCAGCCCCGCGCTCGAGGCGGGCGAGGCGGTGAAGAGCGGCATCAAGGCCGCGGACATGATCGAGAAATACATCGACGGAAAGAACGGCCAGGGCCAGCCGAACGTCCCCGCGCGAGATGTCGTGGACCTGCAACTCATCGGCCACAGCCGGGGGTCGGTCGTCATCACCCAGGCGATGAAAACCCTTCAGAACAATCTCGCCAAGATTCCCCAGGCGAAGGGCGGCTTCTGGGAACTCACCTACCTCGACCCGCATCCCTCGCACGGGACCAACGTCGCCCCGTTCTCGGCGACATCCCAGTATCTACTCGACGCCGCGAACGCTCTCCAGCGCATCTACAAGGATCCGTATCCGCTGATCGTCCCAACCCATGTCGCGCTGGCCCAGATTTATTACGAGAACACGCCGGTCTCGATGATCGTCTCGACGACCGAGCAGGGGCAGGTCAACCCCTGGGGAATCACTTATCCGACCGGCATCCATTCCGCCCCCGGCGGCACGACCCAGTTCGAGACGCTCAACCTGACCACGCCGGGCATGACTCACAGCAGCGTCTATGAGTGGTATAAGGCGAATGTCGTGCCGACCCTCGGCTCGGCCAACCCGTTCGTGACCGGTCCGATCGACGCCCCGATCGAGGGCAACGGTGAATCGCTCACCGCCATGGCCGGCTCTCGCCTGTCCGATCGTTTCGCCAACTTCTACGACGACAATCCCGGTGCAACGTCAGACGATTACACCGCGACGATCAACTGGGGCGACGGGACGGCGACGACTACCGGCTCCGTAGCGGGGACACCGGATCTCGGCTACTTCGTCCTCGCGACCCACACCTACGCCTCGTCCGGCACGTATCACGACTCGGTCACGATCCGGCACACGGCCGGTTCCGTGGCGACTTTCGCCGGAACGGTCGTCGTCTCCTGAAGGTCATCGAGATCGTGTACGAGCACAATGAGTCGATTTATCGCTCGTGCAATTTTTTCCAGGCCCTCAGGTACTTCGCGGCCTTGGGGTTCGACTCGTTCCACCGGGGAGCCATGGGGTTATTGGCGATCATCAGCAACCCATGGGCGACCATCCGGTCCAGCGTGGCCATATTGGCGTAATCGACTTTATCCCAGTGGTCGCCCGCGCCGTGATAGTCGGGGTAGATGAAGGCGACGCAGATCGTGTGCGCCGGGACGCCCAGGTCGGCGAGTGCCTGGTTATCGCTGCGAGCGAAGTACGAATCGCTGTATCGCGGATGCCGGGACACTTTCACACCCTCGGCATCACCCGCGGCCGTGAAGACGTCGGAGACCTCCGAGAACCCGTGGCCCGTCATCACCGCCGCTCCGATCCGAGGACCCTCGTTATCGTCGGTGCGCCCGACCTGTTCGAGGTTGACATCGGCCACGGTCTTCGCGATCGGAACGACGGGATGCCGGCCGTAATATCGAGATCCCAGTAGCCCCTTCTCCTCGCCGAAGAACGTCATGAAGAGGATACTTCGTTTCGGGCGCGTTTTCAGCGTGGCCAGGGAGGTGGCGAGCTCGATGACGGAGACCGTGCCACTGCCGTCGTCGTTGGCGCCGTTGAAAAGGTGGTCGCTCTTGTCGCTCGCCGGGCCGCGGTCGCCGAGGTGGTCGTAGTGGGCGGTGACGAGTACGAAGGTGTCCTTCAGCTCCGGGGCGGACCCGCGCAACAGGCCGAGGACATTCCGCACCTTCACCGGGCGAGTCAGCGGCTCGCCCAGATGTGCGTCGATCGACCTCTTTTCAGACGCGCCGAGAGGCAGCGAATCGAAGAGTGTGAGCACCCTCGAGTCATGTACGGTGATGAGGGGTGGTCCCGGGCGATCGCCGCCCGAAGCGTTCGCCTGCCTCGGGCTCTCCGGGTCGAATGCCCGGCCGGGGGCGAAGCCGCTCGCGACATCGGCTTGCCGGCTGACGTTCACCACGAGCGCGGCCTTCAGAGAGGTCATCCGATTCATGAATCCATTGACCATAATGGTCGTGGCGCGGCCCCTCGAACCGGCGATCGGCAATTCGACGAACACGACCTTACCTTCCAACTGCGCGGGAGTGAGCGCTTGCATCGCCTTGGTATCGCGGGCGTCGATCTTGAAGACGCGATTCGCCGACACGTCGAAGGCGCAAGCGTTGCACGCTCACCCGGTCCTTGCCGACGTGGATCGGCGGTCCTTGTCCGCCCTTCACTTCGAGGGCGAAGCTCCCGGCATCGGCCTCCTGGATCTTCCAGTTGGCGGTCTGGAAATATCCGTCATCACCGACCGCTTCCAGCCCGGCGCGGCGGAACTGGGCCGCGATGTATTCGGCGGCGAGGTCGAGCCCGCGCGAGGGAGTATCGCGGCCCTCGAGCAGGTCGGACGCGATGAACGAGAGGTGACCGCGGAGCGAGTCGGCCGTGATCCGGTCGAGGGCCGCGGACTCATCGGCCGTGAGCGCCGTCTTCGCCGACGGCGGATCACCGGAGACGACCCGACTGAACCCGATCAGCGCGAGTGCGGATCCAACAAGGAAGCCGGTGCGGCGGGTAATCGAGAACATGCGACGGGGCATCCTTCACACCACGAGGATTTGATGACTGAAACCGGGTCGATCGTACCGAAGACGGTATCGGACGCCCAGTGAGTTGAACCGACTCGCGAACGGCTCTGCCGTTTGTAGCGGATCGGCCCTTCGAACTCACGCGCGGTCCACACATCCGTCGTTCAATCCAGCTCGCCCAGTTCCTCCTGCAAAACGCACCAGCGTTCCTCCGCTTCGCTGAGCTGCTTGGTCAGCTCCTCGACCTCGTTATGCAACCGCAGTGCTTCCTTCGAATCCGACGTGGACAAGAGCTGGGAGTTCGTGAGCTTCTTCAGGTCGTCGAGTCGGGCGATCGTCTTCTCGATGTTGCCGATCTCCTTGCGGACGTCGCGTTCGTTGCGGCGGGCCGCCTTGTTCGCGGCCTTGACAGTCAAGACTTCCTTGGGCGCCTTGGACATGCGGGTCGCCGTCTCGCGTTCGCCTTCCTCGATCTCCTTGTTCACGGCGTAGAGGTATGCCTCGTAGTCGCCGTGATAGTTCACGACCCGGCCATCGCGGACCTCGACGATCGCGGTGGCCATCCTTTTCAGGAAGTATCGGTCGTGGCTGGTGAAGATCAGCGTCCCTTTGTAGGACAGCAACGCCTCCGCGAGCGAGTCGACCGATTCGACGTCGAGGTGGTTACCCGGCTCGTCGAGGATCAGTACGTTGTACTGGCCGAGCATCAGGCCGGCCAGACAGAGCCGCGCCCGCTCGCCTCCGGAGAGGTATCCGACCTTCTTCTTGACGTCGGACCCGCGGAACAGCAGCGAGGCGGCGCCGTTGAGCAGCTCCTGGGTCTTGGTCCCGCCGGGAGCCGTGTTTTCCAGGTATTCCATCACCGTCTGGTTCGGGGGCAGGCTGGTGTAGACATGCTGCGCATAGATCCCGATGTTGCAGCCATGCCCCCATCGGACCTCGCCGGAGAGCGGCTTGAGCGAGTCGACGATCGTCCTCAAGAACGTCGTCTTCCCCTGACCGTTATCGCCCACGATGGCCGTGCGCGAGCCGTGGATGACCTCGACGCCGATCCCCGACGCGATCTGACGCTCGGGATAGCCCATCGCCACGTCGACGCAACGCAAGGCCGCCCCGCGACGCGGTTCGACCTGCGGCGCGCGGATGCTCACCCTCGGCTCGTCGGCGGCGATCTCGACCGTCTCGAGCTTCTCGAGCTGCTTCTCCTTCGACTTGCGCGGGTCGCCGTGCTGGCTCGCGCCTTGTTCTTGTCGATGAACTCCTGAAGGTGCTTCTTCTTCGCCAGCACGCCCGCGTTGACGCGTTCGTCCTGCTTCCTACGTTCCTTCTGACTCTCGGTATAGGCGTCGATCTTCCCCGGATACATCGTCAGCTTCCCGCGCGACAGGTCGAGCGTATGGTCGCACGTCGCTCCGAGGAACGCCCGATCGTGCGAGACGATCAGACAGGCTTTGTCATAATTCCGGAGGAAGTGCTCGAGCAAGATCTGGGTGCGCAGGTCGAGGAAGTTCGTCGGCTCGTCGAGCAGCAGCAGGTTCGGCGAATGGAGCAACAAAGCCGCGAGCTTGACCCGCGTCTGCCAGCCGCCGGAAAGTTTATCGATGGGGCCGTCGAGATACGCCCCCTTGAGCTCGAACTGGGCCCCGACCTCGCCGCAACGCCAGTCGGGTTGCCCGCTATCGCGCATCAGGAAGTCAAGGACAGTCTCGCCGGGGTGGAACGCATCGTGCTGTCGCAGGTAGCCCATCCGCAGCCTCGGATGCTTGATCACCTCACCCCGGTCCAGCTCTTCCTCATCCAGGAGGATCTTGAGCAGGGTGCTCTTCCCCGCCCCGTTCCGACCCACGAATCCGACTTTGACGTCATCTGTTATGGATGCTTCTGCACCATCGAGCAAAGCTTGCCCACCGTAACTCTTGTGGGCATCCCGGATCTGAATCAGCACAGCCATCTTCGAACCAAGCTCCAATGCCCATTTTCGGAAAAGGACCATCATAGCCGATGATCGATCTTCTCGTGAACGGAAAGCCTTGAAAAAGCCGGAGGATCACATGGAAGTCGGCGAAGGTATGACTGCCCCAGTGCTCGACGCTCGTCAGTCTCGTCCGATTCATCGGAGCGTACCCCGAGGAGTGAGTCGTGGGCGGCCTTTGCCCCGCACGTTCCCTGCCGGTCCCGGCCAGTCCTCCTCCCTCAGTCGAGCCCTTCTTGCTTCTTCTCAAGAAGTTTCTCGGCCTTGAAGGAGAGGGACAATTTCCGGTTCCCCTGCGAGATCGACAAGTCGTACCGGATATTGTTGAGTTTACCCTGTAACTCGGCGGTCTCGACGAGCGACCTGGCCAGCTCCGTTGCGCTGCCCGCCTCTCGAAGCGCCGCGAGAATTTCTCGCTGTGCCATGCCCGGTCGAATCTTGTCGGCCAGGGCCCGGGTGAGGACGGGCGGGTTGGACTCGGGAATCACGATCTCCGTGGTCGTGCCGACATACGACGGGATCGGTGGATTATCGGATCGGCAACCGGCGATCCCCACGAGAGAGACCAGAAAGAGCGTCAAGCGGATACGTCGACATTCCATTCGGCTGCCGCGCATGCGTACCTCTCATCTCCCGCGAGGGAATCATGGCCAAGAAAACCCGATTCATTGGTTTCCGTTTTCCCCTTCCGGCGTCGAGCGAGCCGAATTCGACGAGGATTGGCCCTTGTCATGCGCGAGGCCCTCGGCGGCCTTCCGCCCCTCCTGGGCCAGGGCCTGCTTCAACGTTTCGACACTCTGTGGCGAGCCCACGAAGGTCCGATCGGGGAAGCGGTAATGCTCGAGCATACTCGAAAGTATTTGCTCGCCCATCTGAGAATTCAACCACATGCCGGCCAGGTACTGGAGGCGCAAGTTGCGGTCGGTGTTGATCTGGGCGCCCCGAGTCCAGTCCTTCAGGAACGGCGCCTGCCCGACATAGGTGGCGAGGAGGTCGATCCCCTCCTCGAAGGAGACGACCTCACCGTACTTCACTTCATGGATCTCCCCGACCCCCACCTCGCGGAGCGACTGCTTCACCGGTTTATGGTCCGGTCGGTCCAGCCGCCCTTGCAACGCGTCAACGTCGATCACCGTCGGCTCGGCCTGGCCATACAGGATGCCGTCGTAGCCCTCGCCCTCGCGACGGTTGCTCCAGACGATGCCATTGGGGAACACCTCGAAGAAGGTGGCGATCACGCTCTTGGTCGTTTCCAGGTTGCTCTCGTAGAGGGGTATCCAGAGGCTCATGCTGCCGCCCGGGTTCAGGTGATCGCGGCACATCCGATAGTATTCCACCGTATTCATCGCGGCGCAGCCCTTGACCCAAGGGTCGATCGGGTCGGACGTGATGATGTCGAACTTCTCGCGGGTCGTCCGGAGGAAGTGCCGGCCGTCGTCGTAGACCACCTCGACCTGCTTGCCGTTGACCACGTGGGGGTTCTCGCGGGCGATGCCGTCGACGACGTGGTAATTCTCCTTGCCGAACATCGGCGTGACGATGGTCGGCACCAGGGGCTCGATGTCGCAGATGACGATGCGCTTGACGTCGGGATGCAGGACGAACGTGCCGGCGGTGACGCCCGCTCCGCAGGCCACCACCAGCACCGTTTCGGGCTTCCTGTGAACCAGGGCCGGGATATGCCCCAGCAAGCGTTGGAGGCGCATATCCGGCGCAAGCGTCGAACGCCTGGACCTTGCCGGCCCCGTGGAAGCTCCGCACGCCATCCCTCGACTCGGTGACGGCCACCGAGACATTCGTCCCTTCGCCGATGTAGGTGCAGAAGTAGTCCGGCATCGCGGGCCCATCGGGGATCTCCTTCACGATGCCCGGGGCCGACCTTGCAAGCCAGGTCGCCGACTGTCGGCCGAACGCCACGGCCACCCATGGCAACGGCGTCACGCTCCAGGCCAGCCAGCCGGCGACGACCATCGCACAGACCAGCCCCGCCGCGCCGCCCAGTCGCACCGTCCCGGACGCCGGACGGAGCATGGGCACCAGGACTACCGACGCGGCCGCCGCGGCGAGTGCGATTAGCACCCGCTCGGCGGCGGCCGTACCGATCGCCGGGACCAGCAGCAGGCTGAACACCAGTGCGCCGGCGATGGCGCCGATCGTATTAGCCGCGTAGACCCCACCGACCAGCCGCCCGGGATCCTGGCCGCGGGCGGCGACCGCCATCAGCGCCAGGGGGAAGCTCATGCCCCACAGGCACGCCGGCGGCAGGACGGTCCAGAGGCACCGCAGCAGGTCGAGCTGGAATGTGTACCAGGGGCTCGGCGAAAGGCTGGGGGAGATCGGCCAGTAGGGGAGCGACTTCGAGATCATGAACGCCGTCCAGGCGATGGCAGCGGTCAGGAGCCACTGGCAGACGCCCAGCATCACACGCGCCGATGCGGCCCGCCGCGCCAGCGATGCCCCGAGGCTGCTGCCGATCCCCAGTCCGATCAGGAATACGGCCAGGATCAACGAGAACGTGTAGACGGTGCCCCCGAGCAAGAGCGAGAGCAGCCGGGTCCAGATCACCTCGGCGCCCAGCGCCGACATCCCGGAAAGCGCGATCGCCAGATACACGGCCCAGGCGCCGGCCACCCGGTCTTCGTCCCCCTTGCTCGCGGCGACGGCCGGCACCTCGAGGCGATCCGAGGCGGCCGACATGGCCAGGGCGATCGCGGCCACGGTCACATTGAGGGCCCCCGCGACATAAGTGGCCGTGACCATGTCGTGGACCCTCAACAAGTAGAAGCCGGCCAGCAGGCAACCCATCACCGCGCCGGCGATGTTGCCCCCATAGAAGTAGCCGAGCCACGAAACGCCCTCCGGACTGGTCTCGACCCGGCGCGCGATCGCCGGCAGCGTCGCGCCCATCAGCAGCGTCGGTGGCAGCAGGCACATCGCGGCGACGGCCCCGCGCACGAACATGCCGGCGACACCGTGGCCTGCATAGCGCACGTACACCTGTTCGACATGAGGCATCCCGTAGAGCACTACGAGTCCGATGACGCCGATCCCCAACTCAAGCGCCGCATAGACACGCAGAGGGTGCCGACGGGCCGGAACGAGCCGAGGCAGCAAGAGGCTGCCCGCACACATCCCGCCCATGAACGTCCCCAGCAGAACGCCCAGGGAAACGGCCGTCGAGCCGATCACGAGTTGCAGGAGCTGGAGCCAGACGACTTCATAAATCAGCGCCGCACAGCCGCTGCCGACGAATAGCACGAGAAGAACGGGTAGCCACCGTCGCGGGTGCGCCGGGCCATTCCCTTCTGACGGGTCGTCTGGGGTCATAGCGCGGATGGCTCCTGGAGAGATGACAGAAAAAGAGGCTTCGGGGACAGACTACTCATCTTGCGATATCCGATGCGGTGCCTACAATTTCAAATGATTCTGAAACTTCCACCCAAACCTGGGACCGAGGCAGGGGCGGCATCGGCCGGCGAGCCATCCGGAGAGCCCTCCCCAACATGGAGGCACGGGATCATGAACTCTCCGATCCGGGTCGGAGCAGTCAGTTATCTCAACGCAAAGCCACTCTACCACGAGCTTTGTGAAAACGCGCCAGATGTCCGCCTGTCAATGGATGTGCCAAGCCGTCTGGCCGAGCAACTGGCCGAAGGAACGCTTGATTTGGCGTTGATCCCTTCGGTGGAATACCTGCGCGGCATGCAACGAGGCTATGAAATCATCCCCGGTTTCGCAATCGCGGCACATGGACAGGTTCGGAGCGTGAAGCTCTTCAGCCGGGTCCCCTGGGAGCGGATCGAACGACTGGCGCTAGACGCCGGGTCGCGGACCAGTCAGGCTCTGGCCCGAATTTGGCTCGATGCTCGGCACGGCGTCCGTCCTGCGGTGGTCGAGGAGCTTCCGCTGGGCGTATCGGTGCTCGAGAGCACGGCCGACGCGGTGCTGTTGATCGGCGACCGCGCCATGAAGGTGCCCCACGAGCCGTTCCATGACGTGGTCGATCTCGCCGAAGCCTGGCGGGCGATGACCGGTTTGCCATTCGTCTTCGCCCTGTGGGTCACGCGGAGCGGGGTCGATCTCGGCGATCTCCCCGAGGCCCTCGCCCGGAGCCGGGCCTCGGGCCTGGCCCATGCCGCCGACCTGGCCGGGATCCATGGTCCCAGGCTAGGACTCGATTTCACAACGTGTTACGATTACCTCACGCGAGTCTTGTCCTACGACCTCGGAGAATCCGAGATCGCCGGGCTGAGCCGCTTCGCCGAACTGGCGGCGCCTCGGGCTGGCGCCGGAAGGAGTGAGCCTTGTCTTCCACCGCCGCCGCGATCTTGCGCCGCGTCGTTGACGGCCATCGACTGGGTTTCGACGACGCGGTCGAGCTGTTCCGTTCGGCCTCGCTTCTGGAACTCGGCCGGGCCGCCGATGCCGTGTGCCGACGGCTCCATCCCGAGCCCTACCGTACCTACAACATCGACCGGAACATCAACTACACCAATGTCTGCGCGGCCGTTTGCGACTTTTGCGCCTTCTATCGGAAGGTCAACGATACCGAGGCGTACGTCCTCGACCGTCCCGTCTTGCTCGATAAGATCCGCGAGACGATCGCCCTCGGCGGCGACCAGATCCTGATGCAGGGGGGACTCCATCCTCACCTGAAGCTGGAGTGGTACGAGGAGCTCCTTCGCGACATCAAGGGCCACTTCCCCGAGCTCAACGTGCACGGCTTCAGCCCGCCGGAGATCTACCACTTCACCAAGGTTTCGAAACTTCCACTCCGGGTGGTCCTCGAGCGGCTCAAGGCCGCGGGTCTCGGCAGCCTGCCGGGCGGCGGGGCCGAGATCCTGGTCGATCGCGTCCGCAAGGAGATGACCCGCGGCAAGGTCATGACCGACGACTGGCTGGACGTCAACCGGGCCTGGCACGACATGGGCGGCCGGTCAACCGCCACGATGATGTTCGGCCATATCGAGACCATCGAGGAGCGGGTCGAGCATTTCGATCGAATCCGCCGCCTCCAGGACGAGACCGGCGGGTTCACCGCATTCATCTCCTGGACGTTCCAGCCCGAGCATACCGACATGGCCGACGTGCCCCCGGCCGGCGCCTTCGAGTATCTGAAGACGCAGGCGATCTCCCGGCTCTACCTGGATAACGTGCCGAACATCCAGTCGTCGTGGGTCACTCAAGGACCGAAGATCGGCCAGGTCGCCCTCCATTTCGGCGCGAACGACATGGGCAGCCTCATGATCGAGGAGAACGTCGTCTCCTCGGCCGGGACCGTCTACCACCTGTCGCTCGAAGAGATCCGAGGCGCCATCCGGGAGTGTGGTTACATCCCTCGCCAGCGTAACGTATTCTATCAATACATCGACGCGGAGCCCCCAATAGGTCCCGCCCGTGTCGAGGCGATGGCCGGCTGAACAGAACAAGGAGGGGTAGGCTGATTCGCCTGCCACGTGCGTGATCCAGGTCGAAGGTGTCTGCAAATCATTCCTGGACTATCAACGAGGCTGGATCAGCGCAGTCAGCGATATCTCGTTCGAATGCCGACCCGGGGCGATCTTCGGCTTGCTCGGGCCCAACGGCGCCGGCAAGACCACGACGCTCCGGATTCTCAGCACGGTCCTGAGACCGACGAGCGGCCGTGCGACTGTGGCCGGCCACGACGTGCTGACGGACCCCCAAGGCGTCCGCGAGAGCATCGGCTACATGTCCGCTAGCACCGGGATCTACGACCGCATGACCGCCTGGGAACTCGTAGAATACTTCGGCCGCCTGTATGGGCTCTCTCGCGATCGGCTGGCCGAGCGCATGGAGGTCATCTTCGACTGGCTGAAGATGAACGATTTCCGAGACATCCTCGGCTCGAAGATGTCCACCGGGATGAAACAGAAGGTCTCGATCGCGAGGACGATCGTCCACGACCCGCCGGTCTTGATCTTCGACGAGCCGACCTCCGGACTCGATGTCCTGGTGGCTCGGGTCGTGCTCCAGAAGATCCTCGAGCTGCGCGACCAGGGCAAGACGATCGTCTTCTCGACCCACGCCATGCACGAGGTCGAGAAGCTCTGCTCCAGGGTGGCGATCATCCATAAGGGTCGGCTCCAGGTCGAGGGTGCCCCCGACGAACTGCTGCAACGGTTTGACCAGCCGGACCTTGAGGAGCTATTCTTCTATCTGGTCGAGCGAGCCGAGTCCGACCCTACCGAGAAGGAACGCGGGGCCGGAGCCCCGGGCGTACCCCTCGGCAATTCGCATCTCACGGACGGTCTCCCTTACTGAGCGGGTGGCAGAACTCCTGATGCGATGGTCGAACGTAGCCGTGATCTTCCGCCGCGAAGTGCGGGACCAGATCCGTGACCGGCGCACGCTGTTCATGATCTTTGTCCTGCCGATCCTGCTCTACCCGCTGCTGGGCCTCGGCGCGATCAAATTCGCCGCGTCGCTGGAGGAGAAGCCGCGGATCGTCGTCCTTCTCGGGGCCGAGAACCTACCCAAGGCGCCCCGACTTCTGAATCCCGGCGGCGACGGATTCAATCCGGATCTCTTCGACTCGCCCTTCGAGGCGGAGAAGCTGGTCGTCCAGCAGGAACCGATCTCCGGACCCTGGTCCGATCCGGAGTTCCGGGAGGAGGAGATCCGCCGCGGCAAGGCCTCCGCGGTGATGGTGATCCCCGCCGACCTCCGCGATCAGCTCGGTCGCGAGCAGGACGTTAACATCCCGATCAAGTACAAGAGCATCGATGAGCCGAGCCAGATCACCTACTTTCGGCTCAAGGAGATGCTCGACCGATGGAAGCGGCTCATCGTCGGCGGGCGTCTCAAGCGCGACCAGAAGACCGAGAGTTACGCCGAGCCGATCCGCGTCAAGGCCGAGGACGTCGCCACCGCCCGAGAGGTCGGCGGCAGCGTCTGGGCCCGACTCTTCCCATTCCTGCTGGTGATGATGTCACTGACCGGGGCGTTCTATCCGGCCGTCGACATCTGCGCCGGCGAGAAGGAACGCGGGACGATGGAGACCCTGCTCATCAGCCCCGCGAGCCGGACCGAGATCGTCATCGGGAAGTTCCTCACGGTGATGATGGCCAGCGTGATGACCGCGATGCTCAACCTCGCGAGCATGGGCCTGACCGGCCTCCAGATGGCGAACCACCTGGCATCCGCCGCGGGCGGGATGGCCCGGGGCGGTCGTACCGCGGCGCAAGTCCTCGCCCCGCCGACCCTCCAGGCCGCCTGCTGGATGGTCCTGCTACTGATCCCCCTGGCGGCGTTCTTCAGCGCAGTCTGCCTGGCCCTCGCCGTGCTCGCGCGGAGCATGAAGGAAGGCCAGTACTATATGACTCCGCTCTACCTCGTCACGCTCCCGCTCGTGTTCCTGACCCTCTACCCCGGGGTCGAGCTGGACCTCTTCTACAGCCTGGTGCCGATCACGGGCGTCGCCCTGCTCCTCAGGGCCTTGATCCTGGGCAACTACGACGTCGCGTTCCGGTTCTTCATCCCGGTCATGGTCCCGACCATCGTCTACGCGGGGGTCGCACTCCGTTGGGCGATCGATCAGTTCCAGCGCGAGGACGTCTTGTTCCGCGAGGCCGAGCGCTTCAGCATCGCCTCCTGGCTCCGCCACCTCTATCGCGATCGCGATGCCACGCCCACCGGCGGCGAAGCCACTCTGTGTTTCGTCCTGATCCTCTGCTCGTCGTGGTTCCTGATGCAGTATCTAGCGATGCGGGGTGATCCCCTGAACCTGGCCAGCGTGGCGGTCGGACAATCCTTCATCCTGATCCCGCCGCTTTTCTTGGCACTGCTACTCACGTCCAACCCGGCGCGAACGTTCCGGCTCGCTTGGCCCCGGCCGCGCTTCCTCCTGCTCGGGCTGGTATTACCGATCGCGCTGAACCCGCTGGTCAACGAGTTGCAGCCGATCGTCGAAGGGCTCTTCCCGGTCTCCAGCACAATCAAGGCGGCACTCGGTCAATTGATGGGGCAGTCGCCGAGCCTCAAGGTTGCCATCGTCGTCTTCGCGCTGATCCCCGCGGTCTGCGAGGAGCTGGCCTTCCGCGGCTTCATCCTCTCCGGGCTCGAGCGCCAGCACCGGACCCGCTCGGCGATCCTGCTGAGCGCATTGATGTTCGGCTTCCTCCACGTCCTGCTCAGCCTGTTCCAGCAGTTGTTCAACGCCACCCTGCTCGGGATCATACTGGGACTTCTGGCCGTCAGGAGCCGGAGCATCCTGCCCGGGATCGTCTTTCACTTCCTGAACAACGGGATCGCGGTCGCACGCGGGTATCTGCTGGAAAGCCCGACGGTCGGCGCCGTGGCGTCCTGGGTCTATCGCGACCCCGCCAACGGCCTCTATCATGGCGTGTGGATCGCCGCGAGCGTGGTGCTTTCCGGCTTACTGCTCTTCTTCCTCTGGAAGTGGAAGCCAGGGCCGAAAGGCGACCCGGTCGAGTTTCAACCGAAACCCGTCGCATCCGAGTTCTGAAGGAATTCGGCACCCGCACCCTCGATCCGGGGACGATGCCAGGATGATCCTTCTCCGCTCCGCCTCTCGTGCGATGGCCAGGGGAGACGCCCGATGAGACGCGATACGCTCACCATCCGGGCCCGTTACGTGTTCCCCGTGGAAGCGGAACCGATCGAGGACGGATGCGTGACGATCGAGGGCCCCAGGATCGGCTGGATGGGGTCGGCGAAGGAGCGGTCGGCCGATCTCGATCTGGGCAATGTGGCCATCACCCCGGGTTTCGTCAACGCGCACACCCACCTCGAGCTGGCACCGCTGGAGGGGGACGGACGACAGGTCGCGACGGTCGAGGAATTAACCTGGTTGAAGCGAGTGATCGAGCAGAGGCGGTCTGGCACCGAGGAATCCCTGTCGTCGATGGCGGCCGAGAACGTGCGGGCGTCGATCGAGGCAGGAACGACCCTCCTCGCCGACACGACGACGGCCGGCCTGAGCTGGGGGGCAATCGCCTCGGCCCCCTCGCGTGCGGTCGTCTTCGCCGAGGTGATCGGCCTGAAGCGAGATCGGGGCCTGGTGACCGACGCCGCGGCCTGGAAGTGGCTGGGCTCGGTCCGCCCCGAGGCGCAGGTCGCCGCCTGCGCGGGTCGGCCTCAGTCCCCACGCGCCCTACAGCACTGCGGGCTGGCTCTACCACAAGGCGGCGGCCAGCCATCTGCCCCTGTCCACTCACCTCGCCGAGATGCCCGAGGAGCTGCGTTTGCTCGAAAGCCAGGACGGCCCGATGAGGCGTTTCCTGGAGGAGATCGGTGCCTGGGACGACGAATGGGAGCCGATCGGCCCCCGGCCGGCCGACTACATCCGTCGTGGCGACCTTCGCAACGCGGACTGGCTGATCGCGCACGGAAACTACCTCGAACCCGACGACTTCTGGCAACTCCGTCCCGAGGCCGCGCCCGACGGTCATCGCGTGGCTGTTGCATTCTGTCCGCGCACGCATGCCCGGTTCGGCCATGCCGCCCATCCCTACCGCGCCATGCTCGAACGCGGCGTGATCGTCTGCCTGGGCACGGACAGCCTGGCGTCGTGCGAGAGCCTGAGCATCCTCGACGAGCTGAGGTTCCTCCACCGTCGCGACGAGTCGCTCTCCGGTTCGCTACTCCTGACCATGGCCACCCTCTTCGGCGCATGGGCCCTCCGAGCCGAGACGACGACCGGGAGCCTCAAGCCCGGCAAGTCGGCCGACCTTGCCATCGTCGCCCTACCCGACTGTCACGAGGCCGATCCCTTCAGGCTCCTGCTGGAGTCCAACCTACCCGTCGTCGGCACGGTATTCGAAGGGGATCTGGTGGCCGGGAGTTGGTCCAGAGCCTGATCGAGGGCCAGGGATCGCCCCTCGAGGAATTCATCCGATCTCGGAAGCGCGTCGAGGCTTCGAAGCAGTCGGACCGGCGCGGCCTGTCGGTGACACGACAGACGGGTCGAGCTCAGTCCGAGGTGTACCGTCTACCTCCTGTCGTAGCCAGAGGTAGAGGAACGACGCCGCGGTCCATGTGTAGCTGTAGATCCAACCATGGGCCAGGAGGTGAACGAGGCCGAGCCAGAAGCCGTGAGTCGCCGCAGCAGCCGTCGCGACGCTGGGATCGGCATGCTCGAATAGGGCCTCGGGCAACGCGCGACCTCCCGAAAGCGACACACTCCAGCGCGTTACCCGGATTACCGCTTCGGCCAGGAGATCCACGCCGATGAGTCCAAGCAGGCCGATCAGCCACGCGATCGCCACCCCGCCAAGGTACAGACCGAGGCGCTGATTCAGATAGCTGAAGGTCCGGCTGAGCGCGTCGAGCGAGTCGTCGGCTCCCGCGGCCAGGGCGGCGTGGAACAATGGCCAGCCGGCGGCCAGTCCCGCGGCCAGCAACGTCATGACCAATCCGGCCGCAAGGGGCAGGATCAGTCCGGCACCGGCGACCGCGGGGCCATAAGGAATCCGATAGAGCACCCCGAACGCCACTCCCACGATCGAGCAGAAGGCGATTCCGAAGAGCGGACAGAGCGGCGCCACGATCAAGGCGCCTGCGGTTCGCCGCGCGAACCGGATCGCTTCGCCGATCCCGGGCTGGCGCATCTGGGCCTCCTGGATCACGGCCATCCGGGCGATCGCCCCTCCGCAGACGCCCCAGACCAGCGTCAGCCAGGCCAGTCCCAGCAGGGCATGCAGCATCGCCCCCCATTCGCTCGCCGGATCGAGCAGGACCCAGAGGGGGCTCGTCAAGGCGCGGAAGGGCTCCGACAGCCGAACTGTCATCGCGGAAGCCACCTCGCCGGTCCCGCTCCAACCTCCGGCATGCCGGGGACCCGCGGGCGTCGGCCCGAACAGTTCCGGTGTCACGCCGCGGGATGCCGGCAACATCAAATCGAACGTCGCCCAGCCCAACTGGAGGAGGAGGAGGCCCAGGGCCGCGATGATCAGCTTCCTCGGATCGAACGCCAGTCGGACCGCCGCGACGAGTCGCAGCGCCCCCTGACGCCGATACGACGAAACCCCGCCCGGACTCGTCGTTTCTTCGACCACCCGATCCTCCCCCGGCCTATCCCAATTGATGGGACCCAGTCCCGTACATCTTCGATCCATACCCTGGCGCATCCCGATCGCGCGCTCACGGTACCACGCAGGTCAGGATCACTGCATCGCCTTCCGGAATGATCTCGCATACGCCGACGGCCGCCGGCAAGAGTAGGGTCTGACCGAATCCGAGTCGTCGTGGCGAACCCTCGTGGGTGAGATCCGCACTCCCCTCCAGTCCCATGAGGATGGTGAATCGATCGCGACTTCCGACGGTCGTGGGCCGACGGATCCTCAGCCGATCGAGGGCGAAATACCGCGACCTGGCCAGATGCTCTCGGGTCCCGGCGGCCTCGAACTCCTCGACAATCGGCGTGACCGGATTGACCGGCCCGCGGTGGAAATCGATCGACTCCATCGCCTCGCGGATGTGGAGTTGTCGCGGCCGACCGTCGGGACCGACTCGGTTCCAGTCGTAGACGCGAAATGTGGCGTCGGACATCTGCTGGATCTCGGCGAGCAGGACACCCGCGCCGATGGCATGAACCGTCCCGGCCTCGATCAGGATCGAGTCGCCCGGCCGGGCCTCGAACCGATGAAGCAAGGGCTCGACGTCGCCCGTTCGGATCGCCTCGCTCAACTCATCAGGCCCGACACCCGCCTTCAGGCCGGCATAGATCACGCTCCCCGGGTCGGCGGCGATGATCACCCAGGCCTCGGTCTTGCCATTGTCGCCGACCAGCCGGTGGCCTTTCTCATCATCGGGATGCACCTGGACCGAGAGGTCCTGGCTCGCATCGATGAACTTCACGAGGAGCGGGAACTGTTCCTGTTCAACCCATCTCCTGGCCAAGCAGCTCTTCTCCTCGGCGGCGCACCAGCTCGCGGAGCGTCGTCCCGGCCATCGGGCCTTCGTTCACCACGCTGACCTTGTCCTGATAATCGGACAGCTCCCAGCTCTCGGCGTAGTCCGACTTGGGACCTATGGACTTGTGCAGGACGGTTCCCAGCCGCCGTCCTCCCCAGATGAGTTGACGTAGGATCGGATCGAATCGAAAGGGATACAGCGGAGGATTGGGCATTTTGCGTTGACCTTGGCATCCGTCCTCTGGTTGTGTCGCGCATCCGAACTCGGTGGGTGCTCCTTTTTAACGACCGTAAACCGAGACTGTCCACAGGAGAACTGCGGAAAGCCCGGACACGCCTGGTGCGACGACGATGGCAACCTCTGGTCATCGACGCAGAGTCTATGGTAACTTCAAATCATAGGAACGCCCCTGCCTGGTCGGCCGTCCCGGTGAGGCCGCCATGTTGTGCCGCTAGCAAGGGTTCCGGCCTCGGGACTGGCCGTCGCAACCCGCGTCTCCTCCCCGACTCGCCGTCCTCGGCGATTTCCATGCGGGCCCTGTTCGGATGGCTCACGTCAATGTCTACTGATCAAGATCTCTTCTCTGAAGAGCAGTCGATGGTCACCATGAGCTTCGGTGACCACATCGAAGAACTCCGCGTCCGGCTGATCCTGGCGATACTGGGCTTACTGGTCGGCGTCGTCGTGGTATTCCTGCCGCCGCTGGATATCGCTTCGCGAGTCATGAGGAGCATGCAAGCCCCGGCCAAGGCGGCGCTGGACGAATTTTACAAGCAAGAGTATGCCAAGAAGTCCGCAGAGGCCGACAAGTTGGGATCGACCACCCCGACGCTCCAGGCGAAGATCCCGGCCGATCTCCTGGTCGGCGAGCTGAAGAAGATCGCTCCCGATCTCAAGCTCCCCGAGCCTTCGTCCCTGCTCGACAAGACGTTGGAGTTGCCAATCCAATTCCTCGCGAAGGGCTTCATCGAGTCTTCACAGGGCGCGGTCGTCAACATCGACCAGAGCGTGGTCTCGCTCGCCCCGCTCGAGACCATCACAATTTACTTCATGGTCGCGCTGGTCAGCGGCCTGGTCCTGGCCAGTCCCTGGGTGTTCTACCAGGCTTGGTCTTTCGTCGGCGCCGGGCTCTATCGACACGAGCGGCGCTATGTTACGAAGTATCTGCCGTTCTCGCTCGGCTTGTTCCTGACGGGTGTCGCCCTCTGCTTTTTCATCGTCCTGCCCCTCACCATGACCTTCCTCCTCCAGTTCAACGTCTACCTGGGAGTTGCCCCGACGCTTCGTCTGAGCGAGTGGATGGGCTTCGCAACGCTGATGCCATTGATCTTCGGACTGGCTTTTCAGACACCGCTGATCATGCTCTTCCTCGCTCGGATCAATGTCTTCACGGTTGAAGACTATCGCGCGAAGCGGAAGTTCGCGATCATGATCATCGCCATCGCGGCCACGGTCCTCACCCCGGGGCAGGATCCGTTCAGCATGATCCTGCTGACCGTGCCCATGGTCCTGCTCTACGAGCTAGGCATCCTCATGATCAGTGCCGGCAATCGCGAGGCGTCGATTCGACCCGCGGTGTGATCGTCCATCCGTTTCGGGCTCGACTGACTGGTGCTCCTCAAAGGAGGGTGCTCGACGAGCATCGATTTGCGTCTTGAATCCACTCGACTCCCTCACGACGGGCGCAGAGGGCAAGGTGTACCTGGTCGGCGCCGGCCCCGGGGATCCGGGTCTCCTGACCCGTCGGGGTGAGGCGCTGCTGGCGCAGGCTGATGTGGTGGTGTACGACCACCTGGCAAGCGCTCGCCTGCTGGACCTGGCCCCGCGACATGCCCTGAGGATTTGCGCAGGCAAGTCGGTCGGACATTGCACGATGACGCAGGACCGCATCCACGAGCTCTTGATCGAACAGGCTCGGGCGGGTCGGTCGGTCGTACGGCTCAAGGGGGGTGATCCGCTGGTCTTCGGTCGCGGTGCCGAGGAGGCCCAGCAACTCCGGGCTGCGGGCATCCCGTTCGAGATCGTGCCCGGTGTGTCGGCCGGGATCGGCGTCACGGCGTACGCGGGGATCCCGGCGACCCATCGGTCCCTGGCATCCGCCGTCGCATACGTGACGGGGCATACGAATCCGGAATCGTCTGAGGCCGGGAACCGGCTCGACTGGGCGGCCCTGGCCCGATTCCCGGGGACGCTCGTGATCTACATGGGGATCACGCACCTCTCGGCGATCTGCCGCACCCTGATCCGCGAAGGCAAGCCGGGCGAGACCTCGGCCGCGATCATCGAGTCGGGAACGCTCGCCTCCCAGCGAACCCACGTGGCGACGCTTGCGACCCTCCCCGAGATCGCCGGCCGGGCCCACGTCCAGCCTCCAGGTCTCCTGGTCGTCGGCGAAGTCGTCGCGTTGCGATCTGAGCTTGAATGGTACGAGCAATTGCCGCTCTTCGGGCAGCGGATCGTCGTGACCCGCCCCGCCGACGAGGGCATTCGTGCCGCGGCGTCCCTGGAAGCCATGGGGGCGGAAGTCATCCTGGCGCCGACCGTGGAAGTCCGACCGATCACCGATCCGGGACCGCTCGACGCCGCGATCCTCGGCCTGCACGGATTCGACTGGCTCGTCTTCACCTCATCGAATGGGGTCCGGTTCTTCATCGAGCGGTTGGAAGCGTTGGGCCGAGACCTCCGGGCCCTCGGGCACCTGCGGATCGCGGCCATCGGGCCGGCCACTGCGGAAGCCCTGTCGGCATTCCACCTCCGTGCCGACCTTGTGCCCGAATCCTATCGATCCGAGTCCCTGGCCGCCTCGCTCGCGCGAGCGGCCGCGGGAAGCCGAATCCTCCTGGCCCGAGCCGATCGCGGACGAACGGTCCTAAAGGACGAACTCCGGCACCTGGCCGATGTCAGCCAGGTGGCGGTTTACCACAATGCCGATGCCGAATCACTCTGCCCGGTCGCGGAGGCTCGAATCCTCGAGGGTTCGGTCGATTGGATCACCGTGACCAGCTCGGCGATCATCTCCCGTCTCCATGCCCTGCTGCCAGCCTCGGCGCGCCCCGAGTTGGCCGCGAGGTCCGGCTTGCCAGTCTGAGCCCGGTCACTTCCGAGACCGCCACTCGACTGGGCTGGGATGTGGCCGTGGAAGCGTCGCAGTACACATGGGACGGCCTGGTTCAAGCCCTGGTCGATCAGATCGCGTCCGAACGACCGCGACCTGACCGGTCCGCTACCGAGCCCGATGGCACCAGTTGATCTGCAGCGATGATGCTGTCGGCCATCGGAGCGATGAGCCTCAACGGAGCTCAAGAATCGTTTCGATTCCCTGCCACAACACGAAGCCGGCCCCGATGATGAACAGGATATCCATCGCGATGTAGCGACCGAAGATCGCGGCGGTGAGGTCCAGCAAGAAAATCAAGAGCACCAATCCGGCGATCCCGATCGCCGAGTAGGTGATCAGCTTGTCGATCTCCATGTCGTGAAACTCCGCTGATTGTGACAAAGGGCCTAACGATACCAATTTACCACAAATCGGCGAGCGTGCGGAGAATCTCGGCGACGACATCGGCATCGGCTCGTCGCGGCCCAATCGGATCGGGTGGGCCGGTACCCTCGAATGTTACCAGTCGCGTCCCATGTTCACGACTTGATTTCAATCCGACGCGTCCGGGAGCGCTGGGCTTTCGGGAGGAAGAGTCGGAGGACCCCATTCTTGAGCTCGGCCGTGATCCGATCCCGATCGACCTCATCGCTCAGGATGAAGGATCGCCGGTAATCGCCGAGGCGATACTCCTCATGCACAAGTTGAGCACCCTCGGGCACGGGGGAATCGATCTTGGCATGGAGGCTCAGGACGTTATCCTCCAGCTGGACATTCAGATTCCGTTCCGTGGCGCCGGGTAAGTCCGCCTCGAGGATGAGCCCCTCCGGCCCCTCGTGGATGTCGATGGGCGGAGTGTAAGTCTCGATAACCTTATGGGGATTGTCTTCGGCGGCTGTCGGGGCGAGCGAATCCTCGGGCACCGATCCAACCCCGACTCGCACCTGTATCGTTGGATTTTCACCGTTCATGATGGATTTCGCTCCTGCGATGGCTTGTCTGGTCGGGTCCCTTCGGGTCGCCCGCGAGGGTTGTGCCGATGCTTCGGTAGATGTTCGCACTCCGGTCGCCAGCGAGATCCTCTCGCAGCGTGGTCTCTCCTAGCTCGTCTCAACTCCGGAGGTCACGATAATATGACGCGGCTTGGCACTTTCCGCCTTCGGCAAGCTCACGGTCAAGATCCCATTGGAGAACGACGCCGAAACCTTGGTGCTGTCAACGCGGTCGGGTAGTGCCACGGTACGCGACCAACGACCCATCGGCCGCTCCTGCCGACGATAGCTATCATCTTTGACACCGTCGGCTCGCTTCCGCTCACCGCGCATCGTCAGGGTCTCGCCGGTAATCGTCAACTCGATCTCACCCGAGACCACACCCGGCAATTGGGCGGAGATAATATATCGCTCGCCGGCATCGTACAGGTTGAGAGGGGGATAAACATAGGCTCGACGCGAGGATTGGAAGGGCTCGAGCGACTCGAAAAGGCGGCCGACCTCGCGCTGAAGCTCTCGAAAAGGGTCCCAACGTCTCTGCCAGTGCAGACCACTCATGGAATCTCCTTCTAGCACCGATTCAACCCGGACATCAACGGCTTGGCCCGTGACCGACGATCGAGGAAAGCAGATCGACTCTTTCCTAAAAGCAGAGATTATGCCATCAGTAACCACCACGATGACAATCGAGGGGAATCACCCCAAGTCATTGCAAAATAGACATTTACGCACAATCCGGCGTCGGCCAAACCTTGGCTTGGAACCGGATCATGATCGGATTGCCGCCAGAATGGCAGGAACTTCGCGCGGGGTTGTCAGTTGCTGGCATTGACTGCCGTATTGGCAGGCGGCTCGACGTCGATGAAACGATCACGCCTATCGGACGACATGAATCGCAACGCGATCACCACGAGATTCTCAGATCGCGAAACTCGGCAGTGCTCCGAATATCGGGCTCGATCGTAAGCGATTCGGAGGGCGTTTCCGCCGCTACGGGACGAGAAACGGCGTGGCCGTCTACGTCGATGGTTACGATCTCAGGATCTCGATGGAGGTGGATACGATGCCATGACTTCGCTTCGAGGTATTGGCGAGCCGAGCTCTGGATCGGATCGAGTCCTCGAAGAATCGGGGGAAATCAAGGGGTGGCCGCCAATACGGATCCCGGGGAGATCGATAGGGCTGCTATACACCTCGACATCGAGATCAAACCTCGCGGGCAAAGGGACCGGTAGGACGTAAGCGATGGATCGTCCACTTTGCGAGTTGCCGAGGAGGGGCTCGGCCACGAACCGCTCGACGCGAAACCGAGGCGATGCCGTAGCTGGACCGGGCTTCGGTATCGATTCATTAGCTCCAACGTTGGGCCAGCGAATCACTAGACTTGCCGCGAGGACAGACGCCGCGACAATGGAGAGCCTCGAGATCCAGGACCAGAGCCGGGGACTGCGAGCTTCGATCGGGAACGGACAATGGAGCAGCATCAACATGCGCAAGAACAGGGCCGATCGCACGCCAATCTTCCCCGATGACCCCGAATGCGGTCCCGAATCGCCGTTCGCGTTCACGCGGTCTTGACTGGCCCCCGACGCCATGGAGAGAAGAGACGATGCGTAATCGGATGATGTGCCATACCGCTTGGCCGCCGAACAATCTGCCAGAAATTCTTGGTCAATCAGGAGTTGAGACCGGAGCCACCACGTGTGCGGGAGGAGAAACCAGACGGATTGCGCCAAGCTCGCGATGGTGCCGAACCAATGATCCGACCGCGCGATATGCTCGAGCTCGTGCAGGAAGCTCAATCGCAGAGGTTCTCGATCGGGCGAAGGCCGATCCAACGACTCCGGAATCAGGATCGTAGCCCGGAGGAAACCAACGACAACTGGGTGTTGGATTCGCCCTGAAACGCGAACGGCAGGTGGCCTCGTCCCGCGGAATCCGTCCGAGAGCACCCGATCGAAGGTGCTCAGGGTGGCCTGTGAAGGCTCTCTCGAATGCCGGATCAGCCATCGGACTCCGCCGAACCCAAGCAGTAGCCAGGACAATCCGATCGCCAATCCCGAGAGGTAAAAGAGGAGCAGTCCACGCTCCAGCCATCGCAAAGTCCGGGTGCTCCGGGTCAGCAACGAGTTGGCGATGCGCCGGGCCGAACCATGGATCGCGTGGACTTCGGGCGGATCCATGGCGGCTTCGCCCGGGGCTGGTGCGAAGAGCAGCGAGCGAGGGAGGACTTCGCTATCAAGTAGGATATCCACGACATCGAGTCGGGGAAGTGTCTCCAACCCGATCATCGGAATAATGGCCAGCGATGCCAGGAGGGCGACCCGCGCGATGAGAATTCGCCGAGCGGGTTGGCGGCAGGCTAGCATCGCCAGCAACACCAAGCTGAAAAACAGGGTCGCCGATAGGGTCGCATCGAACAAGACAATGCCGATGCGATCGATCCAAGACCAGTCTTCGGCGCCTTTCGGCATCACGGAGATCGGCACGGGCCTATCCTGAGTCCTGGTGACGACGCGAGCTACGACGGGTTTCTGGCTCCTTCCGACACTAAGGCCGGGAGAAAGCTCTTGTCAAGCTTCCTCCATCGTGGTCGGTTCGTCGGCTTCCTCCTTGAGGTTGTTCTGACGCTGCGCCTCGTCGATCATGGCGCAAGCGTTCCAGCTCCTCGGGGGTCGGCGACTTGGAGCCGAGCAGGGCGACCATGACGCGATCCAGGGCCCCGTCGAAGACGCGATCGACGAAGCGACGAGTCAACTCGCCGATCGTCCGTTCCGACGACTTCTTGGGGATGTAGACGAACGTCCGGCCCTCCACGACGTGTCGAACCAGGCCTTTCTTGTCCTCCATTATGTTGAGCAGGGTTTGCACGGTGCTGTAAGCGACCGGACCGGCGGTCCGATTCAAGTCTTCCTGCACCTCGCGTACACTCGCCCTCCCGTGGGCCCAAAGCACCTTCATGATCTCCAACTCGCGATCGGTCACCATCTGAGTCTTACGCATGGTCGGTTCCTCGAATGACGCGGAAAAACGAGAATGATCATGCTCGTAAAGTAACGAGGGTCTTCACAATACGCAACCCGAAGCAACTCGTAATTCGGACCCCGCCATCGGGTCGCGCCGGCGCCGAGGGACAGAGATATCATCAAGGAACTGATCGGTCCCTACTTCGTCCGATCATCGAGCACGTAAGGGATAGGAGATAAGCTCTGTCTGCGTCGGGTTTGCCTCCCCCCGCGATCGTTCCCCCGGGCAGACGGATCGCATCAACAGGAGCCGGGAACGATCGCCGCGGTCGAGTGGCGAGGCATGCCCGATCATTCCCGAACCTCGAGTCGCCGCTCGTGTCCTGCGTTGAGGGAATCTCGATTTGTCCGTTGTCCATCGTTCATCCTCCGTTGTAGCCTATCAATATCAGTAGGTTGGCTACGCGGGTCTCAACGTCCCGCGGCCACTCCTCCTCGGCCCGACTCCGGATCGGATTCGAGCCCGACGGATCACGGACCAAAGAAAACGAGTAAGATGACACGTATCTTTATTTACGATACCACGTTACGCGACGGCAGCCAGGGCGAAGGCGTCAATTTTTCACTCCAGGACAAGCTACTGATCACGGGCCGGCTCGATGCCCTGGGATTCGATTATATCGAGGGAGGTTATCCGCTCTCCAACCCCAAGGATGCCGCCTACTTCCGCTCGGTGCGCGACCTGGAACTCTCGTATGCCAAGGTCACGGCCTTCGGCATGACCCGTCGGCGTGACATCGCGGCCGAGGACGATCTGGGGATGAAGGCCCTTGTCGAGGCCCAAACGCCCGCGATTACGATCGTGGGGAAAAGCTGGGACTTGCACGTCCACGAGGTCCTGGGCGTCTCGGAGGAAGAGAATCTGCGGATGATTGCCGATTCGGTGGCCTTCTGCGCCGCCCAAACTCCGGAGGTGATCTACGACGCCGAGCATTTCTTCGACGGCTTCAAGCGCAACCCCGATTTCGCTTTGAGGACCATCCGCGCGGCCGCCGATTCGGGTGCGGCCTGGATTGTCCTCTGCGACACCAACGGCGGAGCCCTGCCCGAGGAGGTCGCCGAGGCCGTCACTCGCGTGGCCAAGGAGGTGAGCGTCCCGCTCGGCATCCATACGCATAACGATGGCGAGCTCGCCGTCGCCAATGCCCTGGCGGCGGTCCTCCATGGTGCGCGACAGGTGCAGGGGACGATCAACGGCCTGGGCGAACGTTGCGGCAACGCCGACCTTTGCAGCGTGACGGCGAACCTGGCATTGAAGTATCCCGGCTACAAGGTGCTCGGGCCGGGCCAGGTTGAGCACCTGACGGAAGTGTCGCGTTACGTCTATGAGACGGCGAACATGAATTTCCGCCCGGAACAGCCGTTCGTCGGCACTAGCGCCTTCGCCCACAAGGGTGGGATGCACGTCCACGGCGTCCGCAAGAATGCGGCGAGCTACGAGCATATCGACCCGGCCGTCGTCGGAAACGAGCGACGGGTCCTGGTCAGCGAGCTCTCGGGCAAGTCGAACATCGCCGAGAAGCTCGGAGAATACGGCCTCGCGCAGGACAGTGCCCTGCTGTCGCGGGTGTTGGATCGCGTCCAGGACATGGAGAACGAGGGCTACCAGTTCGAGGCCGCCGAGGCATCGTTCGTGCTCCTGGTCGAGCGGCTGGCCGGCCGCCATCGGCCTGGCTTCGACGTCATGGGCTATCACGTCAGCGTCAGTGGCAAGCTCGGCCGCGAGGCTTCGACCTCCACCGAGGCGACGATCAAACTCCGCGTCGGCGAGACCCTCGAACACACCGTGAGCGAGGGTGACGGCCCGGTCAATGCCCTGGACGCCGCCGTGCGCAAGGCGCTTGAGGGTCACTTCCCTCGCCTGAAGGAGATGCACCTGGTCGATTACAAAGTCCGGGTGATCAACGCCCGGGCGGGCACCGCGGCGCGGGTCCGGGTCGTGATCGAGAGCCAGGACTCCCAGGATGTCTGGGGGACCGTCGGAGTCTCGGAGAACGTCATCGAGGCGAGCTGGTTGGCCCTGGCCGATGCTTTTGAATACAAACTCTCGAAGGATCGTCGGCAATCGGTCGCGGGCCCGCGACTGTCGGTGGTTGGCTCGTCGGCATGATCGCCCACCCGCGGGTCATGGCTTGTCCCAACGAGGAGGAGGTCGTCATGAAGGACATCGAGTTGACGGATCTAGCCAGGATCACGGCCGACGAGTTCGTACGATACTTCCGTCACCTGGCATCTCGCGTCGAGCGCGCCGCCATGGCCGTCCCGGAGGATCGGCTATGGATCAAGCCCTTCCCGTTCGGGAATAGCATCGGCCACCTGGTCCTCCACCTCACGGGGAACCTCAACCATTACATCGGTGCCCTCATCGCCGACACCGGGTACATCCGCCATCGCGAGCACGAGTTCACCGATGCCGAGAAACATCCACGCGGCGAGCTCCTGTCCGCGTTCCAATCGGCCGTGGACATGGTCGTCCGGACGCTCGAGCGCAAGACTCCGAGTCATTCGCGGCGGCGGTCGTCGAACAACCGCCCGTCCAGACCCGACTCGGTCTCTTCCTTGTCTGTGCGGCGCATCTGAACAACCACATCGGCCAGATAAGTTACCTCGTCCAGGCGCTCGAGGCGAGTACCAAGGAGCCGCCGGTGTGGTGAAGGTTTTATGCGGGACACCGCGCGGAGAATCCCTGCACCCATGAACCAGGTTGAGGCACGATTTTGTCCGACGTATCATGCCCCGAGACTCGACGGGGCGAACTCGCTCCGTGGTCCTTTCGTTCGCTCGAAAAGTCCGCGATGAGCTATTCCGTGAAGTTGACGAGCGAAGCGCTCAGGAAGATGAGAGGGTGGAATCTGTCGAGCGACCAGATGCGTGAGATACTCAAAGGGTTCGACTCCCTGGCAACACACCCGGCCCGGCAATTGATCCGCGTCGGACCTCCCTATGATGCGCTCTATTACGACTGGGTCGTCGCCGGTGGCGGAGTTCGCGACGGCGGAGTCCTCTACACGTTCCGGATCCGCTACGGCGTCGATGAAGAGACGCTCTGGATCGACGATTGCGATCGGGTATTCGACGAGCCGACGGCCTGAATGCCGGTCTCTTCCCCACTTGCTTGGAAGTTGACGATGAGCACACCAGACATCCCGAAACAGTACGATCCCCAGGACGCCCAGCGCCGTTGGTACGAGCTCTGGGTCGGCAAGGGCTATTTCCACGCCGATCCAGCGAGTGAGAAGCCGCCCTATTGCATCGTGATCCCGCCGCCGAACGTCACCGGGGCGCTGCATCTCGGCCACGCACTGAACAACACGTTACAGGACATCCTGATCCGATGGCGTCGGATGCAGGGTTACGACGTACTCTGGATGCCCGGTACCGATCACGCTGGCATCGCCACGCAGGCGGTCGTCGAGCGTCGGCTCCTCGAGGAAGAGAAGAAGACCCGGCACGACCTGGGGCGGGAAGCCCTCGTTGAGCGCATTTGGGCCTGGAAGGAAGAATACGAGGCCAGGATCCTCAGCCAGCTCCGACAGATGGGTTGCTCATGCGACTGGGATCGCACGCGATTCACGCTCGACGAGGGGTGTTCGCTGGCCGTCCGCCGGACGTTCTTCAACCTGTTCCGGGCCGGCAAGATCTTTCGGGGCAAGCGGCTGATCAACTGGGACACCCAGCTCCGCACAGCCGTCGCCGAGGACGAGATCTACACCGAGGACGTCCAGGGACACATCTGGACGATCCGGTATCCGATCGCCGACTCGCCGACCGGCGAGGTGCTGCACATCGCCACGACCCGGCCCGAGACCCTGCTGGGCGACACTGCGGTCGCCGTCCACCCCGACGATCCTCGCTATCAGCACCTGATCGGGAGGCTCGCCGAGCTGCCCCTGACCGGCCGTCGCATCCCGATCATCGCCGACGGCATCCTCGTAGACCCCGCGTTCGGGACGGGCGTCGTCAAGGTCACCCCGGCGCACGACCCGAACGATTACCTGGCCGGGGTACGCAATAACCTGCCGACGATCAACCTCCTCAACCCGGACGGAACCTATAACGAGAACGCCGGCAAGTTCGCCGGCCTCGATCGCACCGTGGTTCGCAAGAGGGTCGTCGCGGAGTTGAAAGAACTCGACCTGCTCGAGCGGATCGATTCGCACGTTGTCCCGCTCAAGCATTCGGACCGGAGCAAGACCCCGATCGAGCCGTACCTATCCGACCAGTGGTTCGTCCGCATGGGTGACGAACCCGATGGTTCGCCCGGCTTCGCCCAGCAGGCGCGGGATGCCGTGTCCTCCGGACGGACCAGGATTCATCCGGACCGATATGCCAAGAGCTTCGACGACTGGCTCGCCGAGAAGCGCGACTGGTGCATCAGCCGACAGCTCTGGTGGGGGCATCGGATCCCGATCTGGCACTGCGCGACCTGCACCGAAAATGATCTGGAACGTGTCTTCGCGGGTCGTCGCGATGTGACCTGGCGCCCCGGCGAATCGGGCGGATGGCTCCTCTGCGCCGAGGTCGAACTTATCCGGGGAGGAGCTCGGGCCGGGCCATCGCCTGGTCCAGGATCCGGACGTGCTCGATACCTGGTTCAGCTCGGCCTTGTGGCCGCATTCGACGCTGGGCTGGCCGGCGGAGACGCCGGAGCTGGCGACGTTATTATCCCACGAGCGTCCTCTCGACGGCCCGCGACATCATCACCCTCTGGGTGGCGCGGATGGTCATCTTCGGGCTGTTCAACCGCCATGATGTCCCGTTCCGCGACGTTTACATCCACCCGGTGATCCAGGATGGCGACGGGAAGCGGATGTCGAAGTCGGCGGGCAACGGGGTCGATCCGGTCGATATCATCGAGATCTACGGGACGGACGCCCTCCGGTACACGCTAGCGGCCGGGGCGACCGAGACCCAGGACCTGCGGATGCCGGTGAAGAAGGTCAAGGTACCCGACGGCCGGGAGATCAACACCTCGGAGCGATTCGAGCAGGGTCGGAACTTCGCCAACAAGTTCTGGAACGCGGCGAGGTTCGCCATGATGAATCTCGAAGGCTACGAGCCGGCCGCGATCGAGATCGCCTCGCTGCCGGTCGAGGACCGATGGATCCTCGATGGCCTCGATCGGACGATCGCCGGGGTGACGTCCGACCTCGAACACTTCCAGTTCGCGGAGGCGTCGCGTCGGCTGCGGGATTTCACCTGGGGCGATTTCTGCGACTGGTACCTCGAATTCGTCAAGGGCCGGCTCCGCGACCCGGAGGCCCGCCCGACGGCCCAGCGCGTGCTCGCGGCGCTCCTGGATGGCTTGAGCCGATTGCTCCATCCGATCATGCCGTTCGTATCCGAACAGGTCTGGCAGGGGCTGGCCGCGCTGGCGCCCGTGAGAGGGCTCCCCGAGCCCCGAGCGGCGGAAAACAGCGTCTGCATCGCCGCGTGGCCCGAGCCAATGAACTGGACCGACGAGTCGGCCCGAAAGACCGTCGACCACTGGTGCGAGGCGATCAAGGCCATCCGCAACCTGCGAGCCGAGCGGAACGTCCCGAAGGACGCCAGGATCGCGCCGATCCTCGTCGCGAAAGGGAGCATCGCGGACGCATTGAGACAGGGCGAGGCCCACCTTCGGAGTCTACCCCCGGCCGACTCCATCACGATCGTCGAATCGCTGGAACGCCCGGCGGATTGCGCCGTGGCCGTACTCGCCGACGCCGAGATCATCCTCCCACTCGCGGGCCTGATCGACAAGGAGGCCGAGCTCGCCAAGCAACGCAAGGCGCTGGCCGACATCGAGCGGCAGATCGGCGGCCATCGCGGCAAGCTGGGCAACGAGTCGTTCGTCGCCCGGGCGCCGGCCGAGGTCGTCGAGCAGGCCCGCGCCAAGCTCGTCGAGCTGGAGGCCCAGCGCGAGGCCGTCCTCAAGCTCCTGGATGTCGGCTGACGGATGGGGGCTCGCGCGAGCCTGAGCGTTGACGGGTCGCGCCAAGTCCTCTATGATCGAAGACATACGCTCGATTCCGACAGCCGGGGAGGGCGCGAAGCGATGGGCCTCGCCGCATCGGAGTGAGAGGCCCGGCCACCCCCGCGCGAAGTGGAGAGGTGAGAATGCCGTGGCGGTCCAGATGGAGCTCACGCGGATCATTATCAACGAGAGCAGCGATCAGCATATCATCTTCCTCAGGGAGGTGGATGGGGATCGGATGTTCCCGATTGTCATCGGTTTCTTCGAGGCATCGAGCATCGAGCGGCGGGTCAAGAATGTGTCAACGCAGCGGCCCCTGACGCACGACCTGCTCGCCAGCACGATCGACCTGCTGGGGGGCGACTTGCAGGACATCTACATCAATGAGCTGCGCGAGCATACGTATTTCGCCAAGCTGCGAATCCGTCATGAGGGCGAGCTCGTCGAGGTCGAACTCGCGACCGAGCGACGCGATCGCGCTGGCCGTGACCGTCAACGTGCCGATCTTCGTCGCCGACGACATCATCGACGAGGTCGGCCAGAATTGAATCCACGCACGGCGGTCAAGTGCGCCGATGCCACCGGGAGGGGTGCCAGAGTGGTCGATTGGGACGGTCTTGAAAACCGTAGATGGTGCAAGCCATCCGTGGGTTCGAATCCCACCCCCTCCGCCTTCCTGCCTTCAATGGATAGCCGGGCGTAACCGAGAAGCAGCTCGACCTGGAGCGATTCACGATTGATTGGCGCACAGTTCGACACGAATCGGACTCATACGCGCCCGAAGCGCAAGCGAGTGAATCCCCGGAAAGCATGCACTCGCTTGCGCTTCGGGCTCGTATCAGGCTTCAGGGACCTTCACGATGTCCACCACCACAAAGGCCGGCAAGCCAAGCCCAAGGCGCATGCTCGACGGATTTCCACCTGAGACGCGCGTCGTGATCGCCGACGTCACCTGGGACGATTACCAGAGCCTGGTCAACACCGTCGGCGAGGGTGAGAACTGCCGTGTGGCCTACGATGGGAGAGATATCGAACTCATGAAAGTCGGCCCGATCCATGATTCGCTCGGCGAGATCCTCGGCCAGTTCATCAACCTGGTTACCGAGGAGCTGGGGATCGATCTGCGGGGAACGCGATCGACGACATGGAAGCGCAAGAAATTGAAACGGGGCGTGGAAGCCGATCTTTCCTACTACTTCAGCCCCGCGAAACTGGCGGCGTATGATGCCGGATTGGCGAAGTGGTCGGAGAAGATCAAGGATTACCCCAATCCCGACCTGGCCGTCGAAATCGATATCTCGCGGTCGAAGATCGATCGGCCGGGGATCTATGCCGCGTTAGAGGTTCCGGAAGTCTGGAAGGTCCGAGACAAGAAGGTTTCGATCGAGCAGCTCCAGCCCGACAGGACCTACGCACCGGCCAGCCGCAGCCGATTCCTCCCGGTTGGGCCCGACGACGTGACGCGATGGGTCCTGCTCGAGGATGCCCGTGGTGGCGTGGCATGGAAACAGAGATTGCGAGAATGGGTCCGGAACGACCTCGGGCCGCGAGTGAATGCATAAACTGACGGGTGCAAGCCATCCGTGGGTTCGAATACCACCCCCTCCTCTCGTCCGAGGTTTCTCGTCGAGATCGCTCAGTTGCGACTGACCTTTCGACGCAGATCTGCGACGACCATGCGAGCGATGAACCAGGCATTGCTGGCGTATCGCATGAAGAGCCTCTTCGGCTCGAGTGAGAGCCGGAATGCCCACTCGAGCCCGGTCTTCTGCATCCATCGCGGGGCACGCCGGATCTTCCCGGCCACGAAATCGAGCGTGGCCCCGACCTGCATACAGACGGGAACTTCGAGTCGCTCGAGGTAGCGGAGGATCCAACGCTCGCCCTTGGGCTGACCGAACGCGACCAGCAGGATGTCGGGTCGGGCGGCCCGGATGCGATCGATCAAGGCCGATTCCTCCTCGGACGTCGGCGGGCGGAACGGCGGGCACTCCGTGCCGGCGATCTTGAGGCCGGGATAGCGCTCGATGAGCCGTCGGGCCGCCTCGACGGCGACGCCCTCGGCACCGCCCAGCAGGAACAGGCGATGACCCTTCCTCGCCGACGCCTCGGCCAGGTCGAAGATCAGGTCGGAGCCCGCGACTCGCTCCGGGAGCGGCCTCCCCGTCAGCCGAGACGACCAGACCGGCGGGGCACCGTCGGCCAGGATCAAGGCCGCCTCGGCGTTGATCGCGCGGAGGTCCTCATTCTGATCGCTCAGCATGATATAGTGGGTGTTCGCCGTGATGACGATACGGGGCTTCCCACGGTCGATCAGGTCGCCGATCGCCTCCACCGTCTCGGCCCGGGTGATCGGGGAAAAAGGAACCCCCCAGACGCAGACTTTCTCCTCGGATCGGATGGTCGACTCTCGCGCTTCGGTCGGTCGAGGAGGCTCGCTCACTTCGCCCGGACCCGTTTCCGGATGGCCCTGATCATTCAACGTCATCATCTTGTTCACCGTAGTGGCGGACTGCGCCGTCATCATCCCGCGGCGATTCGAGGGAATTGACTCGACCAGATCCGAAATCCCATGTCAATGCCTTCCTGGGATAACCGAGTCGCTGGGATCAACCTGTGAAACACCCCGTCTCTCAGGGCCGAGGGATCACTCGAGGGGGGACGGGAAAGGGGCTGACCGCCGGTCACGGCTGGCGGCGGGATCCTACGAGATCGATGAGGAGCCTCAGCAATTCATCGGGCACCACGGGTTTGATCAGGTAGTGGTCGAAGATCGAGACGGCCTCCGGTTCGGGGGCATAGCCGGTCAGCGCGATAAGCGGCACGGGCGACTGGTTGCGGACCTGTCGCGCGACTTCGATCCCGTCGAGATGGGGCAGGCCGACGTCCAGGACGACCGCGTCGGGCGGATCGCGACCGACCATCTCAAGTGCCGTCGGCCCATCATGGGCGAGACGGACGACGAAGCCGGCATCGTTGAGGAATAACTCCAGGCTGAGGGCGGCATCGCGATTATCATCCACGACCAGGACGCGATGTCCTCGACGATTCCCGATCTCGGCGGCGGGGACCTCGGACGGCCCGGGATGGTCAGTTGTGAAGGCGGGACTCGACCCATCGGATGAGGCGAGCGGAAGCCTGACGATGAACTCGCTCCCCTTCCCCTCGCCTTCACTCATGGCCTCGATGGTGCCGCCGTGACGCGTGACGAGATTCCGGGCCAGGGTGAGCCCGATGCCGAGCCCGCCCCGCGCCCGGTCCAGTCCCTGATCGGCCTGAGCGAACAGGTCGAAGGCACGGGCCATCATCTCGGGCGCGATGCCGATGCCCGCGTCTCGAACCCGGACCACGGCGTGGTCCTCGTCTCGATCGATCGTCAGCCAGAGTTCGCCGCCAGGGTCGCTGAACTTGGCGGCGTTCGTCAGGAGGTTCAGGATGACCTGTTCGAGGCGTATCGGGTCGGCGTGCAGGATCAGCGGCCCCGGTGACGTCGTCACCGTCAATTCGTGTTCGCGCTCTCGGACGAGCGTCTGGACGTCCTCGACGGCCCTCGCCGCGACCACCAGCAGGTCCACCGGCTCCTTCTGGAGCTGGATCCGGTTCAGCGCCATCCGCGAGACATCGAGCAAGTCATCGATCAGCCGCTTGAGGTTCATGACCTGACGCTCGATCATCGCGCGCGTCTGTTCGGCGACCGTCCCCTCGGCCGGCTGCTGCTTCTTGAGGACGTAGAGCGACGTGAGGATCGGAGCCAGCGGATTCCGGAGCTCGTGCGAGAGCATGGCGAGGAATTCGTTCTTGCGTCGATCCGCCTCCTGCAACTCCTCGGCCCGTAAGCGGAGCTGATCCTCCATCTGCTTGCGTTCGGTCAGGTCGCGCATCACCTTGACGAAGCCGCGGATGGCGCCGCCGGCGTCGCGGGCCGACATCAGCAGTCCGCTGCACCAGAATCGCGAGCCGTCCTTGCGGACGTGCCAACGGTCATCCGAGGCGCGGCCATGGGCCAGGGCCTGGTCCATCTCCCATTTCGGCGTATCGCGTTCGAGATCTTCCGGCGTGAAGAAGATCGACAGCGGCTGCCCGATCACTTCCGCTTCCTGGTACCCCAGGATCCGCTCGGCGCCAACGTTCCAGCTCGCCACGTGCCCGCCGAGATCGACCAGGAAGATCGCATAATCCCGGACGTTCTCCATCCAGACGTTGAGGAGGTCAGCAGCATCATCCATTTAAGGGTCCCTGGCCCGGATCCGACGTTCGAGAGGTGTTGACCTTCAATGGTTGCGAGAGTCCGGTTCGGTCGGGCAGAGCGTCAATCCGAGCGACTCGGCTAGCTTGTCAACCGTTGCGAGGGTCAATCCACGTTGCTCGTTCAGGAATCGCTGGATGGCATCGACCGACACCCCGGCTCGCTTGGCCGCGGCGTAAGCCGTTAACCCTCGCTCGCTGATCGCGTCGCGCAGGGCCTGGCTGACCATCATGCTCGTCTTATCATCGGCCTTGTTCTTGCTCATCGTGGTCATCCTTCCCGGATCGGACACTTTTGTCGACCAGAATTGATGAGGCATGGCGAGCAAGTTATATGCCAGTTGGCGGTTAATCCAGTCGGCGGATACGCCGTTTGGCGTATAGAACGGAGGCCGATCTTATCGATGTGCCTGCGCCGGTTCCAGATCCAGAGAACCCTGGGCCGGTCAACAGGGCCGGTCGTAGCGACGGATCGACCGCAGCCGGCAGGCTCATCCCTCGAGAGGCGTCGCCTCGGGATGGGAAGGCGGGTTCCTGGTCTCGCCGGATCGCTGGAGGACGTAGTAGAACACGGGCGTCAGGAAGATCCCGAAGAGGGTGACGCCCAGCATCCCGCTGAAGACGGCGGTGCCGAGCGACTGTCGCATCTCGGCGCCGGCGCCCCGGGCGATGACGAGCGGCACCACGCCGAGGATAAAGGCGAACGAGGTCATCAAGATCGGCCGCAATCTCAGGCGACACGCTTCCAGGGTCGCCTCGCGACGCGAGGCCCCGGCCTCCTGGCGCTGCTTGGCGAACTCGACGATGAGGATCGCGTTCTTGCTCGCCAGGCCGACCAGAACGACGAGGCCGATCTGCGTGAAGAGCGTCACATCCTGGCGGGACAGGTCGACGCCGACGATCGAGCAGAGCAGGCACATCGGCACGACGAGGATGACGGCCAGGGGCAGCGTCCAGCTCTCATACTGGGCGGCGAGGACCAGGAAGACGAACACCACGGCCAGAGCGAAGACACCGGTCGCGCTGCTGCCCGCCTCGAGCTGCATGTAGGCGAGCTCGGTCCAGTCGTAGGCCATGGAGCGCGGCAGTTCCTTGCCCGCCAGATTCTCCAGTAGGGCCACCGCCCGGCCCGAGCTGGTGCCGGGCGTCGAGTCGCCGGTGATGGCCGCGGCGGAATACATGTTGTAGCGCATGACCATCACCGGCCCGGTGGTGTTGTGCATCTCCAGCAGCGTGCCGAGGGGGATCATCTGCCCGGCGGCATTGCGGACCTGGTACTGCGTGATGTCGCGATCCTGATCGCGGAAGGGCTGGTCGGCCATCACGTTGACCTGCCAGGTCCGGCCGAACTCGTTGAAATTGTTGACGTAGAACGACCCGAGATACACCTCGAGCGTGCTGAAGATGTCGCTGAGCGACACGCCCAGGGCCTTACACTTGGTCCGGTCGATGTCGAGGTAGAGCCAGGGCGTGTCGGCACGGGAGCTATTGAAGAGCCCGGTGAGACCTCGCGTCGCATTGCCCCGATCGACGACCCGGTCGCTGACCCACTGGAGCTCCCGGAGACCGAGGTTGCCCCGATCCTCGATGATCATCTTGAAGCCGCCCGTCGTGCCCAGGCCGTCGATCGGCGGGGCGCCGAATGCGGATACCGAGGCCCACGGGACCTCGCGGCGGCACCGTTCTCGCAATCTGACCGCGATCGCGTCGGCGGACAGGCCGGGGCCTCGCCGGTGTTCGAAACCCTTCAACAGGACATACATCGAGCCCAGGTTCGGCGCGTTCGCGCCCAGGATGAGCGAACGGCCCGAGATCGCGACGGTATGCTCGACCCCGGGGGTCTCGCGAGCCACGGCCTCGATGAGCGTGAGTGCCCGCCGCGTCCGCTCGACGGCGGCCGAATCGGGCAACTGCACGTTCAGCATCAGGTAGCCCTTGTCCTGCTGAGGGATGAATCCGGTGGGCGCCTGCTCGAAGACCCAGTAAGTGAGCCCGAGCAATCCGGCGTAGACCACCAGGACCAGCAGGCTGATGCTCAACAGGCCGCCCACAATCCGGGTATAAATCCGGGTTCCGAAGGCGAACGTGGCGTTGAACAGCCGGAAGAACCAACCGAGGACCGTGTCGAGGAGCCAGGTCAGCGGGTCGCGCGCGGCGCCTCTCGGCTTGAGCAGGATGGCCGCTAGCGCGGGGCTCAAGGTCAAGGAATTGAAGGCGGAGAAGACGGTCGATACCGCGATCGTCACGGCGAACTGTCGGAAGAACTGGCCGGTGATCCCCCCCAGGAAGGCACACGGCACGAAGACGGCGCACAGGACCAGCGCGACGGCGATGACCGGCCCTGTGACCTCGTCCATGGCCTTGCGCGCCGCGTCGCGCGGCGAGAGGCCCTCCTCAAGCCATCGCTCGACATTCTCGACGACGACGATGGCATCGTCCACCACGATGCCGATGGCCAGCACCAGGCCGAAGAGTGAGAGATTATTCAGGCTGAAGCCGAACGCGGCCATCACCGCGAAAGTGCCGACGATGGCGACGGGGACGGCGACGAGCGGGATGATCGCGGCCCGCCAGTTCTGGAGGAACGCCAGCACCACGATCGCCACCAGGATCACCGCGTCGCGGAGCGTATGGAACACCTCGAGGACCGACTCGCGGATGAACGGCGTGGTGTCGTAAACGATCTGATAATCGAGCCCGTCGGGGAATCGCTTCTTCAATTCCGCCATCTTGGCGTAGACGCCGCGTGCCGTCTCGAGGCCGTTGGAGCCGGGGAGCTGAAAGATCGACAGGGCGACCGAGGGTGCGCCGTCGAGCGTACACGACTGGTCATACTGCTGAGACCCGAGCTCGACCCGGGCGACGTCGCGGAGCCGGACGATGCTGGAAGTCGGAGACGTCGAACCGCCGAGGGCATCGCTGCCCCCGGATTCGGCGGGCGCCGGCTGACCGGTCGTCGCACCCGAGGCCCCCCCCTGCCCGTTCGTATTGTCGCTCGAGGAAGACGTCGCGCCCGAGGTACTCCCCTGCCCGCCTCCGGCGGGTTGCTGATTGGTCTTGAGAATGATATCGCCGAACTGCTCCGGATCGATCAAACGGCCCAGAGTGTTGATGGTCAACTGGAACTGCTGACTCGCTGGCGCCGGCTGCTGGCCGATCTGACCGGCGGCGACCTGAAGGTTCTGCTCGCCGATCGCATTGACCACGTCCGTCGCGGTCAGGTTCAGCGCCGCGAGCTTGTCGGGGTTGAGCCAGGCGCGCATGCTGTAATCCCGCTGGCCGAGGTAGGTGACCCCGGCGACTCCGGGCAGCCGGCCGAGCTCGTCTTTGATCTCAATAGTGGCGAAATTGCTCAGGAAGAGGTCGTTGAAGCGGCCGTCGGGCGAGGTCAGGTTGACGATCATCATCGTGTTCGGCGACATCTTCTTGACGCTGATCCCCTCGCGCTGGACCAAGTCGGGGATCACGGGCAGCGCCAGCGAGACGCGGTTTTGCACGAGCACCTGGGCCATGTCCGAGCTCATGCCCAGGCGGAAGGTGACCGTGAGCGTATAGGCCCCGTCGTTGGTGCTCTGCGAGGACATGTACAGCATATTCTCGACACCGCTGACCTGCGCCTCGATCGGCGCGGCCACGGTGTCGAGGACGGTCGGGGCGTTCGCGCCGGGGTAGAAGGCGGTCACCAGGACCGTGGGGGGCGTCACGTCCGGATACTGGGCCACCGGCAGGCCGAGGACGGCAACGCCTCCCGCGAGGGTGATCACGATCGATAGGACCGCGGCGAAGATCGGGCGGTCGATGAAGAAGTGCGAGATCAAGCCTCGAGCCCTCCGTTGGTGCCTACCGGCTCATCATGATCCTTGAACGAACGCGTCGACCTCGATCTCAGTCGGCGTCGAAGGTCGAGAACGATCAGGACAGCCATGACGCCGATTGACGCGCCGACCGCCTCGGCCGATCGGGATCTGACGACCTCGAGTCTTCCGAACAGATTGCCCAGCGCCAGGCCGCCGATCCCTCCCATCGCGGTCGAGCCGATCTGTCGGATGGCCGGGGATGCAAAGAGCCGACCCTCTCCCAGCCCCGATAGGACGTAGTAGAAGACCGGCGTGAGGAAGATCCCGAAGAGAGTGACGCCGAGCATGCCGCTGAAGACAGCCGTCCCCAGCGACTGCCGCATCTCGGCGCCGGCGCCCTCCGCGAGGACCATGGGCACGACGCCGAGGATGAAGGCGAAGGAGGTCATGAGGATCGGCCTCAGCCGCAACCGGCATGCCTCTCGCGTTGCCTCGAGTCGGGTCTGTCCCTCCTCGTGCAACTTCTGCGCGAACTCGACGATCAGGATCGCGTTCTTGCACGCCAGGCCGACCAGCACCACCAGCCCGATCTGCACGAAGATATTCACCGAGGTATGCGTATAGAGCACGCCCAGTACCGAGCAGAGCAAGCAGAGAGGCACGACGAGGATGACTGCCAGGGGCAGCGTCCAGCTCTCATAGAGCGCGGCCAGGGCGAGGAAGACGAAGACCACGGCCAGGGCGAACACTGCCATCGCGGTGTTGCCGGCTCGGATCTGCATGAACATCAGCTCGGTCCATTCCGTCTTCATCGAGCGGGGCAAGCTACCCTTCGCCGTCGCCTCGACGGTCGCGATGGCCTCTCCGGAGCTGACGCCCGGCCGGACGTTGCCGTTGATCGGGGCGGCCGTGTACAGGTTATACCGCTGGACCATGACCGGCCCGCCCACCTCGCGGACCTTGACCAGCGTGCCGAGCGGGACCATCTCACCCGCCGCGTTGCGGACTTGCAGCAGGTTGATATCCTCGACACGGCTCCTGTAGGATCCCTCGGCCTGGAGCGTGACCTGCCAGTATCGGCCGAACTGGTTGAAGCTGTTCACGTAGAGCGAGCCCAGGAACACCTGCATCGCCTCGTCGACGTCGCCGAGCGAGACGCCCAGATTCTGGACCTTGCTGCGGTCGATGTCCATGAAGAGCTGGGGCGTCCGCGAGCGGAATTGCGTCGAGGCCCCGATCAGTCCGGGCTGTTTCGCGAGTTTCGACACCAATGCATCGGTCTGATCCTGAAGCCCCGAGAAGCCGAGTCCGCCCCGGTCCTCGACCATCAGCTTGTATCCGCCCGCGACGCTCAGGCCGGGGATCGGCGGTGCCCCGAAGACCGTGACGACCGCCTCCTTGACCTGCGCGTGATACGCGTGACGAAGCCGGCTCATGATCGTGTCGGCATGTAATTGTGGGTCGCGTCGCCGGTCATACGGGTCCAGGACGACGAACATCGAGCCGAAGTTGGAGGCGTTGGCTGACAGGAGGAAGGACATCCCGGAGACGGTGATGGTGTGCGCCACGCCCGGCGTGGCGCGGGCGATCTTCTCCACTTGCGCCAGGACTTCATTCGTGCGCCGGACCGACGCGGAATCGGGGAGCTGGATGTTCAGGATCAGCCGGCCCTGGTCCTGGTCGGGAATGAAGCCGGTGGGGGCTCGCTCGAAGACCCAGTAAGTCAGCATCACCAGGCCGACATAGGCCAGCAAGATCAGGCCACTCACGCGCAGCAGTCCGCCCACGGTTCGAGCATAGACGGACGCCGTTGCGACGAACGCCGCGTTGAAGGCGCGGAAGAACCAACCGAGCGTTGCCTCCAGGAGGAGCGTTAACGGGTCTCGCGCCGCACCGCGGCGCCTGAGCAAAATGGCGGCCAGCGCAGGGCTCAAGGTCAGAGAGTTGAAGGCGGAAAAGACCGTCGATACCGCGATCGTCACGGCGAACTGCCGGAAGAACTGGCCCGTGATCCCGCTGAGGAAGGCACACGGCACGAAGACGGCAGACAGCACCAGCGCGACGGCGATGACGGGTCCCGTGACCTCGTCCATGGCCTTGCGCGCCGCGTCACGCGGCGAGAATCCTTCCTCGAGCCAGCGCTCGACATTCTCGACGACGACGATCGCATCGTCGACTACGATCCCGATCGCCAGCACCAGGCCGAACAGCGAGATGTTGTTCAGGCTGAAGCCGAACGCGGCCATGACGGCGAAGGTGCCGACGATGGCGACGGGTACGGCAATCAGCGGGATGATCGCGGCCCGCCAGTTCTGGAGGAACGCCAGCACCACGATCGCCACCAGGATCACCGCGTCGCGGAGCGTATGGATCACGTCCTCGACCGACTCGCGGATGAACGGCGAAGTGTCATACGCAATTTGGTAGACCAGTCCATCCGGAAATCGGGTCTCGAGCTGCTTCATCTTCCGGCGGACCAGGTCGGCGACGTCGAGGGCGTTCGTCCCCGGGAGCTGTCGTATGCCCAGGGCGACCGACGGGCCCCCGTCGAAGGTGCACGACTGGTCGTAGTTGAGGGCGCCCAGCTCGACGCGGGCCACGTCGCGGAGCCGGACGATCCCTGGCGACGGACCTTGAGTGCCGCCGCTCGAGGCCTTGATCACGATGTCGCCGAATTGCTCGGGGTCGGTGAGCCGGCCCAGGGCGTTCACGGGGAGTTGAAAAGGCTGGCCTTCCGGGGCCGGCGGCTGTCCCACCTGCCCCGCCACCGACTCGACGTTCTGAGCGGCGATCGCGTCGGCCACCTCGTTGGCCGTGATGTTGCACGCCGCCAGCTTCTGGGGATTGAGCCAGGCGCGGATGCTATAGTCGCGCTGGCCCAGGTAGGTAATATCGGAGACCCCGGGCAGTCGAAGCAGCTCGTCCTTCACATAGATCGTCGCGAAGTTGCTCAGGTAGATGTCGTCGAAGCGCCCGTCGGGCGCGATGAAGTTGATGAGCATCAGGAGGTCGGGCGTCTTCTTCTTGATCGTCAGGCCCTGACGCTGGACGGCGGGTGGCAATTGCGGCATCGCCAGCGTGACGCGGTTCTGCACCATCACCAGCGCGGTATTCAGGTCGGTGCCCAGGTCGAAGGTGACCGTCAGCGAATACGAGCCGTCGTTCCCCGAGACCGACGACATATACAGCATGCCGCCAACGCCATTGACCTGCTGCTCGATCGGAGCGGCCACGGTGTCCACCACGACGGGCGCGCTGGCACCCGGATAGGTGCAAGAGACCTGGACCGACGGCGGCGAGATCTGCGGGTACTGCGCGATGGGCAAGGAGACCAGCGCCAGGGAGCCGGTCAGCGTCACGACGATCGAGAGGACCGCGGCGAAGATCGGGCGGTCGATGAAGAAGTGCGAGATCACGACGACCACCTCATCGATTCGAGGGCTGGGATGATGGGGCTGGCCGTTTCGGCTGGGCTGGCGTGGTGGGGACGAGCCTGGTGAGGGGGACACCGACATCGGCGACGGGCATGGTCGGCATGACGGTATCTTCGGGATCGATCTGCATCCCGCCCCGGAGCTGCTGCAAGGATCCGATGACGACGCGGTCGTCGGGATTCAACCCGCTCTCGATGACACGCAGGCCATCGTCCTGGAGGGCCCCCGTCGTGACCCGACGAGACTGGACCGTGTTCTTGGCGTCGACCACGTAGAGGAACTTGACGCCTTGATCGGTGCCCAGGGCCCGATCGACGACCAGCAGCGCGGGATGTGCCACGCCGATGGGAAGCTGAACGCGTACGAACATCCGCGGCGTGAGCAGCCGACGGCCGCGTGCCGGCAGCGGATTCGCGAAGACCCCGCGCACCGTGATCGTGCCGGTCCCCTGATTCACGGTGTTGTTGACGAAATTGAGCCGACCCTGATGCGGGAAGCCCCGCTCGCTCTCCAGCCCCATGTTGACGTCGATTTCGGAGGCGGTCCGCGCGGGGATCCTACCCTCGGTGATCGCCTGGCGGACACGCTGGATGGTCAGCTCGTCCACATCGAAGTAGGCGTACATCGGGTCGACGGTCACGATCGTCGTCAGCAGCGTCGAGTCCTGGGTGACCAGGTTGCCGAGCGTATAGAAATATCGACTGATATGTCCGTCGATCGGCGAGGTGATCTCGGTAAAATCCAGGTTGAGCTTCGCCAGGTCGAGCTGGGCCTTGGCCAGGTTCAACTGGGCCAGGGACTGGGCCTCCTGGGTCTGGCTCTTCTCGAGCTCCTCCTGGCTGATCGCGACGGCGGCCCTCATGTTGATGGCCTTGGATCGATTGTTCTCGGCGCGCGCGAGCCGGTACGCGGCGTCGTACATCTCCACCTGGGCCTTGGTCCCGTCGTACTGCGCCCGGTAGGGCCGGGGGTCGACCTCGAAGAGCAGGTCGCCTTTCTTCACCTCGTCACCCTCGTGGAAGGGCATCTTCGTGAGATATCCGCTGACGCGGGGGCGGATGTCCACCGACTGGACCGCGTCGAGCCGGCCCGTGTAATACACGTAGTCCGTGACCTCGCGGGTGACCGGTCGGCTCACCGGGACGACCGGCAGCTCGGTTGACGTCGCGGGTATCTCCTCTCTCCTGCAACCGGTGATCGCGGCGACAAGCCACACGCAGGAAACCCCGGCGACCAAGACGCGACGATTCATACGGACCTCGAGCGACGGCGGTATGACGGATTTTCCCGATTCGTCAGGCGTCTGGAATAGCATCTCCGGTGCCGATCGAGTCCGTCAAGTGCGTTTGCGGCGATTACAAATGGCGAATTGGAGATGGCCGAGGGCTAGCCCATCGCCCCGATAGGCTTTACAACAGTCTATGGACGAATCCCTGGGTCCTTGTCGGATGGATCACCAATTTCATGATTCTCCTCTCCGATCGAGCGATGGCACCTCCGGTCGATTCCGGCCTCTATCAGGAGTTCTTGTCATGTCACCGCGTCATCAAATCGGCCGACTGATCGGCGTACTCATGCTTGGGCTGCTCGCCGGGCTAGCACGGGCGGACAGCCCCAATCTGCGGCCCGGCATGAAGGTCCTGCCCAGGTCGCCGAACCTGGTCTTGAAGGACGGCGACCGGTTCGACAACCGCCCCGTCCCACCCGCGAATCTTCGTCGTCGAGCGGGTGGAAGGCGACAACGCCTGGCTATTCCACTGGGCCCAGAAGGGTCAAACGAAAGCGGCGACCGTGGTCCCGATGGACCAGGCCATCTCCTATTTCGACGCGACCATCAAGGCGAATCCTCGCGCGGTCTACGACCGCCTGGCTAGAGCCATTGCCCTTCGGGAGGTCCGCGATTACGCCAAGGCACTGGCCGATTGCGAAGAGATCATCCGGATCGAGCCCAAGAATGCCTGGGCATACACGGTGCGCGGGACGGTCAATGCGATGAAGCACGAGTATGAGAAGGCACGTGCCGACCTCGACGAGGCACTAAGACTCGAGCCCAAGGACGCGCCGATCCGTGCCGCCCACGCCTCGATCTCATTGTATCTGAAGAAGTTCGAAGAGGCCCTGATCGAGGCCGAGGAATCGATCCGGCTCGAGCCGAAGTGCCCGGGCGGCCTGTCGGTCCGGGCCGGCGTCTGGGTCATGCGACACGAATACGAAAAAGGTCTGAGCGATCTCAACAGGGCGATCGAGCTCGATCCCACCGACGGCGGCATCTACTACCAGCGGGCCTATGTCTGGGCCCAGAAGCACGAGGACAAGAAAGCACTGGACGACCTCGATGAAGCCGTCCGGCGCGAGCCCCCGAGTGCAATCGCACTGGGAGCGCGCGGCCATTTCTTCGTCCAGAAGAAGAAGCTCGACGAGGCACTATCGGATGGAGAGGCGGCGATCCGAGTGGCACCGGATCAACCGGAAGGTTTCATCGTCCGATGCCAGGTCAGGCTCTCAAGGGGCGAATATGACAAGGCGATCACCGACGCGAGCGAAGCCATCCGCCGCGATCCCACGAACTCCGAGGCGTTCGTCCTGCGCGGGCAGCTCCATCAGTACAAGGAGATGTGGGACAAGGCCATGTCGGACCTGGACGAGGCCGTACGGCTCGACCCGATGTCGGGCGAGACGCTGGCGAGGCGGGCCAGCGTCAACGAGTCTCGCGGCCAGCTCGTGAAGGCGATGGCGGACCACGACGCCGCCGTCCGGCTCGAACCGAAGAACGCCCTCGTGCTCGCCAGTCGGGGTGGCTCGTTCGCCCGACGGAGGATCTATGGCAAGGCATTCACCGACCTGGACGCGGCGATCCGGCTGGATCCCGACAGTTGGTATGCCTACCTGGAGCGGGCGGGCTGCCACTACATGCTCGGTCATTTCGACCGGTCGATCGCCGACACGAATCAGTCGCTCCGGCTCGAGCCGAAGAACGCCGACGCGCTCCTCTGTCGCGCGACGTGCTACTACGCGAAGGAAGACAACGCCAAGGCCCTCGCCGACCTGAACGAGGTCATCAAGATCAACCCCCGCCACGCCACCGCGCTGGCCCGGCGAGCCGACGTCTTCACGGCGCTGGGAGACACCAAGGCGGCGATGGCCGACCTGGATCGCTCGATCGAGCTCGCCCCGAAGAACCGCGAGACATTCCTAGCGCGGGGGAGATTGCATTTCGGCGAAGAGCATTTCGACAAGGCGCTACGCGATACCAACGAGGCGCTGAAGCTCGGACCGAGAGATGCCTTCGCACTGGCGACCCGCGCCGTGTACTACCAGCAGCTGGGGGATGATCCCAAGGCGATTACCGATCTGGATGAAGCGATCCGGCTGGAGCCTGGGTACGCCTACGCCCTCACGTTGCGCGCTTATTTGCACCATAAGGCGACGGATTTTCCCAAGGCAGTCGCCGATTACAGCAAGGCGATCGAGCTCAATCCCGCGGACGCGAATTCGCTGGCCAACCGTGCCCAGTGCTTCGTCGCCCAGAAGGAGACCGATAAAGCCCTGGCCGATCTCGACAAGTGCTTTCGCCTCGGGATCAAGGATTATCGCTTGCATGTCGCCAGGGCCCAAATCTATTTCGAGCGGGATGACATGAAGAAGGCGCTGGCCGATATCGACGCGGCGATCCGGCTCGTTCCGAACGATGCTTACTGCCTGATCACTCGGGGTTGCATCTGGATCAAGCAGTCGGAATACGATAAGGCCGTGACCGATTTCACCAAGGCGATCGAGAAGGAGCCCCGATACGCCGATGCTTACAGTAACCGCGCCTGGGTCCACGAGACGAAGAAGGATTATCGCCGGGCGCTGGCGGATTACGATGAGGTGATCAAGCTCAAGCCGCCCGATCCGACCTACGTGGGGGCCTGCGACCGGCGTGCATGGATCCTCGCAACCTGTCCCGAAGCGGACCTTCGCGATGCGAAGCGCGCCCTCGAATCGGCCAAGGAGGCGTGTGAGCGAACCAAGTCAACCAACCCGGACCACCTGATCACGCTGGCTGCGGCCCATGCCGAATCCGGCGATTTCGATTCGGCCATCAAGAATGTCGAGAAGGCTCAGGCGCTGATCACCCCGGATGATCCCCGCGCCGAGTGGTACCAGGGGCTGATGAATGTCTTCTGGGGTAATGAACCTTACCACCTGCCCGAGGGTGATGATTTCTAGCCTCGACTCCTGCCGAATGATTGAATGACACGATCGACCCTCTAGACCTGTCGATCATCTCTGAATGACGGCCTCTCCAGAACCGATCGATCGACGATTCTCGTCGGCCTCTCAGGCCGCGCATGGATTGCTTCGGACACACAAGCCTTAGTATGCTTGTGCCTTGCGCCCGGATGCTCAAGGATCGCGCCTCAATTGCCGGCGTGGCGGAATGGCAGACGCAGAGGACTTAAAATCCTCCGGGGGGCTACCCCTGTGTGGGTTCGAATCCCACCGCCGGTATTGAAGTTACGACGATCGTCTTGGAGGCGAGACACCGAGAAGGCCACGGGTTGATCAGGTTCCGCGACCTCAGGCGACGAGTTTGCGTTCCATGTACGCGATAATCTTGCGGGGCGTCGCCCACTCCTCGCGATCGAGTTCCGCCGGCGAGATCTCGACTCCGAATTCCGTGGAGAACGCGAGGATCAGCGCGACGGTCTGCATCGAATCCAGGAGCTGGAGGTCGTACAGTCGGACGTCGGGGTCTTGCCGTATATCCTCGATCTCGGACACGCCGACGAGCACGTCCATGACGCGATCAGAAATCGTCATAGGATTTATATCTCCATTATGGTCGTCCAGGATTCCAACGCGAATTCGGCAGGGATGAGTGAAGGGTCGTCTCAGCGCAAATCACTCCTACCTGTCGGAGTGATCCAGCCGTCATGCCACGCCCATCGCGGGATGGTCCGCCCGTCACGCGATTCGCGGGTGGCCTCGAGTGTACGCGCAGCTCCACGGCTAGCTGGCGGCACGGATCCGGACGGCTTCCACGTCGGACCAATCCTCCCCGAGAAGAGGAGGAATCCCAGGCACACCAGATGGAACGTGAGCAGGGTCCCCGTCGCCCGCCAGATCGGACCCTTCCCCCATACCTGCCGTCGTTTGTTCCACCGGGTGAACAGGTCGTGGCCTACCAGGAGCGTCCCGTGGTACAGGCCATAGAGTAAGTAGTAGGGCTCGACTCCGTGCCACAGACCCATCAGGCCGAACGTGAGGAAGAAGCCAAGGTACGACGCCGTGTACTTGCCGGCGAACCAGCGGCCTTTGCCGGCGGCTAACATGAATCGCATGTATACGTGGTCGCGGAGCCAGGTCGAGAGGCTGATGTGCCAGCGGTTCCAAAATTCCTTGATGTCGTTGGCGAGGAAGGGGCGGTTGAAGTTCTCGGGCGTGCGGATCCCCAGCAGGTACCCGACTCCGATGGCGAAGGCGCTATAGCCGGCGAAGTCGAAGTAGAGATAGAGACTATACCCGTACATGTACGAAAGGGTGTTGAGGAATCCGCCATCGGGCAGGCGGTCGATCCAGTAGGTCTTGATCAAGGCCGCCAGGATGTACTTGTACAGGAATCCCGTGAAGACCCGATGGACGGCGCCATCCAGATCCTTCCAGAATTCCGCGGCGGTACGCGGGCGGTTCCAGTCGTGGCTGAATCGGCGGTAGCGGTCGATGGGGCCCGACGAAATCGTGGGGAAGAAGAAGAGGAAGGCGAAGTACTGGTCGGCTGGGAGCGAAACGATCAATCGGTCCCGGATGCCGAAGATGACGTCCAGGCTGCGGAACGTGAAGTAGGAGATACCTAGGAATCCGAGTTGGGCTCCTGGTATCGCCATCGGCAAGAATCGCGCCCCGATGAGCGGGATCAGTGTCAACAAGATCGCCGTCGGAAAGGGCCAGTACCAGGAGGTGCGCGTCTTCATCCAGAGGAACGATTGGGCCAGGACCCACTGGAAGAGTCCGCAGGCCAGCACGACCCAGATAACCCGCACCTCCGCGAGCCCTCCCGACAGCGAGGGGCCGCCAGTCGCTCGAAGTCTCTCGAGCGCGGTCGCCGGCAGGAGATGTGCGATCGTCCCGTACTGGACGACCAGCATCGCCGCAGTGGCGACCAGGACCCACGCGCGCGAGAAGCCGAGCCACCGCCGGATCAGCAAGGTCGGCAGTGCCATGTAGAGAAGGATGCCGAAATAGAGGAAATCCGCGTAGGGGATCATGTCAGCGCCTCGGCCAGCCTGCGTCGGTCTGCCTTGCCGTTGGCGTTCATCGGGAAGCTCTTCATGAAGGAGAACTTCCGAGGGATCATGTACGCGGGCAACCGCTCCGTCATTTGGGCTTTCAGATCGCAGGCGAGCTGGAAGTCCGAGCGTGTGGGCTGATCGTTGAGGATCACGAAGGCCGCGAGCGAATCGACGGCCCCCTGCTTGAGGACCGGTAACACGACGGCATCACGGACCCCCGCCAAGGCCCTCAGGTTCGCTTCGACATCCGCCGGTTCGATGCGATGGCCGTGTAGCTTGACCTGGTTATCGATCCGGCCCTCGAAGAAGAGCATCCCGTCTCGGTAGCGGCCCCAGTCGCCCGTCCGGTAGGCCCGCTGGCCGTCCACGTGAAAGAATGCGGTTTCATTCAGCTCGGGCCGATTCAGGTATCCAGGGCTGACGTTGGGGCCGGAGATGACGATCTCTCCCCGCTCGCCCTCCGGCAACTCGCGCCGATGCTCGTCCATCACCACGACCCGGCCGCCCAGCATCGGGTAGCCGATCGGCAACGGGGAGTACCGGTCGAGGATCGCGCGAGTGATCCGGATCGACGTCGCGGCCACCGTCGCTTCCGTGGGCCCGTACGTGTTCCAGACCTCCGCGGCCGGGAATCGCTCCAGGAGTTGGGATGCGATCTCCGGAGCCAGAGTCTCGCCGCAGAAGAGGAACCGCCCGAGGCGCGGCAGCATGGACTGGTTGAAGCTGGGTTCGACCAGGCACATCTGAGCGAACGACGGGGTGGACACCCAGATCGTCAATGCCGAGGCCGAGAGCAGATGATACAGTTGCCTCGGGTTCGCGACCTCCGCCTTGGTCACGCTGGTCACCGTGCTTCCCGTCACCAGGGCGGGGTAGGTATCCATCAGCGAGACGTCGAAGGAATAAGGGACGACATTCAGGAAGATCTCGCGGCCTTCCTGGAAGGTGTGCTCCGCCAGCATCCACCGGAGGAAACTTTGCAGGCAGCCGTAGGTGATCGGCACCCCTTTGGGCTCGCCCGTACTGCCCGACGTGAACATGATATAATAGTGATCGTCCGTCCCCAGACACCTTGTCGGAGCAGGTTCCGATCCGCTCGAGAGCTCGACGACCTTCTCCGGGGTCAGGATGAGCGCGGCGCCGCTTGCCGCCGCGATTCGTTCGATTCGCTGTGCGGGAACGGCAGTGTCCACCGGCACATACGCACGCCCTGATTTGATGACGCCCAGGTAGGCGACGATCAGTTCGGGCTCCTTGTGTCCCAGGACGACCACCGGCGCCCTCTCCGCCAGCGACCCGACGAGTTGGGCGGCAAGAGCATCGGATCTGCGGCACAATTCCCCGTAAGTGAGGATGCGACCCCCACTGATGTAGGCCGGGCGATCCGGGGTCGTCCGGCCCCAGTGATCGATGCGCTCGATGATTTCCACGAGTGATCCCCTAGAAATTCTGGTAAATGAAAGGGGGCGTGGAGAAGTCCCCTTGACCGTAGAGTGCGATCAGTCCCACCAGGATTGCCAGGTAGTAGAACGTCAGTGCCACGAAACGTACTCGCGGTCGCGCGAGCCATCTGCTCGAAAGGACACGATCCTTATCACGCTGATCGGAAGGACTCATGGCGCTTCCTTTCCTTCCCTGAAGCGATGTTCGGGCTTCGTCCTGGTTGCCCGGCCACGAATCGCCGTCGCAGAGGACGGGTCGTGCGAACCATCCTAGGGCGGTTTGGTCCCGGTGGACAATCCGGACTGAAGACGGGTTTCGGTCTCCGATCTACCCAGGGATGAAACGGTAGGGAGTTCGGACTTGGGTAGGATCTCATCGTGGAAAAAACCGTCGAAGATCTGGTTGTAGTACACCAATCCTCGAGGAGCGAGGTGTCCCATGGTATCATGGCAGAAGGACCGATCGGCATCGTGATCGGCGAAGTCGACGATCGTCGCCTGATAGCGGGCTCCGAGCCCTCGCAGCTTTTCGTAGTAAGCCTTTCGGGCGGCGTCAGTGATCCCACAGTGATCATACCAGCCGCCGTGGATCGGCATGCTCAGTAGGAGCGGCCGGGCGCCGAGCTCGTTCAGCCCGCGTAGGAGAAGTTCCAGATCGACCCATTCCTGGTTCCTCTGGAGCATGCTCAGGAACGCCTCATCCGTGCGATTGTTTTTGAGCTTCAGAGTTTCCTGGCGGAGTTCACGGTCCCATTTCTCATTATCCAATCCGAACTCATTATTGTCGGAATGAGCACGGTACACTGAGTCCGCCTGGCGGTTTAGAACCTGCCAGTCCAGAGTTGCAGAGCCGAGCCGCGATGAGGAGGACTTGGTTTTTCCGGGATGCTTCCAGAGATAGCACGCCACGTTCCAGTGATCCTGGTAGCGGAGGATTGTGTTGTGTAGGATTCCCAGGGGAAGGACCGCGTCATAACAGGCGAGGCTGACAGTGGAGCCATCGGCGAGCTTTTCCAGGGCGAATTTGAGGAGCGGTCGATTTGCCACGGACATCGGAAACTGGAGCATCCTCCGCGCCGCATCCTGCCTGAGCTGGAGGCTCAAGCGGGTGTCGAAGGCCAATTCTCCGGCGTGCAAGTCGGAGAAATTGCCGACGTACGCGTCCGGCCGAGCCGTGAGCCGCTCGAAAAACCAGAAGGGCGATAGGGAGATCGCAACTTTCCGCCCCTGGAGTGCCGGCCCGACTGCGGCCAGTTTTTGCAGCATGATCAGGCAAGTGGTTCCCGCCTTGCCCACCGGGAAGATCGTGAACCCGCTGGGTCGGTCGCGGAACACATTGGTCGCGTGAAACGGCCGATTGTACGCCGCTTGCAGGTTCAGCTCCGAACTACCGTAAACCATCAGCAAGCAACCGGTGTCAAGGGCCGCCTGTTGCAAGGCCGAGCCCTGGTTCTTGACCGGGGCCAGTTTGCCATCCCGTTCGAAAATCGCCTCATCCGTCGCCAAGGCCAAGATTGATCGAGATTCCAGGGACCGTGCATAGGACCCGAATGCCACCAGGCCGATGACTCCCAGAATCACCGCCGTCAGAGCCGGTGCGAGGTGGGGAGTTTGCTCCGAGGGTTGATCCTGACCTTGCATCGTCGTTCCTCTCGACCGTTCTCAGGATTTCCCGGATCCCCTCATTGGCCAGCATCCGAAGACGACTGCCATCCCTTTCAATCGGCAAAGGACGGCGTTCCGATCATTTCGATCTCGACCGAGCGATCTGACTCGGAAACCCGGCCGAGCGGGGGTTTGCCCGGAGCCGATGCTTTGCCCACTTTATCGGATTCTCCAGCCCGGTGAGTTCAACCTGCATGGTCGTCTTAGACTTCACACCAATCGGAAGGACTCCTATCCGAGAAGATCGACCTTTTCGATGCACAGGCTATAGTTACGTAGGAAAAGATCAACCTCAAATCGTCAATCCGGCCCTGACGCAACCGCGAGATGGTCCAGGTAGACAGCGTAGTCGAGGGAAGAACAGCTTATCAGGTTTCCGAAGACTCCCCGGCTTCCCGTCTTAACATTCGGCCGGACTGAGGGTTAAGCTTTGTAAGAACCTACACCTTCTCCTCGTTTTCGCTCACGAGATTACATCTAGACAGACGAATTTATCGTCAGAGTCCGCTTGAAGGATCCAGCTGAGCAATCTGCACCATCGATGGCGTGAACGGCCCTGGGACTCAACATCTTCAAGAGGACAGGAAAGATGCGTCTCTTCGCGCGACGGCCGGTCTCACATCCCTCGTCCGAGTCCCGGCCCGGATCGGCCACATCTCGTGCGACCGATCGGACGGGAAGGCGTGCATGTCGTCGGGCGCGGCCTGAGGCCGAGGTGCTCGATTCGCGTCTTCTGATGTCAACGGGAAAGCACCATACGGCCGACACGACCACGCCTGATTTGACCGACCGCGTGGCCACGGCTTTGAAGCCTTATTTCGCAGAGGATGCTTTCCCCGGCATCTCCGTGGCGATCGTCAAACACGGGCATGTCGCTCTCGCGCAAGGATACGGGGTCAGCGACGTAGCGACCGGCGCGCCCGTACAGGCCAACACCCTATTCGACATCGGCTCGGTGACGAAGACGCTCACCGCCGTCGGCGTCCTGCTCCTCTACCAGGAGAGCCAGGGCACGTCCCACCCGCTCGACCTCAATGCCCCCATCAGTGATTATTTGCACAATACGCCATCGTTCAAGCTGCCCCGCAAGTGGTCGGGGATCACCACGATGGAGCTCCTCGACATGACGAGCGGCATCAGGGACGTGGGAGGCCCCAAACACTGGCAGGCCCAGCTCAGATCGATCGCGAACGATCCCCTTCTCTTCACCCCCGGGACGGAGAGCTCGTACAGCGACGCGAACTACGACCTGCTCGGCGAGCTCATCGAGCAGAGGACCGGGGATTCGTACGGCACGTTTATCCAGAGCCAGGTGCTACAACCACTCGGAATGTCCGAGTCCGAGGAGCTGGGCCAGTCCGCCATCGTCCCGAATCAGGCGGTCGGTTACGGCCCGCCCAAACACGGGAGGTGGCCCGAAGTCAGGGTCCAGAACGGCCTGGCGATGTACGCCGCCGCCGGGATGGTCTCGACGGCCCAGGACATGGCCACTTATATGACATCCCTCCTGAGCGGACAACTCCTCGAACCCGCAATTTACTCGTTGATGTGGGCCTCGACACCGACTCCGCAATACGGGACGAAGCCGACCGCAGACGACCTCCGCGGCCTGGGATGGGATACGGTGACCGACACGAGCAAGGGGCTCGCTGAGGTCACCAAGAGCGGGCAGGTCCCCGGATTCTCCTCCGAGCTCATCCTCTACCCTTCATCAGATAGCGGTGTCTTCGTCTCTTTCAACACCAGTTATCAGGGCAAGCGGGATCCGAGCGGTGTCACCGCCTTGCAGGTGGCCGAGTCGGTCTACGATGCGACCCATACCGGGCCCTATAAATCATCGTGAGTTCGGAAGCCGATCCGGGTAGGCACCGCCTCGACCGGGAGATTCTGGCTTCGAGCCACATTCCGAATTGTGACGCATCGCATCGCACCAAGTTGTCGGATCAGGGTCGGCCGGATTCGCCACGGAGAGTTGCCAGGCTGCGTCTCAGCCGTTCCACGCGCGACTGCTGGGCGGGATCATCGGCGAGATTCCGCCGCTGTTTGCGATCCTGGAGGGCATAGAGTTCCAGAGGCTTGCGGCTGGAATCGATCAGGATGTAACCCTCCTCGATCACGGAATTGATCCTGGACGCTTGATCGGCGGTAAAGTCCTCGCCGGCCAGGTGGGCCTCCTCCAGTTGGGAGAGGACAGGATCAGCCGAGATAGGCCCATTCGCACCCCAGGCACGCGCGAGGCTGCGACCGGGGAAAGGATTCTCGGCACCGTCGATGAGCAGGTCGGTCATCGTCCTCGGCAAGTCGCGGAGGGAGACGGTCTCTGCGATTCGCCTGCCACGGAGCCGCGCCGCGGCGGCGTTGCCTCTGCCATCGGGGCCAAGCGGCGGGATCAGGATCAGGGGAACATGGGTCTGCTCATTGTAGAGGCTCGACCCATGACCGAAGCTGTCGTGCTCGCCGAAGTGTTCCCCATGGTCGGCGGTGATCACGACCCAGGTGTTCGCCAGCCGGCCCGATGCGCGTAGGTCGCGAAGGAAGCGGCCGAGTTCGGCGTCCAGTCCATAGAGGCATTGATCGTAGAGATCAACGAGCCTGCGGCCGACCTCATCCAGCTCCCGCTGGCGTACCTCGCGTTGCTCAGGCGGCGCGGAGTTGCGGGCTCGCAGGGCGTTCCAGCCGCTCGACGGCGAGGCGAGCGGCTTCGAGGGCGTCGGTCCGGACCAGAATCGGCGTGCCACGTCGGCAGAGGGCAGATAGGGGCCATGCACGTCCATGAAATTCAAGAAGAGGAAGAATGGCCGCCGAGATCGTGGCGACTTCGAGCGGGTCGATCTGGGAGATTCCATCCAGCCAGGCGCGTCCGTCGGCCGTGATCTCGCGCGCGGTCCGCATCAGACCGAATGGGGTCGGCGCGGGCAATGGCAGGAGCATTCGCCGACCCAGCTCCATGACCACGCTCCCCAGCGCCGAGTTATACATCATGGCCTTCAGGCTGATCTCTTGATTGCAGGGGTAGTCGAGATAATCCTCGAAACCACGCCCCACTCCATAAGCGGCGTTGCAGATCCGCACATTGCCTACGATGCCGGCCGTCCGATAGCCCTGTGCAAGGAGATGCTCGGCCAGGGTCGGAGAAGGCCCGCGGTAGGCTTGGTCGATCCGCGCCCCGTGCTCGAACGGCCAGAGCCCGGTGAACATGGTCACGTGCGAGGGTAAGGTCCAGGGAGCCGCCGACCGCGCCATCTCGAAGGTGATCCCCTGCTTCGCCCACTCATCGAGCTCGGGCGTCGTCTGGCGTTCGTACCCGTAAATGCTCATGTGATCCGCGCGGAGAGTGTCCGCGACGATCCAGAGCAGGTTGGGAGCGTCGGCCAACGGTTGGGACCCTGCTGGAGCCCGCTTCTCGATGGCCGAATTCGCCCGGGGCAAAAGGCCGGCGGTGACGGCCAGGATTACGACACCCGCGCCCAGGTAGGCGAGGCGGCTCCGGCTGTTCATCGCGCCGAACCAAGCCGGGCCAGAGTCGAAAACCGAGGCCAACCGCCAGTGCGACCGCCGCCACCGGGTGCAGGGCACGCGTGGCGAGGAGCGGGCCGATGAAAAACAGCGACCCCAGGACCGTACCCGCCCAGCCGTGTACCCAAGCCACCGCCAGAGGCGACACTTGTCTCCCTCGACGTTTCCGCCAGGCCAGCAGGGCAAACGCCGGACACACCAGCATGACGGCGATCGGAATGATCACCAAGGGGGCCGTCACGGGGAGCATCCAGGCAATGTGCCGGCTGACCATCAGGCAGAACCAATCGACTCGATGTCGGAGATGGAGCTGGATCTCCAGGACGGCCAGCTCGAGCAACCCGGAGGTGACACTGAGCAACAACGCGATCCCGAGTAACCTGAGAAGTCTCGTAACTCGCCCGGACATCGAAGGGCGTGGTAACGTCCCTCTCAGCTCAGCCAGTCTGCGTTTCCGATCTCGGGCCGACTGGTTCAGGATTCGACGAAATGCCGCAGTCGGATGGTAACTCTCCGCTTCGAGAAGGATTCTACGAGATCGCGGACGCGTAGATTCGTCTGTCGTGGGATGGAGACCCGTCGGACCATCGATCTTTTCATGTGGGCTCGGCATCACGGCGCGACGACTCCTTCCGCGCTTGGAACTACGGTCCGTCGGGGCGACCGAATCCACAAGGTTGAGGGGGGATAAGGAACCCACCCGACCAGACTCGGGTTTGATCGCGGGCCGATGGCCCTCTCTCCCCCAAGTCTTCTCGTCAACTAAAGTGCGCCGGGAATGGGGGGGCGGCTCACTCGACCCGGCGACCTGGCGATATCGTGTTATCGGCGGTTTTTCCCGGAGGCTCGACCCATTTCGCCGAATCCTATCGTAAGTGTTTGTGCGCGACCGTTAAGCTCTAAGCTACGGCGGATCCGGTTCGGTGGAATATGGACTGGAGATCGTCTTGTCAGGTGCGAAGGATGGATGCAATCTAGTCCCGTGCAGGTCAGTCTATACATGCGTTGCTACCCGGCACTCTGCCAGTTCTAGGACTTCTATGAATAGCCCATCCCAGTATGAATCCTTGAACTATGGGTGATACCCACCGAGTCATTCGGCGACAAGGCATCCGGTGGGATTCACCCACTCTACCGGGATAGGCCCTGAGTTTTTACCAGATTTCGTGAGACTGGCCACACCGAGATCCCGGCACTCGATTTGCTTATCCCAGGAAGGGGAATTTCGGAGAGCCCGCGAGGATCCGATGACGATGATGAATAGGGTCGTGGATGGGTCGGCCCGGGATACCGATAAGGACGAGGCGACAAGTCAGTCGCAAGAGCACCGTCGCGCCTCGGCGCGACGTTACCCGATCGGCGCCGAGCAACTCGATGGCGGAGGCGTGCATTTCCGGGTCGCGGCTCCGGAGCATCGCAAGGTCGTGGCCGTGCTCGAGGCCGGGCCGGGCGCCCCTGATGAAGTCGAGCTGTCGGTTGACGATGACGGCTACTTCGCCGGGATCGCCAGGGCCGCCGCCTCCGGCACACGCTACCGATTCCGGCTCGGCGGGACGGACGGCGAACTCCTGCCTGATCCCGCCTCACGCTACCAGCCCGATGGGCCCGAAGGGCCGTCTGAAGTGATCGACCCGTCGGCATTCCGCTGGACCGATCGGGCCTGGCGCGGTGTGCAGGCGCGCGAGGGACATGTGCTCTATGAATTGCACATCGGCACGTTCACGCCCGAGGGCTCCTGGGCCGCCGCCGAGGAGCAGCTCCCATATCTGGCCGGTCTCGGCATCACCGCACTCGAAGTCATGCCGCTGGCGGAATTCCTCGGCGAATTCGGCTGGGGCTACGACGGCGTCAACCTCTTCGCCCCCTATCATGGCTATGGCACGCCCGACGACGTCCGCCGGTTCGTCGATCGTGCCCACGCCCTGGGCCTCGCCGTGATCCTCGACGTGGTTTATAACCACTTTGGACCCGACAGCCGACTGCTCAAGCCCTACTCCGAACATTATTTTACGGATAAGCACGCGATCGAATGGGGCGAGGCCGTCAACTTCGACGGGCCGGGCTGCGGCCTGGTCCGGGAGTTCGTCCTGACGAACGTGGCCTACTGGATGGAGGAGTTCCATTTCGACGGGATGCGTGTCAACGCCACCCAGGCCTATTTCGACACCAGCCCGGAACACATCCTCAAGGCCATAGCGCGCCGGATCCGCGAGTCGGTCCGGGATCGGGGCGTCCTGGTCGTCGGGGAGAACGAGCCCCAGAGCGCACGACTGCTGCGAGGCGAAGACCGAGGCGGTTTCGGATTCGATATGTTGTGGAGTGACGATTTCCACCACGCCGCCCGGGTCGCCGCGACCGGGAGCCGCGAGGGATATTACGGCGACTATCTCGGCTCGCCCCAGGAACTGGTCTCGGCGACCCGGCGCGGATGGCTCTACCAGGGCCAGTGGAACCTCCGTGAGAAGAAGCGCCGCGGTAGCCTGGCATTCGACATCGCTCCCTCGGCGTTTGTCCATTTCTTGCAGAATCACGACCAGATCGGAAACTCGGCGCGGGGCGAGCGACTCCACGCGTTGACCAGCCCCGGACGTTACCGCGCCTTGACCGCATTGCAACTCCTGGGGCCCGCCACGCCGATGCTCTTCCAGGGCCAGGAGTTCGCCGCCTCCGGCCCGTTCCTCTACTTCGCCGATCAGCCTCCGGATGTCGCCGAGGCGACCAACCGCGGACGCAAGAAGTTCCTCGAGCAGTTCCCCAGCCTGGCGACCGCCGAGATGCAGGCGAGGCTACCGCACTCCGGATCCCCCGAAACGTTTCGGCGCTCCAAGCTTGACCTGAACGAGCGACACACGGGCACTCACGCCGAGGCCCTGGCACTCCACACCGACCTCCTCCGACTCCGTCGCGATGACCCGACGATCCGAGCCGGTCATCGGCTCGGCGCCGTCGACGGTGCGGTGCTCGGTCCCGAAGCCTTCGTCGTGCGCTGGTTCGACCCGGAGGGCCGGGGGGAGGATCGACTCCTGGTGCTCAACCTCGGCGTCAACCTCCATCTGCCGGTCGCCACCGAGCCATTGCTGGCCCCGCCCGAGGGCCAGCACTGGCGAATCTCCTGGTCGAGCGAGGATCCGCGATACGGCGGCCACGGCACCGCCGAGCCCGAGTCCGAGGCACTGAACTGGCGACTGGCTGCCCACGCCGCCGTCCTGCTCTCTCCCGTGCCCGTCGACTCGGACGAGGTCCGAAATCCGACGGGATCGGTCTGAGACCAGCACTTGCACGCCCCACGGATCGAATCGCCATGACGAACCTCATCCGATCGATCGAGAACCCGTGTGCAGACCGGGACGCCGATGCCGCAAGCATCGACGTCGAGCGGATGCGCGAATGGATCGTCACCAATGGCCTGGGCGGCTACGCTTCGGGCACGGTCTGCGGCGTTCCGACCCGCAGGTATCACGGCCTGCTGATCGCCGGGTTACCCGCCCCTCTCGGCCGGACCATGATGCTGAACCAGCTCCACGAGCGCGTCGTGCTCGCAGACGGCTCGCCAATCACCCTCGAGGGGGAGGCGCTGGCGGGCCGCCCACCGCACTCGGCCGAGGGCCGGGTCGTCGAGTTCCGTCTGGAGGCCGGCCTGCCCGTCTGGCGGTTCGACCTCGGGGGCGTCGTGCTCGAGAAGCGTCTGCTGATCCCCCACCTTCAGAACACGGTCTATGTTTCATACCGGTTGCCCAGCCGCGTTGACGGGCCGATCCAGCTCCAACTGCGGCCGCTCGTCCACATGCGACCTCACGACGCGTCCGTGAGCACCCCCCACGTCGGGGCCTATCGATTCACCGCCTGGGGCGATCGCTACGAGATCTCCGCCGGCGACGCGATCCCCCCGTTGCGGATGGTGCTCCTCGGGCGCGACGCGGCATTCACACTCGATACCGCCCGAACCGCCGAGATCCTCTTCCGGCTCGAAGCACAGCGGGGCTATGATTCGAAAGGTGACCAATGGAGCCCCGGCTTCTTCCACGTCACGATGAGCGGCGAGGAATCGGTCACCCTGGTCGCATCGGCCGAGGGATGGGAGACGCTCCTGGCGATGCCGTTCGACGAGGCCCTGAGGGCCGAACGCCGGCGTCGATCGCGGCTCATCACGATCGCTCGACGTGTCACGCGAGGCGCGTCTGCACCCGAGGACCGCGTGAAGACCGGGCAGGAAGACGTACCCGGGATCTCAGCTCGCACCGATGCCGGCTTCCACGCCGAGCTGGTCCTGGCGGCCGACCAGTTCCTGATCTCGCCCGCCGGCCGGATCGAGGATGCCGCCCGCGCTCACGCCGCCGGCGATGAGGTGCGGACCGTCATCGCCGGCTATCATTGGTTCACCGATTGGGGCCGCGACACCATGATCAGCCTCGAGGGACTGACCCTCTCCACCGGCCGTTCCGCCGAGGCCGGATACCTCCTCCGCACCTTCGCCCACTATATCCGCGACGGCCTGATCCCCAACATGTTCCCCGAGGGGCAGACCGGTGGCCTCTATCACACAGCCGACGCATCGCTCTGGTTTTTCCACGCGGTCCATCGCTACGTCGAGGCCACCCGCGACCACGAGACCCTCTCGGCACTCTTGCCCAGGCTGGAGCAGATCGCCGATCGACACATCGAGGGCACCCGATTCGGCATCGGCGTCGACCCCCGCGACGGCCTGCTGCGGCAGGGCGCCGAGGGCTATCAACTCACCTGGATGGACGCCAAGGTCGGCGACTGGGTCGTCACGCCCCGTCGCGGCAAGGCGGTCGAGATCAACGCCTTGTGGTACAACGCCCTGAGGCTCCTCGAGAACTGGTCGCGCGAGGCCCGCGGCGCGGATGTCGCCGACCGATACGCCCGATACGCCGACCGCGCCCGCGCGTCATTCAACGACCGGTTCTGGTACAAGCCCGGCGGCTACCTCCTCGACGTCGTCGACGGCGAACGGGGCGACGACCCGGCTTGCCGGCCCAACCAGCTCTTCGCCTTCTCTCTGGAGCACCCGATACTCGAGCCGTATCGATGGGAATTGGTCCTCGACGTGGTACGCGATCGTCTTGTGACGACCTACGGCCTGCGGTCGCTCGCCCCGGGGCACGCCGACTACAAGCCCGCCTATTTCGGCGACCTCCGCGCCCGCGATGCGGCCTATCACCAGGGTACCGTGTGGGCCTGGCTGATCGGGCCGTTCGTCGAACGCCTGGCTCAAGGTCCATCCCGAAGACCGCGCCGGTGCACGAGGATTCCTGGAAGGCTTCCGGCATCACCTCGATGAGGGCGCCCTGGGCACCATCAGTGAGATCTTCGACGCGGAACCACCATTCACGCCGCGCGGCTGTATCTCTCAGGCGTGGAGCGTGGCCGAGGTCCTTCGAGCCTGGGTCAAGACGGCCGACCCGGGAGGCTGAGATGCGAGGTGGGCCGTGGAGCAACACGGCAAGGACGCATCGCCGCTCGCTCCTCGGGCCCGATTCAAGCCGAGGTAAGAACGGGTCCGATCGCGACGGCAGAGTCGTCCTTACCCGGACCATACGCGATCAGGGAGTACAACGCGTCAGGGTCAACCGGCTTGGTCAAGTGGTGGTCGAACCCAGCATCGAATGTGCGGAGGAGCTCCTCCTGCTGTCCGTATCCGGTCAGCGCGATCAGGACGATCGAATCGCCGAATCGCTCGCGAATCGACCGCGCGACCTCATAGCCATCCATTCCCGGTAGGCCGATATCGACGAAGATGATTTCCGGACGCTGGTCGGTCACGGCCTCAAGAGCGCTGGGGCCGTCAGTAGAGACGCGCACCTCGTGGCCGCGGAGTTCCAGCAGCCTGGTGAGGCTCTCGGCGTCGGGCGAGTAGTCCTCAACGATGAGGATGCGACGTCGCTCCTGCTCCCTGGCCGCGCCGGAATAAGGACGGTGACGGACCGCCAGGGTCGTCGCCGTCAACAGGACAGGAAGCCGGACCACGAACTCGCTGCCGCGATTGGCGCCTTCGCTGTGAGCCTCGACCCGCCCGCCGTGCATCTCGACGAGCTGGCGCACCAGCGTCAGTCCCACACCCAAACCACCCTGCGAGCGGTCGATCGAACGGTCCACCTGGATGAACAGATCGAAGACACTCGAGACCATTTCCGGCGAGATTCCGATGCCATTGTCGTGAACGCGAAAGACGACCTCGTTGCCGATCCGCGCGACCTCCAGGGTGATCCGACCGCCCTCCTCAGTGTACTTCGCCGCGTTATTGAGGAGGTTGGCCAGCACCTGTGCCAGCCGGACGAGGTCGGCCCGGACGTGCACCGGCTCCGCAGGGAGGCTCACGGTCAGCTCGTGCCGCCGGGCGTCGATCAACGGCCGGCTGGTCTCGACCGCGCGAGACGGCCAGCGCAGCGTCCACGGGCGCCATCCGGAGTTGGATCTTGCCGCCGGTGATCCGCGAGATGTCGAGCAGGTCGTCCACCAGGCGGACCATTTGCTCGACCTGCCGCGAGATCACGTCGTTGGCCCACTGGAGGTTCGGCTCGGGGATGTCGAGCATCCGGAGGATCTCGACAGCGTTGCGGATCGGGGCCAGGGGATTGCGGAGCTCATGCGCGAGCATCGCGAGGAATTCGTTCTTGCGCCGGTCGTTCGCCTGGACGTCGCGATAGAGCCTTGCATTGTCGATGGCGATCGCGGCACGACCGGCGAGGTCCGTGGCCAGCGAGAGCTCTTCCGGGCCATAGCGCCTCCGGTCGCCACCGAGGGCCAGCGCGATCGTACCGAGGGTGCGTCCCCGGGCGTAGAGCGGCACGACCAGGGCCGACCGAAGCTCGTGGTCGTTGCCAGAACCGCGGGATAAGGGAGAGATTCCCGAACCCGAGGATTCGGGCGTCGCGCATCCGCCGGTCGATCCGATCGATTCCGGTAGGCTCAAGTCGAGGAACACCTCCCCCTGCTCCTTCTCCATCACGCTCTGGATCAACGAGGACAGGACGCCCAGCTCGCGATTCCCGACGACCGACGCCGTCTGGATCGGCATCCCCTCGCCCGACGCACCGGGCGGCGCGATCCAGGCCAGCTCGGAATTCCAGCCATCCGGGGCGTCCTCGGCCATCAGCGTGATCGCGCACAGATCGCCGAGGAATGGGACCGCCTGCCGCGCCAACCCGCGTGGGATCGCGTCGTAATCGAGGGTACGCACGAGGACGGTGCTCGCCTCGGCCAGGAACGACAAACGGCGGGTCGCCTCCTCCGCCGCCGCCCGTTCCGCCTGTGCCCGCGCCAGGGCGACGCGCTCCTCAGCCTGCCTCTCGACCTGTCGCGTCTTCTCGTAGAGGTCCACGAAAACGCCGACCTTCGTCCGCAGGATCTCGGGGACCACCGGCGTGAGGATGTAATCCACCGCCCCGAGCGAATATCCCCGGACCGTGTGCATCTCGTCGCTGAACGCCGTGACAAAGATGATCGGCGTGTGGGCCGTCTGCCGGCGGTTCCGGATCATCGCGGCCGTCTCCAGGCCGTCCATGTCCGGCATGTGTACATCCAGCAAGATCACCGCGAATTCGTCCTCCAGCAGGTGGCGCAACGCCTCCCGACCGGAGCGAGCCATGACGAGGTTCTGGCCGAGTCCTTCCAGGATCGTCTCGTAGACCAGGAGCTTCTCCTCCAGGTCGTCGACCACCAGGATGTTGACCTTCTCAGTATTCGTCATTGGTCATCAGTCATTAATGTCCGGTTCCGTCGTTCGAGCGGCCTGGGAGCGAAGAACCATCACCAGCCAGGAGACAATCGCCCGCGGCATGGCCGATGACCGATCAGCGATGCAACCACACGCGGAGCACCGACAGCAATTGCTCGGTGTCCACCGGCTTGGAGAGGTAATCCCACGCCCCGGCCTCGATGCACTTCTCCCGATCTCCCTTCATGGCCTTGGCCGTCACCGCGATGATCGGCAGGGCGTTGAACTGCGGCAGCTTGCGGATGACGCGCGTCGTATCGAGCCCGTCCATCTCGGGCATCATGATGTCCATCAAGACGATGTCCACGTCCGGCTGCGTCTGGAGGATCTTGATGGCGTCGCGCCCCGTCTCGGCGGAGACGATGACCATGTTGCGCCACTCGAGGATGCTCGTCAACGCGAAGATATTCCGGATGTCGTCGTCGACGATGAGGACCTTCTTACCGACGAGCACCTGATCCGTCTGGTAGAGCTGTTCGAGCATCCTCCGCTTGGGTTCGGGGAGCCTCTCGACCGGCGAGTGCAGGAAGAATGCCGTCTGGTCGAGGAGCCGTTCGGTCGAGCAGACATGTCGGAAGACCACCGACGGTAAGAGGGTCCCGGCCCGGTCGGCGCCGTCCTGGGGCGGCTGATCCGAATACAGGATCACCGGCAAGGTGTCGGAGTTCCCGTCGGGGCGGACTTGCCGGACGAATTTGTGGGCTGTCATGTCCCGTACGGACGAGTCGAATACCAGGCAGTCGAAGCGCTTCTTGCAAAGGAGATCGAGGGCCTCGCGACGCTCGACGCCGTGACCACGAGGAAATCGTCCGCGCCGACGGACTGTACGATCTGGTCGCGGCGGGCGGGATCCTCGCCGACGACCAGGAGGTCCTTCGCCCGATGTCCGATGAACCCGCGCAAGGTGTCGAGCAACTGGTCGAGCGAGTCGCGATTCTGCAGGGGCTTGGTGAGCACGCGGGCGGCCCCGTAGCTCGCGGCGCGATCGCAGGATTCCTCGGTCGAGATGACGCACACGGGGATATGCCGCGTGCTGATGTCGTTCTTGAGCCGGTCCATCACGCGCCACCCGTCGATGTCGGGCAGGCAGATATCCAGGGTGATGGCGTTGGGCTTGTAGTCGCGTGTCATCGCAAGCGCGGCGGCGCCGAGCGACGTCACGAGGCCCTTGAAACCCTTCTCGCGGGCGGATTCCAGCAGCAGCCGCGCGAACGAAAGGTCGTTCTCGACGATCAGCAGCAGGGGATCGCCGGGCTGGACGTTGTCGCGGTCATCCCCGACCTCGTTGACGAGCCGAGGCGCCTCGACGATCGTCGACGAGACCGAGGCATCCGGGGACATCGCCAGGGGCGGGACCGGGGCCATCACCGTTGAATAGGCCGTCGCGACGGCCGAGGGGCGGACCGATCCGCTCTCGGGGCCGACGGTGGCCGCCCTCCGCGGTGTCTTCTGGGGCACGTAGTTCTGCGGGAGGAAGAGCGTGAACGTGCTCCCCATGCCGGGCGTGCTGACCAGTCGGATCTCGCCGCCCAGCAGTCGCGAGATCTCACGGCTGATGGCCAGGCCGAGTCCCGTGCCACCGTATTTCCGGCTGGTGCTGCCGTCGGCCTGCTGGAACGCCTCGAAGATGATCTGCTGCTTGTCCGGCGGGATGCCGATGCCCGTATCCGACACCGAGATCGCCAGCACCGACGAGGCCCGGTTCAACTCCTCGTTCTCGGTATTCCATCCGCTGTGCACCGGCTCCATGGTCAGCCGGACCTGGCCTTGCTGCGTGAACTTGAATGCGTTCGAAAGCAGGTTCTTGATGATCTGCTGGAGCCGCTTCGCATCGGTGAAGACGGCCTTGGGCATCCCCTGGGGCATCTCGATGACGAAGTCCACGCCCTTCGACTCGGCGACATGCCGGAACGTCCGCTCGACATATCCGTGCAGGTCCGCGAGCCGGACCTCGCCGACGTCGACGACCACCGTACCCGACTCGATCTTCGACAGGTCGAGGATGTCATTGATCAGCATCAGCAGGTCGTTCCCCGACGAGTGGATCGTCTTGGCGAACTCGGTCTGCTTCGGCCTGAGGTTCCCCTCGGGATTCTTCGAAAGCTGGTCGGAGAGGATCAGGAGGCTGTTCAGCGGCGTCCTGAGCTCGTGCGACATGTTCGCCAGGAACTCCGACTTGTACTTCGACGTGAGCGCCAGTTGCTTGGCCTTCTCCTCGAGCGCCTGACGCGCCTGCTCGACTTCCTGGTTCTTCCGCTCGACCTCCTGGTTCTGGTGGGCCAGTAGCCGGGCCTTCTCCTGCAGCTCCTCGTTGGTCTGTTGCAACTCCTCCTGGCGGCTCTGGAGCTCCTGCGCCAGCGACTGCGACTGCTTGAGCAGGTCCTCGGTACGCATGTTCGCTTCGATGGTATTGAGCACGATCCCGATGCTCTCGGTCAACTGATCGAGGAACGCCTGGTGCGTCGGATTGAACCGCTCGAACGAGGCCAGCTCGAGGACCCCCTTGACCTGGCCTTCGAAGACGACCGGCAGCACGATGATATTCTGCGGTGCCGCATCGCCGAGCCCCGATGAGATCCGGATGTAGTTCGGGGGGATGTTCGAGAGCAGGATTTTCTGCTTCTCGAGCGCGCATTGTCCCACCAGCCCCTCCCCGAGCTGGATCTGGCTGCCCAGCGCACTCTGTCCCTTGTAAGCATAGCTAGCCAGCAACGACAATTGCGGCGGCTCCTTCCCCGTATCGAGGATGTAGAACACCGCGTGCTGCGCCGAGACCACCGGCGCCAGCTCGGAGAGGATCAGCCGTCCCACCGTCAGCAGGTCCTTCTGGCCCTGGAGCATCCGGCTGAACTTGGCAAGGTTGGTCTTCAACCAATCCTGTTCGCTATTCTTGAGCGTCGTATCCTTGAGGTTGCGAATCATCTCATTGATATTGTCCTTGAGCACGGCGACCTCGCCGAGGGCCTCGACCTTGATCGAGCGCGTCAGGTCCCCTTTGGTGACCGCCGTGGCGACCTCGGCGATCGCCCGGACCTGTGTCGTCAGGTTGGCCGCGAGCTGGTTGACGTTGTCGGTCAGGTCCTTCCAGGTTCCCGCGGCACCGGGGACGCTCGCCTGACCGCCCAGCTTCCCTTCCACACCGACCTCGCGCGCCACCGACGTCACCTGATCGGCGAACGTCGCCAGGGTGTCGATCATGCTATTGATCGTGTCGGCCAGGGCGGCGATCTCGCCCTTGGCCTCAACGGTCAGCTTCTGCTTCAGGTCGCCATTGGCGACCGCCGTGACCACCTTGGCGATGCCGCGGACCTGACTGGTCAGGTTGCCCGCCATGAAATTCACGTTGTCCGTCAGGTCCTTCCAGGTGCCGGACACCCCCTTCACCTGCGCCTGGCCGCCGAGCTTGCCCTCGGTGCCGACCTCGCGGGCCACTCGCGTCACCTCGGCGGCGAACGAGCTGAGCTGGTCGACCATCGTGTTGACGGTGTTCTTCAGCTCGAGGATCTCGCCCTTGACGTCGACCGTGATCTTCTTCGACAGGTCGCCGTTGGCTACCGCCTTGGTGACATATGAGATGTTACGCACCTGGCCCGTCAGGTTTCCGGCCATGAAATTGACGCTGTCGGTCAGGTCCTTCCAGGTTCCGGCCACGTCCTTGACGTCGGCCTGGCCGCCGAGCTTGCCCTCGGTGCCCACTTCGCGGGCGACGCGGGTGACCTCGGCAGCGAACGAGCGGAGCTGGTCGACCATCGTGTTGATGGTGTTCTTGAGCTCGAGGATCTCGCCCTTGACGTCGACCGTGATCTTCTTTGATAAGTCGCCGTTGGCGACGGCGGTGGTGACCTCGGCGATGTTGCGGACCTGTCCGGTGAGGTTGCCGGCCATCGAGTTGACGCTGTCGGTCAGGTCCTTCCAGGTGCCCGCCACATCTTTCACATCGGCCTGACCGCCGAGCTTGCCCTCGGTGCCGACCTCGCGGGCCACCCGCGTCACCTCGGCGGCGAACGAGCGGAGCTGGTCAACCATCGTGTTGATGGTGTTCTTGAGCTCGAGGATCTCGCCCTTGACGTCAACCGTGATCTTCTTTGATAGGTCGCCGTTGGCGACGGCGGTGGTGACCTCGGCGATGTTGCGGACCTGTCCGGTGAGGTTGCCGGCCATCGAGTTGACGCTGTCGGTCAGGTCCTTCCAGGTGCCCGCCACATCTTTCACGTCGGCCTGTCCGCCGAGTTTGCCCTCGGTGCCGACTTCGCGGGCGACGCGGGTGACCTCCGAGGCGAATGAGCTGAGCTGGTCAACCATCGTATTGATGGTGTTCTTGAGCTCGAGGATCTCGCCTTTGACGTCGACCGTGATCTTCTTCGACAGGTCGCCGTTTGCGACGGCGGTGGTGACGTCGGCGATGTTGCGGACCTGCGCCGTGAGGTTACCCGCCATGAAGTTGACGCTGTCAGTCAGATCCTTCCAGGTACCCGCCACATCTTTCACATCGGCCTGTCCGCCGAGCTTGCCCTCGGTGCCGACCTCGCGGGCGACGCGGGTGACCTCGGAGGCGAACGAGCTGAGCTGGTCAACCATCGTGTTGATGGTGTTCTTGAGCTCGAGGATCTCACCCTTGACGTCAACCGTGATCTTCTTGGACAGATCGCCGTTGGCGACAGCGGTGGTGACGTCGGCGATGTTGCGGACCTGCGCCGTGAGGTTGCCGGCCATGAAATTGACGCTATCGGTCAAGTCCTTCCAGGTGCCGGCGACGTCCTTGACGTCGGCCTGTCCGCCCAGCTTGCCCTCGGTGCCGACCTCGCGGGCGACGCGGGTCACTTCCGAGGCGAACGAGCTGAGCTGGTCGACCATCGTGTTGACGGTGTTCTTGAGCTCGAGGATCTCGCCCTTGACGTCGACCGTGATCTTCTTCGACAGGTCGCCGTTGGCGACCGCGGTGGTCACAGCGGCGATGTTGCGGACCTGCGCAGTGAGGTTGCCGGCCATGAAATTGACGCTATCGGTCAGGTCCTTCCAGGTACCCGAGACGCCTTCGACACGTGCCTGACCGCCGAGCTTGCCCTCGGTGCCGACCTCGCGGGCCACCCGCGTCACCTCGGCGGCGAACGAGCGGAGCTGGTCAACCATCGTGTTGATGGTGTTCTTCAGCTCGAGGATCTCGCCCTTGACGTCAACCGTGATCTTCTTCGACAGGTCGCCGTTGGCGACGGCGGTGGTGACCTCGGCGATGTTGCGGACCTGTCCGGTGAGGTTGCCGGCCATCGAGTTGACGCTGTCGGTCAGGTCTTTCCAGGTACCGGCGACGCCCTTGACATCGGCCTGTCCGCCGAGCTTGCCCTCGGTACCGACCTCGCGGGCGACGCGGGTGACCTCGGAGGCGAACGAGCTGAGCTGGTCGACCATCGTGTTGATGGTCTTGGCCGTGCGGAGGAATTCGCCCTGGAGGGGCCGCTCTCCAATCTCGAGGGCCATGGTCTGGGACAGGTCGCCCTGTGCCACCGCACCGATGACGCGCGCCGTCTCGCTGGTCGGGTGGACGAGGTCGCCGATCAGTGTATTCACCGAGGTCAGCGCCTCTTCCCAGGAACCGCTCACCGCCCCCAGCGATGCCCGTTGATGGATCTTGCCCTCTTTCCCCACGACCCGGCTGATGCGCTCCAGCTCGTCGGCCATCCTTTCGTTGAGCTCAATGACATCGTTGAAGGTATCGGCCACCTTCCCTGGGATGCCGGTCCAGTCGAGCGGGAGACGCGCCGTGAAATCTCCCTTCTTCAAGGCCGTCAAGGCCGTCAATAACGCGGTGGCATCGATGGTTTGAGTTGGCGGCTCTTGCAATGCCGGCATGTCATCCTCTCCAATCGAAGCGAGTTTACGAGCGACGTCCGGTTCCACAGGTTGATCGTTGACCCGATTGCAAGCCGTAATCCGACGCCGAGAGCCACGGCCTCGATCGTGAAAGCATGGCTATGGTTACACTCGATGAAGCGGAGAAAAGCGTTCGCCGGAATCGCCATGTTTCCCGATTCTCGAGTTCGATCGGGTACGCGGGCTCCGTGATGAGCGATTCCTGTCCATCGGAAGTGGCCCGATGTATCCTCGCGGGCCATCCTGAGGCTCCCTCCTCAAGATTGTAGTCCATGACAAATGGCCCGGCGTGATGCCGGAGCAAGTTCGCAAGTCAGCGAGCGTACCATCACGCAAATGGTTCCCGCCGGGGGATAACTGTCTCCAGGCGACAGGTGCATCTGCCCCGTGTGTCGCGAATCGGTTGAGGCTAGAATCCTCCGGTCACGACGCGATTCAATGTGAGGAGATCAAGCCGAACAGTTGGTTGGCAGACGCTGGTGATGCATCGAACTATGTCCCGACCCCATCTCGTTCGAGTGCCGAGGTGTAAGATAATATGACGACTCACTCACGGTCAAGGGGCGTCGAGGGCCTCCCGCCAATCCAACGTTCAGCTCATCGGCACCGGCTTTGCTGAGTGGTCGAGATGGCGGATCGAGCCTCCAGCCCATTTTTCGATCTCTGTACCCCCTGGCAAAGCCGCAAGGCCCTGTCAGCTCGGGACCATGTGTCCCATCGTTTCACTGGAAGATGAGCTCGCTGCCTCTGTTTGACCATGTCGTGTCCGGCCCTTTTGGATCCAGTCGCGAGAGCTCTCGGTCAGAATCCGGACTCAGATTCTCACAAATCACCAACCCTGCTAGCACCTGCAGACGTAGTATCCTTGATGAGCTCGAGAGATCGAGTGAAACGATTTCTCCTATTCCGCCGGCAGAATCGACTGGATTCGGCATTGATTTTGCTCGATTCGACCGACGATTCGGGTTAGACTGAAGAGGTGATTGTCTCCGAAGAGACGGCACCGGAGGTTTATCCGGTTGTCAGGACACCGACGCTCATCCGGTCTTAATCCGCAGCCCAAGCCGTGATTTCCCGGCGATTGCCGGCCGATCAATATCGTGGCTTCTTCAATGAGCCGGCCCGCCGGATTGGGCCTTTCCCCAGGGCAAGGACTGCGCCACAAGGATTGAGGCAGATCTCTCATGACTGGAATCTTCGCTTGGTTCTTGTCCCTCGTGCTCTTCCCGCCCGAAGAGCGCGAGATGAGCGAGCAGATAGCCTCGGGCTATCCCGGCAATTTCTACGGTCCGGCGGCGACCGAGGCCCGGCACGCCGGGAAGATGCCTCCGATCGTCATGACGCCCCACATGGCGCGTTGGGACCGTTGGGGCCGCGAGGTCCTTCGCGATGGCGATATCGTGTTCCGCAGGGGCGATGCCCGGCTGCTCCACGGCTATTTCCCGATGAGCCGTTTCCTGGCGAATTGCAGCAACAGCCCCTTCTCGCACACGGGAGTCGTGTCCATCGAGGAAGACGGTCCTGTCGTCTACGACACCACTCGCACGGGCGTTGCACGTCAGCCGTTCAGCGTCTGGGTCCTCGACAATGTCGGCTGGATCGGCGTGAAGCGGCTCCGCCCCGAATTCCGCGGAGCGATCCCCGATGTGATTGCCTATTGCCACAAGGTCTACCGGGAACAGGTGCCGTTCGATTATGAGCTGGGCCTCGACGACAAGGCCCTCTATTGCGTCGAGATGACCCAGAAGGCGTTCATGGCAGCCGGAATCGAGTTACCCAAGCCGATTCGGGTGGGCGATATGGAGCGGGCCCCCGAATTCCCGCTCTGCATGTACGGTCTGCGTTTCTTCTCAAAATACAATCTGGAGCACCCCTTGACCTTCGAATCCGAGGTCTATTTCCCCGGGAACGAACGCCACGGGATCTGGTCCGCCAAGCAACTCATGACGGTCGTCCCGCCCACCTTCGCTCCCGGCTACCCCGCGATGAGTAGCGAGGCGGACGTCCTGCCCACCGCCTTGGCTCCGAAAGAAACCGACGCCTCTCGCGCGAAGAAGTTATCTCCCGACGCCACGGCGGCGGACGCGAAGCGTCAGGGCACCTGAGTCCAGCCCTCTGACCGGCGGGATGTCTGAAGAAAATCCCCTTTTCGCAGACATCCTGTCGTGACAAACCCTTCCGCTTCCGACCGGCTACTCAAGCCGTTTCCTTCCCGAGTCCTCCCTACCCCACGAACTTGCGTTCCCAGACGGGCGCACTGCCGCCATGATCATGGCGCAGCCGCAACGCATCCATACGGAACGCTTCGGCAAGTCGAGCCGAGTCGCCGACCTAACGAGATAGGCGGCCGGAAAACGAAGCGGCGGTCATCCTCTCGAATCGTCCGCACTCCCGGACCGCTGAAGTCGGGCCGGCGCACGCGATTCTCGGCCCTTGGGGCACTCTCTTAAGCAGGGAGTGAGCTGCAGGATCCCGCCGGTTTACAAGGCGAAGACGGACGGGTATCGTAAGAGATCGGCTCGGGAGTCCTGAGCGGGTCTCCTCGGTTCAAGCACACACCGGGTGGAGGGGATGGCCAGGGTGCGGGTCGATCGACAGGATCAGCGACAGGGCGCAACATGTGTCCCCCGCACGAGATCAGCCCCCCTCCCCGTCCCTTCACCCCGCTAGGCATCCCGACCCACAGTCAAGCACTTATTCTTGTTGATCCGGTGAATCCTGGCGAAGGCAATGAATCAGTCTCAATTGAAGAAATTCCTGCATCCCGCGGGGATCTACCGGCTCGAATACCCGGGCTACTGGGATCAGGTCCAGCAAGACGAGGCGCGATCCTGCGGATTCGGCCCGCATGAGCGCGACGATGTCGGGCTGTGGATCTCCCTGATGCCGGTCAGCGTGGACACCGACCGACTGGGCGAGGAACTCCCCAAGATCCTCGAGCAGGCGCTCCCGCACATGCAGGGGGGCAACATCCGTCGCGATCCGAGCCTGCGGCACTACGGGGTCAAGGCCGATGTGCACAAGGAGGGCGAGGGAGGCCATTACTGGCTGATCGCGGGCGGTGATGTGGTGCTCTTCGCCAGCAGCCAGCTCCCGGCGGCGGAGCGCGACGTCTGGAACCCGGCCTTCGATCAGGTGATGGCCTCCCTGGAGATTACGCGCGACGAAGAATTGGCCCTGCGACAACTCACGAACGAGGTGCTGCTCTTGCTGCGGGAACAGTATCCCGACCAGGAATTCGAGCTCGACGAGAAGGGGATCCGTGGGCGCAACCGCATCGTGTTCATGAGCAACCTCCATCGGGAGGTTCGCGAGTCGCCTTCCCGTCGGTCCCAGATCATCCAGCATTTCGTGAAGAGCCTTGGGGCGTCCATGGACGTGGCGCTGGGTTACGAAACCTGGGAGGACGCGCAAACCCGCCTGCTCCCCCTCCTGAAGCCTCGCAGCTACCTCGAATCCGATTCCGCCGCGAGGAATGCGTTCTCGACCGACTGGCTTGCCGATGTGGTGGTCTGTTACGCCCTCCGGTGCAACGACATCTTCCGATTCGTGGCCAACGCCGACCTGGAACGCTGGGAGAAGGATGCTCAGGCGATCCACGAGGTGGCCATCAAGAACCTGACCGAGCTCTCCTGGCCGACCCGCATGGAAGGGGCGAGCCAGCGGGACGGTGGGCGCGTGATCATCGTCACGACGAGCGACGGTTTGTCGTCGAGCCGACTCCTCCATCCCGACCTGCACCGGCTGTTCAGCGGCCCCCTCGGGAGCCCGTTCCGGGCCGGCATCCCGGATCGAGATACCCTCGTCGTCTACACCGACCGGCATCGCATCCGGCAGCAGACCGAGCGCCAGTTGCGCAAGGATTATCGCAAGTCGGGCTATCCCATCACGCCCCGGCCCTTCCTCGTGACGCCCGACGGCATCGCGCCGATCCTGAAGGGATCGCAGTAGGCGTGGGCATTTTGGACCCTTGTAGGGTGGGTGAAACCCACCGAGAGGGCCTCGGACGGGTGGGTTCTCGCAATCATCATAAATACTCGGCTAATGGTCCAGGATTGGTGGCGCTCCCGCGATCCTGATACGAGCCCGACGCGCAAGCGAGTGCATTGATGGCCGCCGGAATGCACTCGCTGGCGCGTCGGGATTGCATCAACGTCCAAAGACATCATCTCATGAGCGAAATTCGCTCAACCACGGAAAACACGGACGGACACGGGATAAGAAAAGGTGTCAGGAACCGTTAGCTCCAAAGGGCTAACAAACGGATAAGAAAAGGTGTCAGAAAAGGTGTCAGGAGCCGTTAGCTCCAAAGGGCTAACAAACGGTCCCCGGTCAGAAAAGGTGTCAGGAGCCGTTAGCTCCAAAGGGCTAACAAACGGTCCCCGACCCCTTTTTTGACCCCAAAGGGCTAACAAACGGTCCCCGACCCCTTTTTTGACCCTGGCCGCGACCGGCCTGAAGAGGAAAAGGTGTCAAGCGTGTCCCGACGTCGGGCGGCAGGCGAGATGGACCGCGAGGTCAAGTCCTGGCGAGCGTGTCCCGACGTAGCGGGCCGACGCCCTTTTCCGGATCCCCGACGGGCTTGTCGCCGGACTGGAGGTCCTTCAAACTCCCGCCCGGTGAGAACAATCCCCGGAACATCATGTCGAGCGATACATCGGCCGCTCCTACTTCCATCCGAGCGACTCGCGATTGGCTGGTGTTCAATTTCTTGGCCACCTGCTTCTGGGTCAGGCCCTGGCGTTTCCGATGGGCGCGGATGGCGCGACTGACCGTAACCCTCAGCTCGACGAGTTGACATTCCTCTTCGGTCAGCTCGAGGAAATCCTCGGCGTTCCCGAAGACGAACCCGGCCGCTTCAAGGGCTCGTCGTTTGTCCGCGTCCATCTTCCCGCCCTTTCTTCGCCTTCCTCGCCGCATCATCGTAAACACTCAGACGCCCTTGGCAACTCTCGATGTCATGCCGCGAGGTGGCGCGGGTGGTCTTCTCGAATACCCTCGCGATTAGGATGGCGTCCGGATCGATCCGATAGACGATCCGCCAGATCCGATTCTCATCCCGGACGCGGATCTCATGGCACCGAGGCCCGATGCTCGGCATCGGCCGCGAGTGCGGCATTCCCAGCGACTCCCCCTCCTGGACGTGCCTCAGCAGTGGGACGGACCCGGTGTCAAACTTGGTTTCTTGTTTCGGGTCACGCTGTGATCGTTTCCCACAATCGAGCATCGACGAACCTTGACAGGTGAGCGACGTTGTCCGTCGCCACTGTCACCGAATCGTTCGGCCCGACAGCCGACATTGCCTGAGCCGTCAGGATGCAATCTCCATCCAGCGCCTCGGGCGCGGCCGTTGGCAAACCGGCGCTTCGCGCCGACGCCCACAGGTCGGCGGCGAGCAGCATGACATCCGTCGTGAGAGGCGCGTAGTCGAGCGTAGCTTTGACCTGATTGAGACGCCGGATACCCGCCGTTGCCCTGATGTGGATGAGTTTCCTTCTCACTTCATAGTCGGCGATCTCCGGGACGAAGACCCGCACCCCGGCCGCCGCCAGATCCTTCACCCATTGTCGGCACTGGTCGGGCTTCGATCGGCCGCGCGGGTTGGTCAGCAGTCCGAGAGGGCCGGAGTCGAGAAAAACGAGCCTCATGGCCGGAATCGCTTTCGGGCGGACAGGGGCTCGTCGTCGATGGCCTTCATCAGAGCGTCGAGGGTCTGCTGCTGCTCCTCCTCGTCGCCCATCTCGTCGAGAGCGTCCAGGCCCCTCGCGATATCGGCGGCCCGCGCCCGGATCTCCTCGTCAGTCATCGGGAAGGCGCGGCCGGTAGCGTCAACCGCTCGGCCAGCCGAAACGGTTGGGAGGGTAATGGTCATGGTTGGGTCCTCCAGGGTTGCCGAGAGATCATAAGATCGAAGCCGGTTCCAGTCGCGAAGCTCGAAGGACTTTGAAGCCGGAAGACCAGAAGACTGACTCCGCCGGTTTGGCTTCGCCCCATGAAATTGAGCACATTCCAAATCTTTTGAATTCTACGCGTGTTACCAGCGGTCTGGAAGGCCATTGAACTTCGTACTTTAGGAAGACAACGACCTGACATGCAGCCAGAGCAATCGACAGCCGGGATCGAACCGAAAATCCTCGTAGGTCAGGCTTTCCAGCATGACGCTTGCCCTGTCAGGCTGGAAAGCCTGACCTACGAAAACTCGAAGGCCCAGCCGCGCCTCGGATCATTGTAAAATGACGTTGACGAGGGTCTGGAGCCAGAGAGACGACAGCCTGGCCGCCGTTTGGTGAGACCCTCAACGAGTAGCACAGGTCGCCTCGTTCCGGGTTCGTGATAAGACAGGAGTTGGCGAATTCATCGTGCATGCATCGACGCGTACGAGGAGGGGCGGAACCGTGGCCAGTGAAGTGGCGGAGGAATCGGGCTCTACGCTGACGCAATCCATATTCCAGGTCGCCGTACGCGATCGGACGATGGGGATTGGACCGTCATCCAGTTTCACGGAACTCGTCGCCCATCCATCATTTCGACGGATCGTGGAATTCGGTCGTCCGGCCGTGCCTTATCTCTTGCGAGAGATCCAGCACGAGCCAAGCCTTCTTGTTTGGGCAATGCATGAAATCACGGGCGAGAACCCTGTCCCTCGATCAGCAAGGGGCAAGATCAGAGAGATGTCAGCAGCGTGGGTCTCTTGGGGGAATGAGCACGAATCGACGGCGACGACGATCGCCGTTCAGCCGAATGACGATCCCCTGCTATAATCCCTCTAACCGCCAAGTAGGTGGATACACGGAGGGAAGCCATGAAGACGATCCGACTGTCCCAGGATGCCCGAAAACTCCTGCGACTCGCTTCCCGCGAGCATGTGGATGTCACGCCCGATAACCTGGACGCCTTTCGCGAACTTGTCAGGACCGGTCTCATGGAGCCGTTCTCCGGTTTCATGCGTGGTCCGGAGGCGGTATTCCGCTTCACGAAGGAAGGTTGGGACCGCCGGGAGGAGCTTCAACGCGGGCGTTTCGCTCCGTAATACTGTTGAGGGGGTGACGGTTCCATGCTTCATCCATACAACACCGGGGCAATCACGTAAAGCGAAAAATCGCCGCCTCTCCATTCCTCGATCGGTCGATCGAAACCGCTCCGAGGATCCACCTTGACCGCCTTCGAGCCAGAGGCGATACTGCGACGACCCTGATGCCCCCCGACTGAGACGGATGCTCAGCAACGGGCCGCACCCGCACGAGTCACGGAAGACGAGCACTATCGTGGTATGCGCCTTTCTCCTCGCGACTGATCGCACCACCTTCCTCTCCCGACCCTCGTGTCGCCGTCGGTCAACCCCGACGACGCATGGGCGAGCCGGCCCCGGCTCGAAATCCGCGGCTGTCCGATCATCGTCCCACGGCGAAAGATTCGCCTCGGGAACCCAGGAGTCACCTGCCGGACGCGTTCGGCCCCTCCCCGAGGGACCCCGGCCCGGTCCATTTCAGTTCGAGCCGTTGCGGTGGCGCCCGTCGCGACATCGCTCCCCGTCTTCGCGCATCGATCTACCCGGGCGTTGCGACGCTCGCGGCCGGGCGAGCCGCGCGGATCGGGGTACTCCTCCACGGCTGATTGCGTTCGATCGATACTCCGGGAGATGATCGGATCCATGATGATCTCCAACGTATACTTGACGATCTTCGCCTTCGCGATGCTGGGGTGCGTGCTGGCGACGCCCCTGGTCACCTGGATCGCGACGCGCGTCGGCGCGGTGGACCGGCCGGATCACTTCCGTCGGATCCACCACGGCGCCATCCCGAGGCTGGGCGGCCTGGCCCTGGGTTTCGGCGTAGCGGCCGCGACCCTCCTGACGCATCTCGATGAATCGATGGGCTTCCGCGCCGTAGGTGGCTTCCAGATCCGGGACCACTGGGCCTTGCTCATCGCTTCACTGGTCATACTCCTGGTCGGATTCGTCGATGATACGCGCTCGCTGGGCCCCCGGGTGAAGCTCCTTGGCCAGGCGACGGCCGTGATGATCCTCTGCCTCGGCGGGTTCCGCATCCATTCGATCGAAGTCCTTAACCTGAGCCTCGACCTGGGCTTCCCCGCGGTCCGGTTCGCCATCCTGGGAATCGAGGTCGACCTCGCACTTCCGAGCCTGCTCGTCACCATGCTCTGGTTCCTGGGCTGCATGAACATCTGGAACCTCATCGACGGAATGGATGGTCTGGCGTCCGGGGTGGGCCTGCTCGTGAGCGGTACGCTCGCCCTCGTCGCGATTCATAGCCAGAATCTCGAAGCGGCGGTCCTCTCGGTCGCACTGGCGGGGAGCCTCGCGGGGTTCCTGCTCTATAACTGGCACCCCGCCTGTATCTTCCTCGGCGATAGCGGCAGCATGCTGATCGGGCTGCTGATCGGCGTGATCGGCGTCCAGGGGTCGATGGAAGGCCCCTCGGCGATCTCGATCCTCTTCCCGATCGTCGCGATGGGGCTGCCGATCTCGGATACGGCGATGGCGATCTTCCGCCGATGGGTGCGAAACTTGCCGTTGAGCGCGGCCGACCGCAAGCATGTCCATCACCTATTGATCGGACTGGGGCTGAACCCTCGCCAGGCCGCGCTCATGCTCTACTGTTTCTCCGCGTTCCTCTGCGGCGTGGTGATGCTGGGCGTCGCGCGTCGCAATGAATACCTGACGCTCATCCTGGGGATCTTCGGTTGCCTGGCCTTCCTCCTTGTCGTCACCAGCCGTCGGGATGAGCTCGCGAACCTCCGCGGTGACTTCCACGACCGCATGACCCGGCGCCGACACGAGCGGCAGGCGGCCAAGCTCACCTGGGAGGCGATCCAGCGGATCGAGCTGTGCTCGACCGCGACGTCCGCCTGCGAGATCGTCGAGCAGGTCGGCCATGGACTCGGCTGCGAGCAGGTCCGGATCGAATGCCTCCCGGCCGGATCGTCCGAGCCATCGGGCTGCCCGGTCTCGCCGAGCGACCACGAACCTTTGTCGCGACCCTCGGCGGTCTTTCGACTCTCCGGTGACCGCGGCCCACGGATCTCGTTGAGCCTGGGCATGGGCGCCGATCAATCGCTGGCGGCCGACATTGTGTTCCGCTACATGCAGCGGCTCGGCCAGGCCCTGGACGAGCGGCTGGGACGGTTGCAGGACGCGGAAGCGGACCGACTGCGGCAGGAGCCGAGTCCATCGACCGACGTCGGGCGCAGCGATCGACCGGTCAGGGCGATGATCGCGGATTCGGTCGGGTCACTCGCCGAGCGGGGCCTCGGAGGCGTCGTCGCGTTCCTGACGCGCGTGAAGTCGAGGGTCTTCGCGGCCCCCTCCGAGCCACGAACGGCGGTCGAACCCCTGGCACACCGGCACTCCCCCGCGCGGCGATGAGACCCCGAAATCGTCACGGAGGCGATCATGGACGAGATCCAGAGATATACCCCACATAACGCCATCCCGAGCCCCATGCAGGCCGCCTCGGCGACCCTGGCCATCAACCCGGCGGCGGTCAAGACGCCATCGAATTACCTCAAGGCAGTTCGACGACGCGTCTGGGTCGTGCTGGCCATCGGCGTGCCAATCGCGATCCTCGCCTGCATCTACGTCCTCCACATGCCGCCGGTCTACCAGGTCAAGGCCGAGATCGAGATCAATCCGCCGGAGTACGATCCCGCGCTCGCCACCCTGGTCTCGAAAGACATCGGCCGTCGCGACGGCAGCCAGGAGCGTTATATCCCCAACCGCGCCGCCATGCTCAAGAGCGCCCGCCTCCTCGAGCGCGTCGTCATCGATCCGTTACTCCAGGCGGAGATTGGCCAGTATGAGGATCCCGCCGCGGAACTCTTCCGCAGCCTGACCTTCCAGCCCACCCAGAGGAATGGCAATACCTACATCGTCTCGCTCGAGGGCAATGACCCCGCCCGCACCAAGAAGCTGCTCGAGAGGCTCCTCTGGCATTTCCAGAAGGTGACGAAAAAGGACAATGAGGACAAGATCACCGGGACGATGGATTATGCCAAAGGAAGTCTGGATGCGCTCGTGAAGGAGCTGGGCGATCTCGATCAAATGATCGTCAATGCCTTGAAGGTCAACAGCACGATCGGGCCCGGCGGCAAGAGCATCATCGAGGAGCGTTACGTGGGGCTGGGGACGATCATGCTCCAGAAGCAGATGCGACTGGGCGATCTCTATCAGCAAATGAAGATGTCCGAGATGTTCCCCAAGTCCGAGATGGGGCCCGAGGCCGCGGCTCGCGCCGGGCGGATCGCGCAACTCGAGCTGGAGAAGCGTAAGGACGTGCGCATCCTCAAGAATCTCAAGAAGTCGATCCGCAACTTCGACAACGACCCCGCCGCGATTCACTGGGGCGGCATGCTCGACGAGGTGTTGGACGAGCTCGAAGAGCTCCGCGCGATCGGCAACACGCCGGCTCCGAACGCCGCGGGGATGATCCTCGACCAGTACCAGCGTGAGCTCGAGGCCGACAAGGAGGAGCACGGCGAACTGCTGAAGAAGATGCAGGAGACGCTCCCGGCCCACCAGAAGATCCTGACCTTGATGGACGAGCGCCGGGACAAGGCCAGACGCGTTAGCGATCTGAAGACGAGCCTCACCGAATTCGATATCCTCTCCCATTCGTTGATCGATGCCGACTTCGTCAAGATCCAGACGAGCATCGTCGAGCCGACCACGCCGGTCCGGCCGAACAAACCCATGATGATCGTCATTTCGCTCGTCTTGAGCTTCGGCGTGGGCATCGGGCTGGTCTGCCTCCTCGAGCACATCGACCACTCGGTGAAGGTGCCCGAGCACGCCAGTCACGGCTTAACATTGCCGTTGCTCGGCGTCGTCCCGCGCATTCGCCGGACCGCCCTGACTCAGCGCGGGCGACACCTCTGGACGCCCGGCGCAGTCGGAGTCGCTCGCCTCCGACGCCTATCGCAACGTCCGGGCCAGCCTGCTGGGCGTCGCCGACCGCAACGGGCCGATCGTGACGCTCCTGGTCACGAGCGCCAAGGCGGGCGAGGGGAAGAGCACCACCGCACTGAACCTCGCGGCCACCTGCGCCTGGCCGGCGAGCGGACCTTGCTCCTGGACGTCGATTTCCGACGGCCGACCCTCGCGGAGGTCTTCATCGAAGATGAGGACTGGAGGACCACGCCCGGCGTCGTGGACGTCCTCCGCGGCGAGATCCCCTGGCAGCGCACGCTCAGGCATACCCGCATCCCGAACCTCGACTTCATCCCGACCGGCGATACGCGCGAGACGCCGATCGAGATCCTCGGGACACTTGAGCTTCGCCAGTTCCTCGCGGCACTCGCACATCATTACGACCGGGTGATCCTCGACGGTCCGGCCGTGCTCGGGCTAGCCGACTGCCGGTTTCTGGGCCGTATCGTCAACGCTTCGATGCTGGTCGTCCGGTCCGGCTCGCACCACCTGATGACTCTCCACCGCGCCAAAGCCATGCTCGAGCAGTCGCACGTGACGATCGCGGGCGTCGTCTTCAACGGGTTGACCGAGGACCTCCAGCACTGGTCGAGTTACGGATACGGCGACGAGCAACCGGCCCCCGATCGTTTCGAGTCGGCCCGGACGGACGAGGAGGCCCTGTCATTCAGCGGCCGAAGCTAGAGAAGAGAGTGTCACGAACGGTCTTCTAGGGTGCTCTATGAGCACCGATCCGGAATCGTGCGCCGATTTCGGTGCTCACGGAGCACCGTACCAGACTGGGAGAGGCACGAGATCCGCGCCAGGAGAAGCCTCAGATGGACCTGAGTCAGAAGATCATGAGGGCGACCGATCGCCTGCTGGCCGTCACGCTCGTGATGCTGGTGCTGGGCAGCGCGATGGCCTTCGGGGGAGCGGTCTGGTGGTACCCGCCCGTCGTGGTCGGGCTGACGTTCTTGATGGTGGCCATCCGCCTCGTACAATTCCTGCTCCAGGGACGAATGCCCTTGCTGAAGAGCCCCCTTACGTTCCTGGGCCTCCTGGTGCTGACGCTGGGAACGGTGCAATTGTTGCCCATGCCGGCCGGACTCGCACGTCGAGTTTCGCCCGTGGCACACGAGGTCTACTCCTCGGGGACATGGTCGCGCCTGGTCCTCGCCGACGATCCCGAGGCCCTCTTGCCGAGCCCGGCCTCGGTCCGATCGCCGGCGACACTCGATCGGGCCGCGACGCTACGCTGGCTCGTGGGCGCGGCCGTCTGCTTGGGGGTCTTCTGGACCGTCTCCCATTATGTCAACCGGCTGAACCGGCTTTACTGGGTCTGGGGGAGCGTTGCGGCGGGCTTTCTGCTCAACGCCGCGCTGGGGATCGTGCAGATCGGCGGCCATGCGGAGGGCCTCTATGGCTTCGTCCTGCCCGGCCGCGGAGCCGCGTGGGCGCCGACGCTCGACGACCTGCTCGAGTCGCCGGCCCCGCCGCCTTGCGTCGCCTGGAGGGTGACTCGCGAACGGATCGGACCACCCTCGACAAGGTCGCGCTGGTTGCCGATCGCCCGTTCTTGATCGGAACCCTGATGGGCGGCCCCGGCTCGCTCCTGGCGATGGGGTCGATGGCGTTGCCCGTGGCCCTGGCGATCTTGATCCACATGCTCGCCCCGCGGGGGAGCCGCGAGAGCCTGGGAGAACGACTCGGCCACTCTGGCCTCGGCGGGCTCGCCGTGTTGTTGACGACCTTGCTCGTGGCCGGGTCCTTCCTCGCCGGGATGATGGCCGGGCCCTGGTTCTGCTTGCCCTTCGCCCTGGCGATGGTCTTGGTGGGCCTGCCGAGTGCCTCGACGCCCGGAGGACGCTGGTCGGCGATCGGCCTGACGATGATCTTGCTGACGTCGTTGGGCCTGGGGGCCGCGATGGTGTCGGCGTGGCCGGTCCTGATCGGGGGCCAACCCCCCGTCGCCCCGGTCTCGTGGAGCGCGACCCGGCTCTTCTGGAACGAGAGTCTACCGATCCTTCAGGATTTCCCGATGATCGGCACCGGCTTCGGCACTTTCCGCACGATCCACTCCTATTTCCAGACGCAGGATGCGTCGGGAGGGCTGACCATGAGCAGCCTGTTGAGGTGCGGAGTCGAGGCGGGAATGGCCGGATTGGTGCTCCTGGCCCTGGCCGGTCTCTGGTCGATTCTACGCTTGCCGTCCGGCCTCAGAAACGTCGGGTCCTCCGACCGGGCGCTCGCACATGGCTTGATCGGGGCCTTCGTAGGGTTTAGTCTATGGTCTCTGTTGCACTGGACTGTCGAGCTGCCCGCCGTGGCGATCTCGGCCAGCGCACTGGGCGGTACCTGGAACCGGTGGTTGGCCGGCGGTACCGACCTGTTCGTCGAGCGAGGGTGAGGGATACCCTGTGATCGAGGCTCAAGGAGGAGTCGATCCTATCATGCCGGAATCCACGTGTCTCCACATCCAGGATCGTGAATCGGGTCCGATTCGCGTCGTGGAGTTGCCCTGGATTTCGGTCCGGATCGGCCGGGCCGCGTACTGCGAAGTGCGCCTACCCGACACGGGGCTGGCCGCGGAGGCGTGTCGGCTGACCCGCCGCGGGCGGACCTGGAGCCTCACGCCAGTCGGCGACCAGAACCTCGTCGTGCTGGACGGCCGGACGGTCAAGAGTCCCTGTCTTTTGCCGTTCGGGACGCCATTTCAGATCGGTCCCTTCTGCCTGACGCTCCGACAGGACGCGGGGGCCGATCCCGACTGGGAGCTCTATCCCGCGGCCACTACGATGCCGTCCTCCGTCCCGGTCGCTCCACCCTCGCAGGTCGTCCAGGAACCCGACCGTCACGAGCACGACCGGACCGCGGAGGTCACGTCGATGATCCCCGAGCCGGCGGCCTCGCCATCGCGGCCGGTTCGCGACCGGACGCGATGGGATCGCGCTGGAAGGCGGCCGAGGCGCATCTCAAGTCCCGCGACCAGGGAATCCAGGCCGGAGTCGAGGTGCCGCGGGGTCAAAGCGTCTCGGCGTCCGATCGCATGACGGCGCGAGAGCGACCCGTCACGACCACGCGACCGCCGGTCGCTTCCACGCCGCTGATCGATCCGGTCGCCCGGCCGATCCCGACGGCTCGCGCCCCCCGGATCGAGCCGGGTTGGTCAACTCCGCTCTCCGATCCACCAATGGCCACGCCCCTTGTCGATCCTCCCGTACGGCCGGTGCCGACATCCGCCGCAGGCCGCGCGGAACCGGCCTGGGGCCGCACTCCAACTCAGCCGACGATCTCGCCGGTCCCACAGGCTCCATCATGGTCCGGAAGGAGCATCCACGAGAGTACGGTCGACTCCGACGAATCGCCGGCCGCCCCTGCGGAAGACTGGACGGATTCGATCGACTCCATCCTGAAATCGACACTCGATGGGCTAGCTCAGCCCCCCCCCGACCCTGTCTTCGAAAGGGAGGAAGAAGACCGTCTCATTTCCCCCCCTTACGAAGGGGGGGAAATGTGGGGTTGTTCTGCCGATTCCTTCGTACGAGGAGAAGAGGAACAGCCTTCCCTTTCCCCCCCTTACGAAGGGGGGGCCAGAGGGGGTTCTTCTGGTGATCCCGACGAGCCGCCACAGGGCGGTCTAGATGTTCCGCCTCAGCCCTCCGAGGAATCCGAAGCACCACACCCCATTACGCCCGAGGCCAACGTTCCCGTTCCCGCGGCAAGCGCGGTCGAACCCAGACGCTTATCGTCGTCGGACGAAAATCAATCGCACCCGGTCCGCGACGATCGGGTCCGAGGCGCGAGGCCGATCGCACCCTCATGGGAGCAGGTCGAAGAGTCTTCCCGCCTCACGGGGCGAGAGCCGAAGAAGCGGAGGCCCGTCCGGGATCGTGTCGGACCCGAGCGGCGGGGCAAGGTTCCCAGGGGCAGCCGACCGGCCGACCGTGCCTCGGCTTCGGATTCGAGGCGGGACACGCCGACACCCACGGCCGACGAGGTGATCTGGCCTTCCGTCAGGGATATCCTGCCGAATCACGGGACCAACCTCGGCCCCCGGCCGACCGTCACGAGGGAACGCAAGAGCCGGCAGCCCCTCCCGACCGTGCCCCGCGAACCCGGCCAGTGGCTGCTCCCGGTCTGGCTCGCCTGGCCTCCCGTTGCCGTCTCCGTGCTGGTCATGGGGCTGGGGGCATGTGTCCTCTCCTGGATCTGGGCCGTCAACGCCTCCTCCTCTGCGATCGTGACCCAGAGGCTCCTGTGGCCCGACACGTCTCCGCGACGCAAAGGGCTGCCGGACTCGGTCGTGCCCCCGGATGGTCGATGGATGACGACCACGTCGCAGCACGTGGCCCACTGGGCCGTCTTCCTCGGAGGCCGCGAAGGCGATGCGAACCGTCCCGGCGCGGATGTGTCGGAGATGCTCACGCGATCGCTCCAGATCTCCCCCCTGAACCCGACCGCGCGGCTAGCCCTGTCGCGGCTAGAGCCGGCTTCGGGCGGCCGATCGGCGAGGCCCTCCGGTAGCCTCGGGCTCAGTCGCGACGCCGTGAGCCTGGCCTGGAGCGCCCGACGACTCCTGGATGCGGGCAAGAAGGACGCGGCGATCCGGCTCTACGGCCGGGCCCTCTCGGCCGCTTCGACCGGCGGGTATTCCCGGTCCGTCACGCCTCGCTACAGCGAGGATGAGAACGCGTCGCGTTTTCTGCTACCCGGCGAGGACGCGGTTCGCGACATCGTCAGCGAGATGGACGCTCAGGACTGGACATTCCGCGAATGGTCGCGGGCCTTGCCGCAGAACCCCACGGTCCTGCTGGCGACCGCCCGATTGCTCCGCGAGAAGCGACGGGCCGAGGCAGAGCCCCTGCTGGCACGACTCGTCGAAGGCCAGGTGACATCGACGACCGGCGACGGGATCGATCCCCGGGCCGTGGCGGCACGCGCCGAGGCCCTGGCCCTCGCATCGCGCCTGAAGGAGGCCGAGCAGGTGTATCGCCAGGCGATCGAGCTGGCCGATAACGACATGATCCGTCGATCGTGGTGGTTCAACCTGGCGGATATCGCGCAACGCCTCGACGACGAAACCCAGCGGCTCGTGGCGATCCGCGCCGCGATCGCCGTTGTCCCCAGCGACGAGATCACCCGGCGCGGCCTTGCTCCGGCGCGCGGCCGACCTGCAACCGAGGAAGAACTATGGATCGGCGAATTGAGCCCAGAGTTTGTGAGAGAATCGGATCCCAGATCGCGAATTCCGGATTGCGAATCCACTAGTCCTCGATGGATGGCACTTATCATTCATTCGCAATTCGCAATTCGTCATCTGGAATTGTTTTGATCACAGCCTCTCAGTCCCGTCGCGATCGCCCGGCGAGCCGGCCGATCGCGGCCTTCCCCTGAGTCGAGAATTCACGGATAACCTGGAAATTCACCCGAAGTGAAGGACGGCCCGCCATGGCGGCACTCCCCGAGGCGCCTGATCGAACCACTCCCGACGAAGCCCGGCCCTGGAGCCTGGCCAGGCTCCTGATGGTCCCCGCGGCCGACCCGAAGCTCCGCCTGCATTGGCTCGGTGGCCTTCTCTGCGCGGGGTTGTTCGCCCTGGTGTTCTGGGACAGCCTCGGCCACTTCTACTACGCCTGGACGACCGACGAGAACTACAGCCATGGATTCCTCGTCCCGCTGATCAGCCTGTATTTTGCGAACCAGGTGGCCCGACGCGGTCCGCTCCCGATCCACGGGGGTGTCGGGCTCGGCGGTTCGATGGTGCTCTGCGCATTGATGGTCCGATTGTTGACCACCCAGATGCCGGTCCCGTTCGTCGAGGCACTGGCCTTCCTCCTCGGCCTGACGGGCGTATTCACGCTGCTCTACGGCACGACGGCCCTGAGATGGTACTGGTTCGCCTTCTTCTTCCTCGTCTTCATGATCCCGCTCCCCGTCGAGCTCTATTCGAAGTTCGCGTCGCCGCTCCAGCTCCTGGCCAGCCAGGTGGCATCCGCGGTCATGAACGCCACGGGGGTCCCCGTCCTCCGCGAGGGGAACCGGATGACCCTCCCCGGCGGGGTTCAGATGTTCGTCGCCGAGGCGTGCAGCGGGATGAGGCAGCTCACGGGCTTCCTGGCGCTCACGACGGCCGTCGCCTACGTCTGGGCACGACCATGGTGGTATCGCGTGGCGATCGTCGTCTCCGCGCTGCCGATCGCCCTGACCGCCAACATCGCTCGCGTGGTCCTGACCGGTTACATCATGCACTACATGACCCCCCAGTACGCCTCCGGGACGTTCCACACGATCGAGGGCCTGCTGATGATGGGCTTCGGCCTGATGATGCTCAACTGCCAGTGCTGGATCCTCGACCGGATCGGCCGTCGGATCGACGCCAGCAGGCCCGGGACGCCGCCGGCTCGAGCCGTCCCGCTCGGATACTCGTGAGGCCGCCGCGTCCCTACTTTGAGGAGCGAACATGTCACGAATTCAACGGATCTTCCTCTGCGCCGCCGTGCTGTCCCTCGGGCTGGCGGCCCAGGCCGCACTCGAGCGCATGGACCCGGGCGATCGGCCCGCGCTCCGGACCTCACTGGACACGATCCCGCTCCGGCTCGGGGCCTGGGTCGGCAGCGAGCAGCCGGTCCATACCGATCTGATCGAGAGATCCGAGACCACCGATTATCTCAGCCGGATCTATGAGAATCCCAAGTATCCTGGGCTGAAACTCCAACTCTGGTTGAACTACTCCGCCTTCGGAAGGAACCTGCGCCATACGCCGGAGCTCTGCCTGCCTTCGGGCGGCTGGACCAAGATCGAGTCGGCCACCCGCGAGATCGAGATCCCCGTCGGACGGCCTTCCCCGACCTGGCTCAGCCGTCTGGGTTATAGCCGTGGTGAACTGGTCGAGCATGTGGGCTTCTGGTACTATGTCTTCGGCGAAGGGAAAGTGGAACGCTACGTCCGCCGCCTTCCGATCACGAGTCGATCCAGCCATGGCCGGACGACGCGCGGCTCCTCGATGACCGTCGAGGTCTTTTATCGGGGGGACTTGGATCCCGACGGCAAGGCATTGTGCGAGTTCGCGCGAGAGTTGATCGGTGCCATCGACCCCATCTTGCCGGCGGAGCTCGCCGCTTACCACATTCCCTGACCAGACCAACCCGCGAGTAGCGAGAACCAAGGATCATGAGACGCGCGCTGATTACGGGGATCACCGGCCAGGACGGGTCCTATCTGGCCGAACTGCTCCTGGACAGGCCCGATTACGAGGTCCACGGACTGGTCCGCCGCTCGAGTAGCCTCAATCGCCAGCGCATCGATCACCTATTCTCGCGCGACCGCTCGATCGCCGAGCGGTTCCATCTCCATTACGCCGACCTGGCCGACGCGTCGAGCCTTGCGATGGTCATGCAGCAAGTCTGCCCCGACGAGGTCTATAATCTCGGTGCGCAGAGCCATGTCCGCGTCTCGTTCGATCAGCCGGAATACACGGCCGACGTCGTGGGCCTGGGCACCTTGCGGCTGCTGGAGGCCGTCCGCCAATTAAACGGCAAGCAGCCGGTCAAATTCTACCAGGCGTCCAGCTCGGAAATGTACGGCTCGGCACCGCCGCCCCAGGGACCCGACACGCCGTTCCATCCGCGCAGTCCCTACGCAGTCGCCAAGCTCTATGGCCACTGGCAGACGATCAATTACCGCGAAGCTTACGGCCTCTTCGCCTGCTCCGGGATCCTCTTCAACCACGAGAGTCCGCGCCGAGGCGAGTCATTCGTCACCCGCAAGGTGACCCTCGGCGCCACCCGGATCAAGGAGGGCTTGCAGAAGAAGCTCGTCATGGGCAACCTCGAAGCCAAGCGCGACTGGGGCTTCGCGGGCGACTATGTCCAGGCCATGTGGCTCATGCTCCAGCAGGACAAGCCCGACGACTACGTCGTCGCCACCGGCGAGACCTACTCCGTCCGCGAGCTGCTCGAAGTCGCCTTCTCCGAGCTCGAGCTCGACTATCGCGACTTCGTCGAGTTCGACACGAGATACACGCGGCCGTCCGAGGTCGAAGTCCTCCTCGGCGACGCGACCAAGGCCCGCAAAGAGCTCGGCTGGAAACCCAAGGTCGACTTCCGCGGCCTGATCCGGATGATGATCGAGAGCGACCTCGAGCTCGCCCGCCGCGAGCGTTATGCGAAGACCTACAGCTCACCATTCAAGATCAAGGAAGATCGAGGCGGAGATGGAGATCCCAAGCGAGTCTGACCGGGTGCTGGTCGCTTGCCCGGATGCGCGACCGCCGGCCTACCAGGCGGTCATCGGGCTGAACCGCGCCGGCCTCCTCGGCGGGTTCGTGACCGCGAGCTATTACGACCCCAATAGCCGGATGGCGGCATGGGCGCGACGCTTCGCGCCCGATCGGCTGGCTCGCCTCGAACGATCGCTGCTCCGGCGCCACGATCCGGAGATCCCGGCGGATCGGGTCCGGACCCATCCGGGCTTCGACGTGGCCCTCCGGCTCGAGGCGAGACTGTCTGTCAGCCGGCCGACGCTGAAGCGCGCCCTGGCGAAATGGAGAACAACATGGTTCGACGACCGACTGGCACGGGCCGTCGAGAAGGTTCATCCGGGGGCGCTCCTGGCCTTCAGCGACGTCGCCTCCCAGCGGGCCATCCCGACCTGCTGCCGGCTCGGAATCCCGACGATCCTCAGCATGGTCCATGGCGACGTCCGCGAGGAACATTCCGTCCTGGAACGCGAGGCCGAGGCATCGCCCGAATTCCTCTCGATCTACTTGGGTAATGGCCGCCTGGATCGTGAAGAACTCCGATGGCTGCATGAGCGACGACTCCGCGAGCTGGCCCTGGCGGATCGGATCGCGGTGCCGTCGGATCACATCGCCGAGACACTCGTTCGACACGGGACGGCGCGCGAGCGAATTCGCGTGATCCCCTACGCGGCCGACTGCCGGAGATTCCGCCCCCTCCCGTGCAAACGCCACGGCTCGGACTGCACGTTCCTGTTCGCCGGCGGGATCAGCCAGCGGAAGGGGATCAAGTACTTGCTCGAAGCCTGGCGGCTGATCCGACGTCCCGGCTGGAGACTCCAGCTCCTGGGACCGCTTCCCCGAGACCTCACGCCCCTCCGGCCTTACCTGGACATGGTCGAGCCCTTGGGCCAGGTCGCCCACGGCGAGGTGCCCGTGCGGATGTCGAATGCGGATGTCTTCGTATTCCCGTCCCTCTTCGAAGGCTCGGCTGTGGTGACCTACGAGGCCCTCGCCTGCGGGCTGCCGAGCGTCGTCACGCCCGAGTCGGGCTCGGTCGTCCGCGATGGCATCGAGGGATTCGAGGTCGCGGCGCGCGACGTCGAAAGCCTGGCCGGCCGGATGGAGCAACTGGGCAACGATCCGGCATTGAGGGAACGGATGAGCACGGCGGCGCGTGCACCGCGCCTTGACCTTCGATTGGCCCCACTACCATGCGGCCCTCATCGATCTTATCCACGGGCTATCCGGCCCGTCATCGCGCGGGCCCGCAGGCTCGAGGGCCTTACAGAGCATCCCCACCGCGATATCGATGTTGTCAGAAGCGAGAATCGGTGTATCCTGTGAACGGCAGTCGTTGGGCATCGTCGCGGCGAGGGCCCGAGATCTCCCATGCGTCGAGGCCCGGACGCCCGACGGTATATCAGGACCGCATCAAGGAAATCCCTCAGGGAGGAGAATCGATGCTGCGCCGCATGACTGAGCAACTCACTCGTGATTGGATCGTTCGACGGCGGCTGCCGTCGGATTTCGCCCGCGTGCCGATCCATGTCTCGCCCTCGGCCGGGCTGCGCTACCTCTTCCGGCCGATGGATTCGGTTCAACCCGGTCCTCCTCAACCTCGTCAAGGTATTCGTCGAGCCGGGGTCCGTGGTCTGGGACGTCGGGGCGAACGTCGGCCTCTTCTCATTTGCGGCCGCGAGCCTGGCGGGCCCCGAGGGGCGGGTGGTGGCCCTGGAGCCCGATGCCTGGCTGGTCCAACTCCTGCGCCGCAGCGCGTCGCGGCAACCGGCCGGTTCGGCGCCCGTGGAGGTCGTGCCCGCGGCGATCGCCGCGGCGCTGTCGGTCCGCACGCTCTGCCTGGCCAGCCGGTCGCGCGCCGCGAACTACCTCGCGGACTTCGGCACGATCCAGACCGGCGGCTCCCGCGAGCAGCAGTCGGTCATCGCCGTGACGCTCGATTGGCTCCTCGAATCCTTCCCCGTCCCCTCGGTGGTCAAGATCGACGTCGAGGGTGCCGAGCTCGAGGTGCTCGAGGCGCTCGGCGGCTCTTCGAGACGGCCCGGCCGATCGTCCTCTGCGAGGTGATCCCCGACAGCTCGGCGGCCGTCACCGAGTTCTTATCAGCCTACGGCTATCGCATCTACGACGGCGAGGACCGCTCGCCTACGCGGGAGGCCCTGGAGCACGCACCCTGGTGTACGGTCGCCATCCCCGAGGTTGACGCGGGCCGAGCGGAAGGACGGCCGGGCCGCCGATGACCGGGAAGCGCCGCGATCTCGCCGCCCATGTCACCTCCCCGATCGTGTAGACCTATCCAGGGCGCTTCGCCGTCGGCTCGAGCACTCTCGGGGAGTCCTCCCCAACCTCCCTTCATAAGTTGGGGAGAGGCGCGTCTCGATTCCCTTCACGAATAGCCCAGGTTAGTTGAATTCGTATGATTATCCGGCCCGTATGCAACCTGAACGTGGTCCGCCCTGGCTCCCGCATCGGAAGACCGTTTCGCATGCCCCCGAAGCCGCGAGGATCCCGACCGGGTTGAAGGCCCGATAGAGCGAGTTGACGATCATGGATGAACTCTACTATGTCTATGCAACGGCCGCGATTATCGCGCTCTACTTCCTCGTCCAGGTGGTGTCCAGGCGGTTCGACCCGTTCGCGCCGACATGGCTCTTCCTGGTCGGATACCTTCAAGTTTACGTCATCCAGGCGATCAGCTATCACGGCTGGGCGGTCGGGGTCCGCGGCAAGGAACTGGTCGCGGCGGCCGATTGTCGCGCGCTGTGGTCGCTGGCGTGGTTCCTGGCCGTCTACCACCTCGGCCCGGGGAGGCCGATCGTAAAGGTGCTGCCCAGCCCGCCCCGGTCGTTCGCGCCGAACTTCGTCGGGATCCTGAGCGTGCCGATGATCGTCTGGGGATTGATCTGCTCGGGGATTCTGATGCGGGCCGGCGGCGATGATGGCTCGGGCACGGTCTCGGCCGAGGAATCGCTCTTCCGCTCGTTCCCGTTCTTGCTGATGGTAGCCGCGATCCTCCTCTACGTCACCGGCAGGAGGACCGTCGCCCCCCGGCCCTCATACCAGGCGGCGGGTCTCATCTGTGCGACCGCTTACGTCCTGATCTGGATGTTCAACGGCAAGCGATCCCACTCGCTCATCGCCGTGCTCTCCACCGTCTGTGCGATCTACATCACGCGGCAGCGGCGGCCCTCATGGCCGGTCCTGTTCACGACGGCCTTCGCGGGCGTTCTGGTGGTCGCGATCGCCATCGGCTGGAGGAACGACGTCGTCCACGACCGATCCTTATCGGGATTCGCCGGCTTCCTCGGCGATTTCCAGGTCTCCAGCATCCTGGAGAGCCTCAGTGTCTCCTCCGGCGAGGAGGAACCGGACAGCTACGAAACGACCGAATACGGCGGCTTCCTGCTGATGATGGACACCGTCCCCGAGAAGTCGCCATACGACTACGGTGCGAATTACATCCGGATCGTATCGACGTTCATCCCCCGTATCATCTGGAGCACCAAGCCGATCTTCGGCCGCCATGCTTGGATCGGCGCCTGGATCGCCGGCTCGGAACTGGAGCGGGAGGACGATTTCTCAAGTCCGGCGATCGGCATCCTGGGCGCGACCCAGCTCAATGGCGGCGCCATCGGCAACCTCATCGTGCTCGCCGTAGTCGCATCGTTGCTCCGCACCGCCTACGACTATTTCCACACCTACGCCGATGTCCCTTGGGTCCAGTTCTGGTGGGCGATCACTTACTACAACGCCTGGTTCATGGTGGTCAACGACGATCCTGCCGTCTGGTTCTACTACAACTGGGGATTCACGACCTGTCCCATCGTGGTACTGATGTGGTGGGTATCGAAGTTTGCTCGGTCTCGAGGCACGGAGCATCCGCCGGCCGCGGCCACGACCTGAATCTTACGGAGACTCACCGGAGAGGATCCTTGATGAACTTCTCAGTCTGCTTCACCAATTTCGGCCCGTATCACCTGGCCAGGCTACGTGCGCTGGCGGCCCGACTGGCCGAGCGTGGGGACCGGCTCCTCGCTTACGAGGTCGCCGGCAGCGAACGGACCTACCCCTGGACGCGGAGCCGGCACGACGAGCCGTTCGAGTGGGTCACCCTCTTCCCGGACCGAGTCCTGGAAACGATCGCGCCCGAGGAGTGCCGATCGGCGATGGTCGCGTCGCTCGAGGACGACCGCCCCGACGCGCTTGGCATCGTCGGCTATGCGCGTCCCGAGTCGATGGCCGCCGCGCGTTGGGCCAGGCGTCGTCGACGGCCGACGGTCCTCATGTCCGAGAGCCAGGAAATCGATCGTCCGCGCGTCTGGTGGAAGGAGTTGATCAAGCGGCGACGGGTCGGGCTATTCGACGCGGCGGTCGTTGGCGGCCCGTCGCACCGGGACTACCTGGTGCAGCTCGGGATGGACGAGGAGCGGATCGCCCTGGGCTACAACGCCGTCGACAACGATTATTTCGCGATGGCCGCACGTCGATGGCGCGAGGATCCGTCAGCTCGCGTCGGCCTGCCTGTCGCCCGATATTTCCTGAGCGTCGGACGATTCGTCCCCGAGAAGAACCTCGTCAGACTGATCGAGGCATTCGCGATCTATCGCAGACAGACCACGGACGGCCCCGGCTGGGACCTGGTGCTCTGCGGCGATGGCCCGGGGAAGGCGCCGGTCGAGGCGGCCGTCGCGGCAAGCGGGTTTGCCGATGCCATCCACCGCCCCGGCTTTCTCCAGGTCGATGGCCTCCCGCGCTGGTATGCCCAGGCCGGAGCTTTCGTCCTGCCGAGCCTGATGGAGCCCTGGGGACTCGTCGCCAATGAGGCCGCGGCCAGCGGCCTGCCCCTGCTCGTCTCCCGACGCGCCGGCTGCTCGACCACGCTCGTCCCCGAACCGGACGCCACCACAGGAGCCCGATTCGACCCGACTAACGTCGATGAGATCGCGGAAAAACTATCCTGGATGGCGACGATGTCCGACGAGTCCCGCGAGGCCATGGGTCGTCGCGCCGCGGAAAACGTCGCCCTCTGGGGACCCGATCGGTTCGCTCAGGGCAACATCGAAGCGATCGAGCGAGCGCAACTTTCGAGGTCGGGACATTCGAGATTGGGACATGTGACCACGGGCGTGAGCCCGCGGTTCGGACGGGACGAAGGTCCTCCAACCTCGGGCGTCAGCCCGATCCGCCGCGAGGATCGCACCGCGCCGCCCGCGGGTCATTTGTCCCCGCTCGCGGCAGGATCTGTGTTGGGCGAGAGTCTCCCGACCCCGAGCTTGTCGGGTCCGGCGGTCTCGCGAGCGTTGATCCGAGTACCCCCGGGAGAGACACGATGAGCGCCGTGCCGATCGAAACGATTTCGGAAGCCCCCAGGCATCGACGTGCCGGCCCGGCCGACGTCGCGCTGGATCGTAGCTGGCTCCACGTCTGTAACGGCCTGGACCCTCGCCGAGACGGCGGCATGGTCCCGAGCATCCTGGGCATGACAGCGGCCCTGAGCCGGCTCCGCGAAGGCGTGACGATCGTGACCCCGACTCCCTCGCGAATCGACCCGACGAGCCTCGCCGAGGGTCTTTCGCTCGAGGGGCCCGAGACCAATCTCGACGAGGCGGTCCGTGCCGCCGAGGTCGTCCATCTCCACGGCCTCTGGCAGGCGCAGACGCGACGGGGAGCCCGATCGGCCCGATCGGCGCGTGTCCCCTATCTGATCGCGGCCCATGGCATGGCCGAACCTTGGGCGCTCCGGCACAAATACTGGAAGAAGCGGATCTACCTGGCGGTGCTCGAGTCGAGGAATCTCCGAGTGCGTCATGCCTGCACGCCCTCTCCCGGCCCGAGGTCGGCCACCTTCGTGCCCTTGCTCCGTGGACGCCGATCTGCTACATCCCCAATGGCGTCGACCTCGCATTCGCCCAGGATCCGCCCCCACGCTCCGTCCTGGAGGCGGATTACCCGGAGCTTCGCGGGAAATTCGTGCTGCTCTTCTTCGGGCGACTCCACGTCAAGAAGGGTCTCGACCTGCTGGCGGAGGCCCTCGGCAGGATCGCCGGAGATCGTCCTGACGTCCATCTGCTGCTCGCCGGCAACGACGGCGGGGCCTGGGCCCCGTTCCGCGACCGAATGGAGCAGCTCGGCCTGGCCACGCGGATGACCTACCTCGGCTACGCGTCGGGCGAGCGTGCCCGCCAGGTCTGGGCCGCGGCCGATGCGTTCATCCTTCCGAGCTACAGCGAAGGCTTCAGCATGGCCATCCTGGAGGCGATGGCCTGTTCGACTACCCTCGATCATCACCACGGCCTGCCACTTCCCCGATGCGGCCGCATCCGAGGCGGCGGTCGTCGTGACGCCCGACGTCAACGCGGTCACGCAGGGCCTGCGCGACCTGCTCGAACGCGACTCCCGCCAACGAGCCGAGCTGGGCCTCAACGGACGTCGGCTGGTCGAACAGCATTACACCTGGGACCGTCAGGCCGCGAGCCTGGCGGCCGTCTATCGGTGGCTCATCGGCGGGGGGACGCCACCGGAATCCGTCATACCTTGATCCGGAACGGCTCGCGTTCGGACTGGAAACGCCGGGAGCTTCCCAACCCCCGGAAGGATGCGCCTTATTTCCCCCCTGACTGAGTGTCGCATGGAAGAGCAAACTTCCACGTGTTCACAGCAATGACTGTCCGGATCATCGACGGCCCGTGCGGTGACCACGGGCATGAGCCCTTGGTTCGGACGGGACGAAGGTCTTCCAACCTCGGGCGTCAGCCCGATCCGCCGCGCGAAGATCGCACTGACGTGCGATGTTGGAGGTTCCCCGTCCGAACCAAGGGCTCATGCCCGTGGTCACCAGTCGCTGACCAAAGTTGAAACGCGGCCAACTGCCCGCCCCACTGTCAGTGAGGACCAGCATGACAACTCATTCATCGACCCGATTCGCCGCGGGTAGGCCGTCCGCCCAATCCTCGGCCCCCTCCGGTGGGACCGCCCCGGTCAGCGTGGTGGTGCCGGTCAAGAACGAGGCCGAGAATCTGCGCCGATGCCTCCCGTCACTATCTTGGGCCGATGAGGTCTTCGTCGTTGACAGCCGGAGCACCGATCGGACGACCCAGGTCTCCGAGGAACATGGCGCGACGGTTGTCCAGTTCTCGTTCAACGGCTCCTATCCCAAGAAGAAGAACTGGGCCCTCGAGAACTTGCCGTTCCGGAACGAGTGGGTCTTGATCGTTGACGCCGATGAAGTGGTCGTCCCCGAACTCGCCGAGGAGATCCGCCGACGGATCTCGCGCGACGAAGCCGAGGGTTATTACCTCAACTCGCGCTACTATTTCCTCGGCCGTCACATCCGCCACTGTGGATATTCCGAATGCTGGAATCTTCGCCTGTTCAAGCACCGCCTGGGCCGTTATGAGCGGATGGTCGACCCGACCGGGGGTCGCGCCGGAGACAACGAGGCGCACGAGCATGTGGAGCTGGAGGGCCGGATCCTCCGGCTCGAGAACGAGCTGGATCATCACGCCTACCCGACAATTTCCGCCTGGGTCGAGAAGCACAACCGTTATGCCATCTGGGAGGCCGCGCTCCAGGATCGGATCCTCAACGAGCCGATTCCCAGCACCATCGGGCGGGGCAAGCGATTCAAGCGTCGGCTCAAGAAGATCGCCCTGAGGCTGCCGATGCGACCGGTCGTTCGGTTCGTCTACGCCTATTTCGTTCGCCTCGGCTTCCTCGACGGACGGCCGGGGCTCTTCTTCTGCGGACTGCTGGCCTTCTACGACTTCCTGGCCCAGGCCAACCGTTACGAACAACAGATCGCGGAATGTCAATACGCGATCGAATGACAATCGAGATCTCCGATCGGCCTCCGAGGAAGGAGCCCATTTTCCATGGCAACAGGCATTTCGGGTGAAGACTCGTCGCATACCGACCGACTCGAGCCGTCCGAGCCCCGCGCCATTTCGATCGCATTCGCGGTGGCGATATCCCTCGCCTTCGTATTCGCCACGCGATGGCCTGTCGCGCGGATCGCACCGATGGAGTCCGACGAGTTCGGGTATCTGGCACTGATTAAAGTCTACTGGTTCCCGATCTCGCACACCCTCTTCCTGACTTCCGCGCGACTGATGGGTCAACTTGCGGGCGACCTTTATGAAGGATTCATCCTGCTTGACATCGTGACCAGCGCACTGGCACTGACAAGTGTCTGGTGGTGGCTGCGAGCCTTGGTCCGGCCGGCCATCGCCATGGGATCGACACTCCTTCTCGGCCTCGCGCCTTTGTTCTGGGGCTATGGATCGGTGGCGGGCAATTACACGGCGATCGTGCTCGTCGGGGCCTTCCTCCTGGGTATCGCCTTCCGAGGGCGGACGCGCCCGATGGCGTGGCATCCATTCGCGGCTTCGGTGTCACTGGCACTCGGCACCGGCTACCGCCCCGACATTGGGATGTTCTGGTTGCCGATATTTCTGATCATCCTCTGGCAGCATCGCTGGATGCGTGCGGCCCTCGCGGGAATCCTCTTCACGACTTTGAATCTGGCCTGGATCGGGGCGATGATTTACGATGTAGGCGGATGGGCGCGGTACCGCGACGCGACCGCGGAATTCGCCCACGAGGCCGGGATGCTCAACTCGGTTTGGAATCTCGGACTGATCGATGGGCCGGTGCGATACGCGGCCAAGCTCGTCATCGCCCTGGCCTGGACGTTCGGGCCTGCCTTGCTGTTCGTCCCCCGGGGGTTCTTCCGCCTGTGGCGACCCGCGCCCAACGAATTCTTGGCAGGGCTCATCGGTCTGAGTATCGTGCCGGCCTTGGGATTTCACCTCGTGATTCATTTCGGCGTGCCCGGGTATAGCTTCCATTACGTCCCGGCGCTGATCGGGTTGATTGCCCTCGGCATCGGTCGTCGATCGACCGAGGCGGAGACGACGTCCCGCCGGTCGATTCCGCTCATGACCCTTAACGATCGTGCCGTACTTCGCCTGGTCGGGGTCGCGGCGATGATGGCGGCCGTTTTCTGGTTCTATCCCGCCAATCCGACGGCTCCAGGCTGGTGGGGCGACTTCAATCTCGCGTTCTGCCGATACACGCGGACCGGACTCGCCGTGCCGATCGGTAGGGTCCCGACCCTTTGGCGTACGGCCAACTCCCGTGACCTCGCAGGCCACCCGCTCTCGGAATCCTCGACACAAGCTCGGTGGAAATGATCGGCCTCGGACGCGGACAATTCACCCGACGAATCAAAGCGGAGACCGCCCCGGAGACCGCCCCCGTCCGTCGATGACGGGCGAGAATCCGCGAGACCAGGGGCAGGTCCCCACCTTCATCGCGAGTACCGCACACGATCCGCGTCAGCTCGACACGTGCGTAGAGCTCGACGTGCTCGTCTGCGAGGAGCCACCGTTACTCGCGGACGATGAGCTCGACGTCTGGGTGGACGCACTATTCGACCCGCCCGCTCCGGAGTTCGTCGAAGAGTTGGTCGATGTGCCGGTCTGGGCTGACGAACCCGACTGGCCCGCGGTAGACGAGCCGTTGCTCGCGGTCGTCGCCGAGGTCGAGCCCGTCGAGCCCGTCGTCGAGGCACCCGTCTTCGTGCTCGTGCTGCTGGAGGAGGGCTGGCTCGATGTCGAACTGCCCGTCGCCGTTGTCGCCGACGACGAGCCTGCACTCGCGGTACTGGTCGGAGTCGGCGTGGGAGTGGGTGTCGGCGAAGGAGTCGGAGTCGGAGTCGGCGTGGGAGTGGGTGTCGGTGAAGGAGTCGGCGTGGGAGTGGGTGTCGGTGAAGGAGTCGGAGTCGGGGTTGGGGTCGGGGAGGTCGTCGTGCCGGTCTGTGCGTTGGAACTGCCCGATGACGGCTGGGCGTTCGACGATCCGCCGGCCGACGAGGAGGATGAACTACCGGTCGAGGCGTTCGCTGACGACCCGCCCGCGGTCGTCGAGGTTGACCCGGCCGTGTTCGTCGATGCACTCGCCGAGCCGCCCGAGGTCTGGCTGGTCGCGGCCGGAGATTGCGGGGTGCTCGTCGTCGATCCCGTCGTGGTCTGCGTCGAGGAGGTGGTCGGTGTCGGCGTCGGCGTAGCAGCCGTCGAGGCCGGCGACGTATTCCAGTTCGTCGTGAAGGTAGTCGTTGTGTTCCCGCTCGTCTTCGACCCGGCTACGGATGCGGGGGACGTCACCGTCGTGGTCGGTGTCGGTGCCGGTGTCGGGGCAGGCGTCGGCGTCGGTGTAGGCGTCGTGCTGGCCGACGTGCTCGACGTGCTCTGAGTACTCGAGGTCCCGCCGCTGACCGACGGCTCGACGTTAATCATCGGTTGAACGTTGATCACCGGCTGGACGGTGATCGTCGCATTGTTGGTCGCCTTCTGCTCGATCGAGTGGCCCCGACGAGATTCCCGCGAACTGTGTTGATGGTTCGACGCACCGTGAGCGGTGGTGGGGGTCGATGTCGTCCCGGAGACTGCCGCCGTGCTGACCTCCGCCGTTCGAGCATGGGCCATGTGATGACCGTGATGGGCCATCGACAGCAGCACTCGGCCTTCCAGGTTCTCGACGGCCCCCAGGAATTTGACGCGACGGCGGGTGGATTCACGATGGATTTGCTGAGCGGCTTTCTGAACGGACATGTGGCCCCCTCCTGGGACAAAACGCCCTACGCTGAGAGCGATCTCGAGCCGGTCATCCTGACCGGCTGACGTACACCCCGGCGAGTCGAGACGTTCGATTGAGTTGGATCGGCAAGCCCCCCCGCGAACTTGAGTCGTTCCTACCTTTACCTCTTCCCGTCCTCGTGATCGCTCACAATGGGCTGGCAAAGAGGATCGGGTAAGCAACTATGCTTTGGGGGCTCGACCTGAGAACTGCGCCGCAGCAGGTGTTGATCGCCGTCAACTCCTCCCCGTCGTAGCGTCCCGTCTCATCGCGGTGTCTGCAAGACTAAGATGTCCAAGCGATCGCAGAGTGTGCCACCGGATCGGCCGAATCATCCGCGTTCGCACCATCATGCGAGCACCGCCTCAAGCCTGAGTAGTCCCTGTTTCCCTCGATTGCGCGAGTCCATTCAGAGGCGACCCGGAAAGTGGTGATTCCGGCCGGGAGGATGGGTCGAGGCGGGCTCGGCACGCCGCAGGCCACTGATGCAAGGTTCGTTCCAATCGTGAGTTGCGCCGAGCGACACTCAACTCCACTCACCCTACGAAGACGGTTTGCCGGATAGCCTCTCAGATTGCCCAATGATTCTCGCTGGCGATCTTGAGTCGGAGTCGGCGAATGAGGCGTGCGCCAAGGTCGCGGATCGGTCCTACGAAGAGAGAGGGCTCGGTCCGTAACGCGATGACGCTATCGGCAAAAGGCGCCGCGCGTCGCTTCAGCTCCTCGATGTATTCCTGATTGTCGAGGTGATGCCGGACCGGAGAGACGAAGTGGAGGCAGACGCAGTCGTCTCGGAGTTCCTTGATGGGACGGGGAAAGGCGACCTGAACCGGATCGAAATAGTAGGGGCGACAACGTCCGCCGAGTGCGGCCCAGGCCGTCTGCTCAATGACGGGGAAATATCGATAGAATTCCTCTCGACCGAAATACCACTCGATGAAGTCGAGGTCGAACGCCCCGGGACCGGCGTACATGAACCCCGCGTTGACGTTCTGGGGGAGCTTCACACGGTCGGAACGAAAATGGCGGTCGCGATAGCCGACCGAGTAGACCGTCGCGCGATCCTTCATGAAGACGATATCCTCGCCGCCGAACCGCCGACGGTCGAGTCCTTCGAACGGACGAAGGAACAAGATGTCGCCATCGCAATGTACGAAACCACCGGGTGAGAGAATGGCGGGGTCGAACAGCTTGAGGGCGAAGCACTGACGCTCACGATAGGCCTGGCAGTTGGGCTTACCCCGGAGCATCGGGCCGACCCGATCCTCGGTCTCCTCGCGGGACAGGATCTCGATGGGTTGGATCGCCTCGTGCAGCCGCTCGATGTCCCGAGGAGTCAGACTGCCGTCATCGATAATCGTGTGCCGGAAAGGATCGCGACAGAAACGATGGAGAGAACCCAGGCAACCGAGCGCCCGATCGATATCCCGACTACACAGGAGAGTGTAGATGGGTAGCGAGGTCGCGTTCGTCAGCTCCGACACGGGAAGATTCCTTTGGATGGGATGGAAGGGCTCGCGTGGATTCCGGCGCGTATCCGGGCGATGACGCCGAGGCGATCGCGGAACCTATGCTCGTAGCCCGGATTGCGAGGCCCTTCTCGTGGTTTCCATGCTCGATCGTCGGGGTCGGCCCTTCTTGGAATCCGCGAGGAAATCAGGGCCTACTAAGGAAGATAGGCCACTATAGTGATCGGACCAATTTCGGCAATCACCCTTCCGGTGTCAATGGGTTGGCGTCGCTTCCCGTAGGATGCTTCTGGACGCCATTGCTTCAGAGCTAATAAATGAATCGGATTGCAGATCGCGGATTCCACATCGCGAATTCATAAGCCCTTGATGCTTAGGGCTTTAATTTTATTCGCGATTCGCAATCCGTCATCTGAAATTGATCCATCCACAGCCACTCAACTCAGCTTCGCCAATCTCCCCTTCTTACGACTCTGCTTGAGCTGAAGACCTTCTAATGCTCCGGAAACTCTTCGTTGAGCACCATGGCCAGGCGAATCCCCGCCCGATAGAGCCGTTGACGCGCGATGGGCAGGTTCGCGACCTGGTAGGCTTCGCCTAGCTTGTAGCCGCTCTTGATCTTGTGGCCAGTCGCGGGGTCGATGTAGGCGGCCCGCGCCAGGAGCAGGCTCTCGGTCGCCCAGTCCTCGACGGTGCCGCCCATCACCTTGGTACGCGCCTCTTCGGTGTCCATCGCGACCAGGTCGGCAAGCCATTTGTCCTCGTCACGTCCAGCGTGCTCGAGGATGTTCGAGTCCCAGACGCGGTGCATGTTGGAGCCCTGGTCGAAAAACTGCACTTGTGTGTCGTTTCCCCCCCGGTCGTGATTGTCCCCCACGTGCAGCGGCATGTGCAGGTCTTCGATCAGGTGGAGCAGGAATCGGAGCGCCAGCCGTCGTTCCTCGACAGGACGGGAAGGATCCTTGAGGATGACCCGGAATTCCCGGATCTTCGGCACGATGAATCCTTTTTCAGGCTCGGGACCCGAGTACTTGTCGTCATAACGATCCTGATCGAGCGGCACATCCACATAATGCCAGGGACCGCTCCCCTTCACATCCCGACGATGGTCGTCGGCCCACAGCGAGGCCGTCGCGATCGACTCACCAGGTTCCAACAATGTTACGATGGCGGCTTTCGCCTTCGGATTCAGGTGACGCTCCGCCAGTCGAGCCGTGAGTCGATGCCCGAGCGGGCCCCAGGCCGAGGCCGAGGATGCGGCATGGAGAAAGATCAGCAACGCGAGGGGAATGGACATTCTTCGCATGATTCGATCCTACAGAGCCGAGGGAATCGCGTCAGACTCATCTCAGACTATCGGATCGACGCGGTCCTTGCACCCTCCGTACGCATGCTAAGCCCCGTCACAGTTCGACAAGAAGCTGAAACCCTCAAAGGCTGCGCGGAAATCTTTTATTTTGGCGATTTCCGTATCTGAGTTTCTGGTAGCTATTTGGAGACGAAATCAACCCCATTTCGCGTGCGATGCGTTAATGAAATTGTCGAGTTGGGGCATTCTATAGGTAGACGCTCGTGGGACGTCGCTTCAAAACATGGGTCGAGGCATCCGTGACAGAATCGTCAAGAATCGAATCGAATAGTGGGACGAGGATCGTACGCGCTCCGCGTCGGGGTGGATCGCGCGGCACCTGGGCCCACCGTCGCCACTCGATCTCGGCTGCGACGCTAAAGTCCTGTCGCACTGGCAGATGGGAGATGGCGACGCGTTGGAGTGTTGCAATTGAGTCCAAACCCGCGCAATGTCCGTTCGACCGATCAGGCGCTCGCGGAAGCGGGACGGTGGGCCGGGGCGACCACGCGGCGATAGAGGTCGGCCAGGCGATCGGCCTCGGCATCGGGGTCGAAGTCCGTCCGGATGCGTTCGCGGGCATTCCAGCCCAGCCGACGCGCCTCCTCGGGGTCGTCGAGAAGGCTGAGCATCGCCACTTCCAGGGCCTCGCAATTGTCGGGAGGAACGATCATGCCGCTGGAGCCGGACTGAAGGAGGCCGCGGAGGCCGTTGACGCTGCTGGAGATGCAAGGGACGGCGTGCGCCATCGCCTGCAGGAGGGTGACACCGGCGCTGGAGACCACCGACGGCTGACAGTAGATATCCAGGACCGCCCAGTATGCCGCGCCAACCGAAGGGAATTCCGCCACCGTGACCCGCTCGCCAATTCGGAGTTCCTGGGATCTCCGGCGCAGGTCCATGTGATTCGCGCCCTGGCCGGCGATGAGGAATTCCACATCCCGGCCAACATCCAGGACGCGTCGGGCGGCCTCCAGGAAGATCATCAGCCCCGATCCCTCGTCGAGCGGGCCACCCGTCCCGATGACCGGGACCCGCCCGCTCCCGGTCAATCGGAATGGTTCCTGCGGCGGGACGATCCCCGGCGGGATGACGGTGACTCGTTCCGCGGGAACTCCCAGTCCCTCGATCAATTCCGACGCCAGATCCGGGCCCGTCGCCAGCAGATGTTAACACCATCGACGGCTCAGCCGTAGACCTCGCTCAACCGTCCGGAAGTGATCCACATTCTGGATATAGGGGACTCGCGACGAGTCGCACAAGGTCAATGCCGTTTCCATCATTTCGTCATGCACGACATGGACCAGATCAGGCCGTTCCAATCGGCCGTCGGACCAGAGCGACCTCGACGCGAAGCCTTTGAGCCAAGGATTGCCCAGTGCAGGAAACTCGAAGACGCGCGGGTCGCCAGTCAGGATATTGCCCCTGGAAAGGCAGAGGATCTGCACGCGAAGGTCGCGATTCTCCAACCGGTCCAGCCACGGTGCCAGGGGCGATCGGGCCTCGTACCGGCTGAGTCGCCCCGCCAGGATCAAGATCTTCAGCACACAACCTGCCATTGATCCCCGCCGTATCGACGACTCGTGCGTTTCGCGGAATTCCGATTACTTGGAGGTGCGACTTCAGTTTGTACGCTTGCGACGCCGGGAATCTTCAATCCGGAGTCCGCGTTTGAGACTCTTCAATCTCAGTTCGGTCGCCGCTGCGGAACGATTGAGGATTCAACGGATACCTCGAGAAGCTCTCGGCTCCCCTCCGGCCGTTGGAATCGATGCGTCGTTGGATTATACTATTGGTTCCGACTGCCGAAGTTTGGCCACACGCACCGTAGCTTGAGTCAACGCATGAATCTAACGACCACAGAGCCCGTTGCCACCTCACTGGAAGAACTCCTCTCCCTCTCCAACCGGTTGATGGAGAACGTCGGCCTGGTGGTGCTCGGCAAGACCGAGGTCATCCGGCTCGCCGTCGTCGCCCTGCTGGCGGAGGGCCACGTCCTGATCGAGGACGTGCCCGGAGTGGGAAAAACCTTACTGGCCCGGGCGCTGGCCGCCAGTATTGACTGTTCGTTCCGAAGAATCCAGTTCACACCCGACTTGTTGCCCTCCGATGTGCTCGGCTCGAGCATCTACCATGCACCTTCGGGCGAGTTCGTCTTCAAGCCCGGACCGCTGTTCGCCAACGTGATCCTCGCCGACGAGATCAACCGGACGACGCCGAGGACGCAGAGCACCTGTTGGAAGCCATGAGCGACGGTCAAGTCTCGGTCGAGGGCAAGACTTATCCGCTCTCACCGCCGTTCATCGTCCTGGCGACGCAGAATCCCTATGAATTCGAAGGCACTTACATCCTACCTGAGAGCCAGCTCGACCGATTCATGATCCGGCTCCGGATGGGCTATCCGATCCGCTCGGAAGAACGGAAGCTCCTGGCTAGCCATCGCGACGGCGAACCGGTCGAGTCGCTCGGGCCGGTCCTTTCAGCCGAGGACGTGCTGATGCTCCAGCGCGGCGTCCGTACCGTCCAGGTCGATGACACGATCAGCGACTACCTGCTCGACATCATCCATGCGACGCGGCGGAGTGAGGATCTCCATGTCGGTGTCAGCACCCGAGGGGCCCTCACGCTCTACCGGGCCGCTCAAAGCCTCGCCCTGGTCTCCGGTCGAAATTACGTCATCCCCGACGACATCAAGACTCTGGTGGTGCCCGTTCTCGCCCACCGGGTCGTGGGAAAATCCTTCCTCCAGGCGGGCGAGTTCGGCGCGGCCGAGGCGATCATCCGCGATATTGTGGATCGGATTCGGGTGCCGACATGAAACTCGCCTGAAGAGAAAATCTCGAGGTGGAATGCTTGCACGGGATGGGGGGAGATCGATGAAAGCCGAGGACAAATCGCGTCGAACGGGCACCGCGCCGCCGGCTCCGTCGGTTCGCCAAGGGGCTCCTGGGTGCGCTGGGTCCGTCAGAGCGATCGATCCTGACCCGCGAGGGACTGGTGTACTTCATCGTGAGCCTGGCGCTGCTGGTCGCGGGGTTGATCCAGCAGGTGAACCTGATCCTGCTCGTATTCACCCTGGCCGCCGGGCCGTTCCTGGCCTCGATCTTCGGGGGCCGTTCGATGCTACGACGGCTGACCGTCCAGCGTCGCATCCCGTCCTATGTCTTCTCCGGCGATCCGCTCGTGCTCGACTATGCCCTGGAGAATGGAAGGCGGTGGTACGCTGCCCTGGCCGTCTTCATCGACGATACCATTGTCCCGGTGGACCGATCGGTATCGGGCTCGGTCGCGCTGACCCCGCGCGTTTTCTTCGCGAGGATCCCCGGCGCGAGCGGGCGCGAATCCAATGGCGTTGTCCCACACCCAAGCGCGGGCGATACCGCTTCCGGGACCTCGACGTCGGTAGCAGGGCGCCCTTCGGGATCGTCGAGCATCGAGTGACGATCTCGCTGCCCGATCAGATCGTCGTCTATCCGCGGATCGGCCAGCTATCCCGCCGATGGTTCCTGATCCAGCGTCAGGCGACCGAGAACCGTCGCGGTCAGCGTCACGACCAGTCGGCCCAGCAAATGGAGTATCACGGACTCCGCGATTACCGTCCCGGCGACAGTCCGCGATGGATCCACTGGCGGACGTCGGCGAAGCGCGGCGAACTGATGGTCAAGGAATTCGAGCAGCAGAATGAGCAGGACATGGCGATCTTGGTCAACCCGTGGCTGCCGCGGACCAAGGCGTCGTCCGAGCAGCGCGAGGCGGTCGAGCAGTCGATCTCGTTCGCCGCGACGGTCTGCCTGGAGACGTGCCGTCATCAAGGGCGTCGGCTGGTCCTGGGCTGGACCGGGCCGGCGCCAGGCGTCCGCCATGGCCCGGCCTCGGTCAAGCTGCTGCACGAGCTGCTCGAGCAACTAGCGATCCTCAGGCCGGCCAGCGAGGGGGGGCTCGCGGAATTGCTCGATGTCCTGCCGCCGGTCATCCTCCGCGAGGCGATCCTGATCATCATCTCCACGCGACCGCTGAACCTCCTCGAGGAGGCCGAGCGCAGCTCCCGGCTCTCCGGCTCCGCGGCGCGCAGCCTGATGGGACGCGTCATCCTCCTCAATGCGACCCAGGGCGATTTGATACCCCTCCTTCAGACCGACCATGCCGCCACCAATAACATCGTCCAGCACCGGCTCAGCAGCGCGATCCAGGAGCGGCTCTCCAGCCAGGATCAGCGCCGCCGCGGCCCGGACTCCGAGGACGATGAGGACATCGCGAGCCGCCCCGGACCGGGCCGCGAGGGAGGGATCGCACCATGAACAGTTACTTGATCTATCGCGCGAGCTTCTACCTGATGCTCACCGTGGCCACGATGGCCCTGAGCGGCGATACCGCCGAGGCGCGCCCGTTCCAGTTCTACCCCCTGCTCGTGGGCGTTGCGGGGGTCATCGCCTTCCTCACGGTCGATCGCCGCTCGCTCTGGGCGCTGGCGCGGCCCGTGGCCAATCTCCTGGCCACCTTGACCGTGGTCGTCCTCTACTTCGAGTATCGCTTCGACGACACGCAGTTGATCCGCGCCCTGGGCCACTGGCTGGTCTACCTCCAGTTGATCAAGTATTTCCTGCCGAAGACCTCGATGGATGACTGGTTCCTCTTCCTGCTCGGCCTGATGCAGGTCCTGATCGGCTCCGTCGTGAGCCAGAGCGATCGGATCGGTTTGTGGCTGTTCGTCTGGGCGATGCTGGCGATCTGGGTGTTGGGCCAGTTTTTCCTCCAGCGCGAGGCGTGCCGGTTCCTGGGATCCGGGGTCGCTTCCGACTCTGGTCCCGGTCCGATGATCCTCCAGCCGAGGCCTGTCAACCCCTACGCCGGGCTGTTAGACCTCCCCTACGTCCTGGCAACGGCCCGCGTCCTGGTGACGACCCTGGCGCTCGGCGGCCTGATCTTCTTGACGCTGCCCCGCCAGGCCGGGGCGACACGCTCGCAGCCCGGCGCCCCGATGGCCCGCCACCTGACCGGTTTTGACGAGGAGGTGGCCCTCGGCCAGTTCGGCGAGATCCTCGAGAACGACACGGTTGTGATGACCGTCGAATTCACCGACGCCGATGGCAAGACGATCGCTCCGCCCGTCGAGCCCCTCTGGCGCGGCGTCACCCTGGTCCGGTACGAGACCGGGAGATGGCGACGCCAGTCGCACAAGGTCTCGCAGATGTACGTGGGCTTCCCGGGTCGCGGACGTCCCCAGAAGATGCTCCGCCAGAAGATCAAGCTCGAAGCGAACGACTCGGAGACGCTCTTCGCCATCAGGCCGATCCGCGATGCCTACGCGGGGCCCCGCGCCTCGCCCTATCTCAACCCGATGGACGGGACCCTGCTCCGCGCCGACGCCCGGGGAGGCTCCTATGATTACGAAGTCTTCTCGGACCCGCAGCCCGGCGGGACCCAGCCCGGCGAGGAGGATCCGAATACGAGCCTCGCCCACATCGAGCTGCTCCTCTCCATCCCGGAGCAGCTCAAGGAGCGGCTCCGCCGCATCGCCGAGCCGATCGTGGCCTCCATCGGGGAAGAGGGACGAGAAGTCAAGTCTCCCCGGGGCGTCAACTTGAGCGATGAGGAACGCGAGAAGCTCGAGGTGGCGCGGCGTAAAGTAACCGTGGCCCGCGCCAACGCCCTCGATCGGTACTTGCGCGAGTCTGGGCTCTTCAGCTACAGCCTGCGCATGGACGTGTCCGACGCCTATCTCGATCCGGTCGAAGACTTCCTCGTCAATCGAAAGCGGGGGCATTGCGAATACTTCGCCAGTGCCCTGGCGCTGTTGCTCCGCTCAATCGACATCCCGGCACGCGTGGTCAATGGCTTCAAGGGAGGCGATTGGAACGACCTGACGCAAACCATGAACGTGCGGCAGAAGCACGCCCATAGCTGGGTCGAGGCTTACGTCGGCGTCGAGCCGGACCGGCGGCCGATCTGGATCGCCCTCGACCCCACGCCCTCGAACGAGCGCGCGGCGTCGATCGCCCACGTCGGCGGCCTCGCCGGCAACTTCCGACCGCTGACCGACCTGATCCGCCATATCTGGATCTTTTACATCGTCGGTTACGACCGGGACCGGCAGAATCGCCTCCTGTACGCGCCGATGCTCCAGATGATCGGCTGGGTGAAGGAGACATACGCCAAGCTCCTTGTCCTGGCCAAGAGCGGATTCGCCCTGCTGTTTCGCTTCGAGGACATCAGCGCCTTCATCAGTTGGCGAGGGGGCATCGTCACATTCCTCGGTCTCCTCATCGCGGTCGGTTTGGCGCTGCTGATCTACCGGCTGGGACAGTGGATGCTGAGATGGCTCCGCGGCCCGGTCGTCAACTCGGCGTCCCTGTCGGCCGGCACGCTCTTCTACCGGAGATTGACCCAGTTGCTGGCCCAACTCGAGCTCGAGCGGACTCCATTCGAGACGCAAGGCGAGTTCGCCGTGCGAGCCGCCCGGTTCCTGACCGGCCAGGGTCACTCGACGCAATCCGTGGTCGAGGTCCCCGCCCAGGTGGTCAACGCATTCTATCGGGTCCGATTCGGTCACCTCGAACTCGAGCCGGCCTCGCTCGAGGAACTCGATGCGCGGCTGGATGAGCTCGAGGCCAGCATGAAGCCCGATTGACGCTCGTCAGTTCATTATTCGGATCGATTGGCGCGGTCGAGCATCGCCTTGAATGTTGTTAGCGATCACGAAAGACGTGGACGCTCAGCGCGCGTTCCCAGCCTTCTCCTTCGAAACCTTCGGGGGTACCAAAGACCAGGTGTGGGTCTCGGGACGAATCGTCTCCTTCGCGGCGATCCGCACCTCCCGGCCGCCCTGATCATCACCGCGACCGGTCGAGGCAACTCGTCTGGCTGCAATGGATTCCATACGACCCATCGGGGAGGCAAGCCCAACCGAGCTGGCGGGGACGGCTTGGGTCGAGCGTGTAGACTGAGCCGACGTCTTGCTAGTCGGTTTCGTCGCGGTGGTACTGACGACCCCAATCGAGGCGACCTTGCCTGGCGGATCGATCGGCATCGGCTCGGCGACCTTCTTGTCCGGGGCCACGGCATCCGTTGAGGATCGAACGAGCTGGCCTGGAACTAGCACGGTCGGAGGGGCCGGTTTCGCTCCGGATGGACTCGAAACAACAGGTCCCGCGACGGGGTTGCGCGGCATGGAAGTGCTCGACCGCCGTGAGTTGCCTGGGAACAACACCACGGCGAAGACGCAGACGATGAGGAAGCTTACGATGATGCTGGGGCCGGCTTTTCGGTTCATGGTGGTCGATCAATGATGGGTTTCTCGGAGGCGCAAAACCTAATGCTGTATTCTTTGTCATCGACCGTGGCGGCCCGCGACTTGAGTTTCCGATGGCCGATTTCCGGGTGAGAAGATTGCTCGAAAGGTATCGAAAGAACCGAAGAAAACGGCGAGACGACGCCGGTGCCTCTAGCATCACCTTCATCGCGTCTACCTTGGATCGCGCGTGGTTCTCGTGGAAATTCTTGGCGATCCACGAGAGGTCGAGAAGCGTATACCGGTAGGTGAGACGGATCAATAATAGGCACAACGCCCTGGACCACCCGGCTGCCCTTGTCGGCCGGACGGTGTCTGGTTAGGATGAGAATGATGAAGTCGGCCTTTTTCGCACGAAGCAATTCGCTATCAGTTCAGGAACACAACCCCATGCCCCGGATAGCCTTCCGTCCGTTGGTGCTGATCGCGGTCCTGGCGTTGATGGCCGTGATCATCGGAGCACAGGCCCCTGTCCCCCAGCCCGATGATCAAGAGATTGCTCGGGAAGTGGTCGAGCTGGTCGAACGCAATCATATGGCTCGTCCGGTCATTGATGATGACATCGCCGTCAAATGGTGTGACAATTTCATCAAGGACCTCGATCCCCAGAAATATTACTTCTTGAAGGCCGACGTTGAAGAGTTCAAGAAGGACGCGACCAAACTCGACGACCAGATTCGGGACGGCAACATCGATTTCGCCCGGAAGGTCTTCGATCGCTTCGTCCAGCGGAGCGACGAACGGTTCAACACCTCGATGGAGTTGCTCAAGCAGAAGTTCGACTTCTCCAAGGATGAATACCTTACGGACGACCCCGAGAAGATTGACTATCCTGTCAACAAGGCCGAGGCCGATTCCCGATGGCGCAAGAAGGTCAAGCTGGACCTGCTGATCAGCAAGGTTGTCGAGGAACTGGACGACGCCGCGTCGGTCGCGAAATGGAAGATCCGCTACAAAGACCGGAACCGGATGTCGCATCAGATCGATTCGAATGAGTTGCTCGAAATCTACCTGACGAGCTTGACCAAGACGTTCGACCCCCACTCTTCCTACCTCGGGGCCAAGAACCTGGAGGACATGCTCAACCAGTCCCTCCATCTCTCTCTAGAGGGAATCGGCGCCTCGCTCCGATCCGAGGACGGTTATGCCGTCGTTCAGGAAGTTGTGCCGGGGATGGCCGCCGACAAGGACGGCCGGCTCCAGCCCGAGGATAAGATCATTGGCATCCAGAAGGAGAATGGCGAAGAGGTCGATCTCGTCGAGAAGAAGCTCAACGACGTCGTCCGTTATATCAGAGGACCGCGAGGGACCAAGGTCCGGTTGATCGTCCAGCCCGACGGCACCAAGGAGCGCCGGATCTACGAGCTCACCCGCGAGAAGATCGAGCTCAAGGAACAGCACGCCAAGGGCAAGATCCTCGAGGCCAAAGCCGCCGACGGCAAGCCGCTCAAGATCGGGATCATCAACCTTCCCGCCTTCTATGGAGATACGGTCGCGGTCCTTCGCGGCGATCAGGATGCCGTGAGCGCAACGGCGGATTGCCGCAGGATTCTCGAGGACTTCAAGAAGAACGGCGTCGAGGCGGTCGTGATGGACTTACGCGGCAATGGCGGCGGGTTGCTGGAAGAGGCCAAGACCCTCTCCGGTCTGTTCATCGATACCGGCCCGGTCGTCCAGGTCAAGGAAGTCTTCGGCGTCAAGCATCTCGATGACGACGAGGAGGGGACGGCCTGGGAAGGCCCGCTGGTCCTCCTGATCGACAAGGCTAGTGCCAGCGCCTCGGAGATCTTCGCGGGTGTGATCAAGGATTATAGCCGCGGCTTGATCATCGGGGACACCAGCACGTTCGGCAAGGGGACCGTCCAGAGCATCGTCCCGATCCAGACCCCCTCACGGCGCCGCGCCAACGGCAATCGAGGGGCTCTGAAGCTCACCATCCAACAGTTCTTCCGGGCCAACGGTGATAGTACCCAGATTAACGGGGTCGCCCCGCACATCCACATCCCCTCGATGAACGATCATCGCGAATTCGGCGAGGGCAAGATGGATAACGCCGTAAAGTTCGAGAAGGTCGCTCCCCTGCCACACGATCAATACCATCGGGTCCCCTCGGAACTCGTGGCACAGTTGAACGAGCGGTCGTCAGATCGGCGGAAGACCGACGCGAAATTCCAGAAGCTCGACGATCAGATCAAGAAATACCTCGACCGGAAGGCACGGCATTCGATCTCCCTCAACGAGGCCAAGTTCAAGGCCGAGTACGTCCCCGAGGACCCCGAAGAGAAGGCCGCCGACGAGAAGGCCAAGAAGGATCGGAAGAAGAAGAAGTACGTCGAGCGCGAGATCTGGGCTTCCGACTTCTACAATGATGAGGTGATCCGGATCGTAACCGATTACCTTTCCCTCGGCTCGAAGGTCCTGGCCGCCGCCGCCCCCGAACGGGCCATCGCCGGCCAGTAAACATTCGACCTGCGATCGATTTCATGGATCCAATGAAGAAAGCCGGATGTGAGTCCGGCTTTCTTCATTGGTCCAGAATCGGTCATCCTGCGATTCGAAACAATCTTCTCGAATCGGGGCTCGGTCCAAGTACCATGATTCTTCTCTGAGCGTTGGAGGTCGAATCGATAAGCGGTCTTCCAATCCCTGAAGCCATCCTGGTGGCAGCCCGCCGGCATTTGGCATGCATCCGGCCGCCGCGCGGAATGCGGTTGCTACTCACGTCCGGCCATCGAGTCGAGGGAGGGTGGTTCTTCGGGTACCGCAATGGAACGCCTTCCGCCCTCCCTCGGACCGCCATCGCCCATCGGGTTCTTCCCCGGTTACATTGTCGCGGACGACGGCCTGATTCGAAAACGTTGACGAGCGAGGACTGAGGCAATTGGTCGAGTCGGGATCAGTTCGGTAACAAGCTGCTGCCTACTCCGGCGTTGAAGCGCAGCCTTGGTCGGGGCACAGAACTTGTCAATAGGCCCTCGATGCGCGACAGTGACGAGATCGGGTAGGGCCAGGCGTCCGTTCAGAAGGACGCCCAGCCCAACGTCTCATTATTCCACCGCGTTCAGGCTCATCCCTGTATCGCATTCGTCCGGCCCAGGGCGATATCGAAATCACCGACTGCAGGGACCAGCATGGCGAGGATCGCGAAGCCGTAAACTCCGGCACTGACCAGGAAAGCGGCCATCAGGTCGCCATTCACCAGGCTGATGATGCAATAGAACGTCCAGAAGGGTGTCAGGATCGAGACCAGCGCGATGGCATTGGACGGATTCTTGGTGCCGAGCGAGCCGAACAAGGCCACGCTGCCGGCGCCGATGAAGATCATGAAACTGAGCAACTGACGGCCGAACTCGCGGTCGGAGAGCACGATCAGGAAAGCGCAGAGCAGGATGCCGACCATCAGAAAGAAGATAGTGCCCAGGCTATTGGCAACGGCCGTCCGACTGCTCGTGTAGGTGATCGCGGCGTGGATCCCGAGCATCGCTGAGAAGTGGCAGAGCAACAAAAAGTCCAGGACGTAGAATACGAGATTCTCGGCCGACAACAAGCCCATGAAGGTCATCCCGATGGCCGTCAACACGGGCAAGGCGATCATCTCCTTGCTGTTGTACAAAGCGCCGTAGAGCTTACCGTAGATGAACTCCTTGGGACTCAGCTCGGTGACGAGGAGCAGATCGAGTGCTCCGGTGTCGCGCTCGCTGGTCAAGGCCGTGACGCCCTGGGCGTTGACGAGGATGAGGCTCAGGATCGTCAGGCCAACCGGTATCATCGCCAGGAGGGATCCCATGGGGTTTTCCATCCCCTGGCCCAGTTGGTGGAACAGACCCATACCCAGGGCGAAGAGCAGGATGTAGCACCCTTTGACGATCAGGGGCCGAGTTCCGTATGCGCGGGTCTTCAGCTTGCGCCAGAGGATCGGGTTGGTCCAGGGTTGACGGTACGACTGCGGAGACGCCCCGATCCGCCGATGAGTACGTCGGGGCACGTGCAAGCCCGTCGTCGGGGCCGGCTCATCGGAAAACGCCCCGTCTTGATCGCCACGAGAGGCTACCGCGACACCGTTCGAATCGCCGGGTGAGTGGACGGCTTCGATCCGACCCTCTCGCTGGACTGCCAAGCCAGCGGCGCCGCGGGCCGCCGACCCGATGGCGACAGCTTCCTCGGCCGTCGCTTCCTCGACCTCGACCAGGGTCTCGACGACTTCGACCTCGCCTTCCTCCCTCAATTCGCGCGGCTCGTTCTTGCCGGGATTCCATTTCCGCAGCTTGTAGGTCCCGAAGGCTACCAGGAGCGCCGCGAAAGTGAGCCGGCAGGCGATGTAGACCACGCTCGATGCCCGGACCACGCCGGTGAGCTCACCCGAGCGGGGATAGAGTACCGCGAGCATCGCGCGGTAGGGATTCAAGACCTCGGCCAGCGGCACTCCCATGAACTCGAGCGTCGGGAACGCGATCGTGAACGCCTCGACACCGGCCACCGAGAAGACAACCATGAGGATCGTCAGCGAGATCGACTGGAAGGTCCGGTCGCGCCATAGGGCCACCGTGAGTCCCATGGCCCCACCGGCCACGCCCGATGCGGCCGTCACCGCGAACAGGTTCGCTACTTGCCCGAACGAGATCCCGCCGAGGAGCGTACAAAGGAACAGGAGGGCCACACTCGCCGAGAGGATCGTCAGCACGTTCAGCAGGCCGGCGACCAGCTTGCCTGCCACGATCTCGAGGTCGCTCAGGTCGGTCATCAGCAACAAGGTGAAGGTCCGTCGGTCTTTCTCGTACGAGACGGTCGCCGCGGTGAACAAGGGGGCGAAGAAGAGCATGAGGGTCAATTGGAGCATGGCGAAGATCCAGTAGAGGACCCCGCCAAAGCGTGCCACGATCCCCAGCTCGGTCACGGACTGCCAGCCGATGATCGATTGCCAGGCGGTCCACATGATGATGAACAAGAAGCACGAGAACGACGAACGTCCGAGGTAGTAGCGTGCCGGCCGTGGGGCCGTGAGAACCTCGCGTGCGATAATAGGTCCAGCAAACAAGGACGAACCTCCAGGAGCGGCTGTCGCCAGGGTGTTATGAGAGGATCCGAGATCGATCGAGCAAACAACGAACGCGAGGAACGCCCCGGAAGACGTCGCGCGAGTGCCATTCATCTCGGATCGATTCCAGGAAGATCGGCCAAGCCTTCAGCCGACGTACGCTCGAGGACCGCGGATTGTTCGCGATTTCCCCGATTCGGGCCGATCTCGAGTCTACCAGACTGCCGATCCGGACACCAACATCGGCTCCCCCTCCGTGCGGGGGTGAAGCCCGATCGAGATCCGGATCGGGATGGCACGACCCGTCGCTGGTCGATTCGAGCGGCGAGTGATACGATGGCTGAGAAGGCCGGATCGTGCGAATGAGGCGTGCCGCGTGGGGATTCTCTCGAGGCGCCGTGCGTGCCCCTTCAGTACATCGGTGTCGATTTGCGTCATCACGTTGATAGGTATTCGCGACTTTGATCATCCCTCTTCTGTTCTTACGGAATTCGGACTGTCCGAAACGGAGAGATCGCCCATGACCGTGCAGGTGTCTCCGATGCGGGATCGCAGGGGACGCGTCTACACGCCGGCCGTCGGCCCGCGATTGCGCCCACTCCTCTGGGTCATCCTCATCAGCTTCGCCGTGCTGGGTGCCAATGGGTTCTACCTCGCCAGCGTGACGCTCGTGACGTGGTACCTGGGCACGACGCAGCAGACCTTCTTCTACATGCTCATGGTCGCCTTGCACTTGTTACTGGGCTTCCTGGTGATCGTGCCGTTCCTGGCCTTCGGGTTCATCCACCTGGCGACGTCGTGGAAACGGCCGAACCGAGGTGCGGTCCGATATGGCCTGGCATTGCTGGCCGTCGCGTTGATCCTCCTCATATCGGGCGTCGTCCTGGTGCGAATCGGCGGGTTCGAGGTCCGCGATCCCGCGGCCCGGGGCGTCGGCTACTGGCTGCACGTCCTGACCCCGATCGCGGCGATCGGGTTGTACGTGAAACATCGCCTCGCCGGGCCGATGATCCGATGGCACTGGGCGAGGCGGTTCGGTGTGGCGGTCGCCGGATTCGTGGTCCTGATGGGGCTGCTCCATCGCGGGGATCCGCGCTCGTTCGGCGTCAAGGGACCCCGGGAGGGCAAGACCTACTTCTATCCGTCGGAAGCGGTCACCGCCAACGGCAAATTCATCCCGGCCTCGATCCTGATGATGGACGACTACTGCCTCAAGTGCCACAAGGACGCCTATGACGGCTGGTTCCACTCGGCGCACCACTTCAGCTCGTTCAACAACAAGGCGTACCTGACGAGCGTCCGCGAGACTCGCAAGGTCTCGATGGAACGCGACGGCTCGACCCAGGCCGCGCGCTGGTGTGCCGGCTGCCACGACCCCGTGCCATTCTTCTCGGGCGAGTTCGACGCCCCCAATTACGACGATGTGAACAACCCAACAAGCCAGGCCGGGATCACCTGCACCACATGCCACTCGATTACCAACGTCAACAACACGCGCGGGAACGCCGCGTACACCATCGAGGAGCCCGAGCACTACCCGTTCGCCAACAGCGACAACGCGGTCTTGCAGTGGATCAACAACACGCTGGTCAAGGCCAAGCCCGAGATGCACAAGAAGACTTTCCTGAAGCCGGTCATCAAGCAGGTCGATTTCTGCTCGACCTGCCACAAGGTGGGACTGCCCTACGCGCTGAACCACTACAAGGACTTCGTCCGGGGACAGAACCACCACGACCCATTCCTGCTCTCGGGCGTGTCGGGCCATGGGGCCAGGAGCTTCTATTACCCGCCCGTCGCCAAGACGGATTGCGTCGAGTGTCACATGGAGCTGAAGAACTCGACCGACTTCGGTGCGCGGGACTTCGATAGCAAGGGAGGCCGCGAGATTCACGACCACCTCTTCATCGGGGCCAATACCGGCCTGGCCGCGATCCGGGGCGACCAGGAGACCGCGGACCGACACGCGAAGTTCCTCGCCGATAAGAAGGTCCGCATCGACATCTTCGCCCTGCGCGAGGGGGGCGTCGTGGAAGGCAAGCTCCTGGGGCCCATCCGCCCCGAGGTGCCGGAGCTCCAGCCCGGCGAGAAGTACCTGGTCGAGGCCGTCGTCCGCACGCTCGGCGTCGGCCACCTCTTCAGCCAGGGGACGGTCGATTCCAACGAGATCTGGGTCGAGCTGATCGCCCGATCGGGCGGCCGCGTGATCGGCCATTCCGGCGGCATCGGACCGGACGACTCGGTCGATCCCTACGCGCATTTCATCAACGTTTATATGCTCGATCGCGATGGCAAGCGGATCGACCGGCGGAATGCGCAGGACATCTTCGTCCCGCTCTACAACAAGCAAATTCCCCCCGGTGCCGGCCAGGTCGTCCACTTCGGCCTGGAGGTCCCCGAGGGCCAGATAATTCCGATCACGCTCGAAGCCCGGGTCAATTATCGCAAGTTCGACCGGACCTACATGAACTACATCTACGGCAAGGGGAAAGGCCCCAAATTGCCGATCGTGCGGATGGCGGCAGACATCGTCCGGCTCCCCATCAAGGGCGGCGAGCCGACGAAGAACGAGCCGTCGCCGATCGAGCCGGTCTGGCAACGCTGGAATGACTACGGAATCGGCCTGCTCCTAGAAGGGGGGACCAAGGGGGGACAGAAAGGCGAATTGAAGCAGGCCGAGCAGATCTTCCGGAAGGTGGCCGAGCTGGGCCCTGCCGAAGGCTGGGTCAACCTGGCCCGGGTCTATCAGAAGGAAGGGCGGATTCCCGAGGCCCTCGCCGCGCTGGAATCGGCCGCACGCCACAAGGAGCCGGCCGCGCCCTGGGTGATCAACTGGCTCATCGGCCAGATCAACGCCCGCAACGGCCTGCTCGATCAAGCGATCCAGAGCTTCGAGTCGGTCCTGGCCACCAAGGTGCCCGAGCGCAAGTTCGACTTCAGCATCGATTACGAGGTCATCAACGAGCTCGCGTCGGCGTTGTATGCGCGCTGCCGGATCGAGGCCATCTCGAGTCCCGAACGCCTGGATTATCTCAAGAGGACGATCGCGGCCTATCGACGCACCCTCGCCATCGATTCCGAGGACGTCGCGGCCCATTATGGCCTGGGCCTGGCCTACGGCGACCCGGCCTGGAAGGCGAACGCGCCCGAGGATTCGCCGGCGCTCTCGACCCCGATCGAGTCCTCGGGCACGGAGCCCGTCGACCCGGATGCCCTCCTCAAACTGGCCTCTTCCATCGCCGAGCCCAAGTCGTCCGCGACCGAGCGCCGCGCCGGTGCCATCCGACTGGCTCGGGACATAGGCAGATGCATGGACGGCCCGCGACCGCAGTTCCTCTCCCGGCTCGAGCCGCTCCACGACGTCGTCGAGATCCTGGGGCCGGCCTGGGCTGCGGAGACGGACCCTTCGGTGATCACGGCCCTGGCGAAAGCCCTGGAATCAGCCCATAAACGGCTACACGAACGTCTCAAGCCCGACGAGACGGCCGAGGGTCGGGCTTTCGCGGTCGCGCGGCAGAATGATCCGGCGGCCAATCAAAACGCACAGTCCATCGTCATCCACTCGCTGCACCGACCCGGTGCGCCGGGGATCGACCCGCCCTCGGGGATGACCGCGACACGGTCATCGACCGGATCGAGGGCGACAACCGCATCGGAGAACGGCGAATGACGCTCGATCGTATGCAACATCTGTCGAGGTTCCTGGCGCTAGCCGGCTTGTGGCTCGGAACGTCCGGCTGTGGAAACGTGGAGGCCAAGAAGACCGTAGTCAAGGTGGTGCCACCAGTCCGGCCGGTCTCCGTGAACCCCGAGTCATTGCCCGACGTCAAGTTCTTGGACGTCACCAGGGAGGCCGGCATCCACTTCGTCCACTACAACGGTGCCGTCGGCGACAAGCTCCTGCCGGAGACTATGGGCGCGGGCGTCGCGTTCATCGACTACGACCTCGACGGCGACCCCGACCTCTTCTTCGTGAATTCCTCGGCCTGGCCCGGCCACGACGGGCCGAGTCCGGCCCCGACCCAGGCGCTCTACCGCAACGACGGCAAAGGGCACTTTGAAGACGTGACGAAGGCGGCCGGGCTGGATAAGACCTTCTACGGCCAAGGCGTCGCCGTCGGCGACTACGACAATGACGGCGACCCCGATCTCTACGTGACCGCCATGCGCGGCGGCCACCTGTTCCGGAACGACGGCAAGGGGCATTTCGAGGACGTCACGGCGTCGGCCCACGCGAACGGGCCCGACGGCTGGCTCACCGGCGCGGCATTCCTGGACATCGACAATGATGGTGACCTCGATCTCTTCATCGCCAACTACATCACCTGGACGCCCGAGATCGACAAGGTCCAAGGATTCCAGCTCACCGGCCTCGGCCGGGCCTACGGTCCACCGACCTCATTCGGCGGCTCGTTATGTGCCCTCTTGCGCAACGATGGGAGCAAGTTCACCGACATCAGCGAATCGTCCGGGATCCAGGTTCGGACCCCGGATCTCCGCGTCCCCTTGTCCAAGTCGCTGGGTGTGGCACCCTACGATATCGACGGCGACGGACGGGTCGATATCGCGGTGGCGAATGACACCGTCCAGAACTTCCTGTTCCACAATTTGGGCGGCGGGAAGTTCGAGGAGATCGCGATCATATCGGGGGTGGCTTTCGACCCGTTCGGCGCGTCCCGCGGAGGAATGGGCATCGACTGGGCGGCGTTCCTCAACGACGAGCGGCTGGGACTGGCCGTCGGCAATTTCGCCAACGAGATGACGGCGCTCTATGTCTGCGACCAACCCTCATCCACAACGCTCCAGTTTTCCGACCTGGCCAATCTCTACGGCCTGGGAGCGCCGACCCAGCCCCCGCTCAAATTCGGCCTGTTCTTCTTCGACTATGATCTCGACGGCAGGCTGGATTTGCTATCGGCGAACGGCCATCTCGAGCCGGAGATCTCCAAGGTCCAGGCCAGCGAGACCTACGAGCAGGCCATCCAACTCTTCTGGAACTCGGGCAAGGCCGGCCGCTCGCTGTTCTTGCAAGTCAAGCCGGAGAATGCCGGTCCCGACCTCTTCAAGCCGATCGTCGGTCGCGGCAGCGCCTATGCCGATATCGACGGCGACGGCGACCTCGATGTGGTCGTCACGGTTAACAACGGCACGCCCCGGCTCTTCCGCAATGAGGGCGGCAACAAGAACCACTGGCTCCGGATCGCCTTGACGGGCGACGGCAAGGCTTCGAACCGCGACGCCATCGGCGCCAAGGTCGAGATCAAGTCCGAGGAGATGAGCTGCCGCCGTCAACTCTTCCCTTCGAAGAGCTACCTGTCCTCGGTCGAGTTACCGATGACCTTCGGCCTCGGCAAGTTCGACCATGTGGATGAGGTCACCATCACCTGGCCCTCGGGCAAGGTATCGACATACAAGGGACTGAAAGCCGATCGGCTCTACAAGATTGAGGAAGGCAAGGATCCGCGCTGATGACGCTCGGAGTCGCGCGCCCCGCGACTCTCATGCTTGAAATGCTCGGCGCGGAGCCGGCTCCAGGTCTCCTGCCGGAGTCGATCCACGTCAACGCGAAGGTGCTCCTCCGTCACAAGATGGACCCGATCGAAGCCCGGAGCCGCCATGAGGAACTCCAGGGTGTGTCCCATGTCTGCATCGACTTCGTAAGAATAGTAGGGCCCTGTGATCGGCCGCCTTGCATCTGCTATCGGAACTCGAGGATCGGACAGCCGAAACCAGGAGCCGTTTCGGTCCGATTCTGTGGCCCCTTACTGGAGAACCCTTGTCTAGCGCGGATCCCGGACCTCCGGCACAACCGCGGGAATTGGTTTTCTCGAAATGCGACCGTCGGAACGGCCAGAAAAATCGATCTCGAAGGCCGGCGAGGCACGATAAGACGTATAGATTATATGAAGAGCGGCTCGCGTCGAACGGTGGAGGAGGGCCATCACTGCCTCCTCGACCGAGCCGAGTTGCTGGGTGCCGGCGAACATTTTCGGTACCAGAGGATTGTGTTCTCGGTTGCGTCTGCAATAATTGTTTAATGCTTGCACAACCTTGATACAACCTCGTCCCGAAAGGGGATGCCACGATGTTGAACATCCTCGGAGAGACGCGGACGGGCTATTGCGACGGAGTGACCCGGCGCGACTTCCTGAAGATCGGGGGGTTGGCGCTGGGGGGGCTTTCCTTGCCTGGCTTGCTGCGGGCGGAAGGTCAGGCAGGGATCCGCCGATCCCATAAAGCTGTCATCATGATTTTCCTGGCCGGCGGCCCGCCCCACCAGGACATGTTCGACCTCAAGCCCGAGTCCCCCGAGGGGATCCGCGGGGAATTCCGGCCGATACCGACGAATGTCTCGGGGCTGGAGATCTGCGAGCACATGCCGCGTCTGGCGCGGATGATGGACAAGTTCGTGGTCATTCGCACGCTGGTCGGTGCGGGTCCGGACCATTCGGCCGGCCAGTGCATGACCGGCTACAAGGACCTGATCAGCAAGTCCCAGGGCGGGCGCCCGAGTCTGGGGGCCATCGTCTCGCGGCTCCAGGGTCCGGTCCATCCCGACGTACCGCCCTTCGTCGGCCTCTCGCCCCGGACCGGCGAGGTGCGCTGGGGAAATCCCGGCGACCCCGGCTACCTGGGACTGGCGCATGCCCCGTTCACACCGTTCCGGAGCGAGGGGAAGAGTCGGCCGGGTGCCGGCGGGGCCGGTCTCACCCTGGACCCGTCCGCCATCGCACCGACTCGACTGGCCACCCGCCGCTCGCTGCTGGGCCAACTCGACGGATTTCGCCGCGCATTCGACCATGATGAGGCGGTCCGCGGGATGGACAGTTTCGAGCAGCGCGCCTTCGAAGTCCTCGCCTCGCGCAAGGTCTACGAGGCGCTCGATGTCTCGCGGGAGGATCCCCGGGTGCGCGCCGATATGGACTCGGCGACATGACCAACGAGCAAGACGGGCCGCCCTGCTGCATGGACCATTTCCTCATGGCCCGTCGATTGGTCGAGGCCGGCGCACGGGTCGTGACGATCGGGTTCGGCCGGTGGGATACGCACAAGAACAACTTCTCCACCAACCGATACCGCATCCCCAAGCTCGATATGGCCCTCTCGGCGTTGGTCCAGGACCTGCACGCGCGCGGACTCGAGCGCGACGTCTCTGTCATCGTCTGGGGCGAGTTCGGCCGGACTCCGACCATCAACAAGTTCGCCGGCCGCGATCACTGGCCCGCGGTCAACTTCGCCCTGCTGGCCGGAGGCGGGATGCAGACGGGCCAGGTCATCGGCTCGACCGACAAGGAAGCCGCCTACGTCAAGGATCGTCCGGTCTCATTCCAGAATGTATTCGCAACCTTGTATCACAACCTAGGGATCGATCCCTCTTCGGTCGTCTCGGATCGCGGCGGGCGACCGATGATGTTGCTCGACGACCACGAGCCGATCCGCGAGGTCATCTAGCGAGGCCGCGATCGGGAAGGCCGGGGGCTCCGCGAGCGCCGTTCCGTCGACCCGGCCGGACTCGGTCCTCACAGAGCTCAGAGTCTGTTTCGGAAGCTACGCTGTTCGTCTCGTAGGGTGCTCCGTGAGCACCGATTTCGCCAAAGCACACCGGATCGGTGCTCACAGAGCACCCTACAAAGACCTCCCGAGACAGGGTCTTATGCTACTACTGGGCTCCGCCTGGCTTGCTTGCCGGCGCCGCATCTTCCGCTTTCGACGCCGCCTGGTACTTGCGGATCCCCCACTCCTCGAGCACGCCCACCTTGTGGTACGGCTTGCGGGCACGATAGCGATCGAGGGCGATGGCATAGGTCCGACGCGCGGGATCGTTGCCGGGCGACAGCTCGATGGCCTTCTGCTGCCACTTCAAGGCGCTGACGAAGTCCCCGCTCTCCGCATACGAGGCCGCGAGTGCTGCCAGGGGATGCGCGACCTTCCACTGGGTCAACTCGCACGCACGAGTCGCCGATGCGACCGCTTTCTTGCCGTCTCGCAACTTGGCATCCGGGCAGGTCGCGAGCATCCAGGCCCTGACCAGTTGGGATTCGGTGTCGTTGGGCGCCAGGTTGACGGCGGTCTCGACGTCGGCCAGGGCCTGGGGCCATTCGCCCAGATAAGAAGAGACGGTGCCACGGTTGCGGAAGTTATCGGCCTTCGAGGGATCGATCCGGATCGCGTGGTTCAGGTCTTGCAGGGCCGCCTTCTGCTGGCCGAGGGAAAGATAGGCGGTCGCCCGACCGCCGAACGCGTCGGCCTTCTCGGGCTCGAGCTGGAGGGCGTGGCTGAACGTCTTCACCGCCTCGGCCGGCTGCGATCGCATCAACTGGATCGTGCCGATCGAAAGGAATGCGTCCGTGCTCTTCGGGTCGATCTGCACGGCCGTTCGGAACGCGGCCTCCGCATCGTCGAGCTCCTTCCGCTCAAGTAGCATCAGGCCCTTCGTCAAATAAACGAAGATCGACTTCGAACCCAATCCGGCCGCGCGTTCGAGGTCGTTGAACGCCTCGGTGTAGTGCCTGAGGCAATAGTGGAAGACCCCTCGTTCGACATAGGCGTTGACCGCCCGCGGGTCGACCTGGATGGCCCTGGTGACGTCGGCCATCGCCAGGTCCATGCGATTCCGCGCCTGCCAGAGGAACGTGCGCTCGATCAAGGCCGAGGCGTTTTTCGGATCCAGGCGGATCGCGGCATCCAGGTCGGCGAAGGTCCGGTCGAGTCGCGGGCCGTCCTGGCAGACGATCGCCCTCATGAGGTAGACGAACGAGTTCTCCGGGTTGAGGTCGAGTTCCGTGGTGAAATAGTCTTCGGCCTGGTTATACTCGACCACGGAGTCGCGGGGCACCCAGCCCATCAAGCCTTGGCTCGGCATCGAGATCAGCATCTTATCCCGATCGGCCCGCTCGATCCGGTAGACCAGGCCCACCCGGCACGGCACGATCCGGGTATTGCCGTCCCACAGGGCGAAGTCCGGCGACTTCTGCACGACCTTCCGGGCATTCTCGATCTTCTGCCGACCGTCCGTCCGCATGTCCATCTTGACCCTCACCGCCGAGCGATCGACGGTCTGGAATGCCCGGGCCGGCGACCAGGTGCAGGACGCCACGAACAGCGCGATCAAGCATCGTTTCGAGAAGAAGGACATATCCGTACTCCTAATCAGGACGGGCGCGTTGCGTGATCGTCGATCGATCACGGGCACGACCCCCGAGGCTCATCCCGACGTACCGTCGCCGGCCGGGGTCGTAGGCTAGTATTCTTTGAGTCCCATCTCTTCGAGCAGGCTCAGGGAGCGATAGGGTTTCTTGATCCGGTAGCGTTCGAGAATCCGACCATACTCCGCCCGCTCCGGGTCCCTCGCGAGCATGAACGCCATCGCACGCTCCTGGCACTTGACGGCATTGGCGAAGTCGCCCGTCTCGGAATAGGCGGCGGCGAGGGTCGAGAGGTATCGTGGCTTCTTCCAATCCGTCAATTCGCAGGCCCTCGTCGCCGAGGTCACGGCCTCGAGGCCGTTGCGAATCTTGGCCGAAGGGCACGTGGCCAGCAGCCAAGCCTGTTCCCTCAGCGCGAGTGCGGATGTCGGGGCGAGGCGGATGACTTCGTTCAGGTTGAACAGGGCCTTCTCGAACATGCCTCGGCTGAGGAAGAGCAACGCCCGGTTCCCATAGGCTTCGGGGCTATTCGGATCGGCCTGGACCGCCTCGTCGAGGATCGCCTCGGCCTTCGTGGGAGTGCCGCGCATGAGAAAGACCGAGGCGAGTCCGAGGTAGGCATCGTGCCGCTTCGGGTCGATCGTCAGGGCATGGGTAAAATCTTCGTAGGCCCGCTTCGTATCCTTCCTCTCCAGGTCCATCATCCCGCGGAGGATGTCGATCATCACTGCGTGAGAGCCCAGCGAGACGGCCTGATCGAGGTCTTTCCGGCTCTTCGAATACTCTTTTATGTGGAAATAGACGATCCCTCGCTCGACGAACGCGACGGGGTTGGATCCATCGAGCTGGATCGCCCGATCGAGGTCGGCGATCGCGCGATCGAGCTGATTCCTGGCCCGCCACACCGATGCCCGCTCGAGGAGCGCGGGGACGGATTTCGGATCCCGGCGGAGTGACTCTTCCAGATCGGCCATCGCGCGATCCAGATCGCCGGATTCGCGACGCGCGATCCCTCGCATGAGGAATGCGAACGCATCACGAGGGTTGGCCTTGATGGCATCGGAGAAAAATGCCTCGGCACGATCGAGCGAGACGACGGTATTGGCGTTAACCCAGCCGCGGAGACCGAGGCTTGGCGCCGATAGCAGTAACCGTGATCGCTCGTTCCGCTCGATGTGATAGGGGAATCCCGTCATGCGAGGTGAGATCTTCCGAGTCCCGTCCCAGAGGGCGAAATCGGGCGCGATCTGGAGGGCTACCGTCGTCGGAGCCTGGTTGCTGACTCGTTGCGTCGGTACGACCTGGCCGAACAAACCAGACCTGTCGCCCGGCTGACGTGCCCCGACTTCGGTGGTCGCGATGATCGCCAGGAGGTAAGCGAGCGGTCGCAAACAGCGAATCAGGGACATGGCCGGAATCCTTTCCGGGAATGGGTCGCTTCGAATTGCGGGTCAATATCGCAACAGGCGACCGAAGCGGCAAGGCGAGAATTCGGAGCGGTCTCGAGCGCTGGACCTGTGGAGCGGCTTTCCTCAGAGAAGTTCGGCCGCCGCGAGCGGATCATCAAAGATCTCGTCAACCGCCGGCTTCTCGGTCGAAGCCGGACTCGTCGCCTGCGCCGGCCGGACGCGTCCGGCCAGCCAGAGGCTAAGGATGGTTGACGCCACTGCGATGAGGCCGACCTTGTCGAAATTGCGGATGGCACCATCGGCGTTGTCCCCGATGATCAGGCTGCCGATCGTGGAACCCAGTCCCGTGGAGATGTGCTGCACGGCCGAGTTGGCGCTCATGAACCCACCGCGGTTGCGCGATTCTACGCTGCCGGTCACCATCGCCATCGCAGCGACCATGCGGCCGGCGTTGGTCAGCATCAGCACGCCGACGACGCTCACCGCGACGGCCAGCGGGAGCCTCGGCAGGTTCGTCACGACGATCATCACGACGGCGGAGATGGTCGCCACAATCCGGTAAACGGGCAACTTACCGCGACGGTCGGCCCATCGGCCGATGAGTGGGGCGCCCACGAGGCTCAGGATGCCCCCGGTCACATACACCCAGGTGAGATCCGTCTTGGCTACCCCGACGTTCGATACCAGGTAAACGCTGATGTAAGGGATCACCGCGAAACCGCCGAGCATGAGCGTCATGGTCAATGCGAAGGCGCGGAGATGATTGGGATGCGTGAAAGTCTCTCGGATCACCGCCCATGGATGGACATGGGGGCCTAGCTGGAGGTGGTCGCGCAGGGGCGGCAGGGCCAGGAAGGCGCCCAGCCAGACCGGGAGTCCCAGCCCCGCGAGGACCAGGAACGGCACTTGCCATCCCAACCGCGTGCCGAGCGAGATACCGATGGGCACCCCGAAGACCGACGCCAGTGCAAAGGCCGACATCAGGACTCCCGTCGCCTGGCCCCGGCGATTCTCCGGGAAGACGTCGCCGATGATCGCGAATGCCATCCCTCCCAGGATGCCGCCGAAGGCACCCGTGATCACGCGCGCGGTCAGAAGCGTGATGTAATTGTTACACAATCCGCACAGGAGTGTACCCACCAGGAAGCCGGAGTATAGGGTCAAGAAAGCCGACTTGCGGCCGAATCGGTCCATGAACGAGGACGCCAGGAACCCCGCAAGCCCGGCGCTAATCGTGTACGATGCAACGATCAGGCCGAATTGCGACGTGCTGATGTGGAGGGCCGACTTCAAATCGGGGCCGAGGGGCATCACGACCATGAAATCGACGATGCTCGTGAACTGGACCGACGCCAACGTGAGCAGGAGCACGGACTCTCGTCGGCGGGCGACCGATCCGGCCTCCTTGATCGAATCGTCCCCCTCCAGCAGACCGGTCTGGCGATCCCGGATATCATTCATGGATTCTTCGCTTCCTTCCAGGACGAATGACGCCGTTGGTTCGTCAGGATCGATGTGCCGCCCACTATGGCCCATTGTAGGTTGGGAGGCAACTCCACCACGGTCGATGCTCGACCCGTTTCCCCTTTCCGGCCTCGGGAACCGGATTTGCTCGCTCCTCCGAGCAGCCAATGGGTGTGTTATAATTCGAGGGAACGGGGAGACCGGCTCTCTCCGCCGCCGGTTTCGGAACGGCGAGATCGGGATCGTCTCCGCCGGGGACGAGCCCGAAATCGGTCGTGCCCGCTCTCATTGGAATTGACCCCCTGGAACGGCAACGACGGAGCGGTGCGCGGGATCTCTTTGTGGTCGCAACGATGTGCCAGGTCCTCCGGATTCACGAACGACACCGAGTCCCCTCCGAGTCTTCGGGAATGGGTCCGTGCCACGCGTGAGTTGGACCCGATCGGGCCATGTCGGTGACGCGACGACGGGCATCCGCTCAGCGCTCCCTAGCGGGAGGATCGTCGTCCATGCGTCGCCTGCTCTATTCCGGCTCGGCGGTCCTGCTCCTCGCGTGGATGGCCGGCACGGCCCTCCATGCAGCGTGGATCGATCCGCAGGCCGCTCCCGACGCGGCCGGGCCCGCATCCTCCGCATCATCCGCCAACGAAGACCCCGGTGCCATCCTCGAGCGTGGCCTCGACAAGGAGCGGTCGCGGAACTGGGGCGGGGCCATGGAAGTCTACCGCGACGCCCTCGAACGCTGGCCCAGTCGCGTCGAGTTCAGCCGTCGCCTCCGGCTCTGCGAGATCCATTTCAAGCTGCATCGCCGCTACTCCGATACCAGTTTTCGCAGAGTCCTGCTCCCCTTGCCCCCGGAGCAAGCCACCGACCTCTACGACGAGGTCCTCGAGCGGATCCAGAACCATTACGTCGACGCCGTGCCGTTCGAGCCGCTCGTCCGCCACGGGCTGGACAACCTCGAGGTGGCGTTGCGCGATCCCGACTTCCTCAAGGTGAATGCCCCATCGGCCGAGGCGGAACGCGTGGCCGGGCTACGCGAGTCCCTGCGCCAGCACCGGGCCAACCTGGTCGTCCCGGACCGGGCGGCCGCGATCCGGATGGCCCTCACGTGCAGCGATCTGGGTCGTCAGGCGATCGGCCTGGCGGCGACGCCGGTCCTGCTGGAATTCACCTGCGGCGCCTGCGATGCCCTCGACGATTTCACCAGCTACTTGACGCCCGGCAAGCTGGAAGACCTCTATGCAATGATCGACGGGAATTTCGTCGGACTGGGCATCGAGCTGAAGCTCGACAAGGAGGGGTTGCGGCTGATCGGCGTGATCCGAGGCGGTCCCGCCTGGGAAGCCGGAATCCAGCCGGGCGATCAGATCGTGAAGGTGGACGGCGTGAGCATCAAGGGCATGGCCCTGGATGAGTCGGCCAATCGACTCCAGGGAGCTGAGGGCACGGCCGTCGAGTTGATGATCCTGAGGCGTGACAAGACCACGCGGACCTTGCAACTGGTCCGTCGTCACGTCGAGGTCGAGAGTGTAATCCAGGCCAGGATGGTCAACCCGGCCGCGCGGATCGGCTATCTCCGGCTCTCGGGCTTCCAGAAGACCTCGACGGAAGAACTTGATCGGGCGATCTCGGCACTCGCCCAGCAGGGCATGCAGATCCTGATCCTGGACCTACGAGGCAATCCCGGCGGCCTGCTCAACGTGGCCGTCGACATCGCCAGTCGGTTCGTCAACTCGGGGTCGATCGTCTCGACCCGAGGTCGGGCGCACGGGCAGACCCAGACGCTCTCCGCGACCGGCAACGCGTCCTGGCGTTTTCCCCTCTATGTGCTCGTCGACCACGACAGCGCCAGCGCCAGCGAGATCCTTGCCGGCGCCTTGCAGGATCACCGCCGCGCGACGATCGTGGGGGCGCGGACGTACGGCAAGGGCTCGGTACAGAGCATCTTCACCTTGCGAGCGGCCCCGGCCGGGCTCAAGCTGACCACCGCCAAGTTCTACTCGCCCCTGAACCGCCCCTACAGCGAGCAAGGGGTCCAGCCCGACGTGCCGATCGTGTCGCGATCCGCGGCCAAGCCCGTCGACGAGGCTGCGCAGATCCGCGAGGAGGCGAATATGGGCGACCCGTCCGCCGACCCGGTGCTCGCCGCGGCCATCCGCACCGCCAAGAGCGGGCTCCAGTCCGGGCGCTGATACCGGGTGAGTCGGGCTGATCGACGATTCTTCGATCGGATCGCTGTTGCTATAATCGAGTTTGCCGCGTCGATCCCACTCAAACCTGTCGAAGGACCCGACGTCCGATGACCATCGAACAACTCAAGGCCGCTTACCATGAGAGGCCATTTCGCCCGTTCATCATGCATCTCGCAGACGGTCGTCAGATTGCCGTGGAGCATCCTGAATTCATGGCGGCCGCGCCAAGCGGCCGCACCGTGATGGTCTACCAACCCGACGACACGTCCAATATCTTCGACTTATTGCTGGTGACCGACCTCGAGTATAAACCCGTTGCCAACTCCCCCTCCAGGCGCCGCAAGTCTTGACGTTCGCCCTGGCGATCGAGGTAGGACGATCGATGAATGACAAGGGCGCCGGCACGCTGACGCGAATCGATCCCGAGATCGCCTGGACGGTGGTGACCGAGTCGCCGCTCAAGGGGCTCGTCATCTGCGCGAGGCGGGTATGATCCTCGCGTGGGACGAAGGGGATCAGCTCTACCTGTTCAACACCCAGGGGGATTCTCTTTCGTTCAACGCGCGTGCCGCACAAGATCCAGGCCGGGACGATCAGCGACGACGGCAGCCTGATCGCGCTGCTGGTCGAGGCGGACGATGCCGGCCTGCTGCTGCTCAATGCTGATTTCGGCGTGGTCGAGCAACGCCCGGCTCCATCGAATGCGACCTTCGTCTCGATCGATTCGCACGGGAGGTACGTGGCGATCGGGACCCGGCACCCGATCTTGCACCTGATCAACCGGTATGGACGGCCCGCCGGGCGGCTCGAGACCATCGAGTCGATGGCCCACTTCTGTTTCGTGGCCGATCAGCCGATGGCGGTGGTGTCCGCGGCGTTCGGGATGCTGATGGGCGTCGCCCTGGAGTCGGGCCGGGGCGGCGACCGGCTCGCGACCGAGATCCTCTGGCAACAACGCTTGATGTCGAACGTGGGACGGCTGGCGATCAGCGGTGATGCTGCGATGATCCTGGCCAGTTGTTACACCCTCGGCATCCAACGCTTCGATCAGCGGGGGCGAAACGAGGGCTCATACCACCTCGGCGGAACGGTCTCGCACGCGATCCCCGACTTCCCGGGCCGCACGATCGCCGCCGCCACGCTCGAGGGCGAACTGGCCGTGATGAATTCGGCCGGTAACGTGCCGCTGGCGCACCCAGCTCCCTCGCCCGGTCAACGCGTTGGAGATGGATCCGCTGGGCCGCTTCGTGATCTACGGGAATGCGACGGGAGAGATCATCCGCCTGGATCTCTTCGGCGATGGATCGCATCGAGCCGCCCCGCGGAAGGCGGCGCGGCCATCGAACACGACGACGGCCGGCCCTGCCGCCCGCGCGTCCACGGGCTCGGTGCGAGCCCCCGACTGGGAGGTCCCGGCCGTCGAGAGCGATCAGGAGTTCGAGACGGCGGTGATCGCCGTCGAGGACGACCCGCCGCTCATCGTCCTCTTCACCAGCCCGCATAAGCTCCGGATCTTCGACACGACGGGTCAGCCGCAACTCGAGAAGGTGCCCGACATCATCGGGGTCGGTCGTCTATTGCGTACCGCCCCCGGGTGGCTCGCCGCCGCGACCGACCGCCAGATCGTCCTCTCCGACCTGCGGCATTCGACCCATCGACGACTCGACGTGAGTCTCGTCGAGCTCACCCACCTGGCCATCCGCCCCGACGATTTCGGCCTGGCACTGGTGCAGGAGCGCGATCGGATCGGTCGCCTGACGACGTCCGGCCGATGGGTGTGGAAGCAGGAGCTGCGATCGGCCGTCGAAGAACTGGCGATCGGCCCCTATGGATTCGTGGCGGTGACGAGCCACGACGGCAAACTCCTCATTTTCGACCCGGCAGGCGAATCCACCAGCCGATTCACGTTCGACCCCAGCGATCCGCCGCTCCTGATCGAGGCACCCGACGAATCGCCGCCGACCGTGGCCTGGGTCACGCTCGCCCGACGCTCGCAAATCCTCCGCGGGCATGACATGCGAGGGAACGTGATATGGGAGAGGCCCCTGCCCTGGGAGGGTTGGGCCTTGTTCCGGCTCGGTCGCTACGCTCTGGCAAGCTCCGCGGACGGCCGCGCCATCGCCTGCGACGGATCGGGAGAGATCGCCCTCCAATCGCCATCCCCGGGCGATCCGAATGATGAGTTCTCCGTCGATTCCTCGGGGGCGCCCGTCCGGATCACCCGGCGGGGCGTCCATCTGATTTCCACGGCGATCGATGGTCGGGTACGCTGGCGGGCCGTCCTGGATAAGCCGATGGGGCCCCTGGCCGCCGGATCGACGGGCGTCGCGTTGATGCTCGGCCGGTCGCTGGCGTGGTTCCCGAATCGGCCGTCATCCTCCGAGTAACCGAAGTCTCTCGAGGCCCGATCGATTCCATCAACATGCTGTCGATGGCGATGTCGCACTCGCATCCCGTCGCACGTGGCGATCGTGCAACAGACTTGCAACGAACCGCTCCCGGGGATACACTAACATTATCAAACGATACGGAAGAACATTCGCGCCGATGGCGACGAGATTGTTCGGGTTTTGCCACGTTGGCACATCGATTGCTTTTTTCAAGCTGAGTTGGTGGAGGCGTGATCCCATTTCGAGTCATCAACATCCGGATGAACTCGCGATAATCTCAAGGAGTGGTCTAGCCTCTCAGCTTGGAGGTCTCGATGGTTGGTTGCGATACCATGTCAACGATCGGCTTTGCGTCCGAGAGCCGGATGAGTTTGCACGAGTGTGGCGAGGAAGAGGCTCGGCAGTTCAAGTGGATCGAGAGCGAGAAGGCCGGTCGGGACCTCGGTGAGACCGCGATTCGCACCTGGATCGGCGAGCACTGGAACGGATTCCTGAGGCACCGCTGGCTCGAACATCTCCAGGGAAAGACGTTCTGGATCGAATTGGATCAAGGAGATTTCGGGTTACTCCGGACCGCGTTCCAGGTATCGCCGTTGATCGATCCAATCCTCGAACACTTCAAGCAGGGTGGCGAGAATCTCGACATCATCCTCTGGGCTCACACCCACCAATGGCCAATCGATGAGGTCCTTGAAATCCTCGAAGCCCTCGACGTGAACAGCCGTCGCATCGAGTGTCGATTCGATCCGCTCAAGTGCCGTGGCGTTCTATGATCCAGGAGCAGGAGAGCTTCTGGAGGGCTGGAGCCGATCAGGCTTTGGCTTTCTCGGACGAGGATTTCGCGAGGTTTTCGACGAGTCGCACGAGCGTCCTCACGAAACAGCCGGTCGCACCGATGTCACGCCCCGGGCTATCCGACTCGGCCCAGCTCGGGCCGGCGATGTCGAGATGAATCCAGGGAATCTCGCCGACGAATTGCTCGAGGAACTTGGCCGCCGTCACCGCCCCTCCCCATTTGCCGCCGACATTCTTCAAATCGGCGACCTGGCTCTTGAGCGATTCCTTGTAATCGTCGTCGAGCGGGAGCCGCCAGGCGCGTTCTCCGGTCTGTGAGCAAGCCGCCAGGAGTTCCCGGCAGAATGCTTCGTCGTTGCCGAAGAGCCCGGCGACCTTGGTCCCCAGGGCGACCATACACGCCCCGGTCAGGGTGGCAAGATCGAGGACGAGACCCGGACGCCGCTCGACCGCATAACTGAGTGCATCGGCGAGGATCAAGCGACCTTCGGCGTCGGTATTCAAGACCTCGACCGTCTTGCCGTTGCGCATCGTGAGCACATCGCCAAGCTTCATGGCTCGCCCGCCGGTCATGTTTTCGGTGAAGGCGAGATATCCGGTAACATTCACAGGCAGTTCGAGACGGGCGATCGCGAGCATGGCGGCGGCCACGACCGCGGCGCCGGTCATGTCGCACTTCATGTCCTCCATGGAGGCGGAAGGCTTGAGGCTGAGGCCGCCGGAGTCGAATGTCACGCCCTTACCCACGAGCGCGAGGGTCGCGAGATCGCCGCCCCGGCGATAGTCGAGGATCATGAAGCGCGGCGGTTCCTCGGAGCCCGCCGCCACGCCGCGAAGTCCTCCGAACCGCTCCTGCTCGATCCGCCGCTCATCCCAGATCTCGACGGCGATCCCTGCGTCGGCGGCGACCAGTTGGATGCGTTCGGCGAGCTTGATCGGCGGCTTCTCCGCCGGCGGGGTGTTCGCCAGGTCGCGGGCCAGGTTGATCGCGCCGCCGACGAGCTCGCCCCGACGGATGCTGCGGTCGAACGTCGCCGTGGGTCCCTCGTGAAGCTGCGGCGGTATCACGAGACTGAGCGCACCGAAAGCATGCCGGTTCGGCTCGGTCTTGCGGAGTCCCGTGCCCCGAGTGCCGACAACGGCACCTTCGATCATCGCGGATGCGATGTCCTTCGGGTCGGCGTCCTGGCACGACGGGAGCACGAAGGCGACCGTCTCTCGCGCCTTTCCGGCCAGCCGCTTGGCGGCCGTAACACTGGCGGAGAAGGCCGCTCCGCCGTCGAATCGGGCCAGCGGCCCTAGCCCGACCAGCAAGATCGCCTCGGCCTCAAATCCCGAGGGCTCATGGAGGACGGTCAGCTCTCCGAGCGTCCCGGTCGCCTCCTTGTCGGACAGGAGCCGTCTCACGACCTTACCTGCGCCGGTACCCGCCAGCAGATCGGGCGGCTCAACCTCGTTCTCGAAGAGACCCATGACGAGCCACTGGACCTTGAGGTCGGCGACAGACTGGCGGAGCAATGTGATGTTCATCGTGTCTCGAGGAATTCCCGACGGTATGAGCTTCGGAACTTGGTGACGAGGATGGTAGAGGTCAATTCATGGTTGTCACAACGGCTCCGACAGGAGGCGGCATGATAAGGCTCCTTCCCTTCTGATAACGCCGTGTGAATGACAAAATAGGGGTTATCGCCGTACTGCTCGACATCCATTTGGCGCACGACCACGACAGCCGTCCCGCACCCGAGTCCGCGGAGACGTCCGATCAGGGTCTTGGTGATTGAGCGGCAATCGCACCCGTCGGGCATCACGACAAGGGTATCAAGATCGCTGTTGGGTCTCATCTCTCCCCGGGCCGCCGAACCGAAAAGTACGATCCGCAACGGATGGACGGTCTCGACCATGCGTCGCACCATTTCATCGAGGATGGCGGATCGGGGGCCATGCTCCGGTTCTTCCTCGGTGGCTGGACTCGCGACGAAGCTTTGTGGGTGCCCTACACTCCATCATAATTCGGGTAACCCCATGATGGCAGGGAATTCGACTTCGCGCCAAGCCGACTTGTCCTTCGGGCGGGCGGTCGATACAATCCCTCCCGTTCCCGCCAGACCGGAGCAGGCATCATGGTGCGGGCCTCGCCCGTAGCTTTGTGCATTTGGTCATCCGGAGAGCGGCGACCGGACTGGCAGGAGGCCGGGCCGATCGCGATTGGCGGTGGTCGAGCGTCGCACCGACCGACGGGTCGGCCACCTCGGGGACCGGCCGTTATCGCGCGTGACCGGTCGGTTTGATGCCCAGATGCAGGGAGAGCCAAGGATGGTGAAGTCCCACCCCGCACGCCGCCACATGGCGGCCTTTCTCCTCTTGCCGGGCATCGCCCTGTCATGCGGATGCGTCACGCGACGATACACGGTCCGCACCGACCCACCGGGTGCCCTGGTCATCGTGAACGACGAGGCGCTCGGCCCCTCGCCGGCCTCGAGGAGCTTCGTCTATTACGGCGATCGGAAGATTACCTTGATCCTCGACGGATATGAGACGAAGACTTTGACCCAGCCGATCAAGGCACCCTGGTGGGACAACTACCTGACCGAATTCTTCTCGGAGAACGTCATCCCCTGGGTGGTCGACGACGAACAGGAATTCACGTACAAGTTGGAACCGCTGAAGACACCCACGGTCGAGGCGGTCCGGGGCCGCGCCGAGGGCATGCGAGGCGAGGCCCAGGTCCTGCCGCCACCCCGTCGAGGCGGGATTCTCGGATGGCTCGGGTTCCCTTGAAGTTGATGCAGGGATGATGTGTCGAGATTCGTCGAAATCCGCCTGCTCCGGCGGGATCGCAGAGCCGATTGATTAAGAATAAGGTTTCGGAATCGATCGGTCCACCGAACGAGGTGAACGGCCGTGAAGATCGTCGTGTCTGCGATCCAGATGCCCTCCGATCCTCTCGATGTCTCGGCAAACCTGCACCGAGCCGATGAACACCTGCGTTCGGCCCACGCCGATGGCGTGGAACTGGCGGTCTTGCCCGAGATGTTCAATACGGGTTACAGCCTTCGACCCGATTACGGGCCATTCAGCGAAACGATCGATGGGCCGACAATCACCCACCTGAGTCGTCGCAGTCGCCAGTGGCGGATGGCCATCGCCGCGGGATTCGTCGAGCGGTCGGGGAGTCATCTCTACGATTCGCTGGTCTACTGCGGACCGGACGGCGACATCCAGATCTATCGCAAGCGCAACCTCGTGTTCTGGGAGCGATTCCGCTTTCGTCCCGGTCGAGCGCCGATGGTCGTCTCCACGCCCTGGGGCCGCATCGGCTTCGCAATCTGCGCCGATATGATCTATCGGAAGGTCTGGAACGATTATCGGGGCCGGATCGATCTGGCGGTCGTGGCGGCGGCCTGGCCGGAATTCGCCGATCGCGACTCGGGTCGCCGGCACTGGCTGCTCGGTCACGTCGGCCCGCTCTCCGAGGCGATCCCCGAGAAGGTCGCGACCGACCTGGGCGTCCCGGTCATCTTCGCCAATCAGTGCGGCGAGACCCGTACGACGATCCCGGTGCTCGGCACCCGGATCAAGGATCGGTTCGCCGGTCGGAGCAGCATCTGCGACGGCCATCACGGGGCGCCGGTGCGGGCCGGCAAGGAGCCCTGGCTCCTCGTGGCCCCGATCACCCTCCATCAGCAGAGAGGACTGAAATCGTGGCGTTCTATGTCCCACTCGGCCCCCGTGGCGCCCTGCTCCGAATCGGTACGTTCGTGATCGGCATCCTGGGCGGACTCGTCTATCGACTGGCCTGCCACCGTCGCGGATCGGCGGGGACCATACCCCAGCCCGTCACGATCCCCCTGCCCGACTGATCGAGACGACCGATCATTCGGCGTCGCTCGTTTTTCCGCCGTTCAGCAACTTATTGAGAGGCTTCTGCATGTGTGGCATCGCCGGTGCGTTCGATTTGAGGGGGATGCGCGAGTTTCCCTGGCAGCGCCTTCAGGCGATGACGGGCGCGATCGCCCATCGCGGCCCCGACGACGAGCAGTTCCACCGCGAGCCGGGCGTGGCGCTGGGGGCTCGCCGTCTGTCGATCATCGACCTCGCGGGGGGTCGGCAGCCGCTGAGTAACGAGGACGGCTCGGTCTGGGTTGCATTCAACGGCGAGCTCTTCGAGTATCCCGAGCTGAGGGCCGAGCTGCTCGCCCGCGGACACCAACTGTGCGACGCGATGCGACACCGAGGCGTGGGTCCATCTCTACGAGGACCTGGGCGAGGCGATGTTCGACAAGGCCCGGGGCCAGTTTGCGGTCTCGCTCTGGGACCGCCATGCACGGACCTTGATCCTCGGCCGCGACCGCGTGGGGATCTGCCCGCTCTACTACACCGAGGTTGACGGCTGGCTCCTGTGGGGCTCGGAGATCAAGGCGCTGCTCGCCTCGGGGATGGTCGCCGCGCGGGCGGACGCGAAGGGGATCGACCATCTCTTCACTTTCTTCTGCTCCGGTACGTCGCGGACCTTCTTCGAGGGGATTCACTCGCTGCCTCCAGGGCATTTCTTGAGGGTGCGGGACGGGCGAGTCGAGAGGCGACAGTACTGGGACCTCGACTTTCCCGACGCGGGCTCCGAGCGCCGGCTCGACGATCCGACCCCGCTCGTCGAGGAACTCGAAGCGCTCCTCGCGCAGTCCGTCGAGCGGCGGTTGAGGAGCGATGTGCCGGTGGTGAGCTACATCAGCGGCGGACTCGACTCGACGGTCGTCCTGGGCACTTGCAGCCGGCAGCGGAGCGAGCCGATCCCTTCGTTCACCGTCGGATTCGACAAGGCCGGCCCGGACGAGCGCACCCATGCCACCGAGGCGGCCGCGGTCCTCGGCTCGCCGCTGACCACGGTCACGATGGATCGATCGGGGCTCGCCCACGCCTTCCCCGAGCTGATCCGGGCGACGGAGGGACCCGTGCTCGATACGTCGTGCGCGGCGCTCTTGCGACTGGCCCAGGCCGTACACGCCAAGGGTTACAAGGTCGCGTTGACGGGCGAGGGGGCCGACGAGGCACTGGCGGGGTATGTCTGGTACAAGGTGCAGGCGATCCGTGACGGGATCACGCAACGAATCGGCCCGGCCGGTCCGAGGCTTTTCCGCAAGCTATTCATGGGCGCCGTGGCGCACGGACGGCCCCACCTCCCGCCCGAGCTTGCCATCCGCGGTACACGTCCGGCGCAACAGGACCTCTACGAGCTGATCTCTCAGGCCAAGCCGACGGTGTACTCGGACGCCATGTGGGAGCGACTGGGCGATCACAGCGCGTACGACGACCTGGATATCACCAACGACCGGATCACGCGCTGGCATCCGCTGAACCAGTCGCTGTACGTGGGTTACAAGGTCATGCTCGCCGGCCTGCTCATGATCAGCAAGGGGGACCGGATCGCGATGAACGCCTCGGTCGAGACCCGCTATCCGTTCCTCGACGACGATGTCATCGCTTTCTGCGCGGGGATCGCGCCGGAGTACAAGCTCCGGGGTCGCACCGAGAAATGGATCCTCCGCCAGGTGGCCGCTCGCATCCTGCCGGAGCGGATCGCGCCGGCCGAAGACGATGTTCCGCGCCACGATGTCGGGGACGTTCCTGGGGCCGGACCGGCCCTCCTGGGTTGACCAGTTGCTGAGCCCCGAGTCGCTTCGCGCCACGGGCTATTTCGACGTCGAGTCGGTGATCCGTCAGCGGGCCTGGCAGGTACGGATTCCGCGGATCACGCCCCGGCGATTCGTCTTCGACGTGGCGTTGACATGCGTGGTGTCGACCCAGCTCTGGCACCATCTATTCTGCGGGGGCGGACTCTGCGATCTCCCCACCTGGCAGCCGCCGACCCTTCGAATGGCCCCTGACGCCGCCCTGCCCGTCGCGGTCTGACGCCGGGTGGGACCTTGAAGCCGTCGCTCCACGGCGGCTACCATGATCCCGGATCGGCCCCTCGAACTTCCGAACGACGTTTCGACCGCGATGCCGGTGGGCTCGCGCCCGGAGGTGCTTCGCGAGCACGAGGACGGGGAGTTCTCGATCGTCCGACGGCGAGGGCCGACCGGGAGTACACGCCATGGCGCTCGTCAGCTACATTTCGGACCAGGACGCCGCCGAGAAGATCAAGCCGGTCTTCGAAGGGATGGAGCGGAAGATCGGCGCCGTCCCCAACGTCTTCCGGGCGATGGCCCATAATCCGGAGATGCTCGAAGCCTTCCTGGCCCTCAACGCCACGCTGCCAAAGACGCAGCTCGACGGCAAGCTCCGCGAGCTCGCCTACATCAAGACGTCCGAGCTCAACGGTTGCGACTATTGCCTCCATCATCACCGCGCCATGGGCAAGAAGGCCGGGCTGGACGACAGGCAAGTCGCCGAGACCGCCGAGTTCGAATCGAGCGATGCTTACGACGAGCTCCAGCGCTCCGTGATGCGATACGCCGAGCAGGTCACCCGTCACATCAATGTAGATGACGCCGTCTTCGCCGCATTGAAACCCGCGCTGAACGACCGGCAGATCGTCGAGCTGGCAATGACGGTCGGGATCGCCAACTTCACCAATCGGGTCACCGAGACGCTGAGGCTGGAGCTGCCCTGAGTCGTTGCGAGCGGGTTGAGGTCTTTGGTGGGCCGATCGACGTGGCGATGCGCCGTTCGGCCCACGCTACCCGGAGGGATTCTGTCATCATGAGCGAGAGTCAGGATGCGTCGGGAAGTGTTCGATCCTGGGTACCGCTGGGCCCGCGGGAGCGTCGCGTGCTGGGGGTGATGATCGAGAAGGCCAAGACAACCCCGGAAAACTACCCGATGACGGTCGCGGCGATCGTGACCGCTTGCAACCAGAAGACGAATCGCGATCCGATCACCAACTACGATCAGGACGACGCGGAGGACACCCTCCACGGCCTGCGGAAGAAGGGTGCCGTGATCCTGGTGGAAGGCAGCGGTCGAGTCGCACGCTGGAAATATACGCTCTACGACTGGCTGAAGGTGAGCAAAGTCGAGCTGGCGGTGCTCGCCGAGCTGTTGCTCCGAGGGCCGCAGACCGAAGGCGATCTCCGGGCTCGGGCCAGCCGGATGGAGCCGCTACCGGACCTACCCGCGCTCCAGGCGATCCTGGAGGCCCTGGTCCCGCGCGGCCTGGTTCAGTATCTCTCGCCGCCCGGACAGAAGCGCGGGGTGTTCGTCGCGCACGGGCTCTATCCCCCGGAGGAGCTGGAGAGGGTCCGCCAGGCTTTCGCCGGCCGGGTCGTCGCCGACGAGGAGGTCCCGTCTCGGCTCTCGCCGGCGCGCGTCGAGCTCGCCGTCGCGACGGCCGCACCGACCTGGGTGACCGAGATCGCCTCTCTCCGCGCCGAGGTCGGCCAGCTTCGCAGCGCCCTGGAAACCCTCGCCGCCGAAGTCCACGAATTGAAATCGGCGCTCGGAGCTTGATCGCATGAGTATATCCCCACTCGATCCCGAGGAACCGATCGCCGAGCCCGAACTCCCCGAGGCCATCGAAACGGCTTCGAACCTGGAGGGTTGGTCGCTGATCACCCTGGTACCATTCGCGGGCAAGGAGCCGCCCCAGAATGTTGGCGACGAACTGGCCAGGGCGGTCTGGTGCGCCGTCTCGGCCCCCTGGCATCCGTCATTGCTGAAGCCGTCGGTCGGCCTCCCTCGGATCGAGTCGGTCGATTCGCCTTCGTCGCCCGGTCCGAGGGAGATCCGCATCATCGCCGAGGGCACTGCGGACCGGCTCCCTTCCGGCTACCGGACGCAGGCCGAGGACGCCGGTGCGGCGCTCCTGGACTCGGGCAGCGATCGCGCCGAGCTGATCGGCCGGATTCAGGCGCGTATGGGACTCGTGGGAGAGACTGCCATCATCGAGGCCGAGCCGATGGCCGGGGCCACGCGCGACTTCCTGGCGCTGGGCACGGTCCGATGGATGCTCGGCGATCTGACCGTTGCGATGGGACATTCCGAGGGCGTAGACCGGGAGAGTCTCCGGCGCGAGCTGATGGCCGGGGCCCACGCCTGGAGCCAGGGCGACTGCCCGGCGGCCGTGAATCGCCTCCGCGCCGCCTTCGAGGTCCTGACCCAGGCCCGCGAGCGGTTCTACCCGGTCGACGCCTATGTCATCGACCTCTGCTTGCTCGACCCGGCCATGAGTGGGGGCATGCTCGCGGGACCCCTGGAAACGCCGGTCGCGATCACATTCGTGGCGTCGGCGCAGGCGATCGAGAACCAGGCGGCCGTCGATCCGGACGGCTTGCGCGCTCTGCCAGGCGATCACCGATGGCTGGGCCGACGTCGCCGGCGGGACCTACTCCGAGGCCGAGGATGCTCTGCTGCCGCTGGAGTCGATCGTCTGGCAGTTCCGCCGCGGGGCCGATGTCTATCGCACCCATCTCGACGAGCGGAACGTCGAGACCTACGCCCGCCGCCGGTTCGGGCTCTTTGTCCAGTTGCCGCAGATCGCCAAGCGGTTCGGGATCCGATACGCGGTCCATGTGGCCTTCGACGCCGGCCGCTTCCCGATCCGTCCGGAGACCAAGCGACTCTGGGAAGCGCCCGATGGGAGCAGCCTCGAGAGCCTGCTCCGACCGCCACTGGCCGCGGATCGTGACTCGCAGGGCTGGCTGCTCCCGTGGCGGATGGGAGCGACCATGAGGGACGACCACGTCGCCGCGGTCCCCCTGGTGCACTGGCCGAACCCGGTCGCACCCTGGTATCGCGACCTCCGAAGGGTTTCCACCTACTCCCCTGTCCTTGGCCGATGGACCACCCTGAATGACTTCTTTCACCTGACCGACCGCCCGTACGAGACGTTTCGACCCGAGCCGGACTCCTACGCGACACCCTACCTCGCCCAGGCCGTCGCGAGGAGAGACCAAGAGCCCGTCTCGAGGCTGGCCCGGCATCATCGTCTTCGTGCGCGGCTGGAGGGTGCCAGGACGATCCACGCCCTGGCTCAAGCGCTGGCGACGGCGGCCGGCAGTCCCGCCGCCGAGATCGTGGCGATGGCCGATGTCTCGTCGCTGGAGAAGATGGAAGCGCAGATCGAGACCGGCCAACACGGCGACGCGGCCCCTGCGCTGGACCAGGCAGTACCCGTATGGGCGGCCTCGTTGACGCGGCTCATCGTCGGCGCCGGAGCGGCGACCGGCGGCAAGCGGCCCGGCTATCTGGTGATCAACCCCGTGGGCGTGCCCCGTCGCGCCACGGTGATCCTCCCGGATGCCGCGCTCGACCTGCGCCCGAGGGTCCGTTGCGGAGCGCCCAGTTCACGGATGAAGGCGTCTATGCCGTGGTGGACCTGCCGGCATTCGGCTTCGCCTGGGTGCCGGCCGAGGCCGATCCGGCGCCGCCCCGCGGCCTCGAGCGGGCTGTCGGCTCGCGGTCGTCAGCTCCGCAACGAGTCGATCCAGATCGAGGTGGATGCCACGACCGGCGGACTCCGGAGCATCGCGGCCGTCGGTGAGGAGTCGCCCCGATTGGGTCAGCAACTGGCGCTTGCCGGGCTCGTTGATACCTCTGGAAAGTCGATCAACTCGCAGATGCGTTCCGATCGGTTCGACATCGACTACGGCGGCCCGGCCCTGGTCCAGGCGACGTCCACAGGGAGTCTGATCGACCCTCGCCAGGGGAATCGCGTCGCGTCGTTCGTCCAGCGGTTTCGCCTGTGGGCCGGTCAACCGATCCTCGAGATCGAGATCAGCTTGAAGGACCTCGACCCTTCATGGCTCGAGCACGTGGCCCGATCCGATCCCTGGTCGGTCTACCTGGCCTGTCGATGGGCGTGGCCGGATGCGAATTCGATGCTCCGTCGCACGGTACTCCTGACCCCCGAGATGACCGAGGCCGACCGGCCGGAGACGCCCGACGCGCTCGATCTCTCGACAAGGACCCAGCGGACGGCGATGCTCTTCGGCGGCTTGCCGTTTCATCGCAAGCACGGCAGCCGGATGCTCGACACGTTGTTGATCGCCGGCTCCGAGACGTGCCGATCGTTCTCGATGGGCGTCGTACTCGACCTCGAATATCCATTCCATGCCGCACAGGAGCTGATCTCGCCGGCCGTGGTCGTGTCGACGGCCGATGGCCCCCCGGCCCTCGGGATCACCGGCTGGCTGGTCCAGCTCGACCACAAGGCCGTGGTGATCTCTCGCGTCGAGTTCACCCAGAATGCCGGCGAACGCGGTTGGGGCCTCGTCTTCCACCTGCTCGAGACGTCCGGCCAGTCCTGCCGCTGCCGGCTGCGGCTATTCCGCGACCCGACCTGGGCGCGTCAGGTGGATTTCCTCGGCGAGACGATCATCGACCTCTCCGTCGAGGGCGATGGCGTGCGGGTTGAACTTGACACCCAACGAGCTCGCCCGGATCGAGGTGACCCTGGGATAGCTCAAGCCAGGATCGCGTTCACGACCTTGCCGTGGACGTCCGTGAGCCGAAAATCACGGCCCTGGAAGCGATAGGTCAGTTTCGTGTGCTCGATCCCCAGCAGGTGGAGGATCGTCGCATTCAGGTCATAGACCTCGACCGGATCTTTGACAATGTTATAGGAGAAGTCGTCGGTCTCGCCGTGGACATGGCCGGGCTTGATGCCGCCGCCGGCCATCCAGATGGTGAAACAACGGGGGTGATGGTCGCGGCCGTAGGTGGTCGCGGTAAGCTGACCCTGGGAGTAGATCGTCCGGCCGAATTCGCCGCCCCAGATGACCAGGGTGTCGTCGAGCAGACCCCGCTGATTCAGGTCCTTGATGAGGGCCGCCGACGGCTGGTCGGTGTCGTGGCACTGTGCGCGGATCTGGTTGGGCAGGTCGCCGTGCTGGTCCCAACCCATGTGGTAGAGCTGGATGAAGCGTACCCCTCGCTCGGCCAGTCGGCGGGCGAGCAGGCAGTTCGCGGCGTAGCTGCCCGGCTTCTGGACGTCGGGGCCATACAGGTTGACGACCGACTTCGGCTCACGCGAGAGGTCGGTGAGATCGGGTACCGATTGCTGCATCCGGTAGCCGAGCTCGTACTGTGCGACTCTGGTGAGGATCTCGGGGTCGCCGGTCTCGGTGTGATGGAGGTCGTCGAGGGCCCCGATCTCGTCGAGCATCTGGCGTCGCGTCGGCTGCGAGCAACCGGCCGGGTTGGCGAGGTAGAGCACGGGGTCCTTGCCGCCGCGGAGCTTCACGCCCTGGTATCGCGACGGTAGGTAGCCGCTGCCCCAGAGGCGGTCATAGAGCGGCTGATCGGTCCGGCCGCGCGAGAGCAGGACGACGAACGACGGCAGGTCCTGGTTCATGCTCCCCAGGCCATAGGTGACCCAGGAGCCCATGCTCGGCCGTCCCGAGAGCTGTGAGCCCGTCTGGACGAACGTGATCGCCGGGTCGTGGTTGATCGCCTCGGTCTGGATCGAGCGGATGATGGTGATATCGTCGACGATCCCCGCCGTGTGCGGCAGGAGCTCGCTGAGCCAGGTGCCGGTCTGGCCGTGTTGCGCGAACTTGAACACGGATGGCGCGACCGGGAAGTTCTTCTGGCCCGAGGTCATCGTCGTGATCCGCTGCCCCATCCGGACCGAGTCGGGCAGCTCGATACCTCGCCGCTCGCGGATCGACGGTTTGTAGTCGAACAGGTCGAGTTGCGAGGGTGCTCCCGACTGGAACAGGTAGATGACTCGCTTGGCCCTGGGGGCAAAATGAGGCAGACCGGGCATGCCGCCGGTCTCCGCCGAGGGATTCGTGAGGGTTCCGGACGATCGGACGTCGGTACCGGCGCGAGCTCGATCGCCTTGGAGCAGGGAGTTCAGCGCCACTGCGCCCAGGCCGACTCCCGATCGGGCCAGGAAGAGCCGACGATTGAGTTGTTGCGCGATCTTCAGTTCATCCACGGGAAATCCTCGTCGTTCCATTGGCGGGGCGCTGGAGACCTTCGGTCGTCCAATGGGCGGGATCAGGAGACCCTCGCCCGGCGCTCCGCGGGCGTCACTCTTGCGTGATGGTCTCGTCCAGGTTGAGGATGACGCTGGCGGTCGCCATACAGGCCGCCAGCTCGACCGGATCCGCCTTGGGAGACACCGGGCTGTCTCCGTGGCGGATCAACTGGAGCGCCGATTCCGTGTTCGCGGAGTAGGCCGCGCGATAGCGCTCGAACCCGCGTTTCAGGACGGTCAGCTCGGCGGGAGATGGCACGCGGGCGGTTGCGCGTCGGAACGCGAAGGCGATCCGCTCGTCGGGAGTGCACCCCCCTTCGGCGATCATGAGTTGGGCCAGTCCTCGGGCGGCCTCGACGTAGGCCACGTCGTTGAGCAGCTCGAGGGCCTGAAGCGGTGTGTTGGTGCGCGGCCGCTTCACCTGGCAGGTCTCGCGACTGGGGGCGTCGAACGTGGCGAGCACCGGATGGGGCACGGTCCGCTTACGATACACGTAGAGGCTCCGCCGGTAGAGGGCGGGTCCTTTATCCTGGATATATGGGGCTTCGCCGGCACCGCCGGCCAGCTCCTCCCACAGGCCGGCCGGCTGATACGGTTTGATGGATGGGCCGCCGAGCCGCTCCGTCAACAGTCCCGCGATCTTCAGGGCGTTATCGCGGACCACCTCGGCCGAGAAGCGGAACCGAGGCCCGCGCGCAGCAAGCGATTCTCCGGGTCGTGCGCCAGGAGGGCCGGCGGCACTCGCGACGATTGACGATACGTTGCGCTGGTGACGATCAACCGATGCAACGCCTTGATGTCCCAACCGCTACGGATGAGCTCGGTCGCCAGCCAGTCGAGTAATTCCGGGTGCGAGGGGAGTTCTCCCTGAACGCCGAAATTCTCGGTGGTTTTCACCAGTCCCTGGCCGAAATGATGCTGCCAGACTTTGTTGACGACGACGCGGGCAGATAGCGGGTTCTCGGGCGATGTCAGCCAGCGCGCCAGGCCCAGCCGGTTCGGGGGCGTGCCTGGAGCCGGCCTGGGCAGAGAAGAGGGCGTGCCGGGCTCGACCTTGCGGCTCGGATCGGGCTGATCGTACTGGCCGCGCTTGAGCACGAAGGTCGGACGAGCCTTCGGCATGTCCTCCATGACCATCACGGTCGGAATACTCTTTTCGTACTCGGCCTTCGACTTCGCGAGCGTCTCGGCGTGCTCCTTGGTGCCGTATGCCTTCGCGACGGCGATCACGAGGTCAAACTCGCGGAGGCGATCCCGATCCTTGTCCGTCGGCAACGCCACCAGGGGCGGTACGTTGCCCCGCGTCTCGGTGTAGACGCCCTTCTCATTGACGCTACTGAAGAAGCCCAGGAACTGGTAGAACTCCGCCTGCGAGATCGGGTCGTATTTGTGGTCGTGGCATCGGGCGCAGCCCATCGTGAGGCCCATGAAGACCATGCTGGTCGTCTCGACCCGGTCGACGGCGTTCTCGATCCGCCATTCCTCCTCCAACGAGCCGGCCTCGGTAACCGTCCGGTTGTTGCGGTTGAAGCCGGTGGCGATTTTCTGGGCCAGGGTAGCTCCCGGCAGGAGGTCACCGGCGATCTGGTCGACGGTGAACCGATCGAACGGCTGGTTGGCATTGAAAGCGGCGATCACCCAGTCGCGCCAGGGCCACATGGTGCGGGCGAAGTCGTTCTGGTAGCCGTTGGTGTCGGCGTATCGGGCACCGTCGAGCCACTCCATCGCCATGCGTTCGCCATAAGCGGGGGAGGCGAGCAGGCGATCGACGAGCCGCTCGTAGGCGTCCGGGGCGTTGTCGGCGAGGAACGCATCGACATCCGAGGGAGAAGGAGGCAACCCGGTCAGATCGAGGGTGACGCGCCGGATCAGCTTGGTTCGATCGGCCTCAACTGATGGGTTGAGCTTCTCGGCTTGGAGCCGGGCGAGGATAAATGCATCGACGGCGTTCCTGGGCCAGCCCCGTTGCTTGACCTCGGGCGGGGTCGCGCGGTGTGGAGGGTCGAACGCCCAGTGCTGGCTCCACGATGCACCCTGGTCGACCCACGCCTTCAGGAGCTCGATCTGGTGCGCGGTGAGCGTCTTCCCCGACTTCCGCGGCGGCATCAGCTCTTCGGGGTCTTTGCTGATGATCCGCGCGATCAACTCGCTCTCGCCGCTCTTCCCCGGCACGATGACCGGATCGGCCTTCCGGAGCGCACCATCCTTGACGTCGAGCCGTAAGTCGGCCTTCCGCGTCTTCGAATCGGGACCGTGGCACAGGAAACAGTTATCGGAGAGGATCGGCTGGATGTCCCGACGGAAATCGACCTGGCTCGGTGCCCCGGCCCGGCTGGAGACCGACGAGGCGGTACAGATGAGCGAGACGAGGATCATGCTGCCGATCCATCGATCGAATCGGAACAGGGACTCGTGACGACATCGAGAGCGGGAGGGCGGGTTCGGTCGCATACTTGGCTTGCGCTCGAATCTGGGGGCGGGGAGGAATCGGCGGGGATGAACGTCGATCATTGATTATCGCTCACGAAGCGACTGCGAGACAAGAGGCGCGGACCGATATCGCTCATGCATGGCCAGCTCGCGCGTTCGCGAGCGTCGCGGGTTAGAGCGTCCAGCCCTTGCGGTAGTCGATATGGACGTACGGATTCAGCTCGGGCGCGTTCTTGATCTTCATGTTGACGCTATCCCACTCCAGGCGGCGACCGGGGGCCCGCAGGGCCAGCACGCCGAGGAGCACGATCTCGGTCATCGGACCGGCGTAATCGAAGTTGGAGACCGGTCGAGGGCCGCCCTTGCAGGCTTCGACCCATTCTTCGTAATGGCCGGGAGAGCGCTTCATCGTCTTCGGCACCGTCGCCGCCTGCTGGTGTAGCTCCCGAGGGAGCAGCTCGGGCATGCCGCCGTGAGAGCCGTGGTACATCTTCCCCTTGCTGCCGACGTAGAGCACTCCGTTATCGGGCAGGTGCTGACCGTCGGGCAGTTCGGTCGGGTCGGGCGGCATGAGACCACCCTCATACCAGGTCATCCGTACGGGGGGCAGATCGCCGCGAGCGGGGAACTCGAAGTAGATGATCGAGGCGATCGGGTAGGTCTCCAGGTTCGGCTTGTCCCCTTCGAGGAAGGAGCCATCGAGCGTCGTCCGGGCCTCGACGGACGTCGGTGCTCCCAGGCCGAGGGCCCAGACCGGATGATCGATGATGTGACAGCCCATGTCTCCGAGCGCCCCCGTGCCGAAATCCCGCCAGCCGCGCCAACTGACGGGTGCGTAGGCCGGGTGATAGGGTCGCTCCTGGACGGGTCCGAGCCAGAGGTCCCAGTCCAGGGTGCTCGGGACGGGCGGAGTCTCCCTGGGCCGGCCGATGCCTTGCTTCCAGAGGCGGCCCGCCCGATCCGACCACACGTGGACCTCGCGGACCGGCCCGATCACTCCGGCCTGGATCCATTCGTTGGTCAGCCGGGCACCCTCGGTGGCGTGACCCTGGTTGCCCATCTGGGTGGCGACGCCGGCCTTTCCCGCGGCCTTCGTCAGCTCCCGACATTCGACCAGGGTGTGCGTCAGTGGTTTCTGGCAATAGACATGCTTCCCTGCCCGGATCGCCGCCATGGCCGCGACGGCGTGGATGTGGTCGGGAGTCCCCACCGTGACGGCGTCGATCTGCGACGCTTCCTTGTCGAGCATGATCCGGAAGTCTTTGTAACGTCGAGCCTTGGGGAATGCGTTGAATGACCCGGCGGCCCGATCTTCGTCAACATCACACAGGGCGACAATGTTCGCGCCCAGTCGACTGATGGTGGCGACATCGCCGCCGCCCATCCCACCGACTCCGATCGATGCGATATTGATCCGGTCGCTTGGTGCCACGAATCCCGAGCCGCCGAGGACGTGGCGTGGGACAATCGTGAAGCCCAGGGCGGTCCCGGCCGAGGCGGCCAGGAAGGCACGGCGGGACCCATTGGCAGGGCCGGACTCGGTATCGGTCGTGAGCATCGTTGATCCTTCCTCTTGGCGGTGCCCTGAATCGTCGAGGATGCTTGTTTAATATGCTCGGCTTCAAGGCTTGAACTTGCTGGCCCGACCTTCAGCGACCCACTCGATCCCCTGGATGATCAGCCGCGAGAGGTTCGGGTCGCGAAGGGGGTCATCCTTGTCCTGAGCCTTCCAGCCATGATGGCCGAGATTGGTGTGAAACACGCGTCCCTTGCCGAAGTTGCGCGTCCAGGCCACCGGCCAGGTGACGCCTTGAAATTCGATTGTGGCCAGCGGCTGGACGTCGGGCATCATCTGCATGTTGTAGTAGAGTTCGTCCTTGAGCGTGAAGTCCTTCAGCCCTTGAGTGATCGGGCTCGAGGTGTCGGCGATCTTGACGTGATAGGTCCCCGTGCGGGCCTTGCCGTCGGGTTTGCCGGTGTGCGAATAAATTCCGCCGAGCATGTCTTTCCAGGGGGGGAGCCAGTCGGGCGGTGCGTTGTCGCCGCCGTGGATCGAGATGTACCCGTGTCCCGAGCGGACGAACTCGAAGATCGCCTCCTGCTGGGCCGGGGTGAACTTGGAATCGGGGTCGCGGCGATCGACGTTGACGATCAGGACATCGTACTTGCGGAACGCCGGAGTTTCGAGGATCGCGGCGTCCTCGCCGATGGTCACGTGGAACCGGCCGGTGTTCTCCAGGGTACTGGCAAGGTAGAATGCCTGGTCGCGGTAGCCGTGGTGTTCACGCTGCCCGCCCGAGAGCAGGAAGACCCTCGCGCCGTCGGGGACCTTCTTCTGAGCCTCGGCCGTGGGTGTCAGGCAGAACGACAACACCAGGCCCAGGCCGATGATTGGGGTTCGCATCACGGGAGTCGCTCCTGCCCGGAGGGTCCACAGGGTCGGATCGGGAATCGGTGGATCGGCCGGCTTGCAATCGGGAGTCCTCATTACCATCGAGAGAATGAATCGTAGCGTAGCCCGACCGTAGGCCCGTCGCAAGCCTCGGCCCGGCAAACGCGACGATCGGGGAGACAGCCACAGATGAGACGATCGAACGAGCTTTGTCGGAATGTGTGCCGGGGCCTGGGTCTGGCGGCCGTCGCGCTGCTCCTGGTCGGGGCCGACGAGCCGAAGCAGACCATCGAGGCCGGCAGCCTGAAATTCGAGGCGCCCAAGTCCTGGAAGTCAACGCCGCCGACGAGTTCGATGCGCAAGGCGGAGATCAAGGTCGACCCGATCGAAGGCGACGATTACCCGGCCGAACTGGTGGTCTTCACCTTCGGCGGCGCGGCGGGATCGGTCGATGCCAATCTCAAGCGCTGGCAGGGCCTCTTCAAGGATAAGGATGGCAATCCGCCGACGATCGACAGCAAGAAGGTGAAGGGCAAGAACGTCGAGATGACCCGGGCGGAATTGCAAGGGGACTATCAGCCGGCGCGGTTCCCGGGCAGGCCGGCCGAGCCCGCTCGAAGCGAAGGCCCGACTCCTGGGCGCGATCGTCACGGGCGAGAATAGCAGCTATTACGTCCGGATGATCGGCCCCGACAAGACCATGACCAAACTGAGGCCGATGTTCGACGAGCTGTTGTCGTCGATCCAGCTCGAGGAGAAATGAGCCGAACCGGCCGCCCCGACGGGTCTCGATCCGACGGAGCGGCCGACTCTCCCGGAATACGCAGCCGGGGATCACGCGTCGAGGAGCCGTTGAGCGATGGTGAGCATCATTATCGTGTGCGCCCGCTGCACATTGACCAACCACGTCTCGGATCGATACTGCACGAACTGCGGGCTTCCCCTCGGCGCCGTCCAGCCCGACGCCGGCGCCGGCTGCGATGCGCTCGGACCTTACGAGGCCCCCGAGCCGGCGGACCCCGACATCGCCCGCCTGATCCTCGAATTCGTCCGCTCCGGCGGATATGACGCCAACCCGTCGGGCCAGGGTTGGCAGGTCGTCGTCCCGCTCCGGCTCGATCGCAAGCAGGCCGTCTACGTCGGGCCTGCCGGCATCGACGCCGAGGGGAGGACCATCCTCGGCCTGGTCTCCGTCTGCGGACCCGTCAACGATCGCGATTGTCGCACCTTGCTCAAGCTCAATGCCCGCATCGTGGAGGGGCACTTCGCCATTCGCGTCCTCCGGGGTGAGGAGTACTTCGTCGTCATCGAGAACGTGCCGGCCGAGATGCTCAAGTCCACCGACGCCAACGGATTGATCCGGCGCATCGCCGAGGTGGCCGACGGTCTGGAAGAGCGGCTCTCACGTGGCGGGGACATTTACTAATATTGGAAAGTCACGTACGATGCCACCTCCCGACGGTCGATTGTCGTTCGCATCGATGAGCCGTCGTGCTTCTTCCACACGCCGGGGGACCGGCATTCTGGCGGGTTGCTGATCTCCATCAGGCTCATTTCGCTCTACCGGGAAGGTGACCCACATGAACAGGCGACTCGCGATTCACGGCCTCCTCGGAATCCTCATGGTCGCCGGTCCGACCGGGCTCGGGGCTCGGGTTTGTCGGGCGGGCACGAGCATCCAGTATCTCCTCGACAACAGCGATGGCAAGGTCACCTATGGTGGACTCACTTTCACGTTCACCGGCAGTTCCGTGAGCAGCGATCCGGCCGGTAATCCCACCGCGGCACAGGTCAACGTTTCCCAGGTGACTAATGGTATCATGTTCGATTTCAATCCGATGCTGAGCCTGACGACGGCCGATGCCTCGACCCAGACCGTCACGATTACGTACTCCGTCACGGCGACTTACAACTCTTCGACTGCCGGTTTGTCGTTCACGGGGACCGCCGTCGATATCTCTACGAGGTCGCAGGTGACCGAGACAGTCGCCGGTGGGAACGACATGACCGTCTATGTCAACCAGGACGGGGATGGCAAGACGACTCGACAGACCAGCCAGTCGGTCATGCTCGACCCTCCCGCGAAGACGCTGGCCGTGACGGATGTCGGCACCCTCAGGGTGCCCACGAGGGGCGGTGGGGCGAAGAGCACGGCGCAGCTCTACTCGATCATCAATACGTTCTCCGTCCCCGAGCCATCGAGCTTCATATCGGGCTCGATCGCCATCCTGGCCGGGTTGGGTGCCTGGTCGCGTGTCCGCAGGATTGCGGCTTGATGATCGGGGCGCCGAGCTCCGGCACTCACTCCTGGTTATACCCATTCGATCACCGAGGATCCTGCTCCTTGCCACTCGGCCGTACCTCTGACGAGTCCCGCGCGTCGGCAAGGATTCCGCCCGAGGCCGTACGCCGGAGGATGTCCTCGGTGCGGTAGATCGCGATCGTGGCATCGTCGGTGAACCGGACCGGCTCGATCCCCTTCAGGGGAGATAACAGACCCGGCGGAGCATACGCCCCCCACTGGAGCGAGGCCGAGACGGCCAGGTACGTCGTCCGAGGTTCGAGTCGGGTGGGTACACCCTCGTTCGCGTTTGCCGCTCGGACGGTGTAACTCTCCCCCTCGACTCCATAGACTGCCGGGTCGTTGTCGCCGAAATAAAAGAAGGTCAGGTCGCGGAACTCGGGGTGCGCGCGCTGGAGCTGCGCGAGCGGCTTGAGACCCTGGCCCCAGTCGAGATTCGAGTCGGAAAGGATCCGCCGGCCACCGACCGGTCCGCCCGCCAGCGTATTGAAATAGGTCAGCTCGTAGGGATGGATCGATGCGATCGACAGTGCCTGGGCGGCCAGCCCGGCGTAAGCAAGCCGCCGCGACCATCGATTTCCTTCGGCCAGTCCCGAAATCCAGACGATCGCGAGGGGCGCCACGGGCAGTAGGTATCGGATGCCCAGGTTGCGTGTCGAGCCGATCGAGGCGAGGGCCACGAAGGCGACGGCGGCGATCGGCAGGACCCAGTCGCGCCCTGCCGAGGGGATGCGGCGCGACAGCCCGGCACGGACGGCCACGACCAACCAGAAAACCAGCGGGACCTTCACGGCCAAGGTTACCAGGTAATAGTCGCGCCAGCCGGTATCACGGACCTCGCCGAACAGGTAGCTCGGCGCACCGGACCTTTGCATGATCGACTGGCGGACGAATCCGACCCAGTCTTGTGGGTACGATGCCTCGACGATCGACCGGATCAAATGCCCCAGCCTCGGGCCGAACTTGCCGTCGAAACTCGGGTGGTCGCCGGTCTGCGCACTCATCGTCAGCGTGGCCCCGCCGGTGATCACGACGTCCGAGAGCGCCATGATCGCCGCGAAACCGATCATTCCGGTGGCCACCTTCAGGACCAGTCGCGCCGGCCTGCGGTCGCCATCCCTCCAGCGTGCCAGGAACCAGAGGAGCCCGAAGATCGGCGGCGCGACGGCCGCCGTGAATTTGCACGAGAACGCCAGGCCGCCCAGGACGGCCGAGACCAGGAAGGCGCGGCGATCCCCGGTTCGCAAGAAGATCCAGAACAGGAGCATCATGCCCGTCATCGCCGCGATGATCGGGGTCTCCATCGTGATCAGAGGGCCGTGCGCCAGCAAGTTGGGGCTCAGCGCGAACCACCACGCGGCTAAGACCATCGCCTGCGGTCCGTAGAGGCGACGACTCCAGTAAACGACCAGCCCCATCGCCACCAGCCAGATCCAGAGTGAGGCGATCCGCGCCATGGGCAGCAGGATCAATTCGTGCTCGTCCGGGTGATCGATCCAGTCGCCGTGACCGAGCCTGTCGAGGGTCCAGAGCAACGGCACTTGTTGGAGCTTCCAGAACGTCAATGGCGAGCCGGCGCGGGTGATTTTTTCCTGATCGCCGGTCCGCCACCAATGCGAAGCCACGGAGAGATAGAGGACTTCGTCATAGGTCGCCGAGCTTCGCAGCAGCGAATCGGTCATCAGGCCCAGGCCGGTCGTTGCCGCCAGGACCACGAGCGTCGCCCGGACGAATCGGCCGACTCGCGGATCGGGTTGTTGCGATTCCTTCGATTGCGGTTCCATCCCCGTCATGGTTGCGCTCGTCCTTGAGTGTGACTCTGAAAATCAAATCGGATGGGTCGTAGATGTTTGAGCTTCGACTTGTCGTGCCATCATCAAGCGACGGACATGCCCCTTCACGAAGATCGAACGATCATCCCTCCCTCTCGCTGGCTCCGCCGGACGTCATGGACGAGCCGGGCGATCGTGAGTGCGTCGCGGATCGTGGGAGCCAGGGAATGATCGCCACGGACAAGCCGATGGAACTGGTCGTTGAGCACATCGCCGACGGTGGGCTCCAAAGGGAGTCGTTCCTCCTTGACGCCCCCCGATCCCGACCACTGAATGCGCTCCGGCATCTCCAGCCAGGCGGCCCCTCTCTCGGCGAAGACCTGAAAACCTGGAGGAGGCAGGAACCGGCTGGCTTCGCCCCAACTGGCTCGATGATAGCGGCCGAACGAGATCTGGGCGGTCGCACCCTTGGAGAACGTCGCCACGAAGCTCTCGAAATCCGATTCCTGGTCGCCGGGTCGTTCGGATGGAATCGTTTGACACCGCGAGCCTTGCAGGGATTCCGGAAGGGACTGGAAGACGAACCCGCACCAGTCGAGCAGATAACTGCCGGGGTCGATCAACAAGGGGGCCGGGACAATCTGGTTGGTCGGACCGGGCAGCGCATATCGGTCGAATCCGAAGAGGCGTGAATGTCCGAGCACCAATCGCGGAGGCCCCAACTCGGTCGCCAGCAGCTCCTTGAGCCGGAGCGTGGCCGGATAGCATCGCCGGGCGAGTTCGGGCATGAAGACGATCCCGCTGCTCTCCACCAGCTTGACGAGCCCTTCCAACTCGGGAAGGTCGTCGGCGAGCGGCAAGGCACAGTAAACGGCCTTGCCCGCCGCACAGGCCATCGGTATCGGATGGAGTCCGAACCACTGTCGGGAGACAAGATAGATCACATCGACGTCGGGCCGTTCCACCAGCGCCGAGAGCCCTTCACAGGCCGCACAGCCGATCTGGGCGGCTTCGATCTCGGCCCGGCGATAGACCTGGTCGTAGACGGCAGTGACCCGGAACCGATCTCCCAGTCGCGCCAGTGACGGCTTGTGCCGGGTCTCCCAGAGGCGACCCAACCCGATCACCCCGACCCGGAGCCGAACATGCTTCGACCCCACCAAGCTCGCCTCCTGGAGATCCGCGCTCTCCCCGCCGTTTCACTCTAGGCCGTCGACACAGAAGGTTATCAGCTTGTTGCAGATTGGGCTACCCGGAATGCGCAGGTGCTCAGGTCTTTCCCTCGACCAATGCGCACAGATCAATCTTCACGGGATGGACCCGCATCCGTACGACTCGACGGTGGATCCCATTGCCGATTCAGGGCATGCTCGGAAGCTTGTACAACGCCCAGCCCTCGGGGGTCGATCGGAACTCGTAGATACCCGGCACGAGCCCATACCGACGCCGGCCGATCGATCCTCCAGCCTCGTAGGTGATGTACGAGTCGGGGGCCACGGCGAGTACCTGCCGCGAGCGGGCGCGTGCCTGATAGGTGAGGCCATCGATGGCGAAGTCGATGCCAGTCGGCTCGGCATTGACGATCGTGATCGTGATCGTCGCGGCGGCGGTCATCGGTCCAGGGGTCGGGACTTGCCGCAAGGAGTCGGGAACATCAGTCGGATGGCTGGCTTGAGAGATCGCGGCGGCCGAGACAGGATCGGTGTAGATCGGGTAGAAGCAGGGGTACTGGCGCGAATTCCACCGGATCAACCATTCGTCGATCACGATGCGATACTTGATGTTGTCGATCCGACGGATGTCGCACTCCACGGCGGCTTTGTCGCCCCGCTCGGCATCGTGCCGGAGCTTCGCCTGAAGATGCTGGAGGCGGTGCTCGGCCAGCGCCTGGTTCACAACGTCATAATAAACGCCGGTGACCACGGCGTTGCACAAGCCTCCGGGTTCACGCGGTGGGCCCGGATCGACTCCGACTTGCGCATGGGCGGGCCTTGACGAGAGCAGGCCGACCACGACGAGCGCCCCGGCGATCGAGCCTCGGAATTGAAGCCTGGACATTCATTCCTCCGCCATCGAGTCCCTTCGATAAAATCTCCGACGCGAGTCTACCACACGAATTGTCCGGCATCCGGGACAACGCCAATTTGGCTGGACCAGCGACCGGCACGGGATTCCAGCCCGCGCCTACAGTGGGATACAAGAATCTCGATGCCACCCTCAGCGTGCCACGCTGCCGTCGTGAGTCCCTGAATTGGTAGATTGGCACGGGCCTTTCGTCGGTTCTTGCGGTATCATGGGAAACCTTCTGGGGACTCCAGGAGATCAGGAGTTGATGAATGCGTGCGGTTTTGCAGCGAGTCAGCCGCTCATCTGTCGAGGTCGAGGGAGCGTGCGTGGGCCGAATCGCTCATGGCTGGCTAGTACTGCTCGGGGTCGAGCAGGGTGACTCCGAGACCGATGCCGCATGGATCGCCGAGAAAGTGCTCAAGCTACGCGCCTTCGAGGACGATCTGGGCAAGATGAATCGTAGCGTGCAAGATGTCGGGGGGAGCATCCTGATCGTCAGCCAGTTCACCCTGCTCGGCGACTGTCGATCCGGCCGTCGGCCCAGCTTCACCGCAGCCGCCGACCCCGCCGAGGCCGAACGGCTGTATCTCCATTGCGCCGACCTGCTAGTGCAGTCGGGCATCGTGGTCGAACGAGGCGTCTTTCGAGCGATGATGAAGGTCGAGCTGGTCAACGATGGACCGGTCACACTCCTCCTGGATAGTCGCAAGCCGTCATGATTGTCGGCGATCGGGGCATTCTACCGATGGAAACGACCAAGAGGCGTCGCCAGTTCCTATTGGGGCTCGATGTCGGGACCCAGAGTCTTCGTGCCGCGCTCGTCGCCCTGGATGGCCGGACAGTCGCCTACGGTGTGGCGCCCATCGAGACGACCTATCCCCGGCCGACCTGGGCCGAGCAGCAGCCGTCCGAGTGGTGGGAGGCGGCGCGTCAGGCTGTGAGAGCCGCGATGTCGAGCGGCGGTGTCTCACATGAGGAGGTCGTCGCCGTCGGACTCGACTGCACGGCGTGCACCGTGGTGGCCTGTACGGCATCGGGTGAGCCGTTGCGTCCGGCCCTGCTCTGGATGGACCAGCGCGCGTTCCGCGAGGCGACCGACATCAGCGCCACGGGCGACCCGATCCTGCGCTATGTCTCCGGCCGCGTCTCGCCCGAGTGGATGCTGCCGAAGGCGCTCTGGCTCCGGCGAAACGAGCCAAAGATCTACGAAGAGTCTCAGCGGATCGTCGAATGCACCGACTGGATGATGTATCGGTTGACCGGCGAGTGGACCTTATCGCTGAATCACATCTCGGTCAAATGGAATTACGCCCGACCTGACGGCGGCTGGCCGGTCCGGCTCCACGAGGCGCTCGGGCTGGGAGACCTCCGTGACAAGTGGCCGAGCACGATCGTCCCGCTGGGTCGAGGGGATGCCGTGCTGAGCGAGCGAGCGGCGAACGATCTCGGATTGAGGGCGGGGATTCCGGTTGCCCAGGGTGGGATCGATGCGTATCTCGGGATGCTCGGCCTAGGCGCAACCAGGGACGGGGACGTGGCGGCAATTGTCGGCTCGAGCACTTGCCACCTCGCGCAGTCCCGCGACGGCATCTTCGGCTCTGGTGCGGCCGGCTGCTATCCCGATGCGACCGTCGAAGGGCTTTATACGCTCGAAGCCGGCCAGACGGCGACCGGGTCGATCCTCGACTGGTATCGCAGGCATTTCGCCGGCAACGAACAGGGAGAGGCGGCAAGGCGCGGGCTCAATGTGTTTCAAGTCCTCGATGAAAAGGCGGCGGCGGTCCCTCCCGGCTCGGAGGGCCTGGTCGTCCGCGACGACTGGCAAGGCAATCGCTCTCCCTACAAGAACCCCCAGGCGCGAGGGGCCATCACCGGATTATCTCTGGCTCACGGTCCGGGCCATGTGCTTCGCGCCGTCTACGAGGCCACCGCCTGCGGCACGCGGCACATCCTCGAGGATGCCGCCGCCCACGGGCTCCGGATCGAACGGATCTTCCTGGGGGGCGGCGGTGCCAAGTCGGCCCTCTGGCTCCAGATCCACGCGGACATCCTCAAGATGCCGGTCCATCTGGCCCGCGAATCCGAGGCGTGCGCACTGGGCTCGGCGATGGCGGCGGCCGTCGCCGCGGGGATCTATGCCGACTTTGACGAGGCGGCACGCGAGATGGTCGCCATCGAGAATGTCGTCGAACCCGATCCTGCCAATGCCGGCGTCTATGACGAGTTGTTCGGGCAGTACGTGGACCTGTATCGGAAGCTCAATGATCCAGGCACCAACCAGGGGGCCTGAGTGATTTTCCCTTCGGAATACTGCGATATCAACGCAACCAGAGTCTGCACCAGTGGTAGGGAATCTCGCGAGGAAAGCGAGGCGGATATTGAGAATTGGGACGGAAGTCACCTTCTGTAAGGGATCGTCAAGAAAATCCGGCAAGGCCCTGAAGATTCGCGTCCGGGCCAGTCGAGTAAAGGGTCTTGTAGGGGGTTCGGACGGGAGACCTCCGACCTCGTACGCGAGTGCGATCTTCGCACCGGATCGGGCTGACACCCGAGGTTGGAGGACGTTCGTCCCGTCCAAACCACAGTCTCACGACCGTGGTCACGGGGTCGAGGTCTCATCGTCGGGTGGTGTTCGGCGAGGAATGTCCGATCCGGACGCCGCCCGGCCCTAGTGCCCTCCGGCCTTGACGACGATGTCGGCGACTACCGCCTTCTCCTACCCGGCGGTTCGGCCCATACTACGGGATGGTTGCGATGGAGCGGCCGATCATGGAAGAAAGCCAACACCTCGTCGGCTCGTGGCTTCGGCGGCGACGAATCGTTCGCCCTGGTCTTGGGTTGCCCCACGTGCCGATGGGACTCGTTCTCGGTGGTCAGCGATCAGCTCGCAATCGTTTCGGCTTCCGGACGAGACTGGCGGGATTGCTCATGCTCGGACTGACGGTCGCTGCCGTGGTCTGGACCACGGTCCTCCGCCGCGGTCCGTTGGACCGGGGTGCCGGGCAAGTCGTCCATGACTTCGAGCTCGTCAACGTGAGGACAGGGCATTCCCATCGGCTTTCCCAGCATCGGGGTCGGGTCGTCGTGATCGTCTTCATCGGGACGAGCTGCCCGGTCGGCGAACTCTACATGCCCCGATTGGCGGCACTCGCGATGACCTACCGCGTGCAGGGGGTCAACTTCCTGGCCGTCGATTCCAATGCGAGCGAATCGATCGAGGATCTCTCCGTCTATGCGAGGGAATCGGGCATTCATTTCCCGATCCTCAAGGATGCCGAGAATCGCGTCGCGGACCAGTTGCTGGCCGAGCGGACCTGCGAAGCCCTCGTCCTCGATAGCGGAGGCCGGCTGCGTTATCGCGGTGCGATCGACGACCAGTACGGCCGTCGCACGCGGCGGGATCAGCCCGAGCGCACCTACCTCGCCGACGCGATCGGAACGGTACTGGCCGGCGGGAAGGTCTTCCCCGAGGTGACGCAGGTGGTGGGCTGTCCCATCGAGCGGACAGACCCGGCGAAGGCCGGTCGACTGGCGTCCATCCGGGCCGCGTCCTCGCGGACAGGGCAGGTGGCCGATGGACCGGAGTCGTCATCATCCAGCCGACCGACAACCGCGCCGGTGACCTATGCGGATCACGTCGCGCCGATCCTGCATGCGCGATGTGCGACCTGCCATCGACCGGGCCAGGTCGCCCCATTCTCCCTCCTGACCTTCGATCAGGCCCGACGGTGGTCGACCTCGATCGCCGAGGTCCTCGAGGACGGACGGATGCCGCCCTGGCATGCCGATCCCCGCTATGGCCGGTTCGCCAATGATCGGAGCCTCTCACCCCGAGAGCGGTCGTTGTTGCTGTCCTGGGTCGAGCAGGGAGCCCCGTCCGGAGACCTGACTAGGACTCCGAAGCCGCCACGACCTTCGCAGGTCTGGTCGATCGGCACTCCCGACATCGTGATCGAGATGCCTGAGGCGTTCGCGGTCCCGGCCGAAGGGACCGTCGCCATCCAGCGGATTCACGTGCCGACCCATCTGACGACCGATCTCTACCTCCAGGCCGTCGAAGCCCAGCCCGGTGATAAGGCCGTCGTCCACCACATTTGCGTCTTCGTGGAGGACCGAGATACGACCTCGAAGACGAAGTCGATCCGAGATAGCTTGCTGGCCGCCTACACGCCCGGCGACCGGCCTTCGGTCTTTCCTCCCGGCGTGGGTAAGAAGATCGCGATGGGTTCCAGCCTGCTCTTCGAGGTGCATTACACGCCGATCGGCAAGTCGCGATTCGACCGGTCGTCGATCGGCCTGATCGTCTCGTCCGAGCCGCCACGGCACCTGGCGATCACCAAGGGAATCCCCGCGCACAACCTTCGAATCCCGCCCGGCGCCCCCGACCACGTCGTGCGCACGTTCTGGAAGACCCCTCGCGAGATTCGACTCCTGAGCCTGACGCCCCACATGCACCTGCGGGGCAAGAGTTTCACCTTCACTGCCGAGTATCCCGACGGACGAGCCGAGATCCTCCTCTCCGTACCAAACTATGATTTCAACTGGCAGAGCGTGTATCGACTCGCCGAGCCCAAGACGATGCCGCAGGGTACTAGGATCCATTGCGAGGCTCATTTCGACAACTCCCGGGACAATCCCGCCAACCCGGATCCGATGCGCACGGTCACCTGGGGAGAGCAGAGCGACGACGAGATGATGATCGGATTCGTGGATTACTATTGAACGACTCGAGGTCGATCCTTTCCTGCTTGTCCCAGTCGACCCAATCTCCGATCGTCTAGAGTCACCTCGACAAAATCCAGATTATTCCTCATGATTCCCTCCGATCTCGCCACGGTCTGAGTCCTGGTCGTTATGGAGCATCCGGCGGTGCGGCTCGATTGGCAGGACGGCTAGTGGCATCAAGGAAGGAGTCGAGGAATCGATGGGAATACACCCTCGGACGAGACTGAGATGGGCGTACGTCTTCGCGGCGGGGATCGTTCTGGTATCCGGCGATGTTGGAAGGGCCGACCCGATCACCGGCATCGTGAGCTTCGGCGACAGCCTTTCGGACGTCGGCAACACCTCAATCGGGAGCGGGGGAAGTCAGCCGGCCCCCACGGCGGATTACTACCAGGGCCGGTTCTCGAATGGCCCGGTCTGGGTGGAGAGCCTGGCCAAGGACCTCGGCGTGCCGGTCCCGACCGCATCGCTGGCGGGCGGGACGGGTTATGCCTTCGGCGGGGCACAAACCGGCTACGGGACAACGACCGTCGCGGGTGCCCAGGTCCCCAACATCGGCACCCAGATCGCGATGTATTTGGGAGCGGGGAACCTGCCGAGCCCCACGCAGCTCTTCACGATCTGGGGCGGCGCCAATGATTTCCTGCTCGGCGGCCAGTCGAAACCGGCCGTCTCGGTGCAGAATATCGCCCAGGAGATCATCACGCTCGCCGACGCGGGTGCCAAGCAGTTCCTCATTCCTAATCTGCCGATGCTGGGTCAAATCCCGCTGGCGACCCAGACGATGACCATCGCCCAACAAAAGGGTCTCGATGTGTTGTCGAAGGAATTCGACAATCAGCTCGAGAAGGAAATCGCGAAACTCCAGACGAGCCTTGGTGTGCAGATTCACCTGCTGGATGTCAACTCGTTGTTCAACTCCGTCATGGCAAACCCGGCCAATTACGGGATTACCAACGTCACCGGATCGGCGATCAGCTCATCATTGAATGGGAACGGGTTCCTGTTCTGGGATCAGGAGCACCCCACGACCGCCATCGATTCGATCATCGGGCAAGTTGGTGCCGAGTCGGTGCCCGAGCCTTCGGCGATCCTGGTGTTCGTCGCGGCGTTCGGCGCGCTCGCCTATCGTTCCGCCCGCCGTCGCCCCAAAGAACCCCTGCCTCGCCCGGAGTGATTCGAGAACCTTGACTGCGCCCCGGCCGATGACGACCGGAGCGACCAGGATCGCGCCGGCCCCGAGGCGGCTCCGGTCACCGATCCTGGTCGGATCGGTCAACCCGGGCCGTGACCGTGGTCGCATCGAGAGGGGTCAAGGCGAGGGCCGAGCCTTCCAGATGGTGACGGCGCCCGAGTGGTCGGCGGCGGCGAGGCTCATCCCATCGGGGCTGAAAGCGACCGCGTTGACGCGGATTTTGAAGCCGGTGAGACAGAGGAGTTCCTGGCCAGTATCCAGGTCGTAGAGTCGTACGGTCGCATCGTCGCCGGCTGTGGCCAAGGTCTGACCGTCGGGAGATACGGCCAGTCCGCGCACGTTGCTGCCATGCCCAGGCAAGATGGTGACGGATTGATCGCTCGCGATGTCCCTGCTGAGTACAGCGCCCCCATGATGAGCGGAATAGAGCCGTTTCCCATCGGGTGAGAACCGGAGGGCGAAGACCTGATCGGCGTAATCGATCCGTCGACTTAGGCCGGTGCTCGTGTCGGACAAGACGATCCGGCGGTCCAACCCCCCGGAGGCCAGGATTCCTCCGTCCGGGCTGAATGCCAATGCGTCAACCCAGTCGGAGTGTTCGGTGATCGTATCGAGGCGCCGGCCGTCGTCAGCGTTCCAGCGGATAGCAATTTGGTCCCTTCCTCCCGAAGCGATGGTGTGACCGTCGGGGCTGATAGCCACGGCGAGAACATTCGCTGCGTGACCGGCCAATCGCTTCGGTGGCAACTTCTTCGAGAGATCCCAGAGGATGATCCTGGAATCCGGGTCGAAGCTGCCGCTGACGAGAGAGCGGCTGTCCGGCGCGAAGGCAATCGACGTGACGAGCATGTTATGCCCTTCAAGGCGGGCGAGTTCGCGCTCTGTGGACGGGTCCCAGATGCGAATGAGGTTGTCGTCCCCAGCCGAGGCGACGGTGTGTCCGTCCGGCGAGAAAGCGACAGACCAGGCTTCCCTCGCCTGTCCCCGCTCTGCGTGTCCGGCCAACACCATCGCTTCTGGCCGCGGCCTCAGGTGCCGGAGGCGGACCAAACCGTCATCCCCTCCCATGATCAAGGTCGAGCTGTCGCGGGTGAAACAGAGCGCAGACGCGCCTGTCCCTTCAATGTCAACGACCAGAGCGGGATGCCCAGGGTCCCGCTCGATGACTTCCACCTGTCGTTGATATCGCTTGATCGCCACGCATCGTCCGTCGGGGCTGAAGGCCACCGGCCCAGGACCGTCGGTCCGGATGACTCGATCTGACGGGCTTGGGTGCTCCGCCTTGATCGGGTTCAAGGCCGCGACCAGCGGCTTCAATCGGTCAAGCGAATCTTGTCGCGGGGACCTCTCGTCTTTGCCGGGGCCGAACAGGACAATCGTGGCACCATGGGTGTCGAACCGGCCGATCGCCAGACGAGACACTGGATCGTCACCACCGAAGCCGCTCCGGCCCTTCGCCTGAGGAAGCTCGGACACCAGGCGAAGGATCGTGAAGGTGCCGTCACCGTGTACGCACAATCCCAGGGTCCCGTCGGCCGTGCGAGCGAAACCCCGCAGTGGCCTATCGCAGAGTGAGTCCCGCAATCCCGCCGGAGGACTCGCCGGCTTCGGTTCCATCAGGTTGACCAGATCCTTCAGCCGCTGATCGCCCAGTTCCTTATTCAACTGCTCGGTGGCATTCCCGCTCGCCGGATCGAGCTCGTCGTTCGGCCCTGAGAGGTCCCAGGTCGCAATCCGGGGCGTTCCGGCAGACAATTGATCGCGGAGCACACCGAGGAGGTCGCGTTCCGAGAAGAAAACAGACGCAACGGGTGGTCCCCCCGACGTCCTGAGATGCCTCAGAACCGGACTTGCCTCGAAGTCCCAGAGGTAAACATTTCCGAAATGGGTGGTCACTCCGGCGAGCCGATTACCGTTATGGCTGAAGACCAACTGCACGATCCTCTTCCACCCGACCCACGGCAGTCTTTGAGCATGCCCTGTGGCCATATTCCAGGCGCTGGACCACGCTATCCTCGTCGGCAGAAACGAGCGTACCTCCGTCCGGGGCGACGACCAGTGCAGAGATCGGCTTCTGGTGTCCGGCGAAAACCTCCAGGCGATCGTGGACGATTCGACGGAGATAGGCCAGCGCGAACCCACCGCCTCCCGTCGCCTCCAGCTTCGGCCCGGCCTGTTCGAGCAGCCGATAGGCCAGCTCGAAATTCCCGTCCGTCACGGCTTGCTGCGTGGCTAACGCCTGATAGCAGGCGAGTCGTCGTCGGGCGAGTTGAGCTTGATCATTGGCCAGGTTTCTTTGAGCAAGGGCCTCGCGGGCAGACGCATCGGCACGATCGATCGCCTGGCGAAGTCCCTCGATCGCCTGGCGAAGTTCCTCATTCGCCTTGCGAAGTTCCTCATTCGCCTTGCGAATCTCCTCCTTGTCCCCAGTAACGATGGCAGAATGCCAGAGGATGCCGCCGAAGACGGCGAGGACCATCAGTAGTCCGGCGGTGGCCAGCACGGCCTTCGCCGGGTTGCGCCGAACCCATTTGCCGGCTCGCTCCCACGTCGACGCCGGCCGGGCGGCGATGGGCCGGCCGTCGAGGAACCGCTCCAGGTCATCGGCGAGCGCCTGGGCGCCGGCATACCGCCTTTCGGGCCGCTTCTCCAGACATTTCAAACAGATCGTCTCCAGGTCGCGGGGCACGTCCGGTCGCACCCGACGCGGCGGCACCGGCTCGTCGGTCGCGACGCGGTTCAGGGTATCCAGATCGCTTTCGCCCAGGAACGGAGGGCGGCCCGTCAGCATCGAGTAGAGGATCGCCCCCAGTCCATAAACATCCGTGGCCGGGCCGATGTCGGCGCGACGGACCTCCGCTTGCTCCGGGGCCATGTACGATGGAGAGCCGCAGGCGATGGACGTGCGGCCCTGGTCGGCATCGAGTTCCTGGAGCTTTGCCAGGCCGAAATCGCAGATCCGCGGGATCCAGGTATCGTCCGCGACATGCTCCCAACTCTGAGGAGTGGCCAGATCGACGTCGAGCTCCGACCGCTGCAAGAGTACGTTGGCCGGCTTGAGTTCGCAATGGAGAATCCGTCGCTGATGCACATATTCCATGGCATGAGCCAGGATGGCGACCAGTCGGGCGGCCCAGCGCGGCGGAGACCCGCCGGGGTGACGTTGCAGCCATTGCTCCAGGCTGGGGCCTGCAATATACCCTGAGACGATGTAACCCACCGGCCCGATCGACGCGACGTCGAGCAACGGCACGAGGTTGGGGTGATCGAGCCTCGCCGCGGCCCGCGCCTCGCGGAGGAACCGGTCCCAAGCCTCGGAGCGGAACACGACCTCGAACCTCGGGACCTTCAGCGCCACCATCCTGCACAGGACCGTATCCTCGGCGAGGAACACCACCCCGAATCCGCCTCGGCCCAGCTCGTGCAGGATCGTGTATTTTCCGAGTCGCAGGGGCGGGAGCTCGATGCCCTGGGCATCACGGGACGGCCAGAGCTCATCGAGTACGCGCAGGCATTCCTCGATACCGTCCGTGGAGGCGGGATCGTCGGGCCGGTCCTCGGCTGGCGGCGGATCGTCCTGCCGCGAGAATTCGTCGCTACTCATGAGTCGAACCCAGCTCCTCCCGCAACTTCTTGAGGGCCCGCGTCCAGAGCTTGCGGACGGCCTCGGCGTCGATCCCCATGCGACGGCCGATTTCCTCGTAAGTCCGTTTCTCCCGGTAGTGCTCGATCACGACTCGTCGGTGACGCTCCGAGAGTCGCAACACCGCCGCGGTCACCACCGCCTCTCGCTCCCGGCGGGCCAGCTCCGCGCCGGGCGTCGGTGCCTCGTCGATCCACCCGAGCTGGGACTCGTGCGAGACGGCCACCTCACGCAGCCGCCTGTTCGACGACGCGAGCTGTCGGCGCTGGCTCGTCAGATGATTGACCAGAATGGTTTTCAACCACGTCTGCCATTCGGCCTTCGTCCGCCCCCGGAAGTACGCGAAGTCGCGATATGCGAGCAGTAAGGACTCCTGCACCAGGTCCGACGCCCCTTTCTTCGTCCGGAGCGCCGGGTCCAGCCCCTTATTGGCCACGAGCAGGAGGTACTTTCGGAACGACTCCAGGGCCTGGCCCAGCGCTTCTTTGTCACCGTCTCGCGCCGAAGCGATACAGGATTCCAGGTCCGATCGAGGCCGATCGCCGAACGGCGTATCGGTGGCTGCATCGCCGATCATCCGCGGTGTCTCCTCGGATTGCTGGTTCAAGGTCGTGCATATTAGAAGCTCCATTCACCACTGTCAATCGTCGAGGTCATGCTAAAGCCTCGCCGCCCTATCCGCGCGACCCAGTGGCGACACTGCTTTCGATCATTTCAAGCGGCGCAGCGTCCGGTTTTTTCCCGGCAAGCGTCTTACTGGGCATGAAACCTATCTCAGGGCGCTTCGACCGAGATGGGTGGATGCCTGGGGCTCGACACGATTTCACTCCGCAGACTGCGTTACGTGAGACGTCTGTTCCCCTGTGCGCGCATCGCGATCGTATCAACCAATTGCCAGCATAATGAAGTAGAAATGGAAGAAGACTAAATGATGTTACTGGCGAGGGCCATTGATGAGGATTGATTGGCGAGATACAGGACGAGACGACGAGATCTCTGTGGGATTATCAGAGAAGTGATCTGGTAGTCACGCCGAACCCAGATGAGCCGTCTGACGATCGTGATGGCTTTCTTGTTGACGAATCCGGACGGTTCATGAGCAGGGTCGGACGAAATCAACCCGTTGTTGGGTTAATGTCATGAAATGGCACACCAAGCAGGCATGAATGAGAATTGTATTGCGGGCCTACCGGACCTTGATCGCGATCTCATTGGCGATGATCGCGGCAACAGCGCAATCTCACGCAGGCGTTGTGATTGCGAACGCAGGCTTCGAATCGCCGAACTTACCCGGAGGATATGAATACTGCCCGACATTGGCGAGCCAAGGCGGCTCTGGTTGGGCATTCTCAGGGGGATCGGGAATCGCTGCAAATCGCAGTGGCTTCGGTGTGATGGGGGCAAATGGCGACCAGGCTGCGTTCATCCAGAATGCCAAGTCTTATGGCCCTTCGTATTCCGACGGCATGATGAGCCAACTCTTCACCGTGGCCAGCGCCGGTCGATATACGCTCTCCTTTCTGGCTGAGGCGAGAGATGGTTATGGTGCCAATTCTTTGAACGTGTTGATCGATACGAACGTCTTGAGCTTCAACGACAGCTCGACTGTCTCGCCGGCCAGTGAGACGTCTTTCAGCCTCTACACGAGCGGGGCGTTTACCCTTTCGTCCGGTTCTTACACGCTCTTATTCGCCACTGCGAACCCGAGTGAATCGGGCGATCATACAACCTTTATCGACGATGTAGTCATCAATACCGCCACCGTCCCCGAGCCATCGTCGATTCTCTTGGGTGGAATTGCCATCCTGATTTCCGCTGGTGGCGTGTTACGCCGCTCTTTCCGCGCTAAAGTTTGTCCTGTCGATCCCTCTCGGGCAGAGACTCGCACCTGAGGATCGTTTCCATCGGCCGAGCGGGAACGCCAACCAGGGTGTGGCCGTCAGTGAAGTCGTGACCGTGCGTCACGATGGCATTGGCGCCCACGACCGCGCCCCGGCCGACGACGACCGGGGCGGCCAGGATCGAGCCGGCCCCGATGCGGCTCCGGTCGCCGATCCTGGTCGGATTCACCGCGATTCGGGAACGATTCATCGGAGCCGCCGGGTCGCGGCTCACACGTCCTCATCGCTCTCGGTATCGAGGAGCTTTCTGATGTCCCGGGCGCCGTGGAGCAATCGGACGAGTTCGATTCGATCGTCGAACGCCTGGTAATAGAGGAGATATCGCTTGAACTTCGAGACGGGTATTGAGCGAAGCCCTGCGAGCCGCTGATTGGTCGTCTCGTGCGGGGCTCCGATCCCTGGGGACCTGGCGATGAAGCCGAGCGTCTTATCGACGGCGACCAGGAAACGATCGGCCGTTTCGACGCTGGCTTGCTCCCCAAGATAGGTGTAGCAATCGATGAGGTCGGTCTCGGCCCGAGGGAGCTTGATGATTTCGCGATTCATCGACGCTCACGCTTCCGCTCGGCGATCTTCTTCTTTCCCTCTCGCTTGATGTGCTCCCAATCCTTCCGGGTCATCGGAGTGCCTGGGCCCGAGTCGAGCCCGTCTAGGAGCAGGGCGTCAAGCCTCTCCCGCTCGCTTTGCTGTTGCTGCTGCTCTCGAATGATGGCACTCATGTATTGGCTCACTGTACCGAAGCCCCGCTTCGTGGCTTGGTCCTTGACGAAAGCCTTCAAATCGTCCGGGAGCGAGATGTTCATAGTCGCCATCAGGTCGTACCTCCGCCTGATAGGATAACCTCTGTCAGCGAGACTTGCCAAAGCCTGATTTCCAACGGGAACCGGCTCCACAGTAAGGACTCGCTTCCGAGATCGGCGGGAGCCGTTGGATTCGAGGAAACACGACGCGAACGCTGATGCACGTCAGAGGTTGTGCGATTGATCCTCGTCGGGCAGTGACCCACGGCGACGGTTGATTTCCAGCGGCCGAGCAGGCACCCCGACCACGGTTTGGCCGTCGGCGACGTCGTGACCGCGCGTCACGACGGCGTTGGCGCCCACGACCGCGCCCCGGCCGACGACGACCGGGGCGACCAGGATCGAGCCGGCCCCGATGCGACTGCGGTCGCCGATCCTGGTCGGATTCTTGTTCACGCCGTCGAAATTGGCCGTGACCGCGGTCGCGCCGATATTGACCGACTCGCCGACCTCGGCGTCGCTCAGGTAGGCCAGGTGTCGCACGATCGTATTCGCCCCGAGGCGGGAGCGATTGACCTCGACGAACGCACCGACCTCCACTCCGTCTTCCAGGACGGTCCCGTCTCGCAGATGGGCCGACGGCCCGACCCGGCATTGGGATCCGATGCGGACCCTTCCGCTGATCGTCGTGAAAGGATAGATCACCGTGTCGCGGCCGATCGTGCATCGACCGTCGATATACGTATTACGCGGGTTGACGATCGTCACGCCTTCGGTCATCCAGTGATCGTGGATGCGCGACTGCATGATGGCCGTCGCCTGGGCGAGGTGCTGGCGGGTGTTGACGCCGAGGATGTCGTCGGGTTGGAGGACGTTGAGAGCCAGGACTTTGCGGCCCATCGCCATGAGGTGTTCGGGGGCGTCGGTGAGGTAGTATTCCCCCTGGGAGTTGCTCGTGCCGATCTGGTCGAGGGCGTCCCAGAGTCCGGGGAGTTCGAAGACATAGCAGCTCGGGTTGACCTCGGTGATCGCGCGTTCTTCCGGGGTGCAGTCGCGCTCCTCGACGATGCGGAGGAATCGGCCGGCGGAATCGCGGAGGATGCGGCCGAAGCCGGTCGGATTGGGGAGGACGGCGGTGCCAAGCAAGCAGGCGGCATAGTCCGCTTCCTGACGCCGGAGCAGGTCGGCCAGCGGCTGCGGTCGGAGGAGCGGCTCGTCGCCGACCAGGATCAGGGCAGGACCCTGGTAATCGGCCAGGAGCGGCCGGCAGGTCTTGGCGGCATGGCCCGTGCCGAGCTGCTCGGTCTGGGTCACGAAGAGGATGTCGGGTTCGCCCTGGAGGTAATCTTGGACCTGGTCGGCCGCGTAGCCGACCACGACGACGATCGTCCGCGCGCCGGCACCTCGGGCCGCGTCCACGACGTAGCGGATCATCGGCTGGCCACATACTTCGTGCAGGACCTTGGCCCTCTCGGATTTCATCCGCTTTCCGTGGCCGGCGGCCAGGATGATCGCGACGGGTCCAGTCATCGTGTCGGGGCCTCGGATTGCATCGGGAGCGTCTGTCTTGAATGAGCATCGATCGCGTGAGCCGACATCATAGGAATTCTGATCGCGGGACGTCAAACGAACCCGGCGAGCCACTCCCGCTCCCGGGAGCGAACCTTGAACGCTCGAATCGAATCTGTCAGACTGGGTGCGACGAAGGCCGGCGGGAAGTGCGAGAGCAACTGACCGAGCGTTCGTTGTCTCGCTCCGGACGCATGCTGGACTCGCCCAACTTCGGTTTCGCGGAGGATCTCACCCCAATGTCGCTCTCGAATGCGGATGTCGCCAAGGTCGCGCTCCTGGCGCGGTTGCGGGTCAGCCCGGATGAGCTGGAGATGTTCACCGGCCAGCTCAACTCGATCGTCGATTATGTCGCGCAGCTCCAGGAGCTCGATACCTACGGGGTCGAGCCACTGGCCCACGGCATCGAGATCCGCAACGTATTCCGCGAAGACGTGCGCGGCGAACCGTTGCCGCGGGAGCAGGCACTGGCCAACGCCCCCAAGCGCAACCCGATGAGCTTCCTTGTCCCCGCCGTCTTGGACTGAATGTTGGCCCACCCGATCCCCGGAGGACACAGCCGGTCCGGGTTCGAGCCGAGGACGCCGATCGATGATCCCCGATACCGCCGTCGCGATGCTGGCCCGGATGAACGCGGGCGAGATCACCTCCGAAGAGATCGTCGGAACGCTGCTGGAGCGGTCGAAGAAGTCCCAGCGACTCAACGCGTTCGTCCACCTCGAGGACGAGCGAATCCTCGACCAGGCCCGCGCGATCGACCGGAAGCGTCGAGCCGGCGAGCCGCTCGGCCCGCTGGCCGGAGTGCCCGTCGCGATCAAGGACGTCCTCTGCGTCGATGGCGAGCCGACGACCTGCGGCAGCCGGATGCTCGAGCAGTTCCGCCCGCCCTACGACGCCACGGCGGTCACTCGGCTCAAGGCGGCCGATGCCGTCCTGTTCGGCAAGACCAACATGGACGAGTTCGCGATGGGCTCCTCCACGGAGAACAGTGCCTACGGGCCGACCCTCAACCCGTGGGACGAGTCCCGCGTACCCGGCGGTTCATCGGGCGGCTCGGCCGCCGCGGTGGCGGCCGGCCTGGCGCCCTGGCGCTGGGGACCGATACCGGCGGCTCGATACGACAGCCGGCCGCGTTCTGCGGCCTTGTCGGGCTCAAGCCGACCTACGGGCGCGTCAGTCGATATGGGCTCATCGCCTTCGCCAGCTCGCTCGACCAGATCGGGCCGTTCGCCCGTGATCTGGCCGACGCGGCCCTCCTCCTCCGCGTGATCGCCGGGCGTGATCCCAAAGATTCGACGAGCGTCGATGAGCCGATCCCCGACTACGCCGCGACCCTCGACACGCCCCCCGAATCGTTGCGGGTCGGAGTCGTCCCCGAGTTCTTCGGCGAAGGGCTCGACCCCGAGGTTGCACAGGCCGTCCAAGATGCCGTCAAGGTCTATGAGAAGGCCGGCGCGACCATCAAGGAAATCTCGCTGCCCCACTCGAAGTATGGCATACCGGCTTATTACATCGTGGCGCCGGCCGAGTGCTCCAGCAACCTCGCCCGCTACGACGGGACCACCTACGGGCATCGCGCAGAGGACTTCTCTCCCAGATATCCGGGCGAGGAGAATCTGGCCAAGCTGGTCCTGATGATGATGGCCAGTCGCGCGGAGGGTTTCGGCGCCGAGGTCAAGCGGCGGATCATGCTAGGCACGTTCGCCCTCTCGGCGGGATATGCGGACCAGTATTACAACAAGGCTCTCCAGGTGCGCCGAAAGATCCGCGGCGACTTCGACGCCGCGTTCCGGGAGGTCGACGTCGTGATCGGCCCGACGTCGCCAACGCCCGCGTTCAAGATCGGCGAGCTGACCGACGACCCGCTGGCGATGTATCTGTCGGATATCTACACGATCACGGCCAACCTCGCCGGCATCCCCGGGATCAGCATCTCCTGTGGGATGTCGAAGGACAATCTGCCGATCGGTCTGCAATTACTCGCTGCGCCGTTCGCCGAGGAGAAGCTGTTGCGGACCGCCCGGGTTTTTGAACGCGCGACAGATTGGCATTTGAAAAGGCCCACGTCTCGTTAACGATCGAATGGCTCGCGGGGCTCGGGAAGAGAATCATGGACTACGAAATCATCATCGGCCTGGAGATCCACGTTCAGCTCCAGACCGAGAGCAAGATGTTCTCCTGGAGCGGGACGGACTTCGGCCTACCGCCGAACACGCAGACCGACCCGGTCTCGCTGGGCCTGCCCGGCACGCTTCCGGTGATGAACGGCAAGGCATTCGAGCTGGCGCTCAAGACGGCCCTGGCGCTCCATGCCGAGATCGCGCCGTTCACCAAGTGGGACCGGAAGAATTACTACTACCCCGACCTGCCCAAGAACTATCAGATCAGCCAGTACGACCTGCCGTTCTCGAGGGGTGGGTATGTCGAGATCCCGGTGCGGAAGGACGGCGGCGGTGGTGGCCGTTGCCGACTGACACGGATCCACCTCGAGGAAGACACGGGGAAGCTCACGCACGGCTCGGCAGGGTATTCCGAGGTCGATCTGAACCGCGCGGGTATCCCGCTCCTGGAGATCGTCACCGAGCCCGACATCCGCAATTCGGCCGACGCTCGCGGCTGCCTGGAGGAGCTGAAACTGACGCTCCGCTACCTCGAGGTCTCCGACTGCGAGATGCAGGAAGGCTCGTTGCGGTGCGATGCCAACGTGAACCTCCACATTCACAAGGACGGCCAGACGATCGCCACGCCGATCGTCGAGATCAAGAACCTCAACAGCTTCCGGTCCGTCGAGAAGGCCCTCGACTTCGAGGTCCATCGTCAGTATCAGCAGTGGCTTGTGGACGGCAAGACGATCAAGGACGCGCCGAAGACGACGCGGGGCTGGAACGATGACCTCGAAGAAACGAAGCCCCAGCGCGAGAAGGAGACGGCCGCCGATTATCGCTATTTCCCCGAGCCCGATCTGGTCCCGGTGGTCGTCGACGCGGCGTGGCTGGATCGCGTCCGCGCCTCAATCGGCGAGCTGCCCGAGGCGCGCCGACATCGATTCGAAACCGAGTACGGACTCTCCGCCTACGACGCCAACGTCCTGGTCGAACAGGGTCAAGATGTCGCCGACTATTACGACGCCGTTGCGAAAGCCACTGGAGAATTCAAGATCACCAGCAACTGGATCCAGCAGGACGTCTTGAGGAGCATCAAGGAGAAAAAGTTGACGGTTGCCGAGTTCCCCATCCGCCCGGAGGGCCTCGCCGACCTGATCAACCGCGTCAAGCGGGGTGAGCTCAATACCAACCAGGGACGGGAGATCCTGGGCAAGATGATCGAAAGCGGCGACCCGGCCGAGGTGATCATCGCGCAGGGCGGTTACCAGATGGTCTCCGACCGCGACACGATCGCCGCGGCAGTGGCCGCAGCCATCGCGGCCAATCCCCAGGCGCTCGAGGACCTCAAGAAAGGGAAGAAGAAGCCCGAGGCGGTCAAGGGCTTCCTCCGCGGCCAGGTGATGAAGCAGACTGGCGGCAAGGCGAACCCGGCCCTCGTCGGAGAGCTGCTCGAGTCGCAACTCGCCGAATTGCAGCCCTGAATCGAGCTGTTTCGAGCGGCTCGCCATCCCGCTCGATTCAATGCGCGGCCCCTACGGACTCGGGCGACGCGCCCACCGGTGCCCGGCGTCGCCCCAGATGATCTTCCTGGCCGTCCGGATCATCCGCCTCGTCATCGCGAGGCTCGCCCTTGGCCACGTACTCGATGTCACGTTCATCGCGACCGCGTTGGGCGAAGGCGTCGATGATCCGCTCCCCCAGCACGTAGTAAATCGGGATGACGAACCGGCCGAGCACGGTACTCATCGCGATCCCGAAGGCGATGACGATGCCCAGCGAGTTGCGGCTGTAAGCCCCCGCACCCGTGGCCCTGGCCATCGGCAAGACTCCCATGACGAAGGCGAACGAAGTCATGAGGATCGGCCTCAACCGCTCGCGAGACGCGGCCTTGGCTGATTCGACGATGCTCATCCCCCGCTTCTCGCGCATCTCGATGCCGAACTCGACGATCAGGATGGCGTTCTTCGTCTCCAGGCCGATCAGCATGACGAGCCCGATCTGTCCGAAGACGTCCAGGGGCATGTCGTAGAGCCACAGCCCGACGACCGCTCCGAACATGGCCAGGGGGACGGTCAGGATGATGACCATCGGTCGGATCCAGCTCTCGTAGAGGGCCGCCATGAACAGGAACACGCAGACGATGGACAGGGCGAAGATGTAGGTCGCCTGGCCGCCCGTCTTCTGCTCCTGAAAAGTGGTCCCCGTCCATTCGTAGCCGAAGCCTTCGGGGAGGGCCTTGGCGGCGACCTCCTCCATCGCGGCGAGTGCCTGTCCCGAGCTGAAGCCCGGGGCCGGGCCGCCGTTGATCTTCGCCGCGCCGTAGAGGTTGTAGTGGGGGACATCGATCGGTCCCAGGGCGTAGCGGACCTCGCCCAGCGAGCGGAGCGGCACGCGGTTGCCCTGGCGGTTCAGGACATAAAGTTCCTGGATGTCTTCGGGCTTCGAGCGCACGCCGCCCTCGGACTGGATCATCACCTTCCAGACCTTGCCGTAGAGGTCGAAGTCGTTGATGTAATAGCCGCCGAGGTTGGCCTGGAGCACGGCGAAGACGTCGGAGATCGGCACGTCGAGGCGCCGCGCCTTGGTCCGGTCGATGTCGAACTTGAGCTGGGGTACCCGGGCCGAGAAAGTCGAGAAGACTCCGGCCAGCTCGGGACGTTTCCTGGCCCCGTCCAGGAATCGGTCGAGGACCCGCTGGAGCGCGTCGGTCCCCTTCCCCGAGCGATCCTCGACCATCATTTCGAATCCGCCCGTCGCGCTCAAGCCGCGGATCGGCGGCGGCTGGAGGACCATCACTCCGGCGTCGCGGATCGCGGAGGAGAGTTTCTGCTGGAGTGTCGCCGCCAGGCCGACGGCCCGGAGGCCCGGAGTTGTGCGCTCCTTCCACCCTTGCATCGGGAGGAAGACGACTCCGCAGTTACTCTGGTTCACCGAGGTGATCACGTTCAGGCCCTCGAGCATGACCGTGTGCCTCACCCCTTCGACCCCCCGGCAGAGCGACTCGACGCGCATGAGCACGCGCTGGGTCGCCTCGCCGCTGGTGCCGTCCGGCGTCTGGACGATCACGATCAGGTAGCCCTGGTCCTCCGTGGGGATGAACGACTTTGGCCGATCGGTGAGAAGCCAACCCGTCAGCCCCAGCAAGAAGACGGAAGGCGCCACGATCGTCCACCAGTGGCGCGCGGTAAAATCGAGGACCGTGTCGTACGAGTCCTCGATCCATCGGAGGCCGGCGTTGAACCAGCGGAACAGGAAGAACCGGGTCTCCCCGTGCTTCGCCCTGAGGAATAATCGGGCCATCGCCGGGCTGAACGTCAGGGAGTTGAACGCGGAGAAGACGAACGAGAAGACGATCGTCATCGCGAACTGATTGTAGAGCTTCCCGGTCATGCCCGGCATGAATGCGACCGGCACGAAAACGGCGGCCAGGACGAGCGTGATCGTCACGATGGGAGTCGTGATCTCGGCCATCGCCGCCTTGGTGGCCTCCAGGGGGGCCAGGCCGCGATGGAGGAATTTCTCGACGTTCTCGACCACGATGATCGCGTCGTCCACGACCAGGCCGATCGCCAGGACGAGACCGCAGAGCGTCAGGGAATTGATCGAGAAGCCGAACGCGGCCATGGCCGCGAATGTGGCCACCAGCGAGACGGGGATCGCCAGCATCGGGATGATTGTCGCCCGGAAACCCTGGAGGAACACGAACACGACGATCATCACCAGCACGAACGATTCGACCAGCGTGTGCTGAACCTCGCGGATATTCTCGTCGACGTATTCCGTCGTATTGTAGACGATCGTGTAATCGAGCCCCTCCGGGAAGCTCGTCTTGAGGCGATCCATCTCGAGCCGGACCTGGTCGATGATGGCCAGCGCGTTGGCATCGGCATACTGGTAGATCAGGATCCCGCCGCACGGCTTGCCGTCGATGTAGCTCGCGGTTTCGAAGTTCTCCGACGAGAGCTCGACGCGGGCGACGTCCTTCAGGCGGACGATCGATCCGTCGTCGTTGCGCTTGACGACGATCTCTTCGAACTCGGATGCCTTGTCGAGCCTCCCCTTGACCGTGATCGGCAACTCGAAGTCCTGGCCGGTGGGGACCGGCCGTCCGCCGATCTTGCCCGCGGCGGCCTGGACGTTTTCCTGCTGGACCGCCACGATCACTTCCGTCGGTGCGATCTTCATGTTGGCCAGGCGGTCGGGATCGATCCAGATTCGCATCGCATACTTGCGGCCGAGCACGGTCGCGTCGCTGATCCCCTTGATTCGCTTGAGCACGTCGGCGACGTGGATCTGGCCGTAATTATCGAGGAACGTTGCGTCATATCGTCCGTCGGGCGAGATCAGGTTCACAACGCAGACCATGTCGGTCAACGACTTCGTGATCGTCACGCCGTACTGCTTGACCTCGGGCGGGAGCTGCGCCTGGGCCGTCTGGACCCGGTTCTGGATGTCCACGGCGGCGATGTCCTGCGAGTAGCCGACGTCGAAGGTGGCCACGATGTTCGTAACGCCGTTGCTGGTGCTGTCGGAGCTGTAATAGATCAACCCCTTGGTGCCGTTGATCTGCTGCTCGATCGGCGTGGTGACGGTGCGGGCGACGCTCGAGGCGTCGGCGCCGGTGTAGGTCGTCGTCACCTGGACCTGTGGCGGGGCGATCGGAGGATACTGCGCGATCGGCAGCAGGAACGCGCAGATCCCGCCGATCAGCAGCATCAACAGGGCTAACACCGTGGCGAAGATCGGGCGTCGGATGAAGAAATTGACCATGGTCGGCGGACTCGCGGATAGGATGTATCGGTCGTTCGCATCTCTCGCCGTTTACTTGTGCTCGTCGAGCCGCGCGGCCAACTGCGTCGCCCGTTCGATCGTGACCGGGATGCCGGGCCGGATCATCTGGAGCCCCTCGACGATCACGGGATGGCCCGCCTCGAGGCCGCGCGAGATGACGCGTAGGCCCTGGTACGTCTGGGCGGACTCGACCCGACGGATCGCCACCTTGCCGTCGCCGTCCACGATGTAGACGACCGGCCCCGCCTCGGTCTCCGTCACGGCCGGCGCGGGTACGACGATCGCATCTTCGATCCGGTCGATGACCATCTTGAGCTTGACGTATTCGCCAGGTAGGAGCGTCCCCGCGGGATTCGGGATGCGAGCCTTCGCCAGGAACGTCGACGTCGTCTCCTCGACTCGGTTGTCGACGAAGTAGCAGTTCCCCTCGAAAGGATGTTGCCGGTCGCCCTCGACGCCCGGCCGTATCAGTCGGACGGCCAGGTTGCGACGGACCAGTTGCGTGATGCGATCGAGGTATCGCGAGCTGATCCGGATGTCGACGCCCATCGGCTCGAGCTGCTGGATGGATGCCAGTTCGGAGAAGGCTCCGCCCCCGGCGGCGTCCGGTCCCACGAGGTTGCCGACTTTCACCTTCGCCTCGCCAATACGGCCGTCGATGGCGGCGTACATGCGGCAGTATCCCAGGTTCAACTCGGCGTCTCGGACCGCGGCCTTGGCGGCCTCGACCTGGGCCGCCGCAGAGGCGATCCCGACGCCGTAATCGGCCCTCGCCTGCGAGAGGCTCGCGAGATCCGCCTCGACCTCGGCCTCGTACTTCTTACGATCTGCCTCGGCCCTGTCCATCTCCTCGCGGGTGGCGGCGTTGCGCCTCAGTAGTGCCCCGCTCCGACGCTCCTGGAGCTCGGCGAGCAGGAGTTGGGCCCGATCGAGCGCCAGTTGCGCCGCCTTGACCTCGCGATCCTTGGATTCCTCGGCCTTCTTGAGGGCGGCCTCGGCCTCGGCCTGCCGGGCCCCAGCCGACCGGAGCGCGACCTTGTACGGCTCCTCATCGATGACCAGCAAGAGCTGTCCCTTCTTGACGAGCGCGCCCTCCTCGAAATGCCGCTCCGCGAGGAAGCCGCGGACTCGCGCCCGGATCGTGACATCCTCGAGTGCCCGGGTGGTCGCGTTTGGGGTCACGAGGACCGGGACGCTCATCCGCCGCGATTCCACGACGCCGACGGTCGGCGGAGGAGGATCGGTCGGGACTGAAGGCTTCTGGCATCCCGGGATCAGCACGATCGCGAGCATCACCGTGAGGCCGGCGATCGCTCGCCTCGCAGGAAGGTTGTCGGAGAACTCGAAACGTTTCATCGGAGTACATTTCTCATTTAAGGTCGTCGGTACAAGGATCCGGCGTTGGAGTGACGGAAACGCCCGCCGACAAACCGGGTGGACGTCCCGCAGAAGCGCGAGCCATACCCTAGTCTCGACGACCGAGCGACTCGCCCACCCATCCCGCCGCCATGAGCATCGAAGAGTAGATCAGCATGTCAACGATCAAAGTTTCTATCATGATAAGCATTCCTCATGGATTGGACTTGAGGGGCGGGGTGCGTCGCAGTGACCCGGGCCGTAGACCGATCGGGCCACGCGATGCGACTCCGTGGAGGGGGCGGTTGTCACGAGATTGGACGATGTCTCGACGCGACCGGTCGAGTCCGATCTTGCGATGGGCTAATTGATGGTCGGGACCGTCCCCCCATCAACCCGGAGGTTCGCCCCATTGATATAGCCCGCCAGTGGGCTGGCGAGGAAAGTCACGGCGGCCGCGATATCCTCCACGCGGCCCCAGGCGGGACGATGGGTTGGGCACCATGTTCTTCACCGCGAATTGCTCGAGCGCGGGCAGATCGTCGGGGGACAGCCCGAGTTGAGGGGCCATCCCCTTGAGCATCTCCTCGACGCCCGGCGTGATCACCATGCCGGGGCTCACGGCATTGGACGTGATTCCGGTGCCGGCCAGGTCCTTGGCGAGGCTCACGGCGAGGTTCACGTTCGCGGCCTTCGTGGCCGAATAGTTGCCCATCTCGCCGAAGGGCATCGTGGCGACGCCGCTGGCGATGGCGATCACGCGACCCCAACCCCGTTGTTTCATCCCCGGCACAAGTCGGGTAACGAGCCTCACCATTGATCCGACGTTCTGGTTATACAGGTCATTCCACTCGGAAGCATCGGATTCGAGCCATGACCCTTGCGGGAAAGCCCCCGCATTGTTGACGAGGATGTCGGCACCGCCAAAGGCATCGTTCACGCGCCCCGCCACGGCATCGGCACCGGAGTCGGAACTCAGGTCGCCGAGCGCGACGATTGCCTTGCCACCCGCGGCAGTGATCTCGGCCGCTACGCGAGTGGCCTCGGCCTCACGACGACCGTGGACGACGACCAAAGCTCCCTCCGCCGCGAGAGACTTGGCAATCGCCTCGCCGATTCCACTGCTGCTCCCGGTGACGACCGCTCGTTTGCCGCTGAGTTGCAGGTCCATTCTTGAGCTCCTGAAAATCGGTATCTGTCTGATTGAACGCGTCTCTTAGATCACATCGCCCCCACCAGCTACCCTCCTGAGCGTTGCCGTGGGACTCTTCATCGCGAGGCGATTCCGGCCATGATCGAGACACATCCCCTTGACCGACTTTTGTACCCGCCGGTAAAAATATAGGCGGGGCCCTATTCTCGGTCAAGAGACTATTGTATCGATAGGTACAAAATTGGGTCCGGAGCTTCCTCGCACCCTACCGGGCTTTGAGGGGCCGCCTGGCGAGCGATGCGCAAGATCGAAACGTGGGAATCTCGCGGGTTTAGAGATCTACGGCCGAGCGCCATAGCCGATGGAGCTCGATCAGGTCGCGGACACGCAAGTTGACGGAGCTCGGAGGTGGCCCATCGTGGTCGGGATCGAGCCAGATCGTGAACATCCCCGCAGCGCGGCCACCGGTGATGTCCGATGCGATGCTATCGCCGACCATGGCCGATTGATCGGGGGCGCAACCCAGTCGATCGATCGCGGCTTCGAATAAGGGCGTCTCGGGCTTGCCGATCGCGATCGGTCGCACGCCGGACGCCACGGCGATGGCCTCGGCGAGGGAGCCGCAGCCGGGGTCGAACTCGCCCGGGCCGACTGGAAAACGCACGTCCATGTTGACCGCGAAGAACGTCGAGCCGGCGGCGACGGCCCGAGAGGCGGCCCTGAGTCGGTCGTAGCTGAAGTCCGGATCGATCCCGACGACCACGGCCCTGGCGGACTTCCAATCCTCGTCGGGAATGACCGTGTGGCCACAGGACGCAAGGATCTCATCGAGCTCGTCGGTGCCGATCGAGAGAACGGGCACCGAGCCCAGCCGGCGCCTGACTTCCTCTCCGGCGAGATCGAGGGCCGCGAGCATCTGCTCACTCGTCGTGGCGATTCCCAGGTGATCGAGACGACTTCGCAGGATTCCCGAGGCGTGTCGCGATGAGTTCGAGGCGAAGACGACCCCGAGCCCCGCCTCTCGCAAATCCTCGACCAGCTCGACCGCACCGGGAAGCAGCCTCGGGCCTTCCCAGATCGTGCCATCCAGATCGAAAGCGAAACCGCGCAAGTCTCGGAGTTTCGCCAAGACCGAGCTTCCCTCATCCTGACTCATCTCTTCGTGCTCTCCACTCATGTCAGTCGATCGACGGACACTCCGCGTGAGGAGCCCGTCGTGCCGTAGGGAGCTACCATGCCGCGTTCAAGTTTACCAACTTCTCCCCCGAAGCCCACCTCAGCGATTCCCGGCTCGGGATTTGCAGCTCCAGGTCTCTCTATGTTGACTTCGGCAGGAGTAGCCAATCCCTGACTCGGTGCGGTAGAATGCGCCTTTGACGGGCATAGCCGTGGCACGATCGAGCCGCGCGCCGATCGACAAGGAGCCGAGAATCTCGCTCCGTCGCTCTTCATCCGACCTGACGCGGAGGATCATTCGATGGACCTGCTGGACGAGTTGCGCAAAGTGACCGTGGTCGTGGCCGACACGGGGGATTTCGAGACGATCGCCCAGTACAAGCCGCGGGACGCGACCACGAATCCCTCGCTCCTCCTGAAAGCCGCCCAGATGTCGGGGTATCGCAAGTTGCTCGACGAGCTGCTCGATGCGGCCCAATCGGAGACCGGCGATCAGGGCTCACAGGTCGATGCCATCATCGATCGACTCTTCGTCGCGTTCGGCAAGGAGATCTTGAAGATCATCCCCGGACGTGTCTCAACCGAAGTCAACGCCCGACTCTCGTTTGATACGGAAGCGACGATCGAGAAGGCGCACCGCCTGATCTCGCTCTACGAGGACGATGGGATCGATCGCAATCGCATCCTGATCAAGATCGCCTCGACCTGGGAGGGAATCAAGGCGGCCGAGCGCCTGGAGAAGGAAGGCATCCACTGCAACATGACGCTGCTGTTTAGCTTCGCCCAGGCCGTCGCCTGCGCCGAGGCGGGCGTGACCCTGATTTCCCCCTTCGTCGGCCGCATCCACGACTGGTACCTCAAGAAGCAGGGGGTCAAGAGCATCCCGCCGACGGATGATCCCGGCGTCCACTCGGTCACGCAGATCTATCACTATTTCAAGAAGTTCGACTATCCCACCGAGATCATGGGAGCCAGCTTCCGCAATATCGGCGAGATCACCGAACTGGCCGGCTGCGACCTGCTGACGATCTCACCCGACCTGCTCGGCGAGCTCCAGAAGACGGAAGGGACTGTGGAGCGCAAGCTGACGGTCGAGAAGGCCAAGGCGCAGGATCTCGAGCGTCTCCATCTCGACGAGAAGACCTTCCGCTGGATGCACAACGAAGACGCGATGGCCACCGAGCAACTGGCCGACGGCATCCGTCGGTTCTACGCCGATCTGGTCAAGCTGAAGGAGTTCGTGACCAAGAACATGCGTCAGCCGGTCGGAGTTTGAGGTGAGGACCGAGGGACGCCGGTCGTGGCCTGAAAAATGAAAGGGAACCCGGCTCGTCAGGCGAGCCAGGTTCCCTTCGGCTTTTCTTACTGGCTCGGATGCGGATGGTGTTTGAGTTGATGGGCGTGACAGCCCCGGCTTGACTAACCCTCGGGTAAGGATTCGGTCCGACTAGCGAAGACGCTGCGCCGTCACAAGCTCTCCGAAGAGGTTCTTCACGACGAGGGTATTGTCGCCGATCGATTGGAGCGAGAAGCGAAAATTGCGAGATAAGAGCTTCGGATCCATCGTGCTGGTCACCAAAGTATCCAGGAAGCCCCCACTGTAACTCCAACGTCCGTTGGACGTCGTCGTATCCCCTTCGAAGATACGTTTGATGCCGCTTTGCCAGCTTCGAGTCGCCGTGAACGTCCCATCCTCGCGAAAAACCAGCGACAGGATGCCCCGCGAGTCCTTATAGCTCCAGGCGCCGGCGATTCGCCGCTTGATCCGTTCTACTTCCTGCTGCCTCGGATCGACGGGCCGCGGGACCGACCGAGTCGCCGGGCTCGCGAGGTCCGTTCTGGCCATTTTCAATCGAAGTAAGGCGTCATTCGAACCGAGGGGCGCATGGAATTCGGTGGGACGCTCGTCGCCATCGCGCTTCGCCAGGCAGATCGAAAGTTCATCGCCGTTGATCCGATAGATCCCCTTCAAGACCTCGTCAAACTGGGTGGTGAGGTCGATCTCCGAGGGGGTTTTCGAGGGATCGATACGGAGGGCCGAGATCCGACGTTCGCCCGTCTTCGGATAGACGAGCGCGACGGTGCGCGTGCCGATCTGGACCCGGCCGTTCTCGGCGAATTTGGCCCGGATCAGATCGGGGGCGAGCGTCGCACCATCATCGATGAAGGAGAGGATGTCCCAGGATCCCGACAGCAGTTCGTGCGCACGGCGAAGCGCCCCTTCCGACGGCCCCGGCTCCACGATCTTTCTCTCGGTGCGCGAGACCGACGGCCCGAAGAGGTCCACGCCCGCCGAGGATCGTCGCAAACTCGACTTCAAGCGAATCAAGATGAGGTCGGAGTCTTGGGGCGACGCGAATAGCTCCGGCAGTGACTTACTCTCGCCGGGTTTCAAGCAAAGGACCAGGTCGTCGTCCTCGAACCGATAAACCCCGTGGAAGATGCGAGCGTCTCGTGTGATGAGATCGATCCGGTGCGGGTTCGTCGTCGGATCGATCCGATAACTGGCCGTTCTTTGCTCACCGGTTTCCGGGTTGACGATGGCCATCGTTCGTTCATCGACGGTGAGCGTGACGTCTCGGGCGAATCGCGTTTCGATCGATCTCGGCCCGATCTTCTCCCCTTTGTCGGTGATCGAGATGAATTTCCATGTGCCTGAGAGCTGATCGTAGGCTCGTCGAAGCTCGGCCTCCGTCGGTTTGCGGGCGTCTTCGCCCGGGGAGATCGTGCTCAAGCAGATCGTCAGGAAAAATTGAATCATGCGGGGTCGCTCCATTATGTGCAACTCGTTGCGTCCTGGCGGGTCGAGTAAGGTTGATAGCCGAAGCATCCGAATCCGGCAAGAGCATGTTCGCGGCGTGAACGACTGAAAACGGCTGATGTAGGGCCGCTAGCAGCTATGCATCAGGTCCTCGACCCGCAGAGTTCGGGTCCCGACGGCATAGACTCGGACCCGGCTCCGCGGCCGAGCCTTGAGTGCTTTATGCACATTATGATAGTCATGAGTTGCGGCTGAACCTCTCCTCGTCTCGGAGGTTGGCTCGCGTCCCGTCCTGGACGCAATCAAGGACCCTGATCATGTTAGAGTCTGGGGATAGGTTCGAAACCGACGTAATACGGCTGACCCAGTTCGCCAAGCGTGCGGGGTGCGCGGCGAAGCAGCCACCGGATTATTTGCTCGCGCTCCTGGCCGGTTTGCCGCCGATCACGGACCCGAACGTGCTCGTCGGCCACGCGACGACCGACGACGCCGCGGTCTACCGGATCAGCGATGACCTGGCCTTGATCCTGACCACGGACTTCTTCACCCCGATCGTCAACCGTCCCTATGATTTCGGTGCCGTGGCCGCCGCCAATGCGCTCAGCGACGTCTACGCGATGGCCGGGACGCCCATCGCGGCGCTGAGCATCGTCGGATTCCCGAGCGGTGCCCTACCTCCCGAGGTCCTTGTCGAGATCCTCCGCGGGGCCATCGACAAGGCGAGCGAAGCGGGGATCTCCATCGTGGGCGGCCACACGATCCAATCGGAGGAGCCGATCTTCGGCCTGGCGGTGATCGGCCGGGCCCATCCTCGCGAGGTGATCACCAACGCCGGCGCCCGGCCGGGCGATTTGCTGGTCCTGAGCAAACCGCTGGGGCTCGGGATCATCACGACGGCCGCGAAGCGTGGCGAGGATTCGCTGAGTGCCATCGGCGAGGCCCTCGGCGTGATGACGACGCTCAATCGCGAGGCGGCCCGGGTCATGGCCTGTGCCGGGGCGCATGCGCTCACCGATGTGACCGGCTTCGGGTTGCTCGGGCATCTGCGCAATCTGGCGGCCGCCAGCGGCGTCGCCGCGATCATATGGTCGGACCGAGTTCCCGTCATTTCCGCGGCGCGAGATTACGTACAGAACGGGATCGCTCCGGGTGGCACTCACGCCAACCGTCGCTTCCTCGCGCGATGGGTGGATTACGATGCGGACCTCGCCGAGTGGGAGCAACTCTTGCTCTGCGACGCCCAGACCTCGGGAGGACTGCTTGCTGCTTTGCCTCGCGACTCCGCCACGGAGGTCGTTCGCGATCTCCAGGCCCTCGGGTTGGCCAGGGCCGCTGTCGTCGGGGCTATCGATGACGGCGAGAGCGGGCATATTCGCGTCAAGAGAGTATCCGCTTCGTGAAGACCCAGTGCGATCGACCAGGAATCGACGCCGGCAGATCCCGGTCGGACCGATACAGCGCCCATGATAACTCGGATGCGTTCTCATCGTGCCATGCTCGGGACATTTCGCGGCCTCTCTCGAGTATCCACCCCTGCTTCGAGTGGCCTAGGCTTGAGAGATTGTTGATCATGCCCCCTGGATGGGCAGCCGTCCGGATGGATCGGACGGTCGATCTTGCATCGCAGGAACGAGGTTGAGTTGATTTGATGGAGCTGATATGGTACTCAACCCAGGAGGTATCGGCAGCGGGCGAGCCCATGATCTCCAAGGAAGGGAATTCCAGGATGCTGAATCGATTTGCAACTCTGGTAGCTTGCGCCCTTTGCGTCGTCGCTGATCCTGTCGAGGCTTCCCCGATTACGTACAGCTTCGGCGGGACCCTCGATGAGCCGGTTAATGGAACGACTTCGTTCACCGGCACATTCTCATACGAATTGAATGCGCCGGGATTTGAAACGGGTCAGACCACCTCGGGCTGGGGTGGAGCCTTCGGGACTCTCTCGATCGGCGACCAGACCGCGGTGTTCCAGAATGGACCCGCCAACTTTCCAACGACGATTCGTGCAACCTTCTCGATAGCCGCGGCGGGCAACGACAGTTTCTGGTTCTATGGAACGAACGGGACCTCCGCTCAGGGATCGGTTCTACAGGGTGCCGTCATGACGATCCAAATGATCGGCCCCTTGGGCGGATTCCCTGATTTGATTGGGAGTCTGCCGACGCTCAACCTCTCCGAGTTTACTTTCACTCAACTCAGCCTATCGCTGACGACGGAGGGACCCGAATTCTATGGCTCGATTACTTCCCTCCAAGCCTTGCCCCAGTTCTCATCCGTACCCGAGGTGACCACGGTGGTCCACTTCGCGGTATTGGCTCTGGGATTGGCAGTCTACCATCGTCGGGGCCGAATACAGCTGGGGACGACGGATGGTGCCGATTGAATTCCCGTCCGCTGTCACAGTCTAAGTCGGGGTTAGACGGACGCGAGATTGTGGCGGGGGTCGTCGATCTTCATTTGCCAGTGGACGCCGCGCTGAGCGCTGTTGACATCGGACCACCCTGCACAGGCCTCGGCTCATAGGGCTCGGGGATTGGCCGGATCGGCGACCGGCGACGCACTGGCGAGGTCTGGAGACCTGCGCCGAACCACGGCTCCCGCGTATCTGATCCAATTGGGAGGCGCTCTATATTGTCGAGAACGCTCAAAGGCACTGGACACGTGAACGCAGGTAAGCCGCCCGGTCGAGCATCGGCGTGGGCGGACTCGAGGCAGGCGCCATCTCGGGTTGTGCACCATAGCCGGGAGCCCGGGCTGGTTGGCGCCATAGCCGGGAGCCAGAGCTGGTTGCGCACCATAGCCGGGAGCCGGGTAGGCGGTCGCACCATATGACGGGTAATAGCCGAAAGAACGATACGCGGCGGTGCCGGTAGTCGCGGTCCCGTATCGCTGCGCGGAGTACGATTGCCCGTAGATGCCCGTGCCGCCTGTGGCGACGCCGCCGTAGGGTCCGGCCGCCGACGCACCCTGACTTTGTCCGAAGTACGTCTGCACCTAGGCGCCCGTGGCGCTCCCGCTCCGGCTACCGTAGGCGGCGGAACCGTAGGATCCGGCCGCTACGGCGCCTTGCCGCTGACCGGAACAAGATTGGCCGTAGGTTCCGGTGGCAGTCGTGCTGCGGCCGCCGCCGCCGACGCCGCCATTGGGACCGACCGCCGCGCCGGCCGGGGTGGAGGCTTGACTCTCGCGACGGGCGCGATCAGCATGGGCACGTTGCGAGACCATCGGCCTCCGTTTAGTCGTCACGGGGAGATAGCTTTGCATCGGGAGTATCGGCCGGAAGAGATGCGGCTGGGTGTGCCGGTGCCGGCCCTCGATCCCGGGCATGCACATGACCACCACGACGATCAGCGACACGACCCGGATGCCGAGCGCCGGGCGCTGGTGGCGGCGACGGTCGTGGTCGGTGTGCTCCTCGTGGCCGACCTGGTACTCGGGGCGATCGAGAGCCCATGGCGGCGGCCCTTGGGCGTTCCACTGGCCCTGATGGCGGCCATCATCGGGGGCGGGCGCGTCGTTTACCTGGCCCTGACGGCCCTTTTCGAAGGTTCGATCGGTGCCGACATCGCCCTGGCGATCGCTTGCGTCGCAGCGGCATGCCTCGGCGAATACTTCGTCGCCGCCGAGGTGGTCTTCATCGCCCTGGTGGGAGAGTGCCTCGAAGCCCTGAGCTTCGAAACGCGCCCGCCGCGCGATCGGGGGATTGCTCGACGTCTATCCGAGGACGACGCGGGTCATCCGCGGCGATGCGGAGAGCGAGATCCCGACCGGCCAGTTGACTCTCGGAGACCTGTTCGTCGTCCGCCCCGGCGAACGGATCTCGGCGGATGGCACGGTGATTCGCGGCCGATCGGCCGTCGATCAGGCCGTGCTGACCGGCGAGAGCATGCCCGTCGACAAGGGCGAAGGCGACGCCGTCTTCACGGGCACGGTGAACCAGTTCGGCCGGCTCGAGGTCCGCGCCGACCGCCTCGGGGCCGAGACGACTCTGGGCCAGGTCATCCGGCTGCTGGCCGACGCGCACCGCCATCGTTCTCCTTTGGAGCGCACGGCCGATCGCTACGCACGTCGGTTCTTGCCCGCGGTGCTCGTCGCCTCGACCGTCGTGTTCCTGGCGACCAATGCACCGCCCCTCTGGCGATCGATCTCGACGGGTGACGCCCCGGCATTCGATGTCCTGCCAACACTCGCAGTGCTCGTCGTTGCCTGCCCCTGTGCGCTGGTGCTTGCGACCCCGGCGGCGATCCTGGCCGCGACGGCCCGCCTGGCTCGACGCGGCGTGCTGGTCAAAGGCGGCGCGGCGATCGAGGCCCTCGCGCGGGTCGACACGATTGCCTTCGACAAGACCGGGACTCTGACGGAGGGGAAGCCAGAACTCGGCGATTGCCTCGCGTTCGCATCCGACGGAGATGACAACCCCCCTGCCCTCGATCCGGACGGAGTGCTCAGGCTCGCCGCCGCGGCCGAGCAGCCCAGCGAGCATCCGCTGGCGAAGATGCTCGTGGCCGAGGCCCGGCGGCGCGGGCTCGACTTGCCGCAGGTCGAGGATTTCCAGGCGCAGCCGGGTGCGGGGATTCTCGCCAAGTTGAAGCTGGAGGAAACGGACGCTTTGCCTTCGACGCTCCTGGTCGGCAATGTCCGACTGATGAAGGAGCACGGAATCTCCTTGCTATCCGACGTCGAGTCGGCGCTCGTGGGCCTGGACGGCAACGGTCAAACGTCGCTCATCCTGGTGAGCAACGGCCGGATCGTCGGGCTGATCGGGGCGCATGACCGGGTGCGATCGCAGGCGCACGACGTGATCCACGACTTGAAGCATCTGGGCCTCAAGGACCTGGCGATCCTGACCGGCGACCGCACCGCGGCGGCGGTCGCCGTCGGGAAGAAGGTCCATATCAAGCAGGTCGAGGCCGAGCTCACGCCCGCGGGCAAGGCCGAGTGGATTACGCGATGCCAGAGTGAAGGCCGGGTCGTTGCGATGGTCGGCGACGGAATCAACGATGCCCCGGCGCTGGCCCGGGCCGACGTCGGCCTGGCCCTCGCCGGAGTCGGCGGCGACCTGGCAGCCGAGGCCGGCTCGGTCGTCTTGATGGGCGATCCGCTCGAGGCACTCCCCGAGACGATCCGCCTGGCCCGGCACACGGTCGGCGTGATCCGGCAGAACATCCTTTTCTTCGCATTCGGCTTAAATGCCGTGGCGGTCGTCCTGGCGGGCCTGCGGGTCCTGGGGCCGGTCGCGGCCGCCATCCTGCATCAAGTCGGTTCGTCGATGGTCCTGCTCAACGCACTTCGAAATCCTTGGCTTCGAGAGATGGCACACGGTCCGGATCGTACGCTCCGTGGGTCCGGTCCTGGCGAGATGCCGTCGATGCCGCCCATCCGCGGCCCTCGACCGACTCTGGACCAATCGTCGTACGGCCATTCGCGCGGCGATCGCAACGGCCTTCGTCGCCTATCTGGCCTCGGGGATCGCGATCATAGGACCGGACCAGGTCGGGCTCGTCCGACGCTTCGGGCGATATCGGCTTCCCCTGCTCCGGCCCGGTTTGCATATCCGTATGCCCGCGCCGATCGAGATCGTCAGCCCGATCGAGCCCGATCGATCGCGAGTCGCCAGGGTCGGCCTGACGTCGCCGATCGCATCCGTCTCGAAACCGGTCGCCTGGGGCGCCAGCCACGGGGCGCGTCGCGAGGAGTCCGCACTCTTCTTCACGGGCGACGAGAATCTCATCGAGCTTGCCGGCGTGGTCGAATACCACTTCGATGAGTCCCGATTACCGACGCTCCTGTTCGCGGCGACCGACATCGACATCATGATCGTCGCGTCGGCCGAAGGGGTCTTCCGTGAGGAGACGGGCCGGACCGAACTGGAGGCGATCCTAGTCGGGGCCCGTCGCGAGTTCGAGTCGGAGCTGGGCCGTCGCTTGCAGGATCGGCTGGATGTGTCCGTGCCCGGGGTTGTGATCGACCGGGTGCGGGTGGTGGATGCCCATCCGCCTCGTGAGGTCGTGCCGGCCTACCGGGACGTCGCGGCGGCCGTCTCGGATGCCGAGCGCAGCCTCAACCTGGCCCGTGCCGACGCGGCGCGGCGGAGGTGGGCCGCCGAGGCCGATGCCGAGTCCATTCGCGACGCGGCCAGGACCCGATCTGCTAGGCTGATCGCACGGGCCGAGGGTGAGAAAGCGGCCTTCCTCGCCAAGGCCAACGCCCATGGCACTCACCCGCAGTTGACCGAATTCCGACTCCTCTGGGATACCATGGGCACGACTCTGTCCGGCCGGACGAAGGTGATCCTCGACGGGCGCACCGCCGGACGGCGTCATCTCTGGCTTGCGGATCCCGAGCGATGGATTCCCCCCAGGCAGTCCAGCCCGGCATTCCGGGAACCCAACGATTGATACTTGATAACTTCATCGTAGATCAGGAGCAATCCCATCGATGAGACGCTGGATCCGAAACAGCCTCGCACTGCTCGCGATCCTGCTGGTGATCGCACTTGCCCGGACGATCGTCATCGTGGACCAGTCCGAGGCGGCTTTCGTCACTGCGTTCGGCCGTCCCGTGCGATTGATCGAGGTGGCGGGGCTTCACTTCAAGTGGCCACATCAGGGCGTCCGCACTTTCGACCGGCGGCTCCAGCTCGACACGCCCCCGGCAGCGAGATGTTGACGAAGGACAAGAAGAACCTTGAGGTCGCCTGGTACGCGAGCTGGCGGATCGCCGATGTCGAGCGATTCCTCCGGACGGTGAGGACGATCCCCGACGCCGCGGAACGACTGGAGGACATGGCCGCTTCGGTGTTAGCGGCCGAGCTGGGCGGCAGGGAACTGGGCCAACTCGTCTCGATCGGCGATCGATCGATGCTGGACGCGATGGCTCTCGAGGTGTCGAAGCGCGTCGCCGACCAGGCTCGACAGGAGTATGGTCTGGAGGTCGTGGCCGTCCGACTACGCCGGATGAACTACCCCGAGGAAGTGCGGACGGCGGTCTTCGAGCAGATCCGAAGCGAGCGTCAACGTGTCGCGGCGGCGACCCGCGCCGAGGGTGAGAGTCAAGCCCGGATCATCCGGAGCGCGGCGGACCGCGATCGCGCGGCGACCATCGCCCAGGCCGAGTCGGATGCCGCGAAGGTGATCGGTGAAGGTGAGGCCCAGGCCGCCCGGATCGCCAACGAAGCCCACGCGGCCGATCCGGCATTCTATCAATTCCTCAAGACCCTCGAGACCTACCGATCGGCCCTGGACTCGCGGACGACGCTCGTCCTTTCGGCCGAGAGCCGGTTTCTCCGGCTGCTGACCCAGGGGATACCCGACGCGACGGGAGCCAAGCCGGACCGCGAGAAATCCCCGGGCGCCGGCCCGGGTTCACCGGTCGCCGCGGCCGGGGCGATCCCAACAGCTCCGGGAAGCCAGGTGCTCGGGTCGGAGTCGCACTCGGATCGGAGTGCAAAGGAGGGCCGGAAGCCATGAGGCGGGGCCACTGGGCGTTTCTGATTGGCGCGCTCGTCCTGGGCGCATACTTTTCGAGCGGGTTGACGATCCTCCAGCCGGATGAAGTCGGGGTGGTCCGTCGCTTCGGTGCCCTGTTGCCCGACCCCTGGGAGCCGGGGCTGCACTGGGGGTTGCCCTGGGGGTTCGACCGGGTCGAGCGACTGAAGGTGAACCAGACGCGCACCGTCTCCGTGGGTGCGCCTGGCTCGAATGAGGCGCCGGTTGCTCGGCGCCGGACCCGGCCTCGGACGATTTCCTGACCGGAGACCTGAACGTGATTACGGCCGAGGCACTCGTGCAGTACCGGGTTCGGGATCCATCGGCCTATCTTTTCCGGTCGCGGGATGTGGAGTCGCTGCTGAAGGCACTGTCCGAGTGGGCCTTGACCCGTGCACTCGCCGGTCGGGGGATCGATGCGTTGCTCACGACCGGCCGCGGCGAGGCCGCCGACTGGCTGGGACGCCTCATCCAGTCGCTCGCCGACGAGCAAGGGCTCGGCATCGCGATCGTGGCCGTGCGACTCGGGCGCGTCACGCCACCGTCGGCCGTCGCACCGGCCTTCGCCGACGCCGCGCGAGCGCGCAGCGACCGTCGCCAGGCCGTCACGCGCTCCGAGGAGTATCGCGACCGCAGCCGGTCCGAGGCGCGGGGTCAGGCCCGCGAGATTGCGGATGCCGCCGCCGGCCAGTTCGATCGCCTCGTGCAACCCGCACATGGAGAGGCCCAACGGTTCGGCCGGGTGCTCGCCGAAGCCCGGAAGGCACCCGACGCGATGCGACGCCGGCTCCTCCTCGAGACCCTGGCCGAACTCTTGCCGCGGTTCCGTCGCACAGTCGTCGTCGCCCAGGGTCAGGACCTGGATATCAGCCTCTTCGAAGACCAGCCCGCTCAGGGATCGGGCAGCGGCTCGCCAGAGGAAAAGCAAGGAGGTCGTCGATGAGGCGTCGCCTCGCCATCCTTGGGACTCTGATCTTCATGGGCGGGATGTTGTGGATGGGTTTGCGGAAACCTGATACTCCGGCATTGGTCATCTCGAAGGCTGACCTCGAGGACATCCAACCCGAGCCGGCTCGGCGCGCGATCTCCGATCGGATCGAATCCTTGCTCGATGTCGCAAAGCGGGGAGATGTCGCAGCCTATCTCGCCATGTTCGAAGGGCCGCTTCGAGCCCGACTCGGGCGTATCGTCGAGGAGCGCGGACGCGACACATTCGCGGCCGACCTCCGTAACACCGCCGAGGCGAGGAAGAGCCACGCCACCTTCGAGCCCGAACCCGATGGCGACGCCCCTAGTTCCGCACGGATCATCGTCGAGTCGACCTTCACCGACCGGATCGAGAGGCAAATTTACCGTCTCGTGCGCCGGGACTCGGTCTGGTTCATACGCGACGTCGAGACGGCCCGAGATCACGTGCCGGGCAAGACACTCGGATCGCTCGCGACGTTCGAGGAGCCGGAGGGAGTTCCGGTGGCCTCGGATCCGACGACCGATCCCGAGGCGGCAGGAGAAAACTAACGACGCGGTGACTGATCAAGATCTTTCACGAGAAACTCCGGGTCACTTGCGACTTGCCGAGGGAGATTTCCATGTCGATTCGTCGCCTGTTTGCTGTCTTGGCGAGCTTACTTGTTGTGTTGGGAGTTTCCGCATCGATGGCCCAGAGGGCGGCCGAAGAGGCGGGGCCCCGTCCGCTCGACTCGAGCGTCGTAGCCATACGTCTGCTCCTGGGGGTCGGCGACGATTCGCCGCTGGATTGGAGCGGACGCGTGTCCGTGGACAAGGGAGAGGTCGTGGCCGTCGAGGGGGTGCGGTTCCGGGACGGCGATCTGATCGCCGGCCGCGACTCCTGGCAGGCGCGTAGCCGGCTAATCCGCAAGGCCGCCGGGAAGAAGGCCGCGGCCAAGCAGGCCGATTTGCCCAAGGCCGTCGGCGGGCCGAGCACGTTCGGCGCGAATGTCTCGCCCAACGGAATCGTCGTCTCGCTCAAGGGCATCGAGGGAGCCACACTGGCAGTCGAGACCGCCCAGGGGAAGTTCGACTTATCGGTCGATCGGCTCGCCGATGGCTCGGCTGTTTCGCTGTTGGATAATCGCGTCCGCGTGCAGCGTGTCTTCCCACACACGCCACTGATCGAAGCTGCGGGTCAGCAGGACTTCCCCGCAGCCGCGCCGGACACCTCCGATGGCGGTTCCGGAGCATGGCTCGTGTACGTCAATCACGAGCCTCGCGGGCCGGAGATGCTCCCGGCCCTGACCGAGCAGCCCAAGAGCTTCGACGAATACATGCCCAGGGGAGGCGGCGATCAGGTCCGCCTGATCCACTACGGATTCAAGGGCGGACTGGGCGGGCCGGGCGCACCCATCGACGTGACCGAGCCGGGTCGCGACGTCTGGCGCCCTGCTGTTGCCTCGGCCGGGGATGGGAGCATCCTCGTCGTCTGGACCGAGAAGCGCGATGACAACTGGGACCTCTTCGGCCGCCGCTACGATCCCAGGAACTCCTCGTTCTCGCCCGAGCGGCGCCTGACCGATGCGCCAGGTCCGGATACGGATGGGGTCCTTGCGACGGCTGCGGACGGGACGATCTGGATGGCCTGGCAATCGTGGAACGACGGGCAGGCCGACATACTGTTGGTCCCGATCGGCGGCGACGGCAGGCTATCGAGGGCGCCGGTGAAAATGGGCGATTCGCCGGCCAACGAGTGGGCGCCCAGCATCGCCACCGACAAGAGCGGTCGCGTCCACGTGGCCTTCGATTCGTATCAGGTGGGGAATCACGACGTCATGTTGCGAACGCGCGAGCCCGACGGCATGATCGGCCCGGCGACCGCGGTGGCCGGTACGTCCTCGTTCGAGGTGAGGCCGAGCATGGCCGTCGATCCGCGAGGTCGGGTCTGGGTGGCCTATGAAGAGCGGACGCCGAACTGGGGCAAGGACGCCGTCAACCTGCTCGACGGGAAGGGATCGAGCCTGTATCGCAGCGGCCGGGTGGTCGTCGCGTGCGTCGAAGGCGGTCGCGCTCTTCGTGCGCCGGATCCGGTCGAGCATGCTCCGGCTCAACTGAAGGAGATGAACAGCCATCCACGCCTGACCATCGACCGATCGGGTCGGCCCTGGCTGGCATTCCGCCACCGCCAGGAGGCGATCTGGGGAAATAATGCCGTCCTCGTCGTCGGTGGGGTCTGGATCGAGCATGCCACGACGCTCTCGGGGTCGGCCTGGTCCACGCCACGACCCCTGACCCGAAGCGACGGCCTGCTGGATAATCGCCCCGCGCTGGTCCAGGTATCCGAAGGGCCGGTCCTGGCCTTCTACAGCACCGACGGACGCTTGCGACGCGAGGTCGAGATGGCACCCGAACGGAACCGACGCTACTTCACCAATCAAGGGACGGCACCCGGCGTCTTCGACGTCGACCTCGAGGTCTCCGCCTTGGTCGCCGTCGGCACCGGAGAGGAACCTCGTCTGGCTCCACCGCCGCGAGTCGAGCCTGTACCGCCGTCGCACGGCGACGAGACCGTCAACATCGAACGGATGCGTCGATATCGCGTCGAGAGCGGCGGCAAATCTTATCGGCTCCTGCGCGGGGAATTCCACCGTCATACCGAGATCTCCGCGGACGGAGGCTCGGATGGTTCGCTCGAAGACATGTGGCGCTATGCCCTGGACGCCGCCCGGCTCGATTGGATCGGCAACGGCGATCACGACAACGGGGGCGGCAAGGAATACACCTGGTGGCTGATCCAGAAGACGACCGACCTCTACAGCCAGCCGCCGACATTCACGCCGATGTTCACGTATGAACGAAGCGTTGCCTATCCCCATGGGCACCGCAACGTCATGTTCGACCATCGCGGCGTCCGGACGCTCCCCCGGCTCGTCGCGAAAGCCGGGCCGCCCGCGCAGGGAGTGGTGGATGCGGATACCCTGATGCTCTACGACTATTTGAAGCAGCATGGAGGTATCTGCGCCTCGCACACCTCCGCGACCGGGATGGGCACGGACTGGCGGGACGTGAATCCCCAGCTCGAGCCGTTCGTCGAGATCTACCAGGGACATCGGCAGTCCTACGAATACCTGGGCGCCCCCCGATCGGCGCGTCGCAAGGGCGAGTCGATCGGCGGCTGGCAGCCGATGGGCATGGTCTGGAACGCCCTGGCGATGCAGTACAGGCTCGGCTTCCAGGCATCGAGCGACCACATCTCGACGCACATCAGCTATGCCGTGGCCCTGGCCGAAGACGCATCGCGACCGGCGATCCTCGACGCATTCCGACGCCGACACTGCTACGCCGCCACGGATAACATCATCATGGACGTCCGGTCGGGCGATCATCAGATGGGCGATGAATTCGCGGCCGATGGCCCGGTCAAGCTCAAGGTGTTCGTCCGCGGGACCGGGCCGATCGCGCGGATCGATATTATCAAGGATTTCCAGTACGTCTATTCGACCGAACCGAAGGCACAGCAGGTCGCATTCCAGTGGACCGACGACGAGAAGGGCCGACCCGCGGGGCTGAGCTGGTATTACGTCCGTGTCATCCAGGAGGACGGGGAACTCGCCTGGGCGAGCCCGATCTGGGTCCATACCCGATGAAGGCTGCGCGTGACCCCGAGACATCCGCGGCGCCGGTGCTCATGGCCCCGGCGCCGGATGCCGGGCGACTTCCTCCAGTATCCTGTACAGCTCATCGAAATTGACGGGCTTGACGAGGTGATAGTCGAACCCGGCCTGGAGCGCTCGGCTGCGGGCCTCGTCGCCGCCATAGCCGGTCAGCGCGATCATCTTCAATCGTCCGGACCCCCATCGTTCTCGCAATCGCCGACCGACCTGATAGCCATCCATGCCTGGTAGGCCGATGTCGAGAATCACGACGTCGGGTACCGAGGCCGTGACGCGATCGATCGCCGCGGGGCCGTCGCCCACGCAGTCGACCTCGTGGCCGCGCAACTCGAGGATCTTGCCGAGGGTCTGGGTTGCGTCGGGCGAATCGTTGACGAGCAGGATTCGGAGCCGGCCGGTCGGGGCGATCTTGGAGGGCTCGGCGCCGCCGCTCGGCGCGGGTTCCTCATCCTGGAGCACCGGGAGCCGGACGACGAATTCGGTCCCCTGTCCCAGCCCCTCGCTCGCGACCGAGATCGTGCCGCCGTGCAGCCCGACCAGGCTGTGGGCCAGCGTCAGGCCGATCCCCAGTCCCCCTTGAGACCGATCCAGCGACTGTTCCGCCTGCACGAAGAGATCGAAGATGTGTTGCTGCATCTCCGGCGCGATCCCGATACCGGTGTCGCGGACCCGCACCACCGCCTCGTCATCCTCCCGGGCGAGGCTGACGTCGATCCGGCCTCCCGGCTCGGTGTATTTCGCCGCGTTATTCAGGAGATTGGAGACGATCTGCTCGAGTCGCGTCGGGTCGCCATGGACGGGGATCAGCTCCGCCGGCATCACCAAGGTCAGCTCATGGCGTTGCGAAGCGATGAAGGACCGCGTCGTCTCGATGGCATGGGTGACGATCATGCTCATGTCCACCGCTCGCTTGCGGAGCTCGACCTTCCCCCGCGTGATCCGCGAGACGTCGAGCAGGTCCTCCAGGAGCCGGGCCATGTACTGGATCTGTCGCCGGGCGATCTGCAACGACTGGGCAATCTCGGAAGTACCCACTCCGGGTAGGGCGATGATCTCCAGGGAATTGGATAGCGGCGCCAGGGGATTGCGTAGCTCATGTGCCAGCATCGCCAGGAATTCGTCCTTGCGTCGGTCGGCCTCCTGGAGGCGAACGGCCTGTTGGAGCAGTTGCATCTCCAGCCGCTTCTGCCCGGTGATGTCGGAGACCAGGCAGAGGGCACCCTTGACCACGTTCTCGGCGTCGCGGATCGGGTCGACGCTGACGCGGAGCCACAATGGGTCCAGCGAGACTTCGCACGTCTCCCGGCAACCGGATTCGAGCATCCGTTCGAAAATCGAAGGTCCACCGGCGTTGCGGGGGCCCAGGAGCGAGAACAGATCTCGTTCGACGATCTCCCCCCAGCGACGATCGAGGATCCGTTCCAGGGTGCGATTGACTTGCACCACCTTGCCATCGCCGTCCAGGAGCATGACACCATCACTGATGGCGTCGAATGTCGACTGCCACTGGCGCGTGGTGAGCTGCGCCGCATCCTCGGCACGCCGGGCTCGGAGGAGGGCCCGGACGGTCGCGATCAGCTCCAGTGGTTCGGCGACGCTGGTCAGGTAGCCGTCGGCGCCGCTCTCGAGGCCATGCACTTTGTCCTCGATGTTGACGAACGTGCCGGAGATGTGCAGCACCGGGATGGCGCGGGTGGCGGGGTCCGACTTGAGCCGTCTGCACACCTCGAACCCGTCGATGTCCGGCAATCGGACGTCGAGGACGACGAGGTCGGGGCGCGTCGTCGCCAGTCGCAGTGCCTCGCGACCCGTCTCGGCCTCCTGGACCAGATAGTTCGCCCGGCCGAGGATCTTGGCGATGGTGTATCGCTTGGCCTCGTCATCGTCGACGAGCAGGATGTTCGCCTCCGGTCGATCGGTCATCTCAAGGACCTCCGGCTCCATCGGCTGACGAATCCAAGCCTAGACCCTTCAGAGAGCCCCGTAGTTGAGCGACGGCCAGCTCCGGCGAGCGCGGCACCTTATTGATCACGGAGACGACTCGCCCGTCCAGGAGCCGGAGGTCGGTCGTGCCGAGGACCCTCGCCGTGTGGATGATGACCGGGATTTCTCGGGTCCGATCGTCGGACTTGAGCCCATCGAGGACCTGGAAGCCGGTCATGTCCGGCAGGCCGAGGTCCAGGAGGATCACCTGGGGCCGTCGGTCGATCGCCAGCCGAATCGCCTCCTCCCCGCTCGACGCCTCGATCACCTCCAGGGCACCCAATGATAACAGTAGGATACTCAAGCGATAACGTTCCTCTTCCTGATCGTCCACGATCAGCACCCGCGTCGACGACGAGGGCGGCGTCACGCCCCCCGGGAAGGAGGGCGTGGCGTCGCCCGAGGACTCTTCGGGCTCGCCCGTGCGCCGTAGATGCGCGGGATGGAGACGGTGAACGTCGATCCGATCCCCGGCTCGCTCACGACGGAGACGCCACCGCCCAGCAACTCGGCGAGCTTGCGGGCCAGGGGCATTCCCAGCCCGGTCCCCTTGCTGCGCCCTGCAAGGGATTCTCGATCTGTCCGAATTCGTCGAAGATCCGCGGGAGGTCTCCCGGGGCGATGCCGATGCCGGTATCCGTGACGGTGAAGACGATCGTGTCTGCGGGGCCCGGCCGGGCGGCGAGTCGGATCTCACCCCGCACGGTGAATTTCACCGCGTTGGACAGGAAGTTCCGCAGGACCTGAGTGAGCTTCCCCTCGTCGGTCTGCAAGGGAGACAGTCCCGGCGAGGTCTCGAAGATCAGGCGCACTGCCGATGCGTCGATGGTCGGGCGAATCGTCCCCTGGAGGCTATCGAACACCTCCGCGACCGAGAACTTGGCGACGCGGATCGCCGCCTTGCCGGCCTCGACCTTCGCCAGGTCCAGCAGGTCATCGACCAGGATCGACAGGCCCTCGGCCGACTTGCGGATGAGCTGGACCTGCTTCTCCTGCTCGGACGTCAGCTCGCCGTCGGTGCGACGGATGAGAAACGTGGTCAAGCTGAGGATCGAATTGAGCGGCGATCGGAACTCGTGGCTCATCTCCGAGAGGAAACGGGACTTCAGGTCCGAGAGCCGCTTGAGGGCGTTGGTGCTCTCGTCGAGCTCCGTATAGAGGGCAACGACCCCCCGGTTCGTCTCGTCGAGCTCGCGGCTGTGCAACTGGGCGAGCTCGGCCTGGCGATCGCGAAGCTCCTGGAGCGTGTCGAGCAACTCCTGGTTCTGCTGCTGGAGCTCCTCCAGGAGTCCCTGCGGCGACCTTCGCGCCAGCTCGGCAGAGATCCGGGCGATCTCCTGAGGGCTGGTCGCGCCGGTCCGGTGGGGGATGACCTTGGCCATCGCGACGGTCACGCCCCCCGCGGGCCCCGACTCGATCGCGAAGCGGTCCATGAGCCGCTTCGCCCCGACGATCCCCAGCCCCAGGCCGGTCGAGGAGACGTATTGGCCATCCAGGATGGCCTGGAGGTCCCGGATCCCCGGGCCTCGTTCCCGGACGCGGATCAACATGGCCGCCTTCGGGCCCGACTCGATGAGGAATTCGACGCGACCGCCGCCGGCATACTGGAACGCGTTGCGTGCGATCTCCGAGGTCGCCGTGGCGATTCGCGTCTGGTCGAGGTGATTGAATCCCAGGAGGCCGGCGATCTGCCGGGCGCGTTGCCGGGCCAGGACGATATCCGGCTCCAGGTGGACTTCCAGCGCCAGCAGGGGTACGTGCGTCACGGCGGAACGCTCCCCTCTCGAGCCACGACGACCGTCGCGTCATCGCGCCCACGCCGGTGATCGCGATAAAGGAGGCCCGCGATCAGCCCTGGCGGCCTTCGCAAGAGTCCCGGATATCGGGCCGGATCCCATCGCGTGGTGATCCCATCGGAGTGCATGATGAGCAGGGATTCCGGGGTCCACGGGTAGTCGAACGCCTGGATCTTGCGCACGATGTGCCCCACCGTGCCGTTATGCGAGATCATGCTCGTGGTGCGGCCATGCCCGGCTTCGACGATGACGCCGGAGATATTCCCCACCCCCGCGTACTGGAGCCGGCCGAGTTCGAGGTCGATGCGCGCGATCGCCAGTGCCGCGCCGCGGGTGCTCCTCAGCGCGAGGTGGGAAGCCTCGATCAGTTCGACGGGATCGCGGTCCGATTGGGCCGAGAATACGCCGACCGCGGCCCTGGCGGCCTCGGCAGCCATGGGGCCGTGACCCAGGCCGTCGACGACCATGACGAGGCTCCGACCCTTCCCGCGAGAAATGGCCCAGTCGTCGCCGCACTCAATCTCTCCCGGTGCCGGAACGCTGACCGCGGCAATTTCCGGGCCGCCGTCATTCTTGAGGCGCGTCCGGGCCTTGGCATCGAGGCGAGCCCAGATGACCGTCCCCTCTCCGGGTTGCGAGTGGATCGCGTGGTCATCGGAGAGCCGAACGATTGCCCCCAGGCCGGTGCCGAGCGAGCCGGCCGTCGAGTAGCCGTTCAACCAGGCAGCGACCGACGTCGCTCATACCCGGGCCGCGATCCAGCGCAAGAACCTCCATCCAGCTCTCGACGGGATCCGAACCGTGCCCTTGCACGACCAGCTCGCCGCCGGACGCATGCTTGACCAGATTGCTCGCGGCCTCCGAGACGACAAGCGAGACCCGACCCTGGGCCGTCTCGTCGAAACCGAGGTCGTGCGCGAGGAGCGAGGCCCGCCGGCGCGCCTCGCCCACCCTCGTCGGCTCATTGATGGTCACGGCGAAGGACCGCCCGCGTGCTCCGATCATTTATTTCCACCTGGTGATCGTCACGCGAGTCCCCTCGCCGACCTTCGAATGGATCTCGAACTCATTGACGAGCCGCTTCGCACCGCCGAGGCCCAGGCCCATCCCTTTCCCGGAGGTATATCCGTCCTTCAATGCCAGGTTGATATCCGGGATGCCCGGGCCTTCGTCTTCGAATACCAGCCGAAGTCCACGCTTGATACCCACCTGGAGAGATTCGAAAATCACTCGACCTCCCCCACCATATTCTAGCGAATTTCGCGCCAATTCGCTTGCCGCGGTGATCATTTTCGTCTGATCGACCAGGCTGAACCCCAGGTCCGCGGTCCAACTCCGGACCGCCTGGCGAATCAACACGACGTCCGTCGAGGATCGGACCTGCAGGGTGTCAGACTTCGACACCGTCATCGCCGTCCTCCCCGGGGCGCGGCCCCGTTGCGGCTCGCAGCATGAGCATGCCCTTCTCGACGTTCAGCGCCGTCCTCACGCCGGGAAGTGAGAGCCCGAGCTCGACCAGGGTGATGGCAACGGCCGGACGGATCCCCACCACGACCGTCTCGGCATCGAGCACGCGCGACATGCTGGCGATATTGCCGATCATTCGACCGATGAAGGAGTCCACCATGTCGAGGGCCGAGATGTCGATCAATACGCCCCGGGCCCCCGTCTCACAGATCTGATTCGTGAGGTTGTCCTGCAAGGCCATGACCAGTCGGTCGTGCATATCAACCTGGATCGTGACCAGGAGGACGCTGCCCATCCGGAGGATCGGTATGTGGTCCATCATAGCTCCTGAGAGTGGACTCGGCCTCGCGGCCGAGCGATCCGCGGCCGAACGCCCGGTCTACAGCAACGACATCGTTCGGGGACGGTATGGCTCGGGATGTCCCGCGGTCTTGCCGTCCGAAACCGCGTCGGCACAGCCGGAGTTTCTCGCCGAGGAGCGAATGTCAAGGTGTTCCAGGCCGGAAGGGAGGACGATCGGATCGCTTTCGGCCCGCGCGGCCACCGGCCGAGATCTTCTGTACGCTAGCGTTCAATCAGGAGTTGAACCTAGGGTCGGTTCACGCATGCCCCGGCTTGATCCGGGTCACGGCGCGTCCGGTCCGTTCCAATGCGAGGGCGAAGGCGTCGGCAAGGGATGCCTTGGTCGTGACATCGCCGAGGTCCACGCCCAGATGGACGATCGTCTGGGCGATCTGCGGTCGGATCCCGCTGATGATGCAGTCGGCCCCCATCAGTCGGGCCGCCGTGACGGCCTTGAGCAAGTGTTGTGCCGTGAGCGTGTCAACCGTCGGGACGCCCGTGATGTCGATGATCGCGATCGACGAGCCCGTCTCGAGGATGCGTTGCAGGAGGTTCTCCATCACGAGCTGAGTCCGGGCGCTGTCCAGGGTACCGATCATGGGTAGGGCGAGGATCCCTTCCCAGAGCTTCACGACCGGCGTCGAGAGCTCCATCATCTCCTGCTGCTGGCGCCGATGATCTCCTCGCGTATGCTCTGGTAGATCTCGGTCGTGTAGAGCCCCAGCTTGTCGAGGAGCTCGGAGGACGACCAGGTCGCATCGGCTTGCGCCTGGGAGTCGCCCGGCAGTTCCCGTCGGATGGACGCGAACACCGGCCTCTTGAGCGAGAAGATGAACGACGCCGTCTCCGAGGGGCTGAACCCCAGCGCGATCCGGGACTGCGACAGGTCCGCGAGCATCTCGCGCACCCCCTTCCACTGGGGAGTTTCGATGTCGGTATCCTTGCCTTGCTCGAGGCTGGTCCGGAGGAGCCCGATGAATTCCGTGCATTGCTTGCGGAGCTCCGACTCCCTCAGCATCGTCCCCTGGCGGCCTTGGACCGTCGCTTGCTCCTTAATCCAGTCGGACAGCAAGGTCGATTCCTGTCTTCCCAGGATCGCGGGTAGGCCATTCGGACTCAGACTGTTCTGACTCATCTTTCTTGTCCCTGAGCGTAACGTGAACAGCGGAACAGAGTCCGGTGACCAGCATTTCCCACGACCTGGCGGGGTCTGATACCGCATGCTCGAAGTTGATCGGACAGCGTGGGAACTGCTCGTGTTCCGTCTCGGCTCTCGGTGCCGCCGTCATAAACGACCGGTAAGTTTAAGATTGTAGGAGAATGCCCCCGCTTTGTTTAGTAGCCACTCCGGATATTTCGCAGTACCCTGTCGGGGGCATCATCGGGGCGATTGCCTCGATCGCCGTCGCGCATCGATGCGAATGACAATCCCGGGACCCGCCTGTCATCCGTGGCTGGGATTGTACACCTGGCCGTCGTCATCTGATCGGAATTGGCCTCGGGGAGATGCCGGACGCCACGCCGCCGTGCGAGCCTTAGAATCGAGCGGCCGGCGCGACTCTCGGATCTCTACGGGATCTCGGCGTGCGCGTGGCCGACGTGTTCGCAAGGTCCCTCGGGACCTAGCAAGTCGCCGAGGCACGATCCGACTACGGACTCCGCGAGTTGACTGAACCGCGTCATCTGTGAGTCATCCCACGCACAGCCGGCGGAGGATCCACGGCGACAGGTAATCCCTAGAACCATCGAATCATGAACATGGATGAGACCGCGGCCGGCATGTCCGTCCACAGTCCCATCGCCCCTCCCCTGCTTTTCTCAGTTCGAATCGGTGACGATGATCGAGGTGACGTTCTTCATCCTCGCGGCGAAACGACTCTCGACGGCGTACGTGGAAGTGGGATTGGCGACAGCGATCGTCTGGGTGTCGCCTCCGCTGAAATCCAAGGTGCCGAGAGCGACGGTCGCCGGACTCTCATCGATACCGATTTCCTCGGTGGGTCGGGCCACGGCCTGATGCAGCGACGGAGATCGCGCAACCGACGCCGCATTCGACATCGCGGGGCCGAAGAATAGTCCGCTGATGACGGCGTTGATGGCGCCTCCATTTATGAACGTGATCAGGATGTTGCCGCTGACGGACCAGTCCAGGTAGACGCCCGAGTGGAACGACGAGACCACCGCGCTCGCGAGGAAGGCGCCCGTCGTGGCATTGGTGATCTGGACCTGCTCGTTGCGGACGGTCGAATCCCAGTCGATGAGGTAGAGATCGAGGTCGTGGGCCTGCCCGTCGGTCAGGTCCACGTTGACGGTGAAGCCCGTGCTGGAATACCAGCAGGCGGCGATGCGGCCGTTGCCGCTTGGGTTCTGCAAGGCGCGTGGGTCGGTCGTGGACGTGCTCCAGGTATAGGAGAGCGCGGACGACTGGGTGACCGTGGCGTAGCTGGGGAGGGCGGCCGCATCGCCGATGACGTCGGAGCCCTGCGAGCCGTAGGTCCCGATCCAGTTCCCCTGGGTCGAGGTGTCCGTGCCGAGCGGTGTCGCCGTCGCTACGGGACCGGAATTCAAGGTCGTCGGGCCGAAGAAGAGTCCGCTGAGTACGGCGTTGATGGGGCCTTTATTCGCGATCGTGATCAGGATGTTGCCGCTGACGGACCAGTCCAGGTAGACACCCGAGTGGAACGACGAGACCACCTGGCTTGCGAGGAAGGCGCCCGTCGTGGCATTGGTGATCTGGACCTGCTCGTTGCGGACGGTCGAATCCCAGTCGATGAGGTAGAGATCGAGGTTGTGGACCTGCCCGTCGGTCAGGTCCACGTCGACGGTGAAGCTCGAGCCGGAATACCAGCAGGCGGCGATGCGGCCGCGGTCGCTTGGGTTCTGCAAGGCGCGTGGGTCGGTCGTGGACGTGCTCCAGGTATAGGAGAGCGCGGACGACTGGGTGACCGTGGCGTAGCTGGGGAGGGCGGCCGCATCGCCGATGACGTCGGAGCCCTGCGAGCCGTAGGTCCCGATCCAGTTCCCCTGGGTCGAGGTGTCCGTGCTGAGCAGTGTCGCCGTCGCGCCGGCGGCCACGGTCACGGCGGCACTCCCGGCCAGACTCGCGGTCGTCGAGTCGGTCGCGGTGATCGACTGGGTTCCTACCGTCTCGAATGTGACGGAGAAAGTATGCGTCCCTGAGTTCGATGCGACGAACGAGTAGTTGGACGGCAGGGCGGCTTGCTTATCGCTACTGGTGAACTTCACCGTGCCGGTGTAGTTCGTCGCCACGTTGCCGTAGGCGTCATAGGCGGTGACGACCATGGTGTAGGCCGAGCCCACGTTCACGGAGGAAGGCAGCCCGCTGATGGCCAGCGTGTTCGCCGAGGCGGCCTGGACGAGGATGTTCGATGCCGCGGCCGTGATGCCCGACGTCGAGTCGGTCACGGTGATCGATCGAGTCCCGGCCGTCTCGAAGGTCACGGAGAAGGTCTGTGTCCCGGCGTTGGATGCGGTGAAGGTGTAACTCGCGGGCAGGACGGCCTTCGCATCGCTGCTCGAGAAGCCGACTGTGCCCGTGTAACCGGTGGCCACGTTGCCGTAGGCGTCGAAGGCCGTGACGGCGATCTTATACGACGAGCCCGCCACGACGCTGGAGGGTAGGCCGGTGATGGCCAACGTCTTAGCCCCCGCAGCCTGCACGACGATGTTCGATTCGGTGCTCTTGATGCCGGAGCTCGAGTCGGTCGCGGTGATCGACTGGGTCCCGACCGTCTCGAGCGTGACGGCGAAGGTGTGTTTCCCGGCATCGGCGGCTGTGAACGGATATGCGGCCGGCAGGACGGCCCGGGGGTCGGTGCTGGTCAACGACACCGTGCCGGTGTAATCGGTTGCCAGATTGCCGTAGATGTCGTAGGCGGCGACGGTCACGTCACCGGCTGCTCCGGCCGTGTCGCTGCCGGGGAAGCCGGTGACGACCAGGGAATTGAGGGCGGCGGCCTGCACGAGGATACTCGACTCGGTGCCGGCGAGGGTCGACGTGCTCGTATCCCTTGCCGTGACCGACTGGGAGCCCTCCGTCACGAGGGTCGCCGAGAAGGTGAATGTCCCGTAATCCTCGGGGGTGACGGTGTACTCCGCCGGGAGCTTCGCCTTCCCGTCGCTGCTGGTGAACTCCAGGGTGCCGGTATACCCGGTCGCCACATTTCCATAGGCATCGTAGGCGGTCACTCGGAATGACTGCGAGGTGCCGGCGGTGTCCGGGGTCGGGAAGCCGGTCACCTTCAGCGATTGGGCACCGGCCGCCTGGACGATGAGGTTATCCTCGGTCCCGATGATGGCGGAATTCGCAGGATCGGTCGCCGTGATCGACTGGGGCCCGGCGGTCTTGAACGCCACGGTGAACGTGTGGGATCCGGCGTTGGCCGCCGTGAAGGTATAGCTCGCGGGCAGGACGGCCTGCGGATCCGAGCTGGAGAAATTGATCGTGCCGAGGAACCCGGTGTCGGTGCCGCCGCTCGGGGTCAGTGCCGTGACGGTGAACGTTTCGGAGCTGCCCGCGGTGAAGGTCTCGGGGATTCCGGTGACGCTCAGGATGTCGGTCGAGCCGGTGGCGGTCTGCCGGATGGTCTCGACGAACGCGTCGGCGGCCTCGCCGTTGCCCCCGTTGCGGCTCTGGTTCATCTCGTTGCCGTACCAGTCCTGGATGTCGGGGCCGACCTTCACCGTGTAGGTCCCGGCACTCGACTGTTTGGCGAACGAAATGGTGAACTCATGGTCGTTCGAACCGGCGACCGCGGCGACGGTCACGCCGGCAACCGGGCCGCCGGGGCCGGCGACGGAGATTTCGGACGCGGTGAACGTCGCGGGATTGATCTCCTCGTTGAAGTCCAATTGCACGGAGCTGAATCCCGCGGAGCCGGCGATCGAGCCGTCCGGCGTCGCGGAGACGACGTAAGGGCCGTCGGTATTGGCGACGGCAGCGGCCGCGTTGACGATGCCGCCGGTGGTGACCTTGCCCACCAGCGAGGGGTCGGGAGTCGTGGTGTCGAGGACGGCGTCGATGACCTGGCTCATCGACCACGCCGGGTGGGCGGCTTCCACTAGCGCGATCGTGCCGGTCACCAGCGGCGCCGCCATCGAAGTACCGCTGTCGCTTCCGAAGCCCGACGTCGTCAAGGAATTGACGTTCAATCCGGGCGCGGCGAGCTGGACCGTGCCGACCCCGTAGTTGGAGAAGTTCGCCAGCGTGCCGTTGCTCTCGGTGGCGGCGACGCTGATCACGTTGGAGTATTCCGAGGAGTACGAGGCCGGGGAGAACCAGGTGCTGCTGTTGTCGTCGTCGGTGGTGCTGTTGCCCGCGGCGCAGACGATGATCACCCCATTCTCGTCGGCGTACTGGATCGCGTCCGCGATGGTGGGATCGGACCCGGTCCCGCCCCAACTGGCGTTGATCACCTTGGCGCCGTGCTGGACCGCGTAATCGATCGCCTCGGCGGCCGCGACGTCGCTGCCGCTGCCGGACGAGTCGAGGAACTGCACCGGCATGAGCTGCACGTTCCAGTCGACGCCCGTGCCGTCGAGCCCGTTGTTCCCGACCTCGGCGATCTCTCCCGCGGTGAACGTCCCGTGGCCGTTCTGGTCGATCGGGTTGTTGGTCCCGTAGGGGGCGGTGGCGCTGACCGCGGAGAAGTTCCAGCCGATCAGGTCGTCGGGGTTCTCGGTGTCGCCATCCTGGGTCGAACCATCGGCCCAGCCACCCGAGCTCGTCGGGGCCAGGACATTGCTCCCGTCGACCACCCCATTGGTGGCGGTGATCTTGCCAGGGCCTTGGTTGATCGAGTTGTTCAGGTCTGTGAACGTAATGACACCATCATTGTACACATCCTTCAGGTTGGGGAGCACGGACGCGGGGATCTCGGCCTGATTGATCCAAACGTTGTCGTACAGATCGGTCAACTTGTAGTCAACGCCGGTATCGGTGTCGGCGACGATAACCTTGTCGGACCCCGTGGTGACGGTCCAGGCGCCTGGAACATTGATGCCCCAGGTGCCGTTGAGCTGCCACTGTTCCCCGTTGCTAAAATAAGGGTCGTTGGGTATCGCGAGGTCCCCGACGGTTCGAGACGAGTCCGCGTATTGGACGCCCGGGTTCGACGAGAGCTCTTCCGCGAGACCGGTCATGCTCGCCGCTGGGCCCTGGACCTCGTAGAGGCCGGAGATGGTCGTCGCCTGGACGGTCGCGCCCGCGGCCGCGATCAGCGGCGAGATCTGCGACAGGTCCGCTACGGAGCCGGGCAGCAACTGCACATCCAACGTCTCCTGGGGCAACGGCAAAGGCCCGACGTTCGTCGCCCCCGAGAGCAACGTCCGGGGCTCTAACTGGTCGATCCCCAACCGGACCGACCTCGCGCCTCGCCGAATGTGACCATGTGATACCTGGCCGGCCCGGTGACCTCGCTGGCCTTTCCTGGCCAACCAGAGGTGACGCAGATTTCCGACGGAGAAGGTGCCGTGATGCGACATGTTCGGTGCGACTCCCTGATGTAGATTCAATCTCGGCGGCGAGACCGATGGAACGCGAACTCGGGCGGCCAGCGTGGACCGAGCCCGACCCCAGTGAGATCGAAGGCTGTCGTTTGTGGCTTCGTTGAGACGTCTGGGAAGGAGGAATAAGGCCAAAAAAAGCCCCCGAATCGCTCTGGCGATACGGCAAGGCGATCGTCTAGACTTCAGCGAGTCATACCAGATTCATGAATGCAAGAGCGAATGAAAGGGCGAGGGGATCGATCCCAGTCCGAGACTTCGATGGCGACCTTACAAAAACAAACGTACTCTTTCTCTTGTTAGAATGAAAGGGGGCAGCCCCGGTCGATCTCGCGTCGTCAAGGCGCCTTCGATCTCCTTCCTCGGAAGGCGATTCCCTCCGCGCATGACTCGATCAATTTGGTCTATCCTCGCCTCGGAAGAATTGTCTTAAAAGCGTTTTCGGTTGATCGGTACGTTACATGTGCTTGACGCGAGCGAATGCCTACGATTCACAAAATCAACATCTCTCCCATAATCCCTGGTCTTCCTAACAGCCATGGGATGAAGAGTCGTTGCGGGGTGGCGAGACAGCGAGTGTGCGAGCATCATGGATCAGTCAACAGTAAGCCTTACTGTACTCGCATCGATGAGCGCGACAACGCGGGCATGCCGACAGGATCCCGCGAACTCGAATGAGAAGTTCGAGTCGGGCGCGGTCGCAGAAGGTGCTACATCGGGGCGATCGAAGCGCATTCTCAGGAAAGCTCTCCGCGAGGCCCGATTCGGAGTTCAGATGAAGAAGACGCATCCGTTCGATACAATGTTGATTTGGACGTGCGCACGGATCGATTCAATTTGGTGGAGTGTGAGGATCGGCATGCACGCGATGATTCCATCAGGTCGGGCGGAAAACGTGGAATCGGTCGTAATCGAGCAATCGACCGAAGGGCCATCGCCGCGGATCAAGCCCGAACTGCTGGCCCCGGCCGGAGATCGGACCTGCCTGCTTGCCGCGGTCGAGAACGGGGCCGACGCGGTCTACTTCGGTCTCCAGCGTCACAATGCCCGGATACGCGCGCACAATTTCGACGGCACCGACCTACCCGAGATCATGGGTCTGCTCCACAGACGGGGAGTCCGAGGATATGTGACGCTGAACACGCTGGCCTTCGCGCGCGAATTGCCCGGATTGGAAGTCACGATACGGGAGCTGGTCGCGGCCGGAGTCGACGCGGTGATCGTCCAGGATCTGGGCCTGACGCGGCTCATCCGGGCGATCTCGCCCGACATCGAGATCCATGCCTCGACCCAGATGTCCATCACCAGCGCGGAGGGGGTCGAACTGGCCCGGGAACTCGGTTGCTCGCGGGTCATCCTGGCCCGAGAACTCTCCCTCGCGGAGCTCGGCCGCATCCGCGAGACGTCCTCGTTGCCCCTCGAGGTCTTCGTCCATGGTGCGCTCTGCGTCGCCTACTCCGGCCAGTGCCTCACCAGCGAGGCACTCGGGGGCCGGTCGGCAAATCGCGGCGAATGTGCCCAGGCCTGCCGGATGCCCTACGAGATCGTCTGCGACGGTCGCGTCGTCGATCTGGAGAATGTCCAGTACCTCCTGAGCCCGCAGGATCTGGCGGCCTACGACTTGATCCCCCAACTGATCGAACTGGGCGTCGCCAGCCTGAAAATCGAGGGTCGGCTCAAGACCGCCGAATACGTCGCGAACATCACACGGCACTATCGCACGGCGATCGACGCGGCCTTCGCCGGGCGGCCGAACGCGTTCACCCCGCGCGATATCCGGGAGATGGAGCTCTCCTTCTCCCGCGGGTTTTCTCACGGCTTCCTCGAGGGCAATAATCATAAGCGACTGGTCCGGGGCGACTACGCCAAGAAGCGGGGAATTCGCCTTGGTATCGTCGAATCGATCGTGCGTGGCGGCGTGATTATGAGCGTGGAGGCGCCGGTCAAGCCCGGCGATGGCCTGGTCTTCGACGGAGACGAATCGAGCGGCCGCGACGAGCAGGGAGGTCGGATCTACGAGATCATCCCCCTCGGCCGGGGTACGGAAAGTGATATGCCGATCGAGGAGTTGGGCGAGTTCTCGGGCCGCGTCGAGCTTCGATTCGGGCGGGAGTCGATCCATACGCGTCGGCTTGCGGTCGGCCAGGCGGTCTGGAAGACCGACGACCCCGAGTTGACGCGCCGCCTGCGCCGTTCGTACGAAGGGCCGCCGAACCGCAAGGTTGACCTGGATGTCGAGGTCGTGGCGATCTCGGGCGAGCCGCTACGGATCACCGTCCGGACCGCGATCGGTCATTGCGTGTCCGTCGAATCGAGCGAGCGCCTCGCCGTGGCCGAGTCTCGACCAGCCGATGAGTCTCTCTTCGAGGTCCAGCTCGGCCGACTCGGCGGGACTGTCTATCGACTCGGGCACCTCGACCTGACGATCGAAGGGCGGCCGATGGTGCCGATGAGCGTGCTCAACCAACTCCGCCGTGACCTCGTCGCCAGACTGGATGCGACCGCGACGGCCCCCCCGTCGCGAATCCTACCGATCGAACCCGTCTTACCCATGCTCTCCGCGGGGATCGCGGACTTGCGCACCATCGAGGCCGATGCGGAGACGAGGAATCCGACGCCGATCGAGCTGGCCGTGCTCTGCAGGCGGACCGACCAGATCGATGCCGCCGTGTCGCTCGGGATCAAGAGGATCTACGCCGATTACCAGGATATCAAGGGGTATCGGGAGGCCGTTGCGGCGGCCCGCCGAGGCAACGCCTCGATCTACCTCGCCACGCCTCGCATCGAGAAGCCCGGAGAAGGTAACCTCTTCGGCTACCTGGCCAGGCAAGATGCCGACGGGATACTGGTCCGCAATGCCGGCGGGATGAGCTACTGTTCAGGTCGGGGAATCCCTTTCGTGGCGGATTTCTCCATGAATGCGGCGAATCCGTTGACCGTCGAATGGCTCAAGCGGCGGGGTGCCTCACGGGTGACCGCGTCTTACGACCTGAATGTCGACCAGCTCCTTGACCTGCTCGACGCGACGCCTCCATCCTGGCTCGAGGTGGTGATTCACCAGCAGATCCCGATGTTCCACATGGAGCACTGCGTCTATTGCGCTTTCCTGTCGCCGGGCAAGGACGCGACCAACTGCGGGCGCCCGTGCGATACTCACGACGTCAAGCTCCGGGATCGCGTCGGCATGGATCATCCGCTCAAGGCGGACGTGGGATGCCGGAACACGCTCTTCAACGCCGTGTCCCAGACGGCCGCCGAGTTCCTGCCCCGAATCCTCAAGCATGGGGCGCGTTCGTTCCGGATCGAATTCCTCGACGATTCCCCGGACTCGGTCGAGCGCACGATCGGGCTCTATCGAGAGGTCTTGTCGAGTCGCCGTGATGCGAGGATGCTCTGGCGTGACCTCAAGGCGTCGAACCAGTATGGTGTCACGCGCGGGCCGCTGGCGGTACTTTGACGGCAATGCCGGATGCCGTCGTCCTGCCTTGCAACTCGCCACTCGGATCTCATCGCCGTCTTCGGGGACGGCGTCGATGGATATTGACCGGTTCCCTGCTCCGTCGTCAGTGATCGATCAAGTCCTCGGCCTCTCGCCGCAGGATATCGAATTCGAGCCGCTGCCAGACCCATTCGAGGCTCTGCTCTGGGGTTTCGGACTGCTCGGCTGCTCTGACGCGATCGATCGTCTGGATTGCCAACTTCAAGGTCTGCCGAGCCGACTCGGGCTGCTCGGGGGTATACTGGGCCATGGCGATGAACAACTTGTCCAGCGCGTCGCCGTGGGCGCGCCACGAAGGGGAGAGGAGAGGGGCCCGGGCCCGCTGGATCGACGCCTCCTCGAGTCGCTTGATCGATTCCTCTCGCCGACCGGCCCGGTACAACACCGCCCCATAAGTATTCAAATAATTATAATTCTGCGGGGAGGCGGAAACCGCCGTCTCGGCCAACTTGATCGCGTGATCGACAGCCGCGGGCGTGCCCTTCGCGAGCGCGACGACCCATGCCAAATTGTTACTATCATTGGCAATCGGGTTCTTGAACAGATCGAGCATGCGAGCGACGGTGGCCCGGTAATCGTCGATCCTCCGCGCGGCCAGCTCGATCACTGCCAGATGAGACCAGAGGATCGACTGCTTCGACAGGTGCTCGTCCTTCGCGGCCTCGACGAGGCAGAGCCGCGCCGCTTCCAAATGCTCGGGGCGCACCTGCTTCTCGGGCGGGATTGGCTGAAGGTAGACTGCGGCCAACGTCGTGGCCAGGAAGTGATGGTGCGACGGGTCCTCGGGCTGACCGGTTATGATATTCGAGTACGCCTTGGCTGCCCCGTCCCAGTCCTTGAGCTTGACCAGCGAGCCGGCCCGGGATACGGCCAAGTTGCGATCGCGCGGGTTCAGTTCCAGCGCCTTCTCGAACGCTTGGCTGGCCTCCTTCCATTCCTCCAGTTGGCCATGACAACGCGCAAGCCCGTTCCAGTACGTCCAGACCGTATCGTCCAGATCGGTCGCGTCCGAGTAATTCTCGGCGGCAAACTCGAAAGCATTGTGTCGCTCGGGACCGGGCTTGATGTACGCTCGGCTCTCCGCCACGCCCGCCAACTCCGCGTGGATCTTGGCTCTCAGCTTTCGCGAGCGCTCGACGCCCTTCTTGAACAGTCCGATGGCACCAGAGTAGGCCCTGTCCGCATCGTCGAGTCGTCGAGAATCCCTGAACAACCGGCCGGCGACCAGGAAGTCCGCGTACGCCAGATCGAAGCGGCGGTCGTCCGACTTCAGGAAGGTTTGTGCTCGCTTGAGGAGAAGGTCCGGGTTCGTCTTGTCGAGTTCGATGGCCCGGGTGTATTCGGCCAGAGACTCCATGAATCGGCCGGCCAACGCGAATGCATCGGCGAGTTCGGCTCGGGCCATGCCGTTTTCCGGGTGCGTTCGGAGCGCACGCTGGAAATCGCCGATCGCCTCCTCGAGCTTATTATGGTCGAGTTTGGTCCGTTCGCTCTTCGGGTGGCTGAGCTGGATCCGGGCATAGGCTCGTGCCAGCCGGAGCTCGCTGTCCTCCGAGATCAGGCTGAGGGCGGCATCGAGATCGTGCTCGGCACTCGTCCAGTTCTCCAGTATTCCGTAAGCACGCGCTCGGCGGGCGAGGAGCATCGGGCGGCGATGGACGGAAGGAATCGAGAGGGCTCGAGTCCAGTGGTCAACCGCCGGTCCCCACCGCTCGTCGAGCTCGCAGAGGGCAGCTTCCCGCCCGTGCCATTCGCTGAGCTCATCGCCGGACAAGGCACGCGTGAGTTCCGGGCGAGCCTCGGTATTTTTCCATAGGTCGAAGATGGCGTCCTGGCTCAAGGAGGTCAGCTCCGTTCGGAAGGTGGTATCATCTAATTTGCGGCTTGCAGTCCATTGCGACAGGGGATCGAAATGTTCCGACGGCGCGGCCGCTCGGGTCAATCGCCATTCCGTGACCACCGGAGACGACAGCCGGCCCGGTGGGTTAGCCACCGGAACGGAGGGTCCCTGGCCCTGTTGGTTCGAGAAACTCGGGCCTCTCCTGGCCTGATTCCCGATCAGGAGCACGCGGGCATGCCTGTCCACGTCCGGACGGAAAGCTATCTGGATGATCGTCTGACCGGGATTGGTTTTCGTGACGAGCGGCCGCCGGTCATTGATATCAAAAAGTCGGGTAGTGCCGTCCGTATCCGCGGTCAGGATGTAGCGCTCTTTCGTACCAAAGACCGCCTGCTTCAACGCCCGCTCATTTCTCAACTTCTGGATCACGTGAAATCGAGGTCGAACGGGGCTCCCGCTCCCAGATGATCGCCCACCCGTCGGCCCCCGCGGTCACGACCAGGTTCCCCGCGCGGTTGAACGCGGCGAACTCGATATCCGCAGTGTGACCGATCTCCTCATCCTTGTGGGTCAGCAGTTCCGCGTACGAGCCGTCGCTGAGATCCCAGACGAACGCTTTATCGTCCCGACCGGTTGTCACCAGGTAGTCCCCATCGCTGGCGAATGCCGCGTGCGTGATGGGCTCGTCGTGGGCAGACCCGCCCTTCCCGCTCCTCTTCAGGACGGTTTGCTTTCCGGACCGAACCTCCCAGACGACAGCCGTCCCGGGACTGTTCACCCCACCGCCGGTATACGCGATCACATGTTTGCACTCGGGGCCGAAGATGGCGTTCTTGAACGGGGCCGGGTAGGAGAAATCTCGGAGGCCTTCGGCTCGGCTTCCGTCGGAGTTGAGTGGGTAGATGCGGAGATATGAGCTGCCGAGGGATGTCCGCGGGTCACCGTGGACGAGGGCCAGGAGGTGGTCCTGGTCCCTGGCACGGCCGAAGGAGGTGAGCACGGCCTTTCCTTCCGGCTTGTCCGCCCAGATCTCGCGGCCACCGCTTGCCTTCCATAATCGAATCATTCCGTCGCCGGTGACGGTGCTGACGAGCCCACGGATTGGCCCGCCGGTGGCGGCATGGATGACCGGGGCGGGATGATGGAGCTCCGGGGAGCAAGGATCTCCCGTCAAGGTGTCCCAGACGCGGGCCCATCCCGCCGAACCCAAATGTTCGGCCCGGGTTTCGCACTCCCCGGCGGTCACGATCCACTTCCCCGCAGGGTCGGCAGAGGTGGTTCGTACTCCTGCCACGGTACCCACCGGCAGGGGTCGGCGATCCCCCCGGGTCAGGTCCCAGCGCTGGATTGCGTCCCAGCTCGAGGTGATGAGAGAGCGCCCATCCTCGGTGAAACCGGCATCGGTCACGGATCCACTGTGATAAAAGGAAGGGTGGGCCAGTTGGCCGGAGTCCGCATGCCAGACCATTGCCCTGTAATCGCGGCTGGCGGTCACGACGTATTGCCCGTCGGGGCTGAAATCGGCCTTGAAGATCTGCGCCTTGTGTTCGAAAGAACGGATCCACCGGTACGGCTTATGGCCCAGGACATTCGGTTCGGTCCCCCACAAATCGGCCTTCCCGTTGCCGCTTGCGATCACCAATCGACCATCCCATGCGCTGAAAGCCGCGTGCAGGACCGGTCCGGCCGGGAGAGGGTAAAGGAGCTGGGACAAGGCGGCAGTCCCGCCCTGGGTGGGCGGATCTCTTCTCGAGCAGTCGAGAATCCAGACGTAAGCCCAAGGGCCGTACTGGGAGCTGTTCGACACCAGCAGCTCATGACCATCCGGCTTGTAGGTCACGAACGTCTGGATGTCAACTTGTGCGGAACCCAAGGAAGACCCAACTTGCGAGGCGTAGTACTCATGGGCTGGCTCTCCTCTGGATTCATTCAGCGACCATTCCACACAGATCAAGCGTTCATAGGTTCTTCTGGCGGCGAGCGCCTGGCCTACGCTCAAGGTGGACGAGCCGGAAACGACAGCTACGGCCAAACGATTGCCGGACGTTATCGGGCAGAACGCAAGCTGACCGAGGTGGCTGATCCCCTCCGGGACGACCAGCTCCATGGAGGTACTCCATGTGCCGGATCGCCAGTATCTCACCTTGCCCTGATCCTTCAGTTGACTCACGACCGCGAAGATTCGACCATCGGGGCTGAACCCCGCGGCCGTCATGCTCCCCTCGTGACCGTTCAATTCCCGGACGAACTGCCCGGGACCTGCCTCCGGAAGCTTCCACACATAAATCCCGGAGGCCGCGTCCTTCGGGCCGCCGCTCACCACGGCGAACCTGCCATCGGGGCTCAAGTATGCCAGGGCCTGGTCGAAGGCGCGTCTGGGTGGGGCCGATCCCCAAGGGAGGGGCGACGACACCCATTCCGCATTTCCCCGACTTTCGGTCCACCGCCAGAACTGGACCACGGGAGCGGTTGTCAGCCCCTCTGCGTCGGCCCCGACTGTCAACAGGACTCGTCCGTCCGGAGTGCGTGCCGACGCGAGCAATTGCTGCTGGTAGGCCATCCCCGAGAGAAACGGAAGTCGTTCGCGCGCGGTCGCAAGCTGAACGAGATAACTCGTCCGCAGACGTTCTCGATCCTCGGGGCTGAAGCCCAGTACGTCGGCCGATTCGTTGACTTTGGACCATGCCGCGGCATACCAAAGGAACGCGCCGGAGGCATCCCAGTGGTCGGCCTCTCGCTGGACACTCTTCTCGTAGTACAAGTCGGCGACGTGGAGTTTGGCCCAGTTCTCGGCGTCCGCTGCCTCGTCCTTGGCGGCCTGGGCCTGATTCTTCGCCTTGGCTTCGGCGATCCACCCTCTGATCGCCACGACGGACAGGCTGGCAAAGACGAGAGCGACCGCGGAGATCACGAGTGCCCGAACTTTCCTCCTTTCTTGTCGCTCCCTGTCGTGCAGCCGCTTCTGGTAAACGAGCCTGAGCTCCGCAACGTTCTTGTCCCGGTAGGTCTCGGCTTCCTCGTATTCGTCTTCGGAGAGGAATTTCTCGGCTGTGCGACCGATTCTCAAGGACTCGAGCAGTGGCCTCCAGCGGACCTCGATCCAGTCACTGACCTTGTGGTAGGCGTCTTCATATGCCTTTTCGGCGCGTCGGATCAGCGACCACTCGGAGGAATCCGCCGCCCTGTCGGCCCTTCGTTGGGCCCACTGCGTTGCCTTCTGACGAAACTGCTTCCTTTCCTCCATCCATGCCTGGAGGCGGGGCCAACGATTGAGCAGTTCCGGCGATTCCAGGGCGAATTGCTCGTATCCCGATGGGTTGGGCGTGGTGCGCACGACTCCCAATCGAACCAACTCGTCCAGGATCTCTCGAGCTCTTTCCTGCGGCTCGAGGTCCTCGCTCACGCCGCTAGCACACGGGACCACCTCGAAGCTTCCGTCTTCCCGGAGCGCCAACAGACGCAGCACGATGCGCCGCGCAGCGCCTGGTCCGTCGCGGATTGCCGATCCAACCAGAGATCGGTCGGAGTAATCACGGCGGCGACGAGGGCATCCGAGTTGAACTCCGCCAGTAGCGTATCCTCGAAGTCGGGGACCTTGGCGTGACGGCCGTCCTTGCCCTGGTCTCGTGAAACGGCCGATAGGCGAGTGGTCCAGAACGAGATCAGGCTTTGAGCGGCAGCCCGATCGGTGGGTGCATCCAGTACGGTGCCGGTCGCCACGCCCCGCCGAACGAATCGGGAAACACGTTCGAGATTGGCCGGCACGCCGATATCTTTGCCGACCGTTCTCGTCAGGGCGGCATGATTCTCCTGCAGTTCGGCGAGGGACGCGAACCCGGGGAGACTGGCGGTTGGGGAGGTCATTGGAATTGCTCCAGGGCAGCGTGCAGGTCGTTCGCCTTGCGGGGCAACTTGTTGGTCAGCTTGAGGAGCGACTTATCGGTTTGCATGAAGAGATCGTCAAACCGTTCGATGAAGGTCAGGAACTCCTGCCCTTGATTGGCGGCCTCGAACAGCTTGGCGGCCTCGATCGTCCGCTGCACGCGCCTGTCCCGTGACCTCTGTAGGACCAGCTCATCCAGCGACTCCTTGGCGATGTCCCAGTCAGACAGTTCCTTGGAAGTGACGGAGCGAAGCCCCGCCGCTTCGTGCAGAGCGTCGTCGATCTTCTGGCATAAATTGTGGGCCTCCTTCAATTCGCCGAGCTCGGTGCAGAGGCTGCGAAACTCCTCGACTTCGGCGCGGAGAGTGGCCATCGCCGGATTCCCACCCGTCCCGATGGCTGCCAGGATGCTGTTCAGGGCGGCGACCAGTTGCCTGGGATCGAGACGACTGGCGTTCTCGAACATCTTGTCGTTCAGCGGCCCGAGGCCCTCGGGGGGCAGCGTCTTCAAGCGCTCGAAATGGCGAGGCAATTTCTCGACGTCGGACCCGCCGATCACCTCGGCGGCCGTGACAAACCTGGCGATCCAGGAGGGCGGATTCTCCGGGAATTCGGTCTCCGGCACGCTCTCGCGGACGATCTTGACGTTATCTTCGAAGAATAACGCCACGTCGTCCGCCAGGGGTTGGCTCGGGTCGGCGATTCGCTCGGCCACGGCTGCCGATATTTTGGGGAGGAAGCTCTGAAGTTCGTGGAGGACGTCGTGAAGCGCCTTGTAAGCGTTGAGGTACTTGAAAAGTACGTTACGCCGCTGGAAGCCACCATCGAAGACCGCGACGGCCTTGCGTAGTTCATCGGTGGATCCCGGTTGTGCCACTCCGTTCGAGCCGGCGAGCATCGGGTCGCAGAAGGCTACTAGCGTGGTGTTCTTCGGCCGCTCCTCCCGAATGGCGCGAATCAGTTCGATCGTCCGTTCTTGCCGCTCCAGGTTGTCGATCAAATCGAATGCGACTTTTCGCCATGCCTCGTCGGTTGAGATTTCCGCGGCGAGGACCAAATCGAGTTTGACACGGACCAGGATGGTGAGTTCGTCCCGCGAAAAGGCATTTACCAGGATCTGAGTCAACGTCCCAACCTGCTGACCGTTTAATCTCATGGTCGTCTCCCCGAACGGTTGGCTTCGCGACCGTTGCGAGCGATGTCAGTCTCTTGCGAGGGCGCCTTCCATGGAATGAAGCACCCCCTCCGATGTGGTCCGTGATCTGATTATGAGAGATTTGCCGACCTACGAGGAGCTTATCAGCAAAGAGCCCGATGGCCCGAAGCCTCCGGCGGGGAAGAGGACGTTTCGGGCCGGGGAAATCGGACAGGAACGCCGTTCAATTGAACCAGAATGCAAAGCCGATGAACTGGCCCTGGAAGATCGCCTGGAGGCGTTGCCACGTCTCGGGCCTCGTCTTCGGACCCTTCTCGAGATAAGGCGCCGCGGCGGTCCCCTGGAACCAGAGGACCAGGTCGAACGTCGTGGGCTCGGTGAAGACGCGACGCAGGTTGACTCCGCGGTCGTCGCGCCGTCGCCAGAAAGGGATCAGTTTCTCGCCCTCGAGGATGGCCTGCGCCTCGTCGAGGAACTCGATCCAACCCTTGACCATCGCGTCCGTGACGGTGCCGCCGGGCATGACCGTATGCTGCTTGGGATTGGGCACCCACTCGTGATCGTCGTCGGTCTCGGCCACGATGAACGTCCAGGACTCCCGGCTCAGGGCGATCATGGATTCGAGATGCGCCAGTGCCTTCTTCATCCGCTCGGGCTCCGACACCCGAAGGCGGAGCATGTGAATCATGGCGACAGCGTCGAGGATATCGTCAATGGTGGAATTCTCATTCGCTTCCTCGACCGTTCCGCGGCGTAGGAAAGGGAACGGCGTCTCGGCCCTCGGATAGAACAAGGTTCCTGAGTATTGGAATAGCTGGTGAAAATCATGGGCGAGTATGGCCTCGCACATGGCCATGAGGAGGTGACAATAACCGCGCAGCCAGGCGACATCACCACGATCGAAAGTGATGAGGAACGCCTTCGAAGCCTCGGCGGTCACCTGGTCGCGCGGCCCGGCGTTGAGTTGGGCGTAGATCCTCCAGAGCGTCTCGTCCCCGTCGGCCTTGCCATCGTGATTGAGGTCGAGTCGGATCTGTGCGAAGTGGAGGGGAAGCTTGACATCCTGGTCGTCGATCCGGGCGAGCGTGGACTCGGCCTTCGCCAGATCGTCGTTGAAAGTCTTCATGATGGCCCGGCGATCGCTGTAACCGATCGCTTCCGGAGACTTGTTCACCGGGATCGGTAGCCGAGCGAACGGCAACTCGTCGCCGAAGAAGGCGGTTCTCATCCCGTATCGATGGAACGACTGGACGAGGCGCTCTCGTTGCGCGGCCGAACTGGATCGTGCCGAGTCCGAAGAGCGCCTCCGGGTCGTTGGGACGGCGTGCGACGATTTCGGCCAGGGCGTTCTCGCCCTCGGCGAGCTTACCCTCGACCAGGTATCGCTCGCATAACGAAGCCGGGGTCTCGGCGACGGCGGAGCACGTCCAGCAAAGGGCCGCAATCATCGGGACCGCGAGGCGGCGATTCATGTTGGTGAACCTCGAAGGAACGCGGAGCAACCGAGAAACTGTGTTTGAGCTTACCAGATCCGCGCCGCCGGCGATTCCGATCCGATCTTTCGCCGCATCGTCGCCGAGCCTCCCACCGACTCTTCTACACAAGTCGTGACGATCCATGAACTTGAAGAGCGAATCCCTCGCCGGTAGGATGGATCGCACGAATCTCGGAATCACGAGACCGGGACAGGAATTCGGGCCTAATGTCAGCCGGGCGAGGCGAAGGGAGAGATTGGTGGCGGATGATGCACGACGGAGGCTGCCACCGGTTCATGCGGTGCTGAGTCATGAGATCCTTGCCGGACCGCTGCGGGCGCGAGGACATGTCGCCGTTCGTCACGCCGTACGACAGGCCCTGGACGAACTGAGGCGCGGATCGCAGGAGGGCAAGTTGATCCCGTGCGATCCGGCGAACGTGGCACGCCGGTCGTCGGAAATCCTGGCGGACGAGTCATCCCTGCTACGGCCGGTGATCAATGCGACCGGCGTATTGCTGCACACGGGCCTGGGCCGGGCGCCGCTCGCGGCGGAGGCGGTCGCGGCGGTCGCGGCGGTCGCGGCGGGCTACTGCAACCTGGAGATCGATCTCGAGGACGGTCGTCGCGGTCGCCGGAGTTCCGGGATCGCTGGATTGCTCCGCGAGTTGACCGGGGCCGAGGCTGCCACGGTCGTCAACAATAACGCCGGGGCGACGGTCCTGGCGTTGCGGGCGATGGCCGCCGGCCGCGAGGTGATCGTCTCTCGGGGCCAGCTCGTGGAGATCGGCGGCAGCTTCCGGCTGCCGGAGATCTTCGAGGTCTCGGGAGCCAGGCTCCGCGAAGTCGGGACGACGAACAAGACACGGTTGTCCGACTACCAGCGGGCGATCGGGCCCGATACCGCCGCGATCTTGCGCGTCCACCGCAGCAACTTCCGGATCGTCGGGTTTACCGAGGAACCTCCGATCTCGGACCTGGCCCAAATGGCCCGCTCCCATGGGCTCTGGGCGATCGACGATATCGGTTCGGGAGCCCTCGGACCCGGTGCGCCTCCGGAAATCGGCGACGAGCCGACGGTCGCCCAGGGGCTCGCCGCCGGGGCCGACCTGGTGCTTTTCTCCGGCGACAAGTTGCTCGGCGGCCCGCAATGCGGGATCATATTGGGGAAGCGAGAGGCGATCGGGAGAATCGAATCCGACCCCTTGATGCGCGCCCTCCGCGTTGACAAGATGACGCTCGCGGCGCTCGAAGCGACCCTCCGGCTGGCCGTGGACCCCGAGCATGCCGTGGAGCGAATCCCCTTGTGGAGCATGATCGCCGCGCCGTTATCCCTGCTGAACGCCCGCGCCGAGGCCATCGCGAGGGCCTTCCGAGACGAGTTCGCGTTGAACGCTGCGGTGATGCCCTCGGAATCCTTCATCGGAGGTGGAAGCGTTCCGATCCTGCCGATCCCGACGGCCGTCGTCGCCGTCTCCCCGCCATTTCCGACTCTCCTGGAATCGGGGTCGGAGTCGGCCTGGGCCGGGATGCTTCGCCGTGGCAAGCCCCCGATCGTCGCCAGGGTCCAGGGAGGACTCGTCCTGTTCGACATGCGGACGGTGACCCGGGGCGAGGAGCCTTACTTGCTCGACGCGGTCCGACGGCTCTGTCAGGATAGAAGTCCCGCAATGGACTCGGACAGGACGGGCCGGGATCGATCGGTCACGTCGAGCCCGGGTGTCGGTAGAATCCAGCGGATGAACGGGCCAGAGGCACAACCGGGAAAGTGAGGTAGGCCGCGATGCGCGTCTGTCGTTTTGCTTTCGAAGAGATGGTCTTGACGGGCTTCTACGCGGACACCCATGTGATCCCGATCGATCAGGCCGCCGAGGCCTACAGCCGCGATAATGAAGTCGAGCTGCTGCTTCCCTCCACGGAGGACCCGCTGGACCTGCTCCCGCCGGATGGCCTCTCTCATGAATCGGCCCGCGATCTCTACGCCTGGGTCCGGCAACTCTCCGACGAGGAGCGCGAGGAGCTGATGATCCCGGTCTCGGAGGTCCGCCTTCTCGTGCCGATCGCCAACCCGGCCAAGATCCTGCTGCTCGCCGGCAACTACGCCAAGCACGTCGCCGAGCGGGGCGGGACGACGGCCGAGCGACAGGAGACGTTCCCCTATGTCTTCATGAAACCGGCGAGCACGACGCTCACCCGGCCGGGCGACCCGATCGTCATACCCCGCGTCTCGCCCGACCACATCGATTGGGAGTGCGAGCTGGGCGTCGTCATCGGCCGACGCTGCCGCCACGTCGATGAAGATGAGGCCATGGGCTGCATCGCCGGGTACACGATCGTCAACGACATCAGCGACCGGTCGTACAAGCCCAATCCCGGCCGGAAGACGCGGGAGCGCGACAAGTTCTTCGACTGGATGCACGGCAAGTGGCACGATACCTTCTGTCCGATGGGCCCGTGCATCCTGTCGGCGGATCTGGTCCCCGACCCCCAGTCGCTCCCCATCATGCTGAGCGTCAACGGCGAGGTCAAGCAGGACGCCTCCACGGCGGAGATGGTCTTCCCCGTCGCGGCCATCGTGTCGTTCTTGTCCGAGCTGGTCACGCTGCTACCCGGCGACGTGATCGCGACGGGTACGCCGTCGGGCGTCGGGTCGGCGACGGGGACCTACCTCAAGCCGGGCGATCTCGTCGTGGCCTCGATCGGACCGATCGGGACGCTGGAGAATCCGGTCGAGGCCGAGGAAGAGGAACTTTGATCGATGGCGGAATTTCGCAAGTTGATGGCGGCCAATCGCGGCGAGATCGCGATCCGTGTCTTCCGCTCGGCGCACGAGCTGGGCATCCGCACTGTGGCGATCTATTCGCACGAGGACCGGTTCGCGATCCATCGCCTCAAGGCCGACGAGGCCTATCAGGTCGGCAAGCCCGGCGAGCCGATCCGCAGCTATCTGGATATCGACGGGATCGTCGAGCTGGCCAAGGAGAAGTCGGTCGACGCGATCCACCCCGGTTACGGCTTCCTGTCCGAGAACGCCGAGTTCGCCCGGGCCTGCGAACGCGCCGGAATTGTCTTCGTCGGTCCCCGCCCCGAGCTGCTGGATCTGCTGGGAGACAAGGTCGCGGCGCGGAAGCTGGCGAAGGAAGCGGGTATCCCGGTCCTGTCCGGGAGCGACCACCCGGTCCTCCCCGGCGCCGAGGCGCATGCGCTGGCCGAATCGCTTGGTTATCCGGTCATCGTCAAGGCCTCGATGGGCGGCGGCGGCCGGGGCATGCGCGTCGTCGAGTCGGCCGATGCCCTCGACGACGCGCTCGATCAGGCGCGTCGCGAGGCGGGGACTGCGTTCGGCGTGCCGGATGTCTTCATCGAGAAGTTCCTCAGACGCGCCAAGCACATCGAGGTCCAGCTCCTCGGCGACCAGCACGGCAACCTCGTGCACCTCTTCGAGCGAGACTGCTCGGTCCAGCGTCGCCACCAGAAGATCGTCGAGATCGCCCCCGCGCCCAACCTCGATCCGTCCATCCGCGAGGCGATCTGTGACGCCGCGGTCCGGATCGGTTGACACGTCCGCTACGATAATGCGGGGACCGTGGAGTTCCTCCTCGACGTCGACACCAACGCGTTCTATTTCATCGAGGTCAACCCGCGGATCCAGGTCGAACACACGGTCACCGAGATCGTCACGGGCATCGACCTGGTGATGAGCCAGATCCTGGTCGCTCAAGGCGAGCCGTTGTCGAATCCCGAGATCGACTTGCCGGACCAGAAGGCCGTCCAGATCCAGGGCTTCGCCTTGCAGTGCCGCGTCACGACCGAGGACCCCGAAAACCGTTTCACGCCCGACTACGGTCGGATCACCCACTATCGCACGGTCGGGGGACTGGGAATCCGGACCGACGGTGGCCCGGCGATCACCGGCGGAATCATCACGCCATTCTACGACTCGCTCCTGGTGAAGATCAGCGCCTACGGGAGGCGGTTCATCGACGCGGCGCGTCGGCAGGAGCGGTGCTCGAAGAGTTCCGCGTCCGCGGGGTCAAGACGAACGTCCCCTTCTTGCTCAACGTGGTGACGCATCCTGTGTTCCTCGAGGGCAACTGCACGACGCGGTTCCTGGACGAAACACCCGAGCTGTTCCGCTTCCCGATCCGACAGAACCGGGCGATGCGACTGCTCACGTTCGCGGCGGAGGTCACGGTCAACGGCTTTCCCGGTGTGACACGCCCCGACGGCTATACGGCGCCGGCGGAGCCCGCACCGCCGCGTTTCGACCCGCTGGCCTCCCCCCGCCGGGCTCTCGCGAGCGGTTCCTCCAGATGGGTCCGGAGGCGTTCTCGAAGTGGGTCCGCGACCAGCAACCACTCTTCCTCACCGACACCACATTCCGCGATGCGCACCAGTCGCTGCTGGCCACGCGCGTCCGGACGCGCGACATGCTCCGCGTCGCCGACGCGTATGCTCGACTCTGCCCGGGGATCTTCTCGATCGAGATGTGGGGCGGTGCGACGTTCGACACGGCCATGCGCTTCCTCAAGGAGGATCCCTGGGAGCGCCTGGCCCAGCTCCGCGAGCGGATCCCCAACATCCTGTTTCAAATGCTCCTCCGCGGCTCGAATGCCGTCGGTTACACGAGCTATCCCGACAACGTGGTGAAGGCGTTCGTCAAGGAGTCGGCCGCCGCAGGGATCGACCTGTTTCGCGTCTTCGACTCGCTCAACTGGGTCCCGAATATGGCGCTCTCGCTGGAGGCCGTCCGCGAGGCCGGGGCGCTCTGCGAGGCCGCGATCTGCTACACGGGCGACATCCTCGACCCGGGACGTCCCAAGTATGACCTGGCCTATTACATCAACCTCGCGAAGGAGCTGGAGAAGCTCGGGGCCAACCTGATCGCGATCAAGGACATGGCCGGGCTGTGCAAGCCGGCGGCCGCGGAACGCCTGATCAAGGCCTTGCGCGAGGAGGTCGGCGTTCCCATCCACTTCCACACGCACGACATCGGCGGCGCGCAGGCCGCGAGCGTGCTCCGCGGTGCCGACGTCGGGCTGGATATCGCCGATGGTGCGATCGCCTCGATGGCCGGCCTGACGTCCCAGCCGAGCCTGAACGCGCTGGTCGAGTCGCTCCGCTTCACGCCCAGGGAGACGGGCGTCGCTCCCAAGGCACTGATCGAGATGAGCCGGTACTGGGAGGAGGTGCGCAAGCTCTATGCCCCCTTCGAGTCGGGTCCGAAGTCGCCCGCGGCCGACCTCTACGAACTCGAGATGCCCGGCGGACAGTATTCCAACCTGTATCAGCAGGCGAAAGGGCTGGGCCTGGACGCGCGATGGCAGGAAGTCTGCACAGCCTATACGCAGGTCAACCGCGCTCTTCGGCGATATCATCAAGGTGACGCCCAGTTCGAAGGTCGTGGGTGATATGGCCCTGTTCCTCGTCGCGAACAACCTGACGCCCGATGATGTCTTCGACCCCCAGCGCGAGCTCGCATTCCCGGAGAGCGTTGTCGAGTTTGTCGAAGGCCGGCTTGGCCAGCCCCCGGGCGGATTTCCCCCGGAGTTGCAGGCCAGGGTCCTCAAGGGCCGGAAGCCACTCACCGAACGTCCCGGCGCGAACTTGCCTCCCGCCAATATCGACGAGGCACGCGACAAGGCATCCTCGTTGATCGGCCACCCGGCGACCGACCGCGATGCGATGAGTCTCCTCCTCTATCCTAGGGTCTTCCCCGACCTGGCCACGCACGATCGGACGTATTCCGACACCTCGATCCTGCCGACCTCGATCTTCTTCTTCGGGCCGGACCCTGGCGTCGAGCACCTGGTCGAGATCGAACCGGGCAAGACGCTGATCGTCAAGTTGCTCGCGGTGGGAGAGCCGCACGCCGACGGCAATCGGACCGTATTCTTCGAGCTCAACGGCCAGCCGCGCGAGGTCGAGGTGGCCGACAAGTCGCTCGCCTCATCGGTGCGAGAGACGCCGATGGCCGATCCCGCCGACCCCAACCAGATCGGTGCCCCCCTGCCCGGCCTGATCGTCGGCGTCGGGATCTCGGTCGGCGACATGGTCCGCAAGGGCCAGAAACTGCTCTCGATCGAGGCGATGAAGATGGAGACGACCATCTACGCCGAACGCCCCGGACGCGTCGCAGAGCTCCTCGCCGCCGTCGGACGCCAGGTCAAGACGGGGGAGCTGCTACTCAAGTTGAGCGCGGAGTGATGCATCGATCGAACAAGCCGAATGCGCGTGCTCGGCATGGCGTCGTTACACTTCGCGCCAACTATGCGTCACCCCCGGTGGGGATGAATTGTCGGGCCCAGGCGGCGTCTTTCGTTGACAGGCCCGGCTCGGGCTCACCATTGTAGATGAAGTATTCATATCCGGGCCCATCGTAGGCCCTGTGCAAGACTTCCTGGAAATCGACAAGAGCGGACGTATCCGGGAGCCGGAGGGGAATGGGGATGGTCGGCAGCCGTTGCCGAAGCATGACGGGCCAGACATCCGCCTCCCTTCGTTTCTCGGCCCTGCTGACCATGATCGAATAATCGCAATCCGGCCGCCCTTCCTGGGGCATGGGGGTCCATCCCCGAAGGAGGTCGATCTCGACCAGGTGGGCCGGGCTCCGGAGCAGCTCTCGTCGCTTGGCGAGATACTGTTCCCGGTCGTCTCCGGCCCGCTTGTTCGACGGGCTCAATAACTCGATCACGGTCACGAGCTCGCGGCCCTGCCGATCCCGGACTTCCAGGAATGGTACTCTCTCGACATCCTGCTCGGGTAGCAGGACCACCGAGGGGGCCTCCAGTACCCCGAGAGCGGCCTGAGTCAGTTCACCGGCTCCGGACTCGACCAGCGACAGGTCGGCCGATCCCAACCGCTGCCGCGGTTCTGGGGGCAGGTCGTGGATGTAGACGTGCTCTTCGAGTTGGACGATGTATTTCGGGCCGATCCGGGGTGCCAGCAGCCGACGAAAGGCCGAGAGGAACTCGGTATGAAAGTCGGGCCAGAAGTCCTTCTGCTCGAAGTATGGGTTCATGCCCGGAAATGGCGACGGCACGGTTTACTCCTCAGATCGATCGGCGATGTACTTCCCCAAGTCTTGCCTTTCCACGGGTAGCCTGGCAAGCTGGGTGCGCCAATGGATTCTGGCACATCGCTTGAGCAACGGTTATAAAGCCAGGATGGACAAGGACGAATCAACCTCAAGGATGCTGCATCCATGCTCTCTGCCGACCTCGATCGCCTCACACCTCTGGAACGCCTCGTTGTCGAGCAGGCCTTGGTCATGGCCAAGGAACTGGGAGCCGCCGCCGATTCCGCCCCCGAGGGGCAGGTCATCGACCGTTGCGAGTCATTCATGCTCGGCTTCGGCCGCGATTTCTTGAGGAGGATGCTCGAGGCGACCATCCAGATGAGGGCCGAGGATCTTGAAAAAAAAGTGGCGCCGCCCGGGTGTGCCCCTGTGGCGCCATGGGACGCCACAAAGGCAACTCATCGAAAAAGGTCATGACCGCGCTGGGCCTGATCGTCGTGTGGCGCGTGTATTTCGACTGCGGGGCCTGCGGCCTGGGAGGTTACTTCGTGGACCGTCTCCTGGGCCTCCAAGGCTATCTCACACGACAGGCCACCCGATTGGTCTGCCTGCTCGGAGGCCGCAACTCCTTCGCGGCCGCCGAGCAACTGCTCAACGAGTGCTTCGGCTGGAAGATCAGCGATGAACGGCTTCGCCAGGCGTGCGAGACGGAATCGTCACGGATCGCCGACTTCCGGGCGAACTCGCCGGTGGTGACCCAGGTCTTCGCCGAGGCGGCCGGGGATGTCGAATTCCAGACCGATGCCGCCAAGGTCAACACGACCGAAGGCTGGCGCGACATGAAGATCGGCATCTTCGCCCGCCGCGAGCGCGGCGATCCGGCCACGCCGGCGGAATGGGACGACCGCTATCTCCCCGCCCCGACGACGCGGGCGGCATTCGCGGCCATCGAGACGATCGACGATTTCGCACCGCGATGGACGGGTTGGGCGACCCGGCTGGAGATCGCCGACCTGAGCACGATCACCGTCCTGGGAGATGGCGCCGAGTGGATCTGGAACGCGGCGGCGCGACAGTTCGTTGGCTGTAGCCAAGTCCTGGACATCTACCACGCCGCCGAGCACATCGGCACGGCGGCCAAGCGGCTCTATGGCGAGGGGGCGACGGCGGATCGATGGCTCGAGGGTGGTCGGCAACTGCTGCTGTCCGACGGCTGGGCCGGCCTTTGCGACCATATCGGTCAGACACTGGCGATGGACGACAGCCCGAAGGATCGCTCGGGGCTGGATGAGCTGACGAGCTATTTCGCGGCCCATACCGAGCGGCTCAACTACTGCCATCGGCTTTACACGGGACAATCGATCGGCAGCGGGATGGTTGAAGGGGCGGCCAAGAACTTGATCGGTAAACGGCTCAAGCAAACCGGAGCCCGCTGGGACGTCGGCAACGTCAACGATATGGCCCAACTGTGTTGCCTTACGTACAGTGATCATTGGGCGCCTTATTGGGCCTCAGAGAACTGACCGCCAGAAACCGTTGGCGCACCCTGGCAAGCTCTTGTTCGGCCTTACGTGTCGGACAGCCGGCGCAAATCGTCCGCAAATTGATTAAGATAGAGAATCGGTCGATCTCGTCTTCAATCCGTGGGGAATCGATCGACGAGGTAGGGTGCGGAATCCGATGTCGAGAAGCTCCAAGTATGTCATCGTGATCCCCGACGGGGCGGCCGACGAGCCTTTTGAGGGTCTTGGTGGCAAGACGCCGCTACAGGCGGCCTCGATCCCGGAGATGGATCGCATCGCCCGCGAGGGGATCGTGGGCCGGTCGAGGAACGTCCCCGACCGATTCCTGCCGGCCAGCGATGTCGCGACACTCAGCCTCTTCGGCTACGACCCCGAGCGATATTACACCGGCCGGGCGCCGCTCGAGGCCGCGGCCATGGGCATCGGACTGGGTCCAGACGACTGGGCGATTCGCTGCAACCTGATCTACGTCGAGGACGGTCGGCTCACCGACTTCACCGCGGGGCATATCACTAGCCCTGAGGGGCGAGACCTGATCGAGACGCTCCAGACCGAGCTTGGCCGGCCCGAGATCGAGTTTCATGCCGGGGTCAGCTATCGCAACCTCATGATTTATCGGGGCCGGGGAGGAGCGTCGCCCTTCGGAAGCGAGACGGTCACGGACCCGCCCCACGACCATCCCGATCGGCCGGCCGAGGAACATCTGCCGCGAGGACCGGGCTCGGAGATCCTCGAGGATCTAATGATTCGCGCGACCCCGCTGCTGGCAAACCACCCCGTGAACGTGGCCAGGATCGCCGCGGGCAAGCGGCCGGCGAACGCGATCTGGCTCTGGGGACAGGGGATGGCGCCGAGCGTCCCGAAGTTTGCAGAAGTGCATGGACTCCAAGGGGCGATCATCTCGGCCGTCGACCTCGTTCGGGGCGTTGGCGTACTGGCCGGGTGGACGCGACTTGATGTTCCAGGTGCGACTGGCTATCTCGATACGGACTATGCCGCCAAGGGTCGCGCGGCCATCGATGCGATCCGCGACTTCGACCTGGTCTGCGTCCACGTCGAGGCGCCCGACGAGGCCAGTCATGAGGGACGCGCCGACGCCAAAGTCGAGGCGATCGAGCGGATCGATCGCGAGATCGTCGGGCCGGTCACGGAAGCTCTGAGGTCTCACGACCGATCGCGGATCGTGATCTCGCCCGATCATTCGACGCTGTTGCGTACCCGAGCCCACGACCGAGCCCCCGTGACCTGGGCCATGGCCGGCATGGGGATCAACGGCTCGGGCAAGTTCTACGACGAATTCGCGGGCGCGACCCGGATTGCCCGTTCTTCGATCGAGGGTTCCGGCTGATGCAGCACTTCCTCGATCTGGATTGGGACGGTCGGGCGGATTCGTGAGGCGGCCCCTATTTCAGACCGCCATGATCGCGCGATGATGGACGTGATTGGGGAGTGACACCGTTGCCGTTGATCGTTCAGAAGTTCGGTGGGACCAGCGTGGCGGATTTCGAACAAGATCCTCTCCGCGGCACGGCGGGCGATCCAGGCCCACCAGCGCGGCGAACAGGTCTTGATCGTGGTCTCTGCCCGGGGGCATACCACCGACGAATTGATCGCCCTCGCCAAGGAGATCACCGAGACGCCGCCCGCCCGCGAGATGGACATGCTCCTCTCCACGGGCGAGCAGGTGAGCGTCGCCCTGATGGCGATGGCCATCGAGAGCCTGGGCGTGCCGGCGATCAGCTTCACGGGAGCCCAGATCGGCCTGGTCACCGACAGCTTCCACACCAAGGCCCGGATCCGCAAGATCTCGAGCGAGCGGATGGTCCAGGCGCTGGGCGAGGGGAAGATCGTGATCGTCGCCGGATTCCAGGGCGTCGATGAGCATTACAACATCACGACGCTCGGCCGGGGCGGCTCGGATACGACGGCCGTCGCGCTGGCCGCCGTCCTCGGCGCCGGCGGCTGCGAGATCTACACCGACGTGGATGGCGTCTACACCACCGACCCGCGGATCGTGCCCGAGGCCCGCAAGATCGATCGCATCAGCTACGACGAGATGCTCGAGCTGGCGAGCCTCGGCGCGGGGGTGATGCACTCGCGATCGATCGAGTTCGCCAAGAAATACGGCGTGCCCATCCACGTGCGCAGCTCGTTCTCCGACGCACCGGGGACCTGGATCGTCGGCGAGCACGACGCGCGAAGGTTGGGCGTCGCGGTCACCGGCGCGGCGCTGGCCAAGGACGAGGCCCGGATCACGATCCTGGGCGTACCCGACCGCCCCGGCGTCGTGCATGCGATCTTCCGGACGATCGCGTCGGCGCATATCGTCGTGGACATGATCGTGCAGAACGTATCGACCGGCGGGACGACCGAGGTCAGCTTCACCGTGGCCAAGGGAGACTTGCCGGAGACCTTGATGGCCGCCGAGGCCGCGGCCAGGGAGATCGGTGCCTCGGCCGTCACCCACGACGCGGAGGTCGCCAAGATCTCGGTCGTCGGGATCGGCATGCGGACCCACACCGGCGTGGCGACGGCCATGTTCGACGCCCTCGCGGCCGACGACATCAACATCCAGATGATCACGACCAGCGAGATCAAGATCAGCGTGCTGGTCCATCGCGCCTCGGCCGTGGCCGCGCTCCGCAGCGTCCACAGGGCGTTCCATCTCGATCTGCTCAACGGAGGCGGATCGCCCTTCACTCCCTCGCCATCCGGTACGGGCGTCATGAAACTCGCCCCCCTGGCGGATGGCGATGGCGCCGCCGGCGAGAGCCGGGCGCTCGGCATGGAAGACCTGGTCATCGCCGGGGTCGAGCTCGACGAGTCGCAGGCCCGGATCGCGCTGTTCCACGTACCCGACCGGCCAGGCTACGCCGCGCGCGTGTTCCGTGCGATCGCCGAGGCCGGGGTGTTCGTCGACATGATCGTGCAGAACGTCGGGATCGCCGGGGATTCCGTGCTGTCGTTCACCGTGCCCCGGGACGCCGCCGCCCGCGCCGTCGGGACCGTCGAGGCCGCCGGGATCAAGCACGTCTCCGTCGAGGCGGCCATGGCGAAGCTCTCGGTCATCGGCGTCGGCATGCGCACCCATACGGGCGTCGCCACCCGCATGTTCGCGGCGCTCGCGGACCGCGGGATCAACGTCAACCTGATCAATACCAGCGAGGTTCGCATCAATGTCGGCACCGACGTCGCTCGCGGCCAGGAGGGCCTCGAATGCCTCAAGCGGGCCTTCGCCCTCTGAATCGCCCATAATTAACGTCCCTCCGAACATCCGAAGAAAGGCCGAATCGTGGCGAGAGACAAGGTGGTGTTGGCTTACAGCGGCGGCCTGGATACGTCGGTCGCCGTCAAGTGGATCAACGAGACGTATGATATGGACGTGATCGCCTACACCTGCGACCTGGGCCAGGGGCAGGACATCGAAGCGATCCGACAGAAGGCGCTGCGGACCGGCGCGGTCGCCGCCATCGCCGAGGACGCACGCAACCTGTTCATCGATTACTTCGTCTTCCCCTCGCTGGCGGCCGGTGCCCTCTACGAAGGCAAGTACCCGCTGGCCACGGCTTTGGGCCGCCCGCTCATCGCGCAGCTCATGGTCCGGGTCGCGCGGGAGAACGGGGCGGCGGCGGTCGCGCACGGCTGCACCGGCAAGGGCAACGATCAGGTCCGATTCGACGTCACCTTCCAGACGCTCGCGCCGGAGTTGAAGATCATCGCCCCGGTCCGCGAGTGGAAATGGACCCGCACCCAGGAGATCGAGTACGCCGCGAAGCATGGGATCGAGGTCGAGGCGACCAAGAAGTCGATCTTCAGCACCGACCAGAACCTCTGGGGCCGATCGATCGAGGCCGGCATCCTCGAAGACCCCTGGGTCGAGCCGCCGCCGGAGACGTTCCAGTGGACCGCCGACCCCCGGCTGGCCCCCGACCAGCCCGAGGAAGTCGAGATCACGTTCGACCGGGGTAAGCCGACGGCCCTCGACGGCCGCGAGTTGGACGGGGTCGAGCTGATCGACACCCTGAGCCAGCTCGGGGGCAAGCACGGCGTCGGGAGGATCGACCATATCGAGAATCGCCTCGTCGGTATCAAGTTGCGCGAGATCTACGAGGCGCCCGCGGCCATCCTGCTCCACGAGGCCCATCGCGAGCTGGAGTTCCTCACCCTCTCCAAGGAGTCGCTCCGCTTCAAGACTCTGGTCAGCCAGGCCTATGCCGACCTGATCTACAACGGCCTCTGGTTCAGCCAGCTCCACCAGGATCTCATGGCGTTCACGGTCTCGAATCAGCAATACGTATCGGGCACCGTGCGGCTCAAGCTCTTCAAGGGCCACTCGCAGGTCGTGGGACGGAAGAGCGAACACAGCTTGTACCGGCATGAGCTGGCGACTTACGAAGAAGGCGACCAGTACGATTCCTCGGCGGCCCTGGGATTCATCAAGATCCACGGGCTCGGCCAGACGACCCAGGCCAAGCACCAGATGCTCCGAGGCGGGGGCGGACATCGCCTCGAGTTGCCCAGCATCATGCCCGCGACACCTGCCGGATCGACGCTTCCCGAGCGCCGCCGACCTGATCGGCGGTTGCGCCGCCTTGCAGGGTCTTTGACAGGCGTGCCGAGTTTGGTACGATGTTTAGTTCGACTCCCGCCGATGACCATCTTGCGATCCTCCGGAGTCCTCCGGACCGGCCTTGATGCCGTCGGGTTTGTCGGCGGCGATCGAGTCGGATCAGGCCGTTGGACACTGCGTCCGCCGGCCGGACAGGGTCTGGGAGAGTTGCTGGCATGGCCGAAATGATGACCACCGACGTCCGGGCGATCATGGACCGTTCCCCATTCGACGTCGCCGCGGTGGCCGACCTCCGCGAAGTACTCAATCGCGACCCGTCGCGATATCGCACGTTGCGAGAAGCCGTGGCGAACATCCGGGAACGCGAGAAGCGTGAGAAAGAAGGGAAGCCCGAGACCCACCTCCGGCTGGGTGTGGGCGAAGTGCTCCTCGGACGCTATCAGGCCGGGCTCGAGCAGCTCAAGAAGGCCGGGGATGTGGGGATGGCGCACTTCTTCCGGGGCATCGCCCTGGAGAACCGTCAGCTCTACGAGTATGCCGCCGAGGCGTTCGCGCTGGCGGTCGGCCACGGCTACGATCCCAAGAATTCGGAGTTGCACCGCGCCGGAGTCCTTCGATGCGCCGGCCAGATCGAGGAGGCGCGGACGATCCTCGCCGAATACGAGAAGCATGGTGGCTCCTCCGCCGAATACCACTTCCAGAAGGGATGCCTGATCGCCGTCGAGGGCGAGCTGGCACTGGCGGCGGTCGAGTTCGAGAAAGCCCTCAGCCAGGACCGGGAGCACAACGGTGCCCTGTTCGAGCTCGCCTATATCAACGATCTGCATGGCAATGACGAGGTCGCTGTCGAGTACTACAAGCGATGCACCGAGCGGCCTCCCGTGCCGCTGGCCGCCTGGGTCAACCTCGGCATCCTCTACGAGGATGAGATGCGGTTCCGCGACGCCGAACAGTGCTACCGACAGGTCCTCTCGCATGAGCCGAACCACCCCCGCGCCCGCCTGTTCGTCAAGGATTGCCAGGCGAGCAAGGGGATGTACTACGACGAAGAGGCCGAGCGGGGCTACACCGTACTCAAGCAGCTCCACGAGATCCCGGTCACGGACTTCGAGCTGTCGGTCCGCAGTCGCAACTGCCTTCGCAAGATGAATATCCGGACCCTCGGCGACCTGACACGAACCACCGAGACGGCGCTGCTCTCCAGCAAGAATTTCGGCGAGACCTCGCTGGCCGAGATCAAGGAGATGATGCAGGCCAAGGGCCTGCGGCTGGGAATGGCACTCGAGGGAAGCGAACGCGGCGGGCAGGACCATCGGATCGAGCCGCCCCAGGAGGTAGCCCCCGAGATGCAGGCCATGCTGGCCAAGTCGATCGGCGACCTCAACCTCTCGGTACGCGCCCGCAAGTGCCTGAACAAGCTCAATATTCAGACGCTCGGCGACCTGCTCAAGCACACCGGCGACGAGCTGCTCGAGTGCAAGAACTTCGGGATCACGTCCTTGAACGAGGTCCGGGATAAGCTCACCTCGATGAACCTGAAGCTGAAAAACGATTGATTGCTGCCTGACCGTGGTCCGTGGTCCGTTGTACGCAGAAGCGAGCCCAAGCCTGATGTCCTCGGACGCTGAGCAGCCTTCGCCGGATCTCCCGACGCGTTCGAGCGATTTCCTTTCGGTCGGCAACGGACCACGGACCACGGACCACGGACCACGGACCACGATACGGTTTACATGCATGGCCCGTGATCCGAGCTCCTCGGCCCGGACGGGACTGCTCGAAACCCCTCACGGCTCGCTGGAAACGCCCGCGTTCATGCCGGTCGGGACCCAGGCCACGGTCAAGGGGATCACTCCCGAACAGCTTCGAGAGACCGGCTCGCGCATGATCCTGGCCAATACGTATCACCTGGCCCTGAGACCGGGCGAGGAGGTCGTGGCCGCGATGGGCGGACTTCATCGATTCATGGGATGGGACGGCCCGATCCTGACGGACTCGGGCGGCTTCCAGGTCTTCAGCCTGGCCGCACGCAGTCGGATCTCCGACGAGGGAGTTACCTTTCGGTCTCACATCGACGGCCGACTGCTGGAACTGACTCCCGAGCGGGCCATGGCCATTCAGGAAGCTCTGGGGTCCGACATCGCCATGTGTCTGGATCAGTGTCCCCCACTGCCTGCCGATAAGTCGACGATCGCCGAGGCCGTGTCGCGGACGATCGACTGGGCCAGGCGTTGCAAGGAATCCCATTCGCGTCCGGATCAGGCCCTCTTCGGGATTGTCCAGGGCGGCTCGCATGCCGACCTCCGCGCCGAGTGCGTCGACGCCTTGCACGCGATGGCATTCGATGGCTACGCGGTGGGCGGGGTGAGCGTCGGCGAAGGGCGTGACGAAGTTCGCCGGGCCCTGGCCGCCACGACGCACCTCCTGCCGATCGACCGGCCCCGGTACTTGATGGGCGTCGGCAGACCTCAGGACATCATCGATGCCGTCGCGACCGGGATCGACCTCTTCGATTGCGTCATGCCGACCCGGAATGGACGGAATGCAACCTGTTTCACCGATACGGGTTGCGTGAAACTCGCAATTCCGCCCATCGACGCGACCCTCGTCCGATCGAGGAGGGCTGCGATTGCCTCGCCTGCCGCACATTCAGTCGCTCCTACTTGCGCCATCTCTTCATGGCCAAGGAGATGCTTGGTCCGATCCTGGCATCCATCCATAATCTGAGATATCTCCACCGACTGACCGGCCGGATCCGCGAGGCGATCTCGGCGGGCCGGTTTGTCCAGTTGCGTCTAGAAGTCCTTGAAGCTTTAGGACCCTAGGCGTTAGAGTGCAATCTCAGGCCCGGCGTTTGCCGAGGACGACGGTCCGTCGGCCCACGACCGTCCGGCCCGCTCGACTTGATTCACGATGCGCCGATCATACTGGATGGATTTGCTCAATGTCCGGACGATTTCTCGATCTGCCGCTGGTCTTCGCCGAGGCTGCCGCCGGAGATTCCAGTTGGTTCATACCCTACCTCATCGTACCGATGGTCATCGTCTACCTCATGATCATTCGGCCCCAGAAGAATCAGGACCAGAAGCGTCGCGCCATGCTCGATGCGATGAAGAAGAACGACAAGGTCCTGACCAACGGCGGCCTCTATGGGACGGTGATCTCGGTTGACGCGAGCCAGGATCGGGTGGTCCTGCGCATCGACGACGAGAAGGGGGTCAAGGCCACGTTCGCGAAGTCGGCCGTGTCCCGCGTGATCGAGGCGACGCCCGACAAGTCGGAATCCTAGGCGGGGCCTTCGCTCGTCCACACGCGAGGCGAGCGTGAGAATATGACGAAACAAGCGTAACGCGTCGAGCATACTTGGCATCTGGCTGCTGACGGGGCGACGATCGCCGACCGAGGGACTCGGGCGGAGCGGACACGTCGGGCGGGAGGGACGAGCATGAGAGATTTCCTGTGGAGGTTCGTTCTGATCGGGAGCTTCACGCTGGGCGGTCTGGCGGCCATGTGGCCCCCGACCGAGAAGCTGAAGCTCGGCATCGACCTCTCGGGCGGGACGATCCTGGTCTACGAGGTGGACACCTCGAACCTGCCGCCCGGCTTCAAGATGGACGAGCTGGTCTCCGCCCTGAAGAAGCGAGCCGATCCGGAGGGGGTCAAGGAGATCCCGATCCGCCAGATCGGCAACCATCGGATCGAGATCATCCTCCCGCAGGCGAGCGACGCCGAGGTCGAAGACGTCAAGAAGATGCTGATCGACGTCGGTGCGCTCGAGTTCCGCATCCTCGCCAATCGCAAGCACGACGAGGATGCCATGGTGCGGGCACTGGGCCCCGGCGGACTGACCAAGCCGCCCGCGCGGTACTGGTGGGCTCGGCTCGGCGAGGTCTCGACCGGCACCAGTCCCGCCACCACGAGCGACAGCCTCACGGATACCCAGCAGTCCTGGAAGAAGGACCTCTACGCGGGGACCGAAGTCGAGCTGACCGGCAAGGACGCGCTGGGGAACGAGCAGACCGAATCGATCCGCGTCAAGCGGAACTCGACCAACACCCTGTACCTGGACAAGCCGCATAGTCTGAAGTCGGTCGCGTCGTATCGCATCGCATATAACCCCAGCCGGATCCAGACGGGCGACCCCAACCGGCCCGAACCCACCGACCCGATCGTCCGCGAGGAGAAAGTCGGACCAGGCCGGATCGAGAGATGGATCCTCTACAACCAGGATCGGCCCGGGCAGGAGGTGACCGGAAAGTACTTGCGCCAGGTCCGGCCCGACTTCGACGAGAAGCTCCAGCCGGCCGTCCGCTTCGAGTTCAACCTGGCGGGAGCCCGCCGCTTCGGCAAGCTCACCCGCGAGCATCTCCCGGAGGAAGGCGAGAAATTCAAGTATCAACTGGCGATCCTGCTCGACAACCTCGTGATGTCGGCGCCGGTGATCAACTCGGAGATCCGCGACTCGGGGATCATCGAGGGCGGGCCTCAGGGCTTCAAGCAGAAAGATGTCGATCACCTGATCAATGTGCTCCGCGCCGGCAGCCTGCCGGCGAGCCTCAACCCGAACCCGCTTCAGGAGGAGAAGGTCGGCCCCACGCTGGGCGAGGACACCATCGCCAAGGGCATCCGCGCCATCTGGGTCTCGATGCTGGTCGTGCCCATCTTCATGCTGGTGTACTACCGATTCGCCGGCGTGGTCGCGACTCTCGCCCTCGTTGCGAACATGATCCTGCTGATCGGGTCGATGGCGTTCATGCAGGCCACCTTCTCCTTGCCGGGGCTGGCCGGGCTGGCGCTGACCATCGGCATGGCCGTGGATGCCAACGTGCTCGTCTTCGAGCGGATGCGAGAGGAGAAGGAGCGCGGGGCCAGCCTGGCACAGCAGATCCGCAACGGGTTCAACCGGGCCTGGATCACCATCTTCGACTCGCACGTCACCAACTTCCTCGCCGCGGTCGTCCTCTACCTGGTCGGGACCGAGGAGGTCAAGGGCTTCGCGCTGACGATGATGATCGGCATGGCCTGGAACCTGTTCACTGCCGTCTTCATGTCCAGGGTCATCTTCGAGTTCTGGTACTCGAGGGGATGGCTCAAGGAAGTGAAGATGCTCAAGCTGATGGGCAAGACCAATATCGACTTCATCGGTCCCCGCTACTATTGCATGGCCGGATCGCTGATCGTGATCGTGCTGGGCCTGATCGCCACCTACCTCCGCGGCCCGACGATGTTTAATATCGACTTCACGGGCGGGTCGCTGGTCACCATCCGGCTCAACGAGGACGACCCGAGCGTGAAAGCGCTGGCCGGCTCCGAGTCGAAGCTGGCGGAGATGGTCCGCGACAAGGCCAGGGCCTTGCCCGACGTGACGGTCGAGAGCCTGCGTGTGACGGGCGACAAGAACCTCGCCCGATTCAACATCCGCACGACCGAGCAGGATCTCGAGCGCGTCAAGACGGTGATCCTGGAGGCGTTCGCGACGAGCCTGGCCCGCGTCGAGATGACTTCAGGAGAAGCGAAGCCGATCCCCGCCGTGGCGGCCGATCCCGCCAAGTCGGCCGGCACGCCGGCCAGTCGGTTCGCCGGCGGGCGGGAATATCAGCTCGACTTCAACACAACCGCGTTCAATAGCAAGGACCAATCGGCCCCCGAGGTTGTGTCGTCCGAGTTCGCCAAGGTCCTCACTCAGGATAAGATCGCCAACCCCGAGACGCGCTTCGAGATCAAGATGGTGCCGGCCATTGCGAGCGAGGAGAAATCCAAGGGGGCAGCGGCCGCGACCCGGCTGGTCCTCCGCACGGATCTCGAGCCGGACGTCGCCAAGCAGGAGCTCGCCCGCCTCAAGGATTCGCTCGCCAACAACCGCGACCTTCTCTTCGAGCGCATCGTGAACTTCGGCAGCACCGTGGCCGGCGAAACCAGGACCCTCGCCCTGATCGCCACCGTGGCGAGCTGGGTCATCATCATCGCCTACCTCTGGTGGCGATTCCATTCGTTCACATACGGCTTCGCGGCCGTCCTCGCGGTCGTCCACGACGTCCTGATCACTCTTGGCGCCATCGCGGTCAGCTACTGGGTGGCCATGATCCCCTGGGTCAGTACCTTGCTCCAGATCGATCAATTCAAGATCGACCTGCCGATCGTCGCCGCCTTCCTCACCCTGATCGGATTCTCGGTCAATGATACGATCGTGATCTTCGACCGGATCCGCGAGATCAAGGGGAAGACGCCGAACCTGAGCAACAAGATGGTCAACGACGCGATCAACCAGACGCTGAGCCGGACGATCCTCACGTCGTTCACGGCCTGGCTCGTCGTGGTGATCCTCTATTTCTTCGGGGGTGAAGGACTTCACGGGTTCTCCTTCGCGCTGGTCGTCGGCTTCCTGAGCGGGACGTACAGTACGGTCTACATCGCCACGCCGATCCTGATCGACTTCGAAGCGACCAAGCCTGGCCCGCCACTCAAGGCCGGGAAGAAGATGGCCACCGCGCGGTCGTGAAGCCCGGCGGTAGGCGGCGGTCGCTGCGCGACCGCCGATCCGGAATCTCAGCGATGGCCGGGTGTTGCCTTCCTTCGGGCCACACCCGGCTTTTTCGTTTCATCGACGAAGCACTTGCCCGCCGAAGAGGCGGTGCCGATCGGAACCATCATCGAGACAGAGTGCTCCGTCCGGGTCGATGCCGCATCCACGCCCGGCCAGGACCCGCGTGCCCAGGTTGACGCTCACCCATCGATCGCGGAGCAGATCGAGTTCGTTCCATCGTGTCGCCAGTGCGGGGTCGCGGTCCACCAATCGATCGAGAACCGATGCGAAATGTTGCAGGATGGCCGCAAGGACCCGCGGGAGTACACGCTCGTCGGCCGCCACGGCATGAAGGTCCGACAGGCTCGCGGCCATGCGGCGGATATCGCCGGGTGCGCCGGCGAGGTCCGTCAGCACGTTCAGTCCGACGCCGATCAGAATTCGATGCCCCTGGTCGGACTCGATCCGTTCGGGGAGGATGCCGCCCAGCTTCCGGCCATCGGCTTCGAGGTCGTTAGGCCAGCGAATACCGAGGGATGTTCCGCCGAGACCGAGTTCATCGAGCGCATCGATCACGGCGACGGCGGTGGCCAGGGCCAGCTTCGGCTCCGATGCGGTAGTCAGGCCGTGGGCCATCGGGTCGATCGCCATGGTGAACGTCAAGCTGCCCGTGTCCGACCACCAGGAATGGCTGCCTCGCCCACGGCCGCGTGTCTGACGTCTCGCCCAGACCGCCATCGGCAACGCGACGCTTCCCTCGCGAATAAAACCCGCGGCGCGATCGTTGGTCGAATCGACCTCATCGTAGGTCAGGAGCGTTTGGACGAACGGCCATTCTTCGGATGGGATCACGTTGGGATCACCTGCTGTTGCTCGATTTCACGTCGGAATCCATTATGATCAAAGGTGTTCTGAAAATCCAAACGATTTCGGATCTCCGCACGGGACGGAACGAATAGACGTGAGCAGCCGGCCCATCGAGCCGCGGGCCGGATCACTCGACCGCGTGCCGCTTTCGAGTCGCCTCAGTCTTGACCGGTCCGACCCCGCTCCCGTATCGTCGGTTATCGAGAGGTAGTCCCGGGACAGGATTCGCGCCGGAAGCGAACGCTGCCGCCCGATTCGACGAACGACCTCGCGCCGGATCCCCCGGCCGACCGAGCGGAGCCCGTCTCATGACGCCCCGTCCCGCCCGCTGGTTGCGCTCACTTTCGCGCTGGCGTTATCAGGAATCGTCCTCGCTTCCGCGGGTGTCGGCCACCATTACTATTTGCGACGGCATGCCGAGTCAACGCTCACCGTCGCGCGGCGAGAGGTCGCATCAGGACGTTTTGGGTCCGCCCGAGACCGGCTCCAAGCATTCCCATCATCCGCTCCTGGCCAGGACGAGGTCTCCTTCCTGATCGGGATCTGCGAGGCGGCCGAGGGCCATGCGGTCGAGGCGATCGATGCCTGGGAGAAGGTACCGCCGACCTCTCGATATGCGGCGGCGCGGCAGTCCGGCGAGTCCGGCTCGCCTTGCCGCTCGGCCGATTCTCGGAGGCCGAGGATCTCGCCCCTGCCTTCGACGATCCGAAGCTCGCCGCCGAAGCTCGTCAGACGTGCGCCTTCATCCTGAAGGTCGAAGGGCGCGCCGGCGAGGCGCGACGGATCATCGAGGGCGGCTGGCGCGACTCGCCGAACCCCGTGGCATCGCTCCGGGAGATCTGGCGCCTCGACCACCAGCCGCTCGACGTCGAGCTCAGTCGCGGCGAGCTCACTCGGGCCGGTGCCAAGGCTCCCGACGACGATCGCGTCTGGCTGGGCCGGGCGAATCTGGCCGTCTGGGAAGGTCGGTTCGACGAGGCCGCTCGATGGCTCGAGCGATGCCTCCGTCGCCGGCCCGAGGATCCGGCCGTCTGGCGTGCTTGTCTCCGCTGCGCCCGGGCCGCCGATGACCCGGTGGCGGTCTGGCGGGCGCTCGAGCACCTCACGACCGCCGATCTCGAGCCCGCCGACCTGCCGGCGGTCCGCGCCTGGCTCGCCTTCCGCGCCGGGCGGCCGGACCTCGAGCGGCCGGCCCTGGAGGAGAGGGTCAACCTCCGGCCCGAAGACCTCACGTCGTATGATCGGCTCGCCGCGCTCTGCGCCAACACGCCCGACGCCATCCGTTGGCGGGATGCACGCGCCGAGGCCATCCGCGCCGCCGGTCGTGTCAGGGAGCTGCTGGAAGGCGACGACCTCGCGGTCCACGCTTCCGAACTCGCCCGCCTCGCCGAGAGACTCGGTCGCAGGTTCGACGCCCGTTGCTGGTGGACGCTCCACGCCCGGGAGAATCCACGCAGCTCCGAGGCTGCCGCGCTGGCAAGCCTTGACGAGGAGGGACACACTTCCAACGTGCCGCCCGCCAACCTGGCCTCACTGCTCGCACCGTACAAGTCATCGGCAGTCGCGCCGGCCGCGGTGACCCGGCCGGCCGAAGCCGTCGAACCGCCCCGGTTCCGCGATGATGCTGCCGCGTCCGGGCTTCGTTTCGTCTATGAATCGGGCGGGACGCCCCGAACTCCCCCGAAGATGATGGGCGGCGGAGTCGCACTGTTCGACTACGATCGCGACGGTTGGCTCGATGTGTACTGTGTCCAGGGTGGTGCCTTCCCGTCGGTCGCAGGTGACTCTCTCCCGGCCTCCGGCGACCGGCTGTTCCGCAACAAGTGTGACGGCACATTCGAAGATGCGACGGCCCGCGCCGGCATCGCGAGCGTCTCGCGCGGATTCGGCTATGGCGCGGCCGTCGGCGACATCGACCGAGATGGCCACCCCGACCTTTTCGTCACGCGTTGGCGGTCCTACGCCCTCTATCGCAACAACGGGGACGGCACGTTCGCGGACGTCACAGCTCGATGGGGCCTGGGAGGCGACCGCGACTGGCCGACCTCTGCGGCCTTCGCAGATCTGGACAACGACGGCGACCTCGACCTTTATGTATGCCACTACCTCAAGTACGACCCCGTTGACCCGGCCGCCTCCAGCCGGATGCCGGGGCTGTCTCCGATCGCGTATTCGCCACTGATGTACGAGGCCCTCCCCGACCACCTATTTCGCAACGACGGCGGTCGATTCGTCGACGTCTCGAAGGAGGCGGGGGTCGCCGACTCGGTGGGCCGAGGGCTCGGCGTGGTCGCCTGCGACCTCGACGGCGACGGTCGCGTTCGACCTGTTCGTAGCCAACGACCTGACCGCCAATGCCCTGTACCTGAACCGGGGCGGTCTCCGGTTCGAAGAAAACGGCCACGTCGCCGGGGTTGCCGCCGGCTCGACGGGAGGTTATCAGGCCGGTATGGGCGTTGCTTGCGGCGATCTCGACGGCGATGGCCGGCCCGATCTGGCCGTCACCAATTTCTTCGGGGAATCCTCCAGTCTGTTCCACAATGAGGGCGGCGGCCTGTTCCTCGACCAGACCAACGCATCTGGCCTGGGCGTGGCCAGCCGCTACCGCCTCGGTTTCGGCGCAGCGTTCCTGGATACGCGTAACATCGGCCAACTCGACCTGGCGACCGCCAATGGCCACGTCGTTCGACAACCGTCCGACGGCTCCATTCGCGATGCCAGCCCAGTTGCTCCTGGGATCCCGACGATGGGCGGTTCGTGGATGCCTCGGATCTTGCTGGCCAACTCTGGTCAATCCCTCGCGTCGCCCGGGGGCTGGCTGTCGGCGACCTCGACAATGACGGCCGGCTCGACCTGGTCATCGTCGCTCAGGATGGACCGCTCGCCTTCGCTCACAATCAGTCGGCGCCTCGGCATTTCCTCACGCTCAGCCTCGAGGGACGGTCATCCAATCGCGACGCCGTCGGTGCGAAGGTGCTCGTCCAGTGCGGGGAGCGCCGTCAGGTCTCGTGGCGCATGGGTGGGGGGAGCTATCTATCCGCGTCCGATCCGCGCATCCATTTCGGGCTTGCCGGATCGGACCGGGTCGAGCTCCTCGAAGTCACCTGGCCGTCCGGCAAGGTTGACCGGTTCACGGCACTCGCCGCCGACCGGGGCTATCACATCCGCGAAGGCGATTCGCAGCCAAGGCTCATTGAACGGCGACGAGCCTCGGACGCGTATATTGGTGTAGATCCTTAGGATTTCGGCGCCGCCGTTACGGGAGACTTATCCTTGGAGGGTGTGGCAGGCGGAGGTGTCGGCTTGGCGGGCTCGAGGGCCGTGGGTGGCGAATCCTTGGAAGCCGCCGGTTTCGCCTCGACGTCCTTGGGCTCCGGATCATCGGCCTTCTTCGCGGGGATGACCCCCGGGATGGATCTCGGAGCGAGAGGACCTTTGGGAGGCGGTATATCCTTGACCTCGCTGGGCAGTGGGGCTCTTGGGGCATCCGGATTCGGTTCGGCCTCGCACCCGGAGAGGATCAGAAGCGTTGCCGAGAAGACGAGCGCACGCCTGGAAGGCGACATGGTGGGGTTCCTGTTCTCTTGGTGCGTTTCGATCCCAACCTCGAGGCTCGGAGATCCGCCTCGGGAATCCCGCCAAACCGACAAGCTTCGGGGACGGGGATGTTCGATTCGAGATCGAGCACTGAGGGCAATTGCGGCTTGACGGAGCCGTGAGTGAATGTTGGATGACGATGGATGAAACCGAATCGTCGGTCGAGCCGCAAAGTCCGGAGGCGAAGCATCCTCGCGAAGATCAATTCGGTGGGAGATCCCTCGGGTCGTCCACGACGCCCCGAGCGGTCCTCCGGAAGCCAGCGGGAATGATCGAGTTGACCTGATGGCCACGCGGATCACTCCCTTCACGAGGCCAATCAGGGTTCGTTGCTTGGAGCGCCGCCCGGCTTCACGACCCTCCGCCCCTTCTTCTCGACTTTCGGCGGCTCGGGCGGGGGACCGGAAGCCTTGACGGAGGAGGCATCCGGCGCGGTCGGCGCGTCCGACTTGCCACATCCCATCGGCAGCAGGGTCAGGACCAACAGATAACAGAACTTCCTGGGCTTGATCATGGGCGAACTCCGACGGGTCGTGCGCGGAGAGTGCACGACCCTCGACGTGAAGGACGAATCAATAACTATCGGAGCTGACGACCTCTCCGCCGGCTCGCGTGCTGAGCTGCCGGTAGACGCCGATGTTGTTATTCGTCGTGCTGTAGACCGGCGAGCCCATGCTGATCGTCTGCTTGAGGAAGTGGACCGACCCGTCGCCGAACAGGAAGTTGGCGCCGCCGGGGTGCTGGCTGCGGAAGCCGTACTGTCCGGCCTGGAGCGTGTTGGGCGAAGTCATCCAGAGCCAGTCATCGGTCAACCCTGTGTAAGGGAGGCCGGCGCCATCATAGAGGGAGACGTCGTTGGCCATCAGCGGTGCGTTTATGGCCGGGGCGGTGCCGGCCAGACACTGCGGGCGGGCCGCCCCGGTGAGGGCGGAGCCGAACCACAGGGCGCGGGTCCAACTGTTGAAGACCGCGTCGGGGTCATTGATGTAGCGGGAGAACTCGCCGACGAAGATGGTGTTGCTGGTGCCATCGGTCACGCTCGAGACCTTGCAGATGAACCCGCCGCCGAAGACTCCATCGGGCTGGATATCCGGGCTGCCGTTGCAGGCACCGCCGGAGCCGCCGGGGCAGCCGCACCACCAATGCCAGATGTCCCGGGTGCCGGCACTGGCCGCGTAGGAGCACTGGGTATAGTAGTTACCCGAGCCGCTGACCTGCGATGCCGTCGGCAGGTCCGAAGGACAGACGTAGGATGCGACTTTGGACAGCAAGGCGGTGGACTGGATGAACATGATCGGCGCGGCGCCGCCGGAAGGGTAAGCGAAATTGATCGCGTTGTAGACGTTCTGCTGCTCAGTCATGGGCATGATTGCCATGAACATGCTGAAGCCGCGAGAGGCCTGGTTGCAGTCATAGGGAGACTCCTGGTAGTGGATGGCGCCCGGGGGATAGCATCCCTGGGCACTCTCGTAGTTGCTGATGCCCAGCCCGATCTGCTTCAGGTTGTTGACGCACTGGGCGCGACGGGCCGCTTCGCGAGCCGCCTGGACGGCAGGCAGCAAGAGCGCGATCAGGACGGCGATGATCGCGATGACCACCAGCAGCTCGATCAGGGTGAACCCGCCAGCGTTCGATCGCCGTGGACTCGGTGTCGTCATTACAGTTTCTCCCTCATGAACAATCGAAGAAGTCGGAGTGATGAAAACGAAGGTCAGTAGCTCGGATCGTCCGGGACAGAAGAGACCCGGACACGGTAGGAGTGGGGAAAGATTGCGTCGTCATGGGAGCCCTGGCTCAATCCCACGAAATCTACGACTGGATCCTCAACTTTTCCAGCAGCATAGTTAAACATGACAGCGGAGTCATGTGCGTTGAGGTCGGAAGCGAGAACTTGCGGGAAATGGACACGGCGCTATCACCATGCCATGCTTGAACAGCCTATCATGGCTCAAATATTGTGAGCCTGTCAAGATTGCAGTTCCGTGATGTCTTCGGACCCGAGAAATCGGATCGAGGGTAGCACTCAATCAACGGCGTAGATCGTAACGAGAAGTCAGATCAACGTCAAGTTACCGGGTGGAAATGGGGTAGAAATGGGGAGATATCGCGATTGTGTTATGTACGATCTTTATCTCCGACCACAACTTGACCGCCGCCCAGTCGCATTTCTCTGTTTCGGGTAGACCGTCCTCGAGCCAACTTCCTGTCCAACGACGGATCCGTTCGCCCCGCCGCCGAACGACCCGGCGTATCGGCCCCGAGGTTTGCCTGTAAACCTCCTGGACGACTCGACCCGCATGGGAGATCCGGAATGTCGTCATCCGCTTCGAGCCGCCGAGTGCCTCACGCCAATCGGATGCTGCCCGTCTCTTGAGGACCCAGTCGTGATCCATCACGGAAGCGATTCGATTCCGTCCCGCGCCGACCGAGTCGGTCGCATTGTCGTCGAGATTCGCCCGATCGGAGCCACCATGCTGGGGGAGAGACCAGAACATGCGGCTGGGGGCGATGAATCCGGGCGGTTCTTCGATCGTGCCGGCTTGACCGAGGCGGACCAGTTCAACTTCGTTACAAGGAAGTCGGCCCACATCTCAATAGCAAGATCAAGACTAGTTTCGTCATCGCCGTCTAAGAACCTTAACAATACATCACGATGGTTGGCAAGATCCAACCGGTCCGAATTCGTGAAGCCCGAGATCGAGTGATCCGTTGGGTGTGCCAAGGAGTGGTATCGAGAGTGTTCCACGCTGGGATCGCGCTCGAAAAGATGTCCGTAAGAAACATGAGCGAGGCCAAGGCGATCGCGCCGGGAACCTCCAGCCTGCTCTTTCGTCAATCTTGACTTGTTCGATCGGAAAACAATACTCACTGAATAGGGAGGGTCCTGTCGATAATCAGGATGGGGTGATGTAGGGCCAGGGATCAGGCCAAGGGGCGGGCATTGGTTCCGCGTGAACGACGGGAGGTCGTGATGGGGACGGCGACACTCAATGGTTCGGGATACCAGCCACATGCAACTCGATTGGATGAGCTCATGAGTGAAGGAGTGGCACCATCGATTCTGTCGGCGATCGGTCGGACGCCCTTGATCCCGTTGCAACGACTGGCGAGCGGGGTTGCCGCGAAATTCTCTTGAAGTTGGAGTCGCTGAATCCGGGTGGCAGCATCAAGGACCGTGTCGGTGTCGCCATGGTCGAGGAGGCGGAGCGTAGGGGATGGCTCCAGCCGGGCGGGACGATCATCGAAGCCACGGCTGGCAATACGGGGGTCGGGCTGGCGATGGCCGCCGCGGTCAAGGGGTATCGGTGTATCTTCGTGCTCCCCGACAAGATGAGTGGCGAGAAGATCCAGCTCCTGAGGGCCTACGGTGCCGAGATTGTGGTAACGCCGACATCGGTCGCCCCCGATTCGCCCGAGAGCTACAACGGCGTCGCCGATCGCCTGGCTCGGGAGATTCCGGGCGCCTGGCGGCCGAATCAGTTCGCCAACCTGGCCAACCCCGAGGTCCATTATCGGTTGACAGGCCCGGAGATCTGGGAGCAGACCGGCGGGACGATCACGGCATTCGTCGCGGGTGTGGGCACCGGCGGTACGATTTCCGGAGTGGGGCGATACCTGAAAGAGCGAAATCCTGACATCAAGATCGTCGGCGCCGATCCGGAGGGGTCGGTGTTATCGGGCGATGCCCCGAAGCCGTGGAAGGTCGAGGGGATCGGCGAGGACTTCATGCCCAAGACGCTCAACGGCCAGGTGGTGGACGACTGGGTCCGCGTCGGCGATGAGGAGAGCTTCCGCACGGCTCGCGACCTGGCCCGCCGCGAGGGCGTGCTCGTCGGGGGATCGGCCGGAACCGCGGTGGCCGCCGCGCTGCGATATGCCCGGCGCCTCTCCGCCGAGGATGTCGTGGTCGTACTCTGCCCGGATACCGGCCGCAACTACCTGAGCAAGTTCCACGACGATGCCTGGATGGCCGAGAACCATCTCCTGGGCGCCGAACCGGTCTCGGAGTCCGTGGGCGATCTGCTCAGGACCCGAGGCGGTCGAACCCTGGTTCCGATCGGCCCGGATGCCTCGATCGCCGAGGCCGTCGAGCGGATGCAGACCAGCGGGATCTCGCAACTCCCGGTCCTTCGCGACGGCAAGGCCGTCGGGAGCATCCAGGAAGTCACGCTCGCCCGGATCCTGCACGACGGTTCCGACCCGAGCCGCGTCCGAGTCGGTGACGTCATGGCCCGACCGTTGCCCCAGCTTGATGTGGCGGTACACCTCGATGAGGCGTACCGCCTGCTGCTTGCCGGCAACTCGGGCGTCCTGGCGACGTCGGCCGGCACAGTCGTCGATATCATCACCCGCATCGATCTTATCACGTACTGGAACCGGCCGCGTAGCTGAGAGCCTGTTCCTGTAGAGTGGGTGCAACCCGCCGATCTTCTGAAATCGAGATCACTTGGTGGGTTTCATCCACCCTACCAATCGCCTGGGGAGTAGGGCTCAGATGGCCGAGGATTCAGCGAAGAACGGGTTTTCGACGCGGGCGATCCATGCTGGGCAGGATGCCGATCCCGCCACGGGGGCGACCGTGGTGCCGATCTATGCGACTTCGACCTTCACCCAGGAGGCTCCCGGCCAGCATCGGGGATACGAGTATTCGCGCAGCGGCAATCCCACTCGTGCCGCCCTGGAGACCTGCCTGGCGGCGCTGGAAGGGGGCGAGCGAGGGCTGGCATTTGCCTCGGGTCTGGCCGCGACGACCGCCGTGCTCTCGACCTTGAAGCCAGGCGACGAGGTGGCCGCGGCGGCCGACCTCTATGGTGGAACATTTCGCCTGCTCGAGAGGGTCTTCAAGCCCTGGGGCCTGATCCCGCGCTATACCGAGGACGCCAGCCCCGAGGGCTTCGCGGCCATCCTGTCGCCTTCCACCAAGCTGGTCTGGATCGAGACGCCGACCAACCCGCTTTTGCAGATCATCGACATCGCGGCCATCGCCGACCTCGCCCATCGCCGCGGGGCCGTGCTGGCGGTGGATAACACGTTCGCCTCGCCTTATCTCCAGCGGCCTATTGAACATGGTGCCGATCTGGTCGTCCACAGCACGACGAAATACCTCGGCGGGCACTCCGACGTGATCGGCGGGGCGGTGATCGGCGGGCGCGATCTCCTCGAGGCGATCGCGTTCTATCAAAATGCGGCAGGCGGAGTGCCTGGGCCGTTCGACTCCTGGCTGGTCCTCCGCGGCATCAAGACGCTGGCCGTGCGGATGGATCGGCATTGCGCCAATGCCAGGGAGCTGGCCGACTGGCTCTCGCGACACCCGAAGGTTGAGCGCGTTTATTACCCGGGACTGAAAGACCATTCGGGCCATGTCATCGCTGCCCGGCAGATGCGCGACTTCGGCGGCATGATCAGCGTCCGTATCCGGGGGGGACGCGAATCGGCCTTTCGGCTCCTTTCCCGCACCCGACTGTTCAGCCTGGCGGAGAGTCTGGGCGGCGTGGAGTCGTTGATCGGTCACCCGGCCACCATGACACATGCCAGCATCCCCGCCGCGATTCGAACGGCACGCGGGGTCGATGATGGGCTCGTCCGTCTTAGCGTGGGGATCGAGGACGTCGGGGACTTATGCGGCGACCTCGCCGGTGCCCTGGAATGATGTGAGGCCCGTTCCCGCTCGGAGCGGGAACGGATGGCCTCGACGATCCCGCGATCGTTCCGATCAGCAGGCGCAGCAGACCGGCATGTTGTTCATCATCATACAGCAGCTGCAGCCCGACTTCATCATCGCGGTCATGCAATCACAGCAAGCCTCGATCATGGCACAGCAGGCCGGATCGCCGCTCGTGCAGGTGACGCAGACGCCGTCCTCGGTCGCCTCGTACTTGCACATCCCCATGGTCAGGTTGTAGCAGCAGACCATCATGCCGTTCATCATGCAGCAGCAACTGCACATCCCGCCCATCATCATGGTGCAGAGGTTTTGCAGCATGCCGGCGGAGACCTTGTCCTCGCAGGCGCACATGATCTTCATGCCGCCCTTGCACTTGGTAAACGTCATGGTGCATCGGGGCACCATCATCATGTTCGTGCCGGCGGGAGCAGTCGAGGGCGTGCCCATCATGCCACCCGGACCCGACATCGGCATGCCGGGCATGGCCATTCCGGAACGCTCCATCATCATCGTCGTAGCCATCCTGATCTCCTTGTTCTGCCCATCTCCAAGTTGCCACAAGGCCCAACTTCAGGCCAGCGAGGCCCCATTGTGCCCAGATGGCTGCGACATTTCAAGTTAGGAGATGTCGATTATGCGGAAACGATCATGGGTATCCTGATCAACTTGCTAATGTTTCTAGCCGATGGATCCTACGGTAGTGGAGAATCGGGTCGTGAAATTCACGATATCATCGCTTCGAGCAGGATGTGAAGCGCCGCGAAGCAATCGATAGCGCAACTCAAATAATATCATTGCTTTAAGGCATTAGGTCGTCATCTAGTGGGACTCGCCATTGTCCTCCAATGGAAATCCGAAGAAGAGTTTCTTGCCAAAGAGACGAATGTCGATAATAATAGTAGGGAATCCTATTCTTTGAAGTTCAGCCGCAAAACCGGGCGGAGAAATCCTATGTTTGGCTCGCGTGTGATGGGTGGTGAGGGAGCGTCGTTGTTCGGGTTTCGCACTGAGAAGGCATCGGACCCGGGCCTGGTCCTGTTCCCGATCGCGGCTTCAACGGCAGGGATGACGTTGCAGACCGTGGAGCAGATCTATCAACTGGCTTATGAGAGGGCCCAGGCGGCACTCCGCCCATCGCGTTATGATCGCATGCAGGCTGGCACGTGGAATTGAATCGGGCCATCCGTTCGAGTGACTTAGAGCCGGCCGGAAATCGTTGGTTCTTGCGGCTCCCTGGGTATCGCGAGGGTCTCCGACCTCGTCGTCGGCGAGGCCGTATCTCCCGATCGGGTGCAAGGGCGACCTTGCACTGGGTGCCTGGCGGTAGATCGGGAGATCTGCGGTCAGGCACTCGGGCGGGGACTGAGAGGCTGGGAATCCATCAATTCCAGATGACGGATTGCGAATTGCGAATGAATTTAAAGCCCGAAAAGTCAGAGACTTACCAATTCGCGATCCGGAATCCGCGATCTGCAATCCGATTCCTTCACATGCTCTGAGACCCGCACCCAACGTCTTCGCGACACGTCTCGCATCCTTTCCCGACCGATTCGCGAGAAGATCGGCTATCCATGAAGCCGATCAATCGATATAGAAGGCTGCAATAGGCCGGCAGGTCCGGACGCACCCCGACCGATCGCGGGCATTGCGGCGGTTAGCCCCGGCCTTATTCGATGCTTCATCGTCGCGCGGCGCAAGGAGGTGCCATGCGAGGTCGTCGACAACTCCTCGACTTGTTCCAGCATTGGGATCAGCTCGAGGGCCCGATCCCGATGGCCGAACTCCTCGCCGCGGTAGAAGGCGTCGATCTCGGCCGGGACGACCTGGCGGAGGCACTCGGCTTCGATGACGAGTGCTACCGGCGTACGGTTATTCATAACAGCCCTCACTTCCAGGCCCTCGTGCTCTGCTGGCGGAGCGAGCAGCGCAGTCCGATCCACGATCACTGCGGATCGAATTGCGTGGTTCGCGTCATCCAGGGGCGTGCGACCGAGACGCGTTACGGGCCAACAGGGTGTGGCCGGCTGGTCCCGATGTGGTCTCACGAGCACCTCGAGGGTGCGGTGGCGGTCAGTTGCGGCGAAGAGATCCACCAGATGGGCAATTTCGAGCCGCCGGGTCACGACCTGATCACCTTCCATGTTTACTCGCCGCCCCCCTCACGATGGCGATTCTACCAGGTCAGTGAGACGACCCTCGTGGATCACGACGGGCTGATCCGCAAGCCGGCGCGAACGGTCCGAGTCGAGCTGGGGCACGAGTTGCCCAAGCAACCGATGGGGGCCGCCACGAAGGGAGTCCTGCCATGTCGTCCGTGAACCATGAGGTTGATGGCACATTGATCGCGATCATCGGTGGCGGCTTCAGCGGGGCGATGGTCGCCGTCCAACTGGCTCGGATGGCCGGTCCGGCGCCGTTGCGAATCGTGCTCGTCGAGAAGGGGACGCGGTTTGCGCGCGGATTAGCTTACGGTTCGCAATGCGAACGCCACCTTTTGAATGTGCCCGCCGGTTTGATGAGCGCCCTGCCCGACGAGCCGACGCATTTCCTCGAATGGCTCCGTGGCGCGGATCCTGCCGCAAGTGCCGGGACCTTCGCACCCCGGAAGATCTACGGGGAATACCTGGAAAACCTGCTTGTCTCGACCGCTCGCGAGAGCGGAATATCCGTCGAATTCTTGAAGGATGAGGTAGTCGATTTGCGACCTGGCTCCGACGGTGACCGGCGGATCCTGGTGCAGACGGCGGGGAGCCGGCTGATCGTCGCCGACCGGGTGGTCCTGGCGATCGGCAACCCTGCCCCGCAGGACCCCTCCGGCATGGCGCGGTCGGTGTCGGGGCGTCGGTATTTGGTCAACCCCTGGGGTTCCGGTCCGCTGAACGATCTGGGGGCCGACGAGCCGATCGCACTGATCGGAACCGGGTTGACGGCCGTGGACATAGTCGTCGAGGCCGAAGAGCGCGGCCACTGTGGCGTCATTCACGCCATCTCGCGACATGGGCTGCTGCCCAACCGACATCGGCCCGCAACGCCTCGTCCGCACTTCGAACTCGGCAATCGGAAGGCGACGGCGCGGACCTTGCTCCATTCGGTGCGGACCGAGGCCGCCCGCTGCGAGGCCGAGGGCGGCGATTGGCGGTCGGTGGTCGATGGGATCCGACCGGTGGCGCAATCGCTCTGGCGTTCGCTTTGCAGCGGGGAACGTCAGCGATTCGTCCGCCACGTGGCGGCTCACTGGGATGTCCACCGCCATCGTGTCGCGCCTGAGATCGACGAGCTGCTACAGGCGAGGCTTTGCGACGAGCGACTGGTCGTGATTGCGGGTCGCGTCATCTCCTGGGACGAGCGACCCGACGCGATCGAGCTCACCATCCAACGGCGCGGGCGAGGCCAGACGGAGACCCTGGCTGTGAGCCGGGTCATCAACTGTACGGGGCCGGCCCGGGACATCCGTGCCAGTGATTTCGAAGCTCATGCGATCGCTGCTCGCGAGCGGAATGGGACGACCGGGGCCGCTCGCCCTGGGACTGGATGTCGCCGACTCGGGGGCACTGATCGAGTCGGACGGGTGTATCAATGACCGTCTCTTCGCGATCGGCCCGCTCCTGAAAGAACATCTCTGGGAGACGACCGCCGTCCGCGAACTGCGGTGTCAGGCCGCCGAACTGGCCCGGCGCTTACTTGCTGCAGAATAAAGACGGAAGGGCCGAAGAGACTTATCCACGAAGAATACAAAAAAATGAAATGATTTTAAATTTCTAATTTTTTCGTGTTCTTCGTGGACTTGATGTATTTCCCGGATTTACTTCGTGTTCACGAGATCGCTCGAGCCGGCTAACTTCGGCTCGGGCGCGGGCTCATTGTCGCCCTTGATCTCGACCTTCTTGACCTTGAGGTGCGATTCCATCCACTCGGCGGCCTTCTCGAAGCGCACCTTCTCCTTGGCGCAGTGTTCTTCCCAGTCCTTGATCCGCCTGAGTTGCTTCTGGGCCTTCCGGTATCTCGACTGGTCACCCGTCACGCCGAGGACCCGGGATTCGTTCTCCAGGGCGACCTCGTCGAGCTTCGCCTTGTCGGCGGCCTCCTGGAAATTGAACGCCATCTGGCGGTAGTAGGCGTCCACGTCCTGGGTCATCGACGCGCAGCCGGCGAAGCCCGGCGCGAGCACGAGCAGGCCCAAGAGGCGCAATCGCGCCCGCCATCGAGTCCGATCCATAATACCTGGCTTCATCGCGACCTCCTGTCGTCGGCCAGTCTTTCCGCGGGCGATCCGCGGCGGGAAAGGTGTCGGATCCATCCGGCAACCTGATCCCGAGTGTGGGAATCGTACGGCGAGCGTCGGAAGTGAGCAATCTCAATCTCATATCAATCTTCGACGCCGAGGCAGATGCTGGGTGCATGGACGACATCGAGGCGATCGATCTGCTCCAGGGCGGTATAGAGGTCGGCCTGGATGGCGAGATGCGTCATAATGACGAGCGGGACGGGGCTCTGTTCGGGGGCGTCGTCGCCGGAGTCGTGCTGGATGACGCTGGCGATGCTGATCCCCTGCTCGCCCAGGACCTGGGCTAATCGCGCCAGCACTCCGGGCCGGTCGGCGATCGTGAAGCGGAGATAATATCGGCTTTTCACCTTGCTGGACGGGGTCAGGGCGACCGGCGGAGCCGACTCCGACCAGAGGTTGCGAAGGCGAGCGGGAAGGCCGGCGCGGCCCGTGATGACATCGATCAGGTCGCCGACGACGGCGGACGCGGTCGGCAAGGCGCCGGCGCCTTGCCCGTAGAAGAGGGTGTCGCCCACGGCGTCGCCGACGACGCGGATCGCGTTGTAGGGTCCGCTCACGTCGGCCAGCGGCGTCCCCTGACGGACCAGGGTCGGCGCCACGCGGAGCTCGAGGCCGGCCGTGGACAGCTTGGCCAGTGCCAGGAGCTTGATGCGATGGCCGAGCTCGCCCGAATACTTGAGATCGGCCGGCTCGAGGCGGTCAATCCCCTGGCGAGGGATGGATTCGAGCCCGACGTCGGCCTCGAAGGCGAGTTGGGCCAGGATCGACAGCTTGTGCGCCGTGTCGGTGCCGTCAACGTCCAGAGTTGGGTCGGCCTCGGCATAGCCGAGCCGCTGGGCCTGACGAAGCGCCTCATCGTAGGGCAATCCCTCGCTGGTCATCCGGGTCAGGATGAAGTTGCAGGTGCCGTTGACGATGGCCGCGAGGCTCTGGACCTGGTTGGCCGCCAGCGCGACGCTCAACGCCTGGACGATGGGGATGCCCCCGCCGACACTCCCTTCGAATGCGACCGCCCGACCCGCTTCCCGTGCGCAGGGAGAAGACCGCCTTGCCGTACTGGGCGAGGAGGGCCTTGTTGGCCGTGACCACGTCCTTGCCCGCGGACAGGGCCTCGGTCACGAATTGCAAGGCCGGATCCGTGCCCCCCATGGTCTCGACGATGATGTCAACCTCGGGATCATCGATGAGGCGGCGGGCGTCGGTCGTCACGCGGACCCCGTCGAGTCGCACGCCGCGCGCCTTATTGGGGTCGCGGACGGCGGCCCACTTCCAATGGATCGGACGGCCGGCGCGGCGGGACAATCGTCCGGCATGCTCGGTCAGCAGCCTCGCCACGCCGGTCCCCACCGTACCCAACCCGATCAAGCCAATCGTGACGTGTTCCATGTCGTTTCCAGTTTCATGGCATCAATCCGCGGCGCCGGGTCGTCGCGCCCCTCGCCAGGATCAAGAGTACGGCTTGCGCCATGCGGCGTGCAACCCGAGGTGAATCTGTCCTGCCGATTGCCGGTCCTTCGGCGACCCACGCAGGGCGAGCGACCCCGACCCGCGGGACGAGAAGATTCGTCGGGGGCTGATGCCATGGCCTTGCGTAACGTCGAGGGTCGATAAGCTCGTGCGGGATCCCGACGCGCCCGGCCCAGAAGTTGCGCAAGAACAAGTCAATAACTAGTGTTTATATTTGTATCTTTTTATAGAATCGGGTGTCGCAGGCTCGATTTGGCACGGGAATTGTCTGCGAATGGAATGCGTCTTCCCAGATTCTCACCCAAGTCTCGTGGCAGGAGTTCTTTCTTGAATGGATTATGATGCGTTGGCATGAGAGTACATCGATCCTGCAAGGAACGCCCACCGGACGGTGATGGAGCATCTCTGGATATTGCGAACTAGCACTCCACTCAATGGGCAAGGCGGTTCGCAATGGAATGATCCGGTCGGATCTCCGAATCGGTCGATTCTGGACCTCGTAGGTTAGCATTCCTCGATCGTTCACAAGGCGACGCTACGACTTGACTCTTGCGATTGCGTTGCAACGCCCGATTCCGGATCGCCCGCCGGTTATCCACTGGGGTGGATTGACCTCAGGATGGGAGCTTTCGCGTCCAACTGACCTGGAGAAGTCGTGCCCTCTCATTAGGGTGAACAGAGATGTCGCGGGCCTCCTCCGGCCTGCACCTCACCCCTTTCCTCCACCCGATCTGATGCACCGACACGCTTCCCCCCTTGCTTGATCGACTGACTTTCGATTGCCGATCCGACCGCCTCTCGACGAATCGCTGGCGACAGCGATCTCTCTCCGAGAGGCCTGGTACGGTATCTGACCGATGGGGGCCCGGGCTTCCTCCGCCTTGGGCCCGTCGGAGGATCCCACGCCCGCTGCAACGTCCCGTCGGGAAGTCCGTCGGGCCCGGGACGAAGCTCGGCGAGCGACCGTTCGGTCCCGCCGTTTCAGCACGGATTGGCATGCCATTTTCAAATTCAATAATGCAAATTCATTGATCAATCCATCGTTTCCGACAGGTATTCGAGTCTGATTTCTATCACATAGAGAAGATTTCAATCGTTTCTCAACCGGGGCCATGAGGAGGCACGCGGATGTTTCGGAAGCTCAAAAAGTTCATCGGAGAGTCGGTATTTCTACATCTTGAGCGCCGCAAGCGGCGTTATGCGCCGAATCTCTCCGAGTCGGCGGCGATCCTCGAAGACCGGCAACTTCTCTCGGCCGGAGGTGCGAAGGAGGAGGTTGCGAAGGCGGCCTCGGCGCCGACGACGAGCGCTGCGACCCTGACCAGCACACTCGACACCTCGCCCGCGGGCCTGTATGTCATCTCGCAATATGAGTCGGTCCTGCTCCGTGTGCCGGCGGCGAGCGAAGTGAACTACTGGGTTCCGATCCTCCGAAGCGGGGCGGTCAGCAAGACGGACCTCCACAACATCCTCGTGGACTCGTCCGAACACGCGCAGATCCTGACGAATGCGGGCGTTGATCTCAAGGGGTCCGCCGGTGCGTTCGTCAGCTCTCTTTATTCGGATGTCCTTCACGAGACCCCGAGTAGCTCGGCCTACAACCTGTGGGTGCGCAAGGTGAACGCGGGCGCGAACCGTGAAGCGGTGGGTCAGGCGTTCATACACGTGGCGAAGAATGCGGGGATCCCGATCGGAACCACCACGCCGACGCCCAATCCGACCCCGACTCCGATGCCCACCCCGACGCCCACTCCAACACCGACACCTACGCCAACGCCAACACCGACACCTACTCCGACGCCGACACCCACTCCGACGCCGCCAGGCTGATTCCAAAATCCGCCCTTTGAGGGCAACGATGGAGTTAGGTTCGATGGGATTCAGGTCGTCGGGATTGCTTCTCGACTCACTAGCGAGTGGCAGTCTCGCGACCTGAATCCGGCCTCGACATTCACTCTCAGTGGTTCCGATGGAAGCCCTCCGGCCCGACCGATAAAAATGCCGCTCACAGTCGATCGGATTCGGCCCTCCTGGTTGAAACGTTTATGATCGTGTGATCATGATGAGTTGGTGGGTCAAGTCCGATTGATCGCCGGGAGCCTCTGGGCTACTCTGGATTCGATCGCCTCGCGAACGTCGAGGCGGTCGAATCCCGTGGTTCCGAAGACGGTTCGAGGAAATCCAGCCTGGAGGGGGCTTGCTCTATGGATCAGCCACAGCTCGAAGTCCATATCTACCAGATCACGGACGACGGAATGATGATGAAGAACCGCACCGACGGGACGGGGTGGGATTGGTGCTGGGCGACCTGGGAACGGACGTGGATGAACAATACCCCGCAACGCTACGCCTATCGCTGCCTACCCCTGACGATCGCCAACCAGACGGGATGGTGGATCAAGAACCCGGTCGGATTCACGGCAACCTGGCGGGGAGGGACCTACCCCGGTTCGATCGAATTCCAGTTCGATACCTCGGGCGAGCTCTGGTCCCAGTGGATCAATAGCCAGTTCGGCGAGGGGATCATCACCTGGAACACGCCGTTCCTCTTCCGGACCAAACCCGAGGGCTCTCGCCTGCTCGTCTGCGGGCCGGTGAATTACTTCAAGGCCAATGCGCATCCGTTGACGGCCTTGATTGAAAGCGATTGGATCAGTATGTCTTTTACAATGAATTACAAAATTGTGATTCCTCATCAGCCTGTCCGGTTCGACGTCGGCGAGCCGCTGTTCCAGGCGATCCCCCTGGTGAGCAACGTTTGCTCGGACCTGGAGAAGGCGATTGTCTCCTTCCAGAAACTTTCCGACGATCCCGAGCTGAACCGTGCCTATAACGAGTGGGACGTGGCGCGCAGGCAATTCCACGAGCAAAAGACCAAGGGCGAAGTCAAGCCGGATGACTGGCAGCGGGACTATTTCCAGGGCCGCGACGCGGCCGGTCGTGAGGCGGCCACCAGTCATATGATCAAGGTGAAGCCGCCTCAGATCCGGGTGGGCTCGCCCAAGCCGCCGAAGCCGTAATGCGAATCGCCGTTCCGTTCGTCGGGGTGTCGTGCCCCTGGTTCATCACGGTCATCTCGGGAGCCTGAACATCATGAGTATCTCCTCGACTTCGGTCCTTGAGCAGAAACCGCCCGGATCACAACCGGACTCCCTCGGGGAACCGGCCGGTCAGCCGGAGTTTCGCTCGTTCGACGATGAATGGCGTCGCTGGATCGCCGAGAACCTGCTGGTCGCGAACAGCCCGGAAAGCGTCCTCGAGGTCTTGAAGTCGAACGGGTTCTCGCCTGAGGAAGCCGCGCACGAGGTCCGCCTGGCGCAGGAGAGCCCCTACCTGCGCGGTTCCGAGCTGCTCATGAGTCGTTTGAGGAAACGCGAATGGCTCCTCTCGGTCTACCGGAAGCTCAACCGACTGCATCCTGACACCGGCGAGATCGAGCGGAGACACAAGCTGCCCCGCGAGGAATTACTCCGCGAGTACTACACGACCAACCGGCCGGTCATCATCACGGGCATGATGGACGACTGGCCGGCCATGAAGAAATGGAACCTCGACTACTTCGCCGAGACGTTCGGCGAGCGCGTGGTCGAGGTCCAGATGAATCGGACCGCGGGCGATCAGGGTGCGCAGTACGAGACCAACCGCGAGCGATTCATCGGCAAGCTGAAATTCGGCGAGTTCGTCGAGAGGGCCCGCACCGCGGGCGAGACTAACGACTTCTACCTGACGGCCAATAATAACTCCTCGAATCGCAGCATCCTGCCCGAGCTATGGGAGGACATCGGGAGGCTGCCCGAGTATCTCACGAGCGATCAGCCGAGCGGCTTCTTCTGGATGGGGCCCGCCGGGACGGTCACCCCGTTCCATCACGATCTCACGAACAACTTCATGGCCCAGGTGATGGGCCGCAAGCTGCTGAGGATCGCCCCCTCCTGGGACCTGCCGTTGATGAGGAACTATCATCACGTTTTCTCGCAGGTCGATGGCCGCGTCATCCAGGCTTCACCCAGACCGGCCTTCGAGTCGCCCCAGATCCTGGAATGCGTGATCCATCCCGGCGAGGTCCTCTTCCTCCCGATCGGCTGCCTCCATTACGTCCAGGGCCTCGATATCACGGTCACGATCTCGTTCACCAACTTCCTCTTCGACAACGACTTCTCCAGCTTCTACTCGTGCTACTGCCCCGTATAGGGCGACTTACACCGGACACGAGCCCGAAGCTTAAGCTAGCGCATCAGTTCTGCGGATTCACTCGCTCGCGCTTCGGGCTTCATAGGAGCCCGCTTCGTGTCGAACTCGGCGCAAACCAAGCATGAAGCGCTCTAAGACATGTCCGCTTTTGTGGTGCTCGAGGCGCATTTCCGCCGGAAGGACCGGACGTGTAATCCCGGCCTAATGATCGGCGACCGCAGTCGCCCCGGTCTCGACCCCGACCGTGCGGTGGCTGCCGGCGCGGCTGATGAAGCCGCGAAGGTAGTCCTTGATCTCGGGCCGCGTATCGCCGTAAAGCGCCTGCTCCAGACGTCGGATCTGCTTCTCCATCCAGGCCCAGTGTCCCGGCAAGATGCCGTCGATGCCCATCTCGTGCCCGAAGGCCTTGACGCTCTCGGCACCCGGTACGGCAATCTGCGGCCCGATGGCCGCCATCGACTCGCCATCGCCGCCCAGGTAAAGAAAGTAAGGCAGCACGGGCATTGTGTGGTCGATCCCGCGAAAGTCCTTGCGGCCCGAGACCAGGTCGATGTAGTTGCCGATCATGAGGGACGGGTGTACCAGCCACGTCTCGTCGATCGCCCGCTCGGCCCGAGCCCGTCGCGGCGAGAGCCATTGCGGGTTGAGCAGGGTGTCGAAGTTCACGAGCCGGCCGTCGTGGATGCGAAACTTGTTGAGCAGGTCGAACGGCCGGAACCGCTCGCGCATGTACGCCGCGTCCAAGGTCATCTCGAAGGTCACGAGGAGCGCCATCTCCTTCGTGACGCCGTTGCTCTGGTAACACCGGATCCCGCAGAACTCGGCCCCCTCCTCCAGCCAGTTGTCGTGGATCCGCTCGAACAGCGCCGGGTTGAGCGGCATAGCGTCCAGGTCGTGAATGATCATCGCGCGGGTCTGCGTCTGGCCGATGGCCAGGCTCCACGAGACCCACGAGTAGACCCAACCCCAATTGATCCGGCGGGCGACCTCGTCCTGTCGTTCATCGTAGCCGACGAGCCGTACCTTGATCGAAGTGGAGATCTCGCGGACGGTGTCGAGTACACCGGCCGGGATATCGCCGACCGGGCAGTCGAAGACGAGGATCATCTCCCTCATCCGAGGACACTCTTGCCGCGCAGAATCGGAGGTTAGCCTCGGCCAGCGGCGCGAGCCGTTTCATGCACGCGAGTATGACCGTGTAGCCCGGGAGCGGCTCGCCCATCGGCTCCCACGAGACGAGGTTGCGGACCGACATGTTGATCGGCAGCCACTTCAACTGCTTGGCCAGGAGTCTTAGTCGGTTCATCATGTGGCTTGTTCCTGATGCGATCTTACGGTCGGCATGGAGCCTATCTAACAAATCGACAAAAAGCGTGCTAAGGTTGCTACGTCCGCGTTCCGCGAAGTTACGAGCGATCCGGGCGTTCGCGTGGACCGGAGACGCTCCGGTCTCTGTATTTTCGGGGCTGTTGATCCACCGCCCGCCATGGCCTTGATATTACCCGTGGTGAGGATCTAGTTGAGCACTGCAAAGAGCCAGTGTCAATATGTACGTCCCAAATGTCGATGACCCGCTTTCCGCACGGTTTGCGATGGGGAATGCGAGTCGATTCGGCTAGACTCGATGGCACGATTTTGTGGGAATCCGTTGCTAAATCCCGCGGCTGGAGCCGTCATGCTGTGCCGGAAACCGTTTGCGCCTACCCTCGCAATCGCCATTCTCTTCGCACCGCTATCGGGCCAGGTCCGATCCCAGGATTCAGGTTCGATGAGTAAGACTCGCGCCAAGGCGTCCTCCGAGGCGTACGAGACCCGTCAGATCGAGGGATGGACCATCCTGGTGAATCGGGAGTTCCTGAGCAAGCGAGCCGAGCTCGCCGAGCAGACCTTGACGCTCTTACGCTTCCAGCTCTACCAGATCGTCCGCCGGCTCCCGAAGGCGGCCGTTGCCAAGCTTCGGAAGGTCCGGATCTGGGTCGAGGAGAACGAGCCGAATACCCCATGCATGGCCTACCATCCCAACCCCGATTGGCTGAGGCAACACGGGATGAATCCGGAGAAGGCGAAGTGCGTCGAGGTGTCGAACGCCCGGAACTTCCTCGACTGGACGCTGGAGCAACCGTGGATGGTCCTCCACGAACTGGCCCACGCCTATCACCACCAGTTCCTTCGCGACGGGTTCAATAATCCGCCGGTCAAGGCCGCCTACGATCGGGCGATGAAGTCGAATCTCTATGCGAAAGTCCTTCGGTACAGCGGACGCGAGGAGAAGGCATACGCCGCGTCGAATCCGATGGAATACTTCGCCGAGGCGACCGAGGCGTTCTTCGGCACGAATGATTTTTATCCATTCGTCCGGGCCGAACTCCGGAAACACGACCCGGACGCTTATGAAATGCTCGTGAAGCATTGGGGCGCCGATGAGGCCAAGGCCGTGAAGAAGACCGCCGCTCGAGCCGCCAAGAAGGATACCCCGGCCAAGAATTCGCGCGCGTAATCCGCGGGCATAATCGCTAAGTTCTGGTAGATCTCGACAGCTCGAGACCGCCCTAGCGGGGAGTGGACCCGGCCCATGGCATCCGCGATTGATGGCCCTCGGTTTTTTCTTCGCCGTGGGCCCGTTGAGGACGGGATCGTCACTGATGGCCCGCTGCATCGACGATCATCCGTCGGCGATATGCCTCTGCGAATCGGAGATCAATCGCGCGCTCTTCGTCAACTACTTCCTCGATCTCCATGTGCAGAGGATGAAGGTTCACGGCCTGTCCTGTGAGGAGGTGATCGCCCTGCTCGACCGGCGGAAACAGGACAGCGTCTCGAGTTTCCTCGGCTGGTATGCGGACGTTGCCCCGAGACTCTGCGACCTGTACGGGAAGTATGACGGTCCGCTCCTGGGAGATAAGAGTCCCGACATCTACCGCAGTCCGAGGCTGGTCGCCTACCTGGGCTCGCGCTTCCCCTTGATCTACACCGTACGCGACCCTCGCGCGATCCTCAATAGCATCGAATCGCAGGCGGATGCGTCGCCGGAAGACAAGGCCGATCGATGGGCCAGCTTGATCGAGAATTATCTGGCCTGGCGACCGTACCTGGATGCCTCGAACGTCCTCGCGGTCCGCTACGAGGACCTGGTCACGATCGCAGAAACGACGATGCGATCGGTCTATGAACACCTGAGCTTGCCCTATTCGACTCGCTTCCTCGGCAAGTTCAAGAGGCCCTTTCCCGAACGGTTCCTCTGGCAAACGACGATCGATTGGGAGACCGGAAGCCGGAAGGATTTTGATTCGAGTCGCATCGCCAGCTGGAGGACGCTCCTCACCGAGGACCAGATGGAGCGGGTCTATGGCGACGCGACGATCGTCGATTTCATGAAGCGTTTCGGCTATGAGACATGATTCGGATGGAATATGCCTCTGATGAACGCCGCCGCGATTACGCCGCACCTCCCGGCTGCGGGGGTCGGGCGGCGAGATGCTCCCCCAGCCGACGCAACCATTCCTCCGAAGGGATGCCATAGGGTCGGAATTTCTCGAGACGGTTCTGCTCCTCGCTATGGAACAACGCGCGATGGCCGCCGAGCTTGCTGGCGACCGGGGTGTCGAGCATGTGGCCGGAGTCGGCCGGGCTCATCTGGAACAGGACCCGCATCTCGAACTCGCGCAAGACCTGGTGGGTGAAGTAACGATTGAGGTTGTTCACCGTGTCGCACCAGGCGATCAGGTGGATGCCCAGGCCAGCGCCTTCGCGCAGGACCACGTCGAGGTGGTCGGCCGGCGACGCGTCGTCCTCGCGCTTCGAGAAGCTGAACTCGTCCTCGCGGCGGCGGAGGTCGCGGAATCGGGGCAGGTCGTGGATGAAGAGGAAAACCTCGGGGCCGTCGGCGTTCGACTCCTGGCGGCGCTGGACCTCCGCGGCCAGTTCGCCGAGGATTCGTGCGGTGTCGCGCCAGACGCCCACGTCGACTCCGTGCGGCAGGACGCCCGCCAGCTTGGCCAGGACCTCGGCGCTGGGATGGTCTTCGGGCGTCCCGTCGAGCACGTAGAAACCCGCACCAGAGCGTACGGTCGCCGAGCTGGCCGGAGGGTACTGCACCGCGAGGCTCAGGAGTAGCGAGGCGGCCACGCCCATCGCGGCCTCGTCGTTCTGTCCGACGATCAGCAGATGGTTGCCGCCGAGGCGGCGGAACAGGGCCGAAGTCGGGTCCTTGATGGCGATGGCGTCGCCGAGCCACGCCTGGGCCGATCGCAACCCGGCGGGCCATTCCGGGGCGTTGATGCGTTCGCGCAGGAGCGGGTTAAGCTCCAGGTTGGCCGGGGCGTCGCCCTCGAAGACGATCGGCGTCCGGGCCAGGACGGGCTTCCGATTCTGGGCCAGGTCGTGGAGCTGTTCCAGGTAGGATTCGCGACGGTCGTCGGAGAGCCAGACGACCTGGAAGAAGTGGTTGCCCTCCGGCGCCCCGTTGGCGTCGTTATAGATCGCCTCGCCGGGCCGGGTGAGCATCTTCGGGGCGACGTTGGTCTCGCTCAGGATCAGGTGCGCGTCGGTCTCGCTGCACTGGAGGGCGATCCGGACGGCCATCTGGCCCAGTGTGCTCCGCCCGAGGCTCATTGCACCGCTGAGACTCTGCGATCCCAGCAGGGCATGAATGCCGAACGCCCGGCCCTGGCGAACCAGGCGGTCCAGGCATGAGGCCGCCTCCTGCGCCAGTTTGTCTTCCTCGACGAAGAACTCCTGGAATTCGTCCACGATGAGCAGGATGCGGGGCAGCGGTGGCGTGCCCGGGGTGTTGCGATAGCCGTTGATGTCCTGCACCCCGGCGTCGCGGAACCGGTTGGCCCGCAAGCCCAGCTCGGCGTCCAGCCGCTGCAAGACGCTGAGTCCGAACTCGCGCTCGCTCTCGATCGCGACGACGCTCGCGTGGGGCAGCTCGTGCGTCGCATAGACCTTGAACTCGACGCCTTTCTTGAAATCGATCAGGTAGAGATCGATCTCGTCAGGGCTGTAGTTCAAGGCCAGATTGGTGATGAGCGCGTGCATCAAAGTCGATTTACCCGAGCCGGTACGACCGGCGAGCAGGACGTGTTGAGAGGTGCCCTGCCCGAGCATGAGGTTTTGCCGCTTCGTCGCGCCCGATTTGCCGAGCGGCACGTCGATCCCGGCGCGGCTATCGCGAGTCCACAAGGCGTCGTCGGGTGGGGCGATGAACTCGAAGGGGACTTCGACCCGCTTGGCGCTCTTGGCCGCGGCGCCCACGCGCTGGATCTCCCTTGTGGCGAATTCGGCCGGCGGGGCCGCGTCGAGCGCGAGCGGATATCGGCCGAACTCGGCGTTGTTCCAGATCAGGCGCGCGCCGTCCCAGGTGAGTCGGTCGCAGTAGGGCCGGACGTCATCGAGCGAGAAATCGGGCGGCATCGGTTTGGACGGGTCCGCGGCGATCAGGACGATCACGCCGCAAGACACGCCCCCCGCGGCGATCGCGGCGAGCCTGCCGGCGGACTTCTCGTCGAAGCGGGTCGGAAAGTCGGCGATGACCAGCACCCGGTAAGGCTCGGCGACCTCCTCGGCGACCGCGTTGTATTCCTCCAGCGTGGCGTACTCATTGCGGAGGTACTTCTGCGTCACCATCTCCATGTGGACGGCCAGGTCGGCGAGCCGCTCCTCGATCTGTCGGGCGTCGGTCCAGACTTGCTGGGTCACGAGCGCGCCGTCGAAATCGGCCAGGTGCATGAACGCACCGAAGTTACGGCCGATTCCGATTGGATCGACGATCGTGAAACGGACCTGCCCCGGTGGGAGGCTGGTCAGCATCCGGAACATCGACGCCTGGAGGACGCTCAAAGCGGCCGCGCGGCCATCCGGGTTGGTCTCGATGAGCAGGTTGGCGGCGGCGGGGAACACGCGGAGGGCGGGGAGGTCGAACCGGGTGGGCAGGCCCTCCGTCAACCGGGCGTCGGGCGAGATGCCGCCGGGCAGGCCGGCGAGGTCGAGCGGGATCTCGCCGAAGCGGAGCACCGGCGGCAGGAGGCGCGGTAGCGATCGCGTTGACCAGCCCGGATCGTCCCAGGCGGGACAGTAGCCGGCGGTCTCGCGGCGGATGGCGTCGACCTCCATGGCAGCGGCCTGCATGCCCGATCGCCAGGTCTCGGCCATCGACCGCCAGGAGGTCTCGTATCGCGACGCGATCTGCTCCTTGAGCGCCCGGTACTTGTCGTCGAGCTTCTGCGCTCTCGACTGGGCTTGCGCTTTCAGCTCGACCACATGCCTGTCATAAGCTTCGATGGCAGTTCGGAGATCTCGCTGTTGTGCCGTCTGGACCTCGACCATCCGATTGGCGTAGACCTCGTTGATCTGTCGAAGGCGTTCGTCACGCTGGGCCTCGGCCGCCCTCAAGAGTCGAGCGTGATTCGCCTCGTTGCGCCTCAGCTCCTCCTCGCGGCGGGCGGCTAGTTGCTGCCTGGCCTCCTTGAGCCGGTCGTCGAGGATCCCGCGTGCATAGGCGGCGAGGTTATCGGCATCGGCCAGCGATTGCATGAGCGGGAGATAGAGCCGTTCGAGCTGGCCTCTGGAGAGCTTGACGAGCCAGATTCGCAGCAAGACCGCGCAGGCCGCCCCGGCGGCAGCACCTCCACCGACGCCGGCCAAGCCGCCGCCAACGACCCCGCCGATCACGAGCATCAGCCCGATCACCACGATGAAGATCCAGGCTTCGCGATTGCCCTTCATCGACCTCGGGATGAGCAGGCCCTCGAGCAGCTTCAGGGGCGTTTCCATCCGGGCGAGCCGGTTGAATAGCTCGTCGAACGGGATCCGCGAACTTGCTGTAATTTTCCTCGGATGCGATCGGGGGCTCGGCGTTGAGGCCGAATTTCGCATAGTCGGCGGCGACGGCCGCGAGCCGCTCGCGATGCCCGTCGGCCATGGCGATCAGCTCGAGGATCGGCTTGAGCGCGGTGGAATGCTCCTTGGCGGCCTTGAGCTGCCCGCCGTCGAAGCTCGCGGCGATCTCGCTCTTGGCCCGGCTCGATTCGTTACGGGCCGTTTCGCGGGCGCGATCGAACTCGGTGGCGATCCGCCGGCTCGAGGCGGCGAACTCATTCTTGGCCTCGGACTCGCCCTTCATCCCGGCGTCGATGATCGATCGTCGGCGCAGCTCATCGCCCGAGCGTCCGTCGCGTTCCAGCCGCTCGACCTTCTCCTGGAGGGTCTGCTTGGCGCGTTGATACTCCGCGTCCGCCGTGGTGTCGCCGGTCGCTCGCGTCCCCTCCACCTCGGCCTCGGCCTCGGCCCGTTCGGCGACCAGTCGGAGGATCTGCCGCAAGGCCGCCCGCTCGCGCCCGATCAGCTCCGGTTCCGAAGGCGGGGCCGTCGCGGGCGCCGGGCTCGCATCCGGCATGGGGATCGTTTCCAGAGAAGTCGTGATGCTCACAGAAATTCGCTCCGGTCGGAACAGTCGCGACGGACCTGATCGAGGATCTCGGCAATGCCCTGAATCCCGTTGACCGCGGAATCAACCGCCGACTCCAGCGGGACCAGATAGCGGTCCTCGAATCGCTGGCGAACCGAGTCGCTCCAGGTCTCCTCGGTGATCCGCCAGTGGTCGCGTAGTACGCGCGCGCATTGACCCAGTCGGGTCGATCCGGCAAGAACCTTGGCATTGGGCATCGTTCATCACCCCCATAAGGTCCCGGAAATCACGTGTCGCCTTCGGCACGAAGGTTCAGTCGCTCGTCGCCGAATCCGAAGCTCCCTCGTGAGTGGCCTGGGCATCGGCTTCGTCGGCGATGGCCCGTGATGGCTCGGATTCGACCAAGGCCGCGTCGGGCTTGGCCGTCTGCGTCGCGATCGGGACCTCGTCGATCAGTTTCGTCGCGATCGACTCCATCTCGGACGAGGCCCGAATCGGTGCCGAGCCCTGCCCGGTCCCCGAGGGCGGCTGGACTTGCAGGTACGATTCCAGGGCATCGATGAGACGGCCCAGCAGATCGACGGCACTGGGTACATCGGCTGCTGAGAGATCTTTGAGCCTCTGCACGCTCGCGTGATACTCGAGGACGGCATGCTGGAGACGCGGTTGCCACTTCCTCACCATCGTAAGCCGTTTCTCGGCATCCTGCAGGCTGGCCTCGGCCTTGTGGAGGTTCTCCTTCTGCTCGCTCATCGCCGGCGTATAGTCGGGCCGCTTCTGGAGCTGTCGGCGGAAGACCTCCGCCTTGGCCTGCGAGACGAGCTCGCGCCGACGCTTGATCTGATCCTGCCAGTAGGCCGGCCGCTCCTGCTCGAGCCAGCGGACCGTCCGACGCACTTCCGCCTCGATCGCACCGAGGGCGGCCAGGGTATCCTCGCCGTACAGGGCGAGTGCGACCCGGAAGTCCTTCAGCGCCTCGACTGAATGAACTGTGGCCTGGGAGCTCATTGGCGTCGTTCCCGTATTCTGACGAGCACCGCCTCCTGGATGTTCCGAACTCGACATGCCTGCATGGGGAGCCTAACAGACACCCCAAGCGCTGTAAAGACTTCGGTTCTCCCGTCGCTTGAGTTACCTTTCAGATTGAAGTGTCGGTCGGACCGACTCCGCCGGATATCGAGTTTCAACCTTCCCGATTTCGGATGGACGACTCGAATGAATGGGCGCGACATCCTACTCTTGTTAACGCGACGACAGGCGTATAGAGTCGACCTGGACGAGGTGGTCAACAGGATTTCCGAGGGAGTACACGATACTTCCGTGCAAGCAAGCGTGTCAATCGACGTCGGCCGACCGAACGAGGGATACCACAACATGTCCAAGAAGACCGTACTTGCCACGTTTGTCCGCGGACTTGTCGTCGCGGGCGTCTTGCTGTCGTTGATCGGAGGGGGTGCCGCCGTCATCGGGGGCGAGCCCGCCGCGTTGAAGAATGTCACACTCCGCGGTCTGGATAACGAACGAATCAAGCTCTCGCCAAACGCGGGCGGCGCCACGGTCCTGCTCTTCTACTCATCGGAGTGTCCGATCTCCAATGCGTACAGCCCAACGCTCCAGGAACTGATGCAGAAGTATCGTGGGAAGGCGGTCGAGTGGGTAGGGGTCTGCGTCAACCCGGACCTGAGCGACTCGGACGTCAGGACGCACGCGCGCGATTTCAAGCTGGGATTCCGAATCGCCCGCGACCCGATCGGGGCCTTCGCGCGGAAGATGGGCGCGACCGTGACGCCCGAGGCATTCGTCCTGGATGAGAAAGGACAAGTTCGTTATCACGGTCGGATCGATGACCAGTTCGTCGCACGCCGCGTCCGCAACGCCGTGCCGACTGGCAACGAATTGCGAGATGCGCTTGCGGCGGTCGTGAGCGGCAAGGAGGTCGCGGTCGCGCACGTCGCCGCGGTCGGCTGCCCGATCCCCGAGGCGCCCGTGGCGGTCGCCGCCCCCACCTATGCCAAGGACGTGGCACCGATCCTCCAGCAGAATTGCCAGGAATGCCATCGACGCGGCCAGGTCGGTCCTTTCTCCCTCGAGAGCTACGAACAAGCTCGCAAGCGCGCCACGGATATCGCCACGGTCGCCGAGGGTCGAGAGATGCCCCCCTGGAAGGCGGCCCCCGACTTCGGCGTCAAGTTCAAGGACTGCCGGAGCCTCTCGGACAAGGACATCGCCACGATCGTCGCGTGGTCCGAGGCCGTGCTGCCGGAGGGTGATCCGAAAGACCTGCCGGAGCCTCCCAAGTTCCCCGACGACTGGCAGGTCGGCACGCCCGACTTCGTCGTGGATATCGGCTCGGATTTCCCGGTCCCGGCGTCGGGCGAGGACATCTATCGATGCTTCGTCATCCCGACCAAGTTCGACAAGGACCTCTACGTCACCGCGATCGAGTATCGGCCGGGGAACCGGCGCGTCGTGCATCACTTACTCTCCTACGTGGATGTCTCCGGCGAGGCGAGGAAGCGGGACGCGGCCGATCCGGGTCCGGGCTATTCGTGTTTCAGCGGGCCGGGCGACCCGATCCATGGCGACCTCGGCGGCTGGGCACCGGGCAACCCGCCGAGCAAGCTGCCGGAGGGCATCGGGCGGTCCTTGCCGAAGGGTGCCGATATCATCGTCCAGATCCATTACCATCCCAGCGGCAAGGCCGAGACTGACCGGAGTCGGATCGGGCTCCACTTCTCGCGCAAGCCGATCCGGCAGACGCTCCACTGGGCCGCCGCGGCGAATCTCGGCATGGAGCTTCCTCCCGGCAACTCGAATGTCGAGATCAAGGCCGCCTGGCCGGTCCCGGTCAACCTCGTCGCCCACGCGGTGACGCCGCATATGCACCTGCTCGGACATGATATCTCCATGTCCGTCAAGTTCCCGGACGGCCGCGAGCAGGACCTCATCAAGATCGACGACTGGGATTTCAACTGGCAGTACAGCTACTTCTTCGAGAAGCCGATGGACCTGCCCAAGGGCTCTGTGCTCAGCGTCGTCTCCCATTACAACAATTCGGACTCCAATCCCCATAACCCGAACAAGCCGCCCAAGCTGGTCAAGTGGGGCGAGGCGACCACCGACGAGATGTGCATCGGCTTCCTCGCCGTCACCAAGAAGGGCCAGGATCTGACCCGGCCCGGCGAGAAGGACGACCTGATGGAGATCTTCTACAAGCAGATGCAAGAATATCGAGAGCGCCGCGAGAAGGAGATGCGGAAGTCGCAGAAGGATGCCGGGAAGGCGCAGGCCGGCCAGCCCGCGGCGAAGTAGCTTCGTCGATTGCCATTAGTAGTTAGAGTGTTTTACGCATGCCTTGCGCACGATCCGTAGGGTGCTCTGTGAGCACCGATCCCTCGAATTGGTTTGAATCGGTGCTCACAGAGCACCCTACGGGACTGTGCGAATACTGAGATGACAGAGCCTCTACGCGACTTCGTGGTGGGTACGGCCGGGCATATCGACCACGGGAAGACCGCGCTCGTCCGCGCACTGACGGGCGTGGATACGGACCGCCTCCCTGCGGAGAAGCAGCGGGGGATCACGATCGACCTGGGGTTCGCCTCCTTGCAGGCGGGCGAGTATCGGCTGGCGCTCGTGGACGTACCCGGGCATGAGCGATTCATCCGGAACATGCTGGCGGGCGCGGCCGGGCTCGACCTGGCGATGCTGATCGTCGCCGCCGACGACTCGGTCATGCCCCAGACGCGGGAACATGTGGAAATCCTCCGCCTCCTGGGACTCGCCGGGGGACTGGTGGTCCTGACGAAGTGCGACCTGGCCGAGCCGAGCTGGCTCGACCTGGTCGAGGATGACGTCCGATCGCTTGTCCACGGGACCTTCCTCGAAGGTGCGGCCATCGTCCGCACCTCGGCGACGACGGGGCTCGGCATCGAAGGACTCAAGCAGGCGCTCGAATCGCTTTGCGCCTCGGTCGAGCCGGGACAGGACACGGGCGTCTTTCGGATGGCGATCGACCGCTCGTTCACGGTCGCCGGTCATGGGACGGTCGTGACCGGGACGATCGTCTCGGGGCGCGTCGCCGTGGGCGACGAGCTCGACTGGCTCCCGGTCGGGCGTACGGTCCGGGTGCGGGGCCTCCATCGACATGACCGTCCCGTGGACCAGGTCGGCCGCGGCGCGCGTGCGGCGATTAACCTGGTGGGGGTCCATCACACGGAGATCGTCCGCGGCCAGGAACTCGCGGCCCCGGGTTACCTGGAGCCGGCACGGATCCTCACGGTCGAGGTCGTGGATTCGCCCGGTTCGATCCGTCCGCTGCGCCACCGGGGCCGATACAAAGTTCACATGGGCACGGCGGAGATCCCCGCGGTGCTCTCGCTCCTGGACCCTGGGGATACGGGGCTGGAGGGGCCTCGGCTAGCCCAGTTGTTCCTGGCCGCGCCGACCGTTGCGATCTATGGGCAACCATTCGTCCTGCGGGCGGAGAGCCCGCCGGAGACGCTCGGCGGCGGCCGGGTGGTCCAGCCGAACTCGCGTCGTTATCGACGCCGAGACCACACGGCGCTCGAGCGGCTCGCCCGCCTGCAATCGAAGGACCCGCTCGATCGACTCCGCACGGCACTGACCTTTCTTGGCCTGAGTCCCTGGACCGAGCGTCGTCTGACGGCCCTCACCGGGATCGAGATCACGCATGTCGAATCGGGATTGGCGTCGCTGGCTGCTTCGGGGAGTCTTGTTGACCTACCGCTCGGCCCGCGCCGCAACGTGCGCGTGCTGGCCGAGTTTGCGGCCGATCTCGAGGACCGGATCCTCCGCGCCTTGGGACGACTGCATGCGGCGCATCCCCGCCAGTCTGCCATACCGCGCGTCCATCTCGCGGCCGCGGTCCCCGACCTCGGCAACGACGCCCTGGTCGCCGGCATCCTCGATCGCCTGAAGCAAGAGGGCCGGGTCCTGGCCGACGCTCGCACGGTGTCGCTGCCCGGCCACGAACCTCGATTGAGCCAGGGCGAGCGCCGGCTCAAGGAGCAACTCGCGGAAGTCCTCCGGTCGGGCGGGATGAGCCCGCCGGATGTGGCCGAGCTCGCCGCCTCGGCGGGCCCTCGCAGCTCGGTCGTCCCCGATCTGCTCGGCCTGCTCCGCGACGAGCAACGGATCGCGGAGATTAATCCGGCGCTGTACCTCGACGCGGATATCGAGGCCGAACTCCGCCGACGGGTCCGCGAACGACTCGGCGATGGCTCGTCCATCACCATGGCCGAACTTCGCGACCTCCTGGGTACCACACGGAGGTACGCCGTCCCGATCGGCGAATACCTCGACCGCATCCGCCTGACGCAACGCGAAGGCGACCTCCGCCGCCTCGCCTCGCCCCCGGATGACCATTGACCACCCTGGATCGCTCATTTACAATTGTCGTTGGTCGCGTCACGGCTCGGATCGACGGACGATCCATCGACGGAGACGGCGTCGATTTGGTGGGAGATTCGATGGACGTACCGGTCATGGTCTGCGGGTGTGGGATGAGGGTCCGGGCCCCGGGTGCAAAGCCCGGGCGAGTCGGACGCTGCCCGAGCTGTGGGGGACAACTCAAGGTTCCCGAATCGGCCCCGGCCGAGGCGCCACCATCGCGTCGCCCCGTGACGGACTTGCCGACCCCGGCAGGCTATGGACTCGGGCTGGACCTCGATTCACCGGAACCCATGTCGCCCCGAGTGCGGAGCAAGAAGAAGCGACCGAGGGGCGAGGCTCCCGGACTGCCGAGGGATCGGCGTCCAATGGCCGATGGACCCTTGCCGCCCCTGGACCGGCCCGAGACGAGCTGGTTCATCAGTTTCCTTTATCCGCTCCGAGGCGCCGACAGCCTGGGAATCATCGTGGCCCTGGCCGTGATCGACTGGGTCTTCTTCCAGCTCGTCCCGGAATACTGTTTCCAGGTCATGGAGGACTCTTCGTCGATGGGCGCGTCGCTGATGGGCATGCTCTTCGTCATGGTCGCGGGAGTGCCCGTGGCGCTCTTATCGCCGCTGGTTGTCTCGTTCACGCTCCAGTACCTGGCTCGCGTCCTGGTCTCCAGCGCGATGGGGGAGACGACGCCGCCACGCTCGCCCGATCGCAATTTCGACGGATTCTTCAACGGACTGGGCCCCTGGATCGTGTGGCTCATCCTCGGCCTCGGCGTCGGCCTGCTCCCGACCCTCTGGCTTGTCAATTCCAGGGCCGAGGGGGATCGATTTCCCTGGATCGCTGTTTTACTCGCCCTGGCCGGGCTCCCATATATCCTCGCTTCCTTGATGATGAGCTTCCTCCACGATGATCCGCTGGCAGCCAAACCCTGGGCCGTGCTCTCAGGACTCGTTCGACTGGGCGCGCCGTTCCTCGTCCTGTGCATCTTCATCGCGACCGCCGTAGGGGCCGCACTCGGGACCTTCGGACTGGCACTCCTGGTCCGACCCCGTCTCTTCTGGACTTATCTCTTGCTCGGAGTCGGATGCTGGGGCGTCTTCCAATGGACTGCCATCGTGGTCATGCGGCTGCTCGGAACCTACTACTATCACCACAAGGACGAACTGGGATGGCTGCGCGCCATCCGCGGTGGGGTATCGCCTGGCGATTGTGAGCGGAGATGAATTTCGGGCCCATTTCAGTACCATAATCAGATTAAATCGACTTTTTCAATATGTCTGTGGAGTGCTTCACCATCTTGTCTGAGGCATTCTTCCACTGGTTCGCGTCCCCGCGTACTCTGTCGAGCTTCTTGACGATCTCCTTCGCGAGTAAGAACGTCATGCTGGCCTTTTGGACCGTTTCGACGTGAGTGTTCCTCATGTCATAGTCCGCGTCTTTGCGGACCTTCTTCAGAGACTCAAGAGAGTCGCAAGCATTCTTGATCAGTTGGTTTTCGCTGGAGACCAGGATGTCCAAGACTTCTTTGTGGCTATCTTTCTTCTTGTCCAGAGGAATGCCCAACTCCTCGACCATGGACGATGCCACGTTGAACGCGGCGTAGTACGATCTTCCGATGATCGTCCGACACGCGGCCGGACTCGGAGACTGATTCAGCAAGCCATTCGCTATGTCGAGGAAATCGCGCGGGTCCATTCCTCAAAGATTCGTGCCGGGCACGAATGGATTGAGGTCGAGAAGGATCATCCGGCTCGCCGGCCATTCGACCGACGACGACCACTCGTCGCTATAATTGATATGGGTCCGGATGTCCGATTCGAGATCGCCGGACGAGTTGACTTCGATCACGACATAATCTTCGAGGGTATCTGGATCATGATCCAAGTAAACTCGCAAGGACGAACGATTGGCGAAGTGACGAATCGCGGCCTCGATCCCACTCTCCAAATGACGCTCGATCCCTCTCCGAAGGATAAATTCGTAAACGTCCGGCGGAATCTCCACGCCGCCGAACCGAGCCGGCGGCGGGTTCTGACCACGCTCGACGACCTGGGCGCACTGCGTCAGATTCCTGATAGCTCCGGTGCCTGCGATCGCGATAGACGATGATTCACTGACGGACGATGCATGATCGGCACCCTCGGAAGTCGGTGCATCAAAGCCTCCGGGATTCTTAGACTTGGTCTGCTTTCCAGGCGCAACATGACTGGCCAACGTTCCCTCCCCCCTCAGAGACGCTGACGCCCCGAGGTTTGAGAACCTTCGTCCGGCCCGAACAACGCACTCTCGAGAGTGGTCAAGGGCCACGATCTCACTCCTATCCTCCGATCCTGAGGTGATTGTATCAGCTCGATGCGCCAGGACTACCCGGACCGACCGGGTCAAGGTATCCAGGTCCTCGGTACCGATCACGAGCGGGGGCATCAGGTAGACGATATCCTTGAAAGGTCGGATCCAGACGCCCTGCTCGACGAACCTCGGTCGCAAGGCGTACACATCCACACCCGGCTCGATCTGGACGACGCCGATGGCCCCGCGGACGCGCACATCGACGACTCCGGGGAGCGTCCGGCACGCCTCCAGGCCGGTGTGGAGGCCCTCCTCGATCGCCCGGACTTGCGTCTCCCTCGGCTCGCGATCGAAGAGGTCGAGCGAGGCATTCGCCGCCGCACATGCCAGCGGATTGGCCATATAGGTCGGTCCGTGCATCAACGCCGCATCCCAGTCGTCGCTCAGGAATGCTCGGAAGACCTCCTCGCGGGCCAGGGTCGCTCCCATCGTGATCGTGCCGCCGGTGAGTGCCTTGCCGAGACAGAGGAGGTCCGGGCGAATCCCGGCCGATTCGCATGCGAAGCGATGACCGGTCCGCCAGAAGCCGGTCGCGATCTCGTCGGCGATGAATAAGAGGTCGTGCTCCTTCGCCAGGTCGTAAAGGGCCCCCAGGGTCTCCGGGCTGTGGAATCGCATCCCCCCTGCCCCCTGGACCAGCGGCTCGATGATCATCGCCGCCGTCTCTCGCGCTGCTCGCCCAGGAATGTGTCGAGCCTTGCAAGGGCTGATTCGTCGGTCGGGATATCGACCACGTGATGTCGAGCGAGGAGATGGCGAAAGGCCTGGTGCATCGACCGCCCGGGATCGGAGACGGCCATCGCGCCGAAGGTATCGCCGTGGTAGCCGTCGGAGAAGCAGAGGAAGCGGCACTTCTCCGGTCGCCCGATGTTCAGCCAGTATTGCAAGGCGATCTTGAGCGCGACCTCGACGGCGATCGAGCCCGAGTCGGCGAAGAAGACGCGGGTCAGGCCCGGCGGGGCCATCGCCGTCAGTCGCTCGGCGAGCACGAAGGCCGGCTCGTGCGCCAGGCCGCCGAACATCACATGCGGCATCGTGTCGAGCTGGCCCGGACCGACTCGCGGATGTGCGGATGGTTGTAGCCGTGGCAGGCGCTCCACCAGGACGCGATGCCGTCGACCAGCTCGCGACCATCAGCCAGGACGATTCGACAGCCCTCGGTCCGGACCACCGGCAGCGGTGGCGGCGCGATCTTCATCTGGCAGTAGGGGAGCCAGACGTGGGGAAGGCCCTGCTCGTACCAGTCCGGATGATCTTGTGCGGTCGGCTTGGACGTTAGCATCTGGGATTCAGAGATCGTTGGGGTCGTACTGATCGGGATCATACAGGCAGAGGGCGGCCAGGGGTGGTGCATCTTGCCATTGCTCCTGGTCAAGGCCAGAGAGCCTCGGAAGTGCCATGAGCGGAAGGTTGCGTCCGCTGTATTCGTAGATGCTCTCGACGGTCTCGGCGAGCCCCGCACTCTCCGCGGATTCGGAGACGACCACCCCCTGAATCGCGGCACCGCCGGAACGCAAGACCCAGAGTGCCGTGAGGGTATGGCTGATCGCCCCCAGGTAACTCCCGGTCACCAGGATCACCGGATCCTCGAGTTGCAGGAGCAGGTCGAGACATGTTACTCGGGGCGCGATCGGAGACATGAGCCCGCCCGCCGCCCTCAACGAGCCGGATGTCGCAGTCTGGAACGCTCGAGTCGCGGCAAAACGCGACGACCTCTTCCGGGTCGATCGATCGATCCTCGCGTCGTGCGGCCAGATGAGGGGACAAAGGAGCGGCGAACCGCCATGGCGAGATGCTTGCGATGGCCTCGGCCGTGGGCGGTTGGCCCAGGCTCCGGAGGATTAGAGCTGGGTCGCTCTCCGGATCATCGTGCGAATAACCCGAGACCACCGGCTTGAGTGCGGAGACCCGTCGGCGTAAGGCGATCAGTTGATGCACCAAGATACGAGTGACAAACGTCTTGCCGACGCCCGTTCCCACTCCGGTGATGAAGAAACGTCTCATGACGATGACACCACTCGTTCAAGCATATCCATATTGCTTCAATAATTCGGCGGCCCGCTCGATCGGCTCGGGTTCGTGGAGGGCCGAGAAGGCGAACCGGAGTCGAGCCGTGTCGGGCGGGACGCTCGGCGGGCGGATTGCGACGACGAGGAGGCCGTGTTCCTGCAACATCGCCGAGGCCGCCATCGCTCGCTCGGGCTCGCCGACGATCACAGGCACGATCGCACTGGCCGCCGGCGGCCGGCCCAGCGCGGTCGTGAACCGACGGGCGTTCTCCAAAGTCTTCCGGCAACGCCCGTCGTCGTCGCGGATGATCCGTAGCGCGGCCCTCGCCGCGGCGACCGACGCCGGGGGCAGACCCGTCGAGAACATCAAGGTACGCGCCCGGCTCGACAGCCATTCGATCAGCTCCGCGGGACCGCAAACATATCCGCCGCAACTCCCCAGCGCCTTGGAGAGCGTCCCCAACTTCACATCCGCGAGGGATCGCTGGTCAATCTCCAAGTCATGGGCGTCGTCCGTCATCAGCCAGGATCTGTGCCGGATAGCCATGGTGCTCAGATCGAGGACCGGGCCGCGGTCGCCGTCCATGCTGAAGACCGACTCCGTCAGGATCAAGCAATGGCCGAATCCGTCTCGATGGGTGTCCAGGAGTTTTCCACAGTGATCGACGTCGTTGTGATCGAATCGCATGACCGTCGCGCCCGACAGGCGCGCGCCATCCCACATGCATGCATGGCAAAGACGGTCGGCGACGATCAGGTCTTCCTTGCCCACGAGTGCAGGAATCACGCCCACGTTCGCCATGTAGCCGCTGCTGAAGACCAGGGCTCGCTCGGAGCCCTTCCAATCGGCGAGATCCCGTTCGAGACCGGCGTACAGGGGATGGCTCCCGGTCACCAGGCGGGACGCCCCGGCGCCGGTGCCATGGCGCTTCAGGGCAGCCTGGGCCGCGGCAATGACCTCCGGATGATGCGTGAGGCCGAGATAGTCATTGCAACTGAACGAGACGTATTCCTTACGCCCACGACGTACTCGAGTCCCCCCAGTCGCTCGGTCGGAATGACCTGGCGGGCGAGCGATCTCTGCGCCGCCCGGGCGAGTTGCTCGCGGGCGAAGTCGCGTAGCGACGCCATGGGTTGACTTCCTCTCGAGAAATTCGTCTATTGCACCTGAACCGAAGCCAATGTAGATGAGGACTCCCATGGTTTTCAACGCCGAATCGGATCCTGACCAGATCGTCCGCCACGACTGGAGCCTCGACGAGGTCCGGGCGCTCTATGAGTTGCCGTTCAACGACCTGCTCTACCGAGCCCAGACCGTGCATCGCGCGCGATTCGACGCCAACGAAGTCCAGATCTCCACCCTGCTCTCGATCAAGACGGGCGGTTGCCCCGAGGATTGTGCCTATTGCCCCCAGAGTGCTCATTTCACGACGAGCGTCAAGTCAGACCCGCTGATGGATAAAGGGGCCGTGCTGGCCGAAGCGCGGAAGGCGCTGGCCGCGGGGGCCTCGCGGTTCTGCATGGGTGCGGCCTGGCGTGCTCCTCGGGACCGCGACCTTGAGCCGGTCGCCGAGATCGTGGCCGCAGTGAAGTCGCTGGGATTGGAGACCTGTGCCACACTCGGGATGCTGACGCGATCGCAGGCCGAGCGGCTCAAGGACGCGGGGCTCGATTACTACAATCATAATCTGGATACGTCCGAGGCGTATTACGACCGCATCATCAGCACCCGGACCTACCAGGACCGCCTCGACACGCTCGCCCATGTGCGGGCGGCGGGGATGAACGTCTGTTGCGGGGGCATTTTGGGGATGGGTGAGGGCCCGGACGATCGCGCCGAGTTGCTCAGGACCCTGGCCAACCTCCCGGAGCACCCCGAGAGCGTGCCGATCAACATGCTCGTCCGGGTCGAAGGGACTCCGCTCGAGTCCGAGCGGCCGATCGACCCCTTCGATTTCGTCCGGACCATCGCCGTGGCCCGGATCCTGATGCCGGCTTCGTTCGTGCGGCTCTCGGCCGGTCGCGAGGCGATGAGCAGCGAGTTGCAAGCCCTCTGCTTCCTCGCTGGGGCCAACTCGATCTTCTACGGCGAGAAACTGCTCACGACGCCCAACCCGTCGATGAACGCGGATCGGAAGCTCTTCGATCGGCTTGGCCTGCGGGCACGCCCGCTCGCGACCGAAACCCGATCCTGTTGAATGTTTCCGGCTGTCTCTTACCGTCTTGACACAGGGACACATGTCCTGGCTAAATATTTTATCTGACTGCCGCACGTCTTCGGGAGAGAATCGTTGATGAGCCATCCCAGAGTCGCATCGCTCAAGATCTTCGCTGTCCTTCTGGTCGCGGGCGCAACATTATGCGTGCCTGTCCGGGCGCAGCAGACCGCCAAGCCGGACCCTGGCAAGCCCGAGACCTCGGTCAACTCGGTCGACTCGGTCGCCGCGATCGACGGCCTGTATCGTAAGGAGCTGGACGATATCGAGCGTCGCAGGCTCGAGCGTCTCGCCGTGCTCGCCGGCAAGCAGGCCAAAGACGATGCGAACCAGACATATGAGAAGTACTTCCGGGCGGCCATCGCCGCGAACCTGTTCGCCGACGCCGAGCCGGTCGCCGATCGCGTGTTGCGCTCGAAGGAGTCCGCGACGAGCGTGGTGCTGCTGGCCGATCTCGTGAAGATCATGGCGGAGGTCGGCCGCGGGGCCTACGACGAGTCGCTCGCGAGCCTCACTTCGGCGATCGGCTCGCCAGACGGGGCCGTCGGCCACCCCTTGCCGGTTGACGCGAGGTGCGCCCTGCTCGACGCGTACTTTCAACGTCTCACCCAGGGTGACCAGTTCGCCATCGCGAAGAAAGCCTTCACGGTGGTCCGCGATCGATCGACCGATGAGTCGATCCGGTCATTCGCGGCTTCGCGACTGGCCCGGCTCGACCTGATCGGCAAGACCGCTCCCGCGATCAACGGTGTTGATGTTGACGGTCGTCCCGTTCGGATGGTTGACCTGCAAGGCAACGTGGTCCTGGTCGTGTTCTGGGCGAGTTGGTGCATCAATAACGCCGAAGAGGTCGAGCGTCTCGAGTCGGCTTACTCGACCTACCGCGAACGCGGATTCCGCATTGTTGGCATCAACCTCGATTCGCTCCAGGACGGTGGGAAGATCTCCGATGGGGTGCGCACGGCCGCCCGGCATTTCGTGCTCGAGCATAACCTCCGCTGGCCCAACCTGATCAACGGTGTCGGCAATCAGGATTATGCACGGGCCTATGCCGTCACGGAGATCCCTGCCAATGTCTTGATCGGCCGAGACGGGACCATTGTCCATCTCGATCTAACGCGTTCCAACCTCGAGAAGGTTGTTGCACGCACCATAGGACGATAGTCGCATCCCAGCCATCGATCGCTTATCGCATTCCCTGGGTACCAGCTCCGACTTCACATGAAGCCGGAGCTGGTCGTTTCTTGCCAGGTCGATCTGCTTTCGCCCATCATCTCGGTCGTGGTGAGTTCCCCGAAGGGGTTCGGTCTCAACGCCGAGGAGGATTGGTCGATTCCTCGATGGAGTCGTAGAGGGAAAGCAGGAACGAATGGAAGGCGTCCGAGACGGCCGTGGTCGAGTTCTCCCGGATCGACCTCAAGGCGGGCCGACCATATTCGAGTAGCTTGCTCCTTGCCTCGGTCGCCGTCGCGACGAGTCCGAAGCCCTGCTTCTGGAACTCATTGAACAACTCGAGCGTCTTCGCGTCGGAGGCCGTTCGCTTCTCCGCCAGGTCACCGTGTGTGGGTGCGTCGGCGGGCCAGACGATCTGCCGCATCTTATTGAAGAAGCTCGGGAGAGGGGCAATCTGCCGGGCCGGTGTTGGGCTATCGGCCAGACTGGTCATCAGTGCGGGCGCCGGTCGAATGACGGGACCCCTCGGATTGCGAGCGACCCGATCCTCCATGGCGGCACGCGTCGCGGCGTCATATCGCGTGAAGAAATCCACGTCGCGTGAGACAGGAATCGGTGCCGTCAGGTTCGTCGGCTGCCTCGCGGCGACGCTGCCTACCCGGGCGTTCGCATGGTCGTTCAGGAAGTTGACCGAGGCCGGTGTCTGATACCCCAGTCCCCATCCGAAGCCGCCGATGCCGCCGAAGCCCTGGGCCTGTGCACAATCACCGCCGAGCCAGGCAACTAACCCGGCGCCGCAAGCAACCGCGAGTCGACTTCCCCTCCGCAGGTTGAACATCAGCATATTCCCATACAATGGATGCGATTTGTGCAAAATTGCCGTGTAATGTAGCAAGACCTGTCCGTTGACGCAAGCTCTCTTGAACACACCGAGGTATACATTCGATCCCTGTCAGGTCGTCTCAGGGATGGGTTTCGGCGGTTCATCGATGATCGATGTGACGGTATCCCCGGGGATGAATCCGATTCCTGCTCCCATTCTTTCAAACTCTGGGCGATTCAACGCCGGCCGAGAGGCAAATGCGATTGTGAGAAACCGAGTTGCCAGATATCTTCCTGCCCGCCGGTAAGGACGGTCGAAGCTTTTCGGTGGGACAGGAGCAAGACAGGCTTGCGAACGCGACCGGTCTGGCTCAACACCTGGAGTTCGTTGGTCGGGCTCTCCGGCTTCCTCTGCGCCTTATGCGGTAATGCCCGGTCTCAGGAGGTTCCTCCGCCTTCGCCGACTCCGTCGGCTCCAGGCGCAGACACGACGCCCGTCCCGCCGCGGCCCGCGCCGATGTCGGTCGAGCAGCTCGCGGAACGGCTCCGGGCGATGGAGGAGACGAACCGGAAGCTCGCCGATCAACTGGAGCGGACCAACCGAGAACACGATGCGCAGATGAAGCAACTCCTCGATCGATTCGGGCAACTCTCGAATCGTTTGGGCGACGCCGAGTCGGGCACGATCAGGAACGGCGGTGACGCCCGCGCGACGGCGACGACGCCGGACGACACTCCAGGTGCCTACCCGAACTCGCCCGTGCCCGACTACACCGAAGGGCAATTCGACCCTTCCACGCCCGCACCCGGATACCCGCTCGGGACCAGCTCGAGTTCCCGGCGGATACCGCTGAAGGGCAGCTTCGGGCCCGGTTTCCTGTTCGAAACCGAGGATGAGGAGTTTCGGCTCTGGGTCCACCTCGAGTCGCAGATCGAGGCGCGCATCTGGGGTCAGCGCGAACAGGTCCCCGCCAATAGCGGCATCTTCCTGCCCCGACAGCGGATCTTCTTCGACGGCAACATCACCAGGCGGATCGAGTACGAACTCGCGTTCAACCGGGGGCTGGGCGGCAACGTCAACATCCTGAACGCCTTCATCAATCTGCACTTCGACGACCGATTCGAGGTCCGCATCGGCCGATTCTTCACGCCGTTAACCTACGATCAGTTCGCGATCTCGAATTACTGGATGCCGACACCCGAGCGGTCGATCTTCACGACCAACGTCGGCCTGGGCCGGCAGATCGGCCTGATGGGCTGGGGCTACCTGTTCGACAAGCGTCTCGATTACGCGGCGGGCGTCTTCAACGGCTCGCGCAACTCCTTCGAGAGTCTCTCCAACTCCGTCGATTTCGTGGGATACCTCAACGCGAGGCCATTCCAGGAGTCGGAATCCTTGAAATTCGCCAGGTTCCTCAATCTCGGCACCTCGGTCGCGATCGGCGACCAGGACCAGGCGGCGGTGCCTTCGGCGTTTCGCATCGGCGGCGGCTCGCCGAATGGCGACGTCCCGGGACTCGGCACGACGCCTTTCCTGATCCTCAATCCGAATGTGCTCGAGCGAGGCGAACGCCTGCTGGGATCCGTCAATGCAGCCTACTTCCACAAGGGACTCTCGCTGATCGGCGAGTGGCAATACGGCTACGGGAATTATGCGTTCCCCGGCCGATCGCCGTCGGTGCAAGTCCCGTACGCGGGCTTCTACGTCGTCGGCGGTTATTTCTTGACCGGCGAGAATGTCGAGCGCCGGACCCGGGTCAATCCTCTCCGACCGTTCATCCCGACACGGAAGGGAGCCCCGATCGGTCCGGGTGCCTGGGAACTCGTGGGGCGCGTCAGCGAGTTGCGCGTCGGCGAGAACATATTCACGGCCGGATTCGCCGACCCGAGTCTCTGGTCCAACCAGGCGATCACCACCGAACTCGGCACGAACTGGTACTGGAACGAATACATCAAGATGTACATATTCTGGCTGCATGGGCAATTCGGCGAGCCGGTCCAGTACCGACCGGGCGGGTTGCAGAAGACCGCCGATATGTTCTGGCTGAGGTTCCAGCTCTATTTCTAACGCGGGACGACCTTCGGGACGGTACGCGGTCGCGATGACAATACGGCGAGCGAGTCTGACAGCGAGCGGGTCGCTTTTCGGCTCGACGGAATCGGGAAGAGATCAGGGCGGGCCACGCCAAGGCGTGCCGATGGCGAGGATCTGCTGTGTGTACGATCTCAGACGGAGGGGCCTTGACCGGGTGACCCGACAATTGTTAATTTCGTCGAACCTTGCTAGGGACTCTGTGACATCGTCTCACATTCTGGCGATGTTCGGCCGTATGTGCCGTCGAGTCTACCTGGCCATCGCGATCAGGGATCGCGGAGAGTCGGGTTGGTCGTAGAAAAGCAGGCGCTACCCTCATCGGGTGGAACCGCCGAGCCCGAATGAGACACCTGGAGACATCTGGTCATGCGATCTTCGGACCGATCCTCTCGCCGCGAGTTCGTGCGGCTCTCGGGCCTCGCTGCCGGCGTCGCCGGCCTCGGCGCGGGCGTGGTCGGGCATGCGATGGGCCAGCCGGCCGCCCGCGACCCCGAGTCGGTGCTCGCGCGGTTGATCGAAGGCAACCAGCGATTCATGAAGGGGCAGCTCGTCCACCCGGGGCGGAAGCCGGAAGACTTCGCGTCACTGGCGGAGGGCCAGGCACCGGTGGCCGCCATCATCGGTTGTGCCGACTCGCGCGTGGCGCCGGAATTGATCTTCGACCAGGGTGTCGGTGATCTATTCGTCGTCCGCGTGGCCGGAAATATCGTCAGCGGGGGCGGCCCGCTGGTGAAGGGGAGCATCGAGTTCGCCGTCGCCGTGCTCGGCGTCCGGCTGATCATGGTGCTCGGGCATAGTCAGTGCGGCGCGGTCAAGGCGGCCATCGAGCACATCGATTCCAACGATGCCTTGCCCGGCTCAATCGGTCAGCTCATCGACCCGATCCGGCCGGCCGTCCTCGCCGTGAAGGGGCGTCCGGGCAACAAGCTCAACAACGTGATCAGGGCCAATGTCGAGAAGGGCGTCGATCGCCTCAAGACGCTCGATCCGATCCTGTCCAAGCTCGCCAAGTCCGGGGAGCTCAAGGTCGTCGGCGGCTCCTACGAACTGCGCACCGGTCAGGTTGAGCTCTTCAGTTGAGATCGGATCCGAGTAGGAGTCGCTGTAAGGTGGGTGAAACCCACCAAGCCTTTCGGCGACAAGGTATTCGGTGAGTTTCACCCACCCTACTCGGAATAGGCTCGATCGCGTTCGGATCCTTTATGCTCGTCTACAGCTTGAAAGAGTCGGACCATTCTGGTGCCAGTCGGGGTGGAATTGGAATGACCCGCGGGGTTAGTCCCTGACAACAGAAACGAGATCGCATGGCTTCGCTGTCGGATGGTTCCATTCCCGACCCGGTGCGGACCCTCTTTCGGGGCATCGGACAGGTGTTCTTCCAGGAGAACGCCGTGACGGGCGCCTGCTTCGCGCTGGGGATCGCCCTGAGCTCGCCGTCGATGGCGGTCGGCTCGATCGTCGGCTCGGCGATCGGCTTCGCGACGGCTTGGCTCTTGAAGTTCGACAAAGCGGACATCTCCGCGGGGATCTTCGGATTCAACTCCGCGCTCGTCGGGATCGCCACCCTGTTCTTCTTCCGGCCGGGTGCGATGAGTATCGGACTGCTGGTGGTCGGCTGCAGCGCGGCAGCCCTGGTGACGTGGTTGATGCGACGTTACCTCCCGTTCCCGACGTACACCACGCCGTTCATCGTCACGACGTGGGCCCTTTACTTCCTCGGTCGGGCGCTGGGCGTGGCCCCGGTCGATGGGGGTGGGACATTGGATGTTGGCGGCGCATTCGGGGCCATCGCGCACGGTGTCAGCCAGGTGATGTTCCAGGCGAGCATCTGGACCGCGTTGTTGTTCCTCGTCGGCATCGCGTTGAACGACTGGCGGCATGCGGCATGGGTGCTGGCGGGGTCGATCGTCGGCATGCTGGTCGGGAACCACCATGCGAGTTTGGCCTCCAGGAGCCTCGACGCGGAGTCGCTCGTGGACCGAGCTTTGATGGACAACATCGCTCTGGGCCTGTACGGGTACAACGCGACCCTGGCGGCCGTCGCTCTCTTCCTCTGGAGACGATCGCTGATCCCGCCGGTGCTGGGTATGCTCTTCTCGGTGGCATTCACCGAACTATTGCCGAGGATCGGACTGCCCGCCCTGACGGCACCGTTCGTCCTGGCGACATGGCTCGTCCTTGCGCTCGGCTGGATCGAGGGGCGATTCTGCCGAGAGCCCGTCCCCGCGGCATCGTGAAACCGGCCTCACGAGCCCGGCGATAGACCGATTCCTACGTCGATCGACCCTCCACCAGGAACCTTGTCCATGAACCTGTCACCGCAAGAGCGCGATAAGCTGCTGATCTTCGTGGCCGCCCAGGTCGCCCGGCAGCGCAAGGAACGCGGCCTGAAGCTGAACGTCCCCGAGGCCACCGCCCTGATCACCGCCGAACTGATGGAGATGGCCCGCGACGGCAAGTCAGTCGCCGAGATCATCGAGCGCCGGCCGCGAGATCCTCGGCCGGGACGATGTCATGGAAGGCGTCCCCGAGATGGTCTCGATGATCCAGGTCGAGCCGACATTCCCCGACGGCAGCAAGCTGGTCACGATCCACGAGCCGATCCACTGAAGGCGGTCTCACGAAATCCAACCCACACGCATCCGGAGTCCGAACATGATTCCCGGCGAGTACTTCTTCGACGGACCCGACCTCGAGCTCAACGCGGGCCGGTCCGTCGTGACGCTCACCGTCAACAACACGGGTGACCGGCCGATCCAGATCGGCGCCCACTATCACTTCTTCGAGGTCAACAAGGCGCTCGTCTTCGACCGGGTGAAGGCGTATGGCATGCGGTTGGATCTGCCGAGCGGCACCTCGGCCCGATTCGAGCCGGGCGACGTCAAGGAGATCAAGCTGATCCCCTATTCGGGGCGGCGGGTCGTCTACGGATTCAACGGGCTGGTCATGGGCCGACTGGATGACCCTTACACCCGCGAGACGAGTCTGAAACGCTGCGTCGATCAGAAATACGGCCACAAGCCGACCCAGTAACGTCGCGCGGCTCGATCCGACACATCACGAAGCAGTATGGGGCAAAGATCGATGAGCGTCCAAATCTCCCGGAAAGCCTACGCGAAGAAATACGGCCCGACCGTCGGCGATCGCGTCCGGCTGGCCGACACCGAACTCGTCATCGAGATCGAGCACGATTACGCTTCCTACGGCGAGGAGGCCATCTTCGGCGGGGGCAAATCGATCCGGGACGGGCAGGCGCAGTGCCCGCTCGAAGAGCCGATGAGCCCGACACACTGCGACCTGGTGATCACCAACGCCGTGATAATCGACCATTGGGGGATCGTCAAGGGCGACATCGGGATCAAAGATGGTCGGATCGTGGCCGTCGGCAAGTCGGGCAATCCGCTGACCCAGTCCGGCGTCAACCCGCGGCTGGTGATCGGCCCCGCCACCGAGATTATCGCCGGCGAGGGGAAGATCGTCACGGCCGGTGGCATCGACACGCACATCCATTTCATCTGTCCGCAACAGATCGAGGTGGCCATCGCCTCGGGCATTACCACCTTGATCGGCGGTGGTACCGGCTCGGCGACGGGGACCTGGGCCACCACCTGCACGCCCGGCCCATGGAATATCATGCGGATGCTCCAGGCCTTCGAGGGGCTGCCGATCAACGTCGGCATCCTGGGCAAGGGGAATGGCAGCCTGGCGAAGCCGCTGGTGGAGATGGTCGAGGCTGGTGCCTGCGGCCTCAAGCTCCACGAAGACTGGGGCACGACGCTCTCGGTCATCGACACCAGCCTGACCGTGGCCGACGAGTACGATATCCAGATCGCCATCCATACCGACACGCTCAATGAATGCGGCTTCATCGACGACACGATCGGGGCGATCGACGGCCGCGCGATCCATACCTTCCACACCGAGGGCGCCGGCGGCGGCCACGCGCCGGATATCATCAAGATTGCCGGACTGCCCAATGTGCTCCCGTCGAGCACCAACCCCACCCGTCCCTTCACTGTCAACACGATTGACGAACACCTCGACATGTTGATGGTCTGCCACCACCTCTCGCGGAGCATCCCCGAGGACGTGGCCTTCGCCGAGAGCCGGATCCGGGCGGAGACCATCGGCGCCGAGGACGTCTTCCACGATCGCGGCATCATCAGCATCATGAGCTCGGACTCGCAGGCGATGGGCCGGATCGGCGAGGCCATCGTCCGGACCTGGCAGACCGCCCACAAGATGAAGGTCCAGAACGGTGCACTCGCCGGCGACAGCGCCCGCAACGACAACGAGCGCGTCAAGCGATACGTCGCCAAGTACACGATCAACCCGGCGATCGCCCACGGTATTGGCAATCACGTCGGCAGCATCGAGGCCGGGAAGCTGGCCGACCTCGTGATCTACGAACCGGCCTACTTCGGGGTCAAGCCGTTCCTCATCCTCAAGGGAGGGTTGCTGGTCGCCGCCCAGATGGGCGACCCGAACGCCAGCATCGCCACCCCGCAGCCGGTCCACATGCGACCGCAGTTCGCCTCCTACGGCCGGGCCCTTTCGAAGTCCTGTCTGTCCTTCGTGTCGAAGGCCGCGGTGAAAAACGGGATCGCCGAGAAGTATGGGCTTCAACGCCAGGTCGTGGCCGTCGAGAACTGCCGGAAGATCGGCAAGAAGGACATGCGCCGTAACGAGGCGACCCCCGAGATCCGGGTCGATGCGGACACCTATCAGGTCTGGGTCAACGGCGAGAAGGTCCAGAGCGAGCCGATGGAGACCCTGCCCATGACCCAGCGCTATTTCCTCTTCTGAACTGGGCGATCGACTCCGGAGAATCATGAATCTCAGCCTGCTCCAGATCGCCGACTCGGCCCTGCCGATCGGCGGGTATACACATTCTTGGGGATTGGAGGCGGCCATCGCTCGGCGGCTGGTCCACGATCCCGAAACCCTCGAACGGTGGACTGGTCGGTGGCTCCGGACATCCCTGGGCCCGCTAGAAGGTGTCCTCGTCGCCTCGGCTTGCCGCGCGACCGATGCTGGGGATCGGACCGGACTGCGTGCGCTCAACCTCCTGGCCGAGGTCTCGATCATGCCTGCGTCGATCCGGTGCGCCAGTCGCGAGATGGGCGCCCAACTACTGGCGTTGGGGGCGACCTGGGCCTGGTCCGCCGAGGGCCTGGCGCCCTTCACTCGGGTGCGTCCCGACGAGTCGGACTGTTGGCACCATCCGGTTGCTTTCGGCATGCTCGGGGCGATTGCCCATGGCGAGCCCGAGGACGTCCTCATCGCCTACCTTCACCAGGCCGCCCTGGGTATGATTGGCGCGGGGGTGCGCGCCATCCCGGTCGGTCATACGCACGGCCAACAAGTGCTGGCCTATCTCCAGGATGACATCCGCACCCTGGCGGCTGACCTGGTAGACCGCGAACCCGAGACCGCCGGCGCCGGTTGCCCCTTCTACGAGGTCCTTTGCGATGAGCAAACTCGGCTATACGCCCGGATGTACCGTTCCTGAACGATCGTCAGAAGCGGGGTGTTTCCTCACACGCCTCGGCCGGCGTCGATTCCGATGGGGCGTCGCCTTCCATAAAGACCACGACCATCCCCATGATCACATGGGCCGACCCGGTCCGGCGCGATATGCCGGGCCCTCGAGGCAGGTCTACACGATCGGCATCGCCGGGCCCGTCGGCTCGGGCAAGACGGCCCTCGTGGAGACCCTCTGCCGGGCCCTCTGGCCCGAGATCAATCTGGCCGTAATCACCAACGACATCTACACGCACGAAGACGCCGAGTTCCTCTCGCGACGCGAGGCCCTGCCGGTGGAGCGAATCGTCGGCGTTCAGACGGGCGGTTGCCCTCATACGGCCATCCGCGACGATGCCAGTGCCAACCTCAGCGCCGTCGCGAACTTCCAACGCCAGTTTCCCGGGCTGGAACTGGTCCTCGTGGAATCCGGGGGCGACAACCTGACGGCCGTCTTCTCGCGCGAGCTGGCCGACCGGTTCATCTTCGTCATCGACGTGGCCGAGGGGGACAAGATCCCTCGCAAGGGGGGGCCGGGCATTTGCAACAGCGACCTGCTGGTCATCAACAAGATCGACCTGGCACCGCACGTCGGGGCCGACCTGGACGTGATGCGGCGCGACAGCCTGAAGATGCGAGGCGAGCGCCCGTTCTTGATGGTCAGCCTCCGCCAGAAGGAAGGGGTGGAGGAGGTGATCAAGTGGGTCCGCGAGCAGCACGCATCACGCGCGACGAGCTCCTGACGCCGCCCGAATTTCGCGGCCTTCATCCGGTCGAGCACCAGGCCGCCCGGGTCGGCGGCGCTCGCATCGAACTGGTCCGCTTCGGCGCCGAGACCCGTCTTGGGACGTGCTATCAGCAGGTCCCGGTACGCCTCATGCCCCCGTTCGTCTTCGACCACGAACCAGCCTCGCTCCTCTACCTGATCAATCTGACCGCCGGGCTGATGGACGGCGACGGCCATCTCGTCCAGATCACGGCGCGGGAGGGGACGCGATGCGTCGTGACAGGCCAATCCGCCACGCGTGTCCACCCGGCGACTGCCTGCTACGCCACCCAGCAATGGAGTGTCGAGGTCGAGGATGACGCATGCCTGGTGGTATTGCCTGGCCCGACAATCCCATTCCAGAGGAGCCGTTTCTTCCAACGCGCCCGGGTCGAGCTCGCCCCGAGTGCACGGTTGCTCTGGGGTGACATCTGGCTGGCCGGCCGCTACGATCGCGGCGCGATGTCGGAGCGGTTTCAGTTCGACCGAATCGTACAGGACTTCGAGGCCCGTCGCGACCGCGGACTGGTCTACCGCGATCGTTTCCGATGGGAGGGACCCTGGACAACCGAGGACGCCGAGTGGTTCTTCGGAGGCGGCCTGGCCTCGGCGAGTCTCTTCGTCGCCGGTCCGATGTCCGAGGCCCTCGCCGAGCCCGAACCGGACCTCCGGCGCTCAGTCTTCCGGCTCGATAGCGGCGAAAGTTGCATCCGATGGTGCGGCCACCCTTCGGCCGTCACGGCCGATCTCGTGAAGACGGCCATGGGACTGGCCGGGAGCTGGACTGGTGGCCCCGATGCACCCCCCTGGCTGCTCACATCCGGCGACCTCGCTCCCAATCACTGGTTCTCCAGGCCGGCGGAAAGGGCGCGAGATGACGTCCTCACGACTTGATCGAGCCTTGGGGTCATATTGCCCAGAAACGGAGTGCGTGAGTCGTCTCAGAACTTGATCAGGAAGCTGATCACGCCCGTCAACTGGCTGTGATCGGTGTGGGCGCCATTGACGCCGAACGCGGGAGCACCGGCGAAATCGCCGCGGATCTCGGGGCGGACATCGAGCCACTTGACCGGGTGCCAGTTGGCACCGAGTGTGACCTCCGAGTAGTTGGTGTCGATGCCCGTTCGAGTCCCCTTGACGTCATCGAACCACTCCGCGCGAAGCAGGGCGTCGAAGGTCGTACTCATGTGGAAGATGTTGATCAGGTACAGGCCATACCATGAGCCGGTGCCGACCGGCGTGTTGGCATCCCAGCCCATATTCGACTGGAGGACCTGAGTGAACCTTGGGCTCCAGTTCTGCTGGGCACGCAGCTCCACGATCGTGTCGTAAGTCCCGGCCATCTTCGGGGCGGCGAAGATGGCATTCGGTCCGGCATAGACCGAGGCCGTTAACCGGGTCTTCTTTTCTTCCGTCAGCCAGTAGTTGACCTGACCGATGTAGCAATACGAATTATCGCTCCGCTTTGTGAAGAACGTGTTCGCTCCCAAGGTCATGCCGTTCCAGATGTCCAGTCGCTTGGTGGCGTGCAGATTCGTCAGGAAGCCGGTGAAGGCACCGTCCTGCGAGTAGAAGAACTGGTAGTCGCTCGAATAGAACGGCCGGTATGGGGACAGGAAGCCGTTGTAGCCGATGATCGTATTCATGCGGCCGAATTTGACGTCCACCCCCCCCTCGGTGAGGATCGGCAGGTGCGCGTCGATGAAAAGGTCGCGGAAGTCCTGTCCGAATTGCCGGTTGCGAACCGGATAGCCGATGCCGCCCAGGGGCTGTCCCAGGGCCGCATCGGCCCCGGCGAAATAGCGAATATTGAAGCCGATGTCGAACTGGTCTTGCTTGAGAGGCTTCTGCAACACCAGGCCGATCTGGTTCAGGAGGAACTCGTCGCCGAATCGGTTCTGGCGAGTCTCGACGGAAAGCAGGCCGTGGCCCGGTGATGCACCCGTGTAGCCGCCCTCGACCCAGCCGAAGGTCCGGATTCCGTGGCTGCCGAACCAGTTCTCCAGGCCCAGACCATCCATCAGGATTCGGACCTGGGAGACCGGGGTTGGACCTAGCCTGTATGCAGGTGCCCCAGCGATATCCTCCTCGAACTCACCCGGCAACGACTCGGCCTCCAATCCGGAGCCAGTCGGAGCCGTCGGCGCGGCAGCGGGAGCAGCCATCCCCGGCTGTGTGACGACCTGATCCGGTTGCAGGACCTCCTGGGCAGGCTGTGAGGCGGGCTGTTCAGGTTGCGGTGCGGGCTGCTCAGGCTGTGGTGAGGTCGGCTCGGGCTGTGTCACGGTCCGCCCGGGTTGCGGTGAGGTCGGCTCGGGTTGTGGAACGGTCCGTCCGGGCTGAGGGACCGCCTGCGCATGGGCGGTTGCCGCCATCAGTAGCAGCGCCGCCATCGTCCCACCAGTTCGAGAGTTCCATCTCATTATGGTTACCCAGGGATTAGAATAGCGTGCTTGCACGATTCATGCGTGGGTGTCGTTCAACTCATGCCGACACCGGCCGATCTCTTCCCGGAATTCTGACAATTATCTCGGTTGAGATGAATCAAATGCTTTAGTGCGATTGCGAGGATTTTATCGGATTGTGTCCGACGAGCGACGTTGGAGGAGATGGGGATTGTGTGAGCGCGCCGAAACACGGGCGAGCTGGGGAGCGCTCGTCTGGATCGCCACGATGCTGTCAGGCAATCACTAGGCTGGCGACGGGCTCGGCAATTCGGGATTTCGTCTGGCAGGATAAGTGGATCTTTGAGGGGAGAACCGAGGGCATCCCGGACGCGGGACGCCCTCGGATGAATGGGGGGCGGGACCGTTGGCGCTCATCGTGCGATCTGCTCTCGTCGAAGTCGGAGCAAGTCCTTCATACTTCAACGATTCTGGTTCACTTTATCGAAGAAATTCGATGCGTCGCTCGGACCGGCCGGGGCGGGCGCCTTGGTGTCGATCTTGGCCTCGGCCAAGATCTGGTCGCGCGTCTGATCCAGGAGTTCGAACAGTTGGCGGAAGGCTTGTCTCTCCTTGATCGTGGTTGCCGCACCAAACCTGAGATTATAGGCGCTGATGAAACCCAGCAGATTGGCGATCCGGGTATCCTGGATCTTCTTGAGCTCGAGGATGGCCGGTTGGATATTCGGCCGCTCCAGCAGGCGGATCAAGGAGGTGGCCGCCTTGACGAATTTCAGGGCGTCCTTCTGATCGAGGGGATCCTTGAGGGGCTGGGCTTCGACCTTGGCCTGGAGGTTGTTCACGAACGTCGAGGCATCGCGCAGGCTCCTCGGGGAGAGTTCGCCTTCGTACGACTCCTCTCGCAACCGCGCGACGAGCTCGTCGAACGTCTTCTGATCGCTGGAGAATCGGGGATCTTCGAACACCTCCGGCCATTTGATCGAGGTTCGCAATCCATCGAGCATGAGGGTGACCCGTTCCGCCGCGTTGACGAAGGGAACCTCGGCGATCAAGCTGGCCGGGACCGGCGCGGAGTAGGCCCGAAGCGCCGAGATGCCGATACGAGGATCGCTCAGGTCGGCGACCGCGGCGTTGAGCGCATCGCCTGTCTCGATATCGCGTAGGGTGGGGCTCTCCCGGAGCTGCCTCTGGCGTGCGTCATAGAGGGCCCGATTCCGGGCGATCTGCCGATTTACCCGCTCGGCATGGATTCGGGCGGATTCACGCGTGACATCCGCCACATAGTCGTTGAACTTCATCGCCGTCTGCGCATCAATATTATTGGCCTGCGCGGTCTTGAGATTGTAGATACCGGCACCCATCGCGAAGATTCCGGCACTCTGCAGCTCGGCGCTTTCGGGGGTCGCCGGGGCCCACCCCATGAATCCCCACCCGTCGTGACCCCATTGGGCATGGACATCGCGGCCCGTCAGCGCGAACGCGATGACCAAGCCGACTGACAATCGAATGCAACGCTGCATCGCAAGTCTCCTGGAGGCTGAACATGAGTTCCGGCCGTCGATGGTGAAACAAACCTGAATGCTTGGAGTCAACGCGGGTTGGGTCGGGCGTTCTTGCTCGCGGAGGCCCGCCCCTCTTTCTTGATAGAACGTCCCAAACTCAAGAAGATAGTGACGTCGGCAGCCCTCGCCTGAGTCAACATTAACCGGCCGATGTCCGGTTAACAAGAGACTGATCCGGCATCGCCTGTCGCAAAGCCGTATTCTTGATTTATAAGAGGGTTGTGACACGCTAGAGGGCGGATTTCGCCCTCGATCGAATCCACCCGACCGATCATCGGGTGTTCAGCCCTCTGAAGAGACACGACAATCGAGGCCCGTCTCCCAGGTGGAAGAATCTGGCCCACCTCGGGTCGCACGGGCCATCAAATGTTACGAATATCATGATAACGATGATTCTCCGGCTGGTGATGCGCCGGAATCGACGATTCACGATCGCGCCTGGGCGGCTCGAAGAGTTTCGTCAACGCCGGCCATCGATAGGACCGGGGCGATCAGGCCCATGATTGGCTCCGCGAGCGGAACCATTCGAGGCGAAGTTCCACCTTGGATGCGAAGTGCGGCGTTCGCGTCGCGATGAGAATCGGGTTCGAGGCCGGATGTGAATGCCATGAGGCCGAAACCGGCCAGCAAGGCGATCGAGAGTTTGAGCCGATCATGCGAGTGGAACTGGAGTTCGGGCAGGAGGTCGCTGAGTGCGATACAGAGGAAGGTGCCGGCGGAGAATGCCAGGGCACCGGCCGTCCAGATGCCCGGCGAGAAGGCGGAATGGACCTGGGTCCCGATCCAGAAGATCGCGACTCCCGCCGGGATCATGAGTGAAAACGCGAAGTTGATCAGATGCGTCATCCCTCGCCCCGCGCCGCTCCGGAGCATCAGTGCCGTGATCGTGAGTGCATCGGCCGGCTTATGGACCAGGGTTGCGAAGAAGACACCGAAGCCGGCACCCATCATCCCCCGGCCGACCTGATAATCGGCCGCCACGGCGCTCGCCAGGGCGATTCCTCCGGCCAGAGAATGGATGGCCAGCCCGAACGCCGCGGATCCCCAGGGCAGCATGGTCGTCCGCGGCGATGGGTCCGTCTTCGGCCGTTCCGGATGGTCGTGATCGGGATGAGCACAGCCACCGGCGAGTTCGGTAGGCGCCTCGCCCATCCGATCCGTGTTCTCGTGATGGTGGAACGAGAAGAACCGCTCGAGGAAAAACAGCGAGAGCAGGCCGACAGCCGTCCATCGGACCGTCCCGGCCGATCCAACGCGCACGGCCTCCGGGATCATGTGGAAGAATGCCGCACCCAGCATCGTCCCGGCGGAAAAGCTCAGGTACACTTGGAGGCGTGTATGACTCAGTACCGTCGCCAGCGGCAGGATCCCGCCGAGCACGCTGACGATGACGATGGCCGTACTGAACGCCATCAGCGTGATCGACATCTTCCCGACCCTCGATGAAGCCCGGCGCTCGTCCCTTGTGGCGAACCATCCGAGACGAAATAATGATTGTTCGAAGTTGGGTTTGGGGCCGACCATCCGGGGAGAATCGGCGCTCACCAGGCCCGGCGAATCCGCCCAAAACCCTGCTCAGTCCGAGGTGGTCCTATGCCCAAACTCAGCGACGCGGAGATCGTTGACAAGCTACCGATGGCCAAGGGATGGGAACGTCACGGCGACATGCTGGTGCGGACCTGGCAATTTCCCTCGTTCCGCCGCGCCCTGGAGTTCGTCAACCAGGTCGCGGGCGTGATCGAGAAATTCGATCATCATCCGGACCTGATCGTGAACTATCGCACCGTACGGATCGAGACGTCCACCCACGATGTCGGTGGACTGACCGAACGCGATTTCGCTCTGATCTCCGAGATCAACGAGATCCCGACCGACCGCTGACACGCAACCGGCAGGCCCCCGTGGACAACGACCATCGGCTGCTCCTGTCTGCGAGCTGCAACGCTACCCTGTCGAGGTCACGTCGATACCGCGGTCGCGATCGGGCGCGTTGTCGGGCTCGGCGAAAGATCAGCCGGCGGCCTGTGGACGCTTCGGGCCGGACTGGCCCGGGGCCAGTCGTCGATACTTGGTCTTGGGAAGGTTATAAACGCCGGCCTCGGGGCGCCAGCGTTCATCTTCTTGCAACAAGGCCAGGCGTTCGGCCCGGGTCAACACATTGCGCACGGGCCAGGGATCCCGCCTTCTTCAAGCTCTTATCCAGCGACATCATTCCCTCTGGGCACAGCCTCGTTCCAATTGGTAAGCCAGGTCGATGTTACTCGCTCTCGGGCGGGGACGCAAGCGATTCGCCGTCGTTCGAGACGCGGGCGAGCGAGGCCGGCGGCCTGAAGGCATCCCAGATGCCGAAAGCGACGATACCCAGCACGAGCGATCCGATCGCATACTTCATGACGTCCCGCTCGACAGAGACGAACACGTACAACCAGCCGACCAGGGCGATGATGGCCGGCAGCGGATACAGGGGCATCCGGAACCCCGGTACGCGGCGGTCCGGTCGGCTCCTCCAATAAAAGAGCGTCACGATCTGGCCGGCAAACTGAATAAAGATGCGGGACGCAAGGAGTGCATCGATGACGGTGCCGAGCTTGGCGAGGCACGCCATCATCGCGATCCCGCAGATGAGCAGCAGCGAACGGTGCGGGAAGTCCCCGCGCGGGTGGAGGGCCGCGAAGTATCGGAAGAAATGGCCGGCCCGGGCCGAGGCATAGGGAATCCGGCTATAGCCCAACACCGCGGCGAACACGGACGCGAGCGCCGTCCAGATGATCATGATGGTGACGAGCCGCGCGGCATTCAAGCCGTGGACCTGGAGCATCAGGTCGGTCGCGACATGCTCGGTTTTCACGACTTGACGCCAGGGGAGGATGCCGAGGATTCCCACATTCATCACCAGGTAGACGAGGCTGATGACGACCGTGGAGATCAGGATCGAGAGCGGTATCGTCCTCGAAGGGTTGATCACCTCATCGCCGAGGTAACAAATCTGGTAGTAGCCCAGATAGTCGTACATCGCGATCCCCAGCGCGGCACCCAGGCCGAACGCCCATCGGCGATCCACGTGCCAGGCGTTCGCTGGAAAGTCGAAGGCCCGACTCGAGTCGAAGTGTGTGAAACCCGTCACGATCACCCACGTGACCGTGAGGAACATCCCTGCGCAGAGGACGACCATCAGCCTGCCCAGCGAGTCGATACGACGGTAGGCCATGACGGTTACGATCACCATGACGCCAATTGCGGCAACCTGTGTCCAGGCGACTTCCTGCTTGATCGCAGGAGAGAGCCATCCCCAACTCCAGGCGGGTGCGGCCAGCGCGGGGAAGAAGAATCCGAGATACTGCGCCAGGCCGATCGCGCCCGAAGCCACCTCCAGAGGGCCGCTGAAGAGGAACTGCCAGACGAACACGAACTTGAGCAGTCGGCCGACGCGCGACTCGCCGTAGACGGCGTCATAGAAATGATACGTACCACCCGAGCCCGGGAAGGTTGCGGCCAGTTCGCTCCAGACCATGCCGTCGCCGATCGCGACCAATGCGCCAAGTATCCATCCGAGCATGGCCTGGGGACCGGCCATCTTATCTAAGAGGATCGGGATCGTGACGAATGGTCCGATCCCGACCATCAGAGACATGTTCAGGCTGGCCGCCTGGAGCAGTCCGAGTCGGCGTTGCAACATGGGTGAGTGGGCAGTGGGCAGTAGGGAGTGGACAGTAAAATCGCAACGACCAGATCGTATCGAGTACGCTGATCCGGACGCCAGGCGCCCGGTCCTCCCGGTCTCTCGGAAGAGGATAACTTGGATGTATAACACTCGCCGTCGGGAGTACGGATCTTATCTGCCCGCTGCCCACTTCTCGCTCCCCACTGTCGCCACTCAGACCCGGCACATGACCAGAGAGGCATTCTGGCCACCGAAGCCGAAGCTGTTGGAGATGGCGGTCTGGACGGGCGTCTCCCTCGAGGTATTGGGGACGTAGTCGAGGTCGCAGTCGGGGTCTGGAGTGGCCAGGTTGATCGTGGGCGGGATGACGCCGCGATGGAGCGAGAGTGCGGTCGCCGCAGCCTCGACGGCGCCCGAGGCCCCGATCAGGTGTCCGATCATCGACTTCTGCGAGCTCATGGGGATCGACGTGGCCCTGTGGCCGAAGACGCGCTTCACGGCGACCGTCTCCATCAAGTCGTTCAGCTTCGTGCTGGTTCCGTGGGCGTTGATGTAATCGACGTCGCTCGGGTTGGCGCGGGCCTCGCGGAGGGCCGCGGTCATCGACAGTGCGGCCCCGCGTCCCTCGGGCTCGGGTCGGGTGATACCGAAGGCGTCGAAGGACGAGCCGTATCCGGTCAGCTCGGCGTAGATGGTCGCTCCGCGTTCCCGGGCGCGTTCGTAGCCTTCGAGCACGAGCACGGCCGCCCCTTCTCCGAGCACGAAACCGTCGCGTTCGGCATCGAAGGGGCGTGAGACCTCGGCGGGGGGCCGCATCGACAGGCTCACGGCCTTCATTGCCGAATAAGCGACGAGGAGTTGCGGGTCCAGACGGCTGTCGCAGCCTCCCGCGAGCATGACATCGGCGTCTCCACGCGCAATCAATCGGAAGGCCTCGCCCACGGCCTGAGTCCCGGCCGCGCAGGCCGTCACGATCGTATTGTTGGGCCCCATCGCCTGATGGAGGATCGAAATATGCGCGGCGGCCATGTTGGGCAGATGCTGGAGCAGCCAGAGCGGGAAAATCGACTCGGACCGTGCCTGGACGAACCGCGCGATGTCAAAGCTCCCGTCGGAGTCCACGCTCCGGAGAATCGGAGAGACCAGTTCACCCACGTCCACCGGCGTGATCCCCGCTCCCATGCAGACTCCGAATCGCGCAGGGTCGAGATGGGCCGTCTCCAGTTCGGCATCCGAGACCGCCATCGCCGCCGCCCCGACCGCGAACCGGACCGCTCGGCTCATCAACTTGAGGTTCTTCTTGTGTTCGCCCAGATAGGGCATCACATCGAAGTCCTTGACCTCTCCGGCGATCTTGATGTTCAGGCCCGTGGTGTCGAAGCCCTCGATATAGTCCACCCCGGACCGCCCCTCGAAGATGGCCTCGCTGAACTCGCGACGGCCAATCCCGTTGGGCGCGACAATGCCGATTCCGGTTATGACCACGCGCTCCATTGGTTCCCCCACGCTCAATCGTCGCTGTGTCTCAAGTGATGTGTGGGCCGTATCCTGATCGTCGCTCCCATCCTTCCGTGTCTCCGCCCGCCGGGTTAAACTCGATGGCGTCTCAATGGTCGAATCAGCCCCTCGCCGTCGGTCCTGCAAGGATTCGAGAGACGACCCGGTTGAACATTCTCTCGGTCCAAAGTCGCCGGGGTCATCATTCCCGGGCTCACGATGCTTCGAATATAGATCCAAGTTTTCCGGCAAGCTCATACAATGAGCCGCAAAAATTACCCCGTTAGCATAACCTACCATGTTCTGGCGCTCCCAGCAAATAGGTTTGAGAAGCTTGGGTAGATTGCGGTCTCACGGTAAGCTTGCGGACAGACGGAGCAATGGTAACGACTGTAGGAGATTCGAAAGCATGGCTGAGGAGAGCGAACGATCGTCGATCTGTCAGCCGAAGTCGTGCGAACAAGAAAAGCGGTTCTGACATCCGTATTGACGCGAGCATCCTTATCCTTGTAAGACGGGCGATCCGTCGAGTCCGCCGGTAACGATTGTCATCGAGAAAGGGCCGATCATGGCGCTGGACCTGGCGACGCGTTCGAGTTTGATTTCACCGTCGGCGACGCTGGCGATGGGAGCCGAGGCCAGGAAGCTCAAGGCCAAGGGCGTCGAAGTCCTCGACTTCGCCCTCGGCGAACCCGACTTCAACACGCCGGAGAACATCCAGGAGGCCGCGATCCGGGCGATGCGGTCGGGCCAGACCCACTACACGCCGCCGGCCGGAATTCCGGAGCTTCGACAGGCGGTCGCCGATCTCTACACCCGCCAGCACGGCCTGAAGACCGACGCGGCCCAGGTGGTGATCTCCAATGGCGCGAAACACTCGATACACAACGCACTCATGGCGGTCTGCGGTCCCGGCGATGAGGTGATCATCCCCGCCCCCTACTGGGTGAGCTACGCCGACCTGGTGAAGCTCACGGGCGCCGAGCCGGTCGTGATTCCCACGACCGAAAGGCAAGGTTTCAAGTTGAGCCCCGCGCAGCTTCGCGAGGCCCTGACCGATCGGACGAAACTGCTCATGCTCAACAGCCCGTCCAACCCGACGGGCGTGGTCTATGATCGGGACGAATTGACCGCCTTGGCGGATGTCGTCCTTCAGACCGACGTCGGTATCCTTTCTGATGAGATTTACGAGCAACTGACTTATGGCGAGGCGCGACCGACCTGCTTCGCGACGCTGCGGCCGGCCCTGGCCGAACGGACCATCACGGTATCCGGAGTCAGCAAGACCTATGCCATGACAGGCTGGCGCATGGGGTGGGCCGTGGCGCCGGGGCCGGTTGCCCGGTTCATGGGGGATATCCAGAGCCAGGAGACGAGCAATCCGTGTTCGATCAGCCAGTGGGCGGCCCTCGAGGCCATCACAGGCCCGCAGGACTCCGTCACCCGGATGAAGGCGGAATTCCAGAAGCGGCGCGACTACGTCCTCGAGCGGATCGGTGGCTTGCCGGATGTCGGCTGCCTTCCACCGGGAGGGGCGTTTTATGCGTTCATGAATGTGTCGGCCCATTTCGGCCGGACGTTGCGCGGCAAGCTTATCTCGGATTCGACTTCATTCTGTATGGCCGCACTCAGCGAAGCGAATATCGCACTGGTAATGGGTTCGGCCTTCGGCGCCGAAGGGTTCGTGCGTCTCTCGTTCGCGACCGACTTGCAGACGCTCGAACGGGGATTCGACGCGCTCGCGGGGTTTCTGAAGAGTTAGTCCACGGGGAAGATCGACCAGTTCGCGCTTGTGGAGAATCGAGGATTAGAATACGGTGCGGTCCCCCTCGTTAGATCATCTCCGGGCGGTTTTTTTTCCGATGATGAATGGAGAGCGGCGCGCGGAGTCCGCGCACTCCGGGAATTCCGCGTGGAGAATGGCCGATGGAAGTCGGACGACGGCTCTGGCTCGTGATGGCGGTGGCGCTCAGCTCGATGGGCTGTCGGGCGGCCGGCACGGGCACGCTCTCGCTGTTCCCCCGGACGCCCTCGACGCAAGGGACTCTGGACGTCGAGGAATACGTCGCCCAGCATAATCGGAACGCCGAGTCGATCCAGAGTCTTGTGGCAAAGCCTTCGATCAAGGCATCCACGAGGCTCCGCCCCCAGGTCCATCTCGATGGCCATATGGCCCTGGAGCGGCCGCGTAACTTCCGCATGGAACTCACTTCGTTCGGCGTAACGAAGGCCGATATCGGCTCCAATGACGAGGAATTCTGGTTCTGGGTCTCGGGCGATCCGTCCATCTACTGGTGCAGGTACGCGGATCTCGAAAATACCTCGCTGGCCATGACCTACCGTCCGGACTGGATCATCGAGGCGATGGGCTTGAAGACCATCTCGCCGGTCGAGGCTCATCAGATCCAGGTGCGGAAGGGGCCGCTGCCGGATACGACGGCGCTCGTCTTCCCGGTGACGCAGAACGGGTCGGAGAGCTACCGACGCTGGCTGATCGTCTCGAATCGCGAGCGACGGATCAAGCAACTACGGATCTACTCGGTGAGGGACCCCACGGTAATCCTGGCACAGGCTGATCCCAGCAAGTACAAAGAGTATTCCGTCAAGCCCGATGAAGCGGGCGACCCGAAAGAGACCTGCTACCTCCCCGAAAACCTCCTGCTCGATTGGAAGCGCGACCCGGCCATGAAGATGGAAGTCGAACTTCTAGAGGTCACCCTCAATCAGTTGGATCCTTCGAAAAGAGCGATCCGATTCAACGAGCCGCAGATTGATGGTTACCAGCGGAAGAATCTCGCGGAGCTCAATAGGAGCTCGCGGGCGCCTGGTCAGCGGAACTCTTCCCGCCGCAGTATTCCTCCGCCATCATCGCGGAGCGGCGTCGAACTGGGTCGGCCGGCTCCCATCCCGGACGAAGATGGGCCGGTGGTGCCCAAACTCGGCGCCGTGACCGCGCCCGCCTCGTCCAGTCCACCTCCGGACCTACCCCCGCTCGAGTCCCTCGTCGGATCCCCCGTACCGACCGCGCCGGAGTCGCAGGCGGTACGAGCGGCCCGGGCCGATCAATTTCCGCCTTCCGGCTTGACCATCGAACGATGAGAATGACCGATCGCCCATGGAATCAGGCCGATACAGCGGCTCACGATTGCCCGAGGATGTCGCGTCAAAGACTCCAGAGGGAGCGATTCAACCGGCGCTGCGTTGTTCTTCGGCGGCTTCTCGAAGGCGCTCGCGCCTTGGCCAGGATCGGACCGACCGAGTTTTCGGGGATGCCAAGCTTCTTACCGATCTGGCGATAATTCTGATATTTCAGATGATAAAGCCGGACCACCTGGGCTTCGCGCTCGGGCAGTTCGTCGATCATCTTCTGCACTTCCTCGGCCGTGACAATCGCCTCGACCTCGTCGGGAGTCCCGTCGTCGGTGATCGCGCGGTGGGCGTTTGAATGCCCGAGTTCGCTCTCACGTTGACGCTTGATCAGCTCCCGGACGCAGATCCGTCGCGCGATGACCGTCAGGTAAGTGGGAAGCGAGCTGATTCCCTTGAATTTCTTGAGCGTGGCATAATCGTCATCTACGATCCTGAGGAGCACCTCGGCGGCGATGTCCTCGACATCTTCGGAGGAGAGCAGGCGACTGCGTGCGTAGGCCGCATGCTGGATGACGTGATAGATCAAGCCCATATATCGATCGACGAAGTCATTCCACGCGCCGGGCTCCTTCCTCAGGCATCGTTCGATGAGATTGCGGTCGATGTCGATCAAAGGCACGGCGCTGCCTCCTGTCGGGCGAAGAAGGCGTCCAAGGTGGTGAGGCGATCCCCGGTGCGAGATTCCGCCATAAACTGTTGAATTGTATCATAAGACCGCCGCGCGGCAACTGAGAGACCAACCGCTTTTTTGGAATGGCCGATCGCGGGCGAGGTGCACTCTGAGGGAAGTTCCCGGAAGCATTGTTGACGGGCGATTCACGTCGTTCCGATCCGAGGGCGAGTCTCGGAGCTCGACTCGGCCTCATTGTCGAATTCGTGGTTCTTGTTTTCCGAGCCGATGGTAGAATGGCCCGAGCATAAAACGAGCCGCTTGTTGGGTGTGTCGAGTCGGGACATCCCGGCTGGGCGTTCTTGGCCGTGCATGAATCGGGCTCGTCACACTTTTCGCCAGGGTCGTTGGCCCCGTCGATCTGCTGGTCTCGAGCCGTCGGCCTGTCTGACCGCCGGCGAGAGTCACTTGGTCGCTCCCTGTGAGGAGGTCGGACGTTGGATCAATCCTCGGCTCCCCCTAAAATCCTCATCGCCGACGATAATCCCCAGAACGTCGAGTTGCTGGAAGCCTACCTCAGCGACTTCGGTTGCGAATTGCGCACGGCCTATGACGGCGAGGAGACCCTGAAAGCCGTCGAGGAGTTCGCCCCCGATCTCCTCCTGCTCGACGTGATGATGCCTCGGCTCTCCGGCTTCGAGGTCTGCCGCAAGATCCGCTCCGATCCGAAGACGAAGGAGTTGCTCATCCTGATGGTCACGGCCCTGAATGAGGCCGCGGATTTCGAGCGAGGCGTCCAGGCCGGGACCGACGATTTCTTGACCAAGCCGGTCAACAAGGTCGAATTGCTCTGCCGGATTCGCAGCATGCTCCGGGTCCGTCACCTGAAGACCCAATTGGAGCGAACGCTCGCCTACCTGGCCGAGTTCGAAGCGGCCAGCCGGGAGTTGACTCCGGAGGAGTAAGCTCCGGCGGATCGCCGCTTCTGGATTTCGTACGAGACTGTGACGCGGAGCCCACCGAAGATCGAAAACCACCCATCCACGACCGTCGGCCGCGTCATCATCAGGTCCCGCCGTGCTCGGCCCTTCTTTGCACGTCATCCGTGGGTTTTCGATACATCGATCGACCGCATCGAGGGGAATCCCGAGCCCGGCGAAGAGGTGTCCGTCGTCAGCTCCGATCGGAAGTTCATCGCCCGCGGCCTATACAACCCGGGCAGCGCAATCCGGGTGCGGCTCTACCGCTGGGACGACGGGCCTCTCGATGAGGCATTCTGGTCCGCTCGACTGGGATCGGCCGTACGCCTGCGTCGCGACGTAATGCAACTCGATCGAGCAGGCTCGGCCTACCGGCTGGTCTTCAGCGAAGGAGACGGGCTCTCGGGCCTGACCGTCAACCGCTACGACCGGTGGCTCGTGGCCCAGTTCACGAGCCTGGCCCTTTACCATCGCCGGGACCTGTTTCTCGGATTGCTCGGTGACCTCACGGGCGCCGAGGGTATTCTCGCCCGGACGGAGCGAGGGATCGCGTCTCGTGAAGGTCTGCTCACCGGCGAGGAAACGAAGACTGGCTCGATTCCCGATGGACCGGTCGAGATCGTCGAGAATGAGCTGAAGTATCGCGTGGACCTGAGGTCGGTCCAGAAGACCGGCTTCTACCTCGATCAGCGGGAGAATCGCCGTGCGGTCGCCGGCTACTGCCAGGGCAAGCGGGTACTCGACCTGTTCTGTTTCACCGGGGCATTCGGTCTCGCGGCCATCAAACACGGGGGAGCGGAAGAGGTCATCGGCATCGACAGCTCGGCCCCGGCCATCGAGCGGGCCCGCGTCCACGCCGCGATCAACGGCGTGGAGCGGGCCCGATTCGAGATCGGCGACGTGCTCAAGCTCCTGGAGCGGCTGCGTTCCGAAGGTCGGCGGTTCGACGTCGTGATCTGCGATCCGCCCAAGTACGCGCCCCAGGCCAAGGACGTCGAGCATGCGCTCAAGGCGTATCTTCGGCTGAATCTTGCGGCGCTCGATGTCCTCGGACCGGATGGCATACTCGCGACTTGCTCCTGTTCAGGATCGGTGGGGCGAGAACTGTTCGTTCGACCTGCTCGGCCAGGTCGCCGAGCAGTCCGGACGACCCATCCAGATCCTCGAGCAGCGAGGTCAGGCCCCCGATCATCCCATCTCGGCGAGCTGCCTGGAGACCGAATACTTGAAGTGCCTCATCTGCCGCGTCGAGTAGCATGCAGGATGCCGGGATCGATCACTTTCGCGAGGGACCCTTGGTCTGCCCCTTCTTGAGATTCGCCACCTCATCGAGCAAGGCCTTGAGCTTCTTTTCCAGCTCCTCGATCTGCTGCTGCTCGGACGGCTTGAGAGACTTCGCAACTTCCGCCCGAGAAGGCTTGATCTCGACGTTGACTTCAGATCCGAAATGGGTCTCGATGAGCTTCTTTTCTAGCTCAAGGACTTGCGGCAGCACGGATAGCTTGAGTTCAGCCTGAGGAAGCTTGAGCTCGTGTACGCCTACGAGTCCGTCATCAGATCCGATGTGGATCTCCACGCGGCGATTCGTCGGATCGACTTTCTTGACCTCGACGGTTGTGGGTGCCTTCGAGTCGGTGGCGAGAGTCTTCCTGCCCTCGAGGACCATGGTCTTCCGGGCTACCTTCTCGCCCGGCACGGTGACGATCGCCTTCCTCTTCTCCACGCCGAGATTGGTTCCCGAATGAAGAACCAGCGGCGCGGCGAATACTTTGACCTGGATTACACCTTGAAGCTTCGCGAGCCGCGATTGGGCTTCCGCCAACTCCTTCTGTTTCGCTTGCAACTCTCCATTGAGCTTCGCAACTTGCGCCTGAAGCTTCTCGACTTCGGCCTTCTCCTCGATGCTCAGTGGCTTCTTGGGAGAATCGGCGGTGATTGACCGGACCACGACCACTTTCTTTTCGGCGCTTCCGTTCGGACTGACGATCTGGACATCGGCCTTGATCTGGGGGACCTCCCGGGTGAGCTCCTCGACCACCTGTCTCAACGGTTCCAGCAGCTTGTGGTCCTTCCCGGCGAGAGAGGACTTGGTTTGCACCTCGTTGAGGATCACCTTGAGCCTTTCGATCACCTCGGCCTTGGAGCCAGTGACCACAACATTGGGTGAGTCATCGGTCTTGACATCGACGACGACCTTGTCGTCGGGCGATTCGCCCCGAATGGTCACGAAGTCGGCGAGAGCGAGAGTGCTCGTAATGACTTGATCCTCGGCGGAGTGGAGCGCCGCTGTCGCGTGATCCGCGACGGCTTTCACCACCACATCGACAATCTGTGGCTCCTCGGGCTTCTGTGCCCATGTCGCGTTGACGGGCAACATCATGGCGGCCAGGCCGAAGAGGCCCAGCATTCCCCATCCACTTAACCGGCGGGGAGTCGATTCGTTCAGGATCATGGTCAACCTCTTTCGAAGATGATGGACTTTGCCGAATCCGCTGGCGAGCAGCGGTTCCGGCCCCTTGGACTTGTCGAGAAAATCGATGGTTTCCAGCAGGGTCTCGGCATAGGATCTGGCCGCTTCGGGGAAGGCCCAGACGACCCAGGCATCGCAGCACTGCTCCTCGACGTCGCGCAGCACTTGCCGCACCCACCACACGAGCGGGTGCCACCAGAACAATGCGGTCACGAACAACTCGAAATACCGAACCCGATGGTCGCCCCGTCGCAGATGAGCAAGCTCGTGGACGATCAGGGTCGAGCGTTGGAGTTCGTCGAGTGACTTCCAGAGGTCCCTCGGGATGATCAGCCGAGGCCGCCATCCGAGTGACCAGATCATCGGCGAGAGCCTCGCCAGCACCCACTCCAGGACCGGCCCGCGCCGCAGGCCCAATCGGCCCGCCAACGCGTTGACCCGTTTCTGGTTCGACCGGGAACGCCGGCCTCGTCTCTCCCAGAAGTCCCTGGAAACGGTGGATGCGCCGGGCCGAGACGACGAGGATCGTTGCAGTGCCGACCAGCCAGGTTGCGACGAGTGGCCCTACCCAATGGGATAGCGACCAACTCGCGAACGACTCCCGTTTCAGGGGCTCTACCTCCCGATCCTCCGTGAACTCGGCCACGAGATCCCACTCCACGATGGACGCTTCGCGGGGCAGCTCGAGGAGCGGGAGAGCATCAACGGCTCCGGGAGTGACCTCGGTCAAAGCTTGCTTGCGCTCGGGCGGCATCGACAAGGTTGGCCAGGGGATCGGGACCTCGTACAGGGGCGGCGTGACGAGCTTCAGGAGCACGAGGAGCCAGAGCCCATGCAAGATCGTCGGACGACGGGAAAGCGGTCGCGAGAGGGCGGCAACCACCATCGCGAGAAGAGTCGCCGACACGGCGTTGCTAACGCCGGCACGGAAGAGCGATTCCACGGCCGACCCCTTTCATTCTGGCGGCATGTTGTGCGAGATCGTTCTGACCCTTCACTTCCGACGCTTGCGATCGAACTGGTCGATGAGGCTGCGGAGCTCGCGCCGTTCATTCTCGGAGAGCCCCTTACCCTCGACCAGGTGGGTTAACAGCGGCGACAACGACCCGCCACACAGCGAGTCGGCGACGGCACGAAGCCGCCGTCCGATCAGCTCGTCGCGGTCGATCGCCGCACGGAAGACGTGCACCGGACCGCCTCGGTCCCGATCCACGAATCCCTTGGTTTCCAGGCGGTCGAGCAGCTTCTGCACGGTCGCATAGACCGACGTGCCGCTCTGCTTGTACACGCGCTCGACCAGTTGCCGGATCGTCGCCGGGCCCGAGTCCCACAGCGCCTGCAAGAGCGCCAGCTCGGCCTCCGTCACGTCCTGATTCTGATTGCCCATAACCGTGCTCGCTCCAAGACAACGTGTCTGAGAGTGAGTCTAAGACAAGTCGTCTGAGCGGTCAAGATGGGATGGGGAAAATTTTTTTCGGAGGGAGTGCGTGACTCGGGGGGAACCGTCATGAGACCAGTGGCGTGAGCCCGGTGATCGGACGGGACCTTGTGGCCACCAGCCTAGTCCGCGAAACCTCAAAGAACGGCCCTTGGGCCGCGCGTATCCGCGAGCCGGCGACGCGGAACACGACGGAATTGTCTTTAAACCAAAGAGATTAGAACACGAAATACACGAAAAAGCAGAGGGACGCAAGGATTGATCCAGTCAGAAAGTCTACATGAAATTTTGATTGTTTAAATTTACCTTTTCGTGTATTTCGTGTATTTCGTGTTCTAATCTCTTCGATCTCGAGTCCGCGTTGGGCCGGTGCTCGGCGGATTGGTCCGTTACATGGGCCATTATTTGCGGTTTTGTGGACTAGTAATTCGGTGCGATGTGCGCAGCGGATCGGGCTTACGCCCGAGGTTGGAGGACGTTCGTCCCGTCCGAACCACGGTCTCACGACCGTGGTCACATGTTCGTACGTCCGAAGTTTGCGCGCGTGGAAAATGCGGAATCCGGCAAGGCCCTCTCGATCTCGTCGACTCGATATCCGAAGCCCGGGCCTCGGACGGAGGACAGGTCCAGCATGCCATTCCTCCGGCGGAAGAGTCCGGGGTGGATGGCCTCCTCGGGGAGCGAGGCCGCGGGGTAGAACTGCATGCCGTTCGACTCGACGCCCATGATCGTCCCGGCGTGTGCTGCCAGGAGGACATGAGGGATCTGGGCGAGCATCGGGTTGGAGAGGTCCTGGACCATGAGCGTCATGCCGTGGGCCCTGGCCCAGCAGAGGCTGAGCAGCGCGCCGGTCTGGGTCTTGCAAGTCTTGAGCGCCACGCCCGACCAACCGAGCTCTCGTCCCAGTCGGACGAATTTCCAGTCGTGGGCGCTCTCGTCCATGAAGAGCGGCTTGCGGGCCGCGACGCTGCGGACGTCGATCCGGTGTTCTTCCAGGTCGTAGGGGAATGGCTGCTCCACGTAGAGCATCATGCCGTAGAGCCGAGGGTGCTCGGACATCAATCGGTCGAGGATCGCGTTGACGTATGCGGGTTCGTTGACCGTACAGTTGAAGTCGGCCGTCAGCCAGTCGACGCTCTCCTCCACGGCGATCCGGCCGACCTTGAGCAGTCGATCGTAGTCCCAATCCGAGTCGTCGCCGCGGAGCTTCACCTTGAGGCACTTCAGCCCGTCGCGACGAATCCAGTCGCGTAGGAGCACGGGATAGCCGTCGTCGGGCTCCGAACCGGTCAAGTCCCAGGGATCGACCGGGTCCTTGCCGCCGACGAGGTGCCAGGCCGGGATCGACTCCAATCGGGGACGGACCAGGAATTCCTCGGGGAACCGGCCCTCGAACGAGACGTCCGTGCCCTGCGCTGGCTCGAGATAATGGGCCAGATCGATATTCATATATCGATCATTATACGTGTCGTAGGTCGAAACGCCGTGCAATACTCCGTAGGCATCGTGAGTTGCCAGATCGAACGGTGAGGTGCAAACCAGCGCCGCCAGCCAGGGGACCGATTCCGTCTCATGACCCCTTTCGAACGCGAATTTGGTCGTCACGGCGCAAGACCGAGTCCTGAAATCCATGGCCGAGTTCCATGGGGTGAGCGGGACGGCATCCCACCGACACCCAGGCTTCGGCGATGCGAATGCAGAGCTTTCGGAGGGCCTCAAGCCGCTCTTCATAGCCGAGGTGGCTCGGCCAGACCCACTGGACGGATAGCGGTGTCTCGCCCCATCCCACCGCCTGCTTTCCCGACGAATCCTCCACGGTCATCTTGACGCGTGCGCACGTGACCTCCGTGGTGATCTCCGGGCCGAACTTCAGCGGCATACGGGTCTTGATCGGAAGGAAATACAACTCGACGGCGACGGGTCGTATGTCGGTCGGTTTCGACATGTGAGCTCACCGGGATAGAGGACGGTGCTCGCAGAGCACCCTACGGTTTTCGGGCTGGGCCGGTCAACACGAGGTATGCGATCAGGTCGGCCAGGTCGCCGGGTTTCAGGACTTTCTCGAGGCCCTCGGGCATCAGCGACAGGCCCGTCGCGGCCATCTCCTGGATGTCGGAGCGGAGGAGCAAGTCGTCCTTGCCATCCTGGCGACGGAGGGTCACCGCGGTGGCCGACTCGCTGGCGATGATGCCGTTGAGTACGCGGCCGTCGACGGTCGCCACCGAGAATGAGACGTATTTCGTCTCGAAGGCGCGGTTGGGATCGAGGATGGCGATCAGCAGCGACTCGGGCGACCGGTCGTTGAGGGAGGCCAGGTCCGGGCCGACCTCGACCCCCTCTTTGCCCAGGCGATGGCAGGAGATGCACTGCTTCTTGAAGATCGCCGCACCGGCCGCGGGATTACCTTTCATGCCGAGCGCGGGGCGGAAGGAATCGACGACGGCCTGACGGGGCTGGGCCTCGTGCGCGAATACGGCCTCCGCCCGAGTCCTCTGCGCCGGGTCGCGACGGCGGAGCAGCCGTTGTCGACGGGCCGGGTCGATCTCGGCGGGCGGCACGCAGCCGTCCTCCAACGAAAAGAGCAGCGACGAGGTCCAGGAGCTCCGGCTGAGCGTGGCGTCGAGGATCGCGCTGCGGACCTGAGGCGAGTGGTTCTTCCAGTTCCGGAGCAGTCGGTCGGCGACTCTTGGCTCGGTCGATCGGCTGAGTGCCGACACCGCGGCTTGCTGGAGCCCGACTGGGATTTGAGGCCGGAGCAGCGCGAAGAGCAACTCCTGATCGGCGGGATTCCGCAACGCGGAGTAGCGCAAGACCGGCAGGGCCGCGAGCCGGTCGGCCTCGGAGGCCGAGTCGTCCTTGAGGAGGCCGCGCGGCCTCCCATAGCCCGGCGAAGGGCTTGTCCAGGTCGAGGGTGAGGTGTCGCCTTGGACCGATCCCGAGCCGCGAGCAGGCCGGCGAGGGCGGCGAATTGCCAGGGGGCGTAATGACCTCCCGGCCCGGCCGGCTTGCCGATCGTCCGGGCCACCGCTGCATTCAGGCCGACACCCGGTATCGCGCCGGCCATCTCCAGCAATGGCTCGACCATGTGCGGAGGAGGTGCAATCCCCTCTTCGTCGGTGCCAAGCAGTGTCGATAGGAGCGTCGCGACATGTGGCAGTGATGAGGTCAGGATGGCCGCCTGCATCCACTCGTCGTTTCCATCGCGACGGCCTATCCGCGCGAGGACCTCGCCTCCGCGATGGTCGTCCCAGTTGCCCATGATCAGCGACACCTGGAAACGGACGCGGATGGACCGATCGTCGGCCAGACTGACCACGGTCTGGGCCACTTTCGGGGAGCTGCGAAGGAGCGGAGAGACCGCCGCGATCACGCTCTCCTTGACACGAGCGTCGCGATCCGTCAGGGCGGCCTGCACCGTCGGCTCGTCGAGGCCGCCGAGATCGGCGAGTGTCCAGATCGCCTGCACGCGCGTCTTGGGTTGCTTTGCGTTGAGCACCAGGGCACGGAGGGGCGCGAAAGCCTCCGTGCCGCCGCGATGCAGGAGCAGACGCTGCGCCGTGTCGCGCTGCCAGCCGCTCGGGCTGTCGAGTGCGGCGACCAGGCCCTTGGTATCGAGCCGGTCGAGGCGGGTGATGGGTCGCGGCTTCCGATCGACCGGATAGACGCGATAGATCCGCCCTTCCTCGCTGCCGGCGCGGAGGTCCAGCTTCTTCTCCCACTCGTCGGGGATCCACTCGGGGTGCTCGATGACCTGACGGTACATGTCGGCGATCCAGAGTGCGCCGTCGGGGCCCGTCTTGAGCATCGTCGGTCGGAACCAGTTGTCGGTCGAGGCCAGGAACTCGCGATTGGACTCGTTGGGACCGCGACTGCCGCGGAAGGTCACGCCTTTGGGCTCGAGGACCATACGGTGGACTATGTTGTGGACTGGTTCGCTGACGAACAGGCTGGAGGCGAACCCCGGACCGAGAAGCTCGTCGCGATAAGGGGTCGGGCTGTTCGCCGACGTGGTGTGATTGGCCGCGCCGGGGTCGTTGAATCGGGCGAGCGTCCTGCTGATCGGGTGGAGATTCGTGTCGTATTCGAGGGTCTGCTTCGGGTCGGGGGCCGCGTAATAGGGGTTGCGCCTGAGGTCTTGCTCGGACAGGACGTAATGCCAGCCCCAGTTGGGGTTGTTGTTGCCGAACCAGTGGCCCCAGTCGTCGCGATGGCGACCGTACTGGGTCTGGCCGCTCTCGGTCTCGAACTCGCCGGTGTCCGGCTTGAACCGGAAGTCGCGCCCGCTGATCGATGTCAACTTGCCCGTCTTCAGGGACTTGACCTGTCCGCCGCTGTCGCCGTTGGCACCGTAGACCCAGCCGTCGAGCCCGAGCTCGAAGCCGTTGAGCCGGTGCTGCTGATTGCCTTTCACGAAGCCGGTGAAGAGGACCTCGCGATGCTCGGCCTTGCCGTCGCCATCGCGGTCCTCGGCGTAGAAGATGTCCGGCGCGCACGAGACCAGGATTCCCCTGCGCCAGGGCATCACGCCGTTGGGGAATCCGAGGCCCTCGAGGAACGTGGTCGCGTTGTCGTACTTACCATCGCCATCGATGTCTTCGAGGAATCGGACCACGCCACCGGGCTTGCCCTTCCCGTCGATGCCGAGCGGGTAATCGCCCATCTCGACGACCCAGAGTTTTCCATCGGCACCCCAGTCGAAGGCGATCGGGTCCTTCACCAGCGGCTCGGTCGCGACCTGCTCGACCGTGAAGCCGGGCGCGACCCGGATCGACCTGAGTGCTTCCGCGGGCGACTGACCCCGCGGCTCGACATCCTTCAGCAGGTCGTCGGGAGGAGCGGCGATCGTGGAGTCGTCGAGGTACTGGGCCATCAGGCATAGGCAACCGGCGAGGAATAGCAGGCGGGGTTGCATGGCGGGACTCCTCCGGACGCGATCAATCGACTCAGGCGGACACCTCGATGGTTTTCAGGCTGCCGGCTTTCCGGCTTGTTGGCAAGTGTCTAGTGGCGATACCATCAGGATTCTCGGACCCGATCCCCTGGCCGTTGAGGGCGTGACCCGATCGAACTCATCGACGACCGGAAACCTCATCTGATCCTGGCCAGCGCATCGCCGCGTCGGCGTCAGTTGCTCGAAGAGGCCGGTTACCTCTTCGAGGTCGATGCGTCCGGCGTCGAGGAGCCGCCTCCGCTACCGGGAGAGGCTCCCACCGTCCACGCCGCGCAACTCGCCTGGCGGAAAGCTGTTGAGGTCGCGGGCCGTCGCCGTCGCGGACTGATCCTCGCGGCGGATACGGTCTGCTCGGTGGCCGGAGAGATCCTGAACAAGCCCTTGGATCGTCGGGACGCCGAGCGCATGATCCGACTCCAGGAAGGACGCGACACCGAGGTGATCACCGGGCTTTGCCTCTTCCGAGCGGACCTGGATGAATGGATCGGCGCCGTGGAAACCAGCGTTGTGCGATTCAAGCCCTTGAGCGACGATGATCGTAACGACTATCTCGACTCTCGTAGATGGGAAGGCAAGTCGGGTGGTTACGGCGTGCAAGATCGCGACCCGTTCGTCTCGGTCGTACGTGGCAGTTTTTCCAACGTGGTGGGGCTGCCGATGGAGCGACTATCCCGGCTCCTGGAAGAGTTCCCGGGGCTGATGAGTTAGCCAAAGGCGTGCTCGCGGAGCACTGAGGAGTCGATCCCATGGGGCGCGCCATTCCGCATTGGTATGACTGGAAAGTACTCGTTCCGCTCACGATCACTCCCATATTAATCGGCCTTGTGATCACCTTCGCCTTCCCGGCTGTTGTACAACGGTTTCGCTCCGCGGAGACCGATGTCGTCATGCTTGCCTCCCCTGCCCCGATCGATGGCAAACGTGCGTTTGGATATCTCGAAAAAATTTGCGAGATCGGTCCCCGGGTCGCCGGATCGCCCGAGAACGCCCGACAGCGCAAAATGGTCGCCGATCATTTCACCAAGATGGGGGGCAAGGTCCGTGAGCAGCCCTTTCAGGCCGAGAACCCGCTGACCCGTCAGCCCGTGGAGATGGTCAACCTGATCGGCTCGTGGCACCCCGAGCGTCTCCAGCGCGTCCTGATCAGCGCCCACTACGACACGCGACCCCACGCCGACCAGGAGGATGATCCCGATCGCCACGGCCTGCCGTTCCTCGGAGCGAACGACTGCGCCTTGGGCGTGGCCCTCCTGATGGAGATCGCCCATCATCTCGACAAGATGGAGACGACCGTGGGCGTGGACCTGATCCTGTTCGATGGCGAAGAGCTGGTCTACGGCGATCGGCCGCGGAAAGGCGAGTACTTCCTCGGCTCCTGGGCGTTCGCGCGGGCGTATGCCAAGGAGGTCGAAAGGCCGGAAAACAAGTCACGCTATGTCGCCGGGATCCTGCTCGACATGGTCGGCGGCCGGGACCAGAAGCTCCGTCGCGAGCCCAATAGCATGGAATTTGCCCCCGCCCTGGTCCGCGAGGTCTGGGCGGTGGCGCGGCAGGTCGGCGCAAATCGTTCGTCAGCGAGGTCGGCCGCGAGGTGCTCGACGATCACCTGCCGCTCAACGACGCCGGTATCCCCACCATCGACCTCATCGACTTCGAGTATCCGTTCTGGCACAAGGCGGATGACTTGCCCGAGAATTGCTCGGCCGAGAGCCTGGCCGAAGTCGGTCGCGTGCTGACGGCCTGGCTGACCTTGCCACGCCGTACGAGCCGATAAGCGACCGACACGACATTCGCGCGAAGAGGAGTCGAACTCATGGGGCGGTCTGTCATCCCGCAGGCGAACGACCGACGTGGCATCAACGGTCCGCTGGTCCTCGTACTCGTCGCCACCGCGTTGAGCCTGGAGCGTCCGGGAGTTCCCTGGACTCGCTCAGCCATGGCCCAGTCGTCCGGTGCGGCCACCCCGGCTCCCATCGATGGGAAGCGTGCCTATGAATACCTGAAGAAGATCTGCGAGATCGGTCCCCGGATCGCCGGATCGCCCGAGAACGCCCGCCAGCGTAAGATGGTCGCCGACCATTTCAAGAAGATGGGCGCCACCGTGCGAGAGCAGCCCTTCCAGGCGATCCACCCGTTGACCGGGCGTCGGGTGGAGATGGTGAACCTGATCGGCGAATGGCACCCGGAACGCACGCAACGCGTCCTCATCAGTGCCCACTATGATACGCGTCCTCATCCCGATCAGGAGGAGGACCCTGACCGCCACGAGCGACCATTCCTCGGTGCCAACGACTGCGCCTCCGGCGTGGCCCTCCTGATGGAGATCGCCCATCATCTCGAGAAGCTCGAGACCACCTGGGGCGTCGATCTGGTCCTCTTCGACGGCGAAGAGCTGGTCTACGGCGATCAACCGCGCAGAGGAGAGTACTTCCTCGGTTCCAAAGCCTTCGCGCGGGCCTATGCCAGGCAGGTCCGACAACGTGGGAACAAGACGCGATACGCCGCCGGCATCCTGCTCGACATGATCGGTGGTCGAGACCTCCAGATCAAACGCGAGCCCAACAGCATCCAGAGGGCCCCCGCGCTCGTCCGCGAAATCTGGGCCGTGGCGCGACAGGTCGACGCCGCGTCGTTCGTCAATGAAGTCGGCCGCGAGGTCCTCGACGATCATATCCCGCTCAACGAAGGGGGCATCCCGACCGTCGACATCATCGATTTCGACTATCCGTACTGGCACAAGGCGGATGACCTGCCCGGAAACTGCTCGGCACAGAGCCTGGCCGAAGTCGGCCGCGTGCTCACCGCCTGGCTGGCTTTACCCCGCCGCCCGCGCCGATGAGGACTCGGGGCGGGCGTGGGGCTGTCGCGGCATCGACGCCGTTTCGGTGCCTCCCGATCAGATCGTCCGGCGCTCGCGGCGCGTCGCTTCCAGGTCGAAACGAAGGGAGGCCATGTCCAGCCGGAACTGCTGGAGCGCGTCCCGCGCGATCAACATGACCCGGCTGCGGAACATGGCATGTTCCAACACTTCATTGATCAGCGGCTCAAGCTCGGCGCGAACCTTGGCAGGCTGACCCTGGATGCGCTCCTTCAACTCCACCAACTCGGTGGGCACCTGTTCCGTCAGGCACGCTACGCTCGTATCTCCGGCTGTCCAGCTCATGGTTGTACCTCATAAATAGGGCGTTGCTTCAGTCTACCATAAAATAGGAAAAAGGGTGGGATCAACGAAAATGATCTCTCTAGGCAAAGAGGACGCTTTAGGGCGAAAATTCAGATTGCGACCTTTCTCCGGCTAGACACGTTTCGCTCGCCTGATCGACTGGGGCCGGATTGACCTTCCCCGCTCCCACGGATCGGGCTAGGATCGGCCGGATTTTCCGGCTCATTCCGAGTCCGGCTGGTTTGCGGACAGGGAGGTCTCGAACCGATGAACCTGGCACGCCGCCTCATGTACCTGGTGGCTGTCGCGGGAATTGTGGCCGGAGGACTGGCCATGAGCCGCGGTGAGCAGCTAGAGAAGGAATCCGACGGGGCCGCGGCCCTGACGGATGGATTCGAGAAACCGCAAACGTCCTGGGAGCGCGAGTACACCGACACCGACGTGCGCCTCCTGGCCCACGACCGGTCCAACCGTGCGGCCCATGATGGTCAACTGTCGGAGCATTTCCATTTCGAGAGCGGCGTCGGAAGTCAGTTCTTCGTCAGTTATGTGCTGCCGAAGGTCCCGGTGACGGCCGACCTGACCTTGGGCCTTTACGTCCGATCGAACCGGCAAGGCGTCCACCTCTATGCCAAGGTGATGTTGCCTGCGGATATCGATCCGGTGACGAAAGCGCCGTCTTACGTCTTGCTGCCCGGCGCCGTCTTCAGCCGGGTGGATCGGTGGGAGAACCTGGAGCTCAAGGAGATGCTCCCCGCGATCGAGCAACAGGCTCGGGTCCTCCGGGCGTCGACCCGTCGGCCGGTGAAGTTGGATGGGGCTTATGTGGATCGCGTGGTCGTGAACCTCATGGGCGGGGCCGGCGAGACCGAGGTCTTCCTCGACGATCTCACGGTGGCTCCCGTCTCGCGCGAGATTGCCGCGACTGGGTCCAGGGCCCTCGATGCGGCCAAAGCGCCGGCTCAGGCTCGAAAGGCCCGGGCGGTCCCGAAGGACGGCGACCCCTCACTGCCGCCGATCCGGCTCTCCCGCAACCTCCTTGAAAAACTGAGGCCGGACCGCCGGTACGTCGGCTGGTTCCCGACGGCCGTCAACGCGCCGGGGCGGACATCACCAAGCTACGCGGCGCCGGCAACGACGTCCTGGTCACCGACGCGAACCCCGATCCGCAAGCCATGCGTGCGGCGGTCGAGGGTGGGTTCTTCCTGCTTCCGAGGCTGGACGGCGCCGGCGGAGCGCGAAAAGTGCTCGACCAGATGGCCGCTTATCCTGAGCCGCACGCGGTCGTCGCCTGGCATATCGGCGACCACCTCGGCCGGCATCGGCTGGAGGCCGTACGCAAGAAGGAGCTCGACGACGTCCGCGAGATCCTCACCGCCATGCGAGAACTGGAAGACGACGTTCCGCATCGGTCCACCGCCACCGTCGATGGCGAACATCGACAGTATGCACGCTCCCCTTCCAATCTGGACATCATGGGAATCCAGCCTCCCGTCTGGGGTACGTCTCAATCCATCCAAAATGGCTACGATTACCTGAAGCAGCGCCGGGACCTGGCGATCCGCTCGAATCCGGAGGCCCTATTCTGGGCCTGGCTACCGACGAGCGCCTCGGCGAACGTGGTCCGCAACATCTGGGGCGATGATACGCCGCCGGAGTGGGGGACGCCCCCCGTCCAGCCCGAACAGCTCCGGCTGATGACCTATATGGCGCTCTCTGCGGGATACCGCGGCCTGACCTTCCTCGGCGACGCCGAATTGACGCGACCCGCCGGCGAGCCTCTGCTGGTCGAGATGAGCCTGCTGAATGCCGAGATTGACCTCTGCGAGCAGATCCTCGCGCGCAACCTCAAGCAGATCAACCCCTACGAGATCGTCGACCCGGATCCGCTCGATAGACCGACGACGGCCAATTCCAATCAGAAGCGGATGCCGAAGGTCGGCGAGCGGACCGCCAAGCCGGGCCTTCTTGCCCAACCGATCGCCCTCGATGGCAGCCGGGGTTATCTGCTACTGGTGACGGATTTTGGAGGCGGATCCCAGTGGCAACCGTCCCAGTTGGCCTATCGTAACCTGACGATCACGCCGTCATTGCCCCAGGGTGCCCAGATCCTGGAGATCAGCCCGGGCGACGCGCGATTCCTGGAATGGAAGTACGACGACCGGGTCCCGGGTGGTATGCGGATCACGCTCGAGGACTTCTCCACCACGACACTCCTCCTGTGTACGACCGACATCGCGTTCTGCAAACAGATCCAGGAGTTCGTCAATCGGATCCGGCCGAGGGCCATCGCGCTGGCAATCCGCCAGGCGGAGATGCAATACCAGATGGTGTATGAGTACCACCAGCGGCTCAAGGCCGACGGGCACGAAATCCGCAACAAGAAGGACATCGAGCAACGCATCAAGGTTGGGATCGATGTCAAGCCGCCGGATGCCGAGGATCTCCTGAAAGAGGCCGAGAAATTCCTCAAGAACGCCCGTGCCGCGCACGATAGCGAGGACTACCCCAGGGCTTGGTCCGAGGCGCACCGCACGAGCCGGCCCCTCCGTCTCCTTATGCATGGATACTGGCAACAGGCGCTCGCCGAGCTTCAGGAGGCCGTCAGCCTGAAATTCAATCCCAAGGTCCCCGACCCGCCCGCTGGACAGCCCAAGCCCTTCCCGCGACCCCCGGTGATCATCACCGCCAGCTCATGCCCGCCGGCGATTTCCTTCTATACATTGCCCCAGTTCTTCATCTGGAAGGACTGGATCGAGGGACGACCCGGATTCCGGTTCGGCGCCAACCTCGTCCCATCCGGTAGTTTCGACGACAAGGAGGCCATCGCCGGCGCGGGGTGGATGGATGTCAGCTTCAAGAACGATCAGATTGACCACGAGATCGAGATCGTCTCGCGGAAGGAGCCCCGACCGAAGACCGACGAAAAGAAAGACAAGCCCAAGGGCAAGAAGGACGAGGTATTCGACGACGAAGTCATCGCGGATTCGGATCGGGTCATCAAGATGACGGTCGCCTGGAAGAAGAAGGACGAGCTGGATATTACCCGCCTCCCCTTCCTGGACTTTCCCGTGGCGGCGATCCGTTCTCCGGCGATCCGGGTCCAGGCGAATAACTTGATCCAGATTTCGGTCCTGGTCAAGCGTCCGATCCGGTCGAACCCCGGGATTGGCGGCGTCATCATCCGCGATTCGATCGGTGGCGAACAGTTCCAGTATCGCAACGGCGACGACATTCCCGGCTACTCACGAGTGGTCTTATATCGAAAGGCCCCGGCCGACGGGAACTTCTACGTCACCCTGGGCCTCGCCGGCTACGACGAAGTCTACTTCGATGACTTTCGCGTCCAAGTGATCGAAGAAGACTCGCGGTCCCAAGCGGCCGATCCCAACCTGGTCCAGCAACCAAGACGGCGGAGCCCGGCGCCTGCCCTGCCCAGTCCTCGCATTCCGGCCGAATCCGCTACCCTTCCCAGCGAGACCCGCCGGCAGCAACGATGATCCGCACAGGAGGCGGATGGGTCCTCGACATTAGAATCCAGTTCCTGGCAAGAAACCGCGCACGCTTTCTCGGTCCATCTCCGTGATCCTTAGAAGATGACTTGAGGAGACCATCGAAGCGTCTGTAACGAAGCTCCCGAGGGCCACACAACCGGCCGTCGGGATCTTCGTCCTCGGACTCCCAGATGCGACGATCTGCCATGGCTCGCGGAGCAAGCTTCAAGAAACAATCCTGCGTACACCGAAATGATCGGGGTCGTCCACGTCGTGGGCAAAAGGGGGGCACTCGCGGACTTGCGCAGGAAGGACCAGAGGCAACCGATAGGAAGTCGGAGAGGTGGTTCCTCGAGTGCTCTCCATTATCATGTTTAACAGGACCAAATGACAAGCATCGGCCGAACGTGATGGTTCACTCGCTCCCGGTATGCAACCGTGATTGGAGACTCCGCTTGGTAGGACTACGATGAGTATCCACCCCGACGAGTCCCTCGGGATCTTTCGGTATACGGGCTGTAAGGATCGTGCGCCAGGCAGCGAGAATCGGCTGGATTACCTCCCGGGCATGGAGTAAAATCCCTTATCCTTTTCTCGCCGCTCCCCGATTATCAATCTGGGATAGCTTCCGCTTCGACTCGGGATAGTGAATCATCCATGCGGAAACATCGATTGATGACTCCCCGGTGCCGTCCGGGGTTCGATGCCCTTGAAGGACGCCAGCTCCTCAGCGCGGGCCAATTCCCTACCGCGACCGTGGAGGAGTTTACGTTCGTCGGGCCGCCTGGACTTGGCTTCGATCCAGGTCCGGTTCAACTGTCCCCGGTCGGCGGGCTCTCTCTGAATCTGACCGTCGTCGATGGCCCGTCCGCGCTGGGACAATTCGAGTTACCCTCTCATGAGGTAATGGCGCCCAATCCTGGGCCGGGTGAGGCGGTGATTTCGCTTTGGGCCAGCCCCATGGGACCGGCAATCGGGGCACCGGGCCCGATGATGCTTCCCCCCACTTTCTCCACGGCAGGTGGTCAGGGCTCGGTGGAGGTCTTCGGCCTGAGTCCTTCGTCGCTCCAACTGAGTGGCATGAAGCTCGACGGCGGCTTCCGACCGGAGTTTGCAACGGATACGATGTCTTCGGGCGGCCTGACACCTGTCGCGTTCCTCGATCCAGCGCCGGGGGCGACGGGCAATTCGACGACCGCTGGCGACGATTGGACGAATCCCGGACCGGCCCCAAGCCCCACGACTTACGCGATGCCTATCGCCGCTCCCAACGGGGGTGCGAATCCCTTCGGGGCTCCTGCGGATGGCTTTGACGACCAGATGGTTGGAACCTCATCGGGGAGACCCCAAAGCCCCGCGGAGATGGCAAACTCGGCGAGTCCCGCCGCGTCGGGCCTCCAGCCGGGCTGGAACATGCCGAGGATCAAAGTGGAGTTGATCGAGTCGGGATTTTTCCCATCAGTCTTTGCGAATTCGTATATCGCTAGTAGCGGCTCGATGAGTTCCGTTGGTCAACAGGGCTTCGTTGCGGCACTGGATTCCAATCAGTCGGTCTCCGGGGCAACAAAGGGCACGGACACACCGCTCGCCCAGCTCCCGGTCAATGCTCCGGTGGAGCCCAAGATCCTCGCCGATTCGGATGGCCTCGCCGTCACTACGGTGCGACCTTCCGGTGGTTTCCAGGAGCGTGGGATCGGCGCGGGGCTGGCGGAGCCGGGACGCGTTCCCGGAGTCATGGGCTACACTTCGAACGCGATGGGAGCCCAACACGGGAGCTGGTGGTCGCCACGGGGTGAGGGCGTCGGATTGAACGCCGGGTTGTTTCCGGAGTCGCCGGACCCGCGAGGGGTGGACCTGATCGCTGAAGCATTCCCCTTCGCGCGGGAGTCCCTGGAAAGCGCCCTCGAAGACTTCGTCGGCCAGCTCGGCGGTGCGGATCTCGGTCTATTCGAGGCCCAGCGCCCCTCACCGATCGTGATGCTCACGGTCGGCCTGCTGACCTCAGTCTTATCGGCTGAACTGGTACGGCGAGATCTGCAGCGTCGGGCCGCCCGCAATCGACGCATCCTGGCGATCGATCCTTCCGGTCGCCAATATACCCTCGGTTTCCCCGAGTTGCCCGGCAGTCGGTCCGAGAGGCGTCCATGAATGATGAACCTCTCGATGAACTGATCGAGAAGCTGAACAGCGGCGACGCATCGGCGGCCGAGCAAGCCTTCGTGGCTTACGAGCCGTATCTCCGGATGGCCATCCGTCGTCAGTTGACCGGCCCGTTACGGTCCAAGCTCGACTCGATGGATATCGTGCAATCGGTCTGGGCGGATGTCTTGCGCGGGTTCCGTCAAGCCGGCTGGCGATTCACGGATCGATCTCATCTTCGTGCATTCCTGATGAAGGTGGCGCGAAATCGGCTCATCGACCGGCGCCGCCAACATCATCGCGCGATCGAGCAGGAGCGGCCACTCGATCAGACATCGGCCGACGATCTACTCCAGGCGAACCAGCCCCGCCCCAGCGAGATCGCGCAGGAGCACGAACTTTGGCGCGCATGCTCGAAGAATGCAGCCCCGCCCACCGCGAGATCCTGATCCTGAAACGACAGGGCTTGCCCAATTCCGAGATCGCCGCCCGGACCGGCCTGCACGAGGGGAGCATCCGCCGGATCCTCTATGAACTGGCACGCCGCCTGGCACTACCGCCCCGGAATTCATCCGCGTCCGTCGATCCGGATGCGGAGAAGGATTGACGAATGCGCCAGCCTCCCTCCGGTTTCCAGGACCTGGCGGGACAATCGCTCTCTTCCGAGCCGGTGCCGCCCGTCGGAGCAGATGGGCCGGAGAGCTCGTGGGTATCCCGGCAGGTTGAGGCGATGGCCGACGCCTGGGCCCACGGCGAGTCGGTCAATGCCGAGGCGATCCTGACGGAGAACCCGGGGATCGACGACGAGGATGCCATCCGGCTGATCTATGAGGAACTATGCCTGAGACGCGAGTCGGGGGAGGATGTCCCGACCACGGAATTTGTCGCGCGATTTCCCCGGTGGAAGAACGAGCTCGAAGTCTTGATCGGGTGCGACCGCCTGCTGCGTCCGCTCACGCGGATGGCGACACTCCCCGAGGTAGGCGAGGAACTCGGGCCGTTCCGGCTGCTCGCTGAACTCGGTCGCGGGGCCTCGGGGAAGACCTATCTGGCCGCGGATCCAGTGCTCGCCAATCGGCTGGTCGTACTCAAGGTGATCTCCGATGACCAGGAGGAGCACCTGTCGCTGGCGCGATTGCAGCATACACACATCATCCCCCTATTCTCGGAGCACACGTTCCCCGACCGCGGGCTCAGGGCGCTCTGCATGCCGTACCTCGGCGGGACTAGCTTGGCCCGCATCCTGGATGCGCTCGCACCGATCCCGCTCGCGGATCGCCGGGGCCGGCACATCCTCGAGATCCTCGACCAGGTGGAGGCCGGCCGGCCGGTGCCGATGCGCCGGACGGTCCCTATCGCCGATACCTCGGAGATGATCCGTCTTATGTCGAGGCGATCTGCTGGATCGGTGCCTGCCTGGCGGACGCGCTCCAGGATGCCCATGCTCACGGGCTGGTCCATATGGATGTGAAGCCCTCGAATGTTTTGATCGCGGCCGACGGCCATCCGATGCTGCTGGATTTCCACCTGGCGAGCAAGTCGATCGAGGCCGGGGAGCGATTCCTCGACCGGATCGGCGGGACGCCGGGCTGGATGGCACCCGAGCACGCCGCGGCCTTGGAGGCGGTGACCCTTGGGCAACCCATCCCGGAGAAGGTCGACCCCCGCGCCGATATCTTCGCGCTCGGACTCTTGCTCCGAACGGCGCTCGTCGGCCCTTCCGTAGGGCAGAAAGACGAGGTCGGATCGGATCTTCACGAGCGGAATCCAACAGTCACCACTGAGCTGGATGAGATCATTCGAAAGTGCCTGAACGCCCGACCGGACAGGCGATATCCCTCCGCCTACTGCGTGGCCAATGATCTCAGGCGACAGGTGGAACTCTTGAGAGAAACGGGGCGTATGCATGATCGCCCTAACGAGTTCCGAATAGCCGGGTTGATCCTACTCGCCGTCCTCTCGGTCACCCTGGCGTGCTACTCGATCCTGTCGTATGAACAACGAAAACGCGAGATCGAGACCGACATCGAAGAGGGGCGGGGATTTGCGATCAAAGGTCAGTATGAGGACGCGGTCCAAGCCCTGAGCCGAGACCTTGGACGAGCCCGAGCCTTTCCGACGATCACCGGACTCCTGCAAGTCCTACCCCCCATCTCGCGCTTGTCCCTGAGCGCAACGACCAGCTCCGCTCGGCGATACGCAGGCGGGATGCAGGCCGGCTGCACGACCTCGCCGACCGGGTTCGATTCGACTACGACATCGACCCTCCTACCGGGAAAGAAGCGGACGTGCTGCTCCGCGACATCCGGTCAATCTGGGAACGCCGTGACCTCTTGTTGACGCGTGAAATGAATGAGCTCGAACCCGATCTCGATCGGCAGGTCCGGACGGACTTGCTCGAACTGGTGGCCGTCTGGGCCGAGGTCCGGATGCGCCGCGGGGCTCCCGACGAAGCGAGTGCGACCCGAGAGGAGGCGATGGGCCTCCTCAGGGAGGCCCGGGCCAGTTGCGGGCCCAGCTTCGCGATCGAACATCGGCTCCGTTCGATCGCCGGAGAATCGGGCGCGAAGGACCGATCCGCCGATCACGAGCCGGCCCCCACCACGGCGTCGGATCATTACGAACTCGGGCGTTCCTTCTTGCGATCGGGGCAATTCGAGAAGGCCGCGGAGGAATTCGGCGCCTCCCTGGATCTGCGGCCTCAAGAATTCTGGTCCAACTACTATGCCGGGCTCACCGCCTACCGCTCGGGAGTGTACGAGGACGCATTCACTTCGTTCTGCATTTGCATTGCTCTCAAGCCCTCGGCCCATCAAAGTTTTTTCAATCGAGCCAAGGTGGAAGAGGCCCTGCAACGTCCCGATCGGGCCCTTCGCGACTACCGACACGCCTGGGAGCTGGACCATCGATTCACGGACGCGCTCCTGAATCGTCGGGATCCTCTCGTACCGGCGGGGACAGCACTCCGAGGCGATCTCCGACTTCGGCAAGGCCCTTGAGAATTCGACGGATTCCCGGTCCCAAGCCCGATTGCATTACCACCTCGCCCTGGCCTATCGGGCGCGTGGGGATCGGTCGTCTGCCCTTGCTAGCGCCAAGAAGGCCGTCGCGACCGGCGACAATCAGGCACGTATCCTCCGAGATCAGCTCCTGCGGGATCGTTGAGAAACCATGAGAACTTAGAAACATATGAATCTGATCGGTCTCCTCACGACGCTCCGATCGGCTCGGACAACTGGAGATCGGCCGCGCCGCCGATCGGGCCTTCTCCCTCGACCACTTCGACGGGGAGCGGCTCGGTGCGGAAGTTGCCCTCCCACTTCGAGACCACGACCGTCGCAAGACAGTTGCCGACCACGTTCACGGCTGTCCGGCCCATGTCCATGAGCTCATCCACGCCGAGGATGACCAGCACGCCGGACAGTGGCAAGTTGAAGCTCGCGAGCGTGCCGGAGAGGATCACCAGCGACGCCCTCGGCACACCGGCGACCCCCTTCGAGGTGAGCATCAACGTGAGCATCATGATGATCTGCTGCTGCCACGTGAGGGTCACGCCCGCGGCTTGCGCCACGAAGATCGAGGCGATCGCCAGATAGAGCGTCGTGCCGTCGAGGTTGAAGCTGTAGCCGGTCGGCAGCACGAATCCGACGACCCGACGCGGTACGCCCATCCGCTCGAGGTTCTCCATGGCGAGCGGTAGCGCCGACTCGCTCGACGTCGTGGCGAACGCGATCATCGCCGGTCGCCGCACGGTGTTCCAGAAGTCGAGGAGCGGAACCTTGAAGAGCCACATCACCGGGCCGAGCACGAAGACCACGAAGATCGCCAGGGCCAGGTAGAGCGTCGCCACGAGCATCCCGAGGTTCTTGAGCACCCCCAGCCCCGAATGCGCCACGGTGTAGGCCATCGCCGCGCCGACGCCGATCGGTGCGAACCTCATCACGATCTCGGTGAACCGGAACATGATCTCCGCCAGTGACTCGCACCACTCGAGCACGGGCCGGGCCCGCGGGCCGACCAGCGTGGCGGCGACCGCGAACAGGACCGAGAAGACGACGATCTGGAGCACGTCGCCCCGAGCCATCGCCTCGATGATCGAGGAGGGCGAGAGGTGCTGGATGATGTCGCCGAAGCTGTGCGGGCGACCCGGCGCCTCGGGGGCGTCGGGGAAAAGCCGGACCGCGGCCTGGGCCTCCTCGGCCTTGCCGCTCGCCGCGAGTCGGGCGATTTCTTGCGCGAGCTCGACCTTGTCCTTCTTGGCGCCTTTCATCTCGAGCGAGACCCCCACGCCCGGCTTCGTGATGTTCACGGCGGCCAGGCCGAGGAAAAGCGCGATGGTCGTCACAACCTCGAAGTAGATCAGGGACTTGAGCCCCATGCGACCGACTTGCTTGATATCGCCTGTGTGGGCTATCCCGATGACAAGCGTCGAGAAGATCAACGGGGCGATGATCGACTTGATCAGATTGAGGAACAGTTGCGACAGCGGCCGAACGGCGATCCCCCAACTTGGGACGAGCCAGCCGAGAAGGATGCCGAGGCCGAGGCCGATGAAGATCTGGACAGTGACCGAGGGTGCTTTCAGGCGCATGAGATCAGGTTCCTGATGTATTTAAGGGCTCCGGGCGCGTCGGAGGTGGACAATTCAGGTCGGGACACCGACCGTTACCGTTCCCGGGTTTCGGACCTGAACTCGTTCGACTTACCGTCGAATAGGCAGGCGACGTTCATTTCACCCAGGACGTTGATCATGGTGCGGCAACGGTCGAGGCACCACTCGACGGTAAGTCGGGGCGGGATCGGCCATACAGGCAACTCGACGCCCAGAGCCACCGCGATGAATATTACCTTGATTTTCGCCTTTTTCATACGCTCGCGCGCGCTTCGCGGACGAAGATTCGTTCTCAATAGGGAGCGAGCCGAATGGAGCCGGCCTCGGGTCGGTGATCGCGAGGGAGGAGGAACCTTCGCGATCAACTACCCCGGGGTCGGCTCGATTCGGCTCGCGATCCAACGGTCCCGCTCTGGGAGGGCGAGCCCGATCACGTCGGCCGGGGTCCGCCAGGGCGGCGATGATCTTCGTCGGGGCCGGGTGGACGTCCGCCATGTCCTCCCCGCACCCCGGGCTCATCGCGAGGTCCGCGGGATCGGATCCTGACGGCTCGATCGGCCAGCTCGGCGGCACGTCGGCTGTCTCCCAGGGCGGTATAGGAGTCGGACAGGCAGGAAAATCGCTCGGATAAGTGATCGCCGTCTCCCCGGCGTCCCGGCTTTCCCCTCGCGACGGCTTCCAGCGCCTCGGCCGCTCGATTCAGTTGATCGGTCGCTTGATCGCGTCGGCCTTGAGCAAGGAGGATGCGAGCCATCGCATCGCGATTCGCCGCCAGTATCAGGTAGACGCCGGCAGGCCTGTCGATGCGACCGAGCAGCGACTCGTCGTGTGCGATCGACTCTCGATAAGTCGCCACGGCCTCCTCGGGCCGGTCGAGCCGCTGGAGAGCGGCGCCGAGCCTCGCCTTCCAGCGCGCGAGGGCCATCACATATTCGAGCGTCTCCGGCGACCCGTCGGCGAGGCCCTGGACCATCGTCAGGGCTTTCCGGATGCCCTCCTCGACCCGCTTCGGGGTGATTGATCCGGGTGAATCCTGGTCGTCCATGGCATAGGTGCGGGCCAGCTCGAATCGATACTTCGGGTCGTCCGGATACTGGGCGACGAGCCGCTCGAAACGATCGGTGGCGCGTGCATGTGCCTCATCGGCTTCCGCATCGCGACCGAGCCATCGATAGAGGGCGGCGACCTTGCGATGCGCCCGCGCGGCCTCGCCCTGGAGCCGCGAGTTGGTCTCGTTACGCGCCGCGAACTTGTCGTAGAACTCCAGGATGCTCTGATAGAGCGCGGCGTCGTTCTCGGTGAGGTCCGGCGGGAGCTGACGCGGACCGGGTCGCCCGCGGGGCGGCCCTTGATCGCCGGGTGGTGGGCCCGAGCCGGATCCGGGTCCGGCCCCGGCGAAGACGGGCCCGAACTCGCCCCGATCGGCGAGTTTCTCGAACAGGTCTTCCAGGGCCGCCAGCGAGAGCTTCACGTTGTCCTCGGAGCGTTCGAGGGCACGAGACCGGGAGGCGTAGAGGCCCCAGCCCACGATGGTGGCGGCGAGGAGAATGGCCGCGGCGACCGACGTCATGGCGGCCACCATCTTGTTGCGGCGGCACCACCTGGCGAGATGCTCGAGAGGCCCGGCGCGTCGGGCACGGATCGGCCGGTCGTCGAGGAACGAACGGAGGTCGTCGGCCAGCTCGGCGGCGGTGGCGAATCGATCGCCGGGATCGCGGGCCGTCGCCTTCAAGATGATCGTCTCGAGATCGAGCGGGATGCTGCCGTCGAGCGATCGAGGCCGCGCCGGTTGTTCCTCGGTCACGCATCGCAGGAGCTCGCTGGGGCTCAGGTCGCCGAACGGAGGCTGAAGGGTCAGGACTTCATAGAGGGTGAGTCCCAGGCTGTAGAGGTCGCTCCGATGATCGGTCTGCCCCCGAAGCGCCTCGGGGGCGAGGTAGCGCAACGTACCGATGACGTCCCCCGAATTGGTCAGGTCGTCGCCGCCGATCAGTTTGGCCAGGCCGAAATCGGTGATCCAGACGACCTGATGCTCGTCGATCAAGAGGTTGGCCGGCTTGATATCGCGATGGAGGATCCCTTGATCGTGGGCATACTGGAGCGCATCCGCGGCCTGGACGCCGATCCGAGCGACGAATCGCCAGTGATCCTCGTCCCGATGCGCCTTGGTCTGCCGCCATCGGACCAGGAGCTGATCGAGTCCCTCGCCCCGTATGTACTGCATCGCGTAGTACGGCAGGCCCTCGTGCTCGCCGACGGCGAAGATCGGGACGATGTTGGTGTGGTGGAGCCTGGCGACGGCCTGGGCCTCGCGCTGGAACCGCATCCGGCGCTTGGCGTCCAGGACGCCGTGGCGAGGGATTACTTTGAGCGCCACGTGCCGCCCGAGCGACTCCTGGACCGCCTCGTAGACGATCCCCATGCCGCCTCGGCCGAGCTCTCGGATCAGTCGGTAGTCCCCCATCCGCTCGGGAAAGGAATCGGACCAATCGGAATCCGGATCCTTAGCCGATCGGACTCGTCGCTTGAGTTGCTCCATCATCGCGACCGAGGGTAGCAGCTCGCGAATCCGCCGTGCATGCTCGGGATAGCGCAGCTCGTATTCGCTGATGGATGGCGACTCGCCACGCCGGCATCGTTCGACGAAATCCTCCGCGACCTCGTCGAACGGGTCGGGAGACGCGTCCGCAGCGGGGGAGGTCACGGTCTCGTCATTTCCGGAAGGTCTTCGGTCGTTCATGGGTCCTCTCGATCGAACCCTGGCAACTGGGATAGGATCTCTTTCAGGCGCTCGAGTGCCCGGACATACCGCTTGCTCGCGGCGGCGGGCTGGATGCCGAGGACGGCCGCGGCTTCCCGGTTGCTGAGCTCCTCGAAGTGGCGGAGTGCAAGCACTTCGCGATCGATCGGGTCGAGCCCTTCGAGGGCTAGCTGGAGCTGGGCCATCGTCTCGGCTCGCTGGACCGCCTGGCTGGGAGAGGTGAGGTCGCCGATGAACTCGGCCATCCGGGCCGAGCTCGCCGACGGGCCTTCGGCCTTGCCGAGCGAGACCTCGCGGCCCGCGTCCCGGATCTGGGCTCCCAGATGCTGGCGATGGACCTCGACGAGCCGTTGCGTGGTCACCCAGCGGAGCCAGAGGAAGAATGGCATTCCGGGGTCGGCCTGATAATGAGGGAGACGCTTCAATGCATCGATATAAGCCTCTTGCAAGACGTCGGATGCCGCGACCCGGCCCTTCAGCCGGCCGTCCATCCGGAACTCGACCATCCGTCCCAGCCGATCCCGGTGCTGCGAGAACAGGTCGGCCAGTGCGCGCTGATCGCCTTGCTGGACTCGGTCGAGCAGCTCCTGGAGATTGTCGATCTCGTCCATCGTGGCAACCTGAACCGGACCGGATCGGCCCGCTGTATTGAATAACGTTCGCCGGTGTATCCCCGAGACGCCCGAGCTACTATTATTGATGTCCGTCGGCGGCTCGAACAGGTCTTGATGATCGTCGGCCAGGCCCGATTGCGAATTCACCGGGGCAAGTCTGTCTCCGCATGATGTGGTGCCACGTTCTCTATTCAAGAGACGTCCTGTCCAGCCCAGGTGTACAGGCTCGAAAGTTTCGCGGACCATGGAGCCGGCGGATATCGCTCTTATGAGATTGCGTGGGCTTCGAACTCGCTCCGAATGGACCCCGAAACACAACCCGAGGGGCATTGACCGATGCGGCAACGACGATGGTGGGTGATGGGCGTCGGATCGCTCTGCTTCGTGGCGTATCTGAGCGTTGCCCAGGCGCAGGGACCGGGCGGCCGGGGCGGGCGGGCCATCTCCCCCCTGATGCAAGCACTCGACGCGGACGGCGACGGCGAGCTCTCCGCGAAGGAGATCGAGAACGCGACCGCCGCGCTCAAGACGCTCGACAAGGACAAGGACGGCAAGCTCAATCGGCAGGAACTCGCTCCCGCCTTCGGCCAGCCCGGCGGACGCGGACAGGGTCCGGGGAACGAGTCTGCCGCGGCCGTCGCCGCCCTCATGACCTACGACAAGAACGGCGACGGAAAGCTGAGCAAGGACGAGCTTCCGGAGCGGCTGAAGCCCCTCATGGATCGGGCCGACACGAACAAGGATGGCTTCCTGGATCGGGCCGAGCTGACGGTCGTCGCCCAGCGACAGGGCCGGCGCAATCCCGGACCCGGCGAACGCAACGACGGCGAGAACAACGGCGCTCCGCGCAAAGGTGAAGGCCGTCGCAAGGATCAGGGGCGGCCCCAGCCCGGCCGCAACATCTGATGTGGAAGAATCCCCTTGACCCTCTGGTGAGAACGCTCCATGTCGAATCGTCTGCCTTGCTTGGTCCGGGCGATGGTTTTCTTGCTACCGGCAGTCTATACGGATGCCGTCCATGCCGCCGATACCTATGTTTTCCATCACGAGAACGTGATGGGGACCTCCCTCGAATTGAGGGTCCTCTCCGATTCCGAGGCGGCCGCGCGATGGGCCGAGGAGCGGGTGCTCGCCGAGATCGATCGGCTCTCGACCATCTTCGACGGCTATGATCCACGGAGCGAGCTGAGCCGATGGCAGGCCGCGCCAAAGTCGCCGATCAAGGTTTCTCCGGAGCTCTTCGAAGTCCTGCGCCTCAGCGACCACTTTCAAGGGATCAGCGGCGGTGCGTTCGATCCTCGCGTGGAAGTGTTCATGAGATTATGGGCCGAAGGCGCCCGACGCAATCGGCGGCCATCGGTCGAGGAGCTGGCCGAAGCAAGGTCGCGGATGAAATCGCCGGCCTGGCGGCTCGATTCATCGGGCGTCACCGCCGAGCGACTTACGAACTGCCCGATCAGCCTCAACGCGATCGCCAAGGGTTTTATCGTCGAGCGTGCCTGCGACGCCGCCCTGGAAGCTCGACGCGGCATCCGCGGCCTGGTGCTCAACGTCGGGGGCGACCTGCGCGTCCGCGGCGAGCTCACCCGGACCATCGCCCTGGCCGACCCCGCGGCCGATTCGGAGACCTCCGCCCCGATCGCCACCTTCGCGGTTCGGGACCGTGCGGTTTCCACCAGCGGCCGATCTCAGCGCGGGTTCCGGATCGAGGGCCGGTGGTACTCTCATAAGATCGTCCCGTCCACCGGAGAGCCCGTGGACAAGACCGCATCGGCGACCGTGATCGCCGAACGATCGGCCGACGCCGACGCACTCGCAACGATCTTCAACGTCCTTCCGCACGATCAGTGTCTGCGCCTGGCCGACACGCTACCCGGAGTCGCCTGCCTGATCGTCGCGAGCGATCGGCGGATGCTCCGCAGCGCCCGATGGGCTTCCTATGAGGACCTCGCATTGCAGGCGTCAGGGAACACGCCGAAGCCGGTCGATAAGACGACCACCGGGGCCGCATCCTCGAAGACCTCCGGCGACTCGTACGAGATGCTCGTCACCTTCGAGATCCGGCGCCCCGACGGCGACACGCGACGATACCGCCGCCCCTATGTCGCCGTCTGGATCGAAGACAAGGATGGATTCCCGGTCCGCACGCTCACGCTCTGGGTCCAGGCCAACGGACCGGGCCCGCGGTGGATCCCCGACCTGAAACGCTGGTACAAGGATGATCAGACACGCAAGCTAGTTGATGATGTGGACATGATCGCGACGGTCGCGCGGCCAACGCGCCCTCCCGGCAAGTATGACGTCATCTGGGACTGCAAGGACGACCAGGGCAAGCCGCTCGAGCCGGGCGAATATACGCTCAACATCGAGGCGGCGCGCGAACATGGTACCTATCAGACGATCCGCAAGCCAATCCGGCTGGGAGATCATCCCTTCAAGGAAGAATTGAAAGGGAATGTGGAAATCAAGATCGCGTCGATCGACTACCGCCGCAAGCCGAAGAAGAAATTATCCAGGCCTCGCGCGGATCGGCCCCGACCGAGGCGGCTCACCTAGAACGGCCATGAATAAATCAATTCCAGATAAATTTTTTGCGAATTACGAATCTAAAGCCATAAGCTTCAAGGGCTTATGAATTCGCAATCTGCAATCCGATTCGTTAACAAGGTCTGAATGTTTCGTCTGCCACAGCTATCCGGAGAGGGGACTCTAATTGATGAATGTCAAGTCTCTGAGGATTTCCATCGTCGCGACGCTCGTCTCGGCCGGTCTCGTCACCTGGATCGGTTGTAATGGTGGGGGGGATGATCTGGCGGATGGGAATCCTCCGGCGAACGCAGTCAATGGACCGGGAGGACCGGGAGGACCCGGTCCTCGCGGCCCCGGGGGAGATCGGAAGTCGTCGCCGATCCGTGCCATAATGGTCAAGTTGGACCGCGGACCATCGGCGCTGCACAAGGCCATCGGCAAGGCGTTGAAGTCGGATTCACCCGACTGGGGGACGGTCCAGAAGCAATCGAGCGAATACGCCGGACTGGCGACCGAGCTGGGGAAACTCGAACCACCGAAAGGCACCAAGGAGTCATGGATCGAGCTGACCTCGGACTTCACTGCCTCCGCAACCGCCCTCGATCGCTCTGCTCAGGCCAAGGATCTGGCCGCGGCCCTGAAGGCCCACGAGGAACTGTCCGATTCCTGCATGGCCTGTCATCGTGAACACCGTGCCATGCGGGGGCCCGGTCCCGGAGGCCCACAGGGAGGCCGGATGAAAGGTTCTCCCGGTGGTGGACCTCCTCCCGGCGGTGGCCCCCCACCTGGAGGTCCACCACCCGATGGCGGCCCGCCACCCGGGGAAGGTCCTCCCGATGGTGGCCCCCCCGGGCCCACTCCGGGGGGTCAGCCGCCAGAGTGAAGGCAGGATCGGTGATACCGTCCCTCCCGACCCGTCGCGTCCTCGATGGATTCTTCGACCCGAGACCGATCCACCTCCGTCCGGCTCGTTCTGCCTTTCATGAGGGCAGAGGGGCCGGATTTTTTTTTCGAGATTCCTCCAATTGCATCTCGTTCCTGGGGTGCGGATCTCCCGAACTCCCAATTGCTCCTCAGGTTCCGAAACGAAACGGATGGCACTTCCTGCTCACCGGCGGCTTCGGTTGGCTCTCAAGAATGGCGAGTCGTTCGGAGCACCGTCACAACGGCCTTGAGAGAGCGTTCTTCCCGGCGAGCTCCTCGACTTCCGACACTTTGGGTTCGGCGTGGTAAAATTGGTGGGAGATGGCCGGTCGTACGAGTGGCACCGACTTGCAAATCTGAGAAGCAGAGATCGGCTTGTCGCACGTCGCCACGATTTCGAACCGCGTTGAGGAACTAACTCGACCCAGAATCATCAAAAAGGAAGAAGTGCGGGAGGTTAGGTCGATCACCTTCGGCGATCACCACGGTGAGGTCGAGCGACCACGGATGTGGGGATTGTTGCGACGATCGGTGATGTCGCCCGGATACCAAGTTTGAGTCTGGTCGTCCGATTGCGGCTCTTCGGATCGTCATTCGCCGACCGCGTCCCGACCTTGTCAGAATTTTCGCGATTTTCTGGGATCATCTGCACGATCTCGGCCCATTCCGGCCGTCGAGAATTGAAATTGCATCTGACTGGAACATGACACGTCGTCCCGAGCCCGGGCGGGGAATCCCCGCGAAGGCCGCTCGCTAGGAGTCTGATCGCATGGCGAAGATTCAGGCTGTCTGGGCTATCGACATCGGCCAGGCCGCTGTCAAGGCACTCAAGCTGGTCCCCGGTGAGACGCCCGACCAGGTCGTGGCCGAAGCATTCGACTTCATCGAGTATCCCAAGATCCTCAGCCAGCCGGACGCGGATCCGGACGAGCTGGTCCGGGAAGCCCTGGCGACATTCACCGATCGAAACGACGTCAAGGGATGCAAGGTTGCGATCGCCGTACCGGGCCAATCGGGGCTAGTCAAGTTCATCAAGCTCCCTCCCGTCGAGAAGAAGCGCATCCCCGACATCGTCAAGTTCGAGGCGAAGCAGCAGATCCCGTTCGCGCTAGATGAGGTGGTCTGGTCGTACCAGCAGATCGGCGGCGAGGACGAGGGCGACGATGACGAATTCACGATGGCGGAGGTCGGTCTGTTCGCCATGAAGCGCGACCAGATCAATCGGGCCATCCTGCCACTGACCGTCGCGGGCATCGAGGTCAACATCGTCCAGATGAGCCCGATCGCCCTGTACAACTTCATCAGCTTCGACCAGATCAAGGGGAGTGGGTCGAAGGACTCGGTCGTGCTCCTCGACATCGGCGCCGACAACACGGACCTGATCATCACCGATGGGAACCGGATCTGGCAGCGGAACGTGCCGATCGGCGGCAATCACTTCACCCGGGCACTGACGAAGGAGCTGAAGCTCACGTTCGCCAAGGCCGAGCACCTCAAGCGCAACGCCACCAAGGCCCCCGATCCGCGGGCGATCTTCACGGCGATGCGCGGGGTGTTCAACGACTTCGCCAGCGAGGTCAATCGCTCGATCGGCTTCTATTCGAGCATCAATCGATCGGCCAAGATCAAGAAGATCGTCGGGCTGGGTAACGGCTTTAAGCTGCCGGGCTTGCAGAAGTTCCTCCAGCAGAATCTCAATCAGGAGATCGAGCGGGTGGAGACCTTCGAGAAGCTGGTCGGCGACGAGGTGAAGGGTGCGCCCGAGTTCCAGGACAACCTGGCCTCGTTCGGGGTCGCGTATGGGCTGGGGATCCAGGGGCTGAACCGGGGCGGGATGGGCACCAACCTCTTGCCGCCGGAGATCGAGCGGATTCGCCTGGTCCGCGCCAAGAAGCCGTGGGCGCTGGCGGCCTCCGCACTGATCATGCTCGGCTTGACCGTCCGGTTCACGCTCGGCGATGTCCGGACGCTCTGGGCCGTCACCAACCCTCAATTCCAGTCGGCCGTCAAGAAGGCGAATGACGTGACCAAGCGCGGCACGTCGATCCAGTCGGCCTTCGATACGGCCACGAAGAACTGGAAATCCAAGTTCGAGGAAGGGCAGGCGCTGATCACCGACCCCTCCGACCGGGCGCTCTGGCCGCAGTTCCTCGCCACGATCAGCGCATTCTTCCCCGATCCCGAAGAGGAGTATGACCTGGATCCGGACGCGCCGGAGTCCCAGGACACCCTGGATAAGCTGCGCGTCCATATCGACGCCATCAAGCCCGTGTACCGCAAGGATGTCGGCGAGTGGTTCGGCGCCTGGACCCGAAGTTCAAGATGCTGATGCATCCGATCGACGCGAAGGAAGGCGCCGCGCCCTCCGGCGAGGGCTGGATCGTCCAGATCGTCTGCCACCATTACAACCCCTATCCCGACCTGAGCAAGCCCGAGATCCGCAAGCAGCTCGATCTGCCGGCTTCGGACCGCCGCAAGACTAGCTTCGGGCCGGTCCAGTTCCTCACAGATAAGGTGCTTCCGAAGCTCAACCTGCCGCAACTCCGGCTCTTCGGCATCCACCACGTGGCAGTGGGCTGGCTGACCACCGAGAAGGAATGGACTAACGAGAAAGGCCAGGGCAGCAACAACCTGGCGAGTCGGACGGTCCCCTTGCTCGATCGCGCCGCACCTCCGGCCGCTGAGGGCGGCGGCGCCTCAGCCGGCGGACCCGGCGAGCGCGGGCCTGGCGGTATGGGGGCGATGGGCTCGATGATGAGTCAGATGAAGGGCGCGGGGGCAATGGGATCCCAGAGGCAAGGAGGTGGCATGCAGGAGGGCATGATGCGCGGCATGATGGGGATGGGGGGGGCAATGGGGCAAGCGGCCGGTGCCGACGATCTCAAGAAGAAGCTGCGGACACTCACCCGGACCGACTTCCTGATCCAGTTCGTGTGGCAGCCCAAGAAAGAGGAAGAGCGTCCCAAGACCGACGAGGAGCGGGCCGAGGCGTTGAAGAAGATCGTGGCAGATCTGACCGAGGCCGAGAAGAATAATCCCGCCATCAAGGTGTCGAAGGAAGAAATGGAGAAGGAGCTCGAGGCGGTCTCGCGGAAGAAGTCGGATCAGATCGAGAGCCAGATCAGCGCGGGCGCCGGCCAGCCTGGAGCCCCCGGAGCTCCGGGGGGGCCCGCCGCGGCGACTCCGCCGGGTGCCGTCGTGCCGCCCGCGGGCCCGAAGTGACGGACCCTGACGAAACCGGGGGCGGATCGAGCTGACACCGCCCCGGATATCACGGCCCGGATCCGTTCGAGAGCGAGACCCATCTTCGCTCCCGCGCGGACGGTGTTCCACCGAGACAAGACCGGGAGATTATCCGAAGACCTTGTAGGGTGGGTGAAATCCACCGAGGAACGGCTCGACACCGGTGGGCTTCACCCACCCTACAAGGACCGTCCACCATCCTCCGACTGGTCCTAGACTGGCAGCATCCGGTCCTTTCAGTGAAGGTGCAAAAGGCCATGGCCCAACAACATGACGCGACGGAACAGGTCAAGGAATTCCTCAGGCAAGTCATCAGGTATCGCTTCTGGATCTCGGTGGCCCTCGGCGCCCTGTTCGCGCTGATCGCCTACTTCATGGGCGCCGGGCCCGTGCAGGCCCTTGCCGTCAAGGCGATCGCCGATATCAAGTCCGCCGAGACGGGCGTGAAGAAATTCGCGTCGAATTCGGTCCCGACGGAAGCCTACAAGCCGATCGTCGAGGAGAAGACCCAGCTCGTGGACAAGGACGTGAACAAGGCGTGGAAGGAGCTGTACGATCGGCAGGCGCCACTCTTGACCTGGCCCGAGACGGTCCAGGACCGGTTTCGCAAGTGGGGCCGAAAATGGCCGACGGAAGAAGACCCGACGCGGGTCCAACTCGCGTTCGTTGACTATACCTACGCTTATGATGCCTATGTGGACATGGTCTACAAGACCTTCAACCCGTTCAACTACGATACCGGTGAAGGCGTTGTGGCCGCGCCTCCCAAGGAAGCCTTACTCCGCCCGGTCCATTTCTCCGACACCGAACGGCCGGACCTCGGCAAGGTCTGGGCGGCCCAGGAGCGCCTCTGGATCCAGCATACCGTCCTGGACGTGATCGCGCAGGTGAACAAGCAGGCGAAGAACTGGGATTCCGCCATCATCAAGCAGATCGAGGCCCTGGAAGTTGGCAACCCCCTCGCACAGGATCAGCGCCTCGCTCGCCAACGCCGAGGAGCTGAAGAAACCGGACGAGATCCTGGCCCCCGGTCAGGAGTCGAGCCAGACCGCCGAAGCGGGAGGTGGCGGCGGCGGAATGGGCAGCATGAGCATGAGTATGGGCATGCCCGGTGGCAAGGGAGGAGGTCGAGGAGACATGATGGGCGGCATGGGAGCCATGGGTGGTATGGGTGGCGCAGGCGGAGGCGGAGCTGGTGCCAAGTATGATGATACCATCTATTACATCACCCCGCCAAATGATAAGAATCAGTTCAAGATTCTCCCCATCCTCGTGACCGTGCTCATCGATCAGGATCGCGTCCAGGATTTCCTGGTTGAACTCGAGAACTCGCCGATGTCCATCCAGGTGATGGATTTCGAGCTCGCTCGTCCCTCATCGCGGGTGGTCAAGCCCGAGAAAGGTCAGGTCCGGGCGGGTGGAATGGGGATGATGGGAATGGGTGGTATGGAGACCATGGGCCGGATGCGTGGCGCAATGGGCGGCCAGACTGGCTTCGGCGGGATGATGGGTGGCAGCATGATGGGTGGCAGAGGTATGATGGGAATGGGCGGCGGCATGGGCGACACGATGGGAATGCGCGGGATGGGAGGCATGGGTGCAGCCCAGCCTGAGCGCAAGGGAGTTTCGCTCCGCGGCAAGGATGTGAAGGGCGAACGCGACAAGGTCGAGAAGGCTATCGAGGAAAGTAGGGGGCCTGGGCTATTCGATCCCCACTTCGACATCGTCGAGGTCACCATCTACGGCCGAGCGCGGTTCTTCCTGGCACCCCCCGATCAACCCGCGTCCGAGCCGAGCCTCGGCGATTCCCCTGCCGCCCCGGCCGACAAGCCAGACGCCGATGAGAAGCCCGGAGCGACCAAGCCTGCCGACGCGCCGGCCAAGGGGACTGACGCCGCCAAGAAGCCCTCGGACGAGGCTGCCTCAGACAAGGCGGATGCCGAGAAGGCCGCTCCCAAGGCCGACGCCGACAAGCCCGCTCCCAAGGCCGACGCCGACAAGCCCGACGCCGAGAAGCCGGCTCCCAAGTCCGATGCCGACAAGCCCGACACGAAGGCGGGCAAGCCTGCCGGCGCGGGAGGGGCATCCAAGTCCTAGAGCGCTTCACGATTGGGTGAAGCACGCCGGACGGAGCCGGCTCCTACAAGAGACCGGCTGGGGACGTCCTTGTAGGAGCCGGCTCTGTCCCCCGAGCCTATGCAGCCCAATCGAGAAGCGGTCTAGGCCGATCGATCCACACTTGATGGCCGGCCGGGAGCCCATCGATGGTCTGCTCTCGGACCGGACTCCGAGCCTCAGAAGGCTCGCCACGATCGCCCCGATGCCGTCCGTGCTCGGTGCGCTCGATGCCAACACGCTTCGATCATGAAGAGAGGCTCTGGATTACACCCGATTCACGCGACGAGGAGACGACGGTATGGCAAACGCCAACGCATTTGTGGATCAAATGGTGGGGTTGGGACTCCGCCACGGCGAGAAGGCCGGGATCGCCCTGGCGTCGATGATCTTCTTCGTCTGCGTGGGCGCCGCCGCCACGCAGAAGGGCATCGACACGACGCCCGATCAGGTCAAGAAGGTCGCGGATCAGTCGGAGTCGAACCTGAACCGGAAAGAGGACCGAGAGTCGATCATCAAGACACTCGAGACGCGCGACAAGATCACCAAGTCCAATTTCGCGGAGTCGGTCGAGGCGGAGATCAAAGTTGCCCTGAACCCGGATCAGTACAAGCCGGCGCGGGAGTGGGTCACTCCCGAACCGGGAGCGGGCCTGATCCGCGACACTCCGAAGTTGGTCGCGGTCAACGAGCTCTACGCGTATCCCGGACGCGGCGGATTGCTGGTCTATGCATTGGATGAGGCGGGAGAACGAATCCCTCTCAAGGAGGGCGACGAGGTCCCGGAGAAGCGACAGCGTCTCGGCAATACGCGTCGTCCCAAGGGGGCCGGCGGCGGCGGCATGGGCGGTGGGATGGGCGGCGCCGCCGGCAAGAAGAAGAAAACCAAGTCCCGCGCCGACCAGATCCGCGAAGAAGAAGAGGCGCTCAAGTCCGAGGCCAAGCGGAAAGCGGCCCTGCTCGCCGGCGGAGGGGTGGAAGACGCCAAGGATACGGCCAAGGCCGAGAAGGAAGAGGACGATGACGGCCCGTTCAAGGAAGTGACCAAAGGATACCGCTGGGTGGCCATCACGGGCATCCTCGACCACGGTCAAATGCTCGCCTATTACCGCGAGGCAATCAAGAACCCGGCGCTGGCCCACCCCCATTATGCCCGGCTCGACCTCGAGCGGAAGGTCCTCCAGTCTGACGGCACCTGGACCGAATGGGAGGCCGTCGATCTCAAGAAGAATCTAAAGGTCATCGAGAACATCCCGGAGAAGGAGGATGAGCTGGCCCCCACGAGCGTCCTGCCCGACAACCTGGTCGATCCGCTCCCCTTCCTCAAGGCCGGTTTATGGGAGAAGGTCCACATCGCCTCCCTCGTGCCCAAGGAGAAGGTGACCGTCGACACCACCAAGACCAAGGCTGGCATGGGCGGTGGCATGTCGCGAGGTAGCATGGGCGGAATGATGGGCGGTGGCATGATGGGCGAGGGTGGTTCGGGCCAGATGGCCGGTATGGCCGATATGATGAAGGGTCAGAACAACATGCGGAGCATGATGGGGGGCCGCGGTGCCGGGATGGGCATGGGGATGGGGATGAGTGGAGGGGGATCAACCGAGTCGGTCGGGAATTTCTGGAAGTCGGATGAGAAGAAGGTTATGATCCGGGCCCTCGACTTCACGGTCGACCCGGATGTCACCTATCTCTATCGGGTCCGGATCGTGGTCTACAATCCGAACCTGAATCGCGATGATGTCAGCCCGGGGACCGACGTCAAGAGCAAGTATCTCAAGGGTCCCTGGAGCAAGGAAACCGACCCGGTGACCATGCCTCCCGATGTGATGCCTTATGCGATCGGGACGATCGATAAGGGTAGCCGTCGCGATACCCAGGTCCGCTTCGACGTGGTCCGGTTCAACCCCGCCGATGGAGTGACGGTCCCGAAACATTACGATGCGAGCGTGGGCGAACTCATCGGCGAACGGAGCATTGCTGAGGTCCCCGTCTCGGACGGCTCGGGCAAGAAGAGTGAGAAGATCGACTTCACAACGCACCAGATCGTACTGGATGTGGCGGGTGGCGACCTCCAACTCTTGCCGCCTGGATTCGTCGGGGCGCCGTTCCAGCGGCCGGCCCTGGCTGCCCTGCTCCGACCGGATGGCTCGATCACCGTTCATAGCGAGTCGGAAGACTTGGCCAATGAGGTCCGCAGCGATATCGAATCCACCTACCACAAGGAAATCTCGGAGTCCAGCAAGAAGCGCAAGAATTCCCAGGGATCCGGCTTCTCGGGGATGATGGGCGGCGGGATGATGGGCGGTGGCATGATGGGCGGTGGCATGATGGGCGGTGGCATGGGCGGCAGCGGTCGTCGTTGATCGTGACCTCATGACGTAGGTTCGGGGAAATCCTGAACGGCTCAGAGACCGTCATCCGGGGCTTGCCTCGGTCAACCCCCACCCCAGCGGTGGGGGTTTTTTTGTCGATGTCGCCATTGCAAGTCGTTTCATGCGAGCAGGGCGGCCTCGACGGCGAGGCCAGGACCGAAGGCAAGGGCGACGCATGGCCGGGCAGCCCCGGCCATTCTCAGGCGATCGAGGATGAAGGCGACCGTCGGCGAGGACATGTTGCCGTACTCGGCGAGGACACGGTAGGAGGGCTCGATCGCGGTCCGGTCGAGTCCCGCGGCCTCCCCGAAGGTCGCCAGGATTCGGGGTCCGCCCGGATGGATGGCCCAGGATCCCACGGATGGAATGTCCAACCCTTGTCGAGACAGCCACGCTTCCAGCCAGGGCCGGACGTGCCGGCCGATGAGGTCGGGGACCTGCGACGAGAGCGTCATCGAGAACCCGTGATCGCCGATCCGCCACGACATGGCGTCCTCGCAATTGGCGATCAGCGTCGAGCCGGTTGCGACCAGTCGATAGGAGCCCGAGGCGTCCTGCGAGGCCATCCGGAGGACCAGGGCGGCAGCTCCGTCGGCGAACAGAGCGTTGGCGATGATTTGCTCGGTATTCCAGCCATACTGATGGTGCAAGCTGCACAATTCGACCGCGCAGAGGAGCACGCACGCCGATCGATCGGCCTCGATGTAGGCATTGGCGACCCGGAGGCCGTTGATCAGTCCGTGACACCCCATGAATCCGACGTGGGTACGGGCGATGTCCAGTGGCAGCTCGAGCGACTTGATCATGGCGATGTCGAAGCCGGGCGCAGTGGAATCCGCTACAGGACACCGTGACCAGGTGGGTCATCCGAGATGGTTCGACGCCCGATTCCGCGAGGGCGCGTTGGGCTGCGGCGATCGCCAGGGCACCCGCGTTCTCTTCGTATCTTCGCATGCGATCGCCGGTCGATGGGTTGAGCTCGGTGTAGAACGACTGCCGGCCTGCCAGGTCGTCCTCCGAAGCCTCGAGGACAACACCATGCCGCGTCTCGACGCCCGACCGGCGGTAGATCTCGTGGAAGAGACGCTCCTGGGCGGGGGTCTCGCATGCGAACGGCCTGGCGATCTCGGCGGCTTCCGCCTGGGCGATGCGATGGGGTGGCACGGCGGTCCCGATGCCGACGATCGTTACAGGCATGATCAAAGCGCCTCGACGAAGGAAGGATTGGCGTTCAGATGACCGAGGACGTGCCCCGCGGCACCCGGTAGCCTCGCGAGGACCTCGAATCCCAGGCGTGTCAGCCAGGGCCTATGCAGGACCAAGGCCGCACCTCGACAGACGACCTGGCGGTTGCGGACCAGTCGGCGATGGAGTGCGTCCCACTCGATCGGGTGACGCGGGTCCCATCGCTCGATCGAGCGGAGGGCTAGCGGAGCGATCGCCTGCCCGGACACCAGGGCCCACGTCATGCCCTCGCCGGTGAACGGCTCGACGTAGCCGGCCGCGTCGCCGATCAGGAACAGGCGCTCGGCGGCGACCGGGCGAGTCTGCCGCGTGAGTCGGGCCGTCCCTTCCCATCGGGCCTGCCCGAGTTCGTCGATCGGGGGCATCCCGGCCTCGGCGAGGACGTCTCTCGCGGCGGCTCCCGGCGAACCGAGGTCGTGGACGAGTTCCGGCTGGAAGGACGCGGCGACATTCAGGCTGCGATCGGACATGCGCACGACCCCGACGTAGCCGCGGCGAGCCACCGCCATGAAGATCGTCGCCGCACCATAGCCCGATGGGGCATTGGCGATCTGGCACCCAGCTCCGATTCGCGATCGGCGTGCCGTCCGCACGCGAAAGCCGGCGCCGGGCGGCAGACAGGAACCGCTGAGTCCGCACGCGACCAGGGCGACGCGAGTCCGGACCTCGAGGGTCTCGCCACCCCTCGCCAGCCGAATGAGGCGTGTCCCGTCGCTGACGAGCCCGACCTGCGCACGCGTCTCGGGTAAGAAGTGTGCACCAGCCGCGACGGCGGCCGAGACCAGCCCGGCATCGAGGCGATCGCGTGAGAGCGCCGCGCCGACCGGCAGGTCGATCGCCGCGCGTCGCCCTCGGAAGTGGATCTGGAGTCCATCGAGCGGGGCGCCGCCCGAATCCGCGACCAGGGATCCCAGGCCGACCGAGTCCAGGACCGCCATCGCCCTGCCGTTGAGACATCCGCCGCAGACCTTTGCGCGGGGAAATCGCCGTTTCTCGACGAGCAGGACGCGGAGTCCCATACGGGCCAGCTCGCGTGCGGCCAGGGCACCCGCGGGACCCGCGCCGATGACGATTGCATCCCAGGGATCGTCGCACAGGCTGTCCCATGCATCGGCAAGGCCGGTCTCGAGCATCAGCAACTCCAGGAGAGCAAGAACCGGAACGGCCAGTGACGAGTCAGTCGCGCGCCGACCAGTCCCGCTCGCCGCGCCAGCTCTTCCGCCTCGGCGAGGCTGAAGGCCGCGTCCACCGACGCCGGCCCGTCATGTCGCACGATCGGAGAACGGCTCAGAAGACGGCAGCCCGCCCACGCCAGTCCATAGCCCAACCGGCAACGAATCAAGTCGTTGACCAGGACCAGCTCACCGGTGGCCTCCGCCATCTTCCTCAGAACACCAACGGCCTCATCGTCCGCGAGATGATGGAGGAACAAAGAGCAGGTGACCGCATCATACCGATCGGGGATCGGTTCCTCGAGTACGTTCAGGCGGAAGAATCGCGTCGGGACGCCCGCATCCTCGGCGTTTCTCCGGGCGAATTCGACCGCCACGGGGCTGATATCGCAGCCGTCGATCCGGATGTCGAGGCCCGATACGGCCGCACGCCGCGCGAGTGCGATGGGCACATCGCCTCCGCCCGTGGCCAGGTCGAGAACCCGAGTCGGGCCTCCGCGACGGGCGCCGAGTCGCGCCAGGGCCGGCCAGACGATCGCCGCGCTCCGGCTGAGCTGATTGATACGGCGGAGGCCGCGCAAGGCCGTAGCATGAGCCCCGGCGTCCAGCCCCGGCTGGTCCATCAATTCCGGTTTACGAATGCGACGCGACGATGATGCGGTCAAGATCGGACCTAACAAGCGTTCCGGTTCGTTCGGGCTACAGTCCCGACCTCTCCGGTTCTCGAACTCACCCATTCTCGCGGGGACGATCACGGTCGGCAAGTTAGCATGCATATTATCCTCCCGACTCTCCGGTGTGGGTCCCCAAAGGAGAACTCTCGAAGGACTACGATCCTATTGTAGACCAGGAGCAAGTGGCATACCGCTCACTTGATCCCTCCGCCTCCTTCCTATTACAATCGTCGTATTCGAAACCCGGGGACCTGTCATGGACTTTCGTTTCGTTTGCTACGGATGCGGGGTGTACGGGCACATCTCGGTCGGGCCGGAGGCGGGGATTCTCAAGTGTCCTCGGTGCGCTTCCGTGATTTCGATCGAGCCGACCGGCGACGCGTCGCGAGACGCCCTCGACAGGCCCGTCGAGGAGATGATCGCTTCCTGGGTCTCTGAATCCGGCGAATCCAGGGAAGCTCAGCCCGACGTCCGAACGCTTTGCCCCTCTTGCGGCCTCGACGGCGTCATGTCCTGCGACTCGGCCCGGGGAGACACCATCTGCCCGTCCTGTATGACGGTCTACTGGAGGGAGAAACCGCGCGGGTATGGGACCGTCGCATGCCCGGGCTGTGCACGCACCGTGGAGTTTTCGGATCTCGATCGCGGTACCACGATCATTTGTGCGGCGTGCAAGTATTTTCTCGGCTGCCTGGTCCCTCCCGAGAAGCATGCGTATCGGGCACACCGGGCATGGAATCGACAATGAGCCGGCGATCCGACCCGCGAGTCGGTTCATCGCGTCTGGGCCAGGATCATGACCCAGTAAGGTATCCCCTCGTCGTCGACGGCCACGGCGACCCCGACGCGATCGTAGGTCGCGAGGAGCTGTTCGCGTTCGTCCTCCCGTTCGAGGCAAGAGGCGACGACCTTCGCCGGGTCACCCTCGCCCGAGGAGAGTGTCAGGCCGAACTGTCGGGCGTGGTAATTCTGCCGCTTGAGGATGTCGAACGGGGTCTGTCCGTCGCTGTTCTTCGTCTCGACCTTCTTTCGAGCGGCGAGGTCGCGGACGAAGCGATCGGCGACCTGGGTGAGTTTCGGGTCCGCCTTCACCGTGGAGCGCTTGGCGTCGGTCCGGGCCTTGTTCATGGCCGCGATCAACGCGGAGGGCCCCTTGGCCGTGTCGACCTTCGGCACAGGGAGTCCGAAATCCACGCACCAGTACTTCCGGCCGGAGCCGTCGGGCACGACGGCAGCCCCCATCTCGGTGAAATTGGCGAGGATGCTCTCCTTGTGCGGGGGGCTATTCATCCAGCTCCGCATCACCTCTTCGACGGACACCTGGCCGTCGGCGATGTTCTCGCCGATTTCCTCGTAGCGATAGCCCCGCTTCTTGACGCGCTTGGCGACGTTTGAGCCGTCGCTCCCATCGTGGCTGAGATTGTGATTCGCGGCCATGTCGCGGGCGTGATCGAGCGCGGCCTGGGTGAGCTGGGTATTGGCCTTGAGCGGCGGCAACTTGGCGTCGGCCCGGATTCGACTATGGTATTCGACGAGAGCTGTCAGGACAGGATCCGCAGGTGGGTCCTTGTCGCCGGGCCTCGGGTCGGGATCGGCCGGGGCGGTTGGGGCCTTCCCGTCGGCCTTCCGCTCGCCTGCGGCGTCCTGGCCCGAGATGGCACCCGTCATCGTGGCGACCAGGACGATCGCCATGAGGGGTCTCTGGGAAAAGGGCTGCATGGATTACCCCTGTTCGATCCGGGACGATCCCGGTCGCGCTCCGATTTCCGCGGAGATCGAGCCGCTCTATACCTCTAAGTGTAAGGACACATCGGGCCGCCAGCAAGGTTCCGAGCGATTTCCGACGGATTCGATGACGTCCCCGGCCTCGCCACCATCCTTCGCCCCCCTGGCGAACGCGTCGAGATTCGATGATAATCCAGCCTCGATCACCCCTGCCCCGATTGAATCGGGCCCGTGAACTCTCCCGGAGTTACGAAGGGCCTGATGCCATGTTGAGATTCGAGCGCGAAGTCCCGAACCCATCGAGGAGGTGGCATGAAACCAATCATGGCCCCCGAGACACCGACAGCTAGCCGGACATCCACTCCCCGACGCCTCTGGACGCGGCTCTGCACCTGCGCCATCGTGGCATGTTCGCTGATCCTTTGCGTCAGCCCGGCACTGCACGCCGAAGGCCCGTTCGCGATCAAGGATGGCGACCGGATCGTCTTTTACGGCGATAGCATCACCGATCAGCGGCTCTACACGACATTCGTCGAGACCTATATCGTCACCCGTTTTCCCTCGATGGACGTAACCTTCGTCCATTCGGGATGGGGGGGCGACCGGGTGACCGGGGGCGGCGGCGGCCCGATCGATCGTCGGCTGACGCGCGACGTCTTCGCCTACAAGCCGACCGTCATCACCGTGATGCTCGGGATGAACGACGCCAGCTACCAGCCGTTCAATCAGCCGATCTTCGACGCCTACACCGGTGGCTATCAACACCTGGTACGGTCGATCAAGGGCCACCTGCCTGACGTCCGTCTCACGCTGATCATCCCGTCCCCCTTCGACGACGTGACTCGCCCGCCCACCTTCGAAGGAGGGTATAATCAGGTGCTTCTCCGATACGGGGAATTCGTCCGGTCGCTCGCCGAGAGGGAAGGGGCGAAGGTCGCCGACCTGAATACGTCGGTCGTCGCGGCCTTGAAGAAGGCATTCGCGATCGACCCAACGACGGCCCAGTACCTGATCCATGACCGGGTCCACCCGGGCCCGGCGGGCCAGCTCCTGATGGCCGAGGCCTTACTCAAGGCGTGGAACGCCCCCGCGGTCGTCTCCACGGTCGAGATCGATGCACCGGCGAAGCGAGTGCTGAGACAGGAGAATACCAGGGTCGAACGATCTGCGCGCCGACGGCACAATCTCCTGGGAGCAGCTCGATTCGTCCTTGCCGATGTACATCGAACTGAAGGAGCCGATCACGGCACTCGCGGTTAGGGCATCGGATGTCGAGCAGGCATTGAATCGGCAGATCCTGAAGGTCTCTCATCTGGAGGTCGGGCGCTATCAACTCAAGATCGACGGCCGCGACGTGGCGGAACTCAATCGCGACCAGCTCGAAGCGGGCGTCAACCTTGCGGAGTATGAGACGCCGATGTTCGGACAGGCACGGATCGTTCACGCGATGACCTTGCAACACAACAACGTCCATTTCCAGCGATGGCGCAACATCCAGGTTCCCTTCGAGGGGCAGACCTATGCCGGCGTCGCCAAGGTCATGGCGGACCTCGATGCCCTCGAGGCCGAGGTAGTCGCGGCGCGTCGTGTCCGGGCGAAGCCGGTGCCCCACCGGTTCGAGCTGGTCCCCAAGAAATGATTCATCCTGTCCAGCACCCCTGGGATGCCTGCTCAAGGAGCCCACGCAATGGCCCGACATCGCTTATGTTCCGGTGGGATCGTTACACTTCTGGCGGTGTCGGTCTGGATCTCGACCGCGGCGGCCCAGCCGGCCGTCGCGTTCAAGGCGGGCTTCGCGGAGCGGGACATCACGCCTGAGCTCGGCATGGAGGCGCCGGGCGGTTACGGCAAGGCGTACCATCGATCGATCCACGACCCGTGCAAGGTCCGCGTGGCCGTCTTCGACGACGGCCGATCGAGGGTCGCACTGGTTGGCATCGACGCCCTCGGCATCCGACGCGACACTGTCCTGAACGTCCGCCGGGCGGTCCAGGAACGGACCGGGATTCCGGGCGGATCGATCCTGATCGGGGCCTCGCATTCGCATTCATCAGGCCCGTTGGTCTGGACGCTGCCCGGCGAATACGATCATGCCTCGCCGATGGTCCAGCGGCTGGCGTACGAGGAGTCGACGATCGCGGATCCGAAGTACGTCGCGCGCGTCGAGCAATCCCTGATCGACGCGATCTGCGACGCCGATCGTCGCCGCGTGGAGTCGCGTGCGGGCGTGGGGAAAGGCATCGAGAGCACGGTCGCCTTCAACCGACGGTTCCTGATGAAGGACGGTCGCACGGTGACGCATCCCGGCCTCGGCAACCCCGACATCGTCGAGCCGGCCGGTCCGGTGGACCCGGAAGTGGGCGTGATCGGCGCCTGGGATGCCAAGCAGCCCGACCGGCTGCTCGGATGTATCGTCAATTTCTCCTGTCACGCGACCACGAGCCCTGGCGGCATCTCGGCGAATTATATCCACTACCTGGAGAAGGCGATCCAGGGTTACTACGGCAAGGATGCCGTTGTCGTATTCCTGGCCGGTGCCTCCGGGGACATCACCCAGGTCGATAATCGGAGCCCTCACGTCTATCCCGGCGGTGACCGTTGGGCGCAGATCGTCGGAGGCAAGGTCGGTGCGGAGGCGTTGAAGGTCCTGCTCACCATGGAATCCGGTAGCCTGATCCCCGTGGCGGCCCGGAGCCGTGTATGGGAAATCAAGCGGAGGACTCCATCTCCCGATCGCCTGAAAGCGGCCCTGGAAATCGTCGAAGGAGACACGAAAAAGATCAGACGCCACGACCTTGACATTCGCCAAGGAGACGGTCGTGCTGGATGCCCTGCTGAAGAGGAGTCCGACCGCCGAGGTCGAGGTGCAAGCCATCCAGGTGGGGCCGGCGGTCTTCGTGACGACTCCTGCGGAGTACTTCTGCCGCTACGGGCTCAAGATCAAGACGGCGAGCGGGTTCCCGTTCACGTTCCCGGTCTCGCTCGCCAACGGCTGTGTGGGATACGTACCGACCGAGGATGCCTTTGGCCCGAACGGCGGCGGCTATGAGACCCGACTCACAAGCTACAGCAACCTCGAGATCACGGCGGGGACCCAGATGCGCGATGCGGGCATCGCACTGGCGCGGCAGCTCAAGCCCAGTGCGGTGCCCGAGCCGCCCAGACGTCCCGCATTCAAGGGCGAACCCTGGTCGTATGGGAATGTCCGGCCGGAGCGGGAGTGAGCGATTCGGTGCTCAGGCCACGGCATAGCCCGTGTGGGGTCGAATCTCCGGCGGCTTGAACGCGAGGACGATCCGATCTTTGGGAATCCCGGCGGCCTCAAGGTCGTAAGCGATCCCACTCTCGGACCCGTCGCGCTGAATCCAGCATTTCCCGTCGATGAGGTCGATGTGGATCACGCAGCCGTGGACGCGGCTCTTATCCCAGCCGACGCTCAGCAGGAGATAGTGATCGCGTTCGCGGTCGAAGACCAGTTGGCGTTCGATCTGCCCGTAGGAGTAGGGATACTTCGCATAATCGGTAAGGACATGCTGGATGATGTCGCTGTAGGACACTATTCGGGTATCCATCGAATGAGCACCCCCTTCTGCGGTTCGAAGACGATGAGCCGCAAGCGCTGCCGTCTGATAACCAATTGGCCGATCGGTTCCAGGAATAGATCTTCATACACCTTCGACGATATCGCCAGGTAGATGAGGCGTTCCGGTTCGGTCTCCTCGAGGATATCAGAGTAGAGGATGTATTGTCCCAGGGCCTGCTCGAGGTCTGCGACCTCGGAAGCCCCGAGAAAACTCTTAATCTCGACGGCGATCTTTCGGCCTCCCTTGTCCGCGGCGAGCAGTCGCTCTGCTCCGAGGTCAACGAAGAGATCCTTTTTGCCCACATGGAGCTTTAACGGATCGTCTGTAATCGTCCAGCCATCAGCGATCAAGGCCGCCTTGACTACATCGTGGTAGAAGTCGCGGGCCGGCATCCTTGGCCTCGGATTCTCGTTCGGGGAAGAAAGGTGGCACGAACGACTTCGATCCTATATTCGTATCGCTCTCTTGAAAAGCGGAGCGGATTCGGCATGGAATCGAGATCGATCTGCGGAATCCTCCGCGAAATACTCATTGCTTGGCCGATTCCCGTTCGAGAAACCCCTGATTCTTGAGCCAGGTCTCGCAGAGCTTGGGCCAGGCCCTGAAGGATGGCTCGGCGGGGACCCGATAGGCCGCGATGCCATCGCCCAGCCCGAGTCCATGCGGACCGCGTTCGAAGAGGTGCAGCTCGACCGGGACGCCGGCCTTGCGCAACGCCAGGGCGAAGAGGAGGCTGTTCTCCGCAGGGACGCCCTTGTCGGCGTCGGTGTGGGCCAGGAACGTCGGCGGCGTCTCCTTACTGACCTGCCGCTCGTTCGATAGGCTCTCGATCAGCTCGCTCGAAGGGTTGTCTCCGAGGAGGTTCTTGAGCGATCCGGAGTGGCCATAAGGCGTCGCCAGCGCGATGACCGGGTACACGAGGATCATCCGATCGGGGCGCGAGCTGACCCGCTCGACCGGGTCGTCGGCGCCCGGCTTGCCGGCGTCGAAGTGGGTGCCGGCCGTCGAGGCCAGGTGTCCCCCGGCCGAGAAACCCAGGATCACGATCCGGTGCGGGTCGAGCTTCCACTCGGCGGCGCTCGCGCGCACCTTGCGGATCGCTCGCCCGGCATCCTGGAGCATCGCCGGATGGTGGTAGCGCGGCCCGAGGCGGTACTTGAGGACGAAAGCCGTCACCCCGAGCGAGTTGAGCCACTGGGCGACCTGCTTACCTTCGTGGTCCATCGCCAGCATCCCATAACCACCACCCGGACAGACCACCACGGCCGAGCCGGTCGCGCGCTCGGGCTTCGGCAGCCAGACGGTCAGCGTCGGCACGTCCTTATCGCGGTCGGTCCCCTTCGAGCCCGGCGCGTCGTGCGGCCAGAGCGGGATGACCTGAGGTGCCTTTGGCGGCTCATCGGCCTGGAGCGGCGTCCCCATCGCTCCGCTGGAAGCCATCCCCAGCACGGTGCCCAGGATCATCCAACCGATCCTTCGCTTCGTCTCAAGGTTCGACACGTCCATAGCCAGCGACTCCTCTCCCCCGTCGTGCCGTGTACACGACTCGTCCCTCGACATCCTCAGACACCTTCCGCACAGTCTGACACCTCCAATGTCCCTCGTCAAACTCCCTCTCGCTCCGAATCGTCCCCGATGACAATTCGGCCGGTCAACTGCCAAAACGACAGTACGCCGAAAAGGGCGGCTACGAGTCAACTGTCGCAAACCGATGGGCGATACGCAATTAGGACAAACTTGGCTCGATGGTACATCACTTGCATCAAGAGAGTGCGAATCATCGTTGGGGCTGTATGTCCCGACGCGTCGGCCCTCGCATCGCGCCGGGCGGGCGAGAACCCGGCCGACCCATCGGACAATGACGAAGGAGATCCATCGTGGCGAAGATATTGGCCTACGACGAGGAGGCCCGCCAGAAGCTGGCCACCGGCGTGTCGAAACTGGCACGAGCCGTGCGCTGCACGCTGGGCCCGCGCGGTCGCAATGCCGTGATTGACAAGGGATGGGGTAGCCCGACCGTGACCAAGGACGGCGTGACGGTCGCCGAGGAGATCGAGCTGACCGACCCTTACGAGAACATGGGGGCACAGCTCGTCAAGGAAGCCGCCTCGAAGACCTCCGACGCCGCCGGCGATGGGACTACGACCGCGACCGTCCTGGCCGAGGCGATCTACAAGGAAGGGCTCCGCGCCCTGGCCGCCGGCGCCGACGCCATGGCACTGAAGCGAGGGATCGACAAGGCGGTCATCGCCGTCGTCGAGCACGTCAAGGGCCAGTCGAAGAAAGTCTCGGGGAAGAAAGAGATCACCGAGGTCGCGGCCATCGCCGCCAATAACGACAAGTCGATAGGCGAGAAGCTGGCCGACGCCTTCGAGCGGGTTGGCACCGATGGCGTGATCACCGTCGAGGAAGGCAAGGGGTTCGAGACGACGGTCGAGGTCGTCGAGGGCATGCAGTTCGACCGCGGCTACCTCAGCCCGCACTTCGTCACCGACCAGGACCGGATGGAGGTCGTCCTCGAGGATGCTTATATCCTGATCTACGAGGAGAAGATCAGCACGCCGACCAAGCTGATCCCGCTACTCGAGAAGATGGCCAAGGCTAACAAGCCGCTCCTGCTCATCGCCGAAGACATCGAGGGCGAGGCCCTGGCCACCCTCGTCGTGAACAAGCTCCGAGGCATCCTCAAGGTCGCGGCTGTCAAGGCGCCGGGCTACGGCGATCGACGCAAGGCCATGCTGGGCGACATCGCCGTCCTCACCGGCGGCAAGGCGATCTTCAAGGACCTGGGCATCGACCTGGAGCAGATCCAGCTCTCCGACCTGGGCCGCGCCAAGAAGATCACGATCAGCAGCGAGAATACCACCATCGTCGAGGGCGGCGGCACGCCCGAGGAGATCAAGGGCCGCGCCGAGATGATCCGCCGCGAGATCGGCACGACCGACAGCGAATACGATCGCGAGAAGCTCCAGGAGCGCCTCGCCAAGCTGGCCGGCGGCATCGCCCAGATCAGCGTCGGGGCCGCGACCGAGACCGAGATGAAGGAGCGCAAGGCCCTCGTCGAGGACGCCCTGCATGCCACCCGCGCCGCCATCGAGGAAGGCGTCGTCCCCGGCGGTGGCACCGCCTTGATCCGGGCCGCCGCCGCCATCGCCGACCTGAAACTCGTCGATGACGAGGCCCTCGGCGCTGACATCATCCGACGGGCCGTCGAGCAACCTGCCCGCTACATCGCCGAGAACGCCGGCATCGACGGCGCGGTCGTCGTCAACAAGATCAAGAAGAGCACCGATCCCAAGTTCGGCTACGACGCCGAGGGCGCGAAGTGGGGCGATATGTTCGCCGCCGGGATCGTGGACCCCACCAAGGTCACGCGGTCCGCACTCCAAAATGGCGCCTCCGTCGCCGGCCTGCTCCTGACCACCGAAGCCCTCATCGCCGAGCCCCCCAAGAAGAAAGACGCCGGCGGTCACCACGACCCTCATCACGGCGGCGGCGACATGGGTGGCATGGGCGGAATGGGTGGCATGGGCGGAATGGGTGGCATGGGCGGAATGGGAATGATGTGATCGGCTCTCCGACATCCCTGTCGGCTTGAGATTCTTCATACGGTCAAGACTCAGATTCAGCATAAAGGACACGCATTCATGGCCAAGCAGACGATTCGTCCCCTCGAGGACCGCGTTGTGATCCAGCAGATCGAGGCCGAGGAGAAGACGGCCGGCGGCATCGTGCTGCCGGACACGGCGAAGGAGAAGCCCCAGCGTGGCAAGGTACTCGCGGTCGGGCCGGGCAAGCTGCTCGACTCGGGCGAGCGGTCCCCCATCGGCGTCGTCGAGGGCGACGAGGTGCTCTTCGGGAAGTATTCGGGCACGGAGATCAAGGTGGACGGCGAGGAGATCAAGATCCTCCGCGAGTCCGACATCCTGGCCAAGATTATCGGCTAATTGTCATCGGTCATTAGTCACTGGTCATGAGCCATACGTTCGCGATCCCGAGAGCTCGTGGCATGTCAACGCCCTGGTCGGCGACCCCCGCGTACCGGTAAATCGATCGCTGGTGACCGGAACTAATGGCCAATGACCCATGACTCGTGACCAATGACTAAAGGAGCACACGACGGTGGCTAAACAGATTCTCTTTTCCGAGGCCGCGCCGGAAGATGCACGACGGCGTCGATATCCTGGCCCGCGCGGTCGGGACCACGCTGGGCCCGACCGGGCGCAACGTGATCCTGAGCAAGTCGTTCGGCGGCCCGACCGTGACCAAGGACGGCGTCTCCGTCGCCAAGGAGATCGAGCTGTCCGACCCGTTCGAGAACATGGGCGCCAAGCTCGCCAACGTGGTGGCGTCCAAGACCTCCGACGTGGCCGGCGACGGGACGACGACGGCGACCATCCTGGCCCGCGCCATCTATCGCGAAGGGCTCAAGTACATCACTTCGGGCGCCAACCCGACGGCGGTCCGCCGTGGCATCGAGAAGGCCGTCGAGGCCGCCGTCGCGGAGTTGACCGGGACGATCTCGCGGCCCGTCTCCAAGAAGGAGGAGATCGCCCAAGTCGGCTCGATCTCCGCGAATAATGATCCCGCGATCGGCAACATGCTGGCCGATGCCGTCGAGCGGGTCGGCCGCGATGGCGTGATCACCGTCGAGGAGGGCAAGACCGCGACGACCACCCTCGAGTTCGTCGAGGGCATGCAGTTCGACAAGGGCTACCTCAGCCCTTATTTCGTCACCAGTCCCTCCACGATGGAAGTCGTCTTCGAAGACGCCCTGATCCTCCTCCACGAGAAGAAGATCAGCAGCCTCCGCGAGATGATCCCGCTGCTGGAGAAGGTCGCACAGTCGGCCAAGCCGCTGTTGATCATCGCCGAGGAGGTCGAAGGGGAGGCGCTGGCGACCCTGGTCGTCAACAAGCTCCGCGGCGTCCTGAACATCTGCGCGGTCAAGGCACCCGGGTTCGGCGATCGCCGCAAGGCGATGCTCGGCGACATGGCCGTGCTCACCGGCGGGACCGTGATCAGCGAGGACCTCGGCCTGAAGCTGGAGAATCTCCAGATCAGCCAACTTGGCAAGGCCAAGCAGGTCAAGGTCAACAAGGACAGCACGACTCTGATCCAGGGGGCGGGCAAGCGGGCCGAGATCCAGCGTCGGATCGATCAACTCCGTCGACAGATCGAGGAGACCGAGAGCGAGTACGACAAGGAGAAGTTCCAGGAGCGGCTCGCCAAGCTCTCCGGCGGCGTCGCGCTGATCCGCGTCGGTGCCCCTACCGAGGCGGACATGAAGCAAACCAAGGCCCGGATCGAGGACGCCCTTCACGCGACGCGTGCCGCGGCCGAGGAGGGCATCGTCCCCGGCGGTGGCGTGGCGCTGCTCCGCACCATCCCGGCCGTCCAGAAGGTCTACGAGTCGCTCACCGGCGACGAGAAGATGGGAGCGGCCATCGTCCTGCGGGGGCTCGAAGAGCCGATCCGCTACATCGCCTCGAATTCCGGCCACGATGGTGCCGTCATCGCCGACGACGTGAAAGCCCTGGAAGGTCCGAAGGGCTTCGATGCCAACACCGGAGAATTCGTGGATATGTTCGCCGCCGGGATCGTTGACCCCACCAAGGTGACCCGGTCCGCACTCCAGAACGCCTCCTCGATCGCCGCGCTCATGCTGACGACCGAGGCCATGATCACCAACATCAAGGACGACGAGAAGGAGAATGCCGCTCGGGTCGAAGGTTCCGTGCGCTAATCTTGCGGGTGGCGGGTGGCCGGAAGGAGCCGCGGGATCTGATCGCATTGACTCGGCGAACGGAGCCAGCGCTCCGCCCGCCACCCGCCACCATCGAGCCGCAGTTTGGTTATCTTAATCCGGAGGTATATGATACAACGGAGAGCGTGCTGGAAGCCGGCGTCGATCGCGGGCCACGCCGGTCGATTTGTTGGATACCTTGCCCCGACCCTCAATTGATTGAGACGCCATGCCGATGGCCGCCACGAAGCGCGATTTTTATGAAGTCCTTGGGGTAGGCCGCGAAGCCCCCGTCGATGAGATCAAGAAAGCCTATCGACAGATGGCCCTCAAGTATCATCCGGACCGAAATCCGGGCGATGAAGAGGCAGAGAAGCGATTCAAGGAGCTGGCGGAGGCGTATGAAGTCCTGTCGGATCCGGACAAGCGCCAGCGGTACGATCGATACGGGCATGCCGGCCTGAACGGGGCGGCGACGCACGACTTCCGATCGGCGGACGACATCATGTCGGCCTTCAGCGACATCTTCGGGGGCGGGCTATTCGGCGACCTCCTGGGAGGGAACCGGCGCCGGGGGCCGCGGCCGGGTCCGGACCTGCTGCTGAAACTCGAGATCGAGCTGGTCGAGGCGTCTCGGGGCACCACCCGCACCCTCGACGTGAATCGCCAGGAGTTTTGCGGCGAATGCCAGGGCTCGGGCGCTCGCAAGGGGACGGTGGCGACGAGTTGCAACTATTGCGGAGGCAGGGGCCAGATCGTCCAGAACCGCGGCTTCTTCCAGGTCGCGACCACCTGCCCGGCTTGCGGCGGCGAAGGGGTTCGCATCACCGACCCGTGTCCCGGTTGCAAGGGAGGCGGACGGGTCCCGACCTCGGTGAGATTGCAGGTCAATATCCCGCCCGGCGTCGAGAGCGGCATGTGGCTCCAGCAGAGGAACCAAGGCGAGCTCGGCGACGTCGGTGCCCCTCGAGGCAACTTGCGGGTCCAGATCCTCGTGAAGAAACATCCGTTCTTCGAGCGGCGGCGCAACGACCTGTTCTGCCAGGTGCCGATCGGCTTCGCACAGGCCGCGCTCGGCGCCGAGATCGAGGTGCCCACGCTCGACGGCCCGGAACACCTCGAGGTCCCGCGAGGGACCCAGAGCGGCGACACCTTGCGGATCAAGAACCGCGGCATGCCGGATATCGGCGGCCGGGGCCGGGGCGATGAGCTGGTGGAAGTCGTCGTCGAGACGCCGAGACACCTGACATCCCGACAAGAGGAACTGCTCCGCGAGTTCGCCGAGATCGAGCACTTGCAGGTCAGCCCTCGTCGTAAGAGCTTCTTCGAGAAGCTGAGAGAGTATTTCACCGAGGAAGAGCCCGACGACACGCGCGAGCATTGATCGGCCCGGGGAGATTCCGGGTTGGGGAGATCGGTCCCGGAATCAGGTCCCGCGTTGCGCCGAGTTCGGATGGGAGCAGAGGCCAATGAATGAATACAGCCGGAAGCCTAAAGACGTGGAGACGGCAGATTTCCCGAAGATTGACGATCCCCTCGCCGACAGCCCGGCGGGAGCGGAGAACACCGGCACTCGTTCCGTCGGCGACCCGCTGTCCGGGTCGGAAGAAATTGCCCAGTTGAAGAAGGAACGAGACGAGTATCAGGATCAGGCGCTGCGGCGCGGGCCGAGTTCGCCAACTTCCAGAAACGTTCCAAGCAGCAGGCGGACATCGACCGGGTCTATGCGGTCGGCTCGCTGGCCCGCGACCTCCTCGACTCGCTCGATAACCTCAGCCGTGCCATCGACGTGCTGCGTGCCTCGGGCGCAGAGGGCGTGACGGCCGGGCTGGACATGGTCCAGAAGCAATTACTCGAAGTCCTGGGCAAGCACGGCGTCGAGCCGATCGCGGCCCTGGGAGAGCCCTTCGACCCCAATTTCCACGACGCGGTCCTCCAGCAGACTTCCGCGGAACATCCCGAAGGGACCGTGGTTAGCGAGCTGAGCAAAGGATACAAGATTCGCGATCGTGTCTTGCGGCCGACCAAGGTCGCGGTGTCCGTCCGGTCGGCCGGCGGTTGAAGCTCCGCAGGGCTTCATCCCCGGGCGACGAGTTGGGGTCCCGATCCTGGTCGATCTGAAGGACGCGTGAATCATGCCGACTTACGATTATATCTGCGACGAATGCGGCCACGAGTTCGAAGCCTACGAATCGATCATGGCCCAGCCCCAGACCGATTGCCCCGAATGCAAGCAAGCCAAGCTGCGACGGAAGATCGGGCCGGGCGCCGCGATCCTGTTCAAAGGATCGGGGTTCTATCAGACGGACTATCGCAGCGACTCTTACAAGAAGGCCGCCGAGGCCGACAAGTCGTCCTCCAACGGGGCAACGAAGTCATCCGGCGATTCCGCTTCGCCTGCCGCCGCCTCGACACCGACGAGCACCGAATCGTCGAAACCCGCCGCACCCAGCCCGAAGAGCGACTCATGATCCGGGGAAGTTGTCCGACGTGTTCGCGTCGCTATCAGATCGAAGCAATCGGCGAACTGCCGACGTTTCCCTTCTGCTCCGAGCGTTGCCGTTTGATCGACCTCGGTCGATGGATCGACGGCAAGTATGTCGTCCCGGGGGCCCCGGCTCCCGCGGGGACATCGGCTCGTGCCGATGAGATCGACGAGGATGATCCGGAATGATGCCGGATCATCCGTCATCGCATCCAGCACAAGGGTGATCAGCTCATCCTCTCATCAGCCCGACGGAGCAGGTCGGCGACGGGGAGCCCGTGAGGGCAAGCGGCCTCGGCGGCGGCGAGATCGGCCGCGATGAGGTTGCGTGCCTCGGGGGGTAGGGCCTGGTAGAGCTCGCGGGCCCGGCGACGCTTGCCATAGACCTCGTCGTACCGCAAGAAGCGGAGGATGTCCGCGACGGCGACCCCGCCTGCGGCCGGCTCGCAGTTCTGGCCGCATCCGTGGCAATAGAGATGCGACGTGGCCAGGCGGTACTCTTCGAGCATCTCCTGATCGCGCCGCGAGAGGGTGTGGTCGGCCGCGGCGGCCATGTTCTCGCGGAGCATGTCGCGATTGGTCATCTCGCTGACGACCACGTGGACGCGGTGATCGGAGAAGACCGTCTTGATCGCGGCCTGTCCCGTCTTGATACCCTTATCGACGAATTCCTTGAACTTCGGGGACGGGACCATCGAGCGGAAGCTACCGCCGTCCGCCTGCGTCTTCATCGCCACGATGCCGAGGTTGGCCTTCGCGGCGGCATCGAGCGGCACGCTTGACCGCATCCACCCCCATGGTCCGATAGTTGTACTGGATCATGATCTGATCGATCCATCCGCACTCGGCCGCCGCGGTGACGATCTCGGGAAGTCGCCCGTCGTGGCAGCTCAGGCCGCAGAAGCGGATCTTGCCCGACTTCTTGAGCTTCTCGAATGCGGACTTGACGTCGGGATCGCTGAAGAGCGGGATGTCGAGTCCGGAGACTCCGTGCAGGTAGTAGGAGTTGACGTAATCCATCTTCAAGCGTTGCAGGCTGGCGTCGAGATGACTCTGGTAGTTGGCGAAGGCACCCGCACCGCCGACCTTGCGCGTACACTTGGTGACGATGAAGACATCTTTCCGCTTCTTGGTCCGCTCGATGACCTCACCCAGCGTTTTCTCCGACTGGCCGTTCTCGTAGGCTTCCGAGCAGTTGACGTAGCCGACTCCGGAGAAGAATGCGGTCTGGAGGAAGTTCGGTGCAAGGGCCCAACTGGTCCCCTGCCCCAGGACCGAGACCTTCTGGCCGGTCTTGCCGAGGGTGACGGTGGGGAGGCCGGGCTTGGCCGGTGCGGGCTGCTGGGCGGCCCGTGCGGCTTCGCCCGATGTCAACGCCGCGGCTCCGCCCGAGGCGGCCGCAGTCATGAGAAAATCACGCCGACTGCCTCCGCTCGTCCGATCGTTCTGAGCGCCGTCCATCGTGACCGCCTTTCCTCAGAGTGTTGTATAACCCCCCGGCTGCGGTGGGTTCGGGTTTCGAATTGTCATTGTGGCGAGCCCGGAGCGTGCTGGTCAACAATGTTTTGACAAAACCGAAAGCGAGGCCGGGACCAGGACTTCAGAAGTCCCAAGGTCTCGGCCTCGCTGTGGTTCTTCGGCGATCTCGAGGGTCTCGGCGTCATTGAGGCAATGGCGGCAGATCGATCGACCCGGGCAGAGTCGGCAGCTCTGCCGGGGGCGGAGACGGCGTTCGAGATGCCGATTGGGTCGGCGACGATCCTCCGGGAGATCCCGTCGTCGGAGTCGAGGCGAGCATCGAACCGGAGGACGGGTTCGCGGCGGACCTGCCGGTCGATCGGGAGGCTGTTGCGTTCGCGGTTGGTGCCGCCAGGGAGCGGGACCAGTCGCTCGAGCCGCTCGTCGAAGTGAGCCGCATCCCCGGCGAGGAAGGGGGCGTCGATCGTGCGTTGGAAACCGGGGTCACCATGCCGCCCGAGGCATCCGGTCGTCCGGCCGACGTCCCCGTCGCGTTCTGCGAGAGGAATGGCTGGACGGCGGCCGGGACGTGGGGCGGTACCGGTGTGGGCGTCGGTCCGATCGGTCCGACAGGGCCGGGCAAGGGCGGCATATTCTGCTCGGGATCGATGTTGGGCGGCGGGTTGGAGATGACCGGATCTGCGTTCTGAGGGCCGATCGGCTTCTCGGGCACCATCGGACCGTCGGGCGAGATATGGAACTGGCGATGGGCCCTCTGGATATCGCGGGCCTGGATATAGGCCTTCTTCGGCTGCGGGCCTTCCGCGACGGCGATGTTGTCGTAGGCCAACAGGGTCCCCTTGGCCTCTTCCAGGGCGACGATCGAGATGTTGTAGGTCGTCTTGTACTGGGCCTCGGTGGCGACGGAGGTGGCGTACTGGCTGACGGCGTCGAGGAACCGGTCGATCGTGATCCGGCCTTCCTCGTAATAGGCCCGCTGGGCGTCGAGCCGCTGGGCCGCCGCGGCCCTCAACCGCGAGGCGGTCTTGAACTGCTTGTAGTTGGCGTCGATTTCCAGGAAGAACCGGGCCAGCGAGTGGGTCGTCTGGTGGACGATCTGCTGGAGGAACGCGCGGGCTCGCAGCAGGGTATACTGTGCGGAACGCGAGTTGGCCAGCGGCGACCGCATGCCGAGCGGCATCTGAAAGGTGAAGCCCACCTGCCAGGTGACGAAGTTGTTGTAATTGCCGGGATTCTGGTTGAGCCCCGCGGCACGTTCCTGGTTGGCGATGACCGGGTTGAGGGCCTTGAGAGTCGCCCCGGTCATGGTGGCGAAGGCCGAGTCCAACTGCTGGCCGAGACCATTGAACTGGTAGAGGGCGTTGAGGCTCAACTGCGGGAGGAGTTGGTTCCGGGCGATGAGCAATTGCAGCTCGGCGACCCGGACGAGGATCTGCTGCTGGACGATATCGGGCTGGAAGCTGAGCATCTGGGCGAGGCTGGAATCCCAGTCCGGCTCGAGACGTGCCTCGGTCGGCGGCGTCACCGGGATGATCCGACGATTATCCGCCGGCGGCAGGCCGAGGAGGTTTCGCAACTGCCGCTCGGTCGTGATGACGTCGGAGGTCCGGGTCACCAGGTCGAGGTTGAACTGTTCGAGCCGCTGGGCCGCCTCGGCCACGTCGGCGACCGTACCGCGGCCGACGGCCAGCTCGGCCTCTTCGCGCTTGAGGATCTCGGCGGCCAGGCTCACGGCCCGGTCGGCGGCCCAGAGCTGGACGTGGACCTGGGCCAGGCTCCAGTATTGCTGCTCGATCGATCGCACTTCTGCCATGATCTCGGCCTTGAACCGCCAGACGGCGGCGTCGGCGTTGAGCCGGGCGATCACGATCGGGGCCCGGTTGGCTTCGAGGCCGACGGGCGGTCCGGCCGCCTGGCCGGGCAATGCCGCACTACCCAGCAAGGGCTGGGTCAAGGTGAGCTGAAGATTGGTGGTGTAGGCCGAGGGATACACCAGGAACGAGCTATTCTGATAGGACCAGCTCGTGTTCTGGGTGATCCCCATCAAGCCGCCGGTGGCGTTCCGCTTGGACAGGCCGATCTGGAACGTGGCGGAGTCGTTGATCGAGATGATCGGATACCGCGTGCCCGAGAGGCTGAGCGATCCACCCTGGACGCCGTTATTGAACGGCTGGGTGCTGTCGCCCCAGAGCAGGCTCGTCGTGAAGGCCGTGTCGAAATTCGACAGGGCGACGGCGATCGAGGTCTCCTGGATCGCCGGGTCATAGATGGTGGACAGGCCGCCCGAGCCCAGCGAGCTGGCGACGCCCGCCCCGGCCCCGGTATTCAACGGCGTCGGCTCGAAGCCGCCGATCGGGATACCCTGGGCACCGAAGGCGATCACGCGGACCACCTCGGAGTTGTCCAGGCCGATGCGGATGGCCTCCTGCAGGGTCATCGGCCACATCTCGGCCGCCTCGGGGTCGTTGGTCGTCCGAGGCTTGGTCACCTTGGGCAACTGCATCGGCAGCGTACTGCTGATGAGGCTTGCCTGTTTGACCTCCTTGTCTTCCAACGCGACTCGTCCCATGTTGTCATGAGGGACTGGCTTGGATTCATCGATATAAGGGAGCCTCTGGCAACCAGAGGAGAGGATCCAGGACGCGAGCAATGCCGCACACGTCCATCGGTTCCTACTGAGGGTCAATCGCATGGCCAGCCGTCCTTGACTAAGATCGCCATGTGACGATGAGATAAACTCATCGGGTCGCGCTGCGCCGTCCCTGGCTTGGCTTCGGGGGTTCCGTCTGCACACAGTATGTGCCGCAGCCGGTCGATGCCGGACGAGTACCCGTTGCGACGGGCTCTTTTCGAACACTTGTTAAGGTCTCGCCGGGCGAGGAAACGTGCCCTCGCTCGCCGTCTTGACCGTCGAACAGATCGTCACCGTCGCAATGCGCCGGAGCGGTCCTGTCCCGTGAGTTCCACCATTCGACTTGTCGGATTGAATCGGATCATTGCGACGTGAGACTTGAAGCGATGGCGCGGATTCTATCGACTTTTCCGACGGAGCCTAGATCAAAAACGATCGCATCAGCGAACCGGCCGATGCTCCCGCCGTACCGACGGCGCGAGAAGGGGTGGTTGCGCTGCCTCTCAACACTCCGGCCTTCCGGGCGACCTGGACCGATCGGTATAAGGTTGCAGCCATCCTCCCGGCCCGGCCATCGAGAGGAAAGGGACAGCCGGATCGACCGAGTTCCCGATCGATCGTCAAGCCGGGGTGGCCGGGGCGTCCATACCGGGCTGAGGCCCCGCGGCCCGCTTCCTGGGAAACTCCACGAAGGGCAGGCCGAGCTTGCGTTTGAAGTAGATGATTTCCCCGGGATCGGTACCCTCGAGAAAGTGGCCCGTGAACTGGACGAGGAAACCTCCCAGGAAGAGGGCGAGCGCGACGAGGAAAAGCGGGAAGGAGAGCAGCGAGAGGTAGATCGGTACGAAGAGCACGCCGAGGAACGTCGGCGGGATCCCGACGATATGCAAGGCGAAGCTCAACGGGTTGAGGTGTCTCAGGAGCCATCGGTGGACTCGAGGATCGGGGGCGACGGGAGGTTCGAGCATCGTCGGCGACACTGTCCAGGGATTGGGGTTTACGCGAGCGTGGGCATTCCGCGCCGCTTGACGAGTGCCACCCGGCCGGTTAGCCTGGCGACATCCAGCACACACCAGGATACCAGATCGCGTTGCATTCGCAACGATCTCGGATCCTGTTCGATCTCGGGCTTCGCGACGGCCGGGGCGCCGACGCCTTGCACTACGGGGAGATGCAGAACTGATGTCTTATGAAGTGACGCTGATCCGTGGCGATGGTGTCGGGCCGGAACTCGCCGAGGCCGCGAAGTTGTGCATCGATGCCACGGGCGTCGAGATCGCCTGGGACGAGCAGGATGCCGGCGTCGATGTGATGGCCAAGCTCGGGACCCCAATCCCCGATAGCGTGATCGAGTCGTGCCGGCGCACCAAGATCGCCCTCAAGGCGCCCATCACGACGCCCGTCGGCACCGGATTCCGTAGCGTCAACGTCTATCTCAGGCAGGCCCTCGACCTCTACGCGTGCATCCGGCCCTGCAAGATCTACCCGGGTGTCCGGACTTATTTCTCGCATATCCCGGTCGATCTCGTGATCGTCCGCGAGAACACGGAAGATCTCTACTTCGGCTGCGAGTTCGAGCAAGGCAAGCCGGAGACCGCCGAGCTGATCGCGGACATCAAGAAGCTCAACGGCAAGACGGTCCGTCCGGACTCCGGGATCTCGGTCAAGGCGATCTCGATCACCGGCACCCAGCGGATCGTCAAGTACGCGTTCGAGTACGCCCGCAAGTACGGGCGGAAGAAAGTGACCTCGGTCCACAAGGCGAATATCCTCAAGTACAGCGACGGCCTCTTCCTCGAGGTCAGTCGCGAGGTGGCCAAGGAATACCCGGACATCGAGTTCGAAGACCGGATCGTGGATAACATGTGCATGCAGCTCGTTCAGAAGCCGGAGCTGTATGACGTCCTCGTGCTGCCCAACCTCTACGGCGACATCGTATCGGACCTGTGTGCCGGCCTGGTGGGCGGCCTGGGGGTGGCCCCCGGTGCCAACATCGGTGAGACCGGCGCGGTCTTCGAGGCGACACACGGCTCGGCGCCGAAGTACAAGGGCCAGTACAAGATGAATCCAACGGCCCTGATCCTCTCCGGCGTGCTGATGCTCGACTACATGGGCGAGACCGAGGCCGCGCACCGACTGGAGAAGGCGGTCGCCAAGGTGATCGAGGAGGGCAAAGACGTCACCTACGACATGAAGCCCGACCGTAACGACCCGTCCGCCGTGGGCACGCTCGAGATGGCCAGGGCGATCATCAAGGCCATGGAAGCCTGAGCGTGATCCGATTCGACCAGGACGCTTACCTCCGCCTGATTCGCGGTCGGCCCCGCGGCCTTTACGACCACCTGGCGAGGATGGCGCTGAGCGTCCTGGCTGTACCCTATCGCGCGGGAGTCGCAGTCCGGAATTACGGGTTCGACCACGGCTGGATCGCGACGAACCGGGCCTCCGTCCCGGTGATCTCGGTCGGGAACCTGACCGTGGGAGGCACTGGCAAGACACCCATGGTCGAGTGGGTGGCGCGATGGTTGCGGCGTCGTGGTCTCCGTGTGGCGATCCTGAGTCGCGGGTACAAGCAAACCGAAGGGCTCAACGACGAGGGCCGCGTCCTGGAGGAGAACCTGCCGGATGTACCCCATCTCCAGGATCCCGACCGCGTCCGGTCCGCGAGGATCGCGGTCGAAGAACTCGAGACCGAGATCCTCGTCCTGGATGATGGTTTTCAACATCGTCGGATCGCACGCGATCTCGATCTGGTGCTCATCGATGCCATCGAGCCTTACGGGCTGGGTCGTCTCTTGCCCAGCGGATTACTCCGCGAACCGTTGACGGCACTGCGACGTGCCGACATCGTGGTCTTGTCGCGGGCCGACCAGGTCGACGCGGATCGGCGTGCGGCCATCCGCGTCGAGGCCGAGCGTCGGGTCGGTCCCCTGCGATGGGTGGAGGCCCGGCACGCCCCGGTCGATCTCATCGACGCCGAAGGATTCGGGAGCACCTTGGGCGAGTTGGCCGGGCGCTCCGTCGCGGCCTTCTGCGGGATCGGCAATCCCGAAGGGTTTCGGCGGACGCTCTTGCCGCTCTGCGGGAAACTCGTTGACCTCCGCATCTACCCGGACCATCAGGACTATACGGCGACCGTCGTTGACGGACTGCAACGCTGGGCGCGCGAGGTGGGTGCCGATCTCGTCTTGACCACACAGAAGGATTTGGTGAAGCTTCGCGCCGGTCGACTCGGGCCGTCGCCATTGCGGGCGCTCCGGATCGGACTCGAGATCGTCGCGGGTGAAGACGTCATGGAAGACGCGTTGATCCGGCTCCTGCATGCCATGCCTTCGCGTTGAGCCTCTCGGTCCTTGGTTCCTGCGAACGATGACTTCGCGTTGAGCTGGCGGAGAAAGGATTCTCGTGAACGCGAACGGATTCGCTTCCGTGCCGAGAAGCAACGGGACTGGACAGCCAGGATCCGGTCCTCCATGTATGAGAATCGCGGTGTTCTGCCCGAATCTCATCGGCGACACCGTCATGGCAACGCCGACGTTCCGCGCGATCCGACGCGGCTTCCCCGGGGCCAGGTTGACGGCTGTCATCAAGCCCCACGTCGCGCCGACACTCGGTGGTTGTCCTTGGTTCGACGACTGGATCTATTTCGATCCGCGTTCTCGGATGCAAGGCGTCCGGTCCTGGTCCACGCTGAGAAGGCTGCGGAACGATCGATTCGATCTCGCCATCCTCCTGCCGAACTCGGTGCGAGCGGCGGTCATGGCCTGGCTGGCCGGGATCCCTCGTCGCATTGGGTTCGAGAACCAGGGGCGAAGGCTCCTCCTGACCGAGCATCTGCTCCAGCCTCGCGATGAGGCCGGCCGCCGCCTGCCGGTCCCGATGGTGGAATCCTACCTGAAGCTGGCGCGACATCTGGGATGCCCGGTGGAGTCGATCCGGCTCGAACTTGCCACGACGCCGGAAGACGAGTCGGCCGCCGACCGAGCCTTCGGGTCGCTGGGACTATCCGGCGACGAGCGCCTGGTCTGTCTGAATACGGGTGGCGCGTTCGGACCGGCCAAGAACTGGCCCGTCTCTCATTTCGCCGAGCTCGCCGGCCGGCTGGCCGAGGAGTTCGATGCACGCATCCTCGTGCTGTGCGGACCCAGCGAACGGGACGCCGCGCGAGAGATCGTTCGATCCGCGTCGCATCCCCGAGTCCTCAGCCTGGCGGATCAGGATCTTGGGATCGGCCTGACGAAGGCGTGCGTGCGTCGCGCCTCGCTTCTGATCACGACCGACTCCGGCCCCCGACACTTCGCCGCGGCGTTCGACACACCCGTGGTGACCTTGTTCGGTCCCACCCACATCGCCTGGACACGGACCTATCATCCCCACGCCTGGCACCTGTTCCATCCGGTGGCTTGTGGGCCTTGCCAGCGGCCGGTCTGCCCCGAGGGGCACCATCGCTGCATGCGCGAACTGACTCCCGATCACGTCTTCCGGACGGCTTGCCGAGTACTGGCCCCGGCAAGGTGCTGAGTTGGCAGCTAGGGTTGATTGGGAGTCTCGAGATTCTGGACGCGAGCGATTGAGGAGTCGACCATGTCGGTCTGGTTGGTGACGGGGGCGTCGGGATTCGTGGGGCGCCATGTGCTGGACGCCCTGACGACCGGTGATGAGTTCACGTCGAGGTCCGATGCCCGGATCATCGCCCTGGGCCGACATCGACCCAGGGACTGGCCCGAGGATCGTTTCGTCGCGGCGGACCTGAATGATGCGACGATACTTCGTCAGGTCCTCAGCCGAACGGCGCCCGACTTCGTGATCCACACCGCGGGACGCACGCCGCCGGCCGGTGATGACGAGCTCTACCACACGAATTTCTGGGCGACGACGCATCTCCTGAGTGCCCTGCGAACCCTGGACAAACCGATCCGCATCGTCCTCTCGGGCTCGGCAGCGGAGCTGGGTCCAGTCGAGCCGGCAGACTTGCCCGTCGGCGAGGATTACACCGGTTACCCGATCGATGCCTACGGGCGTAGCAAGCATCTGGCGACGCTCAGGGGACTCTCGGAACGTCCGCCTCTCGAGGTCTGCGTGGCGCGCGTCTTCAATCCGATCGGACCGGGCATCCCTCCGAGCCAGGCGTTCGGCCGGTTCGCGTCGCGACTGGCCGAGTCGGGACCGGATCCGCTCGATCTGGCCGTCGGCGATCTCGAAGCACGCCGCGATTTCATCGATGTGCGCGACGTGGCACGCGCGATGATCGCCCTGGCGATGCGAGGCCGGGCGAGTCGGGTGTATCACGTCGGGACCGGCCGCTCCCGGCGGGTCGGAGACGGTCTCGATGTCCTGGTTCGCCTCAGCGGTCGGGAGGTCCAGACGCGCATCGATCCGGCATTGGAAGGACGGCGTGGACCGTCGGACTCTCGAGCCGCGATCGACCGGATCGTCGCGGAGACGGGCTGGGGACCGCGCATCGCCTGGGAAGAGAGCCTCGATGATCTCTGGCGCGAGGTTCGGCAACGTCAGTCGCCGTCGCGATGGAACGGAAACCCCGCGGGCGTGACCCGACGGTTGCCATTGACCGCATGAGCGGGGACCTTATACTCTCCGCCTTGGGAAGTGAGCCTCTGGCCGTCGGTTCGATCGGCTCGCCCCGGGAACAGCTCGGCCCTGGCCGAAGGAATCGGCCGCTTCCCGCGAGATCGAGGGCCGCAGATCAAGGAGGATCGCGATGGCCCACTGTCGGAGTCTGCTCGCGATCGCAGTGCTCGCGGCGAGCCTCCATGCCTGGGCCGTCTCCCGGACCTTGCTGCCGGCGCAGGATGGCCTCAAGTTCATCCGGGTCGCTCGACAATTCCAGCTCGATCCCTGGGACGTCGTGATCCGAGGGGCCGATGTCCATCCCCTCTACCCGGCCCTGATCGCCGCGGCCGAGCCGATCGTGGCCCGCATCGCCGGCGAAGGCCCGGACGCCTGGCGGATCGCGGCCCAGTTGATCGCCGCGATCGCGTCGGTCGGGCTCCTGTTCCCGGTCTACTTCTTGACGCGATCGCTGTTCGATCGTCGCATCGCCTTCATCGCGGCCGGACTCCTGGCCTTGCTCCCGCGAGCGGCCGAGATCGGACACGATACACTCGCCGACAGCCTGGGACTGTTCACGACCTTCCTCGCCTTGTGGCTCGGGGCTCGAGCGTTGCGGTCGAGCGATTGGCGGCTCGGATTCGGCTCCGGGCTCGTCGCGGGGGCCGGGTATCTCGCGCGTCCGGAGGTCATGCTCGTCCCCGTCGCGGTCGGCCTGACCTGGGTGTTGACATTCAGGAGATCGACGGGCCAACGCCGGATTCGCCGCCTCGGCACTATATCGATGCTGTTGCTCGGGGCCGGGCTCGCGGTGATCTGGTATGCCGCTTTCAAGGGGGAAATCTCCGAGAAACTCGCGGTTCGGTACGGGGCCTGGCTCGGGCCGCAATCGATCACGAAGCGATCGGTACCCCAGCGGGTACCCCGCGGGCTCGATGATCCGCGGTGGGACTTCTCTCCCAAGGAGGAGGCCGATCAGATCCCGATCCGGGGATGGCGTTCGTCCGTCGGGCGAATCGTCGGCAAGTGGTGGGAGCATTTGTGCTGGGGCTTCGCGGTGATGACCGTCTGGGGCCTGGTTCGGAGGCGTTATATTCGCGGAATCCTGACGGATGACCGCGCGTCCGAACCGATTGGCATCGAAGGCCGGCTGCTCCTCATCTTCGCCGGGGTCTACGGACTGGCCCTGCTGAAGCATTCGACCACGCTGGGCTACCTCTCGGGCCGGCACGTAATGGCCCTGGTCGTCGCTTCGATCCCGTGGGCAGCGGCGGGGACTTACGTCTGCTGTCGGGGGATCGCCTTGAATCTTCGATGGGACGGACGCTGGGCGCGGCCGGCTCGTCTGGCCACAATGGCCATCGCCGTCGCGGGTTCCGTCGCCACCCAGATGCAACCGAATCACCTCAATCACCTGAGCCGATGGGGTCACTGGTCCGCGGGGCGATGGCTCGCGACGCATGCTCGGCCCGACGAGGAGATCCTGGACACCCGGGGCTGGGCCAAGTTCATCTCGGGGCAACCGGGTTACGACTACTGGCATGTCCGGCAAGCGCTCACCGATTCGCGGTTGAGCTACATCATCGTCGGCCTGGATGAGCTCGACGCCGACAGCGCCCGAGCGTCAACCTTGAAGGCGCTCCTGGCCTACGCAGCGACCCCGCTGGCGAACTTCCCCGCGTCGCCCGGCGATGCGAGCCCGGCGGTTCGCCTCTACCGTTTTCAACGGCCCGCGTCCTGGGAAGGACTGACACATTGAACTACGGATCGATGCGTGAACGATGGCTCCGCGGGGTGCGCTGGACGTGGGTCAACGAGCAGTACCTCGACCGCTTGCCGGAAGGGTTCGACGCATCGATCATGTCGCTCCAGTCCGCGGATCGGCATCATGCGAAGCAAGGCCGATCGACCGCTCGGGTCGTCTTGCACCGCGGAGTTGATCCGCCCGAACGCCCGGTCTCGGTCTATCTGAAGAGGCATTATCGACTACCCTGGTCGGCCCGGCTGGCGGCGACCATCAGTCCGGCCAGGCCGCATTCCCCGGCGGCGTCCGAGTGGATCCATCTCGAACGCGCCCGGACACTGGGTGTGGAAGTTCCCGATGTGGTGGGGGTCGGCGAGGAAATCGGCCCGCATGCGGCCTTGCGCAGTTTCCTGATGGTCGCCGAGCTCTCGGGCTGCGAAGCCTTGAACGAGGTGCTGCCCAAGCTGGCTGATCGACTCGATAGTCGGGAATTCGGCGTGCTCAAGAGGAGGGTCATCTCCGAGATGGCCCGCATTGCCGCGACATTGCACTCCGCCCACCTGTTCCACAAGGACCTGTACCTTTGCCACTTCTTTCTGGATCTCGATCGACTCGAGCGCGAGGGGCTTCCTACCCGGATCGTCCTGATCGATCTTCATCGCCTGGGCGTCCATCGCATTGGCAGCGACTGGTGGCGATGGAAGGACCTGGGACAACTGTTGTTCTCGACGTATGGAGTCGACGGGATCGATGACCGAGACCGCCTCCGATTCTGGTGCTATTACAAGCGACAGACATCGATTCGCTTCTCCCGGTGGCAAGCGCGTCTCGTGCGGTTGCGGGCGGCGCGATACGAGAGGCACAACCGAAAGCGGCGGTAGGCCGAGTTCCGCTCGCGGGGAGAATCGCTCCAGCCCGGCGCGTCGGTCGTGCGATATCCCAGAGAGGTGGACCGGTGGGGGACCATCGAATACCCCGGAAGGAATGGAGACCATGCACCTCGCCCTCAACTACCAGCGTGTCAACCCGTCGCGAGGAGGCGCCGAGACTTACGTCGCCGACCTGTGTCGCGTGCTCGTCCAGGGAGGCCATCGCGTCAACCTGTACGCCGAGACCTGCGCGAACGATTGCCTACCCGCCGGCGTCAACGTGGTGAACGTGCCGGTGACGGGGCGAAGCAAGCTGGATCGCATCTGGAGCTTCGCGCAGAACTCGGAGCGGGCGATGGGCCATGGATCCCATGAGTGCTCGGTCGGGTTCATCAATACCTGGGCACACGATGTGATCATTCCGCAAGGGGGTGTCCAGGCAGGAAGCATTCGGGCCAATGCCCGACGCTTCTCGACGGGACTTCAGCGGGGACTCTATCGGCTGTCGAAGTCCGCCAATCCCAAATACTGGCACTATCGCGCGATCGAGCACAAGCAATATGCCACCGATCATTCCTCAAGGTTCGTGGCCGTGAGCGAGATGGTCCGACGCCACCTCGAAGAATTCCACCACGTCCCGCGAGCTCGGATCCACGTCATACCCAATGCGATCGATCTGAACCGGATCGAGGTCTCCCAGCCCGGGGCGGTTCGCTGTGCCTTCCGCAACCGCATGGGCCTGGAGCCGAATGACCTCATGGGTCTGTTCGTCGGCCATAACTTCGCGCTCAAGGGTCTCAAGCCGCTGATCGAGGCGCTCGGCGTGAGAAAGCATCGCGAGCCGGGTCGGACGATTCATATCCTGGTCTGCGGCGGGGGCAATGCCGCTCCTTATCAGCGAATGGCCAGGAGCCTGGGAATCCAGGATTCCATCCATTTCCTCGGCTTCTACCCGGACGTCCGCGAATGCTACTGGTCCAGTGACTTCTTCGTCCAGCCGACCTATTACGACCCCTGCTCGCTCGTGGTCCTGGAGGCGCTCGCCTGCGGCCTCCCCGTGATCACGACCGAACAGAACGGCGCCGGCGAGCTCATGACCGACGGGCGGGAAGGCTACGTGCTGACATCGCCGCGGGCCGAGGCCGAGCTGATCGCCGCGCTGAATCGGATGACCAACGACGCGACCCGGATCTCGATGTCGAGCGAGGCGCGCCGGCTCGGCCGCCGACAGACGTTCGACGACCACGTCAACCGACTCCTGGCCATCTTCCAGGAGGTGTCCCGAGCCCGATCGGGACGCGGGCCTCATTCACGCAAGCGGGGCCAGGGGGAGGCCCGCCCCCTCGCCGAGCGATCGAGTCGGTCGCGCTTCGGGAGCATGGGATCGGCCTGAGAGGTTGTGAATCGATCAATTCCAGATGACGGATTGCGAATTGCAAATAGATTTAAAGCGATAATTACGAATGATTTATGGCTTCGCATTCCGCAATCCGCGATTTGGTATCCGATTCTTTCACGAGCTCCGAGTCATCGAGTCGAGGAGGGATGGACTATGCAGGCGGTTCTACTGGCGGGGGGCAAGGGGACGCGGCTTCGTCCCTTCACGCATGTCTTGCCCAAGCCGCTCATGCCCCTGGGTCAGGACGACCCGATGCCGATCATCGAGGTTGTCCTCCGCCAACTCGCGCGGTTCGGGTTTCGCGATGTAACCATCATCACGGGATACCTGACCGAACTGATCGAGGCGTTCTGCGGCGACGGGAGGAGATTCGGGACCCGGATCCAGTATCGCCGGGAGTTGACCCCGCTCGGGACCGCCGGGGGCCTGACCTTGCTCGATCGCCCCTCGGAGCCCGTCCTGGTCATCAACGGCGACATCCTCACGACGCTCGACTTCGGCGAGATGTATGCGTTCCACAAGGGCCGAGGTGCCTCGGCGACGATCGCCTCGTACCCGCGCGAGGTGAAGATCGACTTCGGTGTGCTCCACTTCGGCGAAGATCCTCATGTGCTGACGGGCTACGAGGAGAAACCGGAGTACTCGTTCCAGGTCAGCATGGGCGTCTACATCCTCGACCCGTCCGCGTGGGATTTCCTCTCGCCGGGCCGATCGTTGCCCATGCCCGAGCTGCTGGAGTCGATGCGGAAGATCGGCCACGACGTCCATTGCTACCGGCAGGACTGTTACTGGCTAGATATCGGCCGGCACGACGACTACGATCTGGCCAACGAGGTGTTCGAGTCGCGTCGGGCCGCATTTCTGGGATATTCGGAAGCCAGGAAACTCAAGATCGGGCGGGACCAGTGACGGACATGTCCGCGACGGCCACATTCGGACTCTCGAGCCTGGCGGTCTTGACCGCGTATCTACTGGGCTCGATCCCTTTCGGCTACTTGATCGCCCGCGCCGTGAAAGGGATCGACATCCGGACGGTGGGCTCGGGCAACCTGGGTGCAACGAACGTCGGCCGCGTGCTCGGGGTCGCGGTACTTCTGGGTGGTGCTGGCCCTGGACCTCTCGAAGGGTCTGCTGCCCACGCTGGGCTTCCCCCGGCTCGTCGATCGCACCCTGGGGTTCGTCCCGGTCGACTTGCCAGTCCTGATCGGTACGGCCGCCATCCTCGGCCATACGTTCCCGATTTATTTGCGGTTCCGAGGCGGCAAGGGGGTCGCGACCAGCGTGGGAGTTGTGCTGGCACTCGATCCGGTCTCTTGTGCCGTGGCGGCGATCGTATTCGGCGCGGTGTTGGCGATTTCGCGATATATGTCGCTGGCATCGCTCGTCGGCGGCGTGGGATTCGCGTCGGCCCACCTGATCCGCCAGAACAGGCCCCTCAGTCGCGAGCATATTGCCATGAGCTTATTCTCGATTGCCGTCGTCGCCCTCCTGTTCGTGCGTCATCGATCGAACCTGGCCCGGATCCGGGAGGGTACCGAGAACCGGGTGAATCTCCCCGGGTCTCGACGAAGGGACGGCGATAGGACTCCCTCGAACGACCCGCATCCTCCTCATCCCCGCGGTCGCATCGTCGTATTCCTGGTCTTCGGCCTGGCCTTCCTCGCGATCGGAGCGGTGGCGGTCGCCTGGCTCGTCCGGAATGCCAACCGCCCGATCATGGCCAACGCGGGACCATGGGCCCTCCTCGAGACCGATCGCCTCGCGACGGGCCAGCAGCGGGTGGAGCGGGTGGCGTTCTCCCTCGACGGCGATCGGCTGGCGGGAATCTGTCCGCGATATAATCGGCTCCTGACTTATCGAGTCGATGCCGACCGGAAGCTCCGGACGATTGCCGAGACCGAGCTGGAAGGACGGCCCGTCAGCATCGTCGCGCTCGGCGATGGGTTCATCGTGCTCGAGCGGCCGGCCGGCGATCAGAAGCACCTCGAGCCAGGCTGGTGGGAGACGTTCGATCACGATGGGAAGAAAGCCGGATCGCGCCATCCGGCGGGGTTCTATCCCGACGATCTCGCCATCTCTCCCGATGGTCGTTTCCTGTACATCTTGAGCTCGGGTCGAGCCGAAGGCGATCCGAAGAAGCCCTTGCCGGCCCTGGAGGTCGTCGCGATCGATCGCGACGGGGACACTCCCCATTCCGTGGGTCGGATCCACTTCGACCCGGCCGATGATCCGATGCGAATGACCCTCTCGGCCTCGGGACGATTCGCCGCGGTTTTCCTCGCGAAGTCGAAGCAGACCGCGGCCGTCGACCTGACGGTCTCCGAGGACCCTCGGTTGATCGGTCGGACGAGGACGGTGAACGCGGACAATCCCTACCTCTCCGCCTCGCCGGATTCGGACTGGATCATGATGCCCGGGGCGGGCGAGGGAGATACGATCGCGGTCGCTCTACCCGGCGCACACGATTCGGACGACCTCTCGACCGGAACCGCTTCCGCTCGGCGGGCGGATTACTTGATCTCGACCCGCCAGGGCGAATCGGCACTGGAGATCATTCAGGCGGCGCCGCAACATCTTGTGGGCCGATTCCCGATTTATGGCCCGTTCAACCTGGGACGGACCCGACCCACCGGGCTGGCCTATTCGGCGAAGCGGAGCCTGATCGCGATCGCGACCCGATCGGGCAGTATCCATCTCGTCGCCTTGCATTCGCGGATCGGCATCCTGGAGAACGACGGTTCCCGGCTCGCCACCAGCCCGGACGATTCGCTCCGGCGCTGAAGGCCGGATGACGTCGAAGCGACGCCGATCGATTGAGCGTGAGGCGTCTCGGCGGCTAGAATCGTGGAGAGAAAACGGCGGGAGAACCTACCGCTCCAGGGTCCGGAAGGGCATCGCCCGGCACCGCTCCTCTGATGAATGGATACCATGATTTTCCATGCCTCGAAGGGTCCTGGATCCGGAACGCATTTCTGCCCGACTTGCGGCCATCCGGCTGACGACGTGCCGGGACGGACTCTCTGCGCCCGATGTGGCGACGTCCTCGAGGTCCGAGGGTATTGCGACATCTGCGAGTCGCGTTGGCTATTGAAAGTCGGGGCGATCTGCCCGAAGCACGACGTCGCGTTGATCTCCGAGGAGCCGGCTTCCCCGGCGAGTCTCCTCGGCGACCGGCCGATCGAGTGGGTCACACTGACGAGATTCGCCGACAGCCTGGCCGTTGCCCCGGCCCGAATTCGACTCGAGGCTGAGGGCATCCCGACGTTCGTGGACGGCGAACGAATGGGGAGCCCGGCCATGTATCGTGTGGCAACGGGCGGCGTGAAGCTCCAGGTGCCTTCGGACATGCTGAGCGATGCGCGGATCATCCTCCGGCAGAGTTGGTCGCTCGACAGCCTCGCAGTTGAGGCGGATGACGATCTGGGTGACGTCGAGGAAAATTGCGGGAATCTTGCCGACGAAACAAGTCCGGCGCGGCTTTGGATCGCGGAAGCCATCCTCCTCCTACTCCTCGTACCGTTGACGCTCTGGCTGCTCGGCCGATTTTACGGTCGGCCTTGAGTGGACCGATGCCAGGCGCGATCATGCCATCGGCTGATAGGCCATCCAGAGTGCTCGAAAGTACCTCAAGACGCGGTCCGGGTCGGTGCTCTCGGGGATCTCGGCGAGGGTGAAGCCCTCGTAATTCCGGGTCTTCAGGAGTGCGAAAAGTTCGCGCCACGGATACGTCTCGTCCGTGAGGTCGCGGAGGTGGACCTCCTGGATCGAGCTGCCCACGAGCGCGAAGTTGGCCTTGATCGAACCGTCCTTGACGTCCGTTGGATTCGAGTTCCAGCATGTGTAGACGTTGGGATGGTCGGCGTACCGGAGGATCTTGGCGAAGTTGTCGAGCTGCTGGGTGACGGCGCCGTGGACCTCCACGCGGATCTGGATGCCGAAGTCGGAAGCGTCCTTGCCGACCTCGTGCAGCGCGCGGCCGATCTGTTGCAAGGTCGCGTCCAGGTTGGCTCCCCTGGGGATCCCATTGGGGCGGACCTTCACACCGGGGGCCCCCAGGTCGTGGGCCAGGCGGACATATTCCTTGGTCCCCTCGATGTTCTTACGGACGGCCGCCGGGTCGGTCAACTGGTATTCGAAGGCACTGCCGAGCCCGGCGAGTTGGATCGCGGAGTCCTCGAATCGCTGCCGGATTTCGTCGCGTTGGGGCTTCGTGAGATTGACCTCAACCTTGTGAGCATGGGTCGTCCTGAGCTCGACTCCCTCGTAACCGAGGGCATCCAGCTTCTTCAAGATCGTCGCGAGGTCCCAGTCCTTGGCGATGTTGTACGTGACGATGCCGAGTTGCGCCATGGTCGATCATCCTGCCTGCAAGGGATGCCGCGGAGTGACTACGAAAGGGATCGATTGTCGCGCCCGGGACGGTTCGGGGCAAGTCGCTGATGGCATGAACTCCATCCGCAGGTCTTACGCGAGTGGTGAATGGATCGCCGAGCAGGACGACTCGAAAATCCTGTGCCTCCGGTCTCCTCGTCGCCGTGGTCTGGACGAGTCGCGTCGTCGGACGTAAGCTGGAGACGTAACGAGACCGGGTAGCTCAGTCGGTAGAGCAACGGACTTTGAACGCTGTCAGTGGACAGGAAGAATAGGAGCCTCGCGCGGGAAGAACCCGAACCGCGACGAGTGGATGCCGCAGTATGCTGGGACGCCCTGAGAGCCGCTCGCACCACAACGTCGCCGGCAACGGCAAGCGTGACGGTCGAAAAGCGAACGGATTGGGTGATCAGCAGGCAAGAGACCGGTGCTGAGCCGGCCTCGGCCTCAGAGACTAGACGCGGCACGCCTGCGATGGCGATGGGATAGTCCAGACCTTCAACCCGGAATCGTGAGCGGGTGCCCTTCGAAAAACGGGCTCTCGCTCCTGGTTGCGGCGGTCGGTGAAAGCCGATGAGGTACGTTAATCCGTTGGTCGAGGGTTCGAGCCCCTCCCCGGTCACTACCGACAGGACACGACAGAAACCGCCTAGAGCCGACGCACCAAAGGGTTTAGGACAAGGCAGTAACCCGAGTCAAAAACGCCAGCACGCGACAGCAAACGCCACGATCCGTCCCCTGACTACTACCGAAAATACTACCGGGTTGCGACCGACCGACCCGGGCTTGGCGACAGTCATCGACGGTTGGGATCGACTGCCCGAGGCCGTCCGCGCCGGCATCGTTGCGATGGTCAAGGCCGCCTCGAAGGAGGGTGGCCGATGAGCCTCAATCCGATCGAGCCCGCGGGCCGTGCATCCATGCTCTTGTTCCGCGAACGCGACGTTGGCGTCATAGGGCCGAAGGATGCCGGACACCCTGATCGACAACCCGATCCTGAACTCTCCCTATCGGGAGCCGACCCGGCATTTCCGATTCGGTGACGAGGGGATCACCAACGAGATCGATGAAGCCCGCCGGTCGAGTGCCTACTTCGTCCCGATCCCCCCGCCCAAGAAGAAGGGCAAGCAACTCGTCTTCGATACGGAATGGACTCAAGACCGCATCGAGCTGAACGAGCAAGTCAACCGCATCCGGGAACGGGTCAAGCACTGGCGAGAGGGGGACTATCAGGGTGTTTCCCACGTTACACGGTCCCTCTTGCGGCATTGGACCGACCCCGACCGGGAGAACAAGCTCTTCTTCTGTCAGGTTGAGGCCCTCGAGACGCTCGTCTATCTCACCGAATCGGCCCGGAAGGTCGGCGACACCTGGATTGAAAACTGGCTCCGCGAGGCCAACGACTCCTCGAACCCGGGGCTCAACCGCGTCGCGATGAAGATGGCGACCGGGACCGGCAAGACGGTCGTCATGGCCATGCTGATCGCCTGGCACGCCCTGAACAAGCTCGCCGACCCCAAAGACCGACGCTTCTCCGACACGTTCCTCATCGTCACTCCGGGGATCACGATCCGCGACCGGCTCCGGGTCCTCATGCCCAACGATGCCGAGAACTATTACCGCCTGCGCGACCTGGTCCCGCCCGACCTGCGCGGACAACTCGGTCGAGCCAAGATCCTGATCACCAACTTCCACTCCTTCAAGACCCGCAAGCTTCTCGAAGCGAACAAGCTGACCAAGCAGATTCTCGGCAACGACTTCGACGAGACCCCTGCTCAAATGGTCAACCGGGTCTGTCGGGAGCTGGGCAGCAAGCGGAACCTCATCGTCATCAACGATGAGGCCCACCATTGCTACCGCCGCAAGCCCGACGTCGAGGCCGAGGCGCTCAAGGGCGAAGATCGCACCGAAGCCGAGAAGCGGAACGAGCAAGCCCGCGTCTGGATTTCCGGTCTGGAAGCGGTCCGCGACAAGTCCGGCATCCGGGCGATTTACGACCTGTCGGCGACCCCGTTCTTTCTCCGAGGCTCCGGCTACCGCGAAGGGACGCTCTTTCCTTGGGTCGTCTCCGACTTCTCGCTGATCGACGCCATCGAGTCGGGAATCGTCAAGATCCCCCGGGTTCCCGTCGCCGACGACTCGATGATGGGCGATCAACCGGCCTATCGCTACCTCTGGCCCCGCATCCGAGAGGAGCTCCCCCGCAAGGGACGGAAGACCGAGGCCGTCGAAGGAGAGCCGAAGCTACCGGTCGAGCTCCAGGGGGCTCTTCATAGCCTCTATGGCAACTATGAGGCCCGCTATCGGCTCTGGGAGCAGAGCCAGGCTGATGGGGCCGGCAACCAGACGCCCCCCGTGTTCATTGTCGTCTGTAACAACACCAACGTCTCGAAGCTGGTCTTTGACTATGTCGCGGGATGGGAGCGGACCTTGCCCGATGGCTCGACGGTCCTCGTTCCGGGTCAAATGGCCCTGTTCGACAACGTCGAAGACGGGCGATGGAAGGCCCGACCACTCACGATCCTGATCGACAGCGAGCAACTCGAATCGGGCGAAGGGATGAGCCCCGAATTCAAGCAAATCGCCGCGCTCGAAATCGAGGAGTTCAAGACCGATTATCGCGCCCGGTTCCCTGGAAGGGACGTCGAGAGCCTGACCGACGAAGACCTGCTCCGCGAAGTCATGAACACCGTCGGCAAGCCCGGCAAGCTCGGGGAACACGTCCGTTGCGTCGTGAGTGTCTCGATGCTGACCGAGGGATGGGACGCGAACACGGTGACCCATGTCCTGGGGATCCGAGCGTTCGGCACCCAACTGCTTTGCGAGCAAGTGATCGGCCGAGCCTTGCGACGGATGAGCTATGCCACCAACGACGAGGGGCTTTTCGATCCCGAATACGCCGATGTCTACGGCGTCCCGTTCTCGTTCCTCCCCTGCTCGGGCACGACGAAGGCCCTCAAGCCCGGCCCGACGCCGACCCGCGTCCGGGCGATCCCCGATCGGATCGCACGCGAGATCACATGGCCCCGCCTTCTCGGCTATCGCTACGAACTCCCGGGCGAGCGGCTCACCGCGACGTTCGGCGACGACGCGCAACTCGCCCTGACCAATGCCGACATCCCGACCAAGACCAACGTCGAGGGGATCGTCGGCGAGATCCGCGTCAACACGCTCGACGACCTGAAGGCCCGCCGGCCCAACGAAGTCGCCTTCCGGCTGGCCAAGCTGACCCTCGAGAAATACTTCCGCGACGACGCGGGACACGACAAGCCCTGGCTCTTCCCGCAACTCCTGACGATCACCCGGCGCTGGCTCGACGAATGCCTGCACTGCAAGGGCGGGACGTTCCCGCAACTGCTCATGTTCGTCCGGTTCGCCCATGAAGCCGCCGACCGGATTTACCGCTCGATCGTCCAATCCACCGCGGGGACGACGACGCTCAAGCCGATCCTCCGACCTTACGAGACCGTCGGGACGAGTCGCTACGTCGATTTCCACACGATCCGATCGACCTACAAGACCCGAGCCGACAAGTGCCATGTCTCGCACGTGGCGCTCGATAGCGACTGGGAAGCCAAGCTCGCTCAGGAGCTCGAAGACATGGGCGAAGTCGTGGCCTACGTCAAGAACCAGAGCCTCGGGTTCTCGATCCCCTACACGATCAACGGCGTCGAACGGCAGTATTACGCCGACTTCCTCATCCGGATCGACGATGGGGACGCGAAGGGCAAACCGCTCAACCTGATCCTCGAAGTGACCGGCGAGCGGAAGAAGGACAAGGACGCCAAGACGGCGACCGCGCGCACGCTCTGGATTCCGGCCGTGAACAATCACGGCGGCTTCGGGCGCTGGGCGTTCCTGGAAATCACCGACCCTTACGACGACTGTGCGGAGCTGATCCGAGCCGCGGTTCACGGCGCCGCGTTGGCGACAACTTCGTCGGCCGATTGATGACACGCAAGAAGAAAGAGCCGCCCCCACGCTTCCCAATGAATAGCTGAAGGGAGATCGAGCCATGTCCGCGACGATCACCATCGACGAAGCCCAGGCCAATCTGAAGGAGTTGATCCACAGGTTGACTCCGGGGGAAGAAGTCATCATCACCGAGGACCATCGGCCGGTGGCGAAGTTGGTGAGCGAGCCGCCCAGGCCGAAGTCCGGTCTGCGCCGCCCCCCGGCCTGGGAAAGGGCTTCATCACCGTCATCGCGGACGATGATGAGCACTTGAAGGACTTCGAGGAGTACATGCCGTGAGGCTGTTGCTCGACACCCACGCCCTGTACTGGTACGTCGAGGACGACCCCCAATTGAGCGAGCTCGCCCGGACCTCGATCCAGGATGTGTCGAATGAGATCCTGATCAGCCCGGCATCATACTGGGAGATCGCCATCAAGGTCAGCATCGGCAAGTGGCGGCTGAACCGATCCTACGAGGAGTTCATCGACATCGGGCTCAACCAGTACGGTTTTCAGGTCTTGCCGATCCTGCCCGCACACACGGCCCGACTGATCGGGCTGCCGTTCCCGCCGGGGCATAAAGATCCGTTCGACCGGCTGCTCGTTGCCCAGGCGCTGGTGGAACAGATCCCGATTGTGAGTGCGGACTCGTTTCTCGATGCGTACGGCGTAACCCGGCTTTGGTGAAGACCAATGGGCGGCAGTCTTGGCGACAGCATCGGAGGCCGACTGATGGCACGCAAGAAGAAAGACCCAACCCCCGCGCTCCCCGAACTCGACGCCATCCGGCACAAAGAGACCCGCAAGAACATCCCGACCGAGGAGCTCCGCGACTTCGTCGCCGCCGACGAGACGACCCCGCCGAAGATGCTCTATCCCCGCGACCCGTCGCTCGATCCGCAACTCGTCTGGAAGGGCAAGGACGAGCAAGACCGGGAACCGCTCGAAGTCGATGTCGTCCCGATCTATATCCAGGAAGTCATCGAGCCCCGGGTCATCATCGAGGCCGTCAAGGCGCGGAAGACGACGAAGCCCGACAACGGCGGATTCCTACCCGGATTCTTCGACGACTTCGAGGCGATGGAGTTTGACCACAAGGTCGAGTTCTACCAGCACGATCAGCACTGGGCGAACCGCATGATCCTGGGCAACTCGCTTCAGGTCATGACGAGCCTTGCCGAGAAAGAAGGGCTCAAGGGCAAGGTTCAGATGGTCTATATCGACCCTCCCTATGGAATCAAGTATGGGTCGAATTGGCAGGTCTCGACGCGGAAGCGAGAGGTTCCGGATGGGAAGACCGAAGGCGTGACGAGCCAACCCGAGCAAATACGGGCTTTTCGCGATACTTGGAAACTCGGCATCCACTCCTATCTAGCCTACCTGAGAGAGAGATTAGAAATATCCCTATCCCTGCTCGGAGACAGTGGTTGCGTCTTCGTTCAAATCGGAGACCAGAACGTACATCTCGTGAGATGCCTTCTCGACGAGGTATTCGGGAGCGGAAACTTTATCAGCCAAATTACGTTCTCCAAGACTTCAGGGACGACCGGAAAATACCTATCTGGAAGCACGGACTATCTCTTGCTTTACGCGAAGGACTTTGACCAGTTTGAACATAAATACAAGAACATTTATCGGACCAAGGCCGTTGGCGGGGAAGGAAGCGAAGCATATACGATGGTCGAATTTCCCGATGGTCTAAGACGCCGCATGACCACGGAGGAAAAATTCAATCCATCCAGGATCAGTCCCGGTGCGCGTATCTTCAGGCTAGACAACCTGACTTCTCCTCGCGTCCGGGAAGCAAGGACCGGCTATTACCCCATCAGAATAGCTGGCAAGGACCATCTCCCCCGAAAGGGCGAGTGGAAAACCAATAAAGAAGGAATGGCGCGTCTCCAGATCGCCGGGCGCGTCGCTCTGGCTGGTGATACGCCGTCCTACGTGCGTTATATTGACGACTTCCCAGCGTTTCCCATGACGAACCTCTGGGATGATACCGGGGTGGCTGGCTTCGCGTCGGATAAGAAATATGTTGTCGAGTCCTCAACGAAGATTGTTGAGCGTTGCATCCTCATGACGACCGATCCTGGCGACCTCGTACTCGATCCGACATGCGGCTCGGGAACAACCGCCTACGTCGCTGAGCAATGGGGCCGGCGTTGGATCACGATCGACACCAGTCGGGTGGCCCTGGCACTCGCACGAACTCGATTGATGGCGTCGAAATTCCCCTATTATCTGCTCGCTGACTCACCCGAGGGGCTCAAGAAGGAAGCCGAGTTGACCGGCCAAGAGCCGCCGCCCTACTCAACTGCCTGCGACATCCGCAAAGGGTTCAGCTACAAGCGCGTCCCGCACATCATGCTCAAGTCGATCGCCAACAATCCCGAAATCCGGGAGGGGATGAGTCGCCAGGAGCTCGACGCTGCAATCGCCCGACATGCCGAGTCAGAAACGCTCTATGACCAGCCGTACGAAGACAAGGGCCGCGTCCGTGTCAGCGGACCGTTCACGGTCGAGAGCCTGTCTCCCGACCGGATCGTCTCGACCGAGGACGAACGGCCGGAATCCGAGCGGATCGGCCAGACGCAACCCGGCCGGGCCGACTTCGCGACGATGATCCTCGACAACCTCCGCAAGGCCGGGGTTCAGAACACGTTCAAGAACGAGCGGCTCACGTTCGACCGCCTGGAGCCTCATGCCGGGTCCTGGATTCACGCCACGGGCGAGTACACCAACGGCGATGGCAAGACCCGGCGCGTCGCCGTGACGATCGGGCCGGAGTATGGCACCGTCACGCCCCAGCAAGTCAAGGAAGCCGCCAAGGAAGCCGTCTCCGGCATCGGCTTCGACATCCTGATCGTTTGCGGCTTCGCCTTCGACCCGCACGTCTCCGAGGAATCCAGGCGATACGGCAAGCTCACGGTCCTCCCGGCGCGGATGAACCCGGACCTCTTGATCGGCGACACGCTCAAGAACACCGGGGCCGGCAACCTGTTCATGGTCTTCGGCGAGCCCGACATCGCCATCACCCGCGACGCCGATCGCAAGGTGATCGTCGAAGTGAAGGGAGTCGATGTCTACGACCCGACGACGAGCCAGATCCGGAGCTCCTCGACCGACGACATCGCCTGTTGGTTCATCGACACCGATTACAACGGCGAGTGCTTCTTCGTCCGGCACGCCTACTTCCTCGGGGCCGATGACCCGTACGGCAAGCTCAAGCGCGCCCTCCGAGCCGAGATCGACGAGGCCCAATGGTCGAGCCTCTACAGCACCAAGAGCTACCCGTTCGAGCCCCCCGCCTCGGGCAAGATCGCCGTCAAGGTCATCAACCATTACGGGGACGAAGTGCTCAAAGTTTACAAGGTCTAGTCTCTCGGCAAGACAAGATCGACCCAATCGAAACGAAGGAAGAAGGAGTTCACGCCATGGATCGAGTCGAAGCTCTATCGTTGCTGAGGGAAGGCCGGATCGAGGATTGGAATCGACGCCGAGAAAGTGGCGAGGAGATCCCTCCGTTGTTCAAGGCCGACCTCAGACGCGCCGACCTCAGCGGGGCCGACCTCCGACTGCGCCGACCTCAGATTGGCCAATCTCCGCAGATCCGACCTCATCGATACCAACCTCAGTGGGGCCGACCTCCGACGCGCCGACCTCAGTGAGGCTCACCTCAGATCGGCCAAGTTCCGCAGCACCGACCTCAGCGAGGCCGACCTCAGACGCGCCGACCTCCGACGCGCCGACTTCCGACGCGCCGACCTCCGACGCGCCGACCTCAGTGGGGCCGCACTCAGCGAGGCGAACCTTGAGAAAACCTTAATTGGTTGGACCTCATGGATTAACGTTGACTTGTCAGACGTCAATGGCCTTGATGCTGTCACGCATAGAGGCCCAAGCCACATCGGCACCGACACACTTGCGATCTCTAGAGGCCGAATTCCCCAGACATTCCTTCAAGGCTGTGGTATGACTCCCTGGGAGATTCTGAACGCTCGCCTATACGACCCGAATCTGACCGCCGACGAAATCAGAGATCTTCAGGACCATGTCTTAGTCAATCGAGCGCAGAGACCCTAATTCATAAGCTGGATAATTATATATTACTCTCAAAGCAATGCGGAGTTCGTTCAACAAATTTTACGCGCGATTGACGAAGGAGGGGGTGAGCGCCTGGCTGGATCGGCACGACACGGCCGTCGCGTCGTTGAAAAAGCGGATCCGTTCGCCAATCCGGTCGAATGACATCGTCGTTCTCGTTCTCTCGGAAGCCTCGATCGAAAGCGGCTTCGTCGCTAGCGAGCTGGAGTTGGCATTCAAGAAAGCGGAGGAAGGAAAACGGCACGTACTCTGTCCGATTGCATTGGACAAAGCCTGGGAAGAGAAGATCGATGGGGACGAATGGAAACTAGCCCGGTGGTTGACGCTCATGAAAAAGAACGTACTCGACTTCTCGAAGTGGAAGACGCAAGCTTTCGAGTCGGTTTATGAGAAGTTCCTAGGTGGCCTAAAGATCAACGATGCCCAGTCGGATCAATCCCCTCCGACTCGGGACGAAGGAAAGGGCTAGCAATTCCTGGGGGACGAACTTCCGTCATGCCTCTCTGCCGGTCGGTCAGAGGTCAAAGAGCTCCACGTTCGAGCCCCGCGTCGGGCAAGAGGACCGTCAAAGTCATAAATCATTCGGGGTACGAAGTGCTCAAGGATCGGTCACCAGGTAGCCGCGATGGTTTGGGAGCCTGGAGTCCCTGGGAGTGGAAATGAGGAGCTTGAATGAAATCGCGAGGAGAAATCGAGGCCGCCGTCTGCGCAGGGATCACGCGATTCGAGCAAGAATATATGGGACGGGGACCTAAAGTCATTCGCGCGTATCTGCTCGAAGATGATCTACTCGTGGTCCGCCTCCAAGGCGTCTTGACCGCGGCCGAACAGCACCTGGTCAAAACGCTCCCGGCCGACAAGGGAAGAGACTTGCTCAAGCAAGTCCGGACCCATCTGCTCGAGACCGCGCGTCCGATCCTGGAGGCGATGGTTCAAGAGATCAGCGGCGAGCAGATCTTGAGCTTGCACCACGACATCAGCACCGTCACCGGCGAAGAAATCGTGCTTTTCACACTGAGCAAGCCGCTGATGTTGCGCGAATCGAAGAAGATGTAGATCGCTTGCATCGGGTATCCGCCCATGCCGAAGGATTCCAAAGTCTGACTACGCGGCGAAGAGACGACACCTCCCCTCCCCTGCCCGCAACAACGGTGACTCCGCAGTCAGTCCATTCGGCATGACCGGCAAGTACCGAACCGGCTAGGCGGCTTCCACGTCGTCAGAACTTATCTCGGTTCGCTGGTCTAGCCGATCGTCAACCTTGAGGCGATCAGAAGGCTTTCGCCGATCGACAACGACGATCCCTTCGAGAGCCTTCTTGAGAGCCTCGACCGCGAATGCGTTTCGGTCCATCCCGGACAGACTCGCCGCCGCGGACCAGCGCGCATGCAGAGCCGCGTCAACGGTGACCGACGCTCTCACGAATCGGGTGACTTGCGGACCGGCGGCTTTCCGCTTGCGGGCGGCTGGAGCGTTCACGACACCACCTCCGTTGCGCACCTGGGAAACGCCCCGGATACGTGGCCGGGGTTCTCCCCTGTTGTCGGCAGCGAGCGGTCCCGCGCTTGCGGATCCATGGCGCGAACGAAGTCGAGCGCCAGCCGGACTGGTCATCGTCGCCGCACCGCCAGCGCCCGCCTTCCGGCTTCGGGTTGTCGGATCGGTCCAATCTCGGTTTCCTGATCCTTTCCTGTTTGGAGGATAGGGAGCCGCGCCGACTGCGATCCGCTTTCAATCCTTGGGTCTGTCGGGCACCCGCCCGGCGCGACCGTCATATTCGCAATGATCGGCCCGGGGGAGATGACTCGGAGGAGATGACTTCGAGGCCACACGGTGCCCAAGGGGCCGTCTATACGCCTCGTTGGCAAGCCGGACCGAGTGGTCGATGGATCGCCAGTCCAGGCCCCATGCGTGGCTGCCACGGGCGGGAAACGACTGCTGGCGAGCGCCAGAGTTGCGCACACCGTTCCCCTAAAATCCCCGGGATCGGCCGGACCCCGGCGATGACGCACCATCCCCCTGGCCCCTGGAATAATAATCCTTAGACGTAGTGAACAGAAGGTTTGTTCGATCGCCCGAGGGAACTTCATCGGTTCTCATGCAACACTCCAACGCCTGCATGCACCCACTATAACTGGATGCCTCCGGATGCCGGATTCGTACGGTCGAAGGGAAACGAATGAGGGGAAAGATCGACCACCTACCTGGAACCCCACCCCACCGTTTCCGCACCGTTTTCAGGGTGCAAACCATCAACGGGAAGCGTATGCGAAAAAAGGGCTCCCGATTTCGACCGCAAACGCGCGCGGCACCGCCCGCGGTCTGAGCTGGGCGCGCTGTCGCGACAACCCTCCCCCCAACCCCCGGGCGGGACCTGGCTCGGAGGAGAGGTATCCTGATGAGGGAAGGTCGAGTCTGTCGCGCCTGCCGAGGCATACGGTACATTTAAACACTAAATGCAGCCGTGACCGACCGGCCCGATCCTCGCTTGCCGGATGGACCCTACTGCATAGAATCAGTGTTCTATGAAGTGAAAAGAGCTAGAACGGCGGTTAGAGACAGTACCGTAGTTCGATTATCGCGCCGAATCTAGTGCATAGAATCTCTGGAGAATGTCGAATGCCTGATGCACCTACGCCGACGTGGTTGCAGTCGGTTGACCGGTTCGTGGCCTATCTCGAGGAGGAGGAACGGTCGGCTCACACGGTCCGGAACTACCAGGATGACCTCTTGGCTTTCGATTCCTGGTATCGCGGGCAATACGAGATGGAGCCGGAACTCTCGACGATCGGCAAGCGTGATGTCGTGGACTGGAAGAAATCCGTCGAGACCGCGGGCGGCCGGGGTGGAGCCGGCGCGGCGCTGGCCACGGTCAACCGCAAGCTGGCGGCCGTCCGATCGTTCCTCCGTTGGGCTCAAGATCACGAGTTGGCGCCCCAGTTTGAGCCGCCCAAGCCTCAGAAGCGACAATCCAGGCCCGCCCCCCGATGGCTGGAGAAGGCCGAAGAACGTGCGCTGGTGTCCGCCGTCGAGGCATCACAGAACGACCGCGACATCGCCATCCTATGGCTTGGCCTGCATGGGGGATTACGAGTCAGCGAGATGGCCGCCCTGAACTGCTCAGACGCCAAGATCACCGACCGCAAGGGGGAGCTCCTCATCCGCAAAGGGAAGGGCGCCAAGCAACGGACAATCAAGCTCAGCAAGACGCTCCGCAATGCGCTGCTTGGCCTGATCGGCAACCATCGGGAAGCGAGCCCGATCCTGAAGAACAAGTCTGGCCGGCGCGTCACGGTCCGGGGACTGCAAGACATCTCCGAACGTTACGGGCGTCAGACCCGGGTCGGCAAGCGCGTCGGACTTGATGACTTCTCGATCCACGTCCTACGTCATACCTGCGCCCGTCGGATGCTGGAGAAGGGAATCCCCATCACAGACGTCGCCGAACACCTTGGCCACTCCGATACGAAGACAACGATGGGTTACCTGACTCCGAAAGATCGCGACCTGGTCAAAGCGGTCGAGGCGCTCGACGAGGATTGACCGGCTTCGATCATTATGAACAGAGTCAACCAAGCCAATCTGTGACCATTCTGACCGCCTGGAACCATCGCTGGAGGACACTTCGACAAGCGGCGCCATAATTAGCGTGTTTCGAGATTTTTCGGACCGACCTGGATAATCCGAAGAAAGCTCTTGCCACATACCGCCCCTGAAATCCAAGTCGAAAGCTACTTTTCTCAAATTTTTTCTAGATTTTTTTGGGATTCCACGTTTGGTGAAGAAGGCGTGTATTCCGAACGCTTTCGGCAACATTCTCGTGAGACCTTCTGAGCATCGCTGAGGATGCTCACGTCGTCGCGGGTCTATGGGAGGCAATAGGATACGACGAGACTCCCGAGGCGGAAACCGGCGGAAACGCGGAGAGTGAAGAGCATCGTTTTCGGCGGAGTTGTATCCTGACGTCCCCTGGATACAAGGCTGTCATGACACCCATTTTACGTCAACACGGTTTGAGGTAGCAGGTTGACAACATCCGGATGCATGTTTAATATGCCGAGTAACGATCTCCAGGATCCTCAATCATCCCAGGATGGGGGGACCGACGGGCTCGTACGAGGTAAGGAAGCAATCTCGGGAGCCTTTTGCCATGTGCATATGATAGCCTGGAGATTTCCCCTTCCGGCGCCGATCTAACCGTGCGCAGACGCCGGACCGATCTTTCTGTACCTTGCCTAATCCTGCGCAACGGCTCAGAAAGCGAGCGTAGCCGACCCGCACTTCGGCACGCCGCCGGGTCGTCACCCGGCAAGCCATCCGTGGCTTTGACAACGGACCGCTACTCGATCGGTCATAACGGGTAGCTCGCCTGTAGCCTCTATACCGGCACGCGATCGGGTCGGCAGGGGGCAAACCCGACGCACCTCATGAAGTCGCGTGCGCAGAGCGTACGGGACGCCTGGATGATAATGCGCTTATACTCCGATGCCATAGCTCTCAATCCCAGGAGGTCTCATCATGGCGACGAGCGACCCACGGCCCAAATACGACAGGCAATTCCACCTCCCGCTTACGTCAGAGGAGCTCCGACGCATCCGCCTGGTCGCGTCGGACCGCGGGCAATTTGCAACGGACATGCTCCGACCGATCATCTTCCAATTCATCGACCGTGAGTATGAAGAGCGCGGGCTCAATCGCGGACAACGACCTCTCCGCACGACGGCGCGGTAAACGAGGCCGAGCGGGGAGACACCCTCTGGTAAAGGACCCCCGCCGCGGCCCCGACGACAGAAGCGAAAAGGCAGGATGCCCCGCGGATTCACCCAACGGATTGCCAACCATCCCCACTTCTGAGGCCCCATCATGTTCGCCGATCAGTCGAGCGGATTGCCAGATGATCGACCGAATACCGGTCTTGAGGGTTCGATGTTCCGAAAGCGCCGGCGCAACCCCTTGCGCTCGATGAAAAAGGGACGCCCCCGGCGGGGGACCGACACTACCGCGAATCATGGCCCGGAACAACCCCTCACCAAGCCGGCCCGTCTCGCTCTGGCTTCCATCGAACCTCAACCCGAGGCCGAACACAACAGACTCCCCGAGGGTATCAAGACACTCGGGCGGACTCTTGACGTGCTAGCAAGCATCTTGCCACGGCTGGCCGATGCCCTCGATCGCAAGGCCGAGAGCCAGCCCCCAGTTGAACGGCTTACTCTCCGCCTGGACGAGTTGGCCGAAGCCCTCGGAGTGAGTCGCCGTGTCTTGGAGCGCGAACGCTCTGCCGGTCGGCTCCCCAAGCCCGACCTGCATATCGGCAAGATGCCGCTTTGGCGTGTCCAAACGATCCTCGACTGGCTCGAAGGGGGTGGTCACAGATGAGACCACCTCCCCGAGATGCGTGGACGCTCCGTCGGCTGCTTTGTGGCCACTCGATCAATGGCGAGCTGGCCGACGTAACCCAATCGTTCCGGCCCGTCGCCGACAAGATGGCAGAGTCACCCTTGGAAGATCGTGAAGGGATCTTCGATGACTACCTGATCGGCCACGCCGACCGCGAAGACATCATCCGTGCCGTGGCCGATCAGGATGCACTGGGACCGGCCCCACCCATCGAGGCGAGCGATCCCGCCGATGAGTGGGGACCAATTCGCCTCGGGATATTGCCCCCCGCCGAACCCTTCCCGTTGGATTCTTTATGCCTCCCGGCGCAGCACCTGGCGGGAGCCGCCGCCAAGTCCATCGGTTGCTCGGTCGATTTCCCCGCGGTGGCGATGCTTGCCGCCGCGTCGGGACTTATCGGGCGATCCGTCAATCTTCTCATCAAGCCCGGTTACTTCGCGTCGGCATCGCTCTATGTCGCTCTGGTGGGAAGCCCATCAAGCGGCAAGTCTCCAGCCCTACGCGCCGCCCTCGCTCCGGTATTGTCCATCTCGGAAAAGATCCACCAACAGTGGCGACCGAAGATGGATGACTGGAAGTCTGCCAAGGCGGGTGAGCGAGGGGAGGAACCGAGCTTGCAGCGACTGGTCTCGACGGATCCAACGACCGAGGCCCTTGGACCGATCCTTGCGAAGAACCCGAGGGGCTTGATCGTTGCCCCCGACGAAATGACCCGATGGGTCATGTCGATGGACCAATACAAGAACGGCAAAGGCGGGGACCGACCGTTCTACCTGTCAACCTGGAACGGCGAACCCATCTTCATCGACCGTGCCAAACACATGAGGGAACCGATCGTTGTGCCCCACCCATTCCTGACCGTCGTGGGGGGGTTGACGCCTGACATGCTCTCGGCGCTCCCAGAGGGACAGGGCCGGGACGATGGATTCATCGCCCGGTTGCTATTTGCCTATCCCGACCGGGTGAAGCGACGCTATTCCGAAGAAGGTATCCCGGACGACGTGGCCAACGAGTGGGCGCGGGTGGCAGAGGCGCTCTGGTCTCTCGGCATGCAAGAAGTCGAAGGGAAACCTTTCCCCCGGGTGGTCAGGATGAATCACGGGGCCGGAGAACAGTGGCGGGCATGGTGTCAGGCCCATTATGCCGAGCAAGAGGCCGACGACTTCCGGGATAGCATGGAAGGCCCGTGGGGGAAGCTGGAAGCCTACACGGCCCGACTGGCGCTGATCCTTCACTTGATGGATCTGATGAGCGATCCGACCCGACCCAAGTCTGACGACCTCCCAGATTTGCCCAGGCGAACCATCGAGGCCGCATTCCGCCTTGTGGCCTACTTCAAATCCCACGCCCTGCGCGTCTATGCCGCCATGGGAGGGAAGGCCGACGATGGCGGGGATGACGTCCGATCCTTGGTCCGGTGGATCCGACGCCACGAGCTGACGGAGTTCGCCGAACGCGACATCACGAGGAACATGCGTCGGTTGCGGGATGATCCCGCCGCGATGGAAGACGCCCTCGACTGGATGATCAGCCACAACATCATCAAGCCGCGCCAGAGACCCGAGGCAAGCCCCAAGGTCGGCCGACCGCATTCTGCAATCTACGACGTGAACCCTCAACTCAAGAAGCGCACCGCAAAAGCCGCAAAATTGACAAAACTACTCCGCCGATCGCGTCATGTCAGAGGTTTTGGCGGTATTGGCAATTTTGCGGCGCCCCCATGGAATGGAAGGGACCGGCCGATATGGCATTCAGAGCGAACGCCCGAGGTGACCGGATCGACTGGCAAGCGATCCGAGACAAGATCAATCTGGCCGACTTCGCGACCCGATTGCTTGGCCCGGCCCCGGGCCGCCGGGGTGAGGGTGGCCGCCGCCTCTGGTGGCATTGCCCCTTCCATGAGGATCACAACCCGTCATTCTGTATCAACGCCGACGGCCGTCATTGGCGATGCTGGGGTTGCGGTTCGAAGGGAGATGTCATCGAGCTGGTTCGGCGATTGAATCCCGGATGGACGTTTCCCGAGGCCGTTGCCTACCTGGCTGGCAAGCCGGCCCCCGCGGGGAAACCGGCTCGCCCGAGGCTCCAAGCCGCCAGCCCCGCCAAAGCCCCTGAGAGGCCGACAGAACAATCCTCGGGCTTGTCATTGACCGACGCACTGGCGTTGATCGCCAACGGCGAGCAAGCCTTGTGGACGCCCGCGGGAACGACCGCGCTGGAGTACCTCAGAGGCAGGGGAATCAGCGCCGAGACGATCCGCGCTTCCCGCCTTGGATGGACGCCCAAGATCATGCTGCCGACCGCCGACGGAGCTCGCTACTGGCGAGCGACCGGCATCGTCATCCCTTGGCGAGATGGCGATCGACTGGCGTTGGTTAAGATCCGCCAGCCCGATGGGAGGCGACCAAAGTATGCCGAAGCTTTCAGAGACCGACCCCGACTCTATCCAGGCCCCGAGGCGATCCGGCCCGGCAAGCCCTTGGTGATCGTTGAAGGAGAGTTCGACGCCCTCTTGCTCGGTCAGGAGTTGGGCGAGCTCGCCGCGGTTCTGACCCTCGGATCGGCATCGGCCCGCCCCGAGGGATCGACCTACCTGGCAATGCTGCCCGCCCCTGTCTGGTATCTCGCAACCGACGCCGACCAAGCCGGGGACCATGCCGCCTCGGGATGGCCGGCATCGGCGCGGCGAGTCAGGCCGCCCACTCCCCACAAGGATTGGACCGATGCTCTGCAAGCCGGCATCCCCCTGCGCCGCTGGTGGAGCGATCGCCTCGGGGGGATCGAGAACCCCGAGCGCTCCACTTGGGAGGAGCTGGCGAAACGCCATGGCCCCGGGATCGTCATCGATCGCACGGCCCGGCCGACGTTCGGCGGGCTGGCCGACGGCCCGGCCGACGAATGGGATCGCGAGGAACGCGCCGCTATCCAGGAATTCGACGGCGGTCTCACACGAGAGGCCGCCGAGCGTTCGCCGGAACGGGATTGAGAGCCGACGGAAGCAAGTCGTTCTTTCTCCGTTGGGAGGAGTTGCTTTTCAGATCAGGTTTCGTTATATTACAACACAGGAATAAACACGGGAGGCAACGGTGATCGACGCGGAGATCATCTGGGATCTGGACGACGACCCGAGCGGCAATGTGCAACACATTGCCGAGAATGGCGTCGATGTCGAGGAAGTCGAGGAGGTCTTGCGAGACCCGGCAAGCCGGACCGGTCGGAGTCGTTCATCCGGCCGTCCGCAAATCTTCGGATGGACATCGACTGGCAAGTTCATCACGGTCATCTGGGAGGAAGTCTGTGACGATCCTCGGATGATCTATCCGGTTACCGCTTACGAAGTCCCGCCACCGCAAGGGAGGCAGAGATGAGCAAGACCCACGACAAGCCCGCGCTCACGGCCGAACAACGCGCCTCCATCGAGGCGATCCGCGAGCGGCGCGGAAGGAACGGCCCGGCCCCGACGAGCTGATCGACCGAGGCGAGTTGGATGAGCTCGTCCCGCAAGCGCAGTACATCGAGCTCCGCGCGTTGGCGGTCCGGCTCCGAGCGATCCGCGAACGGATGGGATTGAGCCTGACCGACGTGTCCGAACGATCGGGCCTGACCCGCGCCGCCATCAGTCGGCTCGAGAACAGTTGGACCCTGAACCCGACGCTCGAGACCCTCTTTCGTTACACGGAAGCCCTCGGGGTGGGCTTGAGACTCGCCGTTGACGATCCCGCTGAATCCGGAAAGGAAGATTGAGAATGGCCAGCATCTTCAAGCCTAACGGTTCCTCGAAGTACGTGATCGAATACACCGATGAGACTGGCCGCCGCCGCAAGAAAATCGGAGCAACCGACAAGGCAGTAACGGAGCGAATCGCCCGGGACATCGAGAACAAGGTGGCGCTGCGTCGAGAGGGGATCATCGACCCAAGGGAGGAAGCCTATGCCAAGCATGCCGCGCTTCCCCTCCTCACTCATCTCGACGCTTGGGGCGAGTCGCTAAGTTCGAAAGGGGTGACTCGCCAGCATCTGAAGCTCCACACGTCCCGCGCCATGAGGGTCGTGGCGCTCTTCCTGGGAGCGAAGCTTCCCGACATCGAGCCGGCGAAGCCGGCAACGAGACAAGGCGTCGCAAGAGCGACCGCCGAGTTGCGGAAGTGGGTTTCTTCCGCCCGACTGCCCGACTTGACCGCCGAGAACGTCCAGAAAGCCCTATCCCGTCTCATCGGGGAGGGACGTTCCCTTCAGACCGCCAACCATCACCGTAACGCCATCAAGTCGTTCGCGAAGTGGCTGTATGACACCCACCGCGTGCGGGAGGTCATCCTCCGTGGTGTGGCCGGATACAACGCCAAGGAGGACCCCCGGCATGAGCGTCGGACAGTCTCGTTGGATGAACTCCTCCGGCTCATCGAGGCCGCCGAGAACGGTAAGCCATTCAAGAGCATGACCGGCCCGATGCGAGCGTTGTGCTATCGACTCGCCGTTGCCTCGGGGTTACGCTACTCGGAGATTGGATCGATCAAGCCGGAGTCGTTCGATTGGGATTCATGTCCCGCGACCGTCACGGTCAAGGCCGCTTATGCCAAGAACGGCCAGACCGCGACTCTGCCCATCCCTGACGACCTGGCTGCCGATCTATCCGCCTACCTTGCAGACAAGCCCCCTGGGAAGCCCATCTTTCCCCTGCCCCACGACAAGGGCGCCGCGATGGTCCAAGTTGATCTGGACGCCTGCGGCATTCCCTACGAAGACGTGTCCGGTAATTTCTTCGACTTCCATTCGCTGCGTTGCGAGCTGGCAACGCTGGCCGACGCCGCCGGGGTTTCCCCTCGTGTCGTTCAAAGGATGATGCGTCACTCCAAGCTGGAGATGACCGGCCGATATACGCGACCCCAGGCCGTGGATCTTGATGCCGCCTCGGGAATGCTCCCTTCGCTCAAGCCGACCGGGGACCGGCCCGAGACTCTGGCCATGACAGGGACCGACCCTGTCCAGCTTTCCGGGTCGAATGCTACTCGATCCGCTACCGAAGTGAAGTCTGATGAATGTAACCCCTATGTTCAGCAAGGGGTTCTGGCGATGACGGGACGGTACGTTAATCCGTTGGTCGAGGGTTCGAGCCCCTCCCCGGTCACTACCGACAGGACACGACAGAAACCGCCCAAGTCTGCTTCATCAAAGGGTTTAAGTCACGGCAGTCTTCCCGGTCAAGTCCTCAGAACGCCGCAGTATACGACCCGATCAAAAGATCGACTGCTACCGAGAATGCGACCTGCTTGCGATCGGCTGATTCGGTCTCGTTACTGGTCATAGAGGATCGCGGGAGCGTCCCCGAATCCTGGCCCATGAACGAAGGTCTATAGGTTGTGATCGCCGTCCGGCTTGACCGGAGACGAATCGTGGCGCCTCAGCCAACGAAATCGTCGCCTGAAGGCAGATTATTGGATACGGGTCCCTAGTTGCGACTCGATGCTGATCGAACGAACTCTGGCACGTCTGCGATTGATCTGGACTCTGGCGGCATTTCTGACAAGGATACGTCTCGTCACTTCATCGACCTTCCATCGATGCATTGAGGCGGGCCCGCCGGTGCTGGTTTCGACGGGGCGTAAGCCTCCGAGGTCGCATGTGAATGCGGTCGAGCGGCCCGTCGCTCGCGACCGAACTCGAACGGTCTCTGATCAGGATCAATCTTTCGATCGGTTCACGATTTCTTGCCCTTGGTCGTCGTTTCCCGGCGTTTTCGCGTCCCTTTCTGACCTTTCTTGGGCAATTCGGGATGCTGGGTGACCGCGGCGAGCAATTCGGCGAGCCGCTCGCCGGCCGGACAATCACATCGTGCCAGTTCCGCCATCTCCGCGAAACTGAGTTGAGGATCGGGGAATGGCAGTCGCCCTTCCGCCTGTCCCGCGGTGGCCAGGAGCAGATAGAGCTTGGACTTGTGGCGAACCCTGACGCCGCATCGTTTGAGCAGCTCCAGCTCACGATAGAACGTGCGCAGGCCGATTCGTAGCTCGGACAGGATCGACGCTCGGTTGCGAGGGGTCTCGGCGAGGTAGGTCACGAGGCGATGGAGACGTTCGGCGCGTTGCAGGGTGATGCGAACGGACGGACGCCGGCGCGGATTCGGGAGGCTACTCATTATGAAACGATCCTTACAGTCCCCGGTCGGCCGTCCTGTTGCTCGCTCCGGCGCTCTCGCTGGGGAAGAATGCAAACGGGCTCCATCGTCCGCCCAGGTGTTCCCGCACGAGACGAAATGGTTTCGGCCCAACCCGCACCACATCGAGGATTCGAGATGGAGTGTCGGGGTTGTGACGATTACTCTAATTTTAACGAATCTCTCAAGAATTCCGAGCACCCTGCCGATCCTCGATCAAAGCAGGCGGATGCTCCCCGTGTGATCCGTGTTGCGGCTTGATTGCAGACCGTCATGATTGCAAATCCGTCGGATCCGAGAGAGGTGTGAGACCTCCCGGGGTCGCGGATTTTGGGTAGAGGCGACATAAGCCCGAATCAGGGATCGATTTAGGGCTGAGAAGTCCGGGACGGAGGTCGGCCTTGCCTCCTCGGAAAGGGGTGTCTGTTCCATGTCGAAGCGGAAGCCATCGCCACCGACACGATCTCTTCGGCCCGTGGCGGAGAGCCTGGAGACGCGGCAACTGTTAACCGCCGCCTACGGGACGCCGACCGCCGTCGTGCGTGGGACGGATCCCGATGGGCGCAGTGGACCCTCCGCCTCTACGGGCCGGGGACGCTCAATGTGGTCGACCAGAATGGTGCCGCCTTCACCAAGCTGACGGCCAACACGATGAACTCGATCTCCAAGATCACCGTGGCCGGGGCGATCACGACCCAGACCAAGCTGGTCGGGACCGTAACGCCCGCGCCCGACGGCGACTCCAACGTGTATTTTCAGGATCTGGTCGTGAGCCCGACCGGCGAGTTGGGCAAGATCGATACGGGTCAGGTGGGGAATTTTCGGACCCAGCAGAACGGGATCGACTCGATCGACATGCCCGATTTCTATCTGGCCCACACCAACTCGAAACTGCCCACGGCGACGTCGACGATCCACACCACGGCGTCGGGAGGGACGGTCTTTCAGGCCGGACTGATCAACATTCCCGCGGGTATCACCACGCTTCGCTTCGGCGGAGTCGACGCCGATTACACGCCGGCAGGGGCGACTCCGCTCACGCAGTCGAACCAGAGCAATGAGTTCGCGATCACGCTGGGGATCCCTGTGACGACCGGGACCAGTATCATTGTAAATAGCGTGACCACCGACGCGCAGACCAATACGACCTCGGGTTCGCCGGCCTTCCAGGACATGGCGAGCTTCCTGGTGAGCGGGCGGTTGAACCTCTTCCAGGCGAATACGATCAACGGCAACGCGGCCACGGGCCTAACACCCTCGCAGTTCAACAGTTCGGTCCCCACGACCCTATCGCCGGGCGGGACTTATGTCATCTCGGACGCCAGCGAGGCCGGTACGGGCCAGATTGGCGACGTGCGGGTCGGCGGCAATGCGACCAATTTCACGACCTTGGTTGACGAGTATTCCTTGAGCACGACGCCCGTCGAGGGCGCCCTGGATGCGAAGATCAGCAATTACTTCGTCGGCGGCGAGACCAACAATGTTATGCTGATATCCCCGTCGGGCGCGCGAAACGTCTCATTCGGCCTCGGCATGGATAACGTGACGATCAACAGCCTCATCATCGCGTCGCTCCGCGCCAACCGGGATGCGACCAATTCGACCGTCACGGTCAGCCGATCCATCCAGAACCTCTTCATCGGAGGCGCGGTCGAGAACACGAACATCCAGGCCGGCTACTCTCAGAGCCTGTTCACCGACACGGATTATCCGCCGACATCGCTCCTGTCGGCGGGGAGCGGGGTCTTCTTCGGCACGCCCCCGCCGACCATCGCCGATCCCCAGGTGAATGTCGAGTCGACGTTCTCCGAGCCATTCGCCCAGAACGGCGGGAGCATCGCCGGCCGCATCGCCGGAAACATCACCAACTCGGTCATCTCGGCCTCGGTCGACCCGAACCCGTCGGGACTCAATGCCACGGTCGGCGAAGCCGGCACGTTCCAGGCGTCCAAGGGGAATGTCTTCCCGTTTGGCGCACCCGATAACATCGTCTTGCCACGTGGCGTCATCAACGTCAAGTTCGAGGGCATCATCAACAACTCGACGAACCCGCTGGTCGCCAACAGCGGGGCCTTCTTCGCCCGCGTCGTCCACATCAAGAAGGGCCCGGTCATCCCGCCGAGCGTGCCGTCGCAGCCCTACGTCGCCCCGACGGTCTATCACAAGGGCCAGGATGCGCTCAAGGGCCTGATCAAGATCGACCATGTGCCGAGCAACCTGAGGCTCGCACACATCGCGGAACTGGCCGCGACCCGCAAGGAACGGAAGTAATCGACCGCGGGAAAGACGACGACTACAATGCGCCGGCCGGTGACCCGGGTCACCGGCCGGCGTTCTTGTTGCGCCCGGCGATATCCCGGCGGTACCAGGCTCCCTGGAACTTGATCGCCCGGACGGCCTCGTAGGCACGGGACTGGGCCTCCCCGATTGTCTCGCCGAGGGCCGTCACGTTCAGGACCCGGCCGCCTTCAGTGACGATCCGGGCATCTCGGCCGGGGGCTGCTTCGGTGCGGAGGGTCGTGCCCGCGTGGAAGACCTTCACGTCCGGCATCCGATCGACTGCCTCGAGGTTCTGGATCACGCGGTCCCGCTCATAATGGCCCGGGTAGCCCTCGGAGGCCATCACGACCGTGACCGATGGCCTCGAATCCCATTCGAGCGAGACCGAATCGAGTCGTTCGTCGGCCGCGGCCTCGAGGACCTCCAGTAGGTCCGACTTCAATCGCATGAGCACGACCTGGGTCTCCGGGTCGCCGAAACGGACGTTGAACTCGAGCACCTTGGGTCCCTGGTTCGTCAGCATCAGACCGGCATAGAGCACCCCCCGGAACGGACGCCGGGCTCGCTTGAGTGCGTGGATGGCCGGGACGAGGATCTCGCGTTCGACCTGTTCCATGAGGTCGGGGGTGACGATCGGGGTCGGCGAGAAGGCGCCCATGCCGCCGGTGTTGGGGCCTTCGTCGTGGTCGTAGGCGCGTTTATAGTCCTGGCTGGATTCCAGCGGGACGATCGTGCGGCCGTCGGTGAGGGCCAGGACGCTGGTCTCTTCCCCGTCGAGGCGCTCCTCGATGATGAGGCGATCGCCGGCCTGGCCGAAGATGCGCCGGATCATGATCTGCTCGATACCGTCGAGGGCCTGGCGTAGGTTGTCGCAGACGAAGACGCCCTTGCCGGCCGCCAGGCCGTCCGCCTTGAGGACCAGTCCCAGCGGCCTGCCGAGCACGAAGTCGCGGGCCTCGGCGGCGGTGGCGAAGACCCGCTTCTGGCCGCGTTCCTCGATCTCAACTTGAACGCCCGGGCTGAGCATCTCGCGAGGGTCCATGATCCGGTCGATGGCCTCGAGCGTCTCGGCGGCCGTGCGGCAGTGGAGGGTGTTGCGGATCGTCGATCGGCCGCGAGAGCGGACGATCAGGGCGACCTCGCGTGACATCGCGTAGTGTTCGGCATCGGGGGCCGAGCGGAAGACGCGGTAGTCGGCCGTGGGGATGCCGGCCTGTCGCATGAGGTCCTTGGCGAAGACCTTGCTCCCTTCGAGCTCGGCGGCTTCCTTGCGGGGCCCGAAGATTCGCAGGCCCTCGCGCTGGAAGACATCGACGATCCCCTTCACGAGCGGCTCCTCGGGTCCGACGACGGTCAGGCCGATCCCCTCGCGCTTGGCGAACTGGACCAGGCCGCGGGTATCCCCCGACTCGATCGGCACGTTGTGCACGTCCAGGGCGGTCCCGGCGTTGCCCGGGGCGCAAAAGATCGCCGAGACCCGCCGCGACTGCTTCAGTTTCCAGCAAAGAGCGTGCTCACGCCCTCCCTTGCCGATGACTAAGACTTTCAAGGAACTGACCCTCAATCCGCAACTCGATCCGCCCGGCAGCCGAGACCCACGCTATTCTAGTAGACGCAGTCCCCTCCGGGACAGTTGGCTATCCGTCATTGCCGCGGGCAATTCGGTTCGACCAGGGTTTTCGGTGGGCGCCTCGTACTGTAAACTCGAGCAATATCTCGCCATTTGGACTCGATTTCTGACCGAGGATAGCGGAGCCTGATCGTGAAGCACGTCGCCGTCGTTGGGGCCACTGGTGCGGTGGGTGAGCGGATGATCCGCCTCCTGGAGGATCGCGATTTCCCGATCGCCTCGATCAAGTTCCTCGCGTCGGAACGGAGTGCGGGCAAGTCGGTCCTCTTCCGGGGCGAGTCCCATACGATCGAACCCCTGTCCGCCGAAGCCTTCGCGGGAGTCGAGATTGTCCTCTCGAGCACCCCCGCGAGCATCTCCCGCCGGTGGAGTCCGATCGCGGCCGCCGCGGGGGCGGTGGTCGTCGACAATTCGAGCGCCTTCCGGATGGAGCCCGACGTCCCGCTGGTGGTACCCGAGGTGAACCCGCAGGACATCCTCAAGCACCGGGGGATCATCGCGAATCCGAATTGCTCGACGATCCAGATGGTGGTGGCACTCAAGCCGCTCCACGATGCGGCTCGGGTCCGTCGGGTCGTCGTCAGCACGTATCAGTCGGTCTCCGGTGCCGGGATGAACGGCATCGTCGAGCTCGGCGCCCAGACCGAGGCCCACGTCCGGGGGACCGCGCGGCCCGCGCCGCTGAAGTTCGCCCATCCGATCTTCGGGAACTGCATCCCGCACATCGATGATTTCCTGCCCAACGGTTACACCAAGGAGGAGATCAAGATGGTCAACGAGACTCGCAAGATCATGGGCGACCCGACGATCGACGTCAGCCCGACGTGCGTCCGCGTCCCGGTCGCCTATTCGCACAGCGAGTCGATCCTCGTGGAGACGGAGCGTCCGATCTCGGTCGAGGAGGCCCTGGCCCTGTGGTCCGTCGCCCCGGGCGTGACGGTGGTGGACGACCCGATGGCCAGGCGATACCCGCTGGCCGCCGATGCCGCCGGCAAGGACGACGTGTATGTCGGCCGGATCCGTCTCGACCTCGCGCGCCCCAACGCGCTGCTGTTCTGGTGCGTCAGCGATAACCTCCGGAAGGGGGCGGCCACGAATGCCGTCCAGATCGCCGAGAAGCTCCTGGAACTCGCGCCGGTCGAGGTCTGAGAGGTTGTGAATCAATCAATTGCAGATGACGGATTGCGAATTGCGAATGAACTTAAAGCCCGAAGTATCATGGACTTATAAATTCGCAATCTGGAATCCGCGATCTGCAATCCGATTCTTTCACAAGCTCTGAGCGCGATCGGTTCGCGGATCGCCGTCGCGCCCATGCGGAACATCAAGCTGATCCTCTGCTATGATGGCACCGAGTTCCACGGCTGGCAGCGTCAGCCGGGCCTGCGGACCGTCCAGCAAGCACTCGAGGACGCAATCGAGCGGCTGACCGGGGTCCGGCCCCATACCACGGCCAGCAGTCGGACCGATGCCGGAGTCCATGCGCTGGGACAATCGGTGCATTTCTTCACCGCATCGGGACACTCGACGGAGACCTTCGTCCGTGCCCTGAATGCCCTGATGCCCCGCGACGTGCGCGTGCTCGCGGCCGAGGAGATGTCGCAAGCCTTTCACGCCACGCTGGATGCTAAGTCGAAGCGATATCGCTACGTCATCGATAACGCCCGGATCGCCAGCCCCTTCCACCTTCGAACGAGCTGGCACATCCCCCATGCCCTGGATATCGATAGAATGGGCCGGGCTGCGCGGTGCCTACTCGGCCGGCATGACTTCCGCAGTTTCGAGACCGAATGGCCCAATCGCACGAGTAGCGTCCGGACGATCCTCGACATCGCCGTCGCACGAGACGAGGATCTTGTCACGATCGAGGTCGAGGCGGACGGATTCCTCTACAACATGGTGCGATCGATCACGGGGACGCTGGTGCTCGTCGGGACCGGCAAACGCCCCGAGGGGTGGGTCGCGGAGGTCCTCGCCGCCGAGAATCGGGTCGAGGCGGGGCCGACGGCGCCCCCGCAGGGTCTGTTCTTACTGCGTGTCCGGTATGAGCCGCCGGTCGTGACGCGTGGCTAATGCATCCTCCACGAGAATCGGGTTTGGTGATCTTGGGATTTGATGGACTACTTGCGCACGAGGAGGTTCTCATGGAGAAAAGGTATGTTGTCCGGCTGCTCGATGCAGGACGCCATGTCAGTTCGAAGGTTAACACAATCCTCCCGTCCATGTTTCCCGAACGCGCCGTTTCCGGATTTCCGTCCCCATCTCCGCTCTCGCGTCTTTTTTTGCTTGATACTTGACATTGGTAGTGTGATTTGGCTAATGTTACCAGCCACATCCATTCATTTCGTGAGACAACGATGGTCAAAAACATCAGGAGGTTGAGACAATGCGAGGACGCCCGCTTCGGAAGAGCTCGATGAGCTTCATTCCCGCATTGCTCCTCGTCACGTTGGTATCCCTCTGCGATCTCGCCCGTGCCGATCCGACGGGCATCCAGTCGTTGACCGCGAACCCGATCTGCGTCGGCAGCACGGTGACGTACACCGTGATCGAGGACAAGAACGGCCCTGCAACATCGTATCAATGGCAATACATTTGCATGGCAACGAGTTGTGGCCCCAATGGGGGGGCTGGGTCACGGCCGGGGGGACCGGCGGGTCCATCGCCTTCATCGAAGCCAGCGTCGGCGTCCAGTACATCAAGTGTACGGGGACGTACATCAACTACTCCACGATGCCGCCCACATCCCGCACGGCGTCCGTGACGAATAGCATCACCGTCGTAGCCCCGACGTCGGACGGCGCCGCCGGCCAACCGCCGGGAGGCACTCAGGCCGAGGCGTCGATCAACCAGCCGATCACGCTCACCTTTCCCCTGTCCTGCTCCCCAGGGCTGGCCAATCTCAATCTCCAGGAGAATATCTGGAGGACGCTCCCCGACGGGACGCCCTGGCAGAGCGGCTGGACGAACTCGAGCGAAACGATGTATATCCAGGGAGGTACCATCTACGACGTGAAACAGACTCTAACGGATCCGCAGACTTGGAGTCAAACTCCCGTCGGGGCGTTCGACTCTATCTACCAGCAGTTTCGAATCACCCCGGTCGATTGCTGCGGCAATCCGACGGCGCCGATCTACTTCACGAAGCGATTCTTCGGAAGATACAAGCTCGCGGATGGGAACTGGCAGATCAAGTACATCGGCGATTCTCCGCCACTCTGAGTCGGACACTTCCTCCAGGGGATCTGAAAGCCATGAAACGCAATCTCATCGGCATTTTGACAATGGTCGCATTGTCGATCGCGACCATCTTCGTCACGTCGGCCGTCGCGGGCAAGCGGACCAAGAAGTCTCAGGCCGCGCAATCGACGGCCCAGGTCGTCTCGCCCGTCACATTCGTACCCGGAGCCCCCGTGGTGCAGCCCGATACGGTGGAGACGAAACGTATCGGCGCCACGCCAGCACAGGTCAAGGCACGAATCGATGCCGTCCAGAGGATCGACTCGGCCTTAACCGGGACAACCAGGGTTTCGATCCATCCGCGGGTGCAAGGAGGGACCGACGAGTTGCATGAGGCGTTCGCGGCGGCCCTGGCACTCCACGATCCCAAGCCCGCTGATAGGATCAAGTATTTCGATTGGCTCCAGGACTACGAGTGCCAGGTATCGGGGTGGGAGGCTTCCGTCCTGAAGATGGAGTTGGCACAGGATGGCTGGAACGTGACGGTGAGTGTGAAGCCTCAGCTCGCCCCCAAGGGCGGCGGTGTGGGTTACACCCACGATTCTCGTTTCGAGATCTATTACTTCGATGGGGACCGACTCAACTACATCGAGGCCAGTACACCCCAGAACCGGATAAAGGCCATCCTCGTCGATTAGCTATGAACGAGTAGGGACGGCCAACGATGGAATCCGGCTCGGGAGACGGGGTATGAAAAAGCGGGCCGGCGAATCAGGCCAGGAAAGAGGGACGCAGCCGGGATGCTGATTGTCCATGTGATCACAAGATTGATCCTCGGCGGTGCCCAGGAAAATACACTTCTCACCGTCGAGGGATTGCATCATCAGTATCATGACGACGTCACGCTCATCACCGGCCCGGCGGAGGGTCCGGAAGGCGATCTGTTCCAGCGTGCCGCGGATCGGGGGCTGAAGGTCGAATTGATGAGTGAATTGGTCCGACCGATCCGACCGGGGGTGGATCTGGCCGCCTATCGGAAGCTCCGCGCGTCGTTCCGGAGATTGAAGCCCGATGTCGTGCATACTCACAGCTCGAAAGCCGGGATTCTCGGCCGGGCAGCGGCCTGGGCGGAGCGCGTCCCTGCGATCGTCCACACGATCCACGGGATGCCGTTCGGGCCGTTCGAGCGTCCATGGCGGAACCGACTCTACATCGCGCTTGAGCGGTGGGCGGCTCGTCGCTGTCATGCGATCGTCGGCGTCTGCGACGCGATGACCACTCAAGCCCTGGCTGCGGGGGTCGGGCATCCCGGCCAGTTCCTCACGGTTTATAGCGGGATGGATGCCGACGCATTCCTGAATCCGCCTCGCTCACGCTCGGAGGTCCGGCGCGAGTTGGGGCTGGCCGACGATGAAGTCGGGTTCGCGACCGTCGCCCGGCTATTCGAGCTCAAAGGGCACGACGATATTCTGGCGATCGCGCCCGGATCCTCGCCAAGAATCCGAAGGTCCGGTTCGTCTGGATCGGCGATGGAATCCTCCGCGAACGCTTCCTTGCCGATCTCGACCGGTTGGGAATCCGAGGATCGTTCATCTTGACCGGCCTCGTCGCGCCCGACCGGATTCCCGAGCTCCTCGGGGCCGTCGATGCGGTCATCCATCCCAGTCTTCGCGAGGGGCTTGCCCGGGTCTTACCCCAGGCGCTCCTGGTCGGTCGGCCGGTCGTCAGCTATGACGTCGACGGGGCACGCGAGGTCGTGCTTCCCGAGACCGGATTCCTGCTCCGTCCACGCGACCTGGAAGGGCTGAGGGTGGCCATCCTGCGACTGGCCGCCGATCCGCCCCTGCGTATCTCCATGGGCGAGGAGGGTCGCCGTCGTTTCGCCGATCAGTTCCGCCACGAGACGATGACCCGCGAGCTCCGCTCACTTTATGAGCGATTGCTTCGAGGGGATACCGGTGGCGATTGACAGGGCCCTGGAGACACCCGATGCGGAGGGGTCACCCTGGGACACCTGGGCGAGATGGAGTGTCTGGCGTTTGCCCTTGGTGAGATCGTAGCACTCGACGGACTCGATCAGATGCACGAAGAGTCCGAAATGCGATCGCATGACCTCGATCTCGCTCGACAAGAGGACAGTCAGCACGGCTCGGCCCTCCTCGAGATGCGAGAAGAAGCCGTCGCGATCCCGGGTCTCGGCGGCGGGATGCCCCAGCGCATAGATGATCCCCGGTTCCTGGTACTCGAGGAGGACGGGCTCGAATCCTCTCTGCTTCTCGAGGAAGGCGAGCCGTTGGCCAACGATCCGCGACGTGCGATAGGGCTCACATGCCGGGACGAGCCAGCCGACCAGGATTGCGAGGACTAGCGTCCAGGTCAGTGCGAGTGACTGCACAGCCGGCACGTTCTGGCTGCGCTGGAACTTCAGCATGGCTGCCAGGGTCCCGATGACGAGAATCGCCCCGATGATTCCCATCGGCCATCGGAGGTTGCCCGGGACCAGCGCCGTCGCCGCGAGGAGCACGGCGGCCATGGCCAGGCCGATCCCGATCAGGATCGCCATGGCGAGGCGACCCAGGGGCTGTCAACGGATGTTGACCTCCTCCGCGGAGATCGCGAGGACAAACCATGCCGACAGCAGGGCACATGCCGGGAACGCCGGGAGATAATAATGGATGAGCTTGGTCTGGAAGCATTCGAGTAAGATGAGCGGTCCGACGATCCACCCGAGCAGGAAGCTCATCTCGGGGTTTGCCTTGCGACGCATCCAGGCGCCGGCGATTGCGGCCGGGACGAGGGCCGACCAGGGGTAGAAGACCAGCGTCGAGACGATCGGATAGTATCCGGGAAAGCCCCCGTGGGCTTCCATGTCGGTCGCGACGCGGTTGACGATCTGCTTGCCGATCGCGAATCGTAGGAAGTCGCCGTGCGAGGCGATGCTGACCGCGACGAACCAGGGACAGGTCAGGACCAGGAGGACGGTCAGTCCCCATTTCCATCGCAGGCGCTGCCGAGACGGGACGGGCCATCCCCACCACCAGGCGAGCAGCGTCGAGGCCAGGATCATCAGCGGACCGATCGGCCCCTTGGTCAGGATGGACAGACTGAGGCAAATCCAGAATAGTGCGGCGGCGGCACGCGAGGTGCTCCGGCTCAAGAGCCAAAGGCTCGCCTGGCAGCCCAGGATCCAGAGCGTCAAGGTCGAGTCGGTCGTCGCCAGCTTGGACTCGGCGACCACGATCGGCGCGGTCGCGAAGATCAAGCCGCAGAGGAATCCCGCGCGGACCGAAGAGACGGCGACCGAACCACCAGACACCGACCGCGGTGGCCGCGCCGGCGACCCCGGAGACGAGGCGGGCTCCGAACGGGTTATCACCGGCGACGGCCGTGGTCAGGCCCATCAGCCAGTAGATCAGGATGGGCTTGTGATATCGCGGTTCGCCATTGAAGCTAGGGAACACCCAGTCTCCTCGTGTACGCATCTCCCGGACGCTGACGGCGTATCGCGGCTCGTCGCGGTCCCAGAGGCCCGTCTCGCGATTGCCGGCAAGGTTCAGGCCGAGTGCCAGCAGGAGAAGGAAGGACGCTTGCATCCAGGCGGTTCGCCGCGGATTGCGGCCCTGCGAACGGTCCTGGTCAGGCCCGACGGGGAGCTCGTTGTCCTGTTCCACGGCTTCCTCCTCCATTCCAGGGCCCCCTCGACGCCTGGAGAAGCGCGATGATGCTTCCTGCGGGCGCTCGGGACGACGATCCTCAAGGTCGGGTAATATAATGAGTGTGATGGTTTCCGAGGAGGGCGATTTCAAGAGCCTTCCGACTCGATCGCCGACGACCAGACGCGATTCGCCATCGGGGATATCGATTGCCATGGAGCAGGAACATCTCACCGAAGCGGCGTGCCTGCTGAACCAGGGTGCGTTGTATCGCAAGCGGATCGGACTGGAGCCGGCCTCCGGCGGCGGCGAGCCGATCTTCGCCGGCTTCAAATCGGGGGCGTTCTCGCTCTACTACGGCGATGCTCCGATCTATCACTTCGACCTGGAAGGCCGCTGGCAGCGTGCGTTCGTCGAAGGGATCCACTATCTCAAAGGACTCGATGCCGAGATCCACGCCATCGATCGGGTCCGCGAAGGTCCTAACCTCGTCCTACACCGGCGGCGACTGGGCTACGAGGAGGCCACCGAGCTCGATGGTCGGATCCGCTCCGTCGCCCTGGACCTTCTGGCCGACCTCGGAGCCGGACGGTTGCGGTTCCGCGATCCGCCGACGTCCAAGGCGCAGCCGCTCGGCCGCGACGAGCTCGACGAGTTCCTGGAACGGATTGGTCGCTGGGATCATGCCGCGTGGTTCGCCCATCGCGAGCGATATCTGGGCACTTATGGCCCCCTGCCCTTCTTGCCTCCGGATTGCTTGAACGCCGTCGTCCTCCAGGCGACGCTCGGGCACGCCGACGGTCGCAGTTTCGCGATGGGACCCTCGGCCGAGTACTATGTCCGCACGCCGGGGGAATTCGAGCAGCATACGCGCGAGGTGGCGACGCTCTGGGGTCGACGGCTCTCGCAGAGTCGGGTCGCATTCCTGGCCGGCAGCGATGTGCTCCGCCGCCCGGTCGTCGATGTCGTTGCCTATCTCGAGGCGGTCCGGGAAGCCTTTCCGATCGAGCCGAAGACAAGCCCTCGCGAAGTGGTTTCCATCGAGACGGACTCGGCCGGTTCGCGACTCGAAGGGATTCACGCCTTCCTCGATGACTTCTCACTTCCCCGACCCGATCGAGCCGGCTGGATCGCATTCGCCGCCCGCGGCCTGGTCCGTATGAGCCTCGGCGTCGAGTCGGGTAGCCCGGCGGTCCGGGGGGTCTACGGTAAGAGCTGGGCCGACGAGGAGTTGCGGGGATGTGTCGCCGATCTCAAGGCGGCCGGACTGGCGATCAGCTTGATGGCACTCATCGGCGCCGGTGGGCTCGATCGGGCGGAGGTTCATGTCCGTGATTCGGCTTCTCTCATCGCGTCACTCGATCTGCGTTCGGGGGATCATGTGTTCCTCCTGGATGAGGACGAGATCCAAGATCTGCAGGCTAGCATTCAAGGATTGATACCGCTGGAGCGATCAGCCTGGGCTGAGCAGCAGAAGAGATTGAAGGAGGCACTGGCTCCATTGAGGAGTCGCGGGGTGAAGGTGCTGCCGTATACCCTTGAGAAGCAGTGGGCATGACTCAGTCCAGGGCCCAAGAGGTGAGTATGACGGGTCATTGGAAAGGTGACGACCTCCTTGATCGGATGGTCAGGGCCGTCGAGAAGGTTCGTGAACGACTGAACCGAGCCGTACGTGCTCTGGAAGCTGCGAATATTGCCTACGCCGTGGTCGGCGGCAATGCGGTGGCCGCCTGGGTCGCTCGTATCGACGAGGCGGCCGTGCGAAATACACCTGACGTCGATATCCTCCTGAGTCGTTCCGACTTCGAGCTTGCCATGGTCGCACTCTCGGATGCCGGTTTCGTCTTTCGGGATGTCGATGGTATCGCCACGTTCCTCGACGGCCCGGATGCTCAAGCCCGCGATTCGGTCCACCTCATCTTCGCCGGAGAACGAGTTAGGCCCGGAGATCCGATAACGGCGCCCGAGATCATCGAGGTGGAATCCACTCCGACGTTTCGAGTAATCACTCTCGATGCTCTGGTGCGGATGAAACTAAATTCGTTCCGTACCAAGGACAGAATGCACTTACGCGATTTGATGGACATCGGTCTGTTGGATGGGAGCTGGCTTCCCCGATCGCCGTTTCCGTTGTCACGGCGCTTGCAGGATGTCCTGGAAGACCCCTCGGGTTAGCAAGAATGACTCGGAATCACTTGCCGAATCGTCGCGTGCGACGACCGCCGACGAAGCTTTCGAAGACGAGGTTGCCGATTTCATCGGTCGAGCAGTACGCCGACACACCCCGCGAGACGCGGGCCATCTCCTCGACGAAGTTGACTAGGCCCAGGTAGAAGTAATCCTCGATGAGCGCGAAACTGGAGACGCGAATGCCCGCGTTGGCGCAGTGGCGTACTTCGGCCAGGGTGTGGGTCGCGGTCTTCTCGGCGGGCGGATAGATCAGGACGACCTCGCGGCCCTCGATGTGCGCCGTGGGCTCTCCGTCGGTGATCACGATGATCTGCTTGTTGACCGCCGGCTGACGAGAGAGGACGCTCCGGGCCAGGCGGAGTCCCGCGTGGATGTTGGTGAAGTGTTGGGGGACCCGGCCGACGGGGTGGTCGAGGTCGAATCTCAGATGAATCCGGCTGTCGTACATGCTGACCGGCTTCGGTGCCGAGTTGATCAACTGCCGCTCATTCATCAGGTTGGCGAAGGTATAGAAGCCGATCATCTGGAGCGAGTCCTGGGGGTATCGACTGCGGACCATCCCCTGGAGGGCTAGCGCGACCTTCTTGGTCGTGTAGTATTTCCCGTACCGGTTCATCGAGCCGCTCATGTCGATCAGGACGACCGTCGCACAACGCGTCTGGAACTCGGTATCGTGTACGACATAGTCCTCCGATCCGAGCCGGATCGGCACGCCACCGCCCTGCCGGACGTAGGCGTTCTTGAGGGTCTCGTGCATGTCCAGGTTGGCCAGAGAGTCGCCATAGACGTAAGGGCGCGTGTCCTCGGTCGGGACGGTCCCCTCACCTTTCTCCGGGGTATCGTGCCTTCCGATCGAGTCGCGTCGAAAGGAGTGGAACAGGTCTTCGAGGGCCTTATCCTGGATGCGACGCACGCCCTTCGGCGTGACCCGCCATTTCCCTTCGAGATCCTTCTCGAGCAGGCCTTCCTTCTGGATCAGCTCGACGATCTCGGGCATCTCCTCCTCGAGATCGTCCATGTTGCGCAGGACCTGCTCGCCATATTGCATCAAGTATTCGGCGAGCTGATCGAAGGTCTGGTCGGCCGACTGCGGCAGGAAGTTCTGAGAGCCATCCCACTTGGTATATTCATAAGATGACATGATCGGCCCTCTCGGCTCGCGGGAGAATATCGGGTCGCGGATTCCGAATTGCGGATGGCCATGAATCTCAGAGGATGATCCAGGAGCGGCTCAACGCCGGTAGCTCCGGCCGCCGGCCTTGGCCGACTTGTTGAGCTTGTTGTGGACGTGCAGCCCCTCGAGGATGAACTCGGCCGCGCCGGCCGTGGCGGCGTCTCGCGCCTCGCGATCGGGGAGATTGGGGATCGCCGCGGCGGCGAACTCCTCGGCGCTTCTTCAGGCCGGGGACCTTGGCGATCCGTTCGAGGATGGCAGCGGTCGGGAGCGTGTCGCCGACCTCGATGCTCTGGCCGCCCTCGAAATAATCGACGACCGGTCGCAGCTCGCGGAGGTCCTGGTGGAGGGCGAAGATGTTCTTGGTCGCCTCGTCGATGATGCGATGGATCAATTTGTCCTCATGTCCATCGTCCTCCGACATGGTCAGCTCGAGCTTTCCGCGGGCGCTGGCCGAGGCCGAACCGAGGTCGGAGACCCTCGGGATGATCCAGCGCTCCTTGTTGACGATCGACCGCCGCTCGGCGTTGGAGACGACATTCTCGAGGTTTGCGATCGACATCCGGACCGAGACGCCCGACTGCTGGTTGACATGCGGCGACGAGCGTGCCAGCCGTGCAATCTCCTCGACGATTTCCTTGACGTACTGCGGGACGACCAGCCTGGCTTCGTCAACGCCATTGCGCTCGAGCCAGGCGTTCTGGTCGCTGATCGCGATCCCGATCTCGCGGGTGAGCGGATAGTGCGTGCGGATCACCGAGCCGATCCGATCCTTGAGCGGGGTCACGATCCGCCCGCGATTGGTGTAGTCCTCCGGGTTGGCCGAGAAGACCATGCAGAGGTCGAGGTCGAGCTGGACCGGATAGCCCCGGATCTGGATGTCCCGCTCCTCGAGCACGTTGAACAAGCCGACCTGGATCTTGGGGGCGAGGTCGGGCAGCTCGTTCATGCAGAAGATCCCGCGGTTCGTGCGGGGGATCAGGCCGAAGTGCATGGTCAGCTCGCTCGAAAGATACCGGCCTTCGGCGTGCTTGATCATGTCGACCTCGCCGATGAGATCGGCGATCGTGACGTCGGGGGTGGCGAGCTTCTCGTGGTATCGCCGATCGCGGCCGACCCACTCGATCGGGGTCTGGTCGCCCTTCTCGGCGATGAGTTCGCGGGCCTGCTTCGAGACCGGCGCCAAGGGATGGTCGTTGATCTCCGAGCCGGCGACGATCGGGATCGATTCGTCGAGGAGATGGATCAGTTGGCGGAGCATCCGGGTCTTGGCCTGGCCGCGGAGGCCCAGGAACAGGATGTCATGCTTGGAGAGGATCGCGTTCTCGATCTGAGGGACGACGGTCTCCTCGTAACCGAGGATGTCGGGAAACAGGGGTTGGCCGGATTTCAGCTTCGCGATGAGGTTGCGCCTCATCTCATCCTTCACCGATTCGATCCGATAGCCGCTCGACTTCAGCTCGCCCAAGGTCCGGGGCCGATCCGTCATCATCACGCTCCTGAGACTCAACGTGGAATCGATCCGCGAACAGCCCATCAAGAAAACCAGTTATCATACTAGGCACTCGGGAAGAGGAAGTCAACGAGACGGGCATGGGTTCGGGCCGCTTAACTCTTGCCGGATAAGGGGTTATTGAAGAGGCGACTGACGCTCTCGCGTCGATGGATCGAGATGATGGCGTCGGCGAAGAGGCTGGCGATACTCACCACCTTGCAATTGGGAGCCAGCGGCTCGAATCGGTACTGGATCGTATCGGTGAGAACCAGCTCCTTGATGGGGCTCTTCGCGATCCGCGCCGCGGAGCCATTGGAGAAGACGCCGTGCGAGACGCAGGCGTAGATGTCCTTGGCACCGCGCTGCTTGCAGGCATACGCCATCTCGCAGAGGGTGCCGCCGGAGATCGTGAAGTCATCCACGATCAGGACATTCTTCCCTTCGAGATGCCCGACGATATCAAGCATCTCCGCCTTCTCGTCGTGGTTTCGTCGTGTCTTGTTGCCGAAGACGACCGGTGCATTCATCATATCGCCGAAGCGTTGGGCCTGCTTGCCGAATCCCACGTCCGGCGCCGCCACGACGAGGTCGGGAATACGCTTGGCTCGGAAATAATCGACCAGGACCGGCATCGCGTAGAGGTGGTCGACCGGGATCTTGAAGAATCCCTGGATCTGGGGGCTGTGCAGGTCCATCGTCAGCACGCGATCGGCGCCGGCCGCCTCGATGCAGTCGGCGCAGACGCGAGCGCGGATCGACACCCTCGGCTCATCCTTCTTATCCCCTTTGGCGTAGGAGAAATAAGGGATGACGGCCGTGACCTGGGTAGCGCTGGCTCGCTTGAGCGCATCGATCCAGAAGAGCAGTTCCATGAAGTTGTCGTTGACCGGGTAATCGCCCCCCTGGACGATGAAGACATCCCGGCCGCGGACGTTCTCCAGGACCCGGACGAGGATGTTCCCTTCGCTGAACACGATCGTCTCGGAGCGAGCGAGTTCCATCCCCAGCCGGTTCAGGATCGCCTTGCCCAGGTGCTGGCCCGAGCTCCCTGCGAACACCTTGAGCTCGCCGTAGGGATCCGTCCTCTTGGACGATTCGTCGAAGCAGATCAGGGATTTATCCATGCCCATTCTGGTCGCTCCGCTAAATCCGTTAATGGTCGGATCGCCCCTCGCCCGAGCCCGTTTCTCGCGCTCTTCATCGAGCTCCGGTCTGGGTCGCGGTCCTTCGACCCCATCGTCATCACATCATTTTAATAATCGGCCCCGGGCTCGGCTAGCTTCACGAGTCGGAACGGAAGTCGAATCCTACAGAGTCTCGGACCCGCGGCTCGTCGCAAACTGCCTGGATTCTCGCAAGTATGCTGTCGGCGGGACGGGCGTTGTCTACAATGTTTTGCTATGGCATTCTCGGCCTCGCCGTGCCGTCGAATCGATCCGATCCGCCACCATGAAAGGCCCCAGGAATGAGTTCGAAACATCCTTCGACCCGATGGTTGCTCCCGACATTCGCCACGCTCGTGGCCCTTGCACTCATCTACGCCGTGGTCGGGAAGACCTCGACCGGGTTGGACCGACCTCTGTCCGCCGAGTCCGTTTCCGGAACGAACCCTCAACTGAAGCTCGTGTCTTACAACCAGGGGGGCACTCCGAGCTTCAAGGGGGGTGTCGCCTGGATCAACAGCGGGCCGATCACGCTCCCCGAACTGCGCGGCAAGATCGTCCTGCTCGATTTCTGGACGTTCTGCTGCATCAACTGCCACCACATCCTGCCCGATCTGGCGAAGCTCGAGGAGAAGTACAAGAACGAGCTGGTCGTGATCGGGGTCCATACGGCGAAATTCGACGCCGAGCGCGACACGGAGAACATCCGTCGCAAGGTCCGGGAATACCGGATCAAGCATCCCGTGGTGAACGACGCCAACCAGGTGATCTGGAGGCACTTCGGCGTGCAGAGCTGGCCGACCCTCGTCCTGATCGACCCCAACGGCAGGTATATGGGGAGCATTAGCGGAGAGGGGCATTACGAGGAGCTGGACCAGGCCATCGGCAAGCTCGTCAAGCAGCATCAAGCCCGGGGCGACCTGAATCTCAACCCGCTCAAGTTCTCCGCCGAGATGGAGCGACCCTCGAATGGGCCGCTCCTGTTCCCGGGTAAGGTCTTCGCGGATCGCAAGAGCAAGAGGCTGTTCGTCTCGGACACCGGCCATAACCGGATCGTCCAGACCGATCTCGAGGGTGCCCACCCGGTCGTCATCGGCGACGGCGTTGAAGGTTTCGAGGATGGTCCCTTCGCGAAGGCCCGGTTCAACCGGCCCCAGGGCATGTGCCTGGACGGCGAGATCCTCTACGTCGCCGACACCGAGAACCATGCGATCCGCGCCCTGGATCTGAAGGAACATAGCGTCGCGACGATCGCGGGCATCGGCAGCCAGTCGCCTCGGATCGAGCCCATTCCCTTCAGCGGCCCCGCGAAGGCGACAGCCCTGAGCAGCCCCTGGGATATCGCCCAGATCCCGGGCGAGCGGGCCCTCTACATCGCGATGGCGGGCCCCCACCAGATCTGGCGGCTCGACCTCGATTCCTCGACGATCGGCGTGTTCGCGGGGTCGGGCTACGAGAACATCCTCGACGGTCCGCCCGATACCGCCCGGTTCGCGCAGCCGAGCGGTCTGGCGACCGACGGCGAGAACCTCTTCGTCGCGGACTCGGAAGTCTCCGGCATCCGCGAAATCACCGGGATCGCCAACAAGGAGCCGATGGTGCGAACCGTGGTCGGCATGGGCCTCTTCGAGTTCGGCGATCGCGACGGCCGCGGCCCGGCCGTGCGGTTGCAGCATTGCCTGGGAGTCGCTTATGGGGAGGGCCATCTCTATATCGCCGACTCTTACAACAACAAGATCAAGTCATGCACACCCATGACTCAGGTTGTCAGGAGCCTGATCGGGTCGCACAAGCCGGGCGACAGCGACGAACCGCCGCATTTCTACGAGCCGGGCGGCCTGAGCGTCGCGGGCTCGAGCCTCTACGTGGCCGACACCAACAACCACAAGATCCGGGTCGTCGATCTGACGACGAACAAGGTCAAGACGCTCGCGATGGCCGGATTGTCTCCGCCGCGACCGGTGCGACACGCGCCCAGCTTCGCCCGGGCCAAGGTGATGAAGACACCGACGGTCGAGGTGCCGGCCGGGGATCTGATCAAGGTCGCGGTCACGGTCCCGTTGCCGAAGGGCTACAAGTTCAACGAAGAGACGCCGATGGATTATCTCGTCGAAACGCCGGAGAAGACGGGCATCCTCTCTGCCGATCTGCCCCCGGAAGGCCAGAGGATCAAGCCACAGGTCGGCCGTTTCGAGGTCAAGGTCCCGTTGGCGAAGCCGGCCGCCGCCGGGGAGAAGCTCGACCTGCGGCTCTCGCTCCAGACGTTCGTCTGTAGCGAGACCTCGAGCCTCTGCCAGATCCGCAGTTTCGTCTGGAATGTCCCGATCACCTTCGGGTGCCCGGACCGAACGATCCCATTCGCCTGAGTACCGACCTGAAGTGACGAGCCGGGCGACGGTGGCACCGCCCCGTTCAGACGGCGGTGCTGCCGGCGTCGGCATCGCCGATCAATCGCAGGCCGATCGGCAGGGTGTCGCCGAGGGCCTGGAGCTCCTGGGCGGATTGGAGTTCGTGGTACTCGCGCACCGGGAGCAGGACGCTCTCGTCGGCCCCCAGAGCACTCAGCCTGGCGAGGACCCTGGCGCGGAGCTCATCGTCGATATCGCGGGCGCGGTCGTTGGCGACCCTCGCCAGTTGCGACAGGGCGAAGATGGCCTCCAGAGTCTCGCGTCCTGCCGAGAATTCTCGAGCGAGCAAGGCATTGATCCATCGCTCGGCGACTTCCCTCCGGACGGCCGTGTTCGCCAGTCCATAGAGCGGCACCCGGGCACCGAGCCGGCCGAAGCACCAGAGTGCGGTCGCCCAGCCGGGTGGAGGCGTCCGATCCTTGAGCATCGCATCGCCGAGGGCTTCCTTGTGCTCGGGGGCCAGTCGCTCGAGGCTCGCGGCACATCGCCACATCTCGGCCAGCTCGTGGGCCTCGGGCTTGGGCCGACTTGTCTTCTTCCCGGGTGACGCGCCCTTCACCGGCAACAGGAACGGGGAGAGTCGTCGATAGATCTCCTCGTGATGGGGCCGGCGAGGCCGGCGGCGACCCGTCGCCAGAGGATCCACCACTCGGCCCAGCACTGCACCTCCTTGGTGTGGCGGACGCCCTGATGGAAGATCGGCCAGAGTGCCTTGATCCGAATCTCGTCGAGCGGGAATCCGCGACCCGGCCGGAGGACGAACCCGGCCAGGTTGAACCATCGCGATTCGTGCTGCGGCGTCTTGAGTCGAGCATCAGCCAGGTCGCGGAGCGGCTCCCAGAGTGCTCGGAGTGCCGAGGGAGGCCACTGGTCGCGCGGGGCGTCGAGCAATTCCTCGAGTCGCTTGACGAGTCGCGACGGCCCGTGCGGGTCGCCCGACGAGGTCGCCCCTGCCTGGAACGCGGTCTGGATCGCCGCGATGGCCGCGTCAATTTCGGATTGCTCAATGATCACATGGTCGGCTTCGGTGCCCGCGACGGCGCCTCGAGGGGCGAGCTGTCCGGCCGGGCCTCTGAGCTGGATCTGGAGCCGCCATCGACGGTCGTCGGTTCGCGACTGGCACCAGAGCTCGATCGTGCCGATCTCGGTGACGCTGCGCCGCCAGGTTGACGGGGCTCCGCTCAGCCTTCGCCTTGCGGCCCACTCGCATCAGGCTCTGGAGCGGCGGAAGCTCCCGGATCGAGTCGGGGTCGGAGCGGACCAGGACGCCGGGCTGGTCATCCGGTCGGACCGAACTGCTGGCGAGCGGGAAGAGCACCGGCTGGCCCATCAAGAGGTCGAAGTCGTGCCCCTTGATGGCGATCTCTTCGCCTTCCTGTGCATCGCGGGGGACGACGCAGAGCCAGGGCCTGTCCGCCGCCTTGGTCTCGAGGCCCACGTAGAACGACCGTGCGGTGCCGCCGCCGATCCGGATGCCGCCGCCTCTCCGGACCACGCCGTAATAGGCGGCGCCATGCGCGACGGCCAGGTCGAGCGAGGGATTGGTCAGGATGCGCGGCGAGACGCTCGGCCCGGGATCGTCTTCGAACCAGGAGGTGACGACGTCGACGATCCGACTCCGGACGACCTCGGGCGTGAGGGCCCCTCCGTTGAAGAGGATGGCGTCGGGGCGAGCCGGCCGGTCCTCGGGGCCGTGCCTTTCCGGCTCGATCGCCTCGGCGCGATGTTGCCGGAGGAAGTGGCTCAGATGCTTGAGCACCGCCGGATCGGCCACGAACGGCAGTCCGAACTCCTGGAAGCCGAGCTTGGCGGTCCGCTGCGGGGCCTCGCCGCGAGACACTCTGGGGAAGAAGCCGTCGAGGGCGATGGCCTCGACCTCGCTGCGCGTCAACTCGGACTGGATGCTGCCGCCGATGATCCGCGAGCCACGGCCGGCGATGGTGACGGGCCATCGCTCCTGCGGCTGATCGGCGAGGAGCTTCTCCTTGGCCGTCCGGCAGGCGAACCGGAGGCGCTCCACAGCTCGGCGTCGAGCTTGGTCCCGCCGAGCTTCTTCTCGACGTGATGCGCCAGCGCCAGGTCGATGTTATCGCCGCCGAGCATCAGGTGATCGCCGACGGCGACGCGACGGAAACCCGGCCCGGTCGGCGTCTCGACGACGGTGATCAGGCTGAAGTCGCTGGTCCCGCCGCCGATGTCGCAGACCAGGATCAGCTCGCCGGCGCGGACCTCGCGCTGCCATCGATCCTTGTGGGCGACGATCCAGCAATAGAATGCGGCCTGCGGCTCTTCGAGCAGCGTGATGGCGCCAGTTGCGGCAAGCTTGGCGGCCTCGAGGGTCAGCTCGCGGGCGGCCTCGTCGAAGGAGGCCGGGACGGTGAGCACGACCTCCTGTTGCTCCAGCCGGTGGGCTTCGTTGTCCTTGGCGAAGGCATCGTTCCAGGCGTCGCGGATGTGCCGCAGGTAGGCGGCGGAGGCCTCGACCGGCGAGACCTTCTTGATCTCCGGCGGGCTCCCCCACGGCAGGATATCCGCCTGGCGGTCGATGCGCGGGATGGCAGAGCCAGCTCTTGGCGCTGCTGACCAGCCTGCTGGGGACCTTCGCACCCTGGAACCGGGCGAACTCGCCGACGATGCGGTCGGAACCTTCATTCCAGGGGAGGCGTGCCGCGCCTGGCGGCAGTTCGTGTTCGCCGGGGAGGTAGAGGAAGGAGGGGAGCATCGCCGCGGGGCGCGGTCTCGCCCGGGGCGACGAGTTGGGGCACGGGGAAGTCGCGGATATCCGCCGTCGGCCGCTCGTGGCCCTGCGTGTCGACGTACGCGACCGCGCAGTTGGTCGTCCCCAGATCGATGCCGACAAGATAACGTGACCGATTCATCCGTTCCGCCCAAGTAGCCCCATGGATTCCTCATTAGATTCTAACACGAAACGCCTTTCGTTGTATCCGAATCCTCGACCTTCGGGATGACCATGATACTCGGGGCCTGACAGTAGCGAGTTTGCGGCTACGGTCCACACGATCACTCGAATCCCGAAAGATCAGGCTTCCGATGAATCCGGTTCGTCGCAAAGTTCCAGACGAGACCGCCACCGATCGATCGGCGTTCGGATCGTCAAATCGAGCGGAATAGAGCCATCCTTGGGCTTGACGAAGGACTCGATCGCGTCAGGAATGCCTTCGAGACCGGCGACACTACACAGGAACCAGGAAAATCGGCCATTTGTTCGATTGACTGTCCGGTCTGGACCGTAGCGAACGCTTTGCGGATTGGATAGGATGACAGAAGCGCCGAGTAGGGCAACCGGTCACCGCAGACGGCTCAGATTCCGGTGCTGGGAGTGCTGAACTTATGATAACTTCGACGATCACGGTCGAGGCCACGCTCCAGCCGGACGGCCTGACCTTGCAACTTGATAAGATGATCACCCTGGCCCGGTCGAGTCACCCTGACCGCGCAGCCGACCGAGCCAGGGTCTGGGCCGACCATGCTGGAGGTGCTGGATCGCATCCAAATGGATCAGCAAAAGCGGGTTCACAATCCGATGACAGAAGAGGACATGGCCTCTGAGCTCGCCCAGAAGCGGGGCGAAGACGATGGCTACAAGGATCGATGGTGTGAAACCTGGTCCCTGACCGACACGAAGACCGAGAGGACGGACACCACCTGATTCTGGTCTACTTCGATGCCGGGATCTGCAGGTACGCTGTTGATGGCGCGCCGTGCTTCCAGACGAGGGCAAGACGAGGTTGGCGGCTATGCAGGCCGCAGGTGACCAGCCCGCCATCAGCACACTCACTGGGCTGGAGTTTTGCGTCAAGCCAATCCGCCAGGGGGATGCATTCGCTCTGGCCGATATGGAGGAGTCCTTGACCGCCTCCGAAGTGGTGAGGGTGGCGATGCCAACGGCGGATTACGAGAGGCTTTGCCCGATTCGGGCGGTCCTCAACTACAAACTCGCCGATTCGCTCCAGCTGGCAGCGGTGGTCGAATGCGGCTGCGGGTTGTTCCTGACCAGCGACCACAGCTTGAGCGGTTTCCAGGACCACTGTCTAGGCGCTTCCGTGAGAGCATGTCAGATGGGATCTTGGGAATAATTCGGAGGAACCCTGGTTGTCGTCGACAGGCTTCTGGTAATGCCGTGAGGGAAAGACTTGAACCATGCAGCGTAGCTACATTCTCGACAGAGGGCAGAACCATGTCTCAAGCAATCGTTGATCCTGAAGATCTTGTCTTGTTCGCTCACGAACTGCGTGACCTCAATTCGGACTTGTACAATCGCCTGACAGGCGTCAAGGGCAAATTCGATCAACTTGGCGACTCCTGGCGGGATCAGGAACAGGCCAAGTTTGCAGAGGAGTTCGAGGCGACGGTTCAGGTGCTGGTGAGGTTCATGGAGGTGGTAGAGGAACAGATCCCGTTCCTGATGCGGAAGGCGGAGGCGGCGAGGAACTACCAGGACCAGCATTAGGACACCGCTATGACTCGGGGCATTCAGATCACATCCGTTGAAGCCGTGAGCAACCTCCGAACCTCACTGGTGCGATACCGGCATGACGTCGAAGATTTGCTGCTTCGTGCTGAGATGGAGGCCAAGCGAGTGATGGCCGAACTCGAGGACTCGCTCGCGGCGGCGGCGCGAAACGCAGAACGATGTAGAGAGGATGTCGCTTATGCGCGAGCCGATCTGAATATTTGCCTCCGTGCTATCGACGACGAAGATGAAGGGGAACCCGATTGTAGCGACGAAGAACAAGCACTGTGTGAAGCGGAAGATGCATTACGGGAAGCAGAAGAACGTGTAGAAGGTCTTCGGCATGCGCGGGTCTTTTTAACGGAAGCTTTCGAAGGATACCGTTCAAAGGCTGAATATTTTAGCGTGTTCCTGGAAGTTGACCTTTCGCACGCTGATAGCACTCTTGCGAAGAAAATTGGTGCTGTGGAAGAATACCTGGCGGTAACAACACCCGGTATCGTTGCCATCCCTCTTAGCATCCCTCCATTTGTTGCGTCAACAACAGTGTTAGCGATCGGCGTAAGAGCAACAGCAAATGTGTCTCTTGGTGTCGGTGACAGTTCGACGGCACCGTCGTTCATCGCCAGGCCGATTGTGCCTGTCGCTTCGTCCCACGATCCACTAAACGCTTCCACCGACTATCGCGTTCTCCGGAAGCGAACTCCATGTCCGGAGATCCGAAGGATGGTAAACTCGCAAGGAGCAAATGTTGACCCGGTCTATGGTCATCGAGTGGCGAAGTTGGAACCGGATCACATTGTTCCCGTGAATGAAATTGTAAGAATGCCAGGCTTTGCAGATCTGCCAAAAGATACTCAAGTCGCCATTTTGAACATGCCAATCAATTTCCTTGGCGTATCTCGGGAGGTAAACGCTTCCAGAGGAACTCGTTCATGGGAAGATTGGCGAGGTCATTCGCGATTTGGCCCCGTGCCCGAGAGTGTCAGAGAGGGCATGATTCTACGAGAGAGGCGTGTGCGGCTGCGGATTCAGCAGTCAATTGACGAAGGGAGTCGGCATGAGTGAGCTCCGCTTGCACGTCGGTTCGCTGTGCCTGGTCGCGAATTGCGCAGACGAGCTATGCGACCAGGCAAGATGGCTTCTGGAAACCATTAAGAAGCTGAATGAGAAGGGGTTGCCGCTGGAGGATAGGGTACGAATCCAGTTCGGGTGGAGCCTGCTTACCCTGAAGCGTCGGGACAGCGAGGTAATTGTATGCGAACCCGATTATTCGGGGAATCCATTCTCTGAAGCGGTGGACAATGTGACTCGAACGCTGTGGGTCCAGGCTTTGCAGGTTGAAGTTCTTCGGAAACTTGGTCTTGAAGGCAACCCGGCAAGGTTTCACGACAAAATCGTGACTGGGAAAAGGTGCCTGGATGAACCGAAGGTCTTCTTACAACGGCAGGGCACCCAGGAACCAGGGGATTCAGGGTGGTTTGTAGGGCGTGTGCAGGAGAACCAAGAGACGGTGGGGGAATACGAGAGCCTCGTCGTCTATAAACTGCTGTTTCGTCGGCCGACGTTGCTGCAAGTGCTGGCGCTTCCACCGGATTTCGTTGTGGTATACGATGGTGATCGGATTGAGTCCATTCTCGATCCACAGGATCGGCCAATTTGGCCAACCGAAACACCTGGTGAAATCAAATGATCGAAGACCTGTCCGATCAACTGACGGCCTTACTCAGGAACCTGACCGTCCAGTGGGACGAACTACGGTCGATTTGGGACGATTCGGTGCGGAGAGAGTTTGAGGAAAGCTACATCGAGCCACTGCAAGGACAGATCGAAGGGATACACGGTGTCATGGGGTTGCTTGGTCATGCGGTCGAGCATGCCAGAGCGGTGATCGAGGACAGATGAGCGATGAACGACATACCAGCGACAACACCAAACCCAATCAAGCGGCTGAGGACGCTGCTGAAGGAACTTCATTCCACTGTGACTGAACGGGCCATGACTGAGGAGGTATCGCAGGCCGAGCATAAGCGCATCTGTGCTGAGGAAAATGAGAGATACCAGAAAATCTCTGGCAAAGAATCTTCAAGACATCAGTCGGCAGTCCGAAGTGCTGAAGCCGATCGTGAGAGAGTGAATCGGGAGGTGAAGGCACAGACTGATCAAATCCAATCAGCCATCGGAGCCACCGAGTCCTTCCTGGGAACAGTTGGAAGAAAAAGCCTCGTGGGCTCGTCAAGTCAACAGCGAGCCGTTCTCAATGGGATTGGAGATATGCCTGCGCCTCCGAGCGGAAACAGCGTCTGTCGAGAATCTGCGGCAACAGATCAGAGCACTGGCCTATTGGAAATTCTACAACGAGGAAAATGCGTGGCTCACGCTTTGGGGAGTTATCGCATTCTTGTCACTGGCCATCACATCTTACCCTGCCGGGCAATTCCTTGGCTTCTGGACGGGATCATGGTTCTGGACGATTGGCCTCTTCGCACTCACTCTTAGCTCTTTCGTGTGCGGCGGGATTTCTGCAAGCGCCAACAATGCTGTCGTCCCATTGCTCGACAAATTCTTTACATCATCCACAAATGCGACGGAAATTGCGACTGTTCTGCGAAACGAAGCGCATTTGAAATGTCAAAGTGACATTGCGAAGAGCGACGCAACAAAGGATCGTGTGCTAAGAAGTGCCCGCACTGCAATGGATGCGGCGATTCAACAATCGAATTCAAAATTGGAAATAATTTTAAATCAAGCTGGATCAAAATGGCGTCAAAGCCTGCAACAGCTGAGTTCGGATCTCCAAGAAGTGTCGCGGACATGTATGGGCTGGTTCCCTAGTTGGACCGTCCTGGAAAATCCGGACTGGTCTCCGCAGACAATGCCTCCTCCCGCCGTACAGTTTGGTCGCTTCGGAGTCGCTCTGTCCGTCATTCCTAAAGGAATATCCGGCGATCAGCGGTTTGCGTATGACGATACGCTGTGCACAAATATTCCTGCACTTGTTCCGTTTCCGCAGTTCCCGTCACTGATGATCAAAGAAACCATCCCAGCCAACCGTACTAAGACTGAGGTGAGGGACGAGGAAGTGCGCATCGGCAATATCTACGAAGGCCGTGTCACATCCATCAAGAAGTATGGAGCATTCGTTTCTATCGTGCCGGGCAGGGATGGCCTGTGCCACATTTCTGAATTGGATACCGGATTTGTGGACGAAGTAGGAGACATCTGCAAGCTTGGCGACAAGATCTCGGTCATGGTTATCGACATCGATGACCAGGATCGATTGAAGCTATCTCGCAAAGCTGCGCTTCACAGTTCGGCTCGCTCTTCTATCAAGTACTCAGAAACGAGATCAAAGCCAGTCATGTGCTTGCAAGCAGTGATGCTTCGACTGCTTACAGTAATCGCACCTGGAAAAGTCCGCTTCACGATCTTCGATCCCGTAGGCCTTGGAGAGAACTTCGCCACGTTCATGCACCTGGCTGATTACGACGAAGTTCTCGTCACCAACCGGATCTGGACCGAACCGCGACAGATTGAGCAACAACTGGAGAAGGTCACCGAACACATGGAAATGGTGATCCAGAAGTACCTGCGTGGTCAGTATACCAGCATTGACGAATACAACGCTGAGGCTGGAGAAGTAGCTGAACCTTACCGTTTCATCGTCATTGCCAACTTTCCCACCAAGTTTACCCAAGCTGCTGCAGAGCGGCTTCTCAGCATCGCCAGTGTGGGGAGACGGTGCGGTGTCTATGTGTTACTGAGTGTGGATACCACCCTGAAACCTCCTCGGGACTTCAATCCCCGTGAACTTGAGCAGCAATTCGTTCGGGTGAACTGTAGCGGGAACAACTTTGCCTGGGATGACCCAGATTTTGGAATGTGGCCTTTCCGGCTGGATGAACCACCGGTCCCCGAGCTATTTACAGCTATCTTGAGAAGGGTGGGTGAGAAGGCCAAAGATGGAAACCGTGTCGAGGTTCCCTTTGAGTTTATCGCTCCCCAGGTTGCTGACTTTTGGAGAGGTGATAGCCGGACTGGGCTGGTCATCCCGTTGGGGCGAGCTGGAGCAACAAAACGACAATGTCTGCAACTGGGTCATGGAACTGCACAGCACGTTCTCATTGCGGGCAAGACCGGATCAGGGAAATCCACGCTCCTCCACTCGCTCATTACTAACGTTGGATTGGTCTACGGTCCAGATGAGGTTGAACTTTATCTTGTGGACTTCAAGAAGGGAGTCGAGTTCAAGACCTATGCCATCCGCAAACTACCTCATGCCCGTGTTGTGGCGATTGAGAGCGAGCGGGAGTTCGGCCTGAGTGTTCTTCAGCGACTTGACGCTGAACTCAAACTTCGTGGCGATATCTTTCGTGAGCAAGCGGTACAGGATCTGGCCGCCTACCGGCAATCGCAACCCAAGCTTCGGTGTCCTCGTATCCTTCTGATTGTCGATGAGTTCCAAGAGTTTTTTGTCGAGGACGACAAGATCGCACGGGAAACATCTTTACTGCTTGATCGGTTGGTCCGCCAAGGACGAGCTTTCGGTATTCACGTTATTCTCGGCTCGCAAACGCTGGGAGGGGCCTACAGCCTCGCCAGGTCTACAATTGATCAAATGTCCGTCCGCATCGCCCTTCAGTGCAGTGATGCAGACGCTCGACTCATTCTAGGCGAGGATAATTCTGCTGCTCGACTACTCTCTCGTCCCGGTGAGGCGATCTTCAACGATGCTAATGGGCTGGTCGAAGGCAACACTCTGTTCCAGGTTGTTTGGCTTCCGGATGACCGACGTGACGATTATCTGCAGCTAATCCAAGAGCAAGCAAATCGTCGCCAATTTGTACAACCTTCCGCTCAGATTGTCTTTGAAGGCAACATCCCCGCCGACATCAGCAAGAACCACGATCTAAGACAACTGCTCTCTGCTCCCACACCGTTGACCGCATCTCGGGTCTGGAAATCATGGCTTGGCGAGGCCATCTCCATTAAGGATCCAACCTGTGCCGTATTCCGACCTCAGGGCGCGAGTAACCTGCTGTTTGTGGGTCAGCAGGAGGAAACCGCTATTGCTCTTGCTTTTGCTTCGATGGCTAGCATCTCCGCCCAACAATTTCGCTCTACTCACGAATCCTCCGTTCATGGAGTCCATTTTTACTTGTTCGACGGAACCCCATCCGACTCTAACTATGTTGGTGTCTTGGCGCGCTTAGTGAAAATGCTCTCTGCCGAAGTTAAGTTCGTTGGCAGGAAGCATGTCGTTTCGACTATTACAGGGCTTCTGGCTGAAGTCAATCACCGTATCCAGTCCGAGGATGAATTGAATGCTCCGTCCGTTTTCCTGGTTATCCACGCTTTGCAATACTTCCGGGACCTTCGCCGCCAGGACGAATCACTTTCTCGCCGTACTAGTGAACCGCCAGGCACGAATCCCGCGAAGGATCTCCTGAGTATCGTGCGAGAGGGGCCACCTGTTGGTATTCACACGATCCTGTGGTGTGATTCTCTTACCAATTTGAATCGCACCTTTGATCGGCAAGCGCTTCGGGAGTTTGAGATGAGAGTCGCCCTCCAAATGGGGGTAAACGACTCAACCGCGCTCATCGAGGCTCCCATCGCCAGCAAACTTGGGCAGCATCGAGCTTACTTCTTTCACGAAGAACGAGGTTCGCCTGAGAAGTTCCGACCCTATGGGTTACCCAGTCCTGAATGGCTGCGACGTCTGGAAGGACTTCGATCAGAAATTGGGTCTTCAGGTGGGATTCAACATCCATCAGAATCTTGAATCTGCTTCTGACTTCCCGATCTCTAGGATCGCCTATGCAAACTCTAGCGACGGCGTTGTGCAACAGCTTGAATGTCACCGCCGCCGACCATCAGGTAGTCGGCGACACGACGGAAGTCGGGAGCGGTCGGCGTCTCGACGACAGCGATCAGGCGTGACCGAGCCATCCTCGCCGCCTCGTCTACGAGTCTCACCCAACGACGAAATTGACGAGCTTGCCCGGCACCACGATCACCTTGCGGACAGCCTTGCCTTCCAATAGGACGGCAATCTTGTCATCATCGCGTGCGGCGGACTCGATCTGCTCCTTGTCCGCGTCGGCGGGCACGAGGACGCGTCCGCGGAGCTTGCCGTTGACCTGCACCGGGATCTCGATCTCCTCATCCTTGAGCAGGGCCGGGTCGTGGCTGGGCCAGGGCTCGTAGGCCAGGGTCTGATCGTGACCGAGGATCTGCCAGAGCTCCTCGGCCAGGTGGGGTGCCATCGGGGCCAATAACAGCGTGAAGGTCTCCATCGCCGCCTTCGGCCGGACATCCTGCGCCGTGAAGTAGTTAGTGAATTCCATCAATCGACTGATCGCCGTATTGAAGCGGTGCGACTTCGAAGTCGTCGGTCACGGCAGCGACGGTCCGGGCCACGACCTTGGCGGCCTCCGGAGTTAATGGCACGTCCTGGACCCTGGGATCGAGCCGTATCTCATCGGAGTCGGAATCCGCGACCATCCGCCAGGCGCGGGCGAGGAAGCGTGAGACGCCTTCCACGCCTTTCATGCTCCAGGGTTTGACGGCCTCAAGCGGGCCCATGAACATCTCGTAGAGCCGCAAGCTATCGGCGCCATATTCCCTGACGATTTCATCGGGACTGATCACATTGCCGCGACTCTTCGACATCTTGTAGGCCCGGGCGTCGATGCGAATCTCCGGCTCTTTGGCCAGTACGAATCCTTCGCCCTTCTTCGTGACCCGATCCTCCGACAAGCGGGCCGGGTTTGCCGGTCGACGCTCGGCGTCGCCTTTGATCACGAAGCCGCCCTGCTCCTCCGGCTCGACCAGCGTACTCGAGATCCAACATCCTGTGGGATCCTGGAAGCCGGTGTATTCCACCTCGCCCAGGATCATGCCCTGGTTGACCAATTTCTGAAAGGGCTCGACCGTACTGACCAGCCCTCGGTCGAAGAGGACCTTGTGCCAGAACCGGCTGTAGAGCAGGTGGAGCACGGCATGCTCGGCCCCGCCGACGTAGAGATCGACGGGCATCCAGTATCGTTCCTTCTCGGCATCCCAGGAGACCTTGTCGTTCTTCGGATCGATGTAGCGCAGATAGTACCAGCACGAGCCCGCCCACTGGGGCATCGTGTTCGTCTCGCGCCGGGACTTGTCCGAATAGCGGACCCATTCCTTCACCTTGTTGAGTGGAGGCTCGGGCTTGCCGGTCGGCTTGAAATCATCGAGATCGGGCAGGCGAACGGGCAACTCGGAGACGGGGAGAGGATGCACGCGATCCTGCTCATCCAGCACGACCGGGAATGGCTCGCCCCAATAGCGCTGGCGAGAGAACAGCCAGTCTCGCAACTTGTAGTTGATCGTCTTCTTGCCGAGTCCCCGCGCTTCGAGCCAGTCGGTGATGGCGGATTTCGCCTCGGCGGTGGGCAGGCCGTCGAGAACGATGGAGTCGTTGCGCGAATGGACGGCGATGCCGTATGCGGCCTCGGCCTCGATCAACGGATCTTCAGCCTGATCCTGGCCAGGCGCGACGACGCGGACGATCGGCAGATCGAACGCGCGGGCGAACGCGAAGTCGCGCTCGTCGTGTCCCGGTACGGCCATGATCGCGCCGGTCCCATAACCCATCAAGACATAGTCGGCGATCCAGATGGGGATTTGGAGTCCGTTCACCGGGTTGATCGCGTAGGCACCGGTGGCAACTCCGGTCTTCGTCTTGGCCAGGTCGGTGCGGTCGAGATCGCTCTTGAAGCTGGCCGTCTCACGGTAGGACGCGACTTTCTCTCGCTGGGTGGCCGTCGTGATCCGGTTGACCAGTGGGTGCTCGGGAGCCAGGACCATGTAGGTGGCGCCGAAGAGCGTATCGGGGCGCGTCGTGAAGACGCGGATGACTTCCTTGAATTCGGGATCGGGGCTGGCGATCGGGAAATCGACCTCGGCGCCCTCGCTACGACCCACCCAGTTGCGCTGCATCTCCTTGATCGGCGCGGCCAGTCGAGGTCTTCGAGATCGTTGACCAGGCGCTCGGCGTAGGCGGTGATGCGGAGCATCCACTGGGTTAAGGGCATGCGGATGACCGGGAAGCCGCCGCGCTCGCTCTTGCCGTCGATGACTTCTTCGTTGGCGAGTACGGTCCCGAGTTCCTGGCACCAGTTCACCGGGACCTCGCCCCGGTAGGCCAGGCGTCGGGAATCGCGATAAGCGTTGGGGTCGCTCGTCCCTTCCGGGATCGGTAGGTCGGCGATCGGCCGACCCTTGCCGCGACGCTCGCGCCCCTTGGGGTCCGTCCATGGATAATCAGGGTCATACCAGGTGTCGTAGAGTTGCAGGAAGATCCACTGGGTCCATTTGTAGTACGCAGGATCGGTCGTATCGACCTCGCGGTCCCAGTCGTAGGAGAAACCGAGCGCCTTGATTTGACGTCGGAAGTTGTTGATATTGTCCTGCGTCGTCTTGCTGGGATGGACGTTGTTGGTGACGGCGTATTGCTCGGCGGGCAGGCCGAAGGCATCCCATCCCATCGGGTGGAGGACGTTAAATCCCCTCATCCGCTTGTATCGGCAGACGATGTCGGTCGCGGTGTAGCCCTCGGGATGGCCGACGTGCAGGCCGGCGCCGCTCGGATAGGGGAACATGTCGAGGACGTAGAGCTTGGGCCGCGTCATATCGAGATCGACGGCGCGGAAGGTCTTATCACGCTCCCACACGGCTTGCCATTTGGGCTCGATACGCTGGGGATGGTACGCAGGCATGGCTCACGCTCTCCGTCCGGGGCGAGTGACCTGTCGGGCAATGACGCGGGGTCGCTGCTCGCTCGTTAGACAAAAAAAGCCCACCGCGAGTTCGGGGGCCGCGATTCGCGGGATGTCTAGCCCAGCATAACGTCTCGGGTCGAGCCCTGCCAGGCGCACTCGGCACGTCACGCCTGCCCTGATGCTCGTGGGGATCGTGTCGATCGGAGGACTTGTGGCGGCCCGACTCAGGGCATCCCTCCCTCGTCGCGGTTCAACAATGTGGAGGCTTACGCCGGTCGTGTCGTTCTTGCAAACGATCGAACATTCTTACACAGGGCCTCACGGATTCTTTTCCCATTGACTTGAGGAAAAATCGAAAAAAATCCGGGTCCGTCAGCCCATCGGCCAATCGGCGTGTAGACTTGAGTCGAAAGCCAGGATGATAAGAAACTCACCTGGAACACACCGATGACTCGTTCGGCATCCGGCTTGCGATGGGACTGGCGTGAACCCCAACCCGGAGCGTTGGGCGAGTCTTCAACCTGGCAAGGAGATCCCTGATGGCCCTTCAACACATGACCGCGTTTTTCCCGAGTCTGGCGCGTTCGTGCTCGGTCGCGATCTTGCTGGTCGCGGTCGCGGGGGTGGCCGGTTGCAGCCACAACCGCTCGTCCTATCGCCCGATCTACACGACCCCCACGTCGGGCTGCTCGACCTGCGGCGGCGCTTCCCGCGGGACCGTCACGACCGATGAGACCGTCGGGTCTTCGACGACCGTCCCATCGCTGGGCGGCCCATCCGCTAACTCCGACGTCCCCTCGCCGAGCTCCTCCATCCAGGGGGGCTCGGGGCGGGCGAATTCCACGCCGCCCGAGCCGCCGCCGTCGTCGAAGATCGGGCCGGAGCCGGACCTCGACGAGATCCCGTTGGCACCGACGAAATCGAATAGCGCCAGGCCACCCGCCGGATCCGGTGCGTCGAAGTCCAGCCAGATACCAGACCTCGAGGCGCCGAACGCGGCCAATTCCCCCAAGACCGGCAACCTCGGCCTCCGCGGGACTCGACAGGTCAGTGCCGCCGTTTCGGAGCAGGACCGCCGAACGCTTCTCGGCGACCGCCTGCAACCGTTCGTCGCCGGCTCCAGTGCCAGGGAGCTCTTCTATCCCAACAAGGCCGACCGCCCCTGGCGGTACATCGTCCTCCACCACAGCGCATCGGCCAGCGGCAGTTACGATCAGATCGACCGCGAGCACCGCAAGATCCTGGGTTATGATGGCTGCGGCTATCATTTCGTGATCGGCAACGGGGCAGGCAGTGCGGACGGCCAGATCGAGGTGGCGCAGCGGTGGGACAATCAGAAGCAAGGCATTCACTGTCGAAACGCGCGGAGCCAAGATATGGACGAGTACGGGATCGGCATCTGCCTGATCGGCGATCTCGACCAACAGCCTCCCACGCCCCGTCAGGTCGCGGCCACGCAGGCGCTGGTCGGCTACCTCAGTCAACGCTATCGCATCGAGACCTCGCACGTCTCGACGCATTCGCACTTCGCCGCCACGCCGACCGTCTGCCCCGGCAAGTTCTTCCCGGCCCAGTTGATGAGCACCCCGACGAAGGAAGCCGCACAGGACGCCGACCTTCGCTCGAGCTGGACAGCCGACAGTCTCCTCAGCATGACTCGCTGAATCCACCCTTTCCCGCGAACTTCCGCCGACCTCACATCCGATCGACGAGAGCGATGACGCTCCGCAGGGAATCCTTTATGCCGATCCCGGCCCTTCGAGGCGCCGGACCGCTTCGTGCAACAAGGCGATGACGCTCATCGAATCGGTGATCTCACCGCGGCGGAGCATGGCCCAAGCCTCCGCCCACTCGAAGCATCGCGCGTCGATCCGCTCGCAGCCCTCCGGATCGTGGGGGCCTTCGGTCAGGTCTGTCGCGCGGAAGATGTAGGCGACCTCGTCGCTGACCGAGTTCGATAGGTGGCTGGTTGCCACGAGCTCGATCTGACCGGCCGTAAGTCCGGTTTCTTCTCGCAGCTCGCGAAGCGCCGTGGCCTCGGGCGACTCGGACTCCGGACTCCCGCCTTCGGGGATCTCCCACGAGTAGATATTCAGGGGGTAGCGATGCTGGCCGACCAGCCAGATCCGACCCTCACGATCGACGGGCAATACCCCCACGGCGCGGTTCTTGAAGTGGACGACGCCATAGATTCCAGGCAGTCCATCCGGACGGATCACCTGGTCCTCGCGGACATAAATCCAGGGGTTCTCGTAGACCGGGCGCGTGGCAACGGTCGTCCAGGGGTTGGAACGATCGGGATCGGGCCGGCCTCCGGAAGGATCGGATGGTGTCATCTTCGGGATCAGTCCTTCATCGCCGCCTGGAGAGTGGCGCCCATGTCGGCCGGGCTCCTGGCGACGCGGATGCCGGCGGCCTCGAGGGCGGCGATCTTGTCCGAGGCTTTGCCCGATCCGCCCGAGATGATCGCGCCGGCGTGACCCATACGCTTGCCCGGCGGTGCCGTCTGCCCGGCGATGAATGCGGCCAGCGGCTTGGTGAACTTGCCCGATGCCTTGAGCGCTGCGGCCTGTTCCTCGGCGTTGCCGCCGATCTCGCCCATCATCAGGACACCGTCGGTCTCCGGATCGGCCTGGAAGAGTTCCAGCGCGTTGACGAAGCTGGTACCGTTGATCGGATCGCCGCCGATGCCGATGCAGGTGCTCTGGCCGATGCCCAGGTTCGTGAGCTGCCAGACGGCCTCGTAGGTGAGCGTCCCCGATCGGCTGACGACACCGATGCGGCCCGGCTTGTGGATATAGCCGGGCATGATGCCGATCTTGCACTGGCCGGGCGTGATGATGCCGGGGCAGTTGGGACCGATCAGCCGGACCGAGGGACGATGCGCCGCGAGGTAGGCGACGGCTCGCGCCATGTCGAGCACGGGGATACCCTCGGTGATCGCCACGATCACCGCGATGCCCGCATCGGCCGCCTCCATGATTGCGTCGGCCGCGAATGGCGGCGGGACGAAGATCATGGTGGCATTGGCGCCGGTGGCCGCGACCGCCTCGGCGCAGGTGTCGAAGATCGGCACGTCGAGCGTGGTCGTGCCGCCCCGGCCGGGCGTGATCCCGCCGACCAGGTTCGTCCCGTACGCCTTGCACTGCTCCGAGTGGAAGGCCCCGGCCTTGCCGGTGATCCCCTGACAGATCAGACGCGTGTTCTTGTCGACCAGTATGCTCATGGATGTTCCCAACTTGAAGCAACCGCGCGGACAGACAACCGGTCAATGGAGCGCCTGTCAAGTCCGTTCGCGCTATTTTCCGATCTCTTTCCAGATGTCAATACATCTCAAGCATCTGTTCACCGCCGTGTTGCGGGTTGCCTATCAGGCGACGGTTCTTCGGATCGACCACGAAATCCAGCAATTCCAGGAGGACCTGGCCGATCATGACGGGGCACGCCTCGGCGACCTCTGTGACATCGATCGTGCATTCCCGACCCTGGACGGTCAGTCGGACTGCACCAAATACATTGAAGGTTGCTACACCCGAGCTGGTCAGCGCGGTCCGGGATCGGAGAGGGAAGAGACCCAATCGGTCGATCAGCGACCTGGGCATCGAGAGACTCGTGGCCCCCGTATCGACCAATGCGTCGCTAACCTCGACGCAATGCACCTGGTCGCTCGGAAGCTGACCCTTGTGCGCCAGGAACAACTCCATCACATTTTCGATCTTCGCCGCAACGGTGACTCTGCCCATTATTTCGGTTTCCATGGAACCCTCCGATGCAGGAGGCAATACGCAGACGACTCAGGCCGCTCCTTTGGCCGCCGCGACGACCTTCTGCGCCGCATCGGTGAGGCCGTCGGCGGTGATGATCTTGCGGCCGCTCTCCTTGATGAGTGCCCTGCCCTTCTCGACGTTCGTGCCCTCGAGGCGGACGACGAGGGGGACGCGGAAGTCGATCTCGTCGTAGGCGGCGAGGAGGGCCGTAGCGATCGTGTCGCACTTCATGATGCCGCCGAAGATGTTGACCAGCACCGCCTTGACGCGGGACTCGCTGAGCAGGATGCGGAACCCTTCGAGGACCTGGTCCTTGTTGGCGCCGCCGCCGACGTCGAGGAAGTTGGCCGGCTCGCCGCCATGATACTTGATCAGGTCCATGGTGCTCATGGCCAGGCCGGCGCCGTTGACCAGGCAGGCGATGTCGCCGTCGAGGCTGACGTAGCTCAGCCCGCTCCGCGAGGCCCGCACTTCGGCCGGGTCTTCCTCGGCCTCGTCGAGCATCGCGGCGATCTCGGGGTGGCGGAACGCGGCGTTGTCGTCGAAGTTCAGCTTGGCGTCGAGCGCCAGGACGTCGCCGCTCGCCGTGACGATCATCGGGTTGATCTCGGCCAGCGAGGCATCCTTCTCGATGAAGAACTTGACGAAGTTCTTGAAGAACGTCGCCCCCTTCTTGGCCGAATCGCCGGTCAGTCCCAGCGCCTTCGACAGTTTTCGAGCCTGGAAATCGGCCAGGCCCACTCCCACATCGATGGGTTCGCGATGGATCTTCTCGGGGGTCTCATGGGCGACCGTCTCGATCTCGACGCCCCCTTCGGTGGTCGCCATCACGACCGGACACTGCAGGGCGCGGTCCACGGCCATGCCCAGGTACAGCTCCCGGACGATGTCGTGTCCGACGGTGATCAGCACCTTGGAAATGAGCTGGCCCTGCGCACCCGTCTGGTATGTGACCAGGGTCTTGCCGAGCAGGCTGGCGGCGGCGCGCTCGGCGTCCGCCGCGGATTTTACGAGCTGGACGCCCTTGGCCATCGATTCGGGCCGGGGCTTTCGGCCGCTGGCGATCTCGAGCGCCTCGTCGCGGTCAACCTCGGGGCCGATCGCGACCCCCTTGCCCCGCCCGCCGGCGTGGACCTGGGCTTTGACCACGATCAGGCCGCCGCCCAGGGCCTCGTAAGCCTTGGCCGCCTCGGCGGCCTGGGTCACCACGATCCCCTCGGGGACCGCAACCCCGGCGCCCTTGAGCAGCTCTTTCGCCTGGTATTCGTGAACCTTCATGGTGGCAGGACCCTACTTATCGACGAGGTTCGTTCGCCGCGCCGATGGCGGCGCAGGTAACCGGAGTGAATTCGGTTTTACCACGGACGATCGTGGCATGCCATAAGGCGCGGGATTGTCGGGCCGGAGTTCTCGCGGGGACCTTCAGGGTTCGCGATCGACCTGACGCTGGATCTCGGCGATCTCGGCATCGGTGAGGAGGACCTTGTTGGGTGCGATCGCCTCCCGGAATTCGGGAGTCTCCACGTCGCGAAACGTCTCGAGCCAGAATGCCGACTCTTCGCCGGAGACGCGGCCGCCCCGGTCGGGTACGGGCCGTGGTTCGGGTACGACCTTGCGCGGCTTCCTGGCGAGGGCGGCTTGCAAGCGGAGGTCGTCGAACCAGTCCCAGAACTGGTCGGCGGTCAGCGGCCGGGCCCGTCGTCGGGCTGCTGCCTGTCGGATCCGACGGTCGGAGGAGATCACAGTCAGGGTCCTTGGATTGGAATCCTGACCGATCATCAACTCGATCCGCGTATCCGCGTCCTCATCGTCGAGGGCGAAGACGAGGTGGATGCCCCGATATGTCGCCTCGACGGGGAAGTCTCCGGGGGGTTTGGAGGCATCGAAGACCACGGTCGTCTGGGAGGCTCGTTCACTCCCCAATGCGTGGGCCAGGTCGTCGAGGAACTTGCGCCGGACGCGCCGGAACCCTTCGCGACTGAGCTTCGACTCGAGTCGCCCTCCAGCGTGCATGATATTATAGCCGTCGATCAGCCATCGCATCGCCGACCATCCGATCCGGATTGTAACGCCACAGCTCCCTGGAGTAACTGTAGATAGACATCCGGTGGATTCAAGCTCCGCGAGTGCGAGATTGGCCATGAAATTGTCGGCGACCCTCAGATTCAGCCCGGCACGGCGACACCCGACTGATGGATGATGCGGCCGAGGGTGAAGCGGACTTCTCCGGCGACGATCACGGTGTGGGCCCGCGCGCGGACATCCCAGCCTCCGAACGGGCTATTGTGACTCTTGGATCGGAACTGGGACGGATCGATCGTCCAAGGTGTATCCGGATCGATGATGGTAATATCCGCGTCGGCGCCGGCCCGGAGCGTCCCTTTACTGTCGAGTCGGAGCAAGTTCGCCGGATTGCAAGTCAGCTTCGCGAGTGCCTCGGGCCAGGTGAGGTGACCGGGCTCGATCAGGCTCAGGGCCGTGATCGGGATCAGCGTCTCCAGCCCGACGATCCCGAAGGGTGCCTGGTCGAACTCGCGCATCTTCTTCTCGCGGGCGTGGGGCGCGTGGTCGGTCGCGATGAACTCGATCGTGTTATCCTTCAAGCCGCCGATGACAGCCTCGACATCGCTCCAGGTACGCAGCGGGGGGTTCATCTTGTAATTGGAGTCGAAGGTCCGGAGCGTCTCATCGGTCAGCGTGAAATGGTGGGGACATGCCTCGGCCGTGACACGGACGCCTCGCCTTTTCCCCTCGCGGACCAGCTCGACCGACCGCGAGGTCGAGATATGCTGGATATGGACGCGTCCGCCGGTAATCTCGGCCAGGCGGATGTCGCGAGCCACCATGATATCCTCGGCCGCAGCCGGCATGCCGGGCAGCCCTAACCGCATCGACTCGAAGCCCTCATGCATCACGCCGCCGATGGTCAACTCGGGGACCTGGCAGTGTTGCATGATGACCCGGTCGAACATTTTGGTGTATTCGAGGGCGCGGCGCATCAGGTCGGCCGAGGCGACGGGCGCCCCGTCGTCGGTGAAAGCAACCGCGCCGCCGGCGACCAGTTGGCCGAGTTCGGCCAGCTCTTCGCCCTTGCGACCCTTGCTGACGGCGCCCACCGGATAGACGTTCGCCTGCCGGGCCCGCTGGCCCTGGAGCACGACGAACTCCGCGGCGGCCTGGGTGTCGATCGCGGGCAAAGTATTGGGCATGCAGGCCAGCGAGGTCACGCCGCCGGCGAGCGCGGCGCTCGCCCCAGTGGCGATGGTCTCATCCTCTTCATTCCCGGGTTCTCGCAGGTGGACGTGGATGTCGATCAATCCGGGACAGACGATCATCCCGCGGGCGTCGATCACGACCTCCGGTTCCTCAGAACCCCCACCCATGGGCAGGATCCGCCCGCGGCTGATCCAGATGTCGCCGATCTCGTCGAGCCCCTGACTCGGGTCAATGATCCGCCCGCCTGTGATTTGAATCGTTTGCAACGTCATTCTCCCGCGGCGTGTTCGCCTCTTTGGGACCTGGGATTGCAGACCGGTCGGCTGACCGGCCCAAACTCGATGCCTTAATGGTCCCGCCTAGCTTTGGCTTCGGGATCGCGTTTCAACAAGACCGTCTACGAGTTCGAGAGCATGGTGGGAGGGACCGTCAAACCCTCGATTATCCGAATTTTCGGAATAATTTGCCCAGTCCACCCATTCGTGGGTTCGTTTGCTCGATTTCACTCTCTTTCGACAGCGTAAGTTGGCTTCGTTCGTCAGGATTTCGCGCCAGGGACCGGATCGTCTCCAAATCCCATCGGGCGCCGAGACACTTTACACGACAAAGCGCCGAGATTTCGGCGCCGATCGCATGGCAAGTCCGTGAGATCTCCCCATGTGAAGGCCGGAGAGGTGTCAACCTGAACAGTCCCCAACTCCGGGCGGTCTGGGACAGTCCCTAGTGAGGGTTGGTCCCGCGAGTTCTGGAGGTAGGACCCGAGTCCGGGTTCGTCTTGCGAGAGAGGTGTTCGTCGAGATCGGTCTCGCATGCCACTCGTGCCCCTGTTTCCATCTGGGTGCGCACCCCGAACGCCATTGGGACTCCCCGACGACATGATTATAGAAACTTGCAAGCGTCATGCGCCGCTCCGATCCCGAGAATTCGGGGATTGAGATCGGACGCAGACGGCAATCGATCCCGGGCGCCGGCAGGCCGTCGATCGATCAACGACGGACACTCCTGATGAACGCCAGTCACGTTGGACACGACCTGACACACGTCCTCCTTATGATCTGTCGTGAGGACGCGGTGATCCGTCAGGACTTCGGAGTGCCTGTCCGTGGATACGCGATTCCATGGCCGGTTTTCGCACTTTCTTCGATTTTCGGATTAATTTCAGGGGGTGACTGTCGATGTCCTACCCCTGCTACTACGATGCGTTTATGATGGGCCGTTGGGCGGTTGAATGAGTCCATTCAACCGAGGGGGACGGAGTCCCGACAGACCTGCGATGAAGTCAGGCATGACCGGCGACTGGACGGATGAGCCCACGCTTGCAATACGGGCTCGCAGCAAAGTACACGGAGTCGTGTGCGGCGGTGCCCTGGAGGAATGTCAATGTACAAGGCCGCGCGGCCGCCTCTGAGGCGGTTGATGGCGATCGACCAGGCCGTGCGGGCGCGGGACTGGCCGAACGCAACTTCCCTCGCGCGACGACTGGAAGTCAACACGAAGACCATCCGCCGGGATATCACCTTTTTGCGGAATCAACTGCGAGCGCCGATCGAGTTCGACCCTGTTCGGAATGGTTATTACTACACGGAGCCGACGTTCCGCCTGCCGTATCTCCAGTTGAGCGAGGGGGAGTTGGTCGCGCTCTACCTGGCCGAGCGACTGATGAGACAATTGGAGGGCACGCCATTCGAGTCGGACTTGCGGCAGGCGATCGACAAGCTGGGCACGATGCTCCCCGACGGGGTGTCAGTCCGCCTCGACGCAATGGCCGACGTCCTGGCGGTCCTGCCGGCCGCCCGGCCTCATTATGATCCGGAGTCGTTCTGCGCCCTCGCGACGGCGGTGGTCTGCCGTCAGCGGGTGGAGATGGTCTACTGGACCGCCGGCCGGAACGAGACCAATCGCCGGCTCCTGGATCCATATGACCTGATCCTCATCGACGACGGTTGGTATGCGGTCGGCTATTGCCATCTCCGCGGGGAGGTCCGGACGTTCGCAGTCCAGCGCATCCGGTCGCTGCGGCCGTCGGGCGAGGAATTCGACCGTCCGGCCGATTTTCGGGTCGAGGACTACATGCAAGGGAGCTTCCGCGCCGTGCGCGGCGATGGCGACTACGAGGTAGTACTTCGGTTCACGCCCAACGTCGCGGGTCGGATTGCCGAGAAACGATGGCACCCGAGCCAGACACTTGAGGAACAGTCCGACGGAAGTCTAATCGTGCGTTTCCGACTATCCAGCCTTGTCGAAGTGAAGCGATGGGTGATGTATTGGGGCAGTGCATGCACAATTGTTGAGCCGCGTCCACTACGCGAGTTAATCACGGAGGAAATCAGTCAAATGACTGCAACCTACTCGTTTGATAAGAGTTAAAGCAAGCAACAGTCCGTTGGGGAAAAAATGTTGCCGCTTCTTAATGTGAGAACGCGGATGTCTAATGGGGGACGATTGTTTTGATTGTAGATTAGCAGCGGAGAGGATAGAATGACTGAGCATGAGACGTTGATCGCACGTCAGCTCTGGATGCTGATCTTCCGATTTCTTGGTTGGAAGAAGTTCCAGCCATGTGTCGCTGAGGACGTGGCAGGCGACATGGTTACAGGGATGATGGAGAGCAACTCCAATTTCTTGCAGGGCGGATATCCGTCCTGGCTGCCTCGTTGCCTTCGCCAGGAAGCCCTTTCGAAAGCCTTCGCTGCAAAGAGGAAGTCCGATCGGTTGAAAAATCATGAACATGACATTGAACAGCGAAGCCCGCCGGGACTTACGGCGTTTCAGGAGGCACAATTCGACCACGTCAAGAAATTTCTCGGCGAAGCGAATGTCGAAAAATTGACTTCTGCCTGCCAGGATAAGAAACCGAGACAAAGCGACCTGGCTGAATCGATCGACTTGAAACCTAAGAGATGGAGAGCAATTCGAGAGGAGATCAGAGCGACCATCGCATAGATTAATCATTTCCACAATAATAAGGATTGAAATATTGTAGATTTTCAGCGTGGCGAACCTTCGAGCGATCGTGCCCGATCTTGGGCACGGTCGCCTGTAGGTCCCTGTCGAGTCCATTCATCTTTCTTCGCTATAGGAGGCACAATTGCTCGTTGTCGTCAGTAAAACGATCGAATTCACATGCATCCGGCATGATCTGGGTGTTTCTCTCACGCAGTCGCATGCCCGATGGCTCCGTGGGGCGGTGATCCGACACGCCAATAGACCGGAGTTTCATCAACATGACGACGAAGGTGTGATCTATCGTCACCCACTCATCCGCTACGACGCGAGTTCGGGCGCGGCTGAGATCGCCGGACTCGCGGAAGGAGCCTTGCTGCTCAGGTCAATGCCGGCCTTTGATGCATTCTCGCTTGGCGGCGAAACGATGAAAGTCCGACGGAGAGATGTCGAGGTGGAACGCATCGACATCGGCCCCACGATGGTCCCAATCTGCTATGCGTTCCGGACACCTTACCTGGGCTTGAACCAGCAGAATTTTCACGAATGGGAACGCGGCTCCGATCTAAATCGTCGGAGCCTACTCAGTCGTATCATCATCGGTAACATGCTCTCGCTGTCCAAGGCCGTAGGACTGCACATCTCGGAGCGACTTCATGCAGAGGTCGATCTCGAGCCATGCGGGATGCAGACCCTCAAGCCCGGCGTCCAATTGCTCGGCTTCCGAGGCTCGATACGAATCAACTTTCGGTTGCCGACTCGCTGGGGCATCGGCAAGAGCAGCGCCCGGGGTTTCGGGACCTTGATTGCACAGGAGGCGTGAAATGGCCAAGTCCAGGTCTACCGCCGCTCCACCGGCAAATGTGGAGATCGAATTCCCACGGACGGGCAATCCCTGGATCGATGCGGGGACCGTCGGGCTGTACCGCATACTGAACCGGAAGGCGAGCTACGTCGACCCACCTGCTGATCTCGACATCGAACCCGTTCGAGCGTCGAGGTTCCCGGATGTTGAATGCGGTGGGCTCACGTCCGATCGATTCGTGATCAAGGGGCCGGCGGAGCAGGTACAAGCTTGTCTCGAAGCGGCCTACAATCGACTGATGTCAGTCTACTTCAACGTCTCGAGCAAGAAGCAGAAGGAGGAGAAAGGGACCTACAACTTTTATTACAGTCGGACGGAGCAGGACTTCATCCCCTTCGCGAAGAAGAAGGCGGCCGGCGCGGCTCTGCTTCTCTTCGATAAGGCCGCGCGGCCGTCGCAAGATCAAGCGGAGTGGGGTACCGCGCCCGGTGCACGCGGCAAGCTCGTCCGTATACCGGGTCGGATGCCGCCCGACTATGCCCACCTTCAGGAGCGGCTCGATGAGTTTCTGAGTCGTGAGGGGCTCAAGCCCGGACCGCCGGCCGGATTGTTGATCGATGGCCCGAATCAAGTCCGGCCCAAGGTGGAGATCCGTGCGAATGATCGGGCCGGCAAGAACAAGGCGAATTGCTTCCTTACCGGCGAGCCCGAGGCGACGCTGGTGGAAGCTAAGGAGACCGCTTTCCCCCTCCTGGGCGGTAGCCGGTCATTCATCAACGGTGTCGAAGACTGGCCCCGAATGGGGTGGAAGATCGACTTCGTCGGCAAGTTCGTACCGGCTGTCTCGTTCTTCTATCTCCAAGGAGAGGACATCCACGTCTTTCTCCCGGAATCAACCAACCTCCTCCGGGTTGATGCCCTGGCCGATATGCTGGCTGGCATGGTGCAGCTCGAACCCAACCTGTTCCGGAACTTCGAGTTGTTGTTGAGCCCACCGAAGCTTCGGCCCTTCTTTCAGCGCCGCTCGGAGGTGTCGCTCGGATTCCTCTACAGCGTTTTCGTCAAGCTCAGTGAGCATCAGCCGCCCCGCGTTGATCGCAAAACGGCATCTCCGGCTCCCGCCTCGGACCTCGTCTCTTTCGATGACGATCCGGAAGCACCGCCAGGATCGGAAGAGGCTGAAGAACGGCCGATCTCGGTCGATGCTGTCGTTGGCGCCTTATGGCGAGAAGGAACGACCAGCTTCACCGTCGTCTCGGCCGCGAAGAAGGGAAACGTATGGATGGCCCGCGACTTCACGACATTTCGGGACGTCGACCGTCTCGCGCGGCTGTTCGTCCGGATGCAGAAGAGAATCGAGACGAAGGACGGGCGAGGCCGATACGAGTGCGACCCCAAGAAATTCATGGCCTCGCTCATCGACTTCGAGGCCAAGACCGAGTCCCGGACAATCCTTCGCGACAAGGTCTGCGAGTCCATCCTCCAGGGCGCCAGCGTCCTGCCACTGCTGGAGCAGCACGCATTTCACATCAATACCCATGCCGATCCGGGCCAGGCAAGGTCCGTCGGACCCTTGCTCGAATTCGCCCGGCTCTATGAAGCCGAACTGAGGAGAGGAACTGAGATGGAAGAAACCTATTCACAAATGGTGAAAGCCTCCACCTGGCTCGGCGACTCGATCGGCAAGGCGCTTGCCGATGCCGTGCTCGGGAAAGACGACGAGCAGGCCGAGGGTGGGCCGGCCAGAAAGGCCACCCAGAAGGAGAGTGTAGGTCGGGCCAAGGGCGGTCTCTTCCGATTGCGGAAGACACGGACCGTCGCCGACTTCGTCAACGAGTTGGCCCGGCTTCAGTTCCGCTACAAGATCGATGTTCCCAAGGACGTGCTCGACGGTGAGACGTTCTGTCCCGATCACTTCGAGGAGTTTCGCGGCTTCTGCGTGGTCGCGGCGTTGAATCGATTCCAATACATGACCCGCAAGCGTACCGAGACTCCCAGCCCGACCAATTGAGGAGACCGCGCCCATGCCAACGATCCAGCAAGCCAAGGCTTTGACGATCACGTTCCTGACCCCGGTGTCGCTCGGTTCGCTCAACGGGAGCGATAAGGAGGCCGACAACCTGAGCAGCATCAAGAAGCTGACCCGGGGAACGAAGACGTACCCCTACGTGTCGAGCCAGGCGCTACGCCGTGCCTTGCGTGACCAGCTCGGCGTCCTGGGACACACCCTCTCCGAAGGTCAGGCCGCCAAGGAGAAGAAGGGGGCGGCCATCACGAAATGTCTGCCGGCCGAGTATCTCGACGATGACCTGTTCGGCTTCATGGATGCGTCCAAAGGGGGGACGCACAAGCGAACTAGCCCCGTCCGCGTCTCGCCGCTGCTGGCACTCGATGCCTATGAGGGCGATCTCGACTTCGGGACCAACTACATGGGAGTGGACGCCGGAGGGACACCCAACATCTTCGAAACCGAGATTCATGGTGGGCTCTATCGCGGCACGATGCTCATCGAATTGGATGCCGTGGGCAGCTCGCGCATCGGCGAGGGGGTCTCGGCGGCGAAGATCAGCGAGCCCTGGGAGGTCGCGCCTGGCGAGAAGCAACGACGGGTTACGGCCCTGCTCTCATCGCTACAGTACCTCTGGTCGAGCGGCCGACAATCGCGGTTCCTGTCAGACATCAGCCCGAAGTTCGTCGCGGCGGCGGTGCTCACCGCCAAGGTCCCTCTCTTCCTCGAATCCGTCGCCGTGAGAAGAGAGGGGACAGGCGCGGATGCCGGTATCGACGTAACTCCACTGGCCGAATCGATCCAGGACGCGAAAGAAATCCTGATCGAGCATTGCTTCGGGGTGCGCTCCGGACTGTTCCGGCAGGTCCCCGAGGGCAGCCTGACAGTCGGACAGGCGTTCGAGAAGGCTCAAGGCTGGGTCAAGGACCATTATGGAGCGTGACAGATGCCCATCGTCATCGTCGAGGCGGCGGCCCCGGTGGGTAGCTGGCGGCCTCCGGAGGCCCTGACCTATCACCGGACGCTGCCCCTGCCACCCTATACGACGCTGATCGGTTTGCTGGGAGCGGCCCTCGGTCTGGGCTTACCCGATGCCTATCGCTTCGTCGCGGAGCGTGGGCTTCGGCTCGGGGTCGGTGGCTGGCACGAGGGGGAAATGCGCGACCTCTGGAAGTTCCAGAAGCTAGGCGACAAGGAGGTCAAGTCCGACGTACTCTTGCGCGAGACATGGACCGACGTCCGCCTGGTCTTAGTCTTCGAGATGCCCGATGCGACTACGGCCACGGCAATCGCCGAGGCTTTCCGAGCACCGGCGTATCCCCTGACTGCCGGTCCGAGCGACGCCTTGTTGAGGGCCGTCGCGGTCCGGATCGAGGACTCCGAACCGGTCACCACTCGCATCCTGGCACACGCCCTGGTCTTTCGCGAGATTCGCCCCCAGTACGAGCTTCACGAGTCTCTCCAGGACATCCCGTTCCATCGGACGATCCGCGCCCCGGCGATCGAACGTCTCCCGGTCGGGTTCGCGTTCGAGCCCGACGGCCGCCGGCAACTCCTCGGGCGCGACATCGTCTCCTTCATCGCCGACGCGATCAAGCTGGCGGACGACGACGAGGCGATCGTGGGCTATTTCGTGAAGCCGGAATCCGGGATTCTCCGTCGGAGCCGGACATTCTCCACCTGGAAGGAAGGATTCAAGTGGACCATCCCTGTGCATCGCTACGACTTGACCCCAATGCGGGAGGAAGGCTCCTCGATGACGCCCTCGCCAAGCGGAAGGACGAAAAGCAGAAAGAACAATCCTACCGACAGCATCTGACGGCCGTCTTCGACGCATGGTGCGGTCTGATCATCGAGCATCGTGCGTTGATCGACCTAGTCGCCATTCGACATGGCCTGACGACCGAACGCTTGTTGCAGTCGTCGCTCCTCTGCGTAGCCCTTCATGACGTGGGAAAACTCACGACGAACTTTCAGCGCAATGATGCGCGCCCCTGATGATAAGGCTTATCGTGATGCACTCGGCCGCAATTATCGACATGAGATCGCCGCACTCTGGTTCGTACGCGAGGCGGCAGATGCGTTGTGCGAGACTTACGGCCTGGTTCCCGGAAAGGGCTGCCTGGAAGTTCTTGCCGTTGCGGGGCACCACAAGTTTCTCGCTGATGATTATTTGTTCGATGAATCGAGGTTCCTGAACCGCATTGATTGGGAACCGGATCCTTTCACTGCGGTCAAGGCCGCATTTGGCCTGGCAGAGGATATGTTTCGGGTGAGCGGCTGGAGGCTCAGCCTCCCGCAGCATAGTCTTGAGACGATCGAGAGGATGCTCTGCAATCGCGACGAGAACCATCCTCATCGTAGGATGATCGAAGCTAGGGATGCTCTGGTCGCTCGCCCCCATCTCGGAGAAGTCCCGATATCGCGATCTGTTCATCCTCCTCAAGGGACTTCTGATGACCGCCGATTGGATGGCCAGCGGCCACCAAGGCGACGATGCGATGATCGATGCGTCCCGGCACTTCCTTCACATCGATTCATACCGGCTATTCAGTCATGTAAAGGCGAAGGTTGAGTCTGATCGGAAAACACGCGATGATGAGACACCGTTCGAGGGCTATCGACCATTTCAAGAGCAATGCGGTGATGCCCAGGGGCATGTCCTGGCGATCGCGCCCACCGGTAGCGGCAAGACCGAGGCCGCATGCCTCTGGGCCCTGCGACAGTCCGAGCGCGGCCACGCACGGAAGCTCTTTTTCCTATTACCGACGATGGTTACCGCCAATAGCGTTCACAAGCGATTAGTGGACTTCTTCTCGGAAAGGGAAGCCCATGAGGTAGGGCTGGTCCACTCGACGGCCGAGTTGATCAATAATGGGATTGAGGGGAACGAAGCCGACCGAGCCACCATCCGTCGTAACTCGCTCTGGGAGCCCCACTTCTTTCCGCCCGTCGTGGTCGGGACGGTCGATCAGCTCCTCGTCACCCTGTTCCACGCGGGACGCTGGGCGATGAAGACTCTCGCAGCGGCCGACGCGGCCATCGTGGTCGACGAAGTCCATGCTTATGACCCGCATACAGCCGGCCTGTTGATTCTGCTGATCGAGCAACTCCGCGACTTGGGTGCGCGATTTCTGGTCATGAGCGCCACGATGCCATCCGACCTTCAGTCGACCATTCGTCGGACCCTGGAAGGGTGCGCCGGGACTTCGGTGGCTCCGGTGTCGCTCGTCAAGGACGAGACTTATACCGGCGCCTCCCGGAACGAGTGGCGCACCTCCGACACCCCTTTGACCGAGTGCCTGACGAAGACTCGCAAAGAGAAGCTTATCCCCTCACCATACTTCCGCAAATTATGGGGCGAGACGACAGCGACTGGAGATCCAATCAAGATTCTGATCGTCGTGAACACCGTGCAGCGCTGCCAGGAACTGGCCAAGGCCCTGAGTAAGTTCAGCCCGGTATGCTACCACTCGAAGTTTATCTTTCGGGATCGTTACCGGAAGGAACGACAGATCCTTGATGAAAAACCGCGATTGCTTATCGCCACCCAGGTAGTAGAGGTCTCTCTCGAGCTCGACTACGACGTGATGCACACCGAATGCGCGGCGTTCGACGCCCTGGCGCAGAGGGCCGGACGAGTCAATCGATCCCGACGGGACGTCCCGGGACGGATTGTGGTCCACCCGGCCGAGAAGGGTAGCGACAAGATTTACAACTCCCCTCACGGTGTCCTGAAGCGATCCTGGGAGCTCTGCCGCGCGAACCAGGGCCGGCTCACTGAGGGCGACCTGATCAGGCTCACGGAGGAAGCCTATGCCGGATTCGTTCTGGCCGAAAATCGAGACTTCGCCGATATCATGTTCCGCGCGCTGGATCAGCAGTTACGACTCTCGGGAGTCCTGGACAATCCACGACCTGACGAGCAAGCACTCAAGGCGAGGCTCGAAACCTACCCGCAAGTCAGCGTGATCCCAGAGTGTTTTCTCCAAGAGATCATGCAGCCAGCCCGATCCCAAGCAGCGGAGGCTCTACGAGCTGAAGATGCCAGTCTGGTATGTAGCCTCTCACAAGTTCAAGGGGCACAATCCCGACGATCTGCCGATTTGCTCGATGGACTATGACGCGGAGTACGGCGGGCGATTCCTCGCGGTCGCGAACCACCCTGAACCGGGCCACGAGATCATTTGAGGCGACCCCATGCAACTGATCCTCAACACCTTCGGCGCCAGCCTTCGCAAGAAGGACAACATGTTCCTCATCCGCGCGGGAGAGCTTCAGAAGCTGATCTCGCCGAAGAAGGTGCAGTCGATCGTGCTGACGACGGGCGTGCATCTCTCGACCGACGCGATCCGGCTGGCACTCGAGCACCATATCGATATCGCGCTCCTTGACAAGCATGGCGAGCCTTATGGACGGTTCTGGCATACGCGGCTCGGCTCGACCAACCGGCTGAGGCGTCGGTTGCTGGAGATCGCCGAGACCGAGGAAGGCGTCAGCCTGGCCGGGGAGTGGGTGCGGGACAAGATCGGCCATCAGGCCGGGTTGCTCCGCGAGCTGGCACGGACCCGTCCCGATCGCTCCGATGAGCTGGAGGCCGTCGCCGGGCGGCTCGATAAGATGGCCGATGTCGTCGCCGGTCTCAAAGGGACCGCGATCGACGAACTCCGCGGCTCGCTCATGGGGCTCGAAGGCGTCGCCGGGCGCGAGTATTTCGGGGCGCTCAGCCTCGCCCTGCCCGAGCGGTTCCGATTCCAGGGCCGCAGTCGTTCTCCCGCCAAGGACGAGTTCAATTGCCTGATCAATTACGCCTACGGCGTCCTCTATTCGCTCGTCGAGCGGGCCTGCCTCCTCTGCGGGCTCGACCCTTGCATCGGGTTGATGCATACCGACAACTACAACAAGCCGTCCCTCGTCTATGACCTGATCGAGTTCCATCGGGTCCATGCCGAGCGCGTCGTCATCAACCTGTTCGCGGCCCGGAAGATCAAGGCGGAGCTGTTCGAACAGGTCGACGGAGGATTCCGGCTCAACGCGGACGGCCGCGCACTGCTCCTCAACGTCCTCAACGAGTATCTCGATCGGATGAAGCACCACGGGCGCCGGCGACTGAAGATCCGCGACACCATCGTCTACGAATGCCAGCGCCTGGCAGGCCGATTGCTCCGCGGGCTCGACGACGATCAGGACGTGGACTTGAGCGTGTACGACCTGTCGGCGGAGCTGGGAGGCGCATCAGTGCCCTTGTCATCCGCCTCCGGAGACACGGAATCGGCCGGGCTCGAGCAGGTGACCGACGGGGAAGCGGGCGGCGAGGACATCGGCGATCGTCCGGATGATCCGGCGGATCGGGGCGGGGCCGGGAGCAGTCGCGGGCCCGTCGCCGGCGACAACGGCCGGGGGTCGCAGACGCGGGCGGCAGCCGACCCGGAAGGAGACGGCGATGTTGACCTGGGTAATGTATGACATCGTGATCGATCGTGCGCGGGACAAGGCGGCCAAGGCGTGCCTCCAGGCGGGTCTGTACCGGGTGCAGAAGAGCGTGTTCCTGGGCACGCTCGCCGAGAGCGAACGCGACGAGCTGGGCCTTCGTCTGGAGGCCCTGATCGACGCGGAGCAGGATTCCGTCTACATCTTCCCGATGTGCCGGCCGGATTTCTCCAAAGTGAATCTGCTGGGACAGGCGTTCGACGAGAAGCTGGTCTGCGACGAGGTGCGATCGCTCTTGTTCTGATGGGACTCCCCCGGGGGTACAATTCGACGAGTCGCGTCGAGGGATGAGGAGGTGCGACGATGGATCTGGACTTTCGAGAGGTCTTGCTCACGCCCAGCGATCTGCTGGAACACTGGTTCTGCGGTCGCTTCACGTATTTCGAGCGGCACCTGGCCCTGCCCGAGTTCCAGGAGCGCCGGGAGAAAGTCCGCCGGGGCCGAGCGTTGCACGCGGTCCGCGAGGCGACCAACCGCAGCTACCTGAGGAAACGGCTGGGCGTGGTCGAGAAGCGGATCGATGTGAGCCTCATCAGTCGACGGCACCATCTCCGCGGCCGACTCGACGAGGTGCTCTTCTTCGACGACGGGACCGCCGGTCCTCTGGACTACAAATTCGCCAAGGATCCGGGCCGAATCTACACGACCCTTCGACTCCAATCGACGATCTACGCTCTCCTGATCCGCGAGAACTTCCAGGTTCCGGTCCGTCACGGCTATCTCGTCTATACGCGCAGCCAGAACCGGCTCGTCAAGATCACCTATGAGCCGGAGGACTTTCAGAGGATCGGCCGAGCCGTTCAAGAAATACTCGCAGTGATCCATCGAGGCATGCTACCGCGACGAGCCGCGGCATCCCACTGCGTCGACTGCTGCTACCGATTTATTTGTGTCTGATGATCGCTACCCGCTAACCGCTTACGCGATCAGGAGATACACTCCGTTCGACCATGCAGCCCAAGCTGGGAAATGTGTCTGTGAAGGACTTCGTTGCCACAATCAGGCCCGCGATCGTGCCTGAGTACTTGCGGCCTAACCCTAACGATGGTTATAACTTACTGGGCCGGAGGGGTTGACGCGGCCAATCCAACACAACAAGGATTGAAACACCGTCGATCCGTTCCATCCATTCCGGATCTTCGCGGGGTTGACGCGGCCAATCCAACACAACAAGGATTGAAACCTCGACGACGCGGCCGGCAAGGTGAAGGAGCTCCAGGGTTGACGCGGCCAATCCAACACAACAAGGATTGAAACGCCTCGATGTCGGCCTCGGCCCCGGTGATGACAGGGCGGTTGACGCGGCCAATCCAACACAACAAGGATTGAAACACCGACTCGAACACGTAATAGCCCCGGATCGGCCATTGTTGACGCGGCCAATCCAACACAACAAGGATTGAAACAACCGCACGGGCAGGTCGACGATGACGTCGCTGTCGTTGACGCGGCCAATCCAACACAACAAGGATTGAAACTAGCCGACGCGTAACCTGGCGACGATTTGCGAGGACGTTGACGCGGCCAATCCAACACAACAAGGATTGAAACAGACACCCGCCGGCTTCTCCCGGCGGCATGGAAGGGGGTTGACGCGGCCAATCCAACACAACAAGGATTGAAACTAGTGCCGGACCCCGACGACGTACGATTGCCCGGCCGTGGTTGACGCGGCCAATCCAACACAACAAGGATTGAAACATCGATCGCGTCGAGGAGCGGGTCTTCAAGATCACGGATGTTGACGCGGCCAATCCAACACAACAAGGATTGAAACGTCTGGCCACGAGGACGGTCGGGGATGTTTCGCGATGTTGACGCGGCCAATCCAACACAACAAGGATTGAAACATGTGTTCATCACTGTCCTGTCCTGTCCTGTCGGGGTTGACGCGGCCAATCCAACACAACAAGGATTGAAACTGGAGCGCGGACCCCGACGACGTACGCCGTGCCCGCGGTTGACGCGGCCAATCCAACACAACAAGGATTGAAACCCCGCCGAGTCGAACGGCACGACGGCGAACGTCCAGTTGACGCGGCCAATCCAACACAACAAGGATTGAAACCTCTTCACCCACGCGGCGCGGCCCGTCGTCGTCGAGGTTGACGCGGCCAATCCAACACAACAAGGATTGAAACGCCGATCGTCCCGTCGGATTTCGCGACATCCGAACCCGTTGACGCGGCCAATCCAACACAACAAGGATTGAAACATCCTCGGGTACGCCGCCCGGGCGCCGACGCGGCCGTGTTGACGCGGCCAATCCAACACAACAAGGATTGAAACACGCCCCACGTCATCGCCGTATTCGAGCTGGTGACCGTTGACGCGGCCAATCCAACACAACAAGGATTGAAACTACGCCGTCGAGGGGAGGGCGATGTCGAGCGTGAGCGTGTTGACGCGGCCAATCCAACACAACAAGGATTGAAACGCGATCGCGCCGATGGCCCGCGGCAAGGCGTTGGCGCGTTGACGCGGCCAATCCAACACAACAAGGATTGAAACCCGCCGACCCAGTCGATATAGAGCGGGTCCGTCAGCCGTTGACGCGGCCAATCCAACACAACAAGGATTGAAACGTCAGCTTGCGTCGCCGCTCCCGGGCGCCCGGCGGCAGTTGACGCGGCCAATCCAACACAACAAGGATTGAAACATCGGCGGGTTCGCCGCGTGGCAGTTCAAGGGCACCGGTTGACGCGGCCAATCCAACACAACAAGGATTGAAACTGCGGCCCCGGAAAGGGCCTGTGCTGCAAGGCGGCCGTTGACGCGGCCAATCCAACACAACAAGGATTGAAACCCGTCGGTCAGCGTCGAGGGCAGGTTGGTGCCGTCGTTGACGCGGCCAATCCAACACAACAAGGATTGAAACTAGATATTCTCAGGCACCGCCGTACTTCTGGAATAGGTTGACGCGGCCAATCCAACACAACAAGGATTGAAACGCGCCGTTATTGGCTGCGCCACAGCTTTATCGTCGAAGGTTGACGCGGCCAATCCAACACAACAAGGATTGAAACTGCGCCGCCCTGGGTGAGCACGCTCGTGAAATCCTGGAGTTGACGCGGCCAATCCAACACAACAAGGATTGAAACCCGGTCTTGCCTATTTTGGGCTGGACTTGCAATCATGTTGACGCGGCCAATCCAACACAACAAGGATTGAAACGGCTTCGTGCTGTAGACGTAGCTGTTCGGCATGCAGTTGACGCGGCCAATCCAACACAACAAGGATTGAAACAGGTTCATCGATTGGTCCAGTCGTCGAAGGCGAGGGATCGTTGACGCGGCCAATCCAACACAACAAGGATTGAAACAGCGTATGCCTCCGACTCGATAACCTTGGCTTTCCGGTTGACGCGGCCAATCCAACACAACAAGGATTGAAACAGTCTTCCGTCACAGTTAAGGTCGACGAAGACCCGGAGTTGACGCGGCCAATCCAACACAACAAGGATTGAAACGGGAACAATTACAACACGAACGGTACCCCGGGCCTGATGTTGACGCGGCCAATCCAACACAACAAGGATTGAAACATCCCCGCCTGGGCCGCGTTGGCCCCGCGCCGCACGGTTGACGCGGCCAATCCAACACAACAAGGATTGAAACCCTAGATAGGGCAATCTGGCTCAATCCCTGGCCCGATGTTGACGCGGCCAATCCAACACAACAAGGATTGAAACAGCAGGAGGGCGCCGGCCCAGCCGACGGAGGAGAGGGTTGACGCGGCCAATCCAACAAAACAAGGATTGAAACCTGGGCATCCCCGACCGGAGGGGCGAGAAGGGCGGGACGTTGACGCGGCCAATCCAACACAACAAGGATTGAAACGTGGCCAGCACCGCGATGGCCGTGTCGAGCAGGGTTGACGCGGCCAATCCAACACAACAAGGATTGAAACACGCACTCGTGTGGCTGGTGTGCTTCCTGGCGGCCGGTTGACGCGGCCAATCCAACACAACAAGGATTGAAACGCGGCCGGGATCTGCGGCCCGGCGGCCGCGTGGAGGTTGACGCGGCCAATCCAACACAACAAGGATTGAAACCCGACGGCCAGGGCCCCCACGACGGCCAGGCCGGCCGGTTGACGCGGCCAATCCAACACAACAAGGATTGAAACCCGGCCCTCGATTCGTAGTGTGCCCAGTCGGCCCGAGTTGACGCGGCCAATCCAACACAACAAGGATTGAAACCGTCCCGGCCGCTTGAGCCGGTGATGGATCGCGAGCGTTGACGCGGCCAATCCAACACAACAAGGATTGAAACACGCCCCACGTCATCGCCGTATTCGAGCTGGTGACCTTGACGCGGCCAATCCAACACAACAAGGATTGAAACATGCTGGCCGTCAGGCGATCGATGGCGTCGGCCGCCTCTTGACGCGGCCAATCCAACACAACAAGGATTGAAACATCGTGGTGTTGCCGAGCTTCTCGAGCTTGTCGATCAACTTGACGCGGCCAATCCAACACAACAAGGATTGAAACAAGTCGAGCGAGCCGCTGCCGACGCCCGCGTCCACTTCTTGACGCGGCCAATCCAACACAACAAGGATTGAAACTAGCCCGTCGAGGGCACGGTGCAGGCGATCGCCGCGACTTGACGCGGCCAATCCAACACAACAAGGATTGAAACAAGTCGAGCGAGCCCGAGCCGACGCCCGCGTCCATCTTGACGCGGCCAATCCAACACAACAAGGATTGAAACCCCGCCGAGTCGAACGGCACGACGGCGAACGTCCACTTGACGCGGCCAATCCAACACAACAAGGATTGAAACTATCCGACCGTCGGCCCCAGGCCCTGGATCGTCGCGGCTTGACGCGGCCAATCCAACACAACAAGGATTGAAACATCAGGGCGCTGATCGTGGGGACGCGGATGTCCGAGCTTGACGCGGCCAATCCAACACAACAAGGATTGAAACACGTTGAACTTCGCTTCGTTCCTCACCACCGTCATCCTTGACGCGGCCAATCCAACACAACAAGGATTGAAACACGGCCGAGAGGAGGGCGAGCGATTCGGCGAGGGAAGCTTGACGCGGCCAATCCAACACAACAAGGATTGAAACTACACCAGGATCGGCCGATGATCATCCTTGGCACGCCTTGACGCGGCCAATCCAACACAACAAGGATTGAAACACCGCCTCCGTCAGCGGCGCGAAGACGGCGCCGAGCCTTGACGCGGCCAATCCAACACAACAAGGATTGAAACTTCGTGGCCTCGACGGACGCCATGTTTCGGGCGGCCGAGGACTTGACGCGGCCAATCCAACACAACAAGGATTGAAACCGGGGCTCGATGAACCTCAATTTCAATCCGAGGTTCTTGACGCGGCCAATCCAACACAACAAGGATTGAAACAACGTGCTCTCGTTGCGGACGAAGGTCAGCGTCGGCCCTTGACGCGGCCAATCCAACACAACAAGGATTGAAACGCGGCGAGGGCCCGCTTCGTCTCGATATCCCGCCGCATCTTGACGCGGCCAATCCAACACAACAAGGATTGAAACGTCGGCCCGCGTCCGCGGACCGCCCTAACCCCCATGGCTTGACGCGGCCAATCCAACACAACAAGGATTGAAACTTCGTGTTCCCCCAGTGGAGGGCGCACGTGTAATACGGCTTGACGCGGCCAATCCAACACAACAAGGATTGAAACACCCGCAGCGATGACGAGACCGGGCCGGACGGCCTGCTCTTGACGCGGCCAATCCAACACAACAAGGATTGAAACCTGGCTTTCGCCTGAGCCATCGGACGAAGATCACGGCGCTTGACGCGGCCAATCCAACACAACAAGGATTGAAACATCACGTAATCCCCGGTCGCAGCCCGCGTCTTCGATCCTTGACGCGGCCAATCCAACACAACAAGGATTGAAACACCGGCATCACCTCGGCCTTTCTTGCGGAGGTCCCACCTTGACGCGGCCAATCCAACACAACAAGGATTGAAACTCCGGCTCGAAGTCGCCGACCGGGTGTACGCGGACGCTTGACGCGGCCAATCCAACACAACAAGGATTGAAACACGACGATCGTGTGCGAGACGTCGTCCTCGTCGATCTTGACGCGGCCAATCCAACACAACAAGGATTGAAACCTCTCGACCGAGCTGAACTCGCTCGCGTCGAGCGCTTGACGCGGCCAATCCAACACAACAAGGATTGAAACCCCGAGCCACCCGGTGCTCGACCCGTCGGCGATCGCCTTGACGCGGCCAATCCAACACAACAAGGATTGAAACAGGATGATCGTCCCGTCGACCGAGACGGCGCGGGTCCTTGACGCGGCCAATCCAACACAACAAGGATTGAAACAGGAGCGCGGCCGTGTAGCCGCCCTCATTGTTGACCTTGACGCGGCCAATCCAACACAACAAGGATTGAAACAAGCTCAGGGAGGGGATCTTCGAGCAGGGCGACCGCGCTTGACGCGGCCAATCCAACACAACAAGGATTGAAACGTCTCGAGCCTGCCCGCCATCGCCGCCCGCCGCCCGGCCTTGACGCGGCCAATCCAACACAACAAGGATTGAAACCGGTCGCGCTTCGGCGCGGGCGGCGCGGCGGCGGCGGCGTCGTCAACGAGCACTTGACGCGGCCAATCCAACACAACAAGGATTGAAACACCTGGAGGCCGCCGCTGGCCCCCGGGGCGGCGGCCACCTTGACGCGGCCAATCCAACACAACAAGGATTGAAACACCGCGGCCGAGCCGAAACAGCCGTCGCCCGTGCCGACTTGACGCGGCCAATCCAACACAACAAGGATTGAAACTACAGCAGGATCGGCCGATGATCATCCTTGGCACGCTTGACGCGGCCAATCCAACACAACAAGGATTGAAACACTGAAGGACCTGCATCATGGCCCGCCTCACCGGAGAGCTTGACGCGGCCAATCCAACACAACAAGGATTGAAACACACCCCACCCGCCCCGGGCCGACCGCCCGGGGCATCTTGACGCGGCCAATCCAACACAACAAGGATTGAAACACCAGCCGTCGGACTGGCACCGATCCCGGAGCCAGTCCTTGACGCGGCCAATCCAACACAACAAGGATTGAAACCCGAACAGGACAAGGATCAGGATTTCATCACTTCGGACTTGACGCGGCCAATCCAACACAACAAGGATTGAAACACGTTATCGGTGGAATACCGATATCCGAGGTATGCCCTTGACGCGGCCAATCCAACACAACAAGGATTGAAACCTGACCTGCACAGCTTGGCCTGGTTGGCCAAGCACCCTTGACGCGGCCAATCCAACACAACAAGGATTGAAACGTCTGACCTCTCCATCTCTCAGGGAGATCACCCATGCTTGACGCGGCCAATCCAACACAACAAGGATTGAAACCAACCTGAAGCCCGGGGACATGGTCCGGCTGAAGTCGGCTTGACGCGGCCAATCCAACACAACAAGGATTGAAACATCGACACATCGACATAGATCTTCGCGCCGGCCGACTTGACGCGGCCAATCCAACACAGCAAGGATTGAAACCGAGATCACATCCCTCTGGGCTGAGCACTACGACATGGTGATCTCGGCGTTCATGGAGCCGCAATCAGACCCCTCCTCGTGCCCGAGTACTTGCGTCCTAACCCTTAGACTCGGGCGAGCGACGGCCGCGATTGCCATCGACTCCCGCAAGTCGCGCCTCTCCCTCATCTCCGGCGTGTCCTTGCGGCTCCATTCGTCCGCTCAGGAGGTAGAGCACGGCCATCCGGACGGCCAGGCCGTTGGTCACCTGGTCGAGGATGGCCGAGTGGCTGCCGTCGGCGACTTCCGGCGTCAGCTCGACACCGCGATTGATCGGGCCGGGCGCGAGGAGCAGCAGGTCTGGCTTGGCGAGGCGCAGCGCGCTCCTGATTCATCATGTAGAACTGAGAATACTCGGCCACGGACGGGAACAATCCTCGCTTCTGCCGCTCGAACTGGATCCGCAACACGTTCACGACGTCGCAGCGCGGCAAGACATCCTCGAGATGGTAGGCCACTTCGCAGCCAAGCCGTTCCCAACCCTTGGACACGAGCGTCGGCGGCCCGCACAGGATGACCTTGGCGCCCAGCTTGGTCAGGGCATAGATGTTGGAACGGGCCACTCGCGAGTGGGAGATGTCGCCGACCAGCCCGACGGTCAGGCCGTCGATCCGACCCTTGGCGCGTCGGATCGTCATCAAGTCCAGCAAGCCCTGGGTGGGGTGTTCGTGGGCGCCGTCGCCCGCATTGATGATCGAGCACTTCACGTGTTGCGCCAGCAGGTGCGGCGTGCCCGGCGTCGGATGCCGGACCACCATGACGTCGGCGCCCATGGCCTCGATGTTCTTGGCCGTGTCGATGAACGACTCGCCCTTGGACAGGCTCGAGCCGGTGGCGGAGAAATCCTGGGTGTCCGCGGACAGTCGCTTCGCCGCCAGGCTGAAACTGGTGGCGCGTCCGCGTCGAATTCTCGAAGAATAAGTTGAAGACGATACGGCCCTGGAGGGCCGGCACCTTCTTCCGGTCGCGTCTCGAGATCTCGGAGAACGAGTCGGCCGTGTCCAGGATGGCCAGGATCTCTTCCGCGGAGAGATCCTGGAGCCCGAGCAGGTGCTTGCGGGTCCAGGGCGCGGTACGCGGATTGAGTCCCGGGGATGTGGCGGCGCTCACGACTGGGTCCTTCCATCGACTGGCGACGGCTTGGGGCCGGCTCCGATCCAGCCGACCTGGTCGATCGGGTCCACGGGCATCAGTTGCACCCGGACATGATCGTCGCGCTCGGTCGCGACCGTCAGCCCGACGACATCCGCTTGAATCGGGATCTCACGATGGCCGCGATCCACCAGGACCGCCAGCCGGACGGACGCCGGACGACCGAGGTCGCAGATGGCGTTCAGGGCGGCTCGCACCGTCCGGCCGGTGAAGAGGACATCGTCCACCAGCACCAGGTCGGCGCCATCGATCTTGAACGGGACCTCGGTCCCTCGCAGGACCGGCCAGCGTTGGCCCAGGCCCAGGTCGTCTCGATAGAGCGTGATCTCGACCGCGCCGACGTCCACTCCGACGCCCAGGATCCGGCTCAACTCCTCCGCCAATCGATTGGCCAGGGGGACTCCTCGCGTTCGGATGCCGACCAGGCAGAGCGTCGCGTCCGGACGTCGGCCATCCGCCAGTTGCCGGGCCATCTCGGCGATCAGGCGTTCCATCGTCGGACCGTCGCAGACGAGCCGCTCTCCGGGATTCAACACGGCAGGATCTCCCCGGATCGATAACTCCGGCAGTAGGCAGTAGGCAGCGAAGAAGAAGGCATCCTGACGATTGGAACTCTAGCAGAGACGAACACTGGCTTTCAAGCGGTGCCGCGGGCGCGATCCCCTCGATGGCCGATGTGGCACTCGTAGACGTTCCGGCGATCCTGGCGACGACTCGGCTTTTCCTCGGGCGTCCAAACGCATACGATAAGGGCGATTCCCAGGGCGATTCAGGAGGTTCCGTCGTCGATGAAGATCATCTTGGCCAATCCTCGCGGGTTCTGCGCGGGGGTCAACATGGCAATTGAATGCCTCGAGCGTGCCCTGGAGTTTTTCGGGCCGCCGTTGTATGTCTACCATGAGATCGTGCATAACAAGTTCGTGGTCGATCGCTTCCGACGACTGGGCACGGTCTTCGTCGAATCGCTCGAGGAAGTTCCCGAAGGCTCCCCCCTGCTCTACAGCGCCCATGGAGTCTCTCCCCAAATCCGCGCCGAGGCCCGCCAGCGACGGCTCCTGGCCATCGATGCCACCTGTCCGCTGGTCATCAAGGTCCATCTCGAAGCCGTCCGTTATGCCAAGGAAGGTTACACGATCGTCCTGATCGGCCACGAGGGGCATGACGAGGTGATCGGCACGATGGGCGAGGCTCCGCAGCAGATGGTGCTCGTGGAAACCGCCGAGGACGTCGAGCGACTCTCCGTGCCGAATCCCGAGAAGGTGGCCTATCTGACCCAGACCACACTCAGCGTGGATGACGCCAATGTGGTCATCGCGGCCCTCCGGAAAAAGTTCCCCAACATCGCCAATCCACCCAAGGACGACATCTGTTACGCAACGCAGAACCGACAAGAGGCGGTACGCGAACTGGCATCCCAGGCGGATCTGGTCCTGGTGCTGGGGAGCCAGAATAGCTCGAACAGCCGTCGAACTCACCGAGATCGCCAAATCACTCGAAATCCCCTCTTACCTTATCGATGGCGTCGCCGAGATCCAGGATGACTGGTTCGAGGGTATCGATACGGTACTCATCACCGCCGGCGCCAGTGCTCCGGAACAGGTCGTGCAAGAATGCATCGACTATCTGGAAAGCCACTTCGGTGCGTCTATCCAGGAGCAAATTGTTCGTGAGGAGAACGTCCACTTCCCGCTTCCGAGGTCTCTCCGAGAACTGCTCCACGCGGGAGCATCGGTGCTGCCATCCCCCGGCGAGGATGGTCCGGTCGAGGTGGGCTACGCTCTCGAGTCGCTCGAATAGAGGGCTCGGCGAGTCACTCGCCGAAAAGCTCCCGCCTTGGAGTGGATTGCGAAACGCGACAGCACGACGTCATGCTCGATGCGGGATCGGGTCGCCGGTTACTTCCACTCATCTGGGTAGGCTGCGGCCGGGCTCGTCTCGTCCGTGGGGTGGGAGCGTGTGCGAAGTGGATCATTGGCTTCGTCGTCGCGCTCCAGTTCTTCCAGCACATAGCCCGATTGTCGCGCCGAGGAGATTGTCAAAGCCGTGACCTGCATCAGAGTGATCGCCCAGATCAGGAGGGAACCCTGATAGAGCAGGAACTCTTCGATTGACGGTCGTTCGGGACGATGCCTGAGCGGCCATCCCGATGACCAGTCGGTACGCAGGCAGAAGATGACCATCCAGAGCACCGCGCCCGTGGCCGCCATGGCGCGCGTCGATTTCCCGGAATCTCGTGCTTGCTCGACCCCGAGGTGCTCCAGGTAATCGCAACTCAAGGTTGCGAGGAGGGCGAACTCGGCCCAACCGAGAGCCTGTCCCAGATTCAATCTGAACCAATCATGTCCGATTTGCGCGGTCCCCATGCCCAGGTCTGGTCCATGTTCGAGCAGACTGAGGCCGACGTCCACCAAGCTCATGACGAGCAGCAGTCCGACCCGGCGCTGCCAGCCCGTGTGTTCCCATCGTCCCCAGAGCAGAGTCGTGCCAACCAGGCAGCCCCATGCGATCGGCATGTCGAGCCATTGGAACCAGTTCGATCGAAGGATCCGTAAGGAAAGCTCGGGATGGAAATGCACGAAGAGGGGCAAGACCGAACTGAAGCAAGCGACGAGCAATGAGGCCGAGAGGATCGAGAATCCCAGACGGCTTACCTGGTAAGTCTTGCGCAGTTGATCGTCTTCGAGGTCCAACATGCTGGGTCACATCTCTCTTCAGGGGTGTAAGAGGTCGATCAGCAGGTCTCGAACTATTCTAAGGAGTTTGTCCGCCGGTGGAAAGCCGTGGGTGCAAACTCGAAGGGATCGTCGAGGAGGCTCGAAGGCCATCGACCGAAGTTCGATCAGGGAATATTCGCTCGGATGAGCAGGGCAATGAATCCCCACTCGGGACCAGGACCTGTGGCCTCTCCGAGAGTTGGGATTTCGATTTCCAGAAAGAGCTCATGGCGACCGGGCGATTCGCCCAAGGTCATCTCATACTCGGATCGTTCTGGCGAATCCCAATTGATCAATTGACCATCGAGGAAGATGCGTCGAATCCCCGGGACCTGCTCCATCCGCAGGACCATCCGGGTCCCTGATTCCAACTGCGGCTGGTTGAAGCGTCGGATGAGTCCGAGTCGCCGGGGAGCATCCCTCGGCCATCGAGTCGGCAACGTCAGCCGACTGGCCGAGGATTCGGGCTGGCCCTCGGGAACACATTCCCATCCCCCGCGGAGGCGTATGCGATGTTCTGCCACCGAATGCCTCGCGACGGAGGGCCACGATCCCGGCCGCGGAGAGGTGACCATCCCCTTCACGTTGATAATATTGGTATGGCCTTGCCGGGTCGGTATTATTATAGTCGAAGATCCCTCGGAGCAAGCGGAGGTCGATCGAAAATGGCCGGAGAAAGCGGGCCTATCGTCACCTCGAATCCGTCGTCATGCCGAGAATGAGTGATCGGCGTTGCGGGTCGGGTCGTCGCATGGTACGCTCCTGTCGGGAGGCGGCGGATCCGCCGAACGGCTTGCTTTGTCGCGGGTTGCGTGAACCGCGGCAGATGTACTCTGACCTACGAACCTCGGAGCCTCGACATGCGGCCGGGTTAGTTGCCGGGCGGCGGTGCTCCCCAAGCTCGTCACGACGGTTCAAGCCGGTCTCGAAGAATACTGCCCGCTTCTCGCCGTGTGTTCTCGCTTTCCGGCGAGTCCAGTCCAGTCCTGTCCGGGATTCTTGTATATATTGCCATGGCAAATGATCGAGTGGGCAAAATGGCTCACGCGGATCGGCACTCTCCCCTCGCGGACGAGTCGCGCCGCGGGTCGCCGACGACCAATGGCCCGATCCATCCGGTGCACGCCACCCATTCGCTACTCGGCATACAAATCCTCGGCACGGGGAGTTACCTCCCCGAGCAGGTGGTCAGCAATCGGGACTTGCAGGAGACCCACGGATTCGATCCGGAATGGATCGTCAATCGGACGGGAATCCACGAGCGTCGTTTCGCCTTGCCGCACCAGGCGACCAGCGATCTCTGCACCCAGGCGGCGATCCGATGCCTACGCGCAGCCGGGAAGCAGCCCAGCGATGTGGACCTGCTAGTGCTCGCGACCTTCACGCCCGACATGGCCTTCCCGGCGACGGCGAACCTCGTCCAGGATCAGCTCAAGCTGGCATGTCCCGCATTTGATGTCCAGGCCGCGTGCGCGGGCTTCGTCTTCGCCTTGGTCATCGCGGCCCAATTTGTCGGCACGGGTAATAGCCGCTGCGCGCTCGTCGTCGGCGGCGATTGCAACAGCAGGGTGATCAATCCCCATGACCAGAAGAGCTTCCCGCTCTTCGGCGACGGTGCGGGGGCCGTCCTGCTGGCGCCCGGCGAACCTGACCAGGGCCTGGTGGCGTATCAACTCGGCTCGGACGGCTCCGGGGGCGACCTGTTGAGCCGGCCGGCCTGCGGCAGCCGAATTCCTCCGTCCGCCGCCGCGCTCGAGCAAGGGCTACATTACTTGACCATGGACGGGCGCGCCGTCTTCAAGTGGGCCGTCCGGATCCTGGCCGACTCCTCGCTGGCCGTCCTTGCTCACGCCAAGTGCGAGGTCCGCGATATCCGATGGTTCATCCCGCATCAGGCGAATGTGCGGATCATCCACGCGGCGACCGACGTCCTCGGATTTCATCGCGATACCGTCTTCAAGAACCTGGAACGTTATGGAAATACCTCCGCGGGATCGATCCCTATCGCCCTGGACGAGTTGCACCGCCAGGCGGGATTCGATCGCGGAGACCTCCTCCTGACCTCGGGCTTCGGGGCAGGGTTGAACTGGGGAACGGCACTCTGGCGCTGGTGAGACACGCTGGCAGGTGGTGGGAGCTCTTCGCTCGCCGGGTGGCGGGTGACCAAAATTCGTCCTCCTGGTCCCTACCCGCCACCCGTCGCGATTCCGTCAGACAGTCGCGGGCAATCGCCCCTTGAGGTGCTTGGCGAACACTCCCGCGCCAGTATTACCGAGGCCGGTCGTGCCGCCGGTGTCCAGCGCCTGGCCGGTGACGGTCCCGGTGATGGAACCGCTCCCGTAGGTGTTGGTCGCGCGGCTGTAGTGGTTGTTGTTGGCGCGGACCGTCGCTGAGATGTCGCTCGAGATCAGGTCGCCCTTGACGCTGAGCTTCTTGATCTGGCTGGCGGCACGCGTCCCTTCTTGACCCTGGACGAACGACGGATAGTCGAAGCCGGTCTTGATCTCGGTATTGAGCAACGGACCGGTGACCTGAACTTGGTTGATCGAGCCGGAGGTGGCTACGATCGCGTTGGTCAAGGAATAGCCCGGGGTGGTGGCATAAGTCACGAAACCGGGTTCGTCCAGTTGGACGAACAAGCGGTTCTGGGACGTCGTCGCCAGCGTATTGGCCGGACCGACCACCAGCGAGCCGATGCTCGTCGCGGACACGACCCCTCCCAGATCGCCCGAGGCGGGATAGCCGCTCGTCCCTTCCGGGGCACCATAGCCGGTCGCCGGCAGGGTCTCCCCGCTGGAAGTCGAGCCGGTGGCCACGCCGTTGGGATTGCCAAGACCTTTCTTGAAGATGAGCTTACCGATCTTCCCGTTGACGTCGATGCCCACGCCGTCGGCGTTGCCGTCGAACTCCGCCTTGTGCAGGTGGGACAGGCCGCTCGATGAAGAGGAGAATGGCCGGGAGGCGTGCGACAGGGTGAAGTTCACGGCGGAGCCGTGGACATGGACATTGTCGGCCGCCGTCGCCTGCACGGCGGTGCGGCCGGTCGTCCCGACGACCGGGTACTCGAACTGGTATCCCGCGACGACCGTGCCCTGCGAGGCCGAGACGATGTCGAAGTTCTTGAGGACGCCGTTGATGATGATCTGGACGCTCGGCGTCGTGACCGGCGTGGTGGGGATGGTCGTCGCAGTGCCGTCGTAGACCAGGTTGTTGATGCTCTGGAGATAGATCGAGGGGCGCGACCTTCAGCGGCGTGTTGCCGTTGCCGATCACAATCTGGTAGGGCGTCGAGCTGACCGAGGTATCGATCTGGGCGTCGATGTCCTGAAAGGAGAGGGTCTGCACGCCGCCGTAGAGGAAGACGCCGGTGGGCGTGCTCACCGCGGGAGAGACGGCATCCGTCAGCACAAATCCATTGAGCTCGATCGACTTGACGCCGGTCGTCGCGATGAGCTGATTGAACAGGATGGTGCCCTGCGTCAACTCCGACGGCGAGTCCCTCACGAGGCCGGTGACATAGGTATCCTTCGGGCTGGTCCCGATGAGCTGGATCGTGTTGATATCGCCCTCGAGCACGCCGTTATTCGGGGTCGTGTCCGTGACGATCACCTTGCCCGGCCCGTGGACGGTGATCGTCCACAAGTCGCCTTGGAGGTCCGTCCCTGAGACGATCTTGCCCTCATTCGTCTGGAGCGGGCTGTTGATGCTGGTCGGCTTCAGCCTCTGTGCCAGCAGGAGCTCTTTCTGGTGCGTGATCGGATTCTGGACGGGCAAGTCGGCGGGTACCCAGGGGGCGAGATACGATGGGATCGCCGCGGAGAGGACCAGTCGGCTCTCCAGGGCCTCCGGATAGGACACGTGCTTCCGCCGGACCGAACCGGACCGGTCAGACCGCCGCCGTGTGAATCTCATAGAAGACTCCCTCCCGGCAGCTCGCAAAGGTGCGTCCGCTCCACGATCGCACGCTGATGCAATCGTGGCGGCGCCCCGGAAGCCGCCCTCCCTTTTCGGTTGATCATCAGTCAATGGCGAGACACCGGGCTACTGCGCGATCACGACTCACTGAAGGACCCGTCGGATCGAACGATTCTCGATGTCCTTCACGCGACGGCGCAGCGCCAAACTTACGCCTCTCTCCATCGACTGAGAACCGAAGGCGACTTCATGTGACTCGTCAAGATAGGCAAGCCAGGGTATCGAGGGGAGCGAACGATCGGATTAAGCCGTGGGCACGGGACGAAGGGAGGCGAGGGCTCGCGGTTCGTCTTCGGCGATGGTGAAGAAGCGGTCGAGCTTCATCACGGCGAGGAGGTCCCGAACGACCGGCTGCACCTGATAGAAGACGATCTTGCCGCCTCGGGATTCGACGCGGCGCTTCAGGCCGACCAGTATGGCGACGCCCGAGCTGGAGAGATAGTCCACCTTCAGGAGATCGATGGCGAAGTGCGGCTCGGGTCGGGTCTGTACGAGCTCGTAAAGCGCGTCACGCAGGGCGTTGTTGCGAAAATCGTTCAGCCCGGCTGGCGTCTCGAACTGGACGACCAGGACGTCGGACTCGGCGTGCGTGGTGAAGCTTGACATGAGGTCGAGAATTCCTCCGGAGCTCTCCGGTGGGCCGATGGATAGGGGCCATTCAGGGTCTAAGCCCGCTCCTGGCAGCCCGCTTTACGGAAGGGCTTCAATGGATCAATTCCACCAGCCTATCCCATCATATCGCGCCGATCCCCTCCGACGCAATTCGATCCGAGATTGGCCCCGACGGGATTGTGCATCGGACGCAGGGTCATCGCGCATTTGCAAACGCCGGTTCCGGCCCTCCGGCTCGGCAGCGCCTCGTTTGCAACGGCCCGATCGATCGGTAAACTGAATGACGGAAACTCATTCTGCTGTATCCAGAGATACGCCGGACGACCGTGGCTTCGTGGCATCGATGAGGTAGGAAAATTGAATCGTCTTGTCCTCGCACTCCGTACATTCTGGCGAATCCTCACGGATTCCGACTTCGCGGCGCGGGTCGAGCCGCTCTTCACGAGGACGCCGACGGGGCCCGACCTGAGGGTCCTGGCGGTCTTGCAGCGCGACGGCCGACTGATTGATTTCCTCGAGGAGGACCTGGATGCCTACAACGATGTGCAGATCGGCGCGGCGGTCAGGGACATCCATCGCGGCTGTCGCAAATCGCTGCACGACTACCTGACGATCGAGCCGATCATCAATGCCGCGGAGGAGCAGCGTGTGACCGTCCCGACGGATTTCGATCCGGCGGCGATCCGGCTGGTCGGGAACGTCAACGGCCCTCCGCCGTTCCATGGGGTCCTCAAGCATCATGGCTGGCGCGTGAAGTCCGTGCACCTGCCGCTGTTGCCGGTCGCTCGGGACGATTCCTCGGTACTCTCGCCCGCCGAGGTCGAGATCTCTTGACCGGGGGAGCCAAGCTTCGCAGCAAGGCCGATCGCGCACCGGCCCGGACATGAAGGAAAAGCAAAACGGTATGTCTCGCCACGTGGTTGGAATCGACCTGGGGACGACGAATTGCACGCTGGCCTTCGCGGAGGCCAGCCCGGCGGGGTCCGACCAGCCCGGGCCGATCGCGAGCCTGCCGATCCCGCAGCTCGTCGCGGTCAGCGACGTGGCGGAACGGCCCCTTTTGCCATCCTTCTTGTACTTGCCGTCCGCCAAGGAGTTCCCCTCGGGTGGACTGGATCTGCCATGGAAATCGCCCCCGGAGCGGGTCGTGGGCGTCTTCGCGCGCGATCACGGCGCGAAGGTGCCGGGGCGGCTGGTCAGCTCGGCCAAGAGCTGGCTCTCCCACGCTGGCGTCGATCGCCGGTCGGCCATCTTACCCTGGACGGCAGCGGAAGACGTGACTCGCATCTCCCCGGTGAACGCGTCGGCGGCCTACCTCGAACATCTGCGCGAGGCATGGAATTCGCGGATCGCGGGGAAGTCGGCCGCGGATCGCCTGGAGAATCAAGAAGTCTTCCTGACCGTGCCGGCCTCATTCGACGCCGTGGCGCGCGAGCTGACCACCGAGGCGGCAGCCAAGGCCGGCCTGAAGCAAGTCACGTTGCTCGAGGAGCCACAAGCGGCCTTCTACGCTTGGCTGGCGACGCAGGGCGAGAAGTGGCGGAAGAAGGTCAAGGTCGGGAACATCATCCTCGTCTGCGATGTCGGCGGTGGGACCACCGACTTCACCCTGATTTCCGTGACCGACGACGGGGGCGACCTGGCCCTCTCTCGGCTGGCCGTCGGCGAGCACATCCTCCTCGGCGGGGACAACATGGACCTCGCGCTGGCCTATGCCGTGGCGGCCACGCTGCCCCAGGGGATGGAGGGGCTCGATCCCGTCCAGCGCGTCGCACTCGGACACGCGTGCCGATCGGCCAAGGAGCTGCTCTTCTCCGACCCGAAGAAAAACGCTGCGCCCGTGGCCCTGCTCGGCCGCGGCTCCAAGGTCATCGGCGGGTCGGTCAAGACGGAGCTGACTCGCGAGATGCTCGCGAGCGTCCTGCTCGAGGGCTTCCTTCCCCGTTGTGCGCCGAGCGACCAGCCGGCACGCGGGCGGAGGGTCGGCCTGACCGAGATCGGCCTCCCGTACGCCGCGGACGCGGCCATCACGCGGCACCTCGCCCGGTTCCTCAGCCAGCAGGCGGGATCGCTCCACACGGGCGGGACGACGATCATGCCGTCGGCGGTCCTCTTCAACGGGGGCGTCTTCAAGGCTGTTGAGCTGCGCCAAAGGGTCCTCGACGTGCTTTCGGAATGGGCCGGACGACCGATCCCCGAACTCGAGTCGCCCGATCTCGACCTCGCCGTCGCGCACGGGGCGGCCTATTATGGGCTGGTCCGCAAGGGCAAAGGCGTCCGGATTCGCGGGGGTGTGGCCCGGTCGTACTACGTCGGCCTGGAGACCTCGGCCCCGGCCGTCCCGGGCGTCGTCCCTCCGATCAAGGCCCTCTGCGTCGTCCCGATGGGGATGGAGGAAGGGACCGAGACGGACGTCCCCAGTCCCGAGCTCGGGCTGGTGGTCGGCGAGCCGGCCGAGTTCCGCTTCCTCGGCTCGACGACACGCCGCGACGACCCCGTCGGCACGATCCTCGATCGCTGGAATCCCGAGGAACTTCAGGAGATGGCTCCGATGGAGACCGCCCTGGCCGCCGACGAGGGACGGTCCGGCGAGACAGTGCCCGTGCGACTCCATGCGCACGTGACCGAGGTCGGGACCCTCGACCTCTGGTGTCGGAGCACCCGCGACGACCGGCGATGGAAGTTGGAATTCAACGTGAGGGATTCGGCCGAAGAATGAGCGCGATCCGACCCGGGCCGAGGATCGATCGAGGTCTGCCTCACGGGAGGAAACGAGGCGATGGAAGGCGATGTGGTCCTGACGATTGACGGTGCCGTCGAGCGCATCCTGCGCCTGACCCGTTCCGACCTTGATGCATTGCCGGGTCCGGCACACGTCCACGACGTTTCCCGCATCCATCCCAAGCGGCAGGGCGATGGCGTGGAGCTCGAGGCGATCCTCGACCGGGCGGGTGTCCACCCCGATGCGAACTATCTGACGCTCCACGCCGAGCGCGACGATTTCCACGTCTCGATCCCGCTGGAGCCGGTCCGCGATCAAGGGATCGTCGTCTATCGACTGGGCGACGGCCCACTCGGCGCCGAGCACGGCGGCCCCATCCGATTCCTGGTGCGCGACCCATCCGCCTGCCACACGGGCGAGCTGGATGAATGTGCGAATGTGAAATACTTGAGCCGGATCGAGCTGACGACGCGGAAAGGCCGCGATACCCGCCCGGCCGACGAGGCCGAGCATGCCGATCTCCATCGCGCCCAGCAGCCGTGACCTAGAGCCAATCCCAGTAGGGTGGGTGAAACCCACCGAATGCCTTGTTGCAGAAAGACTTGGTGGGTTTCACCCACCCTACTCGAATAGATTATTAGAACCGCCAGTTGAGGAGTTCGAAGAATTTCCAGCTCAGCACGAAGATCGTCACGACGCCCGAGCCGAATGCCGCGACGAGGACCCCGGCCGCGGCGATCTCCCGGGCGGTGCTGAGCCGGGGCTCTTCCGGATCCCCGATGGCCCGCGCCAGTGTGTCGACGGCGCTGTGGCTCAGCTCGGCGACCAGCACCAGCGAGGCGCCCAGGATCAGCAGGCACCAGCCCCACTGATTGATCCCCAGCATCCCGGCGGCAATCACGATCAACGTGCCGCGATAGAAATGCGCGAAGAAACTGGAGTCGCCCCGGACGGCGGCCTTGAGGCCACGCCAGCCGGCCTCGAGCTTGCGGCGCATGTTCCGACGGTCGGCACGCGCCCGCTTCTCCGACGGGAGGCCGAATTCGAACTCGTTGTCCTCGAGGACGTCGACGGGTTCCGCAGGGACATCGCCCCGTGGTTCGAGGTCCGGCTTGGTCCTCTCGGCTTGCTGCCGGAGTCGGGCGATTTCGCGGTTTGTGAGTAGCTGATCGGCCATGATAGTCTACTGGGTCGGGGCGAATCGTGTATCGAACGAGCTCAACGCCGAGTTCGATCCCATCGACATTCCGCCATTGCTCCGCGGCGTCATCTGGAGGCCCAACTGGAACATGTTACGCTGCGGATCCCAGGTGAAACCGAACGTCGTCAGGTAATCGGCGCCGATCCGGGTGAACGAGAACATCGTGCCCAGGTTGACCCCGTCGCCGAAGTCGTAGGACTCGGAGAGCGTACCATACCACTTCGGACTGAGCCAATAGCTGATCGACGCGTTCAAGGCGGACGTCTTGATCGGCCCGCTGTCGATGATCGTGTAGCCGAGGAAGATGTTCGAGCGGGGCGGCCTCGAGATCGCCAGCCCCGACGTGATGATGTTCAGGCCGTTCGGATTATAGCCGGTCGCCTTGACCAGCGGATCGAAGGAATAGGGATACTGGAGCGGGTTGCTGCCGACCAGCTTGAAGAACTCGAACCAGCCCTGCGAGACGATGCTCGTCCGGTCGCCGAGGTACCACTGGTAGTTGTACATCGTTTGACCCCACGGCGTGCTGAAGTTGTCGCGGGCCGAGTCGGGGAAGTACGTGCTCGTCGCGTCCAGGGTCATGTAGTCCACGATGCGACGCGCCCCGATCGGGCCGCGCTTGGTCTGGAGCCGCTGGTGGAGCCCGAGCATGACCGTGTCGATCGAGGACTGGACATCGGTCGTGCCGGTGATCGGCGAGACCATCTGACGCAGCAGGAGGTGGCGTGGGTCGTACGGGAACGGCAGGATCCCGCCGGCGAACGTGGTGATGGCCAGGTATCGCCGTACCGCTTCGTAAGTGTTGTCGTCGAGATCGTCCTGGATCGCGAGCTGGTTCAGCCGGACGTTCGAGAAGGCCGCGCGGGCGTCGAAGAACAGGCTGATCTTGTTGTTCAGACCATGGACGTTCAGGAACTCGCTCGTCACCGACGGGTATTTCTTGTACAGCGTCGTTTCGCCTCGCACACCGACGCCGCCCCAGGCGCGCCCCAGCGCCCCGTTCGGCGAATGTTCCAGCGGACCGCCGCCGAGCTGGTTGCTCCATCCGACCAACTGCCCCTGCACATAGGGGACCAGCCGGAAGGCGTTGCCGACCTTCAATGGCATGTCCACCTCGTGGCTGGTGTAGAAGCGACCGGCGGAGAACGTGCCCGTCGTGTTCGAGACGGGATCGTAGGGGAGGAAAGCGAAGAGATTCGGGTTGTTCACCATGACGTCGGTATTGATCGTCGCGTAGTCGCCCCCCGAGTGCTGATAGTAGGTGAACAGGTTCGAGAGTAGCGAGTCGCCGATCCGGTAGTAATCGACCCGCGGCAGCCACTGGGTCTCGGTCTGCCAGTTCATCGGATTGGCTTCTGTCCACACATCGACCGCCTGGTTGTCCTTCTGATAGATGCCGTACGCCAGGGTCTCCTGGTCCATGCCGATGTCGTGGAGTCGTTTGTAGTATTCCTCCAGGAAGTAGCGGTCGGAGTAGTAGGCGGCCTCGACCTGGAGCCGAAGGTCCTGGTAGAGGTGGTCCTCGTCCTCCGGGAGGAACCGTTGATTATGGCGGAGATCGAACCTGCCTCGATCCAACTGGAAGGGGACCGAGTGTGATCGCGAGATCCCGTCCTTGCCGGCTCCGGGCGGCCCGTTGGTGATGATCGCATAACCCTGTCCGAGGATGTCGGGCCCTTGGAGGACGCCGTTCGTCGTCGTGACCGTGCCGTTATCCTGCAAACCCCAGATGTCGAAGTAGCCGTTGTAGGACTTCGTGAATGTATCCGGGGCGTTGCGGTCCTGGCGGTAAGGGTCTCTCAGGTCGCGCAACAGGTCCTTGCCGAACCAGCCGATCTCGGTGCCGAGCGCCGGATATTTCTTGGTCCGGGCGCTCAGGTAATCGATGTCGACGTTCCACAGGTCGATGAACTTCGGCTTCTTCACGTTGCCGGGGAGGAGTTTGAAGCCATTCCAGTCGGTCAGGAACATCGATCCGAAGACATTGTTTTCCATGTAGAAGAACTGGCGCAAGGGCGGCGTCGTGTCGTCGAGTTCGGCGTAGACCCGGGGCCAGAAGAACGTGGGGATCGGCCCCATGTAGTAGAAGTTGAGGCGGGAATCGACGATCCAGTCCAGGTCCACGGGCGGATCGGGATCGCCGGGGTTGCCGAGCTGCTTGCCCGTGACCGGATCGGTCGCGGGGTGGGCGTACCGGGTCAGGTCCATGGTGCGATTGGTGACCTTGTAGCCCGGGTCGGGGAAGCGGCTCCCGGTCTCCGTGGCGTGGTCGGCGCGGATGTGCGGCTGCTCGTCGGGCTTGAACGTCCCATCCGGTTGCTTGATCAAGGGATGGAACTGCTCGATCCGGGGAGAGAAGAGTTTGTAGGGTGCGAGCAGGCTCGGCGCGAAGAAGTCGAGCTCGGCATCGTGCGCCATGAAGCGATCGGTGAGGAAGTTGTAGTAGACCCTGGGTGCGCGGAGGGTCCGCTGATCGCCCTTGCCGGCCCATTTCCGCTGGTCCTGCCGGACGATGACGTTCCCCTCGAGATACACCTCCATGGGCTGCTTGTCGGCGTCGTCGATCCACTCGCCGTTGGGACCCTGGATGGGCTCACCCTTCTCGCGACTGGGACCGTGCCAGATCACGGCCTGATCGGCCTCGATATCGATGATCCCCAGCTTGTCGGCCCGGGTGACGATGTTGACGCCGCCGCGACAGACGAAGATCTCCGTGCCATCGGGCAAGACAGAGATCCTTCGAATATCGAGCGGCCGACCTCCTCGCGTGTTGATGCTGGTGACCCGCTGGGTGCCCGGTGTGATGGGGGCAAGGTTCGGGAGCGGACCCCGGACCGGGGGACTGTTCGGCGGCGGTTCCTCCACGCTCCGATCGCCCTGGCCCGGCAGGGCCTCGATCTCCGGCGGCTGGACCGCGGGCTTGGGCGTGAGGTTCGGCACGCCAACGCCGGGCACGCCCTCGGGCTGGCCTTCGATCGGTGCCAGGTCGATCGAAGGTGGCTGGGCGGTCCCGCCGGGTGGTAGTTGGGCAACGGATGGAGCCTGCGACAGGGGCGCCGAGGAAGGCTCCGAATCGACGGCCGGCGGGCGATTGCGTTGCAATTGAGTCGGGACCAGCATGGGATCGAGTTTCGGATCGGGCGGACGAGTGGCCGGAGCCACGTCCGGGCGGACCGCCTCCGAGGTCATTTCGATGGGCGTCGGACCGGCCGTGCCGGTCGGACTCGCATCAGGCGAGGCGATCCCGTTCGCTGTGGAGTCGAGCACTGGCGCCGGCCGTCCCGACGGAGCAGCCGCTTGTACGAGGCTCGCATTACCGGCCTGCGTCGTGGCCGTGTTTCCGACTGGAGATTGCACAGCCGAGAGGGAGTCGGGCCGTGACGGCGATGACCGTGTCGAGACGGTCCCGTTGGGAGCCGTTGGCTTCCTGGTCGCGAGGAAGCCCGATCGCTGGAGGATCCCGAACGGTTGGGGCGGAGTCTTGAACTCGGTGATCTCGCCCCGTGGAGGATAAGCTTCCATTTCGACCTTGGTCGCCTGGAAGCGCGCCCGTTGATGGGGGATGGCTCTCGCCTTCCGACCGGCGTCCGGCACATCGTCCTCGGCGAAGACATCGATCTGGTAGCGCGGTTGTTCACCCTGAGACAGCGGGACGATGCGCACCACCGCATAGCTCGACCGGAGACCATCGGCGCCTTGAAGGCTGCACGATTTCCCGGCGAGATAGACGTAGTCATACCCATCGGTGCCGACCCATCGCCAGAGGCGTTGGGCCGAGAGCACCAGGGGATCGGTGGCCGAGCGCGACCAGGCGGTATCGGGATTGTCCTGGGCGAGCGTCACGCCCGCGCACCAGGCCGCAATGATGAGCCCGAACCACACGCCGCGAGGCGGGTAGCGACTGGGTTGGTCGTCCCCTCGCACGGTTCCTCCCAACGAACGGACTGGCGATCCCAGGCGGACGGCCTTCCCTGGCCGAGCTGCCCTCGATCGCGACTCGAATCTCGAGAGCCTACCGGCCCGAGACCACGTCTCGATCTGCGCACCGGAGGCCGATCACGGATACGCCCGGTCGGCTATTCGATCTCTCGGGCACCGCGAATTCGATCTCCACCGCACGAGAGCCACGTCCGGGACATGCAGGAGTGGCCGTGCTTCAGAAATGCTGGCGACAGGACAATCGGGCGGGAATCTAGCCGGATCGCTCGCATCCGTCAAGAGCGAGCCGGAGGAGACCGGCCCAAGGAGGTCGCCGCCAGACGTCAGACCTCAATCCGGCGGAGCGGCCTTTCCTCAGCTCGGGAACGCGCGTGAAACGAATTCCCGTCGGGAACGCGACCGAGTCGCCGGTCGAAGGATCGGATCGTGTATCCGCGCAACACTCTCGCGAGCAGCAACGTGAAGGTAGTCAACATGGCCATCCTCAAGATGTTATAAACAGGATCATCCGTCCGAAGCCCCGTGGCCCGTTCGAGTTGCATGAACACACCGAACAACGGACTCGGCCAGAGCAGGACCACGTCCTCGGGCCCGGCCCGGAATAACAGGATCATCGCGAACGGATAGATCAGGGCCGCGATGAGGTAGAGCGTGACGCTCAGGGCAATCGCACGACCGATGCGGACTTCACGAACCGCCGACGCCAAGCCGACGCTGGTCACGACCGCGCCGTAAGCCAGGACAAGACCCGCCAGCAGTGCTGCGGATACCATCGCTTCAATCAGAGAGTGGTGCGACCGCAGATGCAACACCAGGCCGATCGTTCCGGCCAGCGTGGCCATCACGGGCACGTCACGATAAGCGCCCCACCACTTCCCCTCGACGATCTCGCGGCTCGAGAGCATCGTCGTCAACAGGACGTCCAGGCTGCCGTAGGCCCGTTCTTCCGCGAGACGCGTCGCGGCCGTCGCGCTGTCGAAGAGCAGGCCGATGGCCACAATGATTCCTCCTCCGAGCACCATCTCCTCGGCATTTCCCGACACGAACATGGCCGAGGCGACGAAAAGCGTCGAGGCTACCAGATAAAGCCACCAGACCTTTCGCGCCATGCCCGTCGTCGTGGAGTAATGCCACTCCCGCCAGAGCAGCGGGTTGCGGTCGAGCGAAACGTCCGGCCATCGGATCCATCGTTTCGGGACGAAGCGTTTCCGGCGGCCCGCGCCCGGCGACTTGCTCGCCTGGCGCACAGTTACATCCCGAATCCGCCCGACGCAGACGATTGCCAGCACCAGGGAGACGCCGAGTGAGACGGCGAAGTTCAACACGCGGAGCCAGAAGATCGGGGCGATGCGCTGACTGATCGCGTCCGAATTTCCGAAGGTTAGCGCAAACGGGTGGATTGTGACGAGGAGCCACTCAGTGGCACCATACCATTTTGCAGGGCTAATCCATGCCCAAAGCGGCAATGCGAGCAACCAGCCCGTGAAGGTGGCGTAGGTGGCCATGAGAGCCTCGCTTGGCCGGCTCGCCCAGACCGAAAACGTCAAGGTCACGCTCACGGCCAGGATCGCCAGCCCCACCACGACGAGCGTCCCGCCGATCGCGTCCCAGGGGTCGACGCCGCCCATCCATGAGATCATCGCCAGGACAGGCATGCCGCATCCGAGGACCCCCAGCACGGAGGCCAGCCGCGACGCAAGCTTCCCGAAGACGATCTCGAAGTCGCTCAAGTCGGTGGCGAGCGTGAGCAGCAAGCTGCCTCGCATCTTATCGATGCAGACCACCCCCGCCGTGGCGGCCGGGACCGCCAGGAGGGTGAGGATCAACTCGACCCACATGATCGAATCGAAGAACGCCTTGCCGAGTGCGGCGAGATCCTGATAGGTCTGAACCTGAGAGTATCGGAAGCGATTGACCCAGACGACCGAGAGCCCAGCCAGCAGGCCGGCGACGAGCAACGCACGCCCCGCATAGAGCTGCCATCGTCTCGACGATATCAGCATCTCGTACTGGAAGACCGGACCGGGCCCCCACGGTACCGCCATATCTCAGACTCCGCCGACGAACGACTGAGCAAGCAGTCGTCCCAATTCGAAGTTCCGTCGGACGATTGTCCGATGATACATCCCGATCCGTCAAGACATGGCGTGTCTCGGCTTCGGATCCTTGAAGTGTTGGCGCAGCAAGGGATTCAATCCGTAAGACAGGCTCAGGAGCTTCATGGGATGGAGTGTCCGCTTCGGCGAGCCCTGCTCCATCTGGATCCGGCAGGCGCCGCATTCGGTCGCGCCGATGTCGATGTCGTCGTCGCGGAACCGCCGCATGAGACCGCGGCCGGCGCGGAGCGAATTTCGGAAGCGGTTGTGCGCCAGCCCATAGGTCCCGCCCATGCCGGAACAACCCCGGTCGATGAATTCGACGTCGAGTTCCGGAACTCTTCGCAAGAGTTCGAGGCCGGGCGTGCCGACATCCAGCGCGCGGAGATGGCACGGCTGATGGTATCCGACGCGAGCGTGCAACGGCTCGTGGGGCATCGGCAACTGGCCTCGAGCCGACAGGCCGAGGAGATACTGGCCGAGGTCGAGGGTGTTGGCGGCGACCAGCTCGGCATCGAGATCCTCGGTCAATTTGACGTATTCGTCGCGGAGCATCAGGGCCGCCGTCGGTTCGGAGCAGACCACCGTATAGCCGTCTCGTACGGCGTTGGCCAGCACTCGCAGATTGGCCAGCGCCTGCTCGCGGGCGTGATCAATATCGCCAACGACGAGGGATGCCATCCCCGAACTACGCTGCTGCGAGGGGACGAAGACATTGACCTCGGCGTGACGCAGGACCGCGACCACCGCCTCGGCCAGCTCCTGGTCGTAGTAATTGGCGAAGACGTCAACGAAGTAGACGACCCGGGGCCCCGGCTGCTGAGGGCGGGGCTGGTGCAGGCCCATGCGGGCGGCACGCCGGGTGAATGAGGTGCGCCGGACGCGCGGTAGGACCCGATGGCGCGAGACGCCCAGGACCCGTTCCAGGAGGGCGCGGGACCACCGACGAGTCAGGAGGAAGTTGGTCAGGATCGGGAAGCGAGTCCCCAGACGTGCCCACAATTCCAGCCGGGAGAAGATCCAGTCGCTCGGCGGCAGCCCGTGCTGCTCGACATAGGCCGCCTTGGCCTCCATCATCAGACTGGAGACATCCACCCCGGAGGGACATTCCGATCGACAGAGCTTACAGTGGATGCAGAGGTCCGCGTGAGCCTTCATCTCGTCTGTGCCCCAGAGCCGGGCATCGACCGCGCCGGTCGCCACCTGGCGGACGAGGTTGGCTTGCGCCCGGGGGGATGCCGCCTCGTCCCGGAGCGCCCGGAAGCTCGGACACATCCGAAGTCCCGGATCAAGGGTTCGACAGGCCCCGCAACCATGGCAGGCGGACGCCACTTCCAGCATCGGAAGTTCGGGCCAGATCAAGGCCGGCCGGATGGACGTGGCCGAGGGCGCGACAGGCGGATCGGTGACGGAGGGCTCCTCGAACGCGAGGCTTGCCGTCTCCGTGTGGCGATCGGACGATGGCGGCTCGGCGCGACCCGCGACCGAGTTCGATGTTGCCGATCGCGGGGCCTCCTCGGATGGGCTCCCGACTGGCGTGAGTGCGCGGAGATCCCGGATCATCAGGTGCGGGTCGTCGCCGATCACCTTGCCCGGATTGAGCTGACCCATCGGGTCGAAGGCATCCTTGATCTCGCGGAACATCTGTACGAGCTCGCCATACTGACTGCGGAGGAATTGCGTCCGGAGCAGGCCGCAGGCGTGCGAGCTGGAGATGGTCCCGCCGGCATCGAGTACGATCGCGTAAACCTGGGCGGCCATCGGTTCGAGCCGCTCCCGGTCGCGGGGACTGGAGAGGTCGAGGAAGGGCCTGAGTCGAATCCGACCCTCGCCCGCGTAGGCATCAAGGGTCCAGTTCACGTTCTCCTGCTGGAGCATCGCCTGGAGTTTGTGCAGGACCCCCACCAGCCGCTCGGGGGCCACCGCGGCATCGTCGAAGACGGCCACCGGCCGGGACGCGCTCCGGAACCGCATCAGGAGGGACTCGACCACCCGACGCCACCCGAGAAGCCGCTCGCAATCGGCGCGCTTGAAATGCGTCGAACGGCGGGAGGCCAGTTGACCGGTGCGACCGGCCCGATCGCCGGCGACTCGGGCCTTCTCCGAGACCTCGTCCGGATCATTGCCCTCGAACTCGACCACCAGGACCGATTCGGCCGGCTCGTCGATGGCGTTCCGAAAGAGGGATTCGGCATCTCTCGCCAGGTGGAGCGAGCGACGATCGAGGAGGTCGCAGGACGAGGGCAACCCGGACGCATCCAGCAAATCGGGGACGAATGCCACGGCCTCGGACAGTCGGCGGAAGGGGAGCAAGACGACAGCCTGCGCCGCCGGCAGCGGGACCGTGCGAAGCCTGGCCCGCGTGACCAAGGCCAGCGTGCCCTCCGAGCCGGCCACCAAACGTCCCAGGTGGATTCCCCACTCATCCGCCGAGCGTGCCAGGGCGTAGCCGGCGCGATCGCGGGGCAAGGCCGACCGAGCGCGCCGGAGTCGTTCGCCGCCTCGTCGGAAAAGCGTATGGAGCTTGCGGACGATCAGGTCCTTCAAGTCAACCGGCTCGGCTTCGAACGACGGCCAGCGTTCATGCCCTAGCTCGGCGACCTCGCCGCCGGCGAGGACGACTCGAAGCCAATCGACCTGGTCCCCGGTCAACCCATATCGCATGGACCGGCCGCCCGCGGCGTCGACCGCGATCAATCCTCCGATCGTCGACACGTCCGACGCCTGGACGATCGGCTCCAGCCGTCGGCCCAGATGTGCGAGTTGTGCATTGAGCAGGTCTGGCACGACCCCCGCCTCGACGATGACGTGATCCGGACCGGTCGAGATGATCCGCCTCAGATGCCGGCTGAGGTCGATCACCAGGCCCGCGCCCAGCGAACCGCCGCCGGTATCCGTCCCCGCCCCCCGCGGATGGATCGGGATCCCGTTCTCCGCGGCGTAACGAGCGACCGTCACGACATCGTCCTCGCTCCGAGGGACGACGACGCCGATCGGATCGATCTCGTACAGGCTGGCATCATGCGCGTACGGGGCCCGATCGAGTGGCTCGAAATAGAGCTCGCCGTTCACGGCGCCCCGGAGGTCGTCATAGATTCGAGCCCGGCGCTCGTCCACGTCGGTGACCGCACCTCAGCGTCTAGAGACTTCGTACTCGGGATTCGACCGCCCGGAGGAGAAACGCATGACACCCACCAGCCCCCGCGTCATGGCTTCGCCCCGCGTTCGCGCAGGTGTTGAGCCCGGATTCGCTCCTGACGATACCGCTCGCCGATCGCGATGTCGAACGGTTGGAACCGCCCTTCCGGATTCGATCCCTCACCCCTGACCTGACACAGGCATCGATAGCAGATCGTCACGTCCGGCACCCTCGGATACAAGGCCCAGTCCATCAGGGCCGATGCCATCAGGATGGCGTAAGTTGCGATCGGCATCTCGTAATACCAGAAAACCGTGCTGATCGCGAACTGCACGATCACGATCGCAAGGCCCAGCACCTGCGGGAAATCCTTCTGCATGTAGAGATCGCTCGTGTCGCAACAGGGGCAAGCGAGCAGCTTCGACTGATCGGTAGCCTCGGGATAAAGCGGCCTCTCGGTCCCGCAACGGCGGCAGACCGCGAGGTCTGCCGTCTCCAGGCCCGGGAGGTGTCCGACCGTCGCGCAAGCCGGACACGAGTATGTCAATTCCATAGAGACGCCCCGCTCTGCCCACGCCCTCGATCGTCCTCGGTGTGCCGGCACTCCTTCGATACGTGCCCGACTGGATCGCTCATTGTAATCGATCCGCGGGGGGTGGAAAGCGGCAGCCGACCGAATCATCGAAATGATCCGGCGTGGAATGGGGCTTTTCGGTCAATCATCGAGCCGGACTCAACCGACCATCCCGGTGCTTTTTCCCACGATGGAGGTGAGCTCCCCGAGCAGGACGAAGATCGAGGTGATGTAAAGGATCCCGGTCGCGGATTGTGTCGAGCGGATCGCGACCGTCCGTCGGGCCAGGTACAACGACAAGGCCGTGCCCAAAATCCCGATCCCCCATCGCATGACGAGGAATGTGGTGTCGTGGGCGTGGCCCGAGGAGCCCGACGCGACCCAACCTGCCTTCTCTGCCCAAAGGCCAACTCCGGCGAACAAACAGCGTGCGATGAGCCCAAACCCGATCAGGTTCAGCGATCGTTTCAATGGCTCGATCGTCATGGCCGGGGCGATCAGATAGTAATGACCGAGGAGCATGGCCGTGAGCGTGGCTCCCATCAAGAGCCCCGAAGCGCCCCGGCTCAGGGAATCGAGGGCCCAAGTCCCTGGATTCGTCGACCGCGAGGCTACAACCAACCAGGCCGCCGTGGCCACGAGGCCGAGAATCCCCGCGCCGATCCCCAGGCGGGGCAACCCGAGACCCCACGAGATCGTCGCCAGGTATGCGAGGGCGGCGGCCGTGATGACGATCCCGAGCGCCGGAACCGGCCCGCCGGCCCTCGCCTGGTCCAGGGCGCCGAGGACCAGCGTGACCAGGACGATCTGATACTGGATCCGGAAGAAGCGCAGCGGGACGTCTTGCCAGTTAGTCAAGATCAAGGCGAGGATCAATCCGAACGACACGCGAATCGCGGAATCCGCCAGCATCGACACGTGCAACATCGAGATGCCCTGGTGTTCTCATTCTGTCGAGGCCGCAAAGCGACACGTGATCCGGTTAGAAACAGCCACGCGCCGTGGCCGGATCGATCGTCGATGCCGAACGAGCCCGGCAATCACCGCGACGACTCCATGATGGCACGAAACGGGCGATCCGGACAACCCGTGCCGATCCGTCCGGCGTGTCCGTACGGTCGGGAAGGCGACCTCAAGTCTCTCGCCTCTCCCTACTTAGATGATCTCACTCTGGCACCGCGAGCCCTTCGGAGGTAATATTTACGATTAGACGACGCTTTTCGGCCACTCGAGACCAAGCAACTGATCATCCCGGAGTGTGGTATGAGCAAGACTATCAAGAATTCATGGACAGCGATGCTGCTGGCCGGCTTCATGGCCTCGGCGACGATCGCGATGGGTGCCGATCGCACGGCGGAGGAAATCCTCAAGAGCATCGATTCCGTCAAGATGCCGACCGTCGACCGATCGAAGGTGAGGGAGAACGGCTACCGAGAGCAGTACATGAAAGAAGCCCAGGCGGCCGCCGAGAAGCGCAACGCGCTGATCCTCGAGCTCTACAAGGCCGACGCGGACAATGCCAAGCTCCCGCCGCTCATGTTCGAGCGATGGATGAGGACGTTCCAGAACCCGGCCGGGGCCGCGACACGCGACGGCGAGATCAAGGACGTATTGGCCCATGCCAAGAACCCTCAGCTCAAGATCGAAGCCACGTTTGTCAAGGCCGTCGGCAGCCTTTACAAGGCCAGACAGACCGGCTCGCTCGACATGACCACTATCGATGATTTCATCAAGCTCGCACCGAAGGACCCGCGTGCTCCGGAGCTCCTCTACAATGTCAACTTCATCACCGAAGACGAGAAGGTGAAGGAAGCAGCCGAGCGGAGGATCGTCAAGGAGTTCCCCGATTCAAAGATCGCCGAGTCGGTCAAGGGATCCCTTCGTAGGAGGGACGCAATTGGCAAGCCGTTCGAGCTCGACTTCACGGACGCCATCAATGGCTCGACTGTCTCGATGAAGGGACTGAAGGGCAAAGTGGTCGTCCTGGACTTCTGGGCCACCTGGTGCGGCCCCTGCGTTGGCGAGATGCCTCAGATGAAGAAGCTCTATGCCAAGTTCAAGGACCAGGGCGTCGAGTTCATCGGCATCAGCCTCGACCGGTCCAAGGAGGAAGGCGGCTTAGACAGCCTCAAGAAATTCGTCAAGGAGAACGAGATCGCCTGGCCGCAGTATTACCAGGGCAACTTCTGGGAGAGCGAATTCTCCCGGTCATGGGGGATCAATTCGATCCCGGCCATGTTCGTCGTCGACCAGGAGGGCAAACTCTACTCGGTCGAGGCGAGAGGAAAGTTGGACTCGATGATCCCAACCTTGCTGAAGAAGCAATCGTCAGGCGCGGGGAGCCGGACGAGCGGCGGGGAGTAAACTCCTGCGGTCTGCCATCGGGCGGAGGAATTCCCGGTCCCGAGCCTCAAGGTTCGGGACCGGTGCTCCCAGCCTGCATCGGAGTTCCCTGCCTCGGCTCGAGTCGCTTGGCGCATCAACTCCGCGACCCGAAGATCAGCGACATTACCTCGGTACGAGTCGCCAGCCTTTCCTTGAAAACTCCCCTCATGGCACTGGTCACGAACGAGCTGTCGGGCTTGCTGACACCGCGGATCGTCATGCAGCTATGTGATCCCTCGATCACGACGGCGACGCCCTTTGCGTCGAGTTCCTTCATCAGGAGGTCGGCCAGCTCCTCGGTCAGCCGCTCCTGCATCTGCGGTCGCCTGGCGAGTACATCCAGGACGCGCGGGATTTTGGATAGTCCGATTACCTTCCCGTTGGGGATGTAAGCCACGTGGGCTTGGCCTACGACGGGCAGTAGGTGATGCTCGCAGAAGCTCACCATCCGGATGTCACGGATCAGGAGGATCTCGTCGTATTTCTGGGTGAAAGACTTCTTGAGGTGGATCCTCGGATCTTGATGCAATCCCTGGAAAACCTCGGCGTACATCCGTGCGACCCGATCCGGAGTCTCCCTGAGCCCCTCGCGCTCGGGATCCTCGCCCACCGCGATCAGGATCTCCCGCACGGCACGCCGAATCCGATCCAGATCGATCGTCGATCCCGACTCCGCAACGACGGCATCGGGCGTCTCTTCATCATCGCCACAGCCGTGACTCGCGGGCTTGCCATTTCCGCGGCCGTTTGCCCGTTCGAGGGGTGTGTTCGCTGGCATTCTTCGGTTACCTCGTCGTCCGAGCGCGGCCGATTCGTGTCATGAGGTCCATTTCGGTCATCGCTTCGTTGGCGACACAGGCTGACTCGAGGTCCACCCCACGAGCGACCGTCTCAGATATCGTTCAACAGGAGCAGATCGACCAGGATGATCGTGTGTTGTAAAGTAATGTCAATCTTCGACTTCCGCAAAAAACACGATTTATTCTATGTCACCGCGTCGCGAAAATCAAGCCGCCGCCTGGGTGTTTCAATTGAGACTGAATGGGGGGGGAAAGGGCGCGACGGTTGTTGTGACAGGATGAATTCCTGGAGGATTCCGCGCAAGGTCGCCACGCGTTCATCCACGCGGACCTCGTCGAGGAGGGATTGCTTGAGCGATGACGGCAGGTCGAGGGTATGTGCGATGATGTCGGTCAGGACGCCCAGCGTGAGTCCCGAGTGCAGCAGACGCGAGAGATCGGGATCGAGGCGGTGGGTCTGCTCGAAAACCTGGAGGAACAATTCGATCAACTCACCGCTACGGGCCTCGACCTCGGTCGAGGGTTCCTGGTCTTCCAGGATGGTGGCCTCGGCGATCCGATACAGTTTCGTGGTCCGCAACTCTTGGATCAGCCGGACGCGCTTACAGCCCAGGAGTAGGAAGTTGAAGCGGCCGTCCATGAGGCGCTCGTGCTGCACGATCCGGCCGAGACAACCCACTTGCATGATGGGTACCGGCTCGGTCCAGGAGGTGCCATGGATCATCGGCTTGACCTGGACGATGGTCACGAGTTGATCGCCGGCCAGTGCATCCTCGGTCATCTGACGGTATCGGGGCTCGAAAATATGGAGAGGGAGGATCGCATGCGGGAAGAGGACCAGATTGGGCAAGGGAAACAGCCGGCAATGGCTCGAAAAATCATGCAGGTCCGAATGAGTATCCATAGTCCCTTCCGACACTCCCGGGGGAGACCGCCCTATGTCATCGAGGCGATGAAGCTGAGGCATTGCACTTGACGTCTATCGCCGATCCATTCGGAGAATGGCAGCCGCAATGGGATGCATCGAGCAAATCTCTTGCCCGTCGGCCCCGATGGACCCATTGTAGATTCGCGAGGGTCATCGGCAAGGCGAGCGGCGGGGAGGTGATCGCGCGACGGGCTACTGGCCCGAAGTCGTCGGACGGAGGGTTGGAATGTCCCGGGTCAGACGCACACGGATCAATCCCGAGCGACAGTCGCGTCGCGTCTCCGACACACTCAAGATCGCCTATCCGGAGGCGATGTGCGCCCTCGTCCACGCCAATCCGTATCAGCTCCTGGTTGCCACGATCTTATCGGCCCAGTGTACCGACGCGCGGGTCAACCTGGTCACGCCGGAGCTGTTCCGACGATATCCGGACCTAGCCGGGCTGTCGAAAGCCGAGCCCGCCGAGTTGGAGGCACTGATCCGGTTCGACCGGATTCTTCCGCGCCAAGGCACGCAACCTCCTGGCCATGGCCAACCAGGTCGTCGAGCGTCATGGCGGCAGGATTCCCACGGACCTGGAGACGTTGACGGCGCTGAACGGCGTCGGCCGCAAGACGGCTAACGTGGTCCTGGGCACGGCGTTCGGCGTCGCGGAAGGGGTCGTGGTCGATACGCACGTCAAGCGGCTGGCCCGTCGCCTCGGTATGAGCACCGGCAAGACTCCCGAGCAGATCGAGCGTGACTTGATGAAGGCGATTCCGCGGAAGGACTGGGTCGACCTGAGCCACCGCTTGATCCAGCACGGCCGAAAAGTCTGCCTGGCCCGAAGGCCGCGATGCGAGATCTGCTCCTTGACCGCGATCTGCCCGAAAGTGGGCGTCAAGGCTCCGCCGTCCGCCGACAGGAAGCAGACCGCGAGCCCTCGGCCCGACGGCGCCGACGGTACGGGCTCCGGCCCCTCTTGAAGTGGGGTAGGATTCCCTGGCCTTCCTTGTCTCGCCTATCCTATAATGGCTCTCGAATGCTCGGCCGGGGCTTATTAGAGGGCGTAATCGCGATCAAGACCATGCATATACAAGATGTTTTCCACGCACGCCGCACCACGTTCAGCTTCGAGTTCTTCCCACCCAAGACGGACAAGGCCTCGAACGAGCTCTTCGAGACGATCGCGCAACTCCAGTCCCTCCAACCGTCGTTCGTGTCGGTGACCTACGGAGCCGGCGGTTCCACGCGGGAGCGAACCCACGACTTGATCGTCCGGATCCAGCGAGAGACCCAATTGACCGCGGTGTCTCACCTGACATGCGTCTGCCACAGCGAGCAGGAGCTCGCGGCGATCCTCGATCGATACGCCGAATCCCGGATCGAAAACATCCTCGCCCTGGGCGGGGACCCACCCCGGAACTTCGCGAACCATGATCGCTCGGCCGACGCCTTCCAGTACGCAGAGCAGCTCGTCCAATTCATCCGGTCGCGAGAACGGGTACCGGATCGCCGCGGGTTCGGGATCGGGGTCGCGGGATTCCCAGAAGGCCATCCCGGCACCCCGAACCGGCTCAAGGAGCTCGATTTCCTCAAGCGGAAAGTGGATGGCGGGGTCGATTACATCTGCACGCAACTCTTCTTCAACAACGCGGATTTCTACGACTTCCGGGAACGATGCGAACTTGCCGGGATCCGGGTCCCGATCCTCGCGGGCATCATGCCGATCACCTCGAGGGAGAATCTCGACCGGATCGGCGAGATGGCGCTCGGCGCCCGATTCCCGGCCCGGCTCCTCCGTGCGATCGGGCGATGCACCGACGATCCAGAAGCCGTGAGCAAGGTCGGCATCCACTGGGCGACCGAGCAGTGCCGGGACCTGCTCGACAATCAGGTCCGTGGTATTCACTTTTACACACTCAATCGCTCGGATGCGACGAGACGGATCTATGAAAATCTCGGAGTGAGAGACTCCGGCGGCCTGGAGTATCGCCCGGGCTCGTAGGACCCTCGGGAGGAGGTCGTGGAGGACCTGCTCACGCCTCGATCTCGCGATCAGAGCCAACCCAGGTGACGAGCACCATGTCCGCCCCGGAATTGACCGATGGCCTCAAGGCCGAAGCCTCACGGCTCGGGTTCGACCAGGTGGGTATCGCACCGGCCGTCGTGCCGCCCGGTTATCCCGACTACCTGCGATGGCTGGACCGAGGCTTCGCCGCGGGCATGGACTACCTCGTTCGTCAAGAACCGAGCCGGTCGAATCCCGCCGGCTTGCTCGAAGGTGTCCGCTCGATCATCGTCGTCAGCATGGTCTATGGGACGAATCGCGGCAATCGCCCGGCGGAGCGGACGACTCCCTTGCAGGGTAAGGTTGCACGCTACGCGATGGGCGGCGATTACCACCGGGTCCTCTGGGATCGGTTGGGATCGCTGCTCGACTGGCTGAAGCGAGAACGGCCGACGGCCCGCGGTCGAGCCGTGGCGGATACCGCACCGCTGCTCAAGCGCGATTACGCGAAACTCGCCGGGATCGGCTGGATCGGTAAGAACACCATGCTGATCAGCCGACAGCTCGGGAGCTTCACCTTCCTGGGCGCCCTGCTCACGGATCTGGAGCTGGTTTATGATCGGCCACATGAGGCGAACCACTGCGGGACCTGCACGCGATGCCTCGATGCCTGCCCGACGGGTGCGTTCCCCGACCCATACCAGCTCGACGCGCGGCGGTGCATCAGCTACTGGACGATCGAGCATCGCGGGATAATCCCCGATGAGGACGCGGAGAGTCTCAACGGATGGGTCTTCGGCTGCGATATCTGCCAGGACGTGTGTCCGTGGAATCGCAAGGCCCCATCCGGTCGATTGGAGGAATTCCAACCGCGTCTCGAATGGGTCGATCCCGATCTCATCGGCTGGTTGAACGACGACTTGACGACATGGCGCGCCCGGCTCAAGGGGACGGCGCTCGCGCGCACGAAACGCGTCGGCCTGCTGAGGAATGCCGCGCTCATCCTGGGGACCCGCCGCCGAGCGGAGGCCGTCGGCGCCCTCGGGGCTCGGCTCGACGACCGAGGAGAGGATCCGATCGTCCGGGCCTCCGCGGCCTGGGCATTGGGCCGGATCGCCGTCGACGAGGCTAAGCGGATTCTCGAGCGGCACCGGGAGGATGAGAATCCGATCGTTCGGAAACACGTCGAGGAGGCGTACCGGAACATGGAGGGATTCGGATCCGGCGCAGGACTTCCCAAATCGTACGATTCGCCCGTCACACCCCAGCCTTCGCGAGGGTGCACTCCTCCAACGGAGCCGGATCGGTGAGGATCCGGCCCCGAGGAGGTCTCGTGAGATCACGAACCCGTCGTGCTCGAGCTGGTGGTCGTTGCGCTCGGTGAGTAGGTCACCGGCGAGATCGCGCCGGAGATCGACTGCCCGAAGCCATCCTGGGTCGTCACGGTGAAGGTATTCGAGCCGAGGATGAGCGGGACATTGATGCTATAGGCACCGGTGGAATCGGCCGTCGCCGTGGTCGTTTGGTTGCTGTTGTTCTGGTCGGCGAAGGTGATCTTACCGTTGGGCGTCATGGTCCCCTGGAAGTTGACGACGCTCAGGTTCGTCGTGCGATCCAGGCTGGGATCCGACGCCGGATTGAGGTTCACGGAAACGACCGGACTGACGGTGGTCGCGGCCCCGAGGTTCCCCTCGACCAGCCTCACATCCTTGTTGTTGATGATCCCGTCGCGGTTGACGTCCGCGTTGAAGTTATAATTGGAGTTCGTCGCGGCGTCGCCGAGCAACGACTTGGTCGTCGTGACGTCGGTGCTGTTGACGGTACCGTCTCCGCTGGCGTCGCCCGCGAGATAGAAGCCGACCAGGTACTGGCCGGTGGTATTGTGCAGACCCTTCACCACGAGGGTGTAGCTGGTCGAACTGTTGGCCGGCACATTGAACGACGCCAGGACTGCGGAGGTCTCCGCCTTGCCGAGATGATTCGCCTTGGCGATCTTCGGGAAATACTTCGAATGATCGATGTGGATGACCTGGCCCGTGGAGCTCTTGATCGCGACGATCTCCGGGCTCACCGAGGCCGTCGCGGTGGTGCTGGAGGTCGACGACGTGGCGGTCACCGGCGTGACGTCGATGCCGAGCTCGATCTTCCCGCTCTTGGTCGGGGTGAACAACGAGGAATTCATCGTGAAGGGGATCGTCGAGACCTGTCCGGCGGCCTTGATCGAGCCCGGCATGATGGCGAACGTGCTCCCCTGCCCGGCACTCATCACCATGCGATCTTCCAGGAATTCTGGCGCAAGGTCCCTGCGACGGCGCACGCGGGGTATTGCCTTCGACGTATCCATATGCCCTCCTTGGCCAGTGGTCGACAGAGAGAAGTGATTAGCCGGCCGATGCGATATCGGCCGGATCGCCAAGGTCTCGCCCGGCATCCATCCTGGTCGCCGAGCCCCCTGGTATTGATAGAAGATGGGTCGAGAAGTCGTCGCATCACGCGACAGGAAGCGAAAGGATTTTATCGAGAGAAGATAGCCGGGAGATGGGACCGAGCATTTACTCGTCCCCGCGGCGGGACCGAGCACTCAGGGCCTATGAAGGAATCGGATTGCGGATAGCGGATTCCGGATTGCGAACCCATAAGTCCTTAATTCAAAGGGCTTTAATATCATTCGCAATTCGCAATACGTCATCCGAAATTGATCCACTCAGCCGAATGGTAGCATCCCGACCGCGTCGCGGCTCGATGGGAGTGCATGGCCCCGGCCGTCGGGCATCGGAGGAACTTCTCCTCCTTCGGTCATCGCCGGTGCCTCCGGAGTCAACTCGGACCGTCTCATCCATACGCGCCACCCGACCGTCGCGTACAGGACCACCCCCGCCCACATGAATAGCCCGTATCCCTGCGCGATCTCGTGGCCTTGTCCCTCGTAGAACTGGCCACCGATATCGGCCGAGGTCGAGGCCATCATGCCGAAGGACATCGCCCAGGCGAAGGCGATCGCCATGCGGCCGCGCTGGCCGACCCGCGGCGAGAAGAACTCCGCCACCAGATAACTGATCGGCAGCAGGACCGTCACATAATGATGTTTCCAGCTCCGCTCCGACACGAATAGCATCGTCAGGACGACCAGGGCGAACTCGCCGAGCAGGCGCGGGTCGCGTCGATCGGCGGTTTTCGTGCGGCACAGGAAGGCCAGCAGCCCGAGGAACCCGGCCACGACCGCCTTGATCAGGTAGCGGACGAACCAGGGGTCCAGCGAGACTACGTTGAGGTCGTGCTTGACGCCGTATCGCTTGAGGCTCGGCGCCTGCTCGATCAGCATCCTCGCGATCCATGCGGGGAACGACTGGTTCACCTCCTGCGAGCTGGTCGCGCCCCTCGGCGACATAAGGCATGATCATTCGGTTGAACCACATGCCCAGGCACTCGCCGTTGAACTGGGGGCCGATGACCATGCTGGGGACGATCAGGAGGAAGATGCCCATCCCCAGCGACCCCCACAGGACGGTCCGCCACGAGCCCTTATAGGCGAAATAGAGGAAGAACAACGCTGGCGTCACCTTGTAAGTGGTCGCCAGGGCCAGGAGTAGGCCGGCCCCGATGTCGTATCCGCGTCGCCAGGCGTAGAGCATCGAGACGATGAGGAAGAGGATCAGGAGGTTATTATTGCCGTGGTGCAGATCGCCCAGGATTGGCCTCAGACTGAGCAGCAAGACGAGAGATCGGAACATCGGCGGCAGGACGCGGTCCGTGGGCTGCGCGATCCGGAAGCACATCATCAGCACCGCCGACGTCATCGCGAACTTGATCGCGAACCAGCACATCGCGCCGGCGACGGTCGGGAGCCTCATGAGCGGGTAGAGGGTGATCGGCATCAACGGCGGATTGGGGAAGAGCATCCGGTCGTAGATGTTCACCCCGCCCCAGAATTGGAGGACCTGGGGCCGCCACCGCACGAACGCGCTGCGATGATCGGCGGCTTTCTCGTAATAGAATGCCGCCGCGATGAGGATTATGGTCGTCCAAAGAGACCAGAAAACCCAGCGCGAGAGTCGATCGCGGCGTTCCTTCTCGCTGAGTTCAGCATCCAACGCTGGCACTGCATACCCCTTCCCTGGAGGAGGCCACGCTCACGCAATTCCTTTGCGTGGGAATTCTACGCCATCGCGGCCGAATCGGGCCCATCCCGCGACGCTACGGCCGGCCGCGGAGGACGAGTTCCAGTTCGACGTCGCGAATTCCGGCTGGTGGTCGCAAGCGGAGGAAAGGAACCGGATCCTCCTCGAGATACTCCGGCTCGCACGCGACCAACGATCTGGTCGTGAGACACGGGACGGAGTGATACCGCAACACGATCGTCCCGTCAAGTCCGGGCGACATGTCATGGACGCGAATCCGCCCCGGCTGGGTTTCCACCTTCGCTTCACCGCGGATGGTGTCGCCTCCGAATCCGACGACTCGACCGATGAGGAGCGTCCCATCATCCTCCTTGATCTCGATCAGGTCGGGATTGGCCCGGCAGAACCAGCGTGCATCGGGACTCCAACATAGGATGGCCGAAGGTCGATACAGCCGGGCGTACCGGATGAAGAAGTCGCGGTCCCAGCCCGTCCTGCCGAAGACCTCCTCGGCCAGGGCACGGTCGAGCTTCCGCACCTTGTCCAGCAGGCTCTCCATCTCACCATTCGGAGTGCGGATCGTTCGTTCCAGGCCGGGGTCGATCTTCCGCAGTTCTTCCAACCGAAGGCGATCGCGCCTCCCGAACGCCTTCTCCAGCCGGGCAAAGTCGAGCTTCGGTAGTTCCTCCACGAGGATGCGATACCAGCCTTCGCGTCCGAAGAGCATGCCCTCGCCGAATTGCGTGAAATTGGTCGTCAACGAGGCATGCAGATAGGGACCGCCCAGGACCTCCACCCCCGTTCGGTAGGGTAGCAGCCCGCTGAACCGCCCGCGCTGGAACGGATCCGGCACGCCGGGGAGATCCTTTCCTCCCTCCTCATAAAGCAGCCGCTCGCCGGGCTTCACATGGTTACGAACCCGATCTACGACCCAGACTAGGCGGTTGGACGGACGACTCGACAGGAATGGCTCCTGCCCCGAGCCCAGCGAGCGGATCGAATCGACTACAGGGCTGCCGACCATCCGCAGAGCGATCAAGGCCCCACCGATCACCACCCACCGATGAGAGTGGTCTGATTCACGCGAGCCAGCCCGTAGACGCCGCACCAGTTCTTCGAGCCCGGAGGCCCCGACGAGGGCCAGCCCGGTATAGAGCGCGTAGGTATGTCGCCCCGGCTGCAAGAAATCGAGCGAACGCAGGCCGCCGGCCAGGTAACCCCAGAAGAGACCGGCACCGCAGAATCCCAGCAAGGCCATGCCATCGATCGGTCGTCGCCGGATCATCCAGACCATCCCCGGTAGGCCGGTCGCCACCAGCATGCATTGGATCGGGGCCTCCGGTCCTCCGACGATCTTCACCAGCCGGACGATCACCCCTTCGGGATGGTTGAATGCGAAGTCGCTCGGCCCCTTGGTCAACGCCAACCACACACCGGGCAGCCACCAGAACGCGTTGATCCCCAGTACGATGAGCGGGATCATCCACACTCCGACGTGGCGCATTCGAGTCCATGGCCGCTCGAACCGCGGCTCGGTCTCGAGGGCTTGAGGAGGCGAGCCGGGTGGAGTTCCCGACTCGATCGGCATCGGCCTCCGACATGCGATGATGTAGGCGAGAAGCGCGGCCGGCGCGACGACCATTGCGGTCGTCAGGTGGACGAGGACCGCCAGGCTCATGAGTGCGGCAGCCATCATCGCGTTGAACACCCCGCCTCGCCTCAGGTAACGCACGAAGACCCCTGTGGCGACGAGTCCCAGCGGGATTCCCAGGAAATAGGGGAGCATCCCGAACGCCACGTAGTTAATAGGGAAGTCGGTCCAGATGTAGACCAGGGAGAGGCCGACGGATAAGACCGAGGTCGCCGCCCGAAAACGCCAGAGGAGGCAGGCCGCCGCGATTAGCCAGGGGACAGCCGCGGCCGAGAGGAGCACATATAATTTATAAGCAAGTTCGGGACGCGTGCCACCGAAGAGCGCGACGACGACCTCGGGGAGCGTCGAGGATGCCGGAAACACCACGCTCTTGGCATAACCCGACATGAAACTCGGATCGTACCCCGCGGTCGTGCAGGAGTCCCTCAAGAATGAGCGTGTGACCAGGGCGCGTATGAAAATAGAGCGGGTGATCGTCGCGCCACAACGGCCAACCATTGGTCAGGCCCGCTCGTCCCCCCATGCTCGTCCAGATCGCGAGACCGTGCAGCAGGCAAAGCACGATGATCGAGGTCGGCGCGACGGCCCGATTCATCGATGACCGTGCGAGCCACCTACCTCGCCTCGACGCCTGCGTGTTCCTAACCCCCGGGGTCGATTTCGTCGGGTCGCGCACAGGATGGGACATTCGGAGCGGCCCTGATAGGCCAGGATCGGGAAAGAGGGGACGGAATAACCAGGATTTCACGAAGATCGGATCAATGCGGCCCGCAGGATTCGAACCTGCAACCAAGGGATTCAAGTGCCCCCGCGTTTCCACGAGGCTTGGACTATCTCATCCTCCTCGATGAAACATACAGAATTCCGGTGGCCATAGACAACCGGAACCTGTGATGAGTCGCGAGGAGGCCGGGCGCTCGTCGGCGGGGATTATTGTTGGGACTCACCCCGCTAGTCTCTGAACCGACCTGGCCACCGTTGCCCGACCAGGATTGGCTGCGGATTGCCGTGCTCCGTCCTCGCAACATCGTTTCCCGACCGGTTCTCACCCGGGGTCAGAACCGGCCGAGGTCGGGCGATCGAGGACAGGTGAAGTTTAGGTTTCCCGCAATTCACCCGGTTCGCAATCGAAGGTTACCCTCCGGTGCCACCCATTTTCGTGATGAGTCCCCTGCTCTGCCGTTGAGCTAGGGCCGCGCTTCCAAGGCCCACTCATCTTCGCCGTTCGCCCGGCGGAAGGCAAGACGAGGTGCACCCAGGTCCCGCCAATGCGCCGACGATCACCTCGACGATCCGGCCGTCGCGAGTTCGGGGACAGCGGCGGCGGTCGTGCGGATCTTGGGCATCCGGATGTTGTACGCGATCCCGCATTTCTTCATCATCCAGATGGCAATGTACGTGGCGTCGATCTCCCACCAGCTCAGGCCATGCCGCGCGGACGTCTGATAGGCGTGGTGATTGTTGTGCCACCCTTCGCCGTAGGTCAGCAGCGCGACCCACCAGAGGTTCGTCGAATTATCTCGCGTCGCATGCGACCGGTATCCCCAGACGTGCGTGGCGGAGTTCACGAACCACGTGGAGTGGAGGACGAAGACGGTCCGGACGAATCCCCCCCAGACCAACCAGCTCCAACCCCCGGCGGCGTAGAGCCCGGCGAAGAGCAGTAAGGGGAAGAGGATGTGAATTCGTTCGATCAAACGGAGGACCGGGTCGCGGTTCAGGTCGGGCGCCCACTTCTCGTAATATTCGGGGGTATGCTCGCTCTGGTCATCCACCCTCATCCACCAGCCCATGTGCGCCCAGAAGAAGCCCTCGTTGGGCGAGTGCGTATCCGGCTCTTCGTCGGAGAACGCATGGTGGCGGCGATGGTCGGCGACCCAACCGATCGGCCCCCCCTCCGACGCGCACGTCCCCAGGATCGTCAGGGGATACTCCAGCCACCGGGGTCGCAGTGCGAAACTACGGTGGGTGAGCAGCCGATGATAGGTCATGCAGATCCCGATGCCGCCGGTCAGCCAGTGCAAGACGAAGCACAGGGCCAGGCCCGACCATGAGAAATTGCTCGGGATGAACGCGAGCAGGGCGGCTACGTGCAGCCCCGCAATCCACGCGATCGGAATCCATGCAGTCCGGACGGGCCTCAATTGCCCAGTCGTCGTTGTCGCCATAATCAACCTTTGATTGAAATCTCGGGGCGGGACTTCGTCGCGCGGGCCCATCGACACGATCGAACATCGGTGCGTGGGAACCGCGGCTTCATTCGGGCTGGGGTGGTCGCTGCTACGTCGAATGGATGGACGGCTGCCAGCAGGCCGCCGTCTCGTCCGGCAGCACCTCGCACCGCTCTCGCCAACTCATGCTGGCCAGGGAGTTACAGAGTCATCACGAGTCATAGGACATCCGGCTCCACGATCATCGCTCAAGCATCCTATTTTTTCGATGACCTGAAACACAGTGAGAAGCACGGTTTTCTTGTAGGTCAGGTTTTCCAGCCTGGCAGGGCGGTCGTCAGGCTGGAAAGCCTGACCTAAAAAGAATTTAGGAACAGGGCCGGCCGATGGTGGTGTCAATCGATCGGGATCGCTCGCGCGAGCCGAAACTCAAGGAGTAGCCCGCCCTCGGGACTCATCGGAACGATCCAAGCCGTCGCCACGAGGGCGGTCTCCCGGGAGGCTAGCCCTCCTAATATGGTCCGTGTTACGATCGAACCCATGAGGAATGCTCGCATGAAATCGAACAGAGGCATGATCCGACGGAGTCGTGCCATTCGTCAGTAGCACGGCCGATATCGATATGAAGCTGAAGTGTTTGCCCGAAGATTTCCGCGTGGAAGAGCTGTCGCTGGCCAGGCCGGACGGGCCGGGTCGGTTCACATTCTACCGGTTGAGCAAGCAAGGACTGGGTACGATCGAGGCCGTCGAGGCGATCTGCCGGCGCTGGAATCTTCCCGCCCGTCGCATTAGCTATGCCGGGTTGAAGGACCGACATGCCAGCACGATCCAATACCTGACCATCGTCGACGGGCCCTGGCGGTCGATGAACGCCTCGAACTTCCAGCTCGAGCCCGCGGGAAGGCTTGACCGTGCGTACACCTCGCAGCTCTTGAGAGGCAACCGCTTCCAGTTGGTCCTCCGCGGACTGTCCGAGGGCGAGTTGGCCCTCGCGATTTCCGAGATCGATTCGATCGCGAGCGTCGGGCTTCCGAATTATTTCGACGATCAACGGTTCGGTTCCGTCGGCTATTCCGGAGACTTCGCCGCCCATGCCTGGTTGCTCGGAGACCACGAGCGCGCCCTCCGACTGGCCTTGGCCGAGCCTAATCCCTTCGACCGCGCGGCGATGAAATCCGAGAAGGCCATCATCCGAACGAACTGGGGCCACTGGGTCGAGGCCAAGGCGCTGCTGCCGCGCTCGTCGGCCCGCAGCATCGTGACCTACCTCGTCGACCATCCGACCGACTATCGCGGCGCCTTCGCTCGTCTGAGGCGGGAGCTCAGGATGCTGTATTTCTCGGCGTTCCAGAGCCATCTGTGGAACTTGATGCTGGCGCGATGGCTCGAATCCAACGCCGACGCCGATCAGCTCGTCCCGGTCTCGCTCAAGGTGGGGACGTTTCCATTCCCTCGCCGTATGGAGCCCGAGGTCGTCCGGGCATTGAGAGGGACGATGCTCTCCTTACCCTCCAGCCGCTCAGCCATCCCCGAAGGACGGCTCGGAGAGATCGTCGCGGAATTCCTCCAGGGCTTCGGCCTGGCCTGGTCGGACCTACGGATCAAGCACCTCAAGGATATCTTCTTCTCGAAGGGCGCGCGGCCCTGCCTCTTCTTCCCTGAGCGCCTGGAATTCGAGGCGATCGACGACGATCTTCATCCCGGTCGCCGTGGACTTCGCCTCTCGTTCGACCTCTCGAAGGGATCATATGCGACCATCCTCGTGAAGCGGCTCACGGATGTCGCGGGCGCCCGGCGATGAACCTCGAGGTGCTCTACGAAGATAATCACTGCCTGGCGGTCAACAAGCCAGCCGGGGTACCCTCGCAGGAGGATGAGAGCGGCTCGGAGAGCCTGGTCGACCTCGTGGCCCGATATCTTCGTGAGCGGTACGCGAAGCCGGGAAACGTCTACGTGGGGCTGCTCCATCGCCTCGATCGTCCCACGTCGGGGGTGATCTTGCTCGCAAGGACCAGCAAGGCGGCAGGACGGCTCTCCGCCCAGTTCCGCGCGGGGTCGATCGAGAAAGTCTACTGGGCGATCGTCGAAGGAGTGCCTGCTCAGGCCGGTGGCGTATGGATCGACCGACTCGAGAAAGACCGTCGGATCAATCGCTCTCGCATCCTGGGGGAAGGCGATCCGGAGGGGAAGGAAGCGCGGGTCGCGTTTCGCGTGCTGGAACGCGCGGAGGGCGTGACGAAGCTCGAATTGAGGCCGGGGACCGGACGAAGTCATCAGCTCAGGGCACAACTGGCAGGTCGGGGCCTTCCGATCGTCGGCGATTCTCGATATGGTGCGAAGTCTCGGATCGTCGCCTCGGATGGTCGGGGCAGGATCGGGCTGCACGCACGGGAATTGCACTTCATGCACCCGACTCGTGGGGAAGCGATTGCGATCGTTGCGCCGGAGCCGGCAGACTGGCCCGAGCCCTTGACAGGAGGTCCGGCACGATGGTCCTCGTCCAGTAGGCCAGGGGGATACTCAGCCCCGTGAGGATCATCGCCGCGAAGGGTCGCAACAAGGTCGTGTCGTTCGCGGCCGGAGGTGCGGGGCTGGAGCTCGATGGTTTCGGATCGCTGGCATGTTCGCCGGTAGTTTTGACTCCATCCGAACGGGTTCGGGCACGACTCGCGGACGGGCTGACCTCGTCGAGGAAGTCCCGGAAAGTCCTCGGGGCTTCGGCCGCGCCGTCTCGTTTTTCGGAAGTCGAGGTGTCAATCTGATCCAATCCCTGCGGTCTCGCCGATGCCGTACGAGAAGCGGTCTCGCTGCTATTAGGCGTGCCGCGATCGACCTTGGTCGCGCCGAGCTTCTCAACATAACGAGTCGCGGCCGACCATGCCGAACTGTCCACGAGGCCGAGCCCTTCGGCCTCCCTGCGGGCGATCTGTGCGTCGACTCGATCACAGGAGGCGCGGCGGATATACCAGAGCGCCCGCGCGGGAGCCGTCCGAATCGAAGAAGAACAGGGGCCGCACTCCGCGAAGTCCATCTCGAGATTGAAGCGCACGACGTGGGACGCATCGATGGTCGCGAGGTCGACTGGGAAAGCCACGTAGCGTAGTCCCCGCCGCGCGACTTCGGCGATGAACGCGGGCGGGACTTCGGAGGGTTCGCGGAGGTCCAACAACGTGCGGTAGCCCTTATCGGCAAGCCAGGTCAGACCGGCATCCGAGGGGCTACTCCCGCCGGCGAGCTTGGGATCGACGACCGCGAAGCGAGCGATGCCGGTCGCGGCGGCGGCAGTCAACCCGCTCTCCGGCGACGGCTCGGCCGCGATCGTCAGCGCGAACTCCGCCTCGGTGGGAGCACCACCGCGCTGGGCGGTGGGCTCGGCCGAGGCCGCGTCTCCGGACTTCGCCTCGGCCGGGGCGGCAGGCGGAGGCGGAGGCGGAGGATTGGCCGATGATCTCGTGACTTCCTTGGGCAGCGGAAATGGAGGGAGGTGGTCCAGGACATTATCCTCGAGCGACCCGTCGGAGGTTGCTCCGGGTGCATTCGACGAGTCCTGGGCCGCCCGCGACATGGATGTCGGCGTGCTCGAGACGCTTCGACTCGATCGCATGGCCGTGAACGCCCCAGGACGACGGGTCACGTAACTGCTTTTGCTCACCCCCGACCCCGAACTGCCCGTCGGTCCGGTGCCGGATGACGACGGCTTGGCACTCGGCGCCGGCTCCAGGTCGATGGGATTGTTCGGCGACGAGGGCAGGACGTTCGAGGGAGACGTGCCCATGCTCCCGCCCGACGAATAGGACGGAATCGTGCCCGGGACGACGACGCCACCATACTCGACGGCCCCGTCGGAAACCGGCGTCGAACCGGCGTAGACCCGGTTCCGATGGAGGATCCTGTCGGTCGCACGCGAGAAGAAGCCGCACGCGCTGCACTTCCCACCGCCGCCGCAGCTATTGCAACTACTGCTAGTCGGGGCCGACCTGCAACCCGCCTGGAGCCACGCCGTGCTGCCGATGAAGGCCAGGGCCATCAGGCGGATGAGCGGCCTGGAGTCCCGTCGCGGAGTACCGCGCGTCATCCCGCCCGCCCGGAACCAGTTCAAATGAGACATCATTCATCTCTCCTGTTCTCGGACACCGCCGCGCGCATCATCGACGGCGGTCGCCCGCGACACGAGTCGAGCCAAGTCGAATTTCCCGGCCACGGCTCCGACCGACGATGCACATCAGGACGCTTCGGGTGCAAACTCAAGGTTCGGTGATCGTTCCCAGGACCGGCGAAAGGGTCAACTCGACGCTTCGCAGCCCGACGTCTCGCCCCGATGTCATTCTCTCGGAGTTTGGCGTCCGGACCGCCCGATCGGCCAGTCAACCCAATCGACGCAGTGGTATGGAACCTCAGAGACGACCCATCGCAACAGGTCGTCGATGAAACTTAGCCGACGATCCGACTGTTGCCAAAGAATCCGAGGGGTTTCTAGAATGAGACTTTAAGTCTTTGCCGCGTAGCCGCTAAATCACTCAAGGCTTCTCTCCCACATGAGGCTTACGCCACCCGATCAACGTGATCGCTCGACAAACTCACCGCAGTCCTCAGCGTCGCTTTTCCGCCGGGCGGCGGCCGTCGGATGCCTGGCGCTGGTCGTCTTCGCCTTCGGCCTGACCGACGACTCATTCGTCGATGAATACGCTTACATCACGCAGAGCTACTACGCCGATCTCTTCTTCGAGGGCCAGTTCAACCATCCCGCCTGGCTGGACGTCTACGCGTTCGACCTCCAGCCCGTCCCGAAGTATCTGATCGGAGCCAGCTTGCGAGCGGCCGGCTTGCGACTGCCGAATTCCGGGGATGCCTACCGCTGGTATCACGAGATCCACTACGAGGTCGGGACCAAGGCGACCCTGATCGCCGCTCGAATCCCATTCCTGTTCCTGGGGGCCCTGGGGTGCGTCGCTCTATTCGGCTGCGGGACCCTGGTCAAGGATCATCTCGTCGGGGCCATCGCCGGGCTCTTGGTGATGCTCAATCCGCTCTATCGGCTACACGCGCACCGGGCGATGTCCGAAGTGCCCTACGAAGCGTTCCTGATCGCGGCGCTCTGGCTCGGCTTGTACGCGATGAAGCGGTTATGGTCGGGACATTCGGGGATCGCGACAGTCCTGCTCATCCTCCTGGCCGGAGCTTCGGCGGGTCTGTCGATCCTCTGCAAATTCAACGGCTTGCTGGGCTTGATGGTCATCGGGGGCTGGGTCACGTTCGCGTCGCTATCGCCGCGACTGGCATTCGTGCGGAAAGCGGCGATGGCGGCCGCGGGACTGGTCTCCATGGCGATCGCCGCGGGGCTGTTTGTCCTGATGAATCCCACGATGACGGCCAGACCGCAGGGGCATCTGAACCCGGAATGCATCGCGCGACCACAGGAGAATCCGCAGCAACGATTCGACCGCATGATCCAGTATCGGCTGGCGACGTCCCGGCATCAGCACAAGAGCTATCCCGATGACGCCCTCACCGCGTTGACCGATCGATTCAAGGTCTTCGCTGTCCAGGGCTTCGGCCGATTCTCCCCGTTCGGACCGTCCGAGTCGAACTCGAGGGTCCGATACCAAATCCGACAGGACTGGGGCGCGATCGTGTGGTGGCCGCTCGTCCTGATCGGCCTGGTACAGACGTGCCGATCGGGACGGGATCAATATCGATCGGGGGTCCCGCCGACGGCCATCGCGCTCCTGATCTGGGTCGCGGTGTCCTGGATCGTGGTGGCGTCCTATCTGCCGATGGCTTGGGACCGCTACCTGCTCCCGATCCAGGCACCGAACGCGATCCTCGCCGCCGTGGGAATCCGTAGCCTCTGGGATCGGATCAAGGCCCCGCTCTCCGACGCCTGGACGCGCATCGATGCCCCGACGCTCGGGGTCTTCCTGATCCTGCTGGGAAGCTACGCCTTCTTCTGGCATTCGCGCGACTGGAATACCGCCAGCCGGCTGATGCTCACCTACGCGATCGTCGACCGCGGGACGGTCGAGATCACCGGACTGGACAATCAGACCGAAGACAAGGCGAAATTCGAGGGACGGTTCTACTCCGACAAGCTGCCCGGATATCCCGTGCTGGCGGCATTACCGTACGCCTACGCCCGATGGGCCTTCGACCTGCCGGCCCATCCGATCGACACGCCCAGGGCATTGTCGTACTGGCCCGCAGACTACTGGATCACGCTGGGGACCTCGGGCGTCCTGACGGCCTCGACGGCGGCGCTGCTGGTCCTTCTGCGCGCGACCTGGGATGTTCTGCCTGGCCGTCGGCCCTCGTAGGCTTATCGTACGGCCTTGCGACGCCGGCCTACGTCTACGCCACGCTGGCCTACGGACATCAGGCCTCGGCATTCGCGCTCCTGAGTTCATTCCTGCTGCTCTGGAAAAAGGCCCCGAGCCGCGAAGCTTTGCGGATCTTCCTCGCCGGTTTCCTCGCGGCCTTCGCGGCGGTGATCGAGCTCCAGATGGCTCCAGTCTCGGCCATCATGGCCGTCTACCTCATGGCGCAATGGGTCGGGGGGACTTGTCGATTCGATCGACTGGCGATCTTCGCAGCGGGCGCCCTGTTGCCGACGTTCCTGATGCTCGCTTACAACCAGCTCGCGTTCCACTCGCCTTGGGACATGGGTTACTTCCACCACGCGACCGAGGAATTCGCCAAGGTCCACAACCGCGACAACCCCCTGGGTTTGCTCTCGCCAGACTGGAGCAAGTTCGGACCCCTGCTCTGGAGCCGCCACCGCGGCCTGTTCGTCTTTGCCCCGATCTTGCTCCTGGCGATACCCGGTTGGCTTGTGTTGCTGGTGCGCCGGCGATGGAGCCTGGCGATCGTATCGATGCTCGTGGTGATCGCGATCTTCCTGGTGAACCTGAGCTATCCGGAGTGGACCGGAGGATGGTCGAACCGGCCCACGACTACTAGTGCCGCTCATCCCGTTCGCGATGATCCCGGTCGCTGCCCTGATGGCGGGCGGCTCGCGATGGGCGAATCTGGCGACAATCGCAGTAACCAGCCTGTCATTGATCGGCGGCGTCGAGATGCTTTTATTCCAGGGAGCCGGCGGTCGCATCCCCCCTCAGGTCCTCGAGCCGCTCGCGGACGCGGTCTGGCCGCTCTGGACGGGCCAAGTCCCCTACCCCTCCTGGAGATTCGGCGAGCAATTCGGCGAAAACCTCGTCTCCTTGAGCGTGCCCGAACGGATCAAGCGAATGGCTCCGCATTGGCGGTTCATCCAGTACCTACCGCTGGCCATGATCCAGTGCCTGGCGATCGCGGGCCTGTGGCACTCGTGTCTACGCCGGACGCCCCGTGCAGACTCCGAGATCACCTCGTGCTGAGTGGCTGAGTGGATGAACGATCTCCACCTGAGCCACGGCCGCCCGATTCAGAGCATCGACGCCGATGTCACGAACCTCTCCGCCCAGGTCAATCAGGTCTATCGGCTGATGGGTCGGCGAGCCCACCTCGTCCATGTCGAGATGCGGCGCCGCCGGGACTCGCGGTTGGCCCGCCACTTTAGGGCGTTACGGTACCCTTGGTCCGGTCACCTGGCGGATTCGGGAGCGAGCTTGCGGATCGAGAACGCCTCGAACCGCACCGAGAGTGCCGAGGAGGCCGTGTTGACCGCGCCGACGCCCACGCTCAGCCGCGCCGGCCACTCGACTTGCATCGGCCTGGCCTCGGCCCACTGATCTCCGTCGGTACCGTAATAGACATTGACCCGGCCTCCCCGACGCTCGACCTTCAGATAGACGTCGCCCTCCTCGAGGAAGGCATTCTGACGGCCGATCGGCCGGCCTAGTTCGTGGCGTTCGAACAGGAGGAGGGCCCCGATCCGTCCATTGCGACGCACCGCCCCTCGCTCGATGCGGATGCAATGATCGGCGTCGAGCCCGATCCTCAGGCCGGCCCCATTGAAGGGGAGGACACCCTCGCGGGTCGAGGGTGCCTCGGGCTGGAATTCGCCGCACACCTTCACCTGCACGACGAAGTCGCCCTCGACCTCGCGGAGGATTCGTGGGGCGTTGGACTTGCCGAGGTCGGCGTTGAGGTCGTGGATCGAGCCCGGGACCTCGAGCGCGACCCCGCGGTCATCAACCTGGAACGTGCAGTCGCCATCCGGGTCGATGACGTCGCCCCATGGGGTCAGGGCCGGTCCGGCGGCATCGACCTTGGCGTCTCCGGTGCGACCGGCCGAGAAGAAGTAACGGCCGGGCCTGGTATTGAGGGTGCGGTCCTGGCCATCGACATAGGCCACCTGATACGTCAGGTCGAGGAATCCGGCGGTGCTCGCCGGGATCGTCACCGAGCCCCGTCCTCGATGCGCATCGAGCTTCAAGGCGATCGACTTCGCCTCCGGGAGCGGTTCCCAGGTGGGCTCCCGGGTCCCCTTGATCGGCCGGGTGGACACCGAACCGCCGAGCAAATAGTGCAAACGAACGGCCTTGATCTTGTCGAGCGGGTCGAACAAGGGCACCTCGACGGCCATCGCGATCGACCCGTCGCGGACCGTGCCGGGGGTGAGATTCAGCCCCTGCGGACGGCCGCCGAGCATGGCGCGGAGGTCGGGCGGCGCGATGGCGATCCCGATATTGGCGCCCCGGACGGCCGCGACCGCGACGCCGACCAGGCGGCCCCGGGCGTCCACCACGGGGCCGCCGCTGTTCCCCGGGTTGAGGGCCCCGTCGATCAAGACCGCGACGAGGTTCCCGTCGACGTCCCGCCGGATGCTCGACACGCTCCCCTTGCCGACCACGACCGTCGGCCGGCCCCGTCCCATCGCCAGTCCCTTGCCGAACGGGAACCCGAAGACATACACGGGCATCGTCTCGACCAGCTCCGTCTCCCGCGCGACGTCGATCGGACTCGGCAGATCGGCCACGTCCGCGATCCGGACGATGGCCAGGTCCGAATCGGGCGAGCTCGCGACGACTTCCGCAGGGAGGATCCGCTCGGTACGAGTGCCGCTCCGCAACACGACCTTGATGTCCGGCCGGTTCTGGAACAGGCCCTTCGGCGGGCTGATGACGTGATCGTTGGTCGCGATGTATCCCGTCTTGCCGTCCACTCGGAACAGGAAGCCCGATCCGGAGATGCCGGAGCCCGGGTCGCCGGGGTCGGTGGTCGTGATCATCACGGTCGCGTCCTTGATCGCCGCCACCGACGCGAGCGGCAGGGTCTCCTGGGCACCGGCCGCGGTCGCGGTCAGGACGATCGCCACCGTCGTCAGGGCTCCGCGCATTGTTCACACCTCTCGCCACGCCTCGGGAAGTCCGGCATCGACTCATCGGGACACGGCAAGGATTGTAGGATAACCGATTCATCCCGGCCAGCGGCTGGTACCGCCGCCTTTCCCGACCACTCGGGCCGGGGACCGACGGAAGCCCCGCGACGGCGATCGGCGATGACCCGCTCGATGTGGGTTGAGACGGAACCTTGCCCTCCCGAAATCCCAGCCCTTCGGGTAGATTTGATCGTTCGCAGTTATGCCAGGGCTACGCGTTGAATTGTGGGTCCTCCCATGGCTGATATCTCATTCAGTTGCCCCAATTGCGATCATGCCTATCAGTTCGCCGCCCACATGGGGGGGAAGCGCGGCCGGTGCAAGGCCTGTCAGGAGGTCTTCCGCATCCCCATGCAATCGGCGCCGGCGGCCGGGCCGGCGCGGCCAGTGGTATCGTCGTCATCGCCCGCGCGCCCCGAAGCCTCGCCACCGCCGGGACCGGACAAGATCGCCTTCAGCTGCCCCACTTGCGGCCACGGCTATCGGCTCGCTGCGAAGCTGGCCGGCAAGCAGGGCCGTTGTACGGCCTGTCGCGGCGTTTTCACGATCCCTTTGCAGTCTCACACGCCGGGATCGGAGCCGATGGCCTGGGGGCGGACGACCCGCCCTGCCCCGCCCGATCCCGAGCCGACCGACCGCAAGCGTGCGCCCGCCCGGTTGGAGTCGCCCGTATCGGCCGCGCCACGATCGATCCCGAGCGCGAGTCGCAGGGCGGATCGCGGGATCGTGACCTTCGTCCCCATTCCCGATGATGCGGACGACGACCCGGAATGGTGGGACCTCGACTCGTCCGAATCCATCCCCGCGACGATGGCCCGATCCGGTCGCGGGACCGCCGCCGCAGTCGCGTCGGCCCCGGCATCCGCCGCGAGGGCCGCCCGTATCACGGCGGGGGCCCAGGGACCACCCGTGGCGACCGTACCGCCCCAACGCCCGAAGTGGGTCCTCTACACCGGGATCTCCGCGGGGGGGATCGTTGGCGTGATTCTTTTCGCGGTCCTGATTCACCTCGCCTCCGGATCCCGAGGGCCCCAGCCGAACCCCGTCGCCGATCAGTTGACGGCCGAGGCCCCGCCCGCGTCGGCCGCCGAGGTCTCCGAGCCAGGCCCCGACACCGGAACGAGCACGATCGCCGACGGCCCGGAGGCCCATCGGGCGGCGATCGACGCCTTGATCAAAGCCTACAACGAAATCGCCGACGGATACGCCCAGATCAATGAAGCGGCCTCGATTCCCCGGGGGGAGGGACGGATCGCCCGGGGTGTTGACCAGTTGAAGGCGGCGGCGGAGCGCGGACGGACCCTCCCGCCGCTCCAGCCCGACGAGCACGCCGTACTGACGGGTTCAAAGGGCCCGTCCTTGCTCCAGGCGGTTAACCGGGTCATCGAGCAGCTCCGGAGGCTCAAGGCCACCCCGGGCATCAAGTCGGACTTCGACCGCGTGATCGACGCCTACACGCGGGCCCGCCAGGCGATCGATCGAGAGATGCAAGGTCCCGCGACAGGTCGCGCTCAAACCCCCAACTTCGGCTGGCCCCCTGCTCCGTTCCCGCAGCGCGGCCTTCCCCCGGGGCCGCAACGCCGTTTGCGCGGGCGTCGGTAATCGACCAGCCGCTCGAGGCGGAAAGAGGAACCCGAGATGTCTCTCGAAATCCGGGATGTCGAGACGAGCCTACCGTCGCGGGCCGACCGGGATATCCAGCCCCGGACGTTCTCGATGAAGCCCGATTACCGCCGATCGGCCGTTTACGTCCTGATGGGGATCGTCCTCATCCCCCTGATCCGGTGGTGGGTGCGCAACTATTTGCCCCTTATGAATCCGAACGGCCAGGTCTTCTACCTCGGAGTCTGGGCCGCGTTCGCCCTCGGCCCAATCGGAGTCTTCCGCTGGCGACTCCGCGTCGATAGGGCCGGCCTCGCGCGCAGGCGGTTCTTCCGATGGGACCTCTGGCCGTGGGAGGCCTTCCAGAGCGGTCGCGTCCTCGACGCGGAGGACGATCCGACGTCCTTCCTCCTGCCGGAGAAACCGCCATGGGTGCGCAAACTGTCGATCGGCCTTCTCGACGATCAGGCCCAGGAGCTCGTGGCCGCGCTCATCGACGGTAACCGCGTCCGACCGGCCGCCCCCCCATCCCGAACGAGCTTCACATCCGCTATCCGTTCCGGCGGGAGGCATTCATCGGACCGAGTGGCCTCGTCCTGCTCCGCCGCGGCGAGGCGAATCGGTATTCCTGGCACGATGTTCAAGTCCTCCGGATTCGCCGGCGCACCCACGACCGCCGCGACTTCTCGAGCATCGAGGTCGTCCTCCCCGACCAGACCGTCACGTTTCGCATCACTCATCAGCACGGCCAGACGTGCCGAGCGTGGTCGGGTCCGCCCGGAGAGCCCTCGCCCAGCCCGGACGTCCTGGCCGAGGCGCTCCGTCGTCATGTCCCCGAGGACCGGGTGCTGGTCAGCGCCCTGTCCGGGCCTCCCCGATCGATCGCCGAGTGGCAAGATCGGCGGACGCTGCTCGGTCGCCAGGGGCGCGATCTCGTCGCGATGCGGCGGACCCTCTGGGGACTTGGCGCCTTTCTCGCCGTCGTCGTGCTGGCGCTGTTCCGCGAGAAAGGTTCCGCCGCGGTCGGGATGCTGGCGATGTGTGCCATCCAGTGGGGGCTTGTCTGGGCGGTCGTCCGCTACATCGAGCGTTCTCATCAAGAATCCATCGCCGAGCTGGATGCCCAGGTTCCCGATGAGTGGCGGCACCAGCTTTGACGATCGTACGATCTTCGATCGCGGCGAACCGCTTGACAACCCCGAGGTTTCCGGTATCTTTAGAACTTTGGCACTCGGGATATCTCTCTCGCTGCGCCGTGCCAGACTCGGGGGATGTGTGCGGTTGGGTCGGATGACCCGGCTATCGTCGAGTTGGGACGGCGGCGAATTCGCCTCGCCCGGCGGACGGACGACCCCGCGATCGGACGATCGGGCCATCGGTGGCGTTGCGAAGCGACGACCCGCCCCACTCCTGGGAGCCGGCTCGGACCGTCGCCGAGGGGACGCCTCCCTGCTCCGATCGGACCGGGATCCGACGTCGCGGCCGCGAGTTGCAAGGAAACGGAACGACGGATTTATGCCCACGATCAACCAGCTTGTTCGAAAGCCGCGCCGTCCGGTCAAATACAAGACCAAGGCACCGGTCCTGGAGGCCGCGCCGTTCAAGCGTGGCGTGTGCCTCCAGGTCAAGACGATGACGCCGAAGAAGCCCAACTCGGCGCTCCGGAAAGTAGCGAGGGTCCGGCTCTCCAACGGCAAGGAGATTACCGCCTACATCGGCGGTGAAGGACACAACCTCCAGGAACACTCGATCGTCCTCGTGCGGGGCGGTCGCGTCCGCGACTTGCCGGGCGTACGCTACCACATCGTCCGCGGCGTCCTGGATTGCCAGGGCGTGGGCGATCGCAAGCAAGCCCGTTCTAAGTATGGTTCGCCCAAGAAGAAGGCCGCCCCGGCGGGCAAGAAGAAATAAGTCGGCCAGGCGTCTGATCCACCCACAGTCGTCTTTCCTCGCTCCCATGCGGGAGCGCGGAAACCCGTTCAATCCGCGATCTGGAATCTGCAATCCGCGATCTGGAATCTTTTCGATAGGTTGCGACCCATCGGTCGCACTGAGAGGGATTGACCCTTATGGCCCGGAAGTTCACCGCCAGTAAGTCACACCTCCGCCCGGACCCCCGGTTCGGCTCGAAGCTTGCCGGCAAGTTCATCAACTGCGTCATGCACGACGGCAAGAAGAGCGTGGCGATCAAGATCTTCTACGACGCGATGGAGCTGGTCCACAAGCGGCTCCCGAACGAGAACCCGATCGACGTGTTCACCCGCGCCGTCGAGAACGTCAAGCCGATGATCGAGGTCCGCTCCAAGCGGGTCGGTGGTGCGACGTACCAGGTGCCGATGCAGGTCAACAAGAACCGGCAGCAGACCTTGTCGATCCGGTGGATCCTCATCGGCCTGCGCGAGAAGAAGGGTCGGCCGATGGCCATCAAGCTCGCCGACGAGCTGGTCGCCGCTTACAACCGCGAAGGCGCCGCGATCACCCGTCGCGAGAACGTCCACCGCATGGCCGACGCGAACAAGGCCTTTGCCCACTTCGCGTGGTGAGCCACGGCACTTCTTCGACCGGCAACGAAGAAACTCCCGTAGGTCAGGCTTTCCAGCCTCACGTTTCCAAGCTGTCAGGCTGAAAAGCCCGACCTACCATCTTGCCCTCGCGCCACAGGACCGGTGTTCGACTGATCCGCACGACAGTCTTTTCCCGCACCCTCTCATGGCGCAAGATCCACTCCACGTGCTCTGGGTAGAGCCGAGCTTCCCGGGCCGGCTGGGTGCGGTGGCCGACTGGCTGGTGCGCCGGCGCGGCTACCGGTTCAACATTCTACTGCCACACGCTGGATGCGCGAATCCTGGCCCGCTTCGGTCGGCGATGGCCTGGAGGTGCAGGTCTTCGGCGTGGGCGGCGTCGCGCGCGAGTCGGCCGTGACCTGGTCCCGCGCCCTGGAGCGCAGTCTTTGCTATGCCTACGGCTGCTGGGAGGTGCTAGATCAGCGCCGGCCGTGCGCGATCGACGTGATCGTCGGCCGATCGGCCGGGTTGGGGTCGTCGCTGTTCGCGCCGGTCTACTGGCCGGCGGCCCCGGTGGTCAACTTCCTGGATTATTACTATCACGCCCACCGCAATGACCTGGCCGACGAGGCCGGCCCCGAGACGTCGCCGGCTTACTTCCACTGGCGACGGTCGATGGCCGCGATCGAGCTCCTGGACCTCGAGCAAACGACGCTCGGCTGGACGCCCAGCGAATGGCAGCGCGGGCTCTTCCCGGCCGAGTACCGCGACTCGATGCTCGTCCTCCACGACGGGGTCGATACCCGCCGGTTCGCTCGATCGGCCTGGCATGCGCGAGGGACCGGCCCGCGATCGATCGCCGGCCGGTTGATCCCCGACGCGATGCGGATCGTCAGCTTCGTCGCCCGGTCGCTCGACCGCCTCCGCGGCCTGGACCGGTTCCTGACCGCCGCCGACGCAGTGCTCCGCGCCCGGCCCGATGCGATGATCATCGTGGTGGGCGACCCGATCGTTCGCCGGGGACTGGACGTCGCGTTTCACAACAAGGATTACTCCGCCCATTTCCTGTCGCGGCGCCCGATCGCGGACCCGAGTCGGCTCTGGTTCCTGGGCGCCTCGACGCCCGCGACGGTGGCCGAGGTCCTGGCCGCCAGCGACGTTCACGTCGCGCCTGGCCGTGGGTATCCGGTCGCGCGCTCGCTGCTCGAGGCGATGTCCGCCGCCTGCGTCGTGGTGGCGTCGGACACCGAGCCGCATCGTGAGGTCATCACGAACGGCGAGACAGGCCTCCTGGTCGACGCCCGCGACGCCGAGGCCCTGTCACGTCGGATCCTTTCGGTGCTCGACGACCTTGCCGGATACCGCCCGCTCGGCGACGCCGCGGCGGCCCTCGTGCGCGAAAGATACAGCCAGGACGCGTGCCTGCCACGACTCGCCGAGCGACTGAACGTCCTGGCCGCCTCGAAGGGGGGCTGGTGATGGAGGTCCTGTTCATCCACGACGCCTTCCCCGCTCAATTCGGCCGGCTCGGCCTCGAGCTCACCAAACGGCACGGATGGCATTGCACCTTCCTGGTGCAGAGCCTCTCGAGCTGCCCGACGCCGTCGCCCGAGATGCTCCGGACGCTCGAGCTGCTCCAGATGCCCATGACGGCCGAGCACAAGACCGGCGAGGGCATCCCCTGGCCGCAGATCTACGGCCATTACCTCGAGCAATGCCGATCGGTCCACGACACGATCAAGGCCAGGCCGCAGCTCCGCCCCGACCTGGTCGTCGCCCACGGCGGCCGGGTGCGCCCACATTGTTCCTCCGCGAGGTGCTCGACTGTCCAATTATCAATTATTGCGAATATTATTTCGGCACCAGCCATCGCGACATCTCGTACCGGATCGACCTCCCGCCCGCCGAGCCGGCCCCTTTTTTCCCTCGCTGTATCAACGCGCCTACCCTGGTGACGCTCGTCGATTGCGACGCCGGCTACTCGGCGACGCAGTGGCAGAAATCCTCCTTCCCGGCGCGATTTCACCCGAAGATCGAGGTCCATTTCGACGGGATCGAGCTGGAGCTCTATCATCCCGGCCCGGCCCCGCGCACGATCGGCCAGGCGTCGATCCCGACGGGCACGCGGGTCGTCACGTTTGTGTCGCGGGGGCTGGAGTCTATCCGAGGGTTCGACCTGTTCATGAAGGTCGCCGACCGGATCGCCCGGGAGCGCAAGGACGTGCTGTTCGTCATCGCCGGCGGCGAGGAGATCCACTACGGTTGGGACAAGCTCCACACCGGGATGCCGAGCTTCAAGCAATGGGTCCTGAGCCGGGGGAGCTACGATCCGTCGCGGTTCCTCTTCCTCGGGCGGATCCTGCCCGAGCAACTGGCCGATATTCTCCGGATCAGCAGCCTGCACATCTACTTGACGGCCCCCTTCGTACTCTCGTGGTCGCTCATGAATGCGATGGCCAGCGGTTGCGTGGTCCTCGGCTCGGACACGCCGCCGGTGCGAGAAGTGATCCGCCACAACGAGAACGGCCTTGTCGAGCCGCTCTTCGACCTCGACCGCCTGACCGAGACCGCCCTGCGAGTCCTCGACGACCCGGCCGAATTCGCCCCGCTAGGCCACGCGGCGCGCCGCACCATCGAGGAATTCTACAGCCTCGAAGTCTGCATCCCCACACTCAAGGACTTCTTCGAACGAGTCGCGGCGACCGCGCCTTGAAGCAAACGTCGCCGACTCATGATCCGGAGATTGGGCCAATTCCACAAGAGATGAAGTCTGCGAACCGGCTAACTGTTTCGATCGCGAGAAGCCGGTAGACTGTTAGCGGGAGGAACCTGTCATGCCGCTCCACGATCACTTTCGACCGCCACTGGACTTGATCACCTCTTGGGAAGGCTTTCATGGTCAATGGCCGGCGGTCATCGTCCAGCAATTGCGAAAGCAACTTCCGGCCGGTTATATCGCCGAGCCGCGCGTTCATTCCGGGTCGCAGGTCGAAATCGATGTCGCGGCGTTCGAGAAAGACGAGCCGACGCCGTTGTCCGGGATGGCGGGAGGTAACGGAGGTGTGCTGACCGCCGTATGGGCTCCGGCTCCGCCCAGCGTGGCTGTGGAAACCACGTTACCCGATTACGATGAGTACGAGGTCCGGATATTCGATGCGAGGCGCGGGCGGCACCTCGTCGCGGCCATCGAGATCGTCAGTCCGGCGAACAAGGATCGGCCGGAACATCGCAGTCTCTTCGTCGCCAAATGCGCGGGGCTGCTCCAGAAAGGCGTGGCGGTCAGCATCGTCGATCTGGTGACCGTGAAGCACTTCAATCTCTACTGCGAACTGCTGGCCGTGATCGGCCATACCGACCTGACACTGAGTGATCCGCCTCCGCACCTCTACGCCGCCTCGTGCCGCTGGACCAGGCGAGGGAAACGGACGCTCCTGGAAGCGTGGTCCCACGTCCTGACCCTCGGAGAAGCGTTGCCGACGTTGCCGCTCTGGTTAAGTTCCGACCTCGTGGTCCCTCTCGATCTGGAACGGAGCTACGAGCAAGCCTGTAACGACTTGTGGATCGCGTGAGTCACGGCTTGGAGGAGCGAGTAGGGAACGCGTCGCGTCGTCGTCAACTTGAGGGTATAGTCTACACCGTTGACAGGCAACGGCTCATTCCGCCGCCGCAGGCATTTGGGGGCGCGATGAACGAAACGGATGACCGTCTGGTAGGCGACCCCGTCTGGGAACTCTTCGCTCGCCCGACTCCCCGGCCGATCCACGAAGGCCATCGAATCCGTCATCACGGACGATGGCTGGCCGTGGCCGGCCTGATCGCGATCGGTTGGTTCTGGTTCCCACCCCTGGCCGTGGTGACGGCCTGTCTATTGGTCGCCGCCCGGGATTTCTTCCGGGGTCGAGAGCTCGCCCAGTCGATACCCAGCAAGGCCGGCGGCACGATCTGTGCACGATTTACCCATGCCTGGGGGGCCTGGAAGCTGGGGCTGGCCGGCTTCGTGCTGATGTTCGCGACCATGGCCGTCTTCGCTGCCGCGAAGCAGGAGGGCGAAGTGCCCTCGGCTTTCGTCGCTGCGTTCCTGTCAGCGGCAGGGGGTTTCAGCCTGTCGGCCGCGTTGACGGCCCTCGGCCTGATGGAGGCTTACCGCTCCGGCATGCGCGTCTGGATCGGTGAAGGCGTGAATCAGGCGAGGACGCTCCTGATGGCGATGCTGGTCGTGGTCTTCACCTTCGTGGTGCTCGGTCCTATTTGCGTCTGGATCTGCGGTCGATTCCCGAGGGCCGCGGACAGCCGGGGCGACGACCTCGCGATGTCGCTGGCATTCTTTGGTTGTCTGTTCGTCGGCCCCGTCGTCATCCTCGTCGTCCTCGACTGGATCGGCCGACGCGTCATCGCCGATCGGCCCGGCAAGTTTGGGCCGAAGGTGCCCACCGTAGGAAAATGGAACTCCTAGTCCACGCGCCCTCCGTCAGTCCCCTCGCCCGGGACATCGGCCATCTTCATATCCGTCCCAGGCCGTGAGGATGACCTCCTTGTCGCGCTCCAGGCCGAATTCCTCTCGGTACAGGACGCGGCCGTCTCGTTGCATCTGAACCACGTGGCGCCCGGGGGTGAGATCGCAGACGATCGGCGTCTCGGCTAGCGTCTCCACCCGGTAAGTGGCGTCGTCTACGGTGATCTCCACCTTGGGCGTCGAGACGTGGACGATGGCACGACCTTTCGTCGAGCCGGCATGCACGGCGACCTGCCAGAGGATGACGCCTCCTAGCAGCACGCTCAGGATCGGCTTGGCCATCGAGCAGGAGAGCGATTGGAGCAGCATTTTCGACCCCTAAATAATTCGGTGGTATAAGGCGAACGTCGGGCATCCCCACGAGTGTAGGGTCGGCTCGGCGCGGACAACGATCCTCGTAGAGGCGGCTAGCCCGGATGACTCATCGCGGGCCACGGGATCACGAAGAGAACGATCGAGGGCGTAACTATCGGGAGGGCGGAGTATCTATGACAAATGTAAAAGGTCGTCCTGCTAGAGTCAATGGGCCGAGGGGGGTTCCTCATCGGGCGAGCCCGCTGTCAGGGGCTTTCGGCGAGGATCAGCTCGCCGAGGTTCGCGGCGTTCCAGCCCTTGAATCCGGCCCAGGTCGGGCCCCAGTACATCCAGGCGGGTGGGGTCTTAGGGGAATCCTTATCGACCACGGCCAGGTCGAATCCGATCCGCTTGCCGGGCACGAGCTGCGTCAACCGATCGGGAAAGTGATCGTAAGCCTGGATGGCCCACTCGTAAGTCGTGGTGTGTCCGTCGCGTCGATATTTCATCTGGGTGTGCCGTTCCCTGGTCTTGCTATAGAGCAGTGACGGGTTGGCACCCCACTTGTCCCCGTAGGCAGGAACCTCGCCGGGTACCCCGACGTACTGGAGGACAGGCATTTTGGCCGCGTCGAGCGTCCGGTCTTCCTCGCCGTTCCGATTGGAGAACGCGCCGTCGATGTAAACTTCCACGGCGTCCGTCTTGTGGATGATGGAGTCGGGTCCCTTGAGGCTGGCGGGATGGAGCACGTTCTCCTCATCGCGAACCACGACGGCCAGGTAGATCAATCCGGCCTGGCGGTCATATCCCACCCGGAAATAAGCTTCCGGATCCCCGATCAAGTCCCGGGGCGTCACGTCGTAATTGTCGGAGCTGAGGTACTGTTGCTGGATCGGGTATGACTTGATGTCCTTCGGCCAGTCATCGAGCCGGCCGTCGATGGTGATGCCGGAGATCGGCCGGGCGATGGCGGAAGCCGACCGCGTCGGAGGATACCGCTCTTCATCGGCGATCGGAATCGGGTTCACCGCGGACGGGCGTGCCACCGAGACGGGGGTCGGCGGATCGGGTCGCGGCGGCTCTCCCGCGGCCGGGAAGACGCTCATGGTGATCGCCACGACGTTCGCGGCGATCACCAGGGTTGCCGCGACCGCGCCGGGCCCCGAGTGCAGCATTCCCCCCAGACGCCCGATGCGATGCCATGACCCCGCGATCAGCGCCTTCACGATTCCACCGGGGTTGGCCGCGAATTCCATCGCCGCCCTGACGGTGGGCTCGACGAACGGCGGCATGAGGGAACCGGCCTTGGGAGTCCGCAATACGGCCCCAAGGGCCGAGGCCGTCGGCGCCAGGCCGCGACGGGCGAGTCGGGTCCGCAATTGTTCGCGGGCCCGCGACAACCGGCTCTCGACCGTCCCCACCGGACAGCCGAGCCGCTGCGCGACCTCGTCGTGACGCAAGCCCTCGACGTGACAGAGCACCAGCGGGACCCGGTACCGTTCCGGCAGCCGTCGGATCTCCTCGTCGATGATCGAACGCAGCTCCACCCGGTCGGACTCACCTTCGGGGTCCACCGACAGCTCGGCCGCCCGGCGTTCGACGAGTCGCCGACGCGCCCCGCGAGCACGCTCCTTGCTCGCCACGCGTAAGGCAACCCCGTACAACCAGTTCGTGAGCAAATCGCGATCCCGGAGCGTCCCCGCCTTCTTCACCAGGACCAGGAACGTGGCCTGGAACGCGTCCTCCGCCGCGTGCTCGTCCCCCAGGATCCGCCGGCAGACGCCCAGGACCATCGGACCATGCCGGTGGATCAAGACCCGGAACGCCGCCTCACTCCCCTCCTGACTGGCGAGGAACTGGGTCATCAACTGGGCGTCCGTCCACGTGCCCATCGCTCCCCAGCGGAAGAGCGACTGGAGCTCGCCAATCGCGGACCCGGAAATTCTCATCGACATCAAGATCGCTCCCGTCCTGGCTGTCCCCTCCGAACGACTATTACTGCCACGGGATCAGCAATTCCTTCCACGATTTTATACGGACTCGTGCAAATTCAAGACAATCTGGTCTCAATCACCTACCCAGTAACGATTTAACTTCGGGCATCCGATCGCGTCCGACCCGATCCGGGAGACTCCAGCTCGACACTATGAGTCTCCGGAGTGGTAGAAAAGCCACTCGCCCCGATAGTCGCTTACGGGTTCAGGAGTCGGTCGGTGTCGCGAATCCATCGAGCCGCTCTCGGCGAGTGCCGCCTGGAGGGCGTGAGAGTTCGGGCGGTTTGCGGCGTTACTGATTTCTCCATAGGCAGCATTTCATCGAGACGGTAGCATTCGGCCCTCTCGATGAGATCGACCTCCTTCCCATCGCACCGAGAAATCCTGCCTTCATCACGGGTGGGCACATGTGATCGTACGCGCGTGAGACCAAGGAGGGTTGCAACCACGGGAGTCATCATGACGATGCGTAGGCCGCCGTGCCATAGGACATACAGGCCGGGCTGAGAACGGCTGGAGGAACGGATCGCCCTGTCGCGTAGTATTGAGTTCGATTATTCCTACGATAGCTTGGGATTCTTCGCAAGGAACCCAGCCGCCGTGACCGTGCTCCAGGAGGCCGTACAGATCATCGGTAGCCAGATCAACGACCCGCTCACCGCGAACCCCGCCGCCGGAGACACGTGGACCGTCAATTTTCCCGATCCGAGCAGCGGATCGGAGCGTACGGTCGGCAATCTGAGCATCCCGGCCCACACGATCCTTGTTTTCGTGGGCGGCTTCGATGGGGCGACCTCGCTGGGCTCGCAAGGGGGATTCGGAGGCTAGACCGTGGACCGCTCGACCTCTTGGGTCAACACGGTCCAGGCCCGGGGTGCGAACTCGGTGATCAGGATCTGGGGCGGCGCGATCCGCTTCAACGTGGATGCCGACGGGAGCTTCGTCGGCACATCGGGCCGCCAACCTCCGCCCAGGTGGACTTCCTGACATGGTTGAGCACGAGATCGGTCGCGTGCTGGGACTGGGACGTCACCCGGCTGGCAGACCTGGGTCAACATGATCCTGGCCAATGCCGACGGTGGTCTTTCGACCATGACGACGGCCCCCTTCGACTCGACCGCCGGATCTCCTGATGCTCCGATCATCGACGAACACGCCCTGTTCGCCGGCTTCGGGAGGTCGCACCACCTCATCGGCTTCGAACTGGTGTTCGCCGGCTCGGCGGAGCCCTCGCAGGCCGCCGGCCCGGATCGTTTTGCAATCACCCAGGCCGAGAAGAGGACGCGGAAGAGCGTCACAGAGCCGGTCGCAGTCATCGCTCGATACCAGGCCGCGACCGACTCCGTGGACTTGCTCGTCCTCGGCAACCCTGCCTTCAAGTTGGGGGGGCAGATCCTCGTCGATGCCTCGGCAACTGAAGGGATCGTCAACATCTCCGGGGACGGTCTACCCGGCGGGACGGTGTCGGACGCACCCGGCGTGATCGCCGGCTGATTCAAACGTGAGCCTTCCGGGCCGGCTGTCGCCGTAGGCCGACCCCGACCAGGGCCAGCACGGCGATGCCGGCCAGCACCACGCTACCGGGTTCTGGGACTGATTGCGCACGATGTTGGCGCCGGGGGCGCGGACCAGGTCCTGGTAGAGCGTGTTGGTCGAGTCGTGGGTCGCCTGGAAGAAATCCGCCGAGTAACTCACGAGGGGATTGTACCCGGCGAAGCCGATCAGCGCAGTTGTAGTCGCTCCTCATCGTGCCGTCGCCGCCCGAGTAGGTGAAGCCACTGTTGACGTTGTCAACGGTGTACCAGATGGCGAGTTGCACGGCGCCCCGCTCATCCGCGGTGGCCTGGGGTTGCGTCAGCAGCCAGGCGATCCGATTGTCCGCGTCGGCGAACGTGCTGTCGCTGAACGCCATGGTCGCGACCTGGGTGATCGTGTAGGTCGATCCCAGGTAGTTGTCGTGCCAGAGGTCCACGCAGTAATACATCGGGGCGGTCGTATTGTCGTTCACCTGCGGATCGGCGTAGCAGTACGCTGAATTGCTGCCGGTGCCGTCGGTATTGGTGTAATTGATCGTGTCCGTCGGCGAACCGCCGGTCCCGTCGAAGAGTTGCAGGTCCTGGATCTGCCCGGCCTCGGCCGTCCCGATCAGGGGCAGCGACAGGCCGATCGCCGCCAAGAGAATCCTCGCGTTCATCATGTCTCCCACCTACCAGATGCGTGCCATTCCGAGGTTCTGGAAATCGCCGTCAAGATCGATCGGCCCCGGTAGTGGACCGGAGTCGTCGTCTCACACGATCAATACCCACGGCGGCGTGGCGGCGTGACAGCATGATTGCGGGCTTCGCAAGAAATGTTGAATTGTCGCAACAGACGAGAATCCGGATACGTCGCGTGACCGGGACCGACGGGCGCCGTATGCGGCGGAGGCTCGCGTCCGCCGCGGCCGCGCCGACCGAGCCCCGTTTTGCAGCAGCCTTCCGTCCGTCCGCAACGGCTCGTCACCCGAGTGGAATCGCTGCGGAGTTGTAGGCGGGGACAGCTCGATCACCACGGTTTAGGCGCCATCGTTATCGGAGCAATTCGAAGTTGAGGGTGTTCGAGCCCTTCTTGACCGTCGCGGTGAGTCCCGATGCGGCGGGGTCCTCGTACCGTGCTGGGATAAGCCGCCTGGGACGGATGGGTTTCAAGGGGGTGTAGTCGAGGATGGCGTCGTCCCGCGACGAGATGGCCACCTGGTAGTCGCCGAGGATCGCACCGTCGCCGGGGACCTCGGTCTGGAGCCGGTAGGTGCCGTCAGACCTGATCGCGCCGATCGCGTTGCGCCGATTAGGATCCGTCGAGACGAACGTGATGGTCCCCTTGGGGACCGGCTGGGACCCGCAAGTAATCTTGCCGGTCACCGAGCCCTTCGTCGGGCCGGAATCGGCGCATCCCAGCGGCATCAGGGCGACGACGACGGGAAACGCGGCGAGGATCAATCGCCCGGATCCGGTCCCGAGGTCGAGGCGGATCATGATCGGAGCTCCCATGGAAGTTGGGGGCCGCTCCCGCCGCCGAGTTCAGGCGGGGCGGCCCGGATTGCAGTCGTGGGCTCAATAGGAATCCGAGGAGGTCATTTCGCCCTGGCCGCGGGTGCTCAGGCTCTGGTAGGTCGGAAAGCTGACCGAGTTCTTGATGAATCTCACCGATCCGTCACACATGACGAAGTTGCCGCCGCCGGGGTGGTTGCTGCGGAAGCTGTACCAGTGCCAGTACGTGGCGACGTCGCTGGCCCCGGTGGAGATCTCGATGCTGCCCCCGGCCGTGATGGCCACGTCCGGCGCCAGGTAGTTGAGCGGGACGGCCGTCGAGGCGACGCTCTGGTTCGCCTGGACCCAGGCATTCCACTTCGTCACCCTCATGATCTGCTCGCCGGCCAGGAAGGTATTGGACGAGCCATCGGTGACCTTTGCCAGCGAGACGCCGGGGCATTCCCGCCAGAAGATGCCGCTGCCGGTGGGGATGCCGGGGATGCCCGCGACGTTGTTGACCGGGTCTCCGAACTGGTTCCCGCGGCAGGGATAGCCCACGCCGGCGCAGAGCCCGTAGTAAGGGCCGCTGCTCTCGACCTGCTGGCACGCGATGCAGTTGTCGCCGACGTTGCCCACATAGGATGTGCCCGCGGCCGACTGGCCGGTGATCTCGTCCGCATTGACCGAATCGACGCTGGGGCTCCCGTCGGAGGGGCAGATCAGCGAGTTGATCACCGTCATGCGGACGGTCGAATTCTGCTGGCCCATGCACGATTCGCTCCAGTTTCCCAGCCGGTTGTCACCCCACAGGACGCTGAAGTTGATCGCGTTGTAGAGCGCCGCCTGGTCCATCTGCGGCAGACAGAACACGATCCAGCTCGAGTTGTTCCAGTAGTACGTCGAGGTCGCATACATCGGATGCAGGTAGAGGTTTGCCGGGAAGGTATCCTGGACCTGGTGGTAGTTCTGGCAGGCCAGGGCCAGTTGCTTCAGGTTGTTGACGCACTGCATCCGGCGTGCGGCCTCCCGGGCGGCCTGCACGGCCGGCAACAGCAGGGCGATCATGACGGAGATGATCGCTATCCCGACCAGCAATTCGATCAGCGTGAAACCGCGACGTCGCATCATTATCTCCCTGAACGACCGATAGAAGCGAGGATGCATGGGAACGAATGCGGACACGCGCAGGCGCGGCCGCAATCCCGTCAAGACGGACGACCATTCACACGAATGCGGCCGGCGGCTTCGCGGGCGTCGGGGCGCGAGCAGGACGAGGTGGCGACTCGGCAAGGTCGCGATCACCTCGTTGGACGCAAACTCAGCGTCCGCTCGACTCGATCCCGAACATGCCGGAGGCCCCACGGCCAAGGCCCTGCGATACCGAGGATGATCGCAAGAGTCCCGTTGCGAACTCGGGGATCCCTCGGGGAATCCGGACTCGGAAGGGTAAGAGCTGTTTCCGCGTCGATGCGGCCCTCGCGATATCTCGGGTGGTCAACGTAGAGCCTAGGACACGCTGAACTGACTATAGGACACGGGTCGCCCGATGGCGACCGCATTTCTCGCCTCACTCATCGCCGCACGCGGCACGTCTCCGGGCTCGTACTCGTGGGCATGTGGGCCGGGGCGACCGCTCGGTCGGAGATCGAACCTAGTACGTAATTTGCGTCGAATGCGACGACGGGAACGCGTAGGCGGCCGGCGCAAATTGGGTCGATTTTTCCGCCCGGAGTAGAAGGCATCTGTCTCGCGATTCTGAAGGCTGAAACGGTATGTCTTTAAGAGTATAATCTGTTTGTACGAGATCGAGATCGAGAGGCTTTGTCGTGTAAGGTCCTCCTGATGCCCCGCGTCGCCGGGAGTGGAGATGGTTCGATGAGATTCTACACCATCGGGTACGGCGGCCGGTCGCCGGATGAATTCGTCGGCCTCCTGGTGGCCCGGGGGATCCGGTCGGTCGCCGATGTCCGCATCCGCCCCGATCGCGCGAGCATGGGCGCTTATGTCATGGCGCGTACATCCGACAAGGGGATACAGAAGTTGCTCGGCGACCGAGGGATCGCCTATCACTCGATCCTCGAGCTGGGGAACCTCTTCAGGGATCTCGAGGAGTGGGGTCCTTCGTATCGCGCTGTTCGATCGAGCCGGGGACCTGATGGTCGGCCGGCTGGATGGATTGCCGGTGCCCTTCTGCCTGATGTGCGCCGAGAAGCGCGTGGCGGATTGCCACCGCCGGGTCATCGCCGACTTCCTGGTCGCGACGAAGGGTTGGACCGTCGAACATATCGAGTAATGAACGCTCCATTCGAAAAAAGGGATGGTCGAGGTCACGGAGATCCCGGCCGAGTCGTGGGACGTCCCGGGTGAGGTCACTTCCCGGCGGCTCGCCCCTGCACTTCGGAGGCCCTCCGCGCAGTCCTCTCCAAAACATCATGTCTGCATTAATGCATTATTTAATCCAACATACGGAGTCTCTCCGCGCGAGCGATCTCCGCCTATTTCTCTATAAGGAATCCGATTTCGAAAGATGCGCGTGAGGGGGGTAAAATCGGGTGGTTTCCCGCAAAAAGCCGGAGAATTCGTCGGGGAGAGACTCGGCTTTGACGAATCGAAGGGTCGCCGGGACCAAAATGTTGAAATAACTAAACAGGCCTGGAAAAGGCCGGGCCGCCCGGCTACCTTATCCCCGCTCCGGAACAAATGAAGGATTCGATACATCCTCTCCTCCCTCTTCGCGAGGCTGCACCATGAATTGGCACCGCCCGTTCTCGACGCGGTTGGCTGGATGGAAATCGGCAGGCAGGGCCGCTCGGGGCCGCCATCGCGGGCACCGTTGCTCGCGCCCCTCGATCGAGGGCCTCGAGGACCGCCTCGTGTTGTCGAGAGTCAGCGACGGGGGCACGACGACGCTGTCGATCGCCCTCGCCGACAACGAGACGTTCGGCATCCAATCGGAGGGGTCGACCTACGACTTCACCCTCGGCGGCAGCGGCACCTTCACCAACGGCGGCGTCTCCAACTCGGGCGATTTCAGCGGGTTCGGCACGAGCACGCTCGTCCTGGAGTCGGCCGGGATCTCCCACTACAGCACCATCGACATCACCGACGCCGATGTCTCGGTGGGCGCGACCGGCACCAGCGTGGACCTGATCGACAGCGGGACCAATACGTATTCCACCAACATCGACGTCACGATGGACCAGAATCCCGAGCCCGCGAACGTCCAGATCCAAACGTCAACCTTCACCGGCTCGGCGGGACTCGACATCCAGACGACGGGCGGCATCCAGTTGCTCTCCGGAGGGATCACCACCGCTAGCGGCAACATCACGATGAACGCCGGCACCGCGGGGACCATGGCGACCGGTATCGCCGACCTCATCGAAGCACCGATCACCTCGACCGGCGGTGCCATCAGCATCACCGGCACCGGCGGGACCGACGTGAACAACGATGACTCCGGGGTGCTGATGGAGAATGGCGGCCTGGTGACAACCGGGGGGGGTTCGGTGACCATCCACGGCACGGCCGGGGCCGACCAATTCAGCGGCCAGGCCGGGGTATTCATCTACAGTACCACGACCTCTCCATCGGGCGTGACCTCCGCGACCGGCAACATTCAGATCACGGGCACGGGCGGCGCCAGCGGCGGCGGTGTGGCGCTCGCCGGAGGCACGACGATCGATTCGACCGGAACCGGGACGGGGGCCGCCACCATCACCATCGACGGTACGGCATCCGCGGCGTATGGCGTCAGCTACGCCGGCCCCAATTCCACGATCAACTCCTTGGATGGGAATATCGCCATCACGGGCATGGCCGGGGCCAAATCCAGCAGCGGCGACGCCGGCTTCGTGATGAGCTCGCTGGCGACGATCAGCACCACCGGCACCGACGTCCATGCCGCTTCCATCTCGATCCAGGGGACCGATACCGGCCCCGGCAACGGTGTGTCGATGTATAACGCCAACGCCGGCGGGGTGTCGATCAGCTCGGCCGGGACCGGCGGCATCAGCCTCACCGGCACGTCCGATGAGTCGTACGGAGTGGCGATCTCGGGGGGCGGCACCTCGCTGACCTCCTCCGATGGCAACATCGCGATCACGGGCGGCACCGACAGCGGCTCCGTCGGGACCTACATCCTCGGGGGGGTGTCGATCAGTACGACGGGCACCGGCGCAGTGCCGGCTCGATCGCCATCAAGGGTACCAACACCGGCTCCGGCGACGGGTTGGAAATCTTCAACAACGGAAGCTCCAGCTCGCAGGGGGTCTCGATTAGCACGGCCGGGGTCGGGGCCGACGCCGGCAGCATCAACCTCACCGGCTCGACCGACGGCGGGTACCAGGGCGTATACATCCAGGGCCCCGACGTGCCGGTGACCTCCGTTGACGGGGACATCGCGATCACCGGCGGCACGTCCAGCTCCGATTACGGCACCGAAGGCGTCGAGATCCTCGCGTCGGCCACGATCAACACGACCGACACCGGCACCAATGCCGGGACGATCACGATCGACGGCACGGATACCGGATACGGCAACGCCGTGTTGATCTACCAATCCGGGACGCAGGTCGCCACCGTCGCCGGCGCGATCCAGATCGGCGGGACGGCGAGCGATGGCCATGGCGTCGCGCTCTCGAACGGGGGCACGGTCCAATCGACGGCCGGCACCATCGCCTTCGCCGGCAACTCCTCGCAATCCGCGGGTGTCTACATCTCCGATAGCGGCACCGAGGTCGTCTCCCAGGGGAACATCTCCCTGAGCTCGAATTATCTCCTCGCGGGCGACGACGCCATCGATGTCGAGAATGGCGCCGTGATCCGGTCGAGCAGCGGCTCGATCAGCCTCCTGTCCGGGGGCGACGTCTATTTCGATGGGACCTCGACCCTCAGCGCGACGACCACCCTCACGATCCAGTGCGACGACGGCGACCCGGGCGGCAACAACGGCGCCAACATCCAGCTCCTCGGCACGCTCGCCAGCGGTTCCACCATCAGCGTCACGGGCGGCCCCGATGCCGATAGGATCATCTTCGAGCCGGTCAGCTCGCCCGCGGCCGACATCGCCGGCGGCGGCGGCGCCGACGCGATCACCGTCGCGCCTGCGAACGTCACCGGTATGGTCGTGGTCACCGAGCCGAGTTCGACCAACGCCAGCCTGGCAATCGACGGCTCGAGCAACAATGCCTTCGTCGTCAGCGGTACAGAAACGACGTTCGCGGGCTCCGCGGTCGTGTACGCAGATATCCCGACGGTCTCCGTCTACGGGGAGAGCGGCACGAATAGCTTCACCGTCAGCCCCTCGACGACGGTCTCGCTGAACGTCTACGGCGCGAACAACAACCCGGTCACCGACACGCTCACCATCGATACGCCTTCCGGTCAGACGTCCACCGTGACGCTCACCACCCCCGACACCGGCTACGTCAAGACGACCGGCGGCTACCTCAACGTCAATTTCCAGAGGGTCCTGTTGCTCCCCGCGTTCAACCGAGGTCTTCGACTCGGGCACGAGCACGCTGACGATCCAGCTCGACAGCAACGAGACCCTGGACGTGAAATCCGAGGGCTCGAGCTACCTCTTCAACCTCAGCGGCGGCACGTTCACCTCGGCGGGCGTCGTCACGCCGGGGCTATTCACGGGCTTCGGCACGAACACGCTGACGCTCCAGGCCATGGTCGGCTCGAACCCCAGCTACAAGACGATCGACATCATCGACGGCGGCACGGGCAATGCGGTCAACTTCGTCAACAGCGGGACGAACCGCTATGCCAGCAGCTTCGACGTCCTCCTGGAGAACAGCCCGCAAACCGAGGCCGTCAAGATCAATCAGAGTTCCTTCAGCGGCACGGCGGGCCTGAGCGTGAGCACGACCGAGGGCATCGAGGTGGTCTCAGGTACCCTCGCGACCGTCAGCGGGTCGATCACGCTGGCCGGCAATTCGAACGACTCCGCCTTCGGGAATTTGATCGCCGTCTACGTGGAAGCCTCCATCACCTCGACGTCCGGCGCCATCACCATCACCGGCCAGGGCGGCACGGGTGCCACCGCCAGCGACAACGAGGGCATACGGGTCGCCAATAGCGGTCGGATCGCGACCACTTCGGGCGCGGTGAGCATCTCAGGGTACGCGGGCAAAGGGACTGCCGACGCCGGGGTGGAATTCCTGACGACCACCGTCGGCAGCCCGGTCGTCGCCTCCGTCAGCGGGGACATCCAGATCCAGGGCCGTTCCTATTACAGCAGCCCCGGCCTGCTGATCGAGGACGGCACCACGATCAGCTCGACCGGAGCCGGGACCGTCACCATCTATGGTTATTCCGAATCGCAGACGGGCGTCATCATCGAGGGTACCGGCACCAAGGTGGCCTCCGTCACGGGAGCCCTGAAGGTCACCGGCAACTCCAATAGCGACAGCGGCGGCGACGGCCTCGAAGTCGTCGTCGGCGGCTCGGTGACTTCGACCGGCACCGGGACCACCGCCGCTCCCATCACAATCGACGGCTCCGCCTCTGGGAATGGCGTGGGCTTGCTCGTCCAGTCGAGCGGCAAGGTGACCTCGATCGACGGCCCGATCGCGATCAATGCCTCGGGCAACTCCGGAGACGCCGTGCAGGTCAATGCCACCGGGACATTGCAGGCGACCGGCGGGGGTACCATCCAGGTGTACGCCACCGGTTCGGAGATCACGGTCAACGGCGGGTCGATCACCACCTCCTCGGGGTTCGTGCACCTGTCCGCGATCAGCGATCTGCAACTGATCGGCGGCGCCAAGGTCGGCGCCGCCCACAATTCCGTCACCCTGACATCCGCCGGCAACGTGATGATCGACGCCACGTCTTCGCTGACCGCGCCGGCTTCCACCGCGACATTCGTCATCTCCGGCGGACAGGGGGGCAAAGGCGGTGCCGTCACCGTGCTGGGCACCCTCCAGGGCGGCACGACGGGCCAGATCCTGGGGGGCATCGGCAACGACACGTTCCTGATCACCCCTGCCGCCGCCACCGGCTTTCTCGTGGAGGGCGGGGCTGGGAACGACACGATCACCGTCGCCCCGGTCGACCGTGGCCGGCCCGGTCAGCGTCCTCGAGGCCGACGGCGTCGGCACCGATAGCCTGACCATCCAGGGCACGTCCGGCAACGACGTGTTCACGGCCACGAGCCTGGCGACGATCGTCAATGGGCATGAAGTCACCTACACGCCGTACATCCCGTCGATCACGGTCGCCGGGCTCGCTGGCAACGACGCCTACCTCGTCTCCCCGTCGATGACCGCCGCGTTCACCGTCCAGGGGGGCACCGCGGGCACCCCGGACAACACGTTGACGGTCTACCAACCCCAGGGTCAGACGACTACCCTGACCGGCCAGTCGGGCAATTCGGGGACCTACACGACGACCGGCGGCTACAAGAATGTCTCCTACACCGGCATCCAGACCCTCGCCCCGCCGACGACCGGCCTGCCGGCGGTCACGGGCGTGACGTTCTACTACGGCAACGGCCTGTCCTACACGGTCCAGGGTTCACTGCCGCGCGACCTGCCCTGGAAGATCACCGCGCATCGGATTCACCTTCAACGAGGCCGTCAATGCGACCCTCGGCAGCCTGTCGTTCACCGGCACCGTGCGCCGGTCCTGAAGAGTCTCAGCGGCAGCGGGACGGCGAGCCTGGAATGGACCTTCGCCAGCCCGGTCTCGGCGGCCAACGTCGTCGCCATACTCGCATCCGGCGGCACTAACGCGATCACCAGCGTCAGCGGGGGCAAGGCCCTGGGCGGCAACACGGGGACCTCGGGCCCGAGCAACTTCGACATCGCCGTGCAGGTCCTCTACGGCGACGTGGACGGCGACGGGATCGTCGATAGTCGCGATGCCACCTTGATCCTCGGCTACATCCAGAGCAATGCGAGCCCCATCGCCGCGATCTTTCTCGACATCAACGGCGATGGCGTGGTGAACATGAGCGATTACACCACGGTCCACGGGCTGTTGGGTCAAATCGTCTGAGCAACATCGAGTCCGGAGCCGCGGAGATTGGATGCGGCATTTCGTCGGGACGGAGAGGTTCTCAAGGGCCCTCCCCCCGACTTTCCTCTCGGATGGAGCCTTCCCATCCCGAACAGCACTCATTCCAGGTGGACGGGCTGTTGTCGATGCTACAGCGACTTTCCCCGATCCTTTCGACCAATCGAAGCGATCGGATTGTGAATGTACAGAGTTTCTCCGAGGAAGCGACCTGCGCCTATTTGTGTATAAGGAATCTGTTTCTGAAAGATACGCGGAGGCGCGGATGAATCGGAAAAATCCTCGAAAATCGCGAAGTGAAGGCGTTCGGAATGGGCGGACGCAACTAAGGCACGATCCGAACGTTGAAAATACGAAACAGATCTGGAAAAGTCGAAATGGGGCGGATACGGTATCCCCGCTTCTCATCGGAAGCGACCTGATCGACCCTCTCCCCTCCTGCTCGCGAGGTTGCACCATGGCTTGGGCTCACCCGTCGTCGAAGCGATCTGGCGGATGGAAGGTGGCGGAAAAGACTGCCCCGAGGCGGCTGGGCAATCATCGCCGCACGCGTCCATCGATCGAGGGCCTGGAAGATCGCCTGGTGTTGTTGACGGTCAGCGACGGAGGGTCGTTGACTCTGTCGATCTATCTCGCCAACAACGAGTCGTTCGGCATCCGGTCCGAGGGCTCGACCTACGACTTCACCCTCGGCGGCAGCGGCACCTTCACCAACGGCGGCGTTTCCAATTCGGGCGATTTCGGCGGGTTCGGCACGAACACGCTCGTCCTCGAGGCCGCCGGGATCGCGCACTACAGCACCATCGACATCACCGACGCCGATGTCTCGGTGGGCGCGACCGGCACGAACGTGACCTTGCTCAACAGCGGGACGAACACATATTCGACCAGCATCGACGTCACGGTGGACCAGAATCCCGAGCCCACCGACGTCATGCTCGAGGCATCGACGTTCACCGGCTCGGCGGGTCTGGACGTTACCTCGACGGGCTCCGTCCTGTTCACCGGGGGGGCCGTTTCGACCGCGAGCGGCCCGATCACGCTGGCGGGCGGCACCGCGGGGACCCTGGGGTACGGGACCGGCGTCAATATCCTGGACTCGATCACCACGACCAGCGGCAATATCACCATCACGGGTTCATCCACCCAGCAGCCTGGTGTCCTCGTCCAGGGTCCCGGCACGTCCGTGACGACGGTTGACGGGAACATCTCGATTACCGGCACAACCACCAGCGATTACGGCCCCAACAGCGGTGTCGATATCTACTCCGGGTTGACGATCAGTACGACCGGGACAGGAGCCGATGCGGGATCGATCACGATCAAGGGCACCAACACTGGTGCAGGCACCGGAGTGTCGATCGCCGGCAACAGCAACGCCGCGCTGACGATCAGCACGGCCGCGACCGGCGCGGCCGCCGCGGGCATCTCCATCACGGGTACGGCCGATCAAAATAATTATGGCCTATACGTCCAGGGCCCCGAGGTCTCCCTGACCACCGTCGATGGGGAGATCTCGCTCACGGGCAGCACATCGAGCAACTCCGCCTCCTACAGCGGTGTCGTCGTGTTCTCCGGAGTGACGATCAGCACGACCGGCACCGACGCCAACGGCGGATCGATCACGCTCGATGGGACGGCCGACGACGGCGCGGGCGGTGTGTTCATCCAGAACAACAACAGCCTTGGCTCGGCGATCAGCACGGCCGCCACCGTGGCGGGCGCGGGCGGCATCACCATCACGGGCACGACTACCTCGGGCATCAGCAACGGCGTTTATTTCCAGGGTCCCGACATCCCCCTGACCACCGCCGATGGTGACATCGCGATCACCGGCAACACCGCCAGCCCTTACTCTTCCGACAGCGGCGTCGAGATGTACGCCGCGACCATCCGTACGACTGCCACGGCCGCCCATGTCGGATCGATCACGATCGACGGTACGGACACCGGAACCGGAGACGGCGTGGACATCGGCAACAACGGCCACGGCGGCGGGACGATCAGCACGGCCGGGACCGGCGCCGGAGCGGACGGTATCGCCATCATGGGTACATCCTCGTCCGCGTCCAGCACGAGCGACGGCGTTTACATCCAGGGCCCCGACGTCTCCGTGACGGACGTCGATGGCAGCATCGCGATCACCGGCAGCAGCGCCAGTGCCTCCAACTCCGTCGGCGGCGTCCAGGTGTACTCCGCGAACATCACTACGACCGGCGGCGACGCGTATGGCGGCTCGATCACGATCGACGGCACGGACACCGGCCAAGGGGCCGGCGTGGACATCGGCAACGACGGCAACGGCGGCGCGACCATCGGCACGGCCGGGACCGGCGCCGGGGTGGGCGACATCACCATTAAGGGTACGGCCTCGTCGGCGTCCAATGTGAGCAACGGCGTCTACATCCAGGGTCCCGACGTCTCCGTGACGACGGTCGATGGCGACATCGCGATCACCGGCAACACGTCCAGCACTTACGGCGGCAACAGCGCCGTCGGGGTGTACTCCGGGGCTACGATCCGTACGACCGGGACCGGCGCCGACGGAGGATCGATCACGATCGACGGCACGAACACCGGCACCGGAGCCGGCATTTCCATCGCCGGCAGTACCGGTACCACGTTGACGATCAACACGGCCGGGATCGGCTCGGGAGCCGGGGGCATTAGCCTGATGGGCGCCTCCGATCAGAATGATGGCGTCTACGTCCAGGGCCCCGGCCTCTCCCTGACGACGGTCGATGGGGACATCGCGATCACCGGCAGCAGCCCCTACAACGCCGTCGCGGTCTACTCCGGGTCGGCGATCAGTACGACCGGGACCGGCGCGTATGGCGGATCGATCTCGATCGATGGCACGGCCACAGGCCCCGGGACCGGCGTGACCATCCAGGACAACAACAACAGCGGGATCACGATCAGCACGGTGGGCGCCGCCGGTATCACCGTCCTGGGTACGTCCAGTCAGGGCGACGGTGTTTATCTCCAGGGGCCCGATGTCCCATTGACCTCCGTGGCCGGGACGATCGAGATCACCGGCCGCACGTCCGGCTCCGCCGACGGCGCCTCGATCACCGGTGGAACCACGGTCCAATCGACCACGGGCGCCGTCATGATCACCGGCAGCTCCTCCCACTCCCCGGGGATCTCCATCTCCGGTGTCGGCACCGAGGTGGTCTCGCAGGGCGACATCTCCCTGAGCACGTCCTATGTCCTCACGGGCGACGATGCCATCGACGTCCAAAATGGTGCGGAAGTCCATTCGACCGGCGGCTCGATCAGCCTCGCCTCCGGCGGCGGCGTCTCGTTGGACGCAACCTCGACCCTGAGCGCCTCGACAGCCCTCTCGATCCAGGGCGACGCCGGCAACCCGGGCGGCAACAACGGCGCCAACATCCAGCTCTACGGCACGCTCGCGAGCGGCTCCGCGATCAGCATTACCGGAGGGCCCGACGCCGACACGATCACCGTCGAACCGAAGACCTCGACCGCGGCCGACATCGCCGGTGGCGGCGGCGCCGACGCGATCACCGTCGCACCCGCGACCGTCACCGGGACGGTCGACGTCACCGAGCCGAGCTCGGGTACCGCCAGCCTGGCCATCGACGGCTCGAGCAACAATGCGTTCGTCGTTAACGGCACGCAGGCGACGTTCGAAGGTGCCTCGGTGGACTACACGGACATCCCGACGGTCTCTGTCTACGCGGAGAGCGGCACGAATAGCTTCACCGTCAGCCCTTCGATGACCGTCTCGCTGAACGTCTACGGCGCGAACAACCCGATCACCGACACGCTGACCGTCGATACGCCTTCCGGCCAGACGTCCAGCGTGGTGCTCACCGCCCCCGGCACGGGCCACGTCCAGACGACCGGCGGCTATCTCAACATCAACTTCACGAATCTCCTGACGCTGCCACTGTTGACCGAGGTCTTCGACGAAGGCACGAGCACGCTGACGATCCAGCTCGCCAGCGATGAGACACTGTCGGTGCAATCCAGCGGCTCGAGCTACCACTTCGGCCTCAGCGGCGGCACGTTCACCTCGGCGGGCGTCGTCACGCCCGGTCTGTTCACCGGGTTCGGCTCGAGCGCGCTGACGCTCCAAGCCATGGTCGGCTCGAACCCCAGCTTCAAGACGATCGATATCATCGACGGCGGCACGGGCGATGCGGTCGACTTCGTCAACAGCGGGACGAACAGCTATGCCAGCAGCTTCGACGTCATGCTGGAGAACAGCCCGCAAACCGAGGCCGTCAAGATCAATCAAAGTTCCTTCAGCGGCACGGCGGGCCTGAGCGTGAGCACGACCGAGGGCATAGAGGTGGTCTCGGGCACCCTGGCGACCGTCAGCGGATCGATCAGTCTCTCCCAGGGATCCAGGTCCCCGGTGGGCGGCAATCTCATAGGCGTCTATGTGGAATCGTCGATGACCTCGACTTCCGGCGCGATCACCATCACCGGCCAGGGCGGCACGGGCACGGGCGCCGGCATGAACGAGGGCGTGCGGATCGCCAACAGCGGTCGGGTCACGACGACGTCCGGCGCGGTGAGCATCACCGGATACGCGGGCAGCGGGTCCGCCGACGCCGGGGTGGACTTTCTGACGACCACGAGCGGCACGCCGGTCGTCGCCACCGTCAGCGGGAGCATCCAGATCAAAGGTAAGTCCTACTATCAGAGTCCGGGCGTGCTGGTCTCGGACGGGACGGCCATCGAGTTGACCGGGGCCGGTACCGTCAACCTCTACGGGTATTCCGAGGTGCAGAGCGGCGTCATCATCCAGGGCCCCGGCACCAAGGTGACCTCCGTCTCGGGCGCCATCCAGGTCTCCGGCTCCTCCGAGGACGGCGACGGCCTCGACCTGGTCAGCAGCGGATCGGTGACCTCGACCGGCACCGGGACCACCGCCGCTCCCATCACGATCGACGGCTCGGCCCAGGGCGTCGGCGTGGGCGTCGTCGTCCAGACCGGCGGCAAGGTGACCTCGAACAATGGACCCATCGCCGTCGTCGGCTCGGACAGCTCGGCCGACGCGGTTCAGGTCAATGCCACCGGGGTGTTGCAGGCGACCGGCGGCGCCAACATCCAGGTGACCGCGTCCGGGTCCCAGCTCACGGTCGATGGCGGGACCATCTCCACCGCCTCGGGTTTCGTGACCTTGACCGCGGCCACCAATCTGCAGCTCATCGACGGCGCGAAGGTCAGCTCCGCCGGCAACGCCGTCACCGTCAAGGCCGCCAGGAACCTGATGATCGACGCGACCTCCTCGCTGAGCGCGACCGCCGCCACCTCCACCTTCACGATCACGGGAGGCGGCGGAAATCAGGGCGGAAAGGTTACCGTCCTGGGCACCCTCCAGGGCAGCATACCGGGCCAGATCCTCGGGGGCAACGGCAACGACACCTTCCTGATCACACCCGTGAAATCCACCGGCTTCACCCTCGCGGGCGGCGCCGGCAACGACGCCATCACCATCGCCCCCGTCAACGTCTCCGGGCCGGTCAACATCGGCGAGGCCGCAGGCGCCGGCTCCGACACCCTGACCGTACAGGGGACCGCCAGCAATGAGGTCTTCTCCGTCGGCGGACTGGCGACCATCGTCGATGGGCACGAGGTCACCTACACACCCTACATCCCCTCGATCACCGTCAAGGGCGCCGACAACGATGTCTTCCTCGTCTCCCCATCGACGACCGCGACGTTCTCCGTCCAGAGCGGTGTCCCGACCGGGCCGACGGGCGACTCGCTGACCGTCTTCCAGCCGCAGGGCCAGACGACGACACTGACGGATCAGATGGGCAACTCGGGGACCTACACGACGACCGGCGGCTACCAGGACGTCACGTACACAAACATCGCGACGCTCGCCCCGCCCAATACCGCCTCGCCGTCGGTCACCGGCGTCACCTTCTTCTACGGCAGCCAGTCGTTCACGGTACAGGACGCGCTGCCGCGCGACTTGCCCTGGGAAGTGACCTCGATCGAATTCACGTTCAACGTGCCGGTTGACGCGACGCTCAACAGCCTCTCCTTCACCGGCACGGGCATCCCGGTCCTGAAGGGACTCGCCGGTTCCGGGACGTCGGACCTGACCTGGACGTTTACCAGCCCGGTCACGGCGACGAACGTGGTGGCAAGCCTGGCTTCCAGCGGGGCCAACGCCGTCACGAGCGTCACCGGCGGCCACCCGCTGAACGGGAACACGGCGACCTCCGGCGCCAATCCGTTCGACATCGCCCTCCAGGACCTCTACGGCGATGTGGACGGCGACGGTATCGTCGCGACCCGCGACGGCATCCTGATCCTCTCGTATATCAGTAATCATACGAGCACGATCCCGACGAACTTCCTCGACGTCAATGGCGACGGCGTCGTGAATACAGCCGACTTCACCGCGGTCCGCGGCCAGTTGGGTCACACCATCTGAGTACCGATCGATCGGACCCTCCGAACCGACCCGCGGACACCATGGCGACCACGTAGCACCCTGCCGAATCCTCTTGCCAACGTTGCCGAATCCCTCACTTGCCATCATAGCTTCTTAGGAGAGATTGATGATCGACCGAGTCCAGGTTTCAGGAGTTTCACGAGGTTCTCGCCGGGCCCGGCTCTGCGGCCTGATTTCCGCCATGGCCTGCTCGCTGCTGACCGGCGGCCGGGCGATGGCCGACTTCACGATCTCGATCGTGCCCACCAATTCGGTGGCAGTCGCCGGCTCGACGAACAACGTTTTCGACGTGTTCCTGACCAGCACGACGGACACGACGATAGCCGGCTTCGAAGTCACGATCTCGGCCCCCAACGGGTCGGGCATCGCGTTCACCGGCGGCGACACCAATACGGGCCAGCCCTACGTGTTCGCGGGCAACAGCGTCGGGTTCGCATTCGCGAACCTGACCGACCCCGTCACCAGCAAACCCATCACGGACACCGCCGACATCAGCGACTTCGCCACGAACCTGGCGCAGCCGATCGCGGCGAATGTGACCTACGGACTGGGGGAGATCTACTTCAGCGTCGCCTCCGGGGCCACGCCCGGCATGTATCCGCTGACCTACCTGTCCTCGACCGGCCTGACGGGCGGGCCGCCTAATTACTACACAATCAACCCGACGACGATCGGCGCACAGATCACCGTGACGCCGGCGACTGTGGCCGTGCCCGAACCTTCGACCTTGTTGCTGATGGGAATCGGCGGCGTCGTGGCTGGATTGGCCTCGGCGTTGCGACGGCGCGTTGCATGATCCCCTCCTATTGCGTAGCAAGATCGATTGATGGAGGAAATCGCCACGCGGATGATGTCGGCGATGGCTTGGGTGGCGCTCGGACGTGAAACTCCAGGCGTCGGTTGCGTTCGTGACCTGGAGTCGTGAGCACTCGCGACTCCAGGGTCGAACTCGCTTCGAAGAAATCGTGGGGAGTCGCCCTTGGTTCACGCAACTTAAGTTAAGAAAACCCTTAATAGATAATAGAGGCAAGATTTCGGAGTTGGTAAGAATAGCAGAAACGTAGAGTGATGAACGGACCCCTATCCGGATCGATGGTCTGGGCCGTTTCATGAAGCAAGAGGCCTCGATCGCGGCCCGGCCCAAAGCGAGACCCGACATCGATCGGCGTTGTTCCACTAACCTGGACTTGCCCGAATCTCACTTGAAGTTCGCCTGGCGAGCACTCCGCCGAATCGAACTCGAACCCAAGAGGCACCGATCATGAGCATCCGCAGTCACCATCCGGCAAGACACCGCAGGACACCGAATCTCGAATCCCTGGAGACCCGCAACCTCCTGAGTGCGGGGATCCACGGGCATCACGCCCACGTTGCACGCCCAGCAGGCGCCGCCAGCCTGGTCGCGATCTACGGGACCGATACCGAGACAACCACCGGTCGCATCACGAGTTCCGACGGAGTGACGACCATCTCGGCCAACGGGTCGGGAAGCGCAAGCCTCCTCGGGAGCTTCACGGAGTCGATCAGCGTCCAGCGCGTTCCCGCCGCATCCGGATCGAGCGGGTATGTCTACATCGGCGGGACGATCACCTACACGACGCCCAAGGGCCAGCTCAACAGCGGAGCTATCGTCGGTCAGGCCAGCCTCTACATCGATCCGGCGACCGGTGACGAACATCTGGTCAGCACGATCTACGCCTCCATCACCGGTGGTACGGGGAAATTCGCAGGCGCGACCGGGGTGATCGTCAAGGAGATCAACGCGGACCTCGTGACGAGCAACGTCCAAGCCGTTGATTATGGGTACATATCACTTCACAAGTGATTCCGAGCCGGCCGGCCGGATCGAGAAACCGACGCCCCGCGCGGATGTCAACCCGCCCCAATCCGGGGCATAATTCAGGCGTGTGCTCAACCGGGATCGACCGGGAGCCACGCCTCAACCTCTCGCCAGAACGCGCGCCAGGTCTCGCGCTCTTCCTCGGGGAGGGCTTCCAGGGCCTCGGGCTCTCGGACGCCGGCCAGCTCGTGGGTATTCATCCATCCCCGGAGCGCCGCGACGGCATCGCGGCGCTCTCCCGAACGTCCGCCCTTGAGCCACGGTGTCCAGGTCCTGAGCTCGCCCCGGAGCCATTCGAGTGCCTGACGGCGTAGGCGTGCCCGCTCGGCCTCATCCGGCGGGGGATCGTCCCGCGTTTCTCCGGAACCCGCCCAGGCGGCGAGGAACGCGCCGTAGCATCGGGGGCGAAGGACTCGATCCTCGGCGATCCTCGAATCCGCGAAGATGGACTCCCCGTAAAGGCGTGCCCCCGCATCGGCCAGGCCCGCCTCTCCGCAGAGCTTCGCGAATTCGAGCCGCTCGGTGTTATCTCGAGGCTGATCCTCCCCGCCGAGGAGGCCCGGCAGGCGACGAAGGAGCCCCACCCGGCCTCGCTCCTGGGCAAGTTGCTGGGCTTCTCGGGAACCCGGGCTGACCAGTTTCTCCGCACGAACCAGCGCCTCTTCCGCCCTCGGGACGTCCCGCTGGGCGAGCCGCAGGCGTCCCACTTGGATCCAGAGCGAGGCCGATGAGGGGTAGCGTCAACTGGCTTCGGCCAACTCGCCGGCCGCTTCCTCGAGCCGGTGGAGCCGCATGAGGCAATCCCCGAGGCTGACCCAGTACGGCTCGGCCTCGTCGGGCATCAATCGGATCGCCGTGCGGTACTCATCGGCCGCTTCGGCGCGCCGGCTGCGGAAGAACAGCAACCCGGCGAGCCTCGCGTGGGCGCGGCCGTAATCCGGCCAGAGCCGCAGGGCCGCCCGGTACTCGGCCTCGGCACCGACCTTGTTGGCGAAACACTGATGGATCCACCCCAAGCGGAGGTGGGCCACGGCCGATTCGGGGCGGAGCGACACGGCGCTGGTGGCGTAGTTCAGCGCCAGCTCGGGTTGCCAGGGTTGGATCATCAGCGACCGCGAGAGCTCGAGGTTGATCCAGAAGTCATGGGGATGGATCCGCCAGGCCCGAGCGAGGAATGCATCGGCCGCCTCGATCTGGCCGCTCCAAATCAGCAGCCGGCCCATCAGCCAGAGGCTCGGCGCCGGCCGGCCTTCGATATCGCCCGCGCTGGCGAGCCGGGCCAGGGCCTGGCGGTCTCCTGTCTCGAGGGCGTCCCGAAGGCGGTTGCGCCAGGGGTCGGGATCGGCGGCGCGGGCCGCCTCGAGGGGCACCTGCCACGGGCCGATCTCGTCGCGTCCCCTCGGTTCGCGGTCGCGTCGCACGATTGCCCAGCAGTCCAGGACGGCGATGATCGCCTCCTTCACATGGTGCGGGCGCGATGCCAGGGCCCGGCCGATCTCGGCCGGGCCGCTCGCACTCAGGTCGAGCCCGGCTTCCCGGAATGCAGCCGCGAACTGGGCGTCGGCGACCGCGAGCTCCCCCTCATCGGCCCGGTATCGGATCAGATCCAGGCGATCGAGCAGCCGGCGATCGGCCTCTGCCCGATTGAACCCGCGCTCCACCTCCTCTCCCAAGAGAGAGAGGCGTTCCCGCATCGCCCGGGGTGCGTCCGCCAGCATCGGCGTCGTACGCATTGAGGCGATGCTCGCCGACCGCCACTTCTCCGGATCACCGGTCGGGTCGGCGGCGGCCTCATCGCGCAAGAGTTCGACATCGCGGAGGACGATCGCCGAGGCGGCCCGCCGGGCCTGCCGTCGCTGCAACCATTCGGCATAACTGCCGGCGGCCAGCGCGACCAATGCGACGGCGAGGACGGCCAGCAGGGCGGTCAGCCTGCGCCGCTTCCGCTCTCCGTCGGCGCGGGCCAGGGCTTCGACGCGCGCCAGCTCGGCGAGGCGAAGCCGATCGCCCACGCCGTCGAGGTACGCCGTCAACCGCGCCGCCAACTCCCCCGCGTCGCTTGGCCGTCGCGTCGGGTCGGCGGACACGCAGTCGCAAACCAGCGCGACGAGCTCCTCGTCGGCGCCGCACGACCTCAGGCGAGCGGGCGCCTCGGACGGCTCGGGACGCACTCCCTCGTTTCGGGCCTTGCGGGCCGCGAATCCGTCGTAGGCGGGATGGCCGGTCAGGATCTCGCAGAGGAGCGAGCCCAGGGCGAAGACGTCGGCCCGGGGATCGGCCTGCTGCGTGCTGTCGGTGAACTGCTCGGGGGCCATGTATCCCGGCGTCCCCATGATGCCGCCGGGGCGGCCCCGCCCTTCCGGCCCGCCGTCCACGGGCGACGAGGTGGCATCCCCCTCCGCGCTCGCCCGGTCGCGAGGGAATGCGACCTGGGCCAGGCCCCAGTCCATCACCTGCACTTCGCCGAACTTCCCGACCATCACGTTCGATGGCGAGAGGTCGCAGTGGACGACTCCGTGGGCGTGCGCGTAGGCGACGGTCTGGGCCACCTGGAGGAAGATCGGCAACAAGCGATGTCGATCCGGCGCCGGGCCGGCCTGCTCGGCGAGGATCTCGGCGAGCGTCTGGCCACGGACCAGCTTCATGACGAAATAGGGCCGGCGATCGGCGAAGACCCCCAGCTCATGGATCGGGACGACGCCCGGATGCTGGAGCTGGCCGGCGATCTGGGCCTCCTCGACAAATCGGCGCACTATCTCAGGATGGTCGCGGTGCTGATCCTGGAGGACCTTGACGGCCACGTCCCGGTTCAGGTCGGCGTCGCGACCGCGGTGGATGACCCCCATCCCGCCACTGGCGATCACTTCGAGGAGTCGGAGGCGGTCGCCCTGGCCGTCCTCGGGCATCTCGCGATGCGAGGAGAGCCGCGCGATCGACTCGGGATGGACCTCGAAGACCGTCCGCGGCGAGTGCGGGGTGGGCGCGGCCTCCGGCCCGATCGAGGGGGGCCCAGAGGCCGACGACGGTCGCTCGACGGCCTCGGTCACGCGTGGCCATTCTTGCCGGCTCGCGAGCTCATCCGGGTCGAATTCGTCTTCGTCGAGACCCAGCCGCATCAGACATCGCGGGCAGAGGTTGCCCGGCGAGTCGGGAGGGCATTCGGCGGAGCAGGCCGGACAGCGATGGATCAGGATGATCATCCGGTTTCACCACGGGGCTGGAGGCAAACACGGTCTTCGGCCGAGTGGCCCAGGCCATCGCATCGCCACGCATCGTCGATCGGAAGCGTCGCATACCTATCGGCCGAGGGCCAGGAAGAGGTCTCTAATCTCGTCGTCCACGTCCGCCTCGGTGGGGTTCTGGAGGGTGCCGGCGACCACTCGTCGGAGTGCGGCCCGGTATCGGTCGCGGAGCCGCCGGACCGCGGCCTTGACGGCACCTTCCGTGAGGCCCATCTGCCGGGCGAGGATGGCATAAGGCATGACGCGCGGGCCTTCGGTCAGGAACCGCCTGAGCAGCTCGAAGCTCCCGCCACGGCCGGCCTGCTCTTCCTCGCGTGCCAGTGCATCGAGGGCACGCGCCAGCACGTCCAGCGCCCACGCCCGCTCGAAACGACGCTCGGGATCCAGTCGATGGGACGGCTCCAGGCCGTAGCGCCGCTCGGCATCGCCCACGTCGAGCGAGAGCTGGCCCTTCGTCCCGCCGCGCTTCTGCGCCCGTCCGTGATCGCGACAGTCGGCGAGGAAGTAGCCACAATCCCTCCAGAGCAGGTCGCGAAACCGCCCCTTCCGCCGGTCGGCGACTTCCAGCAAGCTGCCCGCCAGCAGGCGGCCGAAGAAGTCCTGGGTCAGGTCGGCGGATTGATCGGGCGAGTAACCGCGCGATCGGATTAATGCATAGACGGGATACCAGTATGCCCGACACAATTCGTCGATCGCGGCGAGGGCCGCGGGCGAATCCCGGTCGCTGGCCTCGGCAACGCGGTCCCAGCGGGTCGTCGGAAAGGGCGTCCTCATGGGTTAGCCTTGTCCGTAGATTTCATCGATCGCGAAACTTGACCGAGTTGCACGACTGGACTCGATCATGCGCCGACGACATCATATCGATGGGAATATACGGCCACAAGACGGTGGTGACGATCATCTACGTGCATCTGCGATTCATGCGCGGCCGACCTTGAGCCGGGTCACCATGCGGACCCATCGCGCGTGCTTCTTCTCGCCGGGCACGACGATCTGGAGCGGGCCGGCCTGCGCAGGCAAGGGCTTGTCGTCGCGGCGGTCGGCCAGCAGGACGACCCGATCGGTGAACTCCGGGTCGAGCTCGGACAGTGCGAAGACGGCGCGATAGCCATCCGAGGCTTCCACGACCACGAAGAGCGTCAGGGCCTTGCCGCGCAGGTCCTTCCCCGTGGGGACGCCTGCCTTCGCCAGGATCTCGATCAGGGGCACGCCTTGATACTTCGATTCGACGCCGTCGTGGCCATTCGCGCGCACGTTCCGTCGCGGCAGCTTCGAGAATTCCGCAGCCGTGAAGGAGATCGGACGGGCCACCTCCCCGCCGACTTCCAGCAGGGACGACGTGGCCGGGGCGGCGGTCGGTGGAGGCGCATCGGCCTTCGACACGCCCGGCGACTGCGCCGCGACGTCGAGCCCGAAGATCGTCAGGACAAGTACGGCGGCCAGGCCGTTGCCGCGACGGTCGAGGATGCGTCGCATGATCGTGAATCTCCTGGAAACCGAGGATGCCCGGCTGGATCGCGGTCCCGGGTCGTGGGATTGTCGAACCGGCCCGTTCCCGACGCGCCTGGCCGGCACTCCCGGAGGATCAGGCGACGGGGGAGATCTTCTTCTGATGTCGGACGATGATCCCCTCCTGGAGGTAGACGATCGTCTGGGCGATGTCGGTGGCGTGGTCGGCAATGCGTTCGAGGTTCCTGGCGGTGCTCAACATCCGGAGCCGCGCGTCGATTCGGCCGGCATCGAGGCGGAGGGCATCCTTGAGCTCCTTGCGGAGCCGTCGGTATTGCCGGTTGATCGCGCGCTCAGCCGCAATCACGGCCAACGCGCGCGGGGAGTCGCGTCCGATCAGGGCATCGAGGCTATCGCGGACGTGGGCGAGGACTTGGTGGGCCATCGCCCGGAGGGATTCGGGGATCGGGACGCCCTCGGACATCCTGGCCAGCTTGCGGGCGCGTTGCGCGATCCTCGCCGCCAGGTCGGCGATCCGCTCCAAGTCGCGATTGACCTTGAGGATGGTCGCCAGACGGCGGAGGTCCGAGGCGACCGGCTCGTAGAGCGCGAGGATCCTCAGGCACTCCTTCTCGATCCGCACTTCCTCGCGGTCGGACTCCTCCTCCACGCTCTTGACTTCGGGGATCAGCTCGAGGCGGCCGTCACAGAATGCGTTGAACGCCCTTGGCCAGCGAGTTCAACGACCGCGCGGGCCATCGCGAGGAACTCGGCCCAGAGCATGTCTTGCTCGCGCAGGGCGTGGCGGTCCTGGGTCGAAGGATCCGCTCCGGTTGGCTTCCGTGTGGCCGGGGTCTCGTCGCCGATGATCACCATACTTCCGAGTCCTCCAGGTTCGCTCGCCCTCCGTGCCGGAGGGAGCTCTTGCGTGCCATTGTTGATCCTGATCGCCCAGGATTCAAGTCACGCCCCGAATCGATCGCGAACGATTGGGTCTCACGCCACGTCCTCGGGCCCTCGAACGAGGCCGGAATTGACAGTCGCACCGGGCTACCCTACGATCAAGCCTCGGCGTGGATCGACGGCCAACGGATGGGGAAACCGCGGGGGGATGGATGGTGACGGCCAACGAGCAGACCGGCCTGAAGACGTCCGGCCGGACAATCCAATCGCCGACGATGCCGGCGTTGCGGGTTGCCCTGCTCTTCGACATGGACGCTTGCCATGCCCCGACCGGAGTGACCCGACACGCGCTGGCGCAGCTCGAACGGCTGGGCCGCCGGCCCGAGGTTAACGTCCGCCTGCTGACTGGACGGATGACCCGTCCCGACGGCCTGGCGTACTGGGAATCGCTAGAGCTCCCCTCGCGTAAAGAGTTGCCGCTGCGCACCCGAGACCTCCTGCGATGGTGGCGGATCAAGCCATGGCCGCCGATCGAGTGGTGGACCGGTCCGATCGACTGGGTCTATTGCCCGGCCGAGTTCTTCGTGCCGGCCCGCCAGGCCCGGCTCGCGGTCACCAGCCACGACGTCTTGCAGGCCCTCCAGTTCGATCCCCCCCGGAGGAGGGAGTTCCTGGCAAACGTCTTCGAGCGGGCCGACCTGATCCTGTCCGTGTCGCGATATAATACCGATCAACTCCTGTCGGCCTTCCCCGGCTGTCGCGGTCGTGTCGCATACGTGCCCAATGCGGCCGACGACCTCTTCTTCGAACCCGCGCCGAGCCACGAGCGTGCGCGGGTCCGTGCGGATCTGGGACTGCCTCCGAATATCCCCTATCTCCTCTCGGTCGCCAATTTCCAGCCGAGGAAGAACCTGCTGAGGCTAGTCAAGGCGGCGGCCCGGCTTCCCGAGGTGTCCCGCGGCGAGCTCGCCCTGGTGCTCATCGGCTCCGGCGACGAACGCGAGGCGGCGCCGATGCGCACGGCGGCGGCCGAGGCGGGCCGACGCGCGATCATCCGCATGCCGGGCTACCGGCAAGGCCGGGCGCTCCGCGCCACCTATGCCGAGGCCACGGCACTGGTCTTCCCCTCCCTGTGCGAGAGCTTCGGCATCCCAGCCGTCGAGGCGATGGCGCAGGGAGTCCCGGTCGCGCTGGCCCAATCCACGGCCCTCCCCGAGATCGGCGGCGAGGCCGGTTGGTATTTCGATCCGCATTCCGAGGATGCGATCGCGAATGCCCTTCGCCGCTTGCTCGACGACGCCAACGAACGGGATCGCCGAGCCATGCTGGGCAAGGCGATCGCCGGCCACTACCGATGGCAGAACGCCAACGACCTGCTGGTCGAGGCCCTCGTCGCCCGGCGTGATCGGTCTTCCTGATCGACGTCCGCCTCGGCTTGCCTCGCGTGAATCAAGGCGCCCATGTCATTCAGTGGGGGACATCGGTCGCATCGGGAGGCGATCGCATGGCCTGCTGGAGCTGCTCGATTGCGCGGAGCCAGAGTTTGCGAGCGGCGACATTCGAGCGGTCGAGTTGACGGCCGATCTCGTCGAAGGTGCAATCCTCCTGATGCCGCCATACGATGACCTGGCGGAGGCGCTCGGGGAGGCGGTCGAGGGCCGCGACCAGGGCGACTTCCTCCTCGCGGCGGGCCGCCTTGCCGCTCGGCGACGTGGTATCCGCCGCGAGCATCTCGGCCGGGGCCTTCGAGGAGTCGGCCGCGTCGAGGGGGATCTCGCGCGAGATCTGCCGTTTGCCGGCACGCCGATAGCCTCGGACCGTATGAGACACGCGGCGCAACAGGATCTTACGCAGCCACGCACGCAGCTCGGCTCGCGTGCCCCCTTCGAATTTCGGGAAATTGCGATGCGCCACCATGAGGGTGTCCTGGACCAGGTCCGAGGCGCCCTGCTTGGCCTTCAGATCCGGCGCCAGCTCACGCTCGGCAATCATGAGCAAGAACTGGCGAAACGGCTGGATCGCCCGGCCCAGGGCCTCGCGATCGCCCTGCCGGGCCGCCTCGAGCTGTCGATGTAACGCCTCATCCTCGCACTCCCCGGACCCGGGGTCCTCGACGTTCATAGTTCCTCCAGATCCTCCTCGTGTCTCGCCGCGGCCGATGGTCGAGAATCCTCGGTGCAGGACATCCCCGGGAAAAAACCGAGGAAAATCCGCGGTCGCGGTTCAGAAGCCGGCGGAAAGCGATCCTTAGAGATGGAGCGGCGTGGAGCGGTCGATTCGGGATCGTTCGATTCGATTTCCGCGCACCGGGGAGTTGGACGAGACCCGGCCCTCGGCGAACACTCCAGACTATACCCGGGATATCGATCCCGATCTCGAAAAAAAATTTGCGCCGCGATTCAACCCGAAGCGCCCAGATCTCGCCGGGTCGCAAGGTGTTCAGCGAGATGCCTCTTTTTTCGCCGTCACTTCGGGGGAAGCTCGGAGTTGCTGATTCAATTGAATGTGGCCGCCAGCGACGGGAGACTTCGATTCCCCGGTCGGGCCGTGCAATTCACCGAGCGAGCGTGCTCTTTCCAATCGTTTCGATCGAGATAGACTCAACTCTTGAGGAGCTCTCCGCCATGACGCAACAGGCTCACCCCACGTCCGGGCATCCGTTGACGTCGAGGCATATCCCGATGCCAGGGAGCGAGCGGAAGCCGCGTCCCAGGTACCGTGCCGAACGTCCGGCCGATCCGGACCAACTCGTCCGCGTCGTCATCAAGGTCCGCCCGAAGGAGCTCGTGCCGGATCCGGCCGCGATCGGAGCCATGCTGCCGACCCAGCGACCCGCCCCGCCCTCCCGCGACGAGTACGAGGCGAAATACGGCGGCGACCCTGCCGACATCGCGAAGGTCGTCGCGTTCGCCAAGGCCCATGGCTTCGAGGTCGTCGAGGCCGACGCCGGCAATCGGATGGTCGTGCTCAAGGGAACGGTCCGGCAGGCGAATGCGGCATTCGGGACCGACCTCCAGATGTATCGGTGCGAGGAGACGGGCGAGACCTACCGAGGTCGAGTCGGCGAGCTCCGGATCCCGGCGGAGCTCCAGGGCATCGTGACCGTCGTGACCGGCCTGGACAATCGCCGCATGGCGAGGCGACGAGTCCCCGCGACACAAGGGCTCGCCGAGGCCCCGTCCGAACGACGAATTGCCCCGACCTCGTTCTTCCCCACGCAGCTGGCCCAGTTGTACAACTTCCCGACCAACCTGGATGGGACCGGCCAGTGCATCGGACTGCTCGAGTTCGGCGGGGGCTTCGACACGGGCGACCTGGCGACGTACTTCGCCGAAATCCCCGTGACCGAGCCGACCGTGACGGCCATCTCCGTTCACGGGAGTCCGAACGACCCCAATGACCCGAATGCCACACCCGAGGTGATGCTCGACATCGAGGTCGCCGGCTCCGTCGCGCCCGGCGCGAAGATCGCCGTCTACTTCGCCCAGTTCACCGAGTCGGGCTGGGTCGAGGCGATCACAAAGGCGATCCACGATACGACCAATGCCCCCTCGGTGATCTCGGTCAGTTGGGGGTTCCCGGAGTTCGAGGACGCCGGCACGGTGACATTCACCGCCCAGGTCATGGATGACATCGATCTGACTCTCAAGGCGGCCGCGACCATGGGGGTTACGGTGATCCTGGCGTCGGGCGATGACGGATCGATCGATGGCGTCCTCGACGGCGCCGTTCATGTGAATTTCCCCGCGTCGAGCGCGTATGTTCTGAGTTGCGGCGGGACGAGGATCGAGGCTTCCGGGAGCACGATCGAGCAGGAAGTCGTCTGGAGCAATGGCATTCGCGCGGATGGGGGAGGCAAGGGTTCGACCGGCGGAGGGATCAGCGAGCATTTCCCCCTCCCGGCCTGGCAGACCGGTCCCGGGATCACCGTGCCGCCCTCGGCCAGCACGAGCTTCGTCGGCCGGGGCCTCCCGGACGTCGCCGCCGTGGCCGACCCGCGCTCGGGATACAAGATCCGGGTCTTCGGAGAGGACACCGTCAGCGGTGGCACGAGTGCCGGCACCCCACTCTGGGCGGCGCTGATCGCGATGATCAACCAGGAGCTCGCCACGATGCCCGGCGCCAAGGCCGTCGGCTATTTCAATCCGCTGCTCTACCAGGGCATCGGCGCGAGCTCGGCCTTCGATGACATCACCGAGGGCACCAACGACGCACATAATAACCAGGGTGGCGCCTACACGGCCGGCCCCGGTTGGGATGCGTGTAGCGGCTGGGGGACTCCGGTCGGAAAGAAGCTACTGCTCGCCTTGACGCAATGACCGGCGGCCGGTGCCTTCAAGCGAGATCGCGATGGCGATCCGACCTTCGCGATCGAGCGGACCTCCGGGCATCGAGGGCGACGCGATCGCCCTCGATGCCGCGTCGTCCCCCGAAGACACGAACGGTGGCCGAGCTTCGATCGAAGGTGAATCATTGCAAAATCGGGCGAAGGCTCACACAATGAGAGGGTCGCGACGCTGCGGTCCGCTCGAAGAATTCGGGAGTCTCCGGTCCATCCGCGTCGCCCGGACAACGGCGATGAATGATGAACACCCACGACGAGGTCGATGTACCCGGCCGGGACTCTAACGGCATCGGGGCGAATCGACGGGACGGCCCCTCCTGGGCGGGAGACTCCGACGTCTCCACGTCGCTCGACGAGCTGGACGGACAACTCGCCGCCTTGCTGGCCGAGGACGCCGAAGTCCACGGCCGTGCGGGGACGCTCGAGCTCCAGAGGTCGGGGCTCGGTTCGGCCGTCCGCGCCCGACTCGAAGCGGCGCGCGCCTGCCTCGACGTCCTGAAGCGGGTCTGGCCGCGTGACGAGCGGTTGACCGGATGGAGCGGGATGGGTTCGGCGGAGGACGATCGCTCTGACTCCGGCTCCGACGATCCGGAGTCCGGCCGCTCGCATGAGGGCGAGGCCCTCCGGAAGATCGGGCGGTACACGATCCTGGGCCAGCTGGGGCACGGAGGCTTCGGGATCGTCTACCTGGCCCTGGATACTGCGCTCGGCCGGCAAGTGGCCTTGAAGTTGCCGAGGCTGAAGACCCTGATCTCGCGCGAGGTCTGGCGAGGTTTCCTGGCCGAGGCCCGGCTAGCGGCCCGGCTCGACCATCCCAACATCGTGCCCATCTATGACGTCGGCGAGCTGGGACATGGCCTCGGCCCTTCGCTGATCTATATCGCCTCGGCCTACTGCCGGGAGGGACCGCTGTCGACCTGGATCCAAGGGCAAGGGCCGTCGATCGTGCCGCGACGCATCGCCCGGATCATGATCGGAGTGGCCGAAGGTGTGCAATATCTGCACGACCTGGGGATCATCCACCGCGACCTGAAGCCCTCGAATGTGCTGTTGCAGCGGCTTCACGGGCGATCGGGCTCGGGCGATCCCGGGCCCGCCTCGGGGCGACTCGACGAAAGCGACGGGTCGGGAACGAGGGCAGGAGACGACCGGGACGCCGAACTCACCCCCCGAGTCGCCGATTTCGGCCTGGCCCGGCTGCTGGAGCAGCCGATGGCCCAGTCGCTCAGCGGGTCGCCGATCGGCTCGCCGCCGTACATGTCGCCCGAGCAGGCCGAGGGAAAGGTCCGGGCGCTGGGGCCGGCGACCGACGTCTACGGCCTGGGGGCGATCCTTTACGAGATGTTGACGGGCCAGCCCCCGTTCCAGGGCGCGACTCCCGCGGAGACGATCCGCCAGGTGATCCACGTCGAGGTGGTCCCGCCCCGTCGCAGCCGAAAGGGACTGCCCCGCGACCTGGAGACGGTCTGCCTGACCTGCCTCCAGAAGGAGCCCGAGCGACGCTATGCTTCCGCATCGGCGTTCCGCGAGGATCTCGGCCGATTCCTCCGCGGCGAGCCGGTCCGAGCCAGGCCGGTCTCGACCGCCGAGCACGTCGCCAAGTGGGCGCGACGTCGGCCCGCGACGGCGTTCCTGCTCGCGACACTGGCGTTCTCGATGGTCATCTTCGCGGCCTGCACCACATGGCTGTGGCGGCGTGAGGTCGACGCCCTGGACCGATCGAGGCGGAGCGAGGAATTGCTCAGGCATCAGGTCTACCTCGAGAAGATGAACCGGGCGGCTCGCGAGTGGGACAACGGCAACGTCGGCCAGGTGAGAGAGCTGCTCGAGGAGACGAAGCCCGAGCCCGGGCACGCCGACCTCCGCGACTTCGAGTGGTTCTACCTCGACCGCGCGTCTCATGGCGATGAGACGACGCTCGACGGCCATTCCCTCGCGGTCAGGAGTATTGCCTTCGGAGCCTGCGGCAGGATCCTCGCTTCTACCGGTGAGGACAAGACCATCAAGCTCTGGGATTGGGAGTGCCGCCAACTCCTGCGCACGCTCGAGACGCCCGAGCGTACGAGCACGACCATCGCCTCCAGCCCCGACGGCGATCGACTGGCTGAGGGCGGGGCCGATGGCATCATCCGGATCCGGGACATTCACACCGACCTCGTGATTGGGACTTATCCTGGGCATTCGAGCTTGGTTTTCGACATCGCGTTCAGTCCGGATGGGAAACGTATGGCATCCGGGGGCATCGATGGGACGGCGAGGATCTGGGACCTGGCGACCGGGCGACACGTCCTCGCGTTGGGGCAGAAAGACCCCGTGCAGGCCGTGGCGTTCAGCATCGACGGCAAGACCCTCGCACTCGGATACGGCCGTTCGATCCGGCTTTGTCGGGCGAGCGACGGCAGCTTGAACGGGGAGATTCGAACGGGACTCGCCCAGGTCCAGGACCTCGCCTTCAGCCCCGATAGTAAGACCGTCGCCTCGGCCGGCAACGACGGCTCGATCGCGCTCTGGGATATCGAGTCCGGCGCCCTCAAGTCATGGCCCGCCGCGAAGCTCGGCACGTCGATCAACGCCCTGGCGTACAGTCCCGACGGGAGTCGGCTCGCCTCGGGCGGCGGGGACCAGATGGTGACGATCTGGGATGTCACCACTGGCGCGCGCTCGATGTCCACCGAGGACACTCGGGCGCGGTCCGCTCGATCGCGTATTGCCCGGACGGCAACCGGCTCGATTCCGGCTCCGGAGACGGCCTGATCAAGGTTTGGGAGCCGGACCTCATCCTGCAACCACAAGTCGAGGGGAAACCCCCAACGACGGTCAGTCGTCTCCGATACAGTCCGGAAGGCACTCGGCTGGCTTCCACCTACTGGTCGAGCGAAATCCGGATATGGCGCGTAGACAAAAGTAAGCTCATCGACACGCTGGACGGGCATCAAGGTCGCGTCTGGGAACTCGCCTTCAGCCGGGACGAGAACACCCTCGCCTCGGCGGGGAATGATGGGACTGTGTGGCTCTGGGATCTGAAGGCGGGCGAATCTCGCTGCCTGCGGGGTCATGATGGAGCGGTCTGGAGAATCGCCTTCAGCGCGAACGGGAGGACCCTGGCCTCCGCGGATGAGGGCAAGGCAATCCGGCTCTGGGACGTCGCGAGCGGTCGCGAGAGACGAACGCTCGCCGGCCCCGGAGGACCCATCCTGGCGATGGCCTACAGCCGCGACGGCTCACGCCTGGCGGCTTGCAATGGCCTCGGGATTGTCACGATCTGGGACCGGGAGGGCGAGGGCACGATCGAGACTCTCCACTTGCACACACCTCAACTCGGGTCGGCCACCTTCGACTCCGAGATCGGCCGGCTCGCCACGGCGGGCACCGAACAGTCGCTCGATCTCTGGGACCTGAAAACGGGTGGGCTGGTCCACGCCTTGCGACGACGCGGGCCGGTTATTCGCGATCTGACCTTCGCCCCCGGCGGCAGGCGGCTGCTCTCCGTGGGCTACGATGGCACGCTCCGTTGCTGGGATATGACCCTGGGCAAGGAGCTCGCCGTCTTCCAGGGATCATCGACGCCGCTCCGAAGCCTGGCATTCCACCCCGGCGGTCAACAACTCGCCACCGGCGGGGACGGGGGGATGATCAGACTATGGCAGGCGTCCGATCCCAGCTCCACTCGCGATACCCAACATACCCAGGACGGACCATGAGCATGGTCGCGTAAGGATGTGGTAACGCATCGGAAGCCAGCCTCTCATTGTATCGGCTGACAAGTCCGCATCTGCTTTTCATCCGTACTGTACGGGCATTGGCATCCGGTCGGGCATAGCTGTTTCACGTCGCATTGATTAGCCGAGCAATCGACGGGAGCTGATAGGGACAACGAGCCGCTGATCGCGGGGGAGGCCCCGCCTCGGGGTGCCGTGGCCATCCGGGTACGTGGGATGCTCGGAGAGAGGTTGGGAAGTCTCATGATCGGCTCCTTCGCGCGAATGTCGAAAAGGAAAGATTTGAATGGCCGTCACACCTGGTCAACATGAGTGCAAATCATCGGATCTAATGTGAGAGGAGTCAAGTGAAATCCGGACGATTTCCGGATTCATGACCATGCTCGCGATCGGCCGGATCTTCCGCGAAACGCCACCGGCCCGTGGCTCCCTGGGGGAGACGGGCCGGCGGCGGGTTGGACGTGGCGAACGAGCCGACGATGGAATCAATCCTTCGAGGAACCGACGGTCGCCTCGTCGCGGTAGCGGGCGTAGGCGGGACCCTTATCGGCCAGGGCTTCGAGGGCCTCGGGCCGGATGCGGACCTCGGCGTCGAGATGCGGCTTGAAGCCGGTCCCGGCCGGGACCAGGTGGCCGAGGATCACGTTCTCCTTCAGGCCGACCAGGTAATCGACCTTGCCGGCCAGCGCCGCCTCGGTGAGCACCTTGGTCGTCTCCTGGAAGCTCGCGGCCGAGATGAAGCTCTCGGACTGCACGGCCGCCTTGGTGATCCCCAGGAGCTGCGTGCTGGCCGCCGCCGGCTTGGGCCGGATCCACTCGGCCTTGCGCTCGCCGGCCGATTCGACGCGGAGGTTCTCCTGGTCGAAGTGGTCGCGGGGGACGATGTCGCCGACGCGGAACTCGGTGTCGCCCGGGTCCTTGATCTTGACGCAGCTCATCAGCTCCATGTTGACCCGGCGGAACTCGAACTTGTCGATGACCGAGCCGGGCAGCAGCGGGGTGTCGCCGACGCTATCGACGCGCACCTTCCTGAGCATCTGGGCGATGATGATCTCCAGGTGCTTGTCGTCGATCTCGACGCGCTGCGACCGGTAGACGTTCTGGATCTCGCGGAGGAGGTACCGCTGGACGGTCTCCTCGCCGGAGATCCGCAGGATGTCGTGAGGGACCAGAGGCCCCTCGACGAGCGGGTCGCCGGCGCGGACGCGGTCGCCGCCGTGGACGCGGAGGTATTTGCCGTGCGGGACGAGGTGCTCGCGCTCGATGCCGCTCTCGTTGCGGACGATGATCGTCCGCTTGCCGCGGCGCTTCTCCTCCATCAGCTCGACGCGGCCGTCGATCTCGGCGATGACCGCCGGCTCCTTGGGGCGTCGGGCCTCGAAGAGCTCGGTGACCCGCGGCAGGCCGCCGGTGATGTCCTGGGTCCCGCCCACCTCGCGAGGGGTCTTGGCCAGCAGGGTGCCGGCCGAGATCATCTGGCCGTCGGCGACCTCGATCGAGGCCCGCTCGGGGATGTACTTATAGTCGAGCGTCTTCCCTTCGGCGTCGACGATGCCGACTTGCGGGTGGAGGTCGCCCTTGTGCTCGATGATCGTCCGCCGCACGTGGCCGGAGGGGTCCGGCTCGACCTTCATCGTCTCGCCCTCGACGATGTCGTAGAACCGGACCATGCCGCCGACCTCGGCGAGGATCGGGATGTTGTGCGGATCCCACTCGCAGAGCATCTGGCCGCGATTGATCTGCTGGCCGTCCTCGATCATGATGATCGCGCCGTCGGGCACGTCATACTTCTCCAGCTCGCGCCCCTTGGGGTCGAGGATCTGGATCTCGCCGTTGCGCGAGAGGGCGACCCGCTTGCCCTCGTCGTTGACCACGATGTTGAGGCTGACGAACTTGGCCTTGCCCTCGCGCTTGGACTTGACGTCCTTCTCCTCGACGCCGCGGGTGGCGACGCCGCCGATGTGGAACGTCCGCATGGTGAGCTGGGTGCCCGGCTCGCCGATCGACTGAGCGGCGATGATCCCGACGGCCATCCCCGACTCGACCATCTGGCCGGTGGCCAGGTCCATGCCGTAGCAGTTGCGGCAGACGCCGAGCGAGGCCTCGCAGGTCATCGGGCTGCGGACCTGGATCTTCTCGATCTGCATCTCCTCGAGCTTCTTGGCCGCGGCCAGGGTGATCATCTCGTTCTCTTTGACCACGACCTCGTCGCCGATCGGGTCGATGATGTTGACCCGGCTGACCCGGCCCCGGATCGACTGGACCAGGCTGACCTCGACCTTCTCGCCCTTGTAGATGACGCCCTTGGTGATCCCCTGCGAGGTGCCGCACTCCTGCATGGTGATGACGACGTTCTGCGCCACGTCGGCCAGCTTGCGGGTGAGGTAGCCGCTATCGGCCGTCTTGAGCGCCGTGTCGGCCAGTCCCTTGCGGGCACCGTGCGTCGAGCTGAAGTACTCGAGCACCGAGAGGCCCTCGCGGAAGTTGGCCTTGATCGGTGTCTCGATGATCTTGCCCGAGGGCTTGGCCATCAGGCCGCGCATGCCGGCCAACTGGCGGATCTGCTCGACGCCGCCGCGGGCGCCCGACTCGGCCATCAGGAAGATCGGGTTGAGATAGGTCTCGCCCTCGCGGATGTCGTTCTTGAGGGCGTCCATCATCTCGGCGGTGATCCGCTCGCGGGCGTGCGTCCAGGCGTCGAGGACCTTGTTGTACCGCTCCTGGTCGGTGATGATCCCGCGTTGATAGTGCTTGTTGTGCTTGGAGACGTCCTTCTCGGCCTCGGCGATGATGGCGTCCTTGGACAGCGGGGTCTTCAGGTCGTCGGTCGCGAACGAGAGGCCCGAGCGGGTCGAACTCGCGGAAGCCCAGGTCCTTCATCCGGTCGAGTAGTGCGATGGTCTCGCGGCGGCCGAGGATCTGGTAGCAGTCGGCGATGATCGCCTGGAGCTGCTTCTGGCCGAGCGTCTGGTTGTAGTACGGCATCCGGGCGTGAAGGATGTCATTGAAGACGACGCGACCGACGGTCGTCTTGATGATCATGCCGGGGGTGAATTCCTTCTCGCCCTCGCCGCGGAGCCGCTTGTGGCCCGGCAGGCGGAGCTTGATCATCGCGTGGACGCCCACCTTGCCCTGGCTCTTGGCGAGGAAGACCTCGGTGGGGGTCGCGTAGACGCCGCTCTCGAGGTTCCCTTCCTTGCGATACTCGCCGATCTCGTTCGGGCGGCTGACCGTCAGGTAGTACGCGCCCATGACGATGTCCTGGGTCGGGCTGATGATCGGGTTGCCGTTGGCCGGGCTAAAGATGTTGTTGGTCGACATCATCAGCGTCATGGCCTCGACCTGCGCCTCGATCGACAGCGGCAGGTGCACGGCCATCTGGTCGCCGTCGAAGTCGGCGTTGAAGCCCTTGCAGACCAGCGGGTGGATCCGGATGGCGTTGCCCTCGACGAGCACCGGCTCGAAGGCCTGGATGCCCATGCGGTGCAGGGTCGGTGCCCGGTTGAGCAGGACGGGGTGGTTGCGGATGACCTCCTCGAGGATGTCCCACACCTCCTCGCTGCGCCGTTCGAGCATCTTCTTGGCCGACTTGATCGTGTCGGCGTGCCCCAACTCCTTGAGGCGGCGGATGATGAACGGCTGGAATAGCTCCAGCGCGATCTTCTTCGGCAGGCCGCACTGGTGGAGCTTGAGGTCCGGCCCGACGACGATGACCGACCGTGCCGAGTAATCGACGCGCTTGCCGAGCAGGTTCTCGCGGAACCGGCCCTGCTTGCCCTTGATCATGTCGGTCAAGGACTTGAGCGGGCGGTTCGAGCTGCCCAGGACCGGCCGCTTGCATCGGTTGTTGTCGAAGAGGGCATCGACGGCCTGCTGGAGCATCCGCTTCTCGTTGCGGATGATGACCTCGGGCGCGTTGAGGTCCACCAACTTCTTGAGCCGGTTGTTCCGGTTGATGATGCGGCGGTAGAGGTCATTGAGGTCGCTGGTGGCGAAGTTGCCCGAGTCGAGGAGCACGAGCGGGCGGAGGTCCGGCGGGATGACCGGGATGCACTCCAGGACCATCCACTCGGGCCGGTTGTCGCTGTCGCGCAGGGCTTCCACGACCTTGAGCCGCTTGGTGAGGTCCTTGATCTTCTGCTTGCTCGAGGTCTCGACGAGCTCCTGCCGGAGCTGCTTGGACAGCGCGACCAGGTCGAGGCGCATCAGGAGCTTGCGGACGGCCTCGGCGCCCATGTCAGCCTGGAAGCCCTCGCCGTAGGTCTCCTTGGCCTTGCGGAACTCCTCCTCGGTCAACAGGAGCCGTTCCTTGAGCGGGGTGTCGCCGGGGTCGACGACCACGTAATCCTGGAAGTAGATGATCCGTTCCAGGCTGGTGGTGCGCATATCCAGCAGGGTGCCGAGGCGGCTGGGCATGGCCTTGAAGAACCAGATGTGGACGACCGGCGCGGCCAGCTCGATGTGGCCCATCCGCTTGCGACGGACGCGGGAGTGGGTCACCTTGACGCCACACCGGTCGCAGATCATCCCCTTGTACTTCATCCCGCGGTACTTGCCGCAGGCGCACTCCCAGTCCTTCTCGGGACCGAAGATGCGCTCGCAGAACAGCCCGTCCTTCTCGGGACGGTACGTCCGGTAGTTGATCGTCTCGGGCTTCTTGACCTCCCCGAACGACCAGCTCCGGATGTCGTACGGACTGGCCAACCCAATCTTGACGGCGCCATAGTCGTTGATACGATCGTAGGCACTTTCGCCCATGCTCACGAGACACTCTCCTCTGCACGTCCCTGGCCGTGCCGAAGCGGGTTGGTTGGTGGGTGAAAGCGGCGGTCTTTCCCATTCCGACGGATTCAGGACGGCCGCACGGGTGTCCGCTCACGTCACGTCACAACACAGATCAACATTGCGTCAGTTCGCGGTCGCCAATCGAGGAATGATCCCGGGTGGGATTGCGCGATGTTGACGAAAAAAAGCCCGCGAGTCGCGCCTCCAGATAACCCCGAAGGACCGACGCGGTCGAGGAACAAGTCGTCCGAGACCTAACCGTTCAACCGGTACCCTCCTTGACCGGAATCCCGGGAGTTACCCCCCGTCCCAAGATCACCAGCGCGAAAGCGACGGCGACGTCGCGGCCACTGTCGCGTCGAGCTTGGTTTCCGATAGAATCGCATCTTAGCATCGTACGCAAGCCTTGAACCGTTTCCAAGGAAAATCTTCTCGATATCGGTGTTTTTTTTCAAGAATGTTGTATGGTCACCCCGAGATGAGGCCGTCCATTCGCGGCGAGATCATTGCAGCGATTTGCACTTACTTAGACCGTTATGAAAAGGCTTCATCACCGATCTTCAAGGCCGGCAAAGTGTTAGGGGTTGACTTCCAGCACGGGTCGGATCCATGAGCGACGGCACAGACCTCGGGGGGGCAATTCATGGCTGGCGATGATTTCGTGATCTGGATCGGCGCACGCCGCAAACGAGAACGGTTGCGCAGAATCCCTTACTTAGAGAATGCCACAGCTTTTCAAAAACATCAACGCTCCATCGGCAAATCCCGCCGACTGGTCGCTTCAAGTCTCTACCTCATAATCAGACGAGGAAATCGCCCAGCAAGCAGAATTCCGCGCGGTCGATTGCCAATGGTCGCGGATAATGCGTGCGAACTGCCTCGTAATTCCTGGAAAGCCGCCTTGATAGGCACCTGCCTACGTCTAGTCGTCGAGGCTACCTACAGTCTCGTGCAACAGGATGCGCAGTGTCGAGGCGGGCCATTCCTCCCGGATTCTGGCGATTAGCGGCCCGGCCCAGGCGTGGTAGGTCGCGATATCATTGCCGTCCTGGTCGGACTTCTCCAGGAGGTTCTCATACTCGATCACGATCTGGAAGTCGTCCGGGACACCCGGCAAGGCCATCGATCCGTATTCGCACCGGACGTCGTTCAGGCGGTAATGGGTCGGGAGGTTCCAGCCGGCTCGCTCGCGAATCGATTCGATATCGGGAAGCTCTTGCTTGGGGACACGCATGCTGTCGGCCTCTGACGGGGAATCTGGCGGACATGTTTGAAGAGAGAGAGTGTGCCAATCCTACTTGGATTATAGGACCCCCATCGCGCCGGGCCAAACAGAGCCTGCAGGATGGGCTGGCGACGATCAAACGCGGTGGTGTCCTACTGTGGCTAACCGTGCGAGAGTTTTCTGTAAGTCGCACTGGGATTGACTTTTATGGCCCGAGGGGCGCGCATCCAGCGTTTCGGTCATAACTTGATGAGAGATCACGGCTTACGAATCGATCGCAATCAACAGGGGGGATCGGCGAATTTGTTCCGAGCTCTATCAGCCGATGACAACTTCGTGGCGGTTTTGCGATAATCCGGGCACATCGGGTCCCAGGCCAATTGCTGCCGCCAAAGCCAAATTCACAAGCATCGTGACGGACTCACCGATGTGGGAGCAGATCAAGAGGAGGTGTGGCCCATGAGTACGGACGAGTTCAAGGATGTCGAAGCCACTATTCGCGATGGCCGCCTCTTCAATCAGACACTCCGAGCGGCATGGGTCGAGGATTTGATCGGCCACAAGCGGCCTGGCACACCTATTGTTGACTGGCGGGACGGCAAGGTCGACTGGATGCCAGCCGATGAGATCGAAGTCCCTGACACGGCCCAGGAGCATAGAGCGTAGACCTCGCGGAGACCGTCACATGGACCAATTGGTCTACGCCGTCGCCACGATGGACACGAAGGGGCGTGAGCTCGAGTATGTCGCCGAGCGTCTCCGCGCGACGGGTTTACCGGTCGCCACCATCGACGTCGGGACGATGGATCCTCCGACAGTCGCGCCGGACATCGATCGCAATACCGTGGGATCGTTTCATCCCACGGACGTGGGTCGTGGCGCGGCGCTCTCGCGATCGGATCGCGGCCGGGCGATCACGGCCATGGGCGAGGCGCTGGAGGTGTTCCTCCGCCGCGAATACGACTCCGGCCGCGTCGCCGGGGTGATCGGGATCGGCGGCAGCGGCGGCACGGCGCTGATCACGACGGCGATGAGGGCACTCCCGGTCGGTTTGCCCAAGCTCATGGTCTCGACCGTCGCCAGCGGCAATACGGCGGCTTACGTCGGCTCGAGCGACATCGCTCTCATGTACTCGGTCGTCGATATCGCCGGATTGAATGCCGTCTCGCGACGCGTGCTCGGCAACGCCGCTCACGCCATGGCGGGGATGGTCCGCTTCCCGACCCCTCCGGCTGGCGACAAGCCGACGCTGGGCATGACCATGTTCGGCGTCACGACCCCCTGCGTGACCGCCGTGCGGGAGGCCCTGGAAGCCCTGGGCTTCGATTGCCTCGTCTTCCACGCGACGGGTACCGGCGGCCGATCGATGGAGAAGCTCGTCGAAGCCGGTCTGATCCGGGGCGTCCTGGACATCACCACCACCGAGGTGGCCGACGAGGTGGTCGGCGGCATCTTGCCCGCCGGCCCGCATCGCTTCGAGGCGATCTTGCGGGCCAGGATCCCCTACGTGCTGAGCCTGGGTGCCCTCGATATGGTCAACTTCGGCGCCATCGAGAGCGTGCCCCAGCCGTTCCGCGACCGACGGCTCCACGCCCACAATGCGCAGGTGACCCTCATGAGGACGACCGCCGAGGAGAACCGCCGATGCGCCCGATGGATCGCATCCAAGCTCAATCGAGCGGAAGCGCCGTTCGGGATCCTCATCCCCGAGCATGGCGTCTCCGCGATCGATGCTCCGGGACAGCCCTTCCACGACCCGGAAGCGGATGCCGCACTGTTCGACGAGCTGGAGGCGACGATCGTCCCCGCACCCGGACGCTCGATCCGACGCCTGCCACTTCATATCAACGACCCGGCCTTCGCTCGGGCACTGGTCGACGCGTTCCTCGAGCTGGATCGTGTCGCTACGACTGTATGAATCCACACATCATGACTTCTGATTAGGCCCCAATCGAGGAACGATCGAGATGCCTGAATCGCGTGCGACGATCATGGAGCGGCTTCGCAAGAAGGTTGCCTCTGGGCTGCCGGTCATCGGTGGCGGCGCGGGGACCGGGATCAGCGCCAAATGTGAGGAGGCCGGTGGGATCGACCTGATCGTCATCTACAACTCGGGCCGGTTCCGGATGGCCGGTCGCGGCTCGATGGCCGGCTTGATGCCCTATGGCAACGCGAACGCGATCGTCAAGGAGATGGCCTACGAGGTCCTGACGGCGGTCCGACACACCCCGGTCCTCGCCGGAGTCTGCGCGTCGGATCCCTTCCTGATCCGCGACCTCTTCCTGCGCGAGCTCAAGGAGATGGGTTTCGCCGGCATCCAGAACTTCCCGACGGTCGGCCTCATCGACGGCCTCTTCCGCGCCAACCTCGAGGAGACCGGGATGGGCTTCGACCTCGAGATCGATTGCATCGCGGCCGCCCACCGGCTCGACCTGCTCACGACACCCTACGCGTTCGACCCCGAACAGGCTCGCCTGCTCGCCGAGGCGGGCGCAGACATCGTCGTGGCCCACATGGGGCTCACCACCAAGGGTTCCATCGGCGCCAGGACGGCCCGAAGCCTCGAGGATTGCGTCCGCGAGGTCGCCGCGATCGCCGAGCGGGCGAAGTCGGTCCGCGACGACGTACTGGTCCTCTGTCACGGCGGGCCCATCGCGACGCCTGACGATGCCCAGTTCATCCTCGATCGCGTGCCCGCCATGGACGGCTTCTACGGCGCCAGTTCGATGGAACGACTGCCGACCGAGGTGGCGATCGCCCAGCAGGTGCGCGACTTCGTGGGGCTGAAGCTGCGGAGTGAATCCGCTCCCGGGCGATAGTACCGCGAGGCGCTTGGAGTCTGACTCGGAAGGCTCATGTAGGGTGCTCTTTGAGCACCGATCCGGAGTAGTTCGCCGAATCCTGGTGCTCACAGATCACCCTACGAGACAGCCACCACAGCTCGTGAGACAGACTCTCAGAAATCTCGACCGCCTCACCGGCCTACCGTGCCATTCGAAGCGGCTTTCGGGCCTTGTAGAGGGCCAGCCGGTCCTCGACGACACCGATACTTTTCATGCCACGATTCTGCGGAGGGACATTCTTGAGGGTCACTTTCTCCAACTCGACTCCGCAACGTTCCCAACGTAAGGCGTTGGCGAAATCGCCGGCCTCGGCGTAGGCAGCGGCGAGCGTCCGGAGGACGTCCGATTTCTTCCAGTTGGTCAGTTCTGCCGCCCGCGTGGCCGCGGCGATGGCAAGCTTGCCATCGCGCAGCTTGGATTCGGGGCAAGTCGCCAGGATCCAGGCGCGTTGTTGGTGTGCCCAGGGGAGGTCGGAGTAGCACCGGATCATCTCGTCGCATCCGGCGAGGTTCTGGGCGTAGTCTCCCGACCCCATCACGCTCCAAGGATTAGTCGGCTGGTGTTCGCCGGGAAGGGTGAGATCGGGAGGGATGGGCACCGTAGGATCGGCGGCGGCACGCCGATACTTCTGACCCAGCTCGGCGTAGTAGTCGGCCTCCCGGAAGGCGAACTCGGATTCGCGGCGCAGTCGGTCGCGGTGATAGTTCCGGATCGCGACCCGGGCGGCAGGCGTGTGGGGATCCTCGGGATGTACGTTAGTGTCGGATTCGAGCAGGGCAAGGTCCATGTTATTGCGCATGATCGAAGCCCGATAATTGGCCTCCCACTCGCGGCAAGCCGCAGCCCGCGCGGCATATCGCTGACTCAGCGACCAGTTCCTCCAGGCGACGATCTCCCAGCCGAGTTCGATGCCCAGGATCGCGATCAAGGCCATCGCCGTCCGGACCCGCATCTCGACCCGACGTAGCCGGAACCGGGGCAACGGCCGGGTCAACCACGACTCGGTCACCCGATTTCGCCAGAGTGCCGGGAGCAAGATCAGGAGGATCGTCAGCGCAATGAGCATCGCGGCGAGCGTGCCGAGATCCTCCGCCGAGAAGAGGGTGAGGAATCCGATCGGAGTCATCGGCGCGAACTGGCCGCCGGCCCAGTTCTGGAGGGTCGAAAGCGGTGCGATGTTGTGAGAGAGTCCGACCGCATTCAGCCCTGGCGCGATCAGAGACGGCCGGATCATCCAGACCACCAGCGCGAGGAGGACCACGACGATCGCACTCACGCCGATCGACCGCCTCAACAGCAACCGGGATGGTCGCATCGGTCGCACCTCCTCATCCGAGAGGTCCGTCAGTGGATGCCGCGGAGGCCGAGCGCGACGGCCTCGGGGTTGGTCGCCAGCCGCATGGCCTCGGTGCCGGAGATGACCTTCTGGTTGTAGAGGTCGATCAGGTGCTGGTCGAACCGCTGCATGCCGAGCTCTCGCGTGTTGATGTAATCGCTGAGCTCGCCGAGGCGGTTTTCCTGGATGAACTTCGAGGTCACCGGTCCTCCGCGGAGGATCTCCATCACGGCGCGTCGGTGGTTATCTCGCGTGACCGCGAGCCGCTGGGAGATCACGGCCACGAGCGACCCGGCGAGCTGCGACGTGGCGATCGCTCGCTCCTCGGGGGGGATCATCGCAAGGACACGCTCGATCGTCTGCGAGGCGTTGGAGCTGTGGACGGTCGTGAAGACCTGATGGCCCGTGTCTGCGGCGCGGAGGGCCATGCGCATCGTCTCGCTGTCGCGGACCTCGCCGACCAGGATGACGTCGGGGTCTTGCCGAAGCGCCTGCCTCAGCCCGTGCTCGAACGACGGCGTGTCCTGGCCCAGCTCGAGCTGCGAGATCATGGCCTTCTGATTCGCATGGGTGTACTCGACCGGATCCTCGATGGTGATGATCTTGCATCGGTACGTGGTATTGATCAGGTTGACCATCGCCGCGAGCGTCGTGGTCTTGCCGCTGCCGGTCGTCCCGGTGACGAGCGTCAGCCCTCGCATCGACAGCGTGATGTCGCGGATCACGGGCGGGAGTTGGAGCTCTTCGAGCGTGCGCACCTTGAGCTGGATCGTCCGCATGACCATCGCGGGCGTGCCCATGTGGCTGTAGATATTGCAGCGAAACCGGCAAAGTCCGGGGATCGCGTAAGAGAAGTCGAGACCCTGGACCAGCACGGCGCCCAGCGATTCGGCTGTCAGGGCGGGATGAATTGACAGGATGAACTGGCGGAGTTCCTCGGCGGAAACCGCCGGCGAATCCACGGCGCGGATGAGGCCGTTGATCCTGAGAAGAGGCGCGGCGCCGGTCTGGAAGTGGAGGTCCGACGCCCCCTGCTCCACGGCGAATCGGATCAGTTGCTCGAACTTCATGGCAGGTCCGCTCCCCGGAGATCTGCGAGTGATGAGAGCCGCACTATAGCACAAAGTCTCGCCGGCCCCAAGGCTCCCGCGGATCAAGGGCTGATCTCGGCCTCGGGTTCTGCGTCGGTCGCGTTGCCGACCTCGGGAGGAGTCTCGAGGCCCAGGAGGTAGCGTGCCGCGAGGATGCGGCGCTGGGCGATGCCCAGGGTGGAGCGTTCCCGGCGGATGCGAATGGCTTCCTCGGGAGCGTTCGTGACCAGGCCGCCGACGCCGCGCTCGATCAGCCGGAGCATGGCACCGGGGTCGTCGACCGTCCAGGCGTAGAGGAGCTTGCCGCGTCGTCTCACGGCGCCGATCAGTCTGTCGGTAAGTACTTGAGTATTCACGCTGAGCCCCTCGACGTCGAGCCGGTTCGGGTCCCCGACGGCGTAGGTGACGAGCGCCACTGTCGTGAGCCGCGGGTTGTGCCGCTTGGCCGCCATCAGGCCGTCATAGTCGAGGGAAGTCACCTCACATTCGGCCTCGAAGCCCTCTCGGCGGATCATCTCGGCGACCTTGGCGGCCAGTCCCCGGTCCTTGCCGTAATACTTCAGCTCGATCTGGAGCTTGATCTTGCCGCGTGCCAGCGCGATCACCTCGGCCAGGGTCGGCATCCGCTCGCCGACGAATTCTGGGCCGAAACGCCGACCGAGGTCGATCTTGCGCGCCTCGTCGAATGTGAGATCGACGATCCGGCGGGGATCGCCCGCGAGACGCATCAGGTCGCGATCGTGGTAGACGACGATGACGCCGTCGGTCGTCTCCTGCACGTCGAGCTCGGCGAAATCGGCCCCGACCTCGATCGCCTTGCGGAACGCGCTCAGGGTGTTCTCCGGGGCGAGCCGCTCGCAGCCGCGATGGGCCACGACGACGATCGGCACGTCGGCGACGAGTCGGCCCGGCACGCCGAGCCCCAGGTAGACCACGAAGCCCAGCATCGACACGGCGATCGCCACCCTCAGGCGGAGGAATCTTCGGAAGCGTGGCCCGGCCGCCTCGACGATTCTCATGGCCCGGGTCGCGATCGGCCAGGGAGCGCTCGCGCTCCAGGCGTCGAGCGTCCCCCCGCGTTCGAAGTAAAGTCGGAGGATCAGCAGGCAATGGACCGCCACCAGCAAGAATGATAGAGCCGCGACCAGCACCGCCTGCAACGCAAGCAGCCCGGCCACCACAGGGACCAGGACCACGGGTCGCGACTCTACCGACGCCAGCAGCCCAGCGCATGCCCGTCCGAACGCCCAGACGATGGCCACGCTCGAGAGCGTCCCGGCAGCCTGCCAGCCCAGGAGGATGGTCCCGATGCGGACTCTGGCCCCTGCAGCCAGTGCGCGACTCCGATCGATTGCCGCCCGGCCGCGACTCTCGCCGAACAGGAGGATCGGCATCACGAAGATCAGCTCCACGTACGCCCTCGTCTGGATGGCCGCCAGCGTCGCCAGGAGGACCCCTCCGATCCCCAACGCCGCGTACCATTGCGGGGGCCGATCCGACAGGTAGTAGTTGATGTCCTGTCGCGAGAGGAGGGCGAGGTACGCCAGGCCCCCGATGACCACGAACGGGCGCAGAGGAAGCCGAGCGTCATGAGGCTGCGGAGCCCGAACGTGAGCAGCCGGAAGAAGACGGCGCCCAGGTCGGCCAGCGTTCCCGAGACGGTGATCCCCCGACCGCGGAGCCGAGCTGCGGCGATGGCGATCACGCCGACGTGCTCGAGCATCGTGGCGAGCATCAGCGAGATCGCGATCAGGACCAGGTACACCAGTCCTGTCGGGGACAGCAGGAACCGCGCGATCTCGGTATTGGTCACCGCCGATCGTCCGGTCCGAGCGATCAGAGGGGCGACCACCCAGCCGGTGCCGATGACACCCGCCAGGACCATCGTGCCCTTGAAGCCCGCTTCGAAGACGACGAGCGGAACCAGGGCCCGCCAGAGGTCGCGCCCGACAGCCCGGGCCAGCCGTGGCACGCTCGGTGGTTCGGGCTGGGCTGTCTCGCGATCTGGTATCGTGGTGTCGTTCATGGGATTCCTGTCCGGGGATGATACCATTCGCCTAGCTTGGAAGCGAGGTGCGACCTCGATTCGGGCCTCGCCGAGTCCTTGCGGAGCGCGGCCGGTTTGGTAACGATGCAAGACTCCGAGCGCGTGAAATCCGCGACGATGACACAACCCGTCAGGGCGTGTTGGCATCACACGACGGATCTCTTATTATCAAGAGGACGTGACAGCCCCATGGCCGAGCCCCGCATGATCGATCTTGCCGCACTCGAGCCCCGCTTGCAGCGGGCGTTCGATTTCGCGGCCGGACAGGTGCGTAACACCCTCGAGCGCTACCCGGACTATTTCCCGATCTATACCGAAGCGGGCAGGTGGAAGCATTCGGGCGAGCTCTGGACCGACTGGTGCGCGGGTTTCCACGCGGGGATGATGTGGCTGATCGCCGGGCGGACGGGCGAGGCCCGCTGGCGCGAGGCGGCCGAGCACTACTCGCGGCTGCTGGAGCCCCGCCAGTACGATCGCGACGTCCACGACCTGGGATTCATCTTCCTCAATACGTATCTCCCGTGGTATCGCCTGACGGGAGACGAGCATCATCATCAGGTCCTGATCACGGCCGGACGGACACTGGCCCTGCGGTTCAACCCACAGGGGCAATATCTGCGATCATTCGTGGCGCCGGACAGTCTGTTCATCGACATCATGATGAACGTGCCCCTCATCTTCTATGCGGCGAAGGCGGACGGCGACCATGCCCTCTACGAGCTGGCGGTCGCGCACTGCCGCACCACTGCGCGGACGCTGCTCCGCCCGGACGGCTCGACGGCCCACGAGGGGATCTTCGACGTCGAGTCCGGCGAGTTCCTGCGACAATCGACCCAGCAAGGAGTGGGCGCCGACTCGGCCTGGACGCGCGGCCTGGCCTGGTCGCTCTACGGCTTCGCGACGGTCTTCGGCTATACGAATGATCCGGCCGACCTGGATGTCGCTCGCCTCAACGCCGACTGTTTCCTCGATCGATGCCCCGACAGCCTGGTCCCCCCCTGGGACTTCGACGTGCCCGACGGCCCCGACCGGATCGACGACAGCTCGGCCGCCGCAATCGCCGCCTCGGGGCTGTGGGACCTCGCCAGACTGACCGCGCCGTCCGACCCGGCACGGGCCCACCGCTATCGCGACGCCACGCTGACCATCCTCGATTCGCTCTGCTCGGATCGCTACATCGCCTGGTCCACTCCCGGCTGGGAAGGGGTCCTGCAACACGGCGTCTATCACCTTCACAAGGGCCTCGGCGTCGACGAGTCCGTGATGTGGGGCGATTTCTTCTTTCTTGAGGCCGTCTGCAAGGTCCTCACCGAGCGGGACGGCAGCGGCAGGTCGCCGGAGCAATCGTCCTGACCCGGCCCGCGGCTACCAACGGAGGCGATCCTCTGGAATTCCCGCGGGATTCGGCAAGGTTCTCGGACGGCGCCGCGACCCGACCGCGGTAGAATCTACGCACTACCTCCAACGAGACCGTGGATTTCCTGCTTGCGAGCAGGCATTCGTGCGCGATGAGCGTACCGATACTTTTCTCGCTCGTGCGCAGAATGAAGAAGAGGACTGAAATCATGCGTCCCGATCACGATTCGGAACACGACGAGGATGACGAGAAGGCCGGTGCGATCAGGCGAGCGGCCGAGTTCAATCTACCGATCTACGAACCCGAGGACGCTGATATCGAAGCTGAGTCCGATGACTTCGACGATATCGAGGATGACGAGGACGACGAGGAGGCCGTCGTCGACGACGATCTGCTCGCGCAGGAGATCGAGGCGGAGCCCAGGACGGTCCTGATCACGGGCGCGTGCGGCAACATCGGCCGGAAACTCCGGGCAGCATGGGCCGAGGTCTATGACATGGTCCTGATTGACAAGGACGCCGGGGACGACGACGAGATCATCGAGGCCGATCTGGAGACCCTGGAAGACGACTGGATCACCCACTTCCACGGGGTCGACACGGTCGTCCATCTGGCGGCCAACCCGGACGATCGGGCCCCCTGGGACGAGCTCGTCGGGCCGAATCTCGATGCCCTGGCCAACGTGTTCCACGCGGCGGCACTGGCCGGCGTCGAGCGGCTCATCTTCGCCAGTTCCAACCACGTCATGGGGGGATACAAGGACCTCGATGACGCGCCGATCACCGTCGACCTCGAGCCCCTACCCGACGGCCCCTACGGCGCGGCGAAGCTGTTCGGCGAGCGGCTGGGGCAGAGCCTGGCTCGAGCGTTCGACCTGACCTTCATCGGACTGCGTCTGGGCTGGGTCCAGCCGGGGAAGAATCGGGCCGATACGCTACCCGACGACTGGTCCCGCAAGTTGTGGCTATCGAACGGCGACCTGATCCGCCTCTTCGACTGCGCCGTCGAGGCCGAGATCGAGGACCGATCGTTCGTCGTCCTCAACGGCATGTCGCGCAACCACGGGATGCGATGGGACCTCTCGGAGACCGCCGAGCTGCTCGGTTACCTACCGGTGGATGACGCCTTCGCCGCCGCGCAGCCGATCGAGCAGGCGGATCGGAGCGAATGATCGGCAAGTTGGCCGATTCGACAGGGCCGGGAACGCGTCCTAGAGTTCACATGGGAACGGTGAGACTCGAACTCCGACTGTCCCGAGGCTCGCCGCATCCCGCGCGACCGAGATGCCGCCGCGATCGGATGCGGGCCAGGGCGTGGTCATCTTGACGTCCCTGTCGGCTCCGCGCGAATTCCCCGGAACGGGCTCCCTTCAAGCCGGAGATACCGGAACATGCACTCCCGTCAATGGTTACTCGCTTTCGTGATCACGATGATGTTGATCGATTCCTGGGCGGGCAAATCGGAAGCGAAGCCGACCCAGTCCGCGGCAGCAGACACGTCCCCGAGCATCTCACAAATCGATATGCCCATGACCTCCGAATGATGAGCACAGGTCGCCGGCTCGTCCGAATGGTCTTCACGTCGGGCTATGCGAGTAGCCCAAACCCTCGGAATCGTAGAGGTCCTTGCGGAGTTTCAGCCTCGCCAGCACCTCGATGGTCAAGAATAGGGGCGCGTTGAAGACCTGGAGGATATTGTCGGCCAGCGCCGGCCGCCGGCCCTCGATCGCATGGCCGATGAGCTGGATGATCCAGCCCAGCACGAAGGTGACCAGGAATACCGATACCGACCGGCCGAAGGAGATCCGCGCGACCCAGTCCGACACCATCAGGAGGATCAGCGTAATTGGAAATTGCAGGAGCGCGACCGACCAGTCGAGCCGCAGATAATAGATGACCACGCCCACGTAGAAGATCGTGGCCGCCGTGATCGGCAGGATGTCGGGGTGGACGAATCGGAACCAGCCCAGGGCGAGGAAGAGCGAGAAGGTCACCAGCGGCACGCCGACGAAGTGGGTCAGCTTGTTCCGAGGGTCCTTGTGGTAGGCCCCGTAGCTTTGCATCTGCTGCTTCAAGGACATCATGGTCGAATTCTCCTCGCCGGCACGTCTTGGTGCGAAGGGCATCCGAAGAAGGATCCCCGAGCCATCGGGATGATAACATCTCCCCCGGCCGTTCGGAGCGCCGATGCGATCGGACGGGAGTCCGTCGGTCTCAATGGCCCGCTTCCGCTCCCGACGCGAGGCCGTCCCGGACGGCGACGCGACGTTCGTGCAACTCGAGGTAGAAGCGGATCTCGAGCCGGTTGGACCTCAGCGCCTCGAGGGCTTCCTGGACCAGGTTGACGCTGGCGAAGAGCAGCAATACGACGCCGCCGATCGCCAGTCCCACGGGCAGGGCGACGAGCCGGTTCTGCACCCAGGCATCGATCGCGAGGGTCAGGCTCGTCCCTACGAAGAGTGCGAAGGCGACGTAAAGCGCGATCAAGGCGAACCGAATCCGGTCGCCTCGCTTTCCCAGCCGACGAAATTGATCCTGGAGATGATCCATCCGATCCGCCATGAAGTCGAGCTCGGTCTTGCCGCAGTCGAGCTTATCCACCAGGTCATTCAGGACGCGGATCCGGTCGACGACTCGAGACATCCGGTTCGAGGTCGAGATGATCAGCGACGCGTTGGCGGTGAGGAAGATCGCCGGCGTGATCATGGCCGAGAGGGTCTCGTACTGCGACGGCACGTTGATCGGCATCGGGGCGAATCTCCAGCGAAATCATCGAATGCGTTCAGACGTCGATCGGGTCCGAATCGCCCGGGATTTCCCAGGCCCTCGATTCTTCCAGGTTCTCCGGCGCCGGAATCCACGCGGGCAGCGGGATGAGCAACAAGGTGGAGAGGGCCTGGACGTAGATATCATAGCGGTCGTTGAGCCGGACCAGCTCGGTCCCTTCCGCAGGCCCGAAGGTGATCGTGAGCCCCGATGCGGTCAGGGCCGCGCGGATGGCCGGAATATCCGCCTCGTTCAATCGCGGGCGGGACGGCGGCTCGACCGGGACGGACAGGGCGTGCACGAGGTCCGCCAGGAGTCGGAGGCCCATGCGGTAGGTGAGCCGCGCCTGCTCGTTGATGAGCCCCTCCGTGCCGACGATCAGCAAGGCGCAGGTATCCAAGGCGATCGTCAGCGCGATGAGCCAGGATTGTCCGAAACGCTGCGCGCGATAGAACGTGAGCACCGGGTGCGACAGATGACTCTGGAGGACCTCGGCCATCCATCGTTCGCTCTCGCGGAGATTGCCCCGGAGGATCTCGGTATGGCGACTGTCGGCGTAGCGGTGCAACAGTCGAATCGCCGTCGGCGGGCTGCCGGCTCGCGAGTGGAGCAGCAGGTTGCCGACCTCGCGCGCGGAATATGCCTGGTCCAGCAGCGGCATGTAGGTGATCACCAGTCCGAGGAAGATGAATCCGGTCGCCGCCTCGACGATCATGAGGAACCGACCGAGCGGGTCGGGTGAGATGATGTCGCCGAGCCCGAGCGTCAGGAAGGTCGAGCCGCTCATGTACAGCAGCGAGCCGAAATCTAGGGTGCCGAGGGTCGTGTGGAACCGCGAGCCCAGGCCGTAATAGATCATCGCGAATGCCAGGATGATCAGGAACGCCCAGAGGATGAGCAGGAGCATCACCGAGAGCGGCCCGAAGACCGAGTAGAAGCTCAAACGGAGGTCCGGCGATTGGAAGCGTTGGCCGATGGCCGCCCACAGCCGCCAGCTCCATTTGTAGAAACGGCCGGAGAGCCGCTTCATCGGGGCGACGGTGCGCGGCAGGACGATCGTCGCGAACGAGTCCCAGAGGGTGCCGATCCAGATCAGCACGCCCATCGTGCAGGAGATCATCTTGAGGATGCTAATGATCATCTTGTCGGATTCTCGACATAGAGAGGAGGGCCCCCGCGACGAGTCGCAAGTCCCCGCCAGCGTCGCCCTCGTCGTGCGAACTCAGAATTCGTGAAAGAATCGGACGCCAAGAACATCGCATCGTTCACGCGTCGAGCGTGAATAACAAGTCAACATCCGCCATGGTCCCGCCAATCTTAGGTGATGGCGTGCGGCCGTGTCAACGGGTTATTGGACGGCGGCAGGCCGGAGGAATACCATGAGTTGGGCGAGACGGGATCTCCCCGCAATACCTGCGCGTTGCTATCGGTCATTCGGCGGATGGGAGTCGATCGCGAATCATGGCAGTCGCGCGATATCGCATGCTGGCACTGGATGTGGACGGGACCCTGCTCGACCCGGACGGGACGTTACGACCGCGGACGGCGGAGGCGGTGGCCCGGGCGGCTCGTGCGGGCATCCGGCCAGTCCTCTGCACGGGCCGGCGTTATCGGCGCGCCCGGCCGATCGCCGAGCAGCTCGGTCTGGACGCCCCGCTCGTGTGCAATTCGGGCGCCATCGTCAAGGAGCCGGCGGACCACCGCACGCTGTGGCGTGCCGACTTCGATTCGGAGCTGGCCAATGACGTCCTGGAGCTATTCCGCGCCCAGGATCAGCCTTCCGTCGTCTTCACCGATCGCGATCCGGACGGATTCGACTTCGTCGTCCCGGCGTACCCCACCGGCCGGAAGCCGTTCGACGACTACGTCGCCAAGAATCGAGAGCACGCCGAGATCGACGGCAACGGACGACCGACGACCGGGCTCGACGGCCATGCTCCCGGCATCCGCGTCGACGAGCCTTTGTTCCACGTCTGCGCGATCGGCACGCGCGACCAGATGCTGGCGTTCGAGCGGGCGGCGCTCGATCGGATGGCCGGCCGCGTCCAGACGTTCGTGCTCCGCACCTCGCGCTACCTCGGCACCATGTGCGAGATCCTACGCGTCAACGCCAGCAAGTGGACCGCCGTGCTTCACCTGGCGGAACGATGGGGGATCACGCCCGATGAGATCTGCGCCGTGGGGGATGACTCCAATGATATTCCCATGATCCGCCACGCCGGCCTGGGAGTCGCCATGGGACACGCTCATCCCGACGTCCAGGCGGTGGCCGATCTCGTCACGGGCGATCATGACGCGGACGGCGTGGCCATGCTCGTCGACGATGTCTTGCTTTCGTGAGTCATCCACCGGTCCTTTCGGCGACAGGGCGTTCGGTGGGTTTCGACTTTCAGGCGATCAGCTCGGTGACCACTCTCGGTTGATAGATGGTGCTGATGAGGCCCTCGTCGAGCCCGTGGAGGCGATAGACCAGCCGCTTGTAGTCGAACCCGAGCAGGTGGAGGATCGTGGCGTGATAGTCGGGGACGCTCACGCGGCCTTCGACGGCCTCGTAACCGAGCTCGTCGGTCGCGCCGTGGATATGACCGGCCTTCACCCCGCCGCCGGCCATCCAGATCGTGAATCCGCGCGGATTGTGATCGCGTCCGTTGCCCGATTCCGAGACCGGCAGGCGACCGAACTCGCCTCCCCAGATGACCAGCGTCTCGTCGAGCAGCCCTCGGCGGGACAGGTCGGCGATCAGGCCGGCGATCGGACGGTCGGTCCGGGCGCAGATGCTCCGCAGGCCCGTCTCGAGATTCGAGTGGTGGTCCCAGACGACCCCTTCCACGAAGACCTGGACGAACCGGACGCCCCGCTCGACCAGCCGACGCGCCATCAGACATTGCCGGCCGTAGGGTGCGGACACGTCCTGGTCGAGCCCATATAGCTCGCGGGTCTCCTTCGACTCGCGGGAGAGGTCGAGGGCATCACTGGCGGTCAATTGCATGCGGGCGGCCAGCTCGTAGCTGGCGATCCTCGCGTCGAGCTCGGCCTCGCCTGGTCGATCGCGGCGATGGGCCTCGGCGAGCTCGGCGAGCAATCTCAGCCGGCCCGCCTGCGCGGCCGGGGAGATCGATCGCTTCGGGGTCAGGTTCAAAACGGGGCTGCCGACCGATCGGAACGGCGTCCCCTGGTAGATCGGCGGCAGCCATCCCGATGACCAGTTGCGGATGCCTTCGTTGGGCTGGCCCTGCGGATTATCGAGGACGACATAGGCCGGCAGGTCCCGATTCTCCGAACCCAGTCCGTAGCACACCCAGGATCCCAGGCTGGGCCGCCCCGGGATCGTTCGACCGGTGTTGAACATCCAGGTCGCGGGCTCGTGGTTGATGTGCTCGGTATACATCGAGCGGATGACCGTGATCCGGTCCACGCAACCCGCTAGGTGGGGCAGGAGCTCGCTGACCTCGATCCCGGATTTGCCATGCCTGGCGAACCGGAACGGGCTCTTCATCACCCCGCCGATCTTCTCCGGGCTCATCACGTCGAGCACGCCGGGGTACTTCTTGCCGTCATACCGATCGAGCTTCGGCTTGGGGTCGAGCAGGTCCATCTGGCTCGGACCGCCGTGCTGGAACAGCTGGATGACCGCCTTCGCCCTCGGCGCGAACTGGGGCTTCTTCGGCTTGAGATCGTAGGAGGCCGTTCCCGCGGCGCCGGCATGTGCGTCGTCGGCCGAGGCGAGCGGAAGGTCGCCGGCCAGCAGCGACGCCAGGGCCGTCCCGCCCAGCTCCGCGCCCATCCGCGTCAACCATCCGCGTCGCGTCAATGCGTCCCAGGCGTCCGCCGCGGCCATGTCAACCTTCCTCTGCTGTCTTTGTAGCGTGCTCTGTGAGCACCGAGCCGGGGCGACTTGCCAAATACGGTGCTCACAGAGCACCCTACGAGACGGGCACTCTGGCCTCCGTCAGTGGCTCTCAATCTACGTAGAGAAATTCGGGGCTATTGAGCAGCACCTGGCAGAAATCGGCCAGTGCCCGATGTTCCGGCGTCAACTCTGAGGTCGCAGTCGAGGGCTTGCTCGACTCTGCAGAGTAGGCCCACGCCTGGTTCGCAAGGAAGGCGGCGACCTTCGCCTTCTCGGCATCGGTCGGCGCGGGACAGGGACAGTCGGTAGGCCAGATCGATCCGGCGAGCGAGGTTGGCGCCGGCCTCGTTCTCGAGCCGATCCGCCATCCGCTCGGCCTGGGTCAGGACTTCCTCGCTGTTGAGCAAGAGCAGGGCCTGCGAGGAGACCGTGGAGATCCTGCGCTGCGTACAGTTGATCGTCATCCGAGGGGCGTCGAACGCATCGAGCAGCGTCAAGGGGCTGGACCGGCGATGGAGCATGTAGATGCTTCGACGTGCTTGGTCGGACGGATGCTTGCCGACGACCTGCCCTTCCTCGTCCGCGACGACCTCGACCGACGGGCCGTACATCCTCAGGTTCAAGGAGCCCGCGACCGAGTGGATGGCGTCGCGGACCGCCTCGGCGTCGAGCCGTCGCATCGGCATCCGGCCCAGCAATCGGTTGTCGGGATCGGCCGGATGGGCTAGGTTTCGCCGCGAAACTTGGCGGAAAGCATTCGAGGTCACGATCAGCCTCTGTAATTCCTTGACGCTCCATCCCCTGGCGACGAACTCGGTGGCCAGCCAGTCGAGGAGCTCGGGATGGGTCGGCAACGATCCGGTCCGCCCGAAATTATCGACGGTCGCCACGATCCCGACGCCGAAGTGTTGCTGCCAGACCCGGTTGACGAAGACGCGCGCCGTCAGGGGATGGTCGGGCACGGTCAGCCACCTGGCGAAGGCCAGCCGACGCCCGCTGGTCGGCGCCCCCGGCCATGGCGGCTTCACCTCGAACTTGCCCGCACTCGCCAGGACGGCCGGCACGTTGGGGCCGACTTCATCGCCCCGGTTGTAGGGCTCGCCGCGCCTCTGGAGATAGAACGGCGAAGGGCTGGGCCCGAGGTCGGCCAGGCCCCGCGTCGTGGGCAAACTCCGGCGCTTCGCCTCCAGGGAGGCCATCTCACCCTTGATCGGTTCCGTCTTCGACTTGTACTCGGGGAATGTGGATGCGAGTTGCTCTTCCTTGAACGCGAAATGATCCGCGAGCTTCTCCGCCAGGTATTTCTGGATCGCGCTCCGCTTCTCTTCGGGGAGGTCGAGCGCCTCCTTGACATCCTTGCGGATCGCTTCGGGTAGCTGTTCGAGCTTGTGCTGGATCAGCCTCGGCTTGAATAACTCGGTCAAGGCGGCAAACTGCTTCTTGAGGTCGGCGACCTTGGCGTCGATCGGCGCATTGTGGTTACGAGCGGCCTCGCGCTCGGCGGCGGTCGCCAGCTCGATCGACCGCTTGCGGTCGGGGACCCAGTCCATCGGCGCATAAGCCCCGGCGAAGATCGCGGAGAGGCTGTAGTAATCGACATGCGAGATCGGATCGTACTTGTGGCTATGGCAACGCGCACAACCCATGGTCAGCCCCATCAGGGACGAGTTGACCACGACGATCGTATCCGCCAGGACCTGATACCGGTCGGGGAGGAAGTTATGGATCGGCCGATCGGTGGGGTCGACGCAGCTCCGCAAGAAGCCGGTCGCGGCCAGGTTGTCCGCCAGCTCCGCGGTGATCCGGGCGCACCCAGATAATCCGCCAGCTCGTCCCCGGCGATCTGCTCTTGCACGAATCGAGAAAAGGGCTTGTCTTGGTTGAACGCCCGGATGACATAATCCCGGTACTGATAATAGTCGCCCCGGATCGGGTCGAAGCCGTCGCCACCGTCCGACTCGGAAAAGCCGGCCGCATCGAGCCAGTGCTGGGCCCACCGCTCGCCATATCGCGGGGATTCGAGCAGCCGGTCAACCCAGCGTTCATAAGCGTCTTCGCGAGGGTCGTTCAGGAACGCCTCGGTCTCGGCCGGTGTCGGGGGCAACCCGGTCAGGGTGAATGTCACCCGACGCAGCAAGGTCCGGCGCTCGGCTTCCGGCGAGAATGCCATGCCGGCCGCTTCGAGCTTGGCCAGGAGGAACGTGTCGATGGGCGTTCGCACGCTCTTGCCGTGCTTGACCTCGGGGACCGCCGGCCGTCGCGGCCGCTGAAAGGCCCACCATTGTCGATCGGCATCGGTTAGCGATCGGCCGTCATCGACCAGTTTCTTCCGGGCTGGAGGCTCGATCGCGCCCCGATCGATCCAGCCCTTGAGGATGTCCAGCTCGCCTGCAGTGACGGGCTTGACCGAGACCTCGGTGCGGAGGGCGAGCGGCGGCATCGCGTCCGCCTCGATGCGGCGGACCAATCGGCTGGACGCGGCGTTCCCCGGGACGATCGCCGGTCCCGATTTGCCGCCCTTGAGCAAGTCAGACCGGCTCAGCAGACTCAGCCCGGCCTCTTGCTTCTTGCGTCCGTGACAGGCCGAGCACTTGAACTCGAGGACGTCGAGCGCTTGCCGTGCCTCGACCGCGAGCTTGTCGAGGGTGTCCGACTCAGGGACGCCGATACCGCGCGCCCCGGAATCGATCCACGACTTCAAGACCCGGACATCGGATTCGGAAGGCCGCGGTTTCCCTTTCGGGGGCATGGCCCCGCTCGTGATCAGCTCGACAAGCCGGCTGTCGCCGGCCTTGCCTGCCACGACGATCGGCTCGCCGCCCTCTCCGCCTCGATTCAGGCCGGAAAGCGTCCGGAGATCGAGGCCGGCCTTGCGCGTCGTCTCGCCGTGACATCCGACGCAATGCTTCGACAAGATCGGAGCGACATGCTCCTCGAAGGTCAAGGCCTGGACGGAGGAGTCCGGCGCGGACACCGATTTCTTCTCATCGGCGAGCGAGAAGCCCGGCACCATCCACCAGGAGACGACGACGAGACGGAAGAAGATGGCGAGGCGCCGAGGTTTCCCCCTCAACATGGTGTCAATTCCGATCGGTTCGTCGCGTCGACCTCGATTTCCTCCGCCCGTGGCTGCTCAGGCCGATCGATGCTAATCGCAACCGGCCGGCCGGCACAAGGAAACTTTCCGATCAGCCTATGGCGCAGGGAGATGGAACTGCCTCGCGAAGAATTCGGTCATCTCGCGATATTCCCGCTCGCGGGGATCTTCGCGCCAGGGGAAATTCTTGGCGTGGCGGACAAGGCATTCGACGCCGATCGGGTCGAGCTTGGCCTTGAGTGCCGCGCCGAAGCGAGGGTGATGGATCCCCTGCCCCGGCTTGGCATCGGCGGGGAGAGGTTCGTCGGGCTCGGTGTAGAAGAGGATGACCGGCGGGTCGCCGGCCGAGGCGTGATTGATCGGCGAGGCTTCCTCGTAGAGCTTGTGGGCCCGGGGCGTATCGAGCTCCGAATCGGCCAGGCCGAAGAATGGCTTGAGCGCCGAGTGCTCGTGGCGCGGCCGCCGACGACTTGCTTGATGAACCGAGGATCGTACGAGCTCTGGGCGCCGTTAACCCCGAGGCAGGTGAGGCGGGTACTCGGACGGGCGATCGGGTCCGTGCTCCGGGGATCGGCGAGGTCGTCGTGGAAGCCGACCCAGAGGGCGATCCCCGCGCCGGCCGAGCTGCCCGATCCGGCGATCCGATTCGGGTCGATCCCTAGCTCCTGAGCGTGGGAGCGGAGGTACTGGATCGCCCGCGCACCGTCGAGCATCGGGGCGGGGAACGCGGCCGTACTCGAGTACCGATAATTGGCCGAGGCCACCGAGATCCCCGCGGCCCGGCACCTCGCGACCAGCCAGCCCGGGACGTTCGACTTGTCGCCGGCCAGGAACGCGCCTCCGTGGAAGAAGACGACCACCGGCGCGGGTCCCGTCTTCCCGGGTCCCGGCCGCGCCTTCCAGAGATCGAGGACGTTCCGCTCGTGCGGGCCGTATCGGACGTTCGCAAGATCCGGCTTCGGCTTGGGGAAATCCGGAAGGCGCGGTGCCTGGGCCCAGCTCCGCCAGCTCAAGAGCACGAGGAGGCTCACGGTGGCCAACCCCGCCCGTCGCCGCACCCGTGGGCCAACCTTCATCGATCCACCTCACAGTGAGACTCGGGCCGACTCCTCCTGTTGATAGTCTACCCCACGCGAATTGGGCGAGCGGATTTCCCGTTCGAGGTCTCACCCGTTTCGTGCTGTTCTATCTTCCCTAGGTAGGGTCGGAGATCTCCGATGTCGCGATCGAGCGGCCGGGCGATCGATCCGCCCGGAATCCTACGCGGGGATGAAACTCGGCTCGCTCGGCGTGGCGTGGCGTGGCAAGGAGGGGACAATCCGCGCGGGGCCCGCCAGATCGATCAAGGACCGATGCTTTTATGCTCTTCTCACGCCATCGTTTGCCCGTCCAGGTCCATCGAATTGGCTCGCGCCGCCGTCGAGACGAGAAGTCACGCGTTCGGCGGGTGTCCCCGGGTCTAGAATGGCTGGAATCTCGTCGGCTCCTAGCCACGTTCACCGTGAATTCCACGACGGATGACCTGAGCGCTCCCGTCAATGACCCGAATGAGATGACGCTCCGGATGGCGATCGGGCTGTCCAACGGCACTCCCGGCTCGAACGTGATCGCGTTCGATATCCCATCCTCGGCTGCGGGCTTCGATCCCGTCACGCAGGAGTGGACGATCACGCTGACGAACGGCGCGTTGCCCGAGATCGAGGTCCCGGTCACGATCGACGGATTCTCCCAGGCGCATGACGCGATCGCGTACCGCTATCCCGCCGAGTACACCTCCGACGTCCAATCCCTCGTGGTGAATCCCCTGGCCATCACGGGTAGTTTCACGCTGACTTTGCCCGATTACTACAATCGCGCGGGTATGCTGGAGACGGGCGGGATGGTGAGCGTGAATTATGACGAATCTCCCGGGCAACTTCAGGGCGCGCTCGTAGGCATCGTCGGTACGAGCTCGGAAGGCGTGCCGAATGTCGTGGTTGCCGGCACGAGCGCGAACTCGGCCGGTGGGTTGACGATCACGTTTCAAGGGGACCTGACCGGCCTGCCCATGCCCGACATGACGGTCACCGACTCCAATGTGAGCGTCGGGGTGGTAACGGACGGCGGGATTCCCCAGGGCGATCCGACGGAGATCAACTCGTCGCCGAACTCGGATGAGGCCACGGCCGGAAATAACGCGGTTGATCGGTTGATCATCGATGGTAGCAAGACCGGCGGAGCGATCGGATTCCAGATCGCGGCACCGGACACGACGCTCCGCGGTCTGATCGTCGACAGGTTCGGCACGGGCGTTGAGGTGATGCCCACCGGCGCCGTTGGCACCCCGTACCAGGATGTCCAGGTCCAGGGTGTCCAGATCCAGGGCAATTTCATCGGAGCGTATCTCCTCTATCCGGTCGATTCGATCACCGGCGATCCCCTCCCGGTGCCGGATAACGAACAGATCTATCCGCAGGGCTTGCCGAAAGGCATCCCGCTCGGAAATACCGGACCTGGCGTCGTGATCGAGGGCGTGAACACCACGCTGGGCGGGCCCGTGCCGCAAGATGACAATGTCATCGCCGGTAACGGGGAACAGGGCGTGGTGATCGATCCCGGTGCGGAAGGGAACCAGGTCCTCCAGGACCAGATCGGGGTGATCGGGCCATCGGGCAACGGCGTCTACTATCCCGAAGGCAACGGGGAACAAGGCGTCCTCGTCGAATCGTCGAGCAACCTGATCGGCGCACCGAACCTGGGAAACGTCATCTCGATCAACGGCGCCGACGGCGTCGAGATCGTGGCGAGCGCCGGCGATGGGGCGACGCAGAATGTCGTCTCCGGCGACCTCATTGGCACGGCACCCGGCGGCGGCTTCGACTTCGGGTCCGCCTCTCCCGGCAATCTCGGCAACGGCGTCGAGATCCAAGGCGCCTCGAACAACGTGATCGGCGGGACCGTCTCCGGCGCAGGCAACGTCATCTCGGCCAATGACGAGGCCGGCATCAACATCAATGGTTCCGCGGCGCTGGGGAATGCCATCTCCGGCAACATCATCGGCCTGATCTCCGATGGCGGCGAGATCCTCGGAAATCTCCAGCAAGGCGTGGTGATCTCGTCCTCCGACACGCAGGTCGGGCCCGGCAATGTCATCTCGGGCAACCTGATCGGCGTGTCGATCTCCGGCGCGGCCGTCGTCGGCATCACCGTCATCGGCAACCTGATCGGCACCGACAGCACGGGTGAGATCGATCTCGGCAATGCGTTCCAGGGTGTGCTCGTTCAAGGCTCCGACGGCGTCACGATCCAGGGAAACGCCAATGGTTCCCAGGTCATCTCGGGCAATACGGTCGGAATCGATCTCCAGGACTCCGATGACGACCTGGTCGACGGCAACCTGATCGGCACCGACAAGACGGGCACGCTCGAGCTGCCCAATTCCCAGCAGGGCATCCTGCTCGACAATTCGTCCAGCAACACCATCGGCGGCACCGGCGCCACGAGCAAGAACCTGATCTCGTCCAATCATACCGGCCTTGAGATCCAGGACGCGTCCGCGGACAACCTGGTCGAGGGCAACCTGATCGGCACCGACATCACCGGGACCTTGCCGCTGGGCAACGAGGTCGACGGCATCACGATTGACGACTCGTCGGGCAACTCGATTGGCGGCACCCTCGCCGACCAGGGCAACACCATCGCGTTCAACAGCGATTATGGCATCGAGCTGGTCTCGGGCGACGGCAATGCCTTCCTCTCCAATTCGATCTTCTCCAACGGCGCCACTGCGATCAACTCCGGCAATCCGATCGGGATCTACCTCTGGCCGGGCACCAATCAATCGATCCTGGCCCCGATGCTCACATCGGCCACGCCCAACCTGACCAGCGGCTCGACAACCATCGTCGGCAGCTATGATTCGGGCCAGCCGAGCACGCGGTTCCTCATCCAGTTCTTCAGCAACGAGGCCGCCGACCCGGCCGGCCAGTACGAGGGCCAGACACTGCTCGGATCGACGATCGTGACCACCGATCCCACCCAGGGCGACGCGCCGTTCACAGTCGAGGTCCCCACGCTCGTCACCGCCGGCTACTGGATCACGGCGACGGCGACCTATCTAGCGACCACCAACTCCAATCCGACCCTGAACCTCGTCGAAACCTCGACCTTCTCCACCCAGGTCGTCCAGGCCATCAACCTCTTACTTGTCACCAGCTCATCCGATGATTCCAACGCGAAGGGGACCCTCCGTGACGCGATCCTGGCCTCGAACGGCGCCTTGAACGACAACCCTTATGCACCCAACGTCATCGAGTTCCAGATCCCGCAGACCGGCTTGCAGACCATCGAAGTGCTGAACTCGATGCTCCCAACGATCATGATGCCCGTCGTGATCGACGGCTATAGCCAGGCCGGGTCGGAGAGCAATGGCTCAGGAACCACCTACGACCCGACCGACCCGCAGCAGACCGACTCCGCGACCATCAACATCCAGATCGACGGCTCGGAACTCGCCGGGAGCGGCATCAACGGCCTGACCGTCGCCGCGCAGAACTGCACGATCGACGGCCTGAGCATCACGGGCTTCTCGGAAGGCGCAGGTATCGCCCTGGAGGAGCCATCCACATCACTGATCGCCTTGCCGGGCGACACGATCTGGGGCAATTTCGTCGGCGTCTACCAGTTCAATCCCGTCTCGTTCAATCACGTCTCGCCGACGACCAATGCCGAGGCCAATGACGTCGGGATCTCGGTCGCCAGCGATGACAACGTCATCGGCGGTAGCAGCCCGACCGATCGCAATGTCATTCAAGGGAACATCGGCTCCGGCGTGATGCTCGCTGGTGCCGTTGCGACGGGCAACGCGATCGAGTCGAATTTCATCCTCGACAACGGTGGCGACGGCGTGCTGGTCGAGTCGGCCGGGAATCAGGTCGGCCGGGCGATCGGACAGGGGCCTGCCGGCGCGGGGAACGTGATCTCGGGCAATCTCGGCGACGGCGTGCATATCCTCGGCGCGACCGCCGACGGGAACACCGTCACGAACAACCTCATCGGCGTGCAGATCGGCCAGGCCGGCCTCGCCAACCCGATCCTCGGCAGTCAGGCCCGCCCCAACGAGGGCGATGGCGTGCTGATCGAGGATGCCCCCGAGAACCTCATCGGCGGCACCGCGTTCGAGTCGGGCAACGTCATCGCCGGCAATGCCCTCAACGGCGTGGTCATCGAGGATGACGGCACCGATACCACCGCCATCGATAACCGACTGCAACAGAACGAGATCGGATTCAATAACTGGCCCGGTACCATCTATGTGATCCCGAATCTCAACGACGGAGTTCTCATTGATGCATCGTCGAACGTTGTCGGCGGCGATAGCATCGAGGCGCAGAACATCATCGTCTCGAACGGTCAGGACGGCGTGGCGATCGTCGCGGCACCCCAGTCCCAGGCGCCGACCTCGAACCTCGTCGAGGGGAACGACATCGGGACCGTGTCGGGAGACGACTCATATGGCAATGGGTACGCCGGGGTCCTCCTCATGGGGGCGGTCAACAACACGATCGGAGGCACCGCCTTCTTCGCGTCGAACGTGATCTCTGAAAACAAGGTCGGGATCCTGATCCAATCCGGCGGCGGCAATCTCCTGATCGGCGACCTCATCGGCACGACGTCCGCCGGTTCGAGTGGCCTGGGCAATGCCTCCGATGGGATCGCCGTGGACGATTCGGCCGGCAACACGATCGGAGGCACCGCTTCCGGCGCGGGGAACACGGTCGCCGGCAACGGAGGCGCCGGTGTCAACCTCACCGGAGCCGAGACCACCGGCACGGTCCTCCTGGCCAACTTCATCGGCACCAATTCCGCCGCTTCGGAGTCGATCGGTAATGCGTACGACGGCGTCCTCATCCAGGCCGGCTCGGCGGGCAATACGATCGGCGGCATCGCCTCGGCCGCGGGCAACACGATCGCGTACAACCTCGCCGCCGGGGTTGCGATCGAGTCGGGCCAGGGCAACACGGTCCTCTCCAACGCGATCTTCAGCAATGTCGTTACGGGCATCGACCTGGCCTCCGGCGTCAACGGCGGGATCGACGCCCCGACCCTCACCGCCGCCACGCCCGATACGACCGCCGGTACCACCGACGTCCAGTGGTCCTTCACGGCCCAGGATACGGGCACGTTCGTCTTCCAGTTCTTCAGCAACACGACCGCCGATCCATCGGGGAATTTCGAGGGCCAGACGCTGATCGGCTCGGTGACCGAGACCGCGTCTTACGGAGTCGCGTATACATTCTCCGAGGACCTTTCCGTCAACGTGGCATCGGGCCTGTCGATCACCGGCACCGTGACGTACGAGCAAGGCGCAGGCCTCGGAACTCACGCCCGGCGATTCGTCGGCCTTCTCCTCCGTCGCGGTCACGGCGGTCGCGGTCTCGATCGAGTTCATGTCGGCCACCACGCCCCCGGAGGCCACGCCGAGCACCGTCGAGATACCCGTGCAACTGTCCGTCGGGATGGTTGGGCTCGAGACCACCGGTATGTTCTCGGTCTCTTATGCCACCTCCGACGGGACGGCCTTCGCCGGGGTCGACTATGCCCCGACCTCGGGGACCCTCAGGTTCGTCCCCGGCACGACCACGCTCTCGATCCCCGTCTCGCTCCTCGACGCGCGGGTCGCCGTCGGAGACTTCTCGTTCACGATCACGCTCGGCAGCCCGACGGGCGGGGCGACGCTGGGAACGCCGAGCACGACGACGGTCGTCATCGACGTCAATAATCAGGCGAATACTTACATCGTCAACACGACCGACGGCGGCTCGATCCACGATGGACCGGTCAGCGGGTCGCTCGCCTGGGCCATCGCCGAGTCCAATACGAATTCCGGCTCCAACCCGGAGGTACCCAACAAGATCCTGTTCCGGATCCCCGGGACCGGCCTGCATACGATCCAGCCGAGCGGCACGCTGACGATCACCGCGCCCGTGACGATCGACGGTTACAGCCAGCCCGGATCCCAGTCCAACAGCGAGGCGAAGACCGACGATGCCACGATCCTGATCCAGGTCAACGGGTCGCAGGTCGCGGGCAGCGGGGTCAACGGCCTGAAGCTCGAGGCTTACAACTGCACGGTGCAGGGGTTGATCATCACCGGTTTCAGCGGCGCGGGGATCTCGATCGAGCCGCCGAGTTCACCGCCGCCCACCACGGGCGCGATCGGCACCACGATCCGGGGCAATTTCATCGGGGTCTCTCAGTACAGCACGACCCAGGACGTCGTCGTGGATCCGACCCGGAATCCCGCTGCCAACCAGGCCGGGATCATCTCGGACTTCTCGAATAACAACATCGGCGGACTCCTGCCCGGCGACCGCAACGTCATCCAGGGGAACACCGAAGCCGGCGTCATCCTCTATGGCGCGGGCGGGACCGGGAACCTCGTCCAGGCCAATTTCATCCTCGACAACGGCGGCGATGGCGTGCTGGTCCTCTCGGCCAACAACGAGATCGGCCAGCCGGTCGGCGCCGGAACCGCGGGCGGTGGCAATGTCATCTCGGGCAATCATGCCAACGCCGTGTACATCCTTGGCCCCTCGGCCCGGGGCAACATCGTCGCGAACGACCTGATCGGCACCACGACGGACGGCACCGCGAACCGACCCAATCTCGGGGATGGCGTCCTGATCGAGAACGCGCCGGGAAACGTCGTCGGGGGGACGAGCACGAATTCGCTCAACGTCATCGCCGGCAATGTCGGCGAGGGCGTCATGATCGAGAACTTCCAGTCGCAGGACGAGCTGTCGAAGATCCCGATCCCGGCCGATGTCGCCGGTGCCGGGATTACTGTTGACAGCCCCGCCGACAGTGCGCTGGCCAACAGCGTCGAGGGTGACTGGATCGGCTTCGACATGGTCTCGGGCGAGCTCGACCTCATGCCCAACACCGACGGCGTGTTCGTCGCGTCGTCTGGGAACACGGTCGGCGGCAGCACATCCGCCGCCCAGAACATCATCATCGCCAACCTCCGCGATGGCGTCGTCATCTCGGGTGTCCTGCTCGACGCCAGCAACGCCCCCGGAGTTTCGCTCGGCGCCGTCTCGCCGACGTCCAATGTGATCGCGGGCAACCTCATCGGTACCGAGAGCGGCGATGACGATCACGGCAATACGCTTGACGGCGTCTTCCTCTACGGCGTGGTCGGCAACACGATCGGCGGGTCGTCGAGCGCCAGCCAGAACGTCATCTCCGGCAACAATAGAGGAGTGATGATCCAGGATACGTCCTCGACCGTGACGGGGAACATCGTCGCCGGCAACGAGATCGGTACAAACTCGAGCGGTAGCCAGCCCCTGCCCAACGCCACCGATGGCATCACCATCGACGACTCCGCGAGGAATACCATCGGCGGCTCGGTCAGCGGATCGGGCAATCTCATCTCTGGGAATGAGATCGGCGTCCACATCACGGGAGCGGGCTCGTCCGGCAACGTCGTCTGGGGCAACCTCATCGGCACCGACGTCTCGGGCGCGGACCCGATCCGGAACACCAGCGATGGCGTGCTTATCGATGCCGGGGCCTCGAATAACACGATCGGCGGGACCGTAACCGCCGACGAGAACACGATCGCCTTCAACACCGCCCACGGCGTCCTGGTCGTCTCCGGGAATGGCGATGCGATCCTCACCAATTCCATCTTCTCCAACGGTCTGATCGGCATCATGCTCAGCGACGGGGCCAACGATTCCATCCTGCCCCCGGCACTCACGGCCGCGCTCCCCGACACGACACTCGACACGACCAACATCCAGGGGACATATACCGGCCAGTCGAATTCGACCTACCTGATCCAGTTCTTCAGCAACACCACGGCCGACCCTTCGAACAACTACGAAGGCCAGACCTGGATCGGCTCGACGACGCTCAAGACCAACGCGAGCGGCCGGGTGATCGGGAACCCGACTGGCACGTTCTCGGTCGACCTCGACACGGTCGTCGCGGCCGGATCCTGGATCACCGCCACCGTGACGTTCCTCTCGCCCCCCGGATCGGGCATGACCGGCGGCGACACCTCAGAATTCACCGCGGCCACCGAGGCCATCAACCCCTTCCTCGTCACGACCACCGCGGATACAAACACGGTCGGCACGCTTCGCTATGCGATCACGTATTCGAATGCCAATCCGAGCATCAGCGTCTCGACCCCGAACCGGGTCAATTTCCAAATCCCGGGAGGAGGCTTGCAGACGATCGAGCTGGCCTCGATCCTGCCGACGATCGCGAGCCCGCTGATCATCGACGGCTACAGCCAGCCGGGGTCGAATACCAACGACTCGTCCGAGTTCTTGTATCCCGACACCAACGACGATCAGGAGACCGACATCGCGACGATCACCGTCGAGGTCGACGGCTCGGAGATCGACGGCGCCAGCGTTGACGGGCTGGTCATCGCGTCGCCGGGATGCACTTTCGACGGCCTGAGCATCACCGGTTTCGGGGCGCCGGGATCGCGATCGAGCCCAAGGTGGCCGGGTCCACGATCAGCGGCTCGCTCGGCGACACGATCTGGGGCAACTTCATCGGCGTCACCCAGTTCAACACGAGGAACTTCAATCTCGTCAATCCGGTCAACAACCCCTATGCCAACGGCGTCGGCATCCTGATCGACGGCCCGAACAACGTCATCGGCGGGACCACTCCATCCCGTCGCAACCTGATCCAGGGGAACACCGGCGACGGCGTGATCGTCTACGGCACGCAGGGGACCGGCAACGCCATCGCGACCAATTTCATCCTAGACAATGGCGGCGACGGCGTGTTGCTGCTCTCGGCCGACAATCAGGTCGGCGAGGCCAACGGCCAAGGCCCGGCCGGCGGCGGCAACGTAATCTCTGGCAACGCGGACAACGGCGTCCACATCCTCGATCCGGCGGCGCGGGGCAATACCGTCGCCAATAATGAGATCGGCGTCCAGGTCGGCCTGGCCGGACTGCCCACCCCGATCCTGGGGACCCAGCCCCGCGCCAACGGCGGCGACGGCGTCCTGATCGAGAATGCCCCCGCCAATGTCGTCGGCGGCCAGATCGCCGACGCCGGCAATGTCATCGGCGGCAACACCGGCGACGGCGTCGTCATCGAGAACTATGTCGATGGTACGATCCCGCCCATCGTGATCCCGTCGCCGACGAGCAACAGCAACACCGACGGCACCGGGAACACCGTCCAGGGGAATGACGTCGGCTTCAATGACCGCAACGGCGCCATCCAGACAATCCCGAACCTGGATGGTGTCTTCATCGCCTCGTCGGGCAACCTGGTCGGCGGCGATGCGACCGCCGCCCAGAATATCATCGTCGCCAACCTCCGGAACGGGATCGCGATCTCCGGTGTACAGCTCGACGCCTCCAACACCCCGCTGGGATCGATCCCGAACGCGAATCCGATCGCGAACGAGGTCGAAGGCAACTACATCGGGACCACCTCCGGAAGCAACGAATATGCGAACAAGTTCGACGGGATGTTTCTCTACGGTGCGACCGGGAACACGCTGGGCGGCACGACCGCTGCCGCGGGAAATGTGATCTCGGGCAACACCGGCGACGGCGTGATGATCCAGCTCGGCGGCGAGAACCTGATCGCGGCCAACCTGATCGGGACGACGTCGAACGGCTCGGCCTCGCTCGGCAACGGCACCGATGGCGTGTCGATCGTCAATTCCCCCGCCAACATCATCGGCAGCACGACCGCCGGCGCCGGCAACGTGATCGCGGGCACGACCGACGGCAACGGAGTCGAGCTGGGCGGGGCGAGCACGACCGGCAATGTCCTGTGGGGCAACTTCATCGGCACCAATGCCGATGGCTCGGACCTGCTCGGCAATTCCGGCGACGGCGTCGCGATCGACACCAATGCCTCGAAGAATACGATCGGCGGCACGATGGCGGGTGCCGGCAACACGATCGCCTTCAATGCCGGCACAGGGGTCGGGATCACCTCGGGCTCGAGCAATTCGATCCTCTCGAACGCGATCGATTCCAACGCCCATCAAGGGATCATCCTGAGCGGGACCGGCAACAACGCGCAAGCGGCGCCGACGCTCTCGGCGGCCATTCCCGCCACGTCCACCACGCTCATCGAAGGAAGCCTGACCTCCCTGCCATCCACGTCGTTCCTGATCCAGTTCTTCAACAATCCCGCGGCGGACCCGTCCGGCTTCGGCCAGGGCCAGACGCTGATCGGCTCGACCGAGGTGACGACCGGTTCGAACGGGATTGCGAGCATTGACCTCAGCTTGCCGAATGTCCTGGCGACCGGCCTGGCGGTCTCCGCCACGGCCACGAACCTGACCACCGGCGATACCTCGGCCTTCGCCAACGACGTGCTCACCGCGACGGTCGGCGTACAGTTCGCCACCGCGTCATTCTCCGCCGAATACACCAGCGGCTCGGCCACGATCTCCGTGGAGCGTACCGGCAACCTGGGCGCGACGTTCTCCGTCTCGTATGCCACCAGCAATGGCACCGCGCAGGCCGGGGTCAACTACACGGCCACCCAGGGCACCCTGCTTTTCCCCACCAACCAGACCATCGAGACATTCACGATCCCGATGGCCACGGACACCCCGCCCTCCGGCGACTTGACGGTCAACCTGACCCTGAGCGACCCGACCGCCGGGGCCAGTCTGGGGACTCAGGCCACATCCGTGCTGACCATCCTCGACGGGCGGCCGATTCAGGTCCAGTTTGGCGCGTCGTCCTATACCGACGACGAGGCGACCGACTCGGCGATCATCACCGTGACGCGCAATACCCCCTCGGGTACATCCACGGTCGCCTACGCCACTGGCGGCGGTACGGCCGTGCCAGGAGTCGAGTACGCGGCCACATACGGCACGCTGAACTTCACCCCCGGGGAGACGTCCTCCAGCTTCACCGTCCCGCTGGAAGGCGTCCTCGGCCAGCCCGGACAGTGGACCGTCGGCCTGACGCTGAGCGACCCCAGCGGAGCCACGCTGGGCAACCCGGCCGTGGCGACACTCAACCTCACCGCCGAGGCGGGCGCCCTCGCCTTCAGCACGGCCGCGGTCACCGTCGCCTCATCGGCGGGCGGTGCACTCATCACGGTCGACCGCGGGGGCGGATCGAGCGGGACGATCGCCGTGAATTATGCGACGGCCACGGGCTCCGCGATCCCCGGTGTCGATTACACCCCCGTCTCGGGGACCCTGACCTTCCCGCCCGGCGCGACGCAGGAGTCCTTCAACCTCCCGATCGTGACCAGCAGTACGAACCCCTACGAGGCGACGATCGCGCTCGACCTCAGCAGCCCGACCGGCGGGGCTGTCCTGGAGAGCCCCAGCACCGAGACCGTGACGATCACCAAGCCGCTGATCGTCACCTCGGAGCAGCTCTCGATCAACGGCGCCGGGATCACGGCCGTCGCGTTCGCCTTCAATTCACCGCTCAATGCCAGCCAGGCCCAGAACCTGTCCAACTTCGGCTCGTTCGTCATCACGGCCGGTCCGGGGGGCGTCTTCGGCGCCGCGGCTAGCGGCTCCACGCCGATCCGATCGGCGATCTACAACGCGTCGAACCTGACCGTGACGGTGACCCCCGCCGCCGTCCTGCGATTCAACTCCCTCTACCGGATCGTGATCGACGGCCACGCAACCCCTCTGCTCAACAATGTCCTGTCCGATACGAACGGCAACTTCCTCGCCGGCTCCAACGGAGTGCCCGGCACGCCCTACATCACCAATTTCGGCGCGGGAACCCGGCTGGCCTACACCGACAGCTCCGGGAACGTCGTGACGCTCCGGCTGAGCGGTGGCGGGGTGATGGAGCTGTTCCAGGCACCCAACGGCAACATCCAGGCCTTGGATCTGGTCGGGACCAACAAGAAGAGCACATTGACCGGGACCGTACGGCACGGACGGACGGCCTTGCCCCCGATCACCGCGGCGCCAGGCGTCCGCATCCGGCTCAAACCGCCCGCGTTCGTCGCACCCAAGTCCGTCTCGTCCGCGATCGCGGAGAAGGATGAGATCGCCGCCCGGATCGTCCGCCCCGCCCCGGAGGCGCCCCGACCTTTCTCACGACGCCACGCTCGTCGTTGATCAACGCAGGCCGATCAGTCGGCATCACCATCTCGATTGCGGCCTGGCGACCTGCCGACGAGTCTCTGGACGTCGATCGCTTGCTCCTTTGAATCGTCCCCTCCATCGAGGATAATGCCCGAGAAGGTCGAAGGGGCACATCACGCGGCCCCCCTCGTCCCCGGATTCATTATCGGCATCTCGATCCCATTCATCCCGTCTCGAAAGAGCCGCTCCGGAGTCATCCCAATGAGGCTCGATTTGAGCTTTCCTCGCCCGCCGTCTCTCTTGTCGATCAAGTATGCTGTATTTCTCGGACTGACGATGCTCGTGGCCGCAGGGTCGCACGGATGCGCCGAGGAGAGTGCCTCCCCCAAGGGGCGCAACTATTTCCAGGGTACACTACCGCGAGGCGAGGCCACGGCACCGGCCACGCCCCTGTTGAAAGCGGCCCCGGCCCCGATCCCGCGGAAGATCATCTACGACGCCCGCATCGATCTCCTGGTCAAGAGCCTGGACGCCACCGAGCGGGCGGTCCTCGAGCTGATCAAGGACAACAAGGGATTCCTGGCCGAGTCGAACATCGCCGCGCAGTCCGGCAATCAGCGCGAGGCGACCTGGAGGGTCCGCGTGTCGGTCGACCGGTTTGATTCGTTCGTGAGCGCCGTCGGCAAGCTCGGCGAAGTGCGGACCAACCACGTCGGTTCGCAGGATGTCACCGAGGAGTTCGCCGACCTCGAAGCCCGCATCCGCAACAAGCAGGAGGAGGAAAAGCGGCTGCTCAAGCACCTCGCCGACTCGACCGGCAAGCTCGAGGATATCCTGGCCGTCGAGCGCGAGCTGAGCCGCGTGCGAGGCGAGATCGAGCAGATGCAGGGCCGACTCCGCTTCCTGGCCAACCGGGCCGACCTGAGCACCGTCACCATCACGGCGACCGAGTGGAAGGACTACATCCCACCCGCCCCGATCACCTTCCAGGCCCAGCTCAGCCATAGCTTCTTCCGTTCCCTCGATGCCCTCGTCGTCTTCGGCAAGACCATCCTACTCGTGCTGGTCGCGCTCGTACCCTGGACCCCATTGATCGTGATCGGATTCCTCGTGTTGATCTGGATCCTTCGAGCAGAGCGTCGAGCGACCGCGAGACGATCGTCGAGTGCCCCCGTCTTCACCGCGGACGACACGAGCGGTGCGGCCGCCGCCCGTTCTCGACCGAAGTGAGCAACCGTGCAATCTCCATGGAGAAAGGCTATGTCGATGAGACGCATCTTGATCTTGACGGCGATCGCGACTTTCCTATTCGCAGGGTTCGACGAAGGCCCGCCCAGCCCGCCTCCGAGGCGACCGGGATCTTCGAGGGACACGGCGACGTCGGCACCGTGCGGCATCCCGGATCCGTCATCTACGACCCGACCGCGCGGAACTACACCGTGGCCGGCAGCGGCATTAACATGTGGTCGAACTCGAGACGCTTTCCACTATGCCTGGAAGAAAGTGACCGGCGATCTCGCATTCTCCGCCGACATCTCCTTCCCCGAGGCCGGAACCGAGCCGCATCGCAAGGCGTGCCTGATCATCCGGCAGAGCCTGGACGCCGACTCGGCCTACGTCGACGCCGCACTCCACGGCGACGGATTAACATCCCTGCAATTCCGCGATGCCAGGGGGGCCGCCACGCACGAGGTCCAGGCGAACGTCTCGGCGCCGAAGCGGCTGCGCATCGAGAAGAAGGGGAAATACGTGCGGATGTACCTGACCTCCGGCGGGAACCCGGAATTCTCGGGGGCGGCGGTCCGGATCGCGTTCGAGGAGCCGTTCTACGTCGGCTTCGGCGTCTGTGCCCACAACGACGCCGTGACGGAGAAGGCCGTGTTTTCGAATGTCGAGTTGACGACGGCGTTCCCGGCCCCGACGAGTGCGCCGGTCGTGTATAGCACCCTCGAGACGCAGACGATGTCTTCGACCGACCGCCGGGTGGTTTACGTCACGCCGACCCGGATCGAGGCGCCCAACTGGCTGCCTGACGGCCGATCGCTGATCTACAACAGCGGCGGCCGGATCTACCGGATCCCCGCGGCCGGCGGCGAGCCGACTCCGATCGACACCGGGTTCGCCAACCGATGCAACAACGACCATGGAATCTCCCCCGACGGGACCTTGCTGGCAATCAGTGACCAGTCTCAGGGGAGTCGGCGATCCCTCATTTATACATTGCCGATCGCCGGCGGGACGCCCCGGCTGATCACGCCGACGGGTCCCTCGTACTGGCATGGCTGGTCGCCCGATGGCAAGACCCTGGCCTTCTGCGGCGAGCGCAATGGCGAGTTCGACATCTACACGATCCCCGCCGCGGGCGGCCCGGAAACACGCCTGACGACGGCCACCGGCCTGGACGACGGCCCGGAGTATTCTCCCGACGGTCGTTCCATCTACTTCAACTCGGTCAGGACGGGCACGATGCAGATCTGGCGAATGAAGACCGACGGCAACGAGCAGGAGCCGGTCACCGTCGACGAGCTCAACAACTGGTTCCCCCACCTCTCGCCCGACGGTCGCTCCATGGTGTTCCTCTCGTTCGAGAAGGACGTCACCGGTCATCCGCCCAACAAAGATGTGACGCTGCGTCGGATGATGCTCGCGAGCAAGAAGATCGACGTGCTGGGCCAGTTCTTCGGCGGACAGGGTACGATCAACGTCCCGTGCTGGTCGCCCGACGGCCGCAAGATCGCGTTCGTGACCTACCAGATGATCCCATAAAAGGCGGACCATGGCGAGCACAGCTCCCGAGAGCGAACCGGAGCGGCAACTCATCCGGCGGCTGGGCCGGCTCGAGTTGGGACCAGGTCCGCTGGAGGTCGAGCGAATCTCCAGTGGCCTCACGAACCATAACTTCGTGCTGCGGGCCGGCGAACCCGCGCAACGTTATTTCGCGCGTCTGTGCGATCCCCAACCGAGTCTCGGGATCGATCGCCGCAACGAACTGGTCTGCCAGGAGTCAGCCAGTGCATGGGGGATCGCACCCGAGGTCGTCCACCACGAGGATGGTCTGCTGATCACCCGCTTTATCGAGGGTTGGACCCTGACGCCCGGCGACTTCGGCGAGCCCGCGCTCTTCGATCGCCTGGCGGTCCTGCTCCGTCGCCTGCACGGCTCATGGGACGAGCTCACCGGAGAGATCCTGTACTTCTGCCCGTTCCAGGTCATCCGCACCTATGCGCTCACGGCTCGCCGACTCGGGGCCGTGCTGCCCGAGGACCTCGACACCATGCTCGAGGACGCCCGCCGGATGTCGCGGCGGATCGCGCCGTTCCGACCGGTCCTCTGCCACAATGATCTGATGCCAGCCAACCTCATCGACGACGGCCAACGACTCTGGCTGATCGATTGGGAATATGCCGGTGTCGGCCACGCCCTGTTCGACCTCGCCAACCTCTCGGCCAACGCCGCCCTGACGCACGACGAAGAGGCCGGGCTGCTGGCGACCTATCGCGAGACGGGGGAGGCCGACCCCCACGACCTCGCCGAGCTTCGCATCTTCAAGGCGGCTTCGCTGCTCCGCGAGGCACTCTGGGGGGCGATTCAATCGGTCAGGTCCGACATCGATTTCGATTTCCGTCGGTACACGTCCTTGAATCTGGCCGCCTATCGATCCGTGGTCGAGTCCATCTGAGTCCGAATCCGCGGCCATAACGTCGGTCGCGCCGGCCCTCGCCTCGAGGGTTTTTCGCTCGCACTTACGCAGGGCCTTCGTTTACATTACGGGGGTTCGGTAGGCTTGCCTCCTCGTCCTTGATCGGGGCGGGCCTGAAGGCATGCCGGGTCGCACGCACTCAAAAATTGCGGCCCGCCCTGTTTACATTCATCTTACGAATTTCACATAATATTCGTTTCAAAGTCACGCGACGTATCCTTCCCGGCTCGCGACCTTCGCGGAGTCAGTCCCTCCGAACGACGATCGTAGCCTCCTGACCGAGCCCAGACACCCCATGACGACCACGCAAACGGCCCCGGCCGCGCCGACGAAATTCGACAACAACGGCCAGTACAGCCGCACCTCGATCCTGAGATACGAGAAGATCTTCGGCGAGGCTTACATCAGCACGGGCGGCCACGCCACGACCGAGGATCTGTGCGCCCGGTTGGGCTCGTCGCTGCGGCCGGGGGCCCGGCTCCTGGATGTGGGCAGCGGCATCGGCGGCGCCATGTTCCACCTGGTCAAGACCTACGGGGTCAAGGCCACGGGGATCGACCTGGCCCAGGAAATGATCGCCATCGCCGAGGAGAAGACCGCCGAGCGCGGGATGGGCGACTCGGTCAAATCCATCCTCGGCGACGTGCTCGAGACGTCATTCCCCGAGCCGTTCGACATCATCTGGAGCCGGGACGCGTTCATGCACATCCCGGACAAGGTCCGGCTCTTCACCCGGCTCTATCAGCTCATGGTACCCGGCGGCCGGCTGGTCATCACCGACTATGCGCGCGGGAAAACGCCCGGCTCGCCCGAGTTCGAGCGCTACATCGAGAAGACCGGCTACAGCGTCATCGAGCCCGAGCAATACGGCGAGGTGCTCCGCGGCGTCGGGTTCGTGGACGTGATCGTCGACGACGCCACCGCGAAATTCGTCGAGATCCTCCGGACCGAGGCGAACAGCCTCGTCGCCCGTCGGGACGAGTTCCTCGTCTCCTTCTCGGAGGCGGACCTGAATTACCTGGTCGAGCGATGGGCGATGAAGATCGGCTTCTGCCAGGCGGGCGACATGAAGTGGGGCATCTATCTGGCGAGCAAGCCCCGCTAATGAGGAAGGCGGGTGGCGGGTCACGACGCATTTCACACCTCACAAAGTTCGAGCCGGAACCAGAGGCAGAAATAATGCGCTTTGTCCCTCCCCGGTCTTCCCTCGCTACCCGCCACCCGCCACCCGCCACCGCGAGAGCGGACGATAGCCGCGATCTCGCGACCTTCGGCTACAAGCCTGCACTCGACCGGACGCTCGGCGGCTTCTCGGCGTTCGCCGCGGGATTCTCGTATATCTCGATCCTGACCGGCGTGTTCCAGATGTTTTATATGGGCTACGGCGCGGGCGGGCCGGCGTTCTTCTGGACCTGGCCAGCGGTCTTCCTGGGGCAATTGATGGTGGCCCTCTGCTTCGCCGAGCTGGCGGCGCAATATCCCCTCTCCGGCGGCATCTACCAGTGGTCGCGCCGAACCGGCGGTCGCGCCGTCGGCTGGATGGCCGGCTGGGTCTACCTCTGCGGCTCGATCATCTCGTTGGCCGCCGTCGCTCTGGCGCCTCAGGCCACGCTCCCCCAGATCTCGCCGGTGTTCCAACTGGTCGGCGATCCGAGCGTGAAGGCCGATACGGCCCGCAATGCCGTGATCCTGGGCTGCGTACTAATCGCGGCCACGACGGCGATCAACACGGCCGGCGTCCGGCTCATGGCGCGGATCAACAATGTCGGGGTCATCGCCGAGCTGGTGGGGGTCGCGATGTTGATCGGCCTCCTGGCAGTGCGCGTATGCCGCGGCCCATCGGTGCTGTTCGACACCCAGGGCCGGGGCGATGGTCAGCCGATGGGATATCTCGGACCGTTCCTGGCCGCCGCGCTGATGGCCTCGTATGTCCTTTACGGATTCGATACGGCGGGCACTCTCGCCGAGGAGACCGACCAGCCACGTCGACGCGCGCCTTGGGCCATACTCCAGGCCGTCGGTGCGGCCACCCTGGCCGGCGCGCTGCTGATCCTGTTCGGCATCCTCGCCGTCAGCGACCCGACCAGCCCGGAATTGGGCCGGATCACCGGCGGCCTCGGGTTCCTCGTGAAGGATGTCCTCGGTTCAGGACTGGGTAGACTGTTCCTCGTCGATGTGGTCTTCGCCGTATTCGTCTGTGCCCTGGCCGTCCACGCGGGGACGGTCCGGCTCGTCTTCGCGATGGCCCGGGACAACAATCTCCCGTTCGCGCGCGCACTCGGCCATGTGGGCAATCGGACGAGGGCCCCCATCCTCCCTCCGCTGCTGATCGGCGTCCTGGCGGCCGCACTCCTGGTCGTGAATATCAACCTGCCCCACGTGATCGAGACCTTGTGCGCGGTCGCGATCGTCTGGGTCAATCTGGCGTACCTGCTCGTGACGTTCCCCATGCTGATGGCCCGACTCCGTCGCCGAGGGGCCTATTCGGCGGCTCGGCCCGGCTCGGACGGCCGCACCGTCGCCGATGCGACCGGCCACCGATACTTCTCGATGGGCCGGTTCGGCCTGGCGGTCAACGCGATCGCGGTCGTCTGGGGTCTGTTCCTGGTGGTCAATATCAGTTGGCCGCGGACGGAGGTCTACGGCCCGGATCACTGGGGGCGCTTCGCCGCTTCGTCAATGACCCTCGCCCTGCTCGTCATCGGGGCGTTCTACTACCGTTTCGTCCAGCGAGGTCACAGGGGAGTCCTGGCTGAACATGCCGCAACCTCGGTCGGCGGCCCGTGGCCGGTGGCCAGTCTGGGAACGGTCGGCGGCAGGTCGTAGCAGGGCAACGCCTCGGGGTCGGAGACCCGCCCTCGAAAGACAATCTCGACATCATCGGGCATTGATCTGTTCTTCTGGCCAAGGACTAATAAGGAGACGTCGATGGTCAAGATGCTGGTGCGAAGACGGCGGAAAGCGGCGAAGGTGCCGCGCGAGCGACGGGCTCCCGGGCGTCTCCGGCGATTCCTGGGTTGGTGCGTGCACGGCTATACCGCCCTGGGACTCGTGATCGCCGGGATCATCGCGGTCCTGCTCATGGAGGGCGGCCCGGGTGCGTTCCGCCTGTCATTCCTCCTGATGCTGGTCGCCACGGTCGTCGACTCGACCGACGGCACGCTGGCGCGCAAGGTCCGGATCAAGGAGGCGGTGCCCAGCTTCGACGGCCGCCGTCTCGATGATATCATCGACTTCCTGACCTACACGTTCCTCCCCTTGCTACTGATCTATCGCGCGCGGATCCTCCCGCCAGGCTACGAGCCCTGCCTTCTACTCCCGCTGGTGGCCAGCGTCTATGGCTTCTGCCAGGTCCAGGCCAAGACCGACGATGGCTACTTCCTCGGCTTCCCCTCGCTCTGGAACATCGTCGCGGTGTACCTCTACGCCCTGCCGTTCGGGAGCTGGACGTCGCTGGCGATGGTGGTGGTGCTGGCGCTGTTGACCTTCGTGCCGTCCCGCTATTTGTACCCCTCGCTGCCGGGCAAGTTCAATCGGGTCATGACGATCCTCAGCATTCCCTGGACCATCGCGTTGGTCTGGATGATCTGGAAGTTGCCTGACACGGACTCCCGGCTCGACCCGATGACCTTGCGCGTGGGCTGGCTATCGATGATTTACCCGGTGCTCTACTTCGGCGCATCGTGGGTGATCACCGTGAAGCACTGGCAGGCGCGCCGACGGGCTCGCCGGAACCGGTCAATTAGAGCCTTGATGACTTCCCGATCCTGTAGCCGGCCGCTGCGAAGCCGGAGAGGGCATTCCCGGGGTCACACCTGTAGCCAGCCTCTGTGAGGCCGGAGAGCACATTCCCGGGGTCACGGACCCCGGCCACAACGGAAAAATGGCGAGAAATACAGTCGAACGGATTCATATCACGCCGTAAACGATCGCAATCCCGCGATCAGCTCTAAACGAGGTCGAGATCGGGCATGTTCGGCTTGGCGCCGGCTTCCTCCTCGCGAGCGATCCGCTGGCCTTCGGGGACGTCCACCATCGCCAGCAGCGCGCCGCCGATCACGAAGAAGGCGATGACCGCGATGATCGCCCCGCGGCTGGAGCCGGTCACGATGTTGACCACGGCGAACGTTGCCGGGCCGAGGATGCCGGCGAACTTCTCGACGGTCCCGAAGAACCCGAAGAATTCGCCCGACTTCTCCCGAGGGATCAGGCTGGCGAATAGCGACCGGCTCAGCGCCTGCGTCCCCCCCTGGACGGTGCCGACGAGCACGGCAAGCACGAGGAAATGGGTGCCGCTGGTCATGAAGTAGCCGACTATGCAGATGCAGACGTAGACCAGCAACCCGATCGCGATCGATGGCTTGGCGCCGATCCGTCCCGCGAGCATCCCGAATAGGAACGCGAAGGGGATGCCGACGAACTGCACGATCAGGATCGAGGCGATGGTAATCCCCTTCTCGATCTTCAACTCGTTGGCGTAGATGGTGGCCATTCGCATGATGGTCCCGATCCCGTCGTTGAAGATCAGGAAGGCCAGGAGCATCAGGAACGCCTGTCGATAGCGTCGCAGGGAGCGCCCGGTCTCGACGAGCCGCGCGATGGCGGCCCGGATCGGCAGGACGGTCTCGTCTTCATGGCCGGGCGGCAGGCCCGTGCCGGGCGGATCCGGCACGCGCCGGAATAGCGGGATCGAGAAGACGACCCACCAGATCGCGACCGAGAGGAATGATAGCCGCGTGGGGAGCGTCGCCTGGGCCATCGACAGGTCCTCGCCCGACGGCAGTCCGAACCAACCGGGCTTCATGATCCAGGCCAGGTTCAGGGCCAGCAGCACGCCCCCGCCGAGGTAACCCAGCGCATATCCGGCCGTCGAAACCCGGTGGACCTCGTCGTCGCTGGCGATGTGGGGCAAGAGGGAGTCGTAGAAGACGAAGCTGCCGTTGGCCCCGATATTCGCCAGGATGAACAGCACCGAGGCCAGGATCCAGTCGCCCTTGTAGATGAAGAACATCGCGGCGACCGACCCGGCGCCGAGCACCAGGAATCCGCCGAGCATCCGCTTCTTCCGGCCATTGAAATCGGCCATGGTCCCCAGGATGGGCGAGATCACGGCGATGATGACCATGCCGACGGTGGTCGCGATGGCGAACCATCGGGTCGCTTCTTCCTCCTTCATCACCCCGCCGCAGGCGACACTGGAATAATAGATCGGAAACACGGCGGTGACGATCGTGCACACCATCGCCGAATTTGCCCAGTCGTACATCGCCCAGGCCCTGAGCTCCGGACGGTCCAATCCTAGCTTCTTCATCAAGTCGGTCATGGCGCGCGTAACTCCTCGCGGCGGATCGATTCCCTGAATCGTAAGATCCCGATTCCGGGGTCCGCGTCAAGGGCACAACGCCGGGGAGCGACCGGCACCGGGAGCGACTCGACGCCGATAACTGCGAGCCAGCAGGACTCTCGGCCTCTCGACCACCGGAATCACAGGCGGCAGTCGCCCCCTCCACGACACGCGACTCTCTCTTGTTCCGAATACTTTCCTTGCCGTCGTATGTTCGCTAGCATGCGACTCTCGTCGCGATGATGAACGGTCTTACTTCACATGGGAGAGGGCGATGTCGATTCGATTCGGTTGCTCGGACGATGCCTGCCGGCGCTCCGCGAGGCCCAGCAGGATCCGGACACGCACGTCCAGGCATCGGCAAAGAGGGCCGTCCAGACCCTCGAACGCAAGCTCGGCCTGCCGTCGAGCTCATCTCCCAAGATGCAACGCAAGGCTCCGGCGCGAACCACTCGAAAACCCGGCGGCAACATGGCGCCCAACCGGAAGAATCGCGCCCAGGACACTCCGCCGGGCGGCTCGTAGCCTGGCCCTTTTTCCAGTCGGTTCTCCCCGGACGATTCCCTCCAGAGCTCTCAGAATCTGTCCCGGAAGGGTCGAAATCGCTCGTGTAGTGTGGGTGAAACAAGGAGAATTTTTCAACCACGGAATCCATTGAGATACACGGAAAAGAGGATTCAGATGAATTTCTTTCCCCTTTCCGTGTCCGTCCGTGTTTCCCGTGGTTAAGAGGATTTCTGATGATTGCGAGGACCCACCGGTCCGAGGCCCTCTCAGTGGGTTTCACCCACCCGACAACGGTCCGTTCTTGCTTCCGGGACAGTCTCTCAGAAGGTTGGGCACGTGCCTTCCGTCCTCGCACATTTTCTCCGAACCCAGGCCCCCCAGCCCTGCGGTCATCAGTCCCCGCTCGCCTCTGATTACGTCCGCTTCAAACTCGTGGACTTTCGCACAGCATCGACTACGACTTAGCGAACCACCCTGGCCGTCGGCAGGGTCTGGCGGATCACCGTCATCCCGGCGTCGCTCACGGGCGTGCCGACGAGCCCGAGGGTCCGTAGGCCGGCCAGTTTTCTGAGCGGCTCGACACCGCTGTCGTCCACCCCCACCGAGTCCTGGAGATCTAAGGACGTTAGGTTTGGCAAGTCGCGCAAGACCGCCAATCCAGCGCCGGTGATCCTCGATTTGTAAAGGGTCAGTTCCTGGAGTCCTTGGAGTTTGGCGATATGGGTCAGCCCGGCGTCGGTGACCCGTTCTCCACCGATACCCAGTTGAGTCAGGCCGCTCAGTCCTGAGAGCGTGGCCAGCCCGGTCTCGGAGCAGAGGTTGTCTCCCAGTTGCAGGACCCTCAAACTCTTCAGGTTGGCCAGGTGCGCCAGGCCGTCGCCCGGGATCGGCTTTCGGGGTTGATAGGCACAAAGTTCTTGAAGGCCGTGCAGGCGGCCGATATGCGTCAAGCCGGCGCTGTTCGTGGGGGTAAACAGTTTCTTGAGCTTGGACATCCGACCCAGGTGCGATAAGCCGGGACCCGTGACCCCCGTCTTGGCGATGTCGAGCCTCTCGAGGTTCTCCATCGTGCGGAGGTGGACCAAACCGGCGTCGGTTATTTCGCAACGGTAGAGGTTCAAGTGTTGCAGCTTCGTCAGGGCAGTCAGGTATGCGAGGCCGGCGTCGGTAATCCCGGGTGTCTCCCAGAGCGAGAGGATGCGTAGCTCTTTCAAATTCGCGACGTGCTTCAGACCGGCGTCCGTGATCGGGGCCCCCGAGATGTGGAACTCCTCTAGGCGGTCGAGGCGCGCGAGCGGGGCTAGGTCGAGGTCCGTCACGGGTCGGTTGATAAACTGGACCGAGGTGACCTCCTGGAAGAATTCATCGCCCAGCCAGTTCCGGAGCCAAGCCGACGCCCATGGCCGTCCATTCAGGTTACGATAACCCTTCGATACCGAGAACTGATAATCGTAGCTGATGCCGCCACCAGCCCGCCGGATCGCGGCCACGGCCCGCCGTTGATCGTTCGCACGGTTGACTCTCCAGCCCATCCACAGCCCGCTCAAGAGGACGAGAAGCATGGCGCTCCGAAGGCTGAGCACGAACCACTTTCGCATCAGTCCGGCCATAAGTCAGAGCCTCATTGAGACATGGCAACTGTTCCAGATCGTGGCCCCCACCACCTTCTCATCGGGATGTTCGAAGAGCGCCTCCGTTTCTGTCCCGATGATTGAGGGACCCAACAATTCCAGCCCCTACGAGACTTTTTTGGTGCGTCTCCGACCAGGATAATCCGCACTCCTTGCCGCAGGTGATCGCATCAAGGCACGGGCCGGGCCGCCCAGGATTCCAGGATCTCGTAACTGGCGGCGTCGGAGGTCTGGGCCAGCATCTGCCTCTCCGCGAGGTCTCGGAACGGTCCCGGCTCGGCGATCAATTGGGCGTAACTGCCGCTCTGGACGATCTTGCCGCCGCTCAGGACATAGATGCGATCGGCGTCGATCACGGTGCTCAGCCGGTGTGCGATCGCCACCCGCGTGGTCCCGCTGAGCGTGGTGTGGAGGCTCCGGCTGACGTGGGCCTGGGTGCGGTTGTCCAGGGCGCTGGTGGCCTCGTCGAAGAAGAGGATTCTGGGCCGACCGGCAATCGCACGCGCGATCATCAGGCGTTGCCGCTGGCCGCTCGAAAGGCCGCTGCCCCCCTCGGTCACGACCGTGTGGATGCCCATGGGCATCTGCTCGATGTCCTCGGCCAGCCCGGCGAGCTCGGCCGCGTCCCAGGCATCGTCCCGGCTCAGGTGCGTCGAGAGTCCGACGATGTTCGAGTAGATGTCGCCGGGATAGAGCCGCGCGTCCTGGAGGACGACGCCGATCTGGCGTCGAACGTCCTGGACATCGAGCGTCGCCAGCTCCCGCCCGTCGTAGGAGACGGCCCCGTCGGTCGGCGACTCGAATCCGAGCAAGAGTCGCATGAGCGTCGACTTACCCGAGCCCGACGGCCCGACCACCGCGATGAACTCGCCCGGCCGGACCTGGAGGTCCACCGAGTCGAGGATGAGCGGTCCGTCGGGCGCGTAACGGAACGACACGTTGTCCAGCCGGATCGCACCACCGAGCCGGACCGGCTCGATACTCGTGTCCTCGACCTCGGGCGCCTCCGCGAGGATCGGGGCGAACCGCTCGCACTCCCTCAGCCCGTCCATCAGGGAGAACGCGCCTTTGCTCAGGCCGACGACCGCGGCGACCACCTGCATCAGCGCCACGTTGAATGCGAGGAAGTCGCCGACGCTCACGAATGCCGAGCCGTAGACCGCCAGGGCCAGCGTGACCATCAGGATCGCGATCGGCCAGACCTCGCCGAAGAGCACCAGCCGGCCGGCGATCGCCCGCAGCCGAAGGCTTTGGAATAGCTGTTGCTGATATCGCATCGACCACCGCGCGAAAGCCCGCGGCTCCGCGCCGGCGACGCGGAGGCGGGCGATCCCCCCGAGCAGCAGGAACAGGAGGCTGGCGATCTCTCCACGCAGTTCTGCGATCCTGCGGTGGCACTGCCACAGCGGCCCGAGCGCCGCCACGGTCGTGATCGGGATGGCGGCGATGAGAGCGAGCGCGACCAGCCCGAGTCGCCAGTTGAGGACGAACAGCGCGATCACGTTGAACGACGCCACGAGGCTCACCAGCATCGAGGCCATGGTCGTGCTGGCGAAGACCTCGATCAGGCGGATCGGGCCCAGCGCCGGACGGCCAGGTCGCCCGCCTCATACCTGGAGAAGAACCGCGCGGGCAGATTCAGGAGTCGGTCCCAGAAGGCCGGCAGAAGGCCGGACTCCAGCTTGCCGCGCAACCGGGCCAGGACCAGCGTCTGGATCGCCTGGAACGACGCGATGGCGAAAGCCATGGCGACCAGCAACGCACAGATCAGGCCGAGTTGCCCGCGGTCGGCGCCCGGGATCACGTCATCGATCGCCACGACCATCGCGAACGGCACCACCAGGCCGACCAGCCCGGCGAGCAAGCCGATCGTCAACAGCGTCCGGATCTCGCCCCGGATCAGGGGGATCGTGAAGCCGATCAGCCCGCCGATCGTCGGCTTTCCGGCGGCCAGCGTCCGGTAGAAGACGACGGCATTCGACCGGAGCGTGCCGGCGACCGCGGCCGTCACCGTGACCCGAGACTTGTCGGCAGCGTCGACTAGCACATATCCCCGAGCGGGGTCGGGGATCAGGGCGACCGGGCGGCCATCCTCGGCGCGGTAGCCGAGCATCGGGCCGCCCTCCTTCGACCACCACCGCGCCGTCAACTTGATCCGTCGCGTCCGGAATCCCGACGCACGGGCTAGCACCCGCAGCGGGTCGTCCGCCCCCTGGTATCGCGGCGACCCGATCTCGATCCCCTGGGCCGCCCCCACGGCGCGGCAGGCCGCTAGTAGCGGTCCGTCGGTCGCCGTGTCGACCGCCCCGGGCAAGGTGGAGCTGACCCGGCCGATCCTGTCCGGCCGGGAGAGCTCGGCCATCGCCTTGGACACCATCGCGGCATCACGCCGTCGGGCGCCCTCACGCCTCGAGTCGGCCTGCGCGGTCGCGACCGCCAGCGCCTCGGCGATCGTGTCGAGAACGACCCGGTGGAACCGCTTCAGCCCCTCCCACAGGTCGCCATTCTCGCACAGGGTCTCGGTGTCCCAGGGCCGGACCGTCTCACCCTGATTGAAGCTCACCCACGCGTGCGGCGAGAGCGGGAACCGCGACTCATAAGGGCACGCTGGCACGTCGATCCGGCCGAGGAATCGGACGCCGTCCAAGCCGGGCCGCACCCACAGGACCTCGCGCCTCGCGGCCACGCAACCGCCCGCGCCACCTCGTATGTCTCGTCTCGCTGGAGCAACCGCAAGGCCACCGGCGTCTCGCCGATCAGGGTCGCGCGGCTGATCCGGTCGACCCAGTCGTCGACCAGGGCCGCGACGTCATGGCGCCAGTCGGTCTCCAGGCTCAGGCGGAGCAGCTTGGCCTTGGGGATCTTGAGCAGCCGGGCCGGACCCACCCCGACGGCCAGCAGGCTCCCCGCCTCGGCGCTTCGGACGCCTTCCAGCCCGAAGATCGAGCCGCCCTCCTCGACGCGACAGAGGTGGTGACGGCGCCCCGGATCCGGGCCCGCCCCCGGTCGGAAGTAGAAGACGTCGACCTGGCCGGAGGTCACACGCCAGACCGCGCCGGGGTCATCCAGGGGCAACGGACGGTTTCCCGCCGCCGTGACCACCTCGCCTTCCCGCATCAGGATCGCACCCAGGTCCTCCGGCTCGTCCGCATGATCGGTCCGGATTGTCGGCTCGATCGGATCGGCATGTCCGTTCGTCGAGGGATGGAGTGCGGAGACCATCGCGTGTCCGTTACGGATCGGGTCCGCGATCGGTCGCATCGCGAGTCCGCCACGCAAGCCGACCGGCGAAGTGGCCAGCGAGGGACCGAGGTCGTTCTGCAGCGTCTGGAGCTGGGCATAGTAGCCCTCGCGATCGGTCATCAGAGCGTCGTGGGTACCCCGCTGGATGACCTTGCCCTGCCGGAGAACGATGATCTCGTCGCAGTCGCGGATGGTGCTCAATCGGTGCGCGATGATCAGGCACGTACAGCCTCTTCGACGCAGATTGTCGTCGACCAGCGCCTCGGTCACGGGGTCCAGCGCACTGGTCGCCTCGTCGAGGATCAGTCAGCGCCGGGTTGCGCATCAAGGCCCGCGCGATCTCCAACCGTTGCCGCTGACCGCCGGAGAGGTTCCGCGCCCCTCCGAGAGCCGGGCGGAATACCCGCCACGAAGGCGCATCACCTCGCGATGGATGCTGGCATCCATCGCGGCACGTACGACATCGCGGTCGGCGACGGCCTCGTCCCAAAGCGTCAGATTCTCGCGGACCGTCCCGCCGAAAAGCATCATCTGGTCGTCCACCATCGCGACTTGATCCGTGAAGACGTCGCGGGGGATCTCGTCGCGGGATAACCCGTCATAGAGGATCTCGCCCTCCCAGGGCTGGAACAGGCCGGCGGCCAGTCGGCCGATCGTAGACTTGCCGCTGCCCGAGGCCCCGACCAGCGCGACCCGGCTCCCCGGCCGGATGGTCATCGAGAATCGATTCAGCAGCGGCTCGTCGATCGTCCGGTTGAAGCCGAAGGTCACGTCCCGAAATTCCAGTAGCCCGGAGAGTCGGCGCGGCAGCTCGCCACGAGCCGACTCGGGCGCCCGGATCGCCGGAGCCCGACGACGAGACTCCGGCTCGAAGACCGTGTCGATCGGGTGTTGCAGGACATCGTCGAGCCGGGCAAGCTCGGCCTGGAGCGTCTGCACGCTCGAGCCCAGGCCGACCAGGTCGCCGAACGGCCGGCTGAACTGGGCCAGGAGCATCTGGAACGCCAGCAAGGCGCCAACGCTCAGCATGCCGTCCATAACCCGGCCGCCGCCGATGCCCAGCACGGCCGCCGTGGTGCAGAGCGACAGAAGAGGAGGCATCACCACCAGCAACCCCGCGATCGTGGCGATGCGCTGCGAGGCATTCGTCACCTTCGCCTGATGGCCCGTCAGTCGGACCAGCGCCTCGTGCTCGCAGGCCCCCGCCTTGATCGTCTCGATGATCTTGACCGCGTGCATCATCGACCCCGCGAGCCGACCGCGGAAGTGGCTGGCCTTGATGTTCTCGTCCACGAGGAGCCGGTGGGCAACTCCGATCCCGGCCATGTTCAGCAGTCCGGCGCACACGCCGACGACCGCCAGTACCGGGTCGAACGCGAGCATGATGCCACCATAGAAGACGATCATCAGCAATCCGACGAGTGTCGTTGCCAGCGGCCCGGAGATCAGGTCGGCCACGGCCGAATTGCCATCCACCCGCCCGGCGATGTCGCCGGCGTATCGCTGCTGGTAGAACGCGACTGGGAGCCTGAGGACTTGCCAGACGAACCGGACCGAGTGCGACGCCGCCAGGGTCCGCTGGAGCCGGCGCAGGCCCTCGAGCTGGATCGAACCCATCACCAGGCGAAAGGTCAGGGTCAGTCCCATCGCGATCAACAACGGTCGAATCCAGTTCGACCGTTCCGCCACGAGGACCTGGTCGACGAACATCGGGCTGAAGGTCATGGTCACCAATTCGGCGACCATCAACGCCACGCCCGCCAGGACGGCGAAAGTCACCGCGGCGTAGGCCCCGACCATACGCCGGGAGATCGCGCGCCAGGTGCTCGGCCGGGAACCACCCTTGCGAAACCCCGCCTCGGGCATATACCGGAACGCGATGCCCGAATACGATTCGGCGAACTCCTCGAAGCTGACCGTCCGGCGCCCGCTCGCCGGATCATTCAGATAGACCCGATCGCGGCCGAATCCCTCGACGACGAGGAAGTGGTTCATCTCCCAGAAGACCATCAGCGGCGGCCGGAGACTTCGGAGCTCCTCTGCTGTCGTCTGGTATCCCTTCCCAAGGAGCCCGTATTTTTGCGCGGTCTTCTTGACGTAGAGCGCATTGCTGCCGTCTCGAGAGACGCGGCATTCGACGCGAAGCTCTTCGAGCGAGACGTGCCGCCCGTAGTACGCCAGGATGATGCCGAGCGACGCCGCGCCGCACTCCGTCGCTTCCATCTGCAAGACGGACGGAGTCCTCACCCGCCGGGACGTCCACCTGGTCATCCGCTCGGCCATCATGGGACTCCTCGAACGGGAACGATCGATTTCATTCGGATGGGTGCGACCCACCGAGCTACCCAATTCTACTGCAATTGGGGGGTTTCACCCACCCTCTGGACTGTTCCCGTCACCCGAAACCAACCCTCCGTTCAGTTAATCCCGATCACGCTCTTGAACCAGGGCATGGCCAGTGCGAGCAAGGGGCGGCGCTCGACCACGATCTCGGTGGAGCAGAGTGTCCCACTGGAGATCCGCTGATACATCCCCGAAGACGACGACCACTCCAGCCGATTGAGCGGCGAGCGATGGTCCTCGACAGGCCGATTAGCGGCCTCGCGCAGGGCGACGTGGATGCTCAAGAGGACCTGCCCGCGATACTTCTCGACGAAGCTGGCAACCAGCGCGGGATGCTTCAACTCCGCGAGCATGGCCTGGTCGGTGCATGGGATCTCGGAGACCGATCGGATCTCGCCCCGGATATAACCGTGCTCCTGCCTCCGGACCGTGTCCGGAGACACTTGTACGGCATCGCCGACCTGGATCTTCTTACCCGGACCCGCGGGCACGAAGACGATCGCGTCGAGCGTACTCAACTCGGTCCCCACCGGATACAGGAGTACGACCGGTGCACCTTTCTCGACCGCGCCATGCGGAGTGATCATCACGTCGACCACCCGGCCTGCGTAGGGCGACACGATCCGGCTGTCCCGCTCGAGTCGCGCCTGGAGGAGCGAGAGGCGGGTCTCGGCCTCGCGTATGGCGAGTTTTCGCTTCAGGCTATCTCGTCGGCGAACGGTCTCATCCCGCAGCCGCGTGAAGGCGATCTCATGCAGGTGTGCTTCGTTGGCGGCAATTGTGCTCTCGAGCTCGTCGGCTTCGGACTTCGATTTGAGCGCATCGCTGTCGCTGAGCATCCGCCGATCTTTCAGGTTCTGGTCGCTGGCGGCGATCTTGCGATGGCTGGTGAGCCGCGACCGGTCGAGTGCCAGGCTCCGTCGCACGCCCGGACGACTTCCTGTTCGGCCTCGGTTTGCGATCGCGATTCCTCCTCGTCGAGCCGGCTCATCCGCGCGTCTTCCTCCTGGAGCCGAGCCACATCGGCCAGGGTCGAAGTCACCTGGTCGGCGAGCTCCTTCTGGTCGATCTCGGCCAGGACGTCGCCCACGTGTACGTTCGACCCGATCGCCACCGTGACCTTCCCCAGACGGCCGGACGCCGGCGCGGTGACCTGGAGGAGCGGATCGGATCCCTGGGAACGCCTCGTCAGGAGTATCCCCTTGCCCTCGACTTTCAGGGGTACCTGGTACCAGCATGCGAAGGCTCCGAGCGCCCCGAGCGTCAGGAACGCCGCCGCCAGCGAGAACCAACTGCGTAGCGGGACGACCCTTGCCGCCACATCGAGCTGTTCCAACGCCTCGACCGGCCGCTCCTCGACCAGGAAGGCCAGGCTCTGAGATGATCGCCTTGCCATCGCGACATTCCTCCAACGAATCATACGCCAATCGATGTACCCGAAGCGATCATGACGTGGTTGACACCGTGCATGCTCGGCTCTCCGGGATGTGGGAGCAACTTGGCAGAATCCAAATAACCGATGCCAGATTCCAGATCGGGTGCTCCCCGATATAGAATCTGGCATCGGTTGTTTGCAATCTCGCTTGATCGCGATCCTGATTATCGCAGGGGCGTTTGGGGCAGTCGTCAACGGACGACAAGATCGATCGAGGACGGCTTTGTTCGGAATCAGTTCACCCTCCGCCGCACACTCGTCATTCATCGGATCGAATTCGCTCGATCCGCTCCGAGTTCGGCGAGAGATCGCCCGCAAAGGGACGCCGACCGAGGCGACCTGACCCTGACCATTCGTCTGACTAGAGCTGATCGGATCGGATGACTGTCAAGCGTCAACCGACCATTCGTCCGATCGAGATCCTTCGATCTGTCCAGAGTTTGACGAAGCTGGCTTAGCCCGGGTAGTAGGTGCCCTGACCGGACTTGAAACCGCTACCCTTGATGAGACCGCCGCTCGTACCGGTATTTCCGCCGGCGACCGAGGCGATCTCCTCGTCGGTCAACTCGTCCTTGACCTCAGGTTGCTCGACGGCTGACTGTGCGTCATCGTCCTGGGCGATGGTCAAGATCTTCACATCCGGCTTGGTCGGGTTCTGGCTCGTCATGGTTGGATCTCCTCAAAAAAAAGGGTCAAGTGCGAGGCTTTCTCCGGGGTGAGGAATTCGCGTTGATCACCCACGAAGTTCGTCCCATCCACATCGGCGATAGGCCCGAGCCGTGTCATGCAATAACTCATACCAGAAACTCGGGCAAGGGTTGACTCGATTCCGGCGATCTTTTTTCGGATTCCAGCTCGCTCTCGGGCCTTGTGATCCAGTCGTGCATGTGCCAATCCATAATTCTTCCCATAATTATGGACGAGAATCGCCCCGGGCAGGCTTGTCCGGTGCAATTGATAATGCACGGACTAAGAGACGAGTCACAAGGCCCGAACGTGAGACACCATGAGAGGTCGAATTCGCGCCCTCACGACGCAAAATTCCGGGAGCCGATGAAGGCAGACCGATCGAGAACGGCTTCTTCCCGGTCGGTCCACCATATCCTTGTTAGCCCTGTACAGTGCCGTGTTTGAAGCCGAGCGAGCCGCCGGTATAAGCTCCACCGTTGACCGCGGCGAGCTCTTCGTCTGTCAATTCTTTCTTGACCTCAGGCTGCTCGCCAGCCTTCTCGGCGGCGTCGTCTTGAGCGATGGTCCGGTCGATGGTGTCGTTCTTGGTCGGATTCTGGTTCGACATGGTTGGATCTCCTGCAAGAAAAGGGGGACTCAAATTCGAGGCTCTCTTCGTGGCGAGGAAGTCATCCCGATTCGCCCGCGAAGATCGTCCCATTCCGCTTGGCGACAGGCCCGAGCCACGTCACACTCTTACTCATACCGAGGACTCGGGGGAAACTTGACTCGGTCCCTGAAATTATTTTTCCGGCGTCCTTTCCGACATCGGGATTCATCGGATTTAGTGCAAATATCATTCCGCGCCATTGAGCCATAATGCGCCAACCACCTCCGGAGAGGACTTGCCGAACGCCGTCGCCGACTGGACAATATCAATCCACATCGATGGCCCCGAGGTCCAGGTACCATGGGAAGTCCGGAGTCGGATCAGACGAGTGCTACGCTCCTCTGGCGCGTTGGCAAGGATCCCGGCGACCATGTCGCCTGGGAGGCGTTCGTCGCTTGCTACGGCCCCAAGATCCGGGGCTGGTGCCGTCAGCGCGGGTTACAACCGGCCGACGCCGAGGATGTGACGCAGGATGTCCTATTGCGGCTCTCTCGTGCCTTGAAGACGTTCACCTACGACCCATCTCGGACGTTTCGTGGCTGGTTACGCTCGGTGACCCAGCATGCACTGAGCGACTTCGCGGCCGAGCGCCGGCGTCGGCCCGCCCTCGCGACCGGCGGCGACCGTGTGGGCGAAGTCCTTGGGACCGTGCAGGCGCGCGAGGAGCTACTGGCCCGATTGGAGGAGGAGTTCGACCGCGAGGTCGTTGCCCAGGCCTGCGCCCTGGTCCGAGCGCGGGTCGAACCGCAGACCTGGGAGGCGTTCCGGCTGACCACCAGCGAGGGCCGCTCCGGGGAAGAAGTGGCGGCGCAACTCGGCCTGAACGTCATGGCCGTCTTCAAGGCCAAGAGCCGGGTCCTCGCCTTCCTCCGCGAAGAAGTCAAGCGGCTCAACGGCCAGCCCTGACGATCGCGCAACTCCGTGCAACGGATTTCATGCTCCTCTCAATCGCGATCCATCTCGATGCCGCCAGCACTGTGGCGATTCCGCATGAGTCGGCGTAGAATAGATGAAGGGGTTATCCTTGGCTGCCGGGTCGTCAAGGAACATCGTCGATCCCATCCCGAGCGAATCGACGTCTCGATCGCGTGCCGTCTCGATGCCGGGCTGGTCTTGAGGGAGCATCCTTCGTGCTTGAGATTGTGAACTATCCGCACCCCGCATTGCGATATGCCTCACGACCGATCACGGAGATCGACGATGACCTTCGGGTCACGGTCCGGGCGATGTTCGATCTGATGTATGCCGCAAAGGGGATCGGTCTGGCCGCCAACCAGGTGGCGCTGCCCTTCCGATTCTTCATCCTGAATCTGACCGCCGATCCGGAGCAGAAAGATCAAGAGAAGGTGTTCATCAACCCGGAAATCGTCAAGCGGCACTCGTCGATCGAGGACGAGGAGGGATGCCTGAGTTTGCCGGGCCTCTATGCCAAGGTGAAACGGGCCAGGAAAATCCGAGTGCGATGTTATGACCTGGATGGGAACCTCGTCGAGCACGACGCCGAGGATCTGTTCAGTCGAGCCTTGCAGCACGAGATCGACCATCTCGACGGAAAGCTCTTCATCGACTACCTGGACCCCTCGGCCCTGCGAACGGCCGATGAGATGATTCGCATGTTCGAGCAATCCTATCGCCAGGCCCAGCGGAGTGGCCAGATCCCTCCGGATGATGATCTCGTGAAGCGACTCCATGAGATCACACACCCGACACCCGACGTGGCGCGTCAACTGAACAGCATCGTCTAATGACGACGCGTTGCCTTCGAACTCTCCGAGGCTCAGGCTCCATCGTTCATGGCACCATCCCAACTTCGGCTGATCGTCCTGGGGACCGGCGACTTCGCCCTGCCCACCTTCGAACACCTGGTTGCGACCGGGCATGACATCGCGGCGCTGGTCACCCAGCCCGACCGTCCCCAAGGGCGCAAACAGGAGCTGATCCCCAGTCGCATCAAGCTGACGGCCGAGGCCGGCGGAATCCCCGTCAGGCAGCCCGAGGATGTCAACGCCGCCGAGGGTCTGGATCTGATCCGCGACCTCCAGCCGGACCTCCTGGTCACGGCGGCCTATGGTCAGATCCTCTCCGCCGCACTCCTATCGATTCCCCGGCTCGGCGGGATCAATCTCCACGGTTCGGTCCTGCCGTCGTACCGAGGGGCGGCGCCGGTGGCTCGTGCCATCCAGAATGGCGAGACATGGACCGGTGTGACGGTGATCCGGATGACCCCCCAGATCGATGCCGGCGGCATTATCGCCATCGCCAGGACCGAGATCGATCCCGACGAGACGGCCGGCGAACTGGAGGCGCGGCTGGCACGACTGGGCGCGCCCTGGTGGCCCAGACCGTCGCCGCCCTCGCCGCGGGTCCGGTCCCGATCCTGCCCCAGGACCGGGCCAAGGTCACCAAGGCCCCGAAACTCTGCAAGGAGGACGGGCAGATCGAGTGGTCTCGACCCGCGGCGGACGTCCACAACCTCGTCCGAGCGATGCAGCCCTGGCCGATCGCCTCGACGACCTTGCACCCCCTACCGGGTGATTCCCGTCCCCCGACGCGGATCATCGTCCACCGGACCCGGGTCGTTCCGGGCCAGGGTGCCCCGGGCGAAGTCATCGAGAGCGACGGCGATCGGCTCGTCGTCGCCGCGGGCGAGGGCGCGGTCCTGATCCTGACCCTTCAGCTCGAGGGCAAGAAGCCCTTCACGGCCGCCGAATTCCTCCGCGGCCATCGCGTCCAGCCCGGCCAACGCATGGGACCGGCCTCGCCACCTCTCGCGGAATGATCGATGCGAAAACACATCTGCACCATTTTCCAGCGGCCGGCCCTGGCAATCGGCCCGACTCCTCATTAGAATCGATAGAGTCGCGGCGTAAGCAGCCCGAGTGGGGAAGCTCGAGCATCCGGCAACCGCACGTCCCCGGCGCAGTCGGAAGGCCCCGGATCGTGAATCGATCGAGCGTATTCGCTCCGAGGCCATCGTGCGATCGGACTCGCCTCCCACCAGAAGGAGACGGCGAACGTCCCGCCCGTCTCTCAATCGCCTCGAAAACCGTGCGATGCTCTCGGGATATTCGCCGACGGACATCGAGCAGCTCTACCTCGAGGAGCTCGACGATGCCCGATTCAACCCGGTCGCGTACGGGGACTCCGTGGGCCTGGACCTTTCCGGCGTGGCGCCGTCGCAGCCGCTGGCGATGAACCCCTTGCTCGTGGAATCGGCGCGTCTCCATTCGCAGGACATGATCGCCCAGAATTATTTCTCCCACACGACTCCGCAGGGGGTCGGCCCCGAGCAGCGGATTCAGGCCACCGGATTCGATCCCACCGGTTATGCCGAAAGCATCGAGTCCAACACCAACCCCACGGCGAGCAATACGCCTTTCCCGGCCGATTATGCGGCGACCGACACGCTCCAGAGCCTCTCCGACCTCATCATCGACCAGGGCGTACCCGACCTCGGCCATCGGGTCATGCTGCTCGACATCGGAGGCCAGTTGGTGGCGGATCGACAGATCGGTATCGGGATCGCGTCTCAGGACACGCCTACCGGCGCATTCATTTACCGCCAGACCGATACCACGATCGACATGGCATCGGCCTCCGACACCAACCCGTTCATTACCGGAGTCGTCTTCGAGGATGCGACGGGCAACGGCGAGTACCAGCCCGGCGAGGGCCTCGGCGGGGTGACGATCTCCGTGTCGAACGTGGGGACGACCGCGACACTCGACGCTGGCGGCTACAGCATCCAGGTCCCGCCCGGCATCTACTCGGTGACCGCCAGCGGCGGCGGCCTGTCGTCGCCGATCACCCGCACCGTCGTCGTCCAGGACCAGAACATGAGGCTGAATTTCGACGAGGACCCCAACGGCGCGAGTCTCACCGCGGCCCCCAACGGCTCCGCGAGCGGCCTGCTCGGCTCGTTCGCTCCCATGGAGTCCGGTGACACGCCCTCGAGCTACAGCGCCCGGATCGACTGGGGAGATGGCAACGCCTCATCGGCGACCTTGACCCAGCAGGCCAATGGCACGTTCGAGGTGGAGGGCTCGAACACCTATGCCGATCCGGGGATCTATAGCGTCCACATCGTCGTTACACACCTCAGCGGAGGTCAGACCTTCGCCCTCAACGCGACCGTCAACGCCGGCAGTACGGCCAGCTCGGGTCCCAGCCAGCCCGGTTCTTCCGGACAGACCGCTGCCGGAACCGGAAGCTCGAGCCAGACCACCACGACCGTCGATGGCAGCCATTCCCATCACAAGAAGAAACTCCCGAAGCCCGAATCGAAGCTCAAGCACAAGACCCATCCGACGAACCTGCACAAAGCCAAGCCGCACCCGGCGCAGACCGAGAAGAAGCTCCGGCATCAGCATGGGTGATGAGGAGAGTCCTCGCCCCTCCTCGCCAGGACGCGCAAGAACGTCAAGACCGGCAACTCCGTCGCGCCGACCTCGCAGAGATCCGCTTGGCCCTCCGGCATCGGGACGACATTAGTGTTAGAGGATCTGCCGGGAACCAGCGAAGGCGAGGATGTGCCATGTTGGGTTCGAGGATCACGCGGACGATCGGCGTCGTGGCGGCCTTGAGCATCGTCGCGACTGCGCCGGCGCGGGGCGATTCGACCTACGCCGCCCAGGTCGAGGGGCTCCGCCTCTACCATGCGGGGAACTTCGCCGAGGCGATCCCTTACTTCGATCGGGTGCTGGCCAAGCATCATAATAATGTCGAGATCCTCAACATCCGAGGCATCTGTTATCTCCGCACCGAGCATCCCACCAAGGCGCTCGCCGATTTCGATCGGATCAATCGACGGAGCGTGCAGGCCGCGAACCTCTGGGGCGGGCTTGTTGACCTCGAGTTCGCGGAGAGTTACGGCAATCGCGGCATCGCCCTGTTGATGCTAGGTCGCGATCAGGACGCCGTCGAGAGCTTCCAGCAGTCGGTCTCCCTGTGGAACATGCCCCAGAACTCACGGGGGTTCCTCATGTCGCGGGAGAACGCGACGAAAATGCCCCGTGGTCGCGCCGGGGCGTATCAGGGGCTGGGACAGGCCTACCATCGTCTCGGCCAGGACGCCGCGGCGCTCGAATCTTATAACACGGCCATCGCGATCGATCAAACCGACCCTAATGGCTTCGCGGGACGGGGCGACGTCCTCGCCTCTCGGCGACTCTTCAATGAGGCGATCGCCGAGTTCACCGAGGCGATCCGCCTGGATGCGACGCACGCGCGGGCCTTCGCCAGCCGGGGGAGCTTGTACTATGACCTGGGCCGCGACGAAGCGGCGCTGTCCGACCTGGACCAGGCGCTCGCCCTGGATTCGAAGTTCGCCAAAGCCTATAGCTACCGGGGTGCAACGCACGCGCGACGGGGACAGAACGAGCTGGCGATCGCCGATTACGACGCGCTCATCAAGCTTATGCCCCAGAATGCCGGCGCCTACAAGGACCGCGGTGGCGTCCTGGTCCGCCTCGACCGGTTCGAGGAGGCGATCAAGGACCTCGACGAGGCGATCCGGCTCGACCCGAAGCGGTCAACGGCCTTTCAGAACCGCGGCCTCGCCTACACCAGCCTGGGCCATTACGAGCGTGCAATCGATGATCTGACCGAAGCGATCCGGCTCGACCCGGAGAATGCGGGCGCCTACTCCAATCGCGGTCGCGCCCATTTCGCGACCGGCGGTTTCGACGAGGCGATCGTCAACCTCAGCGCGGCGATCAAGCTCGAGCCGCGCAACGCGACGACTCATTTCAATCGCGCCGAGGCGTTCGCCCGGCTGGGGTTCAACGATCGGGCGCTTCAGGATTACACGGCCGCCGTCCAGCTCGCGCCGAATCTGGCCCCGGCCTACGCGGCGATCGGACGGATCCAGTCGCAGCTCGGCCGTCGAGACGAGGCGATCCGAGACTACGATATGGCGTTGCGACTGGACCCGAAAGGCGTCGATGTCTTCCAGGACCGCGGCAACGCGAAGCGCGAAGGAGGCGACTGGCTCGGTGCCCTGGCCGATTACGATCGTGCGATCGCCATCGACCCGAGGCGGGCCGACCTGTACGTGGCCCGAGGCTGGGGCCGGCTTTGTGCGGGTGCCGAGTGGGCCGACAACGACGCCCGCGCCTACCTGTCACTCAAGGGATGGCACGAGCCCATCGCCCCGTATATGGCCCTGCTCGCGGTCCTCGGAGCCCGAGGGACCCCTCGCGAAGCCGAGGTGCGTCGACTGCTCGATGAGGCGATTGTGAACACCAATGGCCGTGCCTGGCCGGCTCCCCTGCTCCGCTATTTCCGGGGCGACCTCTCCGAAGCGGCCCTGGTCGGGGCCGCGTCCGGGCTCCGGCAACAGACCGAGGCCCATGCCTTCCTCGGCTTCGAACGACTCCAGGCCGGAGATCGCTCCGCAGCCCTGTCCCACCTGAGCTGGGTGCGCGAACACGGGTCGAAGGGATCGATCGCGTCGGACGTCGCGCGTGCCGCGCTCGGACGGATCGAGCCCGGTCGCTGAGAACGGATACACAACGAGATTCGACTCACTTTCGCGTGCCGCCGGTCTTGGTGTTGCGCGCGGGCTTGGGTGGCGGCCCGACGCGGGCAACGATCGCCTTCCAGGTCTCCTGGGCGTTGACGCGGACGCCGAAATCGGGATCGTTCGGGAGCGACTGCATGACCAGGAGCGTCTCCTGGCCGCCGATGATCTTGAGGACGTCGCAGGCCTTGCGCCGCAGGTGGGGGTCGGGGCTCCTCAGCATCGGGATCACCGCCGGTTCGGCGATCGGGCCCATCTCTTTGAGTGCGTCCTCGACGGCGAATCCATCCTCCTTCCAGACGGACACGACCGCCTCGGCGGCCTCGCGATCCTGGTACTTCCCGAGGGCCTTGATCGCCTCGCTCCGGACGAAGTGGCGATTGTCCCGGGTGCGGCCGATCAGGGCCGGGACGGCTTCCGGCGACCGCCAGACGGCCAGCACCTTGATCGCGTCGTTCACCAGGAACTGATCGTCGTCATCGAGCAGCGGGATCATCGCCTGGACGACCTGATCCACGCGTCCGTCGGGCGTCGCGCGCTGGAGCCGGTCGATCGCCTGCTTCTTCTTGTGCACCTCGGACGATTTCAACTCGATCAGCGACCTGGTCGTCGAGTCGGCCCCCACCGGGACCTCGGGGTCGGGCGTGCGGACCGGGTCTCGCCGCAAGGCGGTCCGAGGCTCGGGGGTTGACTCGGCGGGCAGTCGCGGGACCCTCGCCACATATCGCGGATCGAGGCGGACCTCAATCCGATCGCCGTTCAACGTCACGGTGCCGAAATCGATGCGAGAGGCCAGCCCTTGAGCGTCATCGACCGGAGCCATGACGATCGACAGACGCTCGTTCGCGTAGACCATTTGCGAGCGAACGGATTCAGGGGCGAGTTCCTTGAGACGCTGGGAGACCGCCGTCGTGACGTCGCGATTGGTCGCGCCCCGGGCAGGGTTGTCATGGCCAGGCATCCCGATGACGACCACGGCGACAATCCGGTCGCCATACTCTTGACGGAGGTTGGGCGCGACCGCCTTCGAACCGCCGGCGGAGCGGGTATTCGAGCGTTGGGGATTGTTGGTCGGCGGTGCCGGGTTTCGTGGGTCTGCCGGGGCGGTCTCATTCGTCGCCTGGCCGGTGCCGTGGAGTCCGTCGTTCACCTTGCGCGTGCCGACCGCGGCCCATCCGATGATCAGGGTGACGAGGATCGCCGCGAAAGGCGCCATCGTCAAGCCGAACGCCCCTTTCCGCTCATCCCACCGGCTCAGGCAGAAGAATAGCGAGTAGAGCGGTACGAACAGGCAGAGGACGCCCTGGAACAGGCTCTCTACAAATGCCATGCAGAGCAACCAGATGACGCCCCAGAGGGCGAGCACGAAGGCCCCGCCCAGGATGAGACCCTGGCAGATCGTGAAAATGCGAATGCGTTGCAAGTCGCCCGACTCGCCGGTCGCGAGGTAGGCGTACAGGAGTAGCGTCGCGACGGCGTCGAACAGGACGAACCAGGATAAGGCCGTCGTCCCCAGGTCCGAAGCCGTGCTGGCGTCCCGGGACTTGCTGCGACGGGATGGTTGGTCGAAGGCACGCGGGCGTAGCGGGAGTTCCTCATCGGCCGAAGCGGCCGACTTGACCACTCTCGTCGGTAAGGGAGGCTGGACCGTGATCCCGTCCGTGGGCGGTCTGATTCCAGGAGGCGCGGCCGGGGTGGACATCCTCGGCCGCGCGGGGGGTGATGAGCGCGGCGGCGCCGACACCACCGGCTGTCTCTCTGCCGATGGCGGCGCCGTGATTGCCAAAGACCGGGACGGCTCGACCATGCGCCCGTTCGGGACGGGTATCCGGAAGATCTCGCCGCACTCCCGGCAGCGCGATTTCTTCCCCGCCAACGCCCCATCGATCTCGTACCTCTTCTGACACCCCGGACAGTTCAGAACGATGATCATTCCGACCCCCTGGCTTCCACGGGTAGACGAGGGGAAGGGCAATACGACTTGAGACCCTGTTCAGAGCGATTGGTACGCTGATTCTACCGGAAATGTCGAGAGATTCTACTGCTCTCATCACAACATTGGAGGAGGATTGAATCAGGCCAATCCCGGCTGATCCAACCTGGTCCGCAATACGACGGGCGTCCCGCGTCTCGGGCATTCTCGGCATTGTCGGTCGGGAGGACCAGGTTTCTTGAGGGCAAATGCTCTTGTCCCATCCGACTTTCCGACTAAGATGTCGCGCCCTAGGGAAGTACGCGCCGCTCGATCGCCGCACCGGGATACGATGGACGATCTCGTCGTCCTGGAGGGACTGGTCCCGATCGTAAGAGTCGCGGGAGACGATCGGGATTGCAATGGACGGTCGTCGGTAGCCGGGCGACGCGGGGCGCATAGCACGGTTTCCATCTTGCAGGGAGGCAGTCATGCCGGAGCGGCGTCGCATGAGCCGGAGGGTCGCGGGCATCCTGGTGGTGGCCGTGAGCCTCGCGGCGATGTTCGCGGGAGTCAAGTTCGGCTTCTTTCGAGCGGGGCGCGGCGACTCGCAAGCGACCCCCACCGGCGAAACCTCGATCCACGAGAAGAGCTCCGTCGCCGACTTGACGCAGGGGCTCCGTGCCGGCGATCCCCGGGCGCTGCTCTTTCTCCAGCAGCACCTTCCACCGCCTTCGGATCCAACCCGAGTGGCGCTCAACGATGCGGAGGCCGGCGACTGGCTCGACGCACTCCTCGGGTTGCGCACCGCCTTCGTGACGCTCAAGAGCCCTGCGCGTGCGATCGCGATGTCGCTATCGTTCCAGATCTTCGATCGTTTCGCCGTCGAGCCTGCGCCGGCCCGATGGGGCGAGGCCCTGACGCCCCTCCACGACCTACTCTCCGCGGGACTGGCCGATTCGGATGCGAACGTGCGGGCGGCGGCCCTGGGCGAGATCGCCAAGGTCTGGGCCTGGCTCCCGGGTCGGTCGCTCACCCCGATCGAGGAGACGACTCTGGCCAACTGGAAGGAGGGCCTGTACCAGCCGGTCATCCGGAGTCTCGGCCATCGCGATCCGCGCACCCTCATAGGGGCCGTTGCATGCCTGGGCACCTTGCCGATCGACAACGCCGCGGCGCCGGGGGTCGCCTACCTCGAGAACAAGAACGCCGACGTGCGGAAGCAGACCATGATCTCCTTCGCCCGACGCAACCTGCTGTTGACCGACGACATGCTCCTGAAGCATCTCCACGACGAGGATGTGTCGATCCGTGAGACCGCATCGATCATCCTCAAGACGCGCGGCCTGACCCAGGAGCAGATCAGCCTCGGCGGCCTGATCTTCAGTCCCAAGCCCCAGCAGCGGATCTCCGTCATCCCCTTCCTCAAGGACCGCAGCGACATCGATCCGGTCATCTGGCTGATCCAGCTCTCTCGCGATTCCGAGGAGATGGTCCGGATCAACGCGGTCGAAGCCTTGTCGGCGCACAAGTCGCCCTCGGTCAAGAAGCGGCTCGCCGAGATGGCGACCTCCGACCCGTCGGCGATCGTCCGTCAGACGGCCTCCCGGCAGTCGGGGTCTCCGCAGGAGAAGACCGCCCTTTTACCCCCCCTGCCCGGCTCTCCCAGTCTCAACCCCAAGGCCAATTGATCGGCTTCCGATCCGGGAGGCCCGAACCCTCAAGGATTGGGCTTCCTTCCGGGCATCGCTCAGGCCAGATCATCGGGCCTTTACGAGGTTCGAGCGGTCCTGTACCCTGGAACGCCAGGGCGATGCCGGCAACATGGAGACACTTCGAACGTCTCCCGAATATCAGGGAGTCAGCCGTTGAAGACATCGGTTTCGTGCGGAGGGTGGAGGCGTCGCGCTGGGTGGGTCCTTTTCGCCCTGATCGGTTTGAGTTCGACGCAAGGCTGCGATTCCAACTCGTTCGTCCCACCCCCGCCCGAGGAATTGCGGAAGCCGGCTGACACCAGCGTCGGTAGCCTGGCCGGGAGTCGGATCGATCCGGCATCCCCGGACGGGCGTTCGTCCTCTCCGCAGGCAACCGCCCGAAAGCCCGGCCCCCGACGCCCTTCCGGTCTCGGGACCGCGACGATCATCGAGTTGCTCCTCGCCCGTTCCGGCGACGATGATCGCTCTTACCTGGTCCAGGTTCTGCGCCGTGAGGCGGGCAAGGCCAGGATGGCCTTTCGGCTCGTCCAACCCGAGATGGGCGCCTCGTTCGAGCCGGAGATATTGGCGAAGGAAATCCGCGAGGCGGTCGGCCGCGGAGCATCGGCCTTGCTCGTCGATCCGATTCAGGAGCCCGTCGTCGTCGATGCCCTGCACGCAGCCGTCGAGCGAGGGACGGCCGTGCTATTGCTCGACCGTCCGGTCGCCTCTCGAAAAGGTCGGTCGATCCCGTTCATACGATATGGGCCGATTCCCGACGCGGGCGCACAGATCGTCCGGGGAGCCCTCGACGCCGTCGCACTGTTCCATCGCAAAGAGCCGGGCCGGATCATCCTCCTTCATCATCAATCGGATGATTCGTATGGCGATGAGCAGTTGAGCTCCCTGGCCGATCCGCTCAGGGCCGCGGGCAAGTCCTTCACGGCGATCGACTTCCAGGTTGACGCCAATCAGGCCGTCGAACTCCTGAAGAAGTCGCTCGCCGCCGACCCCAAGCTCGCCCTGGTCCTGGCCGACGATCGTCTCGGCATGAACGCGGCGTATAGTGTCATGACCGAATGGACGCGATCGAACCATGACGCGTTCCTGTTCGCCGGATTTGTCTCCTACGACATCCGGACGCCGAACGAATTGTTCAGCGAGGCAACGTTCTACGGCGATCGATCCGTCGAATCCCTGGGAATCAAGGCATTCCAGACGATTCAGCGCCTGCTCGAGGAGAAACCCGTCGGCCATCGCATCGACGTGCCGATCGGCGTCCACAAGAAGCCGGTCCTGTTCGTCCCGACTCCCGAGAATTCGGAGAGAGCGCCCTCGTCGCCGAAATAGCTCCGCTCAATGGGAGCCATTCTTGACGTTGTGCCCGACCCGCTGTCAACGTCCCGCGACGCTCTCGGGGAACATTTCGATCAGATCCAGCGAGCCATCAGAATCGATCGGCATCGGCAAGAAATCGGACTCCGTCGTCAGATGAGAATGGCTGACGACCTCGGCTTCGAGCCGTTCTGAGATCCAGAGTGTGTTCAGTTCGAGGGTGTTGGGAATCACGACTACCCTGGCCTCGGAGGGGTCGATTCGCCAGCAGGTTTCCAGCGACGCCTGGATCACGTCGCGATCGGTCGGCAGCGTGATTGGGATTCGCGAACGCTCCAGGCAACACGAGGTGAGCGTGTTGATCCGGAATGGCAAGGGGTCCATCCGGGAGACCAACCGCTCGGTGGTCAGGTCGGCGAAGCCGACGCCGACGATATTGCCGTGGCTCTCGTCGGAGACGTCGAGGACCGCCAGTCGGGTGACTTTCGGCTTCTCGAAGTCGGACTGGGTCTCGACCATCAGGCGGCCGATGACGTTCGGGTCCATGCCGGCGCCCGAGTAATTCTTCCCCAGCTCGCCGACGATCAAGACATCGATCTGGTCGAAAGGTAGCCGGCCCATCAAGCCCCGGGCCCGTTCGAGCAAGGGCGGCTCGACGTCGAAGATGGTCTCGGGCTCGATGGCGACGATCTCCGCGGTCTCGTCGGCGGCATTCTCGAGCAGCGCCAGGCCCAGTGCGAACGGCGTCTTCTCGACCAGGACGCGTCCGACCGCGGGCAGGACCTCCTGCAAACCTCGGACCCCGAGCTTGTGTACCTGGCTGGCCCCTTCCCGCTTGCCGAGGCCGATCACGAGCATCTTCAGGACGCCCGATTCGTGTACACCGCGGAAATCCGTGTGCGGCTTGACGCGATTCGCCAGGACGATCCCGTCCGCGTGATAGGCATTCTTATCGAAGTAGATCGGCAACCCGACCGGGTTGGTGCCCAGCACGACCGAGTCCATCTCGGTCTTGACCGGCACACCCATTAGCTCGGTGGTCACGTCGTAGCCGGCCAGCAACTCGCGCTGGCCCTCGGCCGTGGCGCCGCCGTGACTCCCCATCGCCGCGACGATGAACGGTCTGTAATCCATCTCCTTCAGCGTGTCGACGATCGCCCTCGCAACCACGGCAATCCCATGGATCCCTCGGCTGCCAATCCCCACGGCGATGGTCCCCCCCGGCCTGACGCGTTCGCTCAGCCGACTCGCACGGATCAAGTCGCGGACGGTCCCCGGCACGTCCTCCACCTTCGGTTGCGGAATCGATTGTCGGATTCGAGCCAGCGGAGGGAATCTCATCGTTTGTCAACCTCTGCTCGCAAGGCGCGGGACAAGCCTCGGCGGACGGTTTCACGATTCAGATATGATTTGTACGGGAAACCTCACCAGCCGTAAAGGGGCGGGGGGCCGAGTGCCGGCGCATAAGCGCCGATCGAAGGAGGAGGAGCCATCGTCGTCGTCGAAGGGGCTCCGTAGGTGAGCGGGAATGTCCGGTAGGCGAACCCCGAGGACGGATAGTACGAGGCCCCGTAGACGTATCCGGGCGCGACGTAGCCCGGACGCCACAGGCCGACCCCGTATCGCCCTGGCATGAGGCCATAGGGCGGGTAGTTTGTGCCATAGGATGGGCCCGGATAGGCGGAGAAGACCGAGTAAGTTTGCGGCATCCCGTAGCTGGCGAAGCCATAGCTCGTCCCGTACCACCCCGGCGCGATGAAGTAGTCGCTGGTCCGGTAGGAACTCATGTAGCCGCTCCCCGCGACCCCCTGAGCATCGGCCTCTCGCGTAGAGATTCCCAGCACGATCACGAAGGCCAGCAGCAAGGCCGCCCCCTTTTCCAACGAGAGACCACGCATGTACCCTACCCCCTTACCGATTCGCCGTCCGATGCGACCGAAAGTCCGCCTAGGTATTATACCCTCTCCGGAATGCAAACGGACCGGCCCCGACGCTCCGTGATTGGATGTCGGTCCGGTCCGGTCAGGATCGCGTGAGAGTCCGAAGGGCTCAGTAACCCCAGTAGTATCCCTTGTAGGAACTCCCGTAATCGATACTCCCATAAGAGCTGACGCCATAGCCCCAGCCGTATGTGCCCGAACGCAGTGCGGGAGAATAAAGCGATGCCCCCGCGGATCCAGGCCAGTAGAGCGATCCACTCGGGAGCGGTTCAGGCGGCTGCACGGCCGTTCTATAGGTCTTCCGGCCGACGGACCTCGATGCGGCCTTACCTGCCAGTCGCGCCGGTTTCCCCGTTCGGGCCTTCGCAACCCTCTCGGCGGGCTCGCCCGGCCGTGTGGACGCGACCGACGGCGTCAAACTGCCGTCAGGTGTCGTCGAGCCGACCGAGGGTGTCTCGACCAGGTTCCAGTAGCGGTCGAATACGTAGCTGTTAGAGGGTAAGACCTGAGTGTAACCGAAGCCAAAGCCCCCGTAGGATTCGTTAAAAAGCCCGGGTCGTCCGTTGGTGCTCCCCGCGCGAAGATCGTCCTCCGGCACCTGCGCAACCGCTCGCGAACCCAGCGACATCAACGTGATCGCCACGACCGGCCCCAAGATGCGCATCATGAGAGTCGACTCCAAAAACCGCTTGATATTCCAATTCTTCCTATCGCTATAAACTATTGTTGCAATTCTAGGGCCCATTCGAGATGGTCAAGAGAAATTCGACTACGAATCGTCGAACGCCTCACTTTTTCCCCGATAGACCTCATCAGATGACTCCTCCTGAGATCAAAGGTCATCGCACGCGCGATTTTTGGTCATCCAAAAAATTTCTTTCTCCCATTCTGAATAAGGTCTTGGAGAAAGCCGAATGATGAGCTATAAGTGATGAGGGAGAAAATGAGAGGGAGATGGCGTGCTTGGAATGGACCGCGAGTTGAAGGGTATTCCGCGTGAGTTTGAGAGTGGGTGCTGATTTGGGGGCGAGGTAGATCATGATGATGGCCGAGGAGATCGCACCGGAGCGTCGATCACTGGAGGAGGTCCATGGCTCGGTTGCCGTGCCATCTTCACAGGGGAAGAAGCAGGGGTTCCGGCAATTCCTCGCCTTCCTGGGGCCAGCTTACCTGGTGAGCGTTGGCTACATGGACCCGGGGAACTGGGCGACGGACCTGGCCGGAGGCGCGCAGTTCGGATACGCGCTGATCTGGGTCCTGCTGATGTCGAACCTGATGGCCATCCTCTTGCAGACGCTGGCCGCGCGGCTTGGGGTTGTGACCGGGCATGACCTGGCCCAGGCGTGTCGCGCGGAGTATTCGCCGAGGATCAATGTGATTCTGTGGCTCCTGGCCGAGGTCGCCATCGCGGCGACCGACCTGGCCGAGATCTTGGGCACGATCATCGCGCTGAAGCTGCTGTTCGGCCTGCCGATGTTGCTCGGTTGCCTGGTCACGGCCTTCGACACCTTCCTGCTCCTCTATCTGCAACGGTGGGGGATGCGGCAGGTCGAGGCGGTGATCCTCGCGCTGGTCGCGACAATCGGGGCGTGCTTCCTGGTGCAGATCTTCCTGGCCCGACCGGAGATGACCGGGGTCTTATCGGGGCTCCGTCCGAGTTTGCCGGCGGGATCGCTTTACGTCGCGATCGGGATCCTGGGCGCCACGGTCATGCCCCACAATCTGTACTTGCATTCGGCCCTGGTCCAGACGAGACGGATTGGCGGCGATCGGAAGAGCAAGGCGACCGCATGCCGCTACTACCTCCTGGACTCGACGATCGCGCTGAACGCGGCGTTCTTCGTCAACATGGCGATCCTGGTCCTCAGCGCGGCGGTCTTCCACCGTCATGGTGTCGAGGTCGCCAGCATCGAGAAAGCCTACCAACTGCTCCCGGGATTCCTGGGTAGCGCCGCGCCGATCCTGTTCGGCGTCGCCCTCTTGTGCGCCGGACAGAGCTCGACCTTGACCGGCACGCTGGCCGGCCAGATCGTCATGGAGGGCTATCTGCACCTGCGCATGGCCCCCTGGCTGCGTCGATTGATCACCCGACTCCTCGCCTTGATCCCGGCCGTATTGGTCATCTCGCTGGCAGGCGAGCAGTTGACCCAGGGCCTGATCGTCCTGAGCCAGGTGATCCTGAGTCTCCAGCTCTCGTTTGCCGTGATCCCGCTGATCCACTTCACGTCGAACCGGCAGAACATGGGCGATTTCGCGACACCATGGTGGGGGAAGATCCTGGCCTGGACGACCGCCGCGATCATCGTCGCACTCAACGGCAAACTGGTCCTGGATCAGATCAGCGAATGGATCGACCTGGCATCGAAATCCGGGAAATCCCTCGGGCCGATCCCATTGAGCTGGCCGGTCGCGGTGGGCTTGTATGGCCTGACCGCGGCGGTCGGCGCGTTGCTGATCTGGGTGACGATCAAGCCGATGGTTCGCCGATCGCCGCCCTGGCTTCCGAAGCCGACGGTGAAGCTCGACTGGATGGCCGCCCTGCGCCCCCGTACGCTGTCCCGGATCGGCGTGGCGCTGGAGCACGATCTGGCCGATACGGAGATCCTCAACCGTGCGCTGGGTCTGGCGCAGACCCAGTCCAGTCCCAGCGAGCTTGTCCTGCTCCACGTGGTTGACACGGCGATGACCCGTGTCCTGGGCGCCGAGACGGCCGACCGCGAGACCGGCGCCGACGAGCGTTACCTCGCCGACCTGGTGGCCGCCCTTCGCGATCGCGGCTACTCGGCCCGCTCGGTGTTGCTCTATGGTCCCGATCCGGCCGGCGAGCTCGTCGCCCACCTCCGGCACGACCCCGTTCGACTTGCTCGTCGTCGGTTCGCACGGCCATGGGATGGTTCGCGACCTCCTCCTGGGACAGACGGTCGATCGCGTCCGGCATCGTCTCGATGTACCGATGCTCATCGCCCGCCCCGACCGCGATGGGGCCGTCGCGAGCCACCGTCCCGAATCGGCAGCCCTCGGAGATCAAGACGATCCCAACTCCTTGCGTGCCAACGCCTCTGAGCGTATACGACAGAACGAATCACCAAGATCTTGACCCGAGGGATCGCTTGCCTTAGGTTCCTCACAGAGGTACGCATCACCATCGAGCAGGGATAGCCAGCACCCGCTTCCTTCGATACTATTGCCATCAGGCTGTCGGTCGATTTCCCGGCGAAGTAATGATGGGTGTTGTGCGTTTCGCGCGGAGTTCGACGATGTCGATTACGATGAAAGTGTTCGGCCTCGATCAACTCAGCGTGGCCGATCGGCTCGTCCTGGTTGAGGAGCTTTGGGATAGTATCGCGGACTCTCCTGAAGGAATCACACTTTCGGAGGCCCATCTCGAGGACTTGCAGCGGCGTCTCGACGCCAACCAGGATAATCCCAAAGCCGGCTCCCCGTGGGAGGAAGTCAAGCCTCGCTTGCAAGGTTCCCCACGATGACTTTGCCGTTGGTAATAAGGACCTATCCCAGTAGGAGTCTTTGTAGGGTGGGTGAAACCCACCAAGTCGTTCGGCGACAAGGCATTCGGTGGGTTTCACCCCCCCTACTGGGATCGACTCTAAGCCCCCAGGCGGATTAGGATCTGGCCCACGCTAAGCAGTGGTACGACGATCGACGTTTCGGATTGGGCGACGAGTTCGTGTCTCGTGTCGAAGAAGCCTTCGAAGTCATCCGGAAAACGCCGACGCTCCATGGCAAAGTCTTCCAGGATCTGAGGCTTGCCTTGACGCGACAGTTTCCTTATGCTGTCGTTTATCGGATCGATGATGAACAGATCACAATTATCGCGGTATACCATACCCGTCGCGATCCGAGGGGATGGAAGCGTCGCCTCCGATCGGTGACACAGACAAGCGATTCTCGGGGAACACCAGCCCGCTCCGCGATGAGAGGCCGCGCAGGCGGCCGAACCGCTCGCAAGGTCGGTCGGCGGCGATTGACCGCCCGAAGTAGACCGCCTTATAATCCCTTACGGAAAGCGGAGACACTGGCGGCAAGTCGGGCGGCGCGTGCGGGCCGTGGGTAGGCGATGGCCATCACGTATTACAAGCGGTTCCGCATGGAGGTCGACCTCGACCGGGCGGTCACCGCGGGAGCTCTGCCGGAGTCCTTCGTCTGGGTACCCTGGGAGGAAACCCTCCTGGACCAGCACGCCGAGGTGAAGTACCGGAGTTTCCTGGGCGAGATCGACGCGTATGTCTTCCCCTGCCTGGGCGATCGCTATGGTTGCCGTCGACTCATGAACGAGATCCGCCGGAAGCCCGGATTCCTCCCCGGTGCGACCTGGCTGATCGCAAGTCCTGCCGGCTACGTGGGAACCGTCCAGGGGGTCATGGATTATGGCCCCATCGGCGCGATCCAGAACGTCGGCGTGATCCCGTCGTACCGCGGTCTCGGGCTGGGCCGGGCGCTGATCCGCCGCGCACTGGCCGGGTTCTGCCAGGCGGGACTGCATCGGGCCTACCTCGAGGTGACCGCCGAGAATGCCGCCGCCGTCCAGCTTTATCGCAATGTGGGGTTCCGTCGGATCAAGACCCTCTACAAGGCGGTCGGGAATTGAGATCGTCGCGGGTGTCCAGGAGCGATCCTTGCGTGAATCGGCCGATGCCCCCGCCTGGCGGACTATCATCGTGACGGGCCCGGCCCCGACATTCGACCGACTCGCGATCCGCCCCGCCGGCCCATACCGAGCCCAAAAATAGGTTGCGGCAACCCCCGCAGACTCGATACGGTTGATCGTTCGATGGCGGCGGCAATCGACATCCTTTGCTTGAGGTGCACGTGGCGGACGCAAATTCATCGACGATTGAGCAACATGTCTTCCCGAACGGTCTGGTGCTGCTCGCCGAGACGATGCCGGGGGTCCAGTCGGCGGCGTTCACGATGCTCCTGCCGGCGGGGGTGGCATATGAAGGAGCCCAAGGGCTGGATCTGGCCGGGGGCGCGGCGACGATGGCGGCGGACTGGATCTCGCGCGGGGCCGGCGTGCGTGACAGTCGCGAATTGTTGACGGCGCTGGATAACCTGGGAGTCAGCCATGCGGAGAGCGCCCAGACGCTCCACACCTCGCTGGCGGCGGCCACGCTCGGCCGCAACCTCTTGCCCGCCCTGGAGATCTTCGCCGATATCGTGCTCCGCCCCCATCTCGAGGACGACGAGGTCGAGCCGATCCGGCGCATCTGCCTCCAGAACCTGAGGAGTCTCGAGGACGATCCCGGTTCCAAGGTCATCTACGAGCTACGACGCCGTCATTTTCCCGACCCGCTGGGCCGTCCCTCGCCGGGGTCTCCGGAGGGGGTCTCCGCCCTCACGCCCGACGAGATCCGCGGGTTCTGGAAAGCGACCTATCGGCCCAACGGGGCCATCCTGGGCGTGGCCGGCGCCATCGACTGGCCCCGGCTCCGCGATGCGGTCGGCCGGCTCTTCGGCGAATGGGCGCCTCGACCCGAGCCGAGGATACAGGTCCGTCCCTCCGGTCCGCTCCACGATCATCTCCTCCGCGAGACGCAGCAGATCCAGATCGCCATGGCCCGTCCCGCTGCGACCGTTGACAGCCCCGAGTATTACCCGGCGCGTGCCGCCATCGCCATCCTGGGAGGCTACTCCTCCGCCCGACTCTTCACGGAGGTCCGCGAGAAACGCGGGCTCTGCTACTCGGTCTATGCCAGCTACGAGGGTCAGCGCGATCGCTCGGCCATGCTCTGCTATGCCGGCACCTCCGTCGAGCGGCGCAGCAGACCCTCGACGTCATGCTGGCCGAACTCCATCGCCTCGCGCGCGACGGCATCGCCCTCGACGAATTGGAGACGATGCGAGCGGGCCTCAAGAGTTCGCTGATCATGGCCCAGGAGTCCAGCATGAGCCGCTCCGGCGCCCTCGCTTCCGACTGGTATTACCTGGGCCGTGTCCGGAGCATCGCGGAGATTTCCGTCGCCCTGGATGCCCTGACCCCCGAACGGGTCTCGGCCTACGCCGCCGGCATGGCCCGGCCCGAGGACCTGACGATCCTGACTCTCGGACCGAACGCGCTGCAATTACCGTAGTCCCTGCGGCCGTGCCAACGATCGATGGACGAAGGACCAAGGACAAAGGACCGCGGACCAACATGCAATTCCATCAAACCAAGCTCGACAACGGCCTCCAGGTCATCGCAGAACTGAATGACCGCGCGCACTCGGTCGCCGCCGGATTCTTCGTCAAGGCGGGGAGTCGCGACGAGTCGAGCGAGCTCGCGGGCGTCTCGCATTTCCTCGAGCACATGACCTTCAAGGGGACCCCGAGGCGCGATGCGCTGGCGGTGAATCGCGACTTCGATCGCGTCGGCGCCAAGCACAACGCCCAGACCTCGGAGGAGGACACGTTCTACCACGTCACCTGCCTGCCCGAGTATCTCCGGCCGTCCTTCGACGTCCTCTCGGACATCCTCCGGCCGACGCTCCGCGGCGACGACTTCGAGACGGAAAAACAGGTGATCATCGAAGAGATCCGGATGTACCTGGACAACCCGATGTCGGTGGCCTACGAGGCGGCCAAGACGGCCCACTTCGGCGGGCATCCGCTCGGAAACAGCATCCTCGGCACCGTCGATTCGATCACCGCCCTGACGGCCGACCAGATGCGCGCGTACTTCGCGGCGCGATACAGCCCGGCCAACATCGTACTGGCGTTCGCCGGCAAGGGCGATTGGGAGCCCCTCGTCGCGCTGGCGGAGGCCCATTGCGGCGCCTGGCAGGGCGGGCCGGCCAGCCGCGTGGCCCTTCCGGCCCGCGGCACCGGCGCTTTCCAGGCGATCCTCCGTGCCGACGATCAGCAACAGACGGTCGTCGGCGTAGGCGACGGACCTCCGCTGGAGAGTCCCGACCGATACGCGGCGCACCTGCTGGCCACGATCCTCGGCGACCATACCGGCTCGCGGCTCTACTGGGCCCTGATCGATCCCGGCCACGCCGATGGCGCCGAGCTGTCGTACCAGGACTACAACCAGGCCGGCGCCTTCTTCACATTCTTGAGCTGCGAGCCCGACTCGACCCAGGCCAATCTCGGCCGGATGGCCGAAGTTTACACCACGCTGATGCGCGAGGGACCGACCGAGGATGAATTGATCCAGGCCAAGAACAAGGTGCTCGCGCGGTCGGTACTGCGGAGCGAGCGGCCCATGGGTCGGCTGGCTTCGCTGGGCTTTCACTGGATGTACCGCGGTGCCTACCTGACGGTGGAGCAGGAGCTCGAAGAATTCCATCGCGTGACGCTGGCCGACCTGCGCCGCCTTCTGGCCGACTGGCCACTCTGGCCGATGTCCATCGTCTCGGTCGGACCGACGACCGATGTGCGAGCGCCCGCCTGACGGCCGATGACCTCCCTGGAGTACCTGGACGAACGGTGTTGCCTTTGCTCGACCGCGGCTTGTCGAAATCAGCGGACCACGAGCATCTCACCGCATCGCCACGATGCTCAAGCCATATCGATCGGCGCGGGCGATGACGTCGGTCTCGTCGAGGAGGATGGTCTTGTCGGCCTCGATCGCCAGGACCCTGGCGCCGGCCTTGTGGAGATTCTCGATGGTCGTCACGCCGATGGTCGGGACGTCGAACCGCATGTCTTGCTGGGGCTTGGCGACCTTGACGAGCGACCAGCCGCCGGCGCGGCAGAGCTGGCCGGCGCGCTCGATGCAGCGGTCCGTCCCCTCGATGGCCTCGACGGCCAGCGCGGCCTTCTCCTTAACGGCGACCGACTGGCCGACGTCGAGCCGGCCCATCTCCTTGGCCAGGGCCCAGCCGAACTCGATATCCTTCAGCTCGCTGGCCGTCGGTGTGCGGCGGGTGTGGATGCCTTCCTTCACGAGTAACTCCGGGCAAAAGTCCAGGGCCGAGGCGAACGTCATCCCATCCATCTCGAACTCGGCGATCAATCCGAGCAGGAGGCTGTCGTCGCGATTGTCGGCGCGCGTGCGACGGTACCACCACTGGAGCGTCCGCAGGTCGGGGCAGAGCTGGAGCATCCTCCAGGGGGTATAGATCACGCTCTTGGTGACCTTGCCGGCCATGACGATCTGCGTGGCGCCCTCGCGACGGAACGCCCGGATCATCCGGCCGAGCTTCGCCACGCCGACGAGCTGGAACGACGCGCAGAGACTCCGTAGCTCCTCGGGCGCTTCGTAGCGAATCCCCACGCAGGCGACGCTCAAACCTTGCTTGCGCGCCGCCTCGGCGAAGAGGATCGGGAATCGTCCGCTCCCGGCGATCAGGCCGATCGGCTCGATCCCGAGCCCCTCACGCACGGACGAGTGTGGCTTGACGGCTATCGCGCTCACGCCGGCTCGCTCCTTTGACGGTCGGAACCGTTCCCAAATTCTTTGTAGGTCAGGCTTTCCAGCCTGCCAAGTGCCCTGTCAGGCTGGAAAGCCTGACCTACAAAATCTCTTCCGGCGACCGTAGCGGCTTGGGCGGGTCGATGCGGATGTGACGCGTCGCCGGTTCGGCTTCGGTCCTGGCCGGTACGGCGCTGGTCAGCGTCTCGACCTGGGCCTGGAGCTCGCGGAGTTGTCGATAGATCTCGGGCAGCCGCGCGATCATCTGGAAGATCCGCCGTTGCTCGCGGACGGGGATCGCGGGAGAGCCGAGGATTTGCTGCCCGTCGGGGACGTTGCGATGCACGCCCGCCTGGGCGCCGACGACCACGCCGTCGCCGATCCGGGTGTTATCCTTGATCCCCGCCTGGCCGGCCATCACGACATGGTCGCCCGTCTTGCAACTCCCGGCGATCCCGACCTGGCCGCAGAGCAGGTTGTGGCGGCCGATCTGGTTGTTGTGGCCGATCATCACCAGGTTATCGATCTTGGTCCCCTCGCCGATCCGGGTGGCCTCGAATGTCGCGCGGTCGATCGTGCAGTTTGAGCCGATCTCCACGTCGTCGCCGATCTCGAGTCGGCCGGTATGCGGGACCTTGACGTGCCGTCCCTCGACGCGTCGGTATCCGAATCCGTCGCCGCCGAGGACGGTCCCGGCGTGGACCTCCACCCGGTCGCCCAGGATGACGTTGGGGTAGAGCACGGCGTTGGGATGGACGACACATTCTTCGCCGAGCGTGCAACCGGCTCCGATCACGGATCCGGGATGGAGGGTCGTGCCGTCGCCGATCACGGCGTTTTCGCCGACGTAGACGAACGGATAGATCGCGACATCCCGGCCGATCCGGGCCGTCGGGGCGAGGCATGCCTGGGGATGGACTCCCGACCACCGCGACGTCTCGGTGCCGTCCAGGTGGCTCCGCACGGCGAGGAACGCGGCGATCGGGTCGTCAACCTCGATGACCGCCAGGTCCCGCGACGTCTCGCGAGGCTCGATCGCGAAATGCGGGCCGACGATGGCGGCCGACGCGGGCGATGCCCGCAGGAGTTTGGCAAATCGATCGTTCTCGATGAACGTGATATCGCCCGGCCCGGCCTCGGCGACCGGCCGGGCGGAGCGGATCGACACGCTCCCATCGCCGACCAATCGACCATGCACCAGTACCGCGAGTTGTTCCACCGTTGCGACCACGAGCGATTTCCTTTCTTCCCTGAAAGGAGACGACGAGGACCAGCGTATCGCGGGTCGAGCGTGGTGGTTCTCCGGACCGGTCCCTTCTGCCAACAATTGGGATGTGTTCCGAATTTGCGAGTCGGGGAACGGCCCTTCCGGACGTCCGGGATGCTAATGCTTCTCGGCCAGCGAGGCAAGTTCAACTCGGTCCTGATCGTCGTCCCCGACAACCCAAAAGTCCCATCGAGCGACCATCAGGGCAGGCGAGCTAACCTTCCCGGCCGGCGCAAACCCCCTTCATGCCCTCGGTCGTGCCTTCTCGATCTTTGAGGCCACCTTCAATCCTTGATCGTCAATTCTCGTCGGACACTTCAATGTCCGTTCAGGCAGGACTGAACCAGGGCGGTCAGATTCGGCACATGGGGGAGATCGACCGGTCGCTGGGCAACCCGATCGAGCAGGATCCCGGAGAGCCCGGCGCGGATCGCGCCCCGCACGTCGTTCTCCAGGTCGTCGCCGACGCAGAGTACTCGCTCGGGAGGCAATCCCAGGTGGTCGCAAGCGGCCCGAAAGAAAGACGCATGCGGCTTCCGAAAGCCCACTTCCGACGAGATGACCAGGGAATCGACCCAGGAGTCCAGCTCCGGCAGGCCCTGGACGACGCCTCGCAATCGCCGATCGAAGTTCGAGCCGACGCACAGGGCGATCCCCGTGTTTCCGAGGGCCTTCAACGCAGGGGCCACGTCCGGGAAGCATCGCCACGAATCCGCCCGGCTGAAGTGGTCCCACAACTCATCGAAGGCGCGGTCCGGGTCGGAGATCTCCGGCAGGACGTCGAAGACGATCTTGCGCCAGCGACGCCGCTCGGTCGCCTCGTCCGTCGAGAGCACCCCCTGCTCCGCATGAATCCGGTCGTCCTGGAAGTGGGCCTGGAACCGAGACCGGACGTCCTCGGGCTCCAGCTCGACACCTTGTCGATGCGCCGCCGCGGTATAAGCCATCGCCACCGAAGGGTCCGGTTTGATTAAAGTCCCGACAGCATCGAAGACGATACCAGAAATGCGGTCCCAGTTCGGTCGCTCGCTCATCGGCGTGTCTGTTCCCTGATTCGCCACCCAGCAGCAACCGTCGCGGCCGGACCATCTCAGCTTACGATCTGGGAAGATCCGCAAGCGTACGAGCCTGGGTGGTCTGTGTCAACATTATCGGCGGGAAGGTCTGAGAAGAAAGTCTCTACCCTTACAGATTACGCGCATCCGCTCGATCTTCAACGGGAGCCGAAATCATGAACGCACCTCATCTGCGCCTAACCAACTATTCCCGCGCGATTTACGACTCATCGATCCCGTCCTCCCAGGAAGCGGCCCTCGAACGCCGCCATCTCCTCGACGAGGGACAACGGGCGTTCCGCCAGACGACCGAGGGATGGGTGCGACCCGATGTGGGTGAACAGGGGTTACCCGGTCGCCGATTCCGAGGTGGTCCTCGTTAGCCTCGTTCCTCGTCGTATCCGGCGCCGGTTCGCCTCTCAGACGCCGCGTCCCGGACGGACCAACCCCGCGACGACGTTGACATCGAGATCGGCGATCTGGCCCGCCCACAGCTTGGGAAGAGCGATGCCCGCCATGGCAGCGTTGTCGGTGCACAGGCCCGGCGGAGGTATAAATGCTTCGACGCCGAGATCCGACGCCATCGTCGTGATCCGCTCGCGAAACCGGGAGTTCGCGGCAACACCCCCGCCGACCCCAAGCCGCTTCAGACCCGACTGCACCAGGGCCTGACGCGTCTTGGCCACGAGCACATCGACGACCGCCTCCTGGAAGCTCGCGGCGACATTGCCGATCAACGCCTCATCGACGGGGATCTCCCGGGACGGTGCATTTTGGCCGTGGATCGCGTAAAGGACCGCCGTCTTGAGCCCGGAGAAGCTGAACTGTAGCTTCGCGTCGTGGATGAATGACCGTGGAAAGGCGAACGCCGACCGATCGCGGCCTCGGGCCACCCGTTCGATCGCGGGGCCGCCGGGATAACCGAGTCCGAGGAGACTGGCCACCTTGTCATACGCCTCGCCCGCAGCGTCGTCGATCGTGCCGCCGAGCAGTGTGGATTCCAGCGGGCTCTGACAAAGATAGAGGCTCGTGTGGCCCCCCGAGACCACCAGACCGACGCACGGATAGACATCTCGATCGGGAAACGCGAGCTGACAGGCGTAGAGATGCCCTTCCAGGTGATCGACGGCGATCAGGGGGATCCCCAGCGCCAGGGCCATCGACTTGGCCGCGGTCAATCCGACAACCAGAGCACCCACGAGCCCCGGTCGCGTCGTCACGGCGACCGCGTCCAGGTCGCGACGCGTCACATCCGCCCGGCGCAGGGCTTCGTCGATCATCGGCAAGATCTGACGCACGTGCGCCCGCGACGCGATCTCGGGCACCACGCCGCCATACCGTTGATGCAGCCCGACCTGCGAGGCCACCACACTGGAACGGATCCGCGGCACGCCAACGCCCGGAGGTTGCGGACCCTCAAGGACCGCCGCGGCAGTCTCGTCGCAACTCGTCTCGATCGCCAGCAATATCGAAATGACATCACCCACAGGCAACCAAAAGGGAACACCAACATAAAAACATGACCACGGAAAGCACGAGGGGACACGGAAGGGGAAGGCCAGTTCCAACTTCTTTTCCGTGTGTTTTCGCGAATTCCGTGGTCGAATATCTTTCTGATCCACTTCCGAACCGGATGTCATCGATCCTGAATTCGGGTCAAGCGGCCTTGGCCTGCGGCTTGGCGTCGAGCTTAGACCGGATGACTTCCAGTGCCTTGTCAAGCGCCTTGTTGACGAACGGCCCGGATGGTCGCCGCGAGCCGGCGCGCTTCGACTGGGGCTTCTCCGTCTCCTTCTTGGCCTCGGCCTTGTCCTGGGCTTTTTCCTTGGTGGCGTCGGCCTTGGCTACGGCCTTGTCCTTCTCGGCCTCGGGCTTGGGTGCGGGGGTCTTGCGATGGCCAGCGGCCAGGTCGCGGTCGCGACGGCCGTTGAACCAGCGAATATACTCGTTGGTACTCAGCTTGACCTCGCAGCCCTTATCGGGACTGACTCCCCACTTGTCCGTAACCTTAGCGTTCTTGAATCGGTGGATGTTCTCCCCCGACGGGCGATAGTAGCTGGCCACGGTGAGCTTGAGCACGCTATTGCCGTCGTCGAGCTCGAAGATATTCTGGACGGAGCCCTTCCCGTACGATCGCTGGCCGACGACCGTGGCGCGATGATGGTCCTGGAGCGCCGCCGAGACGATCTCCGAGGCCGAGGCCGAGTTCTGGTTGACCAGCACGACCATCGGCACGTCTTCGAATGCGCTGTTCTTGTGCGCGCTGTAAACCTTGGGCGGTGTGTTCCGTCCCTTGGTGCTGACGATCTCCCCGTTGTCGAGGAAGAGGTCGGAGACCTCGACCGCCGCACTCAGCAAGCCGCCCGGATCATCGCGGAGGTCGAGGATCAATCCCTTGACCCCCTGTTCCTTGAGCTGGTCGAGCGCCTTCTTCAACTCTTCGGCCGTATTCTGGATGAAACTGGTAATCCGGATGTAGCCGATCTTCTTATCCGGGTCGATCAGGAATTCCCACTGATCGTCGGGTTTCCGGTGATCGCCCAGGACGCTCGGCACGTCGATGATGGCGCGTGTGATCGTGATCGGCTCGGGCTCCTCGGCCCCCTCGTGCAGTACGCTGAGCTTGACCTCGGTGCCGGGTCGGCCGGTCAGCACTTCGATGGCCTTGTCCGGGCTCATGCCCTCGGCGTTTTTCCCATCGATCTCGACGATCTGGTCACCCGCGAGGATGCCGCCCTCATATGCCGGAGTCCCGACCATGGGAGCGATCACCCGGAGCCGGCCGCTTTCATTGTCGATCCCGACTTGAATCCCGATCCCTCCGAATCGCCCTTCGATCTGCCGGCGAAACTGCATCCACTCGCTCGTGTTGATGAATGTAGAGTGCGGATCGAGGTTCTGGAGCATCCCTTCCAGGGCGCTTTCGAGCAACTCCCGGCGCGACACCGGTCGGACGTAGTTGACCTCGACCTTCTCCACGGCGTCGACGAACAGGCCGTAGAGCTCGAGCATCTCGTCCTTTGGCTTGGCCCCCTGGGTCGCCTGCCAGCAGAACACGCTGATGGATCCGATCATCGCCAGGGCCAGATAGTTCCGTCGCCGCATCGGCAAGTACCCTCCTCATCCGCCAGGGACCCGAATCGTCTCACGGATCGACCGGCGGGATGCGACATCCGGGCCGGTCGCCCGGCGTCGAACCGCTCGCCGTTCGCTGGTGTCTATGTCAAAGTCTAGTCGATCCTTAGCACGACTGGCAAGCATCTCTTTGGTCCTCGGTCCTTCGTCCTTAGTCCTTGGCCACTGACCTCGCGTCGTTCGGTAATCACCGAGTAGCCGAAGAATGGAGGATGCAAGAGCAGACGAGAGCCCATCGTCTGATGACCGACGTGCGGGCGCACGGTAAGCTGGACGGATCGCGTTCCGCATACCGAGAATTGCGAGACGGGGCCGAAATCGGCCATTCGCCCGCTCCGCGAGGCCCGCCGTCCCCGTCGAGGGACTCTTGTTGAGAGACGAGGAGATCATGGACAGCGACCCTGCTCAATCCGACTTACGCTTGATCCGCAACATCGGCATCATCGCGCACATCGACGCCGGCAAGACGACGACGACCGAGCGGGTCCTCTACTACACCGGCGCCATCCACCGGATGGGGGACGTCAACAAGGGGAACACGACGACCGACTACCTGGAGGAAGAGCGCGAGCGCGGGATCACGATCGTGGCGGCGGCAATCACCTGCCGATGGAAGGACTCTGAGGGCCGGCCGATCACGATCAATATCATCGACACGCCCGGGCACGTCAACTTCACGGCCGAGGTCGAGCGATCGCTCCGCGTCCTGGACGGCGCCGTGGTGGTGTTCTCGGCCGTCGAGGGTGTCGAGGCCCAGAGCGAGACCGTCTGGCGGCAGGCGGCCAAGTACCGCGTCCCTCGGATCTGCTTCATCAACAAGATGGACCGCATCGGTGCCGAGTTCGATCGGGTCTTCCGCGAGATCGAGGAACGCCTGCTCGATAGCCATCCGATCCCGCTCCAGATCCCGATCGGCGCCGGCCCCGAGGGGACCATGGGCGAATTCCAGGGCCTCATCGACCTGATCGCGATGAAGGCGCTGTTCTACAAGACCGAGGACCTGGGCTCGACCATCACCGAGATCGAGATCCCCGAGGCGATGCGCCCCGAGGCCGAGCTCTGGCGCGAGCGGATGCTCAACGCCCTGTCCGAGAAGGACGAGGCGTTCACCGAGGTGTACATGGCCCACCTCGAAGGTGCCGACCTGCCCGAAGACCAAATCGTCGCCGCGCTGAGGCGTGCCACGCTGACGGGCCAGTTCCACCCGGTCCTCTGCGGCTCGAGCCTGCGCTATGTGGGCGTGCAGCGGCTGCTGGACGCGGTCGCCGCCTATCTCCCCAGCCCGATCGACAAGCCGCCGGTCGTCGGCCACCACCCCAAGAAGGGGACCGAGATGACCCGCAAGCCCGACCCCGACGAGCCGTTCTGCGGCCTGGTGTTCAAGATCACCAGCGACGCTCACGGGGACCTGTCGTTCGTCCGGATCTACTCGGGCCGGCTCAAGTCGGGCTCGCGCGTCTACAACCCCGGCAAGGATAAGAAGGAGAACTGCTCGCGGCTCTACCATATCCGCGCCGACGACCGCGAGCAGGTCCAGGAGGTGATCGCCGGCGACATCGTCGGCATAGTCGGACTCAAGGATTCGGTGACCGGCGACACCCTTTGCGATGCCTCGCACGCGATCCTCCTCGAGCGGATCGAGTTCCCCGAGACGGTCATCAGCATGTCGATCGAGCCGGTCAGCTCGGCCGATAAGGGGAAGCTGTCCGATACCCTCAACGCCCTGGCACGCGAGGATCCGACCTTCGCCTTCCGCGTCAACGAAGAGACGGGCCAGACGCTGATCTCGGGCATGGGCGAGCTCCACATGGAGATCCTCAAGAACCGGATGGTCCGCGACTACAAGTTGAAAGTACACGTCGGTCGCCCGCGGGTCAGCTATCGCGAGACGATCAAGAAGGCCGTCAAGCGGGTCGAGGGGAGTTGCATCCGCCAGACGGGCGGTTCCGGCCTCTATGCCAAGGTCACGATCGACCTGGAGCCCGAGACCCAGCCTAAGGGGGCGCCCGTGCTCCACTTCGTCAACAAGCTCAAGGGGGGCGTGATCCCGTCCGAGTTCCTCCCGGCGATCGAGGCGGGCCTGCGCGAGGAGGCCAAGTCCGGCGGCCGGACCGGGTACCCGCTCGTGGACCTCAAGGTCACGCTGACCGACGGTGCCATCCACGACACGGACTCCAACGACCTGGCCTTCCGGTTCGCCGCTTCGGACGCGTTGCGCAAGGCCGTCCAGGATGCCGGCGCCGTGCTACTCGAGCCGATCATGAAGATCGAGATCGTCACCCCCGAGGAGTACCTGGGCAGCATCACGGGCGACCTCTCCAGCCGTCGGGCGCTCATCGATCACACCAGCACGCGCGGCAAGCTGATGGTCATCGACGCCCGGGCTCCGCTGGAGAAGATGTTCGGCTACTCGACGGCCGTGCGCAGCCTCAGCCAGGGCCGCGCCGGGTATACCATGGAGCCGCTCGAATACGCCCCGGCGCCTGATAGCCTGCTCGAGGCCATCGCCGGGATGTAGGCCGGAGCCGCATACTCGCTCGCGGGATTCCGGTCACAAGAACTTTCTTTCGAGGCATCGATTCATGGCAACGGCAACGCTTCCAACCGCTCCGGATTCCCTTCGTGCCCCGACATCCGAGTCCGCTCCAGTCGAATTCCCTTCGGACGATGTTCGCTATGAGGTCGTTGACGGCCAGATCGTGGAGTTGCCACCGATGGGAGTCTATGAAACCGACATCGCGAACCTTCTGGCCGAGGCGCTCAACCAACATGCTCGCAAGGCTCGACTCGGCCGCGCCTTCGTCGAGATCCTCTTCCGGATCGACGTCGCTTCGGAAACTGAAGCGACAGCCGGACGTGGCGTTCGTCTCGCGATCGCGATGGCCGTTCGGCAAGCGAGTCCCCGACGCCGAATCCTGGGACATGGTGCCGGATCTCGCCGTCGAGGTCGTGAGTGACTCGAATAAAGCGAATGAGATCATCGTGAAGGTGAATGACTACTTCCGAACCGGCTCGCAACTCGTCTGGGTGATCTATCCCGTGGTGCGACAGGTCTATGTCTACCGATCCGCCACGGAAGTCCGCATCCTCTCCGAGCAAGACGAACTCGACGGCGGCGAGGTCATCGCGGACTTCCGCCTTCCTCTGAGGACACTGTTCGAGGACGAGCCGGATGCCGACCAGGCCACGTCAGCCGTTGCGGAGAACGGATCCCCGGAGCTTGAAACGTAGTCTCCCTTCTCATCAGCAAAGGAATCCTGAGCGATGACCACGATCCGATCGGCTCGCGTGTGCTCGTCTGTCCTGATGGGAGTGGTGGTCGTCGTCTTCTCGTGGCCCGTCCTCCCTGAAGGAGGGGTGCAAGCTGCCGACGACCCGAAATCTGGCAGCCCGACTCCGAAATCCGAGCCGCTGCAAGCCGCCTCAGCGACAGCCAAGTCCCCGCCGGTTTTCCTCTCCCGCGGCGGGCCGGACCGGACGGGATCGGTCTCGGGAAGTCGACTGCCGGAACACCCCGTGGTCCTCTGGACAAAGCCGCTCTCGGATTCCCCGGCGAGCCCCTGCTTGCCGACGGCGTAATCTACGTCGGCGATGTCCAGGGGACACTCTACGCCATCAAATTGATGGATGGTTCGATCCTCTGGAAGCACACCAATCGTCAACAGATCTTCGAAGCCCCCGCCAAGCGGGGCGAGGCCATCTATTTCACATCGAGAAACGGACTGACGGCGCTTGAGCAAAGAGACGGAAGAGTCCTCTGGAACTGCAAGCTCGTGGCCGATGCGACCGAATCGTCGCCCCTGATCGTCAACGATAAGATTATCGTGGCGGACACGGACGGGAAGGTATCCGCGATGGATTTCGGCGGGAAGCTCATCTGGCAGCACGACATCGCGGAAGATGCGCCGCCCTCGACTCCCCGTGCCGATGGACTTCAGGCCAAGATGCCCGGGAACGCGGCTCGACCTCGGACCGCCGCGAGCGACGGCACGTCGATCTTCCAGCCGATCTTCGACCAGTCCCGGATCGCCGTCATCGACGTCAAGGCGGGCCGCCGTCGCTGGTCGTTCGAGACCAAGGGCTGGATCTATGTGCATCCGACCGTGACCGAGGACCGGGTCTTCTTCGGCTGCCAGGACAATCACCTCTACTGCCTCGACAAGCGGAGAAAGACGGTCATCTGGAGTTTCCCCGCCAAGTCCCGGATCGAGACCGGAGTCGCCTATCGCGACGGCTCGGTCTTCGTCGGCTCGTGCGACGGTCGCTTCTACCGGATCAATGCCGAGACCGGCAAAGAAGTCTGGAGTTATCAAACTCCCCTGACGAAAGGGGCGAGTACCGCCATCTACTCCGCGCCGCTCTGCACGGAAGACGCAGTCTACTTCGGCTCGTTCGACGGTCATCTCTATTGCCTGAAGATCGCCGACGGCTCATTGAAGTGGCGAATCGAGCCGATCAAGGGCTCGGAGATCCTCGGCTCGCCGATGACCGACGGTCGGCGAATCGTGCTCTCGATGCGGCGTAACTTCCAGAAACAAGGCCAGCATGCGATCGTTGCCATCGGCGAAGACGAGGATCCGAAAGGAACCGTCGAAAGGAAGCCAGTGCGATAGCCCGAGCAGGAGCTTTCGCGAGTCGCACAAGCCGTTCAGTCCTCCGGGCGGGCACGAATCTGCGACGCCAATCGCCTTCGATCTCGTCGGACGAAGAGAGATCGCGTCGCGGTCGCAGCAACATAAGCGACGACTAACGTGAAGAGCGAAAGGGTGATTTACCCCATGGTGAAGAATCGCTCATCGTTTGAAGACGTCGTCGTAGCGTCAACGAAGAGCCTCATGAGGGCCGGAGGGTTCGGTTCGAGGAAACTTCTGGAGAGGGCGAACACAAGGGCCGGCAAGAGGAACGGCACAGAGCCTTGGGCTATCGCCGAAGGGAATGAGAGGAGGAAATGTCCCCACCCGAAGATGGCAAAGCCCATCCAGAAGTAACGCTTCGGCCCGTCATGATAGATGGCGCACAGGATCGCAACGAGCAGGATCGCCCACGTCGTGGTGTAGACCGTGCTCGCCATGAGCAGCGAGGGATTCCTCAACGCCGCGAATCCGCATGCGATCACCAGAATGAAGGCCATCATCCTTCGGAGTGTCATTCGCCTCACGGATATCACCGCCTTCGGTCGCCAGGGTTGCCTCCATGACAATTCCAGGTTAACGCCATTCGCAGACCGTGGCGAGCATGTGGCGTGACCGAGTATTGAGATCCGACGGACGGGGTGCCTACGCCGCGAGGCGATCGTCCCTGGCCGCGGTTTCGAGAAAAAGTTACAAGAGACGACGTTGACGATGGAGATCGACGTTGGTATCCTCTTACTTTCCTACGTGATATGCGAGAGCCGATCGAGTTGGTCTCGCTGGGACGATGAGTGTTTCGGTTCGGATTGGGAAGGAACGCAAAGCGGTGGCGGGCATCAGCAACGAACGGATCCGCATCCGGATGGAGGCTTACGACCATACCATCCTGGATCAATCTGCCAAGGATATCGTCGACACCGCGAAGCGGACCGAGGCGATCGTCCACGGCCCAATCCCGCTGCCGACGCGCATCGAGCGCTACACGGTACTCCGGAGCCCGCACATCGACAAGAAGTCGCGGGAGCAGTTCGAGATCCGGACCCACAAGCGACTCATCGACATCGTCCAGCCGACCAACAAGACGATCGACGCCCTGAACAAGCTGAGCCTGCCGGCCGGCGTGGACATCAAGATCAAGGCGTCCCCTTCGGGCGCCTGATCGTGTCAAGTCCCCACCCCCCCCGACGAGGTTAAGCGGGTTTGATGGTTTCCTGGACCGCACGCGGCTCGGTTCGACCGACCCCTGCGTGCTCGTCCGGTCGCGTCGGATGCCTCAATCGGTGCGGTCACCACACGGTGTCCCCCGTGCGATAGCTCCGGCGCCCGGGTCGCCGTGACGCCTGGCGACGACCTGCGCCGAGACCTCACCTTACCACCCAGGTTTCGCGACGGCATCCATCGAGCCGGTCGCACCCGTACCGGTCCATGCCGGCGGGTTCGTGCGTCTCTCCGACGGAGTTCGAAGATGCGAGCGGGACTACTCGGCCGCAAGGTCGGCATGACCCAGATCTACCAGGAGAACGGCACCGTCCAGCCGGTCACGGTCCTGGAATGCGGCCCATGCACCGTGCTTCAGGTCCGGACCGAGGATCGCGACGGCTACCATGCCTGGCAACTCGGCTACGACGACAAGAAGCGCAAGAACGCCACGCAGGCCGCCCGCGGCCATGCGAAGAAAGTCAACGCCGAGCCCAAGCGCTATATCCGCGAGATCCGCCAGGAGACGCCGACCGAGGTCGCCGAGGGGCAGACCCTGACCGTCGAACTCTTCAAGGAAATCGCCCGCGTCGATGTGACCGGGACCAGCAAGGGCCGCGGCTTCGCCGGCGTCATCAAGCGGCACGGGTTCCGCGGCCTCCGCGCCACGCACGGCGTCAAGCGGATGCACCGCCACCCCGGCTCGTCCGGCCCCAGCGCCGACCCCGCCCGTACCCAGAAGGGCATCCGCAAGCCGGGCCACTTCGGGAACGAGCAGGTCACCGTCCGCAATCTCGAAGTCGTGCGGGTCGACCCCACCAATAACCTGATCCTGATCAAGGGCGCGGTGCCCGGCCCCAACGGCGGCTATCTGACCATCCGGCAGACGAATAAAGTATGAGTCGCGAGTCGCCAGGGAAGACCCGTCTTTTCTCGCCACTCGCAACTACTGAATGGATCGAATCATGCTGACGATACCGGTCTATAACCCCGCTGGCGAGCAGATCGGCGAAGAGTCGATCGATCCGGCCGATTTCGGCGGCGAGATCAACAAGCAACTGCTCCACGACGTCGTCCTGATGCACCTGGCGGCGCGTCGCGTGGGCACGGTCAACACCCGCGGCCGGGCCGACGTCGCCGGGTCGGGTAAGAAGCTCTTCCGCCAGAAGGGGACCGGCAACGCCCGCGTCGGGGCCAAGCGGACCAACAAGCGGAAGGGCGGCGGCTCCGCCTTCGCCCGCCGCAACCGCGACTATCGCTACTCCATGCCGAAGAAGGCCGTCCGCGCGGCGGTCCGGATGGCCATCCTCTCCAAGTTCCAGGACCATCAGGCCCTTATCCTCGACGGCCTCACTCTGCAACAACCCAAGGCCAGCGTGGTCGCCCGGACGCTCCGCGCGATCCGACGCCCCGACCTCAGCGAAGCCGAGGCCACCGAGGTCGTCGGCGAGACCAAGACCCAGGCCCGGAAACGGACCCTCGAACGCCGCTCGATCCTGATCGGGCTGCCCGCACAAGACCCCGTCATGCACCGCAGCGCCCGCAATATCGACGGCGTCAAGGTTGCACCGGTGGCCGAGTTCAACACCTACGATATCCTCAAGCAACGCTACCTGATCCTGACCCGCGAGGCGCTCGCCACCCTCAAGGGACAGGCCAAGGCCCAGCCATCCAACGGCGCCGACGCCAGCCCGGCCGCCCCTCCGGAGAGTTGATCCATGGTCACCTTGCGTCGCCCCCCACAGTTCGAACGGCGCGGCCCGGTGCTGGAGCCGTACCAGGTCGTGATCCGTCCCGTGATCACCGAGAAGGCGACCCACCTCTCGGAGCGGTTCAACGCCTATTGCTTCGAGGTCAATCTCCTGGCCACGAAGACCGAGATCAAGGACGCCATCGAGACCCTGTTCAACGTCAAGGTCCAGGCCGTCCGGACCCAGAACCGCCGCGGCAAGCCCCGCCGGTACCGCATGAAGGTCGGATACATGCGGCGGTGGCGGAAGGCCATCGTCACGCTCCACGAGGATTATCGGATCGACTTTTATTGATTCATTGGTCCTTCGTCCTTGGTCCCTGTCCCCGGTGGATCTGTCCGGGTTGTCGGGCCTCGTGGGGTAGTCGAGGCATTGGGGCGAGGCGATCGAGGGAAGTGTGTTCGGCAAGGGACAAGGGACTCAGGACTGAGGACTAGAAGATGGGCATTCGTACTTACAAGCCGACCAGCCCCGGGCGACGGAACTCGTCGGTCAGCGATTTCTCCGAGCTGACCGACAAGAACAAGAAGCCCGAGAAGAGCCTGACCGAGCCGCACAAGAAGACCGGCGGCCGGAACAACCAGGGATTCATCACCGCCCGCCACCGCGGCGGAGGTCACAAGCGGAAGTACCGGATCATCGACTGGCGGCGCAACGATCGCGACGGCCAGCCGGCGACCGTCACTCATATCGAGTACGATCCGAATCGATCGGCCCGGATCGCGCTGGTCAAGTACGAGGACGGCGAGAAGCGGTACTTCCTGGCCCCCGACGGCCTCAAGGCTGGCATGGTCGTCTCGAGCGGCCCGGACGCCGAGCCGAAGCTGGGCAACTGCCTGCCGCTCTCCAGGATCCCGACCGGCCTGACCATCCACAACATCGAGATGCAGCCTGGCGGCGGGGGAAAACTCTGCCGGTCCGCCGGCGTGGGCGCCGTGTTGACCGCCCGCGAGGGCACCTGGGCACAGATCACACTGCCCTCGGGCGAGGTTCGCCGCATCCCGGCGGCGTGCCGGGCGTCGATCGGCATGGTCGGCAACCCCGACCATATGAACGTGCGGCTCGGCAAGGCCGGGCGGGCGCGTTGGCTGGGACGCCGACCTCATGTGCGCGGCGTCGCCATGAACCCGGTCGATCACCCCATGGGCGGTGGTGAAGGGCGGACCTCCGGCGGCCGCCACCCCTGCTCGCCCACCGGCAAGCTCGCCAAGGGCGGAAAGACGCGACGCCGTCGCAAGCCCTCCAACAAGGCCATCATTCGCCGTCGCCGGAGTGTCCGGTATGGCCAGCTCAAGGTGTGATAGGCGGTTTCCAGTTTTCGATTTTTCAGTGTTCAGTAAGAGATCGGTCCTGGCCGCACTGAACGTTGAAGACTGAAAACCGAGAACCGAAGACCGAAAACCGCCGCAGAGGATCGAGTCAATGGGACGTTCACTCAAAAAAGGCCCGTACGTCGTCGAGCGGCTGCTCGAGAAGGTATCGAGGTCCGAATCCAGCGGCAGCCGCGAGCCGATCAAGACCTGGGCTCGGGCCTGCACGATCGTGCCGGAGTTTATCGGCAAGCACTTCGCGGTCCACAACGGCCGCGCAGTTCATCAAACTCTATGTGACCGAGGACATGGTCGGCCACAAGCTCGGCGAATTCTCCCCCACGCGGACGTTCAAGGGCCACGGCGGTAAGTCGTCCAAGGCAGCCCCGAAGAGGTAGTGGTCATCGGTCATTCGTCATCAGTCATTTGTCGTATTCGACTCTTGCCGGTGACCAATGATCAATAACCAATGACAAGTGAAGAGACATTGGCCATGATCCCGACCCCCGAATTCAACGCGACCCACCGTTTCGCCCGGATCTCCGTGCGGAAGGTCCGGCCGCTCCTGGACCTGGTCCGAGGCCATTATGCCGACGACGCCCTGGACATCCTGAAGTACATGCCCCACCGCGGCGCCCGGCTGGTCGAGCAGGTCCTCAAGAGCGCCATGGCCAACGCCGAGGACAAGGGGATCCGGAACGTCGGCGAGCTGGTGGTCGTCGATGCCCGCGGCGACGGCGGCCCGATGTTCAAGCGGCTCATGCCCCGGGCCCGCGGCATGGCGTACCTGATCCGGCGCAGATCGGCGCATATCGAGATCGGGTTGTCGAACCCCGCCAACTGGAAATCCAACGGAGAGTCGGCCACCACCACCGCGGCGGCCGGTCAGTCCAAGGCATGAGTCGGGGTGGGGTGATCGAAACCTCATCCGGCCCTTCGGGCAACTTCCTCCCCGCGAGGGAGGCAGGGAAAGAACATAGTGGAGAGGCATTTGACCTATGGGCCAAAAGATTCATCCGACCGGTTTTCGCGTGGGGGTCATGGAGGACTGGCGGAGCCGTTGGTATGCGTCGAAGCATGAATTCAGCGACCTGTTGGTCGAGGATTTCAAGATCCGGCGCATATCAAGAAGAAGTACGGCTTCTCCGGCATCCCCAAGATCGAGATCGAGCGGACCCGCGATGCCGTGACCGTCCTGCTCTCGACGGCCCGCCCGGGCGTGATCATCGGCCGCAAGGGGGCCGAGGTCGAGAAGCTCCAGGAGGAGTTGCAGGGCCTGACCGGTCGTCGCATCGAGATCAAGATCGTCGAGGTTGCCCGGCCCGAAATCGACGCGCAACTGATCAGCGAGGACATCGCCGAACAGCTCCAGAAACGTTCGAGCTTCCGTCGTACCATGAAGCGGGCGCTCGAGCAGACGATGGACGGCGGCGCCAAGGGCGTGAAGATCCAGTTGTCCGGCCGGCTCGGCGGGGCGGAGATGTCCCGGACCGAAGCGGCCGCCCAGGGGTCGGTCCCCCTGAGCACGCTCCGAGCCAAGATCGATTACGGATTCACCGAGGCCAAGACCGCGCAGGGCCATATCGGGATCAAGGTGTGGGTCAATCAAGGCGACTGGTTGAAAGTGGAGGCTGGCGATGGCTCTGATGCCCAAGCGGGTCAAGTACCGAAAAAGCCAAAAAGGCCGCGTAAAAGGTAACGCGACCCGGGGCAACTACGTGGCCTTCGGCGAGTATGGCCTTCAGACCCTGGAGGCCGGCAAGATCAGCGCCAGACGATCGAGGCGGGCCGCGTCGTGGCCAGCCAGGCGGTCAAGGGTGGCGGCAAGGTGTTCATCCGGATCTTCCCCCAGAAGAGCGTCACGGCCATCCCGGCGGAGACCCGTATGGGCAAGGGGAAGGGTGAAGTCGAGTTCTGGGCCGCCGTGGTGAAGCCCGGCACGGTCCTCTACGAAGTCACCGGCCTCAGCGAAGAGACCGCCCGTCAGGTCTTCGCCCGAGTGGCCCACAAGATGCCAGTCGCGTGCCGGTTCGTCACCCGGCGGCCGACCATCTGACGCCCGCGACCCCGAATCGGACAGACCCAAGGATCACCTATGAGCAAGCCGGCCGACCTCCGCGAGCAGACCGACGAGCAGTTGGACCTGCTCCTCCGGGAAGTCCAGAACAACCTGTTCCGCCTCCGCCTCCAGAGCGAGACCGAGCGGCTCGAGGCGCCCAGCGAGATCGTCAAGGCCAAGCGGGAGGTCGCTCGCATCAAGACGATCCTCCGCCTGCGTGAGATCGAGCGCGAAGTCAGTGCCCTGGCCGCCACCACGGCGCCATGATCCCGACGACGACCGCAACGCGACGCCTCGCCCCGAAGAACCCGACGGCATCGTCCCGTGAGAGAACCCGATGAGCACAGCAAGCCCAGCCCGAACCGAATCCACGTCGCCCCGCGGCCGTCGCAAGACCGAGATCGGCGTCGTGACCTCCGACAAGATGAGCAAGACGCGGCGGGTGATCGTCGAGCGGCTCGTGCCGCACCCCAAGTACGGCAAGATGATGCGTCGCCGGACCGTCTGCCACGCGCACGACGAGGCCAATTCCTCCCACAAGGGAGACATGGTCGAGATCATGGAGACGCGGCCGCTCTCCAAGCTGAAGCGATGGCGGATCGTCCGGATCGTCCGGCAGGGCGCCCAGCAGGCACTCGCGGGCGAGGATGAGGCGGCCAAGTCTCCGAGTTGAACGCATGATGGTGAGTGGTCTCGCGGGACGAGTGCCGACCGGTACCTCGCCGCCCGCAGATCGCCACTCCGTAGAAGAAGAGAATCAAGGTGTCCTCATGATCCAGATGCAGACGCGGCTCGACGTGGCCGACAACACGGGTGCCAAGGAAGTGATGTGTATCAAGGTTCTCGGCGGTAGCGCCTCGCTCTACAAGCGGCGCACCGCGGGGATCGGCGACACCATCATCGCCAGCGTCAAGAAGGCCACGGCCGGCGGCGACGTCAAGGCGGGCGACGTGGTGCGTTGCGTCATCGTCCGCACCCGCAACCAGACCCGTCGCGCCGACGGCTCCTACGTGAAATTCGATCGCAATGCGGTCGTCCTGATCGACAACGAGCGGAACCCACGCGGTACCCGCATCTTCGGGGCCATCGCCCGGGAGCTGCGCGATCGCCAGTTCATGAAGATCATCAGCCTGGCGGCCGAGGTCGTCTAGGCACGGGCCGCCCCGGCCGTCGCCGCCGGGGTCAACCCAACTTAATAGCGAGCGGACCATGTACATTCGCAAAGACGATCAGGTCGAAATCATCGCCGGGGACGACAAGGGTACCGCGAAGGATCGGAAGATCGCCAAGGTCCTCCGCGTCCTCCCGGACCGGAACAAGATCGTCGCCGAGGGGGTCAACCGCGTCTACAAGCACATGCGGCCCAGCCAGAAGAACCCCCAGGGCGGTCGGCTCTCCAAGGAGATGCCGATCGACGTCTCCAACGTCCTGTTATTCTGCCCCAAGTGCAATCGAGGCGTCCGGATCGGCCATCGGTTCACCGACGACGGGCAGAAGCAGCGATATTGCAAGTCGTGCGGGGGCGGCCTGGGCGACGTCGGCCCGCGCAAGCCGGCCCATGCGGCCACGACCAAGAACGCGGCTCGTACCCCGTGAGCCGCGCCCGACGGAAGATCGGCCGAGGGGCGTGGCCCTCCGGCCCGGGCATCGAGACGACGTCAGACCGCGAGCCCCTTGCGGTCGTCGCGATTCGGAAACAGCGGACGCGAGGGGCTGGGACAGGGCGCAGTGATCGCTCCGGACGTGCTGAAGGACAACGCGAATGGCTCGGCTTTTGGATCTCTACAAGAATGACATCGCCAAGGCGATGTCCGCCAAATTCAACCATACCAACCCGATGGCGATCCCCAAGCTGACCAAGATCGTCATCAACATGGGCGTCGGCCGGGCCACCCAGGACAAGGCGGTCCTGGAATCGGCCGTCGATAGCCTGGCCAAGATCAGCGGCCAGAAGCCGGTGGTGACCAAGGCCAAGACCTCGGTCTCCGGCTTCCGGCTCCGCGAGGGGAACGATATCGGTTGCAAGGTCACCCTCCGCGGGCGACGGATGTACGAGTTCCTGGATCGTCTGATCTCGATCACCCTGCCTCGTATCCGCGACTTCCGCGGCGTGAACCCGAATAGCTTCGACGGCCACGGCAATTACAGCCTGGGCCTCGCCGAGCATGTCGTGTTCCCCGAGATCGATGCCGACCGGATCCAGCACACGCACGGCATGGACATCACCATCGTGACCTCGGCCCCGAATGACGACCAGGCTCGCGAACTGCTCCATCAATTCGGGCTGCCGTATCGCCAGCCGGCCAAGACGTCGCACTAGCTAGTCGGTCGATAGCCGTCCGATCCATGTAAGAACCGGAGATCCGATCGTCTTTTCCAGTGATGGGTGACCGAGAATGTCGACCAAGGCCCAGAAGATCAAGTCGGAGACGCCGCGGAAGTTCGCGGTCCAGCATCGTAATCGCTGCCGCCTCTGCGGGCGTCCCCGCGGCTTCTATCGCAAATTCGGCATCTGCCGGATCTGCTTCCGGAATCTGGCCAGTCGCGGCCTGATCCCGGGGGTGAAGAAGGCGAGCTGGTAGTCGTGACCGCGGATCCGGGCGACCCGCCCGCGTCCTCCGGACCTTCGATCTCCGCCCGGGTGCAATCCGTCGGAGATCCGAAGTCCAAAGATCGCAATCACACCGGGTGTATTCCTGTATGGGACCCGGCCAAGTTTACGAGCGGAATCCCAGTCTTGAATGAGCCACCCGCCACACCGACGCGCCCGGTCTCGCCGACCCGGAGCGTTACCCGAGGCGGTTGAAGAAGGCCTGTTCGCCATGATGACCGACCCGATCGCCGATATGCTAACCCGGATCCGCAACGCCGTCCGGATCGAGCGCACGATCCTGGATATGCCCGCTTCGAACATCCGCCGGGGCATCGCGCAGGTCCTGAAGGATGAGGGCTATATCTGGGACCACGAGGAGATCGATACCCTCCCGTGCAAGACCCTGCGACTCCACCTGAAATACGGACCGAACGGGGAGCGGCTGATCACCCGCATCGACCGGATCAGCAAGCCCGGCCGCCGGATCTACAAGGGCTATCGCGACCTCAAGCCGGTCCTCGGCGGCATGGGCATCCAGATCCTGAGCACGCCCCGCGGCGTCATCAGCGACCGCCAGGCGCGGACCGAGAAGGTGGGCGGCGAGGTCCTGGCGATGATCCACTGAGCCCGGGCGCGGGCGCGGCCGCCGCGGCGAGAGAGACACCATCCCATACAGGTTCATCGGAGAGTGAGCGTATCATGTCGCGGATTGGACGCAAGCCGGTCCCCGTGCCGAGCACGGTCAAGATCTCGATCGCCGATGCGACGATCCAGGTCGAGGGCCCCAAGGGGAAGCTGAGCTTCACGCATCGCGCCGGGGTCAACGTCAAGTTCGACCCGGGCGCCGGCCAGATCCTCGTCACCCGCCAGGACGACGAGCGGATGAACCGATCGCTGCACGGGCTGACCCGCAGCCTGGTGGCCAACATGGTCCAGGGGGTCACCGCGGGCTACACGAAGAAGCTCGAGATCGTCGGCGTCGGCTACCAGGCGCAGCTCAAGAAGGCCAACACCGTCGCACTCCAGGTGGGCTATGCGAATCAGGTCGTCCTGGAGGCACCGCCCGGCGTCAGCGTGACCGTGCCCGACGCCACCCACATCGTCATCAGCGGAGCGGATAAGCAGGCTGTCGGCCAGTTCGCCGCCATCGTCCGCGACGTCCGGCGGCCCGAGCCGTACAAGGGCAAGGGGATTCGCTACGAGGGCGAGTTCGTCCGCCGCAAGGCCGGCAAGGCGTTCGGCTCGAAGTAATCCGGTCATCCTCGAATTGACGCAGGCGGAATGACCGACTTGGTGGGATGCTCCCTCGATCTGCAATCTGGACTCTGGAATTTCTGGTTGCGGCCGAGAGCCGCGTTAGGACCGACTCGTGAACACGGCCAATCACCAACTGCTCGTGCAGACCCGCCGGCTGCGTCGCCAGCGTCGGGTCCGAAACCGGCTCACGGGGACCCCCGAGCGGCCCAGGCTCGCGGTCTTCCGCAGTTCGAAGCATATCTACGCGCAGATGGTCAACGATCAGTCCGGGACCACCCTGGTCTCGGCCAGCTCGGTGGATCCGGAAGTGAAGGCGCAGCTCAAGTACGGCGGCAACAAGGCCGCCGCCGCCGTCGTCGGCCGGGTGGTGGCCGAGCGGGCGAAGCAAGCCGGTATTGACAAGATTTGCTTCGACCGCCGAAGCTACAAGTATCACGGCCGGGTCGCGGCGCTGGCCGAGGCTGCGCGCGAAGCGGGTTTGAAGTTCTGACCTCGGCTCTCCTGGAGTCATCGGCCCGGATCGGATCGGGCGCCAATGTGGCCTACCGAAGGGCTGGACCCATCATCCAACCGACCATCGTCTGAGGAGCTTGTCCGTGTCGAGCGAGGGACGTGAGCGCGATCGCGACCGTGGGGAGTGGAACGAGAGCGTCGTGTCGATCCGTCGATGCGCCGCGGTGGTCAAGGGCGGCCGCCGATTCAGCTTCAACGCCCTCGTGGTCGTCGGCAATCGCCGCGGTCAGGTCGGCTGGGGCTACGGCAAGGCCAACGAGGTCCCTCCTGCGGTCGAGAAGGGCGTCAAGGACGCCCACAAACAGATGCATCGGGTCCATCTCCGCGGCGGCACGATCCCGCATGCGGTGATCGGTCACTTCGGCGCGGCCAAGGTGCTGCTGCTGCCCGCCAGCCCCGGAACGGGCGTCATCGCCGGGGGCGCCGTGCGGGCCGTCGTCGAGGCGGCGGGCGTCAAGGATATCCTCACCAAGAGCTTCGGCTCTACCAATAAACTCAACCTGGTCAAGGCCGCCATCGACGCCTTGAGACAACTTCGCACCAAGGACGAGATCGCTCGTCTGCGGGGAGTGCAGCTCTAATGCAATTGCACGACGTCCATCTAGGGATCCATCGCCGCAAGCGGCGGAAGCGCGTCGGGCGCGGGACCGGCTCGGGACATGGCAAGACCTCGTCCAAGGGACATAAGGGCCATGCCTCGCGCCAGGGCTTCAAGCTCAGCCCGATCTTCGAAGGCGGCCAGATGCCGCTGGCCCGCCGCGTCCCCAAGCGGGGGTTCGTCAACGGTGCGTTCAAGAAGTTCTACGCCATCGTCAACCTCGACGACCTGGAAGCTCGCTTCGAATCCGGGGCCGTCGTCGACGAGCAAGCCCTGCGCGACAAGGGACTGCTCAAGGGCCACGAATTCGACGGCATCAAGATCCTGGCCAACGGTGCTTTGACCAAGCCGTTGCAGGTGCATGCGACCAAGTTCAGCGGCTCGGCCGCCGAGAAGATCGCTGCATCGGGCGGGAAGACCGTCGTCGTCCCGTACACGCCGCACGCGGTACGCCCCAGCCCGAAGGGCCAGTCGACGAGCCCGGTCGCCTGAACGAAGTGGCGATCCGCGTTCCAGGCTCGTCCTATTGAAGAAGGATTCGGTCGCCGACTTGAGATTGGATCGTTTGGGCTGATCGAGCCCGATGACCCAACCTTCGAGGTACGGATCGTCATGGCTCCCGACGGATCACAGCCGAGTTCGCCCGAGGTCGTCAGTCAGCACTCCACCCAACGCCTCACAATGATCGTCGAACGTGAGGGGGATGAGTACGTGGCCCTCTGTCCCGAGTTGGACCTCGCCACCCAGGGCGATTCTGTGGAGTCCTCTCGACTCCGCCTTTCTGACGCGGTCGAGCTGTTCTTTGAATGCGCCTCTGCCGACGAGGTTTCGCGGCGCCTCTCAAGGAATACATCGGTCGTGCCTGTCCGACGGTCAGAACTGTCGAGCGTCGAGACTGATTTGTAATTACGCTGCCGGATGGGTCGGTATAGAGGAGGCGATCGACCGTGGAAAAGCTGCTCACGATCTTCAAGGTGCCCGAGCTGCGGCGCAAGATCCTGTTCACGGCCGCCCTGCTGGCCATCTACCGGATCGGCTTTTACGTCCCCCTGCCGATCCTCGACCAGAAGAAGCTGAGCAGTTGGGAGCAGCAGCAGAGCGGCGCCGCGGGCAAGCTCTTCGGCACCGTGGCGATGTTCGGCGGGACCCAGATCGGCATGAGCACGATCTTCGGCCTGGGCATCATGCCCTACATCTCGGCCTCGATCATCTTCCAGCTCCTTGCCAGCGTCGTCCCCGCCCTCGAGGCAATGATGAAGGAAGGAGAGAGCGGCCGGAAACGGATCAACGAATACACGAGATACGCCACGGTCGTGCTCTGCGCCGTCCAGAGCGCCTTCTGGGTCCAGTACATGATGAGTCCCAAGATGGACGTGGTCTTGGCGGGCCATCACGACCTGTGGTCGGGCCTGGTCTGCGTCTGCATCATGACCGCCGGGACCGTGTTCCTGATGTGGATCGGCGAGCAGATCGACGAATACGGGATCGGAAACGGGATCAGCCTGCTGATCATGGCCGGCATCCTCGCCCGGCTGCCGGTGGCCCTGAGCAACCTCTGGATGAACTCGACATCCAAGCTGACGCCGAGCCGGGCAAATATAACATCCTCACCATCATCCTCCTCATCGGCCTGTTCATCTCGGTCGTCGTGGGAGTCATCGCGATCACCGAGAGTCAGCGGCGGATCCCCACCCAGTCCGCCAAGCACGTGAGAGGGCGTCGCGTCTTCGGCGGTACCCGCCAGTATCTCCCCCTGAAGGTGAACCAGGCCGGCGTCATGCCGATCATCTTCGCCTCCAGCCTCCTCATCTTCCCCTCCTTCGTTTTCAACAGCCTGTCGAACGCGACATCGAGTTGGCGGTCGGACAACTGGACGTTCGGCTCCGTCTTCGCCGGGTTCTTCCAGGAGCTCTCCGACGCCTTCCAGCGGCAGAGCTACATCTACACGATCTGCTACATCGTCCTGATCTATTTCTTCTGCTACTTCTGGACAGCGATCACGTTCAACCCCAAGGACATGGCCGAGAACCTCAAGGACTACGGCAGCTTCATCCCGGGCTATCGTCCCGGCCGCCGGACGGCCGACTACCTCGAGAAGGTCATGCTCCGGATCACCTACGTCGGCGCGGCGTTCCTCGCCCTGGTGGCGGTCATCCCGTCGCTCGTGCAGGGGTCCCTCGGGGTGGATTGGACCGTCGCGTCGTTCCTCGGCGGTACCGGCCTCCTGATCGTCATCAGCGTCTGCCTGGACCTCGTCCAGAAGATTGACAGCCACCTGGTCATGAGGAACTACACCGGGCTCGTCAATCGGAAGTGAGAAATCGTTCGATCCGCGAGCGGTCACGCTCGCGCGGATGCTTCCTCGCCGATCTCCGCCGGACATTCGGGTGTAGCTGCTTTGCAAAAGCCGGCCATCGCCAGTATCCTGAAGAATCGGTGAGGCGGCGGCTCGGCGACCGCTGGTCAACAGTCGCGTCCCGATCCCCGTCCTCTGGAGCGATGAGTATTCACTGTCCGCGGGCGCCGTTTCCCCGGACGATTGCCTATAATCTCAGTACACCAGGGTCGTCACCCGTTCGGGCGTGGACCGGCGTAGAGGAGTGCTGCGACGTGTCGTCTCATCGAGGGGCATCCCGGCCTTCGTTACCTACACTGCTCTCCGGCCTGGCGCGACGCCCGAAGGCCGGAGGCGGCAGTACCCGGGTCGAACCGCCGCCGGTCATCAAATTGAAGAGCCCGCGCGAGCTGTCCCTGATGCGCGATGCGGGCCGTGTCGTGGCCAAGGCACTGGATCAGGTACGCCGCATGGCCGTACCCGGAGTCTGCACCGCGGAGATGGACGAGGCCGTGGCCGCGATCTTCCGCGAACACGACGCGATCCCGTTGTTCCTGGGCTATCCCAGCTCGGTGAAGGGGAAGCCGGCGTTCCCCGCCGTGATCTGCGCCAGCGTGAACGAACACGTGGTGCACGGCATCCCCAACCGTCGCCCGTTGCGCGAGGGGGACATCGTCTCGGTCGATACGGGGTGCAAGGTGGCCGGCTGGTGCGGCGACTCGGCCGTGACGCTGGCCATCGGCGAGGTCCGGCCCGAGATCCAGAAGCTGCTGGACGTGACGTCCGAGACGCTCAATCTCGCCATCCGGGCCATGGGACGCTGCCGATACTGGTCGGAAGTCGCCAGCCTGATGGAGCGATTCGTCAAGAGCCAGGGCTATTATGTCGTCGAGAAGTTCGTGGGCCACGGGATCGGGCAGGATATGCACGAGGAGCCCCAGGTCCCCAATTTCGTCAGCCAGTCGCTGCGCCAGCACGACATCAGGCTAGAGCCCGGGGTGGTACTGGCCATCGAGCCGATGGTCGCACTCGGTACCAAGGAGGTCAGGACCCTCAACGATGGTTGGACCGTCGAGACGAAGGACCGCCGTCCCAGCGCCCACTTCGAGCACACCGTGGCGATGACGACCGAAGGTCCGCGCGTGCTCACTTACCTGGAGGATTGAGCCGATCCTTCAGGAATGAACCCGGGAAGGGTCCTCCACGACGCGGCGATCCCGGAAGTGGCTTCGGGTAGCCTCTGGCGGAGTCGGTCTCCAATCTCTATGATTTGATGAGCCCGGAAGACCCTCTATCCGGAAATTCCCGCCGGCCGGGCCGCCCCACCCTTGCATGGCGGCGGCTTGACGAGTAGCATGGCTAAATTCGGCTTCGGCCTCGGCGATTCACGTCCCGAGCATGAAGACTTTTTGGTCTTCCTCAGCCGGCGAACCGGAGAGGACGGAACCCCTGTCTTTCGAACACGATCGAAGTGAAGAACCATGAAAGTGCGATCGAGCGTCAAGCGAATCTGCGAGAACTGTAAAGTCGTCCGCCGTCAGGGCAAGGTGTACGTGATTTGCACCAATCCCCGCCACAAGCAGCGGCAAGGCTAAGGGCCTCGGCGATGGCGCAATTCTCGTCCCCGATGAGTTGAACGGTATTCAGGGAGATCGGACGGATGCCTCGTATTCTCGGTGTCAACATCCCCAATGACAAGCGTACGGTGATCTCGCTCCAGTACATCTACGGGATCGGTCCGCATCTCTCCGCAGTCCTTTGCGAGCAGACGGGGATCGATCCGGAGAAGCGAGCCCGAGACCTGAGCGAGGACGATCTGGCGAGGCTGGCGTCGCTGCTCGACAACGATTACACGGTGGAAGGCCAGCTCCGCCGCCAGATCCAACAGAATATCGCGCGGCTGCGCGATATCGGCTGCTATCGCGGCCTCCGCCACCGCAAGGGACTGCCCGTTCGCGGCCAGCGGACCCGGACGAATGCACGGACTCGTAAGGGTCCACGCAAGACCGTCGCCGGGAAGAAGGGCGTCAAGGAGATGCGCTGATCCGGGATCCAATCCCGTCGCTCCGGCGGGATCGCTCGCCGGAGGACGTGGCGTGGTCCGGAATTGGGGTCGCCGTCCCGATGGACGGGACGGGCCGAGCGGTCGGGGATCGCCGAGTCGGCGAGCCAGGTGTGGGCATTCCGCGCGATACACGCGAGCCATTTGATGACACTACGACGATTTTGATCGATCAGGAGCAACGGAACCGTGGCCAAGGCCAAGAAGCGGAAGACACGACGCAACGTCAGCCGGGCGGTTGTACACATCAAGGCGACGTTTAATAACACGACGGTCACGATTACCGACCCCAACGGCGACGCGTTGTGCTGGGCCTCGTCCGGGACCGTCGGATTCAAGGGGAGCCGCAAGAGCACGCCGTTCGCGGCCCAGCGCGCGGCGGAGACGGCCGCGGCCGCCGCCACGAAGTATGGGGTCAAGGAAGTCGAGGTCAAGGTCAAGGGTCCGGGCTCAGGCCGGGAGAGCGCGATCACGGCGATCCAGGCGTCGGGCCTCTCGATCAAGGCCATCGAGGACGTCACCCCCCTGCCCCATAACGGTTGCCGCCCTCCGAAGAAGCGCCGCGTGTAGTCGAACGGACATCGCGCACGGCCCGCCTTCGGGTCACGAACCGCCGAAAGCCCCGATCGGATGGGGCGATCCGGTACAGGCGGGATCGCCGAATTCCCAGATCCGTCGCGTCGCGGGACGACGTCGGCGGACTTGCTCCTCCGGCGCGGCCCGCCGAGTCGGACCTGACGAGGAGTTGGATAGCCCGACATGCGATTTCTAACGCCAGGATTACTGATTCACATGACCGAGGGTTGTTGATCCGCCATGGGACGTCATATTGGACCGGTTTGCCGGCTCTGCCGGCGTGAAGGCACGAAGCTGTTCTTGAAGGGGACCCGGTGCGACACGCCCAAGTGTGCCGTGGATCGCCGCGACGGCGTCCCGGGCATGCACCAGTTTCGCCGCGGCAAGGCGAGCGAGTATGCCATCCGCCTGCGGGAGAAGCAGAAGGTCAAGCGCTACTACGGGGTCTTCGAGCGGCAGTTCCGCAAGTACTACGATGAGGCGAGCCGTCGGCCGGGCAACACCGGCGATGCCCTGATGTCGTTGCTCGAGCGGCGGCTCGACAATGTCGTGACGCGGCTCGGGTTCGCGATGAGCCGACCCCAGGCCCGGCAGATCATCACGCATGGGCACGTGCTCGTGAACGGACGGAAGCTCGACATCCCGAGCTATTTGGTCCGCCCCGGCGACCAGATCCAGTTCAAGAATCGCGAGCACTCCCGCAAGCTGGCCGCCGAGAGCCTGGCGACCGGCTCGAGCCCGCCGGTCCCCGAATGGCTGGACCGTTCCAGCACCGAACCGCCAGAGGCACGCGTCTCCCGCCTGCCGACGATCCAGGACGTCGGCCTTCCCGTGACACCCCAGTTGATTATCGAGTTGCTGAGCCGCTGAGCGTGGGCGATCGGCCGACCGACCGGTCGGACCGCGCCGGACGCCTTTTTGGGATGGGGAGATTGCGATGCGTATTCGTTGGCGTGGCCTCGAACTGCCCAGTCGAGTGGTTTGCATGCGCGAGACCTTGACGGACACCTTCGGCGAGTTCCACGTCGAGCCCTTCGAGCGCGGCTTCGGCCACACGGTGGGCAACAGTCTCAGGCGGATCCTGCTCTCGAGTCTCGAGGGCAGCGCCATCACGCGGATCAAGATCCTGGGGGTGCAGCACGAATTTTCGTCGATTCCCGGCATGGTCAACGACATCACCGACGTAGTCTTGAACGTCAAACTGCTGGTGGTGAAGAACCACTCGGAGTCAACCAAGACCCTACGGATCGACCGCGAGCGCCGGGGCGTGGTCACGGCCGCCGACATCCTGCACGACGAGTCGGTCGAGATCATCAATCCCGACCACATCCTCTGCACGCTGACCGACGACGTGCCCTTCCACCTGGAGATGACCGTCGAGAACGGACGGGGCTATCGCACCGCCGCCGAGGGCCATACTGACGACCTCGAGATCGGGGTCATCCCGATTGACGCCAGCTTCAGCCCGGTCCATCGCGTCGAGTATCACGTCGAGAACACCCGCGTCGGGCAGCGGACCAACTACGACAAGCTGATCCTGCGGATCTGGTCCACGGGCGTCCTCGGTCCCGAGATGGCCCTGGTGGAGGCGGCTAAAATCCTCCGCAAGCACCTCAATCCGTTCGTCCAGTACAACGAGCCCGGCCCTGGCCTGCCCGCCGAGGCCCATGGCGGCGATGGCGGACAGCACCTGCCGCTCGACGCCGAGCTCGAACGCAAGCTCGACATGAGCCTCGCCGAGCTCGAGCTGTCCGTCCGCGCGACCAACTGCCTGGAGAGCGAGGGCATCACGACCGTCCGCCATCTCGTCAGCCGGAACGAGGAGCAGCTCCTGAACGTCCGCAACTTCGGCGAGACCACCCTCAAGGAGGTCCGCGCCAAGCTCCTGGAGATCGGCCTCGATCTGGGTATGAACGTACCGACGAAGCCCTAGGCTTCTTCATAATGGCCGGTGGCTAGTGGTTAGTGGCTAGAGGATAAGTGTCGAGGAGCCAACCGCTCCCGCATATCCATTTCTCTCCCCTAATCATGAGTCACTGGCCGCTAGCCACTAGCCACGATAAAGAACCATGCGCCACCAAAAAGCCGGCCGAAAGTTCAAACGCTCCCCTTCTCATCGCCGGATGCTCCTGCGCAACCTGGCCACCGCGCTGCTGGAGCACGGTAAGATCCAGACCACCCTGGCGAAGGCGAAGGAGGTCCAACCCTTCACCGAGAAGCTGATCACCCTTGCCAAGGAGGGGTGGGACCTGGATCATTTCCGGCGCTGCCTGGCCGTCCTGACCAGCAAGGACGTGACCTACAAGCTCTTCCACGAGATCGGCCCGCGCTACAAGGATCGGCCGGGCGGCTACACGCGGATCTACAAACTCGCCAAGGTCCGCCAGGGCGACGCCGCGCCGATGGCCGTGATCGCCTTGCTGGGCGAGGGCGAGATGGTGAAGGCCCCGACCAGGCCGGCTGTCGTCGGAGCGGGCCGCCCGTGATCGATGTGTCGATGTCGATGCCACCGTCATCATGACTTGAAAGGCGGGATCGCACCGCCATGGCTCATCCTCACCACGACCCGAACTGCATCTTCTGTAAGATCGTCCACGGCCAGATCCCGTCCAGCCGGATCCTGGAGACGGATCAGGTCGTGGCGTTCCTGGACATCCACCCGGTCAATCCGGGACATTCGCTGATCGTGCCGAAGGGCCATCATGCCCGACTGTACGATCTCCCCGAGTCGGTCGCCGCGCACGCCGGCTCGCTCCTGCCCCGGCTCTGCCGAGCCATCCGGGCCGCGACCGGCGCCGACGGGATCAATGTGATCATCAACAACGGGAGTGCCGCCGGTCAGACGGTCAACCATTGTCACTGGCACATCATCCCGCGGTTTCGCGACGACTCGGTCAACTGGCCATGGCCACAGGGCGAGTACCTGGCAGACGAGCTGGCTCAGATGCAGTTCCGCATCGAGCGCGAGCTGACCGCGCAATCCGGCGCGGACTGAACGAGGGCATCTCTCCCGGCTTGCATTTCCCTACGGCCGGCCCCATGATACCGACATCGCCTCGCCGGGCCGGCGACCCCAGGCCGGGTCGATGGCGCGGCATGTCTATTTTCCCTTCCCGCCGCGTCAGGCTCCGAGGTTGACCGATGCCCATCACTTTGACCTGCTCCGGGTGCGGCGGAAGTTTCCGATTGAGGGACGAGATGGCGGGACGGAAGGTCCGCTGTCCCGATTGCGAGTCGGTACAGGTCGTGCCCGCGCTGGACGACGAAGAGGTCGAGTTGGCCTTCGATGACGATGTTGGTGCCGGTGGTCTGCACCCGGCCTTCGATCGCGATCGCTTCCTGTTCCGGCAGAAGCTCTTCACGCTCAGCGAGAAATACGTCGTGTGGGACGATGACGAGTGCCCGATCCTCTATATCGAGCGCCCGGGATATTTCGGAAGGCAGGTGCTCGGTGCGATCGCCGTGATCGTCCTCCTGCTGGTGACAGGGGGCATCTCCGCGGTCGTCGGCTCGGCGGTCTCACAGAGGATGCAGCCGTCCTGGATCGGCGGAGTCGTGTTCGGGATCCTGTTCGCGGGCTCGTTGGTCCTGGCGTTCTTCGCGATGGTCGCGTTGTCGCCCAAGCGGCATATCTACTTCTACGCCGACGAGTCGAAAGAGGAGTTCTTGCTGAAGGTCCAGCAGGATAAGAAGTTTCAGCTCCTGGTTGCGACCTACACGGTCATGACCCCGGAGGGCGAGTGCCTGGGCCGCATGAAGAAGAATTATCTCTATGATTTCTTCCGCAAGAAGTGGGATGTGCTGGATTCTCGAGGTGACTTGACGCTGATCGCCCGCGAGGACTCGATCTGGCTCGCCCTCGCGCGCCGGGCGGGGCTCGGGTCGTTCTACGGGATGCTCCGGACGAACTTCATCCTTCTGGTGCCCGGGCCCGAGGGCTTCGAGGCAACCGGTGGCGAGTTCAACCGCAACTTCACGATCCTAGATCGTTACGTCCTCGACCTGACCCGGGATCGAACGCGGAGAATCGACCGCAGGCTGGCGGTCGCGCTGGGAGTCTTGCTCGATACGGGCGAACATCGTTGATGATGCGAGCGATAACTCCGCTCGGGGCTTACGCCCCGAGCGATACGAATTCGCCCCATCAAGGCGAGGGGAGCTCCCGGGACAGTCTCTTACCATCGGTGGAGACCATGACTCAATACTGGTCACCGCCGATGAGCTGGCCGTCGGCGCGGTTGCCGAGGCGACGATAGATGCGTTGGTCGATCGTGGCGATGACGAAGCGCACGGATCCATCGCAGAACAGGAAATTGACGCCGTTCTTATGGTAACTGCTGAACCCGCCGACGAAGGTCATCGGCAGTGCCCCGGACTTCGTCAGCGCGGCCAACTCTTCCTGGCTCTCCGTCAGGCTCGAATAGGAGGGTCCACCGAAGGTACCGAACCCAGGGCCCGGCGCGGTGGGATCGGGCTCATTGATGGCAGACCCGGTATTCCGCAGGGTGCCCCGAGTCCCGGAGGCCCAACCGAGAGACGGTCCGCCCAGGGCCTCGCCGACCAGGAGGGTGTACGCCCGCCCGTCGGTGATGTCGTCGTACGCCACGTGGCTATTGAGAAAGAGGACCCCGTGGTTGTCAACGTCGATCGGGGCCTCGACGTCGTGATGGCAGCCCATGTAGCTCGACGTCCCGGGCCTCGAGTCGGAGGGGCACATCAGCACACCCAGCCGGTGCGACTGCGCCGAGAAATTCGTACCTTCGTAGACACCGCGACGGAAATCGAAGAGGCGGTAGACATTTCCCTGCTCGAGAAACGGCAGGATCTGCACGGTCCAGCCCATGTGGTAACCCACCGGCGTGTTTTGAATGGGCCCCGTCGCGTTCACCACGCCGGGTGGCAGCACCTCGTGCGTCGAGACATAGTTGCCCAGGGCGATGCCGAGCTGGAGCAGGTTGTTGTGGCACATGGTGCGCCGTGCCGCCTCCCGCGACGCCTGGACCGCCGGCAGGAGCAGCGCGATCAGGACGGCGATGATCGCGACCACCGAGAGCAGTTCGATCAGGGTGAAGCCCGGACGTCGAGTCATGGATCTCCTCCTCGATCAATAGTCGGTGACCTGGCCGTCGGCGCGGCTCGCCAGCAGGTGGTAGGCGCCGCCGCCGCTACTCCGGAGGAACCGAACGGAGCCGTCTCCGAACGAGAAGTTGGCGCCGCCGGGATGTCGGCTGGCGAAGCCTCCCACGAAGCTCGGCGTACCCGGAGCGAGCTCCGGCTCGTCGGGATCGGCGGGCTTGCCATTGATGAGTCCCGGTGCGGTGAGTCCCGGGACATTGGGCCAGGCATTGATCCCCGTCCCGAGGTTCCTCAGACTGGCACGCGTGCCGGAGGCCCAGCCTTGCCCGGTGCCATCGTTCAGCTTCTCGCCGAAGAAGATGGTCTGGGACAGGCCGTCGGGGATATCTTCATAGCGTAGCGCCTTGTTCAGGAAGAAGGCGCCGTTGTTGGTCGCGTCGATCGGGGCCTCGACGTCGTTGTGACAGCCGACGTAGTTGGCGAGGGCGAGGTCATTCGGCGTGCGATTGGGGCCGTTGTCCGACGGACAGAGGTAGCTCCGCACGAGGTTGGTGCGGGTCGTGAGATTCTGGGCCTCGTAGACGCCCACCTTGAGATTGAAGTGGTTGTAGATGTTACGCATATCGCAATAAGGTAGGATCCGCACGAGCACGCCGAAGTGGTAGCCCTTCGGCTGATCGAGCACCGGGCCGGTCTCGCTCACCACGCCCGGCGGGAACACCTCGTGCGACGATTCGTAGTTCTGCAAGGCGATGCCGATTTGCATCAGGTTGTTGCAGCACTGCGCCCGCCGCGCCGCCTCGCGCGCCGCCTGGACCGCCGGCAGCAACAGCGCGATCAAGACCGAGATGATCGCGATCACCACCAGCAGCTCGATCAACGTGAAGCCCTTCGAAGCGGGTCCCGGCACCACAACGGGACCAGGGTCGTGAGACGATTGTTCGATCTGCTCGTCGGATCGGGCTGACGCCCGAGGTTGGAGGACCTTCGTCCCGTCCGAACCACGGTCTCACGACCGTGGTCACGGATCATGATCTCACTCCTTCCGGTGAAGTATCCGATCTTATGCACGAGGAGGCTCCTGGTCATGCGGCGATCAACGAACTAGGGACAACGCCTTGGTGTATCGGGCCCGACGCGACGGTTCTCGTGGGTAGTCCGCCTCGGCGCGGATCTCTTGTTGTTTATTCTCGCCGGGCGCACGGGCAACGGTGATCGTCACGAGCGCCGGGTCGGGCGAATCGAGCTCAAGGGCCGGGACCTCCCAGGTCTCGCCGGCATAGGCCGGATCGGCGGCGAGCCGCGCGAGGCCGCGCTGGATTCCCGCCTCCGCCAGCCATTCGGCCTGGAGCTGGTGCTCCTCGGTTCGGAGCTCCTGGCGACGGGCCAGGCCGACCTTGAGCGCGGCTCCGGAGATCATCGTGATGACGATCAGGCAGACCATGACGGCGACCGCGGTCAATCCTCGCCTGCGTGGTCTCATCGCTCGAAGGGCGATCATCTCGGCTGTCCCCCTTTCGGTTGCGGGATCGCTGTCCGATCCTTGCCCTGCAAGGCCAGCACTTCGAGCGGTCTCGGCGGCTCGATCGGACCCTTCCCGGCGTCGCGGCTCATGACCAGGGCCACGAATCGGCGTGCGCCTTCATCGCGCCGCTCGAAGGCGGCGAGATTGCCGTTGCCGATGCGATACGACTCGCGTCGGCTCGTCTTCCCCGACACGGACTCGACGCGGGCGACGCGACCGGGGCTCACCTCGTAGGTGATGACGATGTGGGGGCCTTGCGTCAGCCGCAAGGTCGGCGTCGGCTTCGCGTCCGCGGCGTTCGCGGTGGGTGAGAGCTGGACGCCATCGCTCGCGTGGACGTCCTCGCGGAATTGACTCGCCAGGCGGGCGAATGTCGCCGAGGCGTTCAATTGCGACCGCGCGTCGGAGTTGACCCGCAACATCGCCTGGATGGTCACGGCACAGAGGCCGAGTATAACCGCGACGCCGGTCATGACGACCATCAGCTCGATGAGCGAGATCCCTCGGCGAGTGGTTCTGTGAGGACCGGTCATCATCGTGCGGGCCGGCTGTCTTGCGATCATCATGATGACGGCCTCCGTTCGATCCAGGTGGTGAGCCGCACCGGAGCCTCCCATTCGCCGGCCCGATTGCGCCAGCGGAGCCGGATCGCGATCCGCTTGGCCGATCGCCCCGCGCCCGGTTGCGAAGGCGCGACCTCGACGGACAGCTCGGCGCCGGGGAGCGACCGGACGGTCGGCGGCGAGATCGAGAGCGCCCGCGCCGCTCGGGCGTGACCTCGTCGAACGGATCGGCGGTCAGTCGTTCCATCAGGTTGGCGACTTCCTGGACGGCCCGCTGCCGATGCTCGGCCGCCCGGCGCTGGAGGCCCACATAGCCCAGCACCTTGACTGCCAGCGACATCCCGACGATCAGCATGACCGTCGCCACGCACAGCTCGACCAGGAGCGAGCCCCGCCTCGGGTGCGCGGGGGCTGTCGATCCGCGGGTCGTCGGATGCAGGCCGGACGGAAATCGTCGCGTCATTGGGCGTATCCTCATTGGTCCGACAGCTTCCCGATGAGTTTCACCAGCGGCAAGAAGTAGCCCAGGGCCAGGATGCCGACGAGGCCCCCGAGCAGGACGATGACCATTGGGAAGAGCGTTTGGATGGCCGTGCGGATGCGGAGGGAGAGCCGGCGTTCCGTGGTCTCGGCCAGCTCGCGAAGTGCCCATGGCAGGTTGCCGACCGACGCGGCCGAGCCGAGGACCTCGGCGTCGGTCCTCCGAAGCAGCCCGGCCCGCCAGAGGGCATCGATCCAGTCGGCACCCAGCCGGACGTCGGTCTCGACCCGCACCAGCCGTCAACGGACCCATCGGGTCGGATAGTGGTTGGCCAGCGTCAACAGCCCGACCGCGATCGACTGCTTCGACTCGATCACCAGCGAGAGCACCGCATGATCAGGCCCGCGTGTCGTCGGACGAACAGCCGATCGAGGATCGGGATCTTGTAGTTCATCCACCCGCCGAACGAGAAGGGTATGTATGCGAGGAGGATGACCTCGGCGAAGCCAACGATCGCGGAGAACGGGGCATAGTCGGCGATCTTCCGGGAGATCTGGATGACGAGGAGCGTGATCCCCGGCAAGCCGGTGTTGAAGTCCAGGAAGATGGCCTGCATCTTCGGGATGATCTGGAACATGAGGAAACCCGTGATCGTTTGCACGGCCAGGATCATGCCCATCAAGTAAACGAGCCGCGAGGCGGTCGCCATCCAGAGCGACAACTGGGCGGAGCGGGATGTCCCGGCGAGGCGGAGTGCTTGCGGCAGCATACCCGTCGCCTGGCCGACCCAGACCATCAGGACGGCGTCGCGAGAGACGGCCTTCGGGCTCTCCTCCAGGGCTTCGGGGAGAAGGCTGCCGGCATTCAGCGAGGCGATCACGTTCATCGCTCGCTGCCGGGACCCGCCCCGGAATTGATCGGCGAAGGCGGCGACCGCGGTCGAGAGCGGCATCCCGCCGCTCGGCGGCGATCGCCAGGATCCGGAGCAAGGCGTCCTGACGGGCTACGCGCATCCTCGCGAGGATGAAGCCCAGCCCGATGATCATCCCGAAGCCCATGGCGATGATCCCGACGACCAGCAACCAGCCCAGGATCATCCACAGCCAGACGGCGATCCCGCAGACGGCGACCAGCCCCATGAGGTGCAGGAGACGCCACGGGTCGGATCGCAACCGGGCGAGCGTATCTAGCTCCGAGAGCGCCGCGGCATCCGCGACGGCCTGCGCGGCCTCGTCCGCGCCGGGGTCGGAATCTTCCTCCCAGGTCTCGGTCACCACGAAGGCATCGTCGCTCGACCGAGGCTTGTCGGGATCGGACGTCACGGCGTTCTCCGGGATCGAGTCGAATCGTTGCGGCAGGGGCATCTTACGCGTCACCGAGGGTCATTGCTTGCGTTATTCGGGCCTGAAGATGGTCAGCCGCTCAACCGGCTGATCAGGGTAACCAGGGGGAGCATGAGTCCGACGACGACCGTGAAGAGCCCCCCAGGATCATGCAGATGGAGAGGACACTCAGGACGGTCCCGGCCAGGTTGGCATGGGCGGCCGCCCGCGATTCGAACATGGCTGCGGCCATCTCGAGGACCTCAGCCAGGCTGCCCTGCCGGGTGCCCCAGTGGACGAGGCGCGGCAGCCCCGCGGGGAAGAGGGTCCGTTCGCCCATCGCCAACGCCAGGCTGCGGCCCGACTGGACCGATTCGGCCATCCGCTCGCAAGCCCGCTCGACGCTGTCGTCCTGGACGCCTTGTCCCGTCAGGCGCAGGGCCTCGGGGAGCGGGACGTGACTCTCGACGAGCAGGCTCAGGAGATGGCAGAATTCCGCCAGAGCGGTCCATCGCCAGAGGCCCCCGATAATGGGGATTCCCGACGCCAGGGCGTGCAGTGTGCCGGGCCGCAGGAATGCCGGGGAGACGATCCTGAAGGCGATGAGGATGGTCACGATGATCAGTAGGCCGGGGCCGAGCGCGCTCATCGCGCTGGAGGCTTCCAGGATGGCCGTCGTCACTCGCGGTAGTGGTATGCCGAAATCGCGGAAGATCGCCGCGAAGTGCGGAATGGTGAAGATGCTGACGAACGTGAAGATCAGGATCGCGATGGTCATGCTGAGCAGGGGATAGGCCAGCGTGAGCCACAATCGCCGCTTCAGCTCGGCGCCGATGCCTACGTAGCCGGAGAACTGGCTCAGGACGTCGCCAAGGCGATGGCTCCGGACGCCGGCGATCACCAGTCCCCGCAGGTGGGGAGGGATCTGCCCCTCCCGATCCTCGATGGCCTCGGTCAGCGACATTCCGGCCTCGAGCCGGTCGGCCAGCTCCTCCATCGAACGACGGAGCCGGCCCCGGGGCAACTCCTCGGCCAGGGCGGCCAGGCCGGAGGCGATCGGCAGCCGGGCCTGGGCCAGCCCGGCGAGATGGCCGGAGAGCTCGACCGCCTCCGACCCGCTCAGACGCCCCCCTGCTCCGTTGGATCCGGACCGCTCCGACATTCTGACCTCCGAAGTCTTCCCTGATTGTCTAATTAGGACTTTCTTGACTTTATACCTGTAGGGTGGGTGAAACCCACCGATCCCCTGAACTGGCAAACATGCGGTGGGTTTCACTCACCCAAGGGATCGTCCTGCCGTCGAGGGCCCTCAGACCGACAGGTCCTGGAGCAGTGTGGTCAGGGGGACGAACAGGGTGAGCCCGTAGAACAGGGTCGTCGTGGCACCGATGACGACCAGCAGGATGATGGGAAGGAACACATAAAGCTTCTCGGCCTGGAACCGGCCCCGCTTGCCGTAGTGGATCGCCAGGTTGTGCAACGCCCCGGATAGCGATCCCTGGGCCTCGCCGGCCGACAGCGTCCATCTCAACATGGGGAGGAACGCGGCGCGGTCGGCGGCCTGGAGGGCCGTCGCCACGGGCTCGCCGCGAGTCACGGCCTCGGCCAGCGCGCGGGCGCCACGGATCATCCTCGGATTGCCCGTGGACTCGGCGGCCAGGACCAGGGCCGAGGGATACGGCACCTGATGTTCCAGCAGCAGGGCCAGCAGCTCGGAGAAGTTGGCGGCCTCGTAGTCGGCCAGGAGCGACCCCATCCAGGGGAAGACTCGCAGCAGCCCCCAGAGCCGGGTCTGCATCCCCGAGATCCGGCCCGATCGGATCCAGGCGATCGCGAGGAAGGCCAGGATGATCGGCCCGATCGGCCACCAGAGGTAGGCCCAGCTTCCGAGCCAGTCGAGCCATCGCAATGGGGCGATCGTGGCCAGTCCGAGCTTGTCGAACGTACCGAGGAAAATGGGCGCGATCTTGGCGGTAAATCCGACGAAGAGTAGATAGCCGAGGCCGACGACCATCATGGGATACCAGAGGGCCAGGCCGATGGCGCCGCGGGCCTCGGAGTAACCCTTGACATAGCGAGCGACTCCCTCCAGGGCGACCGGCAACCGCCCGGCGCGTGTCCCGGCCTCGACGACCGCACGGTAGAGCGGGGGGATCGATTGCCGTTCGGCCTCCAGGGCATCGACGAGGCTCTCACCCCGCCCCAGCCGACGTCCCAGCGCCGCGGCGATCCGGCCCAGCCGGCCCCGCACCTCGCTCCCCGTCTCCAGGAGACCGCGCTCCAACGGGACTCCCGCGCGGACCAGGGCCGCGATCTCCTCGTTGAGCGCCAGCAACTGGTCGATCGTGATCGACCCCGTTGGCTTTGTGCTCCGATCCTCCTCGGACAAGATCGATCCTCCGGCTCATGGGCCAGGATTGGTGGGTGCTGCCGCGATCCTCATACGAGCCCGAGGCGCCAGCGAGGGCATTGATGGCCGACGGAATGCACTCGCTGGCGCTTCGGGCTCATATGAGCGGTCATCAATCGTGGAAGCCTCACACAAAGGCTGCTCCTTCCCCATCAAGGGGGCGGGAGCCAACGACCTCTGACAGTTGTGACACACCGATCTCATCACAATTGTCCGAGACTGTCAAGAGCCGTCCGCCTCGGCCCCGGTTCGCGTCGCGTCCGGGATGCGGGCCGGTGGCTTGCCGACGCCGAGGGTGCGGCGGATCTCGGACGGCGAGGTCAGGCCCGCCTCGACGGCCGCGCAGGCGCGTTCCCATCGATGGATCATCCCGGCTTCAACAGCGATCCGCTCGAGCTGCCGGACGTCGGCGCGGGCGAGGATGGCGCGGCCGATCTCGTCGGGCTCGGGGAGCAGCATCTCGGCGACGACGAGACGCCCGAGGTATCCGGTCTCGCGGCAGTTCGCGCAGCCGCGAGGGACCCTGGCATGACGGACGGGCAGCCCGAGGAGGTCCTCGGGGCGGCTCGACGCCTCGGCGCAGTCGCAGAGCCGGCGCACCAGCCGCTGGGCGACGACCGCGCGGAGCCCGCTCCGGACCGCGTACGGCTCGATGCCCATGTCGAGGAACCGTCCGATGACCTCGCAGGCGCTGCCGGCGTGGAACGTGGTCAGGATCAGGTGCCCGGTGAGCGCGGCCTGCGAGCGCGATCTCGGCGGTCTCCTTGTCGCGGATCTCACCGATCGTGATGACCTCGGGATCCTGGCGAAGGAGGGATTTCAGGCCCGATTCCAGGGTCAGCCCGGCGGCCGGATTCACTTGAGATTGCGCGACCCCGGCGACGACCGACTCGACGGGGTCCTCCATGGTGGCCAGGCTGCGTTCGCCCGGACAACGCGCCGAGAGCTCGCGGAGGCAGGCGTAGATCGTGGTCGTCTTGCCGGATCCGGCCGGCCCGCTCAGGATGACGGCCCCCGAAGTCTCGTCGAGGACGTGCGAGAGCCCGTCGCGGACCTCGCCGGGCAAGCCCAGGTCGTCGAGCCGGAGGAACCGCCCGGGCGCCGCGAACATGCGGACGACGGCCTTCTCGCCGAAGACGGTCGGGAACGTGCTGAGCCGCATCTCGACCTCGCCCAGCGCGCCCGGATCCGCCCTTCCTGCGGCACGTCGTTCCGATACGTCAAGAGCTCCGCCCGGACCTTGAGCCGGGCCACCACGTTGGGCGCCACCTTGACCGGCAGCAACCCGACCGGCTGCAAGACGCCGTCGACCCGCCATCGCACCTCGAGTCCGTCGCCGCCGGGCTGGAAGTGGACGTCGCTGGCCCCGACTTTCCGCGCCTCGGCCAGCACCCGATCGACGACCTCGGTCGCATAGCGGGGGTTGGCCTGATCGAACTGGGCAAGTACGTCTCGGAGGAGGGCCTCGGGCATTTGCGTCCAATCCTCTGCCGGCGCCCGGCCGGTCCTGTCATAGTCTGGGCGTCGCAGGGCGGATTCATCTCGGCCTGGGGCGCTTCACGATTGGGTTGCATACACATGATACGAGCCCGAAGCGCCAGCGAGTGATTAATTCCCGAGGATTCACTCGCTGGCGCGTCGGGCTTGTAGGAGTCCACTTCGTGTCGAGCTGTGCGCAAACCAATCGTGAAACGCTCTACTTTCGCGCAGCACCAGCGGCCTTCCGTGCCGCGATGATGGGCGCGGCGTCCACTTTCCAATGGCCGCTCACCAGCCGCAGTCGAGTCGGAAACGGCGCGTCCTCCGGCAGCAGGGTCGCACGGTCCTGGCCGACCTCGGTCGCGCGAATTACATGGACCTTGTTACCCGGCATCTTGACCTGGTCACCCACCTTCAACCGCTCAACCTTCATCTTTTGCATTTCTTGCTTCATCTCCTTGACTCCCTTGAAGGGGGGCCCCGCGCCCGTCAAGAGCACGTCGAGGTCGGAGTTGGCGAGCGTCACGGCGCGGAGTGTCTGCTCGTCGGCCGCCGCTATGGCCATCATGAAGGTCCGCAGGGCATCCTCGGGGGTCTTGTCAACCAGGTCGATCTTGGCGAGCCGCTTCCTCTTGGCCGGTGTGGCGGCGGCTGATTTGGCAAGGGCCGGTTTGCCGGATGCCATCGCCGGCCCCGACACGCCCGCCGGCTTGTCACCGAAGCGGATCGAGGCGAGGAACCGGGCGGCCTCCGGCGGGAGTGGCTTCTCCGGGGCCGACACGACGATCAAGCTGCACGCCTTGGCACCATAGATATACATGTGCAGCTTGACCGTCCGCTCGCGCTTGTCGGGGCCCATCGGCCCGCTGTGCACCAATTCGATCCCGGTCACATCGCCGACGCGGATCGGCTTCTCCGAGATCAGCTTGGGCAGGTTCACGCCGGCCGACTTCTTCGCCGCCTGGAGCTCTCCGGCGACGTTCTGCTCCGGCACCGAATTCGGGAGGTTCATCTGCTGCGCCATGAGCGCACAGTCCTGGACGAGACCCACGTAGATCTTCGCATTGACCTTGCCGATCGGGCTCGGGATCTCCATCGTCTGTTCCCTCGGCTTGGTCGGCATGGAGAAGCTGAAGTTACCGTCTTCCGATCGGACGACGACCCAGGACGACTCCTTGTCCGGCACCTGGGAAACCAGTTCCAGCGCGAGCAGGACGGCGGCGAGCGTAGCGTGCAGCATGACCTGGGTTCCTTTCTCGGTTGGATAATCTAGCCTCGTCCCCCCTCGCAACACGTCTCGCAGATGGTCCGGCATCGGGAGCAGAGCAACTTGCCTCGCCGCTCGATTAGCCGTCCTCCGCAGACCGGGCATCCTGGCCAGACCGACGGGCAGGCCTCGTCACCACCGGTGGGTCGATTCTCGATGACATGAGAGCGCTCGTCTGGTCCGGGCTGTCCGTCCGGGCGGATGATGGGGGAATTCATCGTCTCTCACCGCGTGATGGAGAAGGCCGGACAGATCGGACGAGCAATCATACATGGAACGACCTCGACGTGGCAAGGGAATGGCCCCCGCCGCGACGATGATCATGTAAACTTCACTTGCCGAGGACCGCCTGCGCGGGCTGCCGAGCCCGGCACATCATCGAGTAGACATCGAATCCCGTCGCGGCGACGCGCGAGGTCCACGGCGACGCCGAGCGTGTGCAAGCCGGGAGTCAAGTCGAGGATCAGCGAATCCGAGGAATCGGGGGCCGGCTCGACGCGACGACCGTCGATCCAGAACCGCAGCCCTTCGGTCGAGTTGAAGGTGAGCTTCACCTTGCCAGGGGTCGTGACCTGGACCTGCGTCCGGGCCAGGGCGAGGGGCGACGCCGCCGGAGATCGGCCATACTCGGCCCATTCCGAGAGCGGAACGAGCCCCGCCACGGTCGTGTAGGCTCGGCGCCACATGAGCGGGTTTTCGAGCGGGAGAACGGCCTCGGGCCCGCCTCGGGCCAGGGCGTCGCGGCCCTCGGCGACCGCGTCGAAAACCTGCCAGCGGCGGCAGACGCGCTGGGTGCCGACGGCGAATCGGCCGACCTTGCCCAGCTCGGACAGGAATCGGACCAGGTCGACCAGCTCGGCGCGGGTCAGGCCGTCGACCAGCCCGACCGGCATGATCGAGCCCGACTGGCCCTGCTCCTCGATGGAATTGAGCGGGATCGAGATCTCGCGATCCTCTGCGTCGCGGAGGACCAGGTCGGAATCGGTCTGCCGGAGCTTGATCCCGGTGTAGACCTGGCCTTCGCGGGTCGCGACGACGATCGCGTGATAATTCTCTTTCACCTGCTTATTGGGCTGGAGGAGCGAATCCACCAGGTAGTCGGGCTGGGCGCTGGCGCCGATGCTCTCCAGGCTCGGCCCGACCTGTCCGCCGGCCCCGGCGATCGCGTGGCATTTCAGGCACGTCAGGTCCTTGCGGCGGAAGATCGCCTCGCCGCGCACCGCGTCACCATGCCCGGCGACGTCGGCCAGCAAGCCGCCCATCTCGGAGTCGGTCAAGGTCCGCGTGCCGGAATCCAGCTTACCGGCCTTCCCGAGCGCGGCGATCAACGCGGGCTCGTCGCGGCCCGACGCGCGGACCTGGCGGATGCAGAGCTTGGCCAGGTCGGTGGCCAGCGTCGTGGGTCCCTTCTCCATCGCGGCGGCGAGAAGGGCCGGGCTCCCGCGCCGCTCGAGGACTCGGGCCAGGACGATCGCGGCGTCTCCGGCCCGATCGGGCGAGAGTCGGCCGAGCCAGTTTGCGATGCGAGGCGAGGCCGCTTTCGGGTCGAGCTCCACGAGGGCCGCCAGGGCCATCGCCTGGATCTCGGCCGACGCACCGCGCTCGGCGAGCGATTCGATCGCCCGCCGCCCCTCGGCCTTGCCGGCGCGGGCGAGCGCCTCGATGGCCGCGGATCGGACGGCGGAGGTCGTCTCGGTCGCGGCGGCTAGCATGGCGAGCCGCTCCTGGAGTGCCGGGACGTTCCAGGCCCCGACGGCGCGGAGCGCGGCGGCGCGCATCGCGTCGTCGCGGGTCGCCAGGAGCGGGACGATCCGGGACAAGTCCCCCGCGGGGATGACCTTGCGACGCTGGGCCGCCCGGGCCAGGGTATCGAGCAGGGCCGCCCGGCGCGGGCCGGGCAGCGATTGGTCGGCCAGGACGAGATCCAGCACCGCGCCCAGGTCCTCCGGCCCGCCGAGGGTCGCGATCAGCGTCTGGACGCTTTCGTCCTGGGCCCCCGGGACCTTCCCCGCCCTCAGCAGGGCCAGGAGCGGCTTGACGGTCCCGGGCGAATTGACCGCCTTGAGGGCGTAGACCAGCCGGTCCGGCCGGCCGCCGAAATCGAACCGGCCCGCCTGGACCTCCGGGAGCCATTTCGGAGCGAGCTGGGTCGCGGTCAGCCAGAGGGCGTATTCCAGGAAGGTATCGATCGGCCGGTCCAGCGCCGACAGGGCCAACCCGGCCGATTTCAGGGACGGGAACTGGGCCAGCGCCCGCACCGCCTCGAGTCGGACGCGTGGATGTTCGTCGGCGACCCGCTCGGCCAGGAAGTTGACGTCGGCGTAACGGAGCACCGCCGTGACAACCGCGAGTTCTTCGTTGGCGACGGGATCGGATGGCGGCGGGGCCCAGTGTGGGACGACCCGCACGGCCGCGGCGCGGACTCTCGGGTCGGCCGAGTGGAGGAGCGCTTTGAGCAGCGTCGGCTCGTGTTCATCGAGTGCCTGGAAGGTCCAGAGGGCTTCGAGGCGATGGTGTTCGTACTCGGGATCCTTCGGGTCGAGGGCGGCGGTCCACGTCATGAGCGGGGCGACGAATTCGCCCTTGCCGCGCTCCTGGATCGCGCGACGGGCCTGCTGACGGGTCCACTGCTCGGGCGCCTTGAGTGCATCGAGCAGGTCTTTGGGCTTCGCGCCGAGGAGCTTGGGCCGGGACACGAGCGGACGCCCCTTGGCCGTGACACGCCAGATCCGGCCCCGGGTATGGTCGCGCCTCGGGTCGCGGAAATCGACCTCGCCGTGCTGGATGATCGGGTTGTACCAATCGGCGATGTAGATGGCGCCGTCCGGCCCCATCTTGATGTCGATCGGGCGGAACGCGACGTGTCTCGTCTTAATCAGCTCCGACTGCTCACGGGCCGCGAAGCCGGCGCCGTCGTCGCTGAGCACGAACCGGCAGACGCGGTTGCCGCGGAAGTCGTTCGTCAGCAGGTTGCCTTGCCAGGAATCGGGCATGTGCCGGCCGCTGACGACCTCCAGCCCGCAATACTTCGGACTGCCGGGGTTAAGCCCCTTCAAGACGCGGATGGCATCGACGGCCCAGAAATAGGAGGCACCCGGAATGCAGTAATTGATCCCCTCGCCACCCGCCCCATCGGTTGCGAACGACTGGCCCCATCGGTCGAAGTGGTGTCCCCACGGGTTGACCAGGCCGCGGATGAAGACCTCGAGCTGCATGGTCTCCGGTCGGAACTGCCAGATCCCCCCTCCCCCGAGCCGTCGCACACCGTAGGGCGTCTCGATATGGCTGTGGATGTAGACCGACTGGTTGAAGTAGAGCATCCCATCGTAGCCCCACCGCAGGGTGTGGAGGATGTGATGCGTATCCTCGGTGCCGAAGCCCGAGAGCACCACGCGCGTCCGGTCGGCCTTGCCGTCGCCGTCGGTGTCCTTCAAGTGGAGGAGCTCCGTGCTGTTGGCCACGTAGGCGCCGCCGTCGCCCGGCTCGATGCCGGTCGGGATCAGGAGCCCCTCGGCGAAGACCGAGGTCTTGTCGGCGCGGCCGTCGCCGTCGCGGTCCTCGAGGATCAGCACCTTATCGTTGGCGACCTGCCCCGGCTTGATCTGAGGATAGACCTCCGAGCTGGCGACCCACAGCCGGCCGGACGGGTCGAAGTTGATCTGGAGCGGCTTCTCGATGATCGGATCGGCCGCGAAGAGGTTGACCTCGAAGCCGTCGGCGACGATGAACGACTTCCGCTCGATCTCCGGGTCGGGGTCGGGGATCGGGAACGGGGCCCGCTGGGCGGCGACCCGCCCCGGCGCGGCCAGCCCGAGGAGGATCACGACGAGCATTCCGATCCCGCGCAGCCAGACAGTCGGACGATTCAACGGGCCACCTCGCTTTCGGTGCGGACCAGCTCATAGACGTGAGGCACCGGCTTGCGGAGCCGCGCGATCTCCCGCTCCTGCTCGGCGACGAGCGGGTCGAACTGGGGGATCTCGATCGCATTATTCCCTTGCTCGTGCTTCCGGAAGCCGAACAGATACGTGATGTTTTGCGGGCGCCACCGGTCGAAGAACAGGGTGTTCTTCCGCTTGATCGTGGCACGCAGCTTCTCGACCTGGTCGAATTCCGGGCAGTATTCGAGCGAGACACTTTGAGCCCATCCATCGGCATCGGCATTCGCCGCGACACGGCCGTCGATCTTCAACTGATATCGCCCGGGCGCGAGTCCCGCGATCCGGAGCCGCCAGGGTGCGAACGCCGATACCACCTGCCGCGGGCCACCCGTCAACTTCGGAAACGGCGGGACCAGCAGATCATCAACCACCGCGAAGCGGAAGCCGCCGGCCGTCTTCTCGATGGGGGAAACCCTCGCCTCCTGCGCCGCGACGATCTCCCCGCTCTTCTCGATCTGGAGGCCGCGGATTCCCACGGCCAGACCTTGACCGAGGCGATCGCCGATCAGGACGCCCATTCCCCAGTAACCCTCGGCACCCAGATGGATGCCATCCTCGGTAATGGGCCATCGATCTTGGAGTTGCCGCGGCGGGGGCAATGCCGTCGTCATCTCGACGTAGTCGAACAGATCCACGAAGGGATATTTGCGATGGTCCGCGACCTTCCGGATGACATCCCGATAAAGTCCGAGGTCGTAATTGTGCTTCGCCGGATCGGGCCATGGTCGGCCCAGGTTCTCGTGGGCGATCGGCGAGAGCATGACGACGCGTGCGCCGGTCCCGGCGATGAGGTCCAGCAGCCGGTTCAGGCCGCCCTCGAAGGTCGAGAGGCCGCGCTCGCCAGCGAACGAATCGGCCATCCCGTAGCCGACGATGACGACCGTCGGCTTCGCCGCCAGGATCTGCTGTGCCAGTTGCTCGTACCCGGCGGCCGGCGGATCGAACCCGGAGCGGGAGATCCCCGCGACCGTGTCGCCGCTCCAGCCGAGGTTCCGAAAGGTGAGATTCTTGTCCGGATTCCGAATCGTCAGGATGGTCTCGAGGAAGCCGTAACGCTGGTCGCGTTCGACCAGGGTATCGCCGACCAGGACGATCCGATCGCCGTCGCGGAACGGGAACCGGGGCGGTTCGTCAGCGTGAGCGGTGAGCGTCGAGAGCACGCTCAACTGCCCGAGCACGATCAAGATGTAGGCTCTCACCGGGGGCTCCCAAACTCGGTCAGGTGGGTTTTCCAGATCGTCGGTGCAGGCGGGTGCGTGCCGATGGTATCATAGCCAATCGCCCCGTCTGAGTTCATCGGATTGAAGGCGGGGGATAAGAGAGGATTGTATCCTCACCGACGGAGCGGGGTCGAGTCCTGACCCTCCGAGGAAGGCTCGCCATCTCGCATCGGCCGATGGACCCGTCACATCAGACGACCTATAATTCCACAGGATGAAGCGACGGCCAATCTCGCCTATTGGATTAGCATCCAAAAAATGTTGAACTACTTTTATACTAATAACTATAAGTGTTTGGTCGATGTGAGACTCCCGCTGACGCCGATCCACGTCATCATCGGCCAGAATGATTCGGGGAAGACGAGCGTCCTCGAGGCCATGCTCGCACTGTCCCGGAGCACCGACAGGCCGCTTATGGAGGCGTTTCCGGGTGATTGGCAGGATCGCGAGTTGGTCTACGCGGGCGAGGAGAGGCCCATAATCGAGTTCGAGGTAGGTTTGGGTGCGGCCGACGTGGAAGTCCCCGCGCCGGTGATCTACCATCTCGATGTCGAGTTCGGCAAGGGACGATCATGCCGGAGGATCGACGAATGGCACCAACCGCCCGGCAGAATAGACGTTACTGAACTGAGTCAGGGTTGGACGGGGATTGCACGTCGGGCAGATCAGAAACCGGAACCGGCTCGGGCCCCTCTCGATTGGATCGCCGACCGGCTCGGGACAGTGAGCCTCTACCGTTTCGACCCGAAGCTCATGGCGATCCCCGCCGCGATCGACCCGAAGCGTAAGTTTCGGATGGATCCCGACGGATTCGGCCTGGCGACCCTGCTCGATGATATTCTCGGCTACGATCCCCAGCGATTCCTCGACCTCCGTCGCGATTTCTGCGAGTTCTTCCCGCAGTTCCGCAGCGTTCGCATCGAGTCGGTTCAAGCTCTCCGCCGCGAGTTCCGCGAGGATGGAGAGCATAACGCAGGCTCGATTACCGGGAAAGGAATCTTCTTCGAGACCACCCACGGCCGTGCGATTCGCGCCCAGCAGTCCTCGGATGGGGCGATCCTATTCCTTGGCTTGCTCGCCTTGATCCATGCGCCAGAGCCCCCGAGACTGCTGCTGATCGAGGAGCCGGAAAAGGGTGTCTATCCCAAGCGCCTCGAGGAGGTGATTCGCCTCATCCGCCGGTTGCACGAGGCTCCGTCCGGGCGGGTTGCGCCGCAGATCATCATGACCACCCATTCTCCTTACCTGCTGAGCTCATTCCAGCCCGACGAGGTGACGCTCATGGTTCGCAGGGACGGGAACGGCCCGGTCCACGCCCGTCCGCTCAGGGAGGCTCCCAACATCGAACAACGGCTCGGTCAGGGGGATTTCTACCTCGGCGAGCTCTGGTATAACCTCAGCGAGGAAGAGCTGTTCGCCAATGCCCGAGCATGAGGCCGTCATCGAGATCGTCGGCGAGGGGAAGACCGACCATGGCCGAGGAGGCGATCAACCAAAGCCTCCGACCACGGGCGTCCTGCCCATCCTTGTCCACAGATTGTGCGAGCGGCCCGAGTCGATGCGGGTCCGAAAGCGACCCCTGCAATTCCTCCAAGGGAAAAGTCTTTGGCAGAAGGTCAAGTTCGCAAAGCGTCAGGCCTTCTACAACGGGTCGGCTGGATTGGTCTTCGTCGTGGACACCGAAGGAAGCCACCCCGGTCAACTCGATCAATTGCGGCGCGGACGCGACTCTGAGTTACTGGAGTACGCGGCCGCGGTGGGTGTGGCCCATCCGTGCATCGAAGCCTGGCTCCTGGCCGATGCATCGGCGATCTCGAGGGCGATGGGGCTCACTCGAAGTGCCGATGTTCCTGCATACCCCGAAGCACTTCCGGCACCATGTCAGGACCGAAGCCACAATCCCAAGAGGATCCTAGCCCAATGCTCCGGACAGGACCGGCACCTGTCCTCGGAAGAGACGACGCGGATCGTCAAGGAGATTCGAGATCTCAATGCGATTCGCGCTTGCTGCCCGCAGAGCTTCGTACCGTTTGCGGACGAGGTCATCGGGAGTATCCGGCCCATCTTCGAGGCGGATGGAAGCGATCAGGCGGCTTCATGACCCCCTCGCGATCAGGAACCAGGCGGTAGACCACCTCTGCTCCTTGCACATGAGTCGGCACGCTTACGAGGCATCTCCTTGTGAGGTCCGAGAAAGCCCGGCGCTTGAGCGATATAGTCATCATCGAGTTTCATCCGACTTCCGCAATCGCTCGACTACCATGAGGGCATTTGCCGTCGCGGCCCCGAGGGCCGTATTATCGAATATGCACCACGTAAGGGCGGAGACCGCCGACCCGGCGATTCGAGCCGAGACGCTGCTGAGGTCGGCGTCCGAGTAGTCCGAGTAGTAGATCTTCGGCGACCCGTGCAGACGAAAGTAAACCAGGCCCTCCCAGCCGCCGGGCTCGGCGGCATCCGGCACCACGGCGGGATCGGCCGCGACACGCGCCACCTCCCGATCCGTCAGCAGTCGATCGCACTTCGGCGCGAACCAGCTCGGATGCCGGGGCTCGCAGGCCAAGAAGCCGTCGTAACGTCGCCTCAGCGTCGAGAAGAACGCGGCGACAATCCGAGCATCGAACGAGAGGCTCGGCGGGAGTTGCACCAGGAGCGGCCCTCGCTTCTTACCCAGCCCGGCAGTTTCGTCGAGGAACCGCTCGAGCGGTTCCTCGACATCGACAAGTCGGCGATTGTGCGTGATCTCCCTCGGGACCTTGACCGAGAAGGAGAAGTCATCGGGCGTCTCCTTCGCCCATCGAGCATAGGTCGAACGGCCGGTGGGGTCGATAGAACGACGAATTGATCTCGACGGCCGTGAGCCGTTGCGAGTAACGGACCAGATGGCTCCCTTCCGAGGGAAAGCTTGTGGCGTGTTCCTTGGGGATCGACCACCCGGCACAGCCGACGCGGACGTCGTGGAGATGCACGGTTCCCGCTCCCGATTCCCATGAAGTTGGCCGGGAGGAGGTCTTGCTGCAAACGGTGAGCCGAAGGATGCCCTCGGGGATTCGCGGGTTTCTGATCGTGCACCGAACGACTCGATCGGGTCGAGTCGTTCGCCTCCAGGACCCTCCAGTCCGGTCCGATGGGAGGTCCGGCGACCGTTCGGGCGATCCTCTAATCGCAGAGATTGTGACAGATCTGATGCGTCACGACGCCCAACAGACGATTGACGGAGCGCGATTGGCCTACGGCGAAGAGGATCACATAGGAGCTGAACAGGAATTCGTCGTGTGGCTGCGGGGTCGTATGGAGGGCCACATACCACAATCGACCGTCAACGACCCATCGTTTCAGCAAGCCATGATTACCGGCGAATTCATCGATCGCTTCCTCGCCGTCTTCATCTTCCTTCGCGAAAATGTATTGTTCGCGGAAATCATTATGGATCTGGTCATTGTGATCGCCCGTACCAAGGCTCGGGTGGTAGCCGGGAAATGGTAGACTCGCCGCATCCAGGGTCGGTATGTAGTTGCTGCGGAAATTCCGAGGTTTCAGCGAGGCCAGGACGTTCGCCGCGGTCGGCGATCGCAGACCCGGCTCCAACTCGGAGAGGAATGGGTGGACCGGACACCTCGCGGCACCATAATAGCACTCGTCCAGTTCCAACTCACGCAAGAAGCGTAGGTCTTGCTTCAGGCCGGTATCCCACGAGCGCTCATCGCGAAACGCCGATTCGAACGTGACGACCGACCCGCGCGTGCCGATCGGTTCCGAGAACGGCAGCTCTTCGGGTCCGCACTCGCGGGGGTTGCCGTGGTTGTTGAAGAAATAGAGTGGTTGGAAAGGGCAGCCGAGCGTGGTCATGAAGGCCGCCCAATCGGGATCGATACCGGCGGCGCAACTCCGCCATTCGCTCGCGCGAGGGCCCGATGGCCTCACGTTCTCGCGCCTCGCGAGCCACCTCGGGGAATTGTTGGACGTAGTACTCGAGGTTCCCGCTCCTCTCCAGCCAGGCCACATAGCTGATCCGATCCAGCGCAGGGTCCATCCGGGCGAAGGGGGCGCGCGGATCGCCGCGTTCCTCCAGCCAATCGGAGTAGACGAGCCGGAGCGCGGAATCGTCCGGATTGGCGAGGATTCCACGAAGAAACGCGATCTCATCGCTCATGTGCCTCTCCATCCCGAGATGTGCGATCACGCATGCGAAGCAATGGCCGGATGGAACGGTGGTGAAGCGCGGCGGATCGGCCTCGCCGGGCGGGGGTCGAAACCGCCGCGATCCCGTTCAGCCGAGGACTTCCTCCGCTCGTGGGAGGAGTTTGGCGAAGTCGAGCTGGTTGGGGCACGCCCGGCGGGCGGCCTCGAGGTCGGCGCCGCGCCAGTCTCGCGCCGCGTCGCCGAGCCCGGCGTATTGCCGACGGGCCTCGGCGCGGTGGCCGTGATGGTCGTGGTAGGTGAGGAACCGGGTGAGGTTGCAGAGCTCGGCCTTCGTGCCCGCGGCCTTGCTGCAACGCCCGTCGCACGAGGCGCACATCGTCGGACCGGCGGCGATGCATGCGTCGCGCAGCCGGTCGATCGCGGCCCTGGTCATCGGCTTGAACAGCCGTGCCGCCGCGGCGTTCTCGCGGATCTGGTCGGTATTCCGCATCGAGACGCAAACCGAGGAGAACCGCTCGTCGGACCAGATCGCGTGCAAGAGCGACTGGTAGGGCGTCAGTCCGTTCGCCGCGAGCTCCGGGAGCTGCATGGCGATCTCGTCGAGGTTCACGTTGCCGGCGACTTGCTTCATCGAGATCAGCCCGATGCCGCGCTTGTAGCAGGCGTCGAGGGCGCGGTTCATGTCGTCTTCCCGGGCGATCCAGGGGTTGTTCTGGAGCATAATCACGTCGACGAATCCGCCGGCCGCGGCGGCCTGGAGGAGCTCCGGACGTCGTGCATTGTGGGTCGAGAACCCGACGAACTTCGCCATGCCTGACTTGCGGATCGCCTCGGCGGTCTCCTTGAACTCCTGGCTCCGGGGCCACTGGACTTCGAAGTCGAAGTTCCGGTCGCCCACGGCATGGAGGAAGATCACGTCAACGTAGTCGGTCTGGAGCGCCTCGAGTCGCTGATCGAGTTGCCAGAGGAGCTGTCGGGGCGTATCCGGCTGGTCCTTGGTGACCAGGAACAGGTCCTTGCGGGCGTCGGGCATGGCCTCGAGCCATCGGCCGATCATCGGCTCGGAGCCGTAGCTCTTGGCCGTGTCGAAGTAGCGGACGCCATTGGCCCAGGCGTATCGGAGCAACCGCTCGCCGCCGGGGCTCAGCCATGTGCCGAGGTTGAGGATCGTCACGTCGACGCCCGTGCGGCCGAGCTTCCGCTTGGGCAGTGCGGCCTGGTCCACCTTGTTCGGCTCCCCGGCGATGCCTTCGGCGGCGCCTTCACCGACCGGCTCGTCCTGGTCCGGGCCCGGGACGACGCCCGCGGCCCCGCCTCGCGCCTTCCGGCGGCGGCGGACGCGCCTGGGCTCGTCACCCAGGGCCGCCTCAGCCATCGACGCGGCGGCGAATGCGCCGGCCCCCTTCTCCAAGAAATCGCGGCGGTCGATCCGATCGGTCCCTTCCGTCGAGTCCTCATTCATCGAACGTCTCCTCGCTGTCTCGCGACAGGATAATGCCACCCGCCCGATCCGTGCTCGCGGTACGAAGCAAATCAAGGGTCAAGCTAATCGGCGCCGGGGCCCCTGTCGAGGAAAATCCGAGCAAAGCGACGGCATCGACCGGCGACCATCGGTCGCCCTCAGGGTCGCGGCGGCTTCTCCATCAGCGAGTACCATGCGAACACATCGGCATTCAAGTCGATGGGCGATTCGCCCTGGTCCCAGCCGAGGGCATGGGCGAACCTGCGGATCACCTCGGAGTCGTCGCGGTCGAACGCAATGACGCGGAAGCCGGTCGATTCCCAGACCTCCTTCGCGAACGGACAACGCCCCTCCGCCCAGTTCTTGTAGGGCTGGCCGGGGAGGCTTGGCGCCGGGCAGATGTTGTAGATCAAGACCCGTCCGCCCGGTTTCAGGGCTCGATGGAGCGCCCGGACGAACGTGGCGTCCTCCACTCCGAGGTTGAGCAGTCGTCTCGGCTCCACGGGCCGCTCGGGATGCACATATCCACGTTTGAGCGTGTTCTTGGAGACGATCAGGTCGTAATCCCCGCCGACGTTCGACTGGACGCGATCATCGGCCGGAAATCGGCCGTCGATCAGCCGGATGCGACCGTCGCGTCCCCCGAGATTCTTGACGATCCCCTGATCCCCGGGGGCCGCGTAGAGCGATTTCAGCAGCGGATCGACATCCACGCCCGTGACGTCGGCCCCGAGGATGGCGAGGAGGCGGAGGTGGCCGACCGTGCCATAGCCGAAATCGAGGACCTTCCGCCCCGAGACGTCGTCCAGGCCCGACTGTCCGATCAGGTCGATCGGCCGCGCGTAGGCCAGGGGCGAGCCGTACTTCGTGTTGTAATAAAGCGATTCGTTGACGGGGATTGCCTTCAGCGCGTCCCTCTCGACCTCGCTCAAGGAGGCGGCACCGGCTTCGGTCAGATAGGTCTTCTTCGACTCATCGAGGAACAGCTTTCGCGGCGCGATGGCGGGCAGGTCGGCAGTCGCCCTGAGGAAGTCCCTGGCCAGCCTGGAAGCGACCAGCGGCTCCAGGGCCTTCGATTCGCGACGCAAGACCGCCGTTGCCGATTCTTCGGCGGGCGAGTCGGTCTTACCGGATGTGGGTGCTGAGCACGTCATGCCGAGGCACAAGGCGATCAAGACGCCGATCATTTCACGATCCCTCCGCATTCGATCTCTCAGGAAGGCCGATCAGGCACACGCCTCGAAAGGGACGATGATACGGGCGAAAGGGCCATTTTCCTACGATCCAACGATGGCCTCGGGTGAAACCAGCCGGGTATCGCGGCTTCGCGGCTCGCCTCGGATGCGAACCGCGAACGACCTGGACGTGTCGAATCTGCGGCGATCTGGTAATATCGACTCCCAGACAGGTGCCGGGGGCGCCTGCACCCGAGAAAGACGACGTCACCCCGCTGAAACTGGCCGACGTGCGTTGCCGAGTTCGCGAGTCCCAGGAACGGCCCAACATCGGGTTGAGGGCCGTTCGATAAGATGGGAGACTCCGCGATGAAGACTCCGCGCCGGGCCGCCATGGCGGCCTTGACCCCTCACGAATGTAAGATCCGCGCCTCGATCCTGCTCAAGGATCTGCTCTGCGAGGAGCGGCCTCGGGTCGATCGCGCCGCCGAGCGATTCCGGGCACTGCCGGCCCTGGCCCGACTCGAACCCGATGCGATCGTGGAGAAGCGAGCGACTCTCCGGCTCAAACACGCGCTCGCGACGATCGCCGCCGAGCTGGGCTACCCCACCTGGACGGCCTGCAAGCGTCGGCTGGAGGTGCCGTCGCATCTGCGGGTCGACACCGAGCGATTCTTCGAATCACGATCGGGCGAACCGGTCGGCGCCGCGTTCCTCAACCGATGGTTCGCTCGTTACGACGAGGCCCGCGCGTCGCGGGAGGCCGAGGGCGGATACCTCTTCCCTTTCCGTTATCAGTTCTTCATCTGCGAACCGGGGTTCTTGGAGGCGCGGGGCATTGATCCCGCAGACCCCGATTGGGAACGGATCGGCCGCGACTGGGTGCGGCCGATCGACGAGGCGGCACACGACCGGCTCGAGCGGACGATCATCGCCGCGGGCTATGGAGGCCGCGAGTCCGCGTGAGACCGACGAGACGGCTGTGGGCCGGGCCTGTCGGCCCGCGCCCACTCCGGCGGGATCAGGCTTCTCCCCACTTCACGCGAAGCCTCCGGATCGACCAGGACGAGAGCATCAGCGCGACCAGGGCATAGATTGCCATCACGACCACGAGGACAAACACGCCATAGAGGGTCAATGCCAAGGGATCGGTTACGAATGGTCCGCGCTCGGCCCAGAGTGAGGCGACTTGCGGGTAAGTTACGAGGGACATCCAGATCGTCCCGGGCACGTTGCCGAGGCCGATGAACAGGGCGATGAATGTCCACGCCAGCGATCGCGTCGAGTTCCGGGCCCCCGCCGAGACGAACACGCCCACCGACGCGATCAGCCCGGCTACGATCAACATGAGCGCCGCCGCGACCAACACGCCGAGCGGATGGATCGCCCCCAGCACCAGACCGACCGACCACACCGACAGCAAGGCCATCCCGATCCGTCGGGCGCTCCACACGGCGCCGAACTGCTTCGCCCGGACAACTTCTCCCGGGGTCAGGAGCGTCGTGGCCAGGCTGATCCAGGTATCCTGCTCGCGCTCGCCGGTAAGGCAGACCGCCGACGCGGCCGCGACGCTCAGCATCCCCAGGACCGCCAGCGCCGTGCTCGCCGACCGCAGCGCGGCGTTGATGTCCAGGCGGACCTGATTCGAGAGCCGGCCTCGGGAAAGCTCGGTCATCGCCGGCGAGGCCACATCGAGCAGGAAGCACCCCAGCAGCACGCCGAAGAACAGGACGACATACCCGCTGCCCAGCCACCGCAGGCCGCCGCCGAGCGTGGCGTACCGCTCTTTCCAGAGCATAGGAGCGTCGCCGCAGGGAGGGCGACGGGTCGGAGCCGACAGGATCCGGTTGTGTGCCAGGGGCGCCGCGACGTGCGCGCGAGAGATCCGACTCGCAACGCCCGAGAGCCGCGTCCACCATCCCGTCCGGGGCTTGGCCCCCGGCCAGGACGTCCCCCGCATCGGCCGCAAGCCGGCGATCGCCAGCCCTACGAACGCGAGGCCGGCCACCGACTGGATCACCACCATGAGAGCGAACGTCACCTGGAATGGCGACAGCCCTGACGGCCCCGAGTAGTTCCCAAGGGAGAAGTACCAGGTGGCCCGGATCCCGTACTGGTTGCCGAGTCCGGTCAATCCCCTGAGGATGTAGATGGGATTCGTGAGCATCATCGCATTATTGACCGGCTCGACCCAGCTCAAGGACCCGCCCAGGTAGGGCGCGATCGGATCGATCGCCGGCGGGCCCAGCAGCCAGATCGCCTCCAGGGCATAGGTCACCAGGATCGCGTCTCGCGGCCGACTCGCCAGGACCGAGATCAGCACCGAGAGCCCGGAGAGCACCAGCACGGTCGTGAACGTCCCGAGGTAGACATAGAGCACGTTCTCCGGATTCAGCCCGCCATAGAGCGCCAGCAAGCAGACCACCGGGAGCCCGAGCGCGACGAACGCACCGACGTGGACCAGCCGCGCCCCCAGCTTGCCCAGGACGATTTCGGCGCTCGAGAGCCGGCTCCCGAGCAGGTAATGCAGCGTCTTCCGCTGGTGATCGTCGGCGATCACGCCGGCCACCAGCGCAGGGAGCAGGCAGAGCAAGGCGTAGAGCTGCGTCTCGGCGAATCGGATGAACGTCTCCTCGGCGAACCGGTGGACCTGCTCGATGCTCCCGCCGCCGGGATGATTCAACTCCCACGTCTGGAACTGCGCCCAGAGTACGAATAGCAACGACAGTCCGTAGACCACCCGTATCAGGTAGAATCGGCCCCGTCGGGCCGTCGTGATCAGTTCATACTGCAAGACCGGTCCCAGGCCCAGGATCATGATCCACGCCACCACTCGCCAGGGTAAAGAATTGTCCGACTACTGTCCGAGAATCGGCGTTCATCTTAATCGCTCCGGCGTGCGGCGAACAAGTCGTGCCGAAATCCGAGGGACGACGCGTCAGTTCGCTCCCGAGGTTTGGCGCATCCAGACGAAATAGGGCCCCACGCGCATGGCGGCGTAGTAGCGGAGGCGGGTGAGCGGCTCATTGATACCGGCGACCCGGGGGCCATCCGACGTGGTGACGACGACCTGGATCGAACCCGAGGTCAAGAGACGGTCGAGCCAGAGCGAGCGGGGCTCGGCCAGTCCGATCGACTCGAACACGGGATAGAGCCAGTCGTCGTAGACCAGCTCGAGCCGACCATCCGCACGGTTCTGCCCCGGACGGTCGACGAAGAAGAACTCCGAATGCGGCCGCTCGACGCGGGCGAAGACCTCGGCCAGCTCGAGGCGATCGACGTATCGAACGGATTCAATCTCATGGACATGAGCGATGGCGCCGAACAGCACCGCGGACGCGGCGGCCTCGACCAGGCGTCGCGATGGCGCCTCCTCGCAGGCCCGCACCAGGGCCCGACCGGTCACGACGCTCGCCAGGACATAGGCCTCGATCGCGTAATTGGCCCAGGCGCCGGTGCTGATCCGCCAGAGGGCCGTCATGAGCACCACTTCCGCGACGACATAAGCGACGAGGGCCGTGTCGAGCCGTGCCCCCGGGTACGACCACCGTTCGATCGCGATGCAGGCCGGGATGATAAGAAGCACCATCACGAATCCCAGGAGTAAACCGATCACGCCTGCATATAGAATCAGGTCGACGATCCGCGGATCCGGTGAGGCGATGCTCCCACAGACGATGAGCGTCGGGTGGAGCGTCAAGAGCCCGACGAGCAGGCCGACGAGCATGGCCGACGCCATCGCAAAGGCCCGCCTGACCAGCCCGCGACGTGCCCCGATCGTCGCCAGTCGAGCGGCGGACAAGAGCGCGATCAATCCGATCGCCCTGCCGACGGCGGCGATGACCACGATCCGGACGTGCTCCCAATCGGCCGGATGGATCCGCCCCACGCTCGCCGCGGCGACCAGTACCGCCTGCGACATCCGGCCGTTCGTCGCGAATTCCTCGCCCCCGTAAACGACCAGGACGAGCGAGGCGGCGACCAGGAGTCCGGAGACGACCCGGCCCAGGGCCAATCGCCCGCTCATCCACGCGGCCAGCAGCAGTCCGGTACTGACCGCGGCGGCTCCCACGTTGTGCTGCTTGACGCAGACCGCCAGCCCGAACGCCGCGTAGGCCGAGAGCAATTTCGCGGCACCCGGCCGACTCGCCTGCAAGGCCGAGAGTACCAGCAGGATGCCGGCCGTCTGGAGGGCGATGCCGATCATATCGGGGCGGACCGCGAAGGGGAATCCGCTCAGGATCGGTCCGGCGAGGATCAAGAGGGCGGCCCACCAGCCGGCCTTCCGCGGGGCCCCATCGAGCCTCGCCAACCGGTAGGCCATCCCGACCGTCGCCAGCAGGCCGAGCACCGAGAGCGAACGGCCGGCCACCATCGCCGCGGTGACCGGGCCAACTCCCGCGCGAACAAACGGCAAAGCCGTAAGAGCAGCCAGCCGGTAATACAGCGGCGCATGGATCAACACCAGCGGGTTGCCTTCGCCGAATGGCCCGTAGAGCCCGCCAGGGCCCTCGACCAGTTGCCGAGCGACCGACAGCATGAGCGGCGATTCGAGCGGCTCGGTGTCCGCGCGGCTCAAGGCCCGCCAACTCCAGTAGCCGACGACGAGGGCCGCCGCCGCTCCCAGGAGGATCGTGATCCCGATCGAAGCCCGGGAATCCCGTCCGGGCTCATCCGCTCGCGATTGGCTCATCGGCAATCATCCGCTCAGCGCGTGTGAAAGAATCGGGTTACAGATCGCGGATTCCGGATTGCGAATTCAAAAACCTTGATGCTTCTATCTTCAAGTCTATTTGTAATTCGCGATCCGTTATCTGGAATCGATTGATTCACAGCCTCTCAGAGGGTCGGCACCCCCGGCGGCAGTGTTGAGCGGAGCATGGCAGCCGGCCATCCCCCCGCTTTCCCGTCGAAGCCGGCGATCGCGACGCGTGGCGCGACTGCGGCAGGATCCGGCGACAGTTGACTCTGCGCGGACATCCTCCGGACCATCTCGGCCAGGTCGCCAACGTCTTCATAAACGGCGATCTGGTGCTCCGAGCCGGTCGGCAGCGCCGTCATCACCAGGGCATGACCGAGATGTTGACGGCAACCCAGGAATCCGGAGAGCTTTCCCAGTCGGCGGATCAGAACTTCGGCCGCTCGGCGTGCGGGGAGCGCCTCCATCGTGTTGGGGTTGACCAGCTCGGCGTCGAGTCCGAAGCGGCAGGCCCGCCATCGGTTCTGGCGGATCATCAACGGGTGGGGCTCCGGAGTGGGGATATTCCGGTCGATCTCGTCGGACAGCGAGCGGACCAGGCACTGGATCATCGCCGTCAGGCCGAGCACATCACGTAGGTCCGCCGGCATGTCGCAGATGCGGACCTCGATCGTCCCATTCTCGGCGTTGGGCCGCACGTCCCACCAGAGCTCGCGATGGGAGTCGATGAAACCAGCGGCCTTCATCCGGTCGACGAGCTCCCGGTATTCCGCCCACGATCCCAGCGCCGGCATCATCCCGCCGGTCGGGAACCCTTCGAGGACCTCGATGCGATGGGCGTGGTGGCCCGTAGACCGTCCGTGCCAGAATGGGCTGTTGGCCGACATCGCCAGCAATATCGGGAGATACCGCTGGATCCGATGGCCGACCCGGATGGCCTTGTCTCCCGACTCGACGCCCACATGCACGTGAAGCCCGAAGGTCACGGGCCGTACCACGGTCTCCTGCAACCAGTTGGCCAACTTGTAGTAGCGCTCGTTCGGCGTGATCTCCTGATCCCGCCAGCAGGAGAAGGGGTGGGTCGCCGCCCAGAACAGCCGGACTCCTCGCCGATCGGCGGCTTGCTCCACCGCGCGGACCTTGGATGCCAGGTCGGCTTCCACCTCATCGACCGTCCGGCAGACCCCCGTGTTGATCTCCACGTAGCACTGCATGAACTCCGGCTTGACCGATTCGTGCAGCTCGGGCGGCAGCTCCGAGAGCACCTCGGCGATGGCGCTGCGCAAGGCCATCGACCGGGCGTTGACCAACTGGAGCTCGATCTCGACACCGAGCGTGGGCCAGCCGTTGCGGCGGAATGTGTGCTCGGACATGATCGCTCAAATTTCCGTTTCTTGGGTGCTCGGCACAGGAGGCGACGGATCGGCCCGACTCCCTCGGGGAACACTAATCGGTTCCCGGGCCGGCGGCCTCGCACGCCGCCGGACGACCCGATCGCGGCCGGACTTCTCGAGTTCGGCCTTCGATCAAGGTATAAACTAATAGCAATAGATGTGCCAGAGTACCATCCTGTTGAAGACACGCGACATAATGCCACGCCTCTGCCGTCCGGCTCATATGAGGGACTCCGCCCCATGCCAGACCGGTCGCACGGATCTCGACGGCCTTCGAGCCGGTCGGGAGAGGATCGCCGGTCGGTAATATCAACCATGACGGATAGAGGCCGGAGCCGACGATCGACGACTGAAGTCTACCAGGTTCCGATGGCTCTTGACGAGAAAAATCGTAAAGTCACGGTTGTTGGATCTTGTCGGGACTCGCGGTCGAGGACCGGTGCAAGGAAGGGCGATCGAGGCGAGGTCTTGCATGGAAACGATCAAGGATCTGATGTCGGCCGCCTGGAAATGCCTCCAGTCCGGCGACCTGGGCGGCGCCGAGGAGATCTATCGTCGTGTCGTACGGCAGGCACCGACCACCGCCCAGGCGTGGTACATGCTGGGTTCGGTCAGCCAACTCCAGGATCGGACCGAACAGGCGGTGGCGAATTATCGAGAAGCCCTCCGGCTCGTCCCCGACTTCCCCGAGTCCTGCAACAACCTGGGGGTGGCCCTCCACGCGTTGAGGAGGGGCGAGGAGTCGGTGGCGGCACTGCGTCGGGCGCTGGCCCTCAAGCCCGATTACGCCGAGGCGTACAACAACCTCGGCAACGCACTCCACGAGCGTGGCGACCTCGAAGAAGCCGTGGACTGCTATCTGCAGGCCGTGCGACTCCGGCCGAACTACCCGGAGGCTTACAACAACCTGGGCAACGCCCTGAGAGACCACGGACGATTGGCCGAGGCCATGACTAGCTATGAACAAGCCCTCGCGCTCAAGCCCGACCATGCCGAGGTCCACCTCAGCCGGGCGCTGGCCTGGCTCGCGATGGGGGACTTCGAACGGGGCTTGCCCGAATACGAGTGGCGATTCCGTTGCAGGGCATTCGCGATGCCCTCCTTCCCCCAGCCGATCTGGGACGGCAGCCCGCTCGACGGCCGGACCATCCTTCTGTACGCCGACCACGGCCTCGGCGATGCGATCCAGTTCATCCGCTACGTGCCGATGGTCCGGGAGCGAGGCGGCCGGATCATCCTCGTCTGCGCCCGGCCGCTCGCCCGGCTCCTGGCCACCTGCTCCGGCATCGATCAAGTGGTCGTAGAGGGCGAGGGTCAAGCCGATGCCGACGTCTACGCCCCGCTGATGAGCCTGCCGCGGATCCTCGGGACCACGCTGGCGACCGTGCCGGACGAGGTCCCCTACCTGTTCCCGGACCCGTCGCTCGTCGCGTCGTGGTGCGCCGAGATGAATCTCTCCGACGACCTCCAGGTCGGTATCGCCTGGCAGGGCAATCCCCATAATACCCGGGATCGATCCCGATCGTTCCCACTGACGCGGTTCGAGGCGATCGCCCGCGTCCCGGGGGTCCGACTGATCAGCCTCCAGAAAGGCCACGGCAGCGTACAACTCCGCGAGCTCGCGGGCCGCTTCGAAGTCATCGACCTCGGCAGCCGGATGGGCGACCTGATGGACACGGGGGCCGTGATGGAGAGCCTCGACCTGGTGATCTGCGTCGATTCGGCACTGGCGCACATGGCCGTGCGCTCGGGGTCCCGACCTGGGTCGCTCTGCCGTTCTCCGCCGACTGGCGATGGCTCACCGATCGCGACGGCAACCCTTGGTATCCCACGATGCGACTCTTTCGCCAGAAGCACTGGGGGGACTGGAATGAAGTGTTCGGTCGCATGGCGGAGCAGTTGGAGACCGAACTCTTTCAGGCGGATCTGGAAAAAGACTGAAAGCCAAGTCATGCCACCTTATGGCAAATGGCTTGAGAAAAAAATGAGGAAAAACAGGGCAGTCATTCGAATCTTGGCGCTTGTAGAGTTATGGATTGCGTAATCTTCTCGGAACTTGCTCTCGACGAGCTCAATCAGGGGTTCGGGCGATGGTAAAGCTTCAGTCGTGCATTCCTCCTGTAGCCTACCCTCCCATCATCTCGGGGACCGCATGTTTATTTATGCCTACTTGTGCTCGGGCATTTAATAATGCGTGGCCCCCCCCCTCCTCCATCTTAACATCTCGGGGATAACTCAGGTCTCCACGGCCTGCCTCGGGGCGCGCTACCTCCCGAACCAATCGGCACTGGAAGCTCGTCGGGGCAGGCCCATTCGATGGCGGCGCGGGTTCACGCTCGTTGAGGTCTTGGTCGTTGTCGGAATCATCGGGCTTCTCGTCGGGCTCTTGCTGCCGGCAGTGCAATCCGCCCGCGAGGCAGCTCGGCGCATGCAATGCGCCGGCAATCTGAGACAAATCGGGATCGGAATCCACAATTACAGCTCAATTCATAGGATGTTTCCGCCCGAAGAGCTCTTCACTCGCAGGACATGGTCCGCGAACCATGTTTCCGAGTTGGTGTTCCTCCTGCCACATCTCGAACAGGCGGCCCTTTCCGATGCCATCAACATGAGCGTTGCTAGCTTGGGCGAAAGTCCGACAAGCCCGAGGGTAGTCAACGGCACCGCCCGAAATACCCGCCTGTCCCTGTTCCTCTGCCCGAGCGACGGCGAGCCGCACCACCTCAACTCATACCGCTTTAACCGAGGAAGATACGGAGCAAGGCCCGGGAGCCCTTTCGATGGCCCATTCGGCATCGGTGTTTTTCCCAGCGAGGCGACGGTTACCGATGGATTGACCCAGACGGCATTCGTCAGCGAGAGGGTCGGAGGCAGTTTCAGTCATTACGCCAACGATCCTCGCCGCGACCTCAAGTCTGAATCTCAACCTACAACCGGCATTTACACAGACGCGCAGTACATACCGATCTGCCTCGCGGACGAGCCAGGATACTGGAGCCGAATCGCGGGCCGATACTGGTTCTTCTCGGGATTCGCGAACGGCAGCTATAATCACAACGGCACGCCGAACGACCCTCGCCCGTCTTGCATCTGGGGCGACCCTTTCGACGGTCTGAGGGGCGGCCTAAGTCCCCCGAGGTCCTATCATTCCGGGGGAGTCAACGTCCTATTCGGCGACGGACATTCGAGCTTCGTGATCAATTCGATCTCGTCGCGAACGTGGATCGCGCTGGGTACCTATAATTCAGGGGACATCCCCTGATTCTTGATCGGCGGTGCGGGAGGGTCCCGCGCGAACATCGGAAGAGAATCGAGTGAAGGAGTTCTCGTTATGCATCCGCTACATCTCGGATTTCGTACCATCCGGCTCTCCCTTTGAGGGACGAATTACGCCACCGTGATATCGGCAATCATGGTCGCTGTCGTCATTCTCTGCTTTACTGGCCGGGCCTTGTACTCCCAATGCACCAGTTACACCAGCGGCGCCTGCTCCTGGGTTTCAAATTCGTTTATTCCGTGCGCGGACACCACGACCTGCTTCACGATTCCAAGCGGCTTCTCCATCGCGTGCGCGGATAGCATCCGATCATGTACACTCTATAAGAATACGTCGCCGCCGACCACCTGGGCCGTCTGCTCGACGATATGGGGACAGAATCAGGCGTGTAATTCGACGCCGCAACCATGCGGAACGACTCTCTTTTATATGCCCGACACTTGCACAGGAATCAATCTCTGCGACTACCCCTACAACACAGCCGATTGTCCCCCTCCTTACGATCCTTGTCCGGAGAGGGGACCACTGACGTGGTGCGAGTCGTTGACGACACAAGGCCTTTGTCAATAACAAGCCAGTACGGTCGGGGCAAGCTGTCGGCGACCTCTTTTCCCGACTCGGAATCTTCGGCGCTCCCGCTCCGAGTGGGTCCTCATCGTAGCCGACGGGAACCTGGCTGATATTGGATGAGGTCGGGGATCATCCGCGGGGCGTGCGATGGCCGAATTGCCTTTTCGGTGTAGGATACTGACCGGTCAGACCGTCGGAAGTACGATCCGGATAATCTGTCCAGATTGCACCGCACATCGAAGACCGTTCATCCAGCCGCCGACGGTGGATATCCCGAGTCGTCGCGCCGGTAAGTTGATTGGCGCAATCGTAGATACACACGAAGATTCGACCCTCGCGTGCGCGTCGGGTTGTCAAGAGGCCGCGGGGCGCCGACCGCTTGGGTTGCACGCGTCCTGATACGAGCCCGAAGCGCAAGCGAGTGCATGGCTCCCGGAGATTCTCTCGCTCGCGCATTGGGCTCGTACGATTTCGCGTCTCGAAACCTCGTGCAAACCATTCGTGAAGCGCCCTAACTCCTCGAGTCGGTCTCGAGCCAGGGGTACTTTGTATCGGCCTGAGCTATGGGATCGCCCGGCAGTTGGCGACTTCCCCACTTGCAATTGCGCGGTGTTCTAAGAGCCTCGCCCTTGATCTTTCCAGGAGTTCATCATGAATGTGACCCTTCTGACCCTCCTGAGCTGCATGGCGCAAACGCCAGTAGGACCCGAAGACGCGTTTCGGGCCAACTATGCCGCGATTCAGGCAGAGGTGAGTTATCGAAGGCAAAGCGGGAGGGCACCTGTCGAATCCCTCGATCAGCTTCGATCATGGTCTACGGAAAACGCCCCCTTCGTCGAAGATCCGCAGCGTAAGCTCGTACTCGACTGGGGCTGCGACGGCGTTGCGCAGCGCATCTGGTGTATCTCGGCAGCTCCGCCTCGTCAGGCTCCAAAGTCGCCCCCGGGTCTCAATAAGCCCGCTGACGGATTGTCGAGAGGGGGGCCGGTCGGCGGGGTGACCTCGAGGCCGGTTGAACAAGGGATTCGAGGTCCTCTGGGATGGCGAGATCCATGTTGAGCATGAGTTCGGAAAACCGGATGTGGAGGTCTATCTGGGAGACCCGTTAGGGATGTTGTATACCACATCGGGGCCGTTCCTCTGGTGGGGGGGGTTCAGGTTCCCGTCTGACTTGAAGGAATCTTTCCCCGATACCGTCCCCGCGATCCATCGGGCCGTTCTCGGGGGTCGTGAACTGGTGGTCGCCGTCTATCAGGTGGACAGGAAGGAAAGCTGGGGCCGATTGGAGGTCTATCACGATCCTAGCGTCGGTTATCTCCCGCGCCTCGCCCGCTATATATCGAGTTCTACACAAGGAGGCATCTGTAAGGAGCAGTACTTGATCGAGGCCCGGCCGTGCTCGTCCGGAGGCTTTGTCCCGACGAAGGTCTATGAGGCTATTTTTGATATTGGGGCACCAAAACACCTTGATGCATCGGAATTCGACAGCCAAGCGTCCCCGCCGATCCCGACATATCGAATCAGAATGACTCTTCTCGAGGCGACCGATTTCAAGGATACCAAGGGACCCGTAGGGCTCGAGCGGCTCGAAAACGCCAAGGTCATCGCCACCAAAGGCGGGAGGGTAGCTCTGACCAACGACACGTCATTAACCATAGACCGTGTGAAGAAGTTGCTGGGTCGAAAGCTCACGGATCCGCTCCCGGGCCAGATGCCACCCATCGACATAGCTGAATTGAATGAGTTTTCCGAGGCACCGCGGTCTCATTGGCTCGCCTATTCCCTGGGTATCGGCCTAGCCCTAGTCATCGGCGTGTTCGGCCGTTGGCGATGGAGGCGAGCGAGGGCGGCTCTAGTCATTGCGGCGCTGATCGGCCTCGCTCAGCCTGGGTGCTCGCCGAGCGGTAAGACGGTGCTCGGCCTCACCGGTGCTTTCGATCAGACCAACATCCTCTACAGCCACGAGCATACGACGCTCCCTCTCACGTTGAGCGTACGGAACGTAGGGACCGTGCCACTCCGCCTCATGAACCTCGATGGTGGGTGCGCCTGCCGCCGTGTCGATACATCGGTACTCCCCGTAGTCATCGATCCTGGGAAATCGCATTGATTACATGTTGACATGACAGCTCTTTCAATATCTGGGGATGAGCGGTATCTCTTCCGGGCCGAGACGGATCGCGGTAGCGTCGATATACCGGTCGGCCTGATCCTGTTTCCTCGAAATCGCGTCAGCCCGACGGGCGTCGCGAGCCCAAGTTTGATCGAAGACCAGCCTTGGGAATTCACGCTCGTCCACCGGGCTACTTACGAGGCGACATCGGGCCCACCCGCGTTCGACCTGCAGCCGATACCCGAATTCGATGTACGAAGAGACGGCGCCAAGAGAGGCCAAGTCGCGGTGTCGGATCGATTCGAGTACCAGGACACGACATACCGTGTGGTCCTCAAGGATAAGCAACTCGGACCTCATAAGACGGTATTAACGCTCAAGCATCAGGACGGTCACGAAGCGATCGAAATCCCGGTCGTTTGGCGTAGGGTCCCATACCTGAGCGCCGTCCCGGACCGGGCTTATCTGGGGCCTCGTCCCTACCGCGTGTTCTTGCGGTGCCCCGACGAGCAGGTTGAGCTTACGCGGGTCCTCTCCACGCCCGAGGGTGTGAAGGCCGTCGTCAGTTCGCCGCGTGAGGTCACGGTAATGCTCATGGCCGGCACGGCTCCCGCTGTGATCGACGGAGTCGTCACTGTCGAAACGACTGCCAAAGATCGCCAGCCTTTACGCTTCCCCGTTACCCGCTACTCCGTAACGCAGAATACGACGCCCTCAAAGTAGCGATCTACGATCAGACGCGTCTTGGAGCCGCGGATCTCGCAACTTGCCCGGGGAATTGTTATCCGGCGAGATTATATCTCGAGGCGCGCGCGACAAATCGTCGCGCCGATCGCGACCTGGTCGTTCTTATACGTATTCTTCTTGGTCGTCTCCTCCATCTGGGCTTCCTTCATGAGGGCCTCTGTCGAATAGTCGGGACTCGAGGTAGCAGCGCATTGCGTCGGTCGCGTTAGTGTCCACTTTAGAGAGTCGAACCGGCTTGCCCGGACCCGACGGGCGATCGCGGGTCTCGAATCGCTGGGGCCGGCCGAGATTCTTGAGGTGTCGCTCCTTTGCGGCGGCAGCCAGCCGAGCAACGTTCCGATCTCTTTCGAGGGCCAAAATCTAGAGCTAGGGTCCCGGCAGGTAATGCACCAGCCGGGTCGCGCGCTGCATGCCCATGGCGGGGCGCCAACGATCTTTGTGAATGCGGAGCACAGCAGTCTAGTGCAAGGCTTTGACACAGGACAGACGCTTCTTGTCCAGCGACACGACTACCGAATAGTCGGTCGGCATACGGCCACAGAGCAACCTATCGCCTTGGTTCTCCCATAGATCTTGACCAACTCCGCGATGTCGATCGCGGCGGTCGGCCCTTGATTCGAGAGGCGGGCCGATGCTGCTCTTTCCGAGTTGGTGCTGTTCGTACGCGAGATCACCACGCCCGGCAGCAATTACGGTCCGAACGGCACCGGTCTGCGCCCGGCCGCTCGCCCGGCTCCTCGCGACCTGCCCCGGCATCGATCGCGTGGTCGTCGATGGCGAGGGTAGGGCCGATGCGGACCTCTACGCCCCGCTGATGAGCCTGCCGCGGATCCTCGGCAACACGCTGGCGACCGTGCCGGATGAGGTCCCCTACCTGTTCCCGGACCCGTCGCTGGTCGCGTCGTGGCGCGCCGAGATGAATCTCTCCGACGACCTCCAGGTGGGTATCGCCTGGCAGGGCAATCCCCATAATACCCGGGATCGATCCCGATCGTTCCCACTGACGCGGTTCGAGGCGATCGCCCGCGTCCCGGGGGTCCGGCTGATCAGCCTCCAGAAAGGCTACGGCAGCGAACAACTCCGCGAGCTCGCGGGCCGATTCGAAGTCATCGACCTCGGCAGCCGGATGGGCGACCTGATGGACACGGCGGCCGTCATGGAGAGCCTCGACCTGGTGATCTGCGTCGATTCGGCCCTGGCGCACATGGCCGGCGCGCTCGGGGTGCCGGCCTGGGTCGCACTACCGTTCTCCGCCGACTGGCGATGGCTCACCGACCGCGACGACAACCACTGGTATCCCACTCTGCGACTCTTTCGCCAGAAGCAGTGGGGGGACTGGGACGACGTCTTCGAGCGAATCGCCGAAGAGTCGGAGAAGTCCGATGATGATGAGGAGCAGTACGGGAATCCAACGTCGAACGCGTGAAACCTACGGGGTCGCCGATCTCCTCCGCGATTCGCGCCGGATTCCCGAATGTGCCATGACAACGATCGGGGCTTTCGACTTGCAATTCGTCCGCCACTGACGTACAACCGAATCCATGCGATTCGTCGAAACGCCCGTCTTTACTGAAGTGATAACAGTACTGTTGGATCACGATCGGTACCACGCCTTGCAAGAACCCTAGATCGTTCGTCCGGATGCGGGTGCCGTGATTCCTCGGAGCGGCGGTTTGCGCAAAATACGGTGGGCCCTCGCCGGGCGCGGTAAACGAGGAGGGTGTCGCATTATCTATTTTTGGGATGAGCCGACAGAAACGTTCTACATGCTCTATGCCTACGGCAAGAACATGCAGGAAGACTTGACGACGGGTCAGCTCCGAATTCTGAGCCGCCTGGTACGAGAGGAGTTCTCGTGAAGAGTCAGGATTTTGACCGGCTCGTGGCCAGCGTACGACAAGCAGGTGCCATCCGTCGGGGTGAGATGGATCCGGGCCGAACAATCGAATTCGCACCGATGGATATCAAGGCGATTCGTCAACGGTTAGACAAGTCTCAATCTGAATTCGCGTTGATGATTGGAGTGAGTCTTTCCACGCTGCAGAATTGGGAACAGGGCCGGAGGCGGCCCGAAGGACCGGCGCGAGCCCTGCTCAAGATCGCGGCTGAAAACCCCGATGCAGTCGCGGCAGTACTGAATCCGCCGGCATCCAGCATTCCGCCTGCTATCGTCAGAACTCGGCCGAAGACGTGAGAGCGCGATGTAGGGTCAACAGTACAGCGTCACGCCGATTCTTTCAGAGTACTCCACCGCATCAACCCTTCCCGCACGCCGCGATCAACCGGCATGGGATGCCTCAACGTATGCGCGGGATCCCCGCATGCTACTTGCCCGCCGGGGGACCACCCAGCTTCGGCTCGACGACCTTGTAATCGCGATCCACCTTGAGGTGTTCGAGCGTGCTCACGACGCCCGACGGCCATCGGATGATGACCTTCTTCACCTCATCCACAGGACCGACGCCCACCAGCACCCGGGGGTCGTTGGTGCCCATCAGGCTGTAGCCCCCCTTGCGCTGGCGGTGGATCGTCCGCTCGGGCCTCGTCACCTCGGTGACGGTCTCGGTCCCGTCCTTGGCCTTCTTGACGTCGCGGTAGACGGTCGGCTCGGCGGTCATCACCTTGAGCTTCGTGCCGATCGCGTCGCGGTTGCTCTTGGTGCCCTCGAGGATGAAGCGGATCCAGTGATTCTTCGTCTTGGTGTCGTTGCGCAGCAGCGCGGGGGGGCCGTCCTTGTGGTTGATCACGATGTCGATGTCGCCGTCGTTGTCGATGTCGCCGAAGGCCGCTCCCCGGCCCACGTGCTTGCCGTCGAAGTAAGGGCCCACATCCTTGGTCAACAGGCGGAAGCGTTTCCCCTGCATGTTGCGGAACAGGAGCGGGATCTCCTCGTAATCGACCGGCTGGTCGAGCAGCCGGCGGTTGTTGTCAACGTGCCCGTCGGTCACGAAGCAATCCGGCCAGCCGTCGTTGTCGAAATCCGCCAGGCGCAGCCCCAGCCGACCCAAGGCATCGAGTCGGACGCCAGGCCGAAGAACGCCGTGTTGTCGAAGAAATAGCCCTTGCCCATGTTCTGGTAGAGCGTGTTGTACTCGTTGGCAAAGTTGGTGACGAACAGCTCGGGCAGGCCCTCGGGATCGCCGTTGACGTCCTCGGCATCCACCCCCATCCCCGACTGCGCCTGACCGTTCATGTCGTAGGCCGCACCCGAAAGCTCGGTGGCGTCGTCGAAGGTGCCGTCGCCCCGGTTGAGGAACAGGAAGTTCGGGTTCATGTCGTTGGCGACATACAGGTCGATCAATCCATCATCGTTGAAATCCGCCGCCACCACGCCAAAGCCGTGCCCATCGTCGCGGCCCCGCGGTACTCGCCTCTTCGACTTGGCCTTGGTTGCGGGGTCCACCACCTCGTCCTCGATCGTGATCACGCGATCGAAGACGTTCGTGAAGGTCTGGTTGCCGTTGTTGTGATAGAAGAAATGCTTGGTCGTTTTGATGGCACGGGGCGACGAGTACAGCCACACTTTCTTCTGCGCATCGCCGACCCGCTGATGATCTTCCGGATACCGCCAGATGCCGTAGTTGGACACGTAGATATCCAGGTAACCGTCGTTGTCGTAGTCGAGCATGGCGCCGCTCGAGGACCAGCTCGGCGTGTCGACCCCGGCCGACTTGCTGATATCCCTGAAGGTGCCGTCGCCGTTGTTCAGGTAGAGCACGTTGCTGCCGTAATTGCAGAGGAACACATCCGGGTCGCCGTCGTTGTCGATGTCGCCGGCGATGATCCCGTGGCAGAAGCCGCGATAACCCAGGCCGGATGCATCCGTGACGTCCTTGAAGCGATCGTTGCCCAGGTTCTTGAACAGCTTGTTGGGCCCGCTCTGGAACGAGCCGACGGGCATGAGAGTCGCCGAGGCGAAGTAGATGTCGAGCAGGCCGTCGTTGTCGTAGTCGAACATCGCCACCCCCGACCCGTTGGCGGTCGGGAAGTGCTTCTCCTCGGTCATGCCCGAGATGTGCACGAAATCCAGCCCGGCTTCCTTGGCGATCTCGGCGAAGCGGAACGGGCTCGATTCGGTCTGCTTGCTCATCACGATCGGGGCGAAGGACTTGACGCGGTCACCCTCGATCGTAGCACCCATCCCGCCCTCGACCGGCTTCCGCGGCGATCGCGTCGCCGCGTGACCGTCGGCCGAATCGTCCTTCTGGGCGGCCGGCGTCGTCCCCGCCCGGGTGCTCGACGACGACGGATCCGTGTTACAGCCCGAGAATGCGATCGCCGCACCCATTATCCCCAGGATCCATCCCGCGCACCACCCGGAGCGACGCCGTTCGTCGCGTCGGATACCCTTGACACATCAGCGGTTCCTCCTCGCAAGTCCTCAGACCGGACGATGACTCGATGATTGATTGGTCGGTCGATGAGTTCGCGTGCCCGCGGCGCGTGATCCACGTCCTGAAGGGATGGATAGATTAGGGCGGCACGGGAGCGAGATGGATTGTATCACGAGGGGTCGTCGGCTGTCCCCTATCTTTGGACCGCGTCGGCCGCGACACGACGGGGATCGACCCGGTCTCATGCCTTGCCTCACCGGCATCGATTATGCATTCCCTTCAGCCGCCCAGACCTCCGGTCGAATCATCCCTCGATACAAACGCGCGATCCTCCCGGGTTATTTCGAGGTTTTGGGTGGCATGGGAGAAATGCATGCCATCCGGCAGGTTTTTCGTTAACTTGAATGAATTCAAAAGGCTACTGGGACGATGAAAAGGTGAGTCGAGCGTCTCGCTCGAGCCACAGCCTGACGACGGAGACGACGCATGCGACGAGCTATGAGGCTGGTATCGATTCTTGGGATACTGGGGATTGCGGGGATTGCGCCGGCCCCGAAGTGGTTGGAAGCCGCGCCCGCGGCGCCGACCTACATGGGCGTCGAGCGCACGATCGAGTCCATCCGCCAATCCTGGTCGACGCCCGGTGCGCGGACCAGTCCGAATACGGATGGCTGGAATGCCCTGTTCGACGCCTTGCTCCAGGACCTTCGCTCTTATGCCAAGGCGGGTGACGATACGGAGCGACTCGGGGCGCTCGATCGGGTCTACCAGATTTCGCAGGCGCTGAACACGGTGAGCTGGGAGCCGGCGGCGAAGGTGCGGGAGGAGCTGCGGCAATGGCTCCGGCCCCGAATCCGATTGGCGTGGGCGCGTCAACGGCTACGCGATACGGTGCAGGCCCTCCCCGCGTCCACGAATCCGACCATCCAGGCCAACCGGTCGAAGTGGGTGGAGTTCGTCCAGGACGACCTGGGACAGGCCCTCCGGGACTACGACGCGGCCGATTCTATCTCGCAGAGACAGAAAGCCCTCCGGCGAATCTATGAGGTCCTCGGCTCGCTGAAGACCCAGAATCAGAATTGGTCCTGGCAGCCGTCTCTGGAGCTGTCCTCGGCGGTCAACGACCTGTTCAATCGGCCGAATCTGGATGTCACGGCCGACGTGGCCACGGTCGCGCCGGTCTTCGACACGAACCTGGTCCAGTCGGGGCCCGTCACGCGCAAGGGATACACGTCGATGGTGACCGCCGGGCCCAAGACGGGCTTCGGCTTGCTCCCCAGCGACGACGGCATCGCGTTCTATAACAAGCAGACCATGACGAGTGTCACCCCGATCTGGGACTTCCAGCAGCAGATCGCCTCGGATCCCCAGGGTCAGAAAGCGGCGAAGCTCTACGAATTCAGCGCCACGACTTACGACTGGTCCGAGCTGACGATTACGGCCGTCGTGAGGCCCTCGGGCCTGGAGCTGATCCCCTCGGCGACCCACAACATCAACGCATCGATTTGCTCGGCACCCGAGGCCGGTGGCGGTATGGGTCGGACGATCGCCGGCCTGATCGGGATGAACCAGCAGAAGATCACGAACAAGGTTTACGAAGGGGCACTGCCCAAGTTCCAACAGCAGATCCCGGCCGAGGCCGCCGAGGAGACGCAGGAGCGGCTCTCCGCCGAGATGGCCGAGCGCAACGCCGACCTCAGGTCGAAGTATCTCATCGGCAATAACACGGCCGCCGTCCGCGATTTCCTGATCACGAACCTCTCGCTGAGGTCGCGACCCGAGGCCGTCTTCGTCGGCGGCCTGTTCCAGTGGCGCGGCGCCCCGGATCAGCGGGGGGCGGATGCACCCCAGCCGCCGAAACTGGCGTCGACGTATGATTCGGGCGTCACCGCCGACATCCACCTCGGGTCGCTCGGGACCAGCGCGGCCAGCGGCCTCTGGCGGCAGTTCGCGGTCCAGTTCGTCAAGAACCTCGTTCTCGTCACCAAGGCTGTCCCGCCCGGCACCCCGCCGGGAGAGGCGGTGACCTTGAGGACGAATGTTGACTTCGAGAACTACCTCAAGGCGGTAGACGAGTCCCGCAAGGCCAACAACCCGAATGTTACCGCGCTGCGGGTCTTCCGCCCTGAGCAACCGCCCGAATTCAGCACCGATGCACGAGGCTTCCTGGTCGTCCTGATCCACGACTTCCAGATCGACGTGCCGGCGCCGGACCCGAACGCCGGGGGTAACATGCTCGGGGTGCAGGCCAAGGTCCTCCGCATCAAGGTGCCACAGGCCGAGATTGCGATTTCCTACCAGGTGGATACGACCTCGAAGACCCCGCGAGTCAAGGGCAAGGTCGAGGAATTCAACCCGGGCACCAACGCCCAGGTCATCGCGATCAATGACGACGAGAATAAAGGCACGCCCTTGACCCGCTTCACGACGGCGTTCGTCATGGGCGCCCTCGGGACCAAGATCCGCAGCCAGAACATCGACGTGGCCCTCGACCAGCTCAAGCTGCCGGGCTTCGCGATCCACTCCGTCTCGCCGCTGGATCCCTCGGGGTGGATGCGGGTTAATCTCGTCCGCACGGAGGTCGGCCCCGTGCAGGAGTCGCGGCCCGCGCAGGACGTCCAACCCGGTCCGGTCCACGGCCCGGCGACTCCGACCGCGAACGCCCCGGCCGCGAACGCCGCACCGGCCGGCGGCCCCGCGCCGGCCGCGACCACGCCAGCAGCCGTCGGCCTCCGATGAGTTTTCAGTCCGGTCGCGCATCGGCCGCGACCGGCTCCAGGCGGATCCGGTTCCGATACGTGCCCGCACGATGGCCGACGCAATCCCAGCCGCGGCCGACCGACGTCCCCGCCAGCGTCACGAAGATCGACGCGAGCGAGGACGGCGAGTCGTCCGCGAGGCTGAATTCGATGGCATTGACCGGCACGCCCCAGCCGGCCGTCGGCGAGGTGGTCGTGTCGGCCTGCGCCGCGAAGTCCGCGAGCGAGAGGCGCGCGACGGCCCCATCCCGATCGTGGAGCGTGATCGTCAGGGACTGATCCGGATCCAGCCGACCCCACGCGAGCGTCCGGAACGGGCCTTTCTCCCCGTCGGACGCCTCCACGACGCGAAACGTCCGGTCGGCCGCGACGAATGCGAACCGGGCGGGCTTGCCAAAGGGATACTCGAAGGGCCGGACCTCGATCCGGGCATTCGGGCAGGGCGAGAACGACAACGCCAGCCGGCGATGGCCGCGGACCTCGACATCGCAGTACGCGTTCAGGTGCGACTGGACCAGCCCCTCCAGCCGCGTCGCGGCGTTAACCAGGATGGCGCCCGACCCTGGCTCCGCGTCGATGCGGAGGCTCGCTGGGCCTTGCCCCGGGAACTCGTAGAAGAGCACGGAGGCATTCTCCCCGACGCGAAAGCAATCGCGAAATCGAGGCGAGCGACCCTCACGTTCCGAGGCGCGGACCAGCAGGACGGGGCAGCCGACGGAAGATCGGCTCAGGAACGTCAGGAACGGCTGGATCGCGATCGTCAACGGGGCGACGCGGGCCATCAGCAAACCGTTTCCCGTCTGGACGATGACATCGGAGCCGAATCGAACGACGCCCGGCGGCACGCGATCGGACGTCCGGGACAAGGATTTGGCCGGGGCCAATGGGTCATTTCGAGGATGGGTCGCGGACGCGGGCGGCAGCAGCGTACCGACCCCGGCCGCGCCGGCGACACCGGCCCCGATCGCTGATAGAAAGACGCCGACCCGATGGCGACCGCCGGGAGCCCGCCATGGGCGGACGGCGGCGAAGCCCATCGTTGCCGCCAGCGCCATCGGGATCATCCAGATCCAGGCCATCGCGATCGGGAACGCGATCCGGAACATGACGGCCCCCGCCGCCCAGGCCGCCGGCCACAGGGGGAGCAACCGGCGGAGCGTCGCCATCCGATCTTGCCTCAATGCGACGAGTGCTGCGATCGAGAGCCCCAAGACAACCGGCGGGACCACTCGGTTGGACCAGAAGCGTGGGTGAGTCGGGCCGAATCCGCCCGGCGAGAGCCACCACCACGCCAGGGCAAGGAGGACGTGCCCGAGGAGCACCATCAGCCAGAAGCACCGCCAGAGACGCTGTGCCATCGTGAGCTGGTTTCCTCAGGACCCCTTCAGGTCCAGTCGCTGCGCTCAGTACAATGGATCGTCCGCCGGGATGCGAGTATCCGGGGGATGCTCGGGACGACTCCCGAGTACCGGATTCTCGCTAGCGAAGAGGTGCTTCGTCCACCCATGTCGACCCTGATCGGCAGCCTGGCTCCGGCGATCGATCTCCCCTGCACGCGGTTCCCCGACCCGTCGCGGACCCGGGTCTCGCTGTCGGATTATCGAGGGCGATGGCTGGTCCTGGTCTTCTATCCCAGCGACTTCTCGCTGATCTGCCCGACCGAGCTCATCGGCCTGAGCCAGCGGTTCGACGAGTTCGCGGCGCAGGATTGCGACCTGCTGGGCGTCAGTTGCGACACGATCGATTCGCACGAGCGATGGATCGCGACACCGCGGACCCGCGGCGGCCTGGGCGGATTGAGCTTCCCGCTGGCCAGCGACCTGGACGGGACGGTCGCTCGGAGTTACGGCGTCTACCAGGAGCGACAGCGGATCGCCGTGCGAGGGCTGTTCATCATCGACCCCGATGGCCTGGTCCAGTACCAGGTCGTGCACAACCTGAGCGTCGGTCGTACGGAGCCAGGAAGTGTTGCGGGTCCTGACGGCCCTCCAGTCGGGCGGACTCTGCCGCGAAGACTGGATGGCCGATCACCAGGCATTCGACCCATTCACGGCCCTTCGGCCGGGCAATTATTTCTCGCATTACCTGATCGAGGCCGAGGTGGGTTCCGGGACGTTTGCCAGGGTCTACCGGGCCCGGGACCTCCAGCTCGACCGGCCCGTCGCCCTGAAAGTCTTCAAGCCCGACTGCCCGGTGACGCCGAGCGCCGCCCTGGCCGAGGCCCGCGCGGCCGCCGCGCTGAACCATCCCAACCTGTGCACGATCTACGCCGTGGACGACACGGCGGGCGTGCCAATCATCGCGATGGAATATATCTCGGGGCGACCGCTCGGCCAGCTCTCGCGCGAGAACCGGCCGACGATCGAGACGGTCCTCGCGATCGCCCTCCAGACCGCCGCGGGGATGGCCGCCGCCCACGCCGCTGGCATCGTCCACGGCGACCTCAAGCCCGAGAACGTGATGGTCACCGAGGAGGGATTCGTCAAGGTCCTCGACTTCGGGCTGGCCCGCCGCCTGCAGGAGGAACCCGCCGCTCGCCACCGACGACACGGCCGAGCTCGGCCTCGCCGAGCAGGGAGACGGCCTCTTCGGCACGCCCCGGTTCCTCGCCCCCGAGCAGGTCCGCGGCGAGCCGGCCAGCCAGGCCAGCGACGTCTTCTCGCTGGGCCTCATCCTCTACGAGCTGGCGACCGGCAAGATGGCCTTCCCCGGCGCGAATCTGCTCCAGATCCTCGATCAGATCCGCACGATCGAGCCCGAGCCGTTCGCTGCGGAGACACCCGAACCCCTGGCCGCAATCCTGCGACGGTTGCTCATCCGAGACCCGGACGAACGCACCATCACGATGCGGGAGGTCGCGGAAATCCTGTTCAGCGCGACCGAAGGATCGATCGCGCCGTTCTTCATCGACCATTCCCCGATGGTGGTTTGACCGTGAATTCCGGCCCGAACCGTCGTCCCGACTCCTGAACCCTGGAGGAATCCCAAAAGTGCCCCCATCGTCGGAGTCGTATCTCGCCATCTTCGACCACGACGGCGTGCTCGTCGACTCGCTCGGGGTTCAAAATGGGGACATCGCTAAGTTTCCACGAGGAATGGGTATTCTGGGGAGAATTGTCTTACCCGGATTTCCCAGGCTGTGTCGGGAATTAAGGAAGTCTCTTCGGGTCAGGTGCCCTACGGGCTGCGATCAGACCAGTAACCCGGACGCCGTCTCTGGTGGGCGACGGCGGCGATCCAGATCGAATCATCCAGATCCACGTAGTAAACCGTGTAGGGGAACCGCTGAAGCCGAAGTTTCCGGGTGCCTCGTTCGTCGATGGCCGCGAAAACTTGAGGCATGCGCCGGATTCGGTTCGACGGCGGCCTCGAATTCTTCGAGGAATTCGAAGCCGAGGCCCGGACGTTCGATATCGTAATGCGCGATGGCCGTCTGGACCTCCGCCTCGGCCGCTGCATGGATCGAGAAGGGTTTCACGAATAACGCTCTCGCAGTTCGGCGATGAATTCATCGACGGGTCGGCCGATCGCACGCCCCGAACGGATCTCCTCGGCGCGTCGCGAGGCCTCCGCATCCCACGCTGCCTCGACCCCTTCGTCATCGGGCTCGAGGGACGATAGGAGGAAATGGGCCAGCTCGACCCGGTCGCCGGGCGACAGGGTAATGAGCTGCGTCTTCCAGTGCTCGATCACCGAGTTCATGACGGACGGCCCCAGTCGGTAGCGATCCGAGGACTGCGTCCGACTCTTGTAGGGTGGGTGAGATCCACCGCAAGTGAGCCGATCCGGAGGGATTCACCCATCCAACGCAGATCTCGGACAGTCTCTAAAGGTAGTTGGCGTATTCCTGACAGTGTCGACTATTCTATCGTGGTCACGATTCGCCGACCATCGATCATCCAGAGTCGATCCGAGTGTCTCACGACATCGCTCCAGGACCAGCTTGCAAATCCTCAACCCTGGGATTAGGCGGTGACAACGCAGCTGACCCCCTTCAGGTTATGCCCTGGGTTTACGTAGAATACCACGCCGACAACACAGGTCAGGCTTTCTGGCCTGACTTGCCCGGATTATTCGGCCGGAACCCCCGAGCGACTTGCAATGACGCGTTGGAGGAACCTCAAACGTGCTCCCGACATCGGAATCGTATCTCGCCATCTTCGATCACGATGGAGTGCTCGTCGACTCGCTCGAAGCCCACCAGTCTGCTTGGGTCGAGCTGGGCCGTCGCACGGGGTTGGCCCTGACCCCCGAGTTCATCCATGCCACGTTCGGCATGACGAATCCCAGCATCTTCCGCCGGCTCTGCGGCGACGCCATCACCGAGGACGAGATCCGGCATTATTCGATCTTGAAGGAAGAGTGCTATCGCGACCTGGCACGCGGCAAGATCGAGCTGATGGACGGCGTGCGTGGGGTCCTCGACGCCCTGACGGCCCATGGCGTGAAGCTGGCGATCGGCTCGAGCGGTGCCAGGGCCAACCTCGACCTGACAGTATCCGAATGCGGCCTGGATGGCCGGTTCGCCGCGATCGCATCGCTCGAGGACATAACCCGCGGCAAGCCCGATCCCCAGGTCTTCCTCGTGGCCGCGGCCAAGTCGGGCGTCGATCCGATCCGCTCGGTTGTCTTCGAAGACGCTCCAGTGGGCATCCAGGCGGCTAAGGCGGCCGGGATGTACGCCGTCGGCGTGACCACGACCGTCGCACCCGCCGCCCTGGAAGAAGCCGGCGCCGACGAGGTCGTGGCCAATCTCGTCGGCTACGATGTGGGACGGCTCCTCGAGCGAATCAAGTCCCGCGACTGATCTCGACTTTGGCTACCATCCCGGCGAGGAACTCCTGGTCCTCGCCAGGACTATATTGTCCGACGACTATTCGTGATGGGGAAATGAGTCGTCAACGGCTCATCCCTCACCCTCATTGAAGAAGTCGCTGGGAACCTCCTTCATCCTGTAGGTCTTGGCCATCACAACGCCCAGCCCGTGCGCGAACATCATATCGGCCAACTGGTCGCTATCGAGCAGCACGACCTTCTTGTCCTCGATCCGGTCCACGAAGTCGGCCGCATCCATCGTGACGCTGGAGGTGGTCATGATGACCCCCTTCTTGGCCCCGATGTAGTCCATGCTCGCGACGAACCCCTGCATGACCGGCCTCCCCACCGGCCCCTCCCACTGCCTCGCCTGGATGCACGCCACGTCCAGCCCCAACCTGTACTGCCGGATCGCGCAGTCGATGCCGCCGTCGCCCGACCGGCCGGTCACCGTCCCGTGACCCGCCACGCCATCATACCCCATGGCCATGAGGAGGCGGACCACGGCGGACTCGAAGAAAGCCGGGGAACACGCCCGGAGCCAGGAGAGCAGTCGCTCGGTCGTCGCCTGCCTCGGCGACCTGTAGGCGGCGTCGATCAACTCCAGCGGGGTCCGCTGCTCCTCGATCGGGGTGGCGGCCTCGACTTCGCCGCCGTTCATCTCCTTCGACGGGGCCTTGCCGATGAACTCGCAATAGGAGGGGAACTGCTACAGGAACCTGATGTTGATCGCCTGGGGGGCCTTGGCCATGATCTTTCGCCCCGAATCGGTGATGCGGACCCGCCCCCGTAGGCGGTTCTCCAGCAGTCCCGCCGCCTTCAGATGTGAATTGGCCCAGGCGACCCGATCGCGGAAGACGCTCTGCTGCCCGCTGGGCAGGACCTCACGGTGCTCGTCCTCGGTAAGCTCGAAGTGGTCGGCGAACAGATCGGTCAGTTCCCGCATTGTCCGCTCCCAACCGTCGGCGAGGCCTCGATCATCGGAGGCATGACCGTCTGGAAATCGGCGATAGCCATGATCGATGCCCCGTCATTGGCCATCGCCGTTGTTCCTGACCGTCTCCCCGCCGTGCATGCTGCATCGGGGGCGTATGGCCAGCATTTGAGGAACTTTCAGCAGCGAGTCGGTGCAGTCATCGTCGGTCTGGATGAAGCAGACGCCTTGTTCCAGGTCCAGGTTGCTGACCTGCTGGGCCGAGAGCGTCTCCAGATTCGGCGCCGCTTTGCGGATGGTGTCGATCGCCTTCCGGTCCGATGTCTTGAAGATCAGCCGTGTGAGCAGATACTTGAAGATCCGGGCCGGGATGCGGTCAGGGAATTGAGACGCTAGGACGAACGACATCCCGTCGTGGCGGATCTGAGTGATGGCGTTCTCAAGCTCGGCCACTAGATCCTTCGAGTCCACGTACTCGTGGGCCTCGTCGAAGACGACCATCTTGTTGACGCCGTTCTTGGCCCGCCGCACGAGGTCGGTCAGGACCAAGCAGAGCTTCAGAGCGTCTTCGCTGCTCGAGCGCCCTGCATCCGAAGGTCGAAGATATTCAGGCTCCCGCCGCTCAAGATCTCATCCCATTCGTAGATCCTATCGTCGTTCAGCCACTTACTGGCGAAGCTCAGGCGGTTCTTCGCCCGCTGCCGTTGCGTGTTGCTGAGCCGCTCATCCGTGAGGATGTGCTTCTCCAGGTTCTTGTACGTCAGCCGCTCTTGGTAGAAGAGCTTCTGGATGATGTCACGGATAACGTCCATGTACTCGGCCTGGGGACTGGGGGGCTTCATCAAGATCTCCCAGTGCTCGGCCCCGAGTTCGTCGGGCCGAAACTGGATCGGGTAGAGCGGGAGGCCCCGGTATTCGCCCTTCCTCCGCTGTAGCTCGGGCCCGAATCCGAAGACGTTGATCCGTTCCACACCGGCGGGCTCGGCCCCATATTCCTTGCGGAGCCGCTCGATTTCCGCAGGCTTGGCGTTCGGCTGACTGTACCCCCAGTGTTCAAAGCGAGCCTCGGGATTCTTGCGATAGTTGAAGGCGACGACGCACATGGGCCGCTTGTGCCGGCTCAAGTTCGCCAGCGACATCAAGGCGCACTCGATCAACACACCCAAGGCGTAGGACTTGCCCGATCCCATATAGCCCAGGACTACCATGCACTGTGGCTTGGTGAACGAGATGGCTAGCCCCCGCTTGCCGTCCTTGAGTCGCCCAATCAGGCCGAGGCTGGGGCTCTCCAGGTCCGTGTCCCCGACCACCACCTGCACCGGGACAGACGGCGACGTTTCGACGGCCTTCGCCTTGCGAGCGGGCGTCTTGGCCGTCGGTTTCGGTGCGGGCTCCGTCGCTTGATCCGGCCCGGTTACCGGTTTGGCGATCGTAGGCCGAGCCGGTTGCGATTTCTCCTTCGGGACAAGCTGCACGCTGGCCGCCTGGTTCGGCGGTGATCCGTTGGCTGCCGCCCCCGATCGATCGAGACTGAGGGCTTTGGCGAACGTCTCGGAGAATCCGGCGGCGGCTCTCGGAGCAACTGGGTCCTGCGGCCCACGCCGTCGCTCTTGAGGAATTCCACGAACTGTTTCTTGTCGATCTCATGCTTTCCGATGGAGAGGTCGTGCTCCTCGATGGCGACGAGGGTGTCGTAGATGGCGTTGAGGAGCGAGACCTCGCTGCTCCCCGCAGGCAGATAGACGCCGCCCATCTCCTGGAGCGTCTCCAAGTATTCCTGGCCCTTGGTTCCCGCCGCCTTGCATCGGCGATCTCTCAGGAGGACGACCCTCGTTGGGCTGGGGCCCGACTGGATGACATCGAGAAGGTTTCTCATCTTGGCCGTGAAAGAATTGCCGACGGAGTTGTTGATGCAAAGGCAGACCGCCTCGTTCTTCCCCGGCGTCCGGACGATCACGTTCGGGGGCATAACCTTCGCCCCGTGGGCCACCTGGTCGTAAACGGCCTTCTCACCGCAGTGGGCCAAGAGAGCCTCGACGATGTTCCGGGTGCGTCCGAAGAAGTCCTGCTCGATTGGGATCTCCCGGTCGTAGGTGCCGAGGTGTCCCTTCTCGAACTGTTCGATGGCAGAGCGGATGAGGCCGTCCACCTCATCTCGGGTGACGACCATCGGGACCTCGGGCCTGGGGGCGATGACCGAGAGATCGTCATCCAGCCAAGCCTCGAAGACTGTGCGGGCCGCCTGGATGAACGTGCGTGGGGAGGTGGCCGTACCGCAGAGGGCGGCCACGTCGTCCTCCGTGAACGGATAGATATTCGTCGGCAGGCGGTGCTTGGCGAAAGACGGCTCCATGTGGGTCGCCAGCATCCTCAGGCCGTGCTGCGAGCCGAAGGTCTCCAGAGTCACGATCTGCTGAGCGATCCGCTGCGAGACGCTGGAGTCGAGCGTGGCACTGAACCATGATTCCCAGAGGCTCGGGAAGATGCAGGTGACGACCAGCAAGTTGGGCGTCATCGTGAAGATTTCCCGCACCGTATCGCCCCACCGTTGCGATAGCTTCTCGTGGGCCCGCAATCCCTCCAACTGGTCGAAGGCGAGGATGAGCGGTTGGTAGTGTGTCGAGAGGACCCCGATGGTCCGGATCGCCCGGAGGGCCTGCTCTTCCCGTTGCTGTTGGGTGGAGACGTCCGCCGAGGTCTCGTCGATCTTCACCCAGGAAGCGTCGAGGCCGAGGTCCTTCGCCTCGGCCTCATCGACGTCCTGGCCCGAGAGCCAGGTCAGGAGCACCCGCTTGCGGTCCTCCCTCGCGACGAAGCAGTAGGTGATCAGGACGTGGGCGATCCGCTGGTCCACGTCGGGATGGTGCGTTTGGAGGTAGCGGAGCGTCCGCCGCCGGATCAAGTCCATGTTCGTCTGCCGGCTGCTCTCCCTCGCCGAGCATCAAGAACAGGTTGTAGGGGTCGGCACCGAGATCTTTGACCCATCGCCGCCGCTGGTCGGCGTCACGGCCCTGCTGAATATCCTGCTCGAACTCGGGGATGAGGACGGCGGTGAAGACATGGGCTAGCAGGTCATCGAGTTGGCTCTTCTTGGATCCGCTGGCGGGGAGCGAACGGGCGAGGCTGCTGACCATGTTGGCCCAGATGTGCTGGGCGACGGCATCCTCGTTGTTGGGCTTGCGGACGAAGAGGATGTGGTTGGTGTCAGAGAGGTTGTGCGGCGACACGCATCAGGAGGTGCGTCTTGCCCGTGCCCGCCTCGCCGAGGATGAGGATTCCCTCGGAATTCGCCACGGCCCCGGTGTCCTTCACCCGCACGAGGTTCTTTAGGGCACGCACGATCCGACGATAGGCGCCTTGATTGTATTCATCGAGATCGGGGACGTGATCCCAGGGAGTATCGACCTTATCGAGGAATGCCGGTGGATCATTATCCAGCAACGGGCGATAGGTCTCAGCCTGATCAGCATGCATGTCGATAGGACCTGCTTAGGCTCTGTTTGGCATCAGTCATGCGCACACTAGGATCGGTGATTTCCAGAGCACTGGTGAACTTCAAAAAACCCAGGAATTTTGCGGCCTCAAGTCTCCGCGCTACTGGACATTAGACTAATGCCAGACAGAGCCTAGGCGGGTGGGGCCGCCCGCATGACTCGTTCTTCAATCCCTCGGCCCATCCCGGAAACCAGGCCTTCGGACTACCTACACCTGAGATCCGATTCGGTCTTCTCCGAGTCCTGGTCCTCGGTTCCACCGCTCCGATCTCGTCTCCCGACTATCATGGTCTCGAGACGCATCGATCAGGCGGGCGAAGATGCGGCTCCCAGAACCTTTGTGCACCCCCGACGTCAGGGCGGCCTTGAACTGGCCCATCGTCGGTCGCCTCGATCTGATCCCCGCCGGGTCGGGATGGAACTGGGACCCGGATGCCAACAATCGCCCCTGCTCAGACGCCACCAGGCCATCCGGCGGCACAGGTCGATCCCAAACGTGCCGGATAGGCTTGGACACAAATTATTTGGCCTCATGAAACTTCGCCGTTCGATTGCGAAATATATCACGCCCTTCGTTGGGTGGTTGCTTGGCTTCGGCAATCTAAATTACCTTTGGAACGATCTCCGATCAAGGATTCAAGCCATTTAATCCGTCGAAGCGACAGGATGCCTCCAGGAGGCTCGTCCATGGACAACTCAGAGGCTATCCGAGAAGGGGTGGGTTCGCGGCCGCAAGTCGATGTAGAAAGGCGAATTAAGTCATCCAGGCACAGAATCGACGCAACTCCTTATCCTTCAACCGGTTCCAGCCGTTCACCCGGGTCTTTCCGGGCCTGGTTCAAGTTGCTCGGAGCCAGGGTAACACTTTTCTCGGCATACGGCGGCGTCGTTCCGGAACTAAACGATGAGCTAGCAAGATCTTATCGCCAGAGTAGCCCAGGACTTTACGCCGCCAAGTGTTACCCTGCTTTGAACCAGGCCTCTTTCCGGATTGCCTCTTATAGTAGACGCCGGCCCCGTCAACTCTCGAAAGCGGGTCAGAAGGCTGGTGTGGCTCGTCTGCTTAGTTTGTCTGGAGACTGGACAAGCCGCTCGATGTCCGAGCCGAAGAATGGGGCAACGTCGTTGACAAGCGGCTCTGGCCTACCCATGAATGGATGGTCTGGCTGGGGTCAGGCGAGACGTCTCGGCATCGGGACGGCAGTATTCATGACATGTCGGCGGCCCGAAATAGGAGTACGGGTAGCGAGTCCAATATTCTCAGGTCGGTTGACTCGATCTCTTGAACGATTAAACGTGCTTTGATTGCGAAAAATCGGTCTGGCCTGCTAGGGAGAGAAGGACGATGGCGCTTCCGATCAATCTGTTCCTCGATACGAACGTCTGGCTGTCGTTCTATCATTATTCCAGCGACGACCTGGAGGAACTTCGTAAGCTCGCCGTCCTCATCCGAGAGGGCGAGATGAAGGTCTTTCTCACGGCCCAGGTCATGGACGAATTCCGCAGGAATAGAGAAGTGAAAATCGCCGATGCTTATAAACGGTTCGAGAAGAGCACGGTCAACGAGAGTTTCCCGCAGATTTGGATGGAATACGAGCAGGAGTACGATCGGATGCGACAAGCCGCCAAACAATACAAGGAGGCCAAGAAGACGCTCCTGGAAAGACTAAAGGATGACATCACCAGCCACCGTCTCAAGGCTGACTCGATCATCAAAGAATTATTCTCTGTGATTCAACCCACGCCGGTCACTCGAAGGGTCTTGCTACGCGACATGGGAGCGGAAATTCCGAGGGAATCCACCGGGCAAAGACAAGTCGAACGGCGATGAGATCAACTGGGAGATACTCCTGGACGTGATTGAGAACGGCAAGGACATCTACATCATCACCGAGGATTCAGACTATCGATCGAGCTTCGATGACTCCCGGTTCTCGCCGGTACTGAGATGGGAATGGGAGACACGAAAGAAGAGCAAGGTCTTCTTCTATCGCAGGCTTTCGAGCTTCTTCAAGGAGAAGCACCCCGATATCAAGCTTGCAAGCGAACTGAAGAAGAGGATACTGATCGATAGATTGATCGTCAGTTCTACGTTCAAGATGACGAGAAACATCCTCAAGAAGCTGGCCGGGATCACCACCTTCACCGATGAAGAGGTGCTGAGTATCGCTCAGGCGGCGACAAGCAACAGCCAGATTTACCTCATCGGCGAAGATTACGATATCAATTACTTCATTATCTCAATTCTGTCGGACCACGAATCCGCCCTAGATGACAGCCTCAAGAATTTCCTTTTCCATGCATTCAAATACATCTCATTCGACGAGTCGGAGGGAAGGTTAGTCGAAATCGATCGCAGCCCAAGACCGAAAGCCTCCGGGGACGAATAGAGCCAATTATTCACCTTCTCGGCATTGTGTTCGCCGGTTCCTGTGAAGCGAGCGGTCTGCTGGAGCCGTGCGACTACCCCTTGCTGGAACGGCGGCCTACGGTGTAACCGCCATCTTTGCCTCCAGCGGTTCGTCGGGCGATCAGCTCTCATTCGGCCCGATGAACTTGGCCTTCGGCTGTCGTATTATCATCGCCTGAAGGTGAGGGAAGAAGAAAACCCCGGACCAGATGCCGGGGTTTGACTGCGCGATCGAACTCCGCCAGAAGTTGGACGCATCGGAAAGGGACGGGCGACATTCCGCTTATTTCTTCTTGCGGCTCGTGTCGCAGGATTCGCCTTCGAGCGCGTCCTTCTTCTCGTTGATCACCGGGCACTGGGGCGACATCTCGGCGTTGAGGGCCGTGAAATCCTTCCATTCCTCGGGCAGGTTATCTTCGTGGAAAATGGCCTCGACGGGGCACTCGGGGACGCAAGCCTCGCAGTCGATGCACTCCTCCGGGTGGATGTAGAGCATCTGGTCCCCTTCGTAGAAGCAGTCGACCGGGCATACCACCACGCAGTCGGTGTACTTGCAGTCGAAGCAGGGCTCGGCGACGATATGAGCCATTCGGGACTCCTTGGTCTGACCGGGACGGAACTCGCTGAGAAGAACCCAATAACGCGGTCCGGAAACCGCGCCAGTCCGGAGGGGCCTCGCCGGATTTCCAGCCATCTTAGAGGTCGTCAACCGGGCGGTCAAGGGTCCCCTCGGGCGCCGCTTGCGAACCGAAAGACTGCTAATTCTTGGCCTTCCGCCGAACACTCTTGATGGTCACCGTCTCGACCGGGACGTTCGGCACCCGGTCACCGTCACCACTGACCTTCACCGTCGTCTGGACGTTGGCGATCTTGTCCACCACATCCATACCGTCGATCACCTTGCCAAATACGGTATAGCCCCCCCCGGCGGTATCGAGGTATGCATTATTGCGGCCGTGGTTGATGTAGAACTGGTTGGTGGCGGAATTGGGATCGCCCGTGCGAGCCATGGCAATCGTGCCTCGGGCGTTGCTCAGTTTATTGCTCGACTCGTTCCGGATCGGGGGCGCTGTCCATCCCGCTTCTCATTCAACTTCGCGTCGAGCCCGCCTCCCTGGATCATGAACCCTTTCATGACCCGATGGAAAACCAAGTTGTCATAGAACTTGGCGTCGACGTATTTCAGGAAGTTCTCGACGGTGATCGGGGCCTTCTCGGCATCGAGCTCGACCGTGATCTCGCCCATGCTGGTGTCGATGACCACGACCGGATGCTTGTCGTCGGCCTGCGCGGCTGCCGGGACCGCGCCCAGGGTCAGGCCCCATCCGAGTCCCAGGGCGAATACGGTTACGATCAGTCTGTTGCTCATGTTACGTCCCACTGGCATGGTTGCTCTTCGCTCCGCAAGAGGTTCTCCTATCCGCCGTTGCTCCCTCATGCTTGACCGGCCGGATCAGGCCGACTCTAACAAACCCGAGCCGCCGCTGTCGAGTTCGCCTTCTGTGTTCGAGAGTGCCGCCGGGTGCCCTGCGAGCACTGAGAGGGGCCGAACCCCATGATCGGTGATCGCAGAACACTCTACGGACTGGGGTGGAACCCGGGTGCGAACTGCCGCCTTAGTTGGCTTTCACGCCGCTACTGAGACGCCGGATGAGGCTTTCGGCCTCATCAGCCATGCTGGGACGGAGCTGGTCCCGTGCCGCCAGGGCCTTGTTCAGGTGCATCTTCGCCTTGTGGGTGCGATCGAGGTCGGCGGCGAGCAGCCGGCCGAAATGGAAATTGAGGACCGGGTTCTCGGGGGCCTTCTTCAGGCCGTCGAGGTAGGACTGCTCGGCGTCGAGGGACTGCCCGACCGATTCCTGGATGGAACCCACTGTGTCGAAGAATTCGCCGGGCAACAGGCTGCGGATGACGCGCTTCTGGAGATCGACGACGAGCTCGAGGGCCTGAGAACTCCGATGCAGGTAGGCGTGGAGGATCCACGCCTTGTTGTTGACGGCCTGGATGGAATTCGGCTGGACCTTGAGGACGCGGTCATACTGATCGACGGCCTGCTCGAATTGCTCGCGGGCCGCGGCCGGGTCGGACTGGCCCTCGGCGATCGCGAGCAGCAGGTCGCCGAAGTTGAGATGCGCGGCGGGCGAGTCGAGCTTGGCGGCAGCATCCCTCGCGAACGGGAACGCCAGCTCGAGCTGTCCGGCCCGATGGAAGCCGACGGCCAGGGCGAGCATCATGAAGCCCTTGGCATCCCGCGTCGAGACGTCCGCGGCGATGCGACGGGCCTCGTCGAGGTCGGCGGGCGCGGGGGCCTGGCCACCGTCCGGTCGCTCCGTGAGGAGCTGGACGAGCTGGCCGGCGGCGATGTCGTCGTCCGGGTTGGCCTTGAAATCGTCCCGGAGGACCGCGATCGCCGCGGCCCGTTCCTGCCGCTTCAGGTGGATATCGGCCAGCGTGTGGTAAGCGTCGTCGAAGGACGGGTTGACCTTGATGACCTGCTCGAGCTGGGCCATCGCCGCCTTCTGACCGGACGCCTTCTCCGACGCGGTCGAGCCCGACTCGGCCAGCGCCGCGCCTCGAGCAGGACGGCGTCGGGCCGGTTCTTCTCGACCGCCAGGACCGCCCTGGCCTGGACCAGGGCCTCGTCGGCCCGGTTGTTCTTGAGCTGGGCCTGCCCGAGCAGGATGCGGATGTCGAGCTGCTGCGGCCCGCGTTCGCGCTCGAGGGCCTCGGCATAGGCCTGGGCGACCTCGCGCGGTTTGTCCGCCATGGCGAAGACCCGGGCACGCATCACCGAGCCCAGGCTGGTGGTCTTGTCCAGCTTATCGATCTCTCGGGTGATGGCGACCGCCCGCGTGAAGTCGCCGTCACGCGCCGCCATATCGCACTCGGCCTGGAGGAAGGCGATGGCGTTGGGATATCGCGATCGGAAATCGCGGATCATCGACATCACGCGCCCATTGAGCTGTCGCTGGCGGTCGAGCTCGCTCTTCGAGGCAGCCTCGGCGGCCTCGAGCGACACGACCTGGACGAGTGCCGCCGCCAGGTTCGACTCATCCGGGAACTCCTGGTGCAGTTCGGTGAGGAGCTGCTCGGCCTTGGTCAACTGCTTCTGCTCGCGGTATTTCTCGACCAGCATGCGGCGGAAGGGCCCCTTGGGGTCCTCCTTCGCCTTGGCCTCGATGAACGCGAGAGCGGCTCCCGTGTCACCGGCGGCCATGGTCGAGAGGTACTTGGCCTGGACCAGCTCGATCGCCAGGGGGTGGACGCCCAGGCCCGTGTCGAGGACCGCCTGGGCACGCGGGAGTGCGTCGGTAGTTGGCGGGGTCTCATTCTCGACGGCCGCCAGCATGAGATAGAAGACCGCCGGCGGCTTCTCCTTCTTCTCCCGGGTCGTCAGCTCGATCGCCTTCTGCAGGATCGCCCTGGCCTGATCTTGCTGCTTGGATCGGAGGAGGATGAAGGATCGCGTGACGACCGCCGACGGATCGCTCGGGTTGACCTTGAGCACATAGTCGATCTGGCTCAGGGCCGCCTCGTCCTCGCCCTGCTGCCGGTAGAAGTTGGCGCCTCGGACGCGCTCCTCGGATGTGGGCGGCTCCTTGGTATCGTTGAGGATCGTGGCGATCTCGCGCCTGGCCAGCGGCCATTGGCCCTTGTTGATGTAGGCGGTGATCAGCATCCAGCGGTCGCGGCGCGAGAGCGAGCCGGTCTGGCTGCTCCGCTTGAGCTCCTCGAAGCGCCGGATGGCGTCGTCGAAATCGCGGGTCTGGAGCGAGATCCGCGCCAGTGCCGACTGGGCCGCGGACAGGAGCGACGTGCCGGTGTCAACCTCCTTGACCGGCCGGTCGCGGACGATCTGCTCGAGGGACTTGGCGGCCTCGGCGACGGCGCCGGTGCGGCCCTCGAGCTGGGCCTTCCAGTACTGGACCATCTTGTCGTCGGGGTCCTTCTTCAAGGCCGTCTTGAAGTGCTCCAGGGCCTCGGCGAGCTTGCCGCGCTTGATGGCGATCTGGGCGTCGAGGATGTCGGAGACCGCGGCCTCCTTCCATCGGTCGCGGATCCTGGCGACGATCGTCGCGGCCTCGTCGAGCCGGTTGTTCTCCAGCTCGAGCGCGGCGAGCTGCACCATGGGGTCGGAGCTCTGGGACCGCTCGGCGGCGGCTCGCAGGAGCTCGCGGGCCTTGTCCGTATCCTTGAGCCGCTCGGCCTGGATCTGGGCCCGCAGGACGACCGTCTTCACGTTGTCGGGCTCGTCGCGGAGGAAGTCTTCGAGGACCTTATCGGCCTCGCGGGGCTTCGCGTCTCGCACCAGTAGCGACGCCTCGAGTCCGGCCAGCTCGGCGCTATGCCGATACTTCGACCGCGCCGCGCGGAGCCGATCGCGCGCCTCGGCCTTCTTCCCGGTCTCCTCGAGGATCATGATGGAGAGCTGCTCGGCGGCCTCGCCTCCCTGGCCCTGCGCCCGCAACCCCTCGAGCCGCGCCATGGCCCGCTCGTTCTGGCCGCGCTGCATGTCGATCTGCGCCAGCCGGATCATGGCCGTCGGGCTCGAGGCCTTGCCGTCGGCGAGCGCCTTGCTGTACTCCTCGACGGCCTTCTTCAAGTTGTCCGGGCTCCGCCGGGCCTGGTAGAGCTCGCCCTGGAGCAAGTGGAGGGCGCCCTCCATCTCGCGCGGGAGGTTGCCCAGCTCGACCTGTTGGAACAGCGATTGGACGATCGGTTCGGCCTCCTCGGGATAGCCGGCCTGGAGGATCATCCAGGCGGCCCAGAGCTGGTATTGCGGCTCGAGGCTGCCGAGTCGCATGGCGATCTGGAGGTAGTGGCGGCCGAGGGTCTGTTCCTGGACCATCACCAGCGCCACGCCGTACCGTGCCTGGGCCTCCGCGTATTCGGGCAGCGCCGCGGCGGCGATCTTGAGGTGGGCCAGGGCGCTGTTGCGGAGCTTCGCCGTCTCCGCCGCGGTCGGCGGGGTGCCGACATGGGCCCCCGTCGCGTCGCGCGTTCCGCCGGATCTGTCCAGGTCGATCGAGCCGGCGAACAGATGGCCGATCGCCTGGGAGTTCGCCTCGGGGCTATCGAGCATCGCCTGGATGTGCGGGCCGGCCTTGTCGAATCGCGCGGGGTCATCGACCCGCGCCAGGATCATCTCCGCGGCCACCATGTGCAGCCTCATCACCGCCTGAGTCCCGGCCCGAAGCGGCCCTTGCGCCGCGGCGGCCCGCAGCGCGCGGTCGATGACCTCCAGGCAGCGCTCGGGCTGGCGTCGAAATCGAAGGTGATCGGCATACGACCCATAAGTCTGGATGTCCGGCTGCCGGCCCTCGGCCAGCGCCTGCTGGAAGACCGAGTCCAGGTTGACCTCGATGGAGTTGACCAGGTCGTCGACCACCTTCTTGGCATCGGCCGGGAGCTTCGACGACCGCGCCGTGAGGGCCTTCTGCGCCTGCTCGAGCAACAGGCGGAGCCGAGCCACCCGGCCCGGCGGCATCTCCTCGGGCTTGCCCAGGCCCTTCACCTGCTCGCGGAGAGCCTCGACCTGGCCGGCGAGCTGCGTCCACTGGACCTCATCCCGGATCGCCATCGACATGAGGCGGAGCCGGGCGAACCGGTTGACCGGATCCGGATATGACGCCGTCTTGTCCGCCCTCGCTTCGGCGAGCGCCGCACCGCGCGTCGCGGCGTCGCCGACCTGGTCGGCGAGCCGAGCCCGGATCCAGAGCCGTCGGACGGGAGCGGCCTTCACCTCGTTGAGCACCTCGAGATGGCGCCTGATCTCCGGGACGTTCGGCGTGCGTTCCTCCAGGGCCTCGGAGGCCATGACGTAGTGGGCATCCGGGTCCTTCGGCTCGATATTCAGGAGCTCGCTCGACCAGTACAACGCGTCGGAGAACTTATCCTGGGCCATCGCATCCTGGAGGAGTTGCTTCCGCCGCGCCTTTCAACGTCTTGTCCTTGGTCGCCTCCAGCAACTGGGCGTTCCATTCGGCATGCAGGGTCGCCTGTTTCTCGGCGGGGTGCGCGGGCCCAGTCCTGGTAGAGTCCGGCAAACTCCTCATGAATCGCGGCGTTCTTGCCGTCGATCTGGAGGGCCTGCTTGTATCGGATCTCGGCGTCTTCGAAGCGGCCGGCCTCGCGGGACTCCCTGGCGAGTTTCAGGAAGCCCTGGGAGGAGCGGGGCACGAGCGTCATGGTGATCGCGATCACGCCCACCAGGGCGACGACCACGAATAGCCCCGAGAGGATCAGCAAAGGTTTCCAGCGAACGGTCATCGGGCAATACTCCTTCGGCTCGAGACGCCGTACCGCAGGACGTGGGAATTCATCCAGGCCGGCGACCTTCCCGGTCCCGGCGCGGTCCATCGCTATGCGGTGTTGGAAATCCGGGGAGATTGAGTCACGACGCCGGACGGCGCGAGGAGACAATGGAGTGTGCGAGATGGTCCATCGGACGATGGCCGACGAGGTGCCATCGAGGACCGGTACGCGGGGGTATAACTCGGGAGAGGCAAATCCATCTGCCCTGATACCTCAACGAGGTCGCATTCCATTGCCGTTCCATCCCGGCATCGGGCGTTTGTCAGGATAGACATTCTTCGCCGCGGCATCAAGCGGAGTTTTCCGCCTTCCTCCACCTCGACGCGATATCCCGGGACGCCCATAACCTCGTTCGAATTCCGGCCGATGTTGCTGACAGGGACCTCGGCGAAGTCGTGGGTCGCGCCCGGCATCGGACGTCGCCCGGAGGCAACCCACGACCGAACCGGTCAACGACGGGCCGTATCCGGATTGGAGCCCGAGGCGGTGAGGAAGGCATCGCGATGGCTGGGATCGGGGAACCAGTAGCGTCGCCCTTCCCGCGTGATGCCATACTTCGGGTCGCCGCGCACGAGGAGGCCGGTCTCGCCCAGGCAGTGCGGGCAGAATCCCTGCTCGGCCACGTTGACCATGGCATACCGCTCGGGTTCCTTCAGGAAGCGTCGGTGCGCGTCTTCGTTGGAGCAGAGGAACAATCGTCCCTGGTAGAGCACGCCGCACTTCGGGTCGCCGGGCCGGGAGACGCCGCGTTCCACCTGCGAGACCGGGCAATCGCCGCGGTTCACCGGGACGTAGCGATCGGGATCCTTGCGGAAGAGGTTGCTCATCAGGGCGCTGGCGAAGCGGTAGACGCGCCCCTCGTGCTGGATGGTGTATTCGGTCTGCCCCTGGACCAGCTTCTTGCCGGAGATCAGGCTGACGGGACAATATCCGGACAGGGCGACCTGGGTCTCGCTCTTGGGCCGCGATGGATCGCTCCGGGCGGTCGATGCCGGTTTCGAACTCGCGACCTTGGCCTTAGCTGCCCCCTCTCGCACGCGCCAGGCCGCCTGGACCTCGCTCAGGAGCGAGTCGAGCTCGTCGGGGCCGAGATAACCCTGGCGGACCGCGACGATCTCGCGGGTCGGGGCCACGATGACCGTCGCCGGCAGACCCGAGAGATTGAAGCCCAGGGCCAGTTGCTCGTGGACGTCGGATCGGAGCTTCAGCGGGACGAACGATTGTCGGGTATGCTCGATGATATCGGGATCGGGGAAGGAGTCGCGCTCCATCCGCGTACAATTCGGGCACCATGGGCCCGTGAACTGGATCCAAAGGAGCCGGTTGGCGCCCTGGCCTCGTCGAGCGCCCCTCCATAATCTCCGCGCCAGGAGATCGGCTCGGCCTGGTCTTCGGCCCCTCCGACGGATCCCGGGCATACCGCGACGCAGAACGCTCCTGCGATCAGGAACAGACCGTTGGCGACACGATGACGATGGCGGCGCGAAGGGTGGAGTATCATCGAGCATCTCCCTCGTTCGAAGGCGGACACGTGATGTAGGGATTGAAGATGCGCGGCAGAACGCAGCGCACTCCATCCGTGGAGATGCCACCCGGCAAGCTCGAGCGGGCCAGACCATTGGCTGCGGAATCGGGCGTTGATTTCAAGACTTCACATCGGCTGCCGCGATGCGAGTTCTACATCAGAAACGCGCAACGATCCGAGATAGCAATCGTCACAATCGGGATCTCGCGAGCGATCGGCGCGATCGGCAGGGCGCGAGTCCCCCGAACGACTCTCCTTGAGAGAGGTCCTCGCACCGGTGGGTTTCACCCACCCTACAAGACCGTCTTCGACCCTTCCGGGGCAGAGTTTCAGCGCGGTCTTCGGGGTGCTCGCAGGGCAATCGGCTTCTGGAGCAACTCGCCGAGGAGTGCGATTTCGCGGAGCTTGCCCGGTGAAGCGAGCATGTCCCGCAGATCGTTACTGGTGAGGGTCGGCTGAGTCTTGGTGGAGGTCGCGTAGGGCAGATCGAGGGTAGTCCCCTGCGAGACCTGGGGAATCGGAGAACCGATCGGGGAGATCGGGGTCGATAGGGGCGTGATCTCGAGGGGCCGGGACTTCTTCGCGGTGAGACCTTGGTTTCGAAAGCCCTGTCAGGAGTCGCGGCCGTTCGGGCTCGATCGCCTTGAGGGGAGCCGCTTGCGGCGCACGGCCACGGGCATTGCGTCGTGCGGGCGCGGTCCGCGCCGATCGTGAAGCGGCCGTCGAGGATGGCGAGAATGACGAAGTTGACGCCTGCGAGGTCCGGGTCTCGGATTCCAGGATCACGATGCCGTCGTCGGCTCCGCCCGGACGCATCGTACTCCCGGAGCGACCCTGGACGGGCGTCCCGGACCATCGCGCCTGCGCCGGCCGTTCGGCCACCGGAGCAGGCGGTCGTCGGTTGGCCGGATATCGCGACTGCCCCGACGGATCGCCCCGACCGGCCAGCGGAGCACCCATGCCAGGACGTCCGCCGCCGGGAACCGGACCGTGCGCCGGCCGAGGCGGCAATGGCTGGGCCTCGCGATTCAGGAGCGAGGTCAGAGCCCAGATCGCCAGGAACGTCAGCGGCACGATGAACTGGAGCAGGATCTCGAGCTTCATCTTCGTCCTACGTCCTTCGTGATGAGTTGCAACTGCTTACGTTGGGCGCGGGTCTCATGACCCCGCCCGAGAACCGGACCGTAGGTCTCCCGCCACTTTCGAAGCATTCTCGCGAGCACATCTCCCGTCGAGGCACAGGCCATGGATGTGGACGGGAGACCTTCGGTCGGGCACTCCGGCGGGGTCAGGACCTGCGCCGAACCTCTAACCTGTCTGGCTGTTATCGCCTCGGCGGGCGTTGCCGGTGCCGGCGATCGCGTTACGCATCTCAGTATCCGCCTGGACGTTGCGTAGATTGTAATAGTCCATGATGCCCAGGTGGCCTTTACGAAACGCATCCGCGATGGCCATGGGGATCTCGGCCTCGGCCTGGACCACCTTGGCGCGGTTCTCCTGGACTTGGGCCTGCATCTCCTGCTCCTTGGCGACGGCGAAGGCGCGGCGTCCTCGGCCTTGGCGCGGGCCACGCGAGTGTCGGCCTCGGCCTGGAGGGCCTGGAGATTGGCGCCGATGTTGTCGCCGACGTCCACGTCGGCGATGTCGATCGAGAGGATCTCGTAGGCCGTGCCGGCATCGAGCCCCTTCTCGAGGACGCGCTTGGAGATGGTGTCGGGCTTCTCGAGGACCTGCTCGTGGGTGTCGGCCGAGCCGATGGCGTTGACGATACCCTCGCCGACCCGCGCGATGATCGTCTCATCGGTCGCCCCGCCGACAAGTCGGTCGAGATTGGTGCGGACGGTCACCTTCGCCTTGACCTTCAACTGGATGCCGTTCTTGGCGACGCCGTCGATGCTCTGCCGACCCGAGCTCGGGTCGGGGCACGGGATGACCTTGGGATTGACGCTGGTCTGCACGGCCTCGAGCACGTTGCGGCCCGCCAGGTCGATCGCCGCAGCCCTCTTGTACGACAGCGGGATGTCGGCGCGGTTGGCGGCGATCAACGCGCGGACGACGTTCGGCACGTTGCCGCCGGCCAGGTAATGGGCCTCCAGCGCCCGAGTCGTCATGCCGTCCTTCTCGGAGAGGCCCGCCTGGTAGGCCATGATTTTCGAGCGGACGATGATATTCGGATTCACCTTCCGGAACGACATCCCGACCAGCTCCAGGATGCTGATGCTCGCGGAGGTCATCTTCGCCTGGAGCCAGAGGTTGGCGTACTTGGCCAGGAAGATCACCAGGATGATCGCGAACAGCACCAGCACGAAGATCAAGAACAGGACGTAGGTCGGCCAGTGGGACGGGTTGATCTGAGCAAGTATCGTGGCGATCATGGAGTATCCTCGAATATGGTGACGGCGCCGGCGTGGTCGTTCGGCCGAGGCGGGATGGATCGCCGCGCCCCTGTGGGGCCGAGCAGCCGCACGCCGCCGCCTCAATCCATACCCCTCAGTGTACTCGAACTCTCCACTCGCTCGCCAACCCCTACCGTCCCCGCACGGCGGGCCCGCGAGTCCCCGGATCGTTGTCGTTCCGACCGAACGCCGCGCGGCAGAGTCGTGGCCTCGAACATCAGACCTGCTTGACGATCACCCGGGCGCCCTGGACATCCACGACCTCGATCAGGGTGTCCGGCTCGACGAATCCGTTGGAGGCCATCACGTCGATCTGGAGGTTGCCGAATCGTGCCTTGCCGGTGGGGCGCAGCGGCGTCGTGGATCGACCGGTCTCGCCTACGAGGAAGTTGAGCGACTCGTATCCTTCCAGGACCGCCCGGGTCGCGGACTCCTCGCCTTCCACGGGAGTCCAGGGCTCCGGCTTGAGGATCAGCCGGTTGAACACCGGCATCGAGGGGATATATCGTGCCAGGATCGCGGCGCCGATGCCGACGGCAATGAGCATGCCGGTCACCTGCATCAGGGTGTACCCCAGCTCTCGGTACTCGTAATCCTGCGTCGGCCAGATGAAGGTGTGGCTGGCCATGACGATGCTGCAAAGCATCAGGAGGATCCCGCTCAGCCCGAAGATCGCCATGCCCGGGAAGACGAACAGCTCCACGGCCAGGCAGACCAGCCCGATCAGGAAGAGGATGATCTCCAACTGGTCCGCAGTCCCGCTGAGGTAATGGCTCCAGAAGAACAGGAGGAAGGCGAGTGCCGAGATGATTCCGGGCAGTCCGATGCCCGGGAGCTTCAGCTCGACGACCATCATGAACACCCCGAGGAACAGGAGCAGCCAGCTCACGACGGGCTCGGTCAGGAAGTCGACGAACGAGTCGACCCAGCCGGGACCTTCGAGGCGGATGTCGCGGCCGTGGAGCCCGTAGAGGTCCTTCAGCTCCTCGGCATCGTTGACCACGCGCCCCAGCCGGCCGTAGGATTCGGCGTCATCGGCCTCGACCGTGAGCACCGAACCGGGGTCCTTGCGGGTCCGCTGCACCTGGTATCGGCCTGGATCGGCCGCGAACTCGGTCCTGAGGATCAAGCGACTCGCCCCGGTCTTCGAGTCCACGGCCTCGAGGACCTCACTTTCGGGGTCGACCATCGCGCGGGCGATGGCCTCGGGATGGCCTCGCAACCGCGCCCAGACCTCGGCCTTGCCGGCCAGGCCGGCGATCTGACCCGCGGTGAGGTCGTGGAGCGGCCCGTTCCGGCCGGTGATCACCTGGCGGACGTCGCCCATCCGCGAACCCTTCTTGAAGACGATGTCGCGGCAGGCCAGCGGCAGCAGGGCGGCCAGCCCCAGGGCGCGGTCCTCGATGTAGGCGACCGTCTTCATGTCCTTGATCCCGGCGACGAAGTCGGCCAGCCGGTCGGTGACCGTGTCGTTACCGCCAGGGCTGTTGATCTGGAGGATCAGCAGGTTGGCCTTCTCCTCCCTCGCCTGCTCGACGCGCTTGGTCACATAGGAGACCATGACATTATCGAGCGGGCCTTCGAGGGGAATCCAGACGGGGATCACCTTCTGGCCGTGGGTCGGATCGTCCACGGCCGATTCGCCGGCAATCTGGTAGATGCTCGTCAATTCGGCCGGCGAGTCGGCGGTCCGCGAGCAGAACCCCTCCTCGCGCGCCCGCTTCGCGGTCAACACGCCGCGCAGGCCGTCCTCCCACGCGGGCTGGTCGGAGATGACTTCCTGATGGGTCTTCTTGAAGGCCGGCAGGTTCGGCGCCAGGACGTAATGCACGGTCTTGTCGGCCGTGCGGATCAGGCGGAGGTCCGCGTCCCGATCGAGCATACCGACAAGGAGGTCCGGGTCGCGGGTCTTGCGGATGGCGAGGAATCGGACGTATCCCTCGTCGGCGGCGTCGAAGGCCTGGCCCTCGGGGGTGATCGGTCCGAGGGTCGCCGACGAGCCCATCACGATCTCGGTGCACGCGACCGCGGGAAGGACCGCATACCCTTTCAACGGTTCGGGAACGAAGGCGATCGTCAGCTTGGCCCCCGCGAGCTCCCGCGAGATCAGATTGGCCAGGTCGTGGCAGCCGCCGTACTCGCTGCTCCCCGGCGCCGTCTTGCCCGGGCGGAACACGAAGACGAGGATCGGCCTCTGACCCTGCGGGGCCGACGCCGACGAATCGACCAGTTGTCGGGTCGCCACGCGGATCTGCGCGACGGTCTCCGACGTGATCGGCTCGGTCACGGTGAAGAATTGGGCGGGTGTCTTCTCGGGTTCGGCGGGAGGGGCTTGTGCCATCGCCACGACGCCGACCGAATTGACGAGGAGTGCCAGCAGAATGGGCCACACCCCTCCGGAGAAGTGATGTGCCGCATGGGAGCGAATCATAGCAGTCGGACTCCCTCCGAGAGTCGGACGCACTCCGGTCCTCGCTGCCGACGGCCCCGCGGTCGGGTCCGGGAATCGGGTCGGATTCCATCCGACCCGCCCGGCTGAGGCGACCCGCACCGGCAGCAGCCAGTCGCCGTGCGCTCCGACACGCAGGCCCAGTCAATCGAGTGGCTCACGGGTTGATTATAAGCCGGCGGCCATGGTCGGTCAAACGCCCGGAGCCGGGCCGGTCCGCGTCGGCTCCCTCCGGATCCTGGTCCCGGTCCGGCGATCGGACCCCGCTCGCCGCGAGGTCCTGGACGCCGGATGGCCTCAACGCCGAGGCGCGAGGCGGCCCGCGGGCTGACCGGCGCCGCCCCCACGTTCGCCGGCATCACTCCCTGGGCGTTGGGATTATGGATCACCTTCCAGTTCGGGAGCTCACGCCCCACGAACCAGGAGTCCTTGACGTTCTTCGAGTTCGGGTCGATATGCTCGACCCGAAAGTCCTTGGTGCTCTTGGCATCCGGCGAGAGCAGGACAATCCGGGCCGGCAGCAAGTACACGGTGTCGAGGGTGATCTGGGCCCACTTGAAGGCTTCCTTGTCCTCCTTGAGCTTCGGTTCGACCGAGATCAGATAGAATTTCTCGGTCTGACGGAGGATCTTCATCGTGTAGCGTGCCTTGGCCTCCTGCGCCTTCATGTCGAAGAGGAACGGCAGGGGTCCTTCATCGAGGGCACGCTGACGCTGCTCCTTGGCCAGCGGGAATATGAAGATCTGGCGAACCGGGTACAGATACTGCCAGACCTCGTCGGCGCCGCAGATGATCGTCTCCGTGGGCGTCGTCGCGCGTTTCTTCGGATTAAGGGCATCGGCGACCGGCTGCAACTTCCCCTTGGCGTCCTTGGTGGTCTTGATCTTCTTGAAGTCGAGGTAAGCGAGTTGGGGCTTCTTGAAGACGGCCCGCCCTTCATAATGGATTTCTTCGTCCCACGCCTCGTTCTTGTCGATCCGGTAGATCCAGACGTCGAGCGTCTTGAGCTTCTGGCTCTGAATTTCCCAGAGCCTGAGCAGCTTATCGACGTCGATCGGCGGCTTTTCGGCGGCCTTGGGCTGACCGCGCCCGGCCTGCGCCCGGGCCCATCGACCGGCGCCCGGCCGCCGGCGCCTTCCTGGGCGAGGGCCGCGGCGAAACTGCTCGCGGATACGGCGATCAGCGAGGAAAACACGATCCATTTCGCTCGTGGCATGGGCCATCGTCCTCCCTGCGAAGTGCTCGAGCCCAGCGGGAAACCGCGACGTGCGGAGCACGGCCGTCCCTGTCCTGCCGACTCCTGGCGGGAACCTAACATACTTCGCCCCCTTCCACCAGTGCAGCCCCGGAGGTGACACGACGGCATGCTGCCCACCGGGCGATCGCGCCGGCGTGTCTCGGGGCATTTTCTGACCAATTCCAGTGTACAACGCACCCGGGAAGGGTCCCGGAATTCGATCGGGAAGCGGGATTTCCGGCCGCCTGGACTGGTAAAGCGGCCTCGCTACCGTCGCCATCCTGGTCTATCGAGACTCGTTCAGGGCCCACTCCGCCAGAGGAAATGCCCCATCATGAGCCCGGCGAGGAACGACATCGCGACGGCGATCAGTACGAAGAGCGACCAAGCGACCACGACGGAGGCCGGCAGGGTGACCTCGCTGATCCGGCGAGTCTCCTGGGCCGGGGGCAGGAGCGTCACCGGCGGGGATTCGAACTGGATCGGCGGGATGACCGGATCGGGGGCCGTGACAGGTAACGGGGGAGGCGCCGGAATCGGTGCCGATGTGGTCGCCATGACATCCGGCGCATCCGCAGGCGCGACGACCATGGAGGATCGGGAAGGCTTCTCGGGCGGAGGCGTCAAATCCTCCGGCGAGAAGGACTCGGGAAACTGGAACGGATCCAAGCGGGAGGTCAAGGAGTGCTCGGGTTCCGACCGGACCGTCGCCGTGGGCTCGTGCGACAACCGATCGAAGAACTCGGCCTCGACCCGCAAGTCCTCGGGACGCATGGCGGCCACATCCGGCGGGATGATCTCCGCGATGCCCTCCAGGAACGCAGGGGATTCCGCCGAGATCCGCGGCGCCGCCGTGACGGACTCCGATAACTTCAATGAAGACAACAGGTTCGCGGGAATCCCCGTGTCCTCGAGGGTTTCCTCTCGGGTCGGTGAATCCGGGCGTGGTACCAGCAGGTCGGCCTTGCACTTCGGGCACGCCACGATGGCGCCGGCCTTGTTCGGCGGTACGGCCAGGAGCTGGTTGCATCGATAGCAGCGGATCTTGAGCCGTTCGACCGTCGTCATGGTCCGTGACCTCTCCCCAACGAATTCGGTCGGCGCGATGGCCGCATCCTCGTTTCCCCAGGATTCCAGCCTACGCGACCCGCCCGCAGTCCGCTACCGGCGTCCAGCGGAGATCAGAAGGCCGCACACGGGACATCCCGGAATTTCGAATAGATCGCCCGATCCCGCTACACTACTCAGTCAACAAAGGGGATGAGCGGGGACGACGTACATGGCAATGAGTGGTCAAGGCGCAGCCCCCCGGGACATCCGCGCCTTATTCCACATGGGGACGACCGGGGGACTGACCGACGAGCAGTTGCTGGAGTGGTTCGTGGCCCGCGACCGGGAGGCCGCCGAGTTGGCCTTCGCGGAGCTGGTCGCGCGTCACGGCCCGATGGTCCTACGCGTCTGTCGGACCATCCTCCGCGACCCGCACGAGGCCGAAGACGCGTTCCAGGCTACCTTCCTGATCCTCGCCCGCCGGGCCGGCTCGATCGTGAAGCGGGCCTCGGCGGCCAGTTGGTTGCACGGCGTCGCCCGTCGCGTGGCGTGGTCGGCCCGTCTGGCCACGGCCCGTCGACGAACCCATGAACGGCGAGCGGCCGAGCTGGCGTCGCGAACCTGCGACGACGCCAGTGGCGACGACCTCGCGGCGTTGCTCCACGAGGAGATCGGACGGCTTCCGGAACGATACCGTACGGCGATCGTCCTGTGCGACCTGGAGGGCCTCACCGAAGGCCAGGCCGCTCATCGGCTCGGCCGGCCGGTCGGCACGGTCCGGAGCCGGCTGTTGCGCGGGCGCGAGCGACTCCGAGACCGGCTGATCCGCCGTGGCCTGGCTCCTTCGATCATCGTGCTGACCTCGTTTCATGCTTCCGAGGCAGCCTCGATGGTGGTGCCGTCGGTCCTGGTGCAATCCACGACCCGGGCGGCCGTTCAATTCGCCACGGCCGGGACGGTCCCGGCCGCGGTCTTGTCACTGACGGAAGGGATCCTGAGAACCATGTTCATCACCAAGTTGAAGATTTCCGCAGCCGCTTTAATTACGGTCGGTGCGGCTTCCCTGCTGGCGATCGCCACGGTCGGCTCGCTGGGACAGGTCCAGGGGCCGGCCGCCCCTCGAACTGGATCCCCAGCCGCGCAGCCACCACCGGTCTCGCCCCGGACGCGCGCCATCCTGAGTATGCTGGACGAGCCCGTCGCCATGAACTTTGCAAACAAGACGCCGCTCGACGACGTGCTGAGATACATCAAGCAGGCGACCACGACACCCACCTCCTCCGGCCTGCCTATCTATGTGGATCCCAGGGGTCTGCAAGAAGCCGAGTGCAGCCTGAACTCGTTGGTCACGCTCGATGTCGCGGGTATCCCGCTGAAGGTGACGCTCCCGCAGGTTCTGGGTCAAGTGGGCCTGGCCTACATCGTGAAAGACGACCTCCTCTTCATCAGCTCGCCGCGCGGGATCGATCGCGAGCGAAAGGAGAAGGAGTCCCAGGGCGCGGATGACTCACCGAGGACGAGGGCGCTGCTGGCCCAGCTCGACCAGCCGGTCGCCATGTCGTTCGCCAATGAAACACCACTGGGAGATTTGATCGACTACCTCACCCAGGCGACGGGCATTCACATCCTGGTGCATCCACGCGGCCTCAACGATGTCAAGCGATCCGGGGACTCGATCGTCACGATCGATGTGGATGGCGTCCCCCTCAAGACGACCCTGAGGCTGCTCCTCAAGCAACTCGGCCTGGCCTACATCGTCAGAGACGGCCTGCTGATCATCAGCTCGACTGAGGGCGTACGGAGGTTCGAAGCGAAGGCTGTGAGCGAGTCCAAGAGCAAGGCGAGCGGGAAGGACTGATGGACGCTCCTCTCCGGCCTCCGCCCGACGATGCGCGATCGAAGCGCGTGACCACGGTCGTGAGACCGTGGTTCTGACGGGACGAACGTCCTCCAACCTCGGGCGTCAGCCCGATCCGGCGCGACACGACCGCGGTCACGCAGTCGCATTCGGCGAGAATTCTCAATGGATCGATCCGCCACACCTGTAGCGGCTCGTTCGGCGTGTTATCATGGGACGCCACGGATAAGGACTGTCCTCCCCGTGAACCGACGAATGAGTTTAGCTGCGGAGTTGCCATCGATGAATCGCGCGTTTCTCCTCATGTCGATGATCCTCCTGGCCAGGTCGGGCATCTGCCGGGGACAGCACGGCGGCAACTCCGCGTATGCCCAGGCCGGCGGCAAGGCCCGCGCCGAGCAGGCGGAACAGAACAAGCGCAAGCTCGACGAGAGCGAAGTGCCGCCGACGTCCTCGAGTATGTTCGTCGAGGCGAGCGTCATGATGAATGTGAAGGCCGACGAGTACGTCGCGGTCTTCGGCGTCGTCGAGGAAGGGGAGACAGTCGCCGAATGCGGTGCGAAGATGGACGTCACCATCCGGCAATTCACAGACGCGCTCAAGCCGATGGGCGTCTCCGGAGATGATCTTTTCGTCGATTTCGTCGCCCAGAACCGCATCTATGGCTACGAGGTCGCCGGCGACATCGCCCGCGAGAAACTCGTCGGCTTCGAGCTGAAGAAGAACGTCGCTATTCATTACAAGGAACGCGACCTGCTCGACAAGTTCGTGGTCGCGGCGGCGAGGTCGAAGATCTATGACCTGATCAAGGTCAACTACATCGTCAAGGAGCCGAAGAAGGTCCAGGCCCGGCTGATGGAAGAGGCCGCGCGGGTGATCAAGGCGAAATCGGCCCGATACGAGACGCTGCTCGGGATCAAGCTCCAGCCCCCGGGCCAGGTCTATGCCGATCGATCCTCCATCCATTATCCATCGGCGATGTACGACGCCTACAACGCCTTCGAAGCCGAGCATATAGCCACCAACCAGTGGCAGAAGTACACCATCCAGGGGGCGCGGAAGAGTCGCACCTTCCATTACAACGGCCTTGACGGTAATAGTTTCGACGAGGTGATCAACCCGGTCGTCGTGGAGCCGCCCGTCCAGTTCACGCTTTACCTCAAGGTCAAGTACAACGTCGAGCCGGTCAAGGCGAAATAATGATCTGCAAGTCCGACACCGACTCGTTCCCACGCTCCGCGTGGGAATGCCGTCCTGGACGCTCCGCGTCCCGAGCAATTCTCGGTCACGAGCCGGGCCACCGCAACGCAGTGCGTCGCAGATGGCATTCCCACGCGGAGCGTGGGAACGAGTTCAAGCTCGCGCGAATTCGCAGGAGAGTTCCGCGCATGCCTGTCATTCGATCGGGAGTAAGACCAAGTCGCCACGCCGGATCAACTGATCGAAGAAATCCGCCGCCTTCTTGCCCAGCGTCGAGCTCTTGACACGGACACCGGCTTCGACATTTCGTTCGAACGCCGCGGTCGTAAAGTTGGCCGAGCCGAGGTAGAGGATCTCGTCATCGACGACGATCAGTTTGGCATGAACGACCGAGCGTTCCGCCCCGAATTTCTCGAGTGAGCTTGGGTCGTAATAAAAATCCGGTCGAGGCTCGAAAGGCCAGCTAACCTCCAGGAAGTCGCGAGCGAATGACCGCACAGTCTCCTCGGCGGATCGTCCGCGGTCGAAATGAACATTGACGACCAGTCGAACGCGGAGGGCGGCATTCCTCGCCATTCGACGAGCCAGAGGTTCGAAGATGTGGTCGGATCCGTGGAAGGCGTAACCGACGATCAAGACGGTACGCCGCGCGGCTTCGAATAACTCCCGGACCACCACGCGGGTCTCTCGCGCCTCGGCCCCTTCGACCTCCGGGCCGGTCAGGATCAGCTCGGCAGTCAAGGCGCTCCTGGCGGCACGATGACGCTCGTCCTGGATCAGGCGAACGGCCGCCAGTAAGGCCGGCGTCGTGGCGAACACCTCGCGGGCCGCCTTCAGCCAGGCGTGTACCGCATCGGCATGCATCAACATGCCGGCCCTGCGCAACTGCGTGACGCTCGACGAAGCATCAATGAGACCCTGGCTCAAGCCGACCCGGAGCCGCTCGAACTCCTCGTTCGAAACACCCAGGATTTCCGAGATCGGGCCGAAGTCATCCACCCCTAATTCTCCGAGAAGAACTCCGCCCCATGGCAGGCGACGGTCGGCACGACGAGGCTACGGTCGAGGAAGTCGTTGAACATCTCGCAGCTCGTCTCGCCGATCAGGAGGCAGCCATGACAGGCCGACCCTTGCAGATAGCGTCGCTGATTGGGATCATTCGCCTTGTGCTCGGCACAGACGGGATCGTTCGAGCAGAGCTGGGACATCTCCAGGGCCGTCGTCAAATAATGATCGAGCGATTTCGCCGCGTTGGCGAGCCCGCCCAGCGTCCCGTAGGAATCCGATGCCGCGGTATAGAGCAGGATGCCGTACCCATAGTCCGGATTCGCGTAGATCCGCTCCTTGATGGACGAGGCCGGATAGCCGCATTCCAGCGAAATCGCGTTGATTAACATGTGCGATAGCGAATGGAGCATGACATAGGGAGCGCCGAAGAACGGGCGTTCCGCAATCCCCCGTTCTTCGCACCATCGGCGAAGCCCGACCGCCAGCGCGTCGGCCTGCTGACAGACCGCAGGCCGACCCTTCCAGCCGTCAACCCGATCCTTGTTGAACTGGACGAAGACCCCTTCGCCTTTGTTCTCGACGGCCGGGATCCAGTTCGTGTTCAGGCCCAGCCTCGCCGTCCTCAGATCGAGGTCGTACTCGCCGTCGATATCGGGCGAGATGTAGTCGAATCGGGTGAAGCCGACCAGCGCGGCGACCTCGCGGAGGCGGTGGACCACCAGCACGCGATCGATCCGTCGCCGATACCGATCCGGCCAGCTCGCGATCGAGCACTCCTCGGCGTAAAAATCACTGGTGTGCTCATCCCGACCGATCACCGGCCGACCGCACGTCAGCAACTCGAATTCGGCCACCTTGATCTTCCGGACGGTCGGACCTTGCTGCCCCGCCCGTTTCTCCTCGATGGCTTGCATGACCTCCTCGTCGCTGAAATTGGCCAGGGCTTCGGCGATCTGGGGAAGGCTCTTGAACGCCAGCAGTGTGCCCAGGTTCTGGACATGCTGGAGGGTCGCGTGCCAGTGCTCGGCGACCGCCGTATGGACCGCCCTGCCCCGATCCGGCATCGAGATCACGTTGAGCTTCTGCGGGAAATAGGCATTGCTCGCGGTGCGGATCAGCAGGCGGTTCCACTCGCCGCAGACTTCATTCGACTCCGTGGGAGGACCGAGCCATCGCCGCGATCCATCACACAGTCCGAGGGCATGATTTTCGGCCCCCGCCGCTTCGTTGACCAGTCGCGCCTCGCCGCACTCGCATCGGACTCGAAGATCGGTCAATTCGCCCGTCGCGCCCAGATCATCGAGCCACAGGTCTCTCGTACACCGACGCGAATCCTTGTGGACGAAATACGACCAGTCGATATCTCCCATGTGGCCGTTCTTGCAGGCGCGGATGAAACGGATCGGGACCACGGAGTGGATCTTCTCCCGTCCGGGGCTCTCGAAGTCGGGCCCTTTGTATCGCCCGGTATCGGGATCGAGCCAGGTCTCTCGCACCAGCAGCCTGGTGACATAGGACTCTCCGCCGGGTCCCTCGACCCGCTTCGTCTCCTGGGTCATCGACCAACCCGGGAACCGCCATACGCGCACGCCCTCCTGCGTCTCGGGAGCGACGACACCCTCGGCGACCTTCGGCGTCGCCAGCATGACCGACATCCCGCCCAGGACCGCCTGCGCCTTCGCCTCCAGGCGAGGTTCGGAGATAGTCGCTCCCCTCGTCCAGAAATCCAGCCCGCTCACCACCACGGCGAACCAGGGCAGGTCGATCATCGCGCCAGGTCCGTAGGTCGTTACCATCTGACTCTGACGCAGTGAGGACAGGGTGATCTCCGACCTTCCGCTGTCATTCTTGACCTTGATCCACCCCGTGGACGACTCGAATCGGCGCGGCAGGATGGTGACATTCGGCTCGACCTCTCGCATCGATCGGGGCGCCTTGAACTGCCTTTCCGACTGAGTCAGGGCCGCCAGGTTCGGGTCGAGCATCTCGTGGAGCAGTTTGCGGACCCGGCCGGAATCCAACGAGCCGACGGTGTATCTCAGATGCGTCTGGTCGCGACCCAGTTTGTCGGCGAAGCAGTGCCAATCGTCGAGCAACCGCCGAACTTTCCCATAGATCGACGTTTCCTCGATGGCTCCTCCCGAGGCCTCCGGCACCAGCAGACATCGTGCGCATCAGGGCGATGATCTCCGCTACGTCGTTGAGATGTTGGCCATGCTGCAGGATCGCCTCGGCATCCTGATTCCGGATCATGAAGTCGTGATCCAACCGTGCCAGGCCCACCGTCACCGCGAACAAGGCCCGATCGAGCGCCCTCGGCGAGAATGGCGTGACGCTCGTCGCCTCGACGTTGCGATAGAACGTGTCGTGGAAGAAACGAAACCGCTCGTAGTGCGAACGATCGCGCGGGCGGTTGATGTTGAAGATCGTGACGACCAGGCCCGGCTTGTCCGACTGCCGGCCCACCCGCGACGTGGCCTGGATGTATTCCGAGGTCATCTTCGGCTGGGCGAAGACCGCCATCAACCCCAGCCTCGGGATGTCCAGGCCGACCGAGATCATGTTCGTCGCCAGCGCGACATCCAGCCGGTTCGGCGCGTGGAACGGTGCGTTCAACGCCTCCTTGGTCTGGGCGACCTGCGATGTGCTATATCGCGACGTGAGCTCCTGCGGTTCGCGGATCTCGCGATCGACGAACGGGGATTCCGTCTCGCCGAGACGCCGGCGACTTACCGTATTGATTCAGTCGGCTCTTGACCTCGTCCTCGACCAGCCGGCGGGTCCCTCCCAGCTCGCGCAGGCTGTTGAAATAGCCCAGCATCGTCATGTAAGGGTCGGCCGCATTGCGGGCGTCCCGATCGCCGCCGCATTCCTGATAGAGCTTGGCCGCGGCCGACATCAGCGCCAGGTAGGTCTTCAAGAGCACGCGCTTGGCGCTGCGGCCCTGGGCCGCCACCCCCAGATACATCCGCGCCGTGTCCGGATCGCGAAGGGTCTCGGCGAAGAACGAATCGCGACGATCCGGGCCGGGCGGTGGGAAGATCTGGACCGAGGTCCGACCGAACAGGGCGCGGATCTGCTCGCAGGCGCGACGCACCGTGGCCGTGGACGAGACCAGTTTCGGCCCCCGACCTCGCGCGTCCCGGCACAGGCTGTCGATCGCCGTCTCATACAACCCGGCGATCGTGCCCAGCGGTCCCGAGATCAGATGCAGCTCATCCTGGATCACCAGCTCCGGCGGCGTGAGCCGCTCATCGAGCTCGATACCGTCGCCCTCGTCGCAATCTCCGAGGAAACCGACGTTACGATGATAATGATTCACTCGGCCGAACAGCTTCGCCACTTCGCCCTTCCACGGCATCGCGGCGAACTTGTCCACCGTGGCGATCAGGAAGCCGGGGAGTCGGTTGTAGATCGGTTCATCCACCATGTGGATCGGCAGGCGATCGTCGCCCGTGAATTCGCAACCGTCGCCCAGGCAACCGATCGACAGCTCCTGCGCATGCTTGTCGTCCGGATGCAGCGAGAAGCAGTCCGGCGACAGGTCATGGCCGCACCAGGGGCATTTCTCCAGCGGGACCGGCGGCCGCTTCGTCTTGCCCAGCTTGTAATCGAGGACCTTGGAGACCACGCCGTTCGGATCGCCCGCCGTACCCATGTAGTTGGGTGTCGCGGCCGTGCCGACCCAGAGACCGATCTCGAATGGCCAGGTCCCAAGCTCCTTCGTCGAACTCTTCCGCAAGAGCTCGAGGGCGCACATCAGGGCCGCGGCGCGGGAGAGCTGGTCGAGTGTCAAGAGCCGCAGGGTGTACCGCATCAGCACCGTGACGCCGGCATACCGGGGAATGACGCCCCCCGTCCCGATCCGGAACCGCCGGTAGATCAGCGTGAATGCGGCCAGTCCCAGATAGGCCTCGGTCTTGCCGCCGCCGGTGGGGAAGAAGAGCAGGTCGACCGTCTCGCGATCGGGGTCCTCGGGGTGGATGATCCCCTTGAGATTCACCAGCAAGAACGCAAGCTGGAACGGCCGCCAGGTGGGCTCGCCGACTTCGTCGTCGCGCTTGCCCTGGTTCAGCGCCGCGCGACGCCTCGCCTGCATCCCCATGGCCTGATTCGCCAGGATGAACGCGCGGAAGGCCCTGGGTTCCTCGAGCTCGTCGATCCCCTGGCGGATCCGCCGGGCTGCGAACCGGGCGTTTTCCAGCAGGTCGTTGCAGGTCTCGACGCGCTCGTCGTAGTGCAGGTCGTCCGTGTTCCGAACCTGCCCGCCGATCCACGCCTCGTACTGATCGGCCAGGCCGATCAGGGCCGCCCTGGCTTCCGCAAAGCTCGCGAGCCTTCCCAGCGTCTCCATGCCGAGCACGATGCCTTGCAACTTCGCCGGCTCGACGCGCTCGACCTCGGCCCGGGGAATCCACGCCGTGCGCACGACCCGACACACCTCGTCGGCGTCGATCTCCGACATGGCCGAGACATTGTGTCCGACGGCGAATTCGTAGACGTCGCGATACTGGAGATCGGCCTGCCGGTCGTCGAGTTCCTCCGAGTGCAGCCCGCTCAGGCTCGGCCTGGGTACGAAACCCTCTGCGCAACGGACATGAAGCTCCGCCTGGAAGGCCATGCTCCGGTCTTTCTCAGCTCCATAGATCCCCTGCCGCTCGTTGACCAGGTAAATATTGACCGTCTGCGCGCCGTCGGGCACCAGCCGCGCGTCGAGGGCCTCGGCCGGCGCAGGGCGACTCAGCCAGACGAGGTACAGCCGGTTCGAGCCGGGTACCTCCTCGGTGACCGGCCCCCGCGCGAAGTTGCGTTCCAGCGAGATGGTCCGCTTCTTCTCGCGCGGGACCCTGGCCCACGCCGCGATCTTCCGGCGTTTCTTCGGCTTCGAGGCCGGTCTCGCCGACGCCAGTTCAAACCGTTCTTCGTCCGAGACGGTCTCGTCCTGTTCCGAGGCATACTCGGGGACATAATCGCCCCAGCGAATCGTGACCGCCAGCGCCTTCGTCGACCGAGGTACCAGAACGCTCAGGCCGAGCGAGGACGGCAGGACCTGCCGTTTGACGCTGACGGTCGCCGCGGCCTTGTCGGAATCATCGATCGGGATCGCGTCCGCGGTCGGCTCTTCGATCGGGTCGTCGTCGGAGCCGAAGAGGTCGTCATCGTCCTCTTCGTCGTCTTCCTCTTCCTTGGGCAGATCGCGGGACGGCCGATCTCGGGTAACGAGGAACCCGGTCAGATACCACTTCGAGGGGCTTTCTTTCAGCCGTTCCTCGGCGCGTGTGGGATCATCGATCGGTCCGATCAAATCCAGGGTCAACGCGTCGACGAGCTTCCCGCGAACCTGGGCCGAGGTCATCGAGGGCTCATTCATGGTATCGGTCCTCTTCGAACGGGGCTCCCGGCTACGATGCGAGGCACTTCGACGCTCCGCGTCGTCTTCATCATCGTCGATCTCGAATCACCAGTCGGTCGTCACCGAAACCAACGACTCCATCTTCGCATAGTTCCGGGCACTGGAGTATCACCAATGCGCCGGATCGTTGACATAGCCACGCTTCACGGGGTTGTCGTGGAGATAGCTCAACTTCTGGATCATCATCGCCTCGGTCTCGATGATCTTCGGATGGCTCCCTTCTTGCCAGAGCTGAAAGTCCCGGTCGGTCTTGTGCCGGGCCTTGTGATACTCCAGGCCCTCGAGCAGCGTCCGCAACTTTCGTTCTTTGAGGTAGTCGATGATCTGTCGTGCCGTATAGGACTTGAAATCGCCGACCTCTTTCGCCAGTTCCTTCCCCGATGCGATGAAGTGGACGTGGTTTTCCAGCACCACATAGCCCAGGAGTACCAGGCGATCCTCATCCTGGAGGAACTGCCAGGAATCCATGAGGATCTGTAAGGTCTCGCGCCGCGTGAACACGGGGAGCCAGCCGACCACCGTGCAGGTCATGAAGTGCGGAAACCCCGCTTCCCCGAACTTGTAGCGACTGCGTCCCATTTCATGGCACCTCGGCTCTGGTAGATGACGGCTCTCAGCAGAAGACGACGCGGAGCGTCGGGGACGGCATTCCCACGCGGAGCGTGGGAACGAGTGTCAGGGTGACGGCTCTCGGTAGGAGCCGACGCTCTGCGTCGTCCACGAATGCCCGCGTCCCCGCGAAATCCCGCGAATTCGTTCCCGGACCCTCCGAGGCTCAAGCATCGTCACCATCCCCCCCAATCGTGCCACTCGTTCCCACGCTCCGCGTGGGAATGCCGTCCCCGACGCTCCGCGTCGTCTCCAATCCGACTCCTCCCCAAACCGACCTCGGCAATCCCCCTCAGAAGTCCTAGAGGGCTCACGCATCGTCGCCATCCTCGGTCTCCTCGTCGTCGACATCGTCGAGATCCGCGCCGATATCATCATCATCATCGGTGAGCGAGTCGGAGGAAAGAGGACTCAGCCCCGCGATCCGTTCTTCCTCGGCGCGTTGCTTGTTCAACAGGAGCAGCCGGGCGAGCACCTCGTCGCGGACCTCGGGACGCCAGCGATACCGCCAGCCCAGCTTCTTGCCCATCGCGACCAGCTCGCTGGCGAACGCCTGCGCCTCCGAGGCGGTCTCGAAGAAGTAGCGGCCGGCGTCGAGCCGTTCGATCGTCTCGGGCGAGGCGTCGTCGGCCGCCTCGTCCTCGCACCAGTCGAGGTCGAACCCGCACGTCGTGTCGATGCCCAACCACTCGTAGGCCGACAGCACCGCGACGTCCATCGCCGCGTGCAACTCCCGCAGCCGGCGGATCTCCGCCGACTTCTCCTTCGGGTCGTGGAACCGGTTGTACGTCTTCGTCAGACCCTTGTTCGATTCCCGCATCAAAGCGGCGCGGTACTCGTAAAACTCCCGGCCGATCGCTTCCAGTGCGGCGTTCGCCTCCCAGCCGTCGGGGAAGGGGAAAGTTTCGAAGCAGTCCGAGGGTGTGTAGCGAAGTCGATCTTCCAGCGACGACCCGAAGAAGCGGGCCCAGAGTTCGTGGGGGCGAGATTGGAGGACGGCGAAGGAATTTGCGTGAGATAGCGAGAAAACGATAAGCTGTTCAGAATACACCATGCCGGTCGGAAGAAAGGAGAAGCCCGCTCGTTCGCCTACGCGCGCGATGACCAACACCCGATCCAGCCCGCGGATGGCGCTGTAGAGTTCTCCGCGGTAACGCTCAAAATGCCACCATTCCGAAGTCGAGTGCGACCCTCTCGTCCCCTTCACCCGCTCCTCGACGATCTTCATGAGATCCGGCCAGCACCTCGCTTTCTCTTCATTCATCTGGCCAAAGTTGATGACGTACCGATGATGCCCCTGCGTCGGGCTATCGTTGACCTCCTTGCCTCCGATGTAGGGAAAGATCCTTTCCTGATTGCGTGGGTCTTTCTCGATCAGCTCCTCCATCGAGATGGGCCGATCTCCCGATCGACCCTGTTCCTCGGCCCGCGCACGGGTGATGGGGCTTGCAATCCCCTTCTTGTCCGTGTCGTCGAACGTGAAGCCCATGCCGAGGACGTAGCTCCCGACGAAGCTCTTGCCAGCGTTGGCGTGAAGGCGCATCGGATCGTCATGCCCACCGGAGGGGAAGAGGAAGGCCGTGATCAGGCTCGCCGATTGGCCGTTTAGTACGAACGGCCCGAACATCGGCCCCTTGTGAACGTGAACCACGCTCACGACCACCGCCGCCTCGCCGGGCCACTTGAGCCGTTTGCGAGCCGCGTAGATGGTGCCGTCGTGATTACAGATCCAGCGTAGGCCGGTCGAGCGAGTATCGCCCTGGCCGATCGTGTTGGTGGCGATCAGGCCGAAAGCTCCTTCGACTCGAATCAGATTGAACGCCCGGCGGAAGAAATAGGCCACGAGATCGGCATTGCCGTGCGACTCGGGATAGACCGCCTTGAGCCAGTCGGGATACGCCTTGGGGTTCCCCTCGGCCATCGTGTTCTTGCCCGCGAACGGCGGATTGCCCACCATCGCGTCGAACCCGCCATCGGCCCGGCGTTCGAGCGATTCATCCTTCTCTGTGCCCAGGAAGACCTCGGGGAATTCGACCTCCCAGTGGAACGGTTCGAGCGACGGCTCCAATCCGCGTAAGACGGACACCGGCTGTTCGATGTCGCGTCGCAGGACGAGACGGGTCGGCATATCGACCTTCTCGTCGAGATAGTCGCGGATGGTGAGTCCCAGGTCGTTGCGGTTCCGCTCGCGGGCGCAGGCGGTGCCGCCCTGGAAGAAGACGCCGAGGACGGCGTCGCCCAGGAAGCGGAGGAATTCGAGCGGCTTGTCGGCCTCGACGCGGAGGTCGTTGAGCTTGTCGTAGCTGATGAACTCGTCGGCGTTGAGGATCGCTTGTCGCTTCTTCATGGCCTCGGCGACCCGTCGGCGTAGTCCGACGGAGACGAACGCCTGCTGGACGTCGGGCGACCAGTGGCAGGCTTCGATCTGGGCCAGCGACAGGCCGACCAGTGAATCGCCGTGGCGGAAGTTGTGGTCGAGGAACGTGAAGGCATGGTCCTTCGCCAGCGTGGCCAGCCAGAGCGAGAGCTTGGCCAGGTCGACGGCCATCCGGTTCTTATCCACGCCGTACAGGCACCGCTGCGCGATCAAGCGGCTGGCGAACAGGATCGGCGTCTCGTCGGCCGGGATCCGAGGCAGATTCCCGTGATGGTTCCAGGCGTCGACCAGCCGTCGGGCGAGCTGCCGCATCGCCTCGACCAGGAACGCGCCCGAGCCCATGGCCGGATCGCAGATCTTCAATGCCAGCAGGGCGGCCGGTGTCGGGTTCGGCCCCAGTCGGTCGCAGGATCGGTTCCAGCGCCTTGGTCACAATCGGCCCCGTGAGGGTCTGGGGCGTGTAGTGCGAGCCGGTGCGGCGCCGCTCGGGGCTGGGCTGGAACACGAGCGAGCCGGCCGGCACCGGCGCGGGCGTGAGCCGCCGGTCGATCATTCGGTCGAGGGCCGCGACCAGGTCGGCCTCGGTCCGGGCGTTGCGAATCGCCCCGGCGGCTGCCGTGGTCAGCTTGCGCTCGGTGAGCTTCTTGAACCGGTCCGCCCGCTTCCCGGCCGGGGTGGCGAGCAAGTCCTCCAGGTCGATCGTGTTCGGGGCCCAGTGGCGCTTTTCGGGCCGGATCGCGACCGAGCGGCCCCTCGCGGTTTCGACCCGGTATCCCATCACCGCCTCGTAGACCGAGCCGATCTGCTCGACCTCGAGCGTGCGATAGCTCAACCGCTCGTCCTTGAGGTAGAGCAGGTTGCGGAGGACCGCCAGGATGGTGCCGTCGGAGACCCTGGGCAAGACCAGGGCCGCGGACGGCTCCGGGGTTTCGTCGCTTTTGGGCTTCCAACCTTCGAGGAACGGGAACCGCTCCGGGTCGAACAATTCGCCCCTCCGCGCGGGGATCGCGACGCGAGGACGATCGGGCTTGCTCAGATCGTCGTACTCGACCCCGCCATGGACCAGCCGGAACAGCACCAGGAGCTGCGCCCAGGCCCCATAGCGCTGATCCATCGTGTCGGGATGGCGGCCCTCGTCCTCGACCAGCCGCGCGAACAGGCCGGCGATCGAGTAGTTGCGGACGAACAGATCGTCGGTCGGGAAGGTCTCACGCTCCTCGGCATAGAGCAGGAACACCAGCCGCATCAGGACGGTGAGCAGACCTTCATAAATGAGGTGGGTCCGGTCCACCCGGTCGCGCAACCCCGCCAGGATCCGTCCGTGCGATACGTCATGGGCATCGGCCGACTCGAAGCCTTTCAACAGCTCGAACAGGGCGGCGAGGACTTGCTCGGCGAGCTGGGTCGAGACCTCGCTCTGATACTTGCGGCTCTCGGCCAGGATGTGATGCAGCCGTTGCCGGCTGGGGAGGACCTGGATCCGCGGATGATTCAGCAGGGCCTTGAGCGCCGTGCAAGCGAGCCGGCCGGCTGGCTTGAGCAACGGTTCGAGCGGGAAACCGATATAGCCGGACTGCTGCGACTCCGGCCGATAGACCAGTCGCACGCCCTTGCCGTGCAGGATCAAGCCCAGCGGGACCTTCGTCTCGTAGAGTAGCCGCTCGAACTTCTTCTGCGGCGATTCGTTCCAGGTGGCGTCCGTCGCCGAAGAATCGGGGGGCTTGCGATCGAGATCGACGTCGTGGGGCACTTCCAGCCCGATCAGGCAATACGGGGAGCCGGCTTCGGCCGTCGGCGATAGCCATCGATAGGCGAAGCTGGGCTCCAGCACGTCGTCGTAGTCGCTTTGCGGCAGTTCATACGTCAGCGACTCGGGAGCTTCCGGGAGGTCGCAACCGGTCGTCGGCGACTGGTTCGCGAACATCCGGGCGCCGGCGCGAGGCCGATAGAATTCCAGCAGGGCGGGCTTCCAGCCGAGAAATTCGGTCAGGAATGCCCGCGGGTCGGCGAGGCTGAGCACCGATTCATCCGGGTCCGCGTCCTCACCGACGTGGAGCCGTTTGGTGAGCCCATCGAGGGCATTCTGGGCGTCCGACGCATTGAGGGGCAGTTCCACCTGGGCCGCACGCAGGGCGTTGGGGGAGAAGACCAGGCCAAGGGAGACCGGTTTCAGGTAGTTGAGCCAGAGATTGTGGGTATAGACGGCGCGGTCGTTGTCTCGCTCGCCGCCGGTGGCGTTGCGCCGCGAGCTGGGGGGACGCGCCGTTGAGGATTTCGGTCTGGCCACGGTGGGGGGTTCCTTGGGGTCTTTGCGGGGGCACTTCGACGCGGAGCGTCGGGGAGAGCATTCCCACGCGGAGCGTGGGAACGAGTTGTCGTGTTGTTAGCAGCACTCATTCCTCGTTCCCACGCTCCGCGTGGGAATGCCGTCCCGGACGCTCCGCGTCCCGATTGTCCCCTAACCCATCGTCGGCCAGAGATAGACGATCCCGACGGGCTCGAGCCGCGCGGTCCGCACCTCGTAACGGCGACGGATCCGGCCCGGCTCCTCGGAGATCTCCCGGTCGATCTCGACCAGCCGCTTCTCCATCGCTTTCCTCTCATACGCCTTCTCTCGGCGCACGCGTTCGTCTTCGAGCGGGGTGCCGTCTCCGGCGGTATCGAACAGGGTCGGGCCGGCCTTGCGACGAAGTTCCTCGGCCCTGCCGCGCGCCCGCTCCTCATCGCGAGAACGTTTACCGAGCTCGTCTTCGATGCGTTTCCTCAGCCCTTCCAGCAGTCTCAGTGTCTTGGTGGCCTCGGTCTCGCCGGCGGCCGTGAGCTCGGTGCGGAGGGTCGATTCCAGGGAACTCGCCCTGGCCTTGAGATGGACCTGAAGCTCGCCGACATCGCGACTCGCCGACGCGAGGAGTTCTTCACGCTTGACGTCGGCCACCCGGTGTGAATCTCCCGCTAGCAACGCCTGATCGAGCCTCCGCATGAATTCGACCTCGCCCAGTTTCTTCGGGTCGATCGGAGCGAGAGGAACCTGCCGGGTCGCCGGGTCGGTCCACTCGGCGCAGACGCCGACGATATCCTCATGTAGCCGCGTCGCGTGATCGCCGTAGAGGCAGATACGCCCCAGGAGATAGACCAGGGGCAACGAACCTTCGGTATGAGCCAGGCAGGCGCGCGAGAGGTCGTGATAGATAAATCCCTGCGACTGCAACCGCGACAGGAGCCGCTGGGTGATCCGATGCTCGAGGTGCATGTGGACCGGCTCGGTGCGCGAATGTCGATCGGCTTCGCGTTCGATCGAGCCGAGCGGAACCTCCCAGGGATCTTCGAAGACGATCGGTCGGATCGGGCAACGCGCGTACCAGGCCCCGAGCTCCTCGCCCCGATGTCGAGGCGCTCGAAGGCTATTGAGGGTCTCGCGCCACGAGGGGTTCCGTCCGAGGGCATCGGTGGGGAATTCATACGCGCCGCGCCCTGGCTCGCTCGAGCGCCTCGGGCCTCAATCCCCCTTCGATATCGAGGAGACGAAGCGAGCAATCGAGCGCGGCACGGAACTGCGAATCGCTGAATCCCAGCCATGCCTTGCTCTGTTCCATGATCTGCCGGAGCGATTCCAGGCTCTTGCGCAGCCTCATTCGACGCTTCTCGTCGGCCCGTTCGCGATGTGTCCGCTTCGTGGGGGGCCCGGCATCCGGTCCGTCGAGCTCAGCCTCGATCTCCTCGTCCTCACCGGCGACTTCAGCGCGGGCCATCGCGGCACGTTGCTCTTCCTCGGGGTCCCGGAAGTCGAATTTGAGGGCGGTCTCGGTCACCCTGGATCGCTCGATCCCCCGGCGACGCAGGGACTGGATGAGGTTCTTGTCCAGGACCGTGCCGAATCCGCCGAGTTCGCGATAGATCGTCTCGGTCTTCTCGACGATCCGGCGGAGGATCGTGTCTTCTTCGCGGTTCTCGTAGAGGAAGTAGCGGCAATAAACGACCGGCGCCTTCTGAAGCTTCCGGTCGAGCCGGCCATTCCGCTGTTCGAGCCGGGCCGGATTCCAGGGGATATCGAAATGGAAGAGGTTCCAGCAGAACATCTGGAGGTTCAAGCCCTCGCGTGCCGCGTCGGTCGCGAGCAGTATCCGGACCGGATGGTCGGCCGGGTCGGTATTGAAGGCCTCCTTGATCTCCTGGCGTTCGTCGAGCGATGTGGATCCCCGATAGAGGGCGATCCTCGCATCGGGTTGGTCGGTCGCTTGCAGGTGCGCCTCGAGATGGCGACGGATGTAGGCCATCGTGTCGTCATACTCGGTGAAGACGAGGATCCGATGCCCCGTCCATCGTTTCTGGCTCGACCGGCCGCCTCCCGTCTCGACGAGCATGTGCTGATCGATATATTCGAAGAGTTTCTTCAGCTTCTCGTCGGGTTGAGAACGGGCCTTGTTGGCGGAGTCGAGCATCTCCTTGAGGAGGCCCATTTCCCGGGTGAAACCCGGATGACTGGTGTCGCCGAGCGTGGCCAGGGTCGCCTTCTCAGTCTGACGATCTGCCTCGGCCGCGGCATCGCCGACGAGAGCCGCTTCGCCCGGCACCGGCAGGATGTCCAGGGAATCTCGATCATCGTTGCTTGTCTCGTCGGGATCGAGCCCGTCGCCGATCGACGCCAGGGCGCGCTCGTCCAGGTCGGACAGGGCGCGAGCCGGGCGGCCGGCCGTCTGCTGGAGCTGGTCCTGGATCGTATCGTGATGCTTGCTCAGGGTGCGCCAGAACGCTTCGGTCGATGAGAGCAGCCTTTGTTGCAGGCCCGATCGGAGGAATGCCGAGGCATTCCGTACTTTCAAGGGTTCGCCGTCGAGTCGATTCTCTCGGAGCGTACAGTAGGCCTCGAGTTTGAGGGCAAGCTCGAGTTCTGCTGTCCCACGCACCGGCGCCGAGATCGTGATGGGCAGCACTTCTCGCCGCGGGAGGTCGCCGCCGCCGCCGATCTCGCGGAGGTCGTCTTTGAGTCGATAGATCAGGACCTCGTCGTGCTCTCTGGCCGCGACCGGGACGCCGCGACAGAACCGCTGGGGATCCAGGATGGCCATGAGCGCCCGGAAGCTGTTCGAATGGCCGTTGTGTGGGGTCGCCGACAGGAAGATCTTGTGTTCGAACTTGGCCGCGAACTCGGTGATGCAGCGCGTGAACTGCGAGGTAATCGCATACACCGCGCCGGAAGCAGGTGCGGCATGATGGGCCTCGTCCAGGATCAGCAACGAGCGGGGCCGCACGAGATCACGGCCCAGCCAGGTTCGCAGGTCCGCGGCGTATTCTTCATCCTTGATCAGGTTATGCGAGATGATGAAACGGTTGTGGGTGGCCCAGGGATTGATGTTGAATCCGCGCTCCTTGCGGATGCGATGGACGTAGGACCGGTCGATGATCTGGAAGAGCAACCCGAATCGGCCCTCCATCTCTTCGCGCCATTGGAGGACCATCGACGGCGGGCAGCAGACGACGATATCCGAGACCTTTCGTCGCAAGAGCAGCTCGCGCGCGATCAGTCCCGCCTCGATTGTCTTGCCGAGTCCCACACCATCCGCGACGAACAAGTTGACCCGCGGCATGCCCAGGGCCATGCGGAGCGGTTCGAGCTGGTAGTGCTCGATCTTGATCCCGGCTCGGAACGGCGCCTGGAGCAAGTCCGTCCGCGACGCGGTCACGCGGTTCCAGCGCAGGGTGTGGTAATACGCCGAGAAGCGGTCGGTCGGGTCGAACCCGCGACCACCCAGGAGGCCCCAGCTTTCGTTCTCCAGAAGCTCCGCGTCGAGCTCCTCTTGCCAGACCACTTCGAGCGGTCGCCCAAGATGATCCGGATCGATGCAGGAGAGCCGGACGATCGATCGGGCCTTGGACACGCATTCATGGACTTCGTCGACTAGGTATTGTCGCTGACGAACCCGGACGATTCTGCCAATGTGATCGTGCGAGAGACTTGGAGTGGCCATAATGCCAATCGAGCTTATGAAGCCATTCGTAGGGATACGCTCCCATGACACGGTGCGTAGACCGGAGATCGACCGATGCGATTCCCACGGTGCATAACCGGGAGTCGTTTGATCGAGAGTAATGGCGTTCGATCGTCATTGCAACCATGTCGCCAAACCTTGCGATTTTCCAGCTCGGTGGCAGTGTTCGATTCACCCGGCAACAGGCGACGCGAGGTCCCGGAAAGTTTCTATAACCTAAGGTGTTGGACTGTCTCCGCAGTGTTCGGGGTACTCATGCAAGCGCCAAGAGAGGTGGTGAGCGTGTGAGTGGCGAGCACAAAGCACGAAAAATCGACGAAACGAACCCAACTCCGGGCTACACAAAGGTAAAATGTGACGAACGAAGCCACGACTAGGCGGCATGGGCAAAATACGTCAAATTTGACGAATAGCCGGAGCTGTTCGTATCGGGGGAATATGCGTGCCGCTCGCACTCCAGGGCCGATATCGTTGATTTGACGTTAACATTTTAAATTGCGGCGACCTGACCCTACTCGTTCCCACGCTCCGCGTGGGAATGCCGTCCCGGACGCTCCGCGTCCCGACCGATTCTTCGGGCCGCGAGCCGGGCCGCCACCACGCAGAGCGTCGAAAACGGCATTCCCACGCTCCGCGTGGGAACGAGTTCACAGCCTCCTCACGCGGTTCTGAGAATGGCAACGAATACGGCCCTGAGTCCCATCGTCCAGTAGAGCTGACCGGCTTGACCCGCTTCACCAGGGTGTCACAATGAGCAAGCGTCAGGTAGAGTGGGGAATGCGTCACGGGGCTTCGATCCTGGCCTGATCCGGTGATCGTCCCGGCCGAAAGAGGGGGCCGATCGACCTGACGAGGCGCGATCGAACCCGGTCGGCCCGACATCGCCACGAGCACGAGGGAACGCTTCATCGAGCGCAAATCCTGAACGGCCTGGGCGTCTTCACGCGGCACTCATCTTTGGCGTCATCCTGATGGCCCTGGCGTGGCCCGAGTGTCGGGGCGACAGCGTGATCATGAAGAACGGGATGGTGTTCGCCAGCCAGGGGGCCCCCGAGAGGGACAATTCGCTCGTCTACATCTGGGACGGACTCAAGCGTGTCATCGTCCGCGACTCGAAAATCGACAAGACGGTCGCCGATAATGCCTTCCGCACCGGCGAACGGTTCAAGCTGATCCAGCCGATCGTCGTGCACGGCGGCGCGATGCCCAAGGAAGTGCTCCGCGTCGAGGCCGGGCCCTGGGACGATCGCGGGCGCCGGCAGTTCCGCTACCTCGGGACGCGATCGACCAAGCCGTTGGGCATGGAACAGGCGATCAACGAGATCTCGCCCCACTCGGTCCAGTATCGGGGCATCGACGGCTTCTGGGTCGGGGTCGAGGACCTGAACCAGGTCCCGCGCCCGGTGATCATGGCGCTGCTGGGCCGGGTCGATCCGAAGAATGCGGCCGAACGCGAGCGGGTGATCCGGTTCCTGATGGATGCCGGCTGGTATCCCGAGGCCAGGTATGAGCTCGATCGCATCATCAAGGATTTCCCCAACACCGAGCTGAGCGAGCGTGCCACCGGCGCGAAGGGCTTCATCGTCCAGGCCGAGGCCACCCAGCGCCGGGCCGAGCTCGATCTGCGACGCAAGGCGCAGCAGTACCAGGCTGCGGCGGACCTGCTGAAGACGTTCAACGACAAGGCGATCGGCGCCGAGATCCAGGTCGAGATCCGAGAGGTCGAGCGTCGCGAGGCGCAGCAGCAGGCGGCGGACAAGGCCCTGGGCAACGAGCTCCGCACGCTCTCCGGCCGGTTGCCCGACCCCGCCCGAGGGCACTGGCAGAAGCGGGTGGCCGAGGTCCTCAAGGCGATCGACGAGGCGCCCGACGCGGTCCGCGGACGGTTCGCCGCCTGGCAGAAGGCCAAGACAGACCCCTCGAAGAAGGATGAGGCCCGATTCGCCCTGGCGATGTCGGGCTTCGTCGTGGGCCACGATGAGGCGGTCGCCGACCTGGCGGCCGCCGATGTCCTCTGGCAGGCCCGCGACGCCGTCCGGGCTTATCTCACGGGCGCCGTCGCATCGGAACGGAGCGCCAGCGCGGCCGCCGTCGAGGGCCTCTCGTGGTCCGCCTTCCCGGGGGCGGACGAAACTATCCGACGCCTCGAGCTCCTCACGCGGATCATCCAGCTCATGCCCCCTCCCCGGAGTGACGGGAACGCGGTCCCGGAGAAGACCACGCTGCATCGCGTGCTCGAGGACGAGAACGCCGAGCCCACCGAATACGCCATCCGGCTCCCGCCGGAATACCACCCGCTCCGCAGCTATCCCGCGGTGGTCGTCCTCCATTCCGGCAACGGCCCCGGCGCGGCGATCGACGAATGGGCCGCCGAGGCGTCGCGCCACGGCTACATCCTCATCGCCCCCGAGTACAACGAGCCGGGCCAGCCGCACGATTATCGATATACCACCAGCGAGCACGCCGCTGTCGAGCTCGCCCTGCGAGATGCCCGCAAACGCTATGCGATCGACAGCGATCGTGTCTTCGCCGCCGGCCAGTTGATCGGCGGCAACATGGCCTGGGACTACGCCCTGGCTCATCCCGACCTCTTCGCCGGCGTGGTCGTGCTCTCGGGCCTGCCGGCGAAGTACGTCTTCAAGGGCCTTCCTCATCACGAGCGGCTCCCCATGCTGTTCGCCATCGGCGAGCTCGCCCCTGCGGCCAATGAATTCATTTTCACGCAGACGATCAAGCCGTTGATCCTGAAGACCTGGGACGTGACCTACATCGAGTATCAGCGCCGAGGGCTCGAGACCTTCCCCGAGGAGGTCCCCCGCGCCTTCGACTGGATGGACCGTCATCGTCGCGACCCGTATCCGAGGACATTCAAGGCGGCCTCCGCACGGACTTCCGACGACCGCTTCTACGGCGTCGTCGTCCGCGACTTCTCGCCGGGCCACACCACGTCCCCGGAAGCCGCCGACGTCTTCGGCAAGAACCTCACTCCCGCCGAGATCAAGATGTCGTCCAGCTCGCTCAGCAATCTCGTGCGGCTGGACCTCAAGGGCGTGAAGCGGCTCGACCTCTGGCTAAGCCCCAGGCTCATCGACTTCAAGCGGAGGCTGGAGATACGCCTCCAGAACCAGAATCGCCCCTACTTCAAGGGCACGATCAAGCTCGAGCTCGAGCCGATGCTCGATGACCTCCGCGTCCGCGGCGACCGCCAGCAACTCTACTGGCATCGCATTAGCATCGAGTGAGCGATACGATGCGTAGGGCGGGTGAAACCCGCCGACGAGCGCCTGATCCGGTGGGTCTCGCCCACCATACGAGGAGCAAAAGAGGTAGTTTGCCCGTGGCCGAGCCCCAGACTCCCGATTGGATTCGCGACGCGATCTTCTACCAGATCTTCCCCGACCGCTTCGCGCGGAGCGTCGCGGTTCCCAAGCCGGCGCACCTGGACGAATGGGCGCCGCCCCGACCTATTGCGGATACCAGGGCGGCGACCTGATCGGGGTGGTCGAGCGCCTCGATTACCTCGTCGACCTGGGCGTCAACGCGCTGTACTTCACGCCGATCTTCCAGTCGGCGTCGAACCATCGCTACCACACTCACGACTACGAGAAGGTCGATCCGATGCTCGGGGGAAATCCGGCATTGCGTCGGCTGATCGACGAGGCGCATTCCAGGGGCATCCGCGTGGTGCTCGACGGCGTGTTCAACCACGCCAGCCGCGGTTTCTTCCAGTTCCACGACATCATGGAGAACGGCCCGAATTCCGCCTATCTCGACTGGTTCACGGTCAAAGACTTCCCGCTCTATGCCTACGATGCCGACAAGGCGCCCAATTACAGCGGCATGGTGGGGATTGCCGGCGTTGCCGAAGTTCAATACCGACTGCCCCGAAGTGAGGGAGTTCCTCTGGGGGATCGGCCGGACGTGGATGGAGTTCGGCATCGACGGCTGGCGGCTCGACGTCCCCAACGAGATCGAGGACGACGACTTCTGGCGCGAGTTCCGCAAGCGCGTCCGCGCCGTCAACCCCGACGCGTATATCGTCGGCGAGGTCTGGGTCGACGCCCCGCGATGGCTCCAGGGCGACATGTGGGATGCCGTGATGAACTACCAGTTCACCCGCGCCTGCATCGCCTTCTTCATCGGCGAAGAGGTCAACCTCGCGGACCTCAGCAAGACCAGCCTCAACCCGCCGGGTCCGCCGGGCGCCGAGGGCGTTCCGCAAGGCGATCGAGCGGCTCATCGGCGTCTATCACCCGAACGTGACGGCCGCCATGCTCAACCTGCTGGACAGCCACGACATGGCCCGGTTCCTCACGCTGGCCCACGGCGATCTGTCGGCGCTGCGGCTGGCGACCTGGTTCCAGATGACGTACACCGGCGCCCCGTCGATCTACTACGGCGACGAGATCGGCATGGCGGGCGGCCACGACCCGGCTAACCGCGGGGCGTTCCCCTGGCACAAGCCCGAGACCTGGGACACCGACCTCCTCCACGAATTCCAGCGACTGATCGCCCTTCGCCGTGCCCGACCGTCGTTGCGCCGAGGCTCGTTCCGCTTCTTGCACGCCGAGGATCAGGTTGTCGCCTACGTCCGGGAACTGGACGGCGAGATCGTCGTCGTCGCACTGAACGCGTCGCGGTCGAATCGCCGGATCGACCTCGCGCTCGATGGCGGGGTCCCCGATGGGACGATCCTGGAGGAAGCGTGGTCGAATCGATCGACCCGCCTGGAGCAGGGCATGCTTCGCGGCCTGGAGCTCAGGCCGCGTTCGGGGTTGATCCTCGCGACCCCAGCTCGGTCTGCGGTATGAACGTCCATCGCGTGCCGCCGGCCTGGCAACTCCCGGACGGGGTCGACGCCCCGCTCTGGCAATACACGCACACGCCTCGGCTGGCCGCCGAGGAGGATGCCTACTTTACCGACAACCTGATGTTCCGCGCCGACGCCCGGGCACTCGACGAGCGATTCGTCGCGCCCGGCCGGCTCGTGGACCTGGGCTGCGGGGTGGGTCGCCACACGATCCGGTTCGCACGCCGGGGGTTCCGGGTCGTCGCGGTCAACCTGTCGCGGCCGATGCTCGAGATGGTCGGGATGAAGGCCGAGGCCGAGGGCGTCGAGGTGCTCCGGGTCGAGGGCAACCTCTGTCGGTTGGGCTGCTTCGCCGACGCGACCTTCGACTACGCCGCTGTCGATGTTCAGCACGTTGGGGATGATCCGCGGCCGCGAGCCGAGGCGTCGGGCGCTGGCCGAAGCCGGTCGCATCCTCCGCCCGGGCGGCCGGCTGGCGCTGCACGCCCATAACCTCTGGCTCAACCTCCGCGACAGCCAGGGCCGGCGATGGCTGCTCGGGCACGCGTTCCGGGCCGCGTTCGCCCGCGAGGAGCTCGGCGAGCGCCGGATGACCTATCGCGGAATCCCGGGCATGCGAGTCCATCTCTACCGATGGGGCGAGCTCCGTCGCGACCTTCGCCGCGCCGGCTTCCGGATCGACGAGGTCCTGCCGATCGACGAGGTGACCTCCGAGCCGATCCCGGCCCCCTGGCTGGCCCACGGCCTACGGGCCGGCGGCTGGATCGTCTTCGCCTCGCGGTTGTAGATGGATCGGCGTTGGATAGGAGAACATGAGTCATCGACCCTCGGCAACCGCGAAGGCCCTCTCCCCGACTTTCGATGGCATTGATAGTATCATGGGAAGGAACGGCACTCGGTTCTCCAGTCGATCCCCATCCTTTCGCCTAGCGAGACCCATGAGCGTCCATCAGTCCCTCCGATTCCCCCTGATCCTGGTCGGTAGCCTCGCAGTGATCGGGGCGATGCTCTGGCCGGCCGTGCGCGGGGCCAGGCAATCGGCGAAACGCGCGGGGATTACCTGAAACCTCAGCCAGATCGGGCTGGCAGTTGCCAGCTACCACTCGGACTGGGGCTGCTACCCGCCGGCCATCGTGCTCGGCCCCGACGGCAAGCCCTGGCATAGCTGGAGGGTGCTGATCTTGAAGAACGCACCGCATCCCTACTCCGAACTCTACAAGGAATATCGGTTCGATGAGCCCTGGGACGGCCCCCATAACGCCCGGCTAGCCGGACGGATCGGCGACTATTATCGCCGCCAGGGCCTCGATCCGGTCGGGACGCACGAGACGAGCTTCGTCGCCGTGATCGGCCCGGCTACGGCCTGGCCCGAAGCGGAGACTCGCTCCAGGGCGGATATCCTCGACGGCGCCAACAGGACGATCATCGCGGTCGAGGTGGCCGACTCGGGCATCCCCTGGATGAAGCCCGAGGACCTCCACTTCGACCGGATGAGCTTCGTGGTCAACGACGGCTCGGGCCGTGGGCCGGGGAGTAAGATCAGCGGCGCGCGTGCGCTGCTGGGCACGGGGCGTGTCCTCGAGCTTCCCGACGATTTCGAGCCCGCGACGATTCGCAACATGCTCACGATCGACGGCGGCGAGCCGGTCGCCGAGGATCCTCGATCGATCGGCGCCAAGGTCATCGACTCTCCACCGGGGCCCTCACGCTGACCATTGGCATCATCCCGCCGGAGGTACGACATGGACCCGCAGTATGACGTCGATGTGCCCGCAGTCATCACCAAGCCGCACGGTAAGCGTCGGCGACATGCGTCCATGCGCGGGATGATCTTCAAGATCGCCGTCTTCTTCTCTTGTGTGGGTGGGTTGTTGGCCCTCCTGGTTCCGGCCGTCCAGAGTGCACGCGAGGCCGCTCGACGTTCCCAGTGCTCGTGCAATCTCTGCCAGATCAAGCTGGCCCTCCTGAACTACCACTCGACGTATGGGTGCTTCCCGCCGGCCTACATCGCCGACGCGACCGGCAAGCCGATCCATAGCTGGCGCGTGCTGATCTTGCCCTTCATCGAGCAGACTCCGTTATACAACCAGTACGATTTCAACGAGCCCTGGGACGGTCCAAACAATATCAAGTTGCTCAACAGTATGCCTTCGAGCCTCGCATGCCCCAGCCGGTTCACCGGGCCGACCGATCTGACGAGCTACGTGGCCGTGAGCGGCCCCGGGACGATCTTCCCGGGCACGACCTCGACGAAGATCGAAGACATCAAGGATGGCACATCGAACACGCTGATGGTGGTCGAGGTCGCCAACGTGAACATCCCCTGGACATCGCCCCAGGACTTCGACGCGCGCACCATGAGCTTCCGGATCAACGACCCGAGGCGACCGGGCATCTCAAGCAAGCACCCCGGCGGTGCCCACGGAGTCCTCGCCGATGGGAGCACTCGTTTCATATACGACACGATCACGCCGGGCAATCTGCGGGCCCTGATCACGATCGCCGGCGGCGAGGCGATGACCGCCGACCAGGCGCTCGACTCGAAATGAGGTGGCTCCCTCGGCACGTCCTCCGTGGCTATAATCCCTCGGATGGTAACGATCCCGGCTCCGGGGTGTCGCAACGAGGGAGGCTGACGTGATGAGGTGGCATTTCAACGCGGTCGGATCGATCGCCCTGTGGCTCTCGACGGTCGCCCTCGCCTCGGCGGAGCCACCGCCCGAGATCATCCGCGTGGATGCCGACGCGACGGCCCGGCCCTTCCCGCACTTCTGGGAGCAGATGTTCGGCTCCGGACGCGCCAACCTCACCCTGCGCGAGAGCTGGCGACAGGACCTGCGCGCGACCCGGGCGATCACCGATTTCCGATACGTCCGCTTCCACGACATCTTCCACGATCACAACGGCGTCTACAGCGAAGCCAAAGATGGCAACGCCGATCTATAACTGGTCTTACGTCGATCAGATCTATGACGGGCTCCTGGCCAACGGCGTGCGGCCCTTCGTCGAGCTGAGCTTCATGCCCACGGCCCTGGCCGCCTCGCAGAAGCCGCACCCGTTCTGGTACAAGCCGCTGCCGAACCCGCCGCGTTCCTACGAGAAATGGGGGGAGCTGGTCGGTGCCTTCACGCGGCATCTCGAAGATCGATACGGGGCCGACGAGGTCCGGCAGTGGTACTTCGAGGTCTGGAACGAGCCGAACATCGACTTCTGGACGGGCAAGCCGGCGCAGTCCACCTATTTCGAGCTGTACGACGCCGCGGCGAGCGCCGTCAAGGAGGTCGACGGCCGGCTGCGCGTGGGCGGCCCGGCGACCGCCCAGGCGGCGTGGGTCGGCGACTTCATCCGGCACTGCGCCCAGGCCGGACATCCCGGTCGATTTCGTCACGACTCATGTCTATGGTAACGACTCGGCCAAGGATGTCTTCCACAAGGATGAGAAGATCTCCGCGCGGAGATGGTGGCGCTCTCCGCGAGGAAGGTCTACGACGAGGTCAAGACCTCGCCCCGGCCGGACCTGCCGATCATCTGGTCCGAATACAACGCCACCTACATGAACGAGGTCGAACGTCACGGATTCGGTCTTCATGGGTTCCTGGCTGGCGAATAATATCCGGCTCTGCGACGGCCTGACGACCATGATGTCGTACTGGACGTTCTCGGACGTCTTCGAAGAGCAGGGCGTCGTGAAGAAGCCGTTCTACGGCGGTTATGGGCTGATCGCCGCCGGCGGAATCCCCAAGGCGGGATTCAACGCATTCGCGATGCTGCATCGACTCGGCGACCAGCGGCTGTCGCCCGAGTTGAAAGACGCCCTGGTGACGAAACGCGCCGATGGCACCCTCGTCATCGCGGTCTGGAATTATGCCGATCCCGGGGTTGGCGGCGCGCCCGCGAATTCGAGATCCGGACGAACCGCGGACGCGTTGCGGATGTCACGGTCCTCGACGACCAGCACGGCTCGGCCCTCACCGAATGGCGGCGCATCGGCGAGCCCCCCTGCCCCGGTCGCGAGCAGCAAGAGGCGCTCCGCTCGGCGGCGCGCCTGCCGTCGGCGAAGCGAGTTACGATCGAGGACGGCTCGCTCCGCTTGACGCTGGCCCCGCACGCCCTGGCGCTCATCGAGATCGCGCCCTGATCGCGAAGGGAGGTCGATCGGACCGAGCCTGGCGTATCAGTCACTTGCCCTCGGCCGGCTTCGGCATCTCAGCGGGAGACGCCATGATGATCCGGCCGAGGATTTCGTGGGCGATCAGCCGGACGTCCTGACGGACGTCGCCGAGTTGGCGAATCAGCTCCGGGGTGGCCCGCTTCAACGCCGCGGGTTCGACTTCCGAGAGCGATTCGCCGGCGTTATCCCGCCAATCGCGCGGCAACTCCTCGTTGACCATGATCCCGATGAGCATCTCGATCGACCGAGGGTCCTTCTTGCCCAGGATGGCCACGATGGCCAGTCCGACGTTGGCGCGGAGGATCGGATCGTCGTCGTCCAGGAGCGGTTCGAGGAGGGGCACGGCGGACCTCGCCCGCGGGCCGACCGACTGGAGGCAGTCGATCACGTCGGGGCGGACCATCGGGTCGCCGTCCGAGAGCAGCTTCGCGAGTAAGGTCACGGCCTGATCCTGCACCTCGTTACTGGTCGCCTTCAGGATATCAACCACCTGGCCGCGGTCGGGTACGGGCTCCGGGTCCGCGACCAACTTCAGGAGCGCCTGAATGGCCACGCGGTCACCGTTGACATGGAATTTCAGGAGCGACCGCGCCGCGGTGGATCGCACGGTCCGGTCCTTGTCGGAGGTCGCGGCGACGAGTCTGGGGATGGGCATCGAGTCGGGGGCGAACTCTCCGAGCGATTCCGCCGCCGCGGCGCGAACTTCGCTCGCGGGATCATCGAGCAGCCGGCCCAGGGTCTCGAGGCTCCGGGCCTTCAGCTCGGGCGTCAGCCTGCCCGCCTGGACGTTCACGCGGCCGAAGTCTCGCGCAACCTCCACCCGAACCGCGTCCCGATGGTCGAGCGCCGCGGAGACCAGTACGGGGACCACGACCGCCGGATCCGCAAACGAATGGATCAGCAACTGAAAGGCCAGGAGCCGACTGCCGCCGTTCGGATCCCGGGCCGTCTCCAATAGGTAGGGTCGTGCGACCTCGGGGCCCTTGGTGACGAGCTGCCGCATCGCCCACTCGCGTACGAGAGGATCCCGATCCTGTAATCGGCCGACGAGGTCTTTCACGTCCTGCCGCTCGCGGACCGATCGCCAGAAATCCCCCTGGATCGTGCTCTCGATCCCCGTGTACGCGATCGCGAAAACGGCGAGGACCAGCGTCGAATACAGCAAGGGGCCGAACATCCTCCTGCGCGGTCGAGGCATGACGGTGGGCTCCACTCGAATTTCGGCTCGACGTCTCCAGACCTTGATCATCCTGCAAAACTGACAATTGTACAAGGTCTCGGCATTCGATCGATCCGGAGATCGAGTCCCCCGTCTCGCGCATACGTAAAGTTTTCGACCGCGGCGTTCTATCGGTTCACCCGGAATCGGCCGAGCTGATCTTCGTCGAGCTCGACACCGAGGCCGGGGCCATCCGGCACACGGGCGCCATCCGGCCTGAGATCCAGTGGCTCGGTGAGCAGGTCGGCCTCGTGGTAATGAGGGCCCAGTATGTCGGCCGGATAGGTGGCGCTGTCGATGTTCGGAACGGCGGCGGCCAGGTGCAGCATCGCCGCCGAGCCGATGCCCAGTTCCAGGTTGCTGCCGACGTGACAGGTGATCCCGGCCGCCTGGGCCACCTGGGCGATCTCGATCGCCCCGGCGATGCCGCCGTTCTTTCCCGGATAGACGCTGATCACATCGGCCGCGTGGGCGCGCAGCACGTTCCAGGCGTCGGCGAGCGTGAACACGCTCTCGTCGGCCATGATCGGGATGCCTCCGACGGTCCGCAAGTAGGCCATCGATTCATTGTCGCCCGGCGCGATCGGCTGCTCGGCGACGAGGAGGTCGAACGGACGGAGTCGCTCCAGCGCGATGCGCGCCGTGGTGACCGTCCAGCCGCAATTGGCGTCGACGGTGATGGGGATCTCGGGGCCGGCCAGCTCGCGCACGGCCCGGACCCGGGCGACGTCGCCGGCCAGGTCGATCCCGACCTTGACCTTCAGGCAGCGGATGCCCCAGCCCAGGAATTGCTCGGCCAGCGAGCGGACCTTCGGCAGGTCGAAGGCGCCGATCATCATCTTGGTCGGGATGACGTCGCGCAACTTGCCGCCCAGCAGCCGGTAGACCGGCACGCCCAGTGCCTTGCCCGCGATGTCCCAGAGCGCCATCTCGACGGCTGACTTCGTGAATGGGTTGAGCTTGATGAGGAAGTCCATCTGCTTCCTCGCGGCCGTGATCCCGGCCGGGTCCGAACCGATTAATGCTGGGCCGATCAGGTCGTCGATCGCGGCGACGCAGCTCCGGCTCGTCTCGCCGCTCCAGAGCGCCGAGACCGTCGCCTCGCCCAGCCCGACGAGGCCCGCGTCGGTGTAGACCCGGACGACGACATAATCCGACGTATGGTGGTCGCCATGGGCCGTCTTCGTGACCATCCCCGCCTTGAGGGGGACGCGCACGGGGATCGCTTCGATTCGCGTGATTCGCATGGGGTCTCCGGCGACCTTTTTGAGAGTGCGGGCGATGGATTCCATGAATGCTATTCTTCCATCTCTCGCTCCATTCGCAAGTCGGGGTCAGGCGCCGGGAAAAATTCGTTGTGCTCCTTCGCACTGGTCATGATCAAGTTGATCCACGAAGGCCGTAGGGTCGCAAGCTCGGATTGCAGGCCGGGCCAGTTCAACTCGGCCAAACTACCGTTGAGCGAGTCGCTCGCCCACATGAGGGGTTCGAGACCTGCGTGCCATCCGTATTCTTGAACCGCACAGAGACGGGCAAAGACCACGTCCCACGTTGCATCTTCAGCAGCCTCGGATTCCGACGTTTCTTCTGAATTCATAAGAACCCGTGGATCGAACTGCGGTCGGACGTCAATCTCGTCCAATAATCCCAGTACCAGCCGGTAAGAGCTCTTCCACGTATTACATTGATAGAGATAATGGCGCACGAGGCAGCTATGCGTGAGGGCTCTCCGTCCATCGACGCCACCGGAAAAGGCCGAGATCAAGATCCATCGCCGTTCGACTTTGAAATACTGGGCGAGGGCCTGGACGACCGGGTCGAAAGTGCCTTTCTCCCAGCTGTGTTTCTCGCTGTAACGAATCCGTTCGATCGGTTGCTTGGCGTCGAGTGACGCGAGGAACGGGAATCCGGCGAACTCGGCGGCATGCTCTCGCGTTCCTTCGTTGACGACGAAGTAAGGCAGATCTTTACGATGGAGGTACTTGCAGGTGGTCCGATCCGGGTCCCGAATGACGGACTCGTGCTGGAGGCAGAATCCGGCACCGCGACCGATCAGGAGACTCTGACCTGAATTGTGAATACAATTCCGGCATGAGAATAATTCGTCCATCATCGCAGCCGCGCAAAATAGGGTTGGACTCGAGTCTGGGCCCAGGTCAGGAGATCCTTCCGCGCCACGCGCCTGATATCGAAGGACCAGTTAACCAAACCTTCTTTACGTTTCGAGGCATATCTCAAGGCCTGGACGGCCCTGAGTCGTTCCGCCTTCTCGCCCTCTCGGATCACCCTTCGAAGTTCTTCGAGCAACGACTCATGCTCGACCAGGGCATGCTGATCGTCGAGGAGCTTCTGCCGTTCCAACTGATAGTCGGCGTCGCCGAAGTCCTTGATCTTCGCCAGGTCGAGCGAGACGCTCGTGTATCGAGTTCGTTTGCCACGGGCATGCACGATATGCTCCGCGAAGGTGCTTTCTTTGGAAAGATCAGGAGGGCTGATGCCATCGCGCTGATCCCGACGGAAATAGTCACGATCCGTGATGAGGTTTGCGTCGCTCAATCGTTCTACTCGATCCGGCAGCGGAACTCCTTCGGCCAAATCCTCGCTCGATCTTACAACGATGCGCCGTGGAAGTCTCCAGGGGGGCGAGGATTCCGACCAAGACTCAAGGACCTTGGCGAGAAAGAAATCGCTCGAGCACATTCGCCGTGATCCGCGAGACCGAGTCGTTGACGAGCATCGCGCAGGGCCATCCGATGGAGCCGGCGGCGAACACCCCGCCGCCCCCGGCCGTCTCGTAATACGCGAGCTCCGCGCCGCCCTCGTCGATATTGGTCCCCTTGGCCAGGAGCACGATGCCCTTCGGGGCGCTCGGCGAGATCTTGTCGGTCTCATGGGCCGAGGCGCCGCCGGGACACCGCATGTGCAGGCTCGAATGGCCGAAGAGGTCGCCGTCCGCAAGGTTCGTGCCTTCGAACGCCCAGTGCGATGCATTACGGACGCGATAAGGCGCGCCGGTCATGATCCCCGCCTCGGTGAACGCGACCCCCAGCAGATTCGCCTCCGACTCGACTCGCATGTGGAATCGGCTCTCGAAACCGCCACGCTTCAAGGCTCGCCCGTCTCCGTTGCGGTAAATCACCGTGACGTCGTCGAGGAACTCGGCCTCGCAGTTCAGGCCATTGCCTCCGAGGTACATGAGGCGGCCGCCCCGCTCGTTCACCCACGCCTTGACGCGGGAGTACATCGCCCGCGACCAGTATTCGGGGTGTGCGGAGATCATCAAGACCGTGTAGGCGTCGAGGTCGAGCGTGCCGTCGTGGAGCTGGGTCTCGGCGTAATAATCGTAGTCAAAATGCTCGCGCTCGAGCCAGCCGAGCAGCCGCCACTCGGCCTGCGCGACATGGCAGGCGGCGCGGCCTTCGATCGGGTCGGTGATCTCGGTCGCCGCATCGATGTGATTGATCGGTTCGGGCCGATCGAACGAGAGGGGCGCGTAGTCGTCGGTATCGTAGGTGATGCTCTCCGGGTCGGTGTAGCGATTGAGATCCTGGCGGGCGTTGACCGTGGGGGTCGGTGGTAGCCGGTCGGGGTTGATATAATTGCTCCGGCCTCCGAAATTGTTGTAGGCGTTCCATGTGATGTTCGAGGCCAGCACGGCCACGCGCGACGTCGGCCGTGCCGGCGCGACGATCCACGGGAAGGCGAATTCCGCCCCCTTCGCCGTGCGGGAGCGGAAAAAGTACAGCCCCGACCGGCCCGGCGCCTCGACATACTGGTGCAGGTGCGGGTTGCCGTAGCCGAACTTGTTCCACTCGACGCCGGTCCGGGTGTAATCGCCATCGGGTGTGATCTGCATCGTGGCCTTCGGGCCGTGCTCGTCGAACCAGCCGAGGCCGCGGACGAACTCCTTGCGGATCCCATATCGCCAGAGCGAGAGCTCATAGGGCTCGATGGAATGCACCCGGAACTCGGACGTCTCGCCGGCCTTGACCCATTTGGGCCACGCATAGCCGAGCAGGCCGTCCGACAGGAGCCGGAACTGAATCGGCGGCCCTCCCGGCGCGATCGGTACGACCACGCTCTTGGATCCAAAGCCGGTCTTCTGAAGCGTGATCTTGTAGTTGCCCGCCGGAAGGTCGATGTGGACCGAGCCCGTGGCCCGCGATCGGGCCTGAAACGATCCGGACTCCCCCTCGAACTCCAGGAGGACTTCGGCCAGCGCAACGTAGCGCTCGTCGCTGACGTAGGCGATCAGCATCGCAGGCGAAGCTCGTGTATGTGGTTTGGTTTCGATCAGGATGGAGCACCGGCGGACGGACCGCGGCGACGTCGGAGTCGTCGGGTCGGCCTGGGATTATCGCTCTCGAGAAAGCCCATGTCCAGGAGTTGGTCGGCGAGGGACGGCGAGCACGGCGACTGGTCAGGAGATACCCGAAGCTATCGCCTCTCCGGGTTCCCGCGCCCCCATACGGGGAGCGGTCCGCAGGCGAGGGCTCGCCTCAGGCCGTCGGCGAGGTGGCCAACTTCGGCGTCTATCGATCCGCCCTTGCATGCATGCGCCAACGCAGTGAGAGCGGCGTTTAAGATTGTCCCTCTTGCCGGTCGTCCTTCACCCGACGGATCAGCTCAAGTCGAATTTCCAAATTGACTTATGGCATTGATCTGCATCGTCCGATCAACAGCTAAGTTCTTTGACGAGGCTTTTCTGCATCATTTTACCATTCAACAATAATTTATTTTACGAGTCAGAAGCATTTGTATCTTGTTTTCTATGAGGGATTCGCGGTACTGTAACCTGGCGTACGGATGCGTCTGAATTGTGTGAGTTTCGGCGGCGAAGACGGCCGTTGAGATCGGAAAATTCACACGTGTAAATGTTTATTCCGATACTGCCCCTGGATAGGGGATCGTATTCGGGAGGACGATACTCGATCATACCTTCTCGGGCTACCGGCTCGGACGGAACCTCGCCCTGCGCACTCGAATTCTACGCGCTTCCCCTGCTGCGCCGTATTCAGTAACCCCTGAGGAGAGACATCCCTTCGGGAGAGGAAAGGTCTGAATGAAGACGAGATTCTGGATTCTGGTGGCGATCGCGGCCCTCGCTGTGATTCCACCGCAAGCAAAGGCCAGCTCAATCACGCTGGGTCGCGCGGGAAATTTTGCAGTCCTGGCCGGCACGACGGTGACCAATACCGGCCTGACCGTCATCAACGGAGGTGACGTGGGAGTCAGCCCCGGCACCGCGATCACGGGCTTCGCCGGTGTCGACGGGGGGCCGGGGATCATCACATCACCCTACTCGGCGGTCGTCGGAGGCACGGCTGTCGGAGTGCAGGCGGATCTACTGACGGCGTATAACGCAGCGGTCGGCCTGTGCACTCTTCGGACTTGAATGGTCAGATCCTTGGTACGGATCTCGGAAATGCCGCGGGCTCCGCACTCACGCCTGGGGTCTATACCTTCTCGTCATCGGCTCAATTGACGGGAACGCTCTATCTCAACGACGAGGGCAACCCGAATGCGCAATTCGTTTTCCAGATCGGGAGCACGCTCACGACCGCGAACGACTCTGCGGTCGTGACGATCGATGGCGGTTCGATGCCGGGTAGCAACGTGTTCTGGCAGGTCGGGAGTTCCGCGACACTCGGGATATACACCGCATTCGAGGGGCATATTCTCGCGGAAGACAGCATTACCCTGACGACCGGCGCGACCATCCTGGACGGGAGCGCCCTGGCGATAACGGCCGCGGTGATACTCGATACCAACACGATCGATGCCGCTCCGGTCCCGGAGCCCGCGACCATGACGATGGCCCTCGTCGGCGTCGCGATCCTGGGATTGCCCGCCCTCGTCGACAAGGTACGCGAGCGTCGCTGAAGTCGGTGGGAGGTGGGTGAACCTCCGATAGCAAGCCGGAGTTGACCGTCCGGCCGCCCGTTGTCCGGATACCTTCATAGCAAGAATATATTAATTCTCTTGCTATTTCCGCGCCACGCGGCACAATAAGTCAGCCTTGGGGGCCGGCTGGTTCGAGCGGGAAGTCGGCCCCCGCAAGAACAAACCGTGACGGAAATTCGTCGGAAGACTGGACGAAGGGCAACCCGGCCCGGCCGGGGGGCTCGTTGACGAGTAAGCCGACGTGGTCGAATGCCTCGGGGTATTCCGCCACGTCGGCTTTTTTATTTGCGACGTCCACGATGGACTTCGCCGCGAAGAGGCGCCGACGCGGCTCGCTTGCGTGAAAGAAGGAGGATGGCAATGGGTCTCGTGCGAGAGATACCGGAAGAACTCGGCCCGGCCACGAATCTTTCGATCGTCCCCATCGATGATCGGGAACCTGCGGTCCGGGAGGGCATCAGTCCCCGACGGATCGCCGACAATCGAAGGATGGGTGCGTTGACGTCCGGCGAGGTCGAGGCTCCGGGACGTCGCCTCGCCGAGGCGGAAGCCGGCCTGGCCGAAGAACTCGCTCGACAGATCGCGATCGTCGTGGAGGGCATTGCGGTCAACCGGGCGCTCCGCGAGGCCGATCGCCTCAAGGATGAGTTCTTCGCGGTGGTGGGCCACGAGCTACGCAGCCCGCTCGCCGCCATCAGTTATGCCTTGCAACTGGTCCGACTCAAGAGTCGGTCGGATCCCGAGCTCGGCCTGGCCACGGAGGTTCTCGAGCGTCAGTTCCAGCAAATGACACGGCTGATCGATGACCTGGTCGACGTCTCACGGGTCCGAGAGGGCAAGATCCACCTCCAGAGAGAGGTCGTGGACCTCCGGGACGTCGTGGCGCGCGCCGTCGAGACCAGTCGTCCTCGCATCGACGCGAGGAAACACCATCTGGCGATCTCGCTCCCCGAGCGATCGACGGAGGTGGATGGAGACCCCACCCGATTGGCCCAGGTCGTGTCGAACCTGCTGAACAACAGTGCCAAATATATGGATGAGGGTGGGCGCATCGAGCTCTCCCTCGGTGTTGACGACGATCAGGCGATCCTGCGGGTGCGCGACACGGGTCTTGGCATCGCGCCGGCCATCCTCCCGACCATCTTCGACCTGTTCACCCAGGTGCGAGGCCATGAGAATCGTTCGGAGGGCGGCCTGGGCATCGGCCTGAGCCTTGTCCGGAACATGATCGAGCTGCACGGAGGTCGCGTGCAAGCCCTGAGCGCGGGCCTCGGCCATGGCAGCGAGTTCGTCGTGCGACTGCCGCTCTCACCGGCAGGAGGTCCGTCGCCTCCCGACACGGCGGGTATCCCAGGGAGGGCCCCGCGAGGGCCCTCTCGACGCATCCTCATCATCGATGATAACCGGGACGCGGCCGACACCATGGCGATGCTGCTCCGCGTCGTCGGCCATGAGCCGGAGACGGCCTACGACGGACCCACGGCCCTGGACATGGCGCGGGTACATCCGCCGGAGGTCGTACTCTGCGACATCAGCATGCCCGGGATGAGCGGGCTGGAAGTCGTCCGACGCCTTCGCCAGGACGTCGGGCTCCGCGACGCGCTCATCGTGGCCGTGACGGGCTACGGTCAGGAAGAGGACAAGCTACGATCCCGGCAAGCGGACTTCGACGCCCATCTGATCAAGCCGGCGAGCCTGGAAGCATTACTCGCCCTGCTCGCCCGCAGGTCGTCATCGACCCCCGGGCTTTCCTGAACGGAACGGACTCGTGCGCCGGGCTACCGGGTATTCAATCGGACTCGCTCTCCAGACCTTCGGGGAAAGCCGAATTCTCAGCCGCGGTTCTTCCGGGCCGACATGTGGCGCGGTCGGGACCGGGTGATGCGCGATGTGCTCATCCAGGCAGGCGCAACCACACAGGCCCTGCTTGCACCGGGGACAGAAGATAACGTCCCGGAGCCTGCGGCCGCATTGAAGGCAGTGACTGAGGGATAACATAAATGCTCCTGAGTGAGTTCGATTGCTAAATTCTTAGCATTTCCCATGCCAGCAGGTGAGAATCCTCGGGTCATCTGGAGATCGTCATCCGGGGTCAGCCGGACCGGCGACTTGCTATTCCCGCCCGGGGTGGTATGATGAATCGTGTGATAAACCTATTTTTTAGGTTATCACAAATTCAATCACAATTTGATTTAACAAGTCGTCGGACGACTGGATGAAGGGCAACCCGGCCGGGCCGGGGGGCCCGTCGAAGAGTAAGCCGACGCGGCCGAACACCCCTGAGTGATCGGTCGCGTCGGCTTTTTTTCGTCCATCGAGCCGCCGAGGATTTACAATCCAGCGCGACAACTTCCGCGGTGGTTGCCGATAGGACGCGTCGTCCTGGGCGGCGAACTCCGCGAAAATCGCGACTCTCGAGGGGAGACTTCCATGGGCCTGATCTTGTTGATCGTCCTCATCGTCCTGCTGATGGGCGGCTTGCCGAACTGGCGTTACAGCCGGAACTGGGGCTACGGTCCCAGCGGCGGCGTCGGGTTGCTGCTGGTGATCTTGCTGGTACTCGTGGTCGCGGGGTACGTCCCCCGAGGCTTCTGATGGGCGTCGCGCTTCCCCGAGGATCCACGTCATGATCTGGTATGAAATCGCGGGCGACTGGCAGCATTTCACGGAGAAGGTGAAAGAGAAGTGGGGCAAATTGACAGACGCCGATCTGACGACCTTCAGCGGGAAGCGCGAACAACTCTCCAGGCTCATCCAGAAGAAGTACGGCTACCCGAAAGACCAGGCGGAGAAGGAGATCACCGAGTTTTCGAGTGAATCGCAGTCGTAGTCGAAAGTCTAGCTCGACCTTTTACAGAAGAGATCTGCCATGCGATACTTCCAGGCCGTCGCTTTCCTGGCATTCCTGGCGACGATCGGCATCTTCGCCATTCAAAACAGAGAGATGGTCAAGGTCAGTTTCTTGACCTGGAATCTCTCGCAACCCGTCGCCCTCGTGACCCTCGCCGTCTATGTCCTCGGGATGCTGAGTGGCTGGACCGTCCTGGCGTTCGCCAGGCTATCCTTCCGACGAGCGACGGAACATCCGGGGCATTGATTGCCGTCCCGGTCGATATCCGCCACGATCGCTTCGCGGTCCATGACCGATCTGATGCCCGGGGTGCCGGCGAAAGACTCCACTTCGAGAGCGAAAACCCCCAGGATGACAGGCGATGAATTTCCTCGATCTGCGCGAGCCGGCGAGCAGTTGGACGCACGGCATTGGCCTCATGCTGGCGCTGCCAGGAACCGTGTTGCTCTGGCGTCGGGGCGCCGGCGAAACCGGAAAGCGGCTGAGCCTCCTCGTCTACGGGCTCACCCTGGTCTTCTGCTATTCGGCGAGTACGCTCTATCACGGTGTCCGGCTGTCGTCCGCCGGGATCGGTGCCTTCGTGCGCCTGGATCACGTCGGGATCTTCGCCCTCATCGCCGGCAGCTACACACCGATCGCCTGGACCCTGATGCGGGGCCGATGGAGACGCTGGACCCTGACGACAGTCTGGGGCGTGGCCGCCACGGCCTCGATCATGATCGCGACCGGCCGCCACTTCTCGCTCGCGGTGGGGACGGGCCTCTACCTCGGGATGGGATGGGGCGCCGTCATCTGTTATTCGCAGATCGCCGAGGTTGTGTCGCATCGCTCGATGCTGCCCATCGTCGCGGGCGGGCTGTTGTATAGCGGCGGAGCGGTGCTCAACTTGCTGCACTGGCCCGCCCTATTTCCCGGCATCTTCGGGCACCACGAGCTGTTCCACCTCTTCGTCCTGGGAGGAAGTCTGGCCCACTTCTGGTTCATCCTCGAGGTCGTGGTGCCATTCGAGCCGGCGGCCGAAAGCATCGCTCGAACGCCTATCCAGGACGTATCGGGATCGCAGAGCGGTCCCCGGCTGCAACCGTCCGCGGGAGCGACACCCATGGATCGCTTCGACGAAGGTCCAATCCCCGGGGCTGGCCGATGGTCTACGACGAGACCGTCGGCCGGATGACCGGCCCCGGCATGAATGCGGGCCGACTCCTTCATGCATCAGTCGTCGGCCCGTTCGCGTCGGTCACTCGAAGTCGGCGCCGTCTCGGGACACCGCGACATCCGCCTCGGCGACACCTGGTGCGTAGCTTTCCGCGAACAGTTGCCGGGCTCCCCCGTCGTCACGGATCAGACAGTTCTTGCCACCGGGCTGGACCTGGCCGCTATCGGGGAGCCAGAACCGGCCCCGCCACTCCGGGATTCCCGGCCACTCCTTCATCGAGATCGATTCTTCGATCGCTCCGAGTCGGAGACGATCGCTGTCCGGCGACTTGACCTGTGTGCGTCCCATCGTGATCTCCTCGTTGAATGATTCGACGTTGCGACTGTGGATCCACGGCCCGGGATCGGCGAGCTCGCGCCATGAGGCGATCTTCAGCCTCGGTCCCTGCACGGGGAATCGACGGCGCGTGGGTTGACGAGGGCCAGCCGGAGCCGTGGCCGACTCGGGACTCGACAGGCGGACTCGATGGCTCGGGCCAGGGCCCCGAGCAGTCGGTCGCCGGCTTCGGCCAGCGTCAGGCCCTCGGGCTCGACCTCCTTGTCTTCGGTCCGATCGCGATGGGATGTCGGCGGGCTGCAAGCGCTGCATGCTCGGACTGCCGAAGCACTTCCGCTGAGGACGGCGTTCATGGTCGAGGACTCCCGTCGAATCGCGGTCGGCGGGGTCGATTGCAATCCTCCCCGACCGTCTAACATTGATTATGGTAACGCATATTGGGTGATTCAAGTCATTAATCGGATTTATTCCAAACTACTTCCTTCGCACTTCGCGGACGGCCACCTTCTCGAGCAGGGTGAACAGCACGACCTCCTCGCCCGTGACGGTACTGATGTCGTGGTGCATGCTCAGGACCCTCTTGCCGGTGATCTCGTTGACCATCTTCTCAAGGATCGGCCGCGCCGTCTCGAGCAGATGGGTCCGGACTTGCTTGAGCAGGTCTCTCCCCTTCTCGGCCGGTAGCGCCTTGACCAGGTGCTGTTCGGCCGCGGTCAGGACGCCCTGGAGGCGGACCACGAGGAGATCGTCGATCAGGTGCGCGCGGATGTCCTTGGGACCCCGTCCCATGTATTCCTGCTCGAACTGGGTGATCCCCGCGCAGATGGCCGCTTCGATTTCCCCTTGCGTCTTCATCATATCCTCTCCACTTGGCCCGTCCGGGATGAGGAGGTCCCTCGGACCATCGCCCCGACCGGGCGACCGATCCCTGGTCGCCGATTCCCGGACCCTCGGAAGACCAACATACAAAAGGGCGGAAGATATTTCACTTGCTTTTTCCAACTTGCGCAGGTCACAATCATGATCGAGAACCGATCCGGTTCATCCCGGCAAGCGGTTCCGTCAGGGTTTCGATCGAAGGTCGTCGGACGACTAGTTGAAGGGCAACCCGGACCTACCGGGGGGCTCGTTGCCGAGTAAGCCGACGTGGTGGGACATCCCAGGATGTTCGACCACGTCGGCTTTTTTCTTGCCCGCGGCGTTACGGAACGGCTGCGGGCGACCGAGGCGATTGCGATGCTCAAGACCAATTCGACCATGGCGCAGCAGATTGCCGAGGCGGCCATCCGCTTCGAGGGGGATCACAACGGCATCGTGCCCGAATCGGCGACGGTGGTCCTGAGCGGGGATACGCTCGTCATCACGCTCCACGGGGCCTTGTCGCCGGCCGAGAAGGTCCTGGCCCAGACCCCGGCGGGGGCCGCCCAGATCCAGGAATTCCACCGCCAGTTGTTCACGACGTCGTCCGAGGCATTACGCGAGGAGATCAAGCGAATCACCGGCGTCGAGGTGCGCGAGACGACCGCCGAGGTCGAGCCGACGACCGGCACGGTGGTGCATGTCTTCACGAGCGGCACGATGGTCCAGGTCTTCCTCCTGGCCGGGAACCTGCCGGCGGAGACCTGGACCGGCCGCGGCGCGGTCGATCAACCCTGAGAAAGGCGTATCAACGATGTTGGTCCTGTCGAGGAAACCCCAGGAATCGGTCGTCATCGGAGGTCCCGACGGCTTGGAGCAGCTGCTCAAAGTCACCGTCGTCGAGATCAAGAACGGACGGGTCAGGCTGGGCTTCGAGGCCGCTACCAAGATCCCTGTCCATCGCCTGGAAGTTTGGGAACGGCTGCGCGCCGGCGAGCAGCCGGAAAGCTCCGAGGAGGATACCGCGGCGCCGATGGCGGGATGATCGGTCCCGTTCGCGACTCGAAAGCCGCCGACGGCCGGATTGTTTCAAGGTTCCTATTCGGGAGGTGGTGAGTGCATGACATCCGACCGCTCTTTTGTATCGACCTATCCCCCGGAAGAATGCGGGCTCGCCACCTTCACCAAGGATTCCGCCGATGCGGTCGATCTCGCGGCGCGGGGGCCGGCCTCGTCGGTGATGGCGATCCAGAAAACGCGCGTGCTCCAGTACGATGACCCGCGCGTGGTCCACGTCATCCAAAATCGCAGCTCGGTCGCCTACCGACAGGCGGCCGAGATGGTCAACGACGGCCCATACGACGTGGTGAGCCTGCAGCACGAGTTCGGCCTCTACCCCGGCGACTGGGGCAAAGGCATCCTCGAGTTCGTGCTGGGCTGTCGCAAGCCAATCGTCACGACCTTCCACACCCTGATGACGCGGCCGGATCCCCTGCCCCGTCGATTGATCCGGCACCTGGCGTCTCGCAGCCAGGGCATCGTCGTCATGACGAACGTCGCGGCACAACTCCTGGCGAACGTCTACCAGGTTTCGGATCGGCCGATGCGGGTGATTCCGCACGGCGTGCCCGAGGTCTCTGTCGGGAGCGACGACGCCCACAAGACACGACTGGGACTGTCAGGCCGACGCGTGATCTGTACGTTCGGACTCATCAACCGGGGCAAGGGGTTGGAGTACATGATCCAGGCCATGCCGCAAGTCGTGGCCGCCTGCCCGGACGCCCTCTACGTGATCGTCGGAGTGACCCACCCGGAGGTCAAGCGACAGGAGGGTGAGCACTATCGCGAGAGCCTGATCGCGATGGCGAATGCGCTGGGTGTCGGGGCACACGTCCGGTTCGTGAATCGGTATCTCAGCCTGTCCGAGCTCATGGACTACTTGCAGGCGTGCGACGTGTATGTCACCCCCTACCCCGGCAAGGACCAGATCGCCAGTGGGACCCTGGCGTATGCCCTGTCGGCGGGACGGGCCGTGGTCAGCACACCCTATCTCTACGCCGAGGAAGTGCTGGCGGAGGGGCGTGGCCTCCTCGTCCCGTTCGCCCAGAGCCTCCCCCTGGCCGGAGCGACCCTGCGTTTCTTGAACGACGCCCCATTTCGGGTCGAGACCCAGCGCCGGGCCTATGAGTATGCGAGGCCGATGTTCTGGCCGAACGTGGGGCGGGATTATCTGGAATTCTTCGGTCAGATCGCGTCCGCGGCCGATCGACGCACGGACCAGCGTGCTGCCGCTTCCCGACGCTCTCTTCGAGAAGTTGACCGACTCCTTGAGGCGATCGGGGATCTTTCAAGGGGGCAAGATCCTCCCGTCGGCATGCTATCCCGAGCGGCGACTTCCAGGTCCCGAGGAACAAGAAGGGGAATCGCACCCCGAGACGGCACCACGGCAACCATTCGGTCCCAACGCCGTCTGAGGATCGGCCCGGCCAACGCGGCCCTAAGCAGAAGCGGGACCGCCCTCGACCTCGAAGAAGACCAGGAGCGTATTACCATATCGCTTCTGCCTCGTCTCGCGGATCGTGCCCAGGTCGAGGCTCTCGTACTCCTTCGGGTGGATCTGCACGATCGCCAGGCCCGCATGGATGTCGTCCTCCGATCCCACGGGCGGACGGCTCAGGAGCTCCGGCCGTTGCGCGACCCGCTGGATGGCCTCCACCCACAGTCTCTTGTACTGAGGAGGGGCGATGTAGATCAGGTCGAAGGAGTCCTGAGTCCGCTTCAAGAAATCGAAGGCGTCGGTCTGGAGGACCGTGGCACGATCGGCGAAGCCGCTGGTGGCGAGGTTCTTCTTGATGGTGGCGACGGCCTTGTGACCGAGCTCGGTGAACGTGCAATGGTCGGCGCCTTGACTGAGCGTCTCGATCCCGACGCTGCCGCTGCCGGCGAAGAGGTCGAGCACCTTGCTGCCCGCCATCCGCGGGCGCAGGATGTCGAAGAGGGCCGTCTTGACGCGATCGAGGATCGGGCGCGTGCCATCGCCGGGGACGACGATCAGTTTCTTGCCTCGGCCCGATCCGGCGACGATGCGCATCCGTTGTGCCTTCCGATGAGTGGGTTCACTGGCCCCGATAAGCCCGATCGAGCAGATCGATCGGGTGGACGACCTCCATGGGACGGCCGCGTTCCTTGATCTTGCGGGCGATCTGGAGGATGCAGCCGACATTCCCGGTGACGACCATCTCGGCCCCGGTGGCGTCGATGTGGTCCATCTTGCGACGGCCGAGCCGCTCGGACATCTCGGGCTGGGTCAGGTTGTAGGTCCCGGCGGCACCGCAGCAGATCTCGCTCTCCTCGAGCGGCACGAGCTGCACGCCCGGGATCATGGCCAGCAGAGCCCGGGGCTGGCTGCGGATCTGCTGGGCGTGGCAGAGGTGGCAGGCGTCGTGATAGGTCACCTTCATCGGCAGCGGATTCCCGGGCGGGATCGGCCCCAGCGCCATCAGGAACTCGGAGATATCCTTCACCTTCGACGTGAATCGCTCTGCGACGTCGTGCTCGGCAGGAGGCAGGATGTGCGGCGTACTCCTTGAGCATCGCGCCACAGCCGGCGGCGTTGACGATGATCGCGTCGAACTGGTCGATCGGGAACGCGGCCATGTTGCGACGGGCGAGCTCCAGGGCCGGCTCCTCGACGCCCGAGTGGTAATGGATCGCGCCGCAGCACGCCTGGGTCGGCGGGATGACCACCTCGCAGCCATTCTGCTGCAAGACCCGCGCGGTGGCTGCATTCGTCTCGGGGAACATGGCGTCGGCGACGCAGCCCAGGAACAGTGCGACCCGCGCCCGCTTCGGCCCGATCGGCGGCAAGACCTCCGGCAATCGCCCCGAGCCGGATGAGAGCTTCGGCAGCATCGCCTGCAACCGCCGCAGGCTCGGCGGCAAGAGCCGGGTCAGCCCGACCCTCTCCGCCCAGTCGATCGCGCCGAAGCGTTGCAGAAGCCGGGCCGGTGCCAGCGCCAGCCTCACGCGCCCCGCGTAGGGGAACAGGTGATGGAGGATCATGCGCTGGAGCAAGCTGGTCTTCTCGCCCGACGGCGCCGACTTCTGGAGCGCGATCTTGAACGGCTCGATCATCCGGCCATATTGGACCCCGGACGGACAGGCAGTCTCGCACGCCCGGCAGTCCAGGCAGAGCTCGAGGTGCTTGCGGACGCCCGGTCCCATCTCGAGCCGGCCGTCGGCGACGGTGCGCATCAGGTAGATCCGGCCCCTCGGGCTGTCATTCTCGTCGCACGTCTCGAGGTATGTCGGGCAGCTCGCCGTGCAGAGGCCGCAGTGGACACATTCCTGGTAACGCCGATAGGGGATCTTGTCGGAGAGCCAATCGAGGTCGATCGCCGAGGACGGCTCGGCCTCCGGGCGAACCGTGCTGGGCTCTTGCCGTTCCGCGGTCGTAGTCTGCATCAGGTTCGGACCCTGGTGGCTGGTGGCAGTAGGTCGAGGGCAAGGAATCGATGGCCGGTGGCCGCTCATCTATTAGAACATAACCGGAGCGGCTCCGGCCAGCATGCCTCCATCGCCCTCGACTTTCACCCTTTCATTCGTCCTGGGCCCGGAGGGAAAGACCCGATCACGAAGGATTGGCGGCCGGCTTGTGATCCAGGCTCAGCGGACCCGTGCCGTTGGCGATGATCAGGACCATCGCGCCCATCAGTCCCAGGTTCTTCAGGAACTCGATCATCTGCTCCTGCTGCTGCTTGGGATCGGAGATGTTCCAGAAGTGGTGGAAGTAGTAGGTCGCCAGGATCAGGAAGATCAGGAGGAGCGTCGCGCCGATGCGGCTCTTGAAGCCCAGGATGATCGACAGGCTGCCGGCGATCAGGAAGACGATCGCCCCGACGAGCATCAGCTTCGGGGCGGGAATGCCCACACCGGACATCACTTCGGCCACATCATTGAAGTGGGGGATCTTGTTCCCCACGGCCGAGAGCAGGAAGATCGCGGATAGCATCAATCGCCCGAGAACAGAGACGATGCCTTGAACGGTCCGGGACATGGTCGGTCTCCATCAGGCCAGGTCGAACAACATGACTTCCGAAGGCACCTCGGCCCGGAGGACCAAGGCGGATTCCTCGCTCAGCGCGGCGCCGTCGCTTCCGAGCAGAGTTTGACCGTTCAGCGAGACCTCGCCTCGCAGGACCTGGACCCAGCCATGACGTTCCGGATCCAGTCCGTGCGTGACCTCCCCGCCCGCGTCGAGCGACGCCAGGTAGATTCTGGCATCCTGTCGGATGGAAAGGGCTGCGTCTTCGCCGTCCGGGGATGCGACCAGTTGCAAGCGGTTCCGTCGCCCGGCCCCCGGGAAGGCCCTCTGCTCGTACGACGGTTCCAGACCCTCGCGCTCCGGCAGCAGCCAGATCTGGTAGAGGTGCACCGGCTCGGACTCGGAGGCGTTGAACTCGCTATGCCGGATGCCCCGACCGGCCGTCATCCGCTGGAGCTCGCCCGGACCCAGGACCCCTCCCGAACCCAGGCTGTCCCGATGCGCCAGGGCCCCTTCCAAGACGTAAGTCACGATCTCCATGTCGCGGTGCCCGTGAGTCCCGAACCCCTGGCCGGCCGCGATCCGATCCTCATTCATCACACGCAAGGACCGGAAGCCCATCTGCCGCCGGTCGTGATACGAACCGAACGAAAACGTATGGTATGTGTCGAGCCAGCCATGGTCGAAATGGCCTCGGTCAACTCCCCTTCGTACCCGGATCATCGTCTCCTCCTTCGTGTCGATTTCCATCGGCACTTATTTAGTTTATAGCTAAACCAATTGCCGGTCAAGGGCGGGCCCGAGAAATCGCCCCATCGCGATTCGAGCCCGGGGGAGGCGCGCCGTTTTACAGGGAAAAGGGGCCGGGCTATAATCCACGTTCATACGCGTTGAACGGGTCGCTGACGACGGAGACCATCTTCTCATGGCCGTGCTGCGGATGATCGAAGGCGATTGGCCCGACAAGATCTTTCGATTGGATGGCGACCAGACCGTGATCGGCAAGGCGGCCGGTTGCGACATCGTCCTGCCCGACAAGCACGTTTCGAAGCTCCATGCGAAGATCGTCCGGGGCGCGGGCGGCCGGTCGATCGAGGACCTGGACAGCACCAATCACACGCAGGTCAACGGCGTGCCCGTCGGAGCACCTCGGCGGCTGATGGACGGCGATGTCATCCGGATTTGCAAGTATCGGCTCGAGTATGTCGGGGACTCATCCGACACCGAGGAGACGCCGGGTGCCGGGTTGGAGGGCAACGAGTCCCCGACGATCCTGGGGACGATCGATGTCTGGAACGCCGCCGGTTCGCCGCGGTTTGCCACCAGGGCCGAGGAGAAGCTCCGCGGCGTCATCGAGATCGGGGCGCAACTGGTCGGGGTCTTCGACGCCGCGGTGGTGATGGAGAAGGTGCTCGACGCCTTGTTTCGGATCTTCCCGCAGGCGGAGCGCGGGTTCATCGTCTGCCGCGACGAGCCCACCGATCGGCTGGAGATCCGGGCCAGCAAGTTCCGTCGCCCCGAGGAGGGACAATCGACTCCCAGCCGGACGGTCTACGACCTCGTGACCACCGAAGGCCATGCGATCCTCTGCGAGGACATCGGCTCCGACAGCCGTTTCGACGCGTCCCGCAGCCTGGAGATGTACCAGGTCCGGACGATGATGTGCGTCCCGCTCTGGGACCACCGGCGGAGTGCCGTCGGGATCCTCCAGGTGGACACGCGGGACAACCGGAGCCGGTTCACCCAGGGCGATCTCGACTTCCTCGCCGCGCTGGCGAACACGATCAGCGTGGCGATGGAGAACGCCCGGCTTCACGAGCTGGACATCCTCGAAGGGCGTCGCCTCCAGGAGGCCCGCGACGCGCGCGTCGTGCAGTCATCGATCATCCCGGACCACTATCCCGATCTGCCCGGTTACCAGTTCTGGCATCACTACCAGCCCGCCCATTTCGTCGGCGGCGACTACTTCGACTACCGGCCGGTCCCGGCGCCGGACGACCCCGAGACGTCGCAATCGTCGAGGCGATGGGCGATCGCCCTCGGCGACGTCTCCGGCAAGGGCATGCCTGCGGCGCTGGTCATGGCCCGCTTCTCGGCCGAGGTGCGGCTCCTCGTCCAGGCCGAGCCCGATCCGGTCCGCCTGGTGAGCCGCCTGAACCGGAGCCTGTGCGAGAATAGCGCCGCCGAGCGGTTCGTCACGTTCATCCTGGCCATCGTCAACGGGGAACATCACGAGCTGACCGTCGTCAATGCCGGCCATCCGGCGCTCCTGATCCGTCGGGCCGACGGGAGCCTCGAGCCGATCGGCGATCGCTCGGTCTCGCTGCCGCTCGGCGTGCTCGACAAGGAGACCTTCACCGCCGCGAAGACGACGCTCAATCCCGGCGATGTCGTCGTCCTCTTCACCGACGGCGTTAACGCGATGGGCCTCGACGGCGAGCTCTTCGGCACAGAGCGACTGAATCGTGCGATCGTCGAGGCGCCTCCCGGGGTCGTGTCGGTCGGCGAGGCGATCCGGGATGCGGTCGAACGCTATTCCGCGGGCCGTCCCCAGTTCGATGACATCACGATCCTCTGCTTCGGAAGGAAGCCGACGAGGAAATCGAGCAGATCCGCCTGAGATGCCCGCACCGGCGATGTCCCGCGTACCTCTCCGGTCAATGCCCGGTCCCGCCGATCGCCACCGCGTCCGGATCGTCTTATTGAGTTCTTTCCGGTCGGGGCGATACCATCGCATGCCTCGGGCGTGCGCGGGGACCTTCGATTGCATCGAGTCGGTTCGATGAAGCCGCGACGATCGTGGACCGACCGCGACCGCCCGGGTCCGCGACCGAGATGCCTGGAAACCGAGGAGGATTTTTCCGTGAAGCGTGCCTTTCCGAGCGTGTTACTGATCGTCATCGCCACCAGTCTGGCCCTGCGGGGCGCCGACAGGACCTCGCCTCTGCCCAAGCTCGCGACGCAAGTGGCTTTCCCGAATCTCAAGTTCGACCGGCCGGTCGCGATGGCCTACGCCGATGACGGCAGCAATCGCTTGTACGTTGCCGAGCAGCACCAGGCGAAAGTCTGGTCGTTCCTCAACCAGCGTGATAATCGCTCCAAGAGGCTGTTCCTCGAGCTCAAGTCCCCCATCAACAAGGGGAATGAGGAAGGCCTCCTCGGGCTGGCGTTCCATCCCAAGTTCAAGGATACCAAGCAGTTCTTCGTCTACTACTCGGCCGACGACAAGGGGGTCCGACACTCGGTGGTCTCGCGGTTCACGCTCTCTCGCTCCGATGACCGGGTCGCCGACCCGTCGAGCGAGCATCGGATCTGGGTGTCCGAGAAGGACCCCTACGAGAATCACAACGGCGGCACGATCGCCTTCGGCCCGGACGGGTATCTCTACATCACGCTGGGAGACAGCGGCGCCGGCGATGATCCGCTCTCGACCGGGCAGAATCCCAGCGATTGGTTCGGCTCGATCCTGCGGATCGACGTCGATCATCCCGAATCGGGCAAGCCCTACGGCATTCCCAAGGATAATCCGAGCAAGCGTGACTCCAAGAAATTCGCCCACTGGGCACCCGAGGTGTATTGCATCGGGCTGAGGAACGTCTGGAAATTCAGCTTCGATCGGAAGACCGGCGATCTTTGGGCCGGCGAAGTGGGACAGAATCTCTTCGAGATGGTCCACCGGGTCGAGAACGGCGGGAATTACGGCTGGAGCATCCGGGAAGGGTTCCACGCGTTCCAGCCCCAGAGGCATCAACGGCCCGATCGCGCCGCGCCGATCCAGCAGCCGATCGTGGAGTATCCGCACATCCCGACGAAAGACCGGCCCGACAGCGGCCTGAGCATCACCGGCGGCTATGTCTATCGGGGCAAGAAGATCCCGGATCTGGTCGGCGTCTATGTCTATGGCGATTTCGAGACCGGCCGGATCTGGGGCCTACGTTACGAGGGTGGGAAGGTCGTGTTCAACCGGCGAGTTGATCGATGTGAGTCGAACATCCAAGTTGAACATCGCCTCCTTCGGCGAGGATGCCGAGGGCGAGCTCTACATCCTGGCGTTCGATGGCCGGATTCACGAACTGGTCCCGCGCGGGGGTGTCGCGTCTCGGGGCAATCGCTGAGGCATTCCTGACCTACGATCCAGAGATCAGATCGAGTGCCCCGAGGAACTCATTCCAGAGATCCTCGGGGTCTTCCAGGCCCACCGAGACGCGGACTGTGCCGGCGCTGAGGCCCTGCCGACTCAAGGCGGCATCGTCCTGGCCCCGGTGGCTCGTGGTCGCGGGATGACTCAGGGTCGTCTGGACATCGCCGAGGCTTGGCGCGAACGGGATCGAGGCGGCCAGGGCCCGGATGAAGGCATCTGCCCTCGCCCGGGTAGTCAGATCGATCGTCACGATCGTGCCACCGCTGCCGCCAAGCAGTTGCGACGCGCGGTCGAAATCGGGGTGCGAGGACAGGAGCGGGTAATAGACCCGTGCGATCTGAGGGTGCGACTCGAACCGATGCGCCAGCTCGATCGCGGTGGCACTGGCCCGGCCCATCCTCAGGCTGAGCGTTGCGAGTCCGCGGAGCGCCAGCCAGCTTTCGAACGGGTTGCCGGTCTGGCCGAGCGTCGAGGCCACCATCCTGGCCTCCTCGACCGCCCGGCGATCGCCCACGATCGCCCCGAGCATCAGGTCGCTATGGCCGCCGATCATCTTCGTGACCGAGTGCACCACGAGGCTCGCGCCGTGCTCCAGCGGCCGGCAGATCACCGGGGCGAACGTGTTATCGACGACCAGTGCGATGCCCGCCTCGCGGGCGATCGCGGCCAGTCCGGCGAGGTCGGCGACGCGGAGCAACGGATTCGTGATGGTCTCGACGAAGATCAATCGGGTCGTCGGGGTCAACTTCGCCCTGGCGGAGACGGCGTCGGTCGGGTCGAAAATGCTGTGGCCGATCCCCCATCGCGAGAGCTGACGGTTGACCAGGGCGATGGTCCGTCCGTAGATCCCATCGGAGACCAGGGCATGATCGCCCTGGCTCAGGAGCGAGAGGAAGGCGCCCGCGATGGCACCCATGCCCGAAGCGCAGATGAGGCCCGCCTCGCCCGCCTCGAGCTTAGCCAGCTTCCCGGCGAGCATGTCCGCGTTGGGGTGGCCGTCGCGCGAGTAGGTGTAGCCCCGCGCATCCCCATTATACAGGGCGTCGACATGATCGAGGTCATCCAGGCAGTAGACGACGCTCAGGTCGAGCGACGGGACCAACGGCCGACTACTCGACTCGGCCGGATCGGGGCTCCGGGCGCATAGGGTCGAGGCATCATCAACGGAAGGGGTCGTCATCGACATGGTCGGTCCTCGTTGCCTACCGGTTTCACCCAACCAATAAGTCATCGACCTCAGTGGGCGTTGTGAGAGTTCCCGCTCTTGCGATGGAACCGGATCCCCAGGCCGAGGAGCGAGATGATCTCGCCGAGTTTCCGCAGCGCCATCCAGGCGTTCTTCGCGGCGCGGGCCTCCGATTCCTGGCGACGGAGGCTGGCCAGCAGGGTCCAGTCGATCGACCAGGCCTGATTGACCGCTTGCTCCTGGGCGGTCCGGGTCAAGTCGTGAAGCCGGCCGATCAGGTCCTCGTCGATGGGGCAGTTGTAGGTGCGGTAGGGATGATCCTCGACGACCGTTGGCCCCGAGGAACGGCGACCCTTGAGCAGACCGGTGAGTCGCTTCTTCCACCCCTCTCGGTCGCGGCCGTCGCGGATGGCCTTGGTGTCGGGCTGCTGGTGGACCTCGGTCGAGTCGGGATCGATCCAGGCGCCGATCCGGACGATCACGACGGTGATGTTGTCCAGGCCCCCGCGCAGGTTGGCCAGGTTGACGAGGTACCGGCACGCATCGCGGGGATGGAAGTTGCCCGCGAAGACACCCAGCTCGTTGTCCTCGACCGGGCCGGAGAGTCCGTCGGAGCAGAGGAGGAAGACGTCCCCGAGCTCGACGGCCAGCGGCCCTTCGACGTCGACCTCGATCTCGACCTCGGGGCCCAGACTGCGGGTGATGACGTTCTTGGGGACGGAGACCCGCGCCTGTTCCGACGTCAGATGGTTGCGCCGGACCAGCTCCCAGACCAGGCTGTGATCGAACGAGAGCTGATCGATCCGCTCGCCACGGACGCGATAGACCCGGGAATCGCCGACGTGCGCGATCAGGGCACCTTCCGGGAGCAGGAGCAGCGCCGAGCAGGTCGTTCCCATCCCCTGGAAGTCGCGATTGGCCGAGGCCCGGCCATGGATCTGAGCGCTGACGTCGCGGAACGTCTTGACGATCGCCTCGGACGTCGTCCCCGCCCGGGTCTTCATGTAGTTGTGCGGGATCAGGTCGCAGGCCATCTTGCTGGCCAGCTCGCCGACCGCGTGGGCGCCCATCCCGTCGGCGACCAGGAACACGTGGCCGCGCTGCCGCCATGCCTCGGCATGAGGCGCACGGACGATCGTGTAGCTATCCTGATTATTCGAGCGACGCATGCCCGTATCCGTCGCGGCTGCGTCGATGATGACGTCGTCCCAGTTCACGATCCGACCCTGCTCTCATGCGTCAACCGCCGTGCGATGACCCAGGTCCAATCGCTTCGGCGCCGGCGTGATTACGAAATCCCGTGATCGGACCCGCCTTCTCTCGCCCCAAATCCATCTGGTCCGCCCGTCCGGCCCTCGGCCTTTGCGGCCCCTGTAACAACCCAGGATCGTCGATCGTCGCGGATGTCCTCTAGATTGTATCGTGAGTCGATCGCAAACAAGAGCATCCCCCCGGATTGTACGCGATCCCCCTTCGATTGCCCTCGGTCGAGATCCTCGTCATCGCGTCCACTCGGAGACCGGACTGGCTTGAAGATAAAAGATTGATCGATCCGCGTAGTGAACAACGTCGGACGGCCAAAACCACGAAAAGAGGGAACTGATCTCGCGAATCCTGCGGATACCTCATCATACTGAAACGCCAAGTCCGCTGTGACCAGGACACAAACACGAACTCTTATTCCGGTCCATCCTCCTCATGATCGACGCGACCCCGCTGGACGGCTTTCGTTTCACCAAGACCACCCTCAAGAATGGCCTCGATGTGATCGTGCGTCATCAGGCACAACTCCCGGTCGTGGCCCTAAATTTGTGGTATCACGTAGGTTCCAAGAATGAAGAACGCAGCCAGCGGGGATTCACCCATCTCTTCGAACACCTGATGTTCGAAGGGTCCGAACATTATCCGGGCGATTTTTTTAAACATCTACAGCGCGTCGGCGCCAATATCAATGGGTTCAACCTCCTCCGACCGGACGAATTACTTCGTCGACCTGCCCACCGCTCACACCGAACTCGCCATGGCCATGGAATCGGATCGGATGGCCAACCTCCTGGGCGCCCTCAACGAGGAGAAACTGAGGATCCAGAAGGACGTCGTCAAGAATGAGTATCGGCAGAATTACGCGAACCGGCCTTACGGGATGGTCTGGTCCCTGCTGGCCGAAGCCCTCTATCCGCCGCAGCACCCGTATAGCTGGCTCACGATCGGCGTGATGGAGGATATCGAACGTGCGACCATGGATGACGTCTCGGCATTTTTCCGACGCTATTACGTCCCGGGCAACGCCAGCCTGTCGGTGGTCGGCGACCTCGATGAGTCGCGGGCGATCGACCTGGCGGAGCGATACTTCGGCCCGATCTCGGGGGGGACGCCGGCATTGCGACCCTGGGCGCCAGCCGTCGAGTTGCCCGAGAATCGGGAGATCGTCGTCCACGATCGCGTCGAGCTGGACCGGCTCTACCTGGTCTGGCCCACCGTTCCGCACTTTCACGACGACGACGCACCATTGATCCTCCTGGGAGACGTGCTGGCCCGGGGCCGGGCGAGCCGGATGTATCGGAAGCTGGTCGTCGAGGAGGAGATCGCCCAGGACGTGGGCGTCTACCAGTCGGGTCGGGAGCTGGCGGGATCCTTCGGAGTGGTGGTGACCGTGCGCCCCTCGCGTTCGATCCAGCGGGTTCGGGAACTGGTCGATGCTGAGCTGGCCGCGGTCGATTCGGCGGAGGTCGGCGAGGATGAGTTGCGTCGAGTGCAGAAGCTGCGGATCTCCGGCTTCTATTTCGCCCTCGAGCACATCGGCGGGTTCGGAGGGGTCGCCGATCGCCTCAACGCGTATAACGTCTTCTGCGGCGACCCCGGACTGCTCGGGAACGACATCCAGCGATTCCAGGCCGTCACGTCCGGCGCGATCCGCGCTGTTGCGCGGCGATACCTGGCGGGGAGGCCGCGCATCGCCTTGTCGGTCATCGGTCGCAAGGAGGCAGTACGTGGCACCGCGCTCGATCGGAAGGTCGCGCCGCCCCGCGCCGAGCCGGTCGGGTACAAGGCGCCGATCCCGACGATGCTCCGGCTCGCGTGCGGACTCCCGCTCTGGGTCTTCCCCAGGAAGGACCTGCCCACGGTCGCCGGATCGGTCGTCATGGCGGGGGGGGCGGGACTCCAGCCGATCGACCGGCCCGGCCTGACCCAACTGACCGCCGACATGATGGACGAAGGGACGTCGACACGAACGGCCGCCCAGATCGCCATGGAGGCCGAGGCCATGGGAGCCTCGGTCTCGGCGAGCTGCGGCTGGGACGGGAGTTACGTCGGATTCAAGTGCCTGACGGACGACCTGGCGGCCACGCTGGACCTGGCCGGGGATATCCTGATCAATCCCACGTTCCCCGAGGAGGAATGGCAACGGGTGCATGGCCAGACGCTCGTGGCGCTCCGGGCGGAGAAGGACAGCGCCGAGTCGTATGCATACCGGGCTTTCCTCGCAGCCCTGTATGGGCCGGGGCATCTCTACCGATTCCCCCTGGCGGGGACCGAGGAGAGCGTCCGTGCCATCACGGTCGACAACCTGAGGGCCTATCACGCGAGTTGCCTCGTGCCCGGCCAGGCCGCGATCGTCGTCGCCGGCGACGTGGTGCCCGAATCCCTGGCCGACGAGCTGGATCGCCGGCTCGCGGCCTGGCGTGGACCCGAGATCGAGCTCCCGCGAATCCCGGACGTCGAGCTGACCCCGCGCCCCGACTCCTGCTGCTCGACCGGCCCGGGGCTCTCCAGGCCGTTGTCCGCGCCGGCCATCGCGGGATCGATCGACTCCACCCGGCCTTCGATCAGATGCTCCTCTTCAACCAGATCCTGGGCGGGCAGTTCACGTCCCGGCTCAATGCGAAATTGCGCGAGGAGCGCGGTTTCACCTACGGCGTGCGCAGCAACTACGAATGTCGACGGGGTGCCGGCCCCTTCTCGATCGGGACGTCCGTCCAGAGCGAACGCGTCGCCGAGGCACTCGAGGATCTCCGTCACGAGCTGTCGGCGTTCGTGACCGGCCGCCCCCCGACCCAGGACGAACTGGACGACGCACGTCGGGCCCTCGTCGAGGGCCAACCCCGGCACTTCGAGACCCCTTCGTCCCTCGTGAGCCGATATGCGAGCCTCCTGATCCACGGCTTGCCCGCCGATCACGAGGCGGGATTCGCCGACCGGCTCCTACGGATCGATCGCGAATCGGTGATCGACGCTGCACGAACGTTGCTCCACCCGGATGCGATGGTGATCGTCGTGGTCGCGGATGCGGCGCAGGTCATGGAGAGCTTGAAGAGACTGGACTGGGTGGATCCCGAGTTGATCCCCGAAGGATCGCGCGGCGATCGGGCCGAATAAACTCAACCGCCCGAGACACGGCTAGAAAATCGCCGGACAGAGCCGGCTCCTACGGGATTTGTAGGAGGGAGCTCCGTCTCCCGATCCGGGTTCTAGCCTTGTGTCCGACCGCTGAATAAATTAATTCCGGGACGGTCGGCGCGCTGGAACTGGAGCGAACCGCTGACCTATAATGGGGAGACACTCGTTCCTCCAGCAATTCCCGGTCTCGATCGTCGCGGAAAAGAGGGTCTGCCGATGGCTACGGTCTCGCCGGTGATCCACCTGGGCCAGAGGATTCGCAGCCGATGGGACCAGATTCGCCGCGGCGAGTGCGACATCGACACCCTCAAGACGGTGCCATCCTGGGGTCTGAGCGTCCTCTTCCATGGCCTCTTCCTCCTGATCCTCGCACTGATCATCCAATTCGGGCGCAACGAGCTGAGTCAGCCGCCGATCGAGGGAGCGATGGTCGACACGCAGCTCGGCGACGTGACGTCGCTGGTCCCGGCGAACCGCGCCGGCGACCCATTCACGCTCACCGATAGCCCCGACCCGCCCTCGATCGGGGTGGGACCGGCCGATCCCGACCTGAAGCTCGCCGGCCAACCGGAACTGTCTTCGCTCAACCACTATGCGCCCGCACTTGCCGGGCCGACGCCCCTCTCGGACATCAAGAGCGCATCGATCGCGACCGTGCGACTCCCCGAGCTCGCATCGACGGTCACGGCCCCCTTCTCGGGCAGGCAGGGCTTGACCCGCGCGAAGATGGTCCTCCGCGAAGGCGGCACCGCCAAGTCCGAGAAGTCGGTCGAGGACGGCATCGCCTGGCTCGTCCGGCACCAGCGCCCCGACGGCTCGTGGAGCCTCAACTACTACGAGCAATGCCAGGGGAATGGATGCAGCCATTCGCAGGCGATGGAGTCGGACACCGCCGCCACCGGCCTGGCCTTGCTCCCCCTGCTGGGCGCCGGTTACAGCCATACGATCAAGAGCAAGTATCAGGATTCGGTCCGGCGGGGAATCGACTGGCTGGTCGAGCACCAGCAGCCAGACGGCAACCTGTTCATCGGTCCGCCCGGCATGGCCTACATGTATAGCCACGGGATCGGCACGATGGCCCTCTGCGAGGCCTATGGCCTCTCGCAGGATCCGCGATTGAAGAAGCCGGCGCAGCTCGCCCTCAAGTTCATCACGGACGCACAGAATCCCAACACCGGCGGCTGGCGATACTCGCCGGGACAGGAAGGGGATACCTCGGTCTTCGGCTGGCAGATGTTCGCGCTCCGGAGCGGACACATGGCCCGGCTCCCGATCTCGAAGCACATCCTCAAGGGTTGCTCGCGGTATCTCGACATGGCGGCCGTCGACCAGCATCGGATCGGCTACGCCTATCAACCCGGCCGGGGCGGCCTCTCCGTGGTCATGACGGCCGAGGCCCTCCTGAGCCGGCAGTTGCTGGGCTGGCCGCGGAACTATCCGCCGCTGGTCAAGGGCGCCGCGGCGATCGCCGCCGACCTCGAGACCAACGACGATCGGAACATCTATTACTGGTACTATGCCACCCAGCTACTGCACAACATGAAGAACGCCGACTGGGAGAAGTGGAACCTCAAGGTTCGCGAGGGCCTGATCGGCATGCAAGTCAAGGAGGAAGGCTGCGCCCAGGGGAGCTGGGATCCCGTCTTTCCCGTCATGGATCGCTGGGGTCGAACGGCGGGACGACTCTACGTCACGTCGCTGTCGATCCTCACGCTCGAGGTCTACTATCGCTACTTGCCGCTCTACCGGGGGTATGACGACGATCAAGTCAAGGATGATCCGATGCTCAGCAGCGATCCCATGATCAAGGACGAGGCAGTCAAGGATGACCCGCGACCCAAGGCCGTTCGGAAGCCCGGTTGAGCCCTTCGCACGGTCGAGCAATTCGAGTCTGGGGCAGTTTCACGACCCCTCTCTCATCGGGCGCGGGTCTACCCCAGGCAATCGTGAGTCCGTCGTACTTGCCCATCGCGATCTCGAGAAAAGCGCCGGGACCGTGTAAGATCCCAAGCCCTCGACGTCTTCTCATGACGGTCACGCCATGAGAACGCCTGTCGAGAACGATGCCGGCACGCAGACCTCTCCCGCGATCAAACGGGACTTGTCCGACACGGAGATCGCCCAAGTCGCCGGTGGGCCTCAAGGGAACCATATCGACATGAAGATCTGATTCGAGCATCGGGACCACGCCAATTATCGAAATCCTGGTGTTGGAAAGTAAGGATCATGCCACCCGCTAGCAAACCGAAGGCCGACAGCGCGGAGATTGGCTCCCGGCCCGGTCCTCGAGGGTTCCATGGGGTGGCATGATTCGATATTGTGGCAACCGTGAGCGTGGAGAGTCGCGACGTGGATTCGCGCCCTTCGCTATTCTTTGAAGGTCCCGACCGCGCGACGACCAAGGGCTAGCCCCAGGATGCTGATCGCACCAGAGGCGAGGAGGAGGAGGCTGCTCGGCTCAGGGACGGAGGATGGGCCGACAGCCAGGTAGACGGGCGCTCCCTGCGTCGTCAGATCCAGGGTCGCGAGGATGCTGACGGTCCCATTCACGGCAATCTCCTCGATCGTGCCATTGCCGTAGTTCGCGACGAAGAGATCTCCCTGGCTATCGAACGCAAGACCCTTGGGTACGTCGAGCCCGGCGGTCGCGAAGACGCTGACCACACCGCTCGGTGTGATCCTTTCGATCACGTTGCCGCCGTTGCCATAAGTGTCGCCGGTATTGGACACGTAGAGGTTGCACTGGCTGTCGAACGCCAGGCCCCACGGCCCAATCACTTGGCTTGCGAAGACGCTGCTCGCGCCACTCGGTGTAAACCGCGTGATATTATTGTCGTCCGCCACGTAGAGATTGCCTTGGCTGTCGAAGGCGAGTGCGCGGGGAGCATAGGGGCTCGAATCGCCGAAATTCGTGATAGCTCCGGACCTCGCGAATTCCAGGACTCCAGGGTAGGTAAAATCTCCCGCAAAGACATTCCCCCGGCTGTCCACCGCCAATCCTTCGGTAGAGACATAAGTGCTGCCGAAGCTGGTTGGCACCAGATTGCCCGCCGGCGAAAGTTCGACGATCGTCGTTCCAGAAAAACCATTGGATCCGACGTAAACATCTCCCATCTTGTCAACCGCAAGTCCGTATGCGCCATCGACAGTGGGACCGAACGTGCTCAGGCTCCCGGTCGCGCTGTTGATCGAAAAAAGCTTACCCTGGCTCGTGGTCACGTAAACCATCTCCGCCCGCGCCGTCGTAACACCGAGGGCGATGGCACCGAGAAGGAACAATCTCCGGATTCGGATCATGGTCGGGAATCTCCCTGAGAGTTGGTATCTAGGTCATGACGAACGAGATGGAGGCAAACATGCAGGGATCGGTTTCGGCTCCTCATTCCCGATGCCGCCGGCTCGCCGCATCGGCGCGAATGCCATGCCGGACGAAGCCATGGGGGATTCATCGGGCTGCCCTCGCGAATTGCGAGGCCCACCCGGTTGCGTCCTACACAACAGGCGGTTAGGATGTTCGCATTGATGCAACAGTCGGGGATTCGGATGCGCGATCGTCTCTGATATAACTACTGCTGGTCTACACACGAGACCGTGAGCGGAGCGGATCAGCTTTCAAGGAGGGGCGGTTTCGTGCTCAGATCCGATGACGAGTCGACTCGCCCGTCCCTCCTGAACCGAGTGCGGGACCGACTTGACCATCCGGCGTGGGCCGAGTTTGTCGCCTATTACGACCCGATGCTGAGACGATGGTGCCGGCACTACGGATTCGGCGAGGAAGCGTCCGACGAGTTGTCGCAGCGGATCTGGGAGCGAGTCTGGCCGCTCGTCCTCACCTTCGAGTATGACCTTGGCCGCCGATTTCGCGGCTGGCTCTGGCGGATCTTCCACTCCCGGGCCGTGGATCTGCGGGCCGAGCAAGACGCAAACCCGTCGATCTCACTTGAAAGCCTGCCGGTTGATGAGGGACCTCTCGCTCCCGGCGAGCTCGGCTTCGACCCGTCCGATCCCGGAGCCCCGGAAGCCGAACGAGAAACCGAATCGCTTCCGCTTTTCCGGGAGGCGGAGGAGGCTCAAGCGGCCGTCCGCGGCGCGCGTCGATCCGGAAACCTGGCAAGCGTTCTGGCTCATCCGGATCGAGGGACAGCCCGTTCGAGAAGTGGCCGATGCGATGGGCAAGTCTTACGCGGCCGTCTACTATGGCTCGCAGCGCGTCGAAGACAAACTCCGTCGTGAGGGCGAGCGTCGGCTCGGGAAGCTCTTCGGCCCGCACCCTTAGGATCCGCCCAGGGATCCTGGCAACTTCACCCCTGTCAGTCGGCCCTGGCCGGGAGGTCTTCAGCAGTGAACGCATGTCCTTCCACAGCAACTCTCGTTCGGTTCGTGACCGATCCGCTCGATGGGGCCGGGTATGCCTCGACCGAGGGCCATATCGAGGAGTGCGCCGAATGCCAGGCCGAACTCGAGCGGCTGGCGATCAATAACGCGAGGGGCCGGCCGCCGATGTTGCCCGGGCCGGGCGACCTGCCGCATCCCGGGCTTTATCGTCCAACGCGAACTCGGCCGGGGAGCGATGGGCGTCGTCTACCTGGCGTTCCAGCCGAGCCTCAATCGACGGGTGGCCTTGAAAGTCGTCCTGAGCGGCCCGACGGCCGGCTCGCGCGACCACGCCCGATGGCTTCGCGAGGCACGCGCCCTGTCTCAAGTCCGTCACCCGAATGTCGTGCCGCTCTACGAGGTCGGGGAGTGCGAAGGATGGCTCTACCTGGTGCTCGAATTCGTCCCCGGGGGGACCCTCAAGGACCGGCTGGACGACCCATATCTCGGCAAGGACGCGGCCCGGCTCGTGGAGATCGTTGCGGGTGCCGTCGCCGCCATCCATCGCGCGGGCTTGCTGCACCTCGACCTCAAGCCCTCGAATATCCTCCTCGATGCCCATCGGGAACCCGACAGCGGGCTATCGATGCCGCACGTGGGCGACTTCGGCATCGCACGCCGCTGGGACGACCCGGACGCCAGCTCGCCCACGGCTAGCATGGCCGGCCCGATCGGCACCCCAGCGTATATGGCTCCGGAGCAGGTGGCTTCCGCACGCGAGAACCTTGGACCGGCGGCGGACATTTATGGCCTCGGTGCCCTGCTCTACCACATCCTCACCGGCCAGCCCCCTTTCTCATCCCCATCGATCGCCGAGACGCTCGAGCAGGTACGTTACCAGGAGCCGGTCTCCCCGCGACGGCTCAACCTATCCATCCCCCGCGACCTCGAGACGATCTGCCTCAGATGTCTCCAGAAGGATCCCGGGCGTCGTTACTGGTCGGCCGAAGCTCTGGCCGACGACCTCCGTCGATGGCGGCAGGGGCTGCCGATCGCGGCACGCCCTGTGTCGATCCCGGAACGGACCTGGCGTGCCTGCCGTCGTCGGCCGGCCATCGCCCTGCTGACTCTGGCATTGTTCGGCTCGCTCTGTCTCGGCTTCCTGGGCATTTGCCTCCTCTGGAGAGACGCCGTTCGGGCACGAGATCGCGCCGAGAAGGAGAAACTCATCGCCACGCAGGAGCGCACGCAGGCCGACACGCAACGTGAACGCGCCGAAACGGAGCGCAGCCGAGCCGAGGCCGATTTCGCAACCGCGAACAAGGTGCTCGATGAGTTGGTCGAACTGTGTACGGGTAGCAAGGCCGGTGTCCCTAAAGCAGTTAGGGCCGATCAACTGATCGGCATGCTGAGGAACCTCAGGACACGCCTGAGGGAGCTCGTCACACGTCGAGACAACCGGCCGGAAAATCCTGGGCGTTTAGCCTTCGTCGAGGCTCAGTTGTACTCTGTACTTCATCAAGCAAGCCGATGGGACGAGGCGCGATCCCTGGTCGAGGAGTGTATCACCGACCACGAGGCGGAACTCCGGCGTAATCCCGCCGATGGCGAGACTTTCTATTGGCTCGGTCAGAACTTGATGTTCCTCGGGACCATCGCGGAGCGGCAGGGGAGAGTCGACGAATGCATCCTTCATCTACGGCAGGCCCTGCTGGCAACGGAGGAGGCGCGGGCGAGACCAATCCCAAGACTCGATTCGTATGGCGCGACAGCCAGCATTCGCGAAGCCCTGGCCTTCGTCCTTGCCCGGCGCGGCAATATGGACGAGGCGAGGTCGCTGATTCTGGCCAATCGTCGAATGATCAACCGACTCCCCACGGATGATGACAACTTTCTGATCGCGGCCTGGCGCGTCGGCGTACAGGCTGACTTCATTCGGATGATCGAGGGCCTTCAGCACGCGACGAACACCGACCCTTCCGACGGGGAGCTGTCCGCGAATTCCCCCCTGGCTCGGCTCTCATCGCCCGGAGCAGATCGCTTGTCGGCGAAGGCATGGGCGGCACTGGCCGCCGATGCCCTTCGTTGTAGCCGATACCGCAGGGGCACGGATCTGAACGAAACCGCCGAGAACTACCTGTCTTACCTCCTGGCCCGTACCGCCTCGGCGCTACGCAGTCTCGACAAGCTCGACCAGGCTGGCCATGTCGCCGACCGTTTGCTGGCCTTCGGGAGGCTACTGGTCGATCAACACCCCGATCGGCCGGACAGCCATCTCGTGCTCAGCGAGGGCTACATGCAGTCCTATAAGAACGCTTGGCCGAGGAAGGACTGGGCCGCCATCGAACGGAATCTTCAACTGGCCATCGACGTAAATCGGCGAGCATTGGCCATCGACCCTAATCACGATCGCGCCCGCTCGCTCCTGGCACAACGCCAGCATCGGCTGAATGTAGTCCTCGAAAAGCGACGAGCCGTTAAGGACTCGAAAGAATCCAATGGTTTGACCTTCCCGACGGGATCCTGATCAAGTCACTCAGATCCGAGCGCGTTGAGTGGCTGTGTGCGGTCGGGGATTCATCGCGCTGTCACCCCGGGGACCGAGTGTCCGGATCGGCCAGTCCGCATGGAAATCCGAACTCGTCGCAGAAATTTTTATCTGCCGGATAGCTAAGGAGTTGCGTCGGCAAAACGCCCTCAGTCCCCGGTAAGTGCATTAATGAAATTGCAGAGTTGCGGCATTCTTAATAATAGGAACTTGATTGCGAAAGCCGTCCGCAGTGATCGCGTAAGCTTGCAGCGATGTATCGGGACAGTGGTCTCATCGGACTCCTGTGATTCATCACCTTCAACTTCACGCCAATCGAGAGCACGTCGCAGAGCCTGGGATGGAGGCGGAAAACCAGGAGCGGGGCGATCGAGATCCGACGAAGCGTTGGATCCGCGTGCAAACCGGCGCAATTCCTGGACGACGACGAGTCCCGTATCATTCGCTTGTCGTTCGCGATCGCGTCACCGAGGTTTGCACGCTCCGCGGTCCATCATCGCACGCGAAGGAACTGTGCGAAGGGCACCGACTTGTAGAGCACGAACTGGGAGACTTGCAGTCCTCGCGGCGTGATGGCCTGGGGCAGCAGGAAGGCGTAATCGCCCTTCTTGATATGGGATATGTCGCCGCGAGTCACCTGGGTGACGCTGAATTGCCCACCGTTGGGACCGACGACCGTGGCGATATTGTTGCCCAGGATTCCAAGCCGGAGCGGCGTGCGGTTGACCGGGACGCCGACGACATGCAGGCGTGTCGGAATCCCTGTCATCCCCGCAGGCACGGGATAAGCCCAGCCGTGGAGCAGCATTTGACCGCCATAATCCCAGGGACTCATCGTCCTCTGAAATCCGGGGTCGATGGTCGTCACGATCGCATTGTTCGGCAGGAGGCTATTGTAAGTCGGGGCGACCAGCGCCTGATCGGCCCCCTCGAAGACGTCAACATGATCGGTCTGCAACACGTTGTTGCCGAGATCCTGCCCAATGGCTTCGACCATGGATCGCTCGCCCATCGCGTCCACGCTGCTCGGCCATCTCACCAGGAATTCACCGATGTCATTGATCGCGATCGGATACTGCTGGCCCGTGTGGTTCTGGATCACGATCCAGCGGGACGTGACATTGATGATCTCGCCCCAGGCCCCCTGAGGTGGCAGATGAGGAAGTCCACGCGGGTTGCCAACGACCTGGTCGAAGGCCGGATCCCCCGGCTGGGCGAGGGTCGCCATCGTCGGGACCATCGCACAGCAAAAGCCCATGGCCAGGAACCGAACCCACAAAGTACGCGATTCGCGCATCACCAACCTCCGCCAAGCTGGGAGGAAACGTCATGCGATCGGGAAGGATCGCCGGACTCAGCGATTTCGTGCTGGAAGAAGGAAGTTCCCGGGCCAAGGATCGCCGAACCATGGGTTTCCAGCTATCACCCCAAGATACTCCTCCGGGATCTCCGGGACAATGTCGTCTTAGGACCGTTTTCTCGTTTTCCGGCACTCCCGAGATATGGTCTCCCCTCCAGACGGCCCATCTCACCGCGGCGAATTTCGTTAGAGGGGGCGAATTGTCGGTTATTCGGCTTCCTGATTCCGGGGGACGGGCCTGATCCAAAGGGGCCCGGCGCACCGTTTCAAATGCACGACCTGACGCTTTGCCCTTGGACGACGATTTGCGATTCCCGTAGACTATCGTAGTGTCCCGACGTGCCAGACCCGACGATGAGTCGCGAAGTCCTCCACCCGCCGCCATGCGGACTGAGACCATGAGCCAAGTTGATCGGCAATCGACCGACGAAGAGGACACTCTTGCCTGGGTCATCGAAGGCAACCGCGTGTCGCTCGGAGATCTGACCGGTTGGACACTCGGCGAGTTCCAGGTCGGCCAGCTTCTGGGTCGCGGTGGGATGGGCGAAGTCTACATGGCGACCCAGACCAGCCTGAATCGGCCGGTCGCCTTGAAGATCCTCCGCCCCGATTTCTTACTGAAAAAAGTCTACGTCGAGCGGTTCAATTCCGAGGCCCTGGCCGTCGCCAAGCTCAATCACCCCAACATCGTGCATGTTTATACGGTGGGGAATGTTGACGATGTCCATTTCATCGCGATGGAGTACGTCGAGGGCACGAACCTCCGGGAATATCTCCGGAAGAAGGGGGCCCTCGAACTGCCCCTTGTCTTCTCCATCATGAAGCAGACGGCGCAGGCGATCGGCGCGGCGGGAGAGGCCGGGCTGATCCATCGCGACGTCAAGCCCGAGAATATCCTGATCACCAAGCGCGGCCGGGTGAAGGTGGCGGACTTCGGCCTTTGCCGCGACCAGGCGGGCGAGTCGATGGGCCTCACCCAGTCGGGCGTGACGATGGGCACGCCGCTGTACATGAGCCCGGAGCAGGCTCAGGGCCACCCCGTCGATCACCGCAGCGACCTCTACTCGCTGGGGGTCACTTATTACTTCATGATCGCGGGCGAGCCTCCGTTCCGCGCCGATTCGGCGGTGGCCCTGGCCTTGAAGCATGTCCGGGAGATCCCCCGAAGCCTGCTGAACTATCGACCCGATCTGCCGATGGAGATCGACCGGCTGGTGATGAAGCTGATGGCGAAGGACCCGGCGGATCGCTACCAGTCGGCCACGATGATGCTGGCCGACCTCTCGAAGCTCCGCGAGTTGATCCATATCGCGCCCGGTGGGGCATCGGAGACGACATTCGAAGGCGCCCTGCGCGAGCCGGGGATGTGTCCCCGACGACCTCGAATCACGAGCTCGCGGTCCGGTCGCCCGAGGGGGCACCGGGACACGCGGTCTCGGCCCGAGCGGCGGTCCGATCCGCTCGCGACGCGAAGCCGCCCGGCTCGCGGTCGCCGGTCGGGCCGGGGATCGAGGCCGAGGCTCCCGCCCCCGCGCGTTTCCGTGCCGCGGTGGCCGTGATGGCCATGGTGGCCGGCCTGTTCGTCGGCGCCCTGGCGGGCTGGTCGTCGCGGGCCCCGGATGTGCAGTCAATCTCGTCGCCGCCGGCCGGGAATGCCCCGGCCCTGTGGGTCGAGCCGCGATGGGCCTCGATCGCGAAGCAGGGCAGCGCCGAGGAGCAGGTCCGATACGCCTTGCTCCAGGCCCCTCGCGACGAGTGGGCCGCCGCCTGGCTCGCCGTCCCGGGGAATTATCACAATTCCCGCGAGCTCGTCTCGAAGGCTTACACTCAGCTCGCCCGGACCTGGTATCGCCTGGATGACGTGGATGCCTTGAGGATCCTGGGTTCGGAGCTGGAGGCCTGGGACAAGGCACAATCTCGCGACAAGGACCTCGTCGCCGTCATCGAGACGGCCATCCACCTCCGGACGGGCGACCTCAAGGCGGTCGCCGAGAGCTTCAACAGCCTCACCCCCGACGGCCTGAAAGGGATGGATGACCCGACCCTGCTGGCGCTTCGCCTGGAGATCTGCTCGGATGCCCGCCAGGGGGCCATCAAGTCGGGGAACCCGGTCCTCGCGGACTCGTTCCGCAGGGCACTCAGGATCCTCGCCTTGCGGCTCGATCGCCTCGAGGTGGTCGATCCGCCGCCGGCGAACGCGAAGAAGGCGAATCCGGCGGCAAAGGCCGAATCGCGGCCGAGCGGATAGGATGATCGTCAGGATCGATTCAGATTGGCCGATGTGAGACTGGGTTGGGAGTTGACGGGCATGGCATTCCTGAAGCGCGCGAACGGCGAGACGGCCGGGCAGATCATCGAGCTCAAGGCGGATCGTAATGTGATCGGCCGATCGCCCGAGCATTGTCACGTCGTGCTGGACCCCAACGGCGTCAGCCGACGGCACGCCGAGATCTATCGCAAGGCCGAGGAATTCTACCTGTCCGACCTGAATTCCCGCAACATGACCAAGGTCAATAATACCAAGGTTATCCCGGGGGTTGACCATCGGCTCTCGCCCGGCGATCGGATCAATATCTGCGACGTCGAGTTCCTGTTCTATCCCCGGCTCCCCTCGGATGTCCCCGAGAAGGAGCCCGGGAACATCATGATCGTCAACGAGGGGGACAGCCAGGACTCGCCCCAGCTCCAGACGCTCGACGCCTCCCGGTCCAGCGCCCAGGCCAGCATGGTCAAGCCGGAGGTCAAGCTCAAGGCGATCCTGGAGATCGCCCGAAACCTCTCCACCGAGCTCAAGATCGACGCGGTCGCCCCCAAGATCCTCGACTCGCTCATGGAGCTGTTCCCCCAGGCCGAGCGCCTCTTCCTCGTCCTTGTCGACCCGGACACCAAGCGGCTGATCCGCAAGGCGTTCAAGTACCGGCCGGCCCGGCGCTCGCACTTCTCGACGACGGTCCCCGCCGACGAGATCCCGATGAGCATCAGCCGGTCGATCGTCAACCACGTCCTGGGCCAGCGCAAGGCCGTGCTCAGCCAGGACGCCAGCTCGGACAAAGACCTCCCCACGAGCGCATCGATCGCCGACCTGAAGATTCGCTCGGTGATGTGCGTGCCCCTGCTGACGCCCGATCGCGAGGCCCTGGGAATCATCCAGCTCGACACCAGCGACCGCAAGCAGTTCCTCCAGGAGGACCTGGACGTCCTGGCCGCCGTAGCCAGCCAGGCGGCCATCGCGATCCAGAACGCGACGATGCACGAATCGTTGCTCGAGCGAGAGCGGGTCAACCGCGACCTGAGGCTGGCCGAGCAGGTGCAGAAGCGGTTCCTGCCCCAGTCGGTCCCGGTGGTCCCCGGCTTCGAGTTCTTCGCCCACTACGACCCCGCGTACGAGGTCGGCGGCGACTACTACGACTTCGTCCCGCTGCCGAACGACCGGCTGGCCACGGCCGTGGGAGACGTGTCGGGAAAGGGGGTCGCCGCCGCCTTGATGATGGCCAAGTTCTCGGGTGACACCCGATATTGCATCCTCACCGAGGACTCGCCGGCCCAGGCGGCCAACGAGCTGAATAGCCTGCTCTTCTCCGCGGGCATCGAGGAGAAGTTCATCACGCTCAACCTGAGCGTCCTGGACGTCCAGAAGCGGACCTTGACGCTTGCCTCGGCCGGGCACCCTCCGGTCATGATCCGGCGGGCAAACGGCCACGTAGACGAGGTCGGCGAGGACATCGCAGGCTACCCGCTGGGGATCATCCCGGACGCCGACTACAAACAGATCGAGGTCAAGCTGTACCCCGGCGACGTCGTCACGATCTACTCCGACGGCGTGACCGATCCTCGCAACATCCGCGAGGAGCTCTACGAGTCGCGAGAGAACCGCCGGCTTCTCCGCAAGGTCGCCGAGACCTCCGGGGGGCCTGAGGCTATGGGCCGCGCCATCCTCCAGGATATCCGCGAGTTCTCCGCCGGCCACGTGCAGGTCGACGACATCACCCTGATCTGCTTCGGTCCCCTGGCCCGCTGAGCCGCCCCACGCCTGCAGCAACCTCGTCCTCCTGCCGTGTGCCTATCGATAGGTTGGTTCGTAGGGTGGGTGAAACCCACCGAGTGCTTGCGAATACATAAGTTCGGTGGGTTTCACCCACCCTGCTGGGATAGTTCTACCCATGTCGATCCGAGTCGCCAACATCCGCCTGGAACTGAGCGAAGCCGAGGAGGGCCTGCCCGGCAAGATCTCCGACCGGCTGGGCCTGGGGACCGACGACATCGCGAGGTGGCGGATCCTCCGCAAGAGCCTCGACGCCCGCAACCACAACGACCTCCACTTCACCTACTCGGCCGAAGTCCAGCTCGCGGAGGGCGTCGGGCCGCCGATCGCGACGGATATCCAGCCCTACACGCCCGAGCGGTTCGAGTGGCCCGAGCCGGGGACGCGGCCGATGTGGCATCGCCCCGTGATCGTCGGCTCGGGGCCGGCCGGCCTGTTCGCCGGGTACCTGCTGGCGGAGGCGGGATACCGGCCGCTCATCCTCGAGCGGGGTCGGGCCGTCAAAGACCGGGTCGCCGACGTCCGGCGATTCGACCAGAACGGGCCGCTCGACCCGGAGAGCAACTACCTCTTCGGCGAAGGCGGCGCGGGCACCTTCAGCGACGGCAAACTCACCTCGCGCGGGACCGGGCCCGACGTCCATCGCGTGCTGGAGATCCTGGCGGATTGCCACGGCCGGGCCTCGCTCGTCTACGAGCACCGGCCCCACCTCGGCTCGAACCGGCTCCCGCTCGTCGTGCGGACCTTGCGCCGCAAGCTCGAGTCGCTCGGCGGCGAGGTCCGGTTCTCCTGCCGCGTCGAGGACATCGACATCAAGGAGGGGCAGCTCCGCGGCCTGATCACTTCATCGGGCTATATCGAAGCGGATCTGGCGATCCTCGCGATCGGCCATAGCGCCCGCGACACCTACGAGATGCTGCTCAGTCGGGGCGTGCCGATGGAGGCCAAGCCGTTCCAACTGGGCGTGCGGATCGAGCAGCCTCAGGCAGCCATCGACGAGGCGCGATACGGACACAACGCCGGCCATCCCGCGCTCGGTGCCGCCGATTACGTCGCCTCGGTCCGCACCGGCGATCGCGACCTGTTCACATTCTGCATGTGCGCCGGCGGCTATGTGATGCCGAGCGTCAGCGACCCGGGGTATTTCTGCACGAACGGGATGAGCGAGAGTCGCCACGACTCGCCGTTCGCCAACAGCGGCCTGGTCGTCACGATCGAGCGGTCGGACATGGCCAGCGACCATCCCCTGGCCGGCATCCACTACCAGCAACGGGTCGAAAAGCTCGCGTACGAACTGGGCGAGGGCACCTACGCGGCGCCGCTCCAGTGGGCGCGTAGCTTCCTCGCCGGGCGGCCGAGCCGCGGGACGATCCCGACCAGCTATCAGCGCGGGGGCAAGACGATGGACCTGCGACAGTTTCTCCCCGCGCCGGTCGTCGAGGCCCTGATGAGCGGGCTCCCGAAGATCGACCGACGATTCGGCGGGCTCTTCCTCCGCGACGCGACGCTCACCGGCCCCGAGTCGCGGGGCAGCTCTCCGGTAAGGATTCCCCGCGACCCGACGACCCGCGAGAGTCCCGGCGTCGCCGGCCTCTATCCGTGCGGCGAGGGGGCCGGCTATGCCGGCGGAATCGTCAGCGCGGCGGTCGATGGCTTGCGGACCGCGAGGGTTATCGTGGCGACGCATGCAAATCTGATTTAATAAGGTTCGCTATCGCTCAATCCGGCGTCGTAGAGGGCTTGCTGGTAGGCCGTCGGATCGTTGAGGTTCCTGAGTGTGCCGAGCCCCGGGTCGACGGTGCGCATCTCCGCCTCATTCACGACCCGCGACTTGACCTTCTCGACGAGGGAGGCCAGCCGTAATCGATCCTCGATCAGCGAGCGTTCGATGACCGGAAGGACGATGTCCTTCCGATAGAGTGCTGCAAGTGGGTGATAATATCCTCCGATAAAAGGTATAACGAGATCATCGTCGCCGATCAGCTCGGCCAGCCGGCCGATCCATCGCGGTTCGAGGAAGGGGACATCGGTCGCCGAGGCGTAGACGAGTTCGACCGCATCGGGAAGGGCGGCGAACCCTGCGGCCAGCCCCTGGAGCGGTCCACGTCCGGCGATCGGGTCGCGGACGATCGCGATTTCGGGGTCCAAGCCGGGAAGCTCCTGATCGGGTGCCGCGACGACCACGATCGGCCGCGCCGCGATGCCTGCCAGCCGCACGACTCGCTGGAGCATCCGCTCGGTCCCGAAGGGTAGCCATGCCTTGGCTCCGCCCATGCGACGGCTTGCTCCCCCGCAGAGAACCACGGCGGCCAGGCCGGAATCAAATTCCGGTTCTCGGTCGAGAGGATACTCGATTGGTGAGCCGTGACTCTCCAGATTCATCGAAAAATCGTCGGTGAGGAAGCATGAAGGATCATCCGATTTCGGAATCGCCGCGCGAGGCGATTCGATGATCATCCCTGACGCTCCTCCCGGACACAAGCCCGGCGATCGATCGATGAGGAGGATTCGTGGAAGGCCGCTTAGCGCACATTCAACGCCACGTCGATCTCGCCGATCGGCTTGTCCACGGCGCTTCGCGCCTCGCCATGACTCCCGCCAGGGAGGCGGTTCCCGTGATCCAGGCCGACCAAGGCGGCGTGCCGGCGCCGCAGGATGCACGATCAATCATGGTCACGATCACGAACGTGCGAGGAAATCGGTGCCGGGACAATTTCTCGGCCCCGAACCCGAGTGGGCGGCGAGACCTCCAGGAATGGGATAACCATGCTCCTGGGTCGCGACGCCCGGACGGCCTCGAAGAGGGTCCCTGCGCTGGGCACCATTCCCGGGCCCGATTCATATCGTGCCTCGATCATCCGCCCCGGCTCGAGATCCGGGATCACCAGCCGTGCCTTGCCACCGCTCAACGGGACCGTGCCAAGCTCGGTCGTGCCATCGAGGAACGTAACGGAGCCGGTCGGCACGGCTTGGAGTCCACCGAGAATCTTGACCGTGGCGATGATGGTGACCGGCCGGCCGGATCTCGGGGATCTCGGCCGCTCGGCCAGGATCGTCCGCGTCACGTAGCGGGGCGAGACGGCCGGGATCGGAGTGAGCGAGCCGGCCTCGGTTTGGCCGGAGGTCGTGATCGGCGAGGATGTCGGGGTCGGGGTCAGCGTGGGTGTTGGAGTCGGCGTCGGAGTCGGTGTGGGCGTGGGGGTGGGTGTTGGAGTCGGCGTGGGGCTGATGGTCACGGTCACCGTCGGGGTGACCTCGCGGACGACATTGTTGCCCTTGTCGGCGATGAACAGATCGCCCGCGGAGTTGACGGCGACGCGGCCGGAATTGTCCAGTTGGGCTGCGGTCGCGGGCCCGTTGTCACCGCTGTAACCCGACGTGCCATCGCCCGCGACGGTGATGATGTCGCCGGTCGCCGCAACCACCTCCCGGACCACGTTGTCGCCATTGTCGGCGACGAACACATCGCCCATCGAGTCGAAGGCGACGCCGAGGGGGTTGTCCATCTCGGCGGCGGTCGCAGGTCCGTTATCGCCGGTGTAACCAGCGGTGCCGTCACCGGCGAAGGCGATGATGTTGCCCGTCCCCTTCACCACCTCGCGAACCTCGTTGTTATTCGCGTCGCCGATGAACAGGTCGCCCGCGGAGTCAACCCCGACATAGTTGGGGCCATTCAATTCTGCGGCAGTCGCCGGCCCATTGTTGCCTCTAAAGCCGGCCTTGCCGTCACCGGCGACGGTGATGATGTCGCCGCTCGCCTCGACTTCGCGGACCACGTTGTTGCCGTTGTCGGCGAAGAACACGTCGCCCGCGGAGTTGACGGAGAGGCCGCGTGGGCTGTCCATCTCGGCCGAGGTCGCCGGGCCCTTGTCGCCACTGTAACCGGACTTGCCGTCGCCAGCGATGGTCTTGAGGTCACCAGTCGCCGCGACCACCTCTCGGATTCTGTTGTTTCCATCATCGGAAATGAAGAGGTCGCCTGCGGAGTTGACGGCGACGCTATTGGGATCATTCAGTTCCGCGGCGGTCGCGGACCCGTTGTCGCCGCTGAAACCGGATTTGCCGTTACCGGCGACAGTGACGATATCGCCGCTCTCTGCGACCACCTCGCGGATCACATTGTTGCCCTCGTCCGTGATGAACAGGTCGCCCGCGGAGTTGACGGCCATGCCCCAGGGGGCATCCAACTCGGCAGCGGTCGCGGCTCCTTTGTCGCCCTTGTAACCGGCTTTGCCATCGCCAGCGGCGGTCACGATCGTGCCCGTGGTGCTCGAGGCGAAGTCCGTGGTGCCGCCGTAGGAGGCCGTGATGGTGGTCGTGCCCACCGGCAGACTCGTGCTCGTGAACGTCGCCACACCGTTGACGAGCGTCTCGGTGTCGAGAGCCCCGGTCTGGTCGCTGAAAGTGACCGTCCCGCCGTTCGGAGTGGCCCCTCCCGCAGTCAAGTCGCTGACGGTCGCGATGAACTTGACCGTCTGTCCGAGGTATGCCGAAGCGGTCGAGGCGATCAGCGCCGTGAGGGTGGGAGCGGCACTCAACACGGTGCGCTGTTCGAGAAGCCCGACCTGGGGACGGAATCGGACGCGAGCGGGAAGACTCTCCGGCCGTCGTGTTCGCCGGCCGCGCCGGGAGGGAATGTGATCCGCACCGATGGCGACGGTCGTGCGCGACGAGAGGGAAATCGGTGTTGGCGCAGGGCGGGCGCCGGATAGTTTCTCCGAAGGAATGTTCGGCGTACTCATGGTCGATGCTCTCCAGCGGGCGTCACAGCAAATGAGAAAAGGTCGAGCCTTTACGAGTTCCCCACGTCTCAGACGATCGGCCCGACGAGAACTTGCGCGATGTTCGGGGATAGACCGCAATTACAACCTCTTGTTTCGGCGCGATTCCCAGGACTAGAATTGACCCAGCTCATCAGTGCCGATCGATTTCAATCGTGTCCTCAGCTTTCCTTTGCCCTCTACAAGTCCTACGAAGACCATCTACACGCTTTCTCCAGAATTCCGTAATCGCCGAGACGCCGTTCGTCATCCGACTCGAATACGCGAGGATTCAACGATGAATTCCGACGAGACTACGCGAACCAGCCCGACGCTCCTGCGACGGAGCGCTGACTGGCGGGACGACGACGCCTGGCGTGAGTTTTTCGCGCGTTACGACCCGTACCTCCAAAGCTGGTGCCGGGAATACCGCCTTGATGCCGAGCTCGCGGAGGATGTCCGTCAATTCTTCTGGATGCAACTGGCGGAGGAGTTACGGTCATTTCGCTACGACCCGAGCCTCAGGTTCCGGGGCTGGCTGCGGAGACGTTTCCACTGGCGCGCCGTCGATGCGATCCGCGAGCGGGGTCGGGAGGGACCGGTCGTCCACTCGCTCGACGATCCTTCCCTCGTCGATGTCGAGAAATCCTTCCTCGCCTTCGATCCGCACGGCGAAGAAGACGATGAACCGACTCTCCGGGGGTTAAGACTGCTGGACCTCATGGAACAGGTCCAAGCCACCGTCCGCGAGAAAGTTCAGGCCCAGACCTGGCAAGTGTTCTGGCGGATCTCCATCGAGGGATGGACCATTCGCCAGACGGCCGACTCCCTCAACATGACCTATCTCGCCACGCATACCGCGCACAAGCGGGTGCTGGATCGGCTGGTAGAGGAGGGTGGACGTCGTCTCGCCGATCAGATGAGTGCCAACACCGACGCGAGGACATCGCGATCATGACGACCTGCCCCTCGGATGCAACCCTGCGATCGGTCGGGACCGATGCCGTCGGCGAGAACACCTTCGCGCGATTGGAGGAACACGTCGAGCATTGTCCCAATTGCCAGCAGGTTCTCGAGGCCCGGACGAGGGTGGCCCCCCAAACGACCCACCCCGTGCCGGCGCGGGAGACCATACCGACGCTCCCCGACCTCGACCTCGAATACAGTCTCGGGCGGGGCGGGGCGGGCGTGGTCTACCTTGCCTGGGAACCCGCGTTGAAACGTCATGTCGCCGCTAAGTTGTTCCCAGGCAACTCGCTGGCAGATCCCCGCGCGCGCGAGCACTGGCTCAGCGAGGCGAGGGCGATCTCTCGGGTACCGCACAAGAACATCGTGGCGATTCATCGCGTGGGCGAATCGAAGGAATGGCTATGGCTGGTCCTTGAATATGTGTCGGGCGGGACACTCAAGGAGCGATTGACGGAGCCGCTCCCGCCCCGGGATGCGGCTCGGCTCACCGAAACCATCGCCCTCGCCGTCGGATACTTCCACGCGCACGGGGTTCGTCATCTCGACCTGAAGCCGTCGAACATCCTGCTCGACGGCGAGCCGGGCGCCCATGGGAGAGCGCCTCCCCGAAGATCTCCGACTTCGGCATCGCCCGCCTCGACGGCGAGCCGGGAGCGACCGAGACCGGCGCCAACGGCCCCAAGGGCACCCCATCCTACATGGCCCCCGAGCAAGTGGCCGCCCTCCCCGGCACGATCGGCCCCGCCGCCGATATCCATGCCCTGGGCGCGCTCCTGTATCACATGCTGACGGGGCGTCCACCCTTTCAAGGCGCCTCGACAGCCGAGACGTTCGACCAGGTCCGCAACCAGGAACCCGTCCCAACGCGACGGCTCAATGCCCGGATCCCGCGCGACCTCGATACCATCTGCCTCCAATGCTTGGAAAAATCCCCGGAGCGCCGCTATAGATCCGCCGAGGCCCTGGCCGACGACCTGAGCCTCTGGCTCGCCGATCGTCCAATCAAGGCCCGCCGCGTGTCTCCCTTGGGACACGCGTGGCGATGGTGTCGCCGACACCCCGCCGTCGCGGGCCTCCTGGTCACGCTGGCGATGACGCTGGCCACAGGTGTCGTTGGGCTGTTCGTTCTCTTGAACCAGGCCGCATCCAAGAATGTACGGCTGGGGGAGTTAACCCGCAATATGGAAGTTTATGAACAATTCTCCGCGAACGCCGTCGATCAGATTGCACTCATCCTCCGGTCATCCATCCACCACCAGGAGAGTGCCACGCGTGGCGAAATGGAAGCCTCACTGTCGAAGCTTTGTAATTCCACCCGCGACCTGATCAATCGGGGGGTGCTCCCATCTTTCACCGTCGGCATTCTCGAACGGGACATTGGCTGGGCACTGGTTTCCGCCGGCAAACACGAGGAAGCCTGGAGACTTTCGAATGATGCGATCGCCGACCTTAGGCGGAAATTGGCGAAGGATCACGATGACAGCCAGACTCGATTCGACCTACGCGATGCCCTTCTTCAGCATGGCCAATTCGCCGAGATCTTGGGTCAATTCCAAGACGCTCTGAAAGGCTACGAAGAAGCATTGGAACTTACATGGGATTCCGAGTCAGTCGATTTCAGATATCGTGTACTTGTCACCGTATACATAATGCTCCAACGTTTGGTAGCTCGTTTCGGACAGAATGGTCAATCCATTCAAAGGGACCGTGCTCGACGCGTGAGCCACCGCGTACTTCGCCACTTGACTGGATCGGGCTTTGCCGACTCGACCGATACGTCCGGACCGGGTCCTGAGATGCTCGGTCAGATCCTTCAACGTGACGAGTTAAAGGCATTGTCCCAGGACAGCAGCACTCTACCTCTCCTTGGGGAGTTCGTCACCCGGTTGCTTCTCGAATCTTCTTCGCCCTTCCGCTCCGCTACGGCCGCCGCAGTATTCGACCGAGACCCCAAAGCCGGGGCCGTTGAACTGATTTCCGCGATGCGTCAGCAGTGTTCGAAGTTCGGCGTGGCGGATTCGATGATCTCGGCGACCACCGAGGTGATGAGGGTTGATGCGGTAATCGAAGCCTCGGGGCATCGGAAGCACGGCCGAATCGACGACGCTCGCCTCACCGCCGCTCGTTTGCTGGCGATTGCCCGGCAACTTGTCGGGGAATATCCCAATAGCGCGTCCTCCTATCGAGTCCTGAGCGAAGCATACAACCAGATCAGGAAGAACGCCTTCCGTACCGACGACGATCAACTCCTCGAGGAGGCCACAGTGCAGGCGGTTGAAACTGCTCAACGGGCCGTCGCGCTGGCCCCCGACAACCCCGAGGCACGACTCCATCTGGACGGGCTCACGGAACGGCTTGAGCTCATGAAGGCTGATCGGAAGGCCAAAGGTTCCTCAGTGCAGAAATAATCATCGCAGCAAGACACGCGAACTCGGCTCGAAGGGGGATATTGGGATCTCATTCGAAACCAGGAACTGGTCGTCGCTCTACCTCACACGAGGCACCCGCTAGATACCCCCCAATACCTTAGCCCGGCCGACCCGCGAGATCGCCTTCATGAAGGCTGCCGTCCGAAGAGTAACCCCCTTGCGTTGCGCGAGGTCGTACACCTCTCGGAAGGCATCGACCAGTTTGCGCTCTTCCTCGCGCTGGATCTGTTCGAGGGGCCATCGAAAATGCTGCAAGTTCTGCACCCATTCGAAGTAGCTGACGACCACGCCGCCGGAGTTCGCCAGCACATCCGGCACGACGGTGATATTCCGCTCGTTGAAGACCTCGTCGGCCTCGGGCCAGGTGGGTCCGTTGGCGCCCTCGACGATGAGCCCGGCCTGCACGGCTTTGGCCAGGTCGCGATCGAAGACACCGCCGAGCGCCGCGGGGATCAGGACGTTGACCGGCATGGTCAGGAGTTGCTCGTTCGTGATCGCATCCCCACCCTTGAAGCCGACGATCTTGTGAGAGACGGCCATGTGACGGTCGAGGTCGGCGATGTGGAGCCCTTCGCGGTTGACGACCGCCCCGTAGGCATCGGAGATCGCGAGGATCTTACCCCCCATCTGGTCCAGGCATCGGGCTGTGTGGCTCCCCACGTTGCCGTAGCCCTGGATCGCGAAGGTGGTGCCGGCGACGGTTCGATCCATCCGCGCGAGCATTTCCCGGACGACGATCGCGATCCCGAAGCCCGTGGCCGCCTCGCGACCGGCGGAGCCGTGGAATTCCACCGGCTTGCCGGTCACGCACGCCGGGTGGAACCCTTCGTACTTCGCGTATTCGTTCATGATCCAGGCCATCACCTGCGCGTCGGTGCCCATGTCCGGCGCGGGGATGTCCTTGTGCGGCCCGATCATGTCGTGGATCTTCTCGATGAACTTGCGCGTGACCCGCTCCATCTCGCCGCGGGAGAGCTTGTTGGGATCGCAGTTGATCCCCCCCTTGGCGCCGCCGAAAGGCAGGTTGACGATCGCCGTCTTCCAGGTCATCAGGCTGGCCAGCGATCGGGCCTCGTCCTGGTCCACGGCCGGGTGGTAACGCAGGCCGCCCTTGTATGGCCCGCGGGCATTGTCGTGCTGGACGCGGTAGCCGATGAAGTTGCCGATCTTCCCGGAGTCGAGCTCGATCGCGACCTCGACCCGGACCTCGCGATCGGGCGTCTCCAGGAGCGTGCGGACGTTCTCGGTCAGGTCGAGGCGCTGCGCAGCCTGGTTGAAGTAATAATTCGTGGCCTCGAAGGCTTGCATCAGGGCGCCATTCCCAGGATAACTGGATCGGATGGAGAGCGGACCCAATCGTTCCCTCTCGCCCCGATCCTAACGGACCACCCCCGCCCCTGCAATGGCCCTTGCGCCCCCCGAATGTTCGCAAACCAGAATCGGCCGGGGGCCAGGCCATCGGACTCATCCGAGTCCACGGCGAAACGCAGCAATTGATGCAGTCATTCATTCTCTAATCCATGCTGATCCTCTGCGGACAATGCAACGATGGAACCATGGCGGTTAGCCGAATTGAGATACGGGCAGATCAAGGGTGAGCCGCCGTTTGAGGTGGCGGTGCTTCCCCTGGGTGCGACCGAGCCGCACAACCTCCATCTGCCTTATGGTACGGACACGTACCAGGTCGAGGTGATCGCGTCGCGGGCCTGTGCCTGGGCGCACTGCCAGGGCGCCCGGGTGGTGCAACTCCCGGCGGTGCCCTATGGGACCGAGACGAACCAGATGAGATTCCCGATGGCGATGAATCTCAATCCGTTCGACCATGGCGCGGGTCATCGCCGACCTGGTCGAATCGCTCGAGGCCCACGGGGTCGGGCGATGCCTGCTCCTGAATGGCCACGGCGGCAACGACCTGAAGTGGGTGCTGCGGGAATTGCACCGATCGTCGAAAGTGCAATTATTCCTGTGTAACTGGTATAAGGTCGCCTCGGACGTCTACTCGACGATCTTCCGCGAGAAGGACGACCACGCCGGGGAGATGGAGACCAGCATGGTGCTGGCGCATTTCCCGGGGCTGGTGGCGGCATCGGAGGCCGACGCCGGCGCGGTAAGGTTGTCGCGGTTTGGGGCGATCAACCGGGGATGGGTCGAGATCACCCGCCCCTGGCACCTGCTGACGACCAACTCCGGCGCCGGCGATCCCCGCGCGGCGACGGCCGAGAAGGGGCAGGCCCTGACGGACCTCGTGGCCGAGCGGATCGGCGAATTCCTGCGCGAGCTGGCCGCCAGTCCGATCGACGACACATTTCCCTATTGAGCCCGGATGGCGATCGAGCGCATGATGATCATGATCCACAAGAGCGCGAGTTTTTCCTCCGCGATGAGGGGCGTCGTCGGATCCCTGGCACTGATGGCGGCGATGTCGTGCCTCGTCGCCGGTTGCGGCGGCAAGGGCGCCAGTTCGCCGACCGCGACTGACCCGTCTCCCGCGCCGAATCTCGCCCCGAAACCCGCCGGGCCGATGGTGACGAACTATCCGCTCCAGGGCGTGGTCCGGTTGACGGTGCCGAAGGACGGTCGCGTGCTGATCAAGCATCGGGCGATCCCCGGATTCATGCCCGCCATGACCATGCCGTTCCAGCTCGCCGACCCCTCGACCCTCGAATCGATCCATCCCGGAGACGAGGTCGAAGGGACCTTGCGCGTCGTGAAGGAAGACGGCGCCGTCAAGGAGTATCATCTCGTCGACCTGAAGGTGACCCGGCCGGCCGAGCCTACGGTGAAAGTCATTGATGTCTCGAAAGGTAAGGTTCAGTTACGCGAACAACCGCGTCGGTTGGAGCCGGGCGATCCGGTCCCCGACTTCGCGATGACCGGACAGGACGGCAAGGCACTCAAGTTGTCCGACCTCCGCGACAACGTGGTTGTTCTGACGTTCATTTATACACGTTGTCCCATGCCGGACTTTTGTCCGTTGATGGACCGCAAGTTCTCGGACCTCGCCCAACACCTGGCCATATCGCCCGAGAAGACCGGGAAGGTCCGGCTGATCTCGCTGTCGTTCGACCCCGAGCACGACACGCCGGAAGTCTTGCGCAAGCATGCGCAAGTGCGCGGCGCAATCCCGCCGCTGTGGACATATGCGGTCGCTTCGCATCCGGAACTGGCGAAGATCGCGGCGCCGCTGGGCCTCTTCTTCGGCCCCGACGGGACGGAGATCATGCACAACCTCTGCACGGCCGTGATCGATCGCCAGGGGAAGCTGGCCCGGGTGGAAGTGGGGACGAAACCCAATCGTTGGGAGACGGCCGATTTCCTCAGGACGATCGACTCGCTACTCTCCGACGCCGGGCGATAGGCCGAACGACGTAGGATATACGCCGATTGGCTGTAAGGTTGATCTCGGCATATCCTTGTGGCGTGGGGGCGGCCGTCGTCGCGAGGGCCGCCGCCTCGAGGAGGGTCTTGGTCGAACAAGTGTGACGAATCAAAGCAGGATAAAACTTGTAGGCTACCGTTGACAGTCGATGGAATAAGTTTAAGATGTCGATAAGCACCCACGTTGAGATACGTTCGCGCAAGATGGTGATGGAGCCGTTTTCGAGCGCCGCGGAGACGCGTGTCGGGCGAATGATCAGGCCGTTTCTGTCCCGACCGTAGTGATTTAGGTCGCCGGGCTGTCATTCGGGCTGGTCGGGTGCACAGTCCGCCGGGGCGCGATCCGCGATTCGATCAAGAGAGAGGCCGGGTTCGGACCCGTTCGGGCAGGCTACCCAATCGAGACTTACTGATGGAGAGGAGAACTCCCTAATGCCGCCAGCAGCCAAGACCAGCACCAAGACTGCGCCGGTGACCAAGACGGTCGCGGCCAAGCCCAAGGCCTTCCGCGGGGCCGAGCAGAGGTATCATCAGGCGCGTCGCGCGTCGATCCTGCTCAAGCACGTCAGCGACCCGACCCGACTCCAGGTCATCCTGATCCTCGCCGAGGGCGAACGGCACGTCGGCGCCCTCTGCGCCCAGCTCAGCCAGAGTCAGCCCGCCGTGAGCCACCACCTCGCCCTGCTCCGCCACGGCGGCATCATCGCCCCGCGTCGGCAAGGCAAGAATAACTTCTATAGCCTCACCGAGACCGGCAGCGACCTCGCCCGCGTCGTCACCAACCTGATCAACTGAGAATCCGTCTCGGAAGGCTCTTGTAGGGTGCTCTGCGAGCACCGACCCGGGGTGGTTCGCCGAATCCTGGTGCTCGCAGACCACCCTACGAGACCGAGCCGCCTCGAGTATCGCCGACCGGAAGGCTTGCGACCGGGCTCGCTCGTGAGCCGCGGGGCCTGGCTTCATCCTCCTGCCGCCCACTTACGGCAGGATTCGCCGGCCGACGGCCGTATTGAGCTCCAGCATCGCCTTGCGATGCCGCACGGCCGCATCCAAGTAGAGCTTGACGCTGTCGTTGTACCGACGCTGGGTATCCAGGAACGTGAGCACATCGATCTCGCCCTCCTGGAAGAGCTGGGACCGCGCCTCGATGACCTTCTTCAGCGGCCGATCGACCTGGACGCGGATAGCACTTGCGATCCGGCCGCTGTTGCGATACTCGTTGACAGCCTGCTGGACTTGCGTGATCACGCGGCGCTCGAGCGATTTGAGCTGGGTCTCCGATTGCTTGACATTGATCTCGGCCCTTAGGATGTTCCCCTGATTCCGGTTGTAAACTGGGAGCGGGACGGTGAGCCCCACGGCCCAGGATGGCAAGCCTTCCTTCCCGTAGGGTGCATTATTCTGATAGGTGAACGGCTGATAGAGCAAATAGGCGTCCGCGAACTGATTGGCCTTCGCGAGATTCAGGCCGGCCTTGGCCGCCTCGACGCCGAGTCGGAAGGCCGCGACGTCTGCCCGGCAATCCAGCGCGATCCGGATCAGCTCCAGGTCCTGCGGAGGCGGCGGTGCGGAATCCTCGATCGTCCCTCGCACTTCCAGCCCTTCCGCCTGATCCGGCGGGATGTTGAGCAATTCCGCCAGGATCCGTTTCTGTCGACGGAGGACTTCCTCCGCATCCATCAGGCCGATCGCGGCGAACTCCCGCTCCGATCGGGCCTGCTCGACATCGGCGATCGTGGTGCCACTCCTCTCATACAATGCTTGCAGGGCGCCGAGCACCTTGTCCCATCCCTCGACGCTGACGCGTGAGTAGCGGACCGTCTGTCGGGCCGCGAGCACGTTGACATAAGCGATATAGACGTTATTCAGGCCCAGGCGGACCACGTCCTGATACTGGTTCTCGGTGACCCGCGCGACGACCTCGGCATAGATCGTCCGCGCGTGTCGCTTGTGGGAGAAATCGATCGGATGCGAAATGTTCACGTCGTACTGGGTTGGACCGGACGGTCGTCGTGTGCTGAAGCTGCCGTAGGGCACCAACTGGGTGTCGGCGTAGAAGATCGGGTTGGCTCGGAGGCTTGCCGTCAAGACGTCGGCTCGGGCCTGGGGGATTTCCAGGTACTGCGATCGGAGATCGAGGTTGCGGTCAACGTAATCGGCCATGGACTGTTCGAGCGTCAGGCCGTCGGGCGGGCCGTCATCCTCGGGGCCGCTGGGTAGCTCCAGCCGGCCGTAGAGCGCGGGCTTCGGCGTGGGCAGGGGCTGAGGCGCCACGATCCCTCGACCCGTCCGGGGGCCCTGGTAGACGCCTCCGGGCGTCGTGACCGCGGTCGGCACTCGGGGTACCGAGGGCCCAGGACGGCTCAAGAGCAACTCGTCGCGTCCCGGCTGGATGCCGGGGAGCGTCCCCGAGGCGCCGGGCATCGGTCCCAGGAGCGACTGATTCGACCCGGGAGCCGACGCGTTGATTCCGCTCGCGATCTGGCCCGATTGTTCGATGACCGGTGCCTGGGCAGATGACCTCCCGACCGGTATCGTCGCGATCATCATCACGGCCAGTACGCCTCGAAGGACTCCACGGAGCCTCGTCATGGCCAGACAGCCCTCCATGGCAAGCAACTGGTCCGTGCGACACCGACACGATTCATCGGTTAACGAAACAGTCTCCGTCGGCACCTCAGAAATTTCCCGCCTCGATCATCGGATCGACTCAGCCGGGAGTTGCGATTGCTTCTCGACGGTTTTATCGGCTCGACCGGGATATCAAGTGAAATCGGTTCTACCGAACTCGCCTGGACTCACGAGAACCGCGGTGAGCCGCAAAGTCGCCGGGATGAATCCGGACACTTCCCAGACTCAGGCTGGACCTTCCCTCGCGATCGGGTCCGGGAAGATTCGGAAGATCCTTTGGATTATGATACGGATTGCCAGGATGATCGCCTCCCAGGAATAAGGGGTAACGTGATGCTCATGGTTGGCCGGGACAACGCACAACGAGGCAGCGTGGTGACGCGACGGGATTTCCTGCGCGGGAGGTATGGGACTGGGGGCAGGCGCCTTGTCGCTAGGCGGTCTCGATGCGCCGGGAGCATCCGGATCGAGCGCCGGGCGTTCGGTCATCCTGCTCCTGCTCGTCGGCGGACCGAGTCAGCTCGAAACATTCGATCCCAAGCCGGATGCCCCCGCCGAGATCCGGGGTCCATTCGGGTCGATCGCGACCTTATGTCCCGGCATCCGGGTCTCGGAACACCTGCCGAGGCTGGCTGCTCGCATGGATCGCGTGGCAATGGTCCGTTCCGTATATCACGATGAGGCGCCGATCCATGAGACCGGCCTGCAATTGCTCCAGACGGGCAGGCTTTGCCGGGCGGGCGAAGAATCGCCCCACTTCGGCTCGGTGGTCTCACGATTCGACCGCATGCGAGGCGTCTTGCCGCCTTCGATGATCGTGCCCGGTCCGATCGTACGGACGGGTGTCGATATTCCCCACGGGCAGTCAGCCTGGCTGGTTGGGCCCAGAGTTCGACCTGTTCCACCCGGCCGCGTCCGACTCCGATCCCCGCCGGGCCTTCGATCGCGCCCGGGTACCCGAGTATTCCGATCCGCTCGTTGGCGAAGGGACGCCGAATCCGTTCAACCTGTCCAGCTTGAGGAGGGACGTCCGGGATGCCTATGGCCATACGACATTCGGACAGAGCTGCTGGCTCGCCCGGAGGCTCATCGAGGCAGGCGTTCGCATCGTCACGGTCAACATGTTTGACACCGTATTCGACCGCGTGACGTGGGATTGTCACGGCTCGTCGCCATTCAGCACGCTCCGCGATTACGCCGACGAACTGCTGCCGGACTTCGATCGGGCGTTCGGAGCCCTGCTGGACGACCTGGAGCGTTCGGGACGGCTCGACTCGACGCTCGTCGTCGCCGCGGGCGAGTTCGGCCGGACGCCCCGCCTCAATGCCGTCGGAGGCCGCGATCACTGGCCGGGCGTCTGGAGCGTCGCCTTGGCCGGCGGTGGCGTACGCGGCGGACAGGTCGTCGGCTCGAGCAACGCGCATGCAAGCACGCCAGCCGATCGACCCGTCCGTCCCCAGGAACTCCTGGCCACCATCTACCACAGCCTGGGGATCGACCCGGCACGGATCCTCACGGGGGCCGACGGCGAATCCCGCGCGATCCTCGAAGATGCCGAGCCGATCCGTGAACTCTTCGCATGAACGAGGGGCGACAGAAGCAGGAAGACGGTCAAGGCTTGCGCCGAAGGTCTCCGTGACGTCAACCGAGAAGCCCGGCAGGATCATGGATGTGGCCCGCGTCCCCTTGGCAAACTTGCCGTGTTCGACGTAGGTCTTTCGCCGGGGCTTGGCGACGAGTACGGTAATCGTCTCCTCCTCGGGATCGACGATCCAGTACTCCGGGATGCCCGCGCGGGCATACTCGTCCTTCTTCGTCACCAGGTCATGGAGGCGATTGGTTTCGCTGACGATCTCCATCACCAAGTCGGGGCGCTCCCAGAAGGCATCGCTGATACGCGAGGAATGCTCCGATCTCATGAACAGCAGGTCCGGCTCACGATACTTACCCTTCCGGATTTGCACTTTCAACGGCGAATAGAGGACTTCCCCAAGCTGCCTCGGCATAATCCATCCGTACAGAGCCTGAAGCAGGAACAATGAGATCCGCTGATGGTACGTCGTCGGCATCGGTAATACCTCGATGAAACCATCGGCAAATTCCAGGAGGCGGTTGAAATCGATCGAGAAGTATTCTTCCTCGGTGCAAGGATAGCGCACGGGGAAGGTCTGTGCCTTCTCCCACTCGGGAGTCCATGCGGTCAACTCCTCCAGCAATTCCTCCAGCGAGCGTCTCACGTCCGTTGCCATCGATCGAGCCTCACTTTCGGGGAAAAGCGGGAGCAGGCGCAGTTCGGTGCGCTTCCCTCGTCTTCAATCTTATCCGTGCCCGTATCCACGGTCGAATGCCTCGAGATCGCGCATGTAGGAGGCATACGTGGTGCGGAAGGTGTCGAAGTCGATCGACCATCGCGGGGCATCCTCGGTGTGGCGGTGGCAGTGCTCCTCGATGAGGCGGTGCAGGAACTTGAAGAGGTGCGCGCGGAGTGCGGAGGTTCGCCAGCGATTCCTTGAGGTAATCGTCGCTGATGGCGTCGTCGATGAATTTCCGCAGCCGAGGGGCCTCGCCATTGTTCGAGGCATGGGGGTGGCAGGCGCGGAGCCGGTCGGTCGCCAGGTCGTAGAGCGACGGGCCGGTCCATCGCAACGGCTTGATCATGTTGAGCTTGTCGGGACGGGCCCGGTCGTAGAATTCCTTGTCCTCCTTCTCGAGGTAATAAGCCAACTCGATCGGGAGCAAGAGTTTCACCCCGATGCCTGGGTGGCGGAGGAACTTGTGATCGAGCAGCGGCCAGATCAGGGCACGCATCTTCCTGGGGTCGCCCTCGACCTGCTGAGGCTCGTCGACGCGGTCGATCAGGACGACGATCCCCGAATAGCCCAGGGTGTGCAAGACCCCCTGGAACTTTCGCAGCAGCTCATACCGCTCCTCGGCGCCCAGGCGCGAGGCCGTCGGCAGCGGCTGGCCACCCAGCTCGGATGGCTTGAACCAGAGCAACTCCCATCTCAGGGCCGTCGGGTCGCGGTTGAGCACGCGCAATCCCTTGCGGATGTCCCGCGCGAACCACTCGGCGCGTGCCAGCCGCCATCCCCAGTAGAGCCAGCCCGCCAGGATCGGGACCAGGAACCACTGGAGAATGCTGATGCTTCTCAGGGATTCCGAACATCGCGATCAGTCCGACGACCACCAAGGTCGTACCGATGCCGATCTGCAAGTCGCGGCGGGTCCAGAGCGGCCGGAATCCCGATCGGCGTCGCAACCGGCTCCATCGACGGGCGATCGGCTCGCCCGTCGAGGCGTCGTAGAGCGCCGCCAGCAGCAGCAGGTCCCGGCGCTGATCCAGGCTCAGGACCGAGAGGTTGACCTTTTCGGTCGTGAGCAAGTTGACGAGATGCGTCACGCCCAGCGAGAGGATGGCGTCCATGTGGTCCGACAGCCGCCACTTCTCCAGGACTTTTCCCATGTCCGCGGCGCGCATGGCGGTCCGGCAGTTATCGAGGTACGGGTTGAAATCGTCGTAGGAGATGACGAAGACCCGCTCGCCCGGATTGCTCTGATTGTAGGTGGCCATCTCCGACCCGGCCTGGAGTCGCAGCGCCGTCTTGCCACTACCTTTCTCCCCGAAGACCAGTGCCGTGGACGGATCCGCCGGGCTGCCGAAGAATTTGTTCCACGCCGGGTGGTGGATCGTCGCCATGCATTGTCGTTTGAACACCGTGTCCGTCTGGGCGTCTTCCTCGCTGAACGGGTTGCCGACGATCCCATGATGTTGAAAGAACTGTTCCAACTTCATCCGTGCCTGGGCCTTTCCTGTATCGGTTCGATCGCAGATGATCGCGGTCGATGCCGGCGATCCCTCCGATCCGTTGGCGACTCGTTGATCGCACGCGGCTGCATGGTTTTGTCTTACCTGATTCGGTCTCTAGCCGCAATCGGAGGCGGTTGACCGCCCCGCACCCGTCGCCCTACGATGCGAGAGGTTTAACCCCGGATCACCGCGAGGGAATGACATGATGAAACGATTCGGTCGGATGAGGAGCCACGAGGCGTCTTGGATGCGGGGTTGGATGACGGCGACGATGGCCTTCTCGGCCCTCGGCTGTGGCGGCTCGGGGCCTGATCCCTCGCCGGCCGGGCGGGTTCCGGCGGAGCGAGTGTCTGCGGACCCCGGCCCGCCATTGCGCATCGCGGCAGCCAGCGACTTGCAGTCGGCCCTTCCCAGGCTCGTGGATCGGTTCCAGGCCCGGACCGGCATCGTAGCGTCTCCGTCATTCCTGGCATCGGGGCAACTCGCGCAGCAGATCCGACAGGGTGCGCCCTTTGACGTCTTCCTCTCGGCCAATGAGGCGTTCGTCCGCGATCTGGCCGGGGAGGGATTGATCCGGCCCGATTCGGTCCAAGCATATGCGCGGGGGTCGTTGGTGCTGGCGGTCTACCATGAGTTGGGCGACCGGGTCCGAGGGCTCGGCGATCTGGCCAAGTTCGAGGTCAAGAAGATCGCGATCGCCAACCCGACCATCGCCCCTTATGGCAAGGCGGGCAAGCAGGCGCTGGAGAGGGCCGGCTTGTGGACCGGGCTCGAGCCGAAGATCGTCCAGGCCGAGTCCGTCCGACAGGCCCTCCTCTACGCGCAGAAGGGCGACGCCGAGGCCGCCCTGGTCGGCCGGGCGATCGCGTCGGTGCCCGAGATCCATGCGGTCGAGGTCGATCCCTCGCTCTACGATCCGATCGTGCAGGCGCTGGGCATCGTCGCGGCCACGCGTTCAACCGGCCGATGCCGAAGCGTTCGCGCGATTCGTCCTCGCTGAGGAAGGGCAGGCGATCTTGAAGGAATTCGGGTTCAAGCCGGCTGAAACGGTATCCGAGAGTCTTGGCGGAGCCGTACGAGGTCGCGAGAGCGACGCCAAGAAGGTAGATTGATGGAGGGAAGGATCCATACTGCCCCGTCGGTTACAATCCGAAGGAGTTCCGTTGTGTCCACGATCGCAAGCCCTCCGCGACCCACTCCGGCTCCCCCAGTCCCTTCATCCCCACCCCAAATTGCCGCGGTCCTCATGGGCCAGCAACGCATCGCGATTCGAAACGTGGGCTGGCATGTTTACGATCTCCTGTCCGACGCGATCGGCGAAGGGCAGCACATCTACCTGGCCTATGATGGGAGCGACCTGGAGATCATGACCACGGGATTCCGGCACGATCACTTCAAGGAGCTATTGGGCTGGTTCGTCAGGATCGTCACCTCGGAACTACGGATTCGCTCCCGGGCGCCGGGCAGACCACATGGAAGCGACCCGAGAGCGCGAGGGGCCTGGAAGCTGACCTCTGCTACTTCTTCACGGCCGAAAAGCTCGCCGCCGTCCTGGCGGCGCTCGCTCGCAAGTCCGACGATATCGCCGACTATCCCAACCCCGACATGGCGATCGAGATCGATATCTCGCCTTCCCAGGTTGACCGGCCCGGGATCTATGCGGCGTTGAAGGTCGCCGAGGTCTGGCGATTCGAGGACAAGTCGATGGTGATCGAGCACCTCCAGCCGGATGGGACATACGCTCCATCCGAATCCAGCCGGTTCCTTCCGGTCCAGGCCAAGGAGGTCTACCGATGGGTAGCGTTGGAGGATTCCAGCGACGAACTGGCCTGGGAACAACGTCTGCGAGATTGGGTACGCGCCGAGCTGGCGCCGCGGAGGAATCCTTGATCGTTTCGGCCTCTCTTCGTCGTGAACCTATTCGATGAGCGACCTCGGTCCCTTCTGGCTCTCGTTGCGCGTGGCCTCGATGGCGACGGCGCTGATCGTCGCGATCGGCTTGCCGACGGCCTGGGTCCTCGCGCGGCTGCGATTTCCCGGTAAGGCATTCGTGGCGGGATTCCTGGTCTTGCCGCTGGTCCTGCCCCCGACCGTGCTCGGTTATTACTTGCTCCAGCTCCTGGGACGCCGCGCCTGGCTGGGGTTCTGGCTCGAACAAACGCTGGGGATCACGATCGTCTTCCACTGGTCGGGAGCCGTCGTGGCCTCGGCGGTGGCGGCGTTCCCTCTGTTCCTCCTGCCGGCACGCGGGGCGTTCGAGGCGGTCGACCCGGCGCTCGAGGATGTAGCCCGCCTGCTGGGCCGGAGCGAACGCTCGGTGTTCTTCGCGGTGACGCTGCCGCTGGCCTGGCGCGGGCTAGCCGCCGGGGTCGTCCTCGCCTTCGCCCGGTCGCTCGGAGACTTCGGCGCGACCCTGATGGTCGCCGGCAACATCCCCGGCCTGACCCAGACGGCGGCGCTGGCGATCTACGACGCGGTCCAGGTCAATGACGCGGCGCGCGCCGGGCGGCTCACGTTGCTGGTCTCGCTGGTTGCGATCGTGGCTCTCGTGATCGTCCAGCGCAGTTCGCCGACAAGAGGAATCGTGAGTTGAACGATGCGACCGGCGAGATCCTGGACCTCTACCTGATCCACCAGGTGCACCGCGGGCTGCTCCTCGACGTCCCGCTCCGACTAGGTCGCGAGATCGGCGTGATCTTCGGCCGATCGGGGGCCGGCAAGACGACCTTGCTCCGATTGATCGCCGGCCTGACCAGGCCCGTCGGGGGCTACGTCCGACTCGAAGGCGCGACCCTCTTCGACCGAGCGAACGGGATCAATCAACCGCTACGTCGGCGGCGGATCGGCATGATCTTCCAGGACGATTGCTTATTTCCGCATCTGAGCGTCGCGGCGAACGTCGGGTTCGGGCTCAAGGGGTGGCGGCGCGAGATGGCCTCCGCACGGCTGTCGGAGGTCGCGGCCCTCTGCGGCGTCGAACGATTGCTCGAGCGACGACCCGCGACGCTCTCCGGCGGCGAGCGGCAGCGCGTCGGCCTGGCGCGGGCGCTGGCGCCCCGGCCCCGACTCCTCCTCTGCGACGAGCCGGTCTCCGCCCTCGACCTGGCCAACCGCCACGCGATCCTCGAGCGTCTCCGCGCCGTCCAGCGTGCCGAGGCGATCCCGATGCTCTACGTCACCCACAGCGCGTCCGAGGCCATCGCACTGGGCTCCCGCCTGTTCCTCCTGGAGAATGGCCGGATTGCTGCCGAAGGACCGCCTCTGGACGTCCTGGGTGCGTCCGGCGCCTCGGGTCCGGCTCGATATCCTTCGAAGGCGTCCGCAACGTCTTTGCCGCCCGGATCGAGGGCCACGCGCCCGACGGGGCCGCCAGCCGTCTCCGGCTCGACGACGGCCCCGATCTCATCGTCGGGTTCCTCGACCGTCCCGCTGGGAGCCGGGTGCTCGTCGAGATCCAGGCCGATGACATCCTGATCGCCAGGCATGCCATCGATGGCCTCTCCGCCCGCAACCAGATCCCTGGCACCATCGAGCGGATCGTCCCCCACGGCCCGGAGGCCGAGGCGGTCATCCGCACCGGCGGCCTGGACTGGATCGTCAGCCTCGTCGCACCGGCCGTCGAACAGCTCGGCCTCATGCCCGGCGCGAATGTCCACATGATCGTCAAGGCGCGGAGCTGCCACGTCCTGGAGGACTGATCGCGCCGGCCGCGCACCGAATCATTTCATTCCGGGCTTGACAAACGTCCGATCCGTATTACGATAAAACCAAATCTAATAAACCAAATCTCGCGGGCAAGTCGGTCAGGCTCTCCAGCCTGATAAACCGGACGCGTCAGGCTGGAAAGCCTGGCCTACTGAAAGGAGGAGACTCATGGCGCGACCGCCGGCCAAGGAGCTGACGGAGCGTGAGCTCGAGGTCATGCACGTCCTGTGGAATCGCGGGGAATCGACGGTCGCCGAGGTACGCGATGCGTTGTCGGCCGCGGGGCTGGACCGGGCTTACACGACGATCGCGACGCTGGTGCGAATCCTGACGGACAAGGGGTTCTTGATCCAGACGAACGAGGAGCGTCCGTTCTCGTATCGGCCGGCGCGGTCGTACGAGGAGGTCTCGCAGAAGTTGCTCGGCGAGCTGATCGACCGGGTCTTCCGCGGCTCGCGGGAGTTGTTGCTGGTGCGACTGATGGAGCAGAAGACGCTGACGCCCAAGGAGCGGGCCCTGCTGGAAGAGATCCTGAGGCAACGGGAGAAACGACCGTGAACACGCTCGGCCTGACGCTCCTGGGGAGCATGATTCATGCGACGGCCTTTGCGGTGGTGGGAATCCTGGCCTATCTGGCCCTGCGTCGTTGGGGTCCCGCGGCGGGTTCGCTCGCGGCCGGCTTCGAGCCTGTCAATCATGTTGGCGGTCTCGATGCTCGTGATCGGACCCTGGCCTCGCTGGTGGACGTTCACCCCAGGGTCATTCGCCGCCGCCGACGATCCCAGGGCCCGGGGAATCGTCGCCACACCAGCTCAGGAGCCACTCGCCGAAGGGCCGGCCCGGCAGCCGGAGGCGGCGCGGGCGGATGCCAGACCCAAGATCCGTCAAGGAGAGATCGCCCCGGGAACTACGATGCTGAACTATCTGCTCGACGAGCTGCGTCGGGGTGCAAGCGAGCGGCCTCGCGCTCGGTGGAGCTGGCAGGAATGTCTCGCGGCGGGATTCTTCATCAGCATGGGACTCGGCCTGGTCCGACTGGGCGTCGGCCTTCGGGGCATCGGACGGCTGCGGTCGAGGAGCCTGCCGATCGATGACCGCGAGCTCGTCAACGCGGTCGACATCGTCCGGGCCGAGCTCGAGCTGCACGCGACGGGTGGAGGTTCGCGAGCTGGCCGACCTGTCGACCCCGGCCACGATCGGCTGGCGACGTCCGCTGCTCTTACTGCCCGGCGACTGGCGCGAATGGAGTGTCGACGAACGCCGGGCGGTCCTGGCCCACGAGCTGGCCCATGTCTGTCGCGGCGATTTCCTGGCGGGATTGCTGGCGCAGCTCGCCCTCGCGATCCACTTCTATCATCCCCTGGCCCACTGGCTGGCGGCCCGGCTCCGGTTGGAGCAGGAGCTGGCGGCCGATGCCTGGGGCGCCCGCCTCTCCGGCGGCAAGCCGTCGTACCTGGCGACCCTGGCCCGCATGGCCCTGCGTCGCGACGGCCGCGCCATGACCTGGCCGGTCCGAGCTTTTCTCCCATCACATGGCACCTTCGTTCGGAGGATTGAGATGCTTCGGAATGCGAAACACATCCGCCCGGAATCACCCCCGATCGCCGCCCGGATCCTGACGTTCGTCGCCCTTGGCGCCCTGGGCCTGCTCGTCGCCGGCCTGCGCGGGCCGGTCGGCGAGTCATCGGTGCTGGCCCAGGTCCAGCCCACGGCTCGGGCCGAGGGCGCCGACACCCCGGCCAGCCCCGAGACATACAACCTGGCCTTCCTGCCGGCCGACACCAAGATGGTCCTGGCCATCCGGCCCGGTTCCTTGATCCGACGACCTGAGATCCGGTCGCTCGTCGATGCGATGACACGAGGAACGATGCTCGGCCAAGGGCTCCTCGTTGCTCCTGGCGATGTCGAACAGGCGATGCTCTTCTGGGAGGGTGAATCTCCGGACCCGATCCAGACGGGCCGATCGACCCTGGTGCCGCCACCCTCGGCCATGGTGCTGCGTACGACCAGGGCGCAAGATTGGAAGGCGCTGCTCGGCAAGCTCTTCGGCGCCGATTCGCGCGAGGCCCGTCACGACGGCCAGACCTACGCCCACATGTTCGCGAATGGTCCGCCCGGCTGGGGCTTTTACATGCCCGACGACCGGACGCTGGTCGCGGCCCGGGAAGTCCTGCTCCGCGAGCTGATCGAGGACCGGAACGCACCGCCCTCGTCGCATGTCTGGGACGATGCCTGGAAGAAGGTCTCCAAGGGCCAGGTGGTGCTGGCACTCGAGACCCGATGGCTGCGGCGTCGGATCGCCGAGGGGATGGTGGGAGGCCCCTCGGCCCCCGGACAGCCATCGGCCGGCATGTCCGGGATCGAGACCTTCTCCCCGCTGCTCGAGAAGGCGAAATCGTATGCGATCAGCATCGGCGCGTCCGACCGGATCCTGAGCCTCGATCTCGTGGCCCGCGCCGGCTCCGAACCGGACGCGAAGCCGGTCGTCGAGACCCTCCAGGCCCTGCTGACACTCGGCAAGAATGCGGCGAATGGAATGCGTCGTGATCTCGATCGAAAGCCCGCCCCGGGCGTCAACGCGAAGGAGTGGGCCTTGCGGGCCGCCGGCTCCCTACTGGAGAAAGCCCAGGTCGAGTCCTCCGAGGGCTTCGTGCGGCTCCATGCCGAGTCCCCGGTCGACCTGGCCGAAGGGATCCGTCTCCTGGGCCCGACCATCGTGAGCGCCGGGCGGATTCACGCCGGGCGATCAGCGTGAACAACCTCAAGCAGATCGGCCTGGCCTTCCACAATCACAACTCCCAGTACGGCCACTTTCCGGCCTCGGTCAACCTGGGCGGCAGGAACAAGACGATCCCCTATAGCTGGCGCGTCGCGATCTTGCCGTTCATCGACCATCAGGCGTTGTACGACGCCTATAACTTCGACGAGCCCTGGGACGGCCCGAATAATCGCAAGCTGATCGACAAGATGCCGGCGATCTACGGCTACCCCGCCGACGGGACGAGTTCGAGCCGGGGCAATTCGTCATACTTCGTCTTCACGGGCAGGTCGACCGCGCTGAGCGGAGCGTCGGAGCCGACCGGCGCCGCGGGCGGTAGACCTGCGGCCGTCGCCCCCGGGCCCGTGGCGGCCCCGACCGGTCCCGACATTGCGCAGATTACCGACGGGACATCCTACACGATCCTGGCCGTCGAGGCGCGGCGAGACATCCCCTGGACCAAGCCCGAGGATATCCCCTTCAATCTGAACGCACCCCTGCCCGATCTGGGCGGCTTCACGCCCGATGGCTTCAATGCCCTGCTCGCCGACGGATCCGTCAGGTACCTGAAGAAGTCGATCGCGATGAACCTCCTCAAGGCATTGATCACCCGAGACGGCGGCGAAGTGATCAGTGAGTGGTGACTGGTTCTGATCGCCCATCGTCAACGTCGAGAAAAGAATCGGATCGGCCCGCCGGGCGGCTCCAATCGCGGGGCTTCCCGGCCCGCTTTGCGCCGCGGCGCGCGGTCTGCCCCGTTGATCGCGACCATGGTATATTGAACAGACAAACGGCCCGAGGCGACGGAGGACTGCCATGAGCACGATGGTCGCGACTCAACCGAAACTCGCCAATCAACTCGAGTTGCCTCCGAAGACCGAGGTGACTACCGAGGAATTCTTGAAGATGCCCGACCGCGGGCGTTACGAGCTAATCGACGGCGAATTGAGGGAGCGGAATGCGAGCTTCTTGTCAACCGTCATCGGGGGGCGTATCGGGGGCATGCTGGAACCCTATTGCCGCGAGCGCAAACTGGGTTGGCTCCCCACGGCGCAGCAGGGTTATCGCTGTTTTCCCTGGAAGCCCCGCCTCGTGCGCATGGCCGATGTTTCATTCGTCCGTAGGGAACGCGTCGATCCTATGCGATGGGCCGAGGGCTACTGCCCGATCCCTCCCGATCTGGCCGTCGAGGTCGTTTCCCCCAGCGACGAGGTCGAGAAGCTCGATGAGAAGGTCAAGGAATACCTGCGAGCGGGCGTCAAACTGATCTGGGTGGTCCGACCTGTCTTCCGCGCCGTTCAGGTTTTCCGCATCGACGGGACTGTGAACTGGCTACAAGCCGATGACGAGATCACGGGAGAGGATGTCATCCCGGGATTCCGTTGCCGGGTCGGCGACTTGTTTCCAGACGAAGCCGAAGATCCCGCGCCGCCGGATCCGGCTGCCGAGTCCGGGCAACCCTGATGTCATCGGGAGAGATCGAGTCCTTATCTTACGTCCGATTCCGTGGGTGACGCGCGATGCCGGACTTCGATTCCACGACGACCGAACACCCGCCGCGCGACCGCGTCCCGGCACCGCCATCGGGTCCCGACAGCTTCGTCCCCGACCAGCGGGTCGTCGCCGGGGCCGGCACTCAGATGGCCTCGGAGACGCGATGGCTGCTCCATCAGCGGCTGAGGGCTGCCTCGATGGTCCTGGTCGTCGGATTCGGCCTGTTCTTCGTCCGCTCGTTGTGCCTGCACAGCCCGGAGTCGCTGACCGTCCTCTTCCACGGGGTGCTCCTGGCCATGCTCGTGTTGAGCCTCGCGCTGCTATCGAGCAGTTGGCGGCCGACGCTGCGCGAGCTGAGGATCTTCGAGGTCGCTCTCTTCGCCATCCTGATCGTCTGCTTCATGGCGGCGCAATACGTCCTGATGCTGCGCCGGGTCCGCCAGGACGACCCGACGCTCTTCCTGGCGGCGATCAAGAGCAGCGTGCTCTGGACGTTCACGATGATCCTCACCTACGCGATCTTCATCCCCAACACCTGGCGTCGGGCCGCCAAGGTGGTCGTGCCGATGGCGATGGCACCGATGTTGGTCCCGTATATCCTCGGGATGCTCCATCCCGAGTCGTACGCGGTGGCCGTCCGGGTCGCCAGCCTCGACCAGATGAGCGAGCACGGGCTGTTCCTGCTCGTCGGCGCCTTCACGGCGATCTTCGGGACGCACACCATCAATACCCTGCGGACCGAAGCCTTCACCGCCCGCTTGCTCAATCAGTACCGGCTCGGTCGCAAACTGGGTGTGGGCGGTATGGGCGAGGTCTTCCTGGCCGAGCATCAGATGCTCAAGCGGCCCTGCGCGATCAAGTTGATCCGCCCGGAGCACGCCAGCGACGCCCACGCCATGGCCCGATTCGAGCGCGAAGTGCGGGCGACGGCGCAATTGTCGCACTGGAATACGATCGAGATCTTCGACTATGGCCGCAACGACGACGGCGCGTTCTACTACGTGATGGAATACCTGCCCGGTCTCAGCCTAGACGTGATGATCCGACGCCACGGGCCGATGCCCGCGGCGAGGGTGATCTACCTGCTACGACAGGCGTGCGACGCGCTGAACGAGGCGCACGACGCGGGCCTGATCCACCGCGACATCAAGCCGGCCAACCTGTTCGCCGCGTATCGCGGCGGGTTGTACGACGTCGCCAAGCTGCTGGATTTCGGCCTGGTCAAGACCTTGCAGGGCAACGGCTCGATCCAGCTCTCGCACGAAGACACGGTCGCCGGCTCGCCGCTGTATATCGCCCCCGAGCAGGTCGTGCACTCGCATCCGCCCGACCGTCGCACCGACATCTACTCGCTAGGGGCCGTCGCCTATTTCTTGCTGGCCGGCCGACCCCCATTCCTCGGCGACAGCGCGATGGAGGTCATGATCGCGCACACGAGGGACCCCGTCGTCCCGCCATCCGGGATCCGCCCCGGGATCCCCGCCGACCTGGAACGCGTCGTGATGCGATGCCTCTCGAAGAAGCCTTGCGATCGATTCCCCGACACCGCGAGTCTCGCCGAGGCGCTGGGTGCCTGCGCCGATGCCGTCAACTGGTCGCCGCGCCATGCCGCCGAATGGTGGCAGGCCCACAGAGGCCTCCCCGATCTCGATGCGGATCCGGAGCCGGACCTCGATGAGAAGCTCGATGCGGAGCCGGACGCTTTCCCGTCCCGTAGTGGCGATTCGGTGTCCGACCCGGCGCTCGAATCGGCCACCATCCCGCCGAGGTTGACGTGACCCTGTCGATCGATCCTCCACCCAGTCGTCCTCAAAGTGAGGCGATGCCGACGACGCCGACCGACCCCGAGCCGCACGACGCTCCTGCCGACGGCGCCTGGATGACGGAGCCGCTCGATGCCACGGTCCACCTGGCATTCGCCTTCGATATCGGCGACGCCATCGATCTGGATCGCGCTCGCCGCATCCTCCAGGGGGAGCCGGGACAGTTGCCGAGGCGCCGGCGTACGCCCGAATCGATTGGCTACCGCCCGGCCCCGATCCGGGTGGAGGTCTCCCCGGACGGGCTCCGGCTGCCGGGCGACCCGTCGATGATCCGCCCTCCCCGCGCCGAGTTGACCCTCTTCGACTTCGCGGCGATCTCGCTCTCCGTGCAGTTCCCCCTGACCGCCTGCCCCGCGGACTTGCTCGAGCTGGCCGGCCGGCTCGCCGAGCCCGCCCCCTTGACCGAGGCCACGCGCCGGCTCCTCGAACCCTGGCTCGAGCGGATCCGGCCGGCGGTCAACGACTATGCCATCAGCGACATAAGCGAGGAATACATCGTGTTCCAGCTCGGGGGCCGACGGACCGGCTGGCTCGAGGATCGCGCCGACTGGATCGCCGGGCTTGTCCGCCTCGAATCCGGCCCGCTCAGCCGGAGCGAGGTCCGCGAGGCCATCCGGATGGGCATGGAGTACACGCCGAGCGACCTGGTCGTACTCGACTGGGCCGCCGGATTCGTCGCCGACACCGACTGCGCCGATACCTTACAGGTCATCGAGTTTGCGAACGTCCAGCTCCTGGAGTTCCGCCACATCGATGACCGGCTCGACGACCGGCTCGAGGCGGCCTACCGGCTGATCCGTCCCGCGCGTCGAACGCTGGACGCCCCGCTTCTGGCGGCTCCACGGCGACGCCATGCGACAGATCCGCGAGATGGAGATCGAGGCGACGAGCCTCTTCGAGCGGGTCAACAACTCGCTCAAGCTGATCGGCGACCACTACCTCGCGCGGGTGTTCGAGGTCGCCTCGACTCGGTTCCACCTCCGCGGCTGGCAGCAGAGCATCCGCCGCAAGCTCGAGACCGTCGGCAGCGTCTATGACCTCCTCGTGCAACAGGCCGGCGGTCAGCGCACCGAGGCCCTCGAGATCATCGTCATCGTGCTGATCGCCCTCGAGATCGTCCTGGCCGTCTTGCGTCATTAGGCGGTCGCGCCGGGATCGCTCGCGACCCTCACCGGATCGCCGACGGCCCATCGTGTCGCATCGCGTTGCCAGAAATCACACCCATTCACACGCCTTTCGCCAGATTCGTGGTTTGTACGCTACCGAACCAAACGCGATGATCGGATCGGCTCCGCCCCGTAATAAAATGGGCGCCTCGCGGTGGTCAAGCCGTTTTCGCCTTGATAGACTACGATCCGGGGCAGTGATCGCGCGACCGCCGTGGGTCGTTCTTAGACGAAGATCGAGTCCGAGAGGCGCTCGACTCATGGGTATTTCACATCCAACGCCGATGGCGGACGGCGACCTCGCGGACGTGCGAAACGAGCGTTGGTTCCGGCTGCTCGCCGAATCGATCCCTCAGATCGTCTGGACGACGAGGCCCGACGGCTATTGCGAGTACCGCAACCGCCGCTGGTCCGATTACTCCGGCATGTCAACCGAAGAATGGTCGGGTTTCGGTTGGATGGCCGCGGTCCACCCGGAGGACCGGGCTCGGCTCGAGGCGACCTGGGACCGAACATTCCGGGAGAACAAGGCCTTCGAATGCGAGTACCGCCTCCGGCGTGCCGACGGCGTCTTCCGGTGGTTCCTCGCGCAGGCGGAGCCGATCCTCGACGACGAGGTGAAGGTCATACGCTGGTTCGGCACATGCACCGACATCGACGACCGCAATCGTGCGCGGGACGAGGCACTCCGCCGGGACGAAGACCGGCTCGAGCTCGCGGCGGAGGCGACCCTGCTGGGCTACTGGGACTGGGACATCGTCGCCGACGCGATCGCCTGGTCGGAGGACCTGGAGAAGATCTTGGCGAATTCCCCGGAGACGTTCGGCAAAACCTTCGCGGGTTTCCTCGCGCTTGTCCACCCCGACGACCGCGACCGGGTCGGCAAGGCCGTGCGATCGGCGATCGATCCGGGGACGCCCTACGAGGAGGAATTCCGACTCGCCCGGTCCGATGGATCCTACCGATGGTGCCTGGGCAAGGGACGAGTTTACCATGACCAGGACGGTCGAGCCGTCCGCATGTCCGGAATCGGCGTGGACATCACCGAGCGGAAGCGATTCGAGGAGGCGCTGAGCGCGAACCTGGATTTCGCCCGTCGCATCGCCGACATCAGCCCCGCGATCCTGTACGTGTATGACCTGGCCAAAGGCCGATCGTTCTACCGGAACCGCGAGATCGGGCCGCTCCTGGGTCATCCGCTCGACGAGGTGCTGGCGATGGAAGGGAACTCGGTCCCGGCGCTCATGCACCCGGAGGACCGGCTCCGGTTGCCGGCCCACCTGGCCAGGGCGCGCGAGCTGCGAGATGGCGAGAGGGAGTCGTTCGAGTTCCGGCTGAGGGATGTCCAGGGCGACTGGCACTGGTTCTTCGCCCACAACGCCGTCTTCGAGCGAGACGCCGACGGCCTCGCCACGCATCTCATCGGCGCGGCGGTCGACATCGACGCCCGCAAGCGCTCGGAGGAGACGCTGAGATGCAGCGAGGAGCGCTTCCGGATCGCGGCCGAGGTGGTCGGCGGAATCATCTACGACCTGGATCTCGCGACGGGCCGCGTCGAGCGGAGCTCGGGCCTCTTCGCCGTCACCGGGTTCCATCCCGAGGAAGCCGAGCCCTCGGCCGACTGGTGGCGGGCACGGGTCCATCCCGACGACCTGGCGAAGGCCGAGCGGGATTTCCTCGCGGGACCCGAGAGCGGGGGATCGATCCAGGAGGCGGAATATCGCGTCTTGCATCGCGACGGGAGCTACCGCAACGTCTGGGACCGCGCGCGCGCCGTCTACGACGACCAGGGCCGACCCGTCCGCAGCGTCGGCTGCACGATCGACATCACAGCGCACCGGCGCGCCGAGGCGGCCCTGCGCGAGAACGAGCGGCGATTCCGCAAGCTGGCCGATTCCAACATCCTCGGCGTCATCTTCGCAGACATCCACGGCGGCATCCGCTACGCCAACGACGAATACCTGCGCATCGTCGGCTACAGTCGCGAGGAATGCGAATCGGGCCGGATCGGCTGGGCGACCGTCACGCCAACGGAGTGGCTCCCGGTCGACGACCGGGCCATCGCCCAGGCCCGGTCCGGAGACGGCGCATGTACTCCCTATGAGAAGGAGTATCTCCGCAAGGACGGCAGCCGGATCCCCGTGCTGGTCGGCTTCACCTTGTTCGGCGAGGAGGAGACCGTCGCATTTATCCTCGACATCACCGACCGGAAGCGATCCGAGGAGTCCTTGCGTGAGGCCGACCGGCGCAAGGACGAGTTCCTCGCCATGCTGGCGCACGAGCTGAGGAATCCCCTCTCGGCGCTCAGCAATGCCCTGTGCCTGTTCCGATCGCCGGAGATGACCGAGGAGGACCGGGAATGGGCCTCCGAGATCGCCGGACGCCAGCTCCAGACCCTCGTGCGACTCATCGACGACCTGCTCGATGTCTCGCGGATCTCTCGCGGAAAGATCCGGTTGAAGCTGGCCCGACTCGACGCGGCGACGGTGGTGGCGCGATCGGTCGAGTCCGTCCGGCCGTTCATCGAGGCGCGTGGCCACTCGCTGAGCGTCTCCGTCGAGGCCGGACCGCTGCCGATCGAGGGCGACCCGACCCGCCTGGAACAGGTCCTCGCGAACCTGCTGAACAACGCGGCGAAATACACCGATCAAAGCGGACACATCCGGCTCGACGGGAGGGCCGAAGGCGGCGAGCTCGTCATCCGGGTGAGCGACAACGGCGTCGGGATCACGCCCGAGATGCTGCCCAAGGTCTTCGATCTCTTCTCCCAGGTCGAGACCTCGATTGCTCGTTCGCACGGCGGCCTGGGGATCGGCCTGGCGCTGGTCCGCATGCTCCTGGACATGCACGGCGGTCGCGTCTCGGCGACGAGCGGGGGACCAGGCCAGGGGAGTGAGTTCACCGTCCGGCTCCCCCTCGCATCGCACGAGGCCGAATCGGTCGGGGCGACCGATCGAGCCGGCAAGGAGTCGCCTCGTCGCGAGAAGTCACGCCGCATCCTGCTCGTCGAGGACAACGTCGATGCGCTCCTGGGACTGGCGCGATTGCTCGAGCTCTCCGGACACGAGGTCGTCACGGCCCGGGACGGACCTTCGGCCATCAATCGGGCGGGCGATTTCCGACCCGAGGTGGTCCTCCTCGATCTCGGCCTGCCCGGCATGGACGGATATCAGGTCGCGGAGGCCATGCGGCGCAGCGCGATGAACCAGGGCCTCCTCGTCGCAATCTCCGGGTATAGCCAGGAGAGGGATCGGGAAAAGTCGCGCCAATCGGGATTCGACCATCACCTCAGCAAGCCCGTCAACGTCGAGACCCTGCTCGCGGTCATCGAAAGCCCTGGCCACGCATCGGGTTGATCGTCCGCGACGGAACCCGGCGGCGGCCCTCCACGGAATCTTCATGGTCGTCAGGTATCATCTCCGACACGGCCTCGTCATCCGAGGGCGGTGCGCAGGGGCATCCCGCGATCGACCGGGCCGTATCGGGTCATCGCGACGCCGGGGCCGCTGGGAGATTCGACCATCGCCTACGCAGAGACGGAACCGGCCACGACGACGGCGAAATCCTTCCCTCCGGCCCTCGCCGCCTGGTCGCTCGCTGCCGCCTTCGGGACGTACTTCTGCATGTACGCGTTCCGGAAGCCGTTCACCGCCGCGACGTTCTCCGGCGTGGTCGTGTGGGGGATTCCGGAGAATACGCTGCTGGTCACGGCCCAGGTGATCGGTTACGCACTCTCGAAGGTCCTGGGAATCCGCGTGGTCGCCGAGACCCCGTCCGGCCGACGTGCCTCGGGGATCCTCGCCCTGGTCGGCACCGCCGAGCTCGCCTTGATCCTTTTCGGCGCCCTGCCAATGCCGATACGCCCGGTCTGCTTGTTCCTCAACGGGCTGTCGCTGGGTATGGTCTTCGGATTGGTCCTCGGGTTCCTGGAGGGACGTCGACTCACCGAGGCCCTGACGGCGGGGCTGTGTGCCAGCTTCATCCTCGCCGACGGCGTGACCAAATCGGTCGGAACGTGGCTGCTGGATCAGGGCGTGGCCGAGCGATGGATGCCGGCGGCGGCGGGGCTGCTCTTCCTCCCGCCTCTGCTCGCTTTTCTCTGGATGCTCGCACGGATCCCGCCGCCGGACCGCGCCGACGTCGCGATGCGGAGCGAGCGGGAGGTGATGAGCCGAGCGGACCGCGCCGCGCTCCTGCGCCGTCACGGGGCGGGCCTGTTCCCGATCGTCTCGGCCTATTTCCTGGTGACGATCGCCCGGAGTATCCGCGCCGATTTCGCGCCGAGATCTGGCGCGGACTGGGCGTCGTCGTGGCCCCGTCGACCTTCGCGGTCTCCGAGGTCCTGGTCGCGCTGGTCGTGCTGGTCGCCAATGGCCTGAGCGTGCTGATCGTCGACAACCGTCGGGCGTTCTTCGCATCGATCGGGCTGGCGATCTCAGGAGGAGTCCTGATGCTCGCGGCCCTGGCGGGCCTCTCGCGGTCGTGGCTCGACGGCTTCGCGTTCATGGTGCTCCTGGGCTCGGGACTCTACCTCCCTTACGTGGCCATCCACACGACGGTCTTCGAGCGGCTGATCGCGATGACGCGGGAACGGGGCAACCTCGGGTTCCTGATGTACGTCGCGGATTCCGCCGGCTACCTTGGATACGCCGGGCTGATGATCGCGCGGAGTGCCCTCCCGGCCGGTCCCGATTTCTTACGGTTCTTCGAAACGACCTGCTGGGTGATCGCGGTGCTGACGTGTGCCAGCTTGCTGATGGGCTGGGGATACTTTGCACGCCGGGCCCCATCGGCCGGGCGGATGGGGGACGGGCCTCGATGAGGACCACCAAGGCAGCCGTCTTTCATGGCGCCGGCACGGCGCATCGAGATCCGAGAGTTCCCCGTGCCGACGTTGAACGGCCGGAAAATCCTCGTGGAAGTGCTCGCCTGTACGCTCTGCGGCAGTGACCTTCATAGTCTGCATGGTCGTCGGGCCGTGCCGATGCCGACGATCCTCGGCCACGAGACGCTCGGGACAATCGCCGAGTTCGGCCCCGACGCCTCCCGGCTCGATGCGATGGGGCATCCTCTGAGCGTCGGCGACCGCGTGACCTGGGCGATCGTCGCAAGCTGCGGGGCGTGCTTCTACTGCCGGAGACGACTGCCGCAGAAGTGCGAGCACCAGACCAAGTACGGGCACGAGCCGCTCCGCCCGGGTCAGGAGCTTACGGGCGGGCTCGCCGGCCACTGCGTGCTCGCCCCCGGGACGGCCGTCTTCCGCGTGCCGGTGGGCCTGTCCGACGCCGCGGCCTGTCCCGCGAATTGCGCCGGGGCGACGGTCGCGGCGGCGATCGAGGCGGCCGGCCCGATCGAGGGGAGTCGAGTGCTGGTGATGGGCAGCGGGATGCTCGGAGTGGTCGCGACGGCCTGGACACGGGCCCTGGGGGCCGAGCACGTCATCGCCTGCGACGTCGCCCCGTCCCGTCTCGCCCTGGCCGCGACCTTCGGCGCGACGCGACTGGCGGCACCGAAGGCGCTCGCCGCCATCGTCCTCGAAGGCACGGGCGGTCACGGGGTGGACGTCGCCTTCGAGTTGACGGGCTCTCCCGACGCATTCGAGGCGCTGCTCCCCCTGACGCGGATGGGCGGCTCGATGGTCCTCGTCGGCGCCGTGTTCCCCTCACGACCCGTGCCCGTAGCGGCCGAGCAGATCGTCCGCCGTTGCCTGACGTTGCGCGGCGTCCACAATTACGCCCCACGTCATCTGGGGTCGGCCCTGGAGTTCCTCGCCGCGCATCCCTCGATACCCTTCGATGGCCTCGTCTCGAGATGGGGACCGCTCACAGCCCTCGCCGAGTTGTTATCGAAGCCCCTCCCGCCCGACCAGCTCCGCCTCGGCATCCGGCCCCGAGATTGATCGCCCGTTTGTCGATTCAATGATGGAACATCGCAGCCTGGCCGATCTCGTCGCCTTCGCTGGCGAGACGGGCCTGATCCTCATCGCGTGGCAGGTGTCGCGATCCCAGCAGGAAGAAGACGCAGCCGATGAGCAGCACCGGCGCGACCGAGAGCATGGCGACGGTCAGATTGGTGACGCCCTCCGGGGTCTCCATCGGACTGGCCCCGATCGACGCGAAGAACTGGCCGATCGGCGAGCCGGCCACGCTCGCCATGCCGAACAGGTCCGCGATCCATCCCAGCAGCACCGGCGAGCTGATGTCGCCGAACAGGTGGATCAGGAAGATGAAGGAGGCGTACCCCGTGGCCCTGCGGTTCGCCGGCACGACGTTGGCCGTCACCGTGTTGCACGGCCCGAGCACCATCGCCAGCATGACCGACGCACCGAACAGGAAGGCCATCGACGACTGGAAATCGGGATTGAGGACGCCCAGTACCCCGAGGGGCGTCGCGACCAGGACGGCGAACGAGGCGAGCAGGAGATAAGCCCGTCGCGTGACCCTGCGCAGGAGGTCGGGGACGAACATCCCCAGGACGATCCCGAGCACGCCGGCGCCGACGAGGACCAGGCCGATCCGGGTCCCGGCCTGCTCCGCGGACATGTGATGCACTTGCTGATAAAACGTCGATCCCCAGGCCGCGTAGGCGCCCGTCGCGAACGTCACAGCGGCCATGCCCGCGGTGTTGTAGAGGAATGTCGGCGTGGAGAACATGGCGAGATATTCTTTCAGGCTGGGCCGATCGACATGTTTCGAGGCCGCGCCTCCTTCGGATGCCCCCCGCTCGGGCTCGTAGATGACCAGGCCCGCGAGCGCGACCAGCAAACCCGGCAGCCCGACCACGTAGAAGACCGCCTGCCAGCCCATGCGGTCGGCGATCGTGCCACCCAGGATGTATCCCAGGGCCGTCCCGAGGGGGAGCGCCAGGTAGTAGACGCCCATGGCACGCCCGCGCTCCTTGACCGGGAACAAGTCCGCGATCAGCGCCGGCGCGATGGCGCCGTAGCTCGCCTCTCCCAGGCCCAGGAGCGCGCGCCAGAAGAACATGTGATAGAAGTCGGTGGAGAACGCCGTGAACACCGTGGCGAAGCTCCAGAGCCCGACTCCCCCGGCGAGCAGCAGCTTGCGGTTATAGCGATCCCCCATCCAGCCCATCGCCGGCGAGACGAGCGTATAGACGATCATGAACGAGACGCCCAGCACGCCGAACCACTTGTTCTCGATGTGCAGGGCTTCCTGGATCGTCCTGCCGGCCGCGAAGAACGAGTAGCGGTCCACGTAGTTCAGGAGGTTCATCGCGAACAGGACCGCGAGCGCGAAGTATTTGCCCCCGATCGTCGGCATCAAGCCTGATCTCTTCGTGGCAATTGCGGGCGCATCGAATTCCGGGTCGTGCATTACCGAGGGGCCTCGTCGAAGGAAGGATGGAAAATCGGGGATCCGACGTGCGACCGCATCACGAGTGGACCGCGGCGGACGTCGCCAACTCGCGGGGCTCGTACTCGAAACGGGCGCACTGCGAGAAGAATGCCAGGGGATTATCGTAAACGATCTTGCGGATCGTCGCCTCATCGTGACCGCGACGGCGCATCTCGAAGATCAGCTCGGGGACGGCCAGGGGGTCGCTATGCCCCCAGTCGCCGGCCGAGTTGACCATGACGCGATCGGTGCCATAGAGCTCGATCATGTCGGCGGCCCGCGCCGGCGTGCATTTGGTGATCGGGTAGAGCGTCATCCCGACCCAGTGGCCGGCATCGAGCGCCGCGCGAATCGTGTGCTCCTCGACGTGGTCGATGCAGACCCGCTCGGGGCTGATGCGCCCGTCATCTCGGACCATGTCGAGGATCATCCGCGTGCCCTGATACTTGTCGGCCAGGTGCGGCGTGTGGACCAGGACCAGCTCCTGGGTCCGCGCGGCCAGGTCGAGATGCTCGAGGAAGATCGTCGACTCGTTGCGTGTGTTCTTGTTCAGGCCGATCTCGCCGATCCCGAGCACGCCCGGCCGATCGAGGAACTCTGGGATCATGGCGATCACCTCGCGGGAGAGCGCGACGTTCTCGGCCTCCTTGGCGTTGATGCAGAGCCAGCAATGGTGCTCGATGCCGTAGAGCGCGGCGCGTTTCGGCTCGTATTCGGTCAACTGGCGGAAGTAGTCGCGGAACCCCTCGACGCCCGAGCGGTCGAAGCCAGCCCAGAACGCCGGCTCGCTGATCATCGCGCAGCCGGCCAGCGCCATCCGCTTGTAGTCGTCGGTCGTGCGAGAAACCATGTGGATGTGCGGATCGATATAGGTGCTCATTCGATGCGTCTCCAGGTCAGGCGGGCCAGGGATGAGGGAGACCGATGACGTTCACCAGATGGTTGCGAACGGCCTGGTCGGTCGCCCGTCCGAGGCGGAGGAAGAAATCGGGGAGTTGTCGCGAATACTCGTTCCGGACCGGCGGCCGCGGATTGACCCCGTGGGCGATCTGGTGTCGAAGTCGCATAGCCGTCGCCAGGCGCCGTACCGCCCGGGCCGAGGTGGAATTACGCCAGACCCATGAGAAGTGCACATCTTGCAGGCCGATCGCATCCGACAGTAACATTCTCACGTTTTCCATGTTGGGGTTGTTGAACCGTCCCAACTGGCCGAGGATCTAGGCATTGTGCATCGACCACTGGCCTGTCGGAGGCATCGCGGGTCGCAAGGCGGTGACCGATTCTCGAACCAATTCTTCAATGTAGGCTTCCCAGGCGGAAACGCAGATGACGACGGCCGCTCGGTTCAAGGCCCCCAGCCCAGACTGACGCCCTGGCCTTCCCGTTTTCAGCCGGTCGCGGGCCCCATCCAGGTCGTACGCGTCTTGAAGCAGCTGGTACAGATGGACATCGAACGATCTCGAGGGCAAGGCGTCACCCTACTTTCGCGCCCGGGTCGGCTTTCGGAGTCGCTCGTCCAGCTTGTCCACATCGATCTCGGACTCCTTCAGCATGTCCAAGCCCTTCGTCAGAGCGTGTTCCAACAAACCGCCTTTCATTAGAAAGGACGCGGCGGATTCCGGCTTGCCGAATTCGTCCTTGATCTCCTCGAAATGCTCGGCCATGCCCTGCGCCGAAGTACCCTAGGCCGAGATACTTGATCAGAATGAGCTGGTAGATCTTGTCCGCCGGGAGTTTCATCAGGAGCTCACGCATCAGAGCGTCTTGCGGAGCGGGGGGCGACTCCGGATCCTCCCCGGGACTGACTAGCGGGTAATCCTTGTACATCTTTGGGCCTTCGGTGTCCCAATAATAGTCGCGATCTTCGTGTAAGCGGATCAATTCCGGAATGACTTCCGAGAGTTTTGCAGTCCCCTTCTTGACCGCCGATGCACGATCGGACTGTCTCGGTTTCATGATCGTCCCGCGAAATCGCGCCTCCTAAAAATTGGTATCTGTCGAGACCGGACTCGATCGAATCTCAACTGGCCGCTGCCGCTCGGCTCACCGCGAGCCATTCCGCGATCGTGCCACATTCATCTTCTCGCGCCAGGCCGGATCATACTCCAGCGAGAAGATCCGCTGGATGGTCTCGGCGCGGCCGGGGCCGGGCTCGGCGAGGGCCTCGAGCGCCTGCCGGAGCCGGCCGAGCCTCGCGTCGGGTTGCTCGCCGATCCGGGTCGGGGCGCGATCGATCCGGTCGAGGGTCGCGGCGATCTCCAGGATCTTGCATCGCGCCTCCAGGAAGTCGCGATCGAGGACTTCGGTGGCATCGCGAATACTGAACATGAGTCTCGTCCTCCGGCACTGGTTGTACTCCCGAAACTATCATGGCAGAACCGTGATTCTCATGCAAATCGCCCGGATACGGGCGCGTCGCCGCGAGTGGTCGTCGGCACCGACGACCGCACGATCATCGGAGAGGGGGGCGTGCCCCGCGGCCGACGGCTCGGGGGAACTTTTTCGCCCTAACCTGAAGCCTGATAAGGAGAAGATCGGATCGATCGCGGGCGGTCCCTTGGTTCTCGGTTTTCGATCTGGTATCGTGGTGGACATGGCGCCGCGACTATCTCGATTCTGATGGTCGAAGCAACGGCGAGCCTCTTGCCGGTCAACCAAGGAGAAGAACGATGCGATTGTTCGGCTTCCGTGTGCCGTTCTTCGTCGCTGTGATATTCGTAGGGATCGGTTCAACCGTCTCGGCCCTCGGCCACCGTCGAACTCAGGTCGAGACGGTCTACACCGGGCCCGTGACGACGACCTTGACGGTCCCGACTTCCTATGTCGTGACTAGCTCGTGGGTCGAGCCGACCTCGTATGTGGTACCGACCGCGACTGTGGTCCCGACCTCGTATGCCACGGCGTATGTGACCGACCCCGTCGCCGTGGTGCAACCGACCTACGTGAGCACGGCTTACGTCAGGACCGGGCTCTTCGGCCGTCGCTGGTTGGTGGAGCGTCCCGTCTACGCGGGCTATCGAACGGGGTACGTCCCTTCATCCTATTATCTCCCCACGGCCTATTATCCCGCCCGGACTTACACGCCGACGGTCCTCACCGATCCGATGGTCTGGCCGACTTCCTATGTCGCGTCGGCCGATTGTGTCTGCCCGGATCGGGTGGCGTTGGACGCGTCGCCGTCGCGGGCGCCATCGGGAGCCACGACCGCACCGCGAGGCGGAACCGGATCGAAGACAATCCGGAGCGAGGCGGCCGAGGAATCGGCCATGCCTTCGGATGTGGGGCCTGCCCCGTCCGAGAGAGATCCCGCGGCCGTCTCGGGGACGTCGGCGAACGTCGGCGCCGCGGGAAATGCCGCGACCAACAAGCAAGACGGCTCGACGACCAACGACAATTCGCCGACTCCCCCTCCGGTCCCCCGCCCAACCGGTGATGCGGAGAAGGCGGAGACCAAGAAGGCCGCGCCGGTGACCAACGCGAACGGTGCGCAGGGAGCTGCGACGGTCAAGCAAGCGCAACCGGGACAGGTCGGGGCCGCGACCACCAAGGCCCAACCGAATCCGAATGCGGCCAATCCAGGGACTCCTGCTGGACCGCCGACGGCACCCGGCGATATGGAGATCCCGTCCCTGGATGGCGGCCCCCCCGGCGAGGCCCGACGCCAGTCCTTGCGGCCAGTCTTCCCGGTCCGGCCGCTCCGAGCCGACACCCGGAATGTCCTCACCGGTTTCGTCCAATCCCGGTCCGCCGGTCAACTCGAAGAAGGGGTCAGGATCAGCGTCACGAATGCCTACGATCAGGGGCTCGACAAGTCGACGGTGACCGACGCCTTCGGGCGGTTCTCGGTCCGGCTGGCCGAGGGCGAGTGGACCGTGAATGTCACCATGCCCAGCGGTCGGGTGTACTCGGTCAGCCAGATCCGGGTGAGCAATGGCCAGATCACCGATTCGCTGGGCCGCCGCATCCCCAGCCTGGAGATCACTCGCTGATCCCGACGAACAGGAGTCACAGCGATGGACGAGATCGAAGAGATCAAGCTTTGCGAGGTCGCGAACGAGCTCGAAGCCGCGATGGTGGTCAACCTGCTGAAGGAGGACGGCATCCCGGCGCGGAGCGATGCCAATCCGGCGACGAATGCCTTCGGTGGGCTCCCATTCGAGCCCGGCCACAAGGTCTTCGTGCCGGCCTCGATGGCCCACAAGGCGCGTGCGATCCTCGGCCATTATCCGCATTTCCATAATTTGAAGGATGTTCACGAGCCGGGTCACTGAGGCGACTTGTCCACCACCACTCCCGCACCATCCGCGGATCGGCCATTGAGGGTCTGCTACGTCGTCAGCTACTTCCACCCGTTCGCCAGCGGAGCCGAAGGGCAGGCGCTGGCGCAAGGGCTGGAGCTGGCGCGCCGCGGCCATGCGGTCCACGTGGTGACGCGCGCGGTGCCCGGCTACCCGATCGTCGACGAAGACTATCACGGGGTGTTCATCCACCGATGGATCAAGACCGTGGGAGCCGGCCCGCTGTTCGGGCTGAGCTTCCTGGCGGGCGCGATCGCGGCGCTCCGCCGGCTGCGATCGGTGATCGACGTCGTCCACACCCACCAGGGACTCTGGGAGGCCGTGGCGACGGGGCTGGCCCGGCCGCTGCTCTCGGGCAAGCCGACGCTGGTCCAGCCGGCCAGCTCGGGATATTACGGCGAGGCCGACGAGCTGCGTCGCACGCGCGGATCCGGCCTGCTCCGCCGCGCCATCCTGGCCAACACGGCGTTCGCGGCGATCTCGGGCGACATCGATCGTCAGTGGCGCGAGCTCGGCGTCGACGGCGCGCGGATGATCCGGACGGCCAGCGGCGTCAACGCCGAGCGGTTCCGGCCCGGTCCCGGCGCGGTCGAGGCGGAATTGCTCCCGCGCCCACGCGCGATCTTCACGGGCCGACTCCATCCCCAGAAGAACATCCCGCTCCTGCTCGAGGCCTGGACGGTGGTCGCCCGACGGTCGCCCGCCAACTTGATCCTGGTCGGCCCGGGGAACGATCGTCGGAGCCTCGAGGCGATGGCGCAATCGCTTGGCCTCGCCGGCCGGGTCCAGTTCACCGGTGCGGTCGACAACCCGGCCGAATACCTCCGCGCGTCGGACCTCTTCGTGCTCCCGAGTGTCGCGGAGGGCATGAGCAATTCGCTCCTGGAGGCGATGGCCACCGCCCTGCCCTGCCTCGTCTCGTCGATCGCGGGGAATACGGACCTCATCGACAATGACCGTACGGGCCGACTCGTCGAGCCGACCTCCGGGGCGTGGTCGAGGGCCATCCTCGAACTCGTGGAGGATCCCGTCGAGGCGCGTCGACTCGGCGAGGCGGCCCGCCGGCGCATCGATGAGGAATTCGCGCTGCCCGTCGTGGTCGATCTTTACGTCGGCCTCTACCGACGGATGATCGCCGGCACGTGGCCGTGAGGATCACTCCGGGCGCGAAGCACTCGCCCGGAGGCGAAGGCGACCTCGGTCACGTTCCATCGCCCCGTTCCATCCTCGACGACCTCGGCCTGAAAGGCCTTCCCCTGGATGACCTCGGGGTCGATTTCCGGATCCGCGAGGAGGAGCCAATACGGGACGAAGAGGAGCCGGGGCTGACCCACGCCTACTCCCTGGACCCGCAAGACCAGCTCGATCTGATCGCTCCCGGGCGGGTTCTCTTCGAGCGTCGCGGTCCGCACAATCCCTCGTATTGTCATGGCCGACTCCCGCATGATCCACTCGAATGATCGGCATGCTCGTCGGGTCGAATCCGAAAAAAGTCGGATCATCGCTCGACGAGACCATGTCCGGTCCTAGAATGGATCATAGGGGTTGATGCTGTCAAGCAAGCGACTGGCATCCCTTTTGCGTCGTTCCCGATGGACGTTGCGACCGATGCGACCGACAATTACGAGATGGCTGCCGCAACCTCAGATGCTACATTCATCGCCCTTCGCACATCTTGACGCCCCGATCGTGCTGGCGCACGGCCTGGGCGGATTCTCTCGGATCGGCGTGGGCCGGATGACGCTGACGAGCTATTTTCGAGGGATTCCCGAGGCGTTGCGGGCGTCCGGAAACCGTGTCCTCGTGACGCGAGTACCGCCCCTGGCCGGCGTCGAGAAGCGGGCGCGAAAGCTCGGGGAGCAGATCGTCCTTGCCTTCGGCGACGAGCCAGTCCATCTGATCGGCCATAGCATGGGGGGGCTCGATTCCCGACAACTGCTCGCCGATCCCGCCTGGCAAGGGCGGGTCTTGAGCCTGACGACGATCGGGACCCCACACCTCGGCAGCTCCTTGGCGGACTTCGCCAAGATTCGCGTCGGGCGGATTTACAATATGCTGGCGGCGGTCGGCATCGATCCCCAGGGATGCCTCGACGTGACGTGTGCCGCCGCGCGGCGGTTCCACGAACGGAACCCTCTCCCCTCGGGCGTCCGCTGCTTCTGCGTGGCGGGCGACCCGACGGCCGAGTCGGTCGGCTGGCCCCTCCGTCGACTCCATAACGTGCTCGGTCGGATGGAAGGCCCCAACGACGGACTGGTCTCCGTCGCATCGGCGAACGCCTTCGGCACCCCCCTACCCGCCTGGCCCGCCGATCACTTTCAGCAACTCAACTGGATGGCGCACGCAGAGGATTCACCGATCGCCTCGAATCCGATGGAACTCTACGCCCAGGTCGTCGCTCATCTCGCTTCGCTGGGATTCGGCACCCTCCCGGAGCCTCTCGCCTTGACGATCGGTCAGCAGACGGCTCTCATCGTCCCGGGCGCCTCGAATCACAAGCCCACTTCGAAGGCGGGCTGAACGGCGTCGGTATCCGCGGGAGAGGCCACGGACGATCGTACGTCGGAGTGCTCGATCCATGCCCATCTACGTCGATGCGGACGCCTGCCCGGTCAAGGAGGAGATCTACCGGGTCGCCCGTCGGTACGTCATCAAGGTCTACATCGTCGCCAACGCGCCGATGCGGGTGCCGTCCGAGGAGCTGATTGAACTCGTCGTCGTGAAGGGCGGATTCGACGCCGCCGATGACTGGATCGCCGAACGCGTCGAGGTCGGCGACATCGTGATCACCACCGACATCCCGCTCGCCGAGCGATGCTTGCGCCGCGGTTCGCGGGTCGTGAGTCCGAAGGGGAACGCGTTCACCGAGGATGCGATCGGTGATGCCATGGCGACTCGTGCCTTGCTCGACATGCTGCGTCAAGGCGGCGAGATCACCGGCGGACCCGCTCCCTTCAACAAGTCGGACCGCTCCCGGTTCCTGTCCAAGCTCGACGAACTGGTCCATGCGAGCCGTCGGGATTTGCGCAAGTGAATCCTTGACAGGAAAGCGTGTCCACGGCAACTCTTTAGACGTTCGTCTAATTAAATGTCGGTCCAACCAGTTCGGGGGAGCCGGGCGGTGCCCGGAGACTCGGCAATGAAGACGCTCACGATGTTGATGATGCTCGTGACCTTGAGTCCCTCAATAGTGAATGCGGTCGCCGACGAAGGCAAGTCCACCAAGACGAGGGGGATGGAAGGCCACTGGCAGGGAGTCTTGAAGGTGACGCCCCAGGTCGAGCTTCGGATCACGCTGGAGGTGACCCGAGCCAAGGACCGCTCGTTGTCGGGCACCTGGGGCAGCCCCGACGAGGCGATCAAGGGTTTGCCGCTCGGGTCGATCGCCCTGAAGGACGGCGTCCTGAAGTTCGCGACCAAGCATGGCGTGAACTATAAAGGGAAGTTGAATCGTGAGGAAACCGAGGTCGTCGGGGAGTGGACCCAACGAGGGAGGGCCTACCCGATCACCTTCAAACGCTTCGATCCATCGAAAGTTGTGGTGGCGCCGATCCCGAAGGAGTTGGAAGGGTTCTGGGAAGGGAAGTTGAAGGTCAACGGCGCCATCGAGATCCGGCTCGCCTTGAAGGTGGAGAAGGGCAAGGATGGCGCCTTGAAGGCGTCGCTGGCCAGCCCAGACCAGGGTGCGAACAACATCCCGGTCAGCGCGATCGGACTGAAGGACAACACCTTGAGCTTCGAAAGCAAGATCATCGGGGCGAAGTACTCGGGCAAGAAGAATCCGGACGGGACCGCTTTCGAAGGGCAATTCGAGCAGGGCGGCGTCAAGTTGCCGCTGACGCTCAAGAAGACCGATAAGGTCAGCCAGGCGGCACGTCCCCAGACGCCCAGGCCACCGTTCCCGTACCGCGCGGAAGATATTTCCTATGAGAACGTGTCGGGTGGAGTGAAGCTGGCGGGAACGCTGACCCTCCCTCCAGGCTCGGGCCCTTTTCCCGCAGTGTTGCTGCTGACCGGCTCCGGCGCCCAGGATCGCGACGAGACCATACTGGGCCACAAGCCCTTCCTCGTCCTGGCCGACTGTCTCACGCGACGCGGCGTCGCGGTTCTCCGGGTTGACGACCGAGGGGTCGGCGGCTCGACCGGATCGACCAGGTCCTCCACGAGCGACGACTTCGCCGGTGATGCCCTGGCGGGCGTTGCCTTCCTGAAGGGTCGAAAGGAAATCGACCCGGCGAAGATCGGCCTGATCGGCCATAGCGAAGGTGGCTTGATCGCACCGATCGCGGCCTCGCGTACCAAGGACGTCGCATTCATCGTCCTCATGGCGGGGACCGGACTGCCCGGCGCCGAGATTCTCGAGGCCCAGGGTCGTCTCATCCTCAAGGCCAGCGGTGCCTCGGAATCGGAATTGAAGAGTCAGCGGGAGGTCCAAAAGCGGCTGATCGACATCATCGTCCGCGAGAAGGACGAGGCGGCCGCGCGGGCGAAACTCTCCCTGGCCTTGAAAGAGTTGCTCGCCGCCATGCCGGAGTCGGAGAAGAAGGCCCTGGGCGAGTCGGGAGGGGCGCTCTCCGAGGCGGCTGTCAACCAGTTCAATAGCCCGTGGTTCCGCTACTTCCTGTCCTTCGATCCGCGGCCGACGTTGCGCACCGTCCGTTGCCCGGTGCTGGCCATCAACGGCGAGAAGGACCTGCAAGTGCCCTCGAAGGAGAACCTCTCGCAGATCGAGGAGGCCCTCAAGGCCGGAGGAAACCGGGACGTCAAAACTGTGGAGCTCGCGGGCTTAAATCACCTCTTCCAGCCCAGCAAGACCGGGTCGCCGAGCGAGTACGCCTCGATCGAGATCACCATCGCCCCGGAGGCATTGAAGACCATGGGAGACTGGATCGTCGAACGAACTTCCGCCCGATGAGATCGACGCCGGTCGGTTCAACGGCCGCCGCGGACATCAGGGCGTGGCGGGATCTTGTACGGCGGTTTCATTCCGCTTCAGCCGTCGTTCGTCCCATTCCCGGGCGTCCATGATGCGGAGGGTTCCATCGTCGAGGAACCGCATGCCGGTCGCGACCTGGATGGAGTCCTTCAGCTCTTCGAGCGTCTCGTCGGCGAGTCCCGGGACTTTCCAGAGGTGGGCCGTCCGCTGCTGGCCTCCCGAGAGGACGGAGAGTCCGTCGGGGCTGAAGGCGACGAACCAGACCTGGTTCTCGTGTCGGAAGGCGGGTCCGATCGGCTTGCCGGTCGCCTTGTCCCAGAGTTGCGCCGTCCGGTCGTAACTGCCCGTGAGCACGGTCTGGCCGTCGCGGCTGATGGCCAGGCTCCTGAGCGAGCCGTCGTGGCGGAGTGGCTGGGCGATGGGCAATCCGGTCTCCGCTTCCCAGAGGCGCGCGATCCGATCCCAGCCCCCCGTGATGACCGTGCGCCCATCCGGGCTGAACGCGGCCACGGAGACCGGGCCGTCGTGCTTCAGGGGATGGCCGCGAAGCTTGCCGCTGGCGGCGTCCCAGAGGCGGGCGTTCCCATCGTCGCTGCCCGTCAGCAGGATGCGACCATCGGGGCTGAACGCCGCGACCCCGACCCGCCCTCGATGCTGGAGGGAACCGTGGATGGGCCTCCCGTCGGCGACATCCCAGAGCCGCGCCGTCGTATCGTCGCTGCCCGTCAAGACGGTGCGACCGTCGGGGCTGAACGTCACCACACAGACAGGATTCGCGTGAGCGAGCGGTCGGCCGAGGGGCCTCCCCGTCCGGGCGTTCCACAATCGAGCCGTGTGATCGTTGCTGCCCGTGACGACCACATCGCCGAGGGGGCTGAAGGCGACCGACCGGACCCGCCCTTCATGGAGGAGCGGACGGGAGGTCGGTTCGCCCGTCCGGGCGTCCCAGAGTCGCGCCGACCTGTCGAAGCTGCCGGTCAGGACCGTGCGACCGTCGGGGCTGAAGGCGATGGCTTCCACCGAATCGCCGTGGTTGAGCGGCTTGCCGATCGGCGCGCCGGTCCTGGCGCCCAGAGCCGCGCCGTGCGATCCTCGCTGGCCGTGAGGATGGTCTCGCCGTCCGGGCTGAAGCGGACCTGTCGGATGAAACCCTGGTGGGTAAACGACCGACCGATGGGATTCGAGACCTCCCAGAGTCGTGCCGAGCCATCGAAGCTGCCGGTCAGGATCGTGCGGCCGTCGGGGCTGAAGGCGACGGCGGCGACGGTATGCTGATGGCGCAGGACGCCGCCGATCGGCCGACGGGTCGCAGCCTCCCAGAGGCGGGCGGTGCCGTCGTACGAGCCTGTGAGGATGATTGTCCCGTCGGGGCTGAAGGCGACGGCGCCAACGCAATGCTGGTGGCGCAGGGGCTCGCCGATGGGACGTCCCGTGGTAGCGTCCCACAGTCGGGTGGTCCGATCGTAACTCCCCGTGAGTATCTTACGTCCGTCGGGGCTGAAGGCCACCGACGACACCCAGTCGTCATGGGCCATCGGCGGGCCGATCCGATCGCCGGTGCGGGCGTCCCAGAGCTGGGCAGTCCGGTCCCAGCTCGCAGTCAGTACGGTCCGCCCGTCGGGAGCGAAGGCGACTCCATCGATATAGTCCCGATGTCGCATGGCCGGGCCGACCGGTTCGCCGGTGCGGACATCCCAGATCCGGGACGTCGAGTCGGTACTGCCCGTCAGGATCCGGCGGCCATCGGGGCTGAACGCGACCCCGAGCACTCCGGCCTCGTGCTGAATCGTCGGGCCGACCTCGGTGGCCTTCTCCAGATCCCAGAGGCGAGCCACGGCGTCGTCGCAGCCGGAGGCCAGGGTCCGGCCGTCGGGGCTGAATGCGATCGCACCGACCTTGTCCGGGTGAAGGAACGGTCCCCCGATGGGTTCACCGGTGGCCGTCCTCCAGAGGTAGATCGCGTTGTCCGCGCCCGCCGTCGCCGCGAGTTGCCCATCGGGGCTGATCGCCACGGCATGGATCGGCCCCGGATGTTCGAACCGCAACCGCAGGGGATGCAGTTGTTGCCGCCAGCCGTGGACGCTTCGCCGGAAGGCCCGATCGAGCGCGTCGTCGCGGGCGCGTCCGGCGATCTCGAGGCCATGCACCAGCCAGAGGACCCCGAGCGCGATGTCACCCTGTTCGCAGATCGCCTGGGCGTGGTCATAGCTCAGTTGCGCCGCCATCTGGTCGGCCTGACGCCTCCGCGCCTCCGCCTCGCGAAGCGCCGCCTCGATCCGCCAGGCGGCGTGATAGTGGTAGAACGCCAGGAAGATCGAGAGCCCGATCGTCGTCGCGACCGCCAGCGACGCCAGGCCCACCGCGATGGCCAGCGATGTCTTGCGACGGCACCACCGCCAGACGCGTTCCGGCGCCCGGATCGGCCTGGCCCGGATCGACTCGAAATTCAGGAATCGGTCGAGTTCCTCGGCCAGCTCGTGCGCCGTGGCGTAGCGGCGGTGGGGCGACTTCTCGAGGCATTTCAGGCAGATCGTCTCCAGGTCGCCGGGGATCTTCGGCCGCAAACGGGTCGGCCGCTGGGGTTCCTCGTTCGCGAGCTTCCGCAGGGTTTCCAGCGGTGATTCCGCCCGGAATGGAGGCATGCCGACGAGCATCTCGTAGAGGATCGCCCCCAGCGAGTAGACGTCGGTGGTCGGGCCGGCCTCCCGGACGTTTCCCGACGCCTGCTCCGGAGACATGTAACAAGGGGAGCCGAGGATCGTCCCGGTCTGGGTGTGCGCCGATTCCTTTCCCGTGTATTTCGCCAGGCCGAAGTCGGCAATCTTGGGGATCCCGTTGGCCCCGAGCAGCACATTGGCCGGCTTGAGGTCGCGATGGATGATCCCCTGCTCGTGCGCGTAGTGGATGGCGCGGGCGAGGACCTCGGTGATCTGCGCGGCCTTCCGGGTCGACATCGGCCCCGCGGCGAGCTCCTGAGCGAGCGTCCCGCCTTCGACGAGCGCCATGGAGAAGATGCGCGCCCCGCGCTCTTGCCGATCTCGTAGATCTCGACGATGTTCGGATGATGGAGGGAGGCGGCGGCTTCGGCCTCGATCTGGAATCGGAGTTGGCGATCCGGATCGTGCTCGGATCCATTCAGGCTCATCTTCAAGGCGACGCGACGGTTGAGCCCGAGCTGCTCGGCCTCGTAGACGACGGCCATCCCGCCGGCGCCCAGCTCTCGGGTGATCGAATAGCCCGGGATCACCGGATAGTCCTTCCCCGTCGCCGCGGGGGCCCGATCCGGGGCGGCCGAGGTCTCGCTCGAGTCCGGTCTTCTCGCGTCGCCCGATCGTCCCGCGACGGCCTCGAGCGCGCTATGGAACGTGACCTGGATGCTGATGCACTCGGCGAATTGCGGGAAGCGAAGGACATATTCCTGGAGATCGGGCGCCTCGCCCAGGCTCTCCCGGAGCATGAATTCGTTGTGGATCAGGTCCAGTGCGAGGTCGGGATCATTCGAGAGGACGGGGAATCGCTCGAGATACCATTCCGCCGGGATGCGGAGTCCGGCCCGCCATCGGTTCCGCTGGTCGGCGCGGAGGACCGCGGAAAGCTCGGCCGGCTCGAGACCCTCCTCCTCGTCGAGGAACGCCGTGAGGTCCGGCGTGAGCCCGGCCTGCCAGAGTCGCAAGAACCGTCGGGCCGGCGCGCCGGGTCGCTTCGTGGACGACGGCGGGGATCGCCGTGGGGATTCCGAGTCAAGCATCGTTCTCGCGGTCCAGCTTGAGGGCCTTGGCCACGCGGTGGACCGCGCGGGTCAATTGCATCCGTCGAGCCTGCGGCGAACCGCCCAGTCGTCCCGCGATCTCCGACCACTCCCAACCCTCGGCGCGGAGGTCGACGATCTCTCGCTCCTCCTCGCCCAGCCGGCACCGGACGGCGTCGATCAGGTCGTGGTCCGATGCGACCTCGCTCGGACCCGGCGACGTGCTCTCGAAGTCCATCTCATCCACCCTCGCGGTGGCCAGCCGTCGGCCATCGCGACGAAGTGCCCTCTGGCGGCGGACCTGCATCGCCAACTTGTTCCGGGTCATCTGCATCAGCAGATTGACCAGTTGCTCGGGGGTATCCAGGTCGAAATGGCCGGTGGACGCGCGGGCGAAGAAACTGGTCAACACCGATTGCGAGATATCCATCGAGTCGAAGACGCGGTCCAGCCGGTGGTCTTCCATCCGGAGCCTGGCCTCGCGGCGGATGACCCCTTCGAACCGCCGCACCAACTCCCGCGCGGCATCTTGATCGCCGTCGCGGATTCCGCGCATGAAGGAACTAAAAGATGGGATATCAACCATGGTTGAACCGATCGTTCACGACCAAGAAACGTGAGAGTTGATGTCCTCCTTCATACCCGAACGTCAATTGGTTCTCAAGACGCTTCCCCATTACGAACGAATTCGGGGTGGTTGATTCGTCGCGTCCTCGCCACATCGCCTCGATGTTTCGCGGGACCTGCCATCAACGCTTCGTCACGCGGGCCGAGGAGCCGGGAAGCGGATGCGGCGTCGGGTCCCCTTCGCGGAGTCGGTAGCCGGCGTCGACTGCGAGTCCCGTGTAGCGATCGCGACGGCCCGAGGGCCACGTCACTTCGATCCGATCGACCGTAGGCGCCGGCCCGAGGCCGAAATGGAGGCGAGCGTCGCTCGCCGAGAGATAGCTGCCCCCGCCGAATCGCGTCGCGACCTGGGTCCGCCCCGAGTCAGTCATGGCCACGCGCAGCGCCGACGGCGTCGCGATTCGACTCGGTTCCCTCCAGCGCCAGCGTGAGGAAATGGTTCGCCGAGTCCGATTGATTTCGCAGCAACGCCATCGGCGCCCCCTCGGCGACGATCAGCACATCGGTGCGCCCGTCGTTGTCCACGTCGACGACGGCCAGCCCGCGCGCCAGGCGGAGGGCTTGCCATGGTATTCCGGCTCGGTCCGAGGCGTCGACGAACCGCTTCGCTCGGTCATTGAGGAGGAGTTGCGATCGCATCTCGTAGGGGATCGACGGGCGGAAGTCGGTGACGTGCCCGTTGGCCTGGACCAGGTCGAGCCAGCCGTCGTTATTCGCATCCATGGCGGCGATGCCGAAGCCGAGGACCTGCGCGGTCGACGCGGCGAGTCCCGTCTCGGCGGACCGGTCGCTGAAGATCCCGCCGCCGTGGTTGTGGTAGAGCGTGGTCGACTGGTTGAAGAAGTTGGTGACGGCCAGGTCAAGACGACCGTCGCCATCGAGGTCGCCGCAAGCCACGCCCATCCCCGCAAGATAACTGCCCGACGCGCTCGAGGCCAGGCCCGATTCGACCCCTCGCTCCTCGAAGCGGAAACCGCCGCGGTTGTGATAGAAGGCATTGGCCGTCGTATCGTTGGCGACGAAGACGTCAGTCCGGCCGTCGCCATCGAGGTCGGCCGCGACCACACCCAGGCCGCGACCGTCGCGGTCGACGATGCCCGCGGCCTCGGTCACGTCCACGAACCGGCCGTCGTCGTTGCGAAAGACATGATCCGGCATGGCGGCGAAGGCAGGCGGGCCGCAGTAGAGGTAGCCCGGTCTGGAGTGCTCGGGATACTCGCACAGGGTCGGGTTCCGGGCATCCCAATTCAGATAGTGGCAGACAAAGAGGTCCAGGTCGCCGTCGTTGTCCAGGTCGGCCCAGGCCGACGAGGTCGGCCAGTCGCGATCGCCGCCGAGGCCGGCCCTGGCCGTGGCGTCCTCGAACCGTCCACCGCCGAGGTTGTGATACAGCGCATACGAGCCGAATCGCGTCACGAAGAGGTCGGGGCGACCATCGTTGTCGTAGTCGCCCACTGCCACCCCGTGCCCGTAGCCGCCGGGAAATCCCGACAGCCCGGAAGCGATCGTCACGTCCTCGAAGTGGCCGTCGCCTCGGTTGCGGAAGAGTCGATCGCCGAAAGGCGTGTTGTCCTTCGCAGGAGGAAAGGATCCTCCCTGGACGGCGTAGACGTCGAGCCATCCATCGCCGTCGACGTCGAGCACGGCCACGCCGCCGCTCATGGTCTCGGGGAGCTGGCGAAGGTCGGTTCGACCGTTCTCGAAGGTGAACGCCAGCCCCCGACTCTCGGCCTCGTCCGCGAACACGGGGATTTCGGGCCCCCGATCGGCCGGGGCCGCCCGTGCTTCCGGTGGCCGGATCGGGCCGAGGAGATCGGCCAAAGTCCCTCGTTCGGGCTCCGATCGCATGTCGGTCCTGTCCAGCCGAGCGAGCGCCGCGGCGGCCTCGCCCGACACGGAGGGATCCCGCTCGGCTGCCAGGCGCCACCATGCCCTGGCGTCGAACCACCGTCCGATCGACGCGGCGACGCGGGCGAACTCGGCCGCCCTCGGCGCCATCTCGGGCAGGTTGATCAGCTCCCGGTAGCGCTCGATCGCCGCATCGATGACCGCTTTCCGTCGCCTCAATTCGGCGACCCGCTCCGGCTCCCCGGCCTGGGCGGCGAGGTCGGCCAGCCGCTCCAGGGCGGCGTCATCTCCAGGCCGGAGGACGAGGAGCGCTTCGAGGGCCGATCGCTCCGCCCGGCTATCGCCGGTCTGTGCGGCGAGCCACGAGCGGAGCGCGAGGATTGTGGGCCGCGAGAGCCTCGAAGCCGGCAGATGGGTCGCGGCGCTGAGGGCTTCCGCCGGCCGGCCGGCGGCCCTGGCCCATTCCAGGCGGGCGGACCATACTGACGGGTCGTCGGGCCGCGCCGCTCGCACCGCGACAGCCATTGACCGGCCTCCTCAAATCGCCCCGTGCGTGTGGCCAGGCCGGCCAGGCCCAGCCAGACGAGATCGTCCTCGGGGGCCGACCGGTTGGCCTTGGCCAGCGCAACCGTGATGCCATCGACCGGATAAGGATCGCGATCGACGCTCCAGAGGGTGCGTAGCGCCTGCGAGGGATCGGCCGACCGCTCGACTCTCCGCCTCAGCACCTCGCGATTCTCCTCGCGACGGCCCGTCATCCAGTAGAGCCATTCGAGGAGCCGCCACGCCTCGTCGGCGACCTCGCCCTCGGCAAGCCGGGCGCGCTCGAGGCACGTCTCGCCGAGCCGATAGCGACCGAGGTCCAGGGCCAACCGTCCTTGAGATAGGTCGGCCAGCTGGGCCTGATTTGCATCGCGGGGGACGCGCTCCCACGCCGCCATCGCGGCGTCGAAGTGCCCCTGGATCTTCTCGCAAGTGCCGAGGAGGAACTGGACCTCGCCGTCATCGGGCCATCGCTCGGCCAGCCGGACCAGCCGCGCACGGGCCGCTCCGAATCGCCGTGCGCCGAACTCGCCCCGCGCCAGCCGCATCTCGGATTCCAGGCGACGGCCCTCCACGGCACGGACCGCGACCCATGCCCCCAGCAGGGCCCCGAGGCCCAGGATTACGATCAACAGGCGACGACCCATGTCATCTCCGGGGCCGATACGAAACAGCGAGTTCCGGCGGAGTCGGGGGCTCCGCCGGAACGGATTCATAGCCTACGAGACGACCGCTCGAGCATTCCTCGATGTCGATCGGTCAATACGAGTCGGAGCTGAGGGTCTCGCCCGCCGATTTCGTGCCAAGGGCCATCCAGCTCTTCGGACTGATCGAGTCCTTGATGAACCGCGCGCTACCGTCGGCCAGCAGCACGTTGGCGCCACCCGGGTGGCGCTCTGGGCATTGGAGAAGAGCGAATCATCCGGGCTGCAACCACCGCAATCATCGCGGCAGGCGTTGAACGGGGAACCATTCGGCGGTATCACCGTATTGAACAGCGACATCCCCACGGCGCCCCACGCCCAACGGTTACCGTTGTCCGTGGTGACATTGGTCCCCGACTTGATCGACGTGGTACACGCCTGGATCGCGGGTATGATCACGGTCTGGTAATTGAGCGAGGTGGCGTCGTAAGCTTCGGCACTCGAGGCGCCCGTGACGCCCGTGACCGCGTTGTTCCGACCCATGCTACTCGTCGTCGTACCGCCGCCGGAATCCCCCACCAGGGACTCGGCGAAGATGATCGTATTGGAGGTCCCGTCGGTGACATCCTGGATGCCGTTGCTGATCCAGTAGGCGAACATCCCGGTCGAGGCCGGCTTCTGGCCCGGGGTGCCCCCCTGGAGATTAAACGGGTCGGGTGTGCAGCACGCATAACCGGTGTTCGGCGGCCAGTTGTACCTTGAGGTCGTCGTGCCGATGGAACCCCGGTAGCTGTTGATGTTCGGAGGATACGTGCTGTTGCCGCCCCAGCCACCCGGCCCCGAGGGGGAGTTGTTCGGCGGCCCGCCCTTGTCGACCTGCGTATCCGACGGGCACATGAAGGCGGAGATGACGCTGTTGTACGTCGTGACGTTGGCGTAGGCCCCGTATCCGTAGCCGCCGCAATAGGAGAAATTGATCGCGTTGTAGAGTGGGGTTTGCTCCATGTAGCCGAGGAACATCGCCTGGGCGCTCCACTCCGTCCAGCCGGCATAGCCCGTGTGCGACACGTAGGCGAATGATTGCGAATGTCCCGGCGGGAATGCGTTGTTGGTCTGGTGATAGTTGTGCAGCGCCAGGCCGATCTGCTTGAGATTGTTGGTGCATTGCGCGCGGCGAGCCGCCTCGCGTGCGGCCTGCACGGCCGGCAACAATAGAGCGATCAGCACGGCGATAATCGCGATGACGACGAGTAACTCGATCAGGGTGAACCCACGCCGGAGCTCGGATCTCATGAGGGATATCCTGTCGGAAAAGTGAGAAGAGAGAAGAAAGGAGGACGGATTGCGATCGGGCGATCGGCCCGATTCGCAAAGCATCGATCGGCCCGGCACCACGTACCGCCCGGGAATGGACCGGATGATGGATTTCCGATCCCGGATCGCGACTTCATGAGCCCGTGATGACATCAGACCTGCTCATGATTCGCACTTCGGAATCCGCGATCTGGAATCGATCTGTTCACAGCTCGTCACTTCGCAGGCGCAGCGGCCTTGGGCCGGCCGACCGGCGCACCGCCCTTGCCATAGGCCGCCTCGCGGGCCTTCTGCAAGGACTCGCCCTTCTGCTTGGCAGTTTCCGCGCCCACGGCGGCAACGGGACTCTGGTCGGTGCAGCCGCTCGCCATGGCCATCGAGGCGAGCAAGCCCAGGCACGGGATCATTCGCTTTGCGTCGAGAAATCGTAGCACGCGCATTCACTGCTTCCTTTAGTATCGAGGAGAAATTCGGAATAAGAACCTGACGTGATCTCCGCCGGGCGCGCAGCCGATACCGGGACGACCGTCTCCAGGCCGGCACTTCAGCAGCGCGCGGAGTACCCCCAATGCCGGAGGTCGTGATCACCCCGATGCCCGGGAGGAACGCGTACGACTCCGCATCACGGGAAGAATGCGAGCTACCTCTCCTCCTCTTCGACTTGCGGATCGCGAATCAGACGATTGGATGACCTCGAACGATGAGGACGGACATTGGACCCTGAATGCCGGATGACTTGCACGACCGACCACAGCCGGCAGGGAGTCCACATACCATATTGCCGAATCCCTGATCCATCGCACAACCCGAGCGCGGAATCGTGCGGATTTCTTCGTCGCGACCGCCACCGTCTCCTGGACACACTGCATCATAAAGGGCGTGGGCCGACTCGATCGCCTTTCAAGGTCTGTACCGAGCCACAGACTGGTCCCGTGGAGCAATCCGGCCATTAGGATTCTTTCGTCGTCGTCCTCGCGGATTGTACCTGGAACATCCTGGCGGGCGGTTGTAGCCGGAGGGACCGCGCTTAACGCGGCGGGAGTTCCCAGATCAGGTTGGTGACAATCACTCCTCGGGGCGATAAGCTGAGAGAAACATCCAAACCGCTCGGAGGCGTCTCATGACCGTACTCGATCCACGCCGGAATCTGGAGGAATTGGCCCGACTCGGAGCGGAGATCCTTGAACACCGGGTTCGGCCGTTGCTTCGCTCCGACGACGACGGCAAGTTCGTCGCCATCGTCATACGGACCGGTGATTTTGAGATCGACGACGACGACTATTCGGCGGTCGTGCGGCTGCGGACGCGAAGCCCTCAAGCTGAGATCTGGCTCGGCCGCGTCGGGGCGCCTGCGGCTTATCGGATGGGACGGTGCCCGTGATCCTTGGAGTCGTGGACGGCCGCTATGAAGCCATCGTCTACTTGCGCATGCGAAGCGCCACGAAACGCCAGGGAGGTATTGTACACTTCGATGAAACGCCAATTCTCCATCTCGTCAATTCTCTGGCTGGTCGCTGCCTGTGCCGTCCTCTTCTCGATGACTCGCCGTTTAGGCTACGACGGATTCATCCTGACGGCCCCGTTACTCGGCGCAGCTACGGGGCGGTGGCTAGCGAGGGAGGAGATCGCCCCGACTTTCCAGCGTTGGGTCGCGAAGACCTTTGCCGGCGGATTCGTCGCGATCGCTGTGTGCCTCGTCGATCCGAGGCCGCACATCATACGGACCATGGATCTCGTGGTCGGGATCCCGATCTGCTTACTGTACGGACTCGCGGCGACGGCATTCCTGGAAGTCTCTCTCACGATTCGTCGTCATGCTCTGTCGCTGCTTCTCCCCAGGGACCACTGACCATCCCGATGTTTTCGAGGACTCGCGGGCCCTTCGAACGCATTCCGCCAGCGTCGGGCGATCGCTCGCGGGGGTGAGGCTTCCGGACCGGAAGCTAGTGTGATAGCTCCGGTCAGTGGTCGGGGATGTACCGCGTATCGATGACGAATCGCATCGCGAAGGTGGGGTTGTAGGCCAGCGGTACGAGTTCCTTGAGCGTCGGCTTCTCCTTTTTCTTGGCGTATCGCTCCGTCGGGACGACGGCATTGCGCCAATCCTTGGGCGTTTTGCCGTGGTCCTTTCCTGTCGCGGCCCTGGCGACGGCCATGACCCGATCGTTGAAACTGGTCCGAGAGTCGTTGATCGACTTGATCAGCTTCACGTCGCCTTCGAGCTGCGCCTCGGCGGCAGCGGCACCCACCTGGGCCTGGAGCATCATGTCGCGCACGGAGACCTGTGCGAAGAGATCGCGTTCCGCGATCTGGCCCTTGATCTTGAAGGCGCCGGGCGGGGTGCCGAAGGAGAAGATGGGGCGCGAGATGATGGGCATGCCGAATTGATCGTAGGTGACGATGTCGTTGGGACCCATCGTGATGTTCGGCGCCGGCGGCGCATAGAACCGGCTCACGTTGAACTTCTCCCCCTCGACGAAGAGCACGCCCGGCGAGCCGGGACCGCCGACGGGCCTCACCTCATACTTGAGCGGGTCGATCATCATGTTGACCAGCAGGTCGAGGAAATCTTCCGCCGGACGCTCGCGGAGGATCATGGTCGCACGCTGCTGGACATCGGGCGACTTGCCGTAGATCGCGAACATGGCCAGGACCTTCGTCGAGAGCGGCTTGTTGATCTGGCCGAGCACCTGGATGGCGATCCGCTGATGAGATGGTCCGCCGACGCCGAAGGCGCGGTAGATCGACGGGATCGCCCTCGGGTCAATGATCGCGTCGAGCACGGCCTGAGCCTCGTCGCGTTTCCTGGCCCCGTTGGCACCATGGATGTCCTTGTGGACCTTCTTCAGCCGATCGCCCCAGATCTTGTCCGCCTTCTTCTGCTCGTTGTCCTCGGCGAGCTCCTCGTCGGTGGTCCATCGGCCGCCGACTTTCTTGAACCCAAGCTTGCGCCAGGCCCCGTCGCGCTTGGGATCCCGCCGCACGACTTCGGCGAAGTGGACATAGGCTTCGGCCTTGAGCCCATGCTCCTCACACCAGAGGCCCAGCTTCCAGTGCGCGGCGGCCGTCGGGGGTGTCCGATCTCTCAGCTCGTTGTATTTCGCCAGCGCCTCGGCCGGGTCGATCTCGCGTGCGACCTTGGCGGGCGCCTTTTCGACCTTCTTTGCCTGGGGGGGCGGTGCGAGCTGGCCCGCCAGCAGAGTCGAAGTGACGAGTACGATTTCGATCATCGCGATGCCCCCTATCTTGTCAGGGCCATGGACGTTGGAAGAGCGAGGAGACTTTTTCGGTGAACCTTATTTCCGTGATGCCGGACCGCCTGAAGGCGGAACTCCAGCCGGAGATCCCACCGTCCTCGCAGGAGTTCCGCCTTCCGGCGGTCGGCGCGCACACACGCCGATCCATCCATTACAATGGGCGAAAGGTTGGCGCGTTTTGTCACACCAGGATCCTCCCGATGGTCGAGGATCTCATGGTCTTATCGTAGCAAGCGAAGGGATGAAACATCCATGATACGCCGCAGGCTGCTTCACTTTCTGCCCATCGCGCTGGCGCTGACAGGCCTCGTCCGCGCGGATGGTCCGGCGGACAACATGGTGGACCGGGTGCGACCGGTGCCGCCCAAGGGGATCGCGGTGCCGGCCGCCGATCGCGCCGCGCTCCAGGCCGGCTCGGACGAGCTTGGCAAGGAGATCGACGCCCTGCGCAACGCGCTCAAGCGCAAGCCGGACCTGCTGGCACTCCTGCCGGACGTGCAGATCTATCACAACGCCGTCCGCTATGCGCTGAACTTTGACGAGTTCTACCGGCCCAGGGAATTCTCGGTCGCGAAAGACCTGCTCAATCGCGGCATGGAGCGGGCCCGGCAGTTGCGAGAAGGGCACGCGCCCTGGAACGCGGCGACCGGCCTGGTGGTGCGCGGCTACGTTTCGAAGATCGACGGCTCGGTCCAGCCGTATGGCCTGGTGGTCCCGGCATCGTACCGGCCCGATTCGCCGCACGAGTTCCGGCTCGACGTCTGGTGTCACGGCCGCGGCGAGAACCTCACTGAGCTGAGCTTCATCGACGGCCGCCAGACATCTCGCGGAGAATTCACGCCGCCGAACGCGTTCGTCCTGCATCCTTACGGGCGATACTGCAACGCCAACAAGTTCGCCGGCGAGATCGACCTGTTCGAGGCGATCGACGACATCAAGAAGCACTACCCGATCGACGAGGATCGCCTCGTGATGCGAGGCTTCTCGATGGGAGGCGCCGCCTGCTGGCAATTCGCCGTCCATTATCCGAGCCTGTGGGCCGCCGCCGCGCCGGGCGCCGGGTTCTCCGAGACGGCCGATTTCCTCAAGGTCTTCCAGCGGGAAGCCGTCCAGCCGACGTGGTATGAGAAGAAACTCTGGCACCTTTACGACAGTACCGACTACGCCATCAACCTCTTCAACTGCCCGACCGTCGCCTACAGCGGCGAGCGGGACGGCCAGAAGCAGGCCGCCGACATGATGGCCAAGGCCCTCAAAAAGGAGGGCATCGAGATGGTCCATATCATCGGCGCCAAGGCCGGCCATCAGTACACGGCCGACGCCAAGGTCGAGATCAACCGTCGCATCGATCAGATCGCAACCATCGGTCGCGACCCCTTGCCGGATGAGGTTCATTTCACGACATGGACGTTACGGTACAACCGCTCCGCCTGGGTCCAGGTCGACGGCCTGGAGCAGCACTGGGAACGGGCGCGCGTCGATGCGGACCTGTCCGGGAGCGTGCAGCCGCGTCCCGATTCGGACCTCGAGATCGGCGTCGCCCCGAAGGTTACGACCAGGAACGTCTCCGCCCTGACGCTCACGATCCCGCCCGGACGGTGCGACTGGGACCTTCGCACGACACCCACCATCGCCATCGACAAGGACTCCATCCCGTCGCCCAAGCCCCTCTCCGACCGATCCTGGACCGCCCACTTCCGCAAGGTTGACGGGCACTGGAAATCGGTCCCATCCGTTGACGACGGCACGCTCCGCAAGCGTCACGGCCTGCAAGGACCGATCGACGACGCGTTCCTGGAGAGCTTCCTGATGGTCCGGCCGACCGGCCCGGCGCTCAACGACAAGGTGGGCAAGTGGACGGCCGCCGAGATGAAGCACGCCAGCGACCACTGGCGGAGCCAGTTCCGCGGAGCGGTGCGGCGTCAAGGATGACAAGGACGATCAACGACGCCGACATCGCCGCCCACAACCTCATCCTCTGGGGCGACCCGGGCAGCAACGCGATCCTCGCGAAGATCGCCGACAAGCTGCCGGTCAAGTGGGACAAGGCCGGCGTGAAACTCGGGGCCGAGTCGTTCGACGCGGGCCATCATGTGCCGGTCTTGATCTATCCGAACCCGCTGAACCCGAAGCGGTACGTCGTGCTCAACAGCGGCTTCACCTTCCGCGAGTATGATTATTTGAACAACGCCCGCCAGGTGCCCAAGCTGCCCGACTTCGCCGTCGTCGATATCGACGTGCCGGTATCGTCGCGGGCCCCGGGCGGCATCGTGACGGCGGGATTCTTCACGGAGACCTGGGGCTTGCCGGCTCCGAGGTAATTGGACAACTCGCACCGAACAAGTGACCCTGTCTCCTCGGATTCATCGTGTATTCCGCGATGGTCGCGGCGACGGAGAGAACGACCAGGCCGGCGAGTAGCCAGAGGGCTTGAGACGCGACGATTTCGACGATCGGGCCGATCGGATTGACCCGACCTAGGGCCCGCTCCGCGAACCATGCGGCGGCGGCGATACCGGTGAGTACGGCCCCGACGACGCGGAACGGCCCATAGACGCGCGAGCGGGCCAGGAGCACGAGCCAGGGCATCGCCGCCAGGATGATCAAGAGCTGGACGGCCTCGATACCGAGATTGAAGCCCAGCACGCTCGAAGCCATCGTCAGCGGGTCAAATCCGAATTCGGTCAGCGTCGACGCGAACGCCAGGCCATGCACCAGCCCGAACCCGCCGGCGATGAAGATTTCCCGGCCTCGGAAGATCGGGACCAGGGCATGGACGGCCGAGACGAGGATAGAGAAGGCAATCGCCGATTCGACGACCGCGCCGGGCAGCCGCGCCCATCCCATCGCGCCGAATACCAGCGTGATCGAGTGGCCGACGGTGAACGCGGTCACGACCTTGATGATCCGTCGGAAGGCCGTTTTCCCCCCGGCATAGCCGCCCCAGTGCCCGCCCGACGCGACGAGCGGCGCGGGGAGAATCAGCGCGAGCAAGAACAGGAGGTGGTCGGTACCTTCGGCGATGTGACGCGCACCGAGGCGGAACATGGCGGCGAATCCCTGAAACCAACTGCCCCCGGAGCGGTCGATTACGATCACCGCATTGGTGTCGCGCATCGTCCCCAGGAGCACCGGTTCTTCCCCCATGACGCCATTGCGCCAGTCGCTGACCAGCGAGACCACCGCAGTGTGCGTGATCAGATGGTGGAAGATCACATCGTAGTGGAAGCTCAGCCGGTCGATGGGCGCACCGGCTGGCGGGGTCAGCGTCAGTACTACCCGTACGTCAGGCTCCTGCTCGACGACCGGGGTCACTTCGCGCACCGTCACCGTCCAGGCCCGCCCGTCGGGAGCGATCGGGCGAACATGCGTACGCACGTAATCCTTGAGTTCCTCTCCATATTGCCGCACCGTGTGGACGGCATCCATGGGCAGCGGCTTTTCCCAGCCCATCGCCAGCTCGCCAATCGGGAGCATCAATTCGGCGGTGATCTCGGTGCGATGGAAACGCAACACGATCGCCGAGCTGGGCATGGGATGACCCCACGCGGGGCTCACTGTCACCAGGAACAGAAGCGCCAGGGATAGCGGTCGCATGGGTTCCTTACCGAGCGTTGCACAAAGAGGTTAGCAGCTCAGGCTTCGGGGGTGTATCCCAGCACGATGTCCCACTTTGCCGTCAGCTCGCCGATCTTCGATTCCTTCATCGGGGCGAAGTCCAGGCAGAGCGTCTCGTGGCCCTTGGGGTCGCGGTTCCGGATCTGCTTGAACTGCCCGTCCCGCTCGTTGTTCGGGAGGCCCTTGACGAAGCACTCGGTCGTGAGCAGCTTCTTCTCCCCCTTCCAGATCCTGGCGTGGATGTGCGCCGCGGGCGGCCCCGGTAGGGGACCGGCTTGATTGTACGGAAGTAGTACTCGCCGGTCGAGCCGGTCAGGAAGCGGCCGTATCCCTGGAAGTTCGTGTCGAACGTCGTCCCCATCCCGCGTGTGCTGCTTGAGGTAGGTGCCGTCCTTGTCGCACTGCCAGATCTCGATGACGGCGTTGCGTAGCGGGTTCCCCTTGGCGTCGAGGAGTCGGCCGCCGAGGTGCGTGATCTCTCCGACGGCGGGGGTGATCGCGTCGTTGATGATCAAGAGGTCGTTGTCGGTGTCGAGCGGGAGCTTGTTCGGGTAGAAAGGCCCCTCGTTGGTGGTCGGCGTTCGGGTCAACGCGTCGGCGAAGGCGCCACGGGCCGTGAACGCGGCGGCGCCGAGGGCGAGCGTCCCGAGGAAGGCGCGGCGGCTGGATCGTCTGTCATTCGTGTTCATGCGATTTTCACTCGTGTTCATTATCTTGGACCCTGGGAAAACTCGGCTCCGTCCTCGACCGAACGGCGGCCTTGTCGTTTATCAGATCTTAGCGGTCGTGCCCGAGGGACGGGCGGTGGGAAACCCTTAAATCTCCTTAATCGCCCCTGTGAAGCGTCAGTACGCTGGACCTTCCTCGTACACCAGGGCACCACCAGGCGGCCCTTCCAGCGAGCGTTTCAGCTTCTTCAAGCCGTGGGCGGCGATCCGGCAGACGGATTTCCGGCTCAGGTTCAGCCGCTGGCCAATCGCCTCGAAGGGAAGGCCTTCGGCGAAGTAGAACCAAAGGACGTCAGCCTCCTGCTCGGCCAAGGCGGCGAGGGCGTCGGCCAGCAGGTCGAACTGCTCGCGCTTGCTGACCACCTGGCTGGGGCTGGTCTGACTCAAGGCCAGCCGATCGAGCAACCGGCCGCTGTCCTCGCCGGCCGAGCCGCCACTCTCGGGAACGACGTCCATCGGCATTGCCACCACGCCCCCACCCCGTTTGGCCCGGCAATGGTAGCGGGCCAGGTCGGCCAGCTTCTGCCCGACCAGTCGCCGCAACCACCCCACCACGGCCGCGTCGTTCTGACCCGTAAACTGGGGGAAACGCCGGACGACTTCCACCAGCACCTCCTGGACCACGTCCGACAGCTCGACCCGTTCGCGCAACCGAGGTCCCAGGCCGGAGCGGACGAGCATCCGCAGATAGTTCTGATACAAGGTGCACAACTCGCCCAACGCCTCGGTCTCACCCGCGCGTGCCCGTGACAATAGCTCGATCGGTCCGGCGGTCATGAACTTCGGCTTTCGTTGCAGGGTATCCCGATCAAGTCTGAGCCAAGGAAGGCGAGGCAGATGGCACATATGTGGATTATGTTCATGCGATTTCGGAACTTGATGCCTTGAATACCCGGCTCCCTCCGCGACCGCGGGGCGGCTCGTCGGCTGAGAGATTCTAGTGCCCGAGCCTCCCGCTCCAGCGGTGAGAAATCCTAAAATCCGCTTCATCCGGCCCTCGTGTCTTCACGGGCCCGAGCGGATGTGCTGGAATTCGAATCATGGCGCTCGGCGCCTCTTGTCAAATCGCTGGATCGGAGGAGTTGCCGTGGCGGGCCGGGTACTGGTGGTCGAGGACGACGCGAGTCTCGCCCGATCGATCGTCAACGGGCTGGCGGACGAGGGCTTCACCGTCGCGCATGCCGGCGACGGCGATTCGGCACGAGAAGCACTTCGGGTTGACAAGTGGGACCTCGTGATCCTCGACTGGTGGTTACCCGGTCCGGACGGGTTGGAGATCCTGGGTGAACATCGCAGCGAGGGCGGGACGACGCCGGTCCTTTTCCTCACGGTGCGCGACGCGGTCAGCGACCGGGTGCGCGGGCTCGACGCCGGCGCCGACGACTATCTGTGCAAGCCATTCGTCTTCGAGGAGTTGATTGCCCGCGCCCGCGCCCTGATCCGTCGCGGGCGCCCGCTCGATCTCATGACGCTCTCCTATCGCGACGTGCGCGTGGACCTGGCGGCGCAGAAGGCCGAGCGCGCCGGTCATCCGCTGGACCTCACGGCCAAGGAGTTCGGAGTGCTCGTTTTCTTCCTCCGCCATCCCGGCGAGGTCCTCTCGCGGCCGCGGATCTACGGCCACGTCTGGGGCGAGGATTACGACTTCGTCTCGAACACGCTGGACGTCCACATCAACGCACTTCGCCGGGCCCTGGAGGCGCGTGGGCCGAGGTTGATCCAGACGATTCGGGGCCGGGGTTATGTGCTCGGCGATCCTCCCCTCCCGGCGGTGCAGGAGTTTCCATGAGCCTCGTGACGCGGGTCTCGATCGCCTTCCTCGTCGCCCTGGCGATGGCCCTCGGCGGATTCTCCGCCAGCTTGTATTACCTGGCAGGTTTGCGACTGCGGCTGGCCCTGGACCAGGAGCTGGAGGCGACGCTCGACCGCTTCCCGGACCGATCCGATGTCCAAACCGGCCACGTGACCTGGGCCATTTACGACGAAGCGGGGCGGAGGGTCGAGGGCTCGGCGGAAGCCGGGCGGCCGATGGTCCTCGACGGCCGCGACCTCGGCCCCATCGCGGTGGACGTCGCGACAACCATCGAGGGGCCAGACGGCCATCGATGGCGGGTGCTCGCCCGGAGGCTCGGCGGCGGACGCCCCCCTCGCGGGCCGCACGAGGGCAAGGGTGAGGGGCGTCGCGGGCCGCCGGATCGGGACGCACGCAAGGGAGGTGGGCCGGGCCGCGACCGATCGCCTCGCGTGCTCGCCGCCTGGGCCTCGATCGAGCCGGTGGAGGGCGAGATCCGATGGCTGGGGGCCGCACTGCCGATCATCTCGATGGGCCTCTGGGCGCTGGCCGCGGCGATCGGGCGTCATTTCGCCCGACGCGCCCTCGCCCCGCTGACCATGATGGCCGAGTCGGCCCGCGCCATGCCCTTCGACGACGTCCGGCTCCCCAGCCCGGGGACGCGCGACGAGCTGGAGGACTTCTCCCGCAGCTTCAACGGACTCCTGGACCGACTGCACGAGGCACTCACGCGGCAGAGGCAGTTCACCGGCCAGGCGTCGCACCAGCTCCGCACCCCGTTGGCCGCCGTGATCGCCGCGATCGAGGTCGCCCTCCGCCGCAGGCGCACCGTCGAGGAGCACGAACGCATCCTGGGCCAGGTCCACGACGATGCCGGCCGGCTCCGGGAGATCGTCGAGGCCCTGCTGTTCCTCGCTCGCGCCGATGCCGAGGCCCAGCTCCCCGACCTGGAACGCCTCGAACTGGCCGCCTGGGCCGCCGAGCACCTTCGCGCCTGGTCCGGCCACGAGCGGGCCGCGGACCTGCAATTCGCGGAGGACGGCGGCCCGATCTGGGCCCGGGCGCAGCCGTCCCTGCTCGGTCAGTTGCTGGATAACTTGCTGGAGAACGCATGCAAGTACGGCGAGCCGAGCACGCCGATCGTCGTCCGCGCCTGGAGCGAGCCCGAAGCCGTCATACTGGTAGTCGAGGACCAGGGTTGCGGAATCCTGGCCGAAGACCTGCCGCGCGTCTTCGAGCCGTTCTTCCGCGCCGAGTCGTCCCGACGGCTCGGCCGCGCGGGGGCCGGGCTTGGCCTGGCTGTCGCCCGTCGCATCGCCGAGCGCACGGCGGCACGATCGTCGCGGAGAGCGAACCGGGCCGGGGTAGCCGCTTCGTGCTCCGCCTGCCCCTTTCGCCGTCGCCGGCCCTGGCCCCGACCGCGGTCTGATCTCGATGCCCGGTATCACTGCTATTGCAGATAACCGATGAGAATCCTCACGCAAAGTCGCGAAGCTCGCCAAGGAAAAGCAAGCAGCAATCCAAGGAATCGAGTATTGACGTTTCCGCCAAAAGTACGCCGAGCCTAGACTTGGGCGTAACCACTTGAAAGATCTACACTTACAGTCGTTTTCTCCTTGACTTCCCCGGGCGCAACTGTAGTAGCTTCTCAATAACCCAGGGCAATTTGGCCGGGGATTTGCTGGTCGAATCTGATCATGCAGATTCACTTGCCCGACATCCCTGAGGCCGAACGCACGCCGCTGGTCGAGCAGTTGCTCGACATCATCGCCCTCCAGCAGGAGCGCATCCAGCAACTTGAAGAGCGCGTTCACCAACTCGAAGACGAGATCGCCCGCCTTAAGGGTCTCAAGACCCGACCTCGGATCGCCCCCAGTACGCTCGAGGCGCCACCCCGGCCGCCCCGCGACCCGAATGCCAAACGGCCCGGCTCCGCCAAGCGCTCCAAGACCGCCCAACTGACCATCACCGAGGAGGCCGTCATCCGCTTGCTCGACCCCCCAAAGGGGGCCGTCCTCAAAGGATACGAGGACTTCGTCGTTCAGGATCTGGTCCTAAAGCCCCGCGTCATCCGCTACCGCCGCGAACGCTGGCTGACCCCCGATGGCACAAGCCTGCTGGCCCCACTCCCGGCCGATGTCCTGCCCGGCTGCCACTTCGGACCCGACCTGATCTGTTACATCCTCCACCAATACCACCACCAGCACGTCACTCAACCGTTGCTCCTGGAACAGTTGCACCAACTGGGCTTCGACATCTCCGCCGGCGAACTCAACCGCATCCTTACCGAGGGGAAGGAGGCCTTTCACCAGGAGAAGTCCGAGCTCCTGCCGGCCGCCTTGGCCGTCTCGGATTATGTCCAGGTGGACGACACCGGGGCGCGGCATCAGGGGCACAATGGGGCCTGCACGCAGATCGGCAACGAATTCTTCGCCGTCTTCGCCAGTACCGAGAGCAAGAGCCGGCTCAACTTCTTGGAGATCCTCCGGGGGCCGTCCACCGACTACGTGATCAACGAGATCGCGGTGGCTTACTGGCAGCGGCAGAAGCTTGCGGCGGCCGTGGTGGATTCGCTCCGGCGGGGCCCGCAGGCGTTCGCCGACACGGCCGTCTGGCAGGCGCGGTTGCGGGAGTTGGGGATCACCCGAGAGCGGCACGTGCGAATCGCCAGCGAGGGGGCGTTGCTGGGGAGCCTGATCGCTCATGGGGTGTCGCCGGAGTTGGTGATCCTCAGCGACGGAGCGGGGCAATACGATGTCCTGGTGCATGCGGCCTGCTGGATCCATGCGGAACGCCCCTTGGCGCGACTGATCCCTTACAGTGAGGAACACCGGGCGGCCATCGAGCGAGTGCGGGGACAGATCTGGGAACTGTACCAGGATCTGAAGGCCTATCGGCAGCAGCCGGAGCCGTCGCGAAGGGGGGATCTCGCGTCCCGGTTCGACGCGCTGTGTGGGCAGCGGACCGGCTTCCCCAGCATCGACGGCGTGCTCAAGGGGATGCAGTCGCACCGGGCGGCGTTGCTGCGGGTTCTGGAGCGGCCCGCGGTCCCGTTGCACACCAACCTGAGCGAAGGGCATATTCGGGACTACGTGAAGAAGCGGAAGATCAGCGGTGGCACGCGGAGCGAGTTGGGCCGTCAGGCGCGGGACACGTTCGCGAGCCTGAAGAAGACGTGCCGGGAGTTGGGAGTAAACTTCTGGGCCTATCTCCAGGACCGGGTGCGAGGAGTCGGCCAGATGCCCCGGTTGGCGGATCTGATCCGCCGCAAGGCGGAGGAGACAGCGGCCAGGAAGGCCGGTGCCGCGCGGCCGGCGTAGGCGGGTGGCGGCGCGGTGGGGTGAACGCCAAAGCGATGGTTCCCCAAGACTTCCGCGCTATCCCCGCGCCGACCCGATGCGCACCGCGGTTGCCCACGGTTATTGAGAAGCTACCAACTGTATACTTAACCATGATCTGGAAAAGGAGTTGCGCTTGCCATGATCCATGCCGTAGACCCCCGACAAAATCGTCTCTTCGACCCTTTCGAGGGCATCATCCCGCCCACCGGTCGTCGAATCATCGGTGAAGGCTGGCAGGGAGTCTTTCGGCACGTCCTCCTCGAAGAGATGCCCGTCGGCGAGTTGGCTCAGAATTTCAGCCCCACCTTCGGCGCCCCCACCAAGGAACTCTTCGCCATGGCCGGCTTGGTCTTCCTGGCCGACTTCTTCGACTGGTCTCTCCAGGACGCCGTCGAGGCCTATATCTTCCGCGTTAACGTCCAGTACGCTCTGAACTCGGAGCCCGGTGTCTCCGTCTCCGGCCGCACCCTCGAACGCTATCCCATGTTTGGGGTGAAGGAGCCGGAGTCGGGTGGCCCCGCGCGGGAACGCCTATTTTTCCAGGCTTTGCTCATAGGGTGACCGCTCGCCGACCCGAAAAGTGTAGTGACAACTCGATCTCGAATATCCCAGTTTTTCCCAGTCAATCACCTTGATTACCCACAATCTGTCGTGATAATGATCGCGGTGCTTCCCCAGACATCCCGTCGCCGGTCATGCCAGCAACCAATCATGTATCCAAGAACCGTCAAAGTTCGCTCCAAGAACGGCACCGTCAACGAATACGTCCGCATCGTCGAAGCCTACCGCCAAGACGGTAAGGTCAAACAACGCGTCGTCGCCGATCTCGGACGTAAGGATCTCCTCGTTGAGCTGCTCCCCAAGCTCCGCCGGCTCCTCGACGGCGACCTCGGGGACGACTCCACCGATCTCTCCGATCCCCAAGTGGTCGATGCCTCCACCTGGGGGCCGATCCTCGTCGTCCGGGCCCTGTTCGACCAACTCGGCCTCTGGGCGATCCTCGACCAGCACCTCGGCCACGCCAAGGGCGTCCCCTTCGCCGACCGCGCCTTCGTGCTCATCGCCAACCGGCTCATCGCGCCGGCCAGTGAGCATGGGCTCGCCGGCTGGCTCGAGACCGACTTCGTCTGCGACCGCACCGGCCGTCGCTTCGTTCCCCATTGGCACCAACGCCGACGGGTCCGCGTCCATCCCCGCCAGCTCGACGCCTGGTATCGCACTCTCGATCAGCTCCGCGCGGCCAAAGACCGGATCGAAGTGGCGCTCTATCACCGCCTCCGCGATCTCTTCAGTCTCAAGCCGGACCTAGTCCTCTACGATATGACCGGCACCTATTTCGAGGGCGCCGGCCCGCACGACTTCGCCAAACACGGCTACAGCCGCGATGGCAAGCCGCACAACGTGCAAGTGGTCGTCGGCGTGGTGATGGTCGCGGGCTGGCCGATCGCCCACCATGTCTGGGCGGGCAACCGCATCGACCATACCACCGTCCGGGAGGTCATCCGCGACCTGCGCCAACGGTTCGCGTTCGGACGGTTGGTCTTCGTCGGTGATCGGGGCATGGTCACTGATGAGAACATTGAGGCAATCACGAAAGATGAGCATGGATTTCTGGTCGGGGTCAAGCGGCGGCGCAACGCCCAGATCGACGGTTGGCTCGACGCCGTCGACGACGCCAAATGGGTGAGTTGTCCCGGGGGCATCAATACCCAGGAACGCAAGACCGATCCGCCGCGCACCCGTGCCCAGGAAGTGGCCTCCGGAGATCCCGACCTGCGGATCATCGTGATCGACTCGGACGAGCGCCGCGGCTACGAGCAGGCGAAGCGCGAGCAGGCGATGGAGCGAGCCCGCCAGCGGCTGGAGAAGCTCAAGGGGCGTGTCGCCTCGGGGGACCTGAAGCGGCCCGAGAAGATCGGGGCGGCCGTCGAGCGGATCATGCAGAAATATCACGGATATCGCTATTTTGACTGGAAACTGACGAACGGGGCTCTGGAATTCTCCGAGAGCGAGGCGCGGCTGGGTCGTGAGAAGAAGATCGAGGGAAAGTATGTGATCATGACGAGCGAGAAAGGGCTGGGGGTCCTGGACGCGGTGGCGATGTACAAGGAATTGACCGAGGTCGAGAGCGGGTTCCGGCAACTCAAGGACGTGCTGGCGATGCGGCCGATCTATCACCAGATCGAGATGCGAGTCAAGGCACATATTTTTGTGGCGGCGTTGGCGTTGCTGGTCCAACGCCTGCTGGGCCGCCGGCTCAAAGAGGCGGGGTTGGATCTGTCGCCGGCGCGGTCCATGCAAGCATTGGCGACTGTGAGGCTGGTGACATTTCGCCTAGAGGGCCAACCGGAGCGGCGCGGGCTGGCCGGCGGCAGACCCGATGCCCGGCTGGTGCTGAAGGCGCTGAAGCTGGTCGATCAACGCCCGCCGGCGCCGCCGGCGGGGGAGGATACCGTGATGTAGTGACTAATTGAAAATCCGACCCTTACGCCGCAAGGACTTACGATGACCCACCCCAAACATGGGCTATCAGAAACTGTTCCGCGACGACGATCTCGCCGCCCGGGTCTTCCACGATGTGACGACCCGGTTGGCCGACGAGCTCGAACTCGACATCGCGCAGCAGCGACTCGACTCGACCCATGTCTTCAGTCATATGGCCAGCTTCGGCCGCACCAAGCTGATGGCCGTGGCCATCAAGCGGTTCTTGACCCAGGTCATCCGACATGACCCCGCACGGTATGCCGCACTGCCCGAGGCATTCCGACTCCGTTATGAGCCGGCAGAGTCGCAACTCTTCGCCGGCGCCAAGGACGCCGAGGCCCGGCGACGGTCGCGGCAACAGGTGGCCGAGGATCTGCTCTTCATCATCGAGCACTTCGCCGCGGTGGAGACGATCACCGGCCGTTCCAGCTACAAGGCCCTGGTCACGATCCTTCATCAGCAGTGTGACGTGACCGACGGCAAAGTGGCTGTGAAAGCCAAGACCGGCGGCGACTGCCTTCAGAACCCGTCGGACCCCGATGCCACCTACGATGGCCACAAAGGCCCCGGCTATCAGGTGCAGATCACCGAGACATGCAGCCCCGACAACGCGGTCCAGTTGATCACGGGCGCCCTGCCGCGAACGGCCGCCGAGTCGGACGCCGCGGCGGTGGTGCCGATGCTCGATCAGCTCGAAGCGGCGGGGTTGTTGCCGGAGGAGATGCTGGCCGACACGATCTACGGCAGCGATGAGAACGTCCAAGAGGCCCAAGAGCGGGGCGTGGAGTTGGTGGCGCCGATCCCCGGCCGGCCGCCGGCGAACGACCCGCAGGCACTGACGCTCGACGATTTCGCCGTGGATGAACGGACCGGCGATGTGACGGCGTGCCCGGCCGGGCACACGCCGCTGACCGTGGGGCGCGACCCCGAGGCGGAAACGACGCGGATCGAGATGCCGGCGGCCGCCTGCCAGGGCTGTCCATTTCGCGACGCCTGCCCGATCCACCGTACGCGCGACGACCGTTACGAGTTGGAGTTCAGCGATCAGGATCTCCGCCTGGCCGGGCGGCGGCGGGAACAAGAGACCCCCGTGTTTGATGAGCGGTATGCACGGCGCGCGGGGATCGAGTCAACCAATAGCGGCTTGAAGAATCGGCTGGGGCTGGACCGGTTGCGAGTGCGCGGCCGCGGGAGCGTGTTCCGTGTGATCCTCCACAAAGTGGCCGGCTGGAACGTGCTGCGGGCGGCGGCATCGGAGGCGCTGCGCGCGCGGGTGAGGGCCCAAGTAGCCCGGACGCTCAAAGTGAGCGAATTCGGGCCACTTCAGGGGCTTTGTAACCCCGTCGTGCGGCCCCGGGACGGTCTTCAGACGGTTTGTAACACCTCTCACAGCCGTCCCCATGGTTTTGCCGTCGCGCGGGCCGCTTGAGAAAAAACACCGGCCTCTCAAACGAAGACTTCTGTCGGTAACGTCAGTATTCCCTCCTTTGGTTCTTCTTTGCGAGCTTTGCGCCTTCGCGTGAGGATTCTCCGTCGGGCCGACCTGACAGGAGACCAAAGGAATTCCACGGACGCCCCGTCTCTTTGATAGAGGCCCCTATTCCCTCAAGTTTTCCCGGGCGACGGCCGACAGTCGCGATTGACGGTTGCGGTCATCGGCCGTATCATCCCGCCCGGTTCGGTCCGGCCCGACACGGCCGCCGAGCATTCGACGGGACTCGATGCGCACGCGTGACGGAAGGGAGGTCGTTGCATGGGTGTTGCACTGGGATTGATCGCGATCGCGCTGGCCGGTGCGGCCGGTGAGCCAGGAGACGGCGGCGACAAGGGACAGATCCGATATACGGTTCGCTTCATCGAAACCGAGGGGATGGGCTGGCGCCAGGCCGCATTCACCCACCTGACGCCCGTGACCCGACAGGGTGGTGCGACCGTCTGGACGGCCCCCGGCAACGTGAAGCAACGGCTCCTCGAGCAGGCGCTCAAGGACCGCGACAGCCGCCCCGTGCAGACGCCGGAGATCCATGCCTGGAGCGGCTCGCCGGTGCACTTCTCGATCCACAACAGCCGGAGCCTCGTCACCCAGGTCGCCTGGGACGGCGATGATCGTCCCGAGCCAGGGAAGCCCGAGACCGTCCGCACCGGCCCCGTCGGGACCATGACCGGACGGAAGATCGACCAAGGCATCCTCGTCCAGCTCGTGCTCCAGGATACCGATGTCCGATCGGTCCATCATGTGAACATCTCTGGACCCGGCGAGCATCCGTGCCAGGCCGCGACGACCGCGCCGGTGCAACCCCAGTCCTTCGTCGGCCAGGGAAAAGCCGCCGGGCTGTACGCTTATACCTACCAGTTATCAGTCAACAACGTCTCGTCGACGAAAACCGATGACGCGAGGACCGTTTCGATCGAGGTCCCCGAGATCGCCAGCGAGGAAATCGCCGGGGAGTGGCTGATCCCGAAGGACGGCATCCTCCTGGTGAGCTTTGGCCCGCACACGATCGCCGGCAAGGATGGCAAGGCGGTGGTCCGCGAACGGCTGGCGATCCTCGAAGCCGCGGCGGTCGACAACGGAACCGTCCGACGGATCAGCGCAGCCTCGAGCCTCATCACTCCCCCGACGCACATGACGCCGTTCGTACCCGCAAGGCCCCGATCCATGCCCGCCCCCGTCAACGCCGGCAAGGCGCCGGCGAGCTTCCCTGCCCTGCCGAGCCGATCGATCCCGCGGGGGATCCATGCCGACGGGACGCCGGCCGAGTTGCCGCCGCTCCCGGCCGACGATGAGGACGACTCGGCTTCCTCCGAATCCGACGAGCCTCGGCCCAGCCCGCAGATCAAGAAGCCGCTGCCCTCACCTTCCAGTCCCGTACCGGATTCCCAGATGAAGCGGACCGGTTACAACACGACGTCGCTGATCCCGGGAATGCCGACGGTCTTCCTGGCCGCCAATCCGACGGTCGGCTTGCAGTTCCTCATGCCGATCAAGGCCGTCTCGCTCCGGCTCCCGTTCAACCGCAAGCTCGAGATCGAGATCTTCGGCCGGATCATCCGCAACCCCGAGCCGGCCAACGCGCCCGCCACCCTGGTGGTGAAGCCCAAGGATTCGGAGTCTCGTTGAATACGATTTCCAGTAGGGTGGGTGAAACCCACCAGTATGAAAGCCCTCCATCGGTGGGTTTCACCCACCCTACAGGGTCGAAGTATACCCGCCGTCCACCGGCACCGCGATCCCGGTGACATAGTCGCTGGCCGGGCTGGCGAGCCAGATCGCGGTCCCGGCCATGTCGGCCGGCTTGGCCCAGCGACCCTGGGCGATCCGCGCCAGCACGCGTTCATGGAGGCCCGGGATCTGCTCCCGGGCCTTCTCCGTCAGCTCGGTGTCGAACCAGCCGGGTAGGATCGCGTTGACCTGGATCTGGTCCGGCGCCCAGGCCAGGGCCAGGCTCTTGGTCAACTGGACGATCCCCCCCTTGCTCGTCGCGTACGCCGGCGCGAAGCTCGCTCCGAAGATCGACGTCATGCTGCCGATATTCACGATCTTCCCGCCCCCCTGCCGCTTCATCGCCGGGTAGACCGCCTTCGACATCAGGAACGCGCTGGTGAGATTGGCGTTCAAGACCTCGTTCCATTCCGCGAGCGTCATCTCATGCGGCGGCCTTCGGATGTTGATGCCGGCATTATTGAACAGGATGTCGGCGCGGCCGAATCGCTTGACCGTCTCGTCGGCCGCGCGTTCGATATCATCCGCGCTGGAGACGTCGGCCGTGAGGACGAGCGTCTCGACCCCGGTCTGACCATGGATCTCGCCCGCAGCGGCCTCCGACTTTGCCGTGTTCCGCCCCAGGATCGCGACGTTAGCTCCCGCCTGCGCCAGCCCGAGGGCGATGCCCAGGCCGATCCCGCCATTGCCCCCCGTGACGATGGCCAATTTGCCGCTCAGGTCGAACAGTTTCACGTCGTTCTCTCCTCGTGGAAGCCATATCAATCATCGGGAGGCGATCAATCCCACTTCAGGATCGCTCCGGTGTCGGCGCTGGTGGCCATTTTGGCGTATCGCGCCAGGTAGCTCGACTTGATCCTGAGGGGCTTCGGCGTCCAATTCTCTCGTCGGCGAGCGAGCTCATCATCCGAGAGCCGCACCGAGAGCACGCCGTTGGGGACGTCGATGTCGATCATGTCGCCGTCCCGGAGGAGGCCGATCGGGCCGCCGACGGCGGCCTCCGGGCTGACGTGACCGATCGAGGCCCCGGCGGTCCCGCCGGAGAACCGGCCGTCGGTGATCAGCGCGCACTGGTCGTCCAGGCCGACGCCCTTGATGGCCGTCGTAGGGGCGAGCATCTCCTGCATGCCAGGTCCGCCCTTGGGGCCTTCGTAGCGGATCACGACGACATCTCCCGCCTTGATCTTGCCGTTGATGATCCCGACATAGGCGTCGATTTCGCTCTCGAAGATCACCGCCGGGCCGGAGTGCTTGAGCATCTTCGGCTTGACCCCGGCCGTCTTGATGACCGCACCCTTGGGCGCGAGGTTGCCCGAGAGCATCGTCAGTCCGCCCGTCTTCGAATAGGCGTTCTCGACCGTGCGGATCACATCGAATGGGTCGAAACCGCCACCGTTGCCATTGCCATCGCCGTTGCCGAGCGAGGTGGAGCCTTCATCGCCGGATTCGCCCTCGGCTTCAAGCAGGGCCAGCCCGGCGGCCTGCGAGTGTGACTCGGCGACGACGCTCGGCACGGTCCACGCCTGGCTGGTGCGTTCGCCGCCTGCCCGGACCTGCGCGAAGATCCGGGCCGAGGCGCCCGCCGTTGCGCCGCGGACGTCGTACTCCTCGATGTTCTCGCCCAGGGTCTTGCCGGTCACCGTCGAGCAAGTCAGATCAAGGAGTCCGGGACAGCCACGCGCGACCTCGCCGAGGATCGTGTGAATCCCGCCGGCGCGAGCCACGTCCTCGATGTGATATCGGCTGGAAGGGCTCACCTTGCAGATGTTGGGCGTCCTCTTGCTGAGGGTATCGATCCGTTCGAGTGTGAACGGGACGCCCGCCTCATGCGCGATGGCCAGGATGTGGAGCACGGTATTGGTGCTCCCGCCCATCGCCATGTCGAGGATCATCGCATTATCGAAGGCTGCGGCCGAGGCGATCTCGCGAGGGAGGATGCCATGACCCTCTCCGAGCTTGCCGAACTCCTTGGCCATCGCCACGATCCGATGTGAGGCACGTTCGTAGAGCGACTTGCGATCGGCCGAAGTCGCCAGGATCGTCCCGTTGCCCGGCAGGGCCATGCCGAGTGCCTCGGCCAGGCAGTTCATGCTGTTGGCCGTGAACATGCCCGAACAGCTCCCGCAGGTGGGACACGCGGCCTTCTCGATCTCCTCGAGCTCCTCGGCGGAGAGCTTGCCATTCTGCCGCTGCACGCCCGCGACGAAGGCATCGATCAGATCGACGGTCTTGCCCGACTCGGTGCGACCGGCCTCCATCGGGCCGCCGGAGACGAAGATCGTGGGCACATTGACGCGCATCGCTCCCATGAACATGCCGGGCACGATCTTGTCGCAGTTCGGGATGCAGACCATCGCGTCGAAGCAGTGTGCCTGGATCATCGTCTCGACGCTGTCGGCGATCAGCTCGCGCGACGGCAGCGAGAACTTCATGCCGTCGTGGCCCATGGCGATGCCATCATCGACGCCGATCGTGTTGAACAGGAACGGGACGCCGCCCGCCGCGCGCACGCATTCCTTGACATAATTCCCCACCGCCTGGAGGTGGACGTGCCCCGGGATGATGTCGACGTGGCTGTTGCAAATCGCGATAAACGGCTTGTTCCAGTCCCCTTCGCCGACCCCGGTGGCGCGGAGCAGGCTTCGATGGGCGGCGCGGGCATCGCCCAGCTTGATCGCATCGGAACGCATGGTGCGGCTCTCAAATAGGATGCACGACGGACGGTAGGTTTCCCGCCCATCTTAGCAGACGCACCCTGCCCGGCCAAGTCAACCGAACCGCCGATCCAACCAGGCGACGAGATCGCGCGCGTACCGCGACGGATCCGGGTCGAATTCCAGCGTGTGGTGCCCCTCGGGGTATTCGATGACCTGACGGTCCGACGAGCCCAATCTCTCGAAATATTCGCGAGTCCTGGCGTTGTCGACGATCCGATCCTGGCCGGCCAGCATCAGGAGTGCGGGCTGGCGGATCCGCGAGGGGGCTCGGCTCACGAAGCGGTCGATGATGAAGCTGGCGGCCAGGAGTCCGGCCGTCCCCTGGCGGAGGCTGAGGGGATCTCCGGCGATGAAGGCCTGGCCTTCCGGACTGGCCGTGAATAGCGAGGGGTCGGACAGTGGGATCGGGAAGGTCTTGTGTCGGTTCGTGAGGAAGGCCCAGGCGATCTGAAGCCGCTCCTTCCGTGATACTCCGACCCGAGGATGCAGCCCAGGGCAGATCGAGCGCCAGGGCGTCGACCAGCTCCGGATGCCGGCCGGCGACGATCGCCGCAATCTTCCCTCCCCAACTGATCCCGGCCAGGGCGGTCGGCAACCCGGGATGCTCGATCCGAGCGGCCCGCATCCATTCGACGAGGTCCTTGACCAACCGCCCCGCCGAGGGAGTATGCCCGCGATCCCTCGTATTGGCGCCCGAGCCGCGGCGATCCGGGAACGACGCGATATATCCGGATGAGGCCAGGGTCTGGCCCAATCGATGGTACCAGCCCGAATGGCTCTGGACGCCGTGCAGCACCACGACCTGGCCCCGGGCCGGCACGGTCGCCGACCAGACCGCGACGTGCAAGGGGTATCCGTCGGCGGCGGCGAAGGACCGGACCTCGCAGGCCGGCTCAGTCATACCGGATCTCCTGGCTGTGGGCAGTCATCGCGTCGAGGGCATCGCGGTCAACCTCGACGCCCAGGCCGGGGCCATCCAGGGGCCGGGCCCAGCCGCCGTAGCCGAAGGTGAGGTCCTCTCGCGTAAGGTTGGCGGCCAGGATGTGGCGATCATACGACCCTTCGACGTAGCGCAGATCGGCCACGCGGCTGGCGACGTGCCGTCCCGCGGCCGAGAGCAACGACGTCTCTCCCGGATGACATCCGAGCTGGACGCCCAGCCCCGACCGCTGGGCCAGGGCGATGATCCGGAGCGACGGGATGATGCCGCCGCACTTGGACAGCCGGACGTTCAAGATGTCAGCCGTCTTGTGGGTGACGGCCGACTCGGCGTCAGGATAGCCGCAGAGAGATTCATCCAGCATGACAGGAATCCCGAGCTGGAGACGGAGATCGGCCAGCGCCTCGACCTCCGCGTGCGGCACGGGTTGCTCGAGTGCCGTCGGACGATACCGCCGCAACGGCTCGACGCGATCGATCAATTCGGACGCGGTCCACGCCTCGTTGGCATCGACCCGGATGTCCATCCCCCGGCCGAGGATCCTCCGGAGTGCGCGGAGTCGACGCGGATCGTCCTGCCCTTCGGTCCCCACCTTGACCTTCACCTGGTGGAAGCCGTAGATCCGCATCTTGACGGCCGTGCGCCACTCGCCGAAGGTTGACTCGGCCGTGATCGCCCCGCTGTACCGCACGCGACCAGGGCTCGCATGCCGCCGCAGCCCTTCAACATTCACCAACTCGACGACCCGCCCGGCCGACTCGCCGAACCGTCGGCCGTATGCGTCGAGCACTGCCAGCTCCAACGCACATCGAGCGGCATTGCCCGCCATCCCCCGCGGGTCCGCTTCGGTCTCGGGGAGTCGCAACGCTCCGAGCCGGTCGACCACCTGACGGTAGTCCCCCGGCTCACCGATCTCACGTGCCCAGTCGTGGTCCGCCAGCACGCCGAATGTCGATTCGACCGTCTCCCCCGTGACGTACGAACGGGGCACGCCCTCCCCGTAGCCGACATGGCCGTCGGCCAGCGTCACGCGCACGACCAGGTTCTCGCTCACCGATCGCTCGAACGACGCGTGCTTCACCACCTTCTTCAAGGGGACGGCTACGCGATACAGCTTCAAACCGACGATGCTCATTTCGGTCGCTCGACCGGTGCGGCCGCCGCCGGTTTCGACTCGACCTTCTTCGCGGGCAGGGCCGCATCCGGCTTCATTTCGACCTTGTTGGCCCGGAAGGCGGTCTCGAGGTAGCTCGCGGTCGTCTCGGCCGGGAAGCCCTCGACGACGGCAACATCCAGCCCGCGACGTTGGATGACATAGAGCCGGTCTCCGACGTTCCGCCACATCGTATCGTGGACGTCCTTGCGAGGCTTCGGCAGATCGTCCATTCTCGAGGTCTCGTATCGGATCATGGCCGAAGTGAACTCGCGGGCGTCCTCCTCGGTGTCCCAGGTGGTCAGCCAGACGAGGCCCAACTGGTCCTTGGGCCCTTCGAAGACGGCATATCGGTCGCCATCCCAGCCAGCGGCGGCCGCCTTGCCGCCGTGCTTGCGGAGCATCACGGCGAGTTGCATCTCGCCGAGGACGTTGCGTCCCAGCTCCTTCCATCCCTTGTCGGCCTTCAGCGCCCCGAGGTCGATCGTCATCGGCCGATCGGGATTCACCCGGAATTTCTCGGGGTGGAGGATCTGCTCGGTCGACTGCGGCAGGCTGCGATAGGCATCATCGATGGCCTTCCAGCCGTTGTCGTTGGTCAACCTGGCGCAGAAGACCACGCCTTTCATGTAGGGGAAGAGCATCGATTCGGAGATGATCGCGGGCGACTGGCTCAGCGTCTTGCCGCCGCCCAGCATGGGCATGAAGGTGAACATCAAGCTGAACGTCCAGTCGAGGCTTGCGGCGGGCATATTCACGACCTGGGTGCCGTCCCAGTCGTCCATGCTCGCCCCGATCATGGTCAGCGTGGCCTCGCCCTCGATCAAAGCGGAGAGTGCCAGGGAGCGGTCGTCGTCGTTCTTGACGGATTTGTCCAGGGCCTCGAGATCGTAGTGCTGATCGGCCAGGGCGTGGGTGAGCTCGTGGGCGATGACGGTCTTGTTCTCGTCTTTGTCGAACTCCTCCTTCTTGCCGAAGAGCCGTTCCAGGAGCCCGGGCGCCTTCTTGGGCTTCTCCTTCTTGGGCTCCTCAATGAGGTGCATCGTCTTGGTCCTGGGGTCGTAGAAGGCGGCGACCTCCTCGGAGTAGACCTGGGCCAGGGTCTCCTTGAGGTTGAAGTCGCGCGGGATCAGGCCGAACGCCTTCATCGCCATCTCGTTGGCGCGGAACTCCTCGGGAGTCATGTCCTCATCGAGCTCTTTCATGAGGAGGGCCTTCAAGTTCTCGCGCTTCGTCACGTCGCGCTTGACCTCGTGGAGGAAGGGGATCTTCCGCAGCTCGGGGAGGATCTTCTCGAACGCGCGCTTGTAGCGGATGACCGCCTCGGTCGTCTGCCCCTGGTCGGCGAGCCCATCCCCTTCCGCGAGGAGCTTCGTGCCGGCACGGACGGGAGGATCCTCATCGCGGCCCGACGCCGGGCGAGGCATGGCCGAGAGGACGGCGAGGACGATGATGGTGGGAGCCGAGCGGAGGTGCATGTTCAAATCCTTCTGAGTATGGACCGAGGGACCTTCACGGGGTCGATCTCAACGCGGTCGAGCCGCAGCGGGGGCCTTCGACGACGGCTTGCCGACCGGTCGATTCGCCACCGCGGCGCCGCCCTCCGCACCGAGGGCCGGCGGGTTACTCGCTTCCTCGTTAGACGGGAGCTCACATTTATCGAGGAGCAACAGGGCTGCTCGCACGCGAACTTCGTTGCTATCGCGGGGACCGTCGCGCTTCCTGACCTGAGCATGGAGGTCATCCGAGAGGAAATTGAGGATGGCCGTCTCGGGCAGATCGAGTTTGCGAATCTCCGCGACACGCCTCGACAGGCGCATCCCGGAGTTCCAGATCTGGGAACCTCGCATCAAGCGGTTTCGGTCGGATTCATAACCATAGCGGACGCATAACTGGTCGATCGCAGCCCCCGCACGGCGACCGTATTGCTCGAGAGTATCCCGCAGTTCATCGTGAAACCGCATGCGTTCCTGATCGCGTAACCGATGGATCTCGACCGCCTTGTCCTCGACCTGGTGACGGATCTCCTCCTGCTTCTGCAACGCCTCCACTTCGATCTGGCGGAGCGTCTCTTCCTTCGAGGGGAGCGGTGGGTCTGCCGGGACGGCGACCGTGGTGACGGGTGGATCGATCGGGGCCACCGGACCGCCCTTCGGTCCCTCGGCAGGCGATCGACCCGAGGCATCCGGGACCGCGGTGGGCGTCGGCGATCGTGCAATCACGGGCGACTGGGACGCCGAGGCTTCGGGGGATCGACCGGCCGGCTCGACGGACTCTCGACGCATGGTCTCGAAGGGTGACGGCGGATCTTGCAGCGGCGCCGTGCCGGCGGCCGTCGAGCCGATCAGCGTCGGCGGAGAGTTCGACCGGACGTTTCGGCGACTTGACCGCGAGCGGCGACTCGGGTGGGATCGAGTCCGATTCGCGGACGACAGCCTCCGAACCCGAGGGCGAACGTTCGCGGTCCGTGCTCACGGCGGCTGGTGACTCCTTCGGAGCGGCCGGTTTCGACGTCGCGGAGGCTTGGAGGTGCAGCGGCTCCGTACTCGCCGACGGCGGGACGACCGGCTGCGCCGCGGTCGCCGGCGGGATAGTCGGCCTGGCCGCGACCAACTCCTCTTGTTCGGCCTGGAGGCGCATCCGCTCTTTCCAGCTCTCGAGCTCGCGCTGGGCCGCTAGCGCCTTCGATCGGAAGCGCTCGACCTCGAGGCGAAGGTAATTCCCCACGACCCCGATCACAATGATGGCGATCAACGACACGATCCGGTACCAGAGAGTTCGGTGCTTGGTGTACTGGATCACGACGACTGGCTGTGGCCGATCGGGCGTCTCAAGAACCTCTTCGAGTCGATCCGCTTCGAGCAGGCTTTCGGCGTCATGGTTCATGGTGTTGCGCCTCTGTCTCACAAGGACGCCCGTCCACTTCGGGCGAGGACCGCTTGCTCGCTGAGTCCCATCATTTTGATTCTCAGGCTATCTTCGGTGTCCCGGCGCGGGAATCGCCCAGGGCACGTCGAAATATCCTACCAGGATCATCCGGATTCTGAACATCCTCCGCCTTCGTCGTCGATCGCGCGCACGGATTTTGACGAATATGACAGATCACTCGCCGCGCGGCGGAATCCGACCAAAGGCGGAATGACGGCTGCATCGAGGCTCATCGGTGGATCGACCATCGATCGATCATCCCATGGCCGGCAGCGGCGGCGGCATCACGGGCTGAGGCCGTGCATCCGGCTCTTTCGCGGTCATCGGCTCGACGACGGCCTCGGTCATGGGCCAACCTTCCAGTCGAACTTCGTGCCCCAGCACCGTCACGAATGGGCAAGGCGGTAGGTCGGTCCAGGTTCCACTGTTAAGATAGGTCACGCCTTCGCGTTCGGCGACCAGAGGAAGGTGAGTGTGTCCGCACGTCACGAATCGGAAGCCGTGGCTCCTCGCGTACTCGGTGGCCCGGCGCTCGACGAGCTGGCTGTTTCGTTGCCACCGCTTCGAAATCCGTCGCACCCATCGCGACGCGCGGTGCGGCATGTACTTCTGGATGTAGTAGAAGATGCCGCAGGCAATCTCGGTAAACCAGGGATATCCGGTGGTGAACGTGTCGAACTGGTCCCCGTGGAGGATCAGGAGCTTGACCTGATGGTTGTCGTAGACGTACTCGTCGAGGATCTCGACACCGACGATATGGCTGATGATATCGGCCGGCCCGTCGTGGTTGCCGCGGACCCAGACCAGGCGGAAATCGTCGCGATCGGAGTTGCGCCGGATGATTTTCAGGCAGGCGAAATGCCGCTTTGTTAACCGCTTGAAGTTTAGGTCGTCGAAAATATCGCCATTGATCACCAGTTCGTGGCAGTTTTCGACTGCCCAGGTCAGGAATTCCTCGAGCAACCTGGCCTGACAGACGTCGCTCCCCAAGTGCAGGTCGCTGATGACGATGCAGTCGTAGAAGGGCGAGCCAGGCGGCGGGATATGGTTCGGCACGGTCTCCATCGGTCGGCTCCGGTGGCATCGGACAAAGAGGAGGCGGATGGGGACGACGGATCCGCTTCATGATCCCAGGATTCGACGGATCGCCGGTCAAGAGGACCCGGCCGTTGCCGTCGCCCAACCCGCGTAATAAGCCATCCCCGGATAATCTCGGACGAAGCCCAATTCGGCGAGCCATGAGGCCGCCGGGCTCTCCGCGGCGGGCACACCATTATACAATTCCACCTTGAGGATGCGTTGACCCGGACCGGTTAAACCGGCGAGAAGCTTCAGTGCAGAATTGATGTCCGCCGCAGAAGTCCACGGCAACCCGGTCAGCCGCTTGCCATAGGCTTCCACGATCAGGACGGGACGTCCTCGGCGGATCGCCAGGAAATTCCCGGGGTTGCGCGGCAGGCGGGCGACGCCTCCGTCGAGCAGTTCCACGTCCAGCGGCGCGCCGGCGCCGTAGAGGTTGGCCGGGTCGATGGTCAACAGGAAGATGACGGGCGAGGTGGCCTCGGGCTGGGCCGCGAGCCTGGCCAGCTCGGCGGCGGCCTCCTCGGTCGCGTACTGGACCCCGGAGAGCCCCTCGACGAAATAACCGCGGCGGATCTCCCGCGCCATTCCGCGCGTGCGAGGACCGGAGCCAGCTCGGCCCAGGCCGGTGCGGACGATTCGAGCTCGGCCGTCTCGCGCGTCAAGACGCCATAACGATCCAGTAGCAGGCCGGTCCAGGCCAGGAGCCACTGTTCGTGGTCGATCGCCGAATCTCCCAGGCGTGACCACCGCCCCTCGGCCTGGCCGGGAACCGACCGACGCGGACGAATCCGCAAGGAGCGGCCGCCGCGACGGTCCGACGCCGCCTCGGTCAAGGCCGTGAGGGCCGATTCAGCCCCGGGTCGTAAGGGATCGAAACGGTCGTTGGTCACCAGTCCGCGGCTCATGAGTCCGGAGAGGGCGCGTTGCACACGCGAGGGCTCGATCCCCGAGGTCCGGGCCAGATCGGTCGCGAAGCTAGCACCCGCTCGCCCCAGGATCTCCAGCAGCCGGACCTCGTCGGCGGGCAATTCCCCCGGCTCATCCTCCCGCCCGGGAGGGCCCGGGAAATCCCTCAAGAAGAAGGCCACATTCGGCTCCTCACGCCCCGGGGCGGCACGCCAGAGCCAGCCCCCTCCGTTGAGCATCTCGTCGAGCCAGGCCGGGCGGAACCCCTCGACGCGACGCGGCAAGACCTCGCTTTCCCAGAGCCTCGCCGGCATCGCGTAGCCCTGGAGCTGTTGGAGCACGGTCTCGACGAACGCGGGGCCCTCGCCCCGGGTTGCTGGGTGAACATGTTGCCATCGCAAGAGGAAGTCGGCGAAGATTTCCGGCGGGACGGCCAGGCTCTCGCGGCGACGCGCCGCCACGGTGGCGCGGCGCATCTCGGCGAGGTTCTCGCGCTCCGCCCATCGCGCCTCGCCGGCCGCACCCGTTGCCTCGAGCCGGATCGCCTTCCCCTCCTCGGCCCATCGCTCGAGGAGCTCGATTGCCTCGCCCGGCGAGATCGGATACCGGGCCGTCAGGTCGGCCAGGCCGATGAGGGCGCGCGTCCGCAGGAACCGCTCGATGACCTCGGCCCGCGCCTGCGGAGTGGTGAGTGGGGAGTGGGGGGTTGGGAGAGACCGGATCAATCCGGGGTTAGAGGCGCCTTCCGTCAAGTCGTCGAGCGTCAGCTTCTCGGGGAACGCGGCTTGATAGAGCGGTAGCTCCTCCGCCAGGATCCATCGAATCGGATCGGTCTCGACGGAAAGCACGATCGCGACGACTCGGCCGGATCCATGCAACTCGACCATCTGCTCGGCCATCGGCCCGAAGAGTTCGGACGATGTCAGGTCGCCGATCCGGCGCAGGTGCTCGGCGAGTTCCTCGGCCGATCGAGGGGGCCGGCCCAGTCCCCTGAGCCGGTTGTCCACGCGGCCGATCGCCTGCGGATCGAGCAGGTCGGAAGGCTCGCGGTCGCGCAGCAGGGAGCCGAGCAGGTCTTCATCGACGACCGACGCCGAGGGCTGCCGGTCGATCCGCTTCGGTTGGTCCCATTCGTAGATGTGGGCCGCCGTGAACGCGAAGATCAACTCCGAAGTCATCGGGGAGGGGACCTCGGCCTGTCGACGGACGACCCGGATGGTCCCGGCCTGGATGGCGTCGAGGAACTGACGCAGTCGCGGCAGGTCGAGGTCATCGTCGAGGCATTCGCGAAACGTCTCCAGGACGATGGGGAAGTCGGGAAGCTGCCGGGTGACTTGCAACAGGTCCTTGGCGCGGAGGCGCTGGAGCCACAGCGGCGTGCGTTTCGACGGGTCTGGCCGGGGCATCAGGAGGGCCCGGAAGGCGTTCTGGCGGAATCGCAATCCGAACAGCGATGTGTCCGGAAGCTCCTCGCGGAGCAATTGCTCGGCCAGCTCGCCGGTCAATCCGTCGAAAAGGTCCAGCGGCGGCTCTTCCAGTTTCGGCAGCCGGAAGAGCAGTCCGTCGTCGCCGTGCAAGCACGCCGGCGTCAGGCCGAACCGCCGTCGGATCCGCCCGAGCAGGGCCAGTTTCAGCCCAAGATGGAGCTTGCCGCCGAAGGGCGTGAGGACGGCCAGTCCGAGCTCGCCCGACTGGTCGGGAAACGCTTCGATCAGGATCGTGCGATCGTCGGGGACGACGCCGGCGATCCGTTGCTGTCGGCCGAGGAACTGCTTCAACATCCGCGCCGCGGTCGGCTCGAGCCGACACTCGGCCTCCAGCCACGCGACGACTCCGGGATCGTCGAGGCGTCCGGTCAGCTCGCGGCAGAGCGCGCCGACGGCCGCACCCAGCTCCGCCGAGCGCGGAGCGGACTCCCCGTGCCAGAACGGCATCACGCCCGGATGCCCCTCGGCTCCGGCGACCACAACGCGATGGGCTTCGATGGCGTCGATCCGCCAGGCCGCATTGCCCAGGATGAACGTCTCGCCCACGCGACGCTCGAAGATGAACTCCTCGTCCAGCTCGCCGATTCGAGGTCCTCCGTCCCCCAGGAACACCGGGAACTGGCCCGTGTCGGGGATCGTCCCGCCGCCGACGAGCGCCAGATGGGCCGTCCCCGGCAAGGCGGCCAGCCGGTTGTGGATCGGGTCCCAGGCCACCCGGGCGCGGAGGTCGCGGAGTCCGGGTGTAGGGAATCGGCCCGAGACCAGGCGGAGGACGCCCTCGAACGCCTCCGCGGACAGGTCGTGGAACGGGTAGGCGCGGCGGACCAGCTCGAACAACGCGGGGACATCCCACGTCTCCATGGCCACGCAGGCGACGACCTGCTGGGCCAGGACGTCGAGGCAATCCCTGGGCACCTGGAGGTGCTCGATCTCACCCCGGAGCATGGCACGGCACAGCGCCGCCGATTCGAGCAGGTCGGCCGGAGTCTTGGCGATCATCCGCCCTCGACTGATCCCGTGTACCACGTGACCCGCCCGGCCGACCCGCTGGAGCCCGCGGGCGACGTTACCGGGCGATTCCACCTGACAGACCAGGTTGACCGCCCCCATGTCGATCCCCAGCTCCAGCGACGCCGTCGCCACCACCGCCGACAGCTCGCCTTCCTTGAGGGCTTCCTCGGTCGCCCTCCGCTCGTCCAGGCTCAAGCTCCCGTGATGCGCCCGGAATGGGCGGATCGCCTCATTGTCCCCATCGGCGATGGCGGTTTCATTGAGCCGGGCGGTCAGCTTCTCGACCGTCCTCCGGTTATTCGTGAAGATGATCGTCGAGCGATGTGCGGCCACCAACTTGGCGAGCTGATCCTCGATCGCCGGCCAGATCATACCGGCTCCCGGCGGCCGATCCGGGCTGGCCGGCCAGATGACGCTCAGGTCCAGGTCGCGCCGCCAACCCGCGTCGACGACGGCGACGGGGCGATGCTCGAGGGTTGTGCCCGCGACCGTCCTCAGACCGCCGAGGTAGCGGGCGACCTCTTCGACGGGCGCTGGGTGGCCGATAGGCCGATCCGGACGAAGCTCGCGGCATTGATCGCCTCCAGGCGTTCAAGGAGCAGCGCCAGGAAGACGCCCCGCTTGTTGCCGCAGACCGCATGGATCTCGTCGATGATGACGTGCGACACCGTGCGGAGCCCCTCTGCGCACGGCTGGTGAGCATCAGGTGGAGCGATTCCGGCGTCGTAATGAGGATATCCGGCGGCTTGCGGACCATCCTGGCCCGTTCCTGGCTCGGCGTGTCGCCGCTGCGGACGGCGACACTCAACGGCGCCAGCGGAATCCCCATCGCCCTCGACCTGGCCAGGATCCCTTCGAGCGGGAACTGGAGATTGCGCCAGACGTCTTGATCGAGCGCCTTGAGCGGCGACACGTAGAGGATCCGGACGCCCTTCTCTTTCCTCGGGGTCTTCCAGAGGTGGTCGAGTGCCGCCAGGAAGGCCGCAAGCGTCTTGCCCGAGCCGGTCGGTGCCACGATCAAAGCATTTTGCCCCGAGGCGATCAACGGCCAGCCCAAACGTTGCGGCGGCGTGGGCTCGCCGAACTGCTCGCGAAACCACGACGACACCGCTTGATGGAACGGTCCCAGCACGTCCGTTTCGTGTCCGATGGCTGGCTCCATGTCTGCAAGGCCCTTTCTCGATCTGCCATCCGGGTCGGCCATTCCTCAAATTCGATTCTCCCCCAGGGCGGCCCTGCTCGCAAGTCTTTTCTATACAGAAGTTTACCTGGAGGAAAAATGCGTTCCTCAAGAGAAAAACCGTGTTGGCGGTCGCCCGGCCGCTCTCTTATAGGCAACATGAAGGGACCTATCCCGGAGGACGGTTCATGGCCGGCAATCAGCTCGGCGCCGCGGTGCGACAGGTTCAGAGGCTTTTCAACATCGGGACGGTCGCGGGCCTATCCGACGATCAGCTCCTCGCGCGGTTCGTCTCGCATCGGGATGACGCCGCATTCGAGGTGCTGGTCGAGCGGCATGGGCCGATGGTCCTGGCGGTGTGCCGCGGGATGCTCAAGGACCCCAACGACGCGCAGGATGCCTTCCAGGCGAAGTTCCTGGTCCTGGTGCGGAAGGCGGGGTCGATCCGCGCCGGGGTGTCACTGGGGAGCTGGCTCTACCGGGTCGCCTTCAACATGGCGATCCAGATCAATTCCGCGGCGGTACGGCGCCATCGCATCGAGAAGCGGGCGAGTGAGATGGCGAATCCGATCGAGAGGGACACAGCCGTGAAGGACGACCTGGTCCCGGCACTCTACGAGGAAGTGAATCGTCTGCCCGAGAAGTATCGGCTGCCCGTGGTGCTGTGCCACCTGGAGGAGATGACCCACGCGGCAGGCTGCGCAGCAGCTCGGTTGGAGCGAGGGCGCGGTCCGGGGCCGCGTGGCCAGGGCCCGCGACGTGTTGAGGCGACGGCTGGCGCGGCGCGGGCTGGCGCTATCGGCCGGCGTGGTGGCTACGGCGCTGGCGGATCGGTCGGCGTCGGCGATGGGGGTTACCTTACCGGCGGCCTGGGTGGATGGGACGGTCAAGGCCGCGGTTGCGATCGCGGCCGGTCAGGCGGTCGCGGCCGGGCCGGTCTCGGCGTCGGCGGTCGCCTTCAGCGACAGCATGATGAGGAACCTATTAATGACCAAGCTGAAATTGGCCGCGGCGGCACTGCTGGTCGCGGGCGGGGCTGCCGTCGTGGCGGAACTCGCGGTCGGGGCGGACGGTGGTGCGATGCGGAAGGATCCGCCGACGGCCAGCGACCGTCCGACGGCGAAGCCGCGCGTCGCCGAGGCGGACGCCGCGAAGGCCGAAGAGGCCTCCAAGCCCATCTCGTTCAGCGGCCGGGTCGTTGACCCGGACAATCGGCCGGTTGCCGGAGCCAGGCTGTATGTGACGGAAAGTTACGACATCGACAGCGTCTCCCCACCGCCGATCGTCCGCGCGACGACCGCCGACAACGGTGGCTTCTCCTTCCATATCCAATCGGATCAATTGAAAGCGTCGCGACGGTGGAAGGACGCGTCCCCTCCCACCGTGGTGGCGATCGCCGATGGTTTCGGCCCCGGCTTCGGTCTGGCGCCCGACCAGACCGGCTCGTACGCGATCCGGCTCGCACGCGACGATGTTGCCGTCGAAGGTCGGATCCTCGACACCGAGGGCCGGCCCGTCGCGGGGGCTCGAGCCCAGGTGGTCTCGATCTCATGGTTGCCCGGGGAGGATCTGTCGCGATGGCGCGAGGCCCTCCGCTCCGGAGAGCCTGCCTACCCGCTCTACCATAGCCTGCTGAAGACCTGGTCGAACGGACCTGGGGGCGAGCTGTTCGCCGCGACGAAGGCCGGGCCCGACGGTCGCTTCACCCTGCGAGGCATCGGCCGCGAGCGAATTGCCGGGATCTTGATCGAGGGGCCGTCGGTAAGGACCACGATCGAGAATGTCGTCACGCAGCGTGACCCGACGGTTCGGTGCCGAGATTTCGGGCCAGGGAATCTTTCTTTCACCGTGACCTATTACGGTGCCCAGTTCAACCATGTGGCCGAGCCCTCCCGGCCGATCACGGGCGTCGTCCGGGACAAGGACACGAGCAAGCCCCTGTCCGGTGCGATCGTCCGGAGCACCCGGTTCACCGGCAACCCCGCCCGCTACATCCGGACGACGACTGATGCGGAGGGTCGCTATCGCCTGGAAGGACTGATGCTCCTCACGGAGGACAAGCCCCGCGACGATGCGGTGATGGTCAGGGCCCGGGAGGGTGAACCCTATCTGCCGGCCGTGCAGGGGATCATCGAGCCGCTGGCGCAGAAGACCATCACTCGCGATTTCTCCTTGAAGCGCGGGATCTGGATCAAGGGCCGGGTGATCGACAAGGCGACGGGCCGGCCCCACCCGGCCTCGGTCGATTACTACCTCTTCCGGGAGGATCCGCACGCCTCCGAGGCGGCCGATTTCAGCGACGGTGACGGCGCGATGGGCCACTACAACACGGCCGGTGACGGCACTTTTCGGTTGATTGGATTGCCGGGACGTGCCCTTCTCTGCGCCAGGGCCGGCAAGGGGGATTATCGCATGGGCGTTGGGGCCGTGCGGATGAAGGAAAAGAAGATGACCATCTCCCTCGAAACGATCTCCCTGATCCCCAGTACCATTTTCGTGAACAATTTCCACGTCCTGAACGAGATCAATCCGCCAGAGGGGATCGATGAGGCGACGTTCGAGCTGGCGCTCGATCGCGGCGAGATCGTCAAGGGTCGGGTCCTCGATCCCGCGGGCCGGCCGCTGGCGGGCGCCCGGCCCTGCGGGCTTGCCGATTGGTGGGACTCGTGGACCGATCCTTTGCCGACCGCCGAGTTCGAAGTCACCGGACTCGCCCAGGGGGATGTGCGTCAGTTGGCCTACCTGCACAAGGAAAGCCGGCTGGCCGGGTCGGTGATACTCAGGGGCCGAGTCCAGGGTCCGATCGAGGTCAAGCTGGAGCCGTGGGGGACGGTCACCGGCCGGCTCGTCGATGCGGCAGGCCAGCCCCGGGCCGGCGTCACCCTCGGCTGGTTTCCCAACCAGAAGCGCAGGATCGAGGAAGGATCGGGTTCGTTGCCCGAGCATCCCGAGACCGATGCCGACGGCCGGTTCAGGCTCGAGGGCCTCGCGCCCGGCGTGAAATACGAATCGCAGATCCTGGGCAATGGGGCTTTCCTCGGGGCCATCTTCAAGGACCTGTCCATCAACGCCGGGGAAACCAAGGACCTGGGCGACCTCAAGAACCTGGACCAATAACGGGAGGGTGATCTGATGAACGATTCCCAGACTTCGCCCGGGCCCGGCGATCGCGCAGGAGCATGGGCCGCCTACCATCCGACCGCAGTCGCTCCCTGGGACCTCCGCCGAGTCGTCCACTTGCACCGACGCGCGGGCTTCGCCGCCCCCTGGGATCGATTGCAGCGCGACTTGAACGACGGGCCCGAATCCAGCATCAACCGGCTGCTCGAAGGCAAGGTCCGTTCGGATCCCGCGGCCGACGCGTTCGAATCGACTTCGACCGTGCTGGCCGATGCGGCTGTCAACTCCGGCGAGCCGAACCGGCTCAAGGCCTGGTGGGTCTGGCGGATGCTCCACACGCCAGACCCCCTGGGCGAGCGCCTGACCCTGATGTGGCACAACCACTTCGCGACCAGCAATCTCAAGGTCAACGATCTTGCCGCGATGCGACGACAGAATGAGACCTTCCGCAGGCTGGCGCGTGCCCCGTTCGGCCAGCTCTTGAACGCGGCCGTTCGCGAGCCGGCGCTCCTGAACTGGCTCGATGCCCAGGCCAACCGCAAGGGGCACCCGAACGAAAACCTGGCCCGAGAGATCATGGAGCTCTTCACGATCGGCATTGGCAACTACGCCGAGTCCGATGTCCGAGAGGCCGCCCGCGCCTTGACGGGCTGGACGGTCGCGGAAGAACGGTTTCGCGAGGCCGCCGCCCTTCACGACGATGGCCCGAAAACCCTCCTTGGGCGGCGTGGGAACTGGTCGGGCAGGGATCTCATCGCGATCCTGCTGGATCATCCCGGGACCGCCCAACGGCTGGCTATGCGGATCTGCGAGTCCTTCATGGGTGAAGGGACCGTGGGCGCGGTCGCGCTCGGGGAACTGGCCGACGGCCTCCGCGCTCGCGATCTGGATGTAGGCTGGGCCGTCGAGACGGTCATCCGCTCGCGGGCATTCTTCGAGGACGCCAATATCGGGACGCGCGTATCGGGGCCGCCGGAGTTCGTCCTGGGCGCGGTGGCAGCACTCGAGATCGCCGACGCGAGCACCCTCATGCTGGCCGAATGGTTGTCGCGCCTCGGTCAAGTCGTGTTCTATCCGCCGAACGTCGGCGGCTGGATCGGCGGCCGAGGCTGGCTGGGCTCGCGGGGCCTGATCGCTCGCGTCAACTTCGCGGCAACGCTGGTCAACGGCCGCGACCTCGGCTGCGCCGAGCCGATCGACCTCCTCGGCATGGCCACCCGGCATGGCTCCGGCCGCAGTCCCGACCAATTGTTCGCCTGGTTCTCTCGGCTCCGGTTCGGCCGGGAGCTGGATCCCGAGAGCCGAAATCGAATCGTGGCGTCGGTGAAACCCCGACCGCTGCCGGAACTGGCTCGCCAGCTCACCCTGATCGTCCTGACCCTACCCGAAGCACAACTGAATTGACGCGATCGCCCTACACGTTCGGAGCATCAACCATGTCCAATCGCCGTGATTTCCTCAGATCGAGCTTCCGGGGTGCGTCCCTGATCGCCCTATCGCCGACCGTGCCGGGGTTCCTCTCCAACACGGCCCAGGCCGCGACTCCGGAGCTCGACGCGAGGATCCTCGTCGTGATCCAGCTCGACGGGGGCAACGACGGGATCAACACCGTCGTGCCTTTCCGGGACCACGGTTACGAGAAGTATCGGAAGGCGCTCCGGTTGCCGGCCGAGGAGCTCCTCAAGGTGGCCGACGGCATTGGCCTGCATCCCAGCCTGGACGGGGCGGTCAAGCTGCTCGAGTCCGGACGGCTCGCGATCGTGCCCGGGGTCGGATAACCGAACCCGAGCCGATCACACTTCCGGAGCATGGCCGTCTGGCAGACCGCTCGCCTCGACCCCGAGGAGCACCCCGGGCCGGGATGGCTCGGCCGGCTCGGGGATGATGTCCCCGCGGCCGGCGCGATCTTCGTCGGCTCCGAGACCCCTTCGGTCGCGCTCCGGGGCCGACGCACATTCCCATCGAGCGTCGATCGGCTCGGAGATCTGACAATCCCCCGCTCGATCGACCCGAAGCCCGCCGCCACGTCGTCGACGCCCGAAGGCGAGCTATCCCTGTTTGCACGCCGCAGCCTGCTCGACGCCTATGCGACCGCCGACCGCCTCGCGGAGATGACACGGACTCGCAAGTCCGACGAACCCGAGGAGGGTCTGTTCGGCCATCTGATCACGATCGCCCGATTGATCAAGAGCGGTGCCCGCGCCCGGATCTACTACACCCAGCAAGCGGGCTACGATACCCATTCGCGACAACTTCCCGCCCATGCCCTGCTCCTGTGCGACCTGGGCGATGCACGCAAATCGTTCTTCGACGAGCTGACCGCGGCCAATTTGGCCGATCGCGTGGTCGTGCTCTGCTTCACCGAGTTCGGTCGGCGAGTCGAGGAGAACGCATCGAACGGCACCGATCACGGCACCGCAGGACTGGTCTTCCTTGCCGGGCCGTCGGTTCGTCCCGGGATTGTCGGTTCCTATCCCAGCCTAACCGAACTCGATGATGGCGATCTTAGGATGGGGATCGATTTCCGACAGGTGTATGCGAGCGTCCTGGAGAGATGGCTCGGGCTTTCATCCTCGAAGCCCCTGGGCGGTTCCTTTACCAGCTTGCCCCTCTTCCGCTAGTGAATAGTTGTCTAGATAGCGTGTGACAGCCTTCGCCGTTCATCCCCCTCACCATCGCGACAACCTTCAAGCGAACCTCTCGCGAGAGCGCCAAATGGAGGCCAGGTGGGATCTCAAGTCGTACCGTCTCGACTCACAAAAGCTAAAGATTCATGCAATCCTGGAGATCGGCTCGGAGGAACGGAGTTTCGGTCAGGCCTGCGTGGCATTTTCATGCAGGCCATGCTCGATCATCGAGCGGATGATCTGACCGACACTCTGATGACGCAGTCGGGACAGCTCCATGAGATCATGGGCCCACCGCTCCGGCAGCAGGAGATTGATCTCAACCACACGATCACCTCCAGAATTGCCTCCAACTGGGGCAGTCATGTCAGCGATCGGGGCGGTGGGTAAGCTCATGGCGATCGTTGTCATCGATAAAACCTCGACAATTCGGTTCCTCCCCGCATCAGGAGGTTTAAGCTTCCTATCATGGCAAATGGTGCGCCAATACGCTAGGAGCGATACCACAGGGAAATGACCACGATGGCGACCAGTCCGACGCCGACGGCAATCAGGGCAAAATGCAAGAGCCAGGTGTTGTCGTTCGAGCGTGAACTGGGAAAGGCGGAGGATCGGGAATCGCGAGGGTTCGGGGCGCGGAAGACGGCTTTGACGGGGGCTGGGGGCGGTTGGTGTCGGGGGGCCGTGGAGGGCTCGGCGCCGCCGAGCCGTCGGAGGGACGTATCATCGCGGGATCCGGGATCTTCGACGTCGAGGAGACGGAGGTCCTCCTCGTCGAGGATGGGGGGAGGAGGGCGGAAGCTGCGTGCAGCCTCGGCCTCGGCCCCGAGGATGGCGCGAACCCGGTCGGGATCGGTCCACCTGGCCAGGTCGGATTTCAGTTCGGCGCAGTTCTGATATCGCTCCTCGGGCTTCTTGCTCATGAGCTTCCGGACGATCGCGGCGAACGCCGACGGCACGCCGCGCACCACCTTTTCCAGGGGCTCGGGATCCTCCAGGCGTTGCTTGAAGATCTTGTTAATCGCGTCCCCCCCTCGAAGGGGGCATTGCCGGACATCACGAAATAGAGGGTGCAGCCGATGCTATAGAGGTCGCTCCGGCGATCGGCCTGGGTGGCATCGCGGAGCTGCTCCGGGCTGGCGTAGTCGAGTGTGCCGAGGACCGTGTTGGCACGCGTGAGGCCCTTCTCGTCGTCGAGGGCGCGGGCCAGGCCGAGGTCGAGCAGCTTCACATCACCTTCGGGGGTGATCATGACATTCGACGGCTTGATGTCGCGGTGGATCAGGCCGGCGCGGTGGGCGGCGTCGAGTCCGTCGAGGAGCTTCAGGAACAGCCGGGAGGCGTCGGGGACCCGGAGCGGCCCGACCCGGGGGCTCTTGACCATGTCGTAGAGGCTCTCGCCCGGGATATATTCCATCACCATGAAATGGACATCACCCTCGCTCCCCACGGCGATGGTGCGGGCGATGTTCGGGTGAGAGCAGCGCCGCGACAGGTCCATCTCGCGACGGAAACGCGCCAGCGCGTTCTCGTCCTCCAGGGCCTTGCGGGGCGGGAGCACCTTGATCGCGACCCGATCTTGCCGGTCGTTCTCGGCCAGGTAGACCTTCCCCATACCTCCCTCCCCCAGGGGCCTGAGGAGCCGATAACCGCCGAGGACCAGGCCGATGGTCTTGCCCGAGAGGAGCTTGCCGCCTGGAACGTCGTCAGGAGTTTGTCCTGGATCAGCCGGCGGGCGAGCACGACGGCACCGTCATCGGCCGGGCCGACCGGGAGTTGGGCCCGGACCCGGTCAACGACCTCGGCGGGGATCAATCCCGACTCGACGACATGGGCGGCGAAGTCCTCCTGCCGGAGCATGGTCCATCTACCTCGGTTCGACCGCGGCATCCGTGGGGTGGGTGGTGCGAAGTCCGGACGCCTCGAGCGATCAGGCCGCCGGGACCGCGCTGTCCTGCTGGGCCACGGCGTGAATGATCAGGCACGTGACGTTATCCCTGGAATCGTTGTGCAACGCCATGTCCTTGAGGGTCACGGCGGCCCGTTGCGGGTCGTCAACGGTGGCCAGGACGTGGCAGAGGTCCTTGTCGGGGACGACGCCGGTGAGGCCGTCGCTGGCCATGAGGAGCCGATCGCCGGGACGGACATCGAGGACCCTGACGTCCTCCGGGCCGCCGCGGGCATCCTTGCTGCCCAGGTAGAGGTACAGCACGTTCTTGAATTTGTGGTTCGGCAGCTCATCGGCGGAGATCGTGCCGGCCTCGAGGAGGGCGTCGGCCAGCGAGTGGTCCTTGGTGAGCCGCTCCAGCTTCCCTTCGCGGAGCCGATAGGCCCGCGAATCGCCGATCCCGGCCACGAAGACCCGATCGAAGCAGAACTGGGCAAGGACCACGGTCGTCCCCATGTTCGTGAACTCGGTGACCGCCCCCGAACTGCCCAGGATCTCCTGGTTGACCTCGGCCACGGCCTCCCGGATCGCCTCCTTGATCCGGCCGGGCTCGGTCACCTCCGGGGCGAGCCGGCGTGCGATCGCCTTGGGGATCAGCTCGACGGCCATCAGGCTGGCCTGCTCGCCGGCCTGCTGACCACCCATCCCGTCGGCCACGATGAACAGGTTGGATGGCTCGAGCGTCATCGTCGAGAGACTGGCCTGACTGTCCGAGTTGCTGTCGTGCCTCACCGACCGCCGGCCGGGCACGTAGAAATTGTCCTCGTTGTGCGGCCGGTAGTTCCCGCGGACCGAGACAACGCCGACGCGCAACTTGAGTTGCCCCGGCAACAGCGTGAACGACGAGAGCGTGGCGAACTCGTCGGTCTGATCGGGGTCGTGCCGGGAGTGATCCTTCCCGAGGAAGAGGTGCGATAGCCTACTCATGAGTCGCGAAAACCAGCTCACCTCAGGTTCACCCTTCCGGAAGAGACCCTTCATCCAGTCGAATAAGACTACCTGATCGGCCATCGCAATCGCCTTCATGCCTTCAAGGCCGTCGAAGGTCCAGGGAGATGCGACTCTTCTCACCTCGTCCCGATGCCGGAGTCGAGCGGACACCGGAGGGACCACGATGGGTCGTCCGGCGGGTCGGGACGGTCACGTTCGGGCATGCGCGGGGCTGGCCCACCGCATCAGGTCGTTGACGCCCACGGAGCGATACGTCATGAATAATTCGCCCGCCTCGAAGCCGGCGGTCAGGCCATGATAGCGATTCATGGTCTCCACAGCCCGGAAGATTCCGGCCTTGCTGGCGGGAAACTGCGTCTGGTAGCAGCGAATTGCCTCGAGCTTCACCTCCAGCGTTGGGCCGATGTCTGCAACAATGTAACCGGATGCCTCGGGCAAGTCCAATCCATGCAGGGCGATCGGGAAACTCAACTGGTTGTGGATCGTGTGGGTGGGCAGCCCATCGAAATATTCGTCCCATTTCGTCAGGCGGCTGTAGAAGATCGCCGCGTCGGTGATCAGCATCGCCTGGTAATGGTCGGGCGAGGCCATCGCCGTCTTGCCTCCGAATCCGATCACGACCTTGGGCCTGTGCCGCCGGAAGACCTTGGCCAGCGCGACGCGTTCCTCGAACCCGTCGAACAGCCGGCGATTGGGGAGATTGAGGTTGATCCTCATGGCGACTCCCAGGATCCCGGCGGCACGCTCGGCCTCGGCGAGGCGAACGTCCGGACCGGGAGATTGCGGCGTCGGCTCGCCATCAGTCAGATCGACGATCCCCACAGCGTAACCTTTGCGTGCCAGCAGGGCCAGGGTCCCACCGCAGGCGATCTCCACGTCATCAGGATGTGCGCCCACGGCGATCAGGTCGAGCTCCGGCGCCTGCACTTCCGCCATGCGATTGTTCACCTCCCGGACCTGCGAATGCGATCAGCCATCGATCCAATATATACCTTTCCCCGGCGTATCACAACGGGGGACCACGACGAGTCGGCGCGGCCGATCGGTCCGGACTCGGGATGGTGCCCCGGCCCGGTCCGGGCCATGATTCGATCAATCATCGGACGGCTCCCGCTTGGTCACGGCCAGGAGGAACGTCGGGGCGATGGCCTCGAACCGGAGGCGGTCCATCTGTTCGATCCCCCGCGCGATCGAGACGTTCCAGACGTCCACGCGGCCGGCCAGGTCCTTGAGCGTCTGATAGGCCGCGGCGAGCCCCTCAATGGTGGCCACGTTGACCGCGAGGGTGCCCCCGAAGATGAGCCGTGCATACGCCGTGCTGAGGACCAGGTCGACCTGGCGGCCGGTCCCGCCCACGAAGACCGCATCGGGCTCCGGGAGCGTCGCCAGCACCCCGGGTGCTCGCCCGGCCACCGTCTTGATGTTGGGCACGCCGAAGAGATCCGCGTTGGCCTGGATCAGCGCGATATCGGCCGGCTCCGGCTCGATGGCGTAGACCATCCCCTGATGGGCGAGCTGGGCGGCCTCGATCGCCACCGATCCAGAGCCCGCCCCGATGTCCCAGACGACGCTGGTGGCCCGGATGTCGAGCTGGGCCAGTGCGATGGCCCGCACCTCGGCCTGGGTGATCAAGCCCCGCTTCGGCAGCGACTGGGCGAAGGCATCGTCGGGATTGCCGAAGAGCCGATGTCTCGCGCCCGGCCGGCGCGGTCGGGACGGTTGGGCTTGCGGATCAGGATCATCACGTTGAGCGGATCGAAGTCCATCCCGGTGAGGTCGGTGAGTTCGCACTGCGTGACCCGCTCGTCCGGAGAGCCGAGGTTCTCGCAGACGAACGCCCGGAAGTAGTCGATCCCCCGTTCCAGCAATTCCCGCGCGAGCCGCGACGGGGGGCACTCGTCGCTGGAGAACAGGCCGATCTTCTCCGAGGTCCGGATCCGGTCGATGGCGGCCTCGATCGGACGTCCGGCCAAGCTGGTCAGGTAGGCGTCCTCCCAGCTCTCCTTGATCCGCGCAAACGCGAGTTGCATGCTGCTGACGTGAGGTACGACTTCGAACAGGTCCTTGCCGAGGCGGTCGCATAGGTAGCGCGCCACGCCGTAGAAGAGCGGGTCGCCACCGCAGACCAACACCGGGTGTCGCAGCCGGAGTGCCTCTCGAACCTGGCGCAAGGCCAGGCTCATATCCGCCTCGAGCGGTTCCCTCCGTCCCGTCACGCCTTCCAGGAGCGGAAGGATCGAGGGTGCACCGAGGATGAGGTCGGCGGAGGTAACCAGCCGACGCGCCGGCTCGGTCAAGCCAGCAAGGCCGTCATCGCCGATCCCGAGAATCACTAGCTTCGCTTGGCCGTCGCTCACCGTCGCCGTTCCTACTGGACTGGCCAGCATCGATGACTCCAATCCTGCCCGCCCTGGCTCCGATCCGGGTTATTGTAACCCTCGTCCCGCCGGCAAGCCAACAGGACAGGCCACCAAAGTGGCCATCCCGTACCCCGAGCGGCCGAGGCGGCGATCGTCAACGAATCCGGCGGCACTATTCGCAGCCCGATCGCTCGGTGCATCCGCCGGGCCCGTCCGCGCAGGGGAGCAGGTACTGGTGGATCAGTTGCGCCAGGAGTTCCGCATGGGTCATATGCGGCTGGTGGCCGACCGTGGGCATGACGATCGCCTCGGCCTTCGGCAGCACATCCCGGAGTGCCTCGAAATCGCGATGGGGGACGATGCGGTCCTCGCGACCCTGGAGGAGCAGGACTTCCGCGGTGATGGTCGGCACGATCGGCCTCAGATCGAGCTGCGTCAGGAGTTCGACGCGATGGGCCAGTGACCGGATCGGCGTCAGACCGTTCTGCTCGAGGTAGAAGTCCCATCGTTCGTCGAGCAGTGCGGGAAACTCCAGCCGGCTGTTATAGGCCAGGATGCGTTGTCGCAACGGGAGGCTCGCGGCGGTTCCGGGGACGAGCCGTCCCAGGCGGAGTGCCCATCGTTCCGCGGCCGAGAATCGCCGATGCGCGAAGCCGCCCTGCAAGGCCGACCGGGGGAATCGCCTCGGTTCCCGATGCAGGGCCTTGAGCACGACCGTCGAGCCGAACGACAATCCGACCAGGAAGGCCCGCCCAACGTTTAATTGGTCGATCAGCCCGTAGAGGTCGTCAACGAGGTGGTCGTGAGTGATCCGGCCCAGGCGGGCACCATCGTCGGGATGCTCGCCCGGATAATCGTAGACGATCGTCCGGAAGTGCTCGGCAAGCCGGTTGAGCAGCAGGGAATAGACGCGGTAGGTCGAGGCAATCCCCGGGATGAGGAACAGCGGCGGCCCTTGACCCATCACCCGATACGTCATGCGGTATCGCGGGCCATCCCAGTGGCCGACTTCGGCCATCGAGTCGTGGCGTAGGACTTCCGCCCGGAAATCCGCGGGGGCCGGGCAAGGCCGGCGCTGATCCTCGGGGCCGGGATCGGGCACGGTCGCACGCGGATTGTCCTCAGGTACAGGCGGTGAAATTGGCATGGGGGAAAGTCGCAGGAGGCTGGGAGGCCTGGAACGCCATACTGGCGAAGCTGACACAGCAAGTCCGCCGATCATCCAGTGCCTGATTATACCTGAGCAGCCGGCCGCGAGCCGGGCCAATGGCGTGCAAGAACGTATAAGTCGCCGCGAGGCCGCAGACGCGCCACTTATTCCCCACTGCGCCAGCCGTCCGGAACCATCCCTCGGGATCGCCGGCTGCGGCCCGATCCAGCATCGCACCGTCGAACTGCCGCACCTGTTCCTGGAGGACGGGGTCCACGGGGCTCGGATCGCCGAACTCCGGTCCGACGTGGCACAGGTCGATCCCGCCGATGTAGGCCACCGACTTGCCGCTCGACGCTTCAGCCTGACGCAGGGCCTCGACGAATCGACGGACGTCCGGATCCTCGATCGGGTTGATTCCTCGCTCCATCAGGTCATGGAATGAGCCGACCAGGATCGGGACGATCTGGAAATTCCGTCGGCCGCCGAGGATGTGCTGGAGGAAAACCACCTGAAATTCGATGGAGTGCTCGGTGCGGTGCGAGAGCTCATCATCGAAGAGGTCCCGGCCGGCCAGCGAGGCGATCCGATCGACGTAAGACCGGTCGGTGGCGGCGATGCCCAGGGGCGTCTCGAAATCCTTGGAAGTCAGGACGAACCGACGCCGGCAATACTGATGGGCCACGCCGAGGATGACGAACGTATCGGCATTTGACTTCTCCAGCAGCTCCCGGTAGGACCAAGTGTAGACCGGGCCGCCGCGGTGGAAGTCGATGTGGGGGCTCAGGATCCCACGAAAGCCCGTGGCCCGAGGCCCCTGGTCGACCGCCGGTTCTCCGGCTCCCTGGTCGGCCACGAAAAACTGGTCGAGCTGCGCGGAGAGCCCGGAGTGTCCCCGCATAGGAGCGGCCCGCCAGTGCCGCGGGTCGACGACCCGATTCCTTGTATTGTTGGTAGAACATCGCGAAGGCCGGTCCCTCGATGATCATGGACTCATCGAATCGGCGGACCAAGTCCTGGAGATCCTTCATCGCGACGAGCTGCCCCGTCTCGCGGAGCACTCGTGCCTGGATCTCCATCAGCGTTGATTGGCCGTTAAAATGACGAACGACGTGCGAATAACCATCCAAAGGGATCAGGACCGGCTGGGGCACAACGCCCGTCGGATCCTGGAGCATCACGAAAGACTGTCCCTGTTGCTCGATCCGTCGAGCCGTTAGCGGACGGAGCTTGGGTCGTTCGAGCAACGACATGCCCTCGCCTCATGCCCTGGAAATCTCCCGCGATCCGACGACGACCGCCTCCAGATGGGCGGAACCACCATCTCATGTTAGCCCGGAGTTCGGCCGCGTCAAGCACCTCGACGAGGGCCTCGGGGTTGGCTGCCAATCAGCGGCAGCGACCAGGCGGGCGGAGCAATCTCGCAGATCGGTTGCGGCGTCTTCATCGTTCCTGCCTTTTGCTAGGGGCCTTGGAACCATCCTTGGATAAGCCGTTTCGATGTACTGAATGCAAAACCAATGCCATCGATACGAAGGCGTGATTTCGACCGAGCGATCTGGAGTCCTCGCCTCGGTTCTTCTCCAGTCATGATCGGCCGAGAGTGCCTGGCCCATACGGCTGCTCGAGATCGGCGAACAACAGATTTTCTTGACCAAATCTTCGGTCGAGGTCCTCACGATTTCGATATCCTTTCGATTCGATTCCAAAGTCTGCTTATGCCGTCAACAATCTTCGCCTGCTCCTTGGGCATCCCAGCACGCTCGAACGGATGAATGAATGTGTCCGAGTGGTCCTCGTCAGTCCGAATGGACTCATTGGTATAGGCCGCGGGCTAGCGATGACATTCGTTTGGAACATCCGGAAGTACGAAACCGCGAACCGCCCTGCCGCATTACTTGTCCTTTTCCGAGAAGCGTTGACTGATCCGACCCCAAGGCATGGAATATGGAACCGACCAAGCGCGAGCAGCGACAGATCAAGAAGGAGATCAAGCGCGCGGGGAGCCAGCGACGGCGCCGTCAGTGGAAGCGGGACCTGCGCGAGGACCCCGAAGAGGCCCCGTACTCCGAAGAAGACTTCGGTCGTTACTCGACGATCGAGCTCAACGGAATGGATCGGGACAGCACGCGACGCCGTTGTCGATCGACCCAGGAGTCGCGTCGGATCGACGGGTCCGACCACGATGTCCCGATCGAGTTCGATCCAGATTGAGAGAGATCGATCGGTCGCCCCGAATCAGGTCGAGGCCAGACGACGAGCCAGGGCGCGGAAGGATTCGATCCGCTCGGCGGGGACATTGGGGAAGTCCTCCCAGAGGAATGCCTTGAAGGCGGCATCCCCGCGGATGTCGAAGAACTGGAAGGAATGCGTGGCATTATCGCTGTCATGCCCTTGCTTCTCGACGGCATAGATCGCGCCGATCTCCTCGTGGAAGATATGCATGTCGAGCGTGTCGGTCTGGACGTTGAAGAAGGGACCGGTCTCGGAGAATCCGCCGAAGACCCCGACGGACTCGATCACCGCCGCCTTGTTCCGGACGAACACCCGCATCAGGCCGAGGCCGGGCAGCGCCTCCATCAATTCGCGAAACGCTCCCTCCTTGAGCCGGATAATCGGCCATTGCCCGACCAGGGTCGCCACCACGGACTCCTCCGGGAGCTCGAACTTGCGGGACCCCATCATCGTCATCCGGGAGGGATCCTCGCGGAACCAGGCGCGGACCGCTTCGAGGCGATCGGCTTCGAGGAATGATGTGGTGTGATTCATAAAATGCTCTCCATTTCTCGTGGTCGTGGCGGGGATGGCTGGGCCTTATCCCTTGCGGGCGTCCCCCTCCAGCCTATCAAGTTCGGCCAGCAATCGGTCGCCGACTTCGGGGCGCGCCATCCGCACGAAGGCGATCTTGCCGCGGAGCCAGGCGCGGAAGTCTGGGCGATTCTCTCGGTTCTGGCCGTCGAGGCCCGTGGTCCTCGCGCCGTGGAGGATCGCACGCAACCGGCGGACCTCATCGCGACGGACGCCCGGGCGGTCGTTGACGACCAGGCCGGTCACCATCTGCGCGGTGTTCCGTCGCAGCACGCGCGTCTTGGATTCGTTGACCGTGAACCCTTCGTCTTGCGCGAGGTGCCGCACCCGAGCCATCAGGTAGCCGACTCGCTCCTCCAGCGCCTCATCGCCGGAGAACGTCAGATCATCTGCGTATCGGGTATAGGTCAGTCCGAGCTTGGCGGCGAGCCCGGACAGCCGGCGATCGAGCCGGCGGGCGACCTGGTTCGACAGTCCGGGGCTGGTACAAGCCCCCTGGGGTAGTCCGCGCGGGCCGGTCGCCACGTGGTAGGTGGTTCCTTCGAGGATCACCGTCTTACGCGGGCACTCGGTACACAGGAGTGCCAGGATCGTCGCGACCGCCGGAGAATAACCGACTCGCTCGAAGACCTTCCGCACGCGGGGGAAGCCGATGCTGGGGAAGAAGCCTTCGAGGTCCAGGTTCACGACGACCGCACGGCCGGCGTGGGGACGGGCATTGGTCAGGATGCTATGGCCCGGCAGGAACCCATGCGCGGCCGGCTCGGTCGGGAGCCTGGAGATAATCCGCTCGAAGATCCAGCGCTGGGCCATCGCAAGGGAGCGATGCGGGGCGCTCGAGGTGCGCCGGCCGCCACCTTTCTTGGCTATGGTGAACTGGATGTAGTGGATCCTCGTCGCAACTTCGGCGTGGAAGGCGAGCCATCGCAGGCGGGAGACCGTCAGGCCGAGGGCGCGGGCGAGCTCGGCCGGAGTGCTCATCACGGGCAGCCCGGCACTGAGTAGGTCCTCGTCCCGTCCGGTCCGTTCGCCCAATCGGCCCGAGACCCCTCGGCCGAGGAACACGATATCGTTGGCCCTACGCCACGCGATCGCCTCGGCCCGATTCTTCTTTCGCTCCGCGGCCTCGGCCTTCTTCTGGGCCTTGATTCGTGCGCGCTCCTCCTTCCGGGCTTGCACGGCCGCCTCGCCGGTCATCCCGGCCTGATGCGCGATGGTCACCTCGGTCGGCCGGACGCGGTCCATCTCGGCGCCGACGGCGTGGATCTCCGCCAGTTCCTCCGGGGTGATCAATCCCTGGGTGACCATCGCGCGATCGATGAGTTGTGTCCGCAAGTCGTCGGCGGGAGGGATCTTGTTGCGCATTCCGAACCAGGAGGAGAAGAGGTTCTTCCCCCGAGCCGCATCCTTGATCTCCTGGCGAGTGATCGGCAGATAGTCGGCCGCGTCGAGACCGAAGGGACGGCGGCCTTTCTTGGGCGAGGGTACGGCCTCCGCCTCGAATTCGGGCATCGGGGGACGATCCGGTGTGACGACCTCCGGCCCGATGAGCGGCGGGTCGGCCGTCGTGACACTCCACGGATAGGCCGAGGGCGGGACTTGCGCCTGCCTAACCGGTTCGATCGGAGACGGCACCACACGCGACGGGAGGTCGGGGCCCGTACGATCCCGATCCGGGCGCGGGACCTTCGTACCCGTGAGCCAGGCCAGCAGCCGTTGGAGTAGTGTCATCACGTCTCAATTCCAGAGCGACTGGTACCAGGCCGAGGGAGTCGAACGATTCGGGGCGGTCGCATTGGCCTGATCGCGGAGGGCCTGCAGGTGCCGGCACGGCCCGCGCCGGAGGCCCCCGGTGAAGTGGTACGAGCACGAGCAACGGCCACGGAGCATCCGGCCGTCGGAGTCGAGGAGCAGCGAGACCTCGGTCGTGGTCACGCGGCCTTCGAGCACCCGCAGTCCGTCCGGGCGGGTCTCGTCTCGCTTGACCTTCACGGTGTTCTCCGCGACCAATCGGCGCGCGGCGGCCGTCTCGGGATGCTCGGGGCCGATCAGTTCGGCCGAGAGCGTCACCGGCATGATCTGCCGCCATCGGTACAGGCCCGCGGGCAGATCGTGGATGACCTGGCCGAGCATTGCCAGGCGATTGAGCCCGACGGCCAGTGCCGGCGCCGCGGCGCCCGTCATGGTCCGGAGGCTCTGGAACGATAGCGCCGGATCGGTGTGGAACGCGCGGGCGATCGTGGTCATGGTGACCGGATCGGGGTCCGCCGGCGGGGCGAGCTGATCCAGCGCCGAGGCCCCCGTCCAGTCGTTGGCCGTCCAGCCGGAAAGGCCCAGGATCAGCCGCAGCGGACCCATCCTGACGACCCAGAAGCTCGGCAAGCCCGTCCCCAGGAGGTGGACCTCCGCCCCGTCCATCAAGGGAAGCAGGCGTCCCAAGAGCTGGAGCCGGTCGCGGCCCCAGGTGCGGATGACCTCGGATCGCGGGCCGTCGTAAGGGGCATCACCCAGCCGGACCCGCAGGCCCCACGGCTCGAGGACAGCCCAGGGGGGGCGACCCGGTTCGAGCTCGAACCGGACGGCACGCGGACTCCGGGCCGCTCGATGGCGTTTCAGGTAGGCAAGAATGTTATAGAGCCCCGCCCGCCCGATCGGCACGCGACGCATCGGCAGGCTCATCGCGGCCTGGAGCTGCAAGAAGCCCCGCAGCCAGCTCGGCGGCAGGTCGATCTTCTCCTCGCGGTAGCCCTCCCCTGCCCCGGCGTGAACTTCGAACCCGACGGGATCGACCAGGAACCGGGTCTCGCGATAGCTCCGCATCGACTGGAAATGCTCGTAGAGCGTCCAGGAATAATCGACGTTGGTGGTGCCCAGCGCAACATCGCGCTCGCGAGCGAACGCGCCCCGATCGACGGTGAGGCAACCATAGCTGCTCTCATCCGCCGAGAAGCACTCGAAGAACAGGCAATCGGGAGCGACCGTGATCACCGGGTCGCACGGGACGAGCAGCCGCCACAGCTCGGGGTCGTGCTTCGTCAAGTAACTGGAATATTCGAGCCGTTTCTTCCAGTAAGCCGAGCAGTGTCTTTTGTACTGCTTCTCGAGGTCGGCGATGTAAGCCTCGGGCAGATCGCCGATCGTCTCCCGGATCGCGTCGCGGGCTTGGTTCGTGACCCGAGCGCGGATCTCATTCTCACGGCGCCGCTCCTCGACCTTGTAGGCTTCGAATGCCGACTTGTCGCGCGGCTTGTAACGGAGGTCGCACACCACCACATCGTGGAGGGCCCCGATCGCCTCGCGGAAGTGGAGCGGGTCGTGGAGGACCCCCTCGAAGCTGACCCGGTCGCGCCTCAGGTTCGGGGCGAGCGAGACGGCCAGACCGGCCGCACTCGAGGTCACGGCGCTGCGACCGCGATAGGCCAAATTGACATTCATTGAGGCGGCCTCGGCACGCGTATCCCTTCGCCGGGCGCGGGCGTCCGACGATCCAAGCTCACCGGTCCGGGGGGCGAGCGGGCGGCTCTCGACTTCGAGGCGTTAACCAAGGTCGTTCACCGAGGCCGATCGCACCGCCACCGATGGCGGGGGGACCGGGACCCCGTCAACTCAGCCAGCCCGCCCGCCATCGGTGGCGGTGCGATCGGCCGACAAGAACAACGGCCTTGGGGAAGCATTCTCCGGGTCAAGTCCGGCCACGGCGGATCGCCGCAGCATGATGGTCTCGAGAGACGGCCCGACCGCCCTCCGGATCGGAAGTCCGCCCATGATCGCACAGGCTCAGGCCCATTGCAACTCGGGAAAGGCCCGGCGGACCAGCGGGATCGACTCCGGCCGATCCTCGACCAGCCGCACCACGGCGACGAGCGCCGCGCGACGCTCGGGTGCACGGAGCGAGCGCAATGCCACGCCCAGGAGGGGTAGTAGGGCTTCGGCCTCCTCAGGTCGATGCCGCAGGCGATGCGCAACCTGCTCGACGACGCGCGGTTTGACCCGGCCTCCTCGGCGAACGTTCAAGAGTACCGAGGCCCAGAGCAGCCGGAGCCGATCGGGGTCCAGGCTCAGCGAAAGGTCGAGCTTGGCATCCCCCTTGGCCAGTCTGGCCTCGAGATCGGCCGCGAGCGGCAGCCGGACATCGTCGTGGGGCGACTCCATGAGGCGCTGCCAGAGCGTCACATCGTCATGAGCCCGGGGCTCGCCGCGGAACCAGCTCATCCCCTCGGCGCGGGCATCGGCGTGACGGCTGTCGAGGAACTCGAGCACCCATTCCCCGTGAAATTCCGGGGCCGAGTCCAGCGTCGAGCGTAACCAGCCCAGGATATCGGGACGGAGCGGCTCGGACTGGGCTTCGAGCAACAGGAAAAGGCCGCGCCGCTCCTCGTCGGAGGCCGGCATCTTGGCCTTAAGCCAGGTCAGGCCCAGGCGGGCCAGCGGCAAGGGGCGACACGCCGCCAATCGAACGGCATCGCCGATCGAGCTGCGGTCGGCGGCGACCTGGCCGGACATGATCTCCGCGAGAATCTCCACCGACTCGGGGCTCGCCGCCTCGGCCGCCGCCAACCAACGCTCGGGACCGACCGCCGCCAGGTCCGGGGAGGCCCGTAACCAATCGAGCGCAGCCGAGACGATCTCGGGATCTCCGTGACCGAGCAGTCCGATGAGCTCCTCGACGGTCACTGCGGCCCGCGCGTCGGCCGGGACGCGGCTTAGCATTTGCACCGCCCATTGCCGGACCGGGCGACACCGAGCCCGTACGATCAACTCGAAGAGGGCACGCGGGGCCGATCGCCATCGATCCTCATAGATCGGCGCCGGCTCCAGCTCCGAGAGCGAGCGGTCCTCAGCCAGTCGCCAGCCCCGTGGGAGATTCTCCAGCACCGGACTGTGGTGGAACAGGGCATGAATCAGGCCCCAGTTATCGAGGAAGGCGACGCCGCTAGCGACGTCGGCGTCCTCATAAAGCACCAGCGCCTCGGAGATCGCCGCGATGTACCGATCGGCCCGATGACCGGCTTCAGCAGTCTGCGAGGCTGGGGGTGCCGCAACATCCTTCCCCAGCCTTCGAAAGTACCGCCAGGCCCGACGCCTCAAATAATATCGGGTGCGAAGCGAGAAGAGTCGGCGACTCCAGAGCTGCTTCCGGACCGTTTCGGGCGGCTCGGTCGCGTCGCGATACGCCTTCGGGTCGAGCTTGAACGTCTTCACCCAGTCGGGTGCTTCGACCGTCCGGTTAACGACGGGATACCAGACGGTATAGCTAACCGATGCCCCCCGGGGCATCGTGGTGCCACCGGGCACCGTGAGGAAGTTCTCGGACCAGACCCCGACCGCAACGAATCGACCGGGACCTCGCCCGCCCCGATCATATCGACTCGCCGAGTCGAAACCCTGGCCATTCCACTGGGCGATCTGACGGGCGGCTTCCTCCCAACTGTCGAATGGTGCGTGTTCTTGATGGCTTTTCTTCCGGATCGCCCTCCGGACCGAGCGATCGAAGACGACGAGGAACCGGGCCATTAACGTATCGTCGCCTGCGGCCTCGGCGTGTTTGAAGAGCCGCTTGATCAGGGCCTCGTGGCGATAGGCATTGAGCGGCCGTTCCAGGTAGGCCAACAGCAAACGCCGCGCGTTCGGCGACGGGTCGGCATACCATCGCTCGGCGAAGCGGCCGAGCGCATCGGCGTCGTCGATCGCACGCAGGCGGTCGACGAACTCGGGGTCGCCCCGCTCAAGCAGTTCCTGCACTAGCAGCCAATCGCCGCCGCTCGACATGGTCGCGGGTCACCTCAGTCGTTGGGCTTCGACCCGGCCGACGTGTCCTCGCCCGGTTTCGAGTCCGGAGCCGTCGTCTTGGCCTTCATCGAACCGCTCTTCGACCGGCTCTTCGCGGTCGATTTCGCCTTGGCCTTACCCTTGACCGCCGTCGTCCTGGCGGACGTGCCCTCGAGCGGCTTGAGTTTGAGGGAGAGCGAATTGATGCAGTAGCGCAAACCCGTCGGAGCGGCCGGATTATCGTCGAAGACGTGGCCGAGGTGCGCCCCGCAACGTCGGCACATCACCTCGATCCGTTGCTCGGCCTCGCTGTTATCGACCCCGGTCACGATCGACTTCTGGGTGCTCGGCCGCCAGAAGCTCGGCCAACCGGTGCCCGAGTCGAACTTGTGATCGGCGTTGAACAGCTCGGCGTTGCAGCACGCACAGAGGAACGTCCCCCGATAGTGCCCCGTGGCATATTTCCCCGAGAACGCCGGCTCGGTCTCCTTCCACCGCGTGACCCGAAACACGGCCGGATGGAGGAGCTTCGCCCACTCCTCGTCGGTCTTCCGGACGAACTCCGGCTCGGCCTTTTTCTTCTCGGCGGACTTCTCGTCCTTCTTGGCCGAGGACTCGGCCGCGGCTTTCTCGGCGACCTGGAAGGGATCCTGCGCGAATCCCGCCCCCGACTTCTCGTCAGCCTGGAACGATCCCTGACTGGCCGCGGAGATCGATACCACGAGCAGGACGGCCAGGCTTGACGAGGCACATGACCCGAACGAAAAACGATGAAAAGGCATGATGGATCTTCCTCAAACAATGGCCCGAGTTCGATCCGGAGGAACGCTCAGCATTTTACGCTGATCGCTCAATCATAGGCCATCTGCCTTACTGAGCAAGACCCGACCGTCGTGCCTAGGCAAGAGCTCGAGGCCCGAGCGAGGGCTTTTCGTATTTTAGTGCCGACTGCCCCGTCAGTTATAATACTTCTCGAGGGCCTTGTGGACGACGTAGATCACCACGTGCTTGCTGACCGGCTTGGCGAGCACGCAGAAGGCATGTTCCGAGAGCGCCCGACGCATCAAGTTGTCGTCCTGGTCGGCCGTGATCAGGATCGCCGGGATGCCGCCCCTCATCTGGCGGACGAGTGCCAGGGTCTCCAGTCCCGAGAGGCGGGGGAGGTGCATATCCATCAAGGCTAGATGGACCTCGTGTTGGCGGACGAGATCCAGGGCTTCCTCGCCGCTCTCGGCCATGAGGGTATGGTAACCCTGCGGGGCGACAATCTCACGCAAAGTTTCACGAGCGACCGGGTCGTCGTCGGTAATCAGGATCGAGTACGTTTGACCGGAGGTCATGAGGGACACGCTCACATCACCGAAGGCTTGTGGCCATAGTCGCTTTGAAAGAATGGTATGCACGCTTTGCGCCATTACCATTTCTTTTCATCCCACTATCAGATATCACGCGGGCAACTCTTTGCAAGCCCTCAGTTTAGAATTCTCGCGAAACTCGCGGTCCGACGATGATCTCTCGCCACATCGATCGGGTTGCAGGCCATATTGACAGTTATCGCGTCGTCAACTGACGGTTGTTCGAGCTATCCGATCCGGGGGTCGCCCGAGCGAATCGCGACAAGAAGCCTTTCGACTGGCCCCAACGCTGATCCGGGTCGAAGGCATCCGCCGACGCCAGGTCGGTCGGATTTTCGCGGACTTCGTGATAGATGTAACGCTCATCCAGCTCGCCGGATGGATCCTTCGCCACGACCATGCTTGGCAGCATCGTATTCTCGTCCAGGAAGACGGTCCAGGTCTCGCCGGAAGGGGCGCGGCGGGTGAATACGTGACTGGGCCGATCGAGGCCCGGGGGCTTCTCGACACCTCGGTAGGCGAGGCGGCCCATGTCGGTCTTCTGATTGCCGTCCAGGGACTTCCGGAGATTCGCGATGATGGTGTCGAACCCGGCCTCGGTGATCGCGTGGCGGCTGTTCTTCATCACCATGGGACTATCGACCGGGATCTTCATCGTCGGGAGCGGGATCGCGGACTTGGGCATGTGGACGAACAGCGACTTCTCGTCGATGCGGGACGAATAGATCACCTCGCGACCCTGATTCGGTCCGTCCGCCCACTCCAATCGCACGGACTTGGGATCGCGGCGGATGCTCAGGATGATCTGTTCCTCGGGGAGGATGCGGCCTGCCACGCGTTCGGTCCGCGAGATCTTGACCTGATACGTCTTGAGCGATTGCAACCGGGCCTCGCTTCCGGCGAGGATGGTCTTGGCATCGCCACCCTTGTTCTCGCGAGCTGTGGGCTCGGACGGCCTCGTCTTCCTGGAATTGCGAGGCACATCGGCCGGATCATTCTCGTGTCGAGCAACCCGAGGTGCAGGACCGGGATCGGACTCGGCGTCGATGGGGCGTCGATATCCGACAGACGACGTCCTCGTGGACGAGCGCGTCGTGGCCAGGTCGTTGTCTTGGCGCCGAAGGCCGGAATCCCCGAGGCCCGGGAGCGGCTCGGGCGGCCCCAGTGTGACCCGGATCGTGTCATCGCGAGCCGGCTTGGCCGGCTCGACCGATCTCCCCTTCGCTCCGGTATTCTTGCGAGCGTCCGCGACGTCAACGCCCAACGACTGGGATTCGCCCCCGCCCTCGACCTGAGTGGATTCCGGAGGCGAGCTAGAACGTTTGGACATGGCATCGGCCCGATCGTGGGCCGAGCGCATATACCTGGCGTAATAGTCCGCCGCCGGATCGGGCGGCGGCGTCTCCGGACGGTCCCAGAAACCGAGTAGGCTCGGCCGGTCGGTCCCCACCGAGCGCAAGCCGCTCACACTCGAGCACCCCAACTCCATCACGCCGAGGGCCAACGTCAGGCATGCGGCCATGCGCGGAAACAGCGAGTGGACGTCATCCTTGGCCCTGGACATGGCTTCCTGCTCCCCTCCGTGGGGATCCTTTCGAAATCTGGTCAACGCCCTGCGGAGTATCGGTACGAACCAGCCAATACCAGATCCTCACGACCTCGGCAAGTCAACTCCCGGATCGAGCGTCATGGCGTTCTGGCCAGTCCCTGCGATGGATTCATTCCTCGGATCGAGGCCCACTGCGGTGAACAATGCCGGAACATGTGACCACAGTCCTGAGACCGTGTTTCGGACGGGGCGAAGGTCCTCCAACCTCGTGCGTGAGCCCGATTCGTCGCGAAGAGGGACTCAGTTGCGAACTCGGCGGGCCCGAGGCCCCGTTTCCTCCACACCGTCGCCCGATCCCTCGCTCCCGCCTGTGACCGGTTGACGTCCGGCAACGAGATCGTTAGGTTGAGTGAAGTCTGCGTAGATGTTGTGCGCGAAGTCGCACTTGAGCCAAGGAGATGTTGCCTCGTGGCCTCCTTGTTCGTCATCTCTCAAGGGGTTGACCAGGGGAAGCGGTTCGAGTTCGCCGCCGGTCCCGTGGCCATGGGTAGGGATACCTCGAATCCCGTACAGCTCCACGATCACGAGGTGTCCCGCCGCCACGCCGAGCTGCGACTCGCCCCCAACGGGTATCAGATCGTCAACCTGGGTTCGGCCAATGGAACGTACGTCAACGACCGTCCGGTCAACCGCAAGGCGCTGCACTCCGGCGACCGGGTCCAGCTCGGCCAGACCGTCATGGTGTTCAATGACGGCGGCGCCGGCGCGAATCGCGACCTGACCGCGCGGGTCAACCTGCTGGCGCGGAGCAGCCCCGAGGATCGCTCGGCGATCCTCCGCAGCATCCCCTCGGGCGAGGGCTCGCGGGTCTTGCAGGCCCCGGACGCCGCCGCCGCCGGCTGGCTCCGCGACCGACTGATGCCCCTGTCGGTCATGTACCGCGCCACCCAGGCCATCAGCAATATCCTGGACATCGACGCACTGTCGCCCCAGATCCTCGAGCTGGTCTTCGAGTCCATCGGCGCCGATCGCGGCGCGATCCTCCTCAAGGACGAGTCGGGCCAGCTCGAGCCCAAGGCGGTCAAGTGGCGCGAGCCCGACCAGTCCGACGAGCGGATGACGATCTCGAGGACCATCATCGACCACGTCCTGGAGCAGGGCCAGGGCGTCATCACCACCGACGCGCCCAGCGACAAGCGGTTCAACACGGCGCAGTCGATTGTCAACTTCCAGATCCGCGAGGCCATCTGCGTGCCGATCCAGGGGAGACACACGACGCTGGGCGTCCTCTACGCCGACATCCAGGCCGGCGCCGGCTACGGATTGCCCGCCACCGCCGGACGTCCCGCTCGCACCAAGTTCACCCAGGACCAGCTCATGCTCATGGTCGCCATCGGCCATCAGGCCGGTCTCGCCATCGAGAATACCCAGTTCTATAACGACAAGATCCAGGCCGAGCGACTCGCCGCCGTCGGCCAGACCATCGCCACGCTCTCGCACCACATCAAGAACATCCTCCAGGGCATTCGCAGCGGCAGCTACCTGATCGACCTGGGGCTCAACGAGAAGGACGAGTCGATCGTCCGCCGCGGCTGGACCATCGTCGAGAAGAACCAGACGCGGATCTACAACCTAGTCATGGACATGCTCTCGTTCTCCAAGGACCGCGAGCCGGCCCTGGAGCCCGCCGACCTGAACGAGACCGTCGGCGAGGTCATCGAGCTGATGCAGTCCCGCGCCGAGGAACTGGGCGTGCGGCTGGAATGGCAACCCGGGGCGAACCTGTCACGCGTCATGATCGACCCGGAAGGCATCCACCGCGCCGCGCTGAACATTGTCACCAACGCCATCGACGCCAGCGAGGAGTCCCCCGACGCGCGGGTCGTCGTCCGGACCGAGTGGGACGCCGGCCAGTCCATTGCGCGGATCAGCATCGCCGACAACGGGCCGGGGATCGACGAGGCCGACATCCACTCCGTCTTCCAGATCTTCGCCTCGACCAAGGGCTCCAGCGGGACCGGCCTGGGCTTGCCCGTCTCGCAGAAGATCATCCGCGAGCACGGCGGCAAGATCGTCGTCCAGTCCCGCCCCGGTCAGGGTGCGACGTTCATCCTCGAGCTTCCGATGGTCAGCGAGCCCGACTCCGGGAGCACGGAATCGGAACTAACGATGATCGAATGACGCCGGCGCGATCGACATCATTCCTCCCTGCGGCCCCACGCCCCTCATGCCCCCGCCCCCTCCGCCCATGCCGCCCATGCCGCCCTGGCCGCCCCCCATTCCACCCGGGCCGATGCCCATCCGTTGCAGTAGCGGCATATTGACCTGCTCGTTCCCGCTGCCGAGCAGCTCGCGGGCGGCCTCCGCCAGTTCCTCGCGGATGCCCGACACCGAGCTGATGATCAGCACTCCGTCGCGGACGCAGTAGGCTAGCCCCAGTTGCTTCAACAGCAGCCGCAACGAGGTCTTGAGCGGGACACCTTCCAGGTCCATGATCACGGTGGAACTCAGCGACCGCTCCCCTTGCTGGAGCCCGAGCGGATCGACATAGATGGGAATCGGCGTGCGGCCCGATTTGTCAACGATCCGCTTTCGGATATACTTCAGGACGAAATCCAGCGAAGTCTCCTTGGGGAAAGTCATCGGAATCGGCTCCTCCAGAGCCTTGAGGATGGCCTCGTTCTTCGGATTCTTCTCCCAGGTCGCCAGCGCCGCGGAGAGCTGGGCGATCTCGAAGTCGCTGCCGGAATTCGACATCGACTTCGTTGGCGTTACCTCCGAAGCCGCCTTCCACTTCCACCATGGCGCTCATGAGGCCGGTCATGCGGCCTTTCGCCGCTGGCCCGTCCTGGGGAGGAGTCGCCACGACTTCGTCGGAGGGCTTGTCGACTTTCGCGGTGGCGGCTTCCGCCTTCGGCCCTGGGTTCGGTGCGATGGAACTCTCGGCCTTGGCATCGGCCGTCCCGGGGACGGGTACGGCTTCGATCTTTTTCCGATCCGGGGATGGCGATGCGACCTGACTCGGCGCGGTTGACCCGTCCAGGGTCGATATCTGTGTGGCGCCGATGACGACGCTGGTGGTCACGGCGCAGACAACCAGGAATGGCAAGAGGACGGTTTTCGTTCGGGTGACGATCATGGTTTGCAAGACTCCATCGGTTAGGGCGGCGACGGATAACGAGACTGTCGAGGTCGTCACGAGCGCGACCGTGGCCGTGCCGGCGATTGCCTGTGCGGCCTTGAGCGTGGCATATCCGAGTGCGGCGGGGACGGCGAGCCTGGCGTCGGGGATGGCCAGGTGGGCGGCCATCGCGGAGGTGGAAAGGACCACGCCGCGGCGGGTCAACCGCTTGCGGAGCAGTTCGCGGGCGCGGGACAACCGCCCCTTGACCGTGCCGAGCGGACATCCCAGCCGCCGGGCCGCCTCGTCGTGCGTCAGCCCTTCGAAGTAGCAGAGGACGACTGGGAGGCGATACTTCTCCGGCAGCCGACCGATTTCTTCATGCAGCCATGCGACTGACTCGGGGCTCAGGACTGATGCGTCAGCCCGATCCGCGGTCGGGCCGTCACGATCGAGCTGGTCGAAAGCCTCCTGGCCATGCGGTGCCCTCGCCATCCGCCGTGCCGCTGTGATCCTCGCCCGCATCGCGACCCGGCAGGCGACCCCATAGAGCCAGTTGCCCAGCAGTTCGCGGCGACGGAGCATCCCGGCCTTCCGGACAAGGACCAGGAATGTGGCCTGGAAGGCATCATCTACATCGTTGGGATCCCGGAGTAGCTGGCGGCAGACCCCAAGCACCATCGGACCATGCCGTGCGATCAGGGCCTCGAAGGCCGCATCGTCGTTTTTTTCCACAAACCGTTCCACCAGCTCGGATTCGGTCAATCCGGCCGTCGTGCCGTGGCGGAATAACCGCTCGACCTGATGGATGAGTGAGCCGCTGATGGGACTGCGTGCCATGGTCCGCATACCGACCCTCTTCGACCAGAAATCCCGAGCCGATCGCGGCCGTGATGGGTTGCCGCTATCAGGTACTGCGTGCTCGGCCCGGTTGAGATACGCAATTTTCTCAAGATATCCGAAATGCTTGGGGATCGCGTAGTGGCTCGGGCCATCCGGGATGGGACGGACGGCTGAACTTGCTCTCCAGGATCGGGTCAATCTCTGGACGGTCGGCAAGCCCCTGGGCTAGAACAGAGACGTGCGAATCTCAGACGACTCCTGTTCACGGAGGGCTTCCTTGCATGAAATGGGACACACTTGCCTTCGCCGGATCGGTAATTGCATGCTGGGTCCTGCTGGCGCGGGTCGTTCTGGGTGATGAGGAGTCGAGGAAACCGCAGGTGCCCGAGCTCAAGGTCGAGAAATACGCGCTCTCCAATGGGTTGACGGTCCTGCTGCACGAGGACCACAAGACGCCGGTCGTGGCCGTCAACCTCTACTACAAGGTCGGTTCGAAGGATGAGCGTCCGGGCCGGACCGGATTCGCCCACCTCTTCGAGCACTTGATGTTCCTGGGTTCGAAGCACCACGACGAGGACTTCTCGAGGCCGCTGGAGCGGCTGGGCGCCGAGAACAACGCGACCACCGAGGATGACCGGACGGAGTATTACGAGCGTGTCCCCAGCAACGCGCTGGAACGAGCCCTGTGGCTCGAGGCCGATCGCATGGGCTTCTTGCTGCCGGCGATGACGCAGGCGAGGCTCGACAAAGAGCGGGACGTGGTCAAGAACGAGCGGCGGGAGACGGTCGACAACGCCCCGTATGGCCAGGCCGATGAGGCGATCCGGGAGGCGCTCTATCCCGAGGGCCACCCGTATCGGCACAGCGTCATCGGCTCGATGGCGGACCTGTCGGCCGCCAGCCTGGCCGACGTGTCGGCGTTCTTCCGTACCTATTACGCCCCGGACAACGCGATCCTCTGCGTGGCCGGCGACTTCGAGCCCGAGCAGGCTCGTCGGTGGATCGCGCGGTACTTCGGCCCCCTGCCCCGCGGCCCGCAGATCACGCCCCCTCGGCCGGCCGTGCCGGTCCTGTCGGCGCCGAAGCACATCACGCTGACCGACGCGGTCAGCCTGCCCCGCGCCCAGTTGGTCTGGCCGACCGTCCCCGCGGGCCACCCCGACGAGCCGGCGCTGGACATCCTGGCCGCCGTCCTGGGGGGCCTGGACAAGGAGAACCGGCTGTTCCGCGACCTGATCTTCGACCGGCAGCTCGCCGCCAGCGTGAGCGCCTCGCACCCGACCCACCGGCTCTCCGGCACCTTCGAGGTCGAGCTTCATGCCCATCCCGAGCGGAAGCTCGACGAGCTGGTCAAGATCGCCGGCGCGAACATCGAACGGCTCAAGCGCGAAGGCCCCTCGGCGGCTGAGGTCCGCAAGGCGCAGAACCAGCGCGAGGTCGAGTTGGTCATGGGGCTCCAGTCGGTCACCCCCAAGGCCGAGGTGCTCAACCAGTACGAGGCGATCTTCGGCGACCCGCTGGCCTACCGGGCCGAGCTGGACAGGGTCTTCGCCGTCACCCCGGCGGACGTCCGTCGCGTGGCCAACCAGTACCTCGGCGCCAATCGGGTCGAGCTCGACATCCTGCCCGGCGACCCGATGCCCCGGCCGTCCCAGGCGGACGCCGTCGCCGCGAAGCCGAAACCGGCCCCCGACTCCGCCCCCGCGCCGACGGCCGTGGAGGTCAAGGACGAATTCGACCGCTCGGTGATGCCCGAGCTCGGCCCGACGCCGCGGTTCCAGCCTCCCCGCTTCGAGCGTTGACGCCTTTCCAATGGCCTGGAGCTGCGCATCGTCGAGCGGCACGAACTGCCGATCGTGACGGTCGACCTGGTCGTCAAGTCCGGGGAGACCCTCGCCCCGCTCGGCAAGGAGGGACTGGCGACGCTCGCTGCCGGCCTGCGCGAAGAGGGGACCACGACGCGGACCTCGCTCCAACTCGCCGGCGAGCTCTCTGAGATCGGGGCGACCCTGACCTCCGCGGCCAGCCTCGAGTCGTTGACCGTCAGTCTGACCACCCTGGCGCGTCACCTGGACCATGCCCTGGACCTGTTCGCAGACGTCGTGAAGGCCCCTTCGTTCCCCGCCAAGGAACTAGAACGGCTCAAGCTCCAGCGGCTGTCTCATCTCAAGGCTCGCACCGACGACCCCGAGCAGACCGCCGCCGCGGTCTTCCCTCGGCTGATCTACGGACTGGACCATCCCTACGGCCGTCCCGACCTGGGCACACCCGCCTCGGTCGAGTCGATCACCCGCGACGACGTGGTTGCGTTCTCAAGTCGGATCATGGTACCGAGCAACGCCGTGCTGGTCGTCGTCGGCGACGTGCGGCCCGACGCGATCGTGGACGCGCTGGAGAGTCGCCTGAAGACCTGGGCTGCAGGGCCAATGCCGCCATCCCCGTCGCTGGCCCTGATGCCGACGCCCCCGCAGTCGCGGATGTTCTACCTGATCGACAAGCCGGGCGCGGCTCAGTCGGTGCTGACCGTCGGACGGATCGGCGCCTCGCGGAAGTCGCCCGATTTCTCGGCGCTGGTGGTGATGAACGCGATCCTGGGAGGCCAGTTCGAGAGCCGGCTGAACGCGAACCTCCGCGTGGACAAGGGGTTCAGCTACGGGGTCAACTCGAGCTTCTCCTTCGACCGGGGCCCTGGCCCGTTCGAGGCCGGGGGTACGGTCGAGACCACGGTGACCCGGGAGTCGCTGATCGAGATGTTCAAGGAACTGACCGAGCTCTCCGGCAACCGTCCCATCACCGACGCCGAGCTGGCGTTCGCCAAGGAGCGGATCGTCCTGGGCTTCCCCGGCCGGTTCGAGACGACCTTCGGCGTCGCCGGCCAGCTCGCGACGTTGATCACCGACGAGCTGCCCGACGACGAGTTCGACCGCTACCAGTCGCGGATCGAGGCGTTGACGAAGGCGGACGTCGACCGCGTCGCCCGGCAGTACATCACGCCGGAAACCATGACGGTCCTGGTCGTGGGCGACCGGGCCAAGGTCGAGGGGCCGCTGAAAAGCTTGCCGTTCGTCAAGTCGATCCGTCGGCTCGACCCCGAGGGCAACCCCTTGCCCGATTCCCCCGCTACGGGTGGACAATAGAGCCACATCGTCGGAAGAGATCCTCTGCGTCGAGCGAATCGACAGGGCTCATAAACCTTTCTTCTGGTAATCACGTCGGGGAGTACGCGTCAGCCCCGACACGCGATCGAAGTCCGCGTCGTGACTTGCCAGCTTGGTTAGCCCGTTGGCCTGCATCACGGCGACGATGAGGGCGTCATTGCTCAGTAAGCCAATCTGCTGGCTCAACACGACGGCGCTCAAGATCATGGTCGCAGGAATACCGAGAATCTGGATGCGGGAACTGAAGATGCTTTCAATCGCCACGCGGAAGCCGCCCAAATTGTGAATGGTCGCGGGCTGCTGCCGGAGCCGGCGGGTCACTTGACCGGATGACCATCCGGATAGCGTCGCGGCTTCGAGGGTCATCAACCGGTGAGCAACCTCCGTCAGGATGTGGGTGGAGGTGAAACCCAGGATGTACTGATTCTCGATCTGTTGCACCAACTGGTGACAGGCCGGCCCGAACTGAGGGTGAGGAACAAAGTAGTAGATCAGGACGTTTGCATCGATAAATACCGAATCTCCTTTGACGAGATCGGCAAAAGTCATGATCCCTCCTGTGGATCAAGCTCCGGATCGAGTGCGAAATTCTCGACCGTTTTCGCGTCCCCCTGCCACCCCATGATCCCGTAGGTCTGCAGGATATCGGTAGGTTGCGTTTGGACGGTAACCCGGACCTTCTCGGATTCCTTCAAGGGAAGTGGTCCTGACAGCCTGAGGACTCCGTTTTCATACGTGGCCTCGATGGTAATCGTCATGGTTCGCCCCTGGGAGAAGTGGTTCGCCGACGCGGGATCTACTATACATCGCCCCCTTGTGATCCGGCGAGGGGCATGTCCAGGGTGGGCCGATTGAGTAAGGACGATCCGTCGTTTCGCCACATCAGATACCTAGGTCTTTGAACATCGCTTCCAAGTCCTCGTAGTGGAGCAGGTTCTTGCCCTCCCGTGTCTCCCGGAGGACTTGGGCCGTCTCCTCATTCGGCACGAGCCATTCGGCGGTGGGAGGAACCTCGGTCGCCTTGACGCCTGATGCGCCGCCCAAGGACAAGGCGGACTTGTCCTTGGGGCTCGATAACTTGCCCTCTTCGGCAGGCTGCCCGGCCATCGATGTCCCACGTTTGTCAACACGCTTGGTGGCCATGGGCCCGTCCCTTCCCGGTCAGGCTACCTCTATAGCGACGATCGCACGACATCGAATCTTACCCAATCTGTCAATCGGACCGGCTTTTCAGTTCGTCGATGCCGACGGCGGCGGCAGGTCCATCGCCGGGTTGCGGTCGAAGAAGCCGTCGGGGCGGAGGAAGAAGCCGACCGAGACGACCGGCATCACTGGCCAGTCCTCGACGCGAGGAATATGGGTCTGGCCGAAGTTGTACCAGACGACCAGGTCGCGGGCGCCGATCTCGCGATTGGCCCTGGTCCACTTCGGCAGGCCGTCGCCGCCGGGGTTCTGGTTGGGATAGTCACCGGCCTGGTATCGTTCGCGGGCATCGAAGGGCGTAACCCAGAGGTTGCTGGTCAGGAAGCCGGCACGCTGGATGATCGAGGCGCCGGGTAATGCGTATGGCAGCACGTTCTCGCCGGGGCAGAGGCGGTAGGCCACGGGCTGGCCCATCGCGTTCTTGCGATCCGGATTCACGATCCGCCAGAATCGCGACGAGAGCGGGTTGGTGCTGCGACGGGCGTCCAGCTCCTTCAAGAGCGGCGTCAACTCGGCGAAGAAGGCGTTGCCGTACGGGTTCTCGGGGCCGGTCGGTACGCTGCTTGTGTTGACCTCGTGGACGGTGTTGTTCTCGCCGTCCACGGAGAGGTCGAGCCGGGCTCCGAAGAAGTGTTGATGATTCGGGGCGCTCAGTTGCGGGGCGACCTCGGTCCCGTAGCGTGGCGTCTCGCCCGGCTTCAAACCGGTCGTGTTCACGATGCCCGTGAGCTTGACCTCCATCTGGATCGTGCCGTCCTGATAGAAGTACCAGTAGAAGCCATAATCGTAGTTACCCACGGTGGCCACCATCGAGACCGACAGTCGCCGCGCCCGGCGGACCTCCGACTGGTTGATCCGCCAGTCGGTGTGCTTCCAGAGGATGCCGAAGTCTTCCTCGTGGACGCAGATGGCGTTCTTGATCGTGACGACCCGGCCGTGGCTATCGGCCATGTGGCCGTCGAAGTATCGGATCGTGCCCAGGCAGTCGCAGCCGATCGCCAGCGAATTCGCCATCATCCCCACGCCGTACTCGCCCAGGTCGAAGGCGTTCTTCCGGTAGGCCGAGACCTTCGGGTCGGCGTAGGGCACGAGCATCTCGGAGATTGATGCCCGGTAGAGCACGGGACGGCCGTCGAATCGTGCGGTGTAGATCACCAGCCCCTCGCGCGGGTTGAAGCCGACTCGCAGGTCCCACTTCTGCCAGGAGACCTCGTGCCCGCGGATGCCGAAGCTCGGCCCCTCCGACTGCGTCACCTCGAGCGGCTTGAGGCCGGTCCGGGTCTCCTTGTTGTACGAGCGTGCCCAGTTGCTCGACTGCGGAGGCAGCGGGATGGGCCCGCCGTCCTCGACGCGGAGGACTTCCTTGCGATTGAGGTCGATGATCACCACGAGGTTCTCGATCGGCCGGGCGTAGCCGTTGTCGGTGGGCTCGGTGCGGACCCAGCACAGCGCGCGACAGAGCCGCTTGCCCCGATCCTCCGGCGGCTCGTTGCCGTAGTGGCCCGCCGACCACGCGTCGATCATCACCAGGTTGAGGTCCTCGATCCCGCGTTTCTTGCACGCCTCGCGGAAGGCCGGCGACTTCCTGGCCGCCTCCTCGCACTCGTTGAACTCGTCGAGCATGATCGGCGGTTGGACGCCTTCCGGCAGCGCATCGTAGCGGGAGACGGCCCGTCTGGAGAGGTCCACCACGGCCTCGTAGCCCCGGCCGGTCGCGTTGTCGAGCAGGATCAGGAACGCCTCACGCGGCGGACGGACATCGGCCCGAGGGTGGAGGACGATCTCCTTCGCCGGTTCGTTCAAGGTGACCGTGACGAATCGGACCGTATCGGGAAGCCGCTTCTCCTTTCGAACGGCCTCGACGGCCGCCTGGATCTCGGCCGGCTCCAGGGGATCGAGCGGGTTCGACGCGACGGCGGTCGATGTAGATGGCGACGCCGCGACGGTCGGCGATCCCCCGATTGCCGGTCCTGACGCCGGCGGAGCCTGGGCGCTCGCCGATTGCATGGCGAGGAGCATCACCAAGACGGCGAGGACTCCGGATCGGGTCATTTTTCCGAGGATCGATCGCTCAAAGTCCATCGCCATGCTCCACGCGTGAAAGGGTCCGTCGGAAGCCTCGAAACGAGTCGCCGAAACCTTCCGCTCGGGTCTAACGCTTCTACCACAGGTGTGGTCCCTTGGGAATCGGTTGACGACTCGCGTCCACGGGCAGTCCGACATCCCGGTCAATCTCCACGGGTTTCCGACGAATGGATTGTCGGAAACGTTCGTGGACAGGGAGAGACGGAGAATCACCCATGATTGATATTCTTGGCCATTCGTCCAGCTTCTCGCATGATGATGCGGTGCGGCTGCGTCGCGTCGAGCAGAAGCTCGACCTGGTCCTCAAGCACCTGGGGATCGACTACACCGACACCTGGAACCTGTCGGAGGAGGCGTGCGCCCAGGCCGATCGGGGCGACAAGATCGCGGCGATCCAAATCCATCGACAGAAGACGGGTGTCGGGCTGGCGGAGGCCAAGTACGACGTGGAGGCGTATCTGGACCGGCGGCGATGATCGCGGCGAACCCGGACGATCTCGGCGCCATCTGAAAAGATCGCGAGTGTGAATGCTGAGGGATCGCGAGATCGCCGCCTGGTCGCCGCTGTGATATGATAGAGGAAGTTATCGTGCAGGATCCCGCCTGGTGGGAAAAATTGTGATGAATCCCAAACTGAGACCCAACCACAGGGCTTACCTGGAAATCCTCCGCGCGATGTCGCCCGAACAGAAACTCCGGAAAGTCTTCGAGCTTTCCGAGCTGGGTAAGAGTCTATTCCTCGAAGGGTTGCGAAAGCGATTCCCCGCAGCTAGCCGACAGGAACTCCACAGTCTCTTCCTGGATCGTCTCGCGAAATGTCACAACAGGAATTATTGATCCGGGTCGTCCGAGTCCTCGACGATCTGGGGATCGACTATATGGTGACCGGTTCCTTCGCATCGAGCATGCAGGGGGAACCGCGATTGACCCACGACATCGACTTGGTCGTGGCCCTGTCGGAGGACGGGGGCGGCAAACTGCTATCCGCATTTCCGTCTTCCGATTATTACTTGTCGGAACAAGCCATACAGGAAGCTGTCCGACATCGCAGGATGTTCAACCTGCTGGAACTCGCCACGGGTGACAAGGTGGACTTCTGGATCCTGACCGACGAGCCGTTCGATGCCTCTCGCTTCGCCCGGAGGCGGTCGGAGGATCTCGCGGGCGTCGTATTGAAGGTCTCGACTCCGGAAGACACGATCCTGGCCAAGCTGCATTGGGCGAAGGCGAGTGGTGGCAGCGAGAAGCAATTTACCGATGCCCTGCGCGTCTTCGAGATCCAGCATCCGCTGCTGGACCTGGATTACCTCGAAACCTGGACAAGGCAATTGAACGTTACATCACTTTGGCAACGTCTGAAGTCCGAGGCCGAGCCGCTTTGACGCACGGATCGGAAGCCGTCGATCGGTCGGCCGCGTCAGACGATGACTCTCAATTGCCGCAGTCGCTCGGCGGCCAGGTCGAGCGTGTCGTCCCGCTTGCAGAAGCAGAAGCGGACATAGGGGCGTCCCAGCGTCTTGTCCTGGAAGAAGCTCGAGCCGGGCACGGTCGCGACGCCGACCTCGCGGACCAGGTATCGCGAGAAATCCACGTCGTCGGTGACGCCGAATGCCGTGATGCCGGCCATGACGTAATAGGCCCCTTCGGGCGGCTCGAGCTCGAAGCCGACCTCGGTCAGCGTGCCGCAGAACCGGTCGCGACGGGCCTGGTAGTCGGTGGCCAGCCGCGCGTAGTACTCGCGGGGGAGGCGGTAGGCCACGGCTCCGGCCTCCTGCAACGGGGCCGCGGCGCCGATCGAGACGAAGTCATGCACCTGCCGGAATGCGTGGGTCAGCCGGGGCGGGGCGAGCATCGTCCCGACCCGCCAGCCGGTCACCGCGTAGGTCTTCGACATCCCGCCGATCGTGACCGATCGCTCCCACATCCCCTCCAGGCCGGCCAGTGGGATGTGTTGGCGTCCATCATAGATGATATGCTCGTAGATCTCGTCGGTGATGGCGATCACGTCCCACTTGCGGCAGAGCGCGGCGACCGCCTCGAGGTCCTCCCGCGAGAAGACCGTGCCGGTCGGGTTGTTGGGATTGCAGAGGATGATCGCCTTGGTCCGGTCGTTGAATGCCGCGGCCAGCTCGTCGGGTTCGAATCGCCAGTGCGGCGGCCGGAGCGGCACGAACCGGGGCGTGGCGCCGGCCAGGGCGCAGTCGGGCCAGTAGTTCTCGTAGAACGGCTGGGTCAGGATCACCTCGTCGCCGGGATTGATCAGCGACAGCAAGGCGACCAGCATCGCCTCGGTGCTCCCGCAGGTGACGGTGATCTCCGTCTCGGGATCCACCGTCAAGCCCAGGTACCACCCCGCATGTTCGGCGACCGCGCGGCGGAGCTCCTGCGCTCCCCATGTGATCGCATATTGATTGATATCGGCCTCGATGGCGCGGCACGCGGCGGCCTTGATCTCCGTCGGGGCCGGGAAGTCCGGCATGCCCTGCGCCAGGTTCACGGCGCAGTGGCGGCGGGCCTCGATCGACATTCCCCGGATCACGCTCTCGGTGAACCGCTCGGCCTTGTGGGAAAGCAGGGGGAGTTGCATGGGGGCTCGTGGGCAGGGCTGAAAACTTGGGAAAGGATCGAATGAAAACCTGTGAAGACGTCTCGCTCTTGGCCACGGCAGCCCCCCTCTCCCCGCCGGGGAGAAGGGGACGGCCGATCACTTCGAGCCCGGTGGCGTTCGGCGAAACGCCTCCCGGCTCGGCTTCACTTGTGGACCGCGTGGCAAGCCTTGCAGGACTCGCTCAGCTTCTTCGAAGCGGCACGCGCCGCCTTGAGCTCTTCCTTCTCCGCCGCGGTCTTGAGGGCCTTGGCGCTCTTCTCATAGGCCTTGGCGAGCTTCTCGTAGGATTCTTTCTCGCCCTTGGGAGGGTCGTTCTTCGGAAGGAAGGCGGCGAACTTCACGATGATCTCGGCATCCTTCTCGACCTTCGACCACTCGGGCGTCTCGCTCTTCAGCAACGCCTTCACGTTGTTCACCGGGGCCTTGGTGCCCTTGTGCAGAGTTGCCATGATCTTCTTGATCGAAGGCGTCTCGTCATCGCTCGCGGCACCCACGGGGTGGGATACCAGGCCGGCGACGGCCAACAGGACCAAGACGCTCGCCACGCACATCAACGATCTCATCCGGTGCTCCCTGATCAGGTTCAGTTCAGGCGGGATTATCATCCCGGGTCATAAAACGACCAGATCATCGTGAGACCCCCGCGAGACGAAGTCAAGGGGGCATGCCGACGGGCGGCTCGACGCCGGTCCGACGGCTCGCGGCTCATGACTGCCGGAGGGGGACGGGTTGAACGTCCCCGGTCTGCGCCGAGCCGTAACCCGGCAGATCGTCGAGGAGCCGGCGATAGGCCGAGGATCGTACGACATTCAGGAGTGCCCGGCCGCGACGATCCTGGAGGAGTGAGTCGGCCATACAGATGTCATACGCCTCCTGGCGGACGCTGAGGAAGGAGAGCCCGGCCTCCTCGCCGGCGATACGCAGGCAGATCCCGGCGTCAGCACTCTCGCCTCGGATGATCTCGGCGACGCCGCGATGGTCGAGTGCCCGGTGGCATCGGCGGCCCGGACCCGGCGATCCCGGCCCCTCGAAGATCTCGTCGAGACATTGACTCGCCCCCGAGCCGGGCTCGCGGAGGACCCAGCGCACCTTGGCGGCGACGACTTCGCGGATCGTGCCCAATCGTAGGCCCGGCCCAAGGGCGATCCCCTCGTCCCAATCGGCCACGCGGAGCAACTGGAAATCGCCGAGAGGGCCGGGGTGGCCGTCGAAGTGCTGGCGGATTGGCGCGGCGTTCCCTTCGGCCTCGTCGGAGCGCGCCAGGTGGACTCCGGCCGCATGGATCAGCCCCTGGGCCAGCAGGTCCAGCGCCGCCCGGCTCGATCGCCGCAGCACGATCAGTCGCACGTCCGACTGTCGCGCCAGCTCGGCGGCCATCAGGCCCACCGCCGGGTCGCAACACGCCATGACCAGCGTCCGCGACGGGTCGTCCGTGCGATGATCGTCGAGGGTCCCGTCCCGGGAAATCCCGTCGTGAGTGACCAGGCCCATCGGCGAGACCTCGACCGGATAGAGGTAGCGCCGGCCGCCGATCTCGGCGCGCCAGTATCGCCACGACGCCGATGGCGGTGCCCATGCCCACGCCTCGCGTCCCGGCGTCGGAGTCGTCCCCTTCAGTCGGAACAGCGTCTCGACCGTGCAGCCCATCGCCTCGGCGATCGCCAGCGCCGCGGCCGTGGAGGGGATCAGCCGGCCAGTCTCGATCGCGCTGATGCCTGCCCTCGAGAGGCCCGACCGGCTCGACAGCTCCTCTTGCGACCAGCCCAGGCGAGTCCGATGGGCCCTGACGTCATTCTCCAGCATAAGTCCGTCCGCCATGATGGTATCCGATCTCGACACGATTGTATCGAGGCGGTCGCCCCACTACAATCATGCCCTTTGCCAGGATCCTGTCTGCGTCAGCCACGATCCTGCCGTCCGCGATCTCGATGAGGGAATGATTGATGTCTTCAAGTCGTACGAGTAAGGCGTTTACCTTGATCGAATTGCTGGTGGTCATCGCGATCATCTCGGTGCTGATCGCCCTGTTGTTGCCGGCGGTGCAGGCGGCCCGCGAGGCGGCGCGGCGGGCGCAGTGCGTCAATAACCTGAAGCAGACCGGCCTCGCCTTGAACAATTACATCTCGGCGATCAACGTCCTGCCTCCGGGGCGGGTCAACAGCCATATCACCGGACAGGGGAACTGCTGGGGGGCCTACGCGGAGCTGCTCCCTCAGCTCGAGCAGCAGTCCCTGTTCAATTGCTTCAATTTCAACCTGCCGCCGGACACCGATCCGACGACAACCCTCGCTGCGGCGAACGTGACCGGATTCGAGACCTTCCTCAATGCGCTGATCTGCCCATCCGATTCCTCGCCGGTGCTCGTCACGGTCAGCAACGGCAATTATGCGACTCACAACTACCCGATGTGTACGGGATCCGGCTATTCGGTCGTGCAGAACCCGTACCCGCCGCTGACCGACGTCCCCAACGGGGTCCTCTTCGAGAACTCGAGGATCTCGCCGGCGGCGATCGTTCAACGGGATGTCGAACACGGTCGCGGTCGCCGAGACGATCCGCTCCACCCCGGGCTCGACCTACGCCAACAATCCGCTGGGCGTCTTCCTCATCACGGGCAATAACAGCACGACCGGCCCTCCGCTCACCTCGGACGCGGATTATGTCTCGATGTGCCTGAGCCTGCCATCCTCGACGACCCAGTTCCAGGATACGCGCGGCGTACGCTGGCACTACGGGGCGCCGGGGCATAGCCTGTACAACAATCATCGGGCCCCGAACGACCCGCAGCCCGATTGCCGTGGCGGCCTGCCGCACAGCAACCGGACGGATCCCATCTGGAACTGGCTCTCGCAGAACATCACGACCCGGAGTCTGCACCCCGGCGGGGTCAACGCCGTCATGTGCGACGGGCATGTCCAGTTCATCAAGAATAGCATTAGCGTGCCCGTGTGGCAGGGGCTCGGCACCCGCAATGGGGGCGAGGTGGTGAGCTCGGATAGTTATTGAGAGGGTCGGCGAACGAGAATCGACGGCCATGGCGGTGATTCTCGCAAGAACGGGCCGGGTCGTGCCGATCATAGGGGATGTGATGAAAGGGCTGAATTCCGATCGGAGTGGCCGCGCGCCCTGGTCTCGACGGGCCGCGATCGTCCCGGAGGAGTGGCGGCCCGGGGTCGGATCCCCGCTTCTCGGCCGGGCCGGGTCTCGGATGACCAGATGGCCGAGCCACCGTTCACCGCTTTGGTTCGGAAGGTCCCGGCCCGCGCAGGATGCGTCGTGGGAGGCCGGGCGCGAACCGGGGAAAGGAGTTCCCTCATGCTTACCCGTTCTCGGTTGATCCTGGGTCTCTGCGGACTGGCACTGGCGGCGCCCGCCTTGCCGGCCGTCGCCTCCCCCGACGACGTCCCGCAGGCCACCGGCACCGCGCCCGAAGCCCAGCCGTCCGCCGGCGCCCAGCCTCCGATCGTGCTCGAGCCGGAAGCCGGCGCCAAGCCGTGGTCGGGCTATGAGCCGTCGGCCGGGGCCCCATCGTCGTCCGACCCAAGGCCCTCGTCGGGTTATCAGCCGTCGTCCGGCTCTCAGCCGTCGTCGGCCTTCCCGCTGTCCTCGGTCTACCAGCCCCCATCGCCTTACTCGTCGCAGCCCGGGGCGCCGAGGGCCGTTGCAGAGAAGGACGCGCCCAAGCCGCACCACCACAAGGGGCTCTTCGGGTGGAGGCACTGCGTGGAATGCCAGCGAGCGCGGGTCAAGAAGCACGATGGCGTCGACATCCCCGCTCCCCCGCCGGCGATGGCCGCGATGCCCGTCCAGGGCGAGATGGTCGTGTCCGGTCCGGTTGTCACCACGGAGCCCCGCGCCGATGTGGTCATGGAGTCGCAGGAGGCCGGTTATGCCGTGGTCGGTCCGGCGGGCGATGCGTCGGCGCCAGGAGTCGCAGTAGTGGGCGGGGGCGCGCCGACGGCCGAGCCGACCCCGATCGGAGTGGCCAGGGGCGCCCAGAATCCCTTCGCCGACCCGCGCATGGCAGCGATGGCGCGACATCCCGGCGCCGGGTCGTATGATGCGTCGGTCGTCCCCACCAGCATCCCCTCGGCGCCCCAGGCCATGAACGGACCGGGGCACGATCGCCCGCACATCATCGGTCATGTGCTCGGGCTGCCCCAGTTCGGCAGGCTCCGCCGCGAGCGGCAGGCGAAGGAGCGCCAGCAGCACGCCGCGATCGCCTACGGCGATCCCAATCAGAAAGTGATCGACCTGCCGGCCTCGATGGTCTACTCCAAAGGCGAGAAATGATCTCGCCGCCTTGACGGCCGATCGGGAGTCCGATCGGCCGACGACTACGATGCAATGGGCCGGTCCCTCGTACTCTGACGGGGGCCCGGCCTGTTTTTTTCCGAGGCGGGCGGGATTCGGTCGAGAACGGTGGTCTCTCGGGCCGATCATCAGACACCAGGGCAGGTCACGGGCCCGGGTCAGTATTGTACGGATCCGTGACGGCCGGGGCTGATCGTATCGTCCGCGCACAGGAAGGCTCGGGCACGTCCGTCGCTCGATGGATTCGAGACACTCCAGGAGGGCCTCACGGAAGTCAAGCAAGGGATGACCATGCGTTTCGAAAATCGGAGTGGGATGCGACTGACGATCGCGATGGCCGCGGCCATGGTGCTGAGCCTGGGATGGACGAGTGTGACACTGGCGGATGGCTATCGCCTCCACCACACGATCCCCGGGGAAGTGGCGGCCTACGACTACACGACCGGTGGCGAGTTCATGGCGCCTCCGGTGCCGTATGGGCATTATGCCAAGAACCACGTCTATGATCCCCGCTATCTGGCGTATTGCGTGAAGTGTCGGATGCACTCGCTGCTGGCGGGGCATGGCACGGGTTGTGGGCTGTGCGGGGGCAAGGGATGCGGCCACTGCCTAAATGGTGGGGGCCTCGGGCACGGCGGCGGAATCCTCGGCCATGGCGGTGACGGTTCGGCCTGCTCCGGGCCCGGCTGCGACCCTGGGCACGGTCTCGGCCACCACAAGGCCGCGGGCAAGTTCGCGCCCATCCACTGCGGCCCGGGTTGCTTCGGCCACGGCTCCGCGGCGACGCCGGTCGTGGCGGCGACGAGCCAGTCGGTGCCTGCCGGCCAGGCAGTCGTCCAGCCCTCGTCGCAATACCCCTGCGGCCAGGCCGGTTGCGGCATCGCGTCCAAGCATTCTCATGGAAAGGGACTCCACAGGAGCCTTTGCGGCGGCTGCCGAGGTCAGGGTTGCGGCGCCTGCGGAGGCGGCGGGATGGTGGGAGGCTGCGGCGATCCGGGTTGCGGGTTGTGCAAGGGCAAGGGCTGCGGCTTCTGCGGCGGGAGGGGATGCTCCAATTGCCTCTCCAAGCTGCACGGGAAGCTAGCCTCGCTGACCGGATTGTTCCATCACGGGCCGAAGGTTCAACTATTTCATGGGAGCGGGCGGGCCCGTCCCGATCACTCCGGGATATGTCCCCTACGTCTCGGTGACGCGGTCGCCTCGCGACTTCTTCTCCTTCCCGCCCATGAATCCGTTCGATCCTTGAACCTGAACGGAATCGAAGGGCCCGCCCTCCCGCGGGCCCGCTTGCTGGATCGACCGACCGCCCCTTCTCGCCCGACCCTCGCACCCCGCAGGTTGACGAGGATCGGGTGGTCGAGTTCGATCGCGTATCGTTCGCTCGGCCGGGAGGAACCAGACGGCCCGCGTGGGTCTTAGACCCGGTCCGAGTCCGTCGGCAGAGCCGGACGCGTTGTAGGATCAGATTCCTTTCCCAGGAGGGGAGGGATAGAGACACTCGAGCGAGGAGCCCAGCTCATGGAACGACAAGGATCGAGAGGATCGACTACCCCCGCCCGGCTGACGGGCGGCCACGCCAATTCGAGCGGATCTGCCCGGGCGCTCGCCGGCATCGCCGCGCTGGGCCTCTGGGCGATGTTATCCCCGACGGCGAAGGCCCAGCCGCCCCAGCCCCAGGTCGGCGACATCACACAGCGTAGCGGCTTGCTTCAGCGGTTCTCCGCGACCCCCACGTATCTGCCCCCGGACCCCCGCCGCGACTATTTCTACAACTCGCGATATGGTGATAGCGGAACGGTGAGCCACCTCAACTGGTTCCGGTCGCAGGGACTCTACGGCCTGGGCTGGAAGACCCCCGACACCGAGAGCATCTATCCGTACTGGTACGGTTCGCCCGGTCAGAGTACGATCGACTCTTCCAGCCACTCCTGGCCCCGCCCTCTCAAGTTCATCCAGGGGCTGGTCCACCCTTGGAAGCCGGTCGGGATGTACTACCAGATGGGTTCTTATGTCCCGATCTACGACCTCGACCCGATTGCGCCCGGACCGGGACCCTATCCGTTCGGGATGTACTTCAACTTCGATCACGGCGGCTGATGCGCGAGCGGTGCGCGGTTGGTGACGGATGGCGGGAGGAAGCGGAGATGCAATTTGCATTTTCCCGTCACCCGCCACCCGCTACCCGTCATCTCAAAGGATGAGTGGCGACCGCTTCTCGGCGGCCTCGGCCATGAACGACTGGACGCGGGCGATGAGGTCCTCGGGGTCGGGTGTGACGCCCTCGAGGATCATGGCGTTGGTCCAGAGCTGCAAGGCACACTGCTTGATGAATCCTTGGTGTTCCTCGTTGGCGCTGAGGTTGCAGAGCCGGCGGATCAGCGGGGCCGACGGATTGACCTCGAGGATCCGGGCTGTCTCGGGGAATTCCTTGTTCGCCATCTTCAGCATCCGCTGCATCTGGGTGCTGAGTCCGCCCTCGGCATTGACCAGGCAACAGGGGCTATCGATCAGCCGTTTCGATTCGCGGACCTCTCGGACGCGAGTCCCCAGCGCCTCGCGGAACAGGTCGAGGACGCGGGCGAACCCGCTTTCCTTGGGCCCAGGCTCATCGGCTTTCGTCTCGGCCTCGGCGGTCGTGGTGGTCTCGGGGAGTTCGAGGTCGGCCGAATCGATCGAGGTCAGCTCCTTGCCCTGGTAGACCCGTAGCGAGGTGATGGCGAACTCGTCGATCGGATCGGTGAGGTAGAGCACCTCGATGCCCTTTCGGCGGAAGATCTTGAGGTTGGGGCTCTTGGCGATCGAGGCGAAGTCCGGGCCTCCCAGGTAATAGATCTTCGTCTGCCCTTCCGGCATCCGCGCGATGTACTCGTCGAACGAGACCATCGCCGAGGGATCCTCGCTGCGCGAGGTCGCGAACCGGAGCAACTTGGCGATCCGTTCGCGGTTCTCCTGGAAGTTCCCCATGTCGATCCCGCCGACGACCAGCCCTTCTTTCAGCATCGCGCCGAACTGGCTGTAGAAGGTCTTGAACTTGTCGGGCTCGTCCTTGGAGAGGTTGTCCAGGCGGTCGAGGACGCCCTTGACGATCGAGGTGCGCATCCGACGGATGACGCTGTTATCCTGGAGCGTCTCGCGGGAAACGTTGAGCGGCAGGTCCTCGGAATCGACCAGGCCGTGGAGGAATCGTAGATAATCCGGCACAAGCTCGCGGCACTCGGACTGGACGAGGACCCGCTTTGCGCAGAGGTGCAGGCCGTGCTCGAGCGCGTATAGCCGAGGCGCTCGGGATTCGTCGGCGGGCAATAGACGATCGCGCGGAACTGGATCGGCGAGTCGGCCGCCAGGTGGAGGTGCCAGAGCGGCGTCTCCTCCGGATGATGGGTCAGGTGTTGATAGAATCGGGTGTACTGCTCTTCGGTGACCTGGCTCTTCGGCTCGACCCAGATCGGCTTCTGGTCGTTGAGGACCTCGCCGCCCTCGCCCAGCCGGATCGGGTGCGGGACGAAGCTGGAGAAGCGCTTGATGATATCCTTGATCCGCCAGGGAGCCGTGAAATCCTTGGCGTCTTCCTTGAGGTGGAGGATCACCTCGGTCCCGCGGGGGAGCGGGCCGTCGACGGGCGTTACGGTGAAGCTGCCGGTCCCTTCGGACTCCCACTCCCAGCCCGAATCGTCCCGGTAGTTCCGCGACCGGACCCGCACCCGATCGGCGATCATGAACGCGGCATAGAACCCGACGCCGAACTGGCCGATCAGCGACACGTCCGACTTGGACTGGGCCTGGTTGTTCGCGGCCATCGCCTTGAGAAACTCGACCGAGCCGCTATGCGCGATCGTCCCCAGGTTCTTGACAAGCTCGTCGTGCGACATCCCGATGCCGGTGTCGCGGATGATCAGTTGATGGTCGGCCTCGCGGCCTTCGATGACGATTTCGAGCGGACCGGAGTCGTGCTGCGACTCGTCGGTCAAGGTCACGTAACGCATCTTGTCGAGCGCGTCGGACGCGTTCGAGATCAGCTCCCGGACGGCGATCTCGCGGCTCTGGTAGAGCGAATGCGACAGCAGATGCAGGAGCTGCTTGATCTCGGCTTGAAACGTGTATTCCTGGCGATCGATCACGGTGGTCATTTTGAGCGTCCCTATTCCCTTCAGATCGGACCCTTCTCGATTCCTCGTCGCTCCGTCGCGACGCATGAACTTCTGGCGCCTTGTCAAGTCCTCAAGCAATTGTTGTGCCGAATCGCGGGTTTTGCGTTAAGGCTTTGGTTAAATGGAACTTGGGATCAAGGATTCTCCGCAAGCGCCGTGGATGCGACTGCCAAATCGACCGGAGCTGACACTTCCTTGCTCCATGGGATTTCACGCGGCACATTGCGCCGGTTTGCCGTGGCTCATCCCATTTCGGCGGGTCGCCATCACCGATCTCCGTGCTCGAAAGGGAGTTAGCAACGAGTCGCCCGACGAGTCGGACCGGTCTGGCTGGTCTCTGGCGGTTTGTCAATGAACCCTGGCCCCGGCAAGAAGTGACGACGCAAAGCCTTACTATTAGAATGCCGCAGGTTTGCAAATTCATTAACGCATCCGGCGCGGAATTGGGCCGTTCTCCAGCCGAACTCCTTTTGAGGACGGGAGATGCGATATTCGAGAATTCGAAAGATTTCCGCGCCGACTTGCCGTGCCAGCCCGAAACTGTTCCGGCTTCAGTGGGAGACCACCGTCACCTTACCCGGATCGCCCGCCGATCGAACACATTATCATGCCGACAAGCCCAGGGTGAAACCCACGACTCCGCGAACGGATTGGCCGGGAACTGGAGGTCAAAGATGAGGCCTTGGAGGAAAGGATCACTCCGAAGTTTCGCGAGGGATGCGTCGCGAGAGAGCTGGCCGGTCTCATCGCGGATTTCGAGGATCTGCCCGACGATCCATCCCATGTCGGAAATGTCCGCGGGATGTCGGCCCTTCTCGCGCGGCTTCAATCCGTTCTAGGCTGAAAGGAGTGGGGATCGGGCCTCACTGAACTTTATATGAACAAGTAAAGATATGTCGTGTCTTATCTCGGCCCAGAATCGATCGTTACGATCGGGGTTGTCCTTGATTCGGGACGCCGCCTCTTCGCGGCAGTACGGTTCAGCTTCGGAAGACTTTCCAAAGAAGATGAGGAGGAACCCGAGGCTCCCATTTCCCTGTGCCGTGACTTCGCTGTCGAGGCCCATCGGAAGCGTGCGAGCTGCACCGACTCGATCGACGCCGGTTCGAGCTTCTTCAAGTCGGCTCGGCTGCCATACACGCTTGCGAGGTAGGCCAAGGCGGCCGCTCTGACTTGATGCTTGTCGTTGAGGACGATCCGGGACCCCTTTAGCGACTCGTCGGCGTATCTCTCTACCTCGTCCATCTTACCTTGGTTCATGCGCCTCGAACTCTTCTGGTTCAGGGGCAAAGGTTTTCAATACCCCGCAACCATTGGCCGAGCTGTCCGTCGCGGCGACCCAAAGCCGGCTGACCTGCTTGGGATGCAGACCCAGCAGTCGAGCGATTTCGGCCCGTGGGACATCCGCGTAATAAATGGAAGTCGAAGACGAGCCGCTGGTCGTCCGGCAGGTTCCCGACCTTATGGTGAAACTCGGTCCAGAGCGCCAGTCGGGCCGGATCCAGCGTCGAGTCTGCTCCGTCGGCCCGGGCGGAATCGTCGGATTCCTCCGAGTCGGGGAGCCCTTGTGGCGATCGGGCATCGTCCCGAGTCTGGCGCCGGGCCATGTCGAGCAGGACCTGGCAGACCTTATGGAACATCAGGCTGTAGAACGCCTCGGCCGACTCGGGAGGTAGCTCTCCAGGGCCTTCATGAGCCGCATCCAGGCCTCATCGACGACGCTCTCAATCTCATGATGGGCACGCAGCCGGGGGAACTCCTTGCGGAGCGCCGCGGAGGCGATCCGATGCAAGCGATGGTCGACTCGCTCGAAGCAACGCCTTTCGCGCCCAATCGTCCCCGTTTCGCAGCCGCTCGATCAGGTCGTTCACGTCCGAGGTCGTGTCGCCGCTCATGATATCCTGGCCTCCTTTCTCGAATCCACATCCATCCTATCGCGGGCAGCTCGGCAACTCGCCAGAAAATCGAGATTTTTTTTCTGGGACATGTCCGAGCCGTCAGGTTGCGACGCCATCCCAGATAGGGGATTTGTGTGCGACGCAGCGATCTCGTTTCGATGGCTCTGTCGGCTTACGAGGTTCGATTGGTCTCATTCAAAATAGAGAATGCCATCGACACCTGCCGAGAAGACGGGATCGATCCTCTTGTTGCATCCAATCACAGCCATGTATTTTTTGGGAAGAAACCCTTTTCCTTGGGTCTCGTTTGTCCGGAATTCTGATCTGGTGCGATAGCTGAATTAGATCGGGTTCGAATCGAACGGGATCTCGGCGACCGTATGACCCTGGCGAGCAAGAAAGTCACATACAAGCCCGACGCGCCAGCGAGTACGTCCCGGCGGGCTTCATCGATTCACTCGCTGGCGCGTCGAGCTCTTATGATTTTCTTTCTCGCCGAGGTAATAGCAACGACGCCGGGTCGGAGTCAGGCGTTCGGGGCTGGCATGGACCCGGTCCCGCTCGACTCCAACGTGGAATTGAAACGATTGATTCACGGCTTTGCGAGTCCTTGAGGAGCTTCGACAATGAGAACCTGGGGCGAGGGTGCCCGAGCAGGGCGCGGCCTGGATGCTGGCGCTGTCAGTCTGACCGGTTTCCTCTGAGCTTCGGAGGGAAAAGAGAACGTCATCGAACCGTCGTAGGGTGGCGTCGAGCCTCGATTCATCGAAGTGAGGCCCACCCGCGGAATTCGAGACCTGCCATCCGGGATCGCATGCGATGGGCCTGACGCCGCGGCGCGGCGTGCGACCCACTCGGCTACCGATCGGACGGCTACTGTCCTACGAATTCCTTCGTTTTCCTGGCCGGCCTGACGATTAGGGATGGAACCGCGACCACGTGTCAGCGGATTGCGATCGATCTTCGACTTCAGCAACGAGAGGAAGGTATCGAATGTCAGTGAATCATTGGTCGTCCCGGCGCATCACGGGACTGTTGCTCGGCCGCCGTAACACTCGACTTGGCCTTTCGCCGCGCCGGGGATGCTGTCGGCTCCGGCCGATGGGCGAAGATCTGGAGGGGCGGACTCTCCTTTCCGTCGGGCTCGATCCGACGTTCGGGTTCGGCGGCGAGTCGGCGATGATCGCGCCGCAGAACACCTCGACGGACACATACTCGGAGAATATCAGCTCGATCGCCTCGCAGAGCGGTCAGGTGGTGGAGGTCGGGACGCTGACCACCAGCCCCACTGCGAGTGGTTCGTCCAGCACCACCAGCTTGATCGTCACGCGGCTGACCGCCGCCGGCTCGATCGACACCTCGTTCGGGTCGAACGGCACGGAGACGATCCCGGTCCTGACCGTCGGCGGCACGACCTATAACGTGGTGGATGCGGACGACATCGCCGTCGATTCCAACGGCAAGATCGACATCCTCGCCACGGTCGACAACAGTTCGACGTTCGACAACGAATGGATGGTCGCTCGACTCAACTCCAATGGATCGGTCAACACGTCGTTCGGGACTTCCGGATTCGAGTTGATCGACTTCGCCACGAGCTCCTCGACGCAATATAACTTGTCGGCGTCGTCGCTGGCGATCGGCCCCGACGGCAAGATCGTCGCCGTTGGCTCCACTTCGACCTCGACCACCAACGGAGAGGTGTTCGCCGTCGCCCGGTTGAACACCAATGGCTTGCTGGACACCTCGTTCAACGGGACGGGGATGGCGACCGTGGACTTCAAGGTCGGCGGCTCGTCGGGCGAGTCGGATACGACCAGCGCCGTGGTGGTCCAGCCCGACGACAAGATCGTGGTCGTTGGCTCGGCCCAGCTCCCGAGTACCAGCAATTCGAATGGCACACCGAGCGACCTCGCCGTGGCCCGACTGAATGCGAACGGCACGCTCGACACCTCCTTCAACGGCAACGGATTGGTGGCCTTCAACGAGGATCTCGGCGGCGGTAGCAGCATGGACAGCGGCAACGCTGTGGCCCTGCAAGGCACGCAGATCGTGATCGCCGGCTCGTCGCAAGAGATATCGCAAAGCACCAGCAGCCCCACCGTGGAAGACCTGACGGTGACCCGGCTGAACGCCAACGGCTCGTTCGATACCTCGTTCAACGGCAGCGGCAAGTACCTGCTCTCGCTGAACCAGGGAGGGATCGCCTTCACGACCTCGGCCTCCGCCGTCACGGTCCAATCCGACGGCTCCCTGCTGGTCGGCGGCAGCGCCAACCCGCAGAACTACAACACCAGCGCGGCGGGTGGGCTGCTGATGCACATGACCTCCGCCGGTGCCCTCGACACCACCTATGGCACCGGCGGCGTGGCGCTGCTGCCTGACAGCGTCGACAGCCGGTTGCTCATCCAGACCGACGGCAAGGCACTGTTCCTCTCGGGTAACGAGGTCGTGCGCACCACGGCTCCGACGCCCCAGGTGGCCTCCACGACCATCATCACCACGGGGACCGGGAAGAAGGCCGAGGCCACGGGCGTGACCCTCACATTCAACACGGCCGTCAACCCAAGCCTGGCCTCCAACGCCAAGGTCTACCTGATCCGGGCCGGGAAGGGGAGGAAGCTCATCAAGATCAAGAAAGTGTCTTACGACGCCACGAAGCAGGCCCTGACCTTCAGCTTCGCCAAGACTCCGGTGGGCAAGGGCTTCCGGATCCTGATCGCGCCGGGCGGCATCGTGGCAGCAGATGGCCAGGTCCTCAACAATGACACCATCACCATCGCTCCTTCCACGACGTGAGACCGACACGTCGTCGGCGCCCCGTGATGGAAATCTAGAGGCGCCGGCGATCCCTGATGACGGTTCCAGATCGACTTCACGATCCGAACGTTCCGGTTCGGATCGAATTCCTTCTGGCTTGTCGGGGTACCTCATGGCGTGCCCCCGAACGCCTTTGGTAATCTCTCTCGGATAGGCAAACCTGACGGACACGAGTCAGTTCCGCTCATCCATGTCCTCATGATGCTGATGCCGGGAGTTTGGAGACCACGGGGGACCGAACCGCGCGACCTCGACGAAGCGAGCGATGGGTTGCCGTCGTTTCATGGTTTGGAGTCCCGCCGTCAGGCGGAAAGGGCCGGCTGAAGTCGGTACTCCAACCGGTTAACCCGAACGTCCGATTTCAACGTCCTTTCGTTCCGACCTGTCCTGTACCAACATCAACTCGGATCAGGAAATCCACCCGGAGAGACCCATCATGAACCGCCGATCCTCGCAGTCCGAGATTCGTCAGGGTGTTCGTTCCCGTCTCCGCCAGAAGGCGAAGGTCCACCGACCGATCATTGAGATCCTGGAAGACCGGACGATGCTGGCTACCGGCGGGCTGCCGGCCGCGATCGTGGTGGGTCGGACGCTGGCGACTCCGTCGACGGCGGCCTCGGCGACGCCCGCGCCGTCATATTTCGTCGGCGAAGTCGAGAACAACCAGGTCACGATCACGTTGACCGTCTACAACCAGCAGGCCGATACGGAGACTGGCGTCTTGCTGACGGATACGCTCGAGCCCGGCGTGAGCGTCGTCAGCTCATCCGTGAGCCTCGACGGCACAACGACCACGCAGCTTCCCGACCAGAGCGGCCAACACCTGGCATGGAGCCTGGCCCCGATCCAGGGCGACGATCGCGAGAGCGTGGCGCTGACGGTCAACCTGCCCGCGCTGGCGCGGGTCTCACGACGCCGTTCCCCATCGACACCGGCGCGCAGGCTTTCGCGATGCTCGACGCCGGCGCCGTGTCGGCCTCCACACCGGCTGCGACGATCCAACCGGGAAACGTCTCCGACCCGAGTCTGCTGGCCTCGACGGTCGATGCCGATACGAACGATCCCTATATCCAGGAAGAGGCGGCGGCGCTCGATTACAACGCGCAGAACATCTTCGATTTTATTCACACGCAGATCGTCTACAACTCGTACCTGGGCTCGGTTCGTGGTGCGAGAGGGACGCTCTGGAGCCTGGCCGGCAACTCGCTCGACACGGCCAGCCTGGGCGTGGCCTTGATGCGCGCCTCCGGCATCTCGGCGCAGTATGCCTCGGGCACTCTGTCGCAGAGCGATGCCCAGGAACTGATGATGTCGATGTTCCCGGCGGAGTATCAAACGGTCGGCTACATTCCGGTCGGCACGCAAGTTTCCGACCCGGCCAACGACCCGCAACTGTTGTCCGAGACCGAATCGCATTACTGGTTCCAGTTCGACACAGGCAGCGGTATGACCGACGCCGACCCGCTCATGCCTGGTGCGACGATCGGTGAGACGTTCACCACAGCGACCGCCACGTTCACCGCTGTGCCCGCCGACATGGAAGAGACGACTAACGTGCAACTTGTCGCGGAAATTTACAACCAGGCAAGCGCGCTGTTCGGGCTGTCCTCGGGATTGCAGGACGCGACCGTCCTTGATCAGACATTCGACGACGACTATCTAGTCGGGCGGCCACTGACTGTTGGGAACCATGTCAATAGCGCCGGAGTTGGGGCGATTTTCACTGAGGTAACGAACACGTACACGCCCTACGTCGAACTGGGCGACGACGCTTTTCCCATAAGCGACGACCAACTGATCGAAGGTACGCCTTACCAGGAAGTGCTCACCAATTTTCCACTTGCCAGTCAAGTGCTGACGGGGCTCTTTCTGAATGTAACTCTAAGCGGACCGCAAGGGCCGCCGGAGAGCTATTCGCAAACGCTCGTTGATCGAATAGGCTATGCTGCGCGTCAGGGGCTGGTGCAGCCAAACATCTCCGTCAACCCAAACGCGCCACCCATCATCACCCCGATGGACCTGTACACCATCAGCGTATTGAGCGGCGGCATCCAGCCTGCCACGATGTTTGCGCCGGGATCGCCGGTGACTCCCTTAGCAACTTTGAGTCCTTCGCGACCCAATACGCGGCCGCCTCAGAGGACACTCAGGGCGGTCTCCTTTCGCAGGGCATCGATGCATTGACTGATTTCCTGATTTCCGGCGAGCGGTCGCGTCTCGTCAATTTCGAATCCGAGTCAACAGTCGCAATCCGAGCATTAGCGGACGCGTCTGATGTCGTCGAGTACCTGGCGAGACCGCGTGTTTCCGTCGCTCTTACAAAGCTCGCGATCGCATCCGATGGAACCGCGACGATCAATTTTGGATTTAACCTCCTCGGATCGAACTTCCGTACAATCGTCGCGCCAGGGCAGTCTACTTCACTTCAGATAGGTTTCAATATAGATCGAGGCTACGTCGAGGGTGTTATTGAAAGCAACCTTTTCCAGGCTCAAAGCGGGAGTTCCTCGAGTTCTGTGTCCTTACCTATTTCAACCGCATCAATCTTCAGCGCGGCTGCAATCCAAGGCATTGCGCAGGTTGTGATTGACTCGCAGAATCTCGGCCAGCTCGATGATCTGCCTTTCACGGCTGACGTTAAAGCCCTTATTTCGTCCGAGGTACTTTCTGGAGAAATCGTGGTCGTGCCGTCACAGGCCGTGCCTATCGGCGGCCAGGATGAAATCGGGTGGTGGGAGATCAACCCGAACACGGGGGATACCGTCGGTGTACTACAGGATGGAACAAATGGGATAGACGAATATGGCGATCTTCTTGGCAATTTGATTAACACCATTACCAGCAGCGAGTTTTGGGAGGGATTCTTTGCAGCTTTTCTAGGACGTTCCCTTGAGTCTGTGACAATCCAGGTGCTCAAGATCGCGATCCTGACCCCGTGGGTAGCCGCGACCGGAGGCGCGGCCGCGACGTATTCGGCGATTAAGAACTCATTTAATACGGCAAACCAGCTCCAGAACCTGCCAATAGGTCCGCCGCTCTTTCAGGCGGGTTTCAAGGCGGGGCTCGCCGCTTCGTTCTTCCTGGTAGCGGACCCGGCATAGAATCCATAATAATGGGGGCACACCCCCTTGGATTCGTGGACACTGACGAAGACATCCGGTCCACAGCGATCTCTCCTTCGCTTGCGATCGGACCCGTTCAGAGTGCCACTCAGTCCGCGGGTGTCCGAGCTAATGGACAGCTCGCGGTATCCTGGTCAACACAATCTACGAACTCCTTTCAGGCGGATACCGTCAACGTACCGATTGGCGCCGTTGTCGGGTCTGACGGATCCACTGTCGGCTCTGGTGAGGTGGATCTCACGTCCTCCGACACGCTGCAATGTACTGTCTCTGGTATCCCCGGTGTTGCTTACCTCGCGACAGGCGACGGGAGCCTTTCCCTTTACGGCCCTGCCGAATCATCACTCGGCGTCAGCGGTGACTGGCAGAATTACACAGCGACTGTCACGGGTAATGTCTCGATCACACTCACCGTCCCCGCCGGAGTTCTCACCCTCAACGGCACGGCCGTCCCCGCAGGGACGTACACAATCACGACCAGTTCGGCCACGCTCTCAGGGAGCGGCAACACGTCATCCCCCAATTTCTCTGGGTCGGTCTCGATCACCTCAACGAACTGCACGATCAACCTCGGTCCAGGGAGCGGCAATCTCTCCGTCGGCGGTAAGCCGCTCGATCAGGACGACGAGACGACCCTGGACGGCTACAGCGGGACGATCAACGTCTCGGCCAACGGCAATGGAACTGATTCGGTCTTGTTCAACGGCAACGCAGGCAATGTCCTCCAGGTCACGACCACCCCGGCGACGCTCACGACCGACCAGAACACGCCGATCACGTTCGCAACCAACGTTAAGACCAGCCTCGCCGACACCTACAACCTCTCGGTCAACGCCCCGACCGGCTGGACGGTTACGATCGACAGCAGCGGCAACGTCACCGCGACGCCCGCGCCGGGGCTCCAGAGCGGGACGTATTCGATCCAGATCATCGCCCAGTCGCAGACCGATTCGAACCTCGAGGCACAGACGACCGTCGAGGTAACGATCACGCCGACCCAGCCGGGCATCAGGTTCACCGTCGCGACCGATTCGCAGCTCACCGTGCCGTTCAACGGCGCAGCAGCTCCCCACGGCCTTCCGCGCCACGATCCAGAACCTCGGCCCGGCCGCCGATACGTACAACCTCACGTTCTCGAACGTCCCCAGCGGGTTCTCGATCGTCGATAGCGGTACCAGCGTCACGATCCCGGCCGGGGCGACGGGGATCGACGGCATCTACCTCGTGCCGAACACCGGCCAGCCGATCCCCGCGCCGGGAACCGAGGTTTCGTTCACGGTCACGGCGACCAGCACGACGGATTCTTCGATCACCAAGACGCAGACCGAGACGTTCACCGTGCCCGAGATCGATGCCGTCTCGCTGACGAGCACGCCGACTTCGCTCAGCAGCTCGCCCGGGGTCGCCGCCTCGACGACGCTCACGCTCCAGAATGATGGGAACGTCCCCGAGACGGTGACCCTCACGGCGACCACTCCGGCCGGCGTCACCGCCGACAGCCTGGCGCCGATCACGCTCGCGGTCGGCGCGACCCAGACCGAGACGCTCACGCTCACTCCGGATGCGTCATCGCCGCTGAACCAGACGCTCGCCACCACGATCACCGCCAGCTTCGGACCGTCCTCGACCCTCGTGACCACGACCGATACCCTCGACTTGCTCGTGCAATCGGCGCAGGCCGCCGCCGTCTCGCAGGCGTCGATCGCGGCGGGGGCGGCGAACAACTCGCAACTCGCGTCGGTCCTCACCGATCTCAGTAATACCCTGGCCATGCTCCAGTCGGGTACGTCCGCGGCACTGTTTACCGAGGCACAGAACGACCTCAATAATCTCAACGCCTTGTTAACCGCCGATCCGGCGCTCACCGCGTTCGTGACACAACTCCAGCCGATCATCACCGCCGCGAACGCCGACAATCTCGATGGCATGCTGTCGGGTTCGACGAGCTTGTTCAACAGCATCGCGGGCGTTCTGAACGTGGAAGCCACGGAGCAATTCACGGCGAGCCTGTCGCCTACCGAGGTCGACCTGCTGCCGGGCCAGGGCCAGGCGCTCACGCTGACGCTGACCAACACCGCGAGCGATTCGGAGACCCTGAACCTTTCGACTGGGACCTTGCCGATCGGCGTGACGGTGCAGTTCGGGCAGTCGCAAGTCAATCTCGCCGCCGGGGCGTCAACGACGATCTCGGTCACCCTGAGCCAGACCATCCAATCAACGACGATCTTTACACTGGGGGTGACCGCGAACGCGGGAGCGGTCCGGCAATCGGCCTCGACCGTGGTTTCCATCACGCCTGCCGCCGCGGACGTCACCAGCGTGACCGCGACGCCGCAGGCGGTCAGTCCAGGCACCCCGATCACGGTCAGTGCCCAAGTCTTCAACACGGCCAACGCCACCCGCAGTCTCGAGGCACAACTCCAAATTCTCAATTCGTCGGGAAACGTCGTGTCCACCGCCCCTGTGGTCCCGTTCTCGATCGACCCGAACAACCAGTCGGTGACCGTGAATCTTGGTAGTGTGGATACCACTGGACTGGCCAATGGGCAGTACAACCTCAAGGTCAACCTCTTGACTTCGGTCGGCACGCCGCTTCCTGGCACTCCGTCGGAGACGCCGTTCCTGGTGGGGATTCCCGTCTCGGTCTCCGTCTCGGCCTCGCCGGGTCTGGTCGCTCCCGGCTCGTCAACGGTCACGACGACGATCCAGGCTCAGAGTGCGCCGAATGCCAGCAGCGTCGTTTACAACAACGCGTCGGGCTTCTCGATTACGGGCAACCCGAATGGCGTCTGGAGCTATGGATATCTGTCTCCCGGTGCTTCGCCCGACTCGTCAACTTTCACCCCCTACACCAATTCCGGCACCTCCGGCGGTCTCGAGGAGTGGTGGGATTCATCCAACCCTCCAGCAATCTTCGACAACCCCACCAGCGGCGTACTCAACTATGGAACGGGGGTGTTACAGCCGGGCGAGGCCGGATTTCATCCTGGGCCAGGCGGCCAATATAGCGTCTACCGCTTCACGGCCCCCGCCACAGGGTCCTACTCCGTCAGTGCTGTCTTTACCGGGATCGATGACGCCGAGGGGACAACGACGGACGTCCACGTCTTGGATGACGGCACATCGCTGTTTCAGGGAAATGTCAACGGCTACCTTGACACGTCATCTTACACAAGGAATGTGAATCTGACTACCGGGGACACCATCGACTTCGCGGTCGGATTCGGTTCGGACGGAAGTTTTCTGTTCGACTCCACAGGTCTAGATGCAACAGTCACGTTAAACGGCTCACCATCCGGCGGCCAACCGAGTTCATCGGACACGATCGACCTTTATTTCACCGAATATGCCGGATCGCAGTCGGTGAATTATGTACCCGTGACCTACAACGGGTCGATGGTCACACTGGGCTCGGTCGTCTCGGTCGCGACCAACGTCAACGCCGACGGCCTGATCTTTCTCCCCAACGGCAACCTGATGACGGCCAACGGGCCCGTGACCGAGGTGAACCCGATCACTGGCCAGACGCAAACCGTATCCGGAGGGCCCGGCGGAGATCACCTCGCCCTCGATCCCAGCGGCCAGGATGTCTGGAGTTCACCCCAGCCCGGCGAGCTGGAGGAGATTCCGATCGATCCGCTCTCCACGCCGATCGGCACGCCTCTCACTGGCGACGCCCCCCAGATCACGGCCATTGCGTTCGACGCCGCGGGCAACGCCTATTACACGAGCAGTGGGCCGGGAGGTTACGGCGATTTCGGCACAATCAACCTCACGACCTTTACTACGAAACGATACTTCTCGGACCTTCCTGCCGCCCACGGCATCATGTTCGACCCCTTCACGGGCGACATCATCATTGTCGGCTCCAGCGACGTCACCCAGATCGACCCGACCACGATGACGATCGTAGGCACTCGGGACTTTTCCAGCTTCGGCGATAGCCAGTTCGACCAGGGCGCGGTGGATGGGCAGGGACACTTGTACGTCGCCGACAACAACGGCCATCTCCTCTTTGTCGATTACTCTCAGACCGGGAATATCGCGGATACCAGCGACATCGTCGCGTCGCCCTACCTTGCCAATTACCTGGACGACGTGGCACCGTTGTCGGGGCTAGGTGCAACGGGCATCAGCCTGTACGTGGAGCAGACCCTCCCCGCGGCTGGATACACTGTCGATCCCACGACGATCAGCCCGAATGCTAGCTCCGTCACGTCGTCGCAGATCGACTGGGAAGGATCGCTTTCGCCGAGCGGTACGACGCCGGATGACTTCGCGCTCAGCGGCACGGTCGCCGACATGGCCCCAGGCGAGGTCCGCCAGATCAGCGACGGTACGACGGTCAACGCCTATTACACAACGGCGAGCGGCCAGGTGTTGACCGTCCCGATCACATTCGGGCCTGTATCGGTGGCCGCCGAACACATCATCAGCCTGACTCCCGATACGCAAACCGCAGACCTCGGCACTCAGGCGACTTTCACGGTCCAGCTCACCAATCCCTATTCGACCGGCGTCACCTATGACCTCTCGACCGTGGGACTCGATGGCTTCAGCGTGGATCTCGCTTCCTCGGTCATGGTGCCGGCCGGACAGACCGTCACCACGCCGCTCGTCATCTCCGTCCCGCTCAGTGCCGCGGCGGATACGACCGGATTCGAGGTGCTCGCCTCGACGACCGGCGGTGTGTCGGATTCGGTCGAAGGAGAACTGACCGTCGCGCATCAGGTCGTGCTGCAAACGTACGCCGTCTCGTTGGAGATCTCCCCCACACAGGCCACGGCGGGTCAAGGCACGTCGGCGCAATACGTCCTGACGGTCAGCAACGTGGGCAGCGCCGAGGACACCTACTCACTGAGCACGACCGGCCTGCCCTCGGGCGTCACGGCCACGTTCGGCGAGACCTCGATCGATGTGCCGCCGGGCGTGAGCAACTTCCGCGACGTGCCTCTCACCGTGGCCGTGCCGAAAGGCACCACGCCCGGCCGCTATCCCTTCACCGTCACCGCGACGTCTACCACCGATCCGACAGTGACCAGCACGGCCGATGGCACGCTCACGGTGACAGCGGGCGGCGTCCAGGTGACGCTCAATCCCGGTTCGGGCGCGCCGGGCAGCAACTTCCAGGCGACGGTGACCAACACGGGCACGACAACCGACACGTACAACCTGGCCCTGGCCGGTCCCGCCGCGCTGGTGTCCACCCTGGGGATGAACCAGGTGACACTGGCGCCGGGAGCCTCTCGGGTCGTGCCGATTAGCACCGGTGCGGTCGATTTCGCCGTTGAGGGGAACCTGGGCCTGACCGCCGCGGCGACCTCGACCAGCAACCCGGCGATTCAGAACGCGGCCTCGGCCGACCTGGCGATCCCGGCGACCCATGGGATGACGGCCGAGTTCAGTCCGGCGTCCCAGACGCTCTCCAGCCCGGGCATGGCCACGTTCCTCTTGATGGTCCATAATACGGGCAACGCCGAGGACTCTTACAGCGCGACGATTATGGGAACGAACGGACCGGTCACGGCCACGCTCGTCGGCCTGGACGGATCGCCGACGCAGTCGATCCCGACCTTCATCTTGCCGGGGCTCTCCACCGGCGCGATCGAGCTTCAGGTTGACCTCTCAGCGGTGGGGCAAGGGACGGTCACGGTTCAGGTCAAGTCGCTCACCAACGGCGCGGAAACGGCCTCACCCGACGCCGTGACGAGCCTGTCGGCTATCATCATCCCTTCGGTGCCCAAGAGCCCCACGCCAACTCCGCCGCACAGGTCGCCGGCGGCTCCCACCGATGGTCCCAAGATCGATGTATTGAAGCGATACGGCTATCACGCGATGCCGTTGACGCTGGTCCTGACCTTCGACCAGGCACTCGACCCGGCCACCGCCGAGGATGTCCACAATTACCGGATCGTCAGTCCCGACGATCACCGGATCAAAGTCAGCCGGGCGGTCTACGACCCGGCCAGCTTGACCGTCACCCTGCATTTCGCCGAGCGGATCAGCGTCCATCATCCTTACCAAGTAACCGTCATCGGGACCGGGCTGGAGGGCGTCAGGAATCCTAAGGGCCAGCTCCTCGACGGGGACGATAGTGGTCGTCCCGGCGCCGACTACTATCTGACGCTCACCTGGAGACAACTCGTCCTCGGACATGTGTCGCAAAGGTTCTTGATCCAGCACAATATCATCCACACCCGGCCGCGAGTCGAATCGCATCCGCAGCACTCGGGCCATCACTCGCCTCAGCCTTTCAAGCGGTCCTGGTCCTTTCTCTCGAAGGCGATCGACCACAAGGCTTTCGGAGTTGATCGCCCGAGGCGATTTGTAGCGACAGGGCGAGATCGCGCGCGAACCTTGCCATCGCCTTTTCACTCCGTGCGATCGGAAGAATCGAGCGTCCGAGGCGCTGGCCTATAATGGTCGGGCGCTGAGCTGGCCGGAGATTACCCGCCTGGCCCGCGAGGCTGCCCAGCCGCGTACCGAGCAGGGTGGACTGTTTGCCGAGGAGGAAGCCGATGAGTGATCGACCCGAGCCGATCGACCGGCAATCATTCGAGGTGCAGCAACTCGTCCGGGACCATCCGCCGCGGTGGCGACACCCGAACAAGACGATCGTTCACGAGATCGCATGCCCGCCGGGATCGTCGCATCGGGGTCGGATCGAATATACCCGGTGGGCGGCGATGCCCTTGCCCGGGAGCGTCGATGCCCGATCCGCCTTGGGCCGGCTGTTCGACCGGCCGGGATACTTCGATTACGCCCCGGCGCTCGATCGGGCGGACGCCGTGGAGTGGCACGTCAATTTCGCCGACCCTGAACTCTTCGTCGCTTACGGCTCGAGCCTGTTCGCACAGGACGAGATGCAGGTGGCCGAGCACCCCGCGCTGGGCTCGCTCAAGGAGGCACTGGAGGCCCGGGAGATCTGTGCGATGACCGCGGATCGGGGCGAGCCGACGCCCATCCTCATGATGGGCGTGGAACGTCGCTGCCGCGTCGCGACCGACCCGAGCGCCGACGAGGGGCGACCGCATGGCCTGTATGGCAACGCCTTCGCCCGCGGCCGTATCGACGCGATCCGCCGTGCGACGACGCAGATCGATCCGCCGACGATCACGAACCTGATCGCGATGGCGGCCCTGCCGGGCGGGAGCGGGCGGTATGACATCGACGAGATCGAGTATGTGCTCCGCACCGCGTACACGGCGTTTCGCGCGGCCGTGCTGGAGTCGGCCCGATCGCGCGGATCCGGATGTCGGGTCGTGGTCCATACGGGATTCTGGGGCTGTGGCGCCTTCGGCGGCAATCGCGTGCTCATGACCGCGCTCCAGATCCTTGCCGCGGAGATGGCGGGGCTGGAACGCGTCGTCTTCCACACGTGCAACGCCTCCGGAGTCGCGGCCATCGACGAGGCGAAGCGGTTGTTCGAGGTGGGACCGATCGCCGCATCGCCGATGGCGACTCGCGAGTTGATCGAACGGATCAGCGCGATCGGATTTGAGTGGGGTGTCAGCGACGGGAATTAGGTTAGCAGCTCGTCCCAGGTCGCAACCTCCGAGACGCGATCGATGAGCTGATCGAGTCGGTCCCGGTCGGTGATCGCCATGATCGCGGCGGTGGCCCACTCATCGGGCGAGCCGAGTGTCTTCGGGCCGATGCGGATCAAGGTCTCCGCGATCCCTTTGATCACGCCCTGGGCGAATCCCTCGGCGTATCCCTTGGCTTGCCCTTCGGCGAGCCCCTGGGCGAGGATGTCCTGATAGACCCACGAGTCTTCGATGCCCCGAATTCCGAGGACCATGGTCGCGATTCCCCCGATCATCGTCTCGATTTGCTCGCGCGGATACCGCGCGCCCATCAAGATTTCGGAGTGGCCTTTCACGCCGCATGAACGACCGCACATCGCCGGGCTTGGTCGCTTGGTTACACCGTCGAGGTCAGCAGCTCGTCCCAGGTCGCGACCTCTGGGACACGATCGATGAGGTTATTGAGTCGTTCACGGTCGGCCATCGCCATGATCGCCGCGGTGACGCCCTCATCGGGCACACCGAGTGTTTTTCGACCGAAGCGGAGTAAGCTCTCCGCGATCCCTTTGGCCTCGCCCTCGGCGAGGATGTCCTGATAGACCCACGAGTCTTCGATGCCCCGAATTCCCAGGACCATGGTCGCGACTCCCCTGATCATCTCTTCGACTTGCTCGCGCGGATAACGGGCGCCCATCATGATCATCATGGAGGCCCAGAGGATCTTCCGCAACTCCAGAGGCGCCTCCCGCTTGAGCCGCTCGGCGACCGCCGTCAGGACCTCGGGCAGTTGCTCGGAAGTCACGTTCGACACCGGCGCCAGCGGCAAGATCGGCAAACCGCCCGTCAGCAGCCTCTGCGGCGGTTCGAGCCAGACCCTGATGACATCATACTTGAACCAGAGCTTCTGGCCCCGGCCGGGGAACGTTTTTTCGAGCGTCCCGGTCAGCTCGGGGCCGTCGGAAGCGGGTCGAATCAGCACGATCACCGACCAGACCGGCACCCGATGTCGGCGCTCCAGGATCGTATTATACCAGTGGGATTGCTCGGGTTGCTCCGGGTTGCGGCCGGAGAGGAACTCGGCGTGAACGATCATCGGTTCCTTGCCGCCGACCCTTACGACCTTGTCGGCCTCGGCGGTGACCGTCTAGACGTTCGAGTCGACCACCTTAACCAGGGTGGCATCCGGGAACGGGATGCCGAGGAATTCCAGCCATGCGGCCGGTTCCAGCTCGAATAGCTCCCGCATCGTCGTGTCGAACGGCTTGGACATCACCTTTCCCCTACGTGCCTGGCCCGGCCGGTCTGCAACGTCGGCTTCTCTTCGGCAGCCAGGCGTCGCACGCTCGCTTGTCGTGGCCCAGCCTGTCATGATCGGCATCGCAGGGGGCTCGACTCGACTCCGGACCTTTTTTATTCGTCGCCAAACCTTTGGCCTGGTTGAAGTTAATCGCCTCTGGTATCCTCCTGGAGAGTCGCGATTCTGTCTCGAGGCCAGGGATCGGGGATTGCAACGAATGTGGACCAGGGAGACGCTCCGGACGACGCTCTCGAATCTGCTCGAGGAGGAGATGGGCCAATCGTACCCCGAGCTGTCCGACGACCAGGACCTCCGCGAATCCCTCAACCTCGACTCGGTGGACGTGGTCGGGTTGGTGATGCGGATCGAGCGCGAGTTCCGGGTCCGGCTAGCAACCGAGGAACTGGCCACGGTCCGTCGCGTAGGCGACCTGCTCGACCTGATGGAAGCAAAACTGGCCGAGCGGTCGGACGGCCCGGTCACGGAGGCCATTCCCGCGGGCCCTGAGCCCGAACCCTCTTGAGGTGGTGGCCGTTCATCGGTCCGCCGCCGCGTCGCCGAGGGCGACGATCAGTACGCCGGCCGCGATCAGCAACGTCCCGATCCATCGGGACGTCCCGACATCTTCGCGCAGGTAGAACCGAGCCAGGAGGGCCGACAAGGGGTAGGACGCCGCGGTCAACGGCAGGGCGAAGCTGAGGTCGGATCGGCGCAGGGCCATCAGGTAGAGCACCAGGTGGACGGCCAGCAGGACCGAGCCGGCCACGATCCATCGGTTGAGCACGATCGCGACGACCTTGGCGGTCCAGCTCCGTTCGATCGGGCTGGCTTGCTTCACGCCTTTGGCCAGGGCCGTCTCGCCCAGTGTCAGCGCGACCACCGCCGCCAGCATGATCAGCAGGACTCGGCCTCGGTCGGCGGTCATCTCAGGATGGACCTCGCTTCATCAGGGCTTCGGGTAGGCCGACACGGTTGTACGCATTCCGGCCCCCGCGCCCGAGACGGCAGGGTCCTGGTCCGCTGCAGGGCCGCGAAGGCCGCGACCAGGCCGTCGATCGATGCGTCGTCGTGATTGGCATTGCACTGAATCCGCAGCACCCCCGCATGATACGGTACCGCCGGGAACAATACCGACTGGACGTAGTAGCCCCGGTCGAAGAGGAACTTGCCGGCGTTGAGCGTGTCCGCCTCGTCGCCGATGTAGACCGAGACGATCGGCGTGGCGCCTCCCATGACGGTCAGTCCGAGCTCGGTCAGCCCGAGGCTGAGAGTGCGGATGCCCCGGTCGAGCCGGGCGCGGAGCATCGGGTATTCGGCCGAGCGGAGGATGTCGATGACTGTGCCGATCGCCTCGAGGAAGGACGGGACGACCGGGCCGCCGAAGATGTACGGGGCGCATCGGATCTTGAGCAGCCGGTGGAACGACTCGGGGCAGCCGATGAATCCGCCGGCGCAGGAGAACGCCTTGGACAGCGAGCCGACGACGAACGTATTGTCATAAGTGCCGAGGCTCTCGAGCACCGTCCCGCGGCCCTGCTCGCCCGTGACGCCGGTGCCGTGGGCGTCGTCGATGTAGAGCACGGCGTCGTGGGCGCGCCCACGGCGTCCAGGTCGGCCATCGGCGGGATTCGGCCGCTCATGCTGTAGATCCCGTCGATGCAGATCAGGGCGCATCGATAGGGTCGGAGGGCCTGAAGCGTCTGCTCGAGCGCCTCCGGGTCGCTGTGGGCGAAGGTCGCCACCTTGGTGCCGTTGGCCCTGGCGATCTTGGCCGCCTCCTGCATCGAGCTGTGCGCCTGCTCGTCCATGGCGATCGCGTCCTGGCGGCCGACCAGGCCGGGGATCGCGCCCAGGTTCGTCAGCATCACCGAGGGGAGGATGAGCACCGATTCGACCTCCAGCCATTCGGCCAGTTTCTCCTCGGCCTCGATGTTGGCCCGCACGCTGGCGAACGCCCGCGACGAGCCGTTGTGCGTCCCCCATTTCCTGAGTCCGCGGCGTACCGCGGCCTGGACCCTCGGGTCCTGGTCCAGCCCGAGGAAGCTGTCCGAGCCGAAATTGATCACGCGGCGGCCGTTGACGACGATCTCGCGGCCGGGGCCGGCCTCGTCGATCACCAGGTCCTTCAGGTGCGAATCGGGGTGCTCCGAGCCGAATTGCTCGATGATCCGCACGAGCGTATTCTGTCGCAAGGCTTGGCCCAACTTCTGGATCGGTGAGGACACGGTCATGAATCCTCCTGGGACGGACCGGCTCAGTCCGCGTGCATGAGATCCTCATCGGTCTTGCCGGTATCCTGGGCAAGACAGGCAACCAAATCCTCGGCCTCGGAATGGAAGTCCGCAGATTCGGAATTGAAATCTTAACAATTTTAGAGCTAGACTGGGAAACTCGGCTAGTTCAATTCGAGCGATTGGGGGGCATCGGCCGGGACGAAACGTCCGAGGCGTTGTCGGAGTGCCAGGATTCCCGCATCAAGGACGACCCGAACCATTCTACGCATCGAGCGTAGAAGACGCCGGATGCCGGCCGGAAGGAAGGCCCCCGAGGTGATGGATTCCATGACGGATCGATTCGGTTCGAACGAGGGATCGGCGACTGGACTGATGCTCGCGGCGGAGGTGGCGGGTTCCGGCCTGTTCCGGATGTCGCCCTGCGACGTGCCGGCCTTGCGGCGAAAGCCGGGACCCGTGCCCGAGGGGTGGGCGCGGACCCCGCCGTCGGTGCTGCGCTACTCGGACGAGCAAACGGTGGCGGGTACGGCCGCCGTGTTCTCGGCGATGGAGGCCATGGGCGCCGAGCCCGGTCGGTTCGCAGGTTGGGGCGTCGTGGCCGCGTCGCGATACCTGGGGCGTGCGAACCTGGCGGCGGCCTTGCGGAGCTTCGAGGCGGAGGGGGTCTGGGGCATCTCGCCGCATCTGATCCCCCACTTCGCGCTGCATTCCCCGTCGGGGACGATCAGCCTGGCACTCGGACTGCATGGTCCGAATCTCGGGGTCGGCGGCGGGCGGGATGCGGCCGTCGAGGGGATTCTCGTGGCGCTGACCTGGCTGGCCGCCGGGATCGTGCCGGGCGTCTGGCTGGTCCTGACGGGCTGGTCGCCCGAACTGATCCCCGGCGATCGCGGCACCCCCCCTGCCCCCGGCGAATGCCAGTCGCTGGCCCTGGCCTTGACCTCGATCGCTGACGGCCCCGCGGTGAAGCGTCCGACGCTCCGGGTCGTCGCGATGGTCGGATCGACCCCGGAGGCGGCCCCGGTCAACCTGGTCTGGCTGGCCGGTCGGTTAGAGATACGGGGAGGATCCTCGCCGCGGACGATCGCGACGGATCGCGCCGGCCGTCTGAGGGTCGAGCTGGTCGAGGAGGTCTGACAGGCTGTGAATCAATCCATTCCAGATGACGAATTGCGAATTGCGAATTTGTGAATGAAATTAAAGTCCAAAGCATCAGAGACTCATGAATCCGCAATCCGGAATCCGCGATCTGCAATCCGATCCTTTCACAAGCTCTGAGGATCCGGGGTGATGCGAAATGGATAAGGATGAGCCGATCTGGATCACGGGCGTGGGTGCCGCGACGCCGCTGGGCTGCGACCTGGCGGAGATCGAGTCGAACCTGCTGGCTGGCCGGTCGGGCGTCTCGCCGGTGACCCGGTTCGCGACGGCCGACTATCCGAGCCGGATCGCCGCCCAGGTCGGGACGATCCCCGCGCCGTCGGGGTGGGATCCCCGTGCATTTGCGGCGATGGGTCGGCTTGACCAACTCGCCCAGTATTGCGTCGCGACGGCGATGCACGACGCCGGGCTCCGGGACGGGCGCGACGAGGTGCGGTGTGGGCTGGTGCTGGGCCTCGGTGCCGAGCTGATGTACCTGTGGGAGACCTCCGACCTCGGCGGCGGGAACCGGGTCTACGACCCGGAACAGGACCGGGAATCGACGATCGAGCGGACTTGTCGGGCGCTGGGGCTCTCCGGGCCGGCGCTGGCGTTGTCGGCGGCGTGCGCCAGCGGCAACCACGCGATGGAGATCGGCCGCCAGTGGTTGCGACTGGGCCTGGTGGACGTCTGCGTGGCGGGGGCGTGCGACCTCGCGGTGACGCCGGTCGGCCTGGCGACGTTCGGCAACTTGCGGGCGCTCTCGAGGCGGAACGCGGACCCGGCCGGGGCCTCTCGGCCGTTCGACCGGGGCCGCGACGGGTTCGTCTTGGGCGAGGGGGGCGTCGCGTTCGTGCTCGAGCGGTCCGCCGACGCCCGCAGGCGCCGGGCCGATGCCTATGCCGAGGTCGCCGGCTACGGCTCGACCAGCGACGCGCACCATCACGTGATCCCCAGCCCCGACCCCGCCCCGGCCGTCGCCGCCGTCCGGAGGGCCCTGGCCGACGCGCGCATCGACCCGGGGCAGGTTGACCACGTCAACGCGCATGCCACGGGCACGCCCGTCGGCGACGCCGCCGAGGCGGCGGTGCTCCGCATCGTCCTGGGAGACGCCGTCGATCGCATCCCGGTCACCTCGACCAAGAGCCTCACCGGCCACATGCTCACCGCCGCGGGCGCCTTCGAGGCCCTGGCGTGCCTCACCACCCTGCGGCATCAGACGATCCCGCCCACCATCAACCTCGACGACCCGGATGTGGATTTATGCCTCGTCGCCAATGAGGCCCGGCCGCATCGCGTTAAGATCGCCGTGTCCAACTCGTTCGGGTTCGGCGGGAGTAATACGAGCCTGGTGCTCCGCGCGGTATAGATGAATGCAGCGGGATGGGACGTCCGCGGGAACGGGATGTCGCCGAGCGAACCGGCAGGTGGTAAGATTGTGGCGCGATGGCCCGCTGTCCGCCCCCGCCGAGCGTGAGATCCCGGCGCGGCCGAAGGGGAAATGGCGATGCTGGAATACTTGGATCTGAAGAATGTCGGACCCGCACCGGAAATGGAGATGAAGCTCGCACCACGGCTGAATCTCATCACGGGCGATAATGGGCTGGGCAAGACATTCCTGCTGGATATCGCATGGTGGGTGCTAACCCGGACCTGGGCCAGGATGCCTGTGCTACCTCCTCTCCGAGGATGGAAGGTCCCGGAAGGAACGGTAAGGGGCACCTCGTCGATCGCGTACGGCTACAGCAAAGGGTCGGGCCGGACCTACAGGCACGAGAGTATTTATAACCGCGCCGACCAGTATTGGTCCTCGAAACCCGGTCGTCCGGCTGTCCCGGGCATCGTGATCTACGCGCAAGTGGACGGCGGTTTCTCCGCCTGGGATCCGGCCCGAAACTACCGGAAGGAGAAGGATCCGGACCAGCCTGAACTGCCGGCCGCCTACCTGATCAAATCGGAGGAGGTCTGGCATGGATTGCCGATGGACAGTCCGAGCAAGCTCTGCAACGGACTCATCTTCGATTGGGCGAGCTGGCAACGTGAGAACGGCGAGGCATTCGGTCAGCTTTCGCGTGTGCTTCGTGTTCTCTCCCCTTCTCCCAAAGAGCCTCTAAAGCCGGGAAAGCTGGCTCGGATCGCTTTGAATGACACGCGCGATCAGCCTACGTTGGCGACGACTGATGGCCAGGAAGTGCCGCTCGTCCTCGCCTCGTCCGGTATGAGGCGGATCGTGGCTCTGGCCTACTTGCTCGTCTGGACCTGGCAGGAACACATGAGGGCCTGCGAGATCCGCGGTACGAAATCTGCCGGGGAGATCATCTTCTTGATCGACGAGATCGAGGCTCACCTTCATCCCCAATGGCAACGTCGCATCGTCAAGGCCCTCCTCGATGTGATGGAAGCCCTGACGGAAACCCATTCCGTATCCGTGCAAATGATCGCCACGACACACTCGCCGTTGGTTCTGGCATCCGCGGAACCGATATTTGATTCGGAAAAAGATGCTTGGTTCGATCTCGATTCGTCACAAGATAAGCACGGGGGGCGCGTTCAACTGGAGAAGCGTTACTTCGTGCGTCACGGAGACGTATCGAACTGGCTGACGAGCGAAGCGTTCGACCTGAAAGAGCCGCGGTCGCTCGAGGGCGAGCAGGCAGTCCAACGGGCACGGGCACTGCTCCGGCAGAAGGAACTCCCAACTCTGAACGAGGCCCGGGCTGTCGATAACGCATTACGGAGAGCCGGTTTGCCCGACATCGATCCGTTTTGGGTCCGGTGGGGTGCATTCATTGAAGAGATCGGGGTGAAGGATGATTCGGGTGGTAGCGGCCCCCGCGCCGGTGGATTTCGAAGAACGCGTTCGAAGACCGGGGCTTGACGCAATCGCGGAACTCGTCGGTGTGAGGCCCACGGCTCGCCGTCCCGGGCCCAAACGAAAGAAGGTGGCAGAGAGACGAGATCAGATCCCCGCCGAGCACTTCCCGCCCTTCTGGAGAGACGTACTGCCCGAGATGCTACACGCCTATAACCGATTGTGCGCTTATCTTTCCCTCTATATCGAACATGCAACTGGAAGCCCTTCGGTGGATCACGTGATTCCGAAGTCGAAGGCATGGGATAGGGTCTACGAGTGGTCGAATTATCGACTCGCGTGTGCACTTGCGAACGGCAAGAAAAATGCTGTCGAACACCGTCCTCGACCCTTTCGAGATCAGGGATGGATTCTTCGCCCTGGAGTTCGTCGAGTTTCGAGTGAAGGTCGGTGAGGTCGCGGTCGGAGATCTAGAAGCAAAGGCCGCAGACACGATCGAGAAACTCGGTCTCAATCTACCGGACTGCTGCAAAGCCCGCGAAGAATACTTCGAGAACTACAAAAGGCGGCACATCAAACTGGATTATTTGGAAAGACGCCGCGCCTTTCATCGCGCGAGAGCTTCGTCGTCAGGGTCAACTTAACGATGGAGATATCTGATGAATGCGCTTCACGCCGACATGGAACAACTCTTGGCCGACTTCAGCCCGAGATCGGCTCCTTGATCGAGCGGACGAAGTGCATGCCCTTGCCCTGGGCTTTCAGCTTGGCGACGAGGGCCTCGGCGTCGGCCTTCTGGGCGTAGTCGAACGTCGAGACGGTGCGTCCGCCGACGTCGCAGACGGCCCAGACGACCCGCATCCGGGCCGTCGCGGCGGGCTTGGGCCGCCGCTCGGACTCCGACTTCCGTGGCGCCTGTCGCGGTGCGGATTTGCTCTCATCCTTGATGCCCATAGCCTCGGCGGCTTCCGCCGCGGCGCGGAGTTCGAATCGGTTGAGCGTGCGTCGTGCCATGGCTCGGACCTTATCCTTTCCATCCGGATACGGGCATTGCCCGGCTGATCTCGGTCGTCGGATTAATGGGGCAATCGGTAGAGGGTCGCTTGTTCGACGGCCACGAAGCCGAGCGAGGTGTAGAGGTCCAGGGCCGGGAGGTTCTCGGCGGCCGTCTGGACCTCGACCAGCTCGATCAGGTCCGCCCGCGCGCGGCGGAGGATCTCGCCGACGAGGAAGCGGCCGAAGCCCTTGCGCCGATGCCCGAGGAGACCTCCAGGTCGATCAGGCCGACGCGAGCACGGCCGTCATCGCGGTCGAACAAGCACATGTCCCACGTGGAAGCCCGGGCCAGCTCGGTGCCGTCGGACCGGGCCAGCAGCCGTGCGTGGGACACGTTGAATTCGCCCAGCGCCAGGCCCTGCCACCAGTTCGGCGGCGCGGCGTCCTCCTCGAACTCCAACTGGGTCTGGCGGCGGATCAGGGTGGCGCGGGGGTCGCGGGGCTCGGCCGCGGTGAGGTCCATCTCGAGGAGGACCGTCGAGCTGGCCGGCTGGTAGCCGCCGTCGATGAGCCCGCGGTGGAACGCGACGTGGCCGGAGAGCACACCGGAGCCCTCGCTGCCGCCGTAGAGCCCCCAGTAGAACGGGTTGAGCGGGAACAGGCTGCCGCCATACAACACCTTGGCCCCGCGCCGCGGAGGTATCTCTCGGCGGCGTCGAGCAGCCCTCGGACGAGCTCGCGGTCGTCGAGGCCCGGCTCGACGATCAGCATGGAGATCGTCCCCATGTCGTGGGAGACCTCGAATGGGCGCGTGGAGGACACCGGCAGCTCCGGCCCGAAGCCGGCGTGGACGAATCCCAGGATCCGGCCGTCGCGCTCCGCGACGATCAAGCCGTCCGCATCGAACAATGCCCCGCCCCAGGCATGGGTGTCCAGCTCGTGGACGCGGAGTCGGCGCGCCGTCGCGGAATCGGGAACCCCCTGGTTCCAGAGGCGGGCCAGGGCCGGCGGATCGGTGTTTCGGAACGGGCGGAAGTGCGTCACCGGTATGGGTCGCCGCGGTCGCGTCGGACGGAGTCGGGAGCGCGTTCCCGCTCTCGCGAACGACGGTCGTTTTGGGATTCAGCAGAACTCATGACGGCAGCGACGAGATCGGCCATCCGCCCGTCTCAGGGGACGGCGACCAGGACGTCCTGCCCCTCGACCTTCACCTCGTAAACGGCCTGCTTGAGCTTCGAGCCCAGCGGGGTCTTGCCGGTCTGGATGTCGAATTGCCAGCCGTGCCAGGGGCAAGTGACCGTCGTCCCCTGGACGACTCCGTCGGCGAGCGGGCCCCCCTGATGCGGGCAGATCCCGTCGATCGCCGAGATCACCCCTTCCACATTATAGATCGCATAAACCCGCCCTTCGAACTCCGCCTCCTTGGCGCCGCCCGGCGGCAGCTCGTCCAGGTTCGCCAATTTCACGAAGCGCGCCATGTGCTCGTCCCCTGTCCTCGACTCGACCGTCTTGGGCCAATCCCAATCGTCGCCATCCCGGCGCGATGAACTGCAAGTGCGGCCCGTTGCACGAAACCCCTCCCGTCGGGCCGGGCGGGTATCAACCCCGTCGGGGTGTGCAAGAACGATAGTGTAACACAGGTAGGCGGTCTTTCTCAAATCCGGATGAGGCGCGCAAGAATTCCGGCCGGGTCTCGACCGGGCGCCTACACTCATTGAGGGACTTATCGAGCCGGTGATCAAGCCCGTAGGGTGCTCTGCGAGCACCAATCCCCCGTGACGGCTCGAATCGGTGCTCGCAGAGCACCCTACGGGACTGCGTGGGCCGTGCGAGGTCATCCGGATGGATCGAGCGTGGACGGGCGACGAGTCCGAGTATGATCTGGTGGTGATCGGCGGCGGCATGGGAGGGCTGGCGACCGCCGCGCTGTCGTGTCGTCTCGGACTGCGGACGGCCTTGCTGGAGGCCCACACGAAGCTCGGCGGCTGCGCGGGCTATTTCCGAAGGGGACCCTACGCCTACGACGCCGGGGCCACGGCCTTGATGGGCTTCGCGCCGGGCGAGCCGATCGGCGACCTGCTCGGCGTGCTGGGGATCGATTTCGCGACCGAGCCGACGGCCAGCTACCGGGTCCACCTGCCCGATCGCCGGCTCGATATCGTGTCCGACGTGTCTCGGTTCGTCGAGGCGTCGGTCGATGTCTTCCCGCCCGAACATGGCGGCTCATCGTCGGCCCAGCGGCGGTTCTGGCGGTTGCAGGAGGCGGTCGGACGGGCGCTTTTCGAGGCCGCCGCGCGCGTCCCTAGGCTTCCGGTGAGGCGCCCGGCGACGTCCTCCACGACCTCCGAATCTTGGGCCCAGGCGGGCTGCTGGCCGCCTCGACGTCCGTGCTCACCGTACAGGACGTCCTGAATCTGCTCGGCCTGGGCGGGGAATCCGCCTTCCGGTCCTTGATCGCCATGCTGCTCCAGGACACGGCGCAGGCCGGGCCGGAGACCGTCCCGTTCGCCAACGCCTCGGCCTGCTTGCACGCCTACCGGAGCGGGATGCGACGACCTCGCGGAGGGATGGGAGCCCTCGTCGAGGGGATCGGCCGCCGATTCGCCGAGCTGGGCGGCGACCTGCGGACCGCGGCCCTCGTCGATCGGGTCGAGGCGGCCGGGGGCGACGGCTTCGTCGTGGCGACCCGGCGCCGCCATCGGCTGAGGGCGCGCCAGGTGGCCTTCAACCTGCCGCTCGACCTGGCCGCGCGGCTGCTGGACCGACCGCTCGCCGGGCGACTCGGACGGGACGAGCGGAAGTCGCGCGCGGCCTGGAGCGCCTTCACCGGCTATCTGGCCATCGATCGCTCCGCCGTGCCCGACGAGGGCCCGCTGTTCCACCAGGTCTTGCAGTCCTACGAGATGCCGCTGCACGACGGCAACAACGTGCTGGTCTCGCTCTCGCCGGTCGAGGATGAGGGCTATGGTCCGGCATCGGTCCGCGTCGCCACAATGTCCACGCATACCCGGCCCGCCGACTGGCAAGACCTGGATAACGACCACTACCGCGACAAGAAGGCCGAGTATCGGGCGCGGATGCTCGCGGCCCTGGCGCGCGCACTCCCGGAGGCCCCGAACGCGCTGGTCCACGCCGAGTTCGCCTCGCCGCGGAGCTTCCGTCGCTATACCCGTCGCACGGCGGGGGCGGTCGGCGGTGCTCCGGTCTCGCGATCGAACAGCAATTTCCTGGCGGTGGGCCCGGACGTACTCGGCCCCGGGCTCTGGGTCGTCGGCGATTCCGTGTTCCCCGGCCAGGGGACCATGGCCACCGTGCTCTCGGCCATCAGGGTCGTCGAGCGGATCACCGGGGATTCCTGGGACGCGGTGCGGAAGGAAGCAGCCGGCGCAGGAGTCTGGGCTGATCCCGGTAGGGTGGGTGAATCCCACCGGATCTCCTGATGATTGATGCCTTGGTGGGTTTCACCCTCCCTACAAATTCTCGTCCGAGTACGAATGGACGATCACATCATGGAACGGGATGGAGATCTCGCGGCCGTCGCTCAACATGAGATGGTGATAGAATCGGTGCGGCTGCGACGGCTCGCGATCGATCTCATCGTAGAGCCATTGGACGCGTCGCGGTGAGCAGGGCCACGATTCCGCGGCGGTTGACAGCATGAGCTCTCCCCACAATAAATAAAATAGGCTGAAGGTCCTTCCGATGGTCCGGAACGAGAGGATCGCGACGGGTGTCCGCGTCGGCGGATGGGTGAGTGACGTGACGACATCTTCTTGCAAGGCCAGCAGATCGGCGTCATGCAGGCAGAGGTCCTCGGCGAACGTCCTTACTCGAGCCGTCATCGTCGCCGAGAATCGGCCCAGATGTTCGTGATAGGCGCTCACGGCTGCATCCCACTCGGCCTCGGCCCGAGCGGTCTTGGCGGGGGCGCTGTATCGGAGGTAGAGTTCCCGTGTGAAGAACTTCATGCGGCTTCCACGGCTCCGGATGGTACGAATTCTCCTCGGACGGCCCAGCGGCCGGTCATTCCCATTATCGAGATGTGCCTCGATGGTTCCAAGATCCCCGGGTCCCTCGGGAGCAGGTCAAGATGCTCGACGCGATGGTGATTGCCCCGCATCCGGATGACGCCGAGCTGGGCATGGGCGGGACGATCGTCCGGATGATCGGACAGGGCTGGTCGGTGGGCATCCTGGACCTGACCAGTGGCGAGCCGACGCCGCTGGGGAGTCCCGAGCGGCGCGCGGCCGAGACGGCGGCGGCGAACGCGGCGATGGGCAACCCCTGGCGGAGGAACCTCGGGCTCCCGAACCGGAGCCTCGAGCCGAGCCTGATCCATCGCCGGGAGCTGGCCGCCGTCTTCCGGCAGGTCCGGCCGCGGCTGCTATTCGCACCCTACTGGGAGGATGCCCACCCGGACCACACGGCGGCGACCAAGCTCGTCGAGGACGCGCGGTTCTGGAGCAAGCTGAGCAAGTCCGACATCCCCGGCGAGCCCTTCCACCCGGCGCGGATCCTCTACTATTTCAGCGTCCACCTCAAGATCGTCGAGCGGCCGAGCCTGGTCCTGGATATCTCCGATCAGCTCGATGCCAAGGTGACGGCCCTCAAGTGCTACCGGTCGCAATTGGTGGATAACCAACCGGAAGGCCGGCCGGGCGTCATCGATTCGGTCTGCGACCGGACGCGATACTGGGGGCATTTCGTCGGCGTCCGCCACGCCGAGCCGTTCGCCAGCCGAGAGCCGGTCGGCCTGCGCGGGCTCGGCGACCTGTTGCTGTGAGCATCCCTCAACGCGACGCGATCCGGACACGACGGCCCTCGACCTTGAGCCGGCCCTGGGCGTACATCGCGATGGCCTCCGGCAGCCCCTTGCACTCTTCCTCGAAGACGCGGGCGGCCAGGGTCTCGGGCGTGTCGTCCTCCAGCACGGGCACGGTGCACTGCTGGATGATCGGCCCGGAGTCGTAGGTGTCGTCGGCGAAGTGGATCGTGCAGCCGCTCACCTTCACGCCCGACTCGATCACGGCCTTGTGGACCTTCGAACCGTAATAGCCCTCGCCGCAGAACGCCGGGATCAGCGAGGGATGCACGTTGATCACCCGGCCCTTGTAGTCGGGCGGGATGTAGAGCAACGAGAGGAAGCCGCCCAGGATCACCAGGTCGGCCTTGCTGTGGCGGATCGGCTCGAAGACCGAGGCGCTGAACTCGGTCCGACCGCGGGCGTTGCGGTTGGCCAGGGCCAGCGGGATGCGGGCGGCCTCCGCCCGCGCGATCGCCCCGATCCGCGGCCGGCTGGCGATGACCTGGACGATCTCCGCATTCAGCTTGCGAGACCGGATCCGGTCGATCAGGTTCTGGAGCGTCGTCCCCTCGCCGGAGACGCAGACCGCCAGTCGGATCGGCGGATTGATGATCGGGGGATTGCGCGGCACTTCACCCATGGTGCTGGACCTCCCGGGACGGATCGGCTCTCGGTCAATTATGACGCCTGTCCGGGAGTTTTCAAATCTCGGCATGAGAACCGTCTGGGCGAGTGGCGCAGGTCGCTCTTGCCGATGGCCTACCTGGTCTCGTGATCCGGGGTGCTTCATCGGTTATACTGGGCTCTGGTCGCCAGTCGTCGCCTGGAAGCGATCGATCGATGGACACCGGTCGCCGGGTGCTCGTCGAATGCGGTAGTGGTGAGTGGTTCATCACGAGTAGGGGGATTCAAGCGATGGATATTGCCTCCAAACCCGTCTCGCCTTATCGCTCGGTCGATCTCCACGGCCGGGCGCTCCTCATGACGGAAGAGGAGATACTCCAGAGGAATGCCGAAGCGATCCGGGCACTCGATGAGGTCGCCGAGATGGGCGAGGAAGAGGAACAACGAGCCACCCTCGAGGCGCTAATGACCGCCATCGATGAGGAGCCGCTTTCCGCTCGCAGGCGGTTCCGTTGATGCGGCTGGTCTTCCTCGACACGGGGACTCTGGGCATGGTCGCCAACCCGCGTGGCACTCTCCGGGCCGTGCAGTGCCAGCAGTGGACGAGGAGCCTGCTGGCGGCTGGCGTGCGCGTCTTCGTCCCGGAGATCTGTGACTATGAATTGCGTCGCAAGCTGATCCACGCCGGTTCGACGTCGAGCCTGGCGCGGCTCGATCGACTCAAGATCGGTTTCGATTATGCGCCGATCACAACGGATGTGATGCTCCGCGCGGCCGAGCTATGGGCGGCAGCCCGCCGTGCCGGACTACCGACCGCACCGCCTGATGCGCCGGACGGTGACGTGATCCTGGCTGCCCAGGTGATCTCGTCCACGGGGGTCGGAGATATCGCGACGGTGGCCACGGACAATGTGGGGCATCTGACCCGGTTCGTTGATGCCCAGCCTTGGGAGAAAATCGTCCCTTGATCTGGACGGCCGAGCTCTCGGCCATTGCCCCGATTCTGATTTACCCTCGGCTTCATCCGCCACCAGACTGAGCATTCAATCCCGAGATGACCGTCACACAACGCTCGCATAGCGTCAGATGCTCGGCGTCCCGGCCGACGCCCGGCCGGTAGTTCCAGCACCGCTCGCACTTGGCGTAGGTGGATCGCTCGACGTGGACCGTCTCGCCCGTCGACTCGGGATCGGCGACGATCTCGACCTCCGAGACGATACAGAGCGTGGCGAGCAGGTCGCGATCGGGCAGCCATCGGTCGGGACGGTTCGTCGCGATCCGGACCCTGGCCTCCTGGGCGCTGCCGATCTGCTTCCCCTTCCTCAGGCCCTCCAGGGCGAATAGCACTCGCTCGCGGAGCCCGATCAGCTCGTCCCACCGCGCAACGCGGGCCGCGTCGTCCCATCGCGGGTCGGGATCGGGGAATTCCGACAGGTGGACGCTCGACCGTCCTTCGGGGCTGGCGGGCAGGTAGTCCCACGACTCCTCGGCCGTGTGCGGGATGATCGGGGCGAGCAATCGCGTCAGGTGGTCGTGGAGCAGGGCCAGCACGAACTGCGCGGCGCGGCGATCCGGGCCGTCGGGCGCCTCGGCGTAGAGCCGGTCCTTGAGGACGTCCAGGTAGAAGCTCGACAGCTCCACCGAGCAGAATTGGTAGATCCGTTGATAGACCCGGTAGAACTCGAATCGTTCATACGCGGCGCGGACGTCGCGGATGACGCCGTTGAGCTGGCCGAGCGCCCATCGGTCGATCTCGTGGAGGGCCGTCGGATCGAAAGCAGACGGATCGAAGCCGCGGTAGTCCTCGAGGTTGCCCAGGAGGTATCGGAACGTGTTGCGGATCTTGCGATACGCTTCCGACATCTCCTTGATGCCGCGCTCGCTGACGGCGATGTCGTCGGCGTAATCCATGCTCGAGGCGTAGAGCCTCAGGACGTCGGCGCCGTAGGTATTGGTCATCTGGTCGGCCGGGATGTAATTGCCCAGCGACTTGGAGATCTTCCGGCCCTTCTCATCCACGACGAAGCCGTGCGTCAATACGGTTTCGAAGGGCGCGGTGCCGTTGGTGCCGACCGCCGTCAGGATCGACGACTGGAACCAGCCGCGATGCTGGTCCGATCCTTCGAGGTACATGAACGCCGGATAGCTGAGGTCGTAGTCCTGCGAAAGCACGGCGCGATGGCTGGAGCCCGATTCGAACCAGACGTCGAGGATGTCCCCCTCCTTGCGGAAGGACGTCCCGCCGCACTTCGGGCAGGCGGCGCCGGGCGGGAGCAGCTCCTCGACCGGCCGGCTGAACCAGGCGTCGGCCCCGTGGGCGCGGAACAGGTCGCGGAAATGGCGGACCGACTCGGCCGTGAGCCACTGGGCATGGCAGGTCGTGCAGCCCAGGGCCGGGATCGGCACGCCCCAGGACCGTTGCCGGCTGATGCACCAGTCCGGCCGGAGCGACACCATGGCCTCGATCCGCGTCTGGCCCCAGTCCGGCAGCCATCGGACATCCCGGATCGCCTTGAGCGTCCGACCGCGCAGGTCGTCGTGGTCGACGCCGATGAACCATTGCTCGGTGGCCCGGAAGATCACCGGCTTCTTGCATCGCCAGCAATGGGGATAGCTGTGGACCAGCGGCAGTTCGTGATACAGGTGGCCCGACTCCTTCAGCCGCGCGACGATCACCTTGTTGGCGGCGAAGACCTGCTGGCCGGTCAGCCAGTCCGGGGCCTCGGCGGTGAACCGGCCCGACTCGTCGACCGGGCTGAGGATCGAGAGCTGGTAGACCCGCCCGGTCTGGTAGTCCTCGGCACCATGGCCGGGGGCCGTGTGGACCAGTCCCGTGCCGTCCTCGACGCTCACATAATTGGCCAGCACGATCGGGCTGACCCGATCCAGGAAGGGATGATGATACTCGGAATGCTCGAGCTTCTCGGCCCCGGCAACGGCCGACCTCGACGAAATCGGTGACCTGATGCAAGGCCATCACTTTGGCGACCAGGTCGGCGGCCATGATAGTCGAGACAGTGCGGCCGGTCGTCGGCTCGTTGTACCGCACGCCAGCGTAGGTCAATTCGGGGTGGACGGCGATCGCGACGTTGGCCGGCAGCGTCCAGGGGGTGGTGGTCCAGATCATGGCGTGCCAATCGGCATCACCCCCCTGCCCCCAGCCCTCCGGCACGCCCGACACCATCGGGAAATTGACGTAGATGCTGGGTGTGGTCTCCTCCTGGTATTCCAACTCGGCCTCCGCCAGCGCGGTGCGATCGGTGATGCACCAGTGGATCGGCTTGAGCTGTCGGTTGACGTAGCCCCGTTCGATCAAGTCCGACAGGACGTCGAGGATGCCCGCCTCGTAACGCGGGTCGAGCGTCAGGTAGGGGTGCTCCCAGTCGCCCAGGACACCGAGCCGGCGGAACTGGTTGCGCTGGACCTCGACCCACTTCATGGCCTCGGTGTGGCAGAGGGCCCGGATCTCGGCGTGGCTCATGCTCGCCGCCTTCGAGCCCAGGTCCTTGACCACCTTGTGCTCGATCGGCAGGCCGTGACAGTCCCAGCCGGGCACGTAGGGGCTGTCGAAGCCGGCCATCGTCAGCGATCGCACCACGATGTCCTTGAGCACCTTGTTGAGCAGGGTGCCCATGTGGATCTCGCCGTTGGCGTAGGGCGGGCCGTCGTGGAGGAATTTCCGGGGCCGGCCGGCGCGGGAACTCCGGACCTGTGCGTAGAGATCCTCGTCGCGCCATCGGGACTGGATCTGCGGCTCGCGGACCGTCAGGTTCGCCTTCATGTCGAACCGGGTCGCGGGGAGATTGAGCGTCTCTTTGTAGGGCTTCGTATTGGTGGACATTGGTTGATCAGTTCGGAAGAGAGCGGGGATGGTGGCGGGGCGAAGCTCCGTCGGTGCCGGTTCGAACGGAGTCGCGCCATGCCGAAAGACGCGAAGCCGGGGCCTGCGAGATGGGATCAGCCCTTCCATTGCTCCAGGACGCCTCGAACGATCGTCCGGAGCTTGGCCTCGGCCTCGTTGGCCACGGCCACGATCTCCTCGATCGAGACCGGCTTGAGGGCATCCGGCAGGCACATGTCCGTGACGATCGAGAACCCCAGCACCTTCAACCCGGCGTGGACCGCGACCAGGACCTCGGGCACCGTCGACATCCCGACCACGTCGGCGCCGATGCCGCGGAGGAAACGATACTCGGCGCGGGTCTCGAGATTGGGGCCGACCACCGCCACGTAGACACCGCGGCGCACGACGATGTTCGCCCGAAGGGCCACGCCCAGCGCGAGATCCTGGAGGGCCCGATCGTAGGGCTCGATCAGGTCGGGGAATCGCGGCCCGAGCCGATCGTCGTTGGGCCCGATGAGCGGGTTCAGGCCCATCAAGTTGATGTGGTCCTCGATGACGACGAGGTCCGCCTTCTCATAGAGCGGATTCAACCCGCCACCGGCGTTCGACACGATCAAGAGCTGACAGCCCAACTCCTTCATCACCCGGATCGGGAAGGTCACCTGCCAGGGCGAATAGCCCTCGTAGAGGTGGAACCGCCCCTCCATCGCCATGACCGTGTGACCGGCCAGCCGGCCGCAGACCAGTTGGCCCTTGTGACTCTCGACTGTGGACTTGGGAAAATGAGGGATCTCGGTGTAGTGGAACGTGGCCTCGGCCTCGATCTCGCGGGCCAGGGCGCCGAGACCGGTGCCGAGGACGATCCCGACCCGAGGTTCGCCGGACCACTTTGCGCGGATCGCCCGCGACGCTTCTTGAACGTGCTCCCACTCGTGATGCGTCATATCCTATCCGGGGATAGTGGATTGCGAATGGCGGATTTCGGATTGCGAATGGCGGATTCGAGATTGTCACTCCTTCTGGAACGAGACTCTGAATCCATTCGGAATCCGAGATTCGCGATCCGGAATCGATGTCTACAACGCCGCTCAGACTCGGAACCCGAATCGTCGCATCAGGCATTCGAAGCGGGGGTCACGGCGGAGGGCTTTCAGATCGGGGTCGCGGCGGAGGCGGTTGGCGCAATCATAACCGAGTTCCAGGGCCCGCTGGATTGCGAAGAAGCCCGGGTCGATCATTCCCAGGACCGTATAGCTGCAAGCCAGGTTGTACCAGGCGATCGCGTCTTCCGGCGTCAGGCGGACGAGCCGGCGATCGAGCTGGAGCGCCCGCGCGGTCTGACCCTTGATGGACAGATTGGTCGCCTGGACCCGGAGGGCATCGACGAAATAGGGGTCCCGTTCCAGGAGCCGCCCCAGGAATTCGATCTCGAAATCCAACTGGCTTTGCTCGCGCAACCGCCGAGTCGAGGTCTCAGACGACGGGCGATCCGACGACGGTTCGCCCGGACGATCCACAGGTGCGGCCATCGCAGCGTGACCCTCCCGGCCAGAGTTCCGGCACCCTCCTCGCCGAATCCCGCGAGGGATCCGGCCGGAAGGCGGCTGTTGCCATCTCAATCGATGCTCGCAACGTCTCGCGAGGCGAACTCGACCCTGTCATTAACGTAAAGTCGAGCCACCCGAGCCGTTCCGGTTGATTTCTCTCCGTCTTCCCAGTCAAACCGGCTCGCAGCCTCCCTGCAAGAACCAACCAGGACCAGGATATCCGGAATGAGTCATACCCGGCAAGGTGTCAGAGTCCGTCCATCAGGTTGTCCGGTTGTGGAGGACGACTTTGTATGATGCTCCGCGAGCTCCTGGGAGAGACAGCATGAGGCAAGCCCGGCGATCCATCGCATGGCCTGCCTCGCACGATCATCCATCATTGCACGGCCGACATCCGAACGACGCCGGGATGGTCTCGAAGGGTGAGCCTGGCGAGCGGTCGGATCAGAGATCCTCGAGATCCTCGTCTTCCTCTTCGTCGAGCTCGTCGAGATCCTCGTCATCGTCGAAGTCGTCATCCTCTTCGTCGATATCGATATCCTCGATTTCGTCGTCGAGTTCTTCGTCGATCTCCTCGTCCTCCTCGTCCTCAAGATCCTCGTCCTCGAAATCGTCCTCCTCGTCGTCGAATTCCTCGCCTTCAATCCCCTCTTCGTCGTCGAGGGCATCATCTTCCAGGTCCCCCTCCTCGTCGGGATGGCGCCCGAACAGCGGGGGGGAGAATCCGGCCAGCTCTCCGACGCATTGGCGGCGGCGGGGGTGGCGACCGTACCGATCAGTTCCAGACAGTCCAGCATTGAATCAGTCCTCAGACCAAGGGAGTCCATCGGGGAAGAGCCCCTGACCGACGAGCCGCGGATGGCCGATTCGCCCTTCGATTGAATCCGGGACGTTTCGAGGGCAAGGCCATAGTGGTAGTCATCAGGGGCTTCATTGTCAAGTTTCGAAATCACGGGGATTCCAGCGGGACCGGGGCTCGTGTTCCCGGCGCGAGTTCATGCGCTTGAAGTCGTGCAACTCGTAGACCTTCAGGTCGCTCGATTACCGAATTGGTCGGCATGCCCCCCCAGAGACCTTGAGAAGTCTCGCGGGGGTCAATCCATTCGGGGGCGTGCCGGTCGCCGAACGGACCGGCCGGTGTGCATTCCCGGTCCGAATTGCGGTCGATCGTGACGAGCCCGACGCGGGTAACCACGCCTCCTTTCTTTCCTGATCTATCCGGATAGCCGTTCAAATAAGCCGCACGACCTGTCGGGTTGCGGCGGACCTGGCGATGGCTTCGAGGAGTCGGACGGTGTCGAGGGCTTGATCGGCCGAGCAAGCCAACGGCGCGAGGTCTTTGAGGGCGGCGACGAAGTCACCGTCGATCGTCCGCGTAGGCGGAGGCAAGGGGACGTCCCGCATGGGGGAGTCCGGCCGTTCTTCTTGCAGAGTCTGGTCGGTCACGCGAAGCCGGCCGAGCTCGCCGAAATATTCCAGGACGAACAGCGATCCGGGCGAGAGGCCGGAGATGGCCATCGTGGCGGGTGTACCGTCGGCGAGGCGGATGGCGGCGGCGGTGACCAGGTCGATGTCGGGTTCGCGACGACTCTGGATCGCCCCGACCTCGTGGGCGACCTGGCCGGTAGTCCAGAGGAGGGCGTCGACGAGGTGGTCGCCGACATCGGCGAGGATGCCCCCACCGGCCGCCTCCGGATCGAACCGCCAGGCACTGTCGGCCTGGCCGAGCGTTGTCACCCAGGGCCGGGCCAGGATCGCGGTCACCAGCCGAACCGCGCCGATCGCGCCGGCGGCCAGTCGTCGACGGGCCTCGACGAGGCTGGGGGCGAGCCGATACTGATGCCCGACCCCTACTATCAGATTCCGCGCGCGCGCCAGCCCGACGATGTCGGCTGCTTCCTGGACATTCGTCGAAAGTGGCTTCTCGATGAACACCTGGCAACCCGCCTGGAGGGCGTCCGAGGCCAACCGATAGTGGGCCCGATGGGGGCTGAAGATGGCCATCGCATCGGGGGCGGCCTGCCTGATCAGCTCGCGATGGTCGGTGAAGGTCGGGACCGCCGCTACGTGCGAGCCTCCGTGCGTGGTCACGCGATCGGCCAGGGCTCGAGCCGCTGCCGGATCGGGGTCCGCGCAGCCAACGATCATGACCCCCTCTTCGGCCATGAGCCGGTCGAGGTGGATCCGAGCGGCCGCGCCGCAACCCACAATCCCTATCCGAAGCGACGATGTCCCCATGGTCGGCTATCCATCCCTTCCGACACCCCGTCTCCAGACCTGCGTTGGGTCTATCAACGTACCATCGGTCGCGATCATTCCGCACGACACGAACCGCGGCTTCATCCCAGCAATATCACGGCCTTACGTCAAGAGTCTATCCTGGCGTGTCAACCCCTTATTTTCGAATTCGGGAGGCGTCCGATCGGTCCATCACGTCACCCACGCCGTTTCGGCTTCCGATGGGATTCGATCCACTCGTCAGACACCGTTCGGATCGAGGCGTCCCGACATCAGTGGACATTGGCAAACGATCGTCTTGACGCGAACCCGAATGGCGGTTTATCGTGTCCTATAGACGGTGGGTGTGGCCTAGCGGTTAAGGCGCCAGATTGTGGATCTGGAGATCGCGGGTTCAAATCCCGTCATCCACCCTGCTCTAAAGTCGTTTGCCGAACACATTTTCAGTGTACCTGCCGATGTCCGGCAGTGCGGCCCGGAAGTCCTCGAAAGTAGTACCGGTACTACTTTCGAGACGAAAGGAGCCGCTCGTGTGTGCCACTGCCCACCGCCTTCCCAAGCACCGTCACTATCGACCGAAGAATCTGGCCGTCGTCCGTATCGACCGTCGCGACGTGGAGCGATCCCCGCGGCCGGCATCGTGACATCGCCCCCCGCTGGCGATGGCCAGTCCCAGTCCAGGTCCATCGCGGCCAGCCCGCGACGGATCGTCCGCAGGTCCCAGACGTGGGCCGCGTGACTCTGTTCGCCGGTCAGGATTAGCCGGGAGCCGTCGGCGGTGAATGTGGCATGCCCCGCGCGGGACTGTTGCGGGTCGTCCAGGCTGGCGACGAGCCGCCCGGTCTCGGCCTCGACCAGTCGCACCGAGCCGGCCGGGGGCGCGATGGCCAGGAGACGGCCGTCGGGGGTGAAGGCGAGCGCATCGCCCTCGAAGCGGGGGCCTTCCCGCCATTCGCCGACCGTCCACAAGCGGAGGTCGTTGCCCATGGTCGTCGCGAGCCATTGCCCGTCGGGGCTGAACCGGGGCCCGGCGTAGAGCCCCGGATTCGGGAACTCCTTCACACACCGGACGTCGGGGAGTGACCATACGGCGACACCGACCCGGTTATTGTGGCTGCCGGTCGCCGCCAGATGGCGATCGGGGCTGACCGCGAGGTAGCGGACATCGGTGTGAGGCTAGAGCCGGATCGGCGGATTCGGGCGGTCGCGGTCGATGACGATCGCGCTCGCATAGTCCTGGCAGAAGACCAGCATCCGCCCGTCGCGGCTCCCGGCGATCCTCTCGCCCAGACCTTGAGCTGGCGACTCGAGCCGAGCCGATAGCTGACCACGAGGTGGCGCCCGTCGAGGCTGAAGGCCAGGATGAAACAGTCGCGGAGCGGGCCGGACGATGGCAGCCGACGGACCTCGCGGTCGTCGGCGACTCGCCGGACGCTCACGGCGCCGTCCCATTCGAGGCCGGCATAGTGCTCCAGGTTCGGGTCGAAGGCCAGGCGGATGCCGCGGAAGGCCTCGGACGCTCGATGGACCTCGTCCAGGTCCGGCAAGGCCATGCAGGCGATGGCCTCGTCCCGCAGCTCGGGCGTGCGGCGGATCTTCGCCGCCTCGGTCAGGGCGCGGAGGGCCGCGAACCGCTGGTCGGGGCGGCGGCCGAACCGACTGGCCCGCGCCTGCGCCACGTACGACGTGAAGAGCTTCTCGCGACCGTCGATCTCGGCGGCATCGGCGCGCTCGAACAGGTGTCGGTACCGCGTCGCCGTGACCGAGTAATGGCCGGCGATGAATGTCAAGAGGGCCACGACCGAGGTCAGCATCGCCGCGACGACCGGGTTGCGGCGGCACCAGCGACTCGTCCGCTCCAGCGAGATGCTTCGCCGCGCCAGGATCGTCCGGTTTTCGAGGAAACGCCGGAGGTTGTCGCCCAGGGCCTGGGCCGAGGCGTATCGGGCCGACGGCTCCTTGGCCATCGCCTTCAGGACGACGGTGGCCCCGGCCCGGCGGGGCCGGGAAAGTGGCCCAGGATGCCGGGGCCGCTCAGGAGGATCGGCCGGAGCCGCTCCAGGCGCGCGCACATACCGGTTGCTGGCGGCCACCTCGCTGACGCCAAGCAGCCGCGCCGTCTCGGTGTTGGTCAATTGCTCGAAGTGGCGGAGCGAGAGCACCTCGCGATCGATCGGTTCGAGGGTGTTCAGGGCGTCCTGGACGCGCATCTGGAGCTCGTCGCGCGACGGCCTGGCTGGGGGACGTCAGCCGGCCCAGGAGCCGAGCCGCCAGTTCGACGAGCTCGTCAGCGGCCTGGCCCTACCCGGACGCACCTCGCGTCGCGCATCGCGCACCTTCGTGCCCAGGTGCTTGCGATGCAGCGCCATCAGCTTCATGCCGGTGATGTGGCGGAGCCACTGGAAGAAGGGGATCTTCGGATCGCTCATGTAGGCCGGCATCGACCGGACGGCCTCGCGGTAGGATTCCTGGAGGACATCCGACGGGTTCACCCGGCCGTGGAGGCGGCAGTCGAGGCGCATCTCGACCATCCGGTGCAGGCGGTCCCGGTGTTCCATGAACAGTCTGCCCAGGGGCTGCTGCTCGTCCGGTGCGGCACCGTCCAGGGGAGCCCAGGCGGAGCATCGCATTCGGGATCGATTTGTGGAGTCACAGGGAGGGTCATGGCGCGCCGGGGCGATCCATACTCAGGAAATCTCCGAGTCTCTTCCATTTCACCGAGATCGGCGCGAACACGATAGACCGGTGCGGTTTTCCCCGGATTAGCTGTTGACGCTTCAACCACGTGCTCATGCAAGACGCGGGCAGACACGGACCGCATCTCCCCGGCCGTAACCCTGAAGCCCTCCAGGACTTCGAGAAGAGAAACCTCCATGGGCGTTGAAATATTTTCATCCGGGCGTGGATCCGAGGGCCTGGCGCACAATTCCAAGGGTACATGACCGTCGAAAGCCGAACGGCCCGATCCAACGGCGCCAGGATTCACACAAGATGCGAGGAAGGCAAGAGCCGGATCGCGCGGCCGATCTGATCCCGTCGGGGAGCGAGGAGCACCCTTTCCGTTGGGGGTATCGCCCGGCGAATCGACATTTATAAACAAACGCAATTTAATTAGGCAGCCAGAATCAGCATCTCGTCCGGCCCGTGGCCCCGATCGGGGACCGCATATCATCCGCGGGTCGGCACACTCGTGAATCATCCGGAGTGACACCGTGAAACGACCAGTTCGCAGGCCCGCGCGTCGGCCACGCTTGATCCTGTCCCCCGAGTCGCTCGAGGATCGGACCCTCCTCTCGGTCACGCTCACGGGTGTCCCGGGTTGGACCGACCAGGGACCGGGGCCGATCTTCGGCAACCTGAGCGAGACGCCGGCCAGTGGCAACACCACCGCGGGCGCCATCCAGGCGGTCGTCATCGACCCCTCCGACCCCAACATCGTGCTGGTCGGGGCCGTCAACGGGGGCATCTGGAAGACGAGCGATGCCCAGGACGCCAACCCGTCATGGACCCCCATGACGGATCAGTTTCCCTCCCTTTCCATCGAATCCCTGGCCTACAGTCCGATCATCTCGACGCCCGGCGGCACGATGGCGGATACGATCTACGCCGGGACGGGCGCATCGAGCAGCAGTACCAGCACGGATGGTGCCATGGGCGTGCTCAAGAGCACCGACAACGGCGCCACCTGGGCCGTGGAGGGCGTCAACACGTTCGGGCTCCTGAATGTCACGGCCGTGGTCCCCACAGCCTTGGCCGGCAGCAGTGGGCAGGTCGTCCTCGCGGCCACGACCGCCAACGCCCCTGGATATCAAGGCAACGGCATCTACCGCAGCGCCGACGGGGGCCAGGATTGGCAGCACGTTGACGTGGGCACCGCCCCTAACGCGGGGGTCAGCGACCTCGTCGGCGTTCCCGGACTCCCCAATAACTTCTACGCCGCCGTGCCCGGACAGGGCATGTTCCGCAGCACGGACGGTGGCGTTGCATGGCTCCCGATCAACAACGGTCTCTCGACGTCCATCATCACCACCTCGGTCCGGATCCGGCTATCCGTCAGCCCGGCGGGCAACCACCCGCTCTACGCCTCGCTCGCCGGGCCCACGGGGGCCAAAAGCGCCATCTTCCACCTCGACCCCGTCAGCGGAGTCTGGACAACCCTCGGCAGCTTCCCCTTCGCGACGACGGGTGCCGCCAACTTCCACCTCTCCCTCGTGGCGGACCCGGTCAATCCGGACGTCGTCTATGCCGGTGCCCAGAGCCAGGGCCGGTACGGCAGTCTGTTCGTGTGGAACGCCCCCGGCAGCCTCGGCGTATGGACTTCCATCACCGATGACAGTGCCAAGGGCACTGCGCCCCACGCCGACTCGAGGAACCTGGCCTTCGAAGCCGACGGGAACCTCCTCGAGGTCGACGACGGCGGCATCTATCGACTCCAGTCCCCCGGCGATCCCGCCAATCGCCAGTGGGTGTCGCTCGACAGCAATCTCAAGATCACGGAATTCTATTCGGTCGCCTACGACCCGCTGACCAACGACATCTTCGGCGGCAGCCAGGATAACGGCGTTGAGACACAGGTCGACGGGCTCGACGCTCCCTCGATGGTCGCAGTTGGTTCTCGGCCGCAGCACCAACCAGGCCCCGGTCTTCGCCTTCGGCGACGGAGACACCGAGGCCGTCGACGCGAGCGACCCTGCCCAGACGATCCGGTACTCGCTCCTCAACACCCTCCGCAGCTTCTATCGCAGCGCCTTCGTCAGCGTCAACAACGCGGGGGTCCAGACGGAACTCCAGATCGGGATCAACAACACGCAAGGTGTCACCGATACGAGCCACCAGTCCCTGGGCCGGAATAATTTCCTCTCGGCCACCGTCCTGCTGGCCAACACGAATACACCGAACGTCTGGCTCAGTGGTCTAAATAGCACGGACCGTAACTATCCGTTCTTCTCGCTAATCCCTTATGCGCTCAACGCCAGTGAACCGAACTGGATGCTGATCGGACAGACCGGGCTGTACGAGAGCATGGACCAGGGCGATACGATCACGAACATCACGCCCGCGGGCATGGGCGTGGTCTCGGCCCTCGCGTATGGCGGCATCGGGCCCGTAACGTGACCTGGAGGGATCACGACTCCGGTCGCCAACCCCTACGTGGCGCTGGTCGGGGACTCCAGGGGCAACCTGTACTTGCGGACGACCGCCGGCAGCGGGGGAGCTTTCCAGCAGCATCGGCTGGTCGGCGTCCGGCGGCGGGATTGGCATCGCCCGCGACATCGTGTTCGATCCCGATAACTGGCATACGGCCTACGTCACCGACGGGACCCATGTCTACATGGGGACACAGTTGGGCACGACCTCGGTCAAGTGGACGTCACTCGACGGGAATCTGAGCAACCTTTTCGCGTCAACCCAACTGGACCTTCGCGCGGCCCAGACCATCCAGACCTTGACGCTGGTCGATACGGGCGGACAGGACGTGCTCCTGATCGGGGCCCTGGGTGGTGTCTATCGCCTCCTCGATCCCGGCTCGAATACGATGTGGACGGGCCTGGGTGCCGGGCTGCCCAATGTCCAGGTGACCGACATCCATTACATTCCCGAGACCGCGACCGTTTCGGCTTTCCTGCTGGTCGGCACCCTGGGCCGAGGCGCCTGGACGCTCCCCGCCTCCACCGCCGACTTGACCTCCGATGCTCAGCTCCAGATCACATTCGACAACCCCGGCGAGTTCGTCCGCCTGGTGCGCGACGCGGCCGATCCGCTCCTGCTCGACGTGATCGGCGCCACCCCATCGGGCACCCCGGTGCCGCAATTCCCACTATCGCTCCTCCAGGACATCCAGGTGACGGGGAACGGCTCGGGGACCTTGATCGTCGACAGTTCCAATGGGGCCATCAGCATCCCCGGCGGCATCTCATTCGACGGGGGCGGCAGCACGTCGCAGATCGTCTTCCAGGGGGCCCCGGGCGACGCACTGGAGGAGTTCCAGCCGAACCCGTCGGGGACAAGCTTCGTCCGTGTCACGGGAGCCGACGTCGGTTATCTGGGCGAGCCCGTCAGCTATAGCGACGTCGATACCTTCCTGGACATGTTGCCCGCGATCGGCTCGGCCGCCGCCACCCTGGCGGCGATCCGAGGCGGACTCGCGTTGCTGGCCCCCCAGCTCGAGGATCTCACCAACGACGCCCTGTTGACCACGAATCTCCCCGTCCTCGGCACGTCGCTGGTCGAGGCCCTGAGCGGGCAGACCGGCTCCGCGCCTCCCCCGGAGGATGACCCCGCCAGTACGGACGCCGACGCCGGCGCCGGCGGCGAGCCCCCCAGCTCGATCCTCCAGCGCCTGATCGAGACTGGCATCGGAGGCTTCTCGATGTCTGGTATCGGCACGGACATCACCTCGTTGGACGACCTCCGCGCCGCCCTCGCCGGCCTGGATCCCACCAGCGGACAGGTCACGCTCACCCAGGCTAACGGTGTGACGACGTTCGATATGCTCATCCACAAGAACCTGTCGGGGCAGGCCCTCCTCGACGCGCAGGCAATGGGCGGCGAGATCGACCTCAACGGGACGGTGGACGTCAGCGCGGATGTCACCTTCCATCTCATCTTCGGCGTCGACGCCGGAGGCTTCTTCATCGATCCGATCTCCACCCTCTCCCCGGTGATCTCGGTGAGCAACATCCAGCTCGACGGCGACGTCCAGGGAGACGGACAATTCGGCTTCGCCGGGGTGGACATCACCGACGGCACGCTCCAGGTCGATCCCCTCGTCAAGGTGATGGTCAGCCTCAACGAGCCGGCCCCCGACCCCTTCACCGGCAAGTTCGATCATTTGCTCCGCACGGGTCAGCTCGACCCGACGATCCCGGGCTTATTTTCGGCGCAACTGCAAGGCGGCACCCTGGGCACCGATGTCGTCCTCACGCCAACCCTCGACCTCACTCCTCTGGCCGACGGCTCGTCCGCCCCGTTCAGCCTGGGTGCCGACCCGGCTCAGGTCAGCCTGACATGGGCGAGCGTCCTGTCCCCCAACAACGTCACGGTCGCCGCCGACAACGCCAGCGGTCAGACCCTGGAGGACTTCCTCAACCTCACCAGTGACCAGCTCATCGAGGGCCTGAACGACCTCGCCACGAGCTTCAAGGGCCTGGCCACGCTCGGCGGAAGCGCGCTGGGGACCTCGGTCGCAATCACGGGCAGCACCCTGGGCACGATCCTCAACAGCCCGACGCCCGACGTCGCGATCGCCGCCTCCAATGTCGCCGACGTATCGCCGGTCTACCAGGACGGCGGATTCAGCAAGTTCATCGTCTCGCTCTATCAGGGGGACCTGCCGCTCGACGGCGTGGCGATCGGGGACGTCGTGACCTATGCCGGGCTCGACGAACACGGCGTCTCGAGCAGCGTCCAGGGCGTGGTCGACACCCTCGAGTCCGGCCAGTTCACGGTCCGCTTCGACGACTCGACGCAGACCCCGGATCCGACCAATCGCGCGTTCTCGATCGCCCATTCCGGCTCGATCGCGCACCAGCTCCAGGCCGCCCTCGGCGGGCTGCTCGATCCTCAGACGGATGCCGACGAAGCCCCCACGATCCAGGAGCTCATCCTCGCGATCGCTGGAGTCACCGGCACCGACCCCGCCTCGTTCGGCGTGACCACCAGCGGGACCGGCGATTCGCTGGGCGTCCAGTTCGCGATCGACTTCCAGCCGCAGCCGCTCACCTTCCAGGCCGGGCTCAATCTCGGCGCCGTCGTGCCCGGCCTGAACATCGGCAACGTCAACAACCTCCAGTTCACGATCGCGCCGCAGTTCCAACTGGTGGCGGGCCTGCTCCTCTCGCCCACCCTCCCGTCCGGGCGAAACCGATTCTACCTGGCCCAGGAATCGACCCCGTCCCTGACCATACATGTCCAGGCCGTCCCCATCGCGCCCATCTCCGGCACGGGGACGATCGGCTACCTGAACGTCGACCTCCGTCAGGACAACGCCATCGCCAACAACCCGGGCGTCACTCTCTCGGGGACGCTGACGGCCACCCTGACCGACCCCGGGACGGAAGCGTCCGACGGCCGCATCGGCAATGCCGAGCTGGACCCGCCCAACCTGGCCACCCTGTTCGCCAGCGCCATCGCCCCCGGTGACCCGCTCGTCGTCAACATCCCAGGGCTCCTGGTCGACGACACCGTCGGCAGCTCGCCCCCGGCGCCCATGCGGATCGCGATCGACGGGACCGGGGCGGGGGACCTGACGACCCTCGCCGGGCTCCAGGGCCTCGCCACGTCCATCACCGTCCAGAACGAGGCCGATTACACCGGATACGTCAACATCAACGCGACCGACGTGGTGCAGGCCCTGACCGGCCTGGCGCAGCGGCTCGGCGCGATCTCGGGCGGCGGGGCCTTCGGGGTGTCGCTGCCGCTCATCGGCCAGAGCCTCGGCGGCTCGATCGACCTCGGCCAGGAGTTCAAGGGCCTGGTCGGTCTGCCCTCGGCGGCATCCATCTCCACTGCTCAAGGCCTGCTCACCTATCTCGACGGCCAGCTCGGCGCCGGGTCGGTCAGCCTCGTGGCCGCCGCCGGCCAGCTCGACTTCGTCCTCTCCTACGGCGAGGCCATGCCGCAGGAGACCGACTCCATCGGCCTCGGCCTGGGTGCCGGTTTCGGCAGCCTGGTGCCCGCGTCGGGATCGGGCCAGGTGGCGGTCCAGGCCCAATCCGACGTCAAGCTCGCCTTCGGCATCGGCCTGGGAAGCGGTAATATCTACGACCGGGTCGCCATCGACACCGGCGTCACCCGGATCACGGCCAGCGCCGTGGTGGACGCCGGCTACGACTTGGGCAACGGCCCCGGTCAATCTCTGACCTTCAGCGCGGGGATTGGCCCGCTGTCGGTCGCGGTGACCAATGCCCGGGTGCTCCTCCGACCCGTGGTCGTCGCCAGCCTGCAAGCCGGCGGCACCATAGCCGGCAAGGTCACGCTGAGCCAGCTCACGCCGGGCTCCGTGGTTGGCTCCTTGACCGGCGACGTACAGGCCGCCATCCCCCTCTCGGCCCTGGGCAATAACGCGGAGGTTGACGTCCACGGCCTGCTGGCTCAGCTCGGCAGCCTGAATTATCAAAGTACCGCGACTCTCACTCCCCAGACCAACACGGTGCCCCAGGTCCTGGCCCCGAACAGCGGTTTCACCGTCCTGCTCCAGGACCTGGCCGGGCTTGTGCCGCCCGTCAGCTTCGACCCCAACGCCGTGACCCTCCAGCCCCTCATCGACGGGCTCGGCGCCATCCTGGACCCGATCCACAACCTGCTCGACAGCAATGCCCTGGACAAGGTCAAATTGCCGCTCATCGGCAGCCTCGGCGACGCGGCCAAGTTCATCACCGACCTCGAGGGCCAGGTCGAGTCGGCCCTCAAGAATCTCCAGGCCTCCAATAGCAGCCCTAGCCCCGACGACGTCCAGCAGGCACTGCTCGCCGGCCTGCAATCGATCCTCGGCGGCAACACCGTCATCGTCACGCCCACATCGGACTCCATCCAGTTCGACATGCACATCCACGAGGATTACCAGCTTGCTAAAATCTCCCTGGCTTCGGACATCGGCTTCCCGGGCCTGAATCTCCACGTCGCCCCCGGCACGAATTTCGTCGTTGACCTGCCGCTCGATTTCGCCTTCGGGTTCGGGTTCAGCAAGCAAGACGGGGTCTACTTCGACACCAACGCGGCTTCGATCCTGGGCCTCCAGAACACATTCACGATCGGCCTCAACGCATCGCTGCAGGGCCTGAACGCTTCGGGAACACTGGGCTTCCTGGCGGTCAGCATGACCCCCGTCGGGAACGCCAACCCGCTCGGCGGCAACATCCACTTCAACGTCAATGTGCAAGACCCCGACGGCGGCAATCACCTCACGGCCGCCGAGTTGGGCCGGGCTGGCCCCGGCGGTATCCTCGACGCCAGCATCACCGGCGCGATCGACGCCGCGGTGCACCTCCAGGTGAATTTCGCATCGGATGAGTTCCCGGGCCTGGGCGCGGACCTGATGATCCACTGGTCCTTCACGGACGGCGGCTTCGACGGCGACGTGCCCGACGTGGCGTTCGATAACGTCACCCTGAACCTCGGCACGTTCTTCAGCGGGTTCGTGCTCCCGATCATCACGGAGGTCCAGGACATCCTGGGCCCACTCAAGCCGATCTTCGATCTCCTCGATGAACCGCTGCCGATCATCTCGCAATTGGAAGGTTCACCCTATACCCTGCTCGATGCGTCGGGCTACGGCTATCTCAAGCCGATCGTCCAGATCGTTGACCAGATCCTCAGTCTCAACGTCCCCGCGGGCGGTGGTAGCGTGGGGATCGCGTTGGGGAGCTTCGACCTGGGCAGTACCGACATCCGTGACGTCGCCAACCTCTCCGGAGTGAACCCCGACCCCCTCGGCGCGGTCCAGGGCGCCCTCGACCAGGTCGAGGCCGCCATCCCGGGAGACTTCACGTTCCTGACCAACCTCTCATCGATGGGCGGAACTGCCGGCGATGGCATCCACTTCCCCCTGCTCGAGGATCCGAAGATCGCCTTCAACTTGCTCCTGGGCAAGCCGGTCGACCTGTTCACATATACGCTTCCCGACGTTGACCTGGTCGAGCATGAAGACGAGTTCTTCCGCTTCCTCGGTCCCTTGGGCGTGCGGATCATCGGCGATTTCGAGGTCCACACCAAGCTGACCGTCGGCTACGACACCGAGGGGTTCATGGAGTCGCCCATCGATCCGCTGGACGGCTTCTTCATCTCGGACGATTCGATGGTGACCGTGCACGCCCTGATCGAGGCCGATGCCGAGTTGAACATCGTCGTGGCCGCGGCGGGCGTCGGCGGCGGCATCAAGGGTGACGTGACCGTGAAGCTGCACGACCCCAACAATCCCACCGACGACCCGAACGGCAAGTTACGCCTGAGCGGGATCGCGACGGACCTCGAGGACGGCCCGCTCGGACTCTTCGACGCCAGCGGCACCGTCGAGGCCTACCTCCACGCCTACATCCAGGTCGGCTTCGACACCCCCTTCGGGTTCGTCGGTTGGCAGGACAGCAAGGATCTCGCCCACTCGACGCTACTCGACTTCAACACGAACCGCGCACAGCTACCCGTGCTCGGGAGCGATTCCAATGGTGTCCTGACGCTGGATATGGGGCCGAACGCCGGCAACCGGGCGAACATCGTCGGCGACGACAAGACGGACGGCGACGAGAAATTCGTCGTCAGCCGGACGGCGAACGATCCCAACGACGGAGACGTCACGGTCACCTACCACGGAGTCGTGCAGAAATTCACGGGCATCACCGAGATCTACGCCGAAGGCGGGATGGGCAACAACACCGTCATCATCAATCCCGACGTCAAGATCAAGTCGATCCTGTTCGCCTCGTACGATCCGGCGGACCCCAACGTCACGAGTGCCGAGTTGGCCTCCGTGGGACCTCAGGATACCGACCTCGTGACCGGCGGCGGCGGCCCGACCACGATCTACGGCGGTGCCGGCAACAACCAGCTCAACGCGGGCCCGGGCGACACCATGATTATCGGTGGTAGCGGACCCAACGTGATCCACGGCGGCGACGGCCGGAACACCCTCACGGGCGGCGGCGGCGACGATCAGATCTACGGCGGGACCGGCGTCAGCACCATCGCCGGCGGCCCCGGGACGAACTTCCTAGAGGCCGGCACCGGCAACGACACCCTGATCGCGGGCAGCGGCAAGAACACATTCCAGATCGACAATCCCGCCGGCTCGCTGCTCACGTCGTCCTCGGGGTCCATCACGATCCAGGGCGGCGGCCTGTCCAGCATCCTCCAGTTGAAGGACGGAGCCGGCGCGGGCTACACGGAGACCTACACGATCACCTCGGCCGCCGGAGATCCCACGATCGTCACGAGCAACGGGTCCGCTAGCCAGACAATCCGCGCGACCGGGTTGACTACGGTCCTCGACACGGTGCCCGTGGATCGCATGACCTACAACGCCCCGTCCACCTCGAACCCGATCGACATCGTCAACTCGACACTCCAGTGGACTTACGGCGCCGTGTCCTCCAGCCCCCAAACCGTCATCTATGTAGGCCGATTGACCCCAATCTCCTTCTCCAGCAAGGCCGGCGTGACCGTAATCGGCGGACAGATCATCACCGTCAACAATCCGTCGCCGGCGGACGGAATGACGAACCTGACGGTGGACGGCGGCTCCACCATCGACGTCCTGAGCACCGCGCCGGGCGTCAACACGGTCATCCTCGACAGCAGCGGCGTCCCCAACTCCGTGACCGTGGGTAATATGGGCAGCACGCTGGGCATCCGAGGGCCAATCGTCATCGGCGCCGGCTCGAGCCATTCTACATTCCTGGTCGTGGATGATTCCGCCGACGCCATCGGCAAGTCGCCCATCGTCAGCGACGCCGCCCTCAGCCAGTTGGCGCCGGCCGTCGTCAACTTCGTGGCGGGCGGCCTGGGCGCCATCACGATCGACGGCGGCACCGGCGGCAATACCTACCACGTCATCTCGACCGGGGCCGGCTACATCACGACCATTCAGGCGGGCAAGGGGAAGGACGTCGTGGACATCGGCAGCCTGGTGCGGGCGTCCGGAGGTGTCGTCGACTTCATGGCCGGTAGCCTCAGTGTCCTTGATGTGGGCGTCGGCAACGTCCTCAACGTGGACGACACGGGCAGCACGGCGGGCAAGTCGGGCACGCTCGGAGCCAGCACCCTCTCCGGCCTTGGCATGGGCGGGATCATCACTTACTCGGGCTTCCAGGCGTTCAACCTCCGCCTCGGCTCGGGCGACGATGATCTCACCGTCGCCAGCACGATGGCCGGTGCCACCTTCGTCAACGCCGGGCCCGGCGATGACACTGTCAATGTCCAATCGACGGGGGGACCCACCACTATCGTCGGTGGGACCGGCAATGACACCATCAACATCGGCAGCCTGACGCCGTCCTCGGGCGGGATCGTCAACTTGATCGCCGGCCCGCTCACGATCGACGGCGGCGCGGGCTCGAACGTCGCGAACGTCAACGACACGGGCAGCGTCGCGGGCAAGGTCGGCCTGCTCACCGCCTCCACATTGAGCGGCCTGAACATGGCCGACGGCATCACCTACGCCAACCTGGCCTTCCTCAACATCTACCTCGGCGCGGGCGACGACGACCTCAACGTCGCCAGCACGATGGCCGGTACTACCTTCATCGACGCCGGACCCGGCAACGACACCGACAACGTCCAATCGACCGGGGGACCGACCACCATCGCCGGCGGGTCCGGCGATGACATCATCAACGTCGGCAGCCTGGCGCCAAGTTCGGGCGGGATCGTCAACCGGATCGCCGGCCCGCTCACGATCGATGGCGGCGCGGGCTCGAACGTCGCGAACGTCAACGACACGGGCAGTGTCGTGGGCAAGGTCGGCCTGCTCACCGCGTCCACACTCACCGGCCTGAACATGGCCGGCGGCATCACCTACGCCAATCTGGCCTTCCTCAACTTCCGCCTCGGCTCGGGCGACGACGACCTGACCGTCGCCAGCACGATGGCCGGTACCACCTTCATCGACGCCGGTCCCGGCGATGACACCGTCGTCGTCCAATCGACCGGGGGACCGACCACCATTGATGGCGCCGACGGCAACGATGTCGTCAATGTCGGCAGTTTGTGGCCCGTCATGGGCGGGATCGTCAACTTGATCGCCGGGCCGCTCACCGTCGACGGCGGCACGGGCTCGAATGTGATGAACCTCGACGACACGGGAAGCGCCGCCGCCAAGGCGGGCACGCTGACCTCGAACACGCTGACCGGCCTGGGCATGGCCGGCGGCATCACCTACGGCAACCTGCAGTCGTTGAACGTCCGGCTGGGTTCGGGCGGGGATATCTTCACCGTGGTCAGCACCGACGCAACCAGCACGCTCGTAGCTGGCGGGCCCGGCAACGACACGATCGACGTGCTCGCCAACAGCGGCGACACCCTCATCCAGGGCGGCGGCGGCAACGACACGTTCATCGTGAGGAGCACATCCGCCGCGACCGCGCGCAAGTCGAGGACCATCGACGCGCCCCTCATGCTCGACGGAGGACCAGGGATCAATCGCCTGGTGGTCACCGACGACGCCGACTTCACGCTCGGCGACGCCAGCCTCCAGCTCTCCACCGGCGAGACCTACGGATTGTCGATGATCCAGCAGGCCGTCCTGACCGCCGGGACCAGCGACGACACGTTCGACGTCTCCGCCTGGACCGGCGCCGCGACCCTCGACGGCGGTGGCGGCCTCGACAAGGTGATCTCGGCCATCGACGCCGACGCCGTCCTTTCCGACACCGGCTTGTCGCGATCCAACGGGGCCAGCTTCCTCCTGGACGGGATCGCGTCGGCCGTCATCGGCGGCGGGGCCGGCGACAACCGGCTGGACGCGACCTCCTACTCGGGCGTCGCCCGGCTCTACGGCGGGTCGGGCAACGACGTCCTGCTCGCCGGCTCGGGCGACGATTATCTCGACGGCGGGACCGGCCACGACACCCTCATCGGCGGCGCCGGGACCGACGTCCTCGTCGGCATCAACGGGGCCGGCGACACCATCGCGGCCGGCTCGGGCGACACGCAAATCTACGGCTCCCCATTCGCCGACGCCCTCTACGGCGGGGCCGGCAACGACCTGATCCGGGGAGGCGGCGGCAACGATCTCATCTCGGGCGGGCCCGGCAACGACACCATCTCGGGCGGCAGCGGCAACGTCACGATCCACGGCGGCGGCGGCAACGACCTGATCGTCGGCGGCGGTGCCGACGTCATCGACAGCGAAGACACCGCCAGTAATGTCAACGACATCTACGGGTCCGGCCGGGACACCATCGTCGCCGGCCTGGGCAACGACGTGATTTTCAACCAGGGGGGGACCGACGTCATCGGCGGCGGCGGGCCGGGGAAGCAGGTCCACATCGTGGCCGCGGGGTCGGTGATCCCGCCCGCGCCCGGTCCGATCCCGGCCCCGATCGATTGGCCGCCTTCGCTGGCGAACGTCGCGGCGACCCTGCCGACCGGCGTCAACACGCAGGGGCGATGGACCGAGCTCGCCGGGTCGGCCAGCGACGGCGGCCTCAGCGACAGCCCCGGCCAGGCCATCGAATCGAGCATCGCCGCCGGGACGACCGGCCAGTACGTGGCCTGGTCCGACTCGAGGGACGGCCGGTACGCCATCTACGTGGCGCGGCAATCCGGCTCGGGCTGGCAGGAGCTGGCCGGCAGCGCCGATGGCGGCGGCATCAGCGGGAACTTCGCGGCAGCCCGCCGACCGAGTATCACCCTCGACGCCTCGGGTCAGCCCCTGGTCGCTTTTACCGCGTTCAACGGCACGTCGAGCGACATCGAGGTCGCCCGCTATGACCCGACGGCCAACGGTGGACTCGGCGGCTGGGTCGCCTTCGGGACCTCGCTCGCCGCCGGCGGCATCAGCGGCACGGGCGCGGCGGACGACGCGACGATCGTCGAGACCGCGACCGGCCCCGTGGTCGCCTGGCTCGACGGTTCCGGCGGCGTCGTCAACGTCTACGTCAAGCAGTTCGTCGAACGGCGCCTGGGTCGCCCGCGGCATCGGATCCGCCGCCGGTGCGGGCGTGTCGGGTTCGGCGACCGATGTCCTCGGCCTCGCGCTGGCCACCGACGGCACGAAGGTCGCCCTGGCATGGACACAGGTCGTGGGCGCGCGGTCGCAGATTGACCTGCGCCAATCCAATGGAGGCGCCTGGAACGAGTTGGCCGGCTCGGCTTCGGGGCTCGGGTTGAGCAACTCCTCGGGTCATGCGAGCGCCCCGAGCCTCGCCTACGACAATGGAACGCTCTTCGCCGCCTGGCAGGACGACGCCGGCGGAGCCGACCAGGTCGACGCGGTCACGTTCACCGATGGCGTCTGGAAGGCTGCCGGCTCGTTGGCCGGCGGCAGCACCGGGGTTTCCCACAGCCCGGGCGATGCGACGAGTCCCCAGCTCGCCGCGAACGGTGGCCGGCTCTACCTTGCGTGGCTCGACGACGAATTCCCAACCCTCCCGGGAGATGCCGTCGCGGTTTATTCCACGCTCTGGAACGGAGCGGCGTTCGTGGAACAACTCCCCGGCGATGCCCGTGCCGGCGGGATCGACGATCGCCTCGGCTCGCCCCAGGCGCCGGCCCTGGCCGTGGATGCCGCCGGGCACCCCTTCGTGAGCTGGACCGACGCTTCTTCGGGCCGACCGCAAATCGACGTCCTCGGCAACACCTTCGACCTCGGCACGATCCACTACGTCAACGACGCCAGCACCGCCGGCGACAGCTTCAGCACGGCCCCCGGTCAAGACACGAACGACGGCCTGACGCCCGGCACGCCCAAGGGCACCATCCAGGCGGTCCTGAACGACCAGGCACATCCCCTCCACGCGGGCGACGTGATCCTGATTGACAGCGGTGTCTACGCGGGCCCCGTCGATCTGTCCTCAGTCCCTGCGGGAGTCCTGATCCTCGGATCGACCGGCGCCCCAACCACGATCTCGGGCCTGGTCACCGGGACCGGATTCTCCGGCGTCACTCTGTCCGACCTGACGCTCTCCGGCGGCGTGACCTTCACCGATGCCAGCCAGGTGACGCTCTCCGACGACATCGTGTCCGGGACGGGAATAACCCTGACCGGCGGCTCAGGAATTCAGGTCGTCCATGACGCGATCGCCGTCTCCGGGACCGGCATCACGCTCGGCGGCGGGGTCGCCGTCGTGACGATCGAGCACAACGTCATCACGGCCGGCGCGATGGGCATCGCGGTCGTCGGCGAGTCTTCGGGCCTGGAGATCCGCGACAACCGCATCGGAGGCGAAGGGACCGGCATCGAGCTGGCCGTCCCGGCGAGCGGGCAGATCGTCGGCAACGCCATCACCGCCGCGACCATCGGGATTGCCATCGATGCCCCCTTCGCCGGGTCGATCGGCTCCAACGACATCCGTAACGCGAACGCGGGAGTGAACTACAACGCCGGCGCGGCGCTCGCCAACAACCGGATCCACGACGACGCCACCGGGATCGTCAGCACGGTCGCCGACACGGTGAACGGCCTCGGCTTCGTGGCGGGCGGCTCGCCCGACCAGGTCTTCGACAATGCCACGGGCGTTCATCTGACCGGCGTGATGCAGGACGAGCACGTCTTCGACAATGCCATCGGAGTAACCGGTTCCGGGTCCCTGGTCGCCAGCGACCTCGACCACGCCAATGTCTTCGAGGCCAACGGCGTCGGCATCGAATTCGACGGGCCCATCGAATTCGACCGGATCACGCGCGGAGCCGTCGGCATCCTGGCGATCGACGGCCAGTTGATCGCCCACAACCTCATCTACGGCACAACCCAGGCGGGCATCGACGTCGAGGGGCGGACGGACGTCCGGATCGTCAACAACACGCTCGACTCCGCCGTCGGCGACCTCGTCAACATCGCCGGCGGCTCCGCCGACGTCCAGCTCCTCAATAACATCTTCTGGGCCGGCGGCGGCTACGACATCAACGTCTCCAACGACAGTCAACAGGGGTTCTTCAGCGATTACAACGACCTGTACGCCGACGGCGCGGGCAAGCTCGTGCACTGGGATATCGACTTCGACGACATCCTGGACTGGCAGGCGGACGTGGCGTTGTACGACCTGCATTCGATCGGCCGGACCGTCGTCAACCCGACCTGGGCCGAGCCTCGCTTCCTCGACGCCAGCCTGGACGACTTCCGCGTGTACGACCTGGTCGTCGGCCAGCGGTTCTCGAGTCCCTCCATCGACGCCGGCGATCCGATCACCGACCTGGCCGGGCCGTCAACCGACCAGAACCTGCTGATCGACCCCGGCTTCGAACAGGGCCTGGGCGGCTGGAATACCAACCCTTCGGCCACGACCCGGGCGAGCACCCCGGCCCCGTTCGAGGGTAGCCAGTACTTCTTCGCGGGTGGCACTCCATCAGGTTTCGCCGAGCAGACGGTCAACCTGGTCGCCGACGGCATCTCCGCCGGCCAGATCGACGGTCCCGGCCTGTTCGCCGTCTTCGGCGGCCGGGTCCGATCGGCCGCCGAGTCCCCGCCGGCCCAGGGGCTCATCACCCTCACGTTCCTCGACGCCTCCCACACCGAGATCAGCCAGGACACGGTCAAGGCCCAGAACGTCAACGACCGCTGGGAGCTGGTCGGCGATCGGTTGGCGATCCCCGTCGGCACGCGTTTCCTGGAATACCGATTCGAGGCCGACCGCCAGACCGGTACGAACGACAACAGTTTCCTCGACGGTGCCTTCCTCCGGGTCGAGGCCTCCGCCGTGGCGCCCGACCAGGGAGCCTACGGCAATGCCCTGAGCGAGCTCTCGCAGAGCACGACCGCCCACATCGCGCTGCGGTTCCCCGACCTCTACACCGACTGGGAGGAGGACGTACCGCACACGATCCTCTGGAATACCTACAACAACCCGGGCCATGCCTCGATCCGCATCGACCTCTACCAGGACGGCCCCAACGGCCCCGCCTTCCTCGCGAACATCACCCCCTCCACGGCCGACACCGGCGAGTTCTCCTGGACCCCGAGTACCAGCGGGATCGGCTATGGGACGCACGGTCTGCACATCCAGGTGTCGCTCGTCGGCCAGCCGGCCGTCTTCGACCGCTCGACCGAGCCATTCGCCGTCCCGGAGAACACGAACACCTTCTATGTCAACGACGCGAGCACGGTCAACGACGACCTGGCCTTCGGCACCGCGGTCGGCAGCAACCGCAACACGGGCAAGACGCCGGACGCCCCCAAACCGTACCCCAACAACATCCTGCGGACCTACAAGCTCGGCCCCGGCCAGACCCTCTACGTCAACACCGGCGATTACGAGCTGCTTGCCCCGATCGTCCTCTCCAACACCCTGGGGATCGGCGACGACGCCGGCTTCACCTTCATCGGCCCGAGCGACCCCACCGAGCAGGTCGTCTTCCAGCTCGCCGATCCGCTGATCGTCGCCCCGGTGATCGAGCTGAACAACGCCAGCTTCATGACGATCGCTCACCTGACCCTGATGGGCGGTCAGATCGGCCTCTGGGTCCACAACAACAGCACCAACCTCAACGCGTCTTACCTGACCGCGACCGGGATGAGCCAGCAAGGATTCCGGATCGACGCGGGCTCGGATGGGGCGACGCTCAGCCACCTCGTCGCGACGGCCGATGGCCTCGACGGCATCGATGTGACCGGGAATGTCCTGGGACTCGACCACAGTCTGGCATCGGGCAATGCCGGCAGCGGGATCGTGCTCACCAACACGGGATCGGCCCCGATCGTCGGCGACGTGTCCGCCGCGAACGGAGGTTACGGGATCGTCGCCATCGACACCAACGGTGTCCCGATGGTCATCGGCGACCCCTCCCTCGCCACCGACGGCGACGACGACGACCGCGGCAACCTGGTTTACGACAACGTCGCCTCCGGCATCTACGCCAGCGGCAACGTCCAGGTGGCCGGCAACAGCGTCTTCGGCCAGGTGCGCCGGGCGCGGCCGGGATCCTGCTCTACGGTGCCACCGCGATCGACAACGACGTGTACAACAACGACACGGGCATCGTCGCCCCAAGCGGCGCCACGATCCATGGGAACCGCGTCTACCACAATACCCAGTGGGGAATCCACGTCGATTACGCCAGCATCCTCCTCGATAACGTCGTCTACAGCAACGCGATCGGCATCGAGGGAGACACACTCGGCTATTACGCCCAGGCCGTGATCGCCAACAACCTGGTATACGCCAACACAAGCGTGGGCCTGCTCATCGTCGCCGGGGGCGACGACGACGAGGTCGTCAACAACACGATCGACCAGGCCGGCGGCGACGCCGTCCGGGTGCAGGGCGGGTCGTCGAACGTCCATCTCCGCAATAACATCCTCTGGGCCCAGGACGGCTACGACCTCAACGTCTCCGACGACAGCCAGCTCGGGTTCACCAGCGACTACAACGACCTGTACGTCACGGCCGCTGGCGCCGTCGGCTCATGGCAAGGGGTGGCCCGGCCGACCCTCTCCGACTGGCAGGACGCGACCTTCATCGATGGTGATAGCCTGTCGCAGGACCCATTATTCGTGGACGCGCAAGGGGCCGACGGCATCCTCGGTTACGGCGGCCACGCCACCGACGGCCGCGATGACGATTTCCACCCGCAGGGCCTCCAGGGGAGCTTCCACGGCGGCTCGCTCGCCCCGGTCACCAGCCTCATCACCGGCCTGCCCGTGTTCCCGACCGCGACCTTGACGGCGGACCTCGGCGAGTCGCCGACCATCGACCGGGGCGACGCCGCCGACGCGTTCGCCCTGGAGCCATCGCCCAACGGAGGCTTCATCAACCTCGGCAATTATGGCGGCACGGCCCAGGCCTCGATCAGCCCCGACCCTTACGTGCTGGTCCTCCGCCCCGATGGGGGCGAGGTCTGGCCCGAGGGTCAGTCCTTCCCGATCCGATGGCGGACACAGGACCTCGTCAACGTCTCGCATGGGAGTACGGTGACGATCGACCTGCTGCAAGAGTCGCGTAATAACTCCACCCTCGTCATGACGATCGCCGCCGCCGCGCCGAACGACGGCCAATTTACCTGGGTGATCCCGGACTCGCTCACTCCCGGGTCGAACTACCTCATCAGCGTGACCCGCAACGATGCCGGAGGCACGACCGGCGAGAGCGATTCCACCTTCACGATCACCGCCCCGGTCCACATCTACTACGTCAATGACGGCACGGTGAACCCCGGCGACTGGACGACCAGCCCCGGCGACGACGGCAACGACGGCCTGTCGCCGGCGACGCCCAAGGCCTCGATCCAGGCCATCCTGGAGGCCTACCACCTGGGGAGCACGGACGTCATCCGGGTCAACGCCGGCACCTACGACCTGACCGCCAACATCCCGCTGACCGCCGCCGACTCGGGCGTCACCATCGAGGGCTACAACGACACGGCCTACCCCGGCCGCCAGGCCGTCCTCGACCGGATGTTCGCCACCGCCGGCGGCCACGTCTTCGACCTCGCGGGCGCCACCGACGTGACGCTCGATCATCTCGCGATCACCGGCGCCGACATCGGCATCGATGCCCTCCCGGGGGCCGGCAGCCTCCGCCTCACCGTCTCCAACTCCGACATCTACGGCAACAGCTCCGACGGGATCGCCATCGGACAATCCGACGATGGAGCCGTCCTCACGAACAACCTCCTCCACGACAATTTCCTCCCCTACTACTTCGGCGGCGCGGGGATCAACATCTCTGGGGCGGCGAACGTCCGGGTCACGAACAACCTGCTCGAGAACAACGACTTCGGGATCGAGGCCAATTCCGCCACCGACGCCGAGATCAGCCAGAACACCGCGTACGGCGGGGCCTATCCGATCGACGTCAACGGCGTGGGTGCAACAGTCGAGAACAACACCGCCTACAATGCCACCGGGGCGGCGATTAATGGGAGCGGTGTTCTGATCGCCTACAATACGGCCTACGGGTCGCAGTTCGGGATCGGCGCCTCCGGTGGGATCGTACGCGACAACACCGTCTACCTCAATGTCACCGGGATTGCCGAGGATTCCAACGGCCTCATCGAGGACAACCACATCTTCGACAACTCCGGCGACGGCATCCTGCTCCGTTACGGCGGCACGGCCCTCGGCAACGCGGTGTACTCGAACGGCGTGGGCATCCAGGGGCTGAGCCTGTCCAACGGCTTCGTGGTCCCGAGCCAGTATTTGATCTCCAACAATCTCGTCTACGCCAACGCCTCGGCCGGGATCCTCGTCCAGGGGGGCTCATATACCCAGGTGATCAACAACACCGTGGACCAGATCACCGGCGATGCGCTCGACATCGAGAACGGGACGTCCAACTCCCGGGTGAGCAATAATATCCTCGAGGTGCGGGGCGGTCATGCCCTCGCCGTGTCGTCCGATAGCGAGGCCGGGTTCTCCAGCGATTACAACGATCTGTTCGTCACAGGGGCCGGCATCCTCGGCCAGTGGGAAGGGCGCGACTACACCAATCCCGCCGACTGGTATTACGAGCTCGGTTTGGATGGCCACAGCCTGACGTCCGACCCGCTGTTCGTCGATCCGGCCGGCCCCGACGGCGTGCTGGGCTACGACGCGACCAACGGCGTCGACCGCGGCCTCGACGACGACTTCCACCTCCAGTCCGGCTCGCCGGATATCGATGCCGGCGACCCCGCCTCGCCCTACGCCAACGAGCCGAGCCCCAACGGCGAGCGCGTTAACATCGGCCGGTACGGCAACACGGCCGAGGCGAACGCCAGCCCCGCCCAGTCGGTGCAGGTGCTCTCGCCCGACGGGCTGACCAAGGTCCAGGACGGCCACGACACCACGATCTCGTGGCTCGTCTCCGATGTGACGCCCGCCGGCTACTATAGTGGCGAGGTGCTTGACGATGCGCCGGTCAACTATTATCGGCTCGGCGACGCGCCGGGCTCGACCGTCGCCTCGGACGACTCGGGCAATGGCCACGATGCCACTTACCAGGGCGGCGTCACCCTCGGATATCCCCCTCGAAGGGCCTCCGGGCCCACCACCGCCGCCTCGCTCGACGGCGTCACTGGATCCGTCTCCCTGCCTTCCGCCGGCCTGGCCGATTTCACGGCCGGCTTCACGGTCGAGATGTGGGTCTACCCCACCGCCTACGGTTCGGACGAACACCTGCTGGACATCGGCAACGGCGCCGCCTCCGACAACATCGTCTTCGGCCAGTATGGTAACTCGAGCGTACTGTTCCTCCAGGTCTACCGTGGCCCCTACGCCGGCAATCTCGTCTACGCACCCGGCGCGCTCGAGCTCAACAAATGGCAGTACTTCGCCGCGACCATCTCTCCCACCGGAGCTGCGGCGATCTACAAGGACGGCGTCCTCATCGCCTCGGCGAATATCTACATCCCGCAAAATCTCGCCCGCACCAACGATTACATCGGGAGGAGCAACTGGGCTGGCGACACCGACTTCGCCGGGGCCATCGGCGAGGTGGCGATCTACGGCAAGGTCCTCTCTCCGGCGGACATCGCCTCGCGGCTCGACCAGTTCGGTACTGCGCAGATCGACATCTTGCCGGGGGGTGATCCCTCGAAGGCGATCCGGATCGCCGACGCCGCTCCCAACGGTCAGGACTTCGACTGGTCGGTTCCGGCCAATCTCCCCGAAGGCCAGTACACGTTGCGGATTACCTCGAACGACGGCAATCACCCGGTCGGCTTCTCGGCCGGCGCAGTTCCTGGTCGCCAACGGCGGGCATGACTTCTACATCAACGACGGCACGGTGAACCCGGGCGACCTGACGCAGTCCCCGGGGAACGACTCCGCCTCGGGCAAGGCCCCCGCGCACCCGATGGCCAGCCTCACCGCGCTGATCGCCGCCTATCACCCCGGCGCCGGCGACGTCATCCACGTCGATGCCGGGACTTACCATCTCGTCCGCAATGTGGTACTGGACGGGTCCGATAGCGGCCTGACCATCGTCGGCCCCTCGACGGCCGCAGCCCTCTTCGACCGGGGCAATACGATTTATGGCGACTACGACTTCGAGCTGGCCGGGGCCACCGGCGTCACGCTCGATCACCTCAGCATGACCGACGCGTATGACGGCGTCGCCGTCCACGACACCGGCAGCTTCGGGCTGACCGTCTCCAACAGCGACATCTACGGCCTCGCCGAGTACGGCATCGACATCTCCGGCTACTCGATCACGAGCGGCACCATCACCGGGAACACCGTCCACGATAACGGCCTGATCGGCATCTCCACGTCGGGGAACGGCATCACCGTCTCGAACAACACGGTCTACGACAATCGCCAGTACGGCATCCAGGCCTATCCGGGAGTCTACGTCCCGGGCGACACCGTCACCGGCAACACCGCCTACGCCAACGGCAATGGCATCAACGCCGGGGGCGCGGGCACCGTCATCTCCGGCAACACGGCCTACGGCAACGCATCGGCCGGAATCATCGACGGCGGCGGCCTGGCAATCGACAACACGGTCTATGGCCAGGTGATCAACGGCGCCGTCTCCGAGGGCATCCTGCTCTACGGCGGGGCGGCGCAAGACAACGTCGTCTTCGGCAACGCCAACGGGATCGTCGGCGGCGGAAACGTCCTGGACAACCGGGTCTACCACAACCAGAGTGTGGGCATCTATGTGTCCGGCGGGACCGTCCAGGGCAACGACGTCTACTCGAACGCGATCGGCATTCAGGGGCTCAGCTTATCTAACGGCTTCGTGGTCCCGTCCCAGTACGTCTTCCTCAACAATCTCGTCTACGCCAATGCCACGGCCGGTATCATCGTCGATGCGGGCTCCGATGCCCAGGTGACCAACAACACCGTCATCCAGTTCCCCGGCGACGCGCTCCGGATCCAGTACGGGACGTCCAACTCCCGGGTTAGCAATAATATCCTGGAGGCGCAGGGTGGCTATGCCCTGACCGTGTCGGCCGACAGCGAGGTCGGGTTCTCCAGCGATTACAACGATTTCTTCTTCGCCGGGGCTGGCGTCCTCGGCCAGTGGGAAGGGCTCAACTTCTCCAACGTTGCCGACTGGTTCCATGCCTCGGGCCTCGATGAGCACAGCATGACGTCCGATCCCGGGTACGTGAACCCGGCCGGTCCCGACGACGTGGTGGGCTACGACGTAGCCGCCGGGGTCAACCGCGGCCTCGACGACAATTTCCAGCTCCGGCTCGGCTCGCCGGACGTCGATGCCGGCGACCCGGTCTCACCTTACCTCAACGAGCCGAGCCCCAACGGCGATCGCGTCGATATCGGCGGATACGGCAACACATCCCGGTCAACCGCCAGCCCCGCCCAGTCCGTGCAGGTGCTTTCACCCGGCAACCTTTACAAGGTCCAGGCCGGCCGCGACGCCACGATCTCCTGGATCGTCGCCGGAGTGACACCGGTCGGCTCTCTCACATCGCGGATCGACGTATTGCCCGGTGGCGACGCGACGAAGGCGATCCGGATCGCGGACGCCGCCCCCGACGGACAGGACTTCACCTGGGCCGTCCCGATCGGCCTGGCGCCGGGGCAGTACATCTTGCGGATCACCTCGAACGACGGCACGCACCCTCAAGGGTACTCCGGGTCGTTTCTCCTGGCCGAAGGCGGACACGACTTCTACGTCAACGACGGCTCGACGGCCGGCGACGTCTTCACCACCGCCCCCGGAGACGACAATGCCAGCGGCAAGAGCCCGGCCCATCCGATGGCCAGCCTCCCGGCCCTAATAGCCGCCTATCACCCCGGCGCAGGCGACACGATCCATGTGGATACCGGAACCTATGTCCTCACCCGCTCGATCGACCTCGATCCGTCCGAGAGCGGCCTGACGATCGTCGGCCCGAGCCTCGCGACGGCCCTCATCGACCGCAACCTGACCCTTGGCTACAACGTCAACTTCAACCTGGCAGGGGCGACCGACGTCACGATCGATCACCTCTCGATCACGGGCGCCGACGTGGGCATCCAGGCCCTGGCCTCGGCGAACAGCCAGCGTTTGACGATCTCCAACGACGACATCTTCGGCAATGTCACGGAGGGCATCGCGATCAACACCGGGAATGACGGGGCGGTCATCACCGGCAACAAGGTACACAACAACGACGGCAACTACTCCGCCCTGGGCATCCTGGTGTCTGGGCAGGATACGATCATCAGCGACAACCAGGTCTACGGCAACTTCGATGGGATCGAAGGCATCTCCAACCAAACCGGCCCGGGCGCGGCTGGGATCGTGATCCGCGACAACGTCGTGCACGATAATGCCGCGTTCGGCATCATCGCCGGCACGGACGTCACGGCCACCGGCAACGAGGTCTTCGGCCAGTCGGGCACGGCCGTCCCCAACGCGATCGGCGGCTGGGGGCTCGGCATCGACGTCGGTTACTACGCCGTCGTCACCGATAATACGGTCCACGGCAACACCGTCGGGATCTTCGACGACAGCTATGGCTCCACGATCGCCTCGAATCGCGTCTATAACAGCTCCGCCTACGGGATCATCTCCTTCGTCGGCGACACGGTGCAAGGCAACGACATCTTCTCCAATGCCGTCGGGATGTACACCAGCGGCTCGGGACCGATCATCGACAACCTGGTCTACGCCAATACCAACCAGGGCATCGTGGTCGGCGGCGGCGACGGCCGGCGGATCATCGCCAACAACACCGTCGTCCAGGACGTCGGCGATGCGGTCGAGCTGTCGGGCGCGTCCAACGTGGATCTCCGCAACAACATCCTCTCGGTCCAGGCCGGCTATGACCTCTACGTCGCCGACGACAGCCACGTCGGGCTGAACAGCAACGACAACCTGTTCAGCACCGGCAACAATGCCAATGCCCAGGTGGGCTACTGGGGCGGGAACGTCCAGACCCTGGCCGCCTGGCAGCTCGCGACGTCGCAGGACGCCAACTCGGTCGCGGGCGACCCGAAGTTCGTCAACCCGAGCGGCGCCGACCACGTCCTCGGCTATTCGCCCGCCGACGGCGGCTACGACGGCGGCGCGGACGACAACTTCGCGCTGTCCGCGGGCTCGCCCGCCATCGACCACGGCGACTCCTGGGCCGCCCCGGCGACCGACATCACGGGCTCTGCTCGCAAGGACGACCCGGGGACGCCGAACGCCGGCTCGCCCGATTACTTCGAGACCGACCTGGGTTCCAGCGACTTTACAAAGGGCGGCACGGCGCAGGGCTGGCGCGGGGTCAACGCCCTCTGGGGCCTCAATCTCCCCTTCGCCTTCCCGTTCTATGACGGCAGCTACTCATACATCGCGGTCTCCTCGGAGGGCTACCTGATCCTGGGCGGCAATAACTTCTCCGACAGCAACAATAGCGACGCGAGGCTCCTGAGCGAACGCATCATCGCCCCGTTCTGGGGCGCGATCCGGACCGACGGTTCGGGCAATGATATTTTTGTGGATACCACGCAATCTGGACAGGTGACGATCCGATGGGATGCCACGAATGAGGCCGATGGGAGCGATGTCAACTTCGCCGTCACGCTCTTCCAGGACGGACGCATCCGCTTCGATTACGGCGATGGCAACACGGGCATCTCTCCGACCGTCGGCCTCTCCTACGGCAACGGCGCAGTCGGCCTCTTCTCGGCCTACGACGGGCGATCGGCCCTCACCGACGCCGACTCCGTCGATTACACGCTCAAGCCGGGCTTCATCGACATCGGCGCCTATGAATTCCAGGGGTCGAGCCTCAACACGATCCCGCCGAAGGTCGTTTCCACCGACCCCACCGCGATCCAGTCGGGGAGCAGCACCTCCATTGAACCCGGTCCGATCGACGTCACCTTCAGCGAGCCGCTCAACCCGATCGACGCGAATGCTCCGGCCGAGTATCAGTTGATCGGGGCCGGCGCCGACGGCATCTTCGGGACCAGCGACGACATCCGCTACACGACCTCTCCCCAGTACACTCCGGGGTCGGAGGTGGTCACTCTCTCGCTCAACACGCCGGGGGGAACCCTCCCCATCGGAACATTCCAGCTCACCATCTTCGGGGCGCCCGATACCGGCATCCATGACCTCTCCGGGCTGCGGCTCGACGGCAAGGGCGATGGCACGCCGGGAAGCGACTATGTCAGGACGTTCACCGTCACCGCGACTCCTACGGCCACGGTCCTCACACCGGGAGCAGCCTCCGTCATCGTCGGCCAGTCGGTCACCTTCGTCGCCTCGGTCTCGTCCACAACCGGCCCTCCCGCGGGCGGCTCCGTACAGTTCCTCGTCAACGGCTCCGATGACGGCGTTGCGGTACCGCTCAGCGGCGGCACGGCCCAGCTCTCCATCACCGAGCCGGCCGGCAGCTACGCCGTCACGGCCCAGTACACCGGCGATGGGGCCGGCTATGCCCCGAGCCCGATCTCGGCCATCTCGAGTCTCGTGGTTGTCAACCCGACCATCGACACGACAACCACCGTGCAATCGAGTGAGGACCCGTCGAAGCTCGGCGATCCGGTCACCTTCACCGCGACCGTCAGCTCCGATCAGGTCGGAAGCGGCCCACCCACGGGAACCGCCCAGTTCTCGATCGACGGCAATCCCTTCGGCGGTCCCGTGACCGTGCTCGGCGGACTTGCCACTCTCACCACCTCCGCCCTGGTTGTCGGCAATCACACGATTTCCGCCGCTTACGCCAGCGACAGCGGCCGCTTCAATACCAGCAGCGGGACGCTCTCTGGCTCCCAGGAGATCGACAAGGCGGATGTGTCGATCGGACTTACGGTGGACCACCCAATCTCTACCTATGGCCACGCGGTCACCTTCACCGTCGGTGTCGCCGCGATCACGACGGGGCTGCCCGCACCCAGCGGCACTGTGACCATTTCTGAGGGCGAGACCAACCTGGGTCGCGCCAGCTTGATCAACGGCCAGGCAACGATCATCACTTCCGCCCTGCCGATCGGGGACGACTCGATCGTCGCGCATTACAGCGGGGACGGCAATTTCAATCAGAACACCACAACCCCCTTCGATGAGACCGTCGTTCCCGTCCTGACCTCGACCTCGATCGCGTCCGTAACGCCCAACCCGCGGAACGCGATCGTCTCGGCCATCGACGTGACCTTCAGCGTCCCGATCGACACCAGCAGCCTGGCCCCTGGCGCGTTGACCATGACCGACGACGGCGGCTCCAACCTGATCAACGGCGGCGTTTTCCTGGGACTGGTCCATGGAACGACGACGACTTACGCGATCGGCGGCCTCGCCGGGCTGACCACGACCCAGGGCCAGTACATGCTGACGGTCAACGCCGCCGATATCCAGGACCAATATGGCAACCGCGGCACCGGGACGGACTCAACCTCCTGGCTGACGGACACGACCCCGCCGATCAGCCGGATGAATGCGCTCGCCTCCCGCGGCACCACCCTCGGCTTCCCCGTCTCCGTCGCCGGATCCGACCCGAACGCGGCCGATGGCGGACCTGCCTCGGGTGTCGCCTCATACGCCATCTACGTCTCGATCAACGGAGGATCGTGGTCGCAATGGATGACCGTCCCGGCTTCAAGTCCGACGGCCATCTATACCGGGCAGAGCAACACCACCTATTCCTTCTACAGCATCGCCACGGACCTCGCCGGCAACGTCGAGAATAAGAAGCCGCTCATCGAGGCCAGCACCTATCTCCCCGACCTGACCCCGCCGGTCACCGCCGTCAACGCCACGACCGGCACCAACCCCAGCACGCTCAATAGCACGACCGGCACCTTCACCCTCGATCTCACCGGCAATGACCCCGGCGGCGCCGCCCTGACGTATTTCGAGGTCTTCATCTCGGTCGACGGCGGCACCTACCAGGAAGTCGGCCCCTATGCCATCCCGGCCGGCTTTGCCGACAGCAGCGGCAATTATCACTCGACGATCACCTATCAGGGCCTCACCGATGGCCAGTCGCACAGCTATGCGTTCTACAGCATCGGGCTCGACGCGGCCGGCAACTTCCAGGGTGCCGCCGAAGAGCCCCAACGTGACCTTCGCCAACCAGGTCTTCGCCCTGGCCCAGCCCGGTCAGCTCCAGGTCAGCGGCTTCACCGTCGAGCACGGCAGCCCGAGCCGGTCGTTCATCCGCTATCTCGACCTCGGCTTCAACGAGAGCGACGCCCAGGGCGGCGGCGAGCTGACGACGATCATCAATTCGGTCGGGACGGCGTCTCCCGACATCACGATCTACAAGTACGACCTGAACGGCGACGCGTCGAGCAAGGTGACCGTCCCGCTATCGAGCCCGACGATGCTCACGCTGATCGACCACGCCATCGAGATCGACTTCGGCTCGGGCGGCATCGGTGGCAGTCCGACGACGACGGCCGCCGACGGCTACTACGAGATCGACATCAAGTTGCCCGGCGGTCAAGTCGCCGTGCACCACTTCGACCGGCTGCTGGGCGACGTGGCCGGCGACGGGATCGTCAACCAGAACGACCTGAACGAGATCGCCGCGAGCATCGGCGACGGCTCGCAGATGGGCTGGGCGCCCTTGAGCGCCGCCGTGACGGGCGACGGCTCGGTGACGGCGCTGGACCTCCTGCTGGCGACGCGGTCGAAGAACCGCAAGCTGGGGACTGGACTGTCCCTGGGTTGAGTTGTGGCGAGATCAGGAGCCGACCGCTAACGCTCCGGAGCCGTGTCATCGTCCAAGCTTTCATCGAGTCCGAGCTTCTCCGAAAGCTAAGAAGAAGCGAAGGCCGGCCCGGGCCGGAGCCGGGACCAAGCCTCCGATCACGCGGCAATCACATCACAGCCGGAAGAACCGATGTCTCTTCAGCGAGTAGCCCATCAGCGCGGCCGCCGCGACACCACCGAGGATCGCGCCGGGGAGCCCCGACGAGCTGAGGCCGATGAACGCGGCGGTCAGGCCGATCGCCAGCACCAGGCCGACTGCTCGATCCGCTGGTCGGGCGCCTGCGACTGGTAGAACTCGGACGTGAGCTGCTCGGAGACCGGCTGGCCGAGGGCCTGCTCGATGAAGCGGCTGGCCTCGCGACACTCGCCGCCTTAGAAGCCCCTCGTCTCGACCCTGGTCTCGCCCTTCGGGCCGACGATGATCCGGATGGTCTTCTTCATGCCTGGCCTCCCACCTCGATCTCCACGAGGATGGAACCGTCGGCCAGCGACTGCTCGGTGGCGAGGTAGCTCTTCTTGCGGGCCTCGATGCGGGACCGCTCGACGACATACGCCTGCATGAAGCGATGGAGATGCTTCTCCTCGCCCAGCATCCCTCGATTTTGTCGTAGCGGGCCTGGCCGATGGCCGTGTCGAAGTCGACCGGGTAGAGCCAGTCGGGCAGTCGGACGAGAAGGCCGGTGGCCTGGTCGCTGTAGAGCCGGGCCGTGCCCTGGACCCGCTCGGGCCATGCGAGCCGGCGGCAGGCCGCCGCGACCGCGGCCGGGTCGCGGACCTGGGTCTTGATGGTCATGATGTGGAATAAGAAGTTTCCTCCGATGTGGGGGTTATGCGCTTGACGTGTGGAATGGCAGTCCTAATTCAATCCACATATATAAATGAGTCGTTTGTCGGCAAAATTAAGCAACGGGTCCCGGAAGGCGTTTCCTGGCGGCGTCACCTATTCGGATTGGAGTACGTGTGCTAAGATTTGAACGACCGGAAAACGCTCAACGAGAACGTGGCGACCCTCCAGGACCGCGGGCACGTGCTGCTGTTCCAGCCCGGCGCCGTCGAGGTGCACCGCAAGGCCGGCGCCTGGTTTGACGACGCCGAAATCTACGATTGGTTCGCCGCCAACCTGCACCGGGTGCGCGAGCCGTCGATGCGGCATTACGTGCGGGCGAAAGAGCGCAAGGCCGCCGGCATGGACAGGACCGAGGTCCTGGCGGCCGAGGCCGGCAACAAGCGGGAGCGGCTCGCGGCCGAGCTGCTGGCCAACCCCGAGCACACCAGCACTGCCGAGCGGGTCAAGGCATTCGTCGAGCGCGGCGGCGGCTGCCGGGCGACATTCTTCAAATCCCGGCGTTATCTTCTCAAGTCAATAACCAGTCTTTGGTTAGCCCGAAGCGTTACGCGGCCGTGAATCCACTTGACTCATAAAGGTTCGGACCCATTGACTTCGTAGGCACGGCGCGAGATCATCCTGCACTCAGATGGGATGATCCAGTTGACGCTCGATGATCTGGATTGCATCAAGGCTGATCCAAATCGGGGACGATACCCAGACCTGTGCTCTATCCGCGCTCGAGAACCGGATTGCGAGATCGTGTGATCAGGTGGTCAGACAGACTCGTATTACCACGATGCCCCTGTCGTCGGTGGATAAATGACTGTGCTACGAAACCTATCAAGGCAGATTCGGCACAGCGCAGTTTTTCATGAAGTGTTAACAAATATCAATTAAAACAATGATCGCGGCCAGGGTCGTGGTATGAAAAAGCCCCATCGGTGGGACCGCTGACGGGAGGTCGCCACTCGAAGGGCTTGGGCATCGACCAAACTGAACCGATTTCCGTCGCACAGTAGAGGATACGCCCCGTCGCTCGGTGGCACCCAATCAGGCACCACCTCCAGAAGTGGCGTGTCCACGAGACGTCGCGGCACATGCACTCCGGTTCGGAGTTCTTAGGCTCACGCGGCCAAAGGCCGTGATGCCAGGAATTAACAAGTGTTCATTGCTCTCCATCGTTCACCGCTTCGGAAGGAATAGAGGACCCGGTACGTTATTGTCTCAAATCGTTTGCGTCATTCATACGCGCCGGCTTCTGATATCGGCTGAATGCTCGCCCCGAGGAATGAAGCGTTACACCTCAGAATTCTCGGAATTCTGGCACGACTAATTAGGACCGCACAAAAGGAAAGTATATCAGGCGGTCTCCAGGATCTCGCATTCCTCATCCTTGAGTCGGAATGGATGGCTTCCGATTCCAGATAGGCGAAGACCATCACCATTAATTCCTCCTGAGCACGACATCGATGAATGCGCGTGACATGTTCTCGCGACAGCCACCAGGTCCACTCCATCGGGTTGGCGTCCGGGCTATACGCGGGCGGCATCTCAAGCTCGATCCGGTCGCGATGCACGTCCGGGTACTCCCGCATTGCGTCGCTGCGATGGAACCGCGCGTAGGCGCGGATCAGGTTGATCTTGCGAGACCGTCGCAGGCGATGTGGCAGATCCTCCAGGTACGCCACGAACAGCTTCTCACCTTGCTTGTATCTCTCGGTGGCATCATCCCGGTCCGCCGGTGGATCGAGCCGCCCGCGTACCGCTTGTCATCGGTCCCCGGCCTCGGGACCTCGGCCTGCTGCCCGCGCCGCATCCACACCGGCCGATCTCGGGGTCGGTGTCGATGTCGGTATCGTCCTGCCAGACGACCGTCTCGTCGGCCGGCATCCAATACCCATGAGAGGTCGGGGATGAGCCTCTGATGAGGTGTCCCCTCGTTCCATCTGCGAGACATGCAACATGTTCAAGAACCGTCGCATTCGTTCTCGGCGTTACAGGGCTCCCTCCGGCGCATGGCGATTGAGGCCACCCCAGGTCGAGGTCCTCGAGGCACGGCTGTTGCTGACCCAGGACATCTGGACCGGCGGTGGTGACGGCCAGTCGTGGGAAGATCCGAACAACTGGAGTAAGAAGGCGGTTCCCGGCCCGACTGACGACGCGACGATCAACGCTGCAAACAATCTGACGGTCCTTTATAACGGCAGCTCGTCGATCCGGAGCATCACTGACGGCGCCGCGCTCGACATTGCGGGCGGCTCGCTCACAGTGGCCGGGAGTGCCTCGGAGATCAGCGGCTCGTTGACGGTTGCAGTTGGCGCGACGCTCTCGGCCTCCGGTTCCGGAACCACATTCACAGCCCTCGGCTCCGCGACGCTCGACGGCGCGAACCTCTATGCCAGCGGCGGCGCCGTGTTGTCATTCCCCAACCTTACGAGCTACACAGGGCCAACCGCCTTCGACTCGGGGAGCACCATCCAGGCCAGCGGCACCGGACCTAGCCCGACCGATACGCCCAGTCGCATCGACCTGTCACACGTCACCGGCCTCACCGGGGCCACTGGCGGCTACCAGTCGGTCTATATCAAAGCCCTGTCCGGCGCCATGGTGGACCTGAGCAAAGTCTCGAGCAACCCGGGCGGCTCACTGGCCTTCACTGCGGATGGATCCGGTAGCACTCTCGACCTCTCGGCGCTGACCACCCTCGCTTCCACCATCAACGTCAATTCTTCCCTCCAGGCCACTAACGGTGGCACGATCCTCGACCCTGTGCTTGCGACGCTCAGCCAGACCAATTTGACCACCGATGGCACCGGCACGCTGGGCACGGCGCAGTTCACATCGTTCGCCGGAGGCACGATCACGGCCAACGGCGGCACCCCCGACTACTCGGGCCTGACCGATATCGACGGCGCCGACCTCTACGCCAGCGGCGGCGCCGACCTGGCCTTCCCCAAAGTCGCCAGCTACGCCGGTCCCACCACGTTCGACACCTCCAGCACGATCCAGGCCAGTGGGAGCGGTACGCGGATCGACCTGTCGCACCTCACCAGCCTCACCGGCGCCACGGGCAACTACCAGCCGACGTATATCAAGGCCCTGGCGGGCGCCACGGTCAACCTCAGCGGCGTCACGAGCAACCCCGGCGGCGCCCTGGCGTTCACCGCCGACGGCGCCGGCAGCGCGCTGAAGCTCTCGGCCCTGACGACGTTGGCCTCGACCGCCAACATCGACTCCTCGCTCCAGGCCACCAACGGCGCCACCATCGCCGATCCCGTGCTCGCCGCCCTCAGCCACACCGACATCACGACCGACGGCACAGGGACCCTCGGCACGGCGCAGGTCACTTCCTTCAGCGGCGGGACGATCACCGCCACCAGCGGTTCGCCCGACTACTCGGGACTCACCAATATCGACGGCGCCAATCTTTACGCCAGCGGAGGCGCCGCCCTGGCTTTCCCCAAAGTCGCCAGCTACGCCGGCCCCACGGCCTTCGACACGTCCAGTGTGATCCAGGCCAGCGGGACCGGTAGCCGCATCGATCTCTCGCATATGACTAGCCTGACCGGTGCCACGGGCAACTACCAGCCGACGTACATCAAGGCCCTGGCGGGCGCCACGATCGACCTCAGCGGTGTCGCGAGCAACCCCGGCGGCGCCCTGGCGTTCACCGCCGACGGCGCCGGCAGCACGTTGAAGCTCTCGGCACTGACGACGTTGGCCTCGACCGCCAACATCGACTCCTCGCTCCAGGCCACCAACGGCGCCACCATCGCCGACCCGCTGCTTACGGTCCTGAGCCACATCGACATCACGACCGACGGCACCGGGACCCTCGGCACGTCGCAGTTCATCTCCTTCACCGTCGGGACGATCACCGCCACCGGCGGCACCCCGAACTACTCGGGTCTGACCAATATCGACGGCGCCAACCTCGATGCGAGCGGCGGCGCCGACCTGGCCTTCCCCAAAGTCGCCAGCTACGCCGGTCCCACCACGTTCGACACCTCCAGCACGATCCAGGCCAGCGGGACCGGTAGCCGCATCGATCTCTCGCACACCACCAGCCTGACCGGTGCCACGGGCAACTACCAGCCGACGAACATCAAGGCGCTGTCCGGCTCCGTCGTCAACCTCAGCGGTGTCGCGAGCAACCCCGGCGGCGCGCTGGCGTTCACCGCCGATGGATCCGGCAGCGCGCTGAGGCTCTCGGCCCTGACGTCGCTCGCCTCCACCAGCAACGTGAACTCCTCGCTCCAGGCCACCAACGGTGGGTCGATCGCGATGGATTCCGGGACGGTGAAGCTCCAGCAGGTCAACGTGAGCGTGGGGAGCGCGGGGACGATCACGGCCGGCACCCTGCAACTGCTACCGGGGAGCACCCTGTCGGGCACCAGCACCATCCAGGCGAACGTCATCAATGCCGGGACCACGAACCCCGGCTCGAACGGGACCGGAATCCTCACGATCGCCGGGAGTTTCACCCAGTATGGCGCCGGCGGCCTCGACATCCAGATCGGCGGCCTCACAGCCGGCAGCCAGTTCGATCAGCTCGCGATCGCCGGCGCCGCCGCGCTCGGCGGGTCGCTCGTCGTCAGCCTGGTCAACAGCTTTACGCCGCAGGCCGGCAACGCATTCCCCGTCATCTCGTACGGCTCGCAGACCGGCGCAGTTCTCCGCGTACGGCGGCCTGGGCTACGCGACCGGGCAGACGTTCCAGACGGTCTACGAGGCCGGCAGCTTTTCGCTGGTCGGCACCCTCGCCGACATCCGGGTGTCTCCGACGACGGGCCTGGTCACCAGCGAGGCGGGCGATTCCACGCAATTCACCGTCGTGCTGGCCACCCAGCCGACGGCCGGCGTGACCCTGAATATGAGCTCCAGCAACACCTCGGCCGGGACTGTCGCGCCGGCCAGCCTGACCTTCACGACGGCCAACTGGAACATGCCGCAGACGGTCACGGTCATCGGCGTCAACGCGAGCCAGTCGGTCGCAGTTCCCTACCAGGTGATCTTCGCCCCGGCCGTGAGCGGGGACGCCCATTACAGCGGGCTGACCCAGGCCCCGGTCGCCCTGACGGACCTGCCGAACGAGGTGCGGAACATCGCGGCGACCGGCCTGACCATCAGCCCGTCATCAGGGCTGAATCAGGGGTCGCCCCTGACGGTGGCCTGGAACGACACCAATACCGGCAACATCGTCCCGTCGTCGCCGTGGGACGACCAGGTCGTCATCACGAACACGACGACCGGGCATGTGCTGACGGCTGCCACGGTCCACACGGATCCGAGCGTCCAGGGGCCGCTCGCAGCGGGGGCGTCGATCGCCCAGCAGTACGCGTTCACCCTGCCTACCGGCGCCGACGGCAACGGGAACATTCAAGTCAGCGTCACCGCGAACGTCAGCGTCACCGCCTTCGCACAGGGGACCAGCCAGGTCAACGCGAACCTCCGCAATGATTCGAACGGCGGAGACCTTCCGGTCGCCCCGACCACGCTCCTGGTCGGCGGCGTCAACTTCGCGCTGGTCCCCCAACCGGGCTCGACCAGCAGTATCGGCATCCTCCAGACCACCGGTAGCGGCACGTCGTTCGACATCCCGGTCGATATCGCCGGGGGGACCGCGCTCTACACCCTGATCAACTCGATATACGGGATCGCGGGCGACACCGTCGGCACCGTCGAGGTGAAGGGGACTGGGGGCGCGGATGCGGTGTTCAACCTCGTCGAAGGGACCAATATCCGCGACTTCAACAACGATGGCTACGAGAACGCCATCGCGGTCGGCACTCCTTCGGCGACGTTCGGAAACGGCCAGGTCCGTCTCGACATGCAGACGCTGATCCTGCCGTCGGCGTTCGCCACCGCACGGATCACCGACATCATCCTCATCAGCCAGGGCGGGTCGCCCCAGGGCAACCCCTTCCTCGCCGCGGCGACCGTGGCGACCTCGACCGGCCCGTCGCAGTTCGTCCTGCTCGGCGGCGGCGTGGTCCCCGACGTCACGAACACCGCGACCGCCACCGTCGTCTCCGGCGTCGTGATCCCCGGCCAGGTCTCGGTGGCGCTCGACCCGGCCAGCGATTCCGGCTCCTCGCACACCGACGGCCTGACGAACGTCAAGACGCCGACGTTCGACGTCACGGTCAACCAGGCCGGCTCCATCACGCTCGACGTCAACGGCTCCGCCGCGGTCGCGGGCTCGGCCTCCGCCGCCGGCACCGTCACGCTCGCCCTCACGACCGCCCTGGCCGACGGCGCACACTCCATCACGACGATCTTCACGCCGGCCGTGGGGATCGGCACTCCGGTCCAGGCCTCGACGTCGATCCAGATCGACACCCAGCACCCCGCCGTGATCACCGGCGCCGCGAGCGAGCAGGCGCCGCTCTTCAGCCGCACCCTGGCCTTCAGCAAGGCGATCGATCCGTCCACGCTCGTCTCCTCGGCCATCACCGTGGTCGGGCCCAACGGAGTCGCGGTCCCAAACGTGTCGATCGGCGGCACCGGCACGACCTACGTCCTCAGCTTCGGCCCGCTGCCGATCTATCTGCCCGGACTCTACACCGTGCAGGTCGGCGCGGGCGTCGCGGACTTCGCGGGCAACACGGTGACCGCGCCGGCCGTCGAACTCGTTCAACCTGTTGCCCGATGTCACCGGGCCCTACGTGGTGAGCTCCCAGCCCTCGGGCGTCGTGGAACAGACCGTCTCGAGCCTCACCGTGAAGTTCGACGAGCCGATCGCGCTCGCCAGCTTCACGCCCTCCCAGGTCTCGATCACCGGGCCGAACGGGCCGGTCAACCTTTCCGGGGCCGTCATCACCCCGCTGGATCCCCAGCAAGAGACCTTCCAGATCACGTTCCCGACCCAGAGCACCGAGGGGACGTACTCCATCCAGATCGGGCCCGACATCACCGACCTCTCCGGCAACGCGATGTCGATCGTCCAGGTCACGGACCAGCAGTTCCTGACGAAGCCCAGCGACTGGACCTTCAATGGCTCCTCGACCTATCTCGCCCGGGCTCGGTGAGCTGGACGCCCAACGGCGTGATCCGCCTGACCTCCGCCAACTACTATCAGGCCGGCTCCTCGTTCTTCGGCCAGCCGCAGCCCGTCAACCCGTTCGTGGTGGGCTTCGATTTCAACATCCATGACGCGGGCGGGGCCGGTGGGGGGGCCGATGGCTTCACGTTCGTGGTCGCCCAGGATCCCAACCAGGGGTCAACCGGCGGTGGCCTCGGTTACCAGGGGTACCCCGGGACGTCCTTCGCCGTCGAGTTCGACACCTACAACAACGGGGGCGAGGACCCCGACAATAGCCACATCGGCATCGACTACAATGGCGCCCTCCTGCCCATCACGGCACACGTCAACCCATGGCTCGCGAGCGGGACGACATTCCATGCGATCATCCGATTCGACGGCAAGAGCCAGCTCAGCGTCAACCTGCAATCGCCCGGCGGCCAGCTCGTGACGCTCTCGACCGACCTGCCCGCCTCGGCGATCCCGAGCCAGTACACGTTCGGCTTCACCGGATCGACCGGCGGCGGGTACGAGGACGCCGACCTCACCAACGTCGCGGTCTACCTGCTGCCGAATGGCACCACGGGCGGGGCCTATCAGAGCAGCTTCACCATCGACAAGTCGCCGCCGACAGTCGTGTCCGCCGACCCGAGCGGGGACGTGAACAACGTCGTCAGCTCGGTCAACCTGACGTTCAACAAGCCGGTCAACGTGTCCACCCTCGGCCCGGCGAACCTCACGCTCACGGGGCCGGGCGGCCCGATCGCGGTCGGCCAGGCCTATCTGGTCAGTGGCACGACGTATCGTGTCCCGTTCGCGACCCAGCGGGTGGACGGCACGTATCAGCTCACGGTCGGGCCGGGCGTCCTTGACCTGGCCGGCCTGGGGATGAGCGGCCCCGAGCAGGAGTCATTCCACGTCGCGCTGCCCGAGCTCGTGGTCAGCTCGGTGACGTCGTCGCCGTCCTCGGCCCGCTTCGGCGACACGATCACCGTCGGCTGGGCCGTCACGAACCAGGGCACCGAGGGCGCGACGGGCCCCTGGGCCGACAACGTCTATCTGTCCACCGCGCCGACGCTCGGCGCCGGCGCGATCCTGCTCGGCTCGACCCTGGAGGAATCCCCCGGCACCCTGGCCCCCTCGGGATCCTACAATGGCTCGGCGACCGTCCCGCTGCCGTTGGACGCGACCTTGCCGGGCGGCGTTTATTACCTCATCGTGCTCGCCGACGCCGGCGGCGTGCTGATCGAGTCGGACCCGACGAAGCAGACGAGCAGCACCTCGATCACGCTGGCCCCGGCCCCTCGGCCCGACCTGTCGGCCTCGTCGGTGACCACGTCCCTGGTCGCGGGGCAGCCGGGCCAGTCGGAGACGGTGACGTGGGCCGTGCAGGACGTCGGCGACGGGGCGGCCGCCGGCTCGTGGACCGACACCGTCTATCTCTCGCCGGACGGCCAGCTCGGCGACGCCACGCCGCTGGGCTCGGTCGTCCACGGCGGCGGCCTCGCCGTCGGCGGGACTTACAGCGGCACCATCACGGCCGCGCTCCCCGGTTCCCTCGCCGACGGGACCTACAAGGTCCTGGTCGTGGCCGACTCCACCGGCGCCGTCTCCGCGGATCCCAACCGTGCCAATAATCTGTCCGCCGCGCCCCAGTCGCTGACCTTCGGGCACGTCAACCTCGTCCCGACGATCACCGTCGCCCCGACCTCCGCCAACTCCGGCACCGTCCTGGCGATGAGCTGGACCACGACCAACGACGGCACCGCGTCAACCCTCGCCGGCTGGGTCGATCGCGCCTACCTCTCGACCACGTCGCAGATCACGAGCAGCTCGCTCCTGCTCGGCCAGGTCGCGATCAACGGGCCGTTGGCGCCGGGGCAAGGTACCCTGTCCTCGGTCAGCGCGACCATCCCGCTGGGCGACAGCGGCTCCTATCAAATCGTCGTCGTCTCCGACGCGACGAATCAGCTCGTCGAGCCGAACGACACGCCGAACTCGGTCAGCCGGCCGATCAACATCACCCTCACGCCCTACGCCGACCTCGCCGTCAGCAACGTGATCGCCCCGTCGCAGACGATCGGCGACCCCGCGTATCCCACCATCTCCTGGACGGTCACGAACGTCGGCACCGGCGCCGGCCAGACGTCGCTCTGGACCGACGCCGTCATCGCCTCGCCGACCGACAACGTCGCGGATCCGAACGCCATCATCCTGGGCCGGTTCGTCCACACGGGGGGGCTGGCGGTCAACCAGGGCTACACGCAGACCCAGACCTTCGCGACGCCGCCCGGATTCGCCGGGCGCTACCACCTCTTCGTCGACGCGGACGTCAACGACGTGGTCTTCGAGGATGGCTCGAAGGCGAACAACGTCGCCGAGGCGCCGAATCATTTCGACGTGATGCCGATCCCGTATGCCGACCTGGTCGTCTCGTCGATCCAGGTCCCGCAGCCGGCCGGGAGCGGCCAGCCGATCAACGTCACCTGGACGGTGACCAACCAGGGCATCGGCCTGACCAGCGTGCCGTCGTGGGACGACGACCTCGCGCTGGCCAGCGACCCGGCCGGCAAGAACATCATCACCGACTACGGGATCTTCAACCACCTCGGGCCGATCGGCCCCGGCGGCAACTATACGCGGACGGCCCAGGTCACCCTGCCCAACGGACTGAGCGGCACCTACTATTTCGTGGTGACGGCGGCCGCCCAGGACCCGCCATTCGAGTTCATCTACGGCGGCGGCACCGACAATATCGGCGTGTCGGCCCCGTTTACGATCAACCTCACGCCGGCGCCCGACCTCGCCGTCACCACCGTCAACGCCCCGGTCACGGCCGAGGAGGGGAGCACCGTCCAGGTTGGCTGGACCGTCCAGAACGTGGGCGCCGGCGCCGCGGGCGGGTCATGGGAGGACGCGGTCCTGCTCCAGCAGGCCGGGCAGCCCAACGCCCCATACGTGCTGGCCGGCACCTTCACCCAGTATGACGGCCTGGCGCCGGGCAAGTCGTACAGCCGGACCGAGGCCATCACGCTGCCGGTCCACATCAGCGGCCTGTTCAACATCGAGGTGATCGCCAACGACGATAACGCCCTGTTCGAAAATGGCGCGACCGCGAACAACGCGGGCATTGCCTCGCCGGCGACGACGGTCACCGTCATGCCCCGCCCCGATCTCCAGGTTGGCGAGATCGACATCCCCTCGCAGGTTAACGCCGGCGCCACCTTTTCGGTCACGTACACGGTCATCAACCAGGGGAGTGCCCCGACGACGAACAACTGGGACGACAAGGTCTACCTGTCGCTGACGCCCCAGGTCGAGGATGACTCCATCCTGATCCAGGACCTCCCGAATCAGGCCGCGCTGGCGCCCGGCGACGAATACAAGTCGACCACCTCGCCGGTCGTCGTTCCGGAGCGTTACCGCGGGCAGGTCTATGTCATCGTCGTGGTCAACGCCAACCACGTCGTGGACCAGTGGCCCAACGGCGCGCACGACGTCGAGTATCAGCCGGTCACCGTCAATCCGCTCCCGCTGCCCGACCTGGTGATGAGCGATGTCATCGTCCCCACCCAGGCCATCGCCGGCAGCACGTTCAACGTCACGTATACCGTGACGAACCTCGGGGCCGGGCCGACCCTGGTGAATGCCTGGACCGAGTCGGTCTGGCTGGCCCGCGACAAGACGCGGCCGATCCCGGCCCAGGGCGATATCCTGCTGACGCAGTTCACCCACACCGGCGGCCTCGCCGTGGACGCCGGCTACGACAACACCGTCAGCGTCACGCTGCCCGGCAACCTCGACCCCGGGACCTATTACATCACCCCCTGGACCGACCTCTACTCGACGGTCCTTCAGGACACCCTGGCGGTCAACGTCAACCCCGACGATCCCAACAACCTCAACAGCGACAACTACAAAGCGCACCAGATCGCCGTCCTGTCGCCGCTGCCGGACCTCGTGGTGACCTCGGTCGCCGCCCCGTCACAGGCCCTGGGCGGTAGCAACATCACGGTCTCCTGGGCCGTCCAGAACCTCGGCACCGGCGTCGCCCAGCCGACGGGCTGGATCGACACCGTCTACCTGACGAACGATCCGACCAACCCGCTCGACAAGAGCGCCACCACCATGACGCTCGGCTCGGTCGAGCACGACACCGCCCTCAATCCCGGCGCCACCTACAATGCCAGCCTGAGCGTCGAGCTGTCGCCGTCGGCCGCGGGGCAGTACTTCGTCGTCTATACCGACGCCCCGCAGCCGGACGACGATCCTCCGATCGTCCCCCCGATCAACGTGGTCAAGGAGGTGTCCGAGACCAACAACCTGACGTCGGTCGCCACGAACGTGACGCCGGTCCCCGCCGACCTGGTCGTCACCAACGTCTCCATCCCGCAGTTGAACTACTCCGGCGAGCAGATGACGTTCACCTACACCGTGACGAACCAGGGTCCGAATGCGGTCTGGGCCGGCACGGCCTACTGGACCGACTTCATCTGGCTGTCCGCCGACACGACGTTCGACCGCACGCGGGCCTCGTTCCTCGGCCAGACGACGCACGCGCAGACCCAGCCCTTGCAGCCCGGCGCCAGCTACAACGTCACGTTCACGGCGACCTTGCCGCCGGGCACCGGCGGCCAGTACTATCTCTACATCGACCTCGACGCCCACAACGACCTGCCGCCGTATCCCTACATCTACCAGGCGCGGCTGGAGACGACCAGCTGGTGGCCGGCCGACACCGGCGACAATTCCTACTGGCTCGGCCAGTTCGACCACTGGGCCTTCGAAGACCCGAACAACAACCGGCACGCGACGCCGTTCGTCATCACCTACCGCGAGCCCGATCTCAAGGTGACGAACATCACCGTGCCGAGTAATGTCGTCTCCGGCTCGACCATCCCGATCACGTACAGCGTGACCAACCAGGGGAGCGCGCCACCCGCGTCAGTAGCTGGACCGACCGGATCTTCCTCTCGCAAGACCCCTCGCTCGACATCTATGACACGGTGCTGGGCAGCGACTCGTACGGCCAGGCCCTGGCCGCCGGGGCATCCTACACCGAGAGCGTCAACGTCCGCGTCCCCGACGGCATCCACGGTCCCTTCGACATCCTGGTGTACGCCGACTCGGACGCGACGACCGACTACACCGTCACCAGCAATATCGGCTATGGCCTCTACGGCGTGAAGATCGGCTCCGCGAACGAGCTCGACCCCTACGACCTGGTCTCCTCGGCGACCCGGAGCCTGGGCCGCGGCCAGGTGCCCCAGTACGAGAACGAGGCCGACAAGCTTACCTCGGTCGCCATGCCCGTGACCCTGGCGCCGGCGCCCGACCTCAAGGTGACCGCAATCGGCAGCGACGCCGACGCCGGCCATGTGTACGAGGGCCAGTCGCTCGACGTCACGTACACCGTCACCAACTCCGGCGCCGGTACGCCGCCGACCGAGCCCACCTGGAACGACCTGATCTACCTCTCGGCCGACACCAACCTCGACCTCAAGGCCGACCGCTACCTGGGCATGGTTACGCACCAGAACGGCCTGGCCGCCGGCGGCTCATACTCCGTCACGACCGCCGTGCAGGTCCCCTCGGACCTGGTCGGGCCATATTACCTCTTCGTGATCACCGACCCGCCGGCGAGCAGCGCCATCGGCATGGTCTTCGAAGGAGGCGGGGCCAACGAGGACAATAACAGCCGGTTCCTGGCCCCTCCGCTGGTCATCGACCCGCCGCCGCCGACCAACCTCTCGGTCACGAACATCACGCTGCCGAACCCGCCGACGGTCAAGTCCGGCGATCCCCTGGTCGTGAGCTGGACGGTCCAGGACACCAGCGCAACCAACCCCGCGCCGGGGAGCTGGTCGGACGCGGTCTACCTGGGCACGGGCACGACCTGGGACATCTCGGATGTTTACCTGGGCACGGTGCAGCACACCGGCACTCTCCAGCCCGGCCAGAGCTACACCGATTCGCTCGCGACCGTGATGCCCTCGGTGACGCCGGGTGATTATCACATCATCGTCCGGGCCGACATCTTCAACCAGACGGCATTGCCGGCGGGCGTGCCGATATCGAGCAAGACCTCGGCCTCCGCCGGCCTGCTCACCGCCGCCGTAGACAGCCTCACCCTGGGCGTCCCCTATGCCACGACGCTCTCGACCGGCCAGGAACGGCTCCTCCAGGTCACCGTCCCGCTGGGGGCAACATTGCGCGTGACCCTCAGCTCGACCGCCTCCGGCGCCGCCAACGAGATCTACCTCAAGCAGGGGAGCGCCCGACCGACTCGATCTACGACGCCGCCTATCAGGGCGGGCTCGCCGCCACCCAGGACGCCGTCATCCCGTCCACGGTCCCCGGTGTGTACTACATCCTGATCCGCGGCCACTCCGAGCCGACGGACAACGCGCCGGTCACCGTCCTGGCGGAGCTCTTGCCGCTGTCGATCACCGACGTCCAGACCGACCAGGCCGGCAACAGCAGCTATGTCACCACGACGATCAGCGGCGCCCAGTTCGCGCCGAACGCGATCGTCAAGCTGGTCATGGCCGGCTTCGCCGAGTATCAGCCGGTGACCACCGACTTCGTCAGCAGCACCGAGATCATCGCCGAGTTCAACCTTGCGGGCACCCCGTACGGCAGCTACGACGTCCAGGTGATCAACCCCGACGGCCGGCAGGCCATCGCTCCCTATCGCCTCGAGGTGGAGCAGACCGTCTCGCCCGACGTGACCATCGGCGTCGGCGGCCCCCGATTCATCCTGGCCGGCGACACCGGCACCTACAGCGTTGCGCTCGAGAACCTCGGCAACGTCAACGCGCCGTATGTCGAGTTCAACGTCGGCATCCCGCAGTTGACCAACGCCACGCCTAGCGATCCCAGCAACCCGCTGGTGGCGCAGCCCATCAATACGAATCTGTATAACTTGCCGTATGTGGAGGTGAACACGAACCTCTCGGGAGCGCCGCCGGATGCCGCCCTGTCCGCCGACGTGCCCTTCGCCACCCTCCAGTCCCAGGTCGACACGGCCGCGAGCAACGGGCACATCCAGATGCCCGGCTATCTCTTCAACGAGGCGGCGGGCGGATTCACCGGCTTCACCTTCGACGTCACGACGTATCCCGGGCTGGCCGCCCTCAACGACCGTGCCTTCGACAACCTGAAGGCCGAGCTCTACGCCGCCTTCCCACAATACGCCAAGGAGGGGATCCTGGACGACGGGCCCCAGGGGCTGGACCTGATCTCGCCCGGCCTGTATGAGTTCTACGAGCTCTTCGGCCAGATCCCGGACATCTTCCACGTCCCATTCGTCCCGTTCCAGTTCGACATCAACGCCTCGGCGACCACCCTGACCCGCGCCGAGTTCGTCGCGCAGGCGACCCAGCAGGCCGACGTGCTGCGGACGTCGATCCTCGCCGACCGGACGGCCCCCACGGCCCTCCAGAACCTCGCCGCCGATCAGGCGACCTGGGAGAACCTCTACCTGGCGGGCCTCGAGCAGGCGGGCGTCCTGCTCCCGGACGGCGCGACGCCGCCGATCGGCCAGGACCCGCTGATCATGAGCGTGATGGCGACCCTGGCCACCGGCCTGCTCGAGGGCCCGGCGGGCAGCGGCATCATCTCCGGCGGCAACATCGCGCAGTTCTTCTCCGAGCTGCTGACCTGGTACGGCAACAATCCCGACCAGACGGCGCCCGTGTCGTACTACAACGATCACGACAATCCGGTCGCCGTCCTGCCCACCGCCAGCCAGTACGACCTCGGCGCCCTGTCGCCGACCAACTTCGAGGACTTCAACGTCTACGTCCCGTGGGTCTCGTGGGACCAGCGGGCCAACCTGCCGCCTTCGTTCCAGATCACCAGCGTCCAGGAGGTCAACGGCCAGCCGGTCATCCCGCTGGACCTCAGCCAGTACGTCAACAACGCCGGCCAGGACACCGGTCTGGCCTCGATGACCGGCCCGTTCACGGCCGAAGACAACGGCTACATCCCGGCCGGGCAGGCGCTGCCGTTCACCGTCAACTTCCAGAACGATCCCTCGGCCACGACCACGCCGGGCGAGATCCGGATCACCACCCAGCTCGACCCCAGCCTCGATCCCCGCACGTTCCGCCTGGGCGACATCCAGATCGGCGACATCGACATCCACATCCCCAGCGGCATGGGCCTGTTCCAGGGCGACTTCGACTTCACCCAGACCAAGGGGTTCATCCTCCGCGTCAGCGCGGGGGTCGACCTCCAGACCGGCACGGCGACCTGGCTGTTGCAGGCGATCGACCCGCTGAGCGGCCTGGTGATCACCGACCCCAGCAAGGGCCTGCTGCCGCCCAATAACGCCGAGGGCGCCGGCGCCGGCTTCGTGACCTACACGATCCAGCCCTTGCAGGGCGTCGCGACCGGCACCACCATGACCGCGACCGCGACGGTGCTCTTCAACAACGTCGCGCCGCAGGACACCGCGCCGCTGACCTACACCTTCGACACCGTCGCGCCGACCACGAAGCTGACGGTGTCGCAGGTCGGCAACAATCCCAACTATCAGTTGCAGTGGAGCAGCGCGGACGACGCCGGAGGCTCCGGCGTCAAGTCCGTGACGCTCTACGTCTCGGAGGACGGCGGCACCTACCAGGTCTGGCAGAGCCAGGTGACCCAGGCGTCCGGCACGATGATCTACCAGGGCCAGGCGGGGCACACCTACAGCTTCCTGGCGCTGGCGACCGACGTGGCCGGAAACCAGGAGCAGCCCCCGGCCGGAATCAACGCGCAGCAGTCTCCGGACGCGGTCAACCTGGGCGCGACGCCCACGGTCCCGAGCACGACGCCGCCCAATTTCGGCGACGCGCCCGCGCCGACGGTCCAGCCCTCGACGAATCCCCTGTTCACCCAGGCGCAGCAGGGCATCCCCAATGCGCCCCCCGCCAGCAATCCGTCCGAATTCCGGACCGTCCTCCGACCGTTCCAGGCGCAGTCCTTCGCCACGGGATTCGACCAGAGCGACGGCATCCTCGGGCCGATGGCACTGGTGCAGGCGCCCGACGGCGGCTTCCTGGTCAGCGGCGGGCAGTACCGCAACGAGCTGTTCCGCATCCCCAAGAACGGCGGACCGGCCGGCAGCCCGCTCGTCACGCTGCCCGACCAGATCTTCGCGATGGCCTTCGACGGCCAGGGCCGGCTCTGGGCCGCGACCGGCGGCGGCCCGCTGCTGCAGCTCGACCCGACCACCGGCGCGATCGTCAACCAGTTCGGCACCGGCATCACCCTGGCCCTGGCCGTCAACCCCCAGACGGGGCAGATCTTCGTCTCGACCGGGGATGGCGTCGAGATCTTCGACCCGACCACCGACACCTTCACCCAGTACAGCCGCGACCAGAACCTCCGCGTCTCGAGCCTGGCCTTCGACACCAGCGGCAATCTCTGGGCGGTCACCTGGCCCGACGCGAGCCAGGTCGTGGAGTTCGACGCCCACGCCCGGGCCCAGGTCAAGCTCACGTTCGACTCGGAGATCCAGTCGATCAGCTTCGGAGCCCAGGGCACTCCGCTGGCGAACCTGCTGTTCGTCTCGCACGACGCCGCCCCGGGCACCGCGCCGGGCACCGTCGCGCCAACGCCGTCCGAGATGACGATGGTCAACGTCACCACGCTCCAGCAGGTCGCGGTGGCCCAGGGCGGCACCCGCGGGTTCGCCGTGCTCGCCACCGGCGACGGCCGGGTGCTGATCAGCCAGTCTCACGAGGTCGACCTCCTCCTGCCGATCCAGGCCCCCAACGTCGTCGCCAGCAATCCTCCGGCGGGCGCGACCGTCTCGCTGCCGCTGGGGACCGTCTCCATCACCTTCGACCACGACATGTTCCAGGGGAGCGCGACCGACATCCGGTCGGTCCTCGACCCGGCCAATTATCAGCTCGTCCCCGATGCCGCGCGCGCCGATCGCCATCACCGGCGTCACCTACAACCCGTCAAGCCGCACCGCTATCCTCTCCTTCAATGCCATCGCCGCGGGTGGCTACACCCTGCTCGTCAAGACGACCGTCGAGAGCACCGACGGACTGGGGCTTGCGCAGGGCTTCTCCAGCCATTTCCTGGCCATCAGCGACATCTCCTCGCAGGTCACGCTGGGTTTCACCAACGGCCGGGCCAATGCGGCCGCCAAGACCTACACCTACAACCTGACGATCACCAACGCCGGCCAGACGCCACTCCTGGCCCCCTTCTATTTGACATTCGACGGGCTGCTGCCCCTCGGCGCCCAGGTCCTCGGCGGCACCGGGCCGAATGCCCAGGGCTCGTGGTGGCTCAATGTCGGCGGCGCCATCCCCGGCGGGCGGCTCAATGCCGGCCAGTCCTCGAGCGTATTGGTCGTCACGTTCTCCGACCCGTCGCTCTCGAAGATGTCCTTCAAGACCGGCCTGCTCGCGGTCCCCGCACCAATGCGAGCCCGGTGATCGACGCCGCACCCTCCTCCACCGCCACCGCCGGGCAGGTCTATCAGTCGCCGATCAAGGCCCACGACCCCAACGGCTACACCCTGGGCTACGTGCTCATCAGTGGGCCGGCCGGCCTGTCGGTCAACCCGACCACGGGGCTCGTCACGTGGACGCCGCAATCGACGAGCCCGGCATCGGCGCCGGTCCTCATCGACGTCTACGATTCCCACGGCAGCTTCACGCCGATCCAGTACACGATCCAGGTGGCCGGCGGCAGCCATGCCCCGGTCATCGCTCCGCTGCCGTCGCAGGTCTCCGGACAGGAAGGGCAGCCGATCGTCCTGACCGTGTCCGCCACCGATCCCGACGGCCGCCCGCTCGTCTACTGGGCCGACCACCTTCCGGGAGGCGCCGTCGTTCGACCCGTCCACGCATTCGCAACTCTGGGAGCCGGGCTACGGCCAGGCCGGCACGTATAACGGCGTGACCTTCTACGTCAGCGACGGCGTGAACACGGCCAACGCCAGCCTCACCCTGCTGATATCGAGCGCCCCGCCGCCGCCCCAGCTCGCCGCGCCGGCCGACCAGACCGTGCGCGAGGCCGATCATCTCCGCTTCACCCTCAACGGGACCGACGCCGACGGCGGGCCGGTCACCTATTCGAGCTCGGCGCTGCCCACCAATGCGACGCTCGACCCCCTCACCGGCGTCTTCGACTGGCCGATCGGCTACGACCAGGCCGGCACCCTCACCGTGCCGTTCACCGTCACCAGCGACGAGGGCCTCTCGACGACGGTGACGGTAACCTACACCGTCCTGGCCGCTCCCGCGGCACCGGTGTTCGGCCCGCTCCAGAGCTGGCTGGTCGCCGAGGGCCAGCCGGTCTCGTTCGTCGCCTTCGCCGTCGACCCGCACAATCCGACCTTCCTGCTGCCGACCCTGCTGCCCGATGGTTCGCTCTCGCCCGATCCGACGACGCAGCCGACCGTCACCTACAGCGTGTCCGGCCTGCCGCCGGGCGCGACCTTCGATCCCGACACCGCGCTGTTCAGTTGGACCCCCGGCAACCATCAGAACGGGACCTACGACGTCGTCTTCACGGCGACCAACGACGGCACCGGCGGCCCGCTCTCCACCAGCATCACCGTGCCGATCACCGTGACGATCGTGAACCACGCGCCGGCGGTCACCCCGATCGCCAACATCACGCTCAACGCCGGTCAGCCGTTCGACCAGGCCGTGCAGGCGACCGACCCCGACGGCAACCCGCTGTCGCTCTCGATCGCCAACGCCCTCGCCGGCTATGCGCTACCGAACTTCGTCGCCCTGACCGACAACGGCGACGGCGATGGCGTCCTGCACTTCAACCCGCCCGCGGGCGTCCGAGGCACCTACAGCCTGACGCTCTCCGCCATCGACGACGGCGACGGCCTGGGTGCCGCCGGCGTGCAGACCGGCAGGTATACCTTCATCGTCACCATCGAATCGCCGACCCAGTTGCCGGTGCTGAATCCGATCGGCGACAAGGTCGCCGTGATCGGCCAGCCGTTCGCGATCGATCTCCAGGCCGAGGAGGCCGATCAGGACGACCTGACGTTCTCGGTCACCGGCCTCCCCGCCGCCGCCACGCTGACGCCCTCGACGTTCTACGGCGCCGCCACGCTCAACTGGACACCGACGACGGCCGACACGGGCTCCTACGCGGTCACGTTCACCGTGACCGACACGGGGAACAGCAGCACCCTGCCGTCGTCAACGTCGCAGACGATCCGGATCGTCGTCCGTCCGGACGACACGGCGCCGATGTTCCCGGCGATCAGCCCGACCGCCACCGTGGCCGAGGGGCAGGCCCTGAGCCTGCCGGTCACGGCCGCCAAGCAGGGGGGCGATCCGTTAACCTACACCGCCCAGGGCCTGCCCGCCGGCGCCAGCCTCGACCTCTTGGCGGGCCTCCTCACCTGGACGCCCCAGCCCGGCCAGGCTGGCAGCTACTCGGTCCAGGTCACCGCCGGCGACGGCAGCCTGAGCAGCACCGAGACGGTGGCCATCACCGTCACCCACACGAACTTCGCCCCGATCTTCGTGCCGCTGCTGCCGCAGTACGCCCGCGAGGGCACGCCGGTCCAGCTCACCGTGGTCGCCGGGCAGGTGGAGGGCGACCCGCTCCTCTACACCCTGACGAACACCCCCGCCGGCGCCACGCTCAACGCCGCGACCGGGCTGTTCACCTGGACCCCCGCCTACGGAACGGCGGGCGACACGACGCTACACTTCATGGTCACCGACACCGACTCGGGCGCGACGGCCCCGATGGACGTCATCGTCCACGTCGCCCACGTGATCCGGCCGCCGCTGCTGAACACGCCCAACCACCAGGCGGCGCTCGGCGTACTCCTGACCTTCCCCGTCGTGGCCACCGACCGCGACGCCGGCACGACGCTCAAGTATACGGCGATCAACCTGCCCGCCGGCGCCTCGATCGACCCGACGAGCGGCCTCTTCTCCTGGACGCCCGGCCCGTCCCAGGCCGGCGATTACGTGGTCACACTCCAGGTCTCCGACGGCCAGGCCATCGCGACGCAGAACATCCTGATCCGGGCCTCGGTCCAGCCGCAGAAGCCCAGCGTCACGATCGTGCTCACGCCCAGCTTCCCGGCGATCCCCGGCCAGCAAGTGGTGGTCAATGCCATCGCCAGCAGCCTCGCGCCGATCTCCAGTCTCACGGTCACGCTCAACGGTCAGCCGCTCGTCCTGGACGCGAACGGCAGCGCCACGATCACGGCCGGCGCGCCCGGGCAGACGCTGATCGCGGCCACGGCGACCGATCAGGACGGCCTCGTCGGCACCGCCACCGCATCGTTCAAGGTCCGCGACCCGAAGGACACGGCCGCGCCGGTCGTCTCGTTCGACAGCTCGGTGCCGAACGCCGTGATCACCGCGACGACCTCGATCCTCGGCACCGTGTCGGACACCAACCTCGACTCGTGGACCTTGCAGATCGCCACCCCGTACAACCCCAATTTCACCGTGCTGGCGACCGGCCAATCGACGGTGAACGACGGCCCGCTGATCGGCCTCAACCCGGCCACCCTGGCCAATGGCGTCTACCAGCTCCTGCTGACCGCGCGCGACATCAGCGGCCGGACCTCTCAGGTGCAGACTCAGATCGAGGTCAACACTCCCACCAAGCCCGGCGACAACGTGGTGACCGACGCCGACGTGAGCGTCAATCTCGGCGGCACGACGGTCCTGATCCAGCGCATCTACGACCCGCTGACCCGCGACGGATCGGGCGATTTCGGCTATGGCTGGAGCCTGGCCAACCGCCAGACGAACCTCCAGACCAACGTCCCATCGACGGGCCAGGAGGCGCTGGGGCTCTTCAATCCCTTCGTCGACGGGACCTCGATCTACCTGACCCTCCCCACGGGCGTTCGCGTCCACTTCAAGTTCGCGCCGGTGAGCTCCAAGGTCGACGGCCAGACGTTCTACCAGCCCGCCTGGCAGGCCGATTCCGGCGTCACCTACACCCTGTCCTCCGTCAACGACGTGCTCACGAAGGCGGGGACCCGCTACTACGACCTGACGACCGGCCAGCCGTACAACCCCGCCAACCCGTTCTTCAAGGGACCCGCTTATACCCTCATCGCGCCCGACGGCACCCGGTACCAGCTCGACGCGCAGGGCAACATCACCGGCGAAACCACGCCGTCCGGCGCCCAGCTCGCCATCAGCGACAGCGGCATCACGGCGGCCAACGGCGCCACGATCCAGGTCCTCCGCGACGCCCAGGGCCGGATCACCAGTCTCCTGACCCCGGACGGCCAGCTCATCACCTACCAGTACGATGCCCTCGGCAACCTCGTCGCGATGCAGAACCTGAACTCGGGCGGGTCTCAGCGTTACGGTTACAGCCTCTCGGATCCGCACCTGCTCGATGCCGCCGTCCGGAGCAACGGCAACAGCGTCGTGATCTCGCCCGGCTCGACCACGACGCCCTACATCCAGCGCGACCTCGGCGGCCCCGCGCAGTTCGACGAGACGACGACCAGTAACACGCTGGCCGCCGGCTCGAAAGATTACCTCGCCTTCCGCTTCGATCAGGACGAGCTCGACTCGACCGCGACGGGCACCGTCCTCCTCCGCGTGCTGTTGCAGAGCACCGACGGGGTCTTCATCCCCGCCACTCCGATGATCGCCGGGCTACAGCCGCTGTCGGTTAACGTCCAGGGCACACAGGTCGTCGCCATCTTCGCCATCAACCGGGCCGGCCTGTATGTGGTCGGGATCGCGGGCGCCACGGCCTCGACGGCCGGCAACTACGCCGTGAACCTCACGATCGCGGGCGACCTTGACGGTGACGGCAACGTCGATGGCAACGACAGCGCCGTGCTCGCCGGCGCGCTGGGCAGCACGGCCGGCTCACCAAACTACACGCTCGCCGCCGACATCAACGGTGACGGCAAGGTGAACAACCAGGACCAGTTGCTCCTCGACGGCGACTACGGCTTCCACGCCACGACCGCGACCATCCCGACGACGCCACCCGCCCGACCGGCCTTCGACCTCGACGTCAACTCGGACACGTCGCCGATCGGCGACGGCATGACCACGAATGCCACCGTGACGCTCGTCGGCCAGACCGATCCCGACGTCGCCGTGACCCTCCTGCAGACCGGCGCCGTCACGAAGTCGAACCCCAACGGCCTGTTCGCGTTCTTCAACGTCCCGCTGACGGCCGGCGACAACACCTTCACGACCGTCGCCACCAACGTCGCCGGGGCGAGCAGCCAGTACACCCGGACCATCACCCGCACCCAGCCCGGCCTCAGCCTGACGCCGCCGGTGATCACGGCCCGACTGGCCGACGACACCGGCGTTTCCGCGCTCGACAACATCACCTCCGACGACACGATCACCGGCACCCTCATCGCGGCCAACCCGATCGCCTCGTTCCAGGCCCAGATCGACCAGGCGCCCGTGGCGAGCCTGCTCGCCGCGCTCAACGGCACGGCGTTCACGATCACGCCCACGCTCCTCGCGACGATCAACGGCGGCCCGCTCGCCGACGGCAAGCACGTGCTGACGCTCATCGCCCGGGATACCAACGGCAACCAGGCCCAGCCGGTGACCGTCAGCTTCATCCTGGCTACCACTCCCCCGGCGCCGGCGACGCCCCAACTGCTCGCCTCCAGCAACACGGGCAAGGTCAGCGGCGTCACTCGCATCACGACGCCGACCTTCGAGGTCGATGCCCCGGCCGGCTCGATCGTCCGGCTCTACGCCGGCGGGGCGCAGGTCGGCCAGGCGACCGCCGTCAACGGCCCGGTGTTCATCACGACGCTCACCCTCGGCGCCGGCACCTACCAGTTCACCGCCACGATCCAGGACATCGCCGGCAATGTGAGCAGCGCAGCCGTCCCCGTGCCCCTGGTGATCCGCACCACGCCGCCGACCACGCCGATGCTAGGCCTGGCGCCCGCGTTCCAGTCGCCACCCGGCCAGACGATCATGACGAACCGGGAGATCGTCAACCTGACGGGCGCGACCGATCCCGGCGCGTACGTCGCGCTCTACCGCCCGTTTGACCTGAACACGCCCATCCGGACGACCCAGGCCGACGCGAGTGGCGACTTCACTTTCAGCGGCGTCGCCCTGGCGCCTGGGACGCAGTCGCTCACGGTCGTCGCGAGCGACGTGGCGGGCAACAGCAGCCAGCTCACCGAGGCGATCACGTCTACAGCCGCCGACACCAGCGCCCCGGTCATCACCGCGGCCCTGGCCGACGACACCGGCCTGTCGAACTCCGACGGCATCACCTCCGACCCGACGATCGCCGGGGTCGTCGACGACCCGAGCGGGGTCACGAGCTTCACGGCCGCGCTCGACGGCGGCGCCGCGGTGGACGTGACCGCGCTGCTGCACGGCGTCGGCTTCAAGTTCACGGCGGCCGACCTGGCGACGATCAATGGCGGCACACCGCTCGCCGACGGGCCGCATGCGATCGCTCTCCAGGCGACGGACAGCCTGGGTCACGCATCCGGCACCGTCATGGTGTCGTTCGACCTGGAATCGGCCCGGCCCCTGCCGCCGACCAATCTTCACCTGATCGCGAGCGACCTCACGGGCGCGAGCAACACGATCACCAAGACCCGCTCGCTGACGGTGGAACTCACGGCACCGGCCGGCACGCTGGTCACACTCTTCATGAACGGGACGTCGGTCGGCCAGCAGACGGCGCCGGCGTCGGGCGTCCTCGACTTCGCCGTCCCCGGCTCGCTCGCGGACGGGAACTACCTCTTCACGGCCACGGCCGGGACGGTCTCCGGGCTGGTGAGCCCGTCGTCGTCGCCGTTCACGGCGACGGTTGACAACACGCCCCCAGCCATCTCGTCGTTCGGCCTCGACTCGGCGTTCCAGTCGCAGCCGTACGGCCAGAACGTGACGGTGCTGCCGACGATCAGCCTCGTAGGCCAGACCATCCCCGGCGCGGTCGTCACGCTGGTTGACACTGGCGTCCAGACGACCGCCGACTCCTCGGGCCACTTCGCGTTCTACCCGGTGAGCCTGCCGAACATCGGCTCCACCACGTTCACCGTGGAGGTGGTCAACGTCGCCGGCAACACGAGCATGCTCACGAAGTCGTTCACCCGGAACGACAATACGCTGCCGTCGAACCTCCTCCCGCCCGATTTGACGCTCACGCTCTCGACGGCGACCTCCCGGGTCGGCGACGCGGTCACGATCACGATCGCGACCCAGACGCACGACGGACAGCCCCTGGCGAGCGAGGTCCTGCTGGTCAACGGCCAGGTCACCCCGATCGGCCCCGGAGGGACGGCGACCTTCACCTCCGCGACGCCCGGGGTGTTCAGCATCAACGTGAAGGCGTTCGATGCGGAGGGGAACGAAGGAGACGCCAGCCGGACGCTCACGTTCCTCACGCCGCCGAATGGCCTGCCGGCCCCGACCGCCGGCCTCGCCATCAACGTGGGGACGCCGGACGTGACGTTGCCGACAGCGATCTTTGGCACGGCCAACACCCCCGACTTCCTGCAGTACACCCTGCAATACTCGCCCGAGGGCCTGAATCAGTGGATCACCTTCGCGACGGGCACTTCGCCCGTCATCGACGGGACGCTGGGCACGATCGACCCGACGATGATGCAGAACGGATTCTACGACGTCCGCCTGAGCGTCGAGGACACCAGCGGCCAGGTCACGACGACCGACCAGGTCTACCAGGTTGACGGCGACGCGAAGATCGGCGACTTCTCCCTGAGTTATCAGGACGTGGACATCCCCAACCTGGGGTTCCCGATCACCGCCACTCGCACCTACGACAGCCGGCAGAAGAACACCTCGGGCGACTTCGGGTACGGCTGGAGCCTGACCCTCAGCAACGTGAAGGTCGAGGCCTCGTCGATCCTGGGAGCGGGGTTCATCCAGACCGAGACGCAACTCGCCGCCGTCGGCGCTCAATCCCCTGGGCGGCCTCGGCGGCGGCCTGCTCGGCGGCCTGCCCGGTCTCGGTTTGCCCGGGCTCGGCGGCCGGCAGGCCGAGATCCAGTACAGCTTCGAGAATACGATGAATGACCTGGTGACCATCTTCCTCCCCGACGGGGAGAAAGAGCAGTTCATCATGGGCTTCACCGGGGTGACCTACAACTTCGCGGGCCCGCCCCTGGCGACGACCAGTCTCTTCTTCGTCCCGCTCGCGGGCACCGACACCACCGGCACGCTCCAGGCCCTGACGAACAACAATGTCATCGTCTCCCCCGCCCAGGTCGGGCCGGTGACGTTCATCGACCAGTCCACCGGCCAGGTGTACAACCCGACCCGATGGAAATATACCGATCAGTCCGGGACCGTGTTCATCGTCAACACGAGCCAGGGCATCGAGAGCGTCACCGACGCCGATGGCAACACCACGACGTACACGGCCGACGGGGTCCAGGCATCCGACGGGAAGGACCTCACCATCGCCCGGGATTCCCAGGGGCGGGTCACGTCGATCGAGGAACCGGATGGGAGCCAGATCCAGTACGGCTACGACTTCTACGGCGACCTCGTGACCGTGACCGACGGCATGGGGAACGTGACTCGCTACACTTACGACGCCAACCACACGCTCGTCAGCGTCTACGACCCGCTCGGCCGCATGGGCGCCCGGCAGGAATACGACGCCAGCGGGCGACTCGTCGCCGAGGTCGATAGCCAGGGCCACATGACGACCTTCGACCATGCTCTTCCCCAGAACATCGAGCGCGAGACCGACGCCCAGGGGAATACCACGACTTACGTCTACGACGACCAGGGAAACATCGTCGAGCAGATCGACCCGCTCGGGAACGTCACGCGATCGACGTTCGACGCGATGCATCACGTCCTGAGCCAGACCCAGATCCTCGCCGACGGGACCGCCCTGACGACGTCCTACACGTACAACGCGCAGGGCGAGAAGACGTCGCTGACCGATCCCATGGGCAACACGACGTATTACGGCTACGACGTGCTCGGCGACCTGCTGACCACAACCGACCCGATGAGCTACGTGACCTCCAGCACCTTCGACGCCAGCGGGAACCAAACGTCCTCGACGGACGCGGACGGCAATACGACGACCTACCAGCGCAACCCGTTCGGCGAGCTCACCGTGTCCAAGGATCCCATGGGATATGCGGACGTTTTCGGTTACAACCTCTTCGGCGACCCCGTCTCGGAGGTGGACGCGGCGGGAAACATCCTCACCGCGGCCTTCGACGCCAGCGGGAACCAGACGGCCACGGGTTATACCTGGATTAACCCCGCGAACCCATCCGACGTCGTCACGCCGACCGAGAGCACCACGTACGACGCCAGCGGCAACGCGACCCTGGTGACCAAGGCGACGGGAGAGCAGGAATCGTACCAGTACGACGCGGCCGGGAACGTCATCAAGATGGTCGATTCGCTCGGCGGCACGACCACCTACATCTACGACCCGGACAACCGCCTGATCGAGGTGGACGATCCCGACGGGACGGTCGAGAAGACGGTTTACGACGCCCTCGGACATGTTGTCTACGCCACCGATCGATACGACCCGACGGCGGGCGCCCTGCCCGACGGGACCTTCACGATCTACGACGCCGACGGCCGCGTGATCGGTACCGAGCGGCTCTCCGCGATGGATCTCTCGGTCGTCACGACCCCGGGCGGCAACAGCGACAGCTGCTTCGTCTCCGCCGGGTCCGTCCTGAGCAGCACCTCGACGACCTATGATGCAGCTGGGCGGATCATCGAATCCCGCGACGCCAGCGGCGCCGTCACCAAGGACGAATACAACCTCGACGGCAAGCTCACGGCGACCGTAAACGCCCTCGGCGACCGGACCGAGTACAGCTACGACGCCGACGGCCGGCTCGTCCAGATGCGCGACGCATCGGGGAACGTGACCCAGTATCAATATGACCCCAACGGGAACCTGATCAAGACCAGCTACGCCGACGGCTCCTCCACCACCAGCACCTACGACAAGGACAACCGGGGCATCTCCGCGACCGACGAGGACGGGAATACGACCAACTATCAATACGACTCGAACAACAAGCTCACCCAGGTGCTCCTCCCCGCGGTGCCCGATCCCGCTCACGGCGGCGCCGACCCGCCCCGAGTACGATTATATCTACGACAGCTACGGCAACCTGCTGTCGATGACCGACCCCCTGGGCAACACCACGTCCTTCGCGTATGATCCCTACTCCGAGCGGACCTCCCAGACGCTCCCCGGCGGGCAGTCGGACTCCACCCAGTACGATGAGTTCGGCCGCGTCACCCGCTCCGTCAACTACAAGGGCCAGGTCACCGAGTACCAATACGACTCGCTCGGGCGGCCGATCAAGACGCTCCTGTTCAGCGACGTCGCCGAGGCGAACGCGGGCTTGCCGGCGACGACGATCGTCTACACCTATGACAGCCAGGGCCGCCTCGCTAGCGTGGACGACCCCAGCGACGGGCTCGAAGACTTTATCCTACGACGCGCAGAACCGGGTCACGAGCGTCAACACGCCGCAGGGCACCCTGACTCACACCTACGACGTCGCGACCGGCCGGGTCACCGAGACGTCAACGCAATATACCGACACCCGCTACACCTACGATCCGCTCGGCCGGCTCTCCACCGCGACGGTTGACGAGGCCAACGGCGTCGCCCTCGCGAGCCCGCTCGTCACCACGTACACCTACACCCCGACCGGCAACATCGCCTCGGCGATCCAGGCGAACGGCGTCGTGACCGACAACACCTACGACGCCCGGAACCGGCTCATCGGCATCAAGGACACCAACGCCTCCGGGCAGTTGCTCGACGAGTATCTCTATACGCTCGACCCCGCCGGCCGTCGCATCGCGGACGACGAGTTCCAGCTCCAAGGCGACGGGACACTCGACGAGGTGATTGTCACGTGGACGTATGACGCCCTCGGGCGGCTGTTGACCGAGGACTCCGTCGACGTGACCGGCTCGCGTCCGTCCCTCACCTACGACACCGCTTACACCTACGACCTCGACGGCAACCTGGTCGCCACGACGACCGTGAACGCGTCGGGCACGGTGACCGTGAGCGACACCTACAACGCCGACGGCGAGCTCGTGAATTCCACCTCGTCCTCGGGTACGACGGCGACCTACGCCTACGACGCCAACGGGTCGCTGATCTCGCAGGAGACGAACGGGCAGCCGGCCGCGGCCTACGCTTACGACCTGCAGAACCGACTGGTGACCGCGACTGTCTATACCACGAATGCCGGCGGTCAGCTCGTGGCGACGTCGAGCGCGTACACGTATGACTTCGGCGGCAACCTGGTCGGCGAGCAGACGTCCGTCTCGGTCGCCGGCGTCTACCAGGGCTCCACCCAGCAGTTCTTCCTGAACGACGCGATGAACCCGACGGACTATACGCAGGTCCTCGAGGTCAGGGACTCGTCGGGGACCCCACAGCTCACCTACGTGATCGGCGATCGCGTCCTCGCCCAGATCGTCCGGTCGGGCACCGTTCAGGTCCTCTCGAGCGACGCCCTCGGCTCGACCCGGACCATCACCGACGCGTCGGGCCAGATCACGGATCGGTTCGATTACACCGCCTACGGCGTGCCGCTCGATTTCAACGCGTCGCAGGCCTCGACCGCGGTCCTGTTCGCCGGCCAGTCGTTCGACGCCGCGATCGGCGCATCTACATGCGCGCCCGATTCTACAACCCGGCCACGGACCAGTTCATCTCTCGCGACTCCGCGCAGGGGAACCTCGAACTGCCCCTCACGCTCAACGCCTACGCGTACGCGAATGATGGCCCGACGAATGGCACCGACCCGAGCGGCCACGGGATCTACTGGGCGGAAATCGGCAAGGAGGTTCATAATGCTCTCAGTGAGGACTTCAGGGAAAAGTTCCCGGAAGTCAACGCACAAGGTAGGCCGCGGGCACAGACCGATGAGAACATCGCCAACATCGTGCTCGTGGTGGAAGAGGTCGGGGAGGACCTCTTGGCCTTGGTGCCCGTGGTGGGACTCCTCGCCACGGTCACCGATTACCTGGGCATAGAGGACTCCCCGCTAGAAGGGTTGCTCACGCGGCCCGACCTCCTGGATGCCTGGAGCGGCGCCATCTACGAGATCAAGCCCGCCAAGAAATACCAGGTAGTCAAGGGAAGAGCTCAGCTCGCGGGCTACGTGGGATTGCTCACGCTCCTGTCGAGCCCGCAGTGGCCTGGTGCGGTCTGGCATTCGGGCCAGCCGCCCGTGGACCCGTACTACCCGCCCGCGACCGTCCCGTCTGCGACGCTCGGGAACGACGTCGAGATCATCCCGGCCTGGCCCGGCCTGATCACCTACTATGACGCCGAGGCCGAGAAGAAAGACTTCCAGCTCGAGCTGCTACTGAACCTCGCTTCCGACCTGGTCTTCTTCGCCCTCTTCGGCGGGCTCGGCGGTCTGGCGGCCCTCGGCCGCGGGCTGGCCCTAATTCCGCAATTCGCCCTCGGGGCGGGTCCGCCGCCGTCCGGCAGCGAACCCGCCGGCACGAGCATCGCGACGGCGGACGACTGCATCCCGGCCTCGCTCCAGGCCGCCGAGCAGGCATGGGAGCCCGCGATCGGCGGTTCCTGGCCCGTCTCCGTGAATGTCGTAGTGGAGCCCCTCCCGGACGGTCGCCTCGGCGAGTCTTCCGTCACTTCGTGGGATGCCAACGGACGCCCCCTGGCCGGCATCATCTACCTGTCGCCCGACGCCGCTGGCCAGGGGTGGTTGATCGAGGAGGACGCTGCGCCCCGCAGCCGCGCTCGCCCGTCGCTCCCGGCGACGACCTACGCCGGCCCGGGATCCAGTGGTTCCGGTGGATACGACCTCTTCACTGCGCTGGAGCACGAGCTGGGCCACATCCTGGCCTTCGACCCGGCCAACCCGGGCTACGCGAGCCACCTCCAGATCGTCAACGGCTCGCAGGTCTTCGTCGGACCGGGGTTCAGCGTCCCGGTCGCACCAGGCGGTGAGCTCGACCCGGGCCTCTACCCCGACGACGTGATGGCCGCGACCCTCGCCCCCGGCATCCGCAAGCTCCCGTCATCGCTGGAGATGGAGCTCGTCAGCACCCTGTGGAGCAGCCACCTCGTCTTGCCTGTCCATCCGGGTGGCGTCTCCAATCCGGCCACGATGGGGAGCTACGCTGTGCAGGCGACCACAATGCCGGGGGCTACACCTCGTATACCCACCACAACGGTCGTCGATCACGCGATCATCGCACTCGGTAACACCACGCCGACAATGGGGCCGATGCCCTCGGCGATCTCCCCTCCCGCCGATTCCATTCCGCCCGTCGATGCGACACACCGCAAAGGTCATCCGGTGATTGTAAAATCCAAACACGAAGGAGCCGCCCACGGACCGGCACGATCGTCGCATCACCTCATCACAAAGGACCATGCCGGGGCACTTCGAACGCCCGGATCACCTCAGTCGAATGGCAGCTTCGGAGCCCGATTTTCACGACTCGGCTCATCGCACATAGGAGACACTCACTCCTCTTGCGCATCACGACTTCTCGGTCGGCCGCAGAGCGTCTCTTCGACTGAGTCCCGCGGATTGGCCCAGATCGAGGCCGAAGGACATTGGAACTTCCCTGCGAAGGAGTCGAATCCGAGTCATCGATCGGTGGCGGTGAGGCTGTTGCTCAGCGAGGGACTTCCGATCTTTCATCGGCGTCAGCTGCCCGGGCAACTCGTCCGGAATCGCAGGCCGGGCCATGCCAACGATAGCCTCCCGCCAGGATGAGAACCGCTCGACAGGCGAGTTTCTCGAAGTCAACGGGGTCTTTCAACAATCGAACGTATTCTGATCGATGAAAGGCGAAATCGCTCCTCGCGATGAAGGATTGCGCTTCCCGGTCTGCCGCATGGCGAGCCACGAGGAGCGGTCCTCTGGAATGATCATCCCGTAGTTCTGCTTGATGGAAGGCCGGCGCAATCACAATGCCGCCCAGCTCTGCAAGCCGGGCAGCGCCAGACCGAATGAAGAGCGGTGAGACTCGAAACCGGACGCTTTGCCTGGCAGGTTCAATCCGTCTCTACGTTGAAACGGCGATGCCGGCGCACTGCGACGAAAACCGACAGGATCGCCATACCCGTCACGCCAGAGGTGATGGAGGCCGGCTCCGCAACGGATGCGCCCGCGATGACCTTCACGTCCGAGATCGTCACCGTCGATGAACTGGATGGGTCCGTGCCACCGGACAGCCGGAAGAGGATCTCCGCCATCTGACCATCGAGTCCTAGTGTGGAAAGATCGACCGAAATCAGGGCCAACGCTCCGGGCGAACTCGAAACGCTGACCCCATTTGCGGCTTCTCCTTGAGTGACGCCATCCACGATATCTCTCGTGTAGAAAGAGTCGGTCGTCGGATCGACCGTGGGCACGAGCGGGTTCAGAGTGTTAGGGTCTACTAACGAGGCACCGAATGCATCAGGCAGGTATCCATTGGCGTTATTATCCGCCACTGTGGAATCGGCAAAGAGTGAGTCCAGCGTGAACTGGAGGCTTTGGGCCCCCGTCGGGACGGTGAAGCTCAAGAAGAGATCCGTCTCGGCCGCGAACGTGCTCTCGGTGATGGTCGCCTGCCCTCCACTTGCCGAGACCGTACCGGCATCACCGGCGGTGCTCCAGCCTGTCAGCCCTTGAGGAAAGCCGAGGATCAGATCGGCTCGGGCCGAGAAGTCCGTCGCGAGTAGACTCAAGCAGGCGAGGCATGAAATGAGAAGATGCTTATTTTTAAGAAATCTCATGGAATAACCCTTGTTCGAGTAGAGTCAAATCGCCTCGGTATCGAACCGAGCCGATCGTGAGAACCGCGTCTGGAACCGCTCGATCATCGATCAGAAGGACAAGATTCGGGCGATGTGTGAGTCTCTCCCGCATGCCGCGGCGAGCTGCGAGGGACGGATCGCGAGGCTCGCATCGATCGATCGGATGAGGGATTGATCTGGTTGACATCCACGCCCCCAACGGGGGCTATCTCACGGGTCCGACCCCCTCGGGGGGCCTTCCTGATACCTCGGACTTTGGCCGAGGAGCCTCATTCTCCAACGAAACTGCTGAAGAGGTCGGGATCGTCAACCTGATTCTTTATTCCTCGGTTGAACCATCGACGTGACTCCTTACTCTTCACTCTTCGGTTGTGCCTATCCCTTTTTCGGCAATCTCCTAACAGTGTGAGGGAAACGTGACATCTGCCTGGTCACTTCCCACAAATCGACCGAGGTAACTCACTCACCGTCCAACCCTCAAAAGGGAGAGAGAATACAGGTTGGTTTGCTGGTTCTCCCAGAGGGAATCGGTCCACGGCCGTAAGCGTTGGTGAATCAGAGTCAGTAGCTGGCCAGTCCCGGTCAACTCAAGAGCAGACTCCAGTAAAACGCCCCACTGATGTAAGAGAACTGATCCTATGTTCCCCATGGGAAGACCTTGGTCAACTAATAATAGTCGGTAGGCAGCGCGTACGAGCGGACCGGCACTGACCGACTAACATCCAGGTGCGGTAGCCAGCCTCCATCGTCCGATGCCATCGAAAAACGACTTTAGGGCGCCTCCACCTGGCGAACACTGTAGGTAGTCAGTGATGACTGTCTGACTCTGGAATCGCGGTTCAGGGCTGGGCTTGCGCGAGGCATCATCCCTGACTTCGAAAGGCTTCGACGTTTTTTCCACATTAAATAGGATTGCGGAACTCGTCTGTTCCACAACCTCAATATTCTCAGCAATATTTTTCGCGTGATACTACCGTAGACAGCTACCGATTTTCAGCTCCCTCGCCGTAGCTTGTTGGACACTTCGCGCCGAAATCCAACGCCATCGCAACTAGAGGATCTTGGTCGATTGCGATCAGGAATCAAGCCATCGTCGCGGCCAGAATTGAGTCACCTGGTTGCTTGCCGCCTGGAGCGGCCGTGAGGTGCTTTGGCGAGTACGAGTCAGCGGAGTGGGAAGAACGGTAAGCACTGGAGTCGGCGATCATCCGGCTCCGGCTCCAAGTGAGATTCACTTCTTCGTCCACTTATCCCAATGGCAAACTGGAGCCTGGCGAGCAACTCGCATGCCTGATCCGGAAGCAGTGCGGGTAAGTTCGACTTTGGAGTGGTCGTCACGGACGGCGCAACCGCCACGTCTCAACGCGACCGAACATAAGAAACGGGCTCTTCTCCAAGAGCGTGTGGGTACCCCTCGCTCGCGATTGCGCTTCTCGGTCACGTGGAGGTAGTGATCGACGCTGTCGGTCACCAGGGGGCCGGTGCACGCTCAGGTCATAGCGCGGCGATCGCATGCTCCGAACGGCCCAAGTCGTCGGCCGGCTGATGTCCGTCGTCGGCCGGCATCCCGTTGACCTGCGAGACGATCTCGAAGGAGCGAAGCCGCGCCGCATGGTCGAATATCTGGCCGGTGAGCATCAACTCTTCCGCCCCGGTCGCATCGATCAGGTCCTCCAACCCGCGGCGGACGGTCCCTGGCGATCCGACGACGGAGATGCGCGTCATCCGCTCGATATGCCCCGCTCGGCGAGCGTCCACCGGCCTTCCATGCTCTCGACCGGCGGCTGGAGTGGGCCGAGTCGCCCCCTCACCAGGCCGACGAACGCCTGCTGCAGCGAGGTGAAGAGCCTGCGAGCTTCCTCATCGGTGTCGGCGGCGCAGGCATTGACGCCGATCATGACGTAGGGCCGGTCGAGCGTCACGGAGGGCCTGAAATTGTCGCGGTAGAGCGACAGCGCGGCGAAGAGATAGTCCGGCGCGAAGTGGGAGGCGAAGGCGAAAGGCAGGCCGAGTTCGGCCGCGAGCCGCGCGCTGAAATCGCTCGAGCCGAGAAGCCAGATCGGCACGTTCAGGCCCTCCCCCGGGATCGCCTTGATCTTCTGTCCGGGTGCGGCCGGACGGAAGTACGATTGCAACTCGAGGACATCGCGAGAAAAGGTGTCGCCGCTGCCGCCGAGGTTCCGCCGCAGTGCTGCGGCAGTTAGCTGATCGCCGCCCGGGGCTCGACCCAGGCCGAGGTCGATCCGCCCCGGATAGAGCGACGCCAGCGTGCCGAACTGCTCGGCGATCACCAGCGGGGCGTGGTTCGGCAGCATGACGCCCCCGGCCCCGACCCGGATCCGCGAGGTCCCTCCCGCGACGTAGCCGATCACGACCGCGGTCGCGGCGCTGGCGATACCCGGGATGTTGTGGTGCTCGGCCAGCCAGAACCGGCGGTAGCCCCATCGCTCGGCATGGCGGGCCAGGTCGAGCGAGTTGCGGAACGCGTCGGCGGCCGTATCCCCCTCGCGGATGGGTGCCAGGTCGAGGACGGAGATGTCAGCGAGTGGCTTCATGGATAGGGATCGCGCCTCAGTTGCCGGGAATTTCGTGCCTCGTGTGCGAATTCTACGGCCATGGCCCCGGCAGTCAAATCGGCTCTTCGATCAGGACCGGAATCGGGTCGTTGCGGGTCGTCACCCGGCAAATCATGCGAAGTCGGTTCGACGGAGCGGTAACCGACGGCCCTCCGAGCCTCATCAGGCACCAGGATGTGGCGCATCCCTTGCCAAGCCACGTACCGGATGCGCTGATCGAGGGCGAGCCCGGCCGGGATGCCAACGGGTAACGCATTGCTGGGCCGACCGGGATGCCCATCACCGAGCCGGCTACCGCTTCCTCGCGGCATCAACCCGACCGACGATTTCCGCTGCCTAGACGTGGAGTCCATCAGAGAGCACGTACAGGGTCGCCACCGTCGGCGACGTCAGGTTCCGCTCGAGCTGACTGACGTAGGGCGCGACAGTCCGGCTCGGAACGAGAGCTCCTCCTGGGTCAGTCCGGCCCGCTGGCGTGCCTTCCGCAACTCCTCGCCCATCATGGGCCGGAAGGTAGCCGACCGGCGGGTTGATCGTGCTGAGTCGAACGGCTTACTCTTACAATTGATTTCGTCGCGAGTCTGCTAAGCTACCGGACGGTCCCCCCCTCGACGGCGGTCTTCGTCCCCCCCCTGCTGCGTGAATCTTGGCCGGATAGTGATCTTCTGCGGCCTATGGGTGAATCGTTTGTCGGTGGCCCGTTGAGCCCAGACGAGAGCCTCGCCCGGCTGCAGAACGGAGAGATGACCCTCCGTGACACCCTCCAGCGCGGAGATCGCGCCCTTGAGGAGCTTCTGCCACTGGGGCGAGGTCATGCGGTGCAGGATCAGGAGCGAGGACAGCTCCACGATGGCCAGGGGGAACGACAACGGAGCTTGGCTCGCGATCAAGACGCTCGTGGCCTGGTGCCTCATCTCTCGGATCGTCTCGACGACCCGGTTGATCAGTTCCGACTCGGTGATGTACTTGTACGCTTCGTCGAAGACCACCAGCTCATTGAACTCCCGGCCCGGGTGCCGACTCGCCGCGAAGATCCGCATCATGGCCACGAGGAGGCCCAGAGCCCCGTCCTTCTCGATCCATTCGTCCCGGAGGTTGACGATGATCGTCCGGCCCGGGCGTAGGAGCGAGGCCAGGCTCGTCGAATCATTGATGTAGGGCCTCGCCAAGGCGATCCTGTCTTCGGCGAGGCGGCGGGCGTCCCCTGGTGCGGTCCGCGTCGCGGGTCTCCTGCGCGAACCGCTCCAGGGTGAGCCCACCTCGATGCCTCCGCATGACCAGGCGGTCCTGGCCCGACTTCGCCCGGACGACGGGATCGGCGCGCGACGCCGCGGCCGGAAGAGCCCCATAGAAGGGCGAAGTCGTCGGAGTTCGACGACACGATCACGCGTCGCGATGACATCGCGAGCGTGATCGGAAGGGGGAAGCGATTGCCTTCTGACGGAGAGGATTAGCCCGGGGTTCGCCTCGTCTTCGAGGCGCTCGGACCTGTCTTGGGACAACCTTCGACTCTCGTAGATGCGAGCCGATGGGGACCGGCGAGGTCGCCCGGCTGATCGTCGCGACTCACCGGGAGTGGACAGGGACACGGGGCGGTGTCTCGACTCGCCTCGACGGTCCGCCTCAGCCCCTCCTCGAAGCCGACGATCGGCCGATAGCCGAGGCATCGGTTAATCCGTTCCAGGCTGGCCAGAGAGTCGCGGACGTCTCCTGGCCGGGGCGGTTGCATCTCGGGTTCGAGGTCCGTCCCGAGGATCCGGTTCAGGGACGCGACCAGGTCCAGGAGCCGAATCCGTCGCCCGGCCCCGACGTTGAACGCTTCACCTCGGAGCGGATCGGGATGCCTCATCGCGGCGAGGTTGGCGGCCACGGCATTGGCCACATAGGTGAAGTCGCGAGTCTGTGCCCCATCGCCGCAGATGGTCGGCCGTCGTCCTTCCGACATCCACTTGATGAAGAGCGAGATCACGCCGCTGTATGGGCTGGAAGGATCCTGGCGGGGCCCGAAGATGTTGAAGTAGCGGAGGCTCACGCCGTCGAGGCCCATCGTCTGGGCATAGGCCCTCACGTAGGACTCGCCGGCCACCTTGCTCGCGGCGTAGGGGCTCAGCGGCTTCGGCAGCATGCCTTCGTGCTTCGGCAGCTCGGTCGTGTCGCCGTAGGCGCTGCTCGAGCCCGCGAAGACGAATCGGCGAACGCCGGCACGCCTCGACGCCTCGAGCATGTGGAGCGTCGCGGTCGGGCCGCTCTCGTGCGAGGCCAGGGGCTCGCGCACCGATCGCGGCACGCTGGGGATCGCCGCCTGGTGGAGGACGTACTCGACGCCCTCCGCGGCCCGTCGACAGACCTCGAAATCCGCGAGGTCTCCTTCAATCCACTCGAAACGACCTTCGAGATGGGCTAAGTTCGACAGGCGGCCCGTGGCGAGATTGTCGACTACGCGGACCCTGTAGCCCTCGCCGAGCAACGCCTCGACCAGGTGGGAGCCGATGAATCCGGCGCCGCCGGTGACCAGTACAGTTGATTGAATGCCCATTTCTCGATATCTCGGGAAGTAGGGTGCTCTGTGAGCACCGATTCAGGCCGATTCGAGGGATCGGTGCTCACAGAGCACCCTACGGAAGGTGCTCAGGGCATGCGTGAGGCGCTAGGCCCGGACGATCGTGGCCTTGGGGGCGGTCACGCCGCCGGTCGCGTTGCGGGTGTCGACGATCAAGCCGGCGTGCTGGGCGATCCACGGCCAGTCGTAGGCCGAATGGTCGGTCGCGATGAGCAGGCAGTCGCGCGAGCGGAGGTACTCGGGCGTCAACTCCTGACTCGACATGCGGAGGTTGGGATAGCGTCGCATCGACGGGAGTACGGGGATGTGGGGGTCGTTGTACTCGACGTCCGCACCCTTCTTGAGCAGGAGCTCCATCAACTCGAAGCCGGGAGACTCGCGGGGGTCGTCCACATCCTTCTTGTAGGCCATGCCCAGCAGGGTGATCCGGCTCCCCTTGACCGGCAGGCCGCGGTCGTTGAGGGCGTCCGCGACCCGGCCGATGACATACTCGGGCATCGACGTGTTGATCTCGCCCGCGAGCTCGATGAGCCTCGTGGTGAGGCCGTGCTTGCGGGCGACCCAGGTGAGATAGAAGGGGTCGATGGGGATGCAGTGGCCGCCGAGTCCGGGGCCCGGATAGAACGGCTGGAAGCCAAACGGCTTGGTCTTGGCGGCCTCGATCACCTCCCAGACGTCGATCCCCATCCGCGAGTAGATCAATTTCAACTCATTCACCAGCGCGATGTTGACGGCGCGATAGGTGTTCTCGAGGATCTTGCATGCCTCGGCGACCTCCGGGCTCGAGACGGGCACGACGCTCACGACCACCTTGGCGTAGAGGGCGACGGCGAGCTCCAGGCTGGCCGGCTCGAGGCCGCCGACCACCTTGGGGATGGTCGGGGCCGAGTACCGGGCATTGCCCGGGTCCTCGCGCTCGGGGCTGAAGGCCAGGAAGAAGTTGACGCCGGGCTCCAGGCCCGAGGAGGCCAGCATCGGGCGGACGACGTCGCGAGTCGTGCCCGGATACGTCGTGCTCTCCAGGACCACGAGCTGGCCGGGTCGCAGCCGATCGGCGATCGCCTCGGCCGAGTCGACTATGTAGTCGAGGTCGGGCTCGCGCGCGTCGGTAAGCGGGGTGGGGACGCAGATGATGATCGCATCCGGCTCGTCGAGCCGATCGAAGTCGGCCGTGGCCTCGAAGCCCGCCCGCCGCATCTGGCGGATCGCGGCGTCGGAGATGTGGCCGATGTAGCTCTGACCCCGGCCGATCCGGTCGACCTTAATCGGGTCAACGTCGAAGCCCAGGACCGCGATCCCCTGGTCGCTGAAGGCCCGTGCCAGCGGCAGGCCGACGTAGCCCAGGCCGATGATCCCCACTCGTACGTCCGACGATTCGATCTTCCTCAGGAGCGTATCCTTGAGGGGACGGCGCCGATCGCGGCCCGCGTCCTGTCCTCTCCGATCGGAGCGAGGGATTTCATGGCTGTTGTTCTGGGACATAGGATCTTTTCTCGATCGAACGAGTGATGACCGTCCTGCTGTAGGGACCGGTCGGGATCTTCACGGTGCCGGGCGGAATCGAGGCAGGCTGTCGCGACGGTCGTGGAGCTGTCGGGCCAGCTCGACGGCCCTCACGAAGGGGTAGCCGGAGAGTAGCCGGGGCAGGCGCTCGCGGCCGCGACGGATCCCCACGTAGGTCCGGAAGCGGTTGAGTCGCTTCATCGGCAGGCGGGGCTGGTCGGGATCGAACTCCCAGGGGTGGAAGTAGAGGACGGTCGCGCCGGAGCGCGGGTCGCGCCGCGAGATCGCCAGCGCCCGCTCCAGGATCGGCCAGGGTAGCAGTCGGAAATAGCCGCCGCCGCCCACGGGGAGGTTGACGTCGCCGACGCGCACGGTCGCCGGCGGGAGTTCGAGGATCTCACCATGGGTGCCCATCGCCACGAAAGGCTCGCGGGGGGCGCCGGGATGCCGTATCGGTCGTGGGCCACGGGATAAATCGATGAGTCGTAGAGCAGGCCCAGCTCCGCGAGGATATCCAGCGCCCAGGCGGTCCTCTTGACGAGGCTGAAGGTGGGTGCCCGATATCCGACCACCTCGCCGCCGCTGGCCTGCTCGAGGGCGTCCTTGCTCGTCCGCACGTCGTCCCGGAACGCATCGGGGGTCATGACGTGAATGCGACGGTGGTCCCAGCCGTGGCTCGCCACCTCGTGCCCGGCCTCGTGGATAGATCGGACTAACCCCGGCTCATCCCTCGCAACCTGCCCGACGATGAAGAATGTGGCCAGGATGGCCCGCTCCTCGAGCTGCTCGAGGATCCATCGCGTTGCCCGGCACATCCGCCGACGGTATTCCTCCCGCAGAGCGGGCCCGACCTCCAGCCCGGCCGCCGCCTCGATCCGATGGTGCTCCTCGACGTCGAAGCTGAGGACCATCGGGACGGCATCGAGGGCGATTCGCATCATCGGCCCCCGGTCGCGATCAGCATGTGACCGAGCCCGAGCCGCGAGGCCAGGCCGGGGAGCAGCCTCGCCAACTTCCTCGCGAGCCGTCCTTCGAACGTCGCGGCCCGGACCCGGGAACCCGGGAAGAGCGCCGTCATTTCGCGACGTTCAAATCGGTAGATATAATCCCAATCTCGGCCGGTCGGGCGTTCCTCCTTGGGCCAGCCGGCCCGGCGCTTGCCAAGGCTCCAGTGATGGACCGAGACGACCAGTCGCGATCGGGCGACGCGACGCAACTCGGAGCCGGCGACGGGATGGTCGGTTGGTGCGAGGTGCTGGAGCATGTTGGCGCAGAGCACGCGGGAGAAGGCATCGTCCCGGAAGGGGAGGCGGCGCGACGTCGGCCTGGACGAGCAAGATGCGACCGGACGTCGCCCGGGACCTCAGGATCTCCAGCGACCGTCTCGAGTAGTCGCACGCCACGATCGTACGGAAGCGATCGAGGAGCGGGATCGTGGTCTGGCCGGTCCCGCAGCCGCAATCCAGGACGGTCCCGTCCGGATCGGAGCCGAGCGACTTCAAAGCCGCGAAGACGCCGGCTCGGTAATGATCGCTCTTCGCACGTGTCTCGTCATATCCCGACGCGGCGCGGTCCCAGGTCGAGGCGGCGGACATGCTTCGTCCTCGCGATGGTACGGGGGATTCATGGGGCTCGAACGGGCCGAGAGAAGGCGCGGAAAAGGGCCGGCCTTCGATCAAAGGAAGGAACGGACGAAGAGCCTTGCGACCGATGGCAGTGGTGCACCGCTGCAAGCCGCCCGGAGCACCTGCTTGCGGGCCCCTCGGCGATCGCCATTCTCGACGATCAGCTTGTAAGCCAGATCGAGGAGATGGATGGACAGTTTCTTCAAGGCCAGGCGATATGGCTCCTCTCCCTGGTCCTCGAGTCGCGCCACCCAATGCTCCCACAGCCGCACCAGGCTCTGGTGCATGGCCAATCGCCTGGAGTATTGCCCCTCCCAGGAGCGCTTGAACGTCAGGGGCACGTGGAGGCAGGCGATGGGGCGGATCCTCGCGATCCTCAGCCACATGTCGAGGTCATCAGTCCCGCATTGCCCGCCGATGACCTCGGAGAATTCGCCGACCTCGTCGAGGACCGGGCGGGGGATGATCACGCCGGACCGCGGGATGAAGCACTGCTCCAGGAGCCGCTCGAAGGCATTTCCGGAGGCGGGGCGATAGCCGAGGGTCCGCCAGGCGGAGTCCCAGGGCTGGGACGGATCGGTCCCCTTGGCGAAGTCGTTGCACACCAGCCCGAGCGAGGGATCGGCCCGGAGCTCCGCGAGTGCCAGGCGGAGCCGGTCGGCCCGCCAGAGGTCATCGGCGTCGCAGAGCGAAACATAGGGCTCGCGGCCGGCCCGAAGTCCCCGGTTGATCGCGGCGGCCTGGCCGGCGTTCTCTTGATAGAGATAAGCCACCCGGCCGTCTCGCTCGAACGAGGCCACGACGTCCCTGGTGCGATCCGTCGAGCCATCGTCAACGATGTATAAGCGAAAGTCTGGGAAATCCTGGGCGAGGATCGACGCGATCGTGTCTCCCAGGAGATCCTCCGCATTATGGACCGGAACGACGACGGAGATGCTATTCATGGCTGTCGCTCCGCCCCAGGCTTCTGATCCGTCTCGCGAGGTACGCCAGCCGGGTGGTTTCGGCCAAGTGCCCCAGGAAGCATCGGGTGAAGGACCCGGGCGAGTCGCGCAGGAGGACCATCAGATCGCCGACCCCATGACAGACCTCGCCGCGCTTCAGACTTCCCAGGGCGTCCCAGTACAATCGGCCACCGAAATAGGCCAGGGTCTCGGATCGGACGCGTCCCACCGTCCGACGGAGTGCCTTATCTCGCGCGATCAAGGAGAGCTCTCTCCTGAGCATAGCCGCGATTTCCTCCACGAGCAGCCGCGATCTCGCCGAGTGATTCTGCGAATGACGGCGGTATTCCGCGACGAATTCGTCGATGCCCTGGATCGTATGGTTGCGCGCGATCTTCAGATAGAGATCGTAATCCGCGGCCATGTTCGCCGCGGGATCGAAACCGCCGACCGACTCGATCGCCTCGCGCCGCACCATGACGGCCGCCGGGGTGCCTATGAGGTTGCGCCGTAGCAACTTCCGGTAATGATCGTGCCGCTCGATCGGCTGGGTCTCGATCGCTTGCACACGGCCCTCCTGGTCGATGATTCTGTAGGTCCCGTAGACGAGGCCCGCCGCGGGATCCGATTGCAGGCAGTCGATCTCGGACTCCAGGGCCCGCGGCAGCAGGCGGTCGTCGGCATCCAGGAAGACGAGGAAGCCGCCCGTGGTCAGCGCGATCCCGGCGTTGCGCCCTGCAGACACCCTGGTTCTCCTGGCGGAAATAGCGGACCGCGGAATAGGACCTCGCGACCGCCTCGGTGTGATCGGGAGAGCCATCGTCGATGACGATGACCTCGTCGGCCGGCCGGGTCTGGGCCAGGACGCTCTCGATGGCCTCGCCGAGATAATCGGCCTGATTGAAGCAAGGGATGACGACGGAGATCACGGGCTCAGTCAACATGGCACCTCCGGACGACAGGGCAGGGTCGATGCCGGGCAATTCGTGGGCTCGGTCGAGCGGGCGTCGTATATCCAGTCTCGGGCCCCATAAAACGCAAGGTTGAATTTAAATATTGCGTACATGTAAAGGAGCTTGAGATGGCCGGGGGACCAATGGAATGTCGGATCGATGCGACATGCCTCGCGGACCTGATTTCGGAATCCTTCGTCATCACCACGGGACAACATGCGTCGCGCGTGGCCACTGGCATAATCCGCGAAGGAACGTCTTGCCGCTCGTAGCCAGTCCGCCGATTCCGCAAATCGCAGATAACGAGCGCTCAGTTCGATGGAGCGGTGGATATCGGCGATGTTCGCGCCGGTCCTCATGAGTCGCGAAGTATCGTTGCCCGCGAAGACGCGATAGCAGGCGAGGACGCTCGGCTCGTAGGCGAGCGGCCGATGGAGGGCGGCTCGCTTCCAGAGGTCCCAGTCGGCGGCATGGATCAGTGACGGATGGAACCCGCCCACGCTCTCGACGAGCGATCGCCTGAGGACGACGGCGGCGAACTGGCCCCAATTCTCCGAGGCGAGCGTGGGGAGCGCGTCGGGATAGATCCCGGGAGTGCGTTGCATCAGCCTGGCCGGCGCGGCCCACAGGCCGTCCTCGTCGACGTGCATGTACCGGCAGATCGCCGACCCGGTCACCGGATGCCGGTCGAGGAGATCCTGCATGCGGCCGTAGAAACCCGGCAGCACGAGGTCATCCCCGTGTAGGATATGGACGAGGTGTCCTCGGGACCGGGCCAGGCACGCGTTGAAATTGGACGTCGCGCCGATATTCTTCGGATGGCGGTGGAAGGCTACGCGGCCGCGCCCCAGCTCCCGGACGACCGCCTCGGGATCGTCCCGGGTCGAGGCGTCGTCGACGACCTCGATCTGCATCCGATCGGGGCCCGGATCCTGCGCGAGCACGCTGTCGAGGGCCTCGCGGAGCATCGCGGCGCAGTTGTAGGTCGGGATCATCACCGACCAGATGGGGCGGTGCTCCCCGTCCGGTATCGGGTCGATTTCGGGGTAGCCCAGTTCTCGGAATCGGTCGAGCATCGCGATCGGTCTCCTCGGAAACTGGCGCCGGCGTAGAAGCCGTCCTTGATGGAGTCGGCGATCCCCTGGAAGTTCCAGCGGGCATAGCGGCCGACCATGTAGATGTCGTGCTCTTGGAGCCGCCGGATCGACTGCGACTTCCAGGTCGAGCCGGGCCACTCCCAGGTATAGGCCACGTCGATCCAGGTCGGGTCAACGACCTCGGCCCGCTCGATGTAGCCCCATTCGGTCAGCTCGGCGACGACGGCCTGGGAATATCGGGCGACCTCCTCGTCGGTCGGCCTCATGCCGCCGGGGTAGGCCCGCTCGATATAGATGCTGACGGCGCCGGCCTCCTCCCGCGCCGAGCGGGGCAGGAACGACGGGTCGACGTTGGAGTAGAATCCGACCCGGTGCAGGCCGCTGGCGGCGTCGGGGTTGTAGAGCCAGTGGTGGGGCGGGCACGCGGGTCCCTTGATGGCGCCGATGTTCAGGACCAGGACCGAGGTATACGGGTCGGGCCGGGCGTTAACGGACAGCTCGGCCATCTCCATAGCCTTGTTCAGCGGGAGCGTGCAAAGCAGGTTGTCGTACTTTCGCACCTCGCCGTCGGCGAACTCGACCACCCTCCGGGCGGTATCGATCCGGGCGGCCCGCTTGCCATAGCGGACGTCGCATCGCGAGGCCATCGCCCGGGCCAGCGCGTCGAGGCCGCCGGCCGGGTAGACGAAAGAGACGTTGTAGCCCGCCGGGTCGGCCCCGTCGAAGGTCCCCCGGATCGTCTGGGCCAGGTTGAGCGGCGACTTGTAGGCGTCCTGCGGCGCGATCGACTGGTACAGCCCGGCCGTATAGAGGTGGTGGAACGGGAAGAAGAACTTCTCGCAGAGCGAGGGGCCGAAATACTGGAGGAGCCAGTCCTTCATGGTCAGGAACGGCCCGGGGCTCCGCGACATCTCGACCAGGGCCTGGCAGGCGAATCCCGTGGGGAGCTGCCGCAGGTTGTTCTGGATCGGGTAGTCGATGTACGCATCGTCGCGGCGGAAGTACACCGACGAGAGCCGGTTGTACAGCCGGGCCGGGACGAGCCGGTCGATGAATCTCAGGATCGTCGGGTCGCCGCCGAAGATCCAGTGGCCGCCGCCGACCTCGAAGCGATAGGCCTCGCCGTCCTCCGGTGCGGCGCGGAGCCGCTCGGTCTCTCCCGGCCGGATGTAGTACGAAGAGCAGATCCCGCCGGGCGCCTGGACGGCCTCGAAGACCGGGCTGCCTGCGGTCATACCGGCCGCCAGGCCGGTCATCCCTCCACCCAGAATCAATGTTCTCTGACCCATCGTGGATCCTCGATCGCTCGGGGGCGTACGCGGCGGCTGCTCGACACTGCACTCTTGCAAGCCTAGAACAAGGAATCGAAATCGACGCGGGGGAAGATCTCGAGCTGGCCGCCTCGCGTCGCGTTGAACACCCGGCCTCCTGCCGCCTCGAACGCGAGCTTGGCCGCCTCGTAGGACTTCAGGTGGCGGTGCACGTTCGGTTCATACATGAGGTCGCCGGGCCGGAGATAATTCGGGTGGAAGTGGTTCATCTCGTCCGCGACGCGATAGAGGCCGAAGTCCGTACCCCGGGTCTCCTTGACTACCTCCTTCGGCGTCGTGTAATTCGAGTCGACTCCCAGGACATAGACTTCTCGGATGCCGAAGTAGTGAGCGAGTTGGAGCATGCTATAGAGGACCGTGTTGCCGCCGTAAATGCACCGGATCGGTTGGGTGCCGAAGGGGGGGGAGCGGGATAGCGGTCTTCATAGGCGTGCCGATAGTAGATGGCGTCGGGAATCCGCGGGACGTGTCGTTGGGCGTACATCGGCAGAAGCTTGAGAGATGGAAGGTCTCGGATCATTGCCCATGTCTCGTGGTCCTGAAACATCAGGATGTCTTCGGCACCGTAGTATGTGGGACGCCACGTGGTCCGGTCGAAGGCCAGGTAGATTCTGTTGACGGCGAAGGTGATCTCTCCCTTGAGGCGGTCGAGATCCTCGATCCGCAGGCTCGGGCCGTTGCCGATGACGAAGGCTCGCCGGCCCCGGTGCTTGTTGCGGAGCAAGCGAAGCCGGAGCTCGTCAACGTTGATCGGGATGCCTATCCGGCGACGGGTATCGTGGGCGATCCACTTCAGATGCGGCCAGATCAATTTCCGTTTCCGGTAGACGTAGGCAGGATTGAGTAACTTTCTCATCCCCATCGTCGTCCTCGTACTCCATTCCGGTCGCAACCGGCCGATGCGAGGACGGCAGGGCCGGACGGCCCGGCGCGACTCCTGGCGGATCGGCAACTCGCTCTCGGAAAGTTCAGGTGTTCCTGGCGGCGACTTCGACGGGCATCGTGAATCCCGCGGTCATGGACATCTCCCACGTGGCCGGCGGGTGCATCAACAAGCCATCTCGCTCGAGCCGGGCCGCCAGTTCGGGTGCGATCGGGCTGTAGTTCAGATCGCGACGGAAGTGGCGGTAGTAGCCCAGGTGGTTACGCCCGTGGAGATTCTCGATCGAGTACGAGAGGAAGGCGGCATACTTCGGGCCCGTCAGGGGCGACGCACTGTGATAGAGCCGCTGGTCGAAGATGATGCAGTCGCCCGGCTCGGTCCGGATCCAGACCGGACGCTGGGGGGGCGGCCAGGGGAGTCGGCCGACGCGAGGGCGGGTCCGGATGACTTTCCGCATCCGCATCTCGTACGGCAGGTGCTCGCCGCGGGTGAGCCGGGACCACCGCGATGCGGCGATCTCTCGCATCGCGATCAAGCCTCGCCAGAACGCCGCTTCGGCCCCCGCGAGCTTCTCCTCATGGCGGTGGCTGCCGGGGATGACCCCGAGCGACGAATGGCTCTCGGCGTAGGTCTGGAGATAGATGGCCACCCGAACGACCCCATAGGGGGCCTTCGACTCATCCCAGTCCGATCCGACGCCGAAGGTGCGGCACGCCGAGTCGCGATGCCAGGAGAGGCCGCCTCGATGCGCATGCAGGTCGGAATGCTGCGTATAGCGGGCCGTCCGCCCCAGCAGCTCCCGGATGACCCGGACGAGCTTCGGATGGTCGATCAACGGCCAGAACGGCCGGTTCTTCGAGATCCCGTCGGCGCATTCGAAGAGCCGCTTGCCGAAATCGGCGTCGACGACGCCGGAGAGCCTCTGGATCTCGGCCCGGTAGTGTGCGGCGTCCTCGACCGAGAGTAAACCCCTGATGACCACATAGCCGCGCGTCTCGAACTGTCGTCGAAGGTCGGTCATCGGAATCTCCGGATCGGGTTGAGCGGGTCCGCGGCGCCTCAGGTCGAGGCGGTCGTAGCGGATCGGTGCATGGCGTTCGCCGGCTCGACCTCCAGGGGTGACAAGGCCCCGGTCGGCCGCGCCGCTCCATCGAACCTCATCGGATGCTCCGGAGGACCGCCCGTCGCCATGCCGACGCGCCGGGTCTTCCAATCCAGCCGGAGTGCGAGGGTCCCATAGCGGTGAGGTGCATAGCTCTTGAGGGAGGTGGCGAATGGCTCCCGCACCTCGAACGACAGGAGGTCCTCCAAGAACTGGTGGTCGGGCCGTCTCGCCATATTGATGATGCCCGAATGCAGGCCGATCGTGTATCGGCCCGGCTTGAGCCATTCGGCCGGCAGCGGGATCGTGGCCTGGTAATGGCCGGGTTCCCTCCGGTCGAGCAACTCGAGATCCTCGTCGGTGTCGAAGGAGAGGAAGAGCTTCATGCCCTGATGGGCGAGCGTCATGGCGATATTGCATCCGACGAGCGGCTCGCGGACGACGTAGCGGATCGCGAGGCACAGGGGCGAGAACAGGTTGACCGCGGAGGATTGCCGTCGGCCGTGCCGATCGCGCAATTCCGCCTCGAGGACTTGCAGGACATACCGCTCGTCGGGCGATTGGAGGAATCTCCCCGGAGTATCCGCGCACACGTTGCTATGCTCATAGGCGTCGATGATCGCCTCGGTAGGGCCATCGGCGACGACCCGGCCGGCCTCGAGGTAGACGCATCGAGCACACAGACTTCGGATCATGCCGATGTTATGGCTGACGAACAGGATGGTGCGCCCCGCTCCGCCGTGGGCAACTTCTTCCATCTTGCCCAGGCATTTCCGCTGGAACTCGTAGTCGCCCACGGCCAGCACTTCATCGATGATGAGGATCTCCGGCTCGAGGTGTGCGGCGACGGCGAAGGCCAGCCGGACGTACATACCGCTGGAATAGCGCTTGACCGGCGTGTCGAGGAACCGCGCGATACCGGAGAAGTCGACGATCTCGTCGAAATGCCGGCCGATCTCGCGGCGGGACATGCCGAGGATGCCGCCGTTGAGGAAGATGTTCTCGCGGCCGGTCAGTTCGGGGTGGAATCCGGTCCCGACCTCCAGGAGACTCCCGACTCGGCCCCGGAGCTCGATCCGGCCGGTCGTCGGCCTGGTAATCCGAGAGAGAATCTTCAGGAGCGTGCTCTTGCCGGCCCCATTGCGGCCGATCACGCCGACGATCTCGCCGGGTTGGACCTCCAGGTTGATATCCTTGAGCGCCCAGAATTCCTCGGTCTCGACGCCCGCGAGCCGGTGCCGCAACCGTCGCATGATCGCGGCCGGCGCGCCATGAGGCTCTCCCGCAGCGTACGATACTCGGCCCGATTACCCTCGTGCGAGATGCGGTAGGACTTGCCGAGATTCGAGATTCGGACGGCAGTGGCCATGGAGATCCCCGTGCGATGCGAAGGCCCGGCCCGGAAGCCCCGCGCCCCGCAATCTTTATGAGTTGAGTACAGTGAGTGTTCGTTGGCCGATCGGATGACAATGAGCTTCACTCTCGCGCGCGCGGATGTTCGGCGTACTTCAATATCGCACCATTCGGCTCGGGTCAGGTCGCGAGACTCCTGACGGCTCCCTTGACCTTCGCGGCCAGGCGTCGCACGAGCGGAACTCCCTCGGGGGCATCCATCGCCCTGAACTTCTCCTCGCTGGCCTCGAGCTGTTGAACGGATGGCGTCCGGTGCAGCCTCGGCGGAAAAGCAAGCTTCATCCTGCGGTCGATCCGGGACGCGGAGGTGCCGGAGCAAAGGTTGGTAGCGTCGGAATTGTTGCTCGCGCCATTCGAGGATCTCGGCCGATCTCGCGACGACATCGAGGCTGGTGATCGTCTCGAGGATGGAAGAAGGATTGTACGTGTCGCCTTTGATCAGGACGGGGACCTCATCGGCGATCCCCCGGCGACGCATGTCGTCCTCCCAATCGATCAGGATGGCCGGAGCTCCCGTGCCGATGGCCCCGAGACACCCATGGACCCTCGCCGCGACCAGGCAATCGACGTCGAGAAATGCCGCCTCGTAATCCCGGGAGTCGTGCGAGTACCATACGCGGTCGCGGCCGAAGATGGTGCTGGCCTCCGAGAATTCATCGATGTAGTTGCAAATAACGACTGTGTCGATCTGCCTGGATAGGCGTCGGATGATCTCGATCAGGAGATCCCGTGCCGCCCGGCTGACCCTTTGCCATTTGGTATGTACGGTCTGGTAGATGACGCCGACCTTGGAGATCTCTCGACGTGGTCGCGCGGCTGTCGCGTGAAAGACGGAAGGACAGGGCAAGAGTTCGAGGGGGGGCCCGGACAACTTGGCCGACAACTCACTCCAAGTGGCGCGGTCCCGGCAGAGGATCAGGTCGGTCTGGCTTTCCAGGACCGAATCCTCGGTCGGGGTGAGGGTGATCGGATTCCCGTGGCCGCCGATCCCGATGAGTGCGCATCGCAATCCGTTCTCGAAGATCAATCGATAGAGGGGGTGGGTCCGCGAGCCGAGCCATTCGGGTGTCCCCGCGAAAATGACATAGTCCAATGACCGGGCATCGTGCCGAGCTTCGTCGAAGGAGTTGTCAAGGTGGGCGTTACCCGGGCGGATCGACGGGTTGCGGTTCCAGGCGATGGAATTGAATCGAAGTCCTGACCCTCTCAGCAAGTTGAGGATTCCCCTGTGGATGATCTCATCGCCGGGATTCCACTGACGCGTCGTTGAAAACAGGATGTTCATGCTTTCTGTGCTCCGAAGAATCATCGATATCCCGGCGGATTCGGGCGGTCACTCGGATCAGAGGAGCATCCTGCCGGGCACGGCAGGAACGTGGCGGAGTACTTCGGTGGCCGCGATCGGGATTCGAGTATGGTCCATCCGGCCGGGACGGCTTTTCGACGAGGACGACGTCTCCTCCCAGAGCCGATCGAGGGCGCATTCGACTTCGGTCGGCGTGATCATGTGCAGGCATGGCTTGCCGTAGGGGCACGGCTCGCGTAGCCAGCAGGGGGAGCAGGGTACGGGCGAGTAGAGGTTGATGTTACCCGGATAGGCCAGGCAATCCGGATGTGTGTAGCCGCCGAAGATCACGACCGAGGGAATCCCCATCGCAGCGGCAATGTGGATGGTGCCCGTGTCCGGCGCGACGTGCAGGTCGGCGGCGGCGATGGCGGCGACCAGCTCGGGGACCGAAGTTTTTCCGACCAGATTCAAGTAATTGGGGCAGGAGCGAAGACGGCCGTCGAAGCCTCCTATCCCCGTCTCGATGATCGTAGTCCGGGACAGAAGTCGGTCGATCAACGTCTCCCAGTGTGCGGGCGTCCAATCTTTGTTCGGAGTCCAGGGGCCGGCGCGCCGATTGACGACAACCAGGGGCCGAGGCAGGGAGCTCCATTCGCGACGATACCGCTCGACAAGTCCGCGGTCCACGACGCATGAAGGTCGGACGTCGCTTACATGGAGGCCGAGATGATCGCCGATGACTCGCGCCAGGTGGCGGTGGGGAGGTAGGCTCTTCTCGTATTCGAGCGAGATGATCCCATCGGGACGTTCGGCGGATGGTCGAACCAGGTCGATGAATGGTAGCCCCGCGACGAGTTCCGGAGAGTCGGTGTAGAACGTCACATGGCAGGACGGATTGCGTCGTTTCAGCTCCCGCAGTCCGGGTGTGCACATCAGGACATCGCCGAGGGCCCCACGCCTGATGACCTGGAGCCGACTGCTCCGGTACGGGGCGGCCCACGGCAGTGGGTAGCGGAGGAGGCGGGCCGCCCAGCCACTCCGCGCGGCGAGGCGATTCGCGAGCCATCGGCACCGCCGTCTGCACGCCAGGCGGGTCAGCGAACTCACCGAGCGGCCGACTCTTTTCACGACCTTCGGGATCTTCATCGCTCCATCCTCGGATCGACTGAGCGGTTATGGATGAATTCGTCCCAGAGAAACGAATTGCGAATAGATTTAAATAAATAGTAAAAATGTTATGATTTTGCGAATCGTGACTCGCGATCTGCAATCCGATACGGTCACAACCTCCGGGTAGTCGAATCGGTGGGACTTTCCGACGTGATCGATTCGGATGGCGGGGGGCATGACGATCCCGACGAGCCCCGATGGCCCGGTCCCGAGGCTTCGCCGGTCCGATCAGATGGCGTCGGCGAAGCCGTCCTCGACCTTGCGGAAATAGAAGCAGGCGAAGGAGAAGACGAGCAGGACCTCGACCGCGACGAGGCCCAGCCCGAGCCAGGGGATCGTCCCCCCCAGGACCGAGGCACGGAAGGCGGCGATCAGGGTGGTCATCGGGTTGAGCGTCAGGAACAGGGCGACGCCGCCAGTCGTCGAGTCGTCCGGCTGCATGTAGATGGTGGGCGTTGCGAACATGCCGAGCTGCACCATGTAGGGGATCACATGGCGGAAGTCGCGGTAATAGACGTTCATGGCCGCCACGAGCGTGCCGAGGCCCAGGGAAGCGAGCGTCACGAGGGCCAGCAGCGGCGGGACCATCAGAAGGCCGGGCCCGGGGGTTACGCCGTAGGCGAGCATCAGGACGATCAGGAGTCCCAGGGCGATGAAGCAATCGACCAGCGGTGCGCCGATCGAGGCGAAAGGGATTGCGAGCCGCGGGAAATAGACCTTGGTGATCAGCCGCTCGGAGCCGATGACGCTGTTCCCTCCGTTGCTGATCCCCGTGGCGAAGAGCGTCCAGGGCAGCAGGCCGGCGTAGACGAAGAGCGGGTAAGGCATTCCGCCGGTCGGCACCCGGGCCATCCGGTCGAAGACGACCGAGAAGACGATCATCATTAATGCCGGCTGGAGCACGGCCCACGCGGCGCCCAAGACCGTCTGCTTGTACCGGACCATCACGTCGCGCAAGGCCAGGTTGAGCAGCAGCTCGCGGGATCGCCACAATTCGCCGACGTTGATCAACTGCCAGCCCCTGGCCGGGAGGATGATCGTCAGGCGGGCCTCAGGAACAGTCTCGGGCAACGCGCCTCGGGGTGTGCCCCGTGTGGTCGCCTCGGATGTCATGACCATCGTCATCGGCTCGCGACTTTCTCCCGGGATGGGGCTGTGTGAGGGCGCCGGCGGCGCGGCACGGGGACCAACGACGCGGCGAGTCCGCGCCAGGCCGGCCAGTAGCCGGGGGCTCGGAGGATCGCACGGAGATACCAATTCGCCGCGCCCAGGGGATCGATCCCGCGATGGTCCCAGGCGATGTTGCAGCAGCGCCGGACCTCCGCCAGGCGGAGGACCTCCGGGCGGATGATCCGCCTGCCGCCATATTCGTCGAGGAACCGGTTGGTGACCCGGTCCACCTCGGCGCGCCGCTCCAGGCCGGTCGACCGTCGCGAGATGCCCGGATGCTGACGGTACCGCACCACCGGCTCGTTCGACGAAGTCGACCTCATGTCCCACCGCGATCCTCAGCCACAGGTCGTAGTCGCTGGGATGCACGATGGACTCATCCATCAGGCCGACGCGCTCGAGCACATCTCGGGGCACCATCGCCGAGGAGTAGCAGATGAAATTGTCGAGGAGCAGGGGCTCGGCGACCTTGCCGCGGTGCAGCGGCCGATCGTCTACCCCCATGTCCCGGTCGTCCGGATCGAAGAACCGGCGACGGGTGAAGGTCATCCCCAGGCGGGGATTCGATCGGAACAGTCCGAGTTGCCGTTGGAGCTTGTCCGGCATCCACTGGTCATCCGAGTCGAGCAAGGCGATGTATTCCCCCCTGCCCCTCCGGATGGCGTGATTCTTGGCCGGCGTCACGCCGACGTGCCCGATTCGTTGATAGGAGAATCGCGGGTCGGCGAGATAGGGACGGATCACATCTGGGGTCTGATCGGTCGAGCCGTCGTCGGTGACGAGGAGCTCGAGGTCGGACACCGTCTGGCCGAGGACCGATTCGATGGCGGCGGGAAGGTAGCGAGCGTAGTTGTAGGTCGCGATCGCCACGCTCACGATGGGCGTTCGACTCATAGGAGGACCGGCTCCGCGCGGCTGGGGTTCGAGAAGCGGTTGGGCACCCGGGAGATGCAGAACCGGTACTTCCCCGACGGTTCCTGCGGGATCTCGTCCACATACTCGCATTCGTACGATGAGGTCGGCCCGAACCGCTCGGTCACGAGTCCGGCGATCCGATCAATGCTGGCCGGGCCGAAGTCGTCGCCGCGGACGACCCGGAAGCGGAACCGGTCGAGTCGCTCCTGGACGATCTGGAGCTGGGCGATCCCCGGGACGCGCATGGCGAAGTCCTCGGTCAGGGCGATGCCCGATACGAGCTCGCCGTCGGGCGTGGTGACGTAGTCGGCATCGCGGCCCTCGACCCGCTCCAGCATCGGCATAGGCCGGCCGCACGAGCAGGCCCGGCCGGCGCGGACCGCGACGTCTCCGATCTGGTAGCGGATGATCGGCATGGCGCGGTTGGTCAGGTCGGTCACGACCACCGAGCCCGGCTCGCCGGGACCGGCGGGCCGGCCGTCGCGGAGGACTTCGACGTGGACGCCGTCGGTGTTGACGTGCAATCCCTCGTGCCGATCGCATTCGCAGGCGATCAGGCTGACCTCCTCGCAACCGTATCGGTTGGTGACCTCGCAGGCGAAGACCTCCTCGATGGCGTTGCGCTGCCAGTCGTGGAGGATCATGGCGCTGGTGATGACCCCTTTGGGCCGGATCGGGCCGAGGCCGCGGCGGCGGACGAACTCGGCGAGGAGGTAGACCGAGTGGGCAAGGCCGATGATCAGCGACGGGGGGCGTCGCTTCAGCTCGGCCGTGTACCGCGTCATCGTGGGTTCGTCCATCTTCAACATGTCCAGGAGCCGCTGTCGCTCGAGGATGCGATTCCGGAGCCGCCCGCGCCATGAGTGCTTGAGGTAGTCCCAGTTGCCCCAGACCACCGCCACCGGCTCGCCGAACCGCCAGCCGCTCCACTCATCGCAACGAAGGGTGCAGGCCCGCTTCCATTGCGCGCTGGCCTCGTCGACCCAGATATCCAGCGAGACGCCGGTCGACCCCGAGGTCCTCCTGTGCCACAGCGTCGAACGGTCCAGGCCCTCGGCGATCAGCTCGGGGCCATTCGCCCGGATCGCCGCCTTGGTCAGGAGCGGTATCCTCGCGAAATCGTCCCAGCCGCGGAGTTGAGCCGGATCGACGCCCACCTGGCTGAGGCTCCGCCGATAGAACGGGACGTTGTCGAAGGCGTAGCGGACCAGGTCGCGGGCTCGGCCCCACTGCCGGGCCTCGGCGACGCCGGGAGCCTCGAATTCGCGCCGCTTCAAGGCGCGGTAATGGTGCAGGTAGGGGCTCCGCTCCCGGGCTGCCCAGAGCGGCCCGATGATCGTGCGGATCGCCATGGCATGCAAGTCCAAGGGTCAATCCTCCTGGCCGATTCGTCCGCGTGAGGGTGGTTCGCCAGCGGGTCGATCCACCACCCAAGATCAGCGGGGCTCCCGCGCGGGGGCGAGGACCTCGTGGTCGTTCGACTCATCGGACGACCGGCTCCCTGCGGCTGGGGTTCGAGAAGCGGTTGGGCACCCGGGAGATGCAGAACCGGTACTTCCCCGACGGTTCCTGCGGGATCTCCTGGACATACTCGCATTCGTAGCAGGCCGTCGGCCCGAACCGCTCGGCCACAAGGCCGGCGATCCGATCGAGGCTGGCCGGGCCGAAGTCGTCGCCGCGGACGATCCGGAAGACGAACCGGTCGAGCCGCTCCTGGACGATCTGGAGCTGGGCGATCCCCGGGACGAGCATCGCGAAATTCTCGGTCAGCGAGATGCCGGAAACCAACTCACCGTCGGGCGTGGTGACGTAGTCGGCATCGCGTCCTTCGACCCGCTCCAGCATCGGCATGGGCCGGCCGCACGAGCAGGCCCGGCCGGCGCGGACCGCGACATCGCCGACCTGGTAGCGGATGATTGGCATGGCGCGGTTGGTCAGGTCGGTCACGACCACCGAGCCGGCCTCGCCGGGTCCGGCCGGTCGACCGTCGCGGAGCAATTCGACGTGGACGCCGTCCGTGTTGACGTGCAGGCCCTCGTGGCGCTCGCACTCGCAGGCGATCAGGCTGACCTCCTCGCAACCGTATCGGTTGGTCACCTCGCAGGCGAAGACCTCCCGGATGGCGCGGCGTTGCCAGTCGTGGAGGATCATGGCGCTGGTGATGACCCCTTTGGGCCGGATCGGGCCGAGGCCGCGGCGGCGGGCGAACTCGGCGAGGAGGTAGACCGAGTGGGCATGGCCGAAGATCAGCGACGGCGGGCGCCTCGACAGCTCGGCCGCGTACCGAACCATGGTGGGTTCATCCATCTTCAAGGTGTCGAGGAAGCGTTGCCGCTCGAGTATCTTATTGCGGAGCCGACCGCGCCAGCCGTTCTTGACGAACTCCGGGTTGCCCCAGACCATTGCCACCGGCTCGCCGAACCGCCAGCCGCTCCACTCGTCGCAGCGGAGGGTGCAAGCCCGTTTCCATTGCATGCTGGGCTCGTCGACCCAGACTTCGAGCGAGACGCCGGTCAACCCCGAGGTCGTCTTGTGCCGCAGAGTCGAACGGTCCAGGCCCTCGGCGATCATCTCGGGGCCATTCACCCGGATCGCCGCCTTGGTCAGGACCGGTATCCTTGCGAAGTCGTCCCAGCTCCGCAGTCGTGCAGGATCGACACCCGCCCGGCTGAGGCTCTTCCGATAGAACGGGACGTTGTCGAAGGCGTGGCGGACCAGGTCGCGGGCTCGGCCCCACTGCCGGGCCTCGGCGACCTCGGGGGCCTCGAATTCGCGCCGCTTCAAGGCGTGGTAATGGCGTAGGTAGGGACTCCGCTCCCAGGCCGCCCAGAGCGGGCCGATGATCGTGCGGATCGCGATGGCATGCAGGTCCAAGGGTCGCACCTCCTGGATCATGTTTCTCAACATTCCGGTGGAACAAGCCCGAGCATCCGTCCGATGACCGAACGGCCGATCGACGCGACGGTTTCGGCGGTGACGCGCCAGTCGCGCGGGTCGAGGTCGAAGAAGGCCAGGGGCGGCCGGTAGGAGTGGACCAGCTCGCGCCAGGTGAGCAGGCCCGCGCTCATGTAGCCCTCGATCGTCGGGATGTCGCGAGACAGGGTGATGTGGCGGAAATCGCGGCCATCGGGCCCCACGGGGCGGACCGGCTGGCCGATCAAGTCGAGGTAGTGGAGCCATCCCATGGGGACTCCGGCGTAAGGCGCCGCGTCGGCGGAGCCGCTGTAGCGCGGATTCACTTCGATGAGCTTCAACTGCCCGTCCCGCGTGTCGCGCTTCAACTCGATCTCGCACAGGCCGACGTAGCCGAGCTGCTTGAAGAAGCGGTCGCAGAGCGCGTCGGCCTCGAAATCCACGACCGGCTCGACCACGCTGGCGCAGCCGAATTGCCTCGGGAAGGTCCGCAGCTCGCGCAACATGCAGTGGCCGATCCGGTCGCCGTGCTTGCTGTAACATGCCAGGTAGACGAGCTTCGCCGTGTCGGGCCCTTCGATCACCTCCTGGACCACCACCTCGCGGCAGATCTTCGCGGCGATGCGGTAGTGCGCCGCGAGCTCGTTCGCCGAGGCGGCGACGACGACCTTCCGATCTCGTAGCGGGTGCATTCGAGGCAAGGCTTGCCATTGGCGACACTGCTTCGGCTTCAAGAGGCATGGGAACCGTGGCGCTCGATCCGAATGCGACCACCTCATTGATCGAGCAGACCGTCCGAGTCCTCGGCAGGGGTACCTCATGCCTCGCGACGAGATCGTACTGGGTATCCTTGGTACCCAGCTCGGCCTGGAGGGCAACGCCGGGCTTGCTGATGAGGAAGGACTCGCCCAGATCCTCGGCGTGCGAGCCGATCGCGGAGACGAATTGGTCGGAAGTCGCCATCAGGACCGGACGCCCCCCGACCTTGCGGGCGAGGTCGCTCATATAATCGCACCACGCCGACGGTTCCGCATCCGGGCAGGGACAGAGGAATTTCTTTCCATAGACGGAGCGGGATGCGGGCGATCCGGCCGAGGTGTTGACGCTAGAGACGGAGACACCACGGCGGGCCAGGTCCCTCATCAGGACGACCGCGGTCTGGGCGCCGCCGGCCACCACGGCCGCCGGCCAGTCCGGTTCGGCCTTGAGCGGATTCGGGTCCGACGCGATTGCCCTCGGGGATCTCCTGGCGAGACCGCGGAGGCGAAGTGTCGATGTCATGGTAGGAAAGACTCCGAATGGGACCGCGAGCGCGCCGTGAGGAAATCGGGCCCGGCGAGCTCTGCGCCCGAGGACGATCAATAGCCGGTCATCAGCCATTCGAACTCGGACAGGGTTGTATCGCCGCCGACGCCGACGCGGCGCAACTCGAACAGGTCCGCCCCGACCCGGTTGAGGCCGGGGATTGTCGCCAGGCCGCACCGGTACCCCAGCTCGACGAGCAGGCGCTTGGTCGCTCCCGAGAAATCCCCGGGGCCTCCGTTCGGGTAGGCGAAGAGGTCCGCGGTCCCCAGCCGTTCGCGGAGGACGTCGCGAGAGGTCTCCAACTCCGCCCGCTGGGTATCCAGGTCGCAGCGCGCGAGGATGGGATGCGTGTGCGTGTGCGATCCGAAGGCGATCAGGCCGGACCGCGAGAGCTCGTCGATCTCCTCCCACCCCATGATCGCCAGCGGCGAGTCGGGCGGCACGTCCGCGGGACGGCCCAGCTCGTCGAGCAGTCGATCCTGCCGCCGTGCCCGCTCCCGTTCCGGCATCCTCTTCAGCCTCGCGTTCAAGGCGGAGCAGGCCGACGAGCGCTCGCGGCCCGTCGTCAATGGCCAGGTCTCGCCGTCCATCGCGATCGAGGCTCGTGAGGTGATCGACAAGGCCTGATAGGTCCGGTCGGGCCAGGTCGGCTGCCGCGACCCGATCAGGCCGGTGACCAGGAAGACCGTGGCCGGGACCCCATGGCGCCGGAGGATCGGGGAGGCGGTGGTGTAAACGTCCCGAAGGCCGTCGTCGAACGTCACGACGGCGCAACGCTCCGGCAACGGGGCACGGCGCCTGATCCGATCGATCGCCTCGGTCAGTGCGATGACCCGATACTCCCGCGAGAGGAATCGGACCTGTTCCTCGAAGCGGGCCGCATCCAGGTGGCACCAATGGGAGACCTCCATCGGCTCGAGATCGACCCCGTGGTACATCACGATCGCGACCGATCCCGATCGGAGTCGACGCAGTGCCCCGGTGCACCCGGGGATCCGGGCCGGGACTCGTACGATCTTCCCGATGAGCTTATTCATGCGTCGCGTCGTACGCGGCCTCCCTGTAGTAGCCCCTCAGGCAATCGACCGCGATCGCCTGGAAGGCGCCGAACCAGAGCCAGGTATAACGGTAGAGATTGTGGTCGCTGTACCCCTTGATGAGCAGGAGCATCAGGGCCATCATGATGGCTGCGGAGAGGTTGGCGGGGAACCTCCCGACTTCACCCGCCAGACTCCGACGGAGGTTGCGGGCCTCCCTGTCATTGGCGAGGAATCCGAGCACGATGGAGAGCAGGGCCAGGCCGCCCAGGGCCCCGGTCTCCCCGAGCACCTGTCCGTAGAGATTGTGGGCCTGCATCCGGCGCCCGTCGCCAACCCGTGCGCCCCGGGGCCTACGCCGAATAGGGGGCTTCGTTCCCAGATCCTGAGCCCCTCGTAGAAGCCCCGCGACCGCGAGACGGCGGACTCCTGGGCATTGGCCGGCCCGACACTCGGGTCGATCATGGTCCAGAACCGGTTCTGGAGCCTCTCTTCCATGCTGAACCATCCGATCGGTATCGCGGCCAGGATGAGCAATAGCAGGATCCTCCTCCTGAGCAATCTGCGGAATCCGAATGCCATCAGGCAGATCAACCCCGCGAACCCCGATCGCGAGCCCGTCAGTACGATGCACAGGACCGAGAGGCCGAAGAAATAGGAGAGGAAGATTCGCCCCTTCGCACCCCTGACCTCCGGCCAGAAGGCGATCGCGATCGTCATGGCATAGAGGATCGAGGAAGCGAACGAGTTCGGGTCGCTCTCGTAAGCGTCCACACCGACCATGCGGGCGATCCCCATCCGGAACATATGACGTCCGCCCAAGAACTCCTTGAAGGAATGCGTCATGTAGATCGCGAAGCCGACGAGGAAGCCCGAGGTCAGGAGCTTCAGCCGCCTCTCGTCATGCACGGTCGTCATCACCAGCGGATAGAAGACGACGATCTTGAGGTAATTCTGGAAGGTCGTCGAACAACGGTCGAGGTCCTGATAAGGGCTGGCCACATAGGCCAGCGTCACCGCGAGCCAGAAGGATCCGAACGCCACGTTCGTCCGATTGCAGACTCGGGCCTTATTCGGGTGGAATATGACCCAGTATATTAAGCAAATAATAACATATATACGTTCTAAGTGGAGCGAGCCTATCACCGGATAGACCTCGAACGGCCGGTGGATGAACAGCCACATGTAACCCATGAGGAGATAGATCATAATCGGCGAGCGTCCGAAGCGAGCGTCGCCGGCCGTGGTGGGCGAGTGGGCCGGATCGGGTGGGCGGGGTGGAGTGAGCTCCGGACGGCGTTCGTCTCACCGCCAACGCACCGGCGTCCCTCGCCGGAATCCCACGTAGAACGCCTCGATTCGCCTCACCATGGCCTGTCGGGCGAAGGCCGACTCGGCGCGGCCTCGTGCGGCCGAGGCGAGGCGCGCGGCCTTTCGCGGATCATTCAGCAGGATGACCGAGGCGCCGGCGAGCGACTCGGGCGACCCGGGGTGGACGAGCCAGGCGTGGACGCCATGCGACACGACGCCCGCGACCCCGCCGACGGCCGCAGCCACGATCGGCCGGCCGGCGGCCATGTATTCCAGGACGGCGTTGGGCATCCCCTCGGCGCCGAGCTGAGCACCGCGAGGTCGAGATCGGCCAGGAACGCGGGGATGTCGGCGACCCGACCGTGCAGGAGGAAGCGGCCGGAGAGTCCTAGCTCGTCGACCAGCCGCTCTAACTCGGGGCGCTGGGGCCCCTCGCCGGCGACGTGGAACGTGACATCGGGGCACTCCGCGGCGACCCGCGCCGCCGCCCTGACGAACAGGTCGACGCCCTTGACCGGGCGGAGGTTGGCCACCATCCCCACCCGCCGAGGGCGCACCGGATCTCGCTCGGGGCTCACCGTCGGCAGATGTGAGAATCGCTCGAGATCGACCCCATTTTCGATCACGACGACCTTATCGGGATCCGGACGCTCGTCGGCCAGGACCGCCTGCCGGGCCGCCTCGGCATTGCAGAGCGTGACGGTCACGAGACGATTCATGAGCCGGCCCAGTCGGCGGTGCCTCGGGGTCATCCAGTGGTTCACATTGTTCCGGGTCCGGATGATGCATCGGGTCCCGGCGAGCCAACCGGCGACCACTCCGAAGTAGGTGCTATCGGGGAAATAGAGCTGGAGGAGATCGATCGGAGCCTGCCGCAGGAACCGGCAGAATTCCAGCAGCTTCCCGAAGGCCCGAGGGCTCCGCAGTCTTTTCACGCCGAGCCGCATCACGGGGCAATCCGCCGGCTCCATCGCCCGCGATGTCTCATCCTCGCCGTCGAGCAGGACGAGGTAGGGCCGCGCGACATCCTTGTCCAGGTTACGGATCAGGGCCAGGAGCTGGGTCTCCGTACCACCTACGCCGAGGCGGTCAACCATGAAACAGACTTGGACCGGACGGGCTGGGATTCGTTGCATTTTCGCTCGCTTCGGTCGATCGAGTCGGGAGGGCCTCGAGGTGATGCGCGATCGGTGGCGTAACGATCCGACCCGATCGACACGCCGAGCCTAAGGCTTCCGAGTCGACAAATCGGCACCACGTGAGGCCGCACAATCAAGCATCTCGCCGGCCCCCGGGCACGACCCGGGCGCACGAGATAGATGTTGATCTTGTTCACTTGATAATCGAATCGCAGGGCTTCGAAGACCGCCGCACGGTGGGCCCTGGACTCCAGCGGCCCGCGGACCTCTTCCGCGAGGCCGGCGCGATTGACTGGCACGACCAACCACAGTCGCCCGGGCGACCCGAGCAGGGATTCCATCTGCTCGCCTAGCGAGGCCATTCGGATCGGGATCACGCCCGGACAACCCGGTGCGTAATGGCGGAACAATCCCGGCGAGAAGGAAACCACCCGGTCTCCGGACTTCCAATGCCGCTCGACGAACCGGGACGCGGAGCGTAGGTCGAGACGCGAGCCGTCCTGATAATAGCTGACGATCGAAGGTGCGGACAGGCCGATCGAGGAGACGATGACGACCCACATCGTCGGCCGCCCGTAGCTTCGCGAACGGCGGCCCAGCTCGGCGATCGCCGCACCGGCGAGCACGATGGGGCTGAGCAGGAAGAGGAACGAATAAGCGGGGTTGTAGACGATGAACCGGGGAAGGATGGCGATCGCGAGGGCTCCCATGACGCTGAGCGCGACCCAATAGACGCCCTCCGTCGGCATCCGCCGGATTGTGGTGAGGCATCCGATGCATGCGAGCAAGAGGATCGGCCAACCCAGGCTGTTGGCGGCGCCCAGGATGCTGTGCATCGTGCCATATCCCCAGGCTTCTCCCCCGTTCCAGCCCATGCCGAACTCGAGGTATCGTGCGACGGCAATCAGGTCGATCAGGATCGACCCCAAGAGGAGGAGGCGAGACGTCCGATCCCGGATCGATCTCCCGGTGGCGACGCGGGCCGCCAGTAGTGCCACCAAGGCCGCCTCGAAGAGCACGATCGTCGCCGTATGGGATGCGATCGCGGCGAGTCCCGCGAGCAGGAAGGTCGCCGGCCACCTCAGGCCCGCCGAGGAGACCGATCGATCGGCACCAGCGATCATAACTGTCGAAAATCCAAATGCAATCGTATAATAGCGATGGTTTTGTGAGAAATAGATGTGCTCCGGCCATGTCGCGAGCAGGACGGATGCGATCGTCGCCGGCAGTCGCCCCAGCGTGGGTGCGAGGAGGACTAGTACCAGGGCCGCATTCAGCGCCCCCGCCAGCGCGGGGACGATCCGGGCCCCGAATTCATCCGTCCCGAAGATCGCATGGCCCGCCGACAGAAGGGCGTAGGAGAGGGGAATCAGCCGGGGAAGCCGTCGGGACTGATCCTCCGCGGTCGTGCCCTCATCTCGGCCGAGGAGCGATCGCGCCTCTCCGATCGTCGCATACTCGTCGCCGGTGAATGACCACGACCCGAGCCGATAGAATCGGAGGCCCCCACCCACGAGGATGGTCACCGCAATGAGGGAGAGGATGACGAGGCGATCGGCGGTGACGGATGAGATATCCACAGAATCCTTCGTACGGCACATCGATCGAGCTCCGGCCAGATGGCAGCGGACACGAGTCTGCCTCAATCGACTATGCGATCGGGGCCGATGTCGGCCACGAGGGCCGCACCATCGCCGATCCGGCGATCGCGACCGATCCCCGTCGGATCGGATCTGCGAGGAGATAAGCAGCGATTGTCCAAATTATTAGCAGAGGGATGAGTGTTAGCGAGCTCCGGACGCCCGCGAGGAGGGGGAGCGTATGGACCTCCCCCGCCGCGAGGCGACCCACCTTGGCGTCGAGCAGCGAGAACGAATCGGGGGGTACGCTCTCGATCATCGAGGTCAGGGCACACAGGCCCGAGGTGGCGAGGCTCAGGCCGAAGAGCAGTCCGATCACGAATTTCATCCCCTTGCCCGATCGCGTCCAGCACGGGCCCAGTGGGAGCGAGGCGAACGCCAGGCAGGGGGTCACATGCCGGGGACCGATGCAAGTCCCTCCCGTCCAGTAATAATAGGAGGAATTGACGGCGAAGAAATAGATCACCGTGGCACCCGCGAGGGCGATGCTGCTGCGATCGCGATCGTCCTCGCACGACCCGCCGCGCACGAGGTATCGGAGGAAGAACCAGGGAGTCAGAATAAGGATCGGTGAAATCCATGTAATCCCATGCCTGGGCATCAGGGTGATCTCCAGCAGCACCCGGAATTTCGGGTAGGTGATGCCCAGCACGCCCGCCCGCATGCCTGGGAAATCCGACAGATGTTGATATCCCAAGCTCCACGGCGAACCGACGGTGAGAGCGTTGTGGGCCAGGAAGATCAAGGCGCTGGGCAGGACGCCCAGAGATAGGCCCGCGACGCAATGGTTTGACCCTGTTCGACCCCGTCGTGAGGCGAACCATAACGTCCAGGTCCCGATCATGATGGCCGGAACGGCGCAGGTGTACTCGGTGAGGACGCTGTAGCCGAGGAGAAGTCCTGGGATCGACCAGGCTTGCGTTGCGATATCCCGAGATCGATCGATCGACACCAATTGGTAAGACGCGGCGAATCCCAGGAACAAGAGGGCACCCGCAAGAGCGTGCCCGAAGAATGCGGATGACCAGCCCAGCGCCGGGCTCGCCAGGCCGAACGAGAGGGCCCCGATGAGGGCACCCGCATGGTCGGCTCCGAGTCGCCGACCGAGGCTGTAGAGCAACGCGACCGCCAGTGCCGTCGCAGGGGCTGACGTCGCCATCGTGCCGATCAGGGTGAGGGCCTTGAAGGCGGGAGATGGCTCTCGCGATGGCCCGCCTCCCCGCACCGCGACCGGGAGGTAATCCGTCGGTCCTGTCCCGGCGAATCGCCGAAATGCCCGGTAGGCGAGGGCCATCGATGGTAAGGCCGCCAGGCTCAGCCCGGGTGCCTTGTCGCTGTAGAAATGGCCCCCGACGCTGGCCCTGTCATAGATCGTATCTCTCGCGAAGTCGTCGATGATCGGCGAATGATCCCGGATCAGCGCGATGCACAGTGCGGCTCGCGTCTTCGAATTATCGCTGCTGGTAATCTGCCAAATATAGCAGTACGTGAGCATGCAAGACACGAATAGGATGACCGGAGTGCCGAGCGGCAACGGTCTTGTAGGTCGAATATATTTTATCACGGTGTATTAATGTGTTCGCGTATCGGTCGGACGACGGCGTCTCGTGTCCCCGGGCGGCCGGAGCGCGGGCCCGATGGGCCCCGCCGCCGGGGCCCGCGAGGAGCATCCATCCTAAGCGAGGTCGGTCAGCAGTCCCCGGTATCGGGCCGCTTGGGCCTCGAACGTGAAGCGATCGCGGAGGTTCCGCCGCGCCCACCGTCCCAGGATCCGGCGGCTTGCTTCATCGGCGAGGAGTTCTCCGACCCGTTGCCCCAGCGCAGCGGGGTTGCCCGGGGGGACGAGGCATCGCTCGGGGCATCCTTCCAGGATCTCCGGCGTGCCGCCGACGGCCGTGGCCACCACGGGCACGCCGGCGGCACACGCCTCGAGGACGACATTGGGCATCCCCTCGGTATACGAGGCTTGCACCAGTAGGTCGAGATTGGGCAGCAGCCGGTCCAGGTCGGGGCGGAAGCCGGCCAGTACGAACCGTCCGGAAAGCCCGCGGGCTGCGATCCGCCCGGCGAGTGCCGGCCGGAGCGCGCCGTCGCCGAACAGGACGAAGCCGGCCTCCGCGTCCGATCGGGCCACCCGCGCCGCGGCGTCCACCAGGTCGGCGAAACCCTTCTCCGGGCTAAGTCGGCCCGCGGCTCCCACGATCCGGCGGACCGGTCGGGGGAACATGCCCTCCAAATCGGTGCGGGCGGCTGGGTCAGGGTCGTCGAACCGCCTCGCGTCGATGGCATTGGGGATCACGACGACCCTCCGCGCGGGGACGCCGGCCCGCCGGACCTTGGTCGCCTGCCCGTCGGAGACGCAGACGACCCGGTCCATCCACCGCAAGTTGATCCGGTCGAGCAACTCGTAAGCGCGGACCTTCGGGCTCTCGGAGGTCCAGCCGCGAGAGACGGCCACGACCGGGATCGCGGCGCGTTGCGCCGCGATCCGACCCAGGATGCCGGCCTTGTACCCGTGGCAGAACAGGATGTCAACGCCGACTCGCCCGATCAGGAAGGCCAGCTCCCGGATCGCCGATCGGAGGTGCGGCGTGTCGTGGGCCAGCGCCATGGCCTCGAATCCGCGCCGCCGGGCCTCGTCCAGGAACGGGCGAGCGTTCCCCCCTTCGGCGAAGGAAAGGAAGACGGAGCGGACGTCCGCCGGTAGGTGCTCGGCCAGGCCGAGCATCTGCCGCTCGGGGCCCCCGTAGAATGGGGAGGCGGTCAGGTGGGCCATGGTCGTCATGCTCTGACCCTCTCCGTGCGGGCCTTCGAGGATGCGATGTTCGGGCGCGAGGGGAGGCCGACGGCCGCCGTATCGCGCAGATCGCATCCAACTGATCGGCGAGGATATCCCATTCGTAGCGGGACTCGACCAGCTGCCGGGCCTGCCGGGTCATCCTCAGCAGGGCGTCGCCCGTCGGGACGCGATGGAGGAGGGCCGCGGCGATATCGTCGCTAGTCTCCGCGAGGATGAGGTGTTCGTCGTCGCCGACCGCCAGGCCCTCGGCTCCGATCCTCGTGGAGACCACGGGGAGCCCCGCCGCGAAGGCCTCGAGGATCTTGAGCCGAGACCCGCCGCCGATCCGGAGCGGTACGACCATGACGGCGGCACGGGCCAGGTAGGGGCGGACATCCGCGACGTTGGCATGCAACTCCGCGCCGGGCGTCGCGCCCACGCGTCGCCACAGGGAAGCGGGAGGATTCCGACCCACCAGGCAGAGGCTCGCGTCGGGCGACTCGGCCCGGACCGCCGGGAAGATCCGGCCCAGGAGCTGATCGACGGCGTCCAGGTTCGGCCGCCAGTCGAGGCTGCCCATGAACAGGATCCGGCCGGGTTCTCTTCTCGGGGGATCGGGCTGGAAGTATCGGGTGTCGACGCCATTCTCGACGAGGTCGACACGCCTCGCGCCGAATTGATCGCGGATCGCCGCAGCATCCTCCCGGCTGACCGCGACGACCCGGTCCACCTCGCCGAATGCATGCCGCTCGAACCGCTCGAACTTTCGCCACTGGAGGCCGATGTACCATCGCCGCAGGAGGTTCGTCTCGTTCTCGTAATAGCGCCGCCAGATCTGCGACTCGACGCCGAGGGCGACCGCCAGGCGACGGACATCGCCCAGGGCACGCAAGGTCTCGACATAGGGGGTCCATTCCGCCTGCCAGAGGTCGACCTTATGACGAGCGGCGATGTCCCGGATCGCCCGGCTGAGCGCCGGGCTAGAATGAGTCGTCACCGAGAAGGGCCGGACCGAGAAGAGATTGGCCGCGAGCCTGGCATGGAAGCCAGGCCCGGTCTTGGGCGGTACGGCCCGATCGACGACGACCGTCTCGATCCCCAGGTCGTGGAAAACAGCCTCGGCCTGGATGGCTTCCAGAGGATCGGCGTTGCGGTGGCAGACGTAGGTGATCCGGTGTCGGCGTGCCAGCCGGGAGAGGAGCTGGAACGTCCGAATCCGCTTGCCCGAGTTGGGCGGATAGGGCAATTCCTCGTCAACGATGGCGACGTGCATACCGCTTCACCTTTCCTTGGGGACGAGTCGCGAGGGAGGCGCGGCAAATGGACCGAGTAAGAGCTCGCCGATCACCCCCCAACCCGCGCCCGCGTGGACCGTGAGGTACACCAGGGGGAGCCAGCCGAGGAATCGCGGCCGGCGGCGATGCCAGGCAATCGTGGCCGAGGCGGCGAGGACCACCGTCAGGTAGAAGCCGATCGCGCCGCCATAAGCCCACCACAACGAGGACCATGCGAATCCCGAGATCGGGCCGGCCACCAGCCCGGCCAGCCAGGCCGCCGGGAGGAATCCGGCCGGAGAGAAGGTCTCGGGATGTTTGCGCAGGAGCCGGACCCGGCCCCGGCCGTACCGGGCCATCTGCCGGAACAGGTCCCGCATGCTCGACCGGGGTGTATAGCGGACGCTCACCGCGGGCGTGAAGAAGCACCGCAGGCCCGCCCGGTCGATCCGATGATTCATCTCGACGTCCTCGCAGGCGTCGAAGTGCTCGTCGAACTCGCCCACGCTCTCGAAGACCTCCCGCCGGTAGGCCACGGCCACGCTCCTGGCCGGGACGAATTGCTCGGCCTGGGAATAGATGAACGAGGCGGGGTGGTGCCCCAGCCGCGACGACCGGGCCGCGGCGATGGCCTCCTGCAAGTCGGATGCCCCGGTCACGTCCATCGGCTGCGGACGGCCCACGCAGTCGGCGCCGCTGCGTCGGAACGCATCGGCGAGGTTGCGGAGGTAATCCCGGCCATCCAGCTCGCAATGGCCGTTGACGATCACGATGAACTCGCCACGGGCGTGTCGGACGCCGATGTTCCGCGCCGCGCTCGAGAGGTAGCGGGGATTGTCGAAGACCTTCACGTTGGGATGGGCCGCGGCCATCGACTCGGCGATCGCGCGGGTCGCGTCGGTTGACCGGCCGTCGACGATCAGCACCTCGAAGCGGTCGCCGGGGTAATCCAGGCCGACCAGTTGCTCGATCGTCCGCGCCAGATACGTCGCCTGGTTCCGCACGGGGACAACCACCGTGATGAACGGTACGAGATCCGATCGAGCGGAGCCGTTCCCCATCGGCGATATTCCTCGATCGATCATGTTCGCGCCTTTCCCTCGCCTTCCCTCGATCGCGTGATCCGCGCGGACTTCGTCCCCGTGGGTTGCCAGCGGGTCGTCCGCCGAAACAGCCGTCCACGCGCCATTCCGGTTCGATCCCGCTCGCGACCGCACCGGGTCGCAAGCATGCGGTTCGATCTAGGGCTGCCGACTCCATGGGAGAAGTCGGTACTCCTGCATGAAATCTAGGACATGGCCCGACGATGTGTCGGCATCGGGTAATTACGATAGGAGGAAATTGCCGGAGACATCCGAACCGACACGATGACGAGATCGATCGCGATCGGGTCGCTGCGCGATCGCGGACCCTGGCCGGTACATGCCGGCCAGGGCCGAGGATTCGCCCCGTTGGAGGGACATGGGCCTCTCGAGCGATCAGTTTGACGGGGTGGGCTTGGGACCCGGGGCCTTGCGCCGCCGCAGGCCGTAGCCGATCATGCCGAGCGAGCCGAGGCCGGCGATGTACATCGATGAAGGCTCGGGGGCGCTCGAAGGAGGAACGAACGTGGCATCGATGTCAACGTGTGCGCTCGTATTATGTTGCAAACTGAAGGTCCCGACGACTGTCATCGCGAATGGGCTCCCGGGGGTCAGCGGATTCGAGGCGTAGTTCAGCGTTGCACTCGGGAGGTCGTAGGTTCCGCTCGATACCGTCCCGCTCGAATGACTGTAGCTATTCGTAGCGTACTGCGTGCCGTAGGTGGAATCCGCACCATCCATGTAAGCCGTGGCCCCCACGGTCCCGTTGGCGTTCGGGGGAGAGTCCAGGCTGGTCGTCCTTTGGACCGTGGCCGAGCCGATGCTCGCGGAGAAGGTGCCCGACGAGTTGGGCTCGGTATAGTCCGTCTGCGTGAGCTTCACGACGACCGTGTAAGTCGTCGTGGTGCTCGAGTTCGAGACGGTGATCGCGTTGGCCAGCTCGGCCCCTTCCGAGAGGCCGGGATTATTGTTGCTGGGATTGATCGAGATGGTGATACTGCCCACCGTCACGCTATCGGTGGTATTCGGGTTCTCTGTGACGAACGAGCCGCCGTTGATCTGGTACTCCCACTGGTAGGTCTGGGCAGATGCCTCTGCTCCCGGACCGGTGAGCGCCGCGATCGCAACGACAAAGGCCAGACGACGATACGAAGCTGTCATCGGATCTCTCCTCAATACATACCTTGGATTTCGGGATGGTTTCCGGTCGGCTTTCGCCTCGCGGGACTCGGTCGAGTCCCGGGCGAGATGCAATCCTCGTGTCCCGGCGACCTCGCGGGTTCGATTGGGGGTTGAAGTTGGCAAGTGGCCGCTCGGCACCCAGTGGCCAGAAGATCGCGACCAAATCGGCGTGACTCCTCCTTCCATTTGTCGAACTCACTCAGAGCCTATCCCAGTAGGCCGATTCGTAGGGCGGGTGCAACCCGCCAAGTGCTTGTGAATTCCGAACTTCGGCGGGTTGCACCCGCCCTACTGGGATATGCTCTTAGGGGGACAATTCCTTGGCGAGTCTCTCGAACAAGTTCCGCTGGATCGGGTCGAGGGCCTGGGGTTTCAGGCCGAGTTCGACGGCCCTGCGGAACTGGCCCCGAGCCTCGTCATCCTTTCCATTGGTCCGATAGGCCCGGGCGAGGTGGAATGCCAGGCTCGGATTGCTTGGCGAACGCTCGAGTGCATCGCGGAGTACCCCTTCGGCTTGATCGGATCGTCCCGAGCCGATCAGGACGAGCGATCGGGCACCGGCCAGGGAAGCCGGCTCTCCCCGGAGCGCGATCGCATGGTCGATCAGCTCGAGTGATTCGTCGCCGTTTCCGGTGCCGCGAAGGGCCAGCACCCAGGCCAGGTTACTGATCGCCTCGACGTGATCCGGGTCCTTCGACAGGACGCGGCGATACAGGACTTCGGCCTCGTCGTACCGGCCCTCTCGCAAGCAGATGTCGCCCAGGCCGGTGGCGAGCCGCGTCGAATCGGGCTGCCTCCGGACCGCTTCGGCCATCCAGGCTTCCACCTGGCGGCGCTGGGATTCGTCTGCGGACGGGGCGCCGTAGATCAACAAAGCGGCGGCGGCGACCTCTTCGGGGCGGCAGGTCGACCAGGCTCTCTTGAAGATCGTCAGTGCCTCGGAGACCCGATCCTGTCGGGCCAGGAACCGGCCCAGGGCGAGGGACCGCTCGGGCTGGCCGGGGACTCGGGCCGCGAACGCCTTGTAGGCGTCCTCGGCCTCCCTGGCAAACCCGTACCGATTGAGTAGGTCGGCGACGACGCAGATGTCGTCCGGGACCTGGCGGCCGTGGGCGTCCAGAAGCGAGAGGAGTTCGCGACGGCTCTTCCGCACGTCGAGCAGCCGGGCCTCCAGCTCCAGGGCCGGCCGGCCCCGGGGATCGTCCTTCTTCAACTCGGCCAGCCAGCGATCGGCCTGGTCGAGCTCGTTGCATTCAATCGCGTGGCCGATGAAATGGGCCAGATGTCGCGGGTCCCTGGCCTTGAGGCCCAGCAACTTCGTCATCTCGGCCTGGTACTTCGGCTCGTCGCCCCTGCCCAGGTAGAGCTTGGCCAGCAGGAATCGCGTGTCGTCGCGCAACCGATCGCGACCGGCCAGGGATTCCAGGATCTCGATCGCATCGCCCTGGCGGTCGGGGCGAAGGCTCAGGATGGTGGCCTTGAGGGCCTGGTCCTCGGCGCTCTCGGGTACATTCGCCAGATTCTGATCGATGAGCGCGAGGGCCCGGTCGCGGTCGGCTGGTCGGTTCGTGCTCAGCAGCATCGCGACGCGAGTCCGGTTCGACCAGGCCCTGTCGTCCGCCGACGCGCCCGGGGCCCGATCGAGCCTGTTGAGGTACTCTTCGACCTTGTCGGCGCGGTTGCGGCCCAGGGCGGCGGCGACCGCGAGACGGAGCGTTTCGAGATCCTCCGACCGCCCTTCGTCGTTGATGGCCCTGGCGACCAGCTCCTCGGCTTGCGCGGCGTCGCCGACGGCCAACGCGCATCGAGCTAGGATCGACGTGGCGCGGCCCGCGGGCAGGGCCTTCCGGGCGGAGGCGACGACGGCCCGGGCCTCGTCGAGCCGCCTGAGTCGGGCCAGATACTGGACGTAAGCCAGCCACGCCTCGGGCACGCCGGGGCCAAGCTCCACGGCGCGGTGGAACGATCTCGCGGCGGAGTCGCCACGACCGGCGGCCAGGTAGATCCGGCCGAGGTTGAGGTGGTCGGCATAGCTCTTCGAGCCCTCGCGGAAGACGCGGAGCGCCAGCGCGATGCCGCGGTCGAAGTCCTGCTTGCGGATCGCGTCCAGGGCCTTAACCAGCGTAATCTCATCGACGGCCGGCCCCTGGTCGCGGACGATCTCGGCCACGCGCTCGACCTCATCGAATCGGTTCCGCTCGGCGAGCAGCCCCGCCAGCCGTCGGACGATCACCGGCCGGACGTTGCCCCGCTCGATGGCCTTGAGATAGCATTCGATGGTCCGATCGGGCAGTCCGGTCAGCTCGGCGATGTCGCCCTCGAGTGCGAAGGTGCCGGCCCACTCGGGTCGCCGCCGTGCGATCTCCGCGGCCAGTCGTCGAGCCTCGCCCAGGGGCTCGGGGTCGCCGCGACGGACTTTGTCGAGCAGCAGGGCCGCGCTCGCGAACCGCCAGGAGGTCCCCTCCTCGCCTTCGGACTTGCGGATCTGGGCGACCAGGTCGACGGCGTCCGCCGGATCGCCGGCGGCCAGGGCCAGGTTGAAGAGCCTGAGCCGGATGTCGATCTCCTCCGGCCGGAGGGCCGCCAGCTCCCGGCCGTGTTGACGGGCCAGTTCCCGCTCGCCGAGGCGCGTCTCGACCAGGCTGAGTCGATCGAGGAACTCGGGCCGGTCGGCGGCGGGGATCCGCGCCCCAGTCGCCGCCAGCTCGGCGACCGCCGCTCGTGCCTCGTCGCCTCCTTCCAGGCCCCAGTAGTCCAGGCGGGCCAGCCGGATATCCGGGCTCGGCCCCAGGTCCTTCTCGGCCCGATCGATGATCTGCAAGGCCGCGGCACCCTGGCCCTGGCGTTGCGCCAGCCGCGCCGTGGCGAGCCGATACCGGAGGTTGCCCGGGTCCTTGGCCAGGGCCGAGGACAGGAGCGAACGGGCCTCGTCCAGGCGGTCCTGGGCCGCGAGCACATCAACACGGAGGGAGGTCAGCGGCTCGCCCGCCTGGGGGAGCGTCAACTCGGCCTGGCGCAGGTACCGCTCGACTTCCGGCCAGTTCCTCCGGTCGCGGGGCTGTCGGACGGCCTTCCGGAGCATGAGCCGCACCAGGTCGAACTCGCCACTCGGGCCGGCGGTCGGCGACCGGCAGAAGGACCGTCACGGCCTGGTCGAATTGCCCGGCTCGTGCCAGCGCCCGGGCGAACTCGACGCGGGCGCCCTCGGCGTTCCGATCGCCGTCGACGGCCCGTCGGAGGTCGTCCAACCGCTGCTCCTCGGCACCCAGATGGCCGTGGCACTCGGCCAGCATCAAATCGATCCGGTTGGACAGCTCGTGCGAGGTCGAAAGGACGACGCGGGCCATCTCGAACCGCCGGGCTGCCTCGGACCAAGCCTTCCGTCGCAGCAGGATCTCGGCTTCCAGGAACGGGACGAGGGTGTTCCCCAGCCCGAACCTGCGGAGGTGCGCGATCGATTCGTTCGCGCCGTCCTTGCCGTCGATCTTACCCTGGAGGACCAGATTCTCGGCGAGCTCGAAGGCCAGCGGGGCGACGGGATTGGCCTGGAACGCCCTCCTCAGTACGGCCTCGGCCCGATCGGGATGCCCTTCCCGCGTCTCGACGCGGGAGAGGCCCAGAGCGAAGGCCGGGTTGCGGGGATCGACCAGGAGGCCCTTATCCAGGCATTCCCGGACCGCGGTCATATCGTTGCGTTCCTCCGCGGCGACGGACGCCGTGAGCAGGACGTCCGGATCGTCGGGGGCGAGCTCCAGGGCCTTGCGGATATCCCGGTCGCTGGCGGGCGGCGCGAAATCCCGGGCATACCGCCATCGGGCGATGAAAGCCGGGCCGGACGCGCGGTTCCTGGCGATCATCTGCTCGACCGTGGCGTCGGCGGCCTCGATCCGACGCAATTCGACGCGGCGCAGCCGCGCCAGCCGGTCGTAGCAGGCAACCCGCCCCGGGTCCTGCTCGATCGCCCTGATGTACCGGCGCTCGGCCTCCTCAAACCGGGTCAGACCGGCCTCGCACTGGCCCAGGAGGTCCTCCAGCTCGGCGCCCGCCGAGTGGGGGTCCTCGAGCAGGTGGACCAGGTGGCGGCGGGCGTCGTTGTGGCGCCCCATCTCCATGGCGATCTCGGCACATCGCCGTTCGAGCCGCGCGTCGCTTCGGTTGTGGCGGAGGGCCTCTTCGTGAACCAAAAAGTCCCGGTCGAGCCGTCGGCGGTCAACGATCCGATCATCCACGACTCGGGCGTACCACGCCCAGACGGGACCCTCCTCGCCGCGGAGGTCCAGGTAACGACCCAGCGATTGCTCGGCCTTCGCCATGTCATGCGCCGACTCGGCGCGGCGGGCGCGGTCGAGCAAGGCCCACGCGTTGCGCCGGACCTGGAAGCCGTGGACGAGGTGGATGCCGACCCCCGCCACAGTCCCGCCGACCAGTAGCGCCGTCAGGAAGACCAGGTTCAGCCTTCTCATGATCCGGTCCCGCCGGTCGTTGATGGGATGGGGAGCACGCCATTCGCCCGGCAACGCGCCCGCGAACGGCCCGGCCGATCCGCCCGGAATATCCCCGACGATCGGTCCTCCGACTCGCATGCATCAGTCGAGGAGGAACGTGAGAACCACGCACTCGCCCGGGTCTTGAGATGGGGGGGCCTCGCGAAGGATTCGCGGCCGGCTTGGGCGTCCGGATCGGGAAGCCGGAGGATCCGGCCGATCGCGGCGAACGGGACGCCGAGGCACTTGAGGGCCGTGCCCAGGAGCAGCCGGGAGTCGAGCCACGGGCCTATTCGCTCGATGTAAAGGAGGTCGTAATTCAGCTTGCGCCGCACGCTCGACAGGTCGGTATCGGAAGCCTGCTGCACCTGGGCCAGGCCGGTCAGGCCGGGCCGCACGGCCAGCCGGCGACGGTAGTCGGCGAGGTCGTTCTCGAGTTGCGCCGCGAGCTCGGGCCGCTCGGGCCTCGGACCGACCAGGCTCATGTCGCCCATGAGGATGTTGACGAGCTGGGGGAGTTCGTCCAGGTGGCTCCAGCGGAGGATGCGGCCGATCGGGGTGACTCGGGGGTCGCCGGGGATGGACCAGACCGGGCCGCTGTCGCGTTCGCAGTCCGGCTTCATGGTCCGGATCTTGTAGATCGTGAAGACCTTCCCGCCCCGGCCGAGCCGCTGCTGAGAGTAGATCAGCGGCCCTCTGGAGCCGAGCCTCACCAGGGCCATGGCCAGGAGCATCAAGGGGATCGCGGGCAGGATCAGGGCCATGGCCAGGGCGAGATCGAGCGCCGGCTTGAGCGATTCGTAACCATCGATCCTCCTGGCCCTTGCGGCGGGCGCCTTGGCGACATCGTCGAACTCACAGGTTGCCGTTCTCATGCAAGAGTACCTCTTCTCGCTCACGAGACCATCGTCTGGGACCGGGATTCCGATCTCCCGGGGGACTCATCTGACGTCGGGGGCAGAAAACACGAATCGGTCGAGCTCCGGCAGGAAGACATCCAGGAATTCGTTGCAAGGCTCCCCGCCGGGATCGACCACGTCCCCGGCGGTCTCCCGGACGAGGTAGAGCTTGCAGAGCGCCGGTTCGTGTGCGAGCCGCCAGCGAGCATCCTCCGGCGCCGCCCAGCCCTTCGAGGCGTTCCAGCTCCAGAAGATCCTCAGGACGGAGGGTCTCGACCCGCCGCGCCTGGCCACGGCGGTCCGGAATCTCGCGAGATCCCGGCCGTCGCCCCCGTAGGGACGGTCGTAGTTCGACGGCGAATCCAGCGTATAGCCGGCACCCGGGTAGCATGCGTCGGGCGTATGCGTGGTGATATCGCCTGGGAGTCCGCCGAGCAGCAGGACCGTGACGGCGACCCCGCTCGCGGGATTCCGGTACACACGGCCGAGGCAGGCCGACGCACCGGCCTGGGTCCGCTCTCGAGCGTCCAGCTCGTAGGACTTCGCCTCCCAGTCGCCGATGACCATGGGGACGGAGTCGAACCGCGCGGCCATCGCGGCCAGCGCCGCGACGGGCCCCATCGGTTGGTCCAGGCCCCGTGGACGAGACCGGTCCCGACGATCAGGATGACTGCGGCGGTCGTGCGGATCATGGTCTCCCTCGCGAGATCTCATCCGAGGTGTCGGCCGCCGACTCGGGCAGCATGGGGTAGTAGACTTGCGAACCGGAGTAATAGCCGCCATAGAGGCCGCCGGTGTCGCCGGTCACGACGGCGCCGAGGATTGGCACGCCGAGGTGCTGGAGCCGCTGGATCGCGGCAAGGACCTTGGCCTTGCGGCTCACTTCGCCGAAGATCGAGATGAGTACCGCGTCCACTTCCTGGGCGATGATCGAGGCATCGGCGACCGGCAGGATCGGCGAGGAGTCAACGATCACGAAATCGAATCGCTCCTTGAGGCCCGCCAGGATTGGCCCGAGGCAGCCCTGGGCGAGGATGCGGACGGTCTGCCGATCGCATTTCCCAGCGGCCAGGAGATGCAGGTCCTTGACGGTGGTCGCGACGATCGCCCCGTCGGCGTCAACCTCGCCGCGGAGCAGCTCGCTCAGGCCCGGCGCCACGGGCAGGTTGAAGAGCTGGTTGATCGACGGGCTGCGGAGGTCGGCGTCGATCAGCAACGTGCGCAGGCCGCTCCGCGCCAGGCTGGTCGCCAGCGAGCTGGCCAGCGAGGTCTTCCCCTCGCCACTGACGGCGCTGGTGATCATCACCACGCGATGCGAGCCGTTTCGGGCGGCGTGTACGAGCATCGTCCTCGTGGCGTCAACCGATTCCAGGAGCAGGTTCCGCCAGTATCGGTCCTTCTCCGTCTCCCGGTGAGCGGTCGGGCCGCGGCGATGGACGCGCAGGGGCAGGACCGGCAGGGCGCCGACGACAGTCAGCCCCAGCTCGATCGGGACCTCGTCGGCCGAATCCACCTTGCGATGTTGCAGCTCGAGGAAGGCGATCCCGAGGAGTCCCGCGAGGAATGAGCCGACGGTGATCATGCCGATCATGAGATACCGCTTCTTCTCGTCGCGGATCTGGGGGATGGTGGCGTCATCGACCAGGCGGATCCGCGGGGGCGCCTCCAGTTCGACGTTGATCGCCTCCACCTCCGAGCCGATCTTGGCGGCGACGTCGTTCAGTTGAACGACCTCATCCTGGATCTCCTGGAGGTCCAGGGTATTGACGGTCAAGGACTGATTCACGGCGGACACCGACTTGACCTCGCCCTCGAGCTCCCGCTCGAGTTCGGCGAGCACGACCAGCTCTTGCTCCATCTCGTCGCCCCGCGTAGCCTTGTCGCTCTGCCCTCGTTCCTGGAGCCCTCGGATCGCCGTCGGTCGGAGGGCCTTCCGCCGATCCTCGAGCGATCGTCGGGTTGCCTCGATCTCGTGGCCGAGCCGCGCCTTGAGGGGATCGCTCGTCGCATTGCGCGCGACCCGCTGGAGATGGGCCATATTCGAGGTGAATTGCTCCTCCTGCTGAGCCAGCTTATCGAGCAGCCGCCGGACGGTCGGATCCTGATCGATCGCGCGCTCGATGTCCGACTCGGTGATCTCCGGCGCCGCGTTCCTCGTGTCGTTGTCCTGGGGATGGATCATCTTGATCTGGGCCGCTAGATGCCGCTTCCGCGACTGGACCTCGCGGAGTTCCTTGCGCATCTCGGCCATGTGCTCGATCGCGAATTGTTGACGCAGCGCCAGGGTCTGCCGGTCGTCGGACCCGACCGTCTCGGCGAGCTTCCTCAGGGTCGCCCGTCTCTCCTTGAGGATCGTTGTATACCTCTCCTTGGCCTTCTTGAGCATGGCGTGCCGGGCCGCCCGCCGTTTGAAGTCAACGTTGACGACCTCTTCCATGTAAGCCTTCTTGACCGCGTTGACGATGCCCGTGATCTCAGTCGGATCGTCGCCGCTCAGCGAGATCTCCATCACCTCGGACCCCGCGAGGAAACCGACGACCAGCGTGTTCTGGAGCCACGCGACCGGATCGATCTGGGCGCAGGATGACTTGATAATCGCCGACCTTGGGCTCCTGGAGGGCGGCGTTGAGCACCATCTGGCTCTTGACCAGGGTCTGCTGGGTGTTCTGATAGCGACTGTACTCCTCACCGTTGAGGACCTCGGTCTCGTCGGTCCGGAACAGGACCTTGGGCGGCGCCGCGACGACCTGCAACTGGGCCTGGGCCTTGAATTTCCCGGGGGGGACCAGGAAACAGGCCGCCGGTCCGCAGAACCCGCTCAGGAGGATCGCCGCGCCCAGGGCCAGGGCCGACCGGCGGCGGAGCGCCCTGAGTATGCTCGCCGGATTCATCGCGGCCGTCGCGGGCACGCCCGAGATCCCCGCGCGGGCCGGCGGGGCGATCCGCGTGGACGGCGCAGGCGCCGCGGCGGTGACGACGATCCCGGGTTCGGGCATGGTTCGGACCGGCTCGCTAATCGGGCTCGTTTCTAGGTTCATGACAGGACTTTCGGGATTCGCGGTCAGTTGAGGCACCCCGCCGACGGCATGCGAGTTCCTCGGTCATGTCGGAGGGACGCCGTTCAAGGGATTGACGGTTCGTAGGCCCGGGTCGCCCTCGGGGCCCTGGTGCTCGCCGGGTAACGCGGCCTCACGAGATCGAGCAGCGGGAAGGCATCTTGATTCGTCTCGATCAGGAGGCGGGAGAGGATCGCGATCTCGACCCAGTACATGACCAGGGCCGCGGGGATCATGACCCAGCCGGCCAGGTCGTGATAGAACGTGGCCGCCGCATGGCCGCCGACCGTCTCGTGGAGGATTCCCGTCAGGACGACGCGGCCGATATTGGCCAGCAAGGCCACGGGGATCGAGCTGGCGACCAGGACGAACCGGTCCAGGAGCGGACGCCGCACGACGATCGCCGCGGCCGTCGACAGGGCGATGAAGGTCATCACCATGCTCAGGCCGCTGCACGCCTCGACGACCCCCAACCTCGCCTCGTTCAAATGGATCACGTTCCCCTCGGCGAATGCCAGGAACCCGAGCGTCTGCAGGATGTAGGAGCTGGCGGCCGTCGCGATCGACTGCAACAACGGCCCCAGCGCGGTCTCCAACCGCCAGGGGAGCGGGATCATGAAGCCCAGGAATCCGATCGAAGGCCACGCCCAGGCGAGGCACCGACTCCCGCCGAGGAGCAGGGCGATGCCGGCCAGGTACGGCAGGATGGCGAGGCCCTCGAGCCAGGCGACGTGGTAATAACCGCCGACGAGCCGGATGGCCGCACCCAGCCCCAGGGGGGCCAGGCCCCAGTTGCGCGGCCTGAACTCCACCCCGTCGAGCCGGCCGCGGCGCATCCAGAGCAGGGCCAAGGCGAACATCGGGACGAGGTATCCGTGGGCATATCGAGAGTCGCTCGACCATCGATCGGCCATGGCCCCGACCACGGGCCAATCGGCCCAGAGCAGGCAGCCCCCGAGGACCACGAGCGGGGCCGTCGGCGCCTGTCGATCGAGGATGCGTAGGTTCATGTCAGCGACTTTCCGAAGGATTCGAGATCATGCCCCGTCCCCGGCGAGGGTTCCTGATGCCGGCCGGCTGCCCCGGGATCTCCCAGGGTGTCCGTCCGCGACGGCGAGGGGCACGCGGTCCGGGGGAGCGGGCGACCGTCGCGCCCACGCGGCGCCCGGCAGTTGCGTCGGCCAGTCCCCCTCGTTGGTTCGATGTGTCTTGATGGAATCCGGCAGCTCAGGGCTCGATGACGAGAAGTCCCCCGGCCTACCGGTGCAGGCTTCCGGCCGGTCATCCCACGACGATCATCCGTCCAAGTCGGCACCGACCTGCGTCGCGCCCGATCGCCGTGCTTCGTCGGAAGGCGCCGGCCACCGCGTCGGCAATCTCAGCGCCGTATTCGACGGACAAGAGTCGAGCGCCCGCACCGTCTCGGAACGGCGCGCCATCCGGGCGCCCTCGCCGACCAGGAAACGTTGCCCTCTCGAGATCGGATCATCGATCCTGTATTCCTTCGCGTCGGGAATTTCATACTTCAGCGGGACAAAGCGATGGATTCGGTCCACGGAACGGTCGTCGGGGCCCGTCGCCCGATGAGCGGGCTGCATTTCATCGGGTCATGTCATGGGCATGCCAAGGTTCATCGCAACCCTAGGTTACAATCGCGTACCTTGTCAAATCGCGGACGGCGGCCGGGATCCGGGCCGGTGTAGGATGAGGGTTGACCTGAGTGAGAATCGATCGGGGACTGCGATCGGACCGGGATGAGTGATCGCGGATCGACGCAGGGACGGATGGATGGCCACAGTTCGCTGGTTTTCCCGAGCACCATCTGATCCCACGTCGGGTGATCCTGGCGGATCGATCCCCGGGTATTGAACGCGCCCGCATCCCACAGTCTAGGCGGTCAACTCTCGGAGTTATTTCTCCAGTTCTTGCACGGAGGGATGCGTGTGCGAACGGGTCGTCAGCGCCTTGGCACCTGATCGCAGTCGTCTTCATCGCGCGTAGCGAATGATCGGCGACCTCCAGAATCGTCTGATTACTTAATGAACGATAGGACCGGGCGAGTTCGGGGTGATGGCGGCCACGTAGTCGGTCCCCGGCTGGCCGGTCCCCGCACCCGCCAGATAGGGGCCCACCGTTGTGGTCAAGCCTCCCGGTGACGTGCCGATCACAGTCAACTGATATGTCCCCCGCGCCGATAGCCGGTGATTCGGCCGCAGGGTCACCGTCTGGGCAGCGGCATCGTATCGGGCAGAACGAATCGGAACGACGCTGTCTTTCCGATCAGGACCGGTCGAGACGACGGTGTAGTTGGCCAGCGATTCGGCCAATCCGACATCCAGCGGGAGGTTGAACGTCAGCACGAAGGCGCCCGTCTCGTCATGAAGGCGACTCCGCCCCAAACTCGAGACAGTCAGGGGAGGCTGCACCTGGAAGGCGCCGATATCGGGGGCAGTCAACTGGGGACGCGGTGCTCCCCGCTGATCGGTGGCGATCCCCGCGACCGGAGTCCCCGCGTCGATCGCGGGGCTGCCGGGGAGCAAGGCTTGAGTGAGGGTCGGCCCGCCGTTGTCGGCCAGCGGGCCTAGCATCGGGTCGATATTGACGAGATCGGTGGGGGCGAGGCTGATGGCGGGCGTATCGGAGAAGAGGTCGTAGCCCGAAGAGACGAAGCTGCCCCCCGCGGCGAGGAAGACGTTTTCCCCCTGGGCATCCTGGTAGATGCTATCGATGGAGACGACCGAGGCTGGTGAAGCTGCGGTGATCGCGATGACGCCGCTGCCGGCCGAATTATCGGCGGCCGTGATGAAGGAGATCGACGCGGTGCCGGAGTCGGCGAGCCCACCGCCGCTGTCGCTGGCCGTGTTGCCGCTGATCGTGCAATTGGCCAGCGACAGCGCCTCGGAGTTCGACATCCCGCCCCCAGAACCGTTGCCAATGGAGCTACCACCGCCGCCTCTGACTGTGTTGCCGCTGAGGGTGGAGTTGTTGACCGACAGCATGCCGGAGTTCGAGATCCCGCCCCCGATGCCGTTGCCGCCAGGTTCGGGGAAGTGGGTACCGCCGATGAGGTCGTTGTAGGAGACTCCACCCGTGGCCGAATTGCCGCTGACCGTACACCCGGTGATCGACAGCGTACCGGTGTTATCGATCCCGCCTCCGCTGGCGTTGCCGCCGGCCTGATAGATGCTGTAACCGCCAGTGACCGAGTTGCCACTGATCGTGGAGCCGGCGATCGACAGCACTCCTGTGTTCTCGATCCCACCCCCGGCGCCGATGCTGTCCACTTCGAGGCCGCCCCCGCCCGTGGCCGAATTGCCGCTCACCGTGCAGTCGGTGACCGACATCTTGCCGGTGTTATCGATCCCGCCCCCGCGGCCGATGTTGCCATCTTCCATGCTGATTCCGCCCGTGGCCGAGTTGCCGCTCACCGTGCAGTTGGCGATCGACAGCGTACCGGTGTTATCGATCCCGCCCCCGCTGCCGATGTAATCGCGCGTCCCGCCGTTGGCCGAGTTGTCGCTGATCCTGGCGTTGACGACGGCCAGCGATCCGGCATTATCGATCCCGCCGCCGTCAACGTCGCTCCCACCTGTGATGGTCAGGCCGGAAATCGCGACCTTGGCACCCTTCGATATGCTGAAGATACCGAACTCGGGTGTCCCCGAGGCGCTGCCGCGGGCCACCGTCAGCATCGAGGGCCCTGGCCCGGAGATCACGATATCGGTGGAGAGGGCCGGCAAGGCACTGGTCAGCGTGATCGTCCCGGACAACGAGTGGGCGAAGGTGATCTTATCGTGGTTCGGGGCCAGGTCGGCTTTCTCGATCGCGGCACGTAGCGACCCGGCACCCGAATCGAGCAAACTCGTGACCCGGATCGTGGCGGGCACGACGCGGCCCTCCAGAGATTCGACGCTCCATGCCACCGCCGAGCGTCGCCGAGCCCTCGAACCACGCCGGCCTGCGGAGGCCGAGCCCAGAATTCGACGCATCGCCGAACGGAGTCCTCCGGGCGGGTTACCATCGAAATGCATCGGTAAGCAGCCTTTGCCGTATATTAGAGCTAAAAGGTAATTGTCTATAAATTGTAGCGCTGCCGGGAGCACTATCGCCCGTCGCGGGATCGCTCGACCTTCCGCCGGGCCGAGGGACAAAAAGCCCCACCGATGCGAAGTCGCACGGCGGGGCCACCTTAGCCGGGGTCGAGTTGCCCGCCACGAGCAACCTATCATCTGTATGGTATGGGAAATACAGTATTGTGCCGAGAATATTTTTCTCTTGGCTCTCGAGGGCTGCGTGAGCGCACGCGGCCTCAGGCGATCCTCAACACCTTGGCCCCCCGGATATCGCCGGACTTCATCTCGACGAGCGCGCAATTGGCGTCCTCCAGGGCATATTCCCGTACCTCGGGACGGATCGGGATCTCGGCGGCGAGTTGCAGGAATTCGCGGACCTCGGCCCGCGCGACATTCGCGACGCTCTTGATCTCCTTCTCGCGCCAGAGGTGAGCCGGATAATCGAGGCGGAGCAGCGCGTCCTTGTCGCGATCTTCCTTGCGGATCGCATTGATCACCAGTCGCCCGCCCGGTCGGAGGTTCTCGAGCGCCTCGACGATCGGGGTCCACGCGGGCGTCGTGTCGATGATGGAATGCAGCCTCTCGGGCGTCTGTCCGAGGTGTCGCCGGCCCAGGCGGCGCCCAGCTCGCGGGCGAAGGCACGCTCCGCCTCTGCGCGGGCAAAGACAAAGACGCGCGAGCGGGGGTATCGATGGCGCACCATCTTCAGCACCAGTTGCGCCGAGGCGCCGAAACCGGTCAGCCCCAGATCCTGCCCGTCTCGCAGGCCGGCCAACCGCAACGACCGATAGCCGATCGCGCCGGCGCAGAGCAGCGGGGCGGCTTCCGCATCCGTGAAGTGGTCGGGGATGCGATGAGCAAATGCCTCGGCAACGGTCATCCGCTCGGCGTAACCGCCGTTGGCGTCGCGTCCCGTCGCCAGGAACTGCTCGCAGAGATTTTCCTGGCCGCTCCGGCAGAACTCGCATTGCCCGCAGGCGGAGAAGATCCAGGCGACCCCGACGCGATCGCCCGGCCGGAACATGCCCGAGCCCGAGCCCAGGGCCGCGACCCGCCCGACGACCTGGTGTCCCGGGACGATCGGAAGGAGCGGCGGGGGCGTCCGACCCTCGATCTCGTCCAACTCGGTGTGGCAGACGCCGCAGGTCTTCACGTTGATCAGCAACTAGCCCTGGGCCGGTATGGGATCGGGGAGTTCGGACAATCGCAGCGGCGCCGGATTATCCGCCAACGGAGCGAGGGCGTTCAGGACCATGGCACGCATCGCGATCGATCCTCTCCCTGTTGACTCACCCAACGAGATCAGGCGGCCTTGGCGTTTGCATCCCTGCCGGATCTCGCACCCTAGACGGCCGGCCTCGTGTTGTTCATCGGTCTCGACGCAAACATCCGACCGGCTTGATCATTGTACATACGCGTTTGCTCGGGAACAGAGAGATCATCCAGGATGATCCCCGGCCTGTCGGTGGCCGTCGCCGCTGTGGATCGCTCGCGCATCGGCGTCGATCCCGATGTGGCGGCCCAGGTACTTCCGCGGCGGTGCGGTCGATGCCCCGATCGCGGGAGGAATGTTAGAATCGATCCCGGCTCTCGTCGGCCGGCCGCGGGTCCTGGCCGCCGAGGGCGACCATCGCGCTCCCTGTCCTCCGTCGCTGGGGATCAGCCCACACATCCCATTCCGCTGCCCTGAAAGACCCGACAATGACCACCGAATCCTCCGACCGGCTCGTCCGACATGGTTCGGGCGACCTCGGCGAGGCTGGCCTCCGTCCGGACGCTCATCACCGGCTGCGTCATCAATTCTCGGGCTTGCATGATTCCTCCGCCTTCCGATTCGATGCCAACGACTTTTTCCGGAACGACGAATTACCGGTCGGGATCTCAGGCGATGGCCTGCGCCTCAGCGATGATCTCCGCGGCGGTGGCCGAGAGCTCCCGCAGGGATGGTTTCACGACGAGGACGGCACAATCGGCCTTCGGCAGGACACCCTCGGCCACGTCGCCCGCGAGCAAGTGGGCCATGCCCGAGAAGCCATGTGTCCCCATGACGATGAGGTCGCAAGCGAGCTCCTCGGATACCCGGAGGATCTCCTTGGCCGGATTGCCGCGGCCGAGCCGGGTTTCCACGGGATACTTGAGGGCGGCTCCATCGAGGCGCTTGCGAATGGCATGGAGGGAATGCTGGTAATCCCACGGATCGAATTCGGCCACCATGCTCCCCTCCAGGTAGAGGTCCACCGGCACGACATGAAGCACGACGAGCCGGGCCGCGAGGTCCCGCGCGAGTGAGCACGCCACGCCCATGGCGGCCTCGGAGGCCTCGGAGAAGTCGGTGGGGTGGAGGATGACGGGGATCTCGTGGGGGAGGTGGACCCCATGGAGGCCGCGGAGGGCCAGGACGGTGCAACGGGCATGGTGCAGGACGTGGATCGCCACGCTGCCGGCGAGCAGTCGCCGGAGTCGGGTACTCCCGTGGGTCCCCATGGCGATCAGGTCGGCGCCGACCTCGTCGGCGGTCCGGAGGATCTCCGCCGGGGCCGGCCCTTCGCTCGTGCGGTAACCGATCTCGATCGGATGGTCGGGTATGTAGACCTCGCGCATCCGATGCTCGCGGGCGGCCAGGAGAGCCTGGATGCTCGGCGCGTCCCGTGCCTCCTGGTCATGGTCGATGTCGATGACGTGGAAGGCGACCAGCAAGGTCTTGTCCTGGGCGGCCAGCTTGCACGCGACCCGAAAGGCCTCGATCGAGTCCTCCGAGAAGTCGGCCGCGAAGAGGATGGTGCGAGGCGTTTGCATCGGATTTCTCCTCGATGGATGTTCGGCGTGGCCACGATGCTGCGGGGCGGGATGCGCATCCCGCCCGCATCGGATGCCCTGTGCGACTTACCGGCCGTCAACCAATGGGCGCGGCGCGGGCGAATCGGGTTGCTTCCATCTGTAGCGGAGCATCCGCCTCAGATTGCCGACCTCCTGCTGGATCATGTCGAGACCCTTCTCCAGGCCCTCGATCCGCTGCTCGACCTCGGCCAATCGGCCATCCTGGGAGACCAGCGGGAACTCGCCGTAATCCAGCCGTCGCCTCGCCTGCTTGAGGCGCAGTTCCGTCTCCTGGACCATGGCCTTCTCCGCGGCGACGCGAGATTCCTGCATCATCACATCGTCGCGCGCCGCGACGTAGCGCTCATCGGCCGCCTCACCATCTTTCCACACTCAGATAAATCTTCGTCTTCCAGCGATTGGATTCCGCCAGCCGGCCTCGGCGAGATGGAGCTGGGCCCGCCTGGTATCGAGCTGGAGTTGCATCAACTCGATCTCCTCGCGCGCCTGATTGATCTTCTGATCGAGATCCTTGTCGGGCCGATGGGCCTCGGCGACGTAGGGCTTCGGCGTCGCCTTGGGCGGTTCCTGCGGTGGCTTGCCGGGCTGCGCCGTCGGGGGCGCCTGCGCGATCGCGGGGCCGCACGCCACGAGCAAGACGAACGTAGTGAGCACCGAGCGAGATCCCTTCCGAGGGATCAACGGGAATAACCGGCATGTCGGGATCATTTCGATCTCCTTTCAAGAGCGTGGTAATTGGAATGCATGTTCGTTTCCTGATTCATTAACCTGTTCAACGGCGTCGCCCTCGGCTCGATCCGGCTAGGTGAAGAACTCCACTTCCGGATTTGCGACGGTGAGCCACTCCTCGAGGGTCCGTCGGACGGGCCCTGCTCTCCCGGACGGTTGGATCACCAGTTCCGACGCGCTCAGGAGCGAGGCGACCATGAGCAAGGAGATGTCCCGCGGTTCGGATATCTCCATCAGGCCCACAGGCCGGGACTGTCGGTCTCGTCGGTGGTACCTGAATCTATGAGTTTGCCCGCGCGTGCCCGAAAGGCACTTGGGCCGTTCGATAGGCTGTTGAACGCCAGGGCCATCGCCACAGTGATCCGTCAAGTCGAGTGACTTCATCGCCGAGCCGTCAGATTGTACGTGATCACCCCGATGGTGGCGGAGGCCGGCGATTGCCCGTGCGATGCCCCCGACTTCGTGAACGTATCGCTCGACCAGGGGGTTGTAGCTGGGCGCGAGGATGAACAAGTTGCTCATCGGGCTGTACATGACCGGGAACATACCGCACCTCCGGGAAACCTGAGGGAATCTAACCCTCGTGAGACCCTTACATGCGGCGATCGTTACCGCGCTATCGGGATCATCCCCGCCATCCGGTCATCGGACGTTCAGGGCGTAAAAAAACCCCACTCATGCGGTTTCGCATGGTAGGGCCAGCATAGCCGGAAGGGTCGATGGTCCCTCGCGAACCATCACCAACTTCAGGGTATCGCAACCGATCGGGAATGTCAAGAGAATCTGGAATATCTTATCCCATGGCGATCTTGATCCGACTTCGCTGGCCTCCTCGATCGACCCGGAGTTCTGGCGTGGTAGCTCGGCGACATGGCGATTGTCGCCCGTGACGACCTTCACGGCGACGCCGGGATCCTTCAGTTCCCGGACCGCTTCGGCGATCCAGCCCTTGGGCGAGTCGTGGAGCACGAGGAATCCGGACGGGCCAGCCGGATCCGTGCCTCCTCGCGGGCGAGGCCATGATCACCGGCCTCGAGTCGGCGGAATAACTCCGCCGCGGTCAGGCTCCAGAGAGCGATCCTCTGAAGGTTCATCGAGAATCCTGGGCAAGGGATGGAGGCGCGGGGCGACCTATCGGAGGGCCTGCCCCGGGGCCCGGCGGGACAGGAGCCAGAGTCTCGTGGCCAGGATGTCCTCCCGACGCGCCCATGACAGCGTCCGACTGTCGAGGGCCTTCGAGGACCGTTCCTGGACGACGAAGAAACAATCGGGAGGCACCGGGGCCTCGGCGGGGGCTCGGGGTATGTCCACGACGACCTTGTACCGGCCGACGTCACTGACTTCCACACTCTCCTTCCCGTTTACTCGATAGCGCGCCCGTTGGATGCCGATCGCATCCCCCGGGCCGGCCAGGATGCGACCCATCACGACCTCACCCGGGCGGCCCCACGACGACATCGACGAGACCTTGAAGGTGATGAGCCGGCCGGGTACCAGGTCGGTCTCCACGACCCTCTTGTGATAAAGGATGAGCTCGCCCGGCAGGACGATCGGACTCATCCCATCACCTTGCATTATGAGCGATCCGAAATGGAGGTAGAAGCAGATCGAGGCAGCCGCCACGCCGATGTAGCACAGGGCGCAGATCCACTTGAAATGACGCGAGAATGGATTGGTTTCCCCCGAGGGGCGGATCATGATCCGGCCCACGGCCATGTACTCGATGGCCCAGAGGAGGATCGATATGATCAAGGCCGCCAGTATCAGCCAGGCCAAGGGGGGGCTCGGGTAGAAGCACACGGCCACCATCGCCCCGAAGACGAGGACCATGAGGACCAGACCGAGCACGGCCGGGATCGGGTAACCCAGGAGCGCCAATCCCATGCCCGGCAGGAGCGAGGATCGCCGCCGGGCCGATTTTCTGATCTTTTGTTCGGTATCGTCCATCTCGCAGCCATCTCCCACGGATACGATGAGCCCGGCGACCTCGATCTGAGATCGGCTCCCGGCACCCTCGTACGAGTGGATATGATAAGACTGCGAGCGGGGAAAAGCATCCGGTCGCTACACAACAGTCGGGTGAAACGGTCGTCCTCGCCATGCCCGACTCCCCTGGCCGGGCATGGACGCTCGTCAGGTCGGGCCTCCGGCCGACCGATCACGGATGGAGGAGCGAGCCGACCGGAGGCCGTCTTCGAATCAACGGGAGCCGGTCTTGTCTCGCAGCTCGCGGAACGCGGGCGACTCGACGAACTGCCAGGCGCCGCCCTGGTTCCAGGGGCCGCGGAAATCCTTGCCGGCATCGCCCTCGCCGGTGGAATCGTCGAAGAACTGGTCGACCAGCCCCGGCGTGGGCGGCAGCTTGCCGATCGTGAACGGGTCCTTGCCCATGCTCTCCAGCGCCGCGGCGAACGCCTTCATGTGCGTGATCTCGCGGGTCATGAGGAACTGCAACGCGTCTTTCGTGCCCGCGTCGTCGGTGTAGTTCATCAGCCGCTCGTAGACGATCTTCGCCCGGGCCTCGGCCGCGATGTTGCTCCGGAGGTCAACGTCGAGCTCGCCGGTGATCTTCAAGTAATCGGAGGTCCAGGGATCACCCTGCGAGTTGCACAGGCTGACCCCGCCGCCGCCGCAGATGGCGATGAGCGGGTCGGCCTCGGCCGCGGAGCGCGAGGCGGCGCTGGGCTTGAGGTGCAGCCGGGCGAGCGTGCCGATGACCTCGAGGTGGCTCAGCTCCTCGGTCCCGATGTCCATCAGGAGGTCCTTGCGAGCCGGGTCCTCGCAGTTGATCCCCTGGATCGAATATTGCATGGCCGCCGCCAGCTCGCCGTTGGCGCCCCCGAACTGCTCCAGGAGCATGTTACCGAACCTCGGGTCGGGCGCGCCGATGCGCACGGTATACATGAGCTTCTTGATATGATGGTACACTGGCATTCTCCTTCAGCGGGCTGTTGAGACATCCTCTCGACCGGTTGGCAAGGCCGGAAACAATCGAGCAAATCCGGCGCCGACTGGCGGTGCGATCCCGGCGATTGCGGGACCGGACCGGCAGTTGCATGGAAGGGATCGACGCCCCACCGACAGGGCGTGGGGCCGCCCTCACTCGCGAGGAGAAACCGGATGATTCTCAACGACGTCACGCGACGTGCCTTCCTCACCACTTCCGCGGGGGCGGTCGCGGCCCTCGCCGTTTCCGCCGTACCGGTCGCCGCGCGCGCTGGATCGCAGCCCGCGCCCTCCGGTGTCGTCTACGGTCGTGCGGGGAGGCGCGGCATTCCGCCAGGGACGGCCTCCTCCCCGTCGCGCGGTGAGGTCGTCCTGCTCGACGGCAGGGTGCTCGAGGTGTGCCACACGACCGGCAGGGGCATCGGCGAGGGCCGGAGCGTGTTGCTATCGCGTGCGGATGAGCGCAGTGGCTGGTCGATCCTCTATGCCGAATTCTGAGGTGCTCGTTCGACTGCCGTTGGTTTGGGGATGCGACTCATCAGAGTCCGGCGGCTCCAGGGGTCATGGTCCGTCGATCTCGACCTCGATCCGTTGGCCGAGCTTCAGCGGGTTTGGCTCCTGGAACCGGACCTTGACGAGCAGGACGCGCGTATCGGCCGGGCGGCCGGGGTCGGCGGGGCGGGTCTGTCGCGCGACGACGACGGCGGCGATCTCCTCGACCTCGCCGCGCCATCGACGGCCGCGATAACCCTCGGCGGTGATCGTCGCGCCTGCGCGGAGCATGATGCGGGGGATGTCGAACTCGTTGACCTCGGCCTCGGCGCGGAGCCGGGTCAGGTCGACGATCGTCACCAGGGGAGCCGCCGGGCTGACCGTCTCGCCCGGGTGGACATGCCGCGCGACGACGACGCCGTCGATCGGGGCGAGGATGCGGTACTTGGCCGCCTCGGCTTCGAGCCGATCGACGTCGGCGCGGGCGGCGTCGCGACGGGCGGTCGCCGCCGTGAGGCTGTCCCGGATCGACTGTGGCGTCTGCGATGGCTGGGCGCGAGCCGGGGAAGGATCCGGTCGAGGCCGGACCGAGCCTGCTCGAGGCGGAGGCCCACCTCGGCCTCGGTCAGTCGCGCGTGGGCCTCTCGGAGCGAGGCGCGCACCTCGTCGGCCCGGAGCTCCGCCAGCAGGGCCCCCTTGCGGACCGGCGAATTCTCCCGGACCGGCATGGCCACGATCGTCCCGAGGACCTCCGTGCCGACGGTCACCTCGGCCCCGGGATAGGCGACGATCCGTCCCTCCGATCTGACACTGCCGGACAAGTTATCGGACTGGGCCGGCGCCCCGCCGGTCGAGACGGCTGTCGTGAGGGTTGTCGCCGATCCGGACCGGGCCGCGGCGCCCTGGAACCATTGCCAGCCCAGGGCGATCGCCAGCAGCACGGCGGACGCCGGGAGGATCACACGGCCCAGGAGCATCGAAGCGGACATCGGTTCAAGTCTCCGTGTGGTGCAACCGGCCGTCTCGGATCGTGACGACGCGATCGGCGATCGTGCGGACGCGCGGGTCGTGGGTCACGATCACCATGGCCCGGCCCTCGGATCGGGCCAGGCCGCGGAAGAGATCCAGCACCCGCGTGCCGCTCTCGGAGTCGAGGTTGCCGGTCGGCTCGTCGGCGAGGACCACGCTCGCCTGGCCGGCCAGCGCCCGCGCCACGGCGATCCGCTGCCGCTGGCCGCCCGACAGGTCGCGAGGCCGGAAGTCCTTGCGATCGCCGAGGCCGACCGCATCGAGCACGCGATCGGCCTCCTGCCGGGCTTTCGAGCCGGTCCAGCCTTTGAGGTTCAGCCCATACTGGACATTCTCCGAAGCCGTCAGCGCCCCGAACAGGTTGAATTGCTGGAAGACGAAGCCGATCGACCGCTGGCGGAGCTCGCGGAGCTGCTCGGGCCGTCGCGGGTTGACCTCGCGGCCGTCGATGATGATCCGGCCGCCTGTGGGCGTCAGCAGGCAGCCCAGGACGCACAGGAGCGTCGTCTTGCCCGAGCCCGACGGCCCCTCCACCGCCACGATCTCGCCCTTCGCGACCGACAACGAGACCCCTCGCAGCGCGGGCACCTCGTGCCGTCCCTCGCGGTAGGTCTTCGACACGTCGTGGGCCTCGAGCACCGTCACGGGATCGCCTCGATGGGCTCGATCGAAGGGGTATCGGATAGGGTTGCTCAGCCTCGGAACACGATCGCCGGATCGAGCGACGCCACCTTGCGGAACGACAGCGACGATGCTGCAAGGCAGAGGGCCTGGGTGCCCACGAAGACCAGCGCGGCCAGCGTCGGCGAGACGGTCATCCGCATGTCGAATCGCTCCAGCATCGGCGCCAGGCCGAACGTCAGCGAAAGCGCCAGGCCATAGCCAAACACGGCGGCGTACGACGCCTGCTCGGCGATGATCCCGTAGACGGTCAGGTTGCCCCCGCCCAGCGCCTTGACCGTGCCGAACTCAGTAAGGTGCTCGGTCGTCGAGGCGTAGAGCGTCTGGGCCACGATCACCACGCCCACCAGCGCGCCCAGGGCCACCGTCAGGAAGAGCGTCAGACCCAGGCCGGTGCTCTCGATCCAGTATCCGCGCGACCGCGACGCCCACTCCTCCTTCGAATAAACATCGTTGTAAGGGAGGCGATCGCGAATCTCGCGGCGTACGGCCGACGCGTCGGCACCCGGCTCGAGCCGGACGACGATGAAGGTCGTGCGGCCGTCCAGGTCGTAGGGCGAGAGCGACTGCGCCAGCCGGTAGTCGAGGAATGCGATCGGGCTGGTGGTGAAGAGAGCGCCTGACGCGTCCGGCCGATGATCTTGAGCCGATGTCCGGAGACCTCGCGGTAGTCGCCGGCCTGGAACGGGCCGAATCGACGCTCGGCCGAGGCGTCGAGCATCATGTACCGACCGCGGCGAAGGTCCGCCGGGTCGCCCGACTCGACGTCCCACGGGAAATGCCAGGCCGGGAAGTCTTCCAGCCCATAGTAGACGATCGACTCCTTGGCGCCGGTCGGCAGCGCGACGATCGCGTACCAGACGATCAGGTTGTCGGCCCGCGCCACGCCCGGGATCGAGCGGACCCGTTGCACATAGCCCTCGGGGAAGGGGTTGCCGAAGTTGACGTTGGGCGCATTGCGAGACGTGATCCAGAGGTCGGCGTCGAGCCGCTCGATGGTGATGCTGGCGTTGTCGAGCAGGCCGAAGAAGATGCCGACCTGGACCATGACCAGCGCAGCGGCGAACCCGACGCCGAGCACGGTGGCGGCGAACCGGGCCTTCTCGTCCAGGAGCATCTTGAGGGCCAGGTCGATCATCGGCCATGCTCCACCGGCTCGAGGGGAACCAGCCGGGCGACGACCGCGTCGGGGAGCCGGGCGACCAGCGACATCAGGATCGCCATCGGCCAGGGGAAGCGGACGACCCCGCCCCGCCGACGTGCGATCACCCGGGCGATCCGGACGGCGGCGGCATCCGCCGACATGAGGAACGGCATTGCCGTGTTCATCGTGGTCATCGGCGTCTGGACGAAGCCCGGGCAGACGGTCGTCACCACCACGCCCCGGGTCCGCAGGGCGATCCGCAGGCCCTCCATGTAGGCGTTGACGGCCGCCTTGCTCGCGCAGTAGGCCGACTCGCCCGGCAGGCCCTTGAAGGCGGCGAGGCTGGAGATCGCCACCAGATGTCCCCTGCCCCGCGCCAGCATCCCCGGCAAGACCGCCTCGATCGAATAGATCACACCCATGACGTTGACGCGGAACGTCTGCTCGACCTCGGCGGTGTTCAACGGATCGAGCCGCGTGGGCATGCCGTAGCCGGCATTGGCGACCATGACGTCGGCGGGGCCGAGCTGGCGTTCGATGTCGGCCACCGCGGTGCGGAGCATGGCGCGATCGCCGACATCGGCGACGGCCGCGACGGCCGCGCCACCGGCCGCGACGATCGTGCCGACGGCGGCATCGAGCGCGGTCCGTCGGCGGGCGATTAGCCCGACGCGATAGCCCTCGGCACCCAGCCGGCGTGCCAGCGCCCACCCGATCCCGCTCGAGGCGCCGGTCACGATCACGACCGGCTTCTCGGCTCGATTGCTCGACTCCAATGCCATCATCCTTCTCTCAAGCCAGGTGTCGGTCCACCTCGGGCAAGAGCCTGGCGAAATCGAGCTTGTTGGGGCAGGCGGTGCGGGCGGCCTCGAGGTCGGCGCCGGACCAGTCCCGGGCCTCGGCCGGTAGCGAGGCGTAGAGGCGTCGGGCGTCGGCGCGGTCGCCGTGGTGCTCGTGGTAGGTCAGGAACCGGGTCAGGTTGCCCAGCTCGGCCTTCGTACCGGCGGCGATCGAGCATCGGCCGTCGCAATCGGCGCAGAGCATCGAGCCATGTGCCAGGGTCGCGTCGCGGAGTTGCCGGATGTCGGCCTCCTTGAGCGGCTCGAACCGGGCGGCGGCGTCGGTGTTCTCGCGGATGTGGTCGGTATTGCGCATTGTGGTGCAGACGGCGCTCAATCGCTCGTCGCTCCAGATCGCGTGCAGCAGGCCCTGGAAGGGTGTCAGCTTCCGCTCGGCGAGCACCGGCACGCGGCCGACGACCTCGTCGAGGATGCTGCCCTTGGGCTTGTCGCCGATGAAATTGCCGGCGATCTGCTTCATCGAGATCAGGCCGATGCCGCGGCCGTGGGCGGCATCGATCGCCTTGTTGAGCGGCGAGTCCTTCTCGAGCCAGGGTCGATACTGGAGCATGATCGCGTTGACGATCCCCCCCTCGGCCGCCGCCTTGATCAACTCGGCGCGGTCCTTGTGGTGCGTCGAGATGCCCACCAGCCGCGCCTTGCCCGATCGCTTGACCGCCTCCGAGACCTCCTTGAGCTCCCGGCTCTTGACCATGGCGATGGCCTCGTCGAGCGAGTGGTTGTCGCCGAAGCTGTGGATGAAGAAGAGGTTGACGTAGTCGGTCCCGAGCGCCGCCAGGCGCTTATCGAGCATGCCCGGCAGCTCGGCGGGCGTCCTCGGCGCGTCCTTGGTCACGAGGAAGATTTGCTTGCGGACGGCAGATTCCTGCCGGAACCACCGCTTGAAGGCGGCCTCGGAGTGATAGGTCTCCGAGGTGTCGAAGGCCCGGACTCCGCGGGCGAACGCGAATCGCAAGAGGCGGTTGACGTCCGGCCCCTTGCCAGTCCCCTGGTCCAGGATCGTGATGTCGATCCCCGTCTTGCCCAGGGGGCGTCTCGGCAGCTCCGGGGCCTTCGGGGCGGCATTCTGGGCATTCAGCCCCGAGGTCGTACCCATCGCCGTCGTCGCCGTGGCCAGGCGCCGGCCCTGAGGAAACCGCGTCGATCCGACCGGTTCAAGTCATCGTCGGCCATCGTATCGGACTCCTCGTCGAGCGGGTCAAGGAGGCTCCCCGCCCTATTCATGAGCGCGATCGCGGGGGGCCCGCCAGATCTCCCGAGATCCCCTCCGCGAACAGCAACATCCGCAATCGGCCTGACGTTATTGGAACGGTGTCGAGCATCGGATGCAACGCTTATTCCCCGTTGGCGGCGCGATTTCCCCGGCGCCTCCGGCTGATATGCTCCCCCGTCTCGCGCGGGGATCGCGGAGAAACGAGGGGCCATCGGGGAGGAGCGCCCGCATCGCATCGCCCTCAGAGCTTGTGAAAGAATCCCTAATCGTCTCGAAAAACATTGACATATCATAAACAACTTGCTATACTGTCTCCATGAACACTCCAAGCGATCGCAGTGCGTCCCGGCTCGACCAGCCGCTGCTCTTCGAGACGCCGGCTGATGACGACAAGACCGCACCACCCATCGACCCACCGGTCCTCTTGGGACGACCGCGGCTCCGCACCGCCAACCGCGACCAGATCGTCTTCCGAGCCGCCGCGCTGGATCAAGTGATCCCACACGATCATCCCGCTCGGATGGTCTGGGACTACGTCGTGGGTTTGGACCTCAGTCCCCTGTACCAAGCGATCAAGGCCGTTGAGGGACACCCGGGGCGGCCTCCCATCGATCCCAAGATCCTCATGGCCCTTTGGCTCTACGCCACCCTCGACGGTGTCGGCAGTGCACGTCAGCTCAATGAACTCTGCCACGGCCACGATCCCTACAAATGGATCCTCGGGGATGTCACGATCAATTATCACACCCTGGCCGATTTCCGCACCGACCATGGCGAACTGCTCGACCAGTTGCTGACCCGGAGCGTCGCGGTCTTGTTGGCCGAGGGATTGGTCGATCTCAACCGAGTGGCGCAAGACGGTATGCGAGTGCGTGCCAGCGCCGGCGCCGCGTCGTTTCGCCGGCGTCTCACCCTGGAGGAAGCCCTCGCCGAAGCCGAGGCCCAAGTCCAGGCCTTGCGGACGGAACTGGAGGACGATCCCGCGGCCGGCAATCGCCGGCAACAAAAGGCCCGGGAACGCGCCGCCCGAGAGCGTGCCGAGCGGATCAAGGGGGCGTTGGATCGGCTGCCGGAACTGGAGGCCAAGAAGAAGCCCGAGGATCGCGCCAAGGCGCGCTGTTCGACCACCGACGCAGAAGCTACGGTGATGAAGATGGCCGACGGTGGCTTTCGCCCGGCGTACAACCTTCAGTTCAGTACGGCCACCGACAGTCAGATCATCGTGGGAGTGGACGTCGTGACCATCGGCAGCGACGCGGGCCAGATGGCTCCGATGGTCGAGCAAATCGAGTCGCGGCATGACCAGAGGCCCAAGGACGTGCTGGTCGATGGCGGCTATGCCCAACATGAGCAGATCGAGGCGGTCAGCGCCCCGAGATCGGTTGCACGGTGTACGCACCGGTGCCGGCACCGAAGGATCCCCAGGTGGACCGATACGCCCCCAAGCCTGATGACGGTCCTGCGGTGGCGGCTTGGCGGCAGCGCATGGCCAGCGCCGAGGCCAAGACCATTTACAAGGAACGAGCCGCGACGGCGGAGTGTGTCAATGCCCAGGCGCGGAATCGAGGTTTGTACCAGTTGAGGGTTCGGGGCCGGCTCAAGGCCAGGGCGATCGCCTTGTGGTACGCCTTGGCACATAATTTGATGCGAGCGGTGAGTTTGCGCGCCGCAGCGTCCGGAGTGCGCGCCGCGGCGGTGACGGGCTGAAACGGGGCCGAAACCGGCCCCGAACGGTCTGCGTAGGCCGTACAGACGGCCCCCAAGGCGTTGCCAGACCCTTCTCGGGGTCAAGAACCGAGAATCAGGGGATGGTAGGTGCGGTAGAGAAGGCATCGTACGGTTCAAGCGACTCGAATCTCGGAAGTGGCCACGGTCGAATTCCTTCACAGGCTCTCAGGATAGCGATCGCACGTTCAACGGATTGTAACATAATGGATCTCAACGGGCAGCCTTGACGCGGCCGGTACATCGCCCGCGCCGGCCCGGATCGGCGCGGGATGGTCGAGGCCTGGCCGGTTCCGCGATCGAGGAGCGTTTCAGCTTCGGGACCCGAAGGCTCGACCTCGCGCACCTCGCTGTTCCCCGATGGAGTCGTCGCCATGACCTCACGGTCAAGAATCCGATTTGTCGCCCTGACCCTCGTGCTGGCCGGCCTGTCGATCGCCCCCGCCGCGCCCGACGACCGGCCCAAGCCCCTGCCGCTGGCCGAGGCCCGATACCGGGCGGCCGTGAAGCAATATGAGATCACCTGGTCCTATTACCAGCAGGCCCGGATCGACTCGTACCAGGTCTACGTCTGGTCGCGCCTCGTCCTGGACTCGCACCGCGATCGGGCCGACAGGCCGGCAGATCGGATCGTCGCCCTCGAGGAGCACCTCGCCCGGATGAAGAAGCTCGAGGAGCTGATCAAGAAGGTCCGAAAACTGGGCTTCGGCCGCTCGTCCGACGTCGGCGCATCGGAATATTATCGCCTCGAAGCTGAGCACTGGCTGGTCTTGGCCCGGGGTGGCCATTAGATGCCTAGTCATCGGTGCCCTGGGTTCGGCGCGGGTCTCCGACCCCGCCGTCGGCCCGACCGAAGGTCTCCCTCATTCGGAGTTCACTCGCGAAGACCAATGGCTTTGACGCTCAGCGCCCCCGATGATCGCGGCAGACCTTCGGTCAGGCGCTCCGGCGGGGTCATGAGACCCGCGCCGAACAAATGAGGATCGGATTGACTGCGACCGGGTAAATTTCTCTGGAATCGGGCAGCGGCTTCGAGTGCAATGGTTGTCCGAGCGGACCCGTGCATCAATGTGCCTCCGCGCCGCGGGCGTCGAGCCCTCACGACCGCTACCTCTCGTCCTCAACTTCCCGGGATTTTCCGACCCGACAACGTCCGGAACAACGCAGAAAGGGAGCGAAAGGCATGAACGTCGCAGTGATGATCGCCGCGGTTTTCGTCGGCTTCCAGGCCCCGGACACGGACACCACGCCCTGGCAAACCTTCGTCTCCAAGGAGGGGCAATTCATCATCGATTTCCCTACGGCCCCCACGAGCAACTCGTCGAAGAACGAGAACGGCCCGGGCGGCCGGCTCAAGGTCGTCGAGGTCGAGTGCGACACGCCCTCGGCGGTTTACACCGTGCAGAAGATCACCCTGCCGACGGCCATCGTCAAGGGTGCCGAGCAGAACCAGCTCAACGCCTTCCGGGACCGGATGGCCCTGATCACCAAAGGCAAGGTCATCTCCGAGAAGAAGGTCCGCTATGAGGGGAGCCGGCCCGGCCTGGACTTCACGATCCGCGCCCAGCCGCAACGCGGATTGATCGTCACCTTGCGGGTCCGGGAATACCTGGCGGGCCAGTCGATCTACATGTTGATCGCCGGCTCGGCCCCCAATCGCGAGCTGCCCGAGGACGCCGGCCGATTCTACGGCTCGTTCACGATCGGGACGGTGAAGAAGAAGAAGGCCGCTCCCAAGGCCGAAGTCGAGGGCACGGAGATCGCCGGCTGGGGCAACGCGATCGACCCGGACGGCGACTGCAAGATCGACGCGCAAGGCAAGGCCCTGGTCATCGAGGTCCCGGGCAAACTCCACGACCTCAACGCCGATATCGACAAGTTCAACGCGCCCCGCGTGCTCCGCGAGGTGGACGGGGATTTCAACATCCAGGTCAAGGTCGTCGGGGAGTTCAAGCCGGGCCCCAAGTCGCTCAACCCCAAGAGCGTGCCCTTCAATGGCGGCGGGATCTTCGTCTGGCGCGACTCGGACAATTACATCCGCCTCGAACGGTCCGCGATCATCAGGCAGGGCAAGCTGAGCACCTTCGCGGTCTTCGAGGAGCGCGAGGGCGGTTCCCGAGGCGCCCAGCACAACGGTCCCCTCACACCGGGCACGGCCTACCTGAAGATGGAGCGCAGAGGCAGCCGCATCTCCGGCTTCGTCAGCAAGGACGGCAAGCACTGGACGGCCCTCAAGCCGATCGATACCGTCTGGCCGGCCGAGCTCAAGGTCGGCCTCAACGCCATCAATTCGAGCGATGCACCGTTCACGGTGAAGTTCGAGGAATTCACGCTGAAGACCCGGAACGGCGCGAAGCCGTGACCGCACCCGGCCGGCACCGTCGCTGGAGTCGTTCAGGCTTTCTCACCTGACGACCGCTGCCGCCCGGCCGGTACGACTGACCTACCGAGCTGTCAATCGTCTATCGATGAGTTGGAGTTCCGCCTTCGGTGGAGGCGAGGACCGGCTGAGGCCGGAACTCCAACGGATCAAATCATGATTGACGGAGCACCAGGTACCGATTCGCCTTCGCGACCGTTGGATCAAGGTCTTTCCCCTACCTTCTCGAACAACGACGCGAGCGGCCGCTCGTAGTTCTTCCATCGAGCGATCGAGCTGGTATAAATCGGCCGGCGGACCTGCTCGACGCTGGTCGTCCGCACCGGCCGGCGTGTCTTGTGGAAGTCGAGACACGCCGGGTCCCAATCGAGGCCGCACCAGACGACGAGCTGCCGGGACACGCCCTCGAGGTCGGCCACCATCGCCTCGTAATCGAGCGGGAAGATCGGGACCGGGAGACACTGCGCGCCAGTGGTCCATCACGTGACGGTTCTCGACGATCCGCGAGGCGATGTGGTCGAGATCGCAGGCCCATCGCATCTCGGCGAAGTGGGTCATCCAGCAGGACAGCGCCACGTCTCGGGGGTCGCGCCGGCAGTGGATGATCCGGGCCCTCGGGAATAAGGCCGCGATCAGTCCCAGGTAGAGCGTGTTCTCCGGCATCTTGTCGACGATCCGGTCGGCCGTCGCATTCAAGGCGTTCGAGCGCGTCGAGATGCGCCCGGGCGAGTCCGCGCAGCGATGCCCCGTCCAGGTGCGCGACGCAATCCAGCGGCGAATCGGCAGGACGGCCGGTCGCCTGCGGCATGGCCTCGAAGGACTGGCGCACCAAGCGGAGCTCGCCCGCCCCGTGTACTCGCGGATGACTCGCCAGGATCTGCTCGGACAGCGTGGTGCCCGACCGCGGCATGCCGACGATGAAGACCGGCCGTTCCGTATCCAGGCCGTCACCGCGTACGCGCTCGAAGAACTCCGGGGTGAACGACGCGATCAGTCGGTCGACGAACGATCGATGGGCATCGGGGTCGTAGCCGAGGTCTCTCGCCTCGAAGTCGTCGCGTTGGAGGACGTTGGCCTGTGCGAAGAGCCCAGCGGCCCGGTGGAAATCACCCCGGGCGTCGACCGCGTGCGCCAGGCCGAACTGGAGCGGCCAGCGATCGTCGGAAGTCAGACCGGGGTCCGCCAGCAGACCCTCGATCGCGGCCAGCTCGGACGTGGAAAGCTTGTCGCGGAGTCGGGTCGCCAGCCGGGCCCAGGAGCCGGCATGACGGGGGTTGTGATGAATGGCCTCGCGGAGCGACGCCATCGAGCCATCGAGCTCGCCGAGATCCTCCAGGAGGCCGGCGAGGCTCGCGTGGGCGGCGGCGGACGTCGGATCGAGACGGATCGCATGGCGGAAGCACGCCTCGGCCTCGCCGAGCCGGCCGAGCGTGTGGAGGACCCTGCCGAGGCTGCTATGGGCCGCGGGAAAACCGGGACCGAGCCGGACCGCTTCCCGGCAGTGCAACAGGGCCGCCTCGGGCTCGCCGAGTCCCAGGAGGATCTCCCCGAGGTTATTGCAGGCCTCGGGAGAACCGGGTTCCAGGCGCACGGCGTGCTGGAATTGCTCCAACGCCGCGATCTGGTCTCCCTTGAGCCGGAGCGCGTTGCCGAGGTTGTTGCGAGCGGCCCCGAAGTCCGGGGCCAGCCGGATCGCTTCGCGGAAATAGCCGATGGCGGCATCGAGATCGCCCCGCGCCACGAGGGTCGCCCCGAGATTGCACAGGATCCCCGGACTATCGGGCTCGAGCCTCAGCGCGGCCTGGCAGCATGCGACGACGCACTCGGTCTGCCCGAGTGCCCAGTAGGCTTCCCCGAGGTTGGCGTGGAAGGTGGCTTCGTTCGGACGGAGGGCCACGGCGCGGCCGATCAGGCCGACGGCCTGGTGAGCGTCCCCGCGCTGGAGGGTGATCAGGCCGAGGAGGTGGAGGGCATCGGGCTCGTCCGGATCCTCGTCGAGCGCCGATTCATAGATCCGGGCCGCGCGATCCAGGTCGCCTCGACCGTGATACTCAATGGCCTCGCTCAGGTCGATGGGCATCGGTCTGGTTGATCCGGAGGACTAGGGAGCATCATGTACACACCGCCTCATCGTACTTGGGGCCTCCGGGCCTCACCAGGGCCGGCCACGTGCGACTCGTCGAGGAGGTTTTGACCGATCGGCCTGACTCCCGGTAAAATGGGTGTATTGCCAGGCCGAACCGAGACCGTAACCTCCAGGAATCAACCCGAACGAGAGAGGGCCGAACGACGTGGTTCCCGCGAAAGACTTCAAGCGGCGGATGGTCGTCGAGATCGACGGCACGCCGCACATCATCGAGCACATCCAGGTCCAGACGCCATCAGCCCGGGGCGCCGCCACGCTCTACAAGATCAAGGCCCGCAACCTCAAGACGCAGACCCGGGTCGAGAAGAGCTACCGGGGCACCGACGCGCTCGTCGAGTCGAGCTTCGAACGCCGGGCGATCCAGTACCTCTACCGCGATACCGACGAGCTCCACTTCATGGACGCGGAGAACTTCAATCAGTTCTCGATCTCGGCCGAGGAGCTTCGCGACCAGGTGCCGTTCATGACCGAGAACATGGAGGGGATCCAGTCGCTGGTCGTCGACGAGGAAGTGATCGGGATCGAGTTGCCGGACACGGTCGAGCTTCCGATCGTCGAGACGGCGCCCGGGGTCCGCGGCAACTCGGCGACCGGCCGCACCAAGCCCGCCACCCTATCAAGCGGGTTCGTCGTCCAGGTCCCGGAGCACCTCGACCAGGGCGTGACGATCCGCGTCGATACCCGGACCGGCGAGTACCTCGGGCGGGCGGGGTGAGGTTCGCTCTTGGCAAGCTGGCCATCGTGGGATTTCAATCCGGCACGACAGCATACTCACGGCGCCCTTTGCGCACGACGATGCGAGGCGCCAGCACTTCGCGGGTGCGCCGGAGTAGCCAGTGTCCGCAGGGTACCAACAGCGGCCGGACGAGGGTCGCGTCGATGAGGATGCCGACGACCAGCGCGAATCCGAGCTGGCGGAGCGAGCCGAGCGGACTGAACAGGAACGATGCGAAGCTCGTGGCCGTGATCGCCGCGGCCGACGTGATCAGGCCGCCGGTCTGGCCGATCGCCCGGACGATCCCCCGCCGGAGCCCTCGCCGTTGCGACTCCTCGTTGAGCCGGGTCATGAGGAAGACGTTGTAATCGACCCCGACCGCGACCAGGAGCACGAAGAGGAAATACGGCACCTTCCAGTCGAGCCCCTGGGCGCCCAGGATGGTGACGAAGAGAAGGTGCGTCGCGCCGAGGGCGAAGGCATAAGTCAGGACCATGGTCGCCACGAGGTTGACGCATGATAGCGGGTCCCTCAGCGCCACGAGCAGCACCAGGAACACACCGATCGGGACGATGAACCAGCTCTGCACCTGGTCGGCGCGGGTCAGATCGCGGATGTCGGCCGATTCGGCGTTGGCGCCGGCCACCCGGGCGGTCACCTGGATGCCGTCGTACTCGCCGAGGAAGTCGTTCAGGCGACGGCGCAAGATCAGGACCTGGTTCATCGCGTCGTTGGAGAAGATCCGATCAGACTGGGTCAGGTCGATCCGCGCGGTGGCCGTCGGGCGTGATGTACGCCGCGAAGCTCTTGAGCAACTCGGGATGCTCGTGCACGGTTTTCTCGTTGACCAGCAGCCGGTCCAGGGCGTGTCGGCCGACCGGATCGTTGAGGATCTCGGTGACCTCGCGATGCGCGGCCGGCGCCCTCGGCGATCTGCGAGGCGCCCTCGGCGGCGCGGGTCAGCTCGCGGAGCAAGACCTCTTGCGGGCTCTCCACCTTCGGCTTATCGGACCCCTTCGGCTTATCGGGCACTCGGGCCGTATCGGCGATCGAGGGCGAGGGATTCGCCGCACCCGGCTTCGAGCCCGGCGCAGTCTTCGCGACGGCGGTACCTTTATCCTTCGATGGGGGCGCCGCTTGCTGACTCATCGCCTCGAAGGCACCACTGAGCGCCGGGAGGTTCCAGGCCGACGGCATGCCCCGACTCCACTGGAGGACAGCCGACGCCTTCTTCAATCCCGAGGCCAACGCCTGGCCTCGCGACGGCCCATGGGCCTGGGCCACGGCCGGATCGGACTTCGATGGCGGTCCCTCGGGGGGTTTCGTCGTCAGCGGCAAGCCGGTCGTCTCCTCCAGCCAGATGGCGGCACGGAGCTTGGCCGCGCCCTCGGTGAGTCCCTTGCTGAGCTGCTCGGCCCCGCCGGAGAGGAGCTGGAAACCCGCGTTGACCTCGCCCAGCCGCGATGACAGCCGGGCGCGAGACAACGGTTGTGGACTCCCCAGCGGCTGGGTCGCCGACCGCACCTCCGCCAGCCGTCGCTGGTGCGACAGGTGCCGGCTCACGTCGTCGATCAGCGCCAGGCCCTCTGACGTGCGGAAGTCGCCGTCCGACTCGAGCACGACGGTCAACGGCGCCAGCATCCCCGGGTCGAACTTCGAGGCGAGCAGCCGGAAATCCTGTACCGATTGGGTCTTCCCCGGCAGCTCGGTCATCAGGTCCTGGATGAACTCGGTCCTCAGCGACAGCAGCGAGAGCGGGAGCATCGCCAGGATCGTGAAGGCCCAGCTCCGCAATGGCCGCGCCATCGCCGCCTCTCCCAGACGGTCCCAGAGTGCCGTCGAGCTGCCCGCCAGGCCGTCGAAAGCTCTCGGGTGGACCCGCGCCAGCACAATCAAGAGGGCCGGGGTCAGGCTCAGGGTCGCCAGCAGCGCCAGGCCGAGCCCCAGCGCCACGCTCGGCCCCGTGCTCGAGAAGAGCTTGAACTTGGTCGTCCCCATCAGCAGCAGGCCGATGATGATGGTCCCGGCGCTGGTCACCAGCGGTGTGAAGGATCGCGATAGCGTCGCCCGCATCGAGCCGACCGGATTATTCCGGTTGAGCTGCTCGGCGAACCGCCAGGAGAGGAACAGGCAGAAGTCCGTCCCGGTGCCGAACAGGATGGCGATCAGGAACAGCTCGACGAGCGACGAGACCTCCCACCCGGCCAGGATCATCCAGGCCAGGAGCCCGCGTGCGATCACCACGCTGATCCCGATCGTCGCCAGCGGCACCAGGGCCAGCCAGAACGATCTGTAGACGAACCACAGGACGATCATCAGCAAGAAGACCGTCACGAAGGCGGCGCGATCGAGCGACGTCTTGACGCTGGCCATGTAGTCGCGCCCGATCACGGCGTCGCCCGTCCATCGGAGTTCGAGTCCGGGGGGGACCTCCATCCCGGCGTAGCGGGCCTGTCGCTGGATCCAGGCGACCGCCTCCTGCGTCACCGGCGCGACGAACGACGAGGCGAGCGAGACCGCCACCAAGGCGACCGTATTATCGTGGCTGACCAGTCGCCCGGCGATCTCGGGCGCCGAGGCCGGCCCCATCACGCGGAGTAGCTCCCCGGGACGCCCGGCGGAGGCGAACCGTTCGGACAGCCGGAGGGCGAATTGCCTGTCGGCGTCCCTGAGCCCGCCCGGCCGGTACAGCACCGCCACGACCATCGACTCATACGACTGGTCGGGCCAGCACTCCCGGACCAGTTCCGCCGCGTGCCGGCTCTCCGCCCCGGAAGCCAGCATCCGAGCCTGACCCTCGGCCGCCAGCCGCGTCAGATCGGGCGAAAGCAGGCCGACGACACCGGCGGCTACCAGCCAGATTGTCACAATCCAGCCGGGATTGCGGCACACTATGGTCCGTACGGCGTCCAGCGACATCTCTCCGGCACTCCCGAGAGCGGCGTGCCCGGATCTCAAGCGTTCCGGACCGGCACCACGTAGAACCTAGGATTAAGCAGACGGCATCAGGCGTCCATAGCTCATCCGCCAAAAGGACATAGTATGATCCCCAAACCTAGATACAAGTTGCGTACCAGTAGCACGCGACTACCGGCATTCGAAATGCCCTTGGTGCGGCTCCCGGTGCATTTCGGGGGCCCATTCCCTCATGCATCTGATCCAAGCGGGAATGGCTTATGTGTTCCTGCCTTGGACCTGGCTACCAACTCACGAAAGCCAGGGTTGGATTCCAGCAAGTCGTTCATCAGATCGTCATCCTCTGTCGATTCCAGAGATTGGATCGCGATCAATCGATGATCGGGTAACTCTACGACCAAGATCGACCCGGAATCCGCACATTCACTCAGGGCTCCCGTCGGGTCCGCCTCCAGGCGACTCAGGGGCATGGTCTTGATGTCCACGGAACTCCTCCCCCAAAACAAGAAGCTTGTTGCCAACCTTTTTCCCTACGAGCGTTACGATGACCTCTTCACCCGCGACATCATAAAGGACTCTCAAGTCACCCGCGCGTAGTTCATACTCAGCCACGGGATTGAGACGTAACCGTTTCACGTTTCGAGTGACTGTTGTTGGTTCATGCAGGAGTCGGGCAAGGATCGTTGCTTGCAAGGTCCGCTGGTCGCGAATCGGCAACGCCCGAAACTGCTGCTCCGCAACCTCAGTGATTCGAATCCGATATTCCATCTGTCAACAAACTGCTCCGTTCCGAGATTTCGTCCCGAAAGACGGTGAACCCAGCTCCGCAGCCTCGATCACGGGACAGCGAGTTGAATTGTACCAGAGATCCATGGCGCGGGGCGAATCCCTGAGCGTGCCGGATCGAGCAATTACGGGCCGAATCGACATACTGCGATTGGCCAGCTACCGTAACCGAGTTAATCGGCGAAACTCCCAGGCCGGCCGGGACTCCACGAACACCGAGCTCGCGGGCCGTCCATCAAAGAGCCCGGCATTGACGATGACTTGCTCGTACCACCAATTCCCGCTATCGATGCAAGAGAACCGCGAATTGAAGACGACGCGCGCCCACTCCCTGCGACACATGAAGATCTCGCGACTCAGGGGAATGAAGCGGATGGCGAGGGTCTCGGGGCCCCGAACCACGTCGGATCCTTCGGCCCTCAGCGCGATTGAGACGGACCCGATTCGCAGGACTTTGTCCGGGGGTAATCTCTCGGATTCCCGGCGATTCGGTCGTGCGAAGTCGTTCGCCTCGTTCCAGTACGAGCTGTCCACCAAGATTTCCCCCCTCCATCGCCCTAGGAGATCATCCGGAATCGTGAGGGCGGAGGGGACCGAATTCCGGTTGCGGGCGCCCTGGCCACCTCGGGACGACTTGGACCATTCGACCTTGATCATCTGCACCAGGACTGCAAGAGCCATCGGCGTGAAGCCGCTCGACTCGAGCACGGTACCCTCCTCACGGGCCTGAATTCTTCTCGGATTCCGCGGCATGATCTCTGTCTTCAACGGCTGGCCGCTCGGAGCGCCAGGGGTGATACGAATTGCAGAAGTCGATCCGATCGCCGATGCTCGGATGGGAGGCGCGGAAGATCGTGTAGAACGGCCCGGGGCGGGGATTGCCCAGGTTCTCCGTCTGGAGCTTGACGAACGCCATGGCGCCGGAATGGTTGGCGTGGGTTATATCCAGGGCGAACCGGTCGGCCTCGTGCTCCTGGATCCGGCTGTATGCCATGGCCACGGGGCTCAGGAAGAGGGACGCGACGTCGATCAGCATGAGGATCAGCGGCACCGCGGCGACATCCGAGAGCCGGTCGAAGCCGAGTCGGCCGGGGAACCGCGCGATCAGCCATCGGCCCGCGCGATCGACGAAGAACAGCCCGGCGAGGACCACCAGCGAGCCGAGCAGGATCGACCGCACCACGTGGCCCAGCGCGTAATGGCCCATCTCGTGACCCATCACCACCAGAACCTCGGGCTCGTCGAGCTTGGCGAGCAGGGTATCCCACAGGACGATGCGCTTGGTGCTGAAGACGCCCGTGACATACGCGTTGACAGCCTTCGTGTTGACGCTCTTGTCGACTTCGAAGACCCGGCTCCCGCCAATACCCGCACGCTCGGCCAGGGCGAGGATCGAACGCTCTATCGCCTTGTCGTTCATCGGCCCGAATTTGTTGAAGAGCGGATCGATCCAGATCGGCGACAGCAACATCGTCGCGAACAGGAACGGTACCGAGAGCAGCCCCGTGTAGAGCCACCATCGTCGAGGGCTCCGGGCCAGCAGGAGGAACGGCACCCAGGTCAGGGCGAACCCGACCACCATCTCCACGGCCAGATGAGTCCCGGAATCGTTGATCCACTTGGCGAGCGCCTGGTTCGAGAGCCCGTAGGCATGCAGCCGGACGAATCCCTGATAATACGACAGGGGGAGATCGATCACGAAGACGACCGCGAGATACATCACCACGTAGAGTCCGATGGTGAAGAACCACGACTTACCCAGCCGATGCGCCCAGGTCCGCAGCCGCGCCGAGGCCCCCGAGAACGCCAGCGTCCCGGTCAGCAGGATCGCCCAGGCCCGGTTGATGACCCAGAGCCAGTTCCCGCCGCGATAGAACTCCATCGCCTTCGCGCTCGGCTCCGGCACGGCGACCGGTCGTGATTCGTCAGGGGTTGGCGTCGCCACTGAAACCGCCTTGTCGGACGGTGGGGGAGAGCCCGCGGGGGGCTGAGCGACGGCCAGCCCGGCCCCGACGATAAGCACGGTAATGAGGACTAAGAATAACTTGTAAATCGCGTTCATGTGTAGATCAAATAAGCTCAAATTTCCGGCCCGGACTCCTCTATCAGACGGGCCTTTGCATTCCTCTTCGCGACCCGGAGAAACGCCGCCCGTTCTCGCAGATCCCCTTGCTCCAGCAGCCGCTCGTACATGTCGGCGGGGACGAGCACATAGACTCGGTCCGTCTCCGAATCCGCCAACCGGACCGGAGAGTCGCCTGCTTCCTCGATGGCCTTTTTCAACTCGGGTGTCAGTGAAACGAAATGTGCCATGATTGTAGCCTGCCTGTCCACGAGGACGAGCGGGGTGAGCCGCCGGAACGGTGCTCGCAGAGCACCCTACGAAGACCTTTCTCGGCGCGTTCCTACACAATCCGGTGAGTCGGCCGATCGCCGTCCTCGGCCTCGGGCTCCGCCGCGGACTCGGATTCGGTGGGAGGCTTGTAGTAGAAGAACGCGGCGATCAGCGCCAGGCCGAAGACCGCGGTGAATCCCCAGCCAATGTAAGCCAGGAGCCGGGCGCGGGCCAGTTGCTGCTGGAATTCCTGGGCGGCCTTGCCGTCCGGGGAGTCCAGCCAGGGGGCCAGCTCCTCGAGCCGGTTCTTCTTGCTCTCGTAGGATTCCTCCAGGCTGGCCAGCCGCTCGCGGAGCCGGGCGCGTCCTTGGCGTCGGCCCCGAGCCGGTCGATGTCCTTCGTGGCCTTGGTGAGCTTCTCGTCCTGCTCGACCACCTGCTTCTCGAGGAGCCGGGCCTGCTCGCCGAGCCGATCGGTGATCGACCGCTGGACGGAGAGCTGTCGCTTGGCGTCGTCGCGATCGCGGGCTGCCTTATTATAACGCTCGATGAACTCGCCCGGCTTCTCGCCGCCGACCTTCTCGAGCAACGTGTCGATCGCCAGCCGCTGGCTGTCGCCGAGCTGCTCGACCGATCGCGCCAGGGCCAGGAACGCATCGTTCTGGTCCTGGAGCCGCGCCTGGATCTGGTAGAGCCACATCGCCAGCGCGACGGCCAGCACGCCCGCGAACGTGCCGAGCATGCCGAAGACCGTGGCGATCTGGAACCGCTCGGCCGGTGAGCCGACGTGCGAATGGGCCGGTCGGGTGAGCATCTTGATCAGCTCCGCCTCGAGGCGGGGTGAGAGCGACCCGCCCCCGCCGCCTTCGGGGTTGGGTAGTTTCTCCAGGTCGTTGGCCAGCCGCGCCAGCGCGACCCGGTCGCCCCGGTCGGACGTCAGGAAATAGCCGCCGACCTGCGCCAGGCCGCCGTCGCGCCACTGGAAGAACCCGCGCGACTGGTTGATCGGGTCGACCACGTAGGCGACCTGGAGCGTCTGGGCGAAGAAATTCTGGTGAATGAACAGGTCGTGATGCGAAAGGAAAATCCCGAAGCTCGGATGCGTGTGATACCAGCCGACGATGTCGCAATCGGGGTGGAGCCGGTCGCGCTCGCGGGTGATCTCCTCCCAGGAGTCGTGCGTGTACGTGAAGCTGGCCTGGGTGTTGGCGTAGTGCTTGGCCTCCAGCGCCTGGGTGATCCAGACGAACGGCTGGCCGGTGGCCGGGTCGATGCACTCCTTGCCCAGGAGGATGCCGCCGAGCTCGACCGAGGTGTCGCTGAGCGCATGGCGTTCGATGGCGTCGGCCGTCCGCCGGTCGAGGAAGATCGGCAGGTCGAACGGCCCCGGTACCTCGTAGGCCACGCAGGCGAACTTCCGGTCGCGGTCGGGGCGCTGGAGGCGTTCCGGCTCGCGGACCTTCATCTCACCGAAGACGATATCATCCCCGCTCACCGGCTGTGTCCCCTCGCCTCGTCCCGATCCCCTCGCCGCGGTCGCCGGCCAGCAGGAAGAACCCGGAGCCGGACGGGCCGTCGACCCGCACGATATCGTACGGCGGGATGCCGACGCGGCAAAGCGGCTCCTCCGCCATCGGCGAGGATTCCTCCACCGCGCTGGCGAACACCGGGACCGCCGGCTGCCGACAGCTCGCGCAGACCGCCTCGGCCGCGCCGACCTTCACTCGGGGTCTCATCACTTCGCCGCGCCAGGCGCATCGCGGGCATTCGAACGCCACGACCAGCTCGCGGTCGAGCACCAGTTGCATCGGCCCCTCGACGTGCTCCCGGGCCGCATCGAATAGTTCCGAGACGCTCGATTGGTTCCCCATCGCCAGCTCGAGCGGCTCCGGATAGGTCTCGTGACTGAGGCAGTCGTCCCGGCGCGGCAGCCTCGTCGAATAGAACTGATTGGACACCCCGTTGAAGACCATGGCGCTGCCCGCGGCCACCGGCAGGCCGTGGAGCAGCTTCAGCGCCTCCTGGACCTGCAACGCGGCCATCATCGAGGCGATCGTCGGCGCCGTCGGTACCTTGCCCGCGACGATTTCCTCGCGGCGTAGGAGGGGGCAGCTATACCGCAGATTCAGGAGCTGATAGTCCCTCGCCGTCATCGTGCATTCGTAACACGCGGAGTCCGGCGGTACGAAGACCTTGACGACGCCCTGGATCTCCTGGATGCCCGCGTCGATCCACGGCGTGCCGACCTTCCAGCATTGCCGGTTCACCCAGAGCCGGGCCTCGCGGTTATCCAGGCAGCCGATGACCAGGTCAACGTCGGCGAACATCCCCAGGCCGACGTCCGTGATCACGTCGCCGTGGATCGGGAGGATGGTAATCTCGGGGTTCAGATCGAGGGCACGCCGGGCGGCGACCTCCGCCTTGGGCTGGCCGCCGTCGTCGGACCGGAACAGCACCGACCGCGAGAGGTTCGACGGCTCGACGTCGTCCAGATCGATCAGGTGGATCGTCCCCAGACCCACGAGTGCCAGGTTCTTCACCACCTCGTTGCCCAAGGCCCCCGCGCCGACGACCAGCACCCGCGCCTCGCGGAGCCGATCCTGTCGCCACCACGAGATCAGCCGCAGTCGGCTGTAACGGTCCCCGTCGTCGATGACCAGGAACTCGGACGACGAAGCCGCCGCCTGCTGCGTCTTCGGTGGGTCATCCATCTCGCGATCCTCGCGGTGGCTGGGGCGGGTTGAGCGGAGGCGTCCTCTTCGGTCTTGTAGGGTGGGTGAAACCCACCGATGCCAGGCCCTCTCGTTGGGTTTCACCCACCCTACAACAGTCTGATCCGGCTTCCGGGACCGGTTCTCACTCGATGAAGACGATATCATCGCTGGCCGGTCGAGTAGCCTGAGGTCGGTGCTCGGTCGGGGGAGCCAAGTCCTGATTCAAGATCAGCATCTCGACATTCGAATCGTCGGCAGCCGGCTCGGAATCCGCCTGGGCCGATACGAGGGCCTGCAACTCGGGATTCGAAGGGACCACACGCGCGGGCGGGTCCGGTCGAGGATACTCCGGCTCGGGAGTCGCCGCGGCGCCGAACACCCGGCCGTACCGCTCGACGAACTTTCGGACCCGTGCCGCTGGCGCGGTGGTTCCGGAGTCGGACCGCTCCTTGGCCGGCCGGGCCGATCCGTTCGCATGAGCCGTGGGCGATGGGACCGGGTTACCGTCCGCGGGCGATTCGACCCGCCCCGGCGCCGCCCGCAGGTCTCGCAATGGCCGGGGATCGGTCGGGAACAGGATCGCCGTCTGACTGGCGACCCAAAGCGCGGAGTCGCGATTGTATGGGCTGCGGATGTCGTAATTGTGATACCGCAACATGTCCCAGAGCATGACGCAAAGCTCGTCGAGCTGGATACTGGGCACCCAGTGTGTGCCGTATCCCCCCAGGCAGACCATGCCGATCTCCGAGATGTTCGGATGATAGATCGGCGTCAGCCAGCGTAGTTCCGGCATGGTCCGAGGATAGGACGAACCCAGTTTGATCTCGACGTGGTGCTTCTCCAGCACCTTGACTTTGCCGTGGTCGCGCCATAAACCCCTACCCTGAAAGACGATCCGGTAGTGATTCGGCGGGTCTCCGTGGGTGTTGAAGCGGAAGACCGAACTCTCGGACTTGAGCCGATCCAGCGCCGCCAGGTCATTGCGGAGCCGTCGCATGCGAGGCGATTCGTACATGGTCGTGCGGCGCCCCAGGTCGAAGCAAAGCGAAGCGAGGACGTGTGGGGTTGTCTCTTCCCGAGCCGAAGGGCACGAACTCCCGACGCGCGATGCCACGGCCGAGGGGACTCGACCGGGCATGGCACGGCGGTAGTCCCGACCCGCCGTCTCAAGTCGATCCGGCTACAACCTCGGGATAAACAATCAGGTGGTCGCCGTTCTGGATCCCGGCCTCCACCAGCGTCCAGCTCTCGAGGAGTCGACGGCCCCCTTCCTTATGGTCCAGGGCGTAACTCATCGGTTGTCCATCGGGACTGGTCGCGGGCAGGCTCATCTTGGTGATGATGTTCGGGATGATCCGGCTCACAGGCACGCTGAAGGCGATGACCGCCTTGACCGACTTGGCCCCGGTTTGATCCAGGAAAGTGACCTGGATTCCACTGGGATCGGCATTTCCGCCATATGACATGGTCAGGATACCTCCTCAGCATACCATTCGGACGCCGTCCCGAATTATTGGAGTACCCACCCTTTTTCGAGTACCCCAGATGCGCCGACAGCCTCCTGTCGAAGACTCTACCAGATAGGATAACGCCATCCCCGCCCGCCCGGAACAGGCTGCTCATGAATTCTGCCGCAGACCAGTCCTCCGACGACCTCGCTTCCCGACCAGGGCCGAAGGCCGATCGCCTTAACTTATTATCCGAATTCGATTTGGTCTTCGCCCCGGACGGGCGAGGGGCCGCGTCGCCCATTGCCAGCGTCTCGTCGTCATTTCGCTCCGAGGTGGACGCAATCAGACGACTTTGCGATAGACCGTCACTCCAAGGACGCCGATCACAGCGAACGCGACTAGGAAGATGAAGAACAGGACCTTGGCGATATCCTCGGACCCGCGCCGATGCCGCCGAACCCGAACAATGCTGCAATGGCGGCGATCACCAGGAACATCAAGGCCCATTTGAGCAGCGACATGGCCATACTCCTCCTCGATCGAAGACCGAGGCATTGCTGGAACTCGTGCGTATCGAACCTCTTATGGCCGGCTTCCCGAACGATCGGCCATACTCAGGTCCACCGCAAATTGAATGCCAGGTCTCTTGGTCATCCGTTGTGAGTCCGGAGCTCTAGACTATTTTTCGACGCAAATGATTTGCTTGCCGGTCGTTGACCCCGCTCACGCTTCGGGTTGGTGGGGACGGCGGGTAACGAAGCCGCTCTCGAACTGTCAACCTCCAGCGCCGGGACTCTGGGTCGATCCCAAATCACATCTGCGGCCCGTCGGCCCGCGCACCGACCGACCGATCCTGGGAACGCGTCGGCTTGAATCGAGTCATGATCCAATCAAAGGGGATCGGGAGCCATCTCGCCACGGTGACGATGCTCCAGGCGCGCCAGGTGGGCATCACGAAGCCACGACGGCCGGAAAGGCCACGAACGATGCCGCGTACGACCCGATCGGTTGGCTCCCGCCCCGGCCACGAGTGTGACTTGCCCGTCTTGCCGCCGGCAACCTCCGTGAACTCGCTGACCGTCCGACCGGGACACGCCGCCCAGACCCGAACCCCCGTCCCCGCCAGCTCATAGCGGAGGCTCTTCACGAGCCCGTTCACTGCGTGTTTCGTCGCGACGTAAATGGTCGAATCCGCCACTCCGACGAAACCCAGCACGGAAGATATCTGGAGGATCTGGCCCGAGCCTCGGGCTTTCATGTGTTTGGCGGCCTTCTGACTCAAGTCGATCAGGGCCATCAGGTTGAGTTCGATCATCTGGCGGACTTGATCGGGGTCCTGTTCGGCGAACTCGGCATAGTTGCCCAGGCCGGCATTATTGACGAGCAGGTCCACGTCGCCGTAGAGCCGCAGGGCATGGTCCCAGAGCGTCTGGCGGAAGCCCGAGTCGGACAAGTCGCCGGCGAGGACCTCGACCCGACCGGAAGGCAGCTCCGCGGCCAGGGCCTCGAGCCGATCGAGGCGACGCGCGGTCGCAAGCACCTTCATCCCTCGGTCCAGGACCAGCTGGCGCACCAGCTCGCGCCCAAGACCCGAGGAGGCACCGGTGACCAGGCCATTGGCTCTCTTGTCATTAGTCATTGGTCATTCGTCGTTTGTGATCCGGGATCAGGTGCTGCGACTCGCTCGGTGTCCTCATTCTAGGCCATCATCCTGGCTCCGGACCACTGGCGGAGCGCCGGACAATCGGACGTAAGACCCATAACCTGTGAATCCAGACGATGGATTCGATTGTGGGGGGTAGACAAACGTTGTACAATTCGAGCGGTCGTGCTATTTGGACTGGGGGATGAACACCCCGATTGTGCCGCATCTGCGCCTTGGGAGAACAGACCGCCGTGGCTGCCATCGACGATCGTCAAGTGTCGACCATGATCTCTTCGAAGCCGATCACCGGAGCGGATGTTCTGGTCGAGTCGCTGGCGCGGCACGGTGTCGAGGTGGTGTTCGCCTATCCGGGCGGCGCGAGCATGCCGATGCACCAGGCGCTGACGCGATACCGCGACCGGATTCGGACGATCCTCCCGCGCCACGAGCAGGGGGGAATCTTCGCGGCCGAGGGCTATGCGCGTGCCTCGGGCAAGCCGGGTGTGGTGATGGCGACTTCGGGGCCCGGGGCCCTGAACCTCGTCACGGGGCTGGCCGATGCCAAGATGGACTCGGTCCCGCTGGTGGCCATCACCGGCCAGGTGGCCACGCACGTCATCGGCACGGACGCGTTCCAGGAGACCCCGATGGTCGAGGTCTCGCGGGCGATCACCAAGCATCATTACCTGGTGCAGAACGCCCGCGATATGGCGCGCGTCGTCAAGGAGGCCTTTCACCTGGCCAGCACGGGCCGGCCGGGTCCGGTCCTGATCGACGTCCCCAAGGACGTCCAGAATACCATCGTGGCCAACCCGGATTACGACGTGGCCATGGACCTGCCGGGTTACCGACTGCCGCCGCCGCCGTCGCCGGATCAGATCCGGGAGGTCCTGGAGTCCATCCGGGCGAGCGAACGGCCGATCATCTATTGCGGCGGCGGCGTGATCGCCTCGGGCGCGGCCGAAGAACTGCGCGAGTTCGCCTCCAAGACGGGGATCCCCGTCGCCATGACCGTCCACGGGCTGGGATCGATCCCAAGCGACCACTATCTCTCGCTCGAGATGCTGGGCATGCACGGCACGGTCTACGCCAATTATGCCGTGAATGAGGCTGATCTGCTCCTGGCCTTCGGGGTTCGGTTCGACGATCGCGTCACGGGCAAGCTCAGCGAGTTCGCCAAGCACGGCCGGATCGTCCACGTCGACATCGACGCCTCCGAGATCAACAAGAACAAGTTCGCGCACGTCCCCGTCCACACCGATGTCAAGACGTTCCTGAAGGCGATCAACCCGGTGGTCTCGGCGGGCGACTGGCGTCGCTGGCATCAGCAGATCGACGAATGGCGCGCCAGCGACCCGATGACCTATGACCAGCGCGACGACCTGATTATGCCCCAGTACGTCATCGATCAGTTCTCGAAGCTGACCCAGGGCGAATTCATCATGACGACCGGGGTCGGCCAGCACCAGATGTGGGCCGCCCAGTGGAGCCGGTTCAAGCACCCGCGGACCTGGATCACCTCGGGCGGGCTGGGCTCGATGGGCTACGGACTGCCCTCGGCGATGGGCGCCCAGGCGGCCTTCCCCGACGCCCTCGTCGTCGACATCGACGGCGACGGCAGCTTCGTCATGAATATCCAGGAGCTGGCGACGGTCCATTGCGAGAAGCTCCCGGTCAAGGTCATCGTGCTCAACAACCAACATCTGGGCATGGTTGTGCAGTGGGAAGACCGGTTCTTCGCCGGTAACCGCGCCCATACCTACCTCGGCCCCATCGACTTCCCCGAGGCGACCGGCCAGGGCGAGGGCGAGTTGCCCGATTCGCTCTATCCCGATTTCGTCGAGATCGCACGCGGGTTCGGCGTCAAGGCCCGGCATGTCCGCCAGAAGTCCGAGGTCATCGATGCCCTCAAGGAGATGATCGCACATCCCGGACCCTACGTCCTCGACGTGCTGGTCCCCTATCAGGAGCACGTCCTCCCCATGATCCCCGCGGGCGGTACGGTGCGCGAGATCATCAAGCAGTGAGTCGGGAGTAGACAGTGGGCAGCAGCCCGGGAGCGGGGGTGAGCGGTGAATTGAGCGCACCTCCCCCCATCCGCGGTCCGATGTGCCGCGGGGTCAACCCGGCCGACGGCCCACTGTGCTCCAGGCCGTCAAAATATCCACCGGCGGGATCCTCGCACGATGCCGCGCCGCGAGCGGAGTCGGCCCTAATTCCGACTCCCCACTCTGAACCGTCCACTCACTGGGCCCACATCGGCTCGTCGATGAGTAGGCCGTACTTCTTCATCTTCTTGTAGAGAGTGGTGCGGTTGATATTCAGGACCCGCGCGGTCTCCTGGCGATTCCAGTTGAAAGCCTGGAGGGCCTGGATGATGATCCGCTTCTCGGGTTCCTCGAGGGCCTCCTTGAGTGGCCGGATGCCCATGGGGAGGTGTGGCCGGGGCGTGGTGGTGCTGATGCGCGTCTGGTGATGGTTGATGATGGGCGCCAGGTGGCTGGACGTGATCCGCGGCCCGGTGCACATGGCGACGGCGCGGCGGATCGCCGCCTCGAGCTCGCGGATATTGCCGGGCCAGTCGTGCCGCTGGAGGATGTCGAGCGCGTCGCGGGTGAAGCCCGCTACACCCTTGTGGAACTCCTGCGCGTATCGGCGCGGAAAGACTCGGCCAGGAGCTCCACATCGGTCCCACGGTGCCTCAGCGGGGGGAGCATCAGGCTCACGGCACTGACGCGATGGAAGAGCTCCTGGCGGAGACGACCTTCTTCCATGAGGACCGGCAGATTCTCGCTGGTGGACATGAGGAATCGCACCTCACTGAGCGCCTGCGGATGCGCCGCCGTCGCGCCGAAGTCGCGGAACTGGAGCTCTCGGAGAAGATTGTGCTGGAGGTCCATGGGCAGTCCGGCAAGCTCGCGGATGTAGAATGTACCCCCACGCGCCTGGTTCAGCCTTTGCGCCCAGGTCACGGAAGGACTCACCGCGTCCGAGTTGGGGGGGCTGAGAGCCTCGCTCTCGGACGTGACGAAGCCGTCGGACATCGCCGAGGTCTCGATGGAGACGAACGGATAATTGGCGTCCGGGCCCAGCGCGTGCAGCAAGCGGGCGACGAGCGACTTGCCCGTGCCGGGCTCGCCGAGGATCAGCACCGAAGCGGCCGTCGGCGCGAGGGTCCCGGCCAGCTCGAGGACCTGCCGCCAGCTCGGGTCGTTGCCGATGAGGCCGAGCTCGCGAGTGATCAACTCGAGCCGGTGAACTGTCGTGAGCGGGGGCATTTGCAGAGTCATCGCGCCGGATGACGGAGGCCCCGCCGGTCCGGGCGGGGGGGCCGGGCGCCGGAGTTGCCGGGGTGGGTCATCGGCGGGTGCAGCGTCAGGCCGGGCGTCGCCGTCGCCGGCTGAGCGGCCCTGATGGCGACCGCCGATGCTGAGGCTGGCGTCGCCGGCGTGGTCCCCGACTCCCCTTGCCGCGCCTCGCACTGCTCCAGCGCCTGCAAGACTGCGGCCCGCAGCTCCGCCGCCGGCACCGGATATTTCAAGACCGCCATGGCCCCGAGTCGCAACGCTTCCTTGGCCCGGTCCGGGTGGAGGCGAGGGAACAGCAGGACGACCGGTACCTCGCGATGCTTGCGACGGACATAAGACAGGAGTTCCAGCGCATCGCCGTCGCCCGGGTCGACCCCGGCCAGGACGAGGTCGATGTCGTTGCGCTCCATCAGTCGGACGGCGACACGATCATTGGTGGCTTCCTCGATAATGTGGCCCAGCGACTTCAACATCGACGTCAAGAGGGCCAGGCCCGCAGGATCCGGATAGAGGATCAGGATTCGGAGCTTATGCATAGGGTTCAATCTCGCATCAGGTGCCCGTGCCGTGCGTGTTCACAAGGCCGGTCCGTCCTCCGTGAGACGACTCAAGCGTTGCCGCGGGGACGGGGTCGCTCGCTCGACCTATATTCCGTCACCCTCCGCGGGACGAGTGGCAACCGACACGGTTGCCTCCCTGTGCGGCTGTCAGGCCGCGCGGCCCATCCCGCAACTGACGGGCAGTTGCGCCACCCGTCCGGATAAACCGGTCATGTCGTTCTAAATAAACACGTAAGTCATGGATGCAACATAGTCAAAACTCACCCGAAAAAAAAGGCCGCGGCCGCGCGGCGACGAATCGCTCTAACCCTCGTCTCCGAGCGAGGGATCGCATCCGAATTCCTGGAGATTCTCGAGGTCCCGTGGGACCGTGATGCTCAGGGCGAGCATCACCTGGTCGCGGCCCATTGCGAAGTCACATCGATTCCCGCGACTGAATGCTGACGGCCTTGGATTCGTTGCCTCTCCCTGACGAGATTATCAATTCTTGTCCGGGTCGTCCCGATTTTCCTGCGGAGCTGTGTCAGGCCCGCGGATGTGCTTCATGATAGATATCGAGGATTCGGTCTTGTGTGACGTGGGTGTAAATCTGCGTAGTGGTCAGATTGCGATGCCCGAGGAGTTCCTGCACGCTCCGGAGGTCGGCACCGCGATCCAGCAGGTGGGTCGCGAAGCTATGCCGGAGGGTGTGAGGACTGGCCGTGTCCACCAGGCCAGCTCGCAGCAAGTGGCCTTCCAGGAGACGACCCACGCTCCGTGCCGTCAGCCGGGTCCCTCGCTGGTTGAGGAACAAGGCGGGCTCTCGGGACGCTTTCGGCTGCCGGAGCGACATCCATCGCTCGAGCCATTCCACCGCCATCGCACCGATCGGCGCGAGCCGCTCACGGCGCCCTTTGCCACGCACCCGTAACAACTCCTGCTCGTCATCGATGTCCTCCAGGTTCAAGGCCACCAGCTCCCCGACGCGTAGTCCACCCCCGTAGAGCGTCTCCAGCATGGCGCGATCCCGAATCCCCGCCGCCGTCTCCACCGGCACACCCTCCAGCAACGTGATGACCTCATCGACCCGGAGTAGTCGAGGTAAACGCCTCGCCTGTTTTGGGTTACGAAGTCCGGCCGAGGGGTCCGAGGTCACCAGGCCCTCCCGACGAAGGTAGCGGAAGAACGACCGCAGGCTCGCCAATCGTCGTGCCACCGTGCTCGCCGCATAACCCCGGCCCGTCAGCCAGGCCGAATAGCGCCGCAGCCGGATCGAATCGACCCCCGTCGGGTCCGCCGCCGCCCCCAGCACTTCGGCCAGATAGTTGCTATACAAGGCCAGATCGTCCTCGTAGGACCGCAGCGTATGCATGGATGCTTGCCGCTCGTTCTTCAGGTGGTTGATGAACGCGGCGACCGAATGATGCATCAGCCAACTCCGTGGATTCGAGACGGCCCTCGATCGTCGAGTGCGACCGATCGTTTGATCCATCCGAGGATGCGGACCGACCTGTCCCTTGATAGCGATACCCTGTGGACGCTGTGTCTTCATCGGGTAGCCCCCACGAAGTCCTCCAAGGTTACCCGTGGTGCGACTCTTCCGATGGTTGATTCGTCGGATCAATTTTAGCAAGCCTTGGGCCGGCTTACGCATGGCCGCTACGGCGCCGGGCCCGGCGACTCATCGAAGAAATCGCGGCACGGCCGCGGGAAATGGCCGGGCGCGGTGCCTTCAGTACACCCAAAGGCGCGAGCGACTTGCAGGGTCGCGCCACCGGAGAGGCACGGATTCGGCCTGACTACCGATCATCTCCGGAACGGAGGAGACGATACCTCGACTGCACGATGCACCCGTCCGGGTCACGTTCCATTCGATCACGACAGATTTCGCATAGTTGGGCATACATAACGTACACCTAGGATGGGGAACGCGAGGCTCCCGGCGAGGATTGTCGTTCTTAACGGATCACGAGTGATTTTCTACCATCCCGTCCGCTATAGCAATCGTGCCGCGGTGCAGAGGTGGGATTTCGTCTCGTTCCAAAATTGACTGATCTCGGCGATCGAATCATGGTGTTCGCCATATAATGCACTGGACGCCTTGTCTTCCTGCGAGGATCGAGTGAGCACGTCGCCCCGACCCGGGCGGCCGCCATGCGCAACGGCCCATCTTGATCGCTCGGAGATTTTCTCGATTTTTCACGGGTAGGGCTTTCCTTCGAGTGCCTCGGAGCTATAATCCCCTTGCGCCGTGGAGCAGCGGCTAGCTCGCCAGGCTCATAACCTGGAGGTCGTAGGTTCGATTCCTACCGGCGCAACTCAAAGTTTGCACAAAACTTAACGTCCTCCGGAACTCGCATGGTTCCGGGGGACTTTTTGTTGGCGGGGGGAGAAACCTCGTTTCTTCCTCTCCTCAATCACATCTCCCCTACGACGCTACACCCAGGATCCAACGAGGTGACCCTTTACGGATCCGATTCCTCGTCCGGACGGGGGAGGAGACTGTCTGGATTCCGTTCGACGAGAATGCCGTCGTTACGTTCGCGGCAAAGGTTGCGGCGGGGATGTCGCCGTGCTAAGCTTTCGCGGAAGTCGCTCGAGCAAGTCTTCACCAGGCCGACATCGAACCGCCGGACTCGACGCGCATGGCCGAATTGTTCGCGAACGAAGGCGAGACGCTGACCCACCGCCTTGTGCTCCCGCGTGACGCCAACCACCATGGGACACTCTATGCGGGCGTTCTCCTATCGTTGTCGCTCGAGGCCGGTTATGCGACGGCCTTCCGTGCCGCGGGGCTCAACGCCAACCTGGTCCTCAAGAGGGTCCTGGACCTCCGGTGTTATGAACCGGTCTCGATCGGCCGCGTGATCCAGATCCGGGGCCGCGAGATCCACCGGGCGCGCGCAGATCGTCGTCGGGCTCTGGGGAATCACCGAGGCCGATGCGACATCGCCCTGGATGGACGGCCTGATGCAGTTCGTTCAGGTGGACGCGACCGGAAGGCCCGAGCCGCTCGACAACGAGCCAGGAGATGAGCCGATCGCGCTCGCGGCCCCATGGTCCGCGCTTCGCGAACGCGCCCGGAAGCTCCTCCACATCCGTCATTGATGGGACCGGTTCAGATCGTCCAGTCGCCGACATACGCGTTATTGCGTTCGCGGGTCTCGCGAATCAGGTCGGCGAAGGTCGTCTTGTCAACGACGTCGGAGATCGCCTGGCGGACCCGTCCCCAGAACGAGAAGAAATGGCAGCCTCCGGGGAACTCGCAGACCTTCGGACGCGTCTGGCTGACGCAATCGACGGGTGCAATCGGGCCGTCGATATGGCGCATGATCTCGCCCACGGTGAGCTGATCGGCGGGTCGAGCGAGCCGATAGCCGCCCTCGGCGCCCCGACGGCTCTGGACGAAGCCGCCTCCCTTGAGCTGGTTCAAGATCACTTCCAGGAAACGGATGGGGATCTGTTCCCTCTCGGCGATGTCGGCGATCTTGAGCGGATCCGGACCCGGGTGGTCCGCCAGCGCATACACGGCCCGCAGCGCATAGTAACACTTCGACGACACGCTCATCAGCACCACCCCTCTGTTTGGCGTCCCAATGGAATCGTTACTATTTCGACCGGAGAAATCAAGACGCCAGTCGAGAGTGGGTGGCGGATCCGCCTCGAATGATAAGTCCGGCGGGAGTGGGCCGGCTGCTCCGGATGCCCCAGGCTCACTGTCCGAGAAGGGTCGTGTTCGGTCTTTTAGGGTGGGTGAAGCCCACCGAGAGGGCCCCGCGCCGCTGGGTTTAAACCACCCTACAACGGTCCGATCCAGCTTCCGGGACAGATTCTTAGAAAACCTGACCCTATGATCATGTCAGGAGTGCCCGGCGTCGCGCCAGCCCAGTTCCAAGGGGATGGCTTCCATGTCGGCCGGGACCGTGCCGATCGTCTCGCGGAGCCGTTTCGGCTCGGAGGCGATCAGGCCGCGCCGCGATGCGCAGGCCACGCAGAGCTTCTCGTCGGCGCGGTGCAGGAAGACCTCGCCGTCCAGGAGGCGGTGATAGTAGTCCTGGCCGGGAGCCCGGTTGTAGCAGAATTCGCGATCGCTGCCGACTTTCACGAAGACGCGCCAGCCGGGTTCGGCGAGATACATCCGGCTCTGCGGCAAGTTCTGACTCTCCTCGTCGGACACTTCGGACGAGGCCCGTGTGTCGGCCAACGGGCTCGAATCGTATTTCATGATCGTGGAGCCTCCTGCGAGTCTGCCGGGGCCGAAACCGGGTTGTGGGTGTTTGTATAGGTTACGTAGCCTCGGTGTCGAGCTACGCTCCGCGGCGTCCCATGGTGGATCGCACAGGTCTCGTCGGTGCACGGGACGTCGCGCGGTCGAGTGGCCGCAATACGATTGTATACAATTCGGCCGATCGATGCGATCCCCGGGAGATGGGCAATGGCGGCGAATGGCGAGAACAGCGGCAAATGGGACCCGATCGACCGCACCGCGACGAATCCGGCCGCGATCCGGCCCGAGGCGGAGACCGCATGCATCGACTGCATACATGCCTCTCTCGTTAACCTGGGATCGACCGAACGCACGTCAACGGCGGTCAGGTCGATCGGCTCGATCGTGTCTCCGGGATCCGCCGCGGTGACGAGCGCCATCGAGGCCCTGCACCGCGGGCAAGCCCCATCGAATAAGACCCGCAGCGCGGGCCGCTCCCGTCCTGTCGCCAGCCGTCGCAGCCACGTCGAGGACACGAACGCCAGGTTCGCCGTCAGCATGGCCAGCGAGAATTCGGTCAGGCCGGGGCTCATCAGGGCAATTCCCGCGTGCATCGCCACGACGCCGACCAGCACCAGCGGGCGTGCGATGGCGATCCAGATCAGGATCGGATAGAGCAATTCCAGGGCCAATGAGGCGTGTGTCAGGAGGTTGATCGCCATGGGCCAGTCGGCCATCGGCGTGAAGTCGCCGACCACGAATTCGCCGGAGGTCATCGTCTTCCAGATGGCCGACCCATCCCACCACGATGGCCCCTGGAGCTTTCCCAGCGAGGCCATGGCGTAGATCGCCACGAGGTGGAGCTGAATCAGCCGCAAGGCCAGGTTGGCCGAGATGGTCGCGACGGGGACGCCGGGCTCCGCCGGCGAGACGGGCCGGCCCGAGACCTCTACGTCCGACCGCGACGGCAACGGCCCGCCCGAGGCGGCCGACCGCGATTGACGCCATCGCCTCAAGAAGCGGTCCAGCGAGACGGCCTGTCCGCTGGCCCCCGTCGCGGCGAGATAGAGGGTCAGCGGCGAGATCACCTGGTCGAAACCGAACAGAGCGATCGGCACCCGGCGCACGGTCGAGACCACGATCACCCACGCCAACACCGCGGTCCACCGACTGAATAGGCCGACGATGTACATTGCCAGGACGATCAGGCAGACGATCCAGGCGAGCCGAAGTCCCCCGTCGGGGACCAGGAACCAGAACGACCATGCCGTCGCGCGTTGCGCCATCCGGATCGCCGATGGCTCCGCCCAGCCGTCGGAGCCGAAGTAGTCCTGGAGATCGAGACCGAAGACGAGCAAGCTCCAGAACGCCAGGAGCCCGATCGCCACGCGGATCAATCCCAGGGCTGTGGGATCCGCCGGGGTGAAGAAGAAGGCATCCCATCCCACGCGGACCGCATCCACGACCCTGGCCAGGTATCGCCCGGTCTCGCTCAGAAGGCGTCGCACGGGTAGTCTCCGATCCATTCGGGGATAGTAAACATCCGATCGCCGAAGAGGTCGAATCGGGACGCGCCGGGACCATCCATCGCCTTGTGGACCTGCTCCGGGTCGGGGATCAAATGTTGCTGGACGTGCAGGGTCACGCTCCGGCATCCGGGCCGGGTATGACACAGATGTCGCGCATAGGCGCGAGCCAGTCGGCTCTGGCTGGCGCTCCCGGCGAACCGCCTTGCCTCCTGCACGTCGTTGAAGAGCGCGTTCGCAAGGGCCAACTGGCGCTGGTGCCGCATCCGAGGGCCCGCCACATCGCGCCCCGGCAGACGTACGGTCTCCTCCGCACGGCCGTCGTCGAAGTGGAGCGTGGCCGTCACGACCGGCGTCGGGGGCGGCTCGGCGTAGAATCGATACGAATAGCCCATGTCCATCAGGTCGAAGTAGGTCGCGAATCGCTCCATGATCGACCGCTCCAGCTCGGAGGACGGCGGCACGCCCAGCGCCCCGGCCAGCACGGCACCGATGTGATAGATCAGCGCCAGGCTGACGACCACCCGCGCCCATCGCGGCCATCCGGCTCGCGTCGCAGCCGGTCGTCCCAGATCCGCACCGCCCTGAACCGGCTCGACGGCTCGCTGCGGCGCCGATACGCGACGCGGGCCCGCCCCTGGCTCGCCCTGACCTCGCGGCCTGCCCCTCATCGCACACCCCCGGGCTTGGAGATCGGTGTCACGGACTCACTCCCCAAGTCTTCTCGTCGGACCGAGCTGGACTCCGACTTCGGAACGACCGAGAAATCGCCGCGCGGAGCCATCCCGAATCGGTAGCATGACACGAATGCGACCGGTCCCAAGATACCCGCGGTAACGAATCGCGGCCAGAATCCCCCTCGATCCGTCGGGGCGAGATATTCTCGCCATATTGCCCAGTCGCCGCCTTCTGGTTATTTTCACCATTTCTGCCGTTGAATATCGGGTATGATAGACACTAGACTCTAGGGTGTCTGAGCAGAGAGTAGGAATTCGGGCGACTTGATGGGTCGAAGAGGGTGCGCGTGGACTTTCAGGTGACATGCGCCCTCTCAGGATGCCCAACCGTCATCGAGGTAGCACCAGGGTCGTGATCGGTGCCGGTCGCAGGTTGATCGATCTACCGGATTTTGCAACGGGGAGGGAAATGATGCAAGCAACACTGGTGATGCTGGTGGGGCTTAGCGGACTGGGCTGCCACAACAAGGGCTGCGATGTCGCCTACGTGCCGCCGAGCTATTCGAGCTGCTTCGCGAGCGCGTGCTACGCCAACTGGCCTTCGCCGCAGGTGACGCCCGGATGCTACAGCGGCTGCTATTCCAGCGGCTACAGTGGCTGTTACGGCGGTTGCTATGGCGGCGGATGCTACGGCTCATACTACGAGCCGGTCTCCTACGGCGGCAGTTGCTATGGGACGCTCGCCGGCAGCGGGTTCGGGTCGTGCTACGGCGGTAGCTTCGACTCGTGTTACGGCGGCGGCTGCTACACCGGTAAACATCGTCGATTTGGCTGCGGCCTGGGCGGCTTGTTCAAGTGCTTCCACAAGCATAAGTCATCTTGCTATGCCAGTTCGTGCTACGCCAGTTCGTGCTATGGCGGCTCGGCCTGCTATGGCGGCTCGGCCTGCTATGGCGGCTCGATGGGGTATGCATCGACTTACGCGCCGGCGGTCTTCGGACAGGCCGTGCAAATGAGCTACGATCCTTACACGGGTGGGCCTGGCTCGTTGGCTCCCGGCGCCTCCGGAAGCGGGATGACCGGTACGACGACAACTGGCACACCGCCCGCGACTACGGGAACGACCGTCCCCAACGAAGTCACTGCGCCGGTGACCCCGAGTCCGGTCAATCCGGCCCCGACGACTCCATCACCCACGACGCCTCCGACGATCCCTCCGCCCCCTCCCACGCCCGAGCGGCCCAGGACCTGAGCCCTGCCGGCCGATCGCTCTGACGCGGGCGCATCACCGTCGGCTCCATCCAACGGGCCGCTCCTGATCGACAGGAGCGGCCCGTTGTCTTTTCCCGATCTCCGCGAGACCCACACCGCTGTACGTCGGAAGACGACTTTGTCGGCCCCAATCCCAGAACCCACCCGTTACCCCGGCCGAACGCCTGGATCAAATCCTCGCCCACGTGCAAGTCATAGCCCACTGCAGTCTGATTGATTCCGATCGCGCCTGAGGATTCAGGGCCCTGGAGGCTCGTGCCCAGTTTGCCGACCTGAATCCTCATAACCCCCAAGCCATCGCACCTCGGTCGCGGGCAGGGCGGCCACAACCTGCCATTGATCGCCTCGGACAGCACACCTGCACGTTGTTAGAGCGCTTCACGCTTGGGTTGCGCACACTTGATACGAGACCGACGCGAAAGCGAGCGCATGCTTTCCAAAGAATTCACTCGCTTGCGCGTCGGGCTTGGAGGAGTCCACTTCGTGTCGAGCTGAGCGCAGACCAATCCTGAAGCGATCTAGTCGTCATGCCAACTCCGTCGCCCGGCCCGTCGGATCCGGCGATCAGCTAGAACTGCGGGATCGGATTTCCCATGCGTTTGATCACGTGTAGAGGTAGGCCAGCAGTCCTCACTCGGTCTCGCTCGGAGTTGACGTGTGACACCTAATGGATCTTCGAACCGTGACTGGTTAAGCTTGTTGGAGATTCGAGAAATGTTTAAGAGGAGAGCCCATGAGCGAGACGTTACTTGAGCCTCATCAAAAAACCATCCTGGCGCTCTTTGAGCAGGCCAAGAATGGTCGTTTGTCAGCGAGTGATATCCAGAAAAAGCTGGGGCTGACCTCGAAAAATGGGCCCAAGGACGGCTTGGATGCCCCGGCGGCAAACGGGGCAATCACAGGTCTGATTGCAATGGGTCTGATCGAAGTCGCCAGTGGGGCGAAGGATGGTCCCTATCCCCGAGCCAGGGCTTCTTATCGCCTGACCGAAAACGGCAAACAACACCTCAGCCTTTTCCCATCGAAGCTTGAACTCAGGCCCGCCCGGCCGGATCATTCCGACGAGCAATTGCAGTATCAGGAGTCGTTCATCCTCCTCAAAGTCTTCAGCGCACAGCCGCTGACACAGTCCCAACTCAAGGGCAAGCTCAAGACCAACGCGGCTAAGCGACAACTGGAGTTGGACGTCGTGAATGCACCCGAAACCATTTCCTATCATCTGGCCGAACTCGTCGAGAAAGGCTGCCTTCTTGAGGAGCGATCCAGCAACTCCTTCACCTACAGCCTGACAAAAGAACGTGGAATCAGGGCACTGGCTACCGGCAAGCAGCATACCGAGGTCACTTTCCAGTTGAGCGGCGTGGCCCTGAATGCCCTCATTGCGGCCATCGGACAGGCGAAGCCAGCCGAGCCCAGATTGGAGGTGCCTGCCGTGATGGATGAACCGGACTATCCACTTTACCCAAGATCCGAGCCGCTTGGGCCAATGGACATCCTGCGGTATGTGGAGCTACTCCTTTCTGACAAGTACGCGGGCAAAGACTTGATCCCGATCCACGAGGTCCGGCGCCTGGTGGCCGAGCATCAAGGAACTGAGGCCGCCGGCCACCCGGTCTTCGACCCGCTCATCAAGCGAATGCGGACCGACCGCCAACTGCGATTGATCGCGATCTCGGATAACCGGGACGCCACGCAAGAACAATTGAACGACTCGATCCCAGGGATGAACGAGATCCTATTCTATATCGTCATCCGTTAGGAGTTGGCCGATGTCGTCCGATAATCCGTTCCGCGAAAGTCGTCTGAACAACAGCAAGAACTTTCGCCCCGAGTGGGATGTCCCCGAGCTGAATCAGGACATCACGAGAACGCTGGTCGCGGAAGTCAGCCGACTCCGCGGGCGAAAGGAGCCCGACCCAGGGCAGATGATCCTCTTCGTGACCGGCCCCCCCGGTTATGGAAAGACCCACCTATTCGGGCGGATCGAGCACTTGGTCGGTCACGAGGTCTTCTTCGTGTTCGTGCCGGCCTTCGAGGTCGAAACGACTCCGATCGACCACATTCGGTGGCATGTGGTCGAAGCGCTCTTCCGCATCCCGGAAGGAGGTAACTCCCAGCTCGAGATGGCGCTGTGCGCATCTGCCGGCCCGCGTTCGCGGACTACTTCGCCAACCTTCCACCGACTCTGGCGGCCAGGAATGAGACGATGTATCGACGTCTCGGCGACTCGCCCGAGGCCGTCCTCGAAATCGTTCACCAAGCGAAAACCCTGGGGCCCTTCCGCAAGTTGGCCGACTCTCTCGTCCAGGTCTTGCCGCAAGATGCGGGTATCGTCCGAGCCCTTGCCCTTGGCTGGGCCCCTGCGCCTTGGTCGGCCACTGCGAAACGCTGGCTCCAGGGCCAAGACTTGCCCGATGCTGAGCGCGAGGCACTCGGCCTTAAAGAAGATGGTCCGACCGCTCTTCAAGTCCTTCAGTCGATCCCGGCCCTGTTCCAATATAATCGACCCATGGTCATCTGTTGCGATCAAGTCGAAGGGCTCCTACAAGGCGACAGTTTCGAGTCGATCAATCGGTTTATCACATCCATGATGGATTTGCTGCAGGCCGTTCCCGCCCAGTTGGTCTTGAGTCTTTTCAAAGACAAATTCGATAAACTGATGAAAGAATCGTTCCCCGCTTTCAGGATGCGAGTTAAGCAGCCCCCTTTCATGCTCGCGGATCTGGAGCCGGAAGATGCAATCCGGCTCGTCAAGGCAAGGATGGCATCTTGGTCCCGACGTGAGGCTCAACAGCCCCCAACCTGGCCGTTCCGAGAATCGTCCATCGCGGAATTGGTCCGTAAGGAAGTTCCGACGCCACGCGGCTTGATCCAAGCGTGCGATGCGAGACTGAGCGAATGGTTGGAAGAGGACGGTGGAGATGAGATTAATCTTTCGGTCCCCGACGACGGGCCAATGGATCTCGAAAAGCTGTTCCTCCGGGAATGGGAACAGGAGATCGAGGCGATTGGTAAGACCCCGGAGCGATCTCCCTCCCGTTTGCAGGAGGAACGGCTCTACCGCGGCGTGCTTGAGGCGCTGAAACTCGCCCACTCGGCCCAGCGGATGCGCGCGTTCGGAGGCGCGCGGATCCTGGACGTACGCGACAACGCCGTCAAAGCGACACCACCCGCAAGACGACCCGGAGCCCTGCTCACCCTGGCTGGAGGACCGGGCGAGGCATCTCGGAACGTACTCATGGCCTTGACGAAGTTAGAAGCTTCGAAAAGCCTCAGTGCGTATCTGAAAGCGATTTACTCCGCGTCCGCCGATCCGGTCGTTGGGGCCGTCGTGATTCACCCGAAACGTGATCTCGACTTGGGCGAAGCGACCCGCGTCGAATACGAGAAAGCGCTCAAGGTGGGCAAACTGAGGCTGATGCCGCTCGAAGACCATGCGATGACCTATTGCGCGCTGGAATGCTTCGTCTCGCTCCTCGACCGAGCCGCAGCCCGCGAACTCGTCCTCAAGGGGGTAGCACTCTCACCGGAAGATTGCCGTGATCTCGTCTTCAAAACGGGCGTCATCGATAACCTCGACCTCTTCAAGATGCTGGGCCAATGGAAATCACTGCCAGTCAAGGCAGGCCCGTCTGCGACTGCGACGAGTTCGATTGTCGAAGTAATCAGTCCCGCCCCGCCTCAACCGCCGCAAGTGGCCGTTCCGCCGGCGTCCTCGCCATCGATGAGCACGCCCTCCCCCGCAGACAAATCCGACCAGATCGACTTGGATACTTGGGCCGAGAAAAAGCTGGCCGCTGCGGTCAAGAAATTGAATCTGCTCGGGCAAGTCGTCGATCCGGATGGAGTCCAGATTGGCCCGACGTTCGCCAGGCTCCGTGTCCGGCCGGTCGGGAAGACGAACTTCAAGGGGGTCAGCAACAAGGCGGTCGACCTGCGGATCTCGCTGGGCCTCGAAGTTGTCCCGATCGTGGGCTCTCAAGCCGGCTGCATCAGCATCGACGTCCAGCGCCCCGATCGCGCCGTCGTCACGCTCGGGGAAGCCCTTTCCAAACCACTTGGGGCCGTGGTTGGAGCGCCAACCTTCCCCATCGGGCACGACGTGGCCGGGCAAGGCCACTGGCTCAACCTCGCCGACCCGACGGACTGCCACCTGCTGGTGGCGGGGACGACGGGGAGCGGCAAGAGTGAGTTCCTTCGAGCGACCATCGGAGGGCTCGCCGCCCGGCTTGCGCCCGATCAGATCCAGTTCGTCCTGATTGACCCGAAGCGAGTCACCTTCAATCTCCGAGGGTCGAGCCCCTACCTTCGGTCTCCGGTCGCCTACGACCTCGACGCTGCCTTGCCGATCATCGAGAATTGCAAGGCGGAAATGGAACGACGCTTCGCCCTGCTCAAAGAGCGGAACCTGTCGAACGTGAGCGAGTTGCCCCCGGACCTCTTGCCGAGGATCGTCATCGTCATCGACGAATTCGCCAGCTTTCTCGAAGATAAGGAATCCAAGAGAGTCGTCAATGACTTGTTGAAACGCATCGGTGCGATGGCCAGGGCGGCCGGCATCCACCTCATCGTGTCGACGCAGCGACCCGACAAAGATGTGGTTACCCCACTCTTGCGGGACAATCTTCCTGGTCGAATCGCCCTGAGGGTGGCATCGAAGGCCGCCAGCGACCTGATCCTCGGCTCGCCCGAAGCTGAGCACCTGCTCGGCCGTGGCGACCTGTTCTGGAAGAAGGGAGGCGAGCTCCTCAGGCTCCAGAGCCCGTTCGCCACACAGGCCGAGTTAGAGCGAGCCTTACGGTGTTCTGCATGACCGACGCCCGATGTCATGGTCCTGAAAGAAGCACTTGGACCCGCTTGAACATCAACTGACCAGCGTCGAGAGATATTCTAGGGCGAGGTATTGGATATCCGGTACTCCGGGAGGGCAGGGTCTCGGCGGCGGGAGGGGGTCGGTCAGGACGTCCTGGAGCGCCTGTGCATTCTCGAATCGTCGATCGGGATGGGCCAGGCAGCGCTCGATCAAGCCGATCGTATGCGAGTTGACGCCCTTCGCCCGGAGCCGTTCGGCGAAATCATAGGGCGGCCGTTCGATGGCGTTGACCGCGAGTTGATACCAGACGACCCCCACCGCGAAGATGTCACTCTGAGTCGCCTTCCGGCGATTGCCCCTCTGTTGCGATTCGGGCGGAAGATAAAGCGCGGTCCCCACCACTCCGGCGAGCGAGGCAAGTTGCGATTCCCCCTGGTGCATCGATCGAGCGACCTTGGCCAGCCCGAAGTCGCCGATCTTGATCCGGACATCGGGCCCGTCGGTCAGGAGGATGTTGGCTGGCTTGATGTCGCGGTGAGCGATCCCCTTGGAATGGGCCGCAGCCAGGCCCGAGACGACCTGCCGGATGATCTCGTGCGGCTCTAAATTCGGACGCTTCTCCTTGTCCTTGACGATCCAATCTTCCAGCGAGCCTCCTCCGAGATACTCCAGCGCCAGATAGGGGTATTCGCACTGCGTCTGGACGTCCTTGAATTCGACGATGTGCTCGTGGACCCCAAGATTTGTCAGGATCGCGATCAGAGTTTTCTGTTCGCGTCGTAGCCACTCGCTCGAATTGTCCCGGAAGAACTTGTAAGCACGCGGGAAGGGAAAACCAGGATTGACTGCCATCCAGACCTCGCCGAAACTGCCCATGCCCAGATGGCGCCGGAGGATCCAGGGTGACCCGGAAGTGACCGGCTCGTTTTGATGCCTGACGGGCTCGACTCCTCTGAGGAGGAGTTCGAGTTGTCGTTCGCTCCGAAAGGAGCTGCCGCAGAGTGAGCCGAAAGCACTCCGAAACCGGACGTTTCGCGACAGATTGACCAGGACGCCGATCAGTTCTTCGCGTTTCGCGTCGGGGATGGCGGACTTGGTCGTTTTGACGAAGGCTTTGTCGGCTTCCCGCCGAATATCCGCGTCGGTTACTGTCGCAAGCTTCTCCAACTGGTTATCGATCGTTGCAGTCGGGGCCGTCAAACTCCATCCTCTGACAATGTCGAGAACCCAATCCGAGACCTCTGCGATATCCCTGGCCGCCGAGAAAGCCTGGAAGATCGCCATGACGAGATCCACGTTGAGTCTCCAGTCTAATGATGCATCGATGACCGTCTGGGGCCGGACCGACCGTTGCCGACCCGGCAACCTCGTCGATCCGGAACGTATCCAGGTCCGCAGTCACCGGGTTCTGGAACTCCTCAAAATTATCACCGCTTGATTCGGCTTGGTCAACTGAGGGCTTCGGCGATGCTGCCTCAGAACGGTCGCGCCAACTTGGCTTCCATTGGGTCGGGCTGTCGCTTATCCTGAACTCACACGATTTCTGCCGGATTTTTACTGAACGACCTGTCCGAGCCCACACTTCGACGCCGACGCGACGCCGAGGCTGCCGAACGGGCGGGCCGGAGCCTGGGAATCTTCGTGCGATGGAAGTCCTCTCGCCTGCCTCCGACTCGCAGACCGCAACGGCCGATCGAGCCCCCGGATCGATGGCGGCCGCCGACGATGCCGACCGCTGGAACTGGCTCATCGACAAGCTCGGCGAGTCGTTCTGTCGGAAGCTGGGCTATTATCGGATCCCCGAGGACCTGGTCCTCTCCGTGGTGATCCCGGTCTATAAGGAGAAGGCGACGATCCACGAGATCTTGCGACGAGTCCGCGCCGTGCCGATCCGCAAGGAGATCATCGTCGTCGATGACTGCTCGACCGACGGCACGCGCGAGATCCTCCGCGAGATCGAGAAGCAAGACGGCGACCTGAAAGTCATCTACCACGACCGCAATCAGGGCAAGGGTGCCGCGCTCCGCACCGGCTTCCGCCACGCCACCGGCCAGATCGTCATCGTCCAGGATGCCGACCTCGAATACGACCCGGCGCAGTATCCCCAGCTCATCCAGCCGATCGTCGAGGATCAGGCCGACGTCGTCTTCGGCTCGCGGTTCATCGGCGAGAAGCACCGGGTCCTCTACTTCTGGCATTCGCTGGCGAACAAAGGGCTGACGCTCCTCTCGAACATGCTCACGAACCTGAACCTGACCGACATGGAGGTCTGCTACAAGGTCTTTCGCCGCGAGGTGATCCAGGGCATCCGGCTCAAGAGCGACCGGTTCGGTTTCGAGCCGGAGGTGACCGCCAAGGTGGCGCGGTTCATCTTCCCCGCCAGAGATGGCCAGCCCGAGCGCCCTTGCCGCATCTATGAGATCCCCGTCTCGTATCACGGACGGACCTATGGCGAGGGCAAGCATATCCGGCCGCTGCGGGACGGGTTCCAGGCGCTGTACTGCATCTTCCGATATCGGATCGCCGACTGAACCAGGAGCACGCCATGATCGGGACCAGCCGAGGATCGACAACCATCCGGGCCGCGCTGATCGCGCTGGCGATGCTGGGTCGCCGGTGTGGCGGGAGCCCAATCGCAGGAACCCGGCAAGGCCGATCCCCCCAAGGCCCAGGCGAAGCCGAAGGCCAAATCGGCGCGGACCAAGGGCCGCGTCCGTCGGGATCCGCCCGGATTCTACATGGGCCGGCCGATCGCCGACGTCATGTCCTGGCAGGGTGCCGACTGGCTCTTCCGGCCGAGAGCGCATCGAGGAGGAGCGTCCCGAGGCGATGCTCGAGGCGCTGAAGATCCCGGCGGGTGCGACCGTCGCCGACATCGGCGCGGGCGCCGGCTATCACAGCATCCGGATGGCCCGCCAGGTCGGGTCCCAAGGGCCTGGTCTACGCCACCGACGTCCAGCCCGAGATGCTGCAAATGCTCCGCGAGAACGCCCGGACCGCCGGCGTCACCAACATCAAGCCGGTGCGCAGCACGCAGGAGAACACCGGCCTCCCCAAGGAGGCCGTCGACTTGATCCTGATGGTCGACGTCTACCACGAGTGCTCCGATCCCGAGGCGATCTTGCAGGGGATGAAGGCGCGCTCAAGCCGAAAGGCCGGCTGGTCCTCGTCGAATTCCGCGGCGAAGACCCCGAGGTCCCCATCAAGCCCGAGCACAAGATGACCCTGGCCCAGGTCCGCCGCGAGCTCGAGCCGCAGGGCTTCACCTTCAAGGAGTCGCTCGAATTCCTCCCCTGGCAGCACGTCATCATCTTCGAGAAGCCGGCCGACCCGGAGAAGCCCGCGGACTCCAAGACGAGAGACGCCCCGCGGAAAGGTGGTGCGCCACAGTTCCTCAGAGCTCGTGAAACGATCGAATGGTGGATTCCAAATTGCGGATGACAAATTGATAAACGGCCATAAAGTCAGGCATTATAACTATTTGCGATTCGCGATCTGTGATCCGGAATCAATTTCTTCACAGCCTCTCATACGAAGTCTAATCGTTGATGCTCGATCCCTGAATTCCGATCATCTCAATCAGGAGAGTCTCAAGCTTCGGGCCTTGTCCGTCAGCGCGAGCCCGACTGGGCCCTGTCTGAGATTCCACGGCCAAACAGCATCGCGCCGTGGCCGGCCGCCGGATTGCCAGCCAGTGCCTAGCAAAAAAATGCAAGCCCGATGGAGGATCGCCCTTGGTATCAACATGCGCGTTATATCTATGCATTTAAAGATTTTTCACGATTTGCTGACCATTGGGATACGCTCCTCCGGACTCCTGCCTGCGGTCGCTCGACCCACTGCAACTAGGGATAGAGTTTGACCGGTTTGATCCGCGCATCCTCCTTCCTGAACCGCCAGATCACCGTGGTCCCGGATCAAGATATCTCCTTTCGGAGGCTCGTCTCGGTCCATCCCTTGGAAAACGACAGGGTGGCCCATCCTGGGGTGGCCGTCCCAGGCGTAAGGATGGGGATACCACCTCATCGCCGGGCGATCGTGTGGCCGGGAGCTCCGGGCCGGGGTCCCTCGGCTGAGGCGGCCACGGCCGCCGGTCCGGCTGTGAGGGTGGCCGTCACGTGCTGGCCCGGGTAGAGGGGCACGCGCCTGTCGGTCGGCTCGCAGAACACGGAGAGGAATCCGGTGTTGACCTGGGCGCTGGTATCCGGGCTGAAGAGGCGTTTCGGACCGAAGGCTGGGATGACCGTCGTGACGGCGAGCCGGCCGGCGTCGGGCTGCGCCCCGCGGATCTGGAACATGCCTTCCTGGCCGGGCATGACCCGGGTGACCCACACTTCGTCTACCTCCAAACGTATTCGCAGCAGGCTCGTGTCGGCCATGCGAAGGATCGGGCTGGGCTGGTCGGTGCTGACCGAATCGCCCGCGTGGCGGAAGACCTCGAGGATGGTCCCGGGCGTCGGGGCGTGGATGACTCGCAGGTCGCACTCCACTTTGACACGGCGGACTCGCGCACAGCGGCAGCCAACTCCGACCGTGCAACGTCGATCTCCTCGGGGAGCGCCCCCCGGCTCAGGGCCTCGCACCGCTTGCGGAGGCCACCGCATTGCCGCCTCAACTGCTCCACGAGTTGCCGCTGGCGGTCGATGTCGTCGGCGCTTACGGCCCCCCGCTGGCGCAGCCGCTGCAACGCCCCGAGGCTCTTGGCCTCGTACTCCAGCGTCGCCTCGACCGACTCGGCCTCGAACCGGGCCTGCGCGATCTCCTCGCGGCCGTTGCCCGCCTTGAGCCGTTGCACCTTGGAGCGCGAGGGCGACGGTCGCTTCGGCCAGGGCGAGCTCGGCAGCCTTGCGCGGGCCGTCGACGATGGCCAGCAGTTGCCCCGCCTCGACCACGTCGCCCTCCTTGACCCGGACCTCGGCGAGTTGCCCACCGACCTGGGCCGTAATGTTCACCTCGCCCGCACCGGCTCTACCCTCCCGCTGCAGATGATCGCCCCCGGCGGGCCCTCCTCCCACCGCACGGTGGGAGCGGTGTCTGCGTCGATGCGGCCGGACTTCCGGGGTCGTCCCGCCAGTTGTTCGAGTAGATAGAGTGCGGTGCCGGAGATGCATAGGCCAGCGACCAGAGCTCTGACGCACGTGGCGTATTTATTCATGGAGGACTCCCGATCCGAGTGAGACCCGCCGGTCGGCGATCGCGCCGAGCCGTGGGTCATGAGTGGTGACCACAATAGCCGTATTGAGCTCGCGGGCGGCCCGCCGGAGCAGTCGACCGACCGTGGCCGCGGAGTTGGAGTCGAGCTGCGACGTCGGTTCATCTGCCAGGATCAGGTCCGGCGAGCCAACCAAGGCACGGGCGATGGCGACGTGCTGCTTCTCGCCTCCGCTGAGGTGCTTCGGGTACTTCCACGCTTTGGTGCCGATCCCCAGGGTCTCCAGGATCCCGAGAACTCGGCCCATGTCGATCGGCTGGCGGCGCAGCCGCAACGCCAAGGCCACATTCACAGCGACCGGCAGCGCGGCCAGGAGGTGGAAGTTCTGGAAGACGAATCCCAGATGACGTCGCCGAGCCTTCGAGTCGTTCCGCCTCGGAGGACCGACTGACCTCGATGCCCGCCAGTTCGACGCCGCCCTCGGTCGGGCGGATCAGACAGCCGCAGATCTGCAGCAGAGTCGTCTTCCCCGAGCCGGACGGGCCGGTCACCATCACGATCTCGCCGCGGCGAACGGTCAACCGCAGCTTCTTCAACACCTGGAGGACCCCTTGGGGCTCCAGAATTGCTTGTTGACGTCATGCAGCCCAAGGATGACATTTTGGTGCTCATGTGCGGAATGCCTCCCCCGGGTCCCGTGGAAATCATCTTTCGAATCGAGAGTAGCGAACTCAGGGACGAGCAGAGCCCAGTGGTCCCGATGCCCGCGAGTACGAGTTGCTCTGTGATGACCACCGAGATCGTCGTCCTGGCCAGGACCATCAGCGTCACGTAAAGCCCCACGCCGGCCATGGCACAGCCCAGGACGAAGACGATGAGCACCTGGAAAATCATGATCGAGGCGACCTCGCCGCCGGAGGCGCCCAGGGCCTTCATGCAGGCGAAGATGGGAATCTTCTCGACCGTCGAGATGTAAAAAGTCAGCATCACGATCAAGAACCCCACCATGACGGCCAGCGCCGACGAAAGCAGCAGAACCGGGCCGATGCTGGTCCGATTGGACCAGTAGGACGAGGCCTGGTCGTGGAAGGCTCGCGCCGTGAGCACATCGTGCTCCGGGAATTCGCCCCGCAGATTGCGGGCGACGACCGCGACGTCGGCCCCCGGGCGGCACTTGCAGACGATGTAGGTCGCGTGCGAGTCGGGGACGTCGAGGAAGGCCCGGCCATTATCCAGATCGGTCAAGACGAAGCCGGCCGTCGTGAAGAGGTGGACGTCCTCGACGAGACCGACCGGCGTGGCGTGCCGCCCGTGGATTTCCATTCCGACTTCCTGTAACGTGCCGATCCCGAGCTTTTCCCGATCTTTTCATCAACCCACCAGTACGTGACCGTCAGGGCGGAGCAGCGCGGCCGGGTCGCCCCGGCCCAGGTCAAGTCTTATATGGACGCCCGCGTCGAGGTTGACACCGAGGACTTCCACGGTATCTTTTCCCCCCGATGAAGGGAGACGATACGGGGCGTAGCCCCAGACCAACCGGGCGGTCGCCACGACGTCGGGATGGCTCCTGGCCGTGTAGTAGGGTAGGTCATCGATCGAGATCCAGCCGTCGAAAAGGGGCTGGTTCTTCGGGACGAACCAGATGTCGGCATCGATCGAGTCGAGGACGACCGTGATGTTCTGCAGGTAACCCAGGTAGAAGCCGCCCTGCAGGATCATGAGGAAGACCGCGATGGCCACTCCGACCACCGCCCCGGAGAACTTCTCCTTCTCGTGGACGACGATCCGGAACGCTGTTTCCAATAACATGGTCGATCGCCCTTTCAGTCGGTGTCGGAGTTCCGAGATATCGCGATCATCGCCGCCGAAGCCCTCATCCCCGGGGAATCTTCACAGGAGATCGATGGAGTACGGCCCTCGGAAGCCTGGAAGCATCTCGAGCTCCCTTGCTTTGCCGCGTACCGCGAAATGAACCCGGCGCGGCGTGGGCCGGAAGCCTCGCACTAGAGGACGCGATGTGCGACCATGCCCGTGTCCAAAATGATGGTCGAGAGGCAGCCCTGCCGCAACAGGAGACGATTGACATGGCGAAGTGCCCGGGCCTGGTCGCGGGGCAAGCGCGGTCGGGAACGACCAACTGGACCGTGCCAATCGGGCGATCGGGCCGACCAGACCTGGTGATCGTCGCCAGGTGCCAGGCGACGTGGACCGTTCCGCCACCGTCGAGGTCGAACCGTAGCGTTCCGGCCAGTCCGTCACTGCGGTGGGCGTATTGGGTGGCAGGTCCCCCGGAGAGGTCGAAGCCAAAGCCGCAGTGGCAGTAGCCCCCCGCGATGGACTCCCCCAGGATGGCGGGCCGTGCCGCAAGGCCGCGGTCGTCGCCTCGTGGCCTGAACTCCAGCAGCGGTCGCACAGCCGGCCAGAGGGCGGCTCGCATCGGCCCTTTCAACGGCTCATAAAGATCGATGTCGCGGAGGTCGGCGGCGCAAGCCCAGACGGTCAGAGACGGGGAGAGGCGTAGGCTCAGTCCGCCCTGCTCGTCGGCGATCGACCTCTCCACCGCCGGACGACCTGCCGACCCGGCGTCGAAGGCAGAGACGATCACGTCGGCCTGGTGCCGGCCGAGTGCCTCTGCGTTCAGATGCCGAAGGATACCTTGGGCGATGCCGCAGCCCCGGTGGTCCGGGTCAACCGTCAGCAACGTCGCGTAATAGCCGCGCAGGATTCTCCGAGCCCAGATGATATTCCGCTCCAGAGCGACCTCGCAGCCCACCAGGCGAGCCGATGCGTCTGCGTACCTCGATGCCGAACCAACGGCGGCCGCCTAGGAGCCAGAGGAGATAAATTCGTGTCGAATTGTATGACCGACCGATCGTCATAGTCACGGCTCCAGGCCTGCCTGACGCAGCGCCCGGAGCCTCACCATGTCCGTGCTCGAGCGTGCATCGAACAGGCGGTATGTGTAGGCACCCTCCGTTGGACAGGGTTTTCGGGCCGAGGACGGATGTTGGGAGGGTTTCGACGAGACCGATGCCGACGGTATCCATGCGGATCATCACGAGGTTCTCCGGTGATGGGGGGATGACGTTTGACCGAGGTGGGTGAGGACGGACAAGGCCGCCATCGAAGCACCTCCGAGGAGTCCCCAGGGCGAGTAGACGAGATTCCAACGGTGGTCCGTGAGCGTATCGAATAGGCCGAACGTCATCGCGTTGGCCGTCGCGTGCATCGCGACGGCGGTCCATAGGCTTCGCGTGCGCCGCGTGGCATGGCAGAGGACCAGGCTCCAGAACACCTGGGAGCCGAAGATTGCCACGACCCCGAGTGCCGGTCGGCCCGGGAAGTCCCAGCCGATCAGCGTGATCATCGATGTGTGCCACAGGCCCCAGAGCAAGCCATCGGCCACCCAGGCCATCCGCTCAGGCAAGTGCGCTTCGAGCCAGTCGAGCAAGTAGCCTCGCCGCACAAAAGACCTCCTCGCCGAACGCATTGACCATGTGCAAGGCCGGCGCGACCGAGGCGAACGAACAATGGAAAAGCTCACCGGACCGCGGAATGCACCAGGTATGAGGGCTTGCAGCCAGTAGGCGAGAGACCAGCGTCGCGAGCGGCGCGGCCCTATGGCCGAATGCGTATGGCAGGAGGATGCAGAGGGACAACGTCGAGGTGGTGATTTTTTTTTTTAAAAAAAAAAAAAAAAAAAAAAAAAAAAAAAAAAAAAAAAAAAAAAAGGGGGGGGGGGGGGGGGGGGGGGGGGGGGGGGAGGGAGTAGGTGAGCCATTGGCTGGCGGGTAGAAAGAGACTCGCCTCCGGTCCTCGTGTTACTCGGAATCGCGTCTTAAGAGCCGAGAGAGCCTCGTAGAGGGGCCCGGGGATAAAATAAAATAAAAAAAAAAAAAAAAAAAAAAAAAAAAAAAAAAAAAAAAAAAAAAAAAAAAAAAAAAAAAAAAAAAAAAAAAAAAAAAAAAAAAAAATAATTGTCACGGTAGCGCGTAAAGCGAAAGGGAGTGGCGCGAGCCTCGTGTCGAGCCGAAAAAAAA
>CAVZRC010000001.1:2687500-2832285 GCA_963777695.1 uncultured Planctomycetota bacterium
CCTGGCCGCCTCCGTCGGAGGAATCCCGGTTCGGTGAGGCAAGCTCACGGTATGCGTCAACGGCCGTCTCCAAGAGGGGGCGGGAAGATGGACGTATCACTTTCCCTTGTGCTCGTGAAGACTGTTGGAAAAAGAGTTTCAGGACTTTCTCCCAGTAATCGAAGATCCGAGACCGATTTCTCCTCCTCTGAGTGAGTCTCCGCGCGAACAATACCGAAAACATACACCGAGAGCACCGATTACCTCCTCTCGTTCAGGTTCCTGACACACGAACTCAGAGCGCGGAGCAGCACATCCCCGAGGTTAGGCCCCGGAGATCCAGAGCACGGCGCCCGGAATGCGCCGGTCCCGGCGAACTCTCCTTGACGACATTCTCACCCGGGATGCCTGACAGACTGTTCCGAAAAGTGTCGTGGTGACGGACACCTCGCCCCGAAGGTGGAACAGGAGGTGCCAGTGGCTACGCTGACCTCACCTTGAGTTGAGAATCGCTCGGCGAGAATTGTGGTTCACATCTTCCCTCTGGAGGATCTTTCAAAAATTCCCTACCACTACTTATAAGAATGCAGGAACATGGCTGTTTTATTAGTTGATTTTGCCGTCTAATCCCTTTTTTCGGACCGGCCCATCCCACGGCGGAGTTGCTCGAGGATGTGCCACTTGCGCAGGTTGATCGCCGGCTGGCTGGGGAGAGCATCCGTGCGACTTCAGCCTCCGTCATCCCCTCCCAGTAAAGGCACTCGATGAGCCTTCGCTGGGTTTCGGCAGCCGGTCCAGGCAGCATTTCAATGATTGGAGACCTCGATGGAGGACGACCCGCAGGCGTCGGCCTCTTCGCAGTAGTCGGTTTCCGGATGATCCCCGCAGCGACGGCCATAGGCCCATTCGCGTCGATAGCGGGTCAGGGCGTGGGCCAAGACCCGCCGGTGAACGAAGGCCGACAAAGGGACGCCTCGCGCCGGGTCGAAGTCGAGCTCCGCCTGCAAGGCAGTGGCGATGGCCTCGGCCTTCATCTCCTCGTGCCAGTCCCAGCGCGACCAGTTCGGCGGCACGCGCCAGGTGTAGATTTGTCTCAAAGGTTGGTCAGTCATCACCGTCTCCTGGGTCACATGGTTCCTCAAAGCCGGCGCAGGCGACTCGGGGTTTTCGCCTCTAACCCTCGGCTGCTGTCGCCGGATTGTGATCCGCCCCCTCATTCGGGCGGTCCGATCCAACCTCAATGCGGGAGAAGTGTCTCCTCCGCCGGGCTGTAACGGGCCGATCACGCATCGCGTCGTCCCGAGTCCAGAATTACTGCACAAGCGGCACCAGAAGAATTGTTGGGATCTTTCACGATCGCGAAGGGCGAGGATCGCGACGATGGGTGGATGAGGTCAACACTCCGACTGTAGAGGTGCGTCGAACGACGAGGCACGAACCAAAGGAGACATCGGGATCTGGGAGTCGAGTCGAAAGTCAAGCGACCGACGAGCACCCGATCGGAACTCGAGGGCCTATGCCGGGCCGCAGAGGAGGGTGAAGACCACTTCGTGTTCGGGAAATGGGATTGTCAATTTGGAGAAAATGATGATTTTCGGCATCAACAGCTTGGAGCGCGATCACGCCGGGGTAAGATCGACCGCTTTCACAGGATTTGAATCTCTTAGAGACGCCGAGGTTTCTACCTCACTTGCCAGCTCGGCCAGGGCCTGCCCCTCAATCGCTAGCCTGTCGTCCCCCTGCTTCGAGAAGCAGCCGGAGGAGGTTGTCGATATCGGCCATGCCCTCGGAGTTCGTGACCTCGACCGATCGCACGGGATGGATCGGGGATATCGAATCGACTCCCGAAGAGCTGAACGAGGTGGGTCTGGGAGTTGCGTGTCCTCCAGGGCAAGTCTGGTCTCAGATTCGTCGGGTATCAATCAGTCGAGTACCCATGGTCGGCTACCCTTCATCCTCACTTTGGAGCCATGCAATGAGAAGGCTCATTTCGCCCGCCGTCGTTTGCATGCTCGTTCTCGTCGGGTCCGGTGTGCCCCCGTGGTCCATGCCGGTCTCTTGAGCCCTTCGCAAGCGTCCACACTCATCCAGTCAACGGCGTCTGATACAGACGCACTGCTCCTCTCCTTATTCTACGGGGTCGAAGCGGGACAAACCCTCAATTACAGCTCGAGCTTAACCGCGACCTCGTGGTCGGGAACGCTCTCGGGCACGTACACTGGAATGGGTCTGAGCTTGTCCTACCTGGGCGATCTTTCGAATGACCCGTCAGGCCCGGTGACCTGGACGAGCTCCGGTTCTTACGGAAATCAAGTCTGGAGTGGCAACGGCAGCGCCACGATCGGAGATACATCGTCGACAACCTTCCTGGTCGGTCTGAGTTATGCGATGACGGTTGGGAGCCACTCGGCTTCGATCGTTTACCAGATCCCTGGGACGGTGCGCCCGAGCGGGGCGATCATGTATGGCGGCCCGGCGATCGAGAGGCCGGATCGGGTATCGCTGAACCTGGACGGGGCAAATCATCCAGATTCGATGAAGTTTTCTTTAAACGAGTTCTAGATAATATCATATATTTCGGTATCTTGGCATATCAGAGTCCGACAATTGGTAACAAGCGGGGGTTGGTAATCTCGGAGCATCATCATCGGGCCGATCAAGAGTGCCGCCCGACCCTCGCCCGTCGAGCCCTCCTCCTTTGTGTTGATGGCCTTGGGGCTCCTCGGCTCGGCGAGGATCCTTGCTCGGCGGAAAGCGTGCGTGTCGTGACGGCCGGCGACCGGCCGTCTTTCGTCACGGGATGATCCGACGCCGAATGGCGTGAGTGCTCTGCCCGTGGATCGAGCATGCCACCGCTAATTGGGGTCACCGATCAGGATGAACGCCGCCCAGTAGTAGGGATGCTCGTAAGGACGGCCGACCTTGGCCGCGGAGCGCGGCGGACCGGAGACCTTGCCAATCCGCTGGACCGTCTGGAGGTTGGCGCAGAGCCGATCCGCCTCGGCGAAGGTCAGCGTTCGAACCCACTCCTTCAGCCTCCGCCAGCGCTTCGGTTTTGGGCAAGGGATGGTCCATACCGGGGCGACGGCCGAGCAGGTTCTGGTAGAACCGCTTCATCAACAGGGAGGTGGCTGCGTCGTCCACGTTCCAGAGACTCAATACGACGCTCTTCGCGCCGGCCAGGAACAGCGCCTGGGAGAAGCCAAGATAGCCCTCGCCGCCGCTCTGGCGGCCCAACCCGCTCCGGCAGGCGCTCAACGTCACCAGCTCGGCGTTCAGCTTCCAGGTGCTCATCACCTCACCGGCGGACAGTATCCCGTCGAAAACCGGCTCGTTGCTCACTGAGGCGGACTTCGGGCTGCTGAGGCGATCCTGCGAGAGCAACAACCGGGAGTTCATCGGGCACAGGTCATCCATCTCGCCGTGAGTCGCCAGATGGATGACGGCGAACGTCCCCAATTCGCCCCGGTCACGCAAAGTCACGAGCGACTGTTCGCTGGCATCCGAGCCGAGGAGGGTCGTGCCCTGGTCGAAGAGGGCGGCGACGTCCTGCACCTCACGACGAGAGCCGGGCAACGGGATAAATGCCGCGCCGCGGGTAGCGCGGATCATTGCGTCTGTCTCGCATCGGGAGAGAATCGCCTCGACCGACTGCTGGACGCTGAGCACCATCCCTTGATCGGGCGATTCGGGGGTTGGAGAAGTCGGGTCGTCGGCGGGTCGCGGTATCGGATCGCCGAGGGCCAGGAGGCGGCGTGGCCGCGCCGGCTTGCTTTGGTCCTCGCGGGAGCGTTCCTGAAGCCAGGCGAAGAGCGTGCCCGAGGGCACATAGCTCACGAGGTATCGCGGCGCGCCGGGCGGCCGGCCAACTAGCAGTGTTTCGACGGGGATGCCTGCCAGGGCCGGCGAGGGGAGCACGATCAGGTGCCGGACGGCCGGCAGGTCGTTGCCAGCTCCGAGGGCGGTTTCCAGCGGGGCCAGGCGTTGCTCCGCCAGTTCCGCCAGAGGCTTTTGCCAGGCACTCTCGGTCTGGTTGCTGAGGAATCTGTCGGACCGCGTCGGGCCGACGATCGTCGGTCTGGGTCCACGATTGGCCCGGGCCGGTGCCCCGGATCCGAATCCATCGCGGTGCCCCGATATGCCTGACGACGCATGCCCAGTGGTCCGCCTGTGGGTCGGCCGCATTGGGCATGGTCCTGAGATCCAGCCAGCCGACCAGGGCCGCATCGGGCGCCAGTCGAGCCTGGATCTTGCCAAGGGCATAGACCGCACCGGCGGCCGCCGGGTACTTTCGCACCAGGCTCGACTCGAAGACGGACCAGTTCGCCCTGTAACTCCAGTCGTTGCAATCTGAGCCGATCGAGGAGACCCCGCCGGTCGTCGTTGAGGACCTTGACGCTGGCGAGTGCGCTAATCTGGTTGTCGAGCCGATTGAGCTTTCCGCACAGGTCTTCCTGCGCGATCCTCTCCTCGGTCGCCAGAGGACGGCCGCGACGCGCCGCCAGGTCATCGAACAGGCCCCGCGCCAGCCCGGCTTCCCAGCGTTGCCAGGCGTCCCGGTCGCGTCCGCGACCGGCCAGGAGCGAGGCGACCAGCGGCAAAGGCGATCGCTTCGCGGCAAACTCGACCCGGTCGAGTCCCGTCAAACTGACTCGCGACCTCGCGACCTCGTAGCTTTGGGCCGCCGTGATGGCCATGACTTCGGCCTCGACCGAGCTCCCCCTGGCGTGCAGGTTGGCGGCCAGGTTGGTGTAACTGAAGGCCGTGTCAGGGTGGTTTTCGCCCAGCGTGCGTCGGTAGATCGCCAACGCCTTCTGATAGACTATCTCGGCCTCGGTGTACTTTCCCTGGGCGTCCCGGTTGACCGCTAGGTTGCCAAAAGCGTAGGCCGCGTCGGGGTGGTCTTCGCCCGAGGTACGACGCCAGATCGATAGCGCCTTCTGAAAGAGCGGCTCGGCCTCGGCGTACTTCCCCTGGGCGTAGAGGTCGTGGGCCATGCTGTCGTAAGTGGCCGCCATCTCGGCGTGGTCCTCGCCGCGCTCACGAGGAATGGCGAGCGCCTTCCGATACAGCGATTGGGCCTCGATGTGTTTCCCTTGTGCGCTCAGATTGGCTGCCAAGTTTTGATAGCTGTTGGCCGTGCCGGGGTGGTTCTCGCCCAGGGCTCGGCGACGAATCTCCAGCGTCTTCTGGAACAGCGGTTCGGCCTCGGCAGTCTTCCCCTGGCTCCAGAGGTTGGCGGCCAGGTCGTTGTAGATTTCGGCCGTCAGGTGATGACCCTCGCCCAGTGTGCGGCGACGAATGTCCAGCGCCTTGTGATAAACGAGTTCGGCTTCGGCGTACTTTCCCTGGAAGTAGAGCTCGTTGGCGAGAATCTGATAGCTCGATGCGATTGCGGGGTGATCCTCACCCAGCACCTTGAGCTGGCTAGCCAACCACTTGCGGCGGAGCGGTTCCAATTCGGCGAAGCGACCGCAAGGCTGGAGGGCCTCGACCAAACTGTTGTAGCTGTCGGCCGTGTTGGGATCGTCCTGCCCCAGCATTCTCTCCCGGATCTCCAGCGCCTTACGGAACAGCGGCACGGCCTCGTCCGTCCGACCGAGGCCGTGCAGGGTCCTCGCCAGCCCCTGGTAGCTTTCCGCGGTATCCCGATGATCCTCCCCGAGCACGTTGAGGCGGATCTCCAGCGCCTTGCGATGCAAACTTTCGACCTCTGTCTGACGGCCCAGCGCGCCGAGAGTCCAGGCAACGCCGCTATAGCTCAGGGCGGTATCGGGGTGGCTCTCCCCGTGCACCTTGCGCCGGATCTCCAGGGCCTTTCGATGCAACTTCTCGGACTCTATGAACTTGCCGCGAACGAAGAGGTTGTAGGCCAGGTTGAAGTAGCCGCATGCCGTCTGGGTATGGTTCTCGCCCCGCACTCGTCGATCGAGCTCCAGCGCCTTGCGGTACAGGGGCTCGGCCTCGGCATGCTTGCCCAGCTCCTTGAGGTGATTCGCCATGCCATCGTAGCCGTTGGCGGTGTCGGGATGGTCCTCGCCTTGTGCCCGCGTCCAGATCCGACAGGCCTGCTCGAATAGCGGCCCGGCCTCGTCGTGCTTCTTGAGCGCATCGAGGCAATAGCCCAGCTCGTGGGCGATCCGCGCCATGTCGGGGTGGTCCTCGCCGAGGAGCCGCAGGAGGGTCGCCCGGGCTCGGCGGAACAGGGGCTCGGCCTGCTTCGGGAGGTCGAGGCGATACAGGTTGTAGGCCAGCTTCTCCTCGCTCCGGGCGGTCCGTTCGTGGTCCTCGCCGAGGGTCCGGCGGAATCGCTCCAGCGCCTCCTGACGGAGCGATTGAGCCTTGAGATACTCGCCGCGATCAAAGAGGACGTCCCCCTCGGCGGCGATCCGTTCGGCCGATACAAACGCGGCTCGCGACTCGGGTGCCATCGCGGCGATTTGCTCGAGGCTCTCGGCCTGACGGCGGGCGTCGACCGTCTCCCAGTGACCGCCGCCTTGCGCCCGGGTCCGGATCTCCAGGACCTCCCGGGCGGGTGCGACTGCCTCGGCGAATTGTCCTTTCTTCGTCAGCTCGACGATGGTCCTCCCTATCACCTCGACCCGCCTGGCATCGTCGTCGTTGAGAGACCTCGGAGCCGGTGTCGAGGTCGGGCTCGACGCGGGCTTGGGAGATGAACTCTCGGAGCGGGACTGCGCCTGTGAACCGCCGACTGCCGACAGTCCGATGAGGCCGGCCACCCCCATGGCCAGGGCCACCGAGATGGCCGGGGATTCCCCACGCCTGGGGCACTCTCGGACGGAGCCGCCTGAATTGTGCATCAAGACCATCGGTTTCCTCCTTCGGATTCCGAGTCAGGGATTCTTCGGAGCGAGTCTGACCGGGAAAGCGATGGCCCGGACGGCCGCGATCCCAGCGTGAGATGAAAGAGACTTGAACGAATCCGAGAAAGGCTTGAGCCCATGCGGGACTTTCCGGATCTCGCGATCCAGCGCCAGGGGATCGTACCGTTCGCCGTCGAATAACCACGAAACGCCGGTCCGGGCATGCTTCCAGTCCTCGGCTTGAACTTCGACCATTGCGAGGGCCTCGGCCGAGGAGAGCGGTCGGTCCGATCCCAGGAGGATCAGGGCAAGCAGCCCTTCCGCCTCCAGCGATAAGTAGTAGTCGCCGGACGGGATCTTGAATTCCCTCCGCTTCGAGAGGGCCGAACCCTTCTCGGGAAACTCGATCTCGCATCTCCCGAGCTGGTCCACGGAGATCAGATAAGGGAAGAGCGGCTTGTCGAACTCCGCTTCGACCACGAATCTCAGATCGACGACGGCCGTCCCCTGCGGTCGGTCTCGGGGGTCGCCGATCCGGCCCATATCGTACAGGTCATCGGTTCCCTCCTCGAAGCGGTAGAGCCTGATGGTCAGCTTCGCGGGGACCCGCTCGCCGGTGAGAACGATCGATTCGGGCGAATGTGCAGGTGGCTCTTGAAGGTCGCCTCGGACCGGTGTTTGATCGGAATTCGACCGAGGCCACCGACTGGCGATTGTCTGGGCAAGGTACAGCAAGGTTACGAACGTAAGGACGGCGGAGACGGCGATCGGCTTGGAAAACGTCGGCGGACGCGACCAATCCCACCGCGGGTGCCATCTCCTCGAAAACACCCCGACCGGACGGAAACCCCCACTTCTGGCTCGATCGGCGGCGTCCGGCTCGGAGACGGGCGTAATCGTCGGGACGAACCGGGCGGGCGACAATAAGGCCGTCAGGTTGTGGCCCGGAATGAACGGCTCGAGGGCTTCGATGACATCCGCCGGGGTCGCATAGCGGTCGGCGGGGCACTTGGCCAGCATCCGATCGAGGACGGTGGTCAGCGGCTCGGGGACGTCGGACCGACACTCGCGGATCGGGGGCGCGGGGATTAGCGTGTGGGCCCTCATCTTCTCGTCCCGGGTCGTCCACTCCGGCCGAGCATAGGGGGCGCAACCGGTCAGTAGCTCATAGAGCGTGCATCCCAGGCCGTAGACATCCGTGCGGATGTCAACGTCGGGGCTCATGAGCCACTGCTCGGGGGCCATGTAATCGTAGGTGCCGACCCTCTCGGCGACCTCGGTCACGCGAGTACCCGGGGCGTCCTCTGGTGGCCCCCGCAGGATAGGGTCGAATCGGGCAATCCCCAGGTCGAGGATCTTGATGCAGCCTTCCGGGGTGATCATGAGGTTCGATGGCTTGATATCGCGATGGACCAGTCCGCAGTTCCGATGTGCGTAGTCCAGCCCGGTCGCCGCCTGCCGGACCACTTCGCAGGCGTCGGCAACGGGGAGCCGGCCGTTGCGCACCAGTAGCCGCGCCAGGTCAATCCCCTCGACGTACTCCATGACGAGGAAGGGGACGCCCGCCTCTTCGCGCGCGTCGAGGGCCCGGACCAGGTTGTGGTGCTCCAGGCCGCCGAGCGCCCGCATTTCCCGCCGGAACCTGGTGAGGGTCTCGGGATCGCCCAGCCGGTCCGGCTGGATGACCTTCAAGGCCACGACCTTGCCGAGCCTCGTGTGGATCGCGCGGTAGACGGTCCCCATCCCGCCCCGGCCGAGCGGCTCATCGAACCGATAATCGCCCAGCCGCTTCGAGGTCAGACTCTTGTCCGTCGGTCCGGTCTCCGAGTCCTTTGATCCGTAGGTCCCCAAGGGACCGGAGCCGAAGTCTTCGGACCAGGTCCAATCCCGGCCGGAGTCCTCATCGGCGCTCCCCGGGTCGGTCGAGCCACGCAGGTCGGCAATCAGTGGGTCGGGACCATCGTCGATCGAATGGAGCGACGCCACGCACGAGTCACAGACCTCGATATGCCGCTCGACCTCGTCCCGGACCTCTCCGCGCAGCCGGCCCAGGGACAGCGCCAGCAGTCAGCGCATGATCCGGGCAGTCGGACTGATCCTGAGCTGATGGATGGGCGATCATGGGTCGATCTCGGGGCCAGGGTCGGTCCGAAAATCCTCGTCGAATCCGGATTCACCGAGATCCGCCAGGACTTCGCGAAGTCGGCTGAGGATCCGCGACTTGGCGATGTAGACGGCGGTCGGGGTCAAGCCGAGCTCGGCGGCCACCTCGGCAGGACGGCGGTTCTCGACGACCACGAGCCAGAACGCCTGCCGGCTCCTCGGTTCGAATCGGGAACTGGCCAATCGGAGGGCTTGAAGGATTAGCCGACGGCGATCGGAAGGATCGTCCTCCTCGTCGTCCATCGCGATCCGACCCGGATCGTCGGGGACCTGGCCGAGGGCGATTTGCGCATCGGTCCCGCCCTCTCCACGGGCCAAATCGCGAGAACGCCGGAAGTGGTCGCCGAGCTTATACCTCGTAATCGACTTCAGCCAACTTCGAAAGCTCGGTCCCGACCGCTTCTCGAAACTCCCGATCTTCTCCGACACCGTCTTGAGCACCTCTTGGACGATGTCGTCCGCGTCCGCTTCGGTGAGACCGGCGTGCCGGCATCGCGACCGCACCAGCGGCGAATAGAGATACTCCAGACGCCTCCATGCCTCCGACTCGCCCAACTTCACTCGATCGATGAGCGTTCCAGAGGTAGACTCGACGGCCCCCCTTCGCGCGACCGCATTAAGATTGTCTGGGTCTTTCACGATCATCTCGCCCAAGCCGAAAAGCGACCGCGGTGACCAACACGGAATGCCCAGGCCGACCCGACCGGACTGATCACATCGTACACGCCCTCGACTCGCCGCGTCAGCAATGGTGACGGCCCGAGCGATGCTTTCGTGGCCGACACGAGGATCTCCCGTATGGCGAAGCGGCGACCGCCGCGGTCCCCGTCACTCCGGGTCTTCGTAGACGGTCCAACCCTCGGCCGCGGCGTTGCGGGCCTTGGTATAGTTGGCGTCGTCGGCGAACAGGAATGCGACGACGATCCCGGACAACGCGCCACCGACGTGCGCCAGGTAAGCAACACCCCCGGAATCGACACCTCGCTCCAGCGACCCGGCGCCCAACCAGACCTGCATGCCGATCCAGCCACCGATCACGATGACCGCCGGCAAGACCGTGATGAAACGGAATAACAGTACGCGGATCCGGGCATGGGGGAACCAGATGACATAAGCCCCCATGATCCCGGCGATGGCCCCGGACGCCCCCAGGTTGGGGATATCCGAATCCGGATTGACCGCGATCTGGGCGAGCGAGCCCATCAGGCCGCACCCGAGGTAAATGATGAGGTAGCGGACCGGCCCCAGGACCTCCTCGACGTTATCGCCGAAGATCCAGAGATAGAGCATGTTGCCGACCAGGTGCATCCAGCTCCCATGCAGGAACATCGAGGTGAGCAAGGTCCATCGGATCGGGATCGGGCACGGGGCATGCTCGATGGGCTCGTTGCGCCGCTCCCAGTGTGTCTCCCCGAACCGGTCGCGCTCGAGGACTCGCACGATGTGATCCGTCGGCTCTTCGAGGTCTTGATTATGGACGACCTCCCAGGGGGTCATCGCCAGGGACCGGGTGAAGTCCTCGCCGCGCTCCTGCTCGACCAGGAAGACCGCGATGTTTAAGGCCATCAAGCTGTACGTGACGAAAGGGACGATCCGCGTCCGCTGCAAGTCGCCGAGGGGGAGGACCATGGCTGGAGTTCATCCTCGAAGGTCTGCGATGATGATCGGCACGATCACGCGGGCTCTCCACGCGGAGCGATCGGAGCGGGGACCTCGACGCCGAGTCGTTGGGCCCACTGCTCGAGGGATTTCCACGCCGGTTGAGCGATCGCGACGCCATCGACGCGGGCCTCGCGTTCAACGCGCGTCCCAAGCGTCGGGGAGGAGCCGCCCGGGGGCTTCGTCCCGGCCGAACCAACCGGCGGCCACGCGATGATGGAACGCCGACAGCGGCTCCACGGCGGCGACCGAGATCGCCGCAACCAGCCATCCCCCGGCCGGGATGAGCACCTCGGCCCCGAGCCGGAGTCCGTCGAGGACATCGATTGAGGGAGCAGACCCCGTCCGACGCGATGCCGCCGTCTTCGAGGAATCGTCCCGCGTCCGGCTGCTTCCCGGCTTGACCGCCGCCATCGCCGCCACCAGCCCCGAGTCGACCACGACCGGCAGCCCGGCCCCGGAAGGCAACCCCATGCTCCACAACCGGTTCGGGCCGAGTACCAGGCCCGCCATCGGCCCCAGGGCGATCCCGCCGACGATGGCCGCCGCCGACGCGATCGGCCCGACACGCTCGACGCGTACCAGTCCGACGGCCGTCTCTCTCGCCGTCTCGACCGCCAGTTCCGCGGCCCGCTCCATGATCAGTGGGGGTAATCCATTCTCCCCGTCGAAGGAGGCCATCGCCGACCGTTCGCGACGACCCGGCCGATTGTCCTTGGGTCGAGCTGGCCTCTCTCGATCGCTTCCAGCCAGTCGGGTAGACTCGCGATGCCCAGACTTGCAGCACCTGCCGCATCGAACCAGAGCAAGTGCGAGGCCAACGCCAACGCGCGCAACGGGACCAATCCGCAGGCGGTCCCCAGCGCCGCGGCGAACCGACGCAGATCGTCGAATCCATAACGATCCATGCTGTCCTTTGTCCCTTGTCCTTGGTCCCTGGTCAAGGACTTACTCCGCCGTAAGCGAGATGCCGACCTTCGTGGGACGGCATTCCGCCAGGCTCGGATCACCGTCAACACAAAGGACGAAGGACAAAGGACCGAGGACTAAGAAGGACCAATCTTCTCCCACTCGCGTCGGACGCACGAAAGGCCGAAGGCGCACAGCTCGAACTGGTCGCTGAGCCTGCGGAGTACGGGTGCTTCGGACTCGTCGGCGCTGAGCGTGGAGGCGAGGTAATAAGAGCGTTTCCCCTGTTCCTGGTAACTGATGAGGGCATCGGCGGAGCCCTTTCCGCGCAGCTTGGCCAGGGCTTCGGGATAAACGCCGGTCCAGAACAGTGTGAAATCGCCGACGTGGCGCAGACATTCGCGCCGTCGGGCCGTATCGGCGGCCGACTCGGCCGCGGCGATCATCGCCGCGACTTCGGTCAAGGGCCGTCCGTGCTCATCGCGCAGTCGCCAGACCGCCTGGCTGGGAACGAAGTTCGCCAGCAGCGCGGCCACATAGCCGACCAGCCGAGGGTCGCCGATGCCCAGCTCGGTCATGAACGCGTATTCGGTCAGGCCCCGAAAGAGCCTGTGCAGCACATGCGAATCGGAGATCGCTCGCGACTCATCCATCGGAGGGCGCTCCTCACCCACGAATTTCGGACAGTGACTGGAAAGCTGGACCGACTTCGAACCGGAGACATGGCAAGACGCTGAATCCTGGGGAGCTGATGGAGGGTTATCTCGAAGGCCCACAGCAAATTCTACGCCGAACCCGCAATCCGATCAATTGACAAATCCGACCGCCAATAGCCACGCATCCATTCCGACACGCAATCTACGCCTTTCCAGACACTCACGACGCGAGACGACCATCGTCGGCTTGAAGATGCCGGGTGTTCGTGGCATGATGGAATTATTAATATACCACAGAGATCGGATGACTCTCCCTGGCTGGATCCGACACCTGGCGGCGGGGGTGGCTTCTGCGGAGGGGCCGGGGAGCGAGCGATGCGAGATACGGCGATCGTGAGATTCGATGCGAGGCGGGCGATCGCTTCGTTCGGGTCGGTATCGTCAGGAGGGAGCTGGGTTGCGAATTACGTTCCACGGCGCAACCCGTCAGGTTACGGGCAGCGCCCACTTACTCGAAATCGGTTCCCGGCGAATCCTGCTCGATTGCGGCTTATTTGATTCCGAGCGGATCGAGCCCGATAGCCCCAACCGGCACTTCTCCTTCGACCCTCGCGAGCTGGACGCGGTCATCGTCTCGCACGCGCACAACGATCACATCGGCCGATTGCCATGCCTGATCCGCGCCGGCTACAACGGCCCGATCTTCGCCACGCCGGCAACGGGCGACATCACCAACATCATGCTCCGGGACAGGCGCGGATTCAGCGCGAGGAGGTGCGCAACGCCCACCTCAAATATCCCCACCTCGAGTCGGTCGAGCCGCTCTTCGAGCTGACCGATGTCGAGTGGCTGATCGAGCGGATTCAGCGGCTGCCCTACCGGACTCCCGTCGAGGTCGTGCCGGGCGTGACCCTGACCTACTTCAACGCCGGCCACATCCTGGGCGCCGCGATGGTCCAGCTCGATTACCGGGAGAATGGCCGCGATCGCCGGTTCGTCTTCACCGGCGATATGGGCCGGCGAGACACCCACCTCCTGCCGGATCCGACCGTGATCAAGGACATCGACGTCCTGGTCTCCGAGAGCACGTACGGCAACCGCGAGCTCGACCCCTACGACCGGCTGATCAAGCAGTTGCACGCGATCGTGGCGCGGGCCATCCGGTTGCAGAGCAAGGTCGTCATCCCGGCCTTCAGCCTGGGGCGGACCCAGCGCATGGTCTTCTGCCTACAGGAGCTCTTCGCCCTGCACAAGGTCCGGCCGATCCCGGTGTACGTCGACAGCCCGCTCGCCACCCGGCTGACCGAGATCCACCGCGACCATCCCGACGCCTACACGCCGCAGGCCCGCTTCCTGATGGATAAGGACCCGCTCTATTTCGGCTCGAAGTACGTCGAATTCTGCGCGACCTGGGACGATTCGCGACGGTTGAACTACCTCAATGGCCCGATGGTGATCATCGCGTCTTCGGGGATGTGCGAGGCGGGTCGAATCCGCCATCATCTGCGCCACGTCGTCTCCGACCCGGACAATGCGATCGTGATCGTCAGCTATCAGGCCGAGGGAACACTCGGCCGCCAGATCTCCGACGGTGTCGAGCGGCTCCAGATCTTCGATCAATGGTACGACCTGAACGCCGCCGTCTACGTCCTCGATGGCTTTTCCGGCCACGCCGATCGCAACGACCTGGCCTGGTGGTACGAGCAGACCGGCGGCAATATCGAGCAAGCCTTCCTCGTCCACGGCGAGCCCGACGGGATCGACGCCCTGGTCCCCGTCTTGCAGCCGTACGTCCAGTCGCCGGTCCACACCCCCGAGTTGCTCGCAACCTACGAGGTTTGAGGACCGCGATCGTTTAGCCCGTGACCACGCACGTGAGTGCGTGGTTCGGACGGGACGAACGTCCTCCAACCTCGGGCGTCAGCCCGATCTGATGGGCGCGCCGATCGCACTCACGTGCGAGGTTTGAGGGCTGCGCCCCGTCCAAACCACAGTCTCACGACCGTGGTCACCCGGCGGTGTTCGGCGACACGTGTCATTCCCACACTCTCAGCGACCTCCGCCCGGATTGTCGCCGGAGGTGACCGGCGTCGGCGGTGGCGGCGGGGTAAGCTCGCCCTGCAAGGGTGATACGTCACCCGAGGCGGGCGTCGGACCGTCGGCCGGCGGCGGCTCGCGGAAGGGCGAAGGCGTCGTGGCGGCCGGTGCCATGGGTTGCGCACCCGCGGGAGGCCGGGCTTCCGGCGGGAACGGACGGCCGGCTGGCTGCGGCATCGAGGCCATCGCCTTGGCCTTGGCATTCAATCGCTCGAGGGCCGTCGAGGCGGCCTTCTTGACGTCGTCGCGATGGTCGTAGACCGAGGCGCGTTCGAGGGCCACGGCCGCCGGCGAGCCGCCGATCTCGCCCAGCGCGATCGCCGCGGCGATTCGGACATCCTTGAAGTTGTCATACTTCAGTACGTGGACGAGCGTCGGGACGGCTCGAGGGTCGCCGATCTCGCCCAGCGTGTAGGCCGCTTCCTTGCGGCCGGTGAGGTGGAAGCCCTGGAGGCGCTGGCACATCAGTGCAACCTGGTCCGGCGGTGGCGGCGGCGGTGCGCCCGAGCCCCCCGACATACCGCCGCCACCTCCGCCGCCGAATCCTCCGCCACCCCCGCCGAACGAGAAGTTCATGAACGGGGCGGCCACCAGCCCGAAGCCCAGCGCCGGCGCCGACGAGCCGATGACCACGGGCCTCGGCCCGTAGAACGGTCGCGCCCAGGGGCCCCCGCCGAATCCGCGACCCGCCAGGGTTGAGCGCTGGACCTCCACCTGACGTTCGAACGTGCCGCCGGGACGCTTGATCGTCACCTGCCGATCGATCATTCCGGGGCTACGCTGCACCTCGACCTGGCGCTGGATCGATCGGCCGCGCGGCCCCGTGATCGTCGTGTCGCGCTCCACCGTCTGCCCGTGGAGCACTCCGCTAGGATTCGCCAGGCCACAACCCACGACGACCAGGCTGAAAAAACATGTCCAGTCCTTCACGGCTATTCCCTCCGTGCCAGCCTACGACCCGTGCGAGCCGAATCGTCAATACGAGGATTATCGGCCATTTCCTCCCGATTCCGAAGGCGGACGATTCTGGCAATACCGGCAGAGCTTGTGAAGGCGAAAATCGACACTCCTGGACGAATACGATCCAGCCATGCGAAATCGAAACCCGTGACCATCGGCGTCAGCCTGGTCGGGACTTTCCCTGGGGAACTCTCGTCCCGAGAATTTAGCGAATCTGCGTTGCAATGCCCACAGAAAAGCTTATGATGGCGGGCATCAGAGATCCCGAGCAGCATGCTAGAGATGCCGGCATCCTTGCATGCGGATGCATCGAGTGATCTGGAGCGCTTCGGACGCCGATGTCCCCAGGGAGATCGCCGTGTCATCTTCCATACCCGCCCGGACGAGGACGATGTCCACGACCCTCGGATTCGTCGTTCAGAGTTTGACCGCCGAGCAGGACACGCAACCGCTCTGCTGTCCGGACTGTTTGCTCCAGTTCAACCTGATCCAGCCCGACGAGAATGACCCGTCTCGGCTCGTGGGGACCTGTGACGGTTGTGGCGCATGGGTCTACCTGGTGGAGATGGAGGCGGACTGGAGAAAGTACATCATGGTCGAGCTCCCGACCGGGAAGGCCCTTCAGAAGGCGATGGCGAAGCCGAGGTCATCCGAGGTCGGCCAGCCCCTCGCGACGTCGGGCAACGCTCCGCCGGATGATGCCGCCCCGATCGAATGAAAACGTGCTCGTCTATCTGGAGTCTCGGCCGCTCATTTCTTCCGCTTCTTGCGACCGGACTTGCCCTTCGCCTTCGCCTTGACGTTCGCCTTCGCCTTGGCCTTCCCCTTCTTGCCCTTGAGGGGCGAGGGGCGGCGCTGGCCGGAGGGTCGAGCATCGTCGGGCGCCTGGGCCGCGGCCGGTTGCGTCCCCGATCTCGGCGGTCGAGCCGGCCGATCATTCCCCGCGGATGAGCCGGTCAACCGGCCAGGGGCAGCGGGCCGATTTTGGCCCTGAGAAAGGGGACTGTCGGCCAGGACCAGGTCGAGCTGACGCCGGTCCACGTCAACGTGGGCGACCCGGACCACCAGGCGGTCGCCCAGGCGATGACGCCGGCCCGATCGCCTCCCGACCAGGGTGTGAGTACCCGCCTCCAGGTAGTAGTAGTCGTCGGCCAGGGACGTGACGTGGATGATCCCCTCGACCGGCAGCTCGGCGAGTCGAACAGAACAGCCCGAAATCCTGCACGCCCGTGATGATGGCGTGGAAGGACTCGCCGATGTGGCCTTCCAGGTACGACAGCAGCTTCACGCGGACCAGCTCGCGTTCGGCGAGGGCGGCTCGCCGCTCGGTCCGCGTGCAGTGCTCGCCCAGGACGATCAACTCGTCGAGACGACTCGCCGGCTTCTTCCCCTCGATCCATGCGATCAACTGGCGATGCACCTGCAAGTCGGGATAGCGGCGGATCGGCGAGGTGAAGTGGCAGTAATCCTCGCTGGCCAGCGCATAGTGGCCCTCGGCTTCGGGCGTGTAATTGGCCTGCTTCAGGCTCCTCAGCAGCCCGTAATGGACTGCATACTCCTCGGGACGTCCGGCCGTCTCCTTGAGGATCCGCTGGAGTTCGAATCGGCTCTGCGGCTGGTCGATGCTCAGTCCCAGGCTCCGGGCGAACTCGGCGAACTCGTCGAGCTTGAAGGGCTCCGGATCGGGGTGGGCTCGGCGTAGGAAAAGGATCTGTTCGGCGCCCAGGGCCGTGGCGACGGCCTCGTTGGCGGCGAGCATGAACTCTTCAATGACCTGATGGCTCTCGTCGTGGACGACGAGGCGGGCGCCCGCGACCTCGCCCTGATCGCCCAGTGTGATCGCGACCTCGGGAAGATTCAGCTCCAGGGCGCCGTGGGCGAACCGGCGTCGGCGGAGGATCATGGCGAGCTCGAGCATCTGCCCCAGCATGCGGGCGACTTCGGGAGTCACGCCGGCATGCTCCGCCTCGGGCGCCTTCATGACGGCGAATGCGTCCTCGTAACTGAATCGGTGGTCGGCCCGGATCGCCGAGCGTGCGAACCGCTTCGAGACCAGGATTCCCTCGGCGTTGAACTCCATGAAGGCGGTGACGGTGTACCGCGTCCGACCCGCCTGGAGGCTGGCGAGGCTGTTGGAGAGGATCTCCGGGAGCATCGGGATCACGCGATCGGGCAGGTAGACACTGGTGCCGCGGTCGCGAGCCGTCCGGTCCAGGTCGGTCCCGGCGCGGACGAAGTGCGAGACGTCGGCGATGTGGACCGCCAGGTTCCAGAAGCCCTGTTCGTCGCGAGAGAGCGAGATGGCGTCGTCGAAGTCGCGGGCGGTGGCCGGATCGATCGTCACGGTCAGGAGGTCGCGGAGGTCGGTTCGGGTGCCGATCTCCGACTCGTCGAACAGCCGCGCCTGTTCGCGTGCCTCGTCGAGGACGCCTTCGTGGAAGACGTCCGGGATGTTGAAGGCACGGATGACCGTGAGGGTGTCAACGCCCGGCTGGCCGCGCTGACCGAGGATCTCGGTGATCACCCCCTCGCCTTCCATGGACGGCGACGGGTATCGGACGATCTCGACGGTGACCTTATCTCCCGGCTTGGCCCCCTTGGCACCGGGGTCGCCGACGTCGATAGGGTCCTGGAAGATCGTGCCGTCGATCCGGACGAAGCCGGCGCCACCATCCTCGAAATACGTGCCGACAAAGAGCGCCGAGGCCCGCGCCAGGATCTTGACGATCCGCCCCTCGTCGTTCATGCCCGGCCGTCGCGATCGCTTGGTGATCTTGACGGCGACCTCGTCGCCGCTGGAGGCGTCCCCGCCGGCCTCGGGCGGGATGTAGATCTGGTCGGCCTGCGCGGTCGACTTGTGCGGCCGGACGAACCCGAATCCCTTCGACGAGCGTCGGAACAGGCCGACGATCAGCCCTTTCTGCTCGGGCCGGTGCAGCTTCTTGTCCTTGGCCAGGTCGAGCTTGCCCTCCTTGATCAATCCCTTGACCGTGGAGCGGAAGTCGGCATAGTCGTCGGGCTCGACCTCGAACCTCCGCGACATCGCCTTGAGCGTGATCGGCTTGTAGTCCGGCTCGGAAACCAGCTTCAAGATGCGCGCGGCGAATTCGGCCATCGCGGGACGACCTCCGGGTGAATCACCTGTTCGTGTGATCCCATCCTATGTAGGGTGGGTGAAACCCACCGAGAGGGCCTCGCACCGGTGGGTTTCACCCACCCTACAAGGAAGACCCTCAGAGATCGGCCCCCTCGTCGGACTCGTTCAGATGCGCGTTCCCTTTGAAGAGGCGTCGGCCCAGGCTCTGCTGGAACGGCGTCCAGCTCGAAGTCCCGGCTGGGATCGTCGCGGATCTCCCGGCTGAAGGAGTGGATCTTGGCATCCAGGTTATCGAGCAAGTGGAGAGCGATCGCCTCGAGCGTCATCGGCAGCTTCGGGCTGCCGAACTCGTAGGAGCCGTGATGGCTGACGATCATGTGCTTGAGCCTCAGTAGCAGCTCGGGCGGGAACGGCTCGCCCATCAGCTCGGCGCAACGCTTGACCTTCTCGGCCAGGAGCTGCACCCCCATCACCAGGTGCCCCACGAGCTGGCCTTCGTCGGTGTAAGCGAAGGCGCGGTCGTAAGACAGTTCGTCGATCTTGCCGATGTCGTGGAGGAAGATGCCGGTCAGGAGCAGGTCGCGATCGACCTCCGGGTAGAACCCCGTGATCCGGTCGGCCACGTTCAAGAGGGTGACGACGTGCTCGACGAGCCCTCCCTGATAGGCATGGTGGTTCTTGATGCCCGCGGGCGCCAGTGTGAACTTGCCAAGGAACTCGTCATCGATCAGGAAGCACTCGACCAGCGCGCGGAGGTGTGGGTTGCCCATCGCCAGCAGGATCTCGCGCAGGCGGATCATCAGCTTGCCGACGCTCTGAGAACTCTGGGGTAGGAACTCTTCGGGCTCGACGCGCGAGCCGTCGATCGTGTCGATGTGGGTCAGGATGATCTGGAGCGACCCCTGGAAGACCTGAGTCTTGCCCCGGATCCGCAAGTAATCGCCCGGCTCGAAGGTCCGCGCCAGCTCCTCGGTCGCGTTCCAGAGCCGCGCGCCGATACTGCCGGTCTTGTCGCGAAGCTCGAGCTGGAGATAGAGATTTCCCTGGCGGTTCGCCCGGAGTTGCTTGTCGGCGACGAGGAATACTTCTTCGACGGAGTCGCCATGAGTCAACTGGTTTACGTAGCGACGGCTCATGCGTTCAATCGTTTCCATTCGTCGCCGGCTCGGGGCCGGAGAAACTTCAGAGCGGGCCCGATACCCGCCAAGCGGTCGATTGTAGGTGCGAGTCGTCGCCAGGGTCAAGGGACCCCGGGCGATCGGACCAGGATCGCCGTGACCGTGATGCCCAGAATGTGGGGCAGCCGCCCTCGGCTGCCCCGGTCGGTCGAGGCGTCCGGCCCCGGCTTCAGGAGCTGATGCCGATGAACGTCCCGGTCGGCGGTTCCGGGAACGGGTTGTCATTCGGCGTCGTCACGACCCCGGAGGAGGATAGCCCGGAGCTCGACGGGCCGACGACATGGATCTGCTGGAAGACGTTCCTCGGCAAGCTGAGCTGCGGGATCTTGCCGTAGGGGTCGACCACCAGGCCCAGGTAATACTTGCTCGGGCTGGTCGGCAGCGTGACGGCCGGCGCCGTGAAGGTGTAGGTGTTATCGGTCCCAGCGGAGGCGCCGGGGATGCTCGTCTCGATCGCGTAGAGGGCGATGATCGAGCTGCCCACGGTGAAGCTCTTGCTCGTGGACGCCACCAGGGCCACCTCGACCGGCTCTCCCGACGGCGCCGTGCCCAGGTTGGTGACCGAGATGGTCGGCCTGATCGTGTCGCCCGGCGACAAGCTTGACGGCACGCCGAGGGAGGTCGCCCGCAATTCCGGCAGGGCCTGGCCGACCAGTCTGACCGGCACCGCCTCGCTGATGTTGTTCGACGTATTGGCTTCCACCACCGACCCCGTGGCGTTGGCCACCAAACGGACGAAGAACTGCCCGTGCGCCGGGAAGCCGGCCGGTCGAGACGGGAGCGTGAACGTCCCGTTGACCTGGACGAGGCTGTTCTGGGGCACCGCCGGCGCGGCGATCGTGCCGATCTCCACCGCCCCCTTGAGTGAGAACGGGTGGGGCGTGATCAGGACGGCGACGGTCGAGGCGGGGGCGTCGGCCGTCGTGACATCGCCGGGCGCCTGCGCGATCGGGTTGGTGATCGTGCTCGCGCCGATGTTGTCGACGAAGGCGGTCACGCCGAGCGTCCCATCCCAGGCCGCGCACGTGCCGGGCATGATGCCATTGACAGTCAGATCGGGGAGCGAGTATCCCAGCGACGAGAACGCCATGAGGTCTCGCCGCTCCAGGCACTCCGGCTGGGACAGATTGATACGGCGTCGGGCGCGTCGCTCCGGTCGCACAGGTCGAGAATCGCTAGGCAACACCGAACACCTCCCCGCGGCCATGGTCCCATGAGCTCCGATGACATCGATGAGAGCCGCAATGGTCCCGACCGTGAACTCGGTTGAATACGCAAGAGGGCCGACCGCGAACCCGCTCGCTCCGCCCTCGCCCCGCGGCGATGCAGTCGAGAGGGTGGTAACCTCTGTTAATTGTGTCGTCAGACTCGCGACCGGAGTTGGCCGCATTTCCACGATCCTAACGCGGCCAGGTCTTGTTGTGAAAGATGTGATGTGCACGTCGGACGTCGGACATTCCCTGCCTGTGCCGATCGCGACGCACGGGACGATACTCACGACGTCGCTCCGCACACCCATCGTGCGTGTCGCAGCGATCGTGCGGCCCGACGGGCTCCTGTCCTGATCCATTAAGCAATGATGCGAAAAACCTCGGAGCGATCCGGGTAGTCCTTGACTTCCAAATCCCGCGACGATTATCTATGACCCTGCATGTGATCGTCTCCAGGGTCGCGGCTTCAATCTCGTCGTCCGATGACGCAGGCCGTCGAGGGCCTCGGGCAAATATATAATGCCCTACAAAAGCGCCTTCGCGCGATCAGGCCGGTCACCGTCGCTAATAAAGGATTGGGCTCATGGAAGCAATTTGGTGGTTGGCCCTTTTCAGCCAGGTCCGGTCCTGTTCTTCTGTCTTGAGCGGGTTGTCGCCGAATCACTGCCCGGAGCCGTCGCCATGGACTTCCCGATCCTTGACCTGATGGACCAAGAGGGTTGCTGCCAGAAGCTCTTCGACCTGCTCCACCCCGAGGGGTCCGTGTGCCCTCGGTGCGGTGCCCGGGAGGGGCTCAATGTCCACCGCCGTCATCCCGACTCCCCGGTCGTTGACTACCGCTGCAAGGGGTGCCGACGGGTGTTCAATATGTTCACAGGAACATCCTGGCAAGGGACACACCTCAGCCCGGCCCAGATCCTCCTGATCCTCCGTGGCATCGCCCAAGGGGTCCCCACGGCGAAGCTGGCGCGCGAGGTGGGGATCAGCCGCCAGCATCTATTGCGGCTGCGGCATGAGATCCAGGCCGGGCCCTGGGCGCCGCCGACGGCGTGCCGTTGCCGGACGACGAAGCCGAGGCCGACGAGATGTACCAGAACGCGGGGGAAAAAGGGATGCCGCACGACGACCCCGACGACCCGCCGCGCCGGCGTGCCGACCAGGCCAAGGGCCACGGGACCTGGGAAACCGACCGGCCGCCGGTCCCCGGGGTGGTCGGCCGGGCCAGCGGACGGGTGTGGTTCCGGGTGGGGCGCCGGAGCAGTTCGGCCGAGCTGGTTGACGCCACGGTCCTGCCGGCCACCAAGCCGGCGGCGATGGTGTACACGGACGAGTGGAACGGATACAACCCGCTGAGCCGGAGCGACCGGGGGCACGCGACGGTGAACCATAACCGAGGCGAGTACGCGCGGGATGACGACGGCGACGGCGTCCGCGAGGTGCATTGCAACACGCTGGAAGGGATCTGGACGGGGCTGCGGAACTTCCTCCGGCCGTTCCGGGGTGTAAACAAGATATACTTAGAACAGTATGTCATCATTTTGGAGAGGGCCTACAACCTCAAGGTGGCGACCGGCGCGTTCCTCGGGGTAATGCTCGGATGCCCGGGGACCACCAAATTAGTGACATGAGCCACGTTGCTCTACGTCTCCTGGGCCGGCCCCGCCGGCGCTGGGACCGTGATGGGACAGCCGCTCGGGCCCGCCTTCGGTCAGGACCCTCAACTTGCCCTGACCGATGGCACCGTGACCAACGATGGGACGAACCTCACCATCACGCTGACTTTCAGCACGCCGATCGCCCCATCTGCCAGCTTCGCGCCCAACAGCGTCTTCGGGTACGTCTCGCTCGATACCGATGATAATGCGCAGACGGGCGCCTCCGTGGGACAGTTGGTTAGCGAGCTTGGCCTCGGCCTCGGCGAAATCCCCCCCCAGCAAATCCCCACCGGACTGGGCGTTCAACTACGTCGTCAACCTCGACAGCGTGGGCGGCTCGGTCCCGGGGCAGGTCAACGTCATCAGCGCAACCAGCCTCAGCACCCTCGCGTCGGTGCCGATCACCTACGGCTCAATGAGCCTGAGCCTCTCCATCCCCTTGACCTACTTGACCGACCCGGTCGAGGTCAACTCCGACGTGTTTTTCGGCGCAATCATCGGCACCCTACAGGGTCCGACCGATACCCTCCTCGGTGTCCCGGAGCCCGCGACCTTCATCCTCGCCTGCCCGGCCATCGCGTTCCTGGGATGGTACGCGTGGGGGCGACGGCGCACCCAAAGCCGTCCCTGAACAGTCGCCCGCTAGACCGATTCACGATCGGATCGCAGACAAAGTTGCGGCAATGTGTCCCGACCGGGCAATTCGGCCGACCGGAGGACTCCTGCTCGGAGCCATACCGAAAACATTCGGTCCCGCGGACGCTGGGGTCAGGAGACCCGCGCCGAAGAGGTCCTCACTTGGAATCTACTGGCCAATAGAAAGCGGCTCCGAATCTGCACGGTCATCCAGCCGATCTGCGTCCACGCGACGTGGAATTCCAGAATCCTTCCAGATTTTTTATCTCACTATTCACAAGAGCTTTGCGACGGGAAACCGGTGCGCTCCCTCGTCGATGCGTTAACGAATTTGGAAACTTGAGGCATTCTATAGATAAGCCTCTGCGCGAAGCCTAGATGGCCAGTCCCCTCCCTCGGGAATCCCATGGTCGAGCTTGCACCCGCCCTACCCGATGGGGCATCCTATACCTTCTGATGATCGCGACTTGGGTGATGAGGACTCGACGGAATCTGATATCCGAGTGCAAACCAGGGCTTGCCTACATCCGACGTCGGATCGAGCACGTCGGGGTCGGCGAAGGGGGCCGATCGGTGGTGTTTCACGTGGAGCTTCGATAAAGTTGAGGTCTGTGAACCCATCGGCGGCCGTCGCGGTCCGAAACCCGATGGCGTCTTGCGATTCGAATCGGGAGGTCTGATTTCGTGCACTGGTCCCATGCCCTGATCCCGACGTTGAAGGAGACACCGGCCGATGCGGTGGCGCCGAGCCACGTCCTGCTCCTGAGGGCGGGCATGATCCGCCAGCTCGGCGCGGGGACGTACACCTATATGCCGCTGGGCCTGAGGGTGCTCCAGAAGGCCGCCCAGATCGTCCGCGAGGAGATGGACGCCGCCGGGGCGATCGAGCTCCTCATGCCGGCGCTCCAGCCGGTTGAGCTCTGGAAAGAGTCCGGCCGATACGCCGCTTACGGCGACCTCCTGATGAAGCTAACCACCACCGGCGGTCATCACATGGCGCTGGGGCCGACCCACGAAGAGGTGATCACCGACATGGTCCGGGACCTGATCCGGTCCTACAAGCAGTTGCCGATCACGCTCTACCAAATCCAGACCAAGTTCCGCGACGAGGCCAGGCCCCGGTTCGGGATCGTCCGGACCCGCGAATTCATCATGAAGGACGCCTATAGCATCGACGCCGACCTGGCCCAACTCAATGCCAGCTACGACAAGATGTATGAGGCGTATTGCAGGGCCTTCGATCGTTGCGGATTGCCCTACGTGATCGTCGAGGCCGAGAGCGGCCCGATCGGCGGCGACTCATCCCACGAGTTCATGGTCCCCTGCTCGACCGGCGAGGACAAGGTCATCTTCTGCTCGAAGTGCGGCTACGCGGCGAACCAGGAGCGTGCCGAAGTCGGCAGTCAGGATCGCGACGCGGTCTCCCCTGCCGCGGATGCCCCGCCCTACGAGGCCGTCGAAACCCCCAACAAGCGCACCATCCGGGATGTCTGCGAGTTCCTCGGAGTTGAGGAGCAGACCTCGGCCAAGTTGCTGGTCTACCTGGCCGACGACCGGCCCGTCGCGGCCCTCATCCGCGGCGATCACGAGCTCAACGAGGCTAAGTTCCGGCGCATCCTCGGGGCCACGGCGGTAGTCCCGGCCGACCCGGAGACGATCCAGAAAGCGACGGGAACTCCGATCGGTTTCCTCGGTCCGGTCGGAATCAAGATCCCGATGGTGATCGACCGCGCGATCGCCGCGATGTCCACTGTGGTCGTCGGCGGCAACGCGGTGGACGTCCACTTCAAGGGAGTCGTACCCGGACGCGACTTCTCGCTCGAGCCGATCCACGACATCCGCAATGCCGATGCCGGCGACCCCTGCCCTCGATGCGGGGGTGCGCTCGAGGTCAAGTCGGGCCTGGAGATTGGCCACGTCTTCAAGCTCGGCACCAAGTATTCGAAGGCCATGGGGGCGACCTATCTCGACGAGAAGGGCAACGAGACCCTGGTGATCATGGGCTGCTACGGGATTGGGATCAACCGGATCGTTGCCTCGGCCGTCGAGGCCGGCCACGACGAGAACGGAATCATCTGGCCGCTCTCGATCGCTCCCTATCACGTGATCATCGTCCCGATTCCCGGCAAGGGTCCGGCCGTGATGGACCAGGCCCTGGCGTCGAGACGTCCCTCGCGGCGGCCGGGCTCGACGTCCTGGTCGATGACCGAGACCAACGGCCGGGAGTCAAGTTCAAGGATGCGGACCTGATTGGCATCCCGCTCCGGGTGGTGATTGGCGAGCGCGGCCTCAAGGACGGGAAGATCGAGGTGAAGTGGCGCACCCAGTCGGAGGCGAAGCAGGTTAACGCCGGTACGGCCGCCGAGGCCATCCTCGCCGAGATCGAGGCGGAAGGCCGCCGGCATGATGAGACTTGCATGGAACGGCGCCGGGCCCGCGCCGCGGCGAAGTCGTCATGAGTCGGAATCCCCCCGCACCCCGCCTGCCCTACGTCCTGCTGGGCGCCATGACCCTGGTCTCATTCGGAGGCCCGTTCGCCGTGTTCCTGGTCCTGCGAGGCGGCCTCCGCTCTGATTGGCCGCCGGATCGCCGCATCGAATGGATCGTGATCGGCACGGTGATCGGCCTGGCCGTCGCACTCTTCCTCGCCTGCCTGACCATTGGATGGTGGTACACCTGGGCGCGGCACGCCAAGTCCACCGAGACCCCCGATCCCGACCCCGGAACGCGATTGACCCATCGATGAAGGCATACGACGTCTGGCTATATCTCGGCGTGGCGGCCCTCCTGGTCGGATCGGCGTTCGCGCTGAGTACCCTGCTCTGCGGCCTGATCCGACGATTCTCACGCCGATGGGGATTGATGGATCGGCCCGGCGGACACAAGGGACACAAGGAGCCGACGCCCCTCGGCGGCGGCGTGGCGATCTGGTTGACGACGGTAATCCTGCTCGCCGTCGGCGTGACGGTCGTCCGTTGGGGAGGTGCCCTGCTCCCCGAATCGCTGGCGATCCACGTGAAAGGTGCCCTGCTCCGCCTCGGTGATCTGTTCCTGATTGTCGGCCTGGCCAGTGTGATCATGCTCGTCGGTTTGCTCGACGACCTCATGGACCTCAACTGGCGTCTCAGGCTGGCGATCCAGGTCGGGTGTGCGGCGATCCTGGCCGCGTCGGGGATCCATGTCACCCTCTTCGGGCCGTTCACCCATCCGATCCTCGGCGGCGCGGTGACGGTCCTCTGGATCGTCGCCCTGACCAACTCCTTCAACATGCTCGACAACATGGACGGCCTGGCGGCGAGCGTCGGTCTGATCGCCGCGGCGTTGTTCTGCGGGGCCCAGCTCGCCGTGGGGAGCCTGTTCCCGCCGGCCGTCCTGCTCGTGGTGGTCGGGGCGCTCGCGGGGTTCCTCGTCCACAACCACGCCCCGGCGCGGCTCTACATGGGAGATGCCGGCAGCAACTTCCTCGGGTTCCTCCTCGGTTCGCTGACGGTCGTCGGCACGTTCACCAGCAAGGGCTATTCGCGGTTCAGCGTGCTGGCGCCGGTCCTGGTGATGGCCGTGCCGCTCTACGACATGAGCTCGGTCATCCTGATCCGATTGCGAGAGGGGCGGAGCCCTTTCAAGGGGGATCGACGGCACTTTTCGCACCGGCTGGTCGCCCGCGGCTTGACGCCGCCGCAGGCGGTCTGGACGATTGACTTAGTGACCCTCGCCAGCGGCCTGGGCGCGCTCTTGCTGCACGAGCTCGAGTGGCCCGGCGCGTGCATCGTGCTGGCCCAGACCGGCTGCTTGCTGGGTGTCGTGGCCATACTCGAGATATCGGCGAGCAGTTCGGAGCAACGCAATGGCCAGACGCGGGGCGAGATCGTCGGTCCCCCCCAACCCGAAGAGGTCTCCACGGCCGGCCTCCGGACCGCCACAGGCGCCGACATCCCGGGTTGAGGATGAGGACGGGCCGGGTATGTCCGAGGCCCTGACCTACTTCGGCGAGCAACTTCGCCGGGTCGCCCTCGGACTGCTGGCCGCCCTGATTACGGCCCGGGCTTATGCGACCAGCGAGCCGGACATGGCGCGAGAAGCCGGCACGGGGCTCTTCTGGATCCTTGCCCTCCTGGTCGTCGCGGCACTGGCCTTCGCCTCGAGCTTCATCGGTGGCCAGTTGCGATTCCGATGGTCATGGACTGACCTGGCCGTCCTGCTGCTCATGGTCCTCGTCGCAGCAAGCTCCCTGCATGCGATCGATCGGCGACCCGCGATCAACCTCGCGTGGGAGTGGATGGCGATGGGTTTCGTCTACCTGCTTTTGCGCAACCTTCCGCGGACGAGGGAGGAATCGTCGATACTCGCCGGGGCCCTGGTCATCGTGGCGATCGTCGTCTCGACCTACGGACTGTATCAGGTGGGCGTCGAGCTGAAGCCGCTGCGCGACGCCTATCGGCGGAATCCGCAGGCGCTCCTGCAATTCCTCAAGATCGAACCGGGCACTCCCGGGCAAGCCCAGTTCGAGAACCGCTTGATGCAGTTGACCGAGCCGATGTTAACGTTCGCCCTGGCGAATTCGCTGGCGGGATTCATAGTCGGTCCGCTCGTGATGTTGCTGGCAGTCGGGATCTTCAACCTGGTGCGAGGTGACGTTCCCCGGTCGCGATGGTCCGTGCTGGCGATGGCCGCGCCGGCGACCGCGATTTTGCTCGTCTGCCTGATGCTGACCAAGAGCCGCAGTGCCTGGCTGGGGCTGCTTGCCGGGATGATCGTGGTGGCCTGGCAGTCTCGTCGGCTGATCTCGACGCGCGTGATGCTGGGGACGGGCCTGGCCGGATTGGTCGTCGTCGCGGTGCTGATCGCCGCGGGCCTGGCGACACGACAGCTCGATCGTCAGGTGCTGACCCAATCGGAGCTGTCGATGCGTTACCGGTTCGAATATTGGCAGGGTGCCTGGAACGTGATCACCGGGGGAAAGGTCAATCCCTGGCAGGCCCTCAAGAGCAGGCCGTTCTGGTCGGGCACCGGGCCGGCGAACTTCCGATCATATTACTTGCGATACAAGCTGCCGCAGGCGAGCGAAGAAGTTTTCGACCCGCATAACTTCATCCTCGAGGTCTGGGCGACCGCCGGATTCGGGTCCTTCGCGGCCCTGCTCGCCGCCCTTGGACTGGGACTTTGGAATGTCCTCGGCCCGCCCTCGCGATCGAGCACGGAGGCCGATCTCGATAGGGCGTTGACGCGTAAGAGTCGCGATCGACACAGATCAGTCCCTTCGACCGCCGCCCCGAAACGCGTCGACGAAGATCCGGACGCCCCCCCGCTCGGGACGACCTGGCTGGTCGCCTCGGCCTTCGGCGGCTGGGGCTTGGTGATCGCACTCGGGATGCTGAACCCCTTCGAGAAGGACCTCTACGTCCGATGGCTGCTCCTGGGGATCACCTGGGTCGCCGCGGCGTTCCTCATCCTGCCGCTCTGGCGGCGCGTGCCGATCCCGCCGATGGCGCTCGGCGCGGCCATCGTGGCGGTCGCGGTCAACCTGCTGGCCGCCGGCGGGATCGGCATCCCGACAGTCGCGCTCGGGCTCTGGGCCACGCTGGCACTGGGACTTAACCTCCGCGACGATCGGCAGTCCGGCCGGCTGCGGGAGTTCGAAAGTCGCGTCCCGTCGTTCGTCCTGCTCACCATCTGGGCGTCGGTCCTCGGCCTGTTCCTGGGCGCGGTCCTGCCGTTCTGGCGATCGGAGGCGGCGATCGCCGAGGCCGAGCTGGCCATCCAGCAGCGTGACTTCGAAAGGGCCGAGGACGCCTATAAACGTGCCATCGCGGAGGATCACTACAGCGTACGGCCCTGGCTGGGATATGCGAACTTGCAGCAACACGTCTGGGAATCGCGCGGCTCGAAGCCGGAGGATTTTCGCTGGAAGCAGAACCTGCTCCTCCTGGAGGAAGCGGTGAAGCTGCCTCGCAATCCCAACTCCTGGTCCCTGCACATCCAGCGAGCCGACAAGATCCGGGCGATCTTGCAACGAGTCGGAGAGCAGATCCCGCACATCGAGGACCTGAAATACCGCGGCGAAATCGTCAAGGAGACGCGGATCGCCTCCCTGCTCTACCCGTCCAATGCCGCACTACATGCCCGGCTGGCCGAATCCAGCGCTGAGATCTCGATGTTTGGAGACGCCCTCAAGGAGGCCGAGGAAGCGTTGCGACTCGACGACCTGATGAAGCCACACCCCGACAAGCGGCTGCCCCCCGCGATCCGCGATCGCCTGGAGAATCAGGTGACAGAGTGGAAGGAGAAAGCGCCTCCCAAGCCGTGAGGGCGATCGATCTGAGGGAGGCGTCATCCGAGATCTTCCGAACTCGGATGACCGACCTCCAAGCAATCAAGTCGTGCGTTCGATCGGGATCAAAGCCGGTTTGCGGAGGCCGAACCAGGACGGCAGCGGCCTACCTGCGCGTCCTGCCAGAGCTTTCTTCGCCGAGGCCCTGAGGGCGAGGGCGAGGGCGGCAGCCGCGATCAGCATCGCGACGATCCGTCCGATTGCCTGCCATGGGGCCACAATCGAGCTGTCGTAAAGGACCCCCGGCGCGAGGCGGGGCGTCGCGACGACACAGCAGAGCGTTGCGTTATTGATCGCGTAGACCGCGCCGTCCGGTCCGATTGCCGTCGGCGTGTAGGCTTCGCCGGTGGCCGGGGCGAGCTTGACTCCGGGAGATAATGTATTCGTGGTGAACGACCAGCGATAGACGTGTCCGTCCTCGCTATTGACGATGGCGCACTTGTTGACCATGTCGACCGCGGCCGTGTTGATGCACCATTCGCGGACACCCGCCTGCCCCGTATTCGCAGTAGGGCCGACGACCGTGAGGATCTCCTTCATCACGCTGACGCTGGGGATGATCGGATCGGACTCGACCGCGTTCGGGTCGAGCACGGCGAGCTTGTTCTCGCCCGTCCCGCCGATTCCCGGATCGGAGTAGTCGTTGTACTTGGTGAGGACCAGGTAAGTGGAGGTCCCGGTATAGGACGGTACGAGCTTGGACGGGACGATCGTGGCGGAGTCGTCCCAGCCGAAGGACCCGGGAATCTTGGTCGTCTTGAGCATGCTGTCATAGTGCAGGAGCCATCCTCGATCGTGGTGGTGCTCGGCCATCCGTTCTCCAGGACGCCGAAATAGACGTCTCCGTCCGGGCCCACGGTGGGCGAGGCCGTGCTGTCGTCCGGCAAGACGGCGTTGCCGCCGTGGGGATCGAGGAGCGCGATGTGATTCATCGGCGACAGGGTCGCGCTCGATGCCTGGCAGAGGTAGCCCGACGAGAAGTTCGACGAGTTGACCGCGACATACACGCTGCTACCGTTAACGGACAGCGCGGTGCGCAGTTATACTGGAGCTTCTCGATGCTCGAGTCCCCGGAGAGAGAAGTCGCCGCAACGTAGGTGCCGGTGCCCCCGCTGGAGATGCGGGCCAGCCCGCTCGGGATGCCATTCGGATATCCCGGTAACGCCGCCCCGCTCGAGACGTACCCGTAATAGAGGTTGCCGCCGGAGTCGCTCGTGATCGGCGTGCAGATATGGATCGCATTATTGAACAGCGACTCGTTGGCCGTGTAGGACGCCAGATTCACGAACGACATCCTCGTCGCGGTCCCCGTAGCGGAATCGGGTTTCGATCGGATCCACACCGAGCCCCCGGCTCCGGGGATGGCGACGGCCGTACCTTCGGACATCAGGGTGATCCCCATCGGCGGGGTCCAGTCGTGCGAAGGGAGGACATAATCGGTCGCGAGCGTCCACAGCTTCCGGCCGGTGCCGCCCACAAATGCGCCGACCTGGAATCCCCCCTGGGCCTGAACCTTCACCGGGACGAGGACCGTGTTCTTCGACGTGATCACCGGCGAGCCGTAGTGCGCATACAGATCACCACTATTGCCATTCGAATACTGCGGATCCATGTCAACCGGCGTCAACCACTTGATCGCTTGCGGATACTGGGAAGGACCGGTCACGACGCCGGCGTGCTGGGCGTTACCCCCGTAACTGGTCCAGTACTGTGCCCGAGCCGACGACGGCAGGATGCCGGTCACGGATAGGACCGTGAGTAATCCGAAGGCGCATCGAGAGGCTCTCGACGCGAGACAGTGCTGAGGCTGCATGTATGAAGCTCCACGTTGAGATAAAATCGCTGCGCCGACGGCGACGCACATTGCCGCGACTGGGTCCTTGTTCGATCTCGGATCGTTGATGAAGAGACGCGTCAGGGAAGAATCAAGATGTGGAGCGGGCTGAGAGACCCACGATCCGCACACCTCCACGAATACCATGCACTCTGGATAGGATACCCTGCCTCGGTCGGATTCTCAATGAATCTCTTTGTTAAAATGGATGGTCCTCTGCCCGAGGCGCGGAGAATTCCGGCCTGGCCGATCGTAAGATGCGGCTGAACCTACCGCCGGGCCTATCAACGCGAAGGACCAGTGGGCCGAGGGACGGCGATCCTGAGTCGATGCGGTATCTTCTCGACATTGCCGGATTCGTCCTCCGCCGAGGCGATCAGGGTCATCGAGGCGTGGTCCGGTCGGTCGAGTTCGACTTCCCATCGCGAATAGTCGTCGGCCAGAGCCCGGGCCTCCTGGTCGTTCACTCGGACGGATCGCACGACACCGTCATCGACGCTCACTCCCCGAACGATGATCCGACCGGTCCGGGTACTCTCGACCTGGGTCATGACAGTGAACGGCGGCCGGTCGTCGATCGGCGACAGCGGGGCCGGATATTTCTTCATATCGGGCCGCTGCCCTTCCGCGTTGGAGTAGGCCCACCCGGTCTGATATTGTTTCACCTTCCGATAGGACTGGCGATCGTAATGAGGGCGATAGATTCCGAACCGACTGAAGGCGAGGTCGATCCCATCCACGAGGAGTCCCGGCCCCGTGGGCGAGAACGCCCAGTGGGCATCCCAGACCCTCAGTCCGCGGATCAGTGACGGATGCCGGGCGTCCGGCCCTACCCCGTCAACGCCACCCGTGGCGCCGTCGCCCGGTCCGCCGCCGAGATTCACCCCGTATCGGCGCTGGGCATGCGCCTCATTGTCGCGGAAAGAGACGAACGGTAGCGTGCGGATATCCACGGGCCGTCGCGTACCGTCAGGGCTCCGGACGAGGATCGTCGGATCGAAATCGGACGATGCCGGCGCCTCGTAGCGGAAGCCGTATTGGTCGCATTCGACGGCCACGTTCCTGATGAAGGCATTCCCGCTATTGGCCCACCAGAACCCAGCCCCTTCATTCCGATCGAACGCGAGGATCTGCTCCGGCAACGGCCTGGCCTGAAGGGCCTGCACGGCGAGATTGCCGTCGAGGATGTTGTCGACCTCGGAACCGTCTTCCAGGAAGAACCCGTGTCCGAGGCCCCGGTAACCCACGCAGTCGCGGACGACCAGCCCGTTCGTCCCATGGATCGTGATCCAGCGATTGTGACTGTCCCAGATCGAGGCGCCGATCACAGAGGTGCCTCGCATCGAGTCCCCCACGCGGTGGAAATGGAGGCTGTATTTCCCGAGCTTCCCGGCCTTGCCGAGATGCCGGAATTCGGCGTACGAGATCGAGCCGGAGGAGTCGCGGTGATACATAGTGTGACCGCGGATACCGTCGGGGTCGGACGACTCGATCACGACGTTGCGACTCAAGAGGGCGACCTCGCCGCGATACTGCTCCCGCACGGAATGGGCGAAGGCGAGAGGGGCGTCCAGGGTGAGAGTCGGGCCATCGATCGCGCGGATGATCCGCTCCTCGGTCTCCGGCTTGAGGCGAACGCTCGGGATCTCGCCCTCGTCCGGGACTTGCTGCCGATTGGTTGCGGTGACGATCAAGCGGTCGCCGACGCGCCATCCGGGACAGTCTGGGCTAGTGAGATGGTCGTCGCCCCCTTGACGGCAGTCGCGCCCAGCTTGACCCAGGTCCGATCGACCTCGGCGCCGTGGAAGTCCATTCGACCCCCGCAGCAGACGATTGCCGGACACTCCTCCGGATCGAGGCCGGCGACGGCCGTCAGTCGGATCAAAGCCCTACGTCCGACCGCGACCGGATGATCCGGACTGCCGACCTCAAGCGCCGGGACCGACGTCTTCGCATCGTCTCCCGGTGGGGGCAAGGCATGCGCCTCGCAATTGAAACCCGACTCGCTCGCGTCGTCCCCGGCCTGGATCTTGATCAGTCCAACTTCCAGGCGCGTGTCCTTCTCGGGATCGAACTGGAAGGTACCGGCGACGTGGATCGATCGGATCGGGAAATCGCCCTGGATGTCGTAGATGACCGTGTGCCCAGCCCGGACCTGGACCCGTGCCCCCCTGACCGGTACGCGACCCCCTTCCCAGGTCGCGCCGTTCGACCAGGTACCGTTGCCGACCGAACGGATCAGGGTGGAAGAAGAGTCTGCGGCGGAGGACGCTCCCGACATCATCAACAACAAGACCGCTCTTATGAAAAGCTGAGAAACGTGCATCGGTCGTCAATCCCCTTCGCCGGCCGGACGGGTTTGGTATTCCCGAAGGTATTTATCGTGGCTTGGATCGTTCGTCCGCTTGACCTCGGGGCCGAACGGGAACTCCGGCATGCCCCGCCAAGGCAATGGCCCGACCGTATCGCTGGACGCCGTGAACGGGTCGGCGTCCTTGCAGTAGCCGTAAGATCGGAGCACATAACTGCGGGTCCAGCGCTCGGGCAACGGCGGCAGACCGGCCGCATCGAATTCGATCCGGGCCTCGTCCCCCGGCCCGACCAGGCAGAGCCGATCGTCATCGCTTCGGAGTAACCCGGCCACATCTCCGTAACGGGTCAGCTTCCCCGAGAATCGAGCCAGCGGGGCGGGGTCGACGTAGTCATAATCATACACCAACGGCGGTCGCCCGTCCGGAGAAACCTCGCGCGTGTAGCCGCGGTAACCGAGAACGGCGCGGGCTACGGGGAGCGTCGAACACGCGTAGCGAGGCCTCCGCGGAACGATCGCGGACGGCGATGAATGCCTGATCGTAATAGCATTCCATGTTGGTCTTGATTCGCAGGACGCAGCTCGGGCCGGCCAGCTTGCCGCTGAGATCGATGGTCATGAGCCGCGGCATTCCGGCGGGATATCCCGCGTGAGGCTCGATGACCTCCCACCTACCGTCGGCCCGCTTCCGCTCGATCGCCGGGGGCTTGAGCATGACTCCGGCCGTCGCAGCGGCGTAGTTCGTCTGCGAGTAGGGATACTCCACCCAACCGGCCAAACAGAGGACCAGTCGGTCACCTCGCGCGTAACGGCTGAGCCGGTCGCCGAAATCGAGGACGATCCCGTGATCCTCGGCGTAGCCGATCCAGCCGGGACGCTTTCCGAAGTCATCCGCCGTGCGGCGGTCCCAGTGGCGGAGTGTTTCGGTCAGGTCGCGACCGCGGAGATCCTCGGCGCGGACAGGCTCGACCTGCGTCCGCCACGCCAGCAGTTCGCCCGTCGGCCGGGGTCCTTCGGGGGCGAATCGCTCGTCGGGGTTCGCCGACACACCAGGAGGCCGGTCAACGACATCGAGCCGAACATGGTCGATGTAAGCGATCTCATCCATCGGCTCGGTGATCGATACGCGGTAAACGCCGTCGGCGGGCCGGAGCTGGTCACTGGCAATCGCGATGGCTTCGTCGCGATCGGGCTGGCTGTACACTCCGGGCGCCACCAGGTAGCCGAGGCCTCCCCCACCCAGGAAGTCGCCGATGCAGACGAATCGCTGGCCGTTCCACGTGAAAAGTACCGGGCAGCTCCCCGTCTTGCGGTTATTCTCGCTGAGGGCAAGCTGCTGGTTGGCGGTGATGTTAAGCTCGCACTGGATCACGCCGTCGGGCCATCGGAGGTGCACGAGATCGGTCTTCTCCTTCCGGCCCAGTCCGAGCACGACGGGCGTGATCGATTGGCCGAGACCCGAGTCTGGGGTGGTATGGTCGTAGTTCACTTGGAGCCCTGCCCCTTCCAGGACGACCCGAGTGCCGATGGCGTGGGAGTTGGTACGCATCAGCTCGGGCTTGACCCTCCAGTGTCCCCCGAGTTGGAGCGAGAGCCAGTGCTGGCCGTTCCCGTTATTGGCCGCGAGGACCGGGGCCTCGCCCGATCGGATGACGAGGAGGTCGGGCAGCGGGTCTCCCACCAGATCGAAGGCCGCGAGGCCAACATCGGCCATCTCTTCGAGGCGAGGTGATAACGCTTTCGTCGCGAACCGCTTGCCTTCATTACGCGCCCATGCCGGCAAGATCGACCCCTTGGGATTGGCCGGCACCGCGGGCGATCCGAGCAGGTCGAACCGACCATCGAGGTCCAGGTCCAGTGCCTGGGCCGATCGCCACCGTCCGGCATTGCTCGGCCAGCTCTCGAAGGTGAGCTTCGTCGCCTCGGCGGTCGTTCGATTCGTCGCATTTCGCCAGGCGAGCACCGATCCCGAAGCGCTGGTGGCCACCAGGTCGGCGCGGCCGTCGGCATCGAAGTCGGTGACCAGCAGTCCCGAGATCTCCCTCGACGAGGGAAGTCCGACGATTTCGGCCGTGTGGAACTGCCCGAGTCGGTCGTTGAGGATCGCGACCGGGGACGAACCGTCGGAGGCCGACACCAGGTCCAGGTCGCGGTCATTATCCACGTCGAGCACGGCGATCCCCGTGTGTGGCTTCGCGCCGGCGGTCAACGCTTCGACGTCCGACCAGGGCGTCAAGACGATCGATAGTCCGCTCCGGGACCGGACATTCTCCCAGGAAACCGCCAGGGGTGCCCAGGCCGGCTCCGGGCTGCCCACGATCGGCTCGGGCTTGCCATCGTTGCGATAGATCGTATTACCTAACCCCGGCGGCAAGTCACCACTTCCGAATGCCTTGTCGGCCTGGTCGGCCGCGCAATAATTGAGGATATAGAGGTCCAGGTCGCCGTCCTGGTCCAGGTCGAGCCAGCGGGCCGTCAGCGACAGGGCCGGCGGCCCGATCGGTTTGAGCGCGCTCGAGACGTCTTCGAAGCGCTTGCCGTCGCGGTTGCGGAGGAGCCGATTGTCGCCGACGCCCGTCAGGAAGAGATCGATCCGTCGATCGGCTTCGAAGTCGGAGGCGGCGACTCCTATGCTGGCTCGGTCCGCAGGAAGCCCGAACGCGGCCGATCCGTCCTCGAAGCGACCCTCCCCCTTGTTCAGGAGCAGCATGTCGCGGATTCCCTTGGGACCGACGACCGCCGACGTGAGATAGAGATCCAGCTTGCCATCCCCGTCGGCGTCGAAGGCTGCGACGGCCGCCCCGAATCGAGCTCGGACCCGGCCGATCACGGCCTTCGGACCTACGAAATCGGAGGGCATGACCCAACGCTCCCCGTCCTTCAAGGCGGTCGGCATTAGCTCGCGAGCGGGGCCGAAGCTCGGCGGGTTCGGCCCATCCTTTTCCGCCGACGTCGGCCGCGAGAATGGATCGATCACGCTCGCGTACTTGCCCATCTCGCCGTAGACCTTGGCCGCGGGCGTGCCAGGCCCGGGCGTTGGCTCGGGGCGATCGGGATTGATCTTCTTCCAGCGAGCCAGCAGTTCGTTGAAGCGAGTCCTATCCTTGGTGAATCGGGTGGCCATCGCCATCTTGTAGATCGCTGGCGTCAGGTAAGGATCGCGATCGAGGGCCTTCTCGAACAAGGCGATCTGCTCGGGCGCCTGATCCGGGCCCGCGGGAGCCGAGGGATCCCTGGGATCGGTCATCGTGCTTCCGAGCCAGTACCACCCGGCCGCGTCGCCCGGATCGATCTCGGTCACGCGCTGGAAATGCTGGTAAGCTTCGCGAAGGCTCCCCTGTTGCTCCAGGATGATGCCGCGGCAAAAGTGGGCATAAGCATTGTTCGGGTCGCGCGCGAGCACGCCAGCCAGCAGACTGAGCGCTTCTTCGAAGTTACTGGAGGCCGGATCGGCACCCGACTTCTTCGCGGCTTCCGCTTTCACGCCCGTGTCGTTCAAGAGCGCGATCGCGAGGTTGATCGCGCCCGGTATCCAGCCGGGTGCTCGGGCGTGGATCTCGCCGAATGCCTGGATCGCCTGGGGATATTTGTACTGCTCCATATATCCCAGGCCCTCGAAGTGCTTCGCCATGACCGCGGCCAGCTCGCCGGGCGGGATCTCGTCCTTGAGCGGGTCCGCCGGAGGACTATTGGTAGAAGGGGTTGAAGTGTTCGGCCGCTTTGGCAAGGCCTCGGGATCGGGCTGCGACCGGCATGCAGAGACCGCGAGGAGCCCGAGAGCCATGAACAGTACGGAGGAGAGGCGCCCGGAGATTCGCGAAGACATCGTCACATTCCTCGAAGATGATGGATCGGCGCCCCGGGATTTCCCTGCGGCGCATCGGTACGGAATCGCAGGACAGCAGAAGGCTCACGAGGATGTGAGCGGCTGGCGTGCAACCGATTCACGTCGGGCGCCCACCCGGGCGATAGATAGGTCGAGCGTAGAGCTCAGTATAGGCATCCGCCCGGAGATGGGAAAGCAGATGATGGCCGTTGCGTCGCTCGCGCTCGGCGCGGAGGGACGCCAGGTCGATCGGTCCGACCACGATCTTCTCGCCGGGGCCAGGGTCGGCCTGCGCCAGGATCCGGCCGTCGAAGTCGACGACCATGCTCCCGCCCGGCCAGGAGAACGGCGGATAATTCCGGGCGCTGGCGCCTTGATTGGCCGCCACCACGAACGCGAAGTTCTCGACGGCCCGGGTGCGATTGAAGAGCGTCCACCAGTCCATCGGGGGCGTCGCACCCCAGGGATCCATGTAGGCGGAGACGCGGATGAGTACCTCGGCCCCGCCCAGGGCCAAGGCGCGGATGGCTTCGGGGAAGAGCCAGTCGTAGCAAATCGCCGCACCGAGCCGTCCGATCTCCGTCTCGACAACCGGGAACAACGGCTCATCATAACCCGCCAGGTCGTGCGGACTCGCGTGGATCTCCCACGGGAGCCACGGATTGACCTTGCGGTATCGGCTGAGGAGCCCGTCCGGTCCGATCAGGCACGTCGTGTTGAAGACGACCCCTGGCCACTTCGGATCGACTTCCAGGAATGTGCCGGTCTGGATGTAGACCCCCTGCTCTCGCGACTTCTCGATGTAGCGATCCGTCAGCTCGTTGGGGATCGTGATCGCCAGCCGATCGCTGAGCTCCTCGACAGTCTCGTAGATCGGCGCGGCATGTGCAAACTCGGGGAAGACCACGAGCTTGATGTCGAAGAACGGCCCGTAGCCGACGACCGCGTGGTCGAGCATCTCGAGCAGATACCCGACTCGAGCTGGCAATTCATCGCGATCGCGAATGCAGGGAAGATCGGTCTGGCAGGCGGCGGCGTAGTAGCGCGGATCACGAACAGTCCACCTCACTTGAGTTGATCGAGCTTCTCGTCCGGCCTGGCCTTCGCCTGGTTGCTGGCATCGAGGAACGCGCTCAATGCGATATCGGCCTTGCGATTCGGGTCGTTGAGTCGCAGGAAGACATCCGCGGCGCGATCAGTCCGGCCGGAAAGGAACCACTGGGCACCGAGGACCAGCCAGGCATCGCGGTCATTGGGATGGATCTGGACGTGCGATTCCAGTCGGGCGATCTGGCGGGCGAATTCAGCAGGCTCGCCATAGATCGACTGGATGTCGTTTGCGATCTCGATCCAGCCGGGCTGCGCGGTCTCGGCATCGCGGAGCCGGATGGCCGCCATGGTGTAATTGCCGCGGACGATTGCGATCTGGGCGAGCCGCACATAAGGTTCGGCCAGGTCGCTGGCTGCGCGATTGGCCTGCTGATATCGCTCTTCGGCCTTCTTCAAATTGCCGGCGCGGAATAGGCGGTCGCCGACGATCATCTGCTGTCGGGCACGCGCCGCATCGCTGGGGACGGCCGCCGGCGGCTTGGCTCCCCTACCCCATCGGTCGAGCGTCTCGCGAGGCGGGGCGACGACTACGGGTCCGCGCACCGGCATGGGAGGCGGGTACGTCCAGCCATACGGATAGTACCCGTAGCCGCCCATCATGCCTGGATAGTAGCTGGAGACGCCGAACGGGCTGACCGTCGCGAAATACGGGACTGCGTAATAACCCCAACCGCCGCCGACCGCCGCGAGCTGGGCTCCTCCCCCGTGCAAACCGTGCCCACCTCCTCCATGAGAATGGCCGTGCTGGGCTCGGGCCGCGACGGAGGCAAGTAGGAGGAAAGTCACGCCAAGGCAGAGCGTCTTGCGGCCGGGCATGATGGGTCGGGGCCTCATTCCTGGAGACATGGAAGGGTTTATCCTCATTATTGCACGGATCGGCCGCAGAATCAATGGATGCGGCGCCGATCGTAGAAAGCCCGTCCAAGGCCGAGGGGATGTATCCCGGACGCCCGGAGGTCTGTAGGGCATGTCCGGCGAAGAACTACTGATCCCGCCGCAAACCGGATCGAGCCACTCGGGGCGAAATGCCCTGTCTCGCGAGGTTCGCACCGACATCCAGCTCGGGGCGGCCGGGATGCTGGTCCGGATTGAGGATCAGATCCGACGGCTCGACCCGGCCGGGTCGGGGACGGTCGAGCAATCGAAGGTTGGGTCCGTTCACTCCTCGAGGACCGACGACCCGACTCATGTGGTTCGACGACCAGAACTGGTACCATGCGGCGTCTCGTAGCCGATTCGAAGGGGCCGGCCCCTCGTCGACCGCCGTGACGAGATCCACCTCATGGACGTCGTTGACAGCCTGCCAGAACAGGGTTCCGCCCGCGAGCGAGTCGGCGTCCGTGCGGAGCAGGACCGCTTCGCGATCGGCGATCCTTCGATCGGCCAGGGTCAAGAAAGCACAATGGCTCGAGGAGATCAGCCAGGGTCGGTCCGGCCCCGGCGGGATCCCAGGCCAAGGTCCGAGCCGGATGATCGTCCGATCGGAGACGAGCGTGCAACGATCGAGCACGAGGTCAACTTCGAAGCGTCGGCGCGAGACCTGGCCAGGGAGGAGCTCCAACGCGACCTCGCCGGCCGCGATGGCACACTGCGTCATGGCTACCATACCTCGACCGAGCTCCATCTGGAGGGCGATCCCGTTGCCGATCAAGATCGAGTCGGAGAGGCGACAGACCGGGCGATCGATCGCGAGGTTGAACATCTGGTGAAGCGGATCGATCGCTTTTGGCTGTGTAGACGGGGCCCGAAACGAGATCAGTCCGCCCGTCACACCCGACAACGGAGGCACGGAGAGCTGGCAATGCGAGAGCACGAGATGCGTATCCTGCGTCGAGATCAGATACTCCAGGCGGGAGTCGGGATCGTGTCGCAAGACGAGGCCCTTGAGGACCAGGGCTCCGCCGCGGGCCTCGATGAGTGCTGGTCCGGTCGACTGCGGCTCCGTCGTCCATGAGAGCGGCTCGGCGTTCGGCGAGCTGACGACCCGGATCTCGACCTCGGTTCCTTCAGGGAGCTGGACCGGAGTGAAGCGATGGGCTCCGGAACCCTCGACCCGGATCCGAGCCGACTTCGTGGCGGGGGTCAACCGCGCCCGCAGGAAGGCTCCCAAGTCGCCCTGCCACTGGGCATCCGCGGTGTCCAGGACCAGATCCGCCCCGTCTCCGCCCGATCCCGACTTGCCAGAAGCGGGCTGCGTTCGGATGATCCCGGGCGCGACGTGCGGGGTATCCGGCGATGGAGGGATGATATGGATCTTGTTGCTCAATACCACCTGCCCCGACGAAACTGGCGATGATGGAGCCTGCTCGAGCAGCTCCGGGACCGACGGAGTCGGATAGACTCCGATGGTCTTCTCGAAGAAGCCCGGCCGGGGCTGCGGGGCCCTCGCGAGGAGATGTGGACGATCCTGAAGGAATGGCTTAAGCTCCGCCGGTGAGGTCGTGGACAGGTCGGCCGGCCAGCGCCAGGGTGCGAGGATCTCCTGGCTATCGCGTTCCGATGCGTTCCACGTGGAACGGACCGATGCCAGGTCTCCGACGGTGATCGTAGGCTCGTCCCCGCGGGCGAAGAATCCCTTCCACCCGGCGAAGAGGTTGTGATCTCCGGCCCAATCCGCCTGCTGCTCGGCGCCACGATCGCCGTCCCAGGAAGAGATGATGCTGGCGATGCCCGGAACCTGGAGCCGTCCGAAGGCCGACCCATAGGAGTGGAACACGAGCGGCCTGTTCTTCCCTTTGGCAGCACCTTTGACACAATCGACGACCGGCCCCGGGCCCACCACCAGCGAATCGATGCAATAGACGCGATGCTCGGAACCGGCGACCATGCAAGTGCTGCGAACTAGCGGACCGTTCCCGCAAAGGAGGACGCTCCGGTCGAGGACGACGTCGGCTTGATTGCACTGGAGATTGATCACGGGTGACCCGTTGCCGAATCCACCTCTCACCACGCTCCTCTCCAGGCGAATCCGCGAGCCGCGCAGTCGAGGAGAGGTCCGCGCGGAGGAAGGCGAAGGCCACATTTCGAGGATTGAGGACGGTGATCGTACAGTTGCGAATGGTCAGATTCGAGCCGGCGCACCCGAACAGGGTCGTCTGCCTCGACGAGAGATTCCTCACATCGACGATCAAGTCGAGCCCATCGAGGGTTATGTTCTTGCGCTCGAGGTTCAGTACGGCAGATTGCTGGCGGGTCGTCTCCAGATTCGCTCGTTCGACGTAGATGACCGGACGATATCCCGGGCGTGCCCGGATGACGCGTGTCTCTCCGGAGATGTGGATATCGTCGAACGGGAGCGGTCCCTGATCTGCGAGAAAGACTGTACCACCGACGACGCCATCCAGGGCGAGGTGGAGCGTCGGCTTCATGGCCGTCCCTCCCGTTTCGGCGACGCGACGGACGACGGTCAGGGGCGTTTCGACGGTGTCGCCCACCGGGCTCTTGGCCCAGTCAGGGAGATATTTCCGCGATTCCGACGAGCCGGGGGCAAACTCCTCGGCGCCCCCCGGGATCGGGTCTCTGTCCTCGGGTTCTACCCATTCGACGCGTCGATCGTGATCGGCTGATTTGTTAGGGATCCGGACCTCACCGTGATCGGGCGGCAGATGTGGTCGTGACCCCGACGTAGACCCGCGACCGGCGGCCTGATGATCGTCCCGATCCGCGAGCACGTGTGGATCCGGGATGCTGATGTCGCCCCCGAAATCTACGGGGCCGCTCGACCCGGCCAGGAACTGGTGGATGCCGATCACCAGGATCACCAGCGATGCGCCGATCACTGTGGAAGAGAGGATCCAGGAAGGGGCCGATCGGACCGCGGGGGCGAGCAAGGCCTCGCCGCCCTCCGGCTCCTCGGATTCGGAGAGAGGGGCAGCCCGATGGCCGCGAGGGATCGTGGTCGCGGGGTCCGGCGGGATGGCGGGCACCGCCAGCGGTCCCGATTCCTCGGCGAGCAGCGCCAGGCCGGCGAGCGGCTCCATCGGAATCAGTCCACCATCCGAGCCATCCGCGGACGAGTCCAGCGATGCCTGGGCCGACCACGACTCGCCGGGGACGGGCGCCCAATCGTCGTCCTCTTCCGCATCGAGCGGCGCGAGCGCAACTCCCCCGATGTCCGTGGGAGGCGGGTTCGGCGACGCGTCCAAGGCGGCGATCAGTGCGTCGTAATCCGCGAAGCGATCCTCGGGATTCTTTGCCAGCAGGCGCAGGAGGATGGTGGCGACCTCATTCGGGATATCCGGCCGGAGGTCGCGGATATCGGGCGCGGGGGAGCGGGCATGCCGGGTCAGCTTGTCGGTGATGTCGCCGCCCGGAAAAGGAGGGATGCCCGCCAGGAGGTAATAGATCGTGCAGCCGAGGGAGTACATGTCGCTGAGGATGCTGGTCGCCCGACTATCCCGGGCCTGCTCGGGCGCCATGTAGTCGACCGTGCCGACCGTCGTCCCCTCTCGCGTGACACGCTCATCCTCGAACTGGGACTGGAGGGCCAGCCCGAGGTCGATGATCTTGGACTGCCCGCTAGGCGTGCGGAGGATGTTCGATGGCTTGATATCGCGGTGGATCACTCCGCGGCCGGCGGCGTATTTCAGCCCGCCGACCACGTCGCGGATGACCTTGATGGCTTCGGCCAGATCCAGCGGACCATGCCGCTGGATATACTCGTGGAAGTCTCCGCCCTGGACATACTCGAGGACCAGGTAATGTCGTCCCTCGTCGATACCTCGGTCGTAGATCGCCACGACATTGGGATGCTCGAGCGTCTCGGCGCTCCGCGCCTCGCGGAGGAAACGCTGGAGCAGCGTGGAGTTCCGCGAGAGGCTTCGGGTCAGGACCTTCAGCGCGATTTCGTGACCGCTCTGGAGATGGACGGCGCGGTAGACCGTACTCATTCCGCCACTGCCGAGCGGCTCGAGGATGCGATAGCTCCCGATCCGCTGGGTTCTCTCATCTTCGTGGTTTGACTCGGCTCGCGAGTTCGACTCATTCATCGCGTTGCCTGACGTTCGCCCGGGCCAAGGACTGGAATCGCCGATGAATCCTCGTCCCTCGATATCGCTCCGCCGTGGTCCTGTCGGCCAGCTCCGCCGGCCCGATCCGGCTGAGAGTCGCGGTCGTCTGCTACGAGTTGACCATCGCCCACCTCTACGATACGACCCGCCTGGATCCTGTTGGCAGTGCCGATGGTTGACGGACTCGATTCTCCCGACAGAGTTGGCACGCCGGAGGTGAGTCTGGCGAACGGCTTCGCTCGATCGGTCAACCCGATTGTACAACGTCCGGCGCCGGCGATGACAGCCCCTCTCGGAGCGGAGGTCGGCGCCTTCGGGGCCACTTCGGATCAGGACCCCCATCCCGACGGGACAAATCCTGCTCCGAAAAGGACTTCGATCAGAGCGTCCGCATGCTCAGGCCCCCATCCACCTCGAAGACGGTCCCCGTGGAATAAGGGAACGCCCCCGCCGCGATGGCGGCGACGGCGCGTCCGACGTCCTCGGGCGTCCCCCAGCGGCACGCGGGGACGAGTCCTGCCGCAATCCGATTGTCGTAGGCCGATCGGACGGGGCGCGTCATATCGGTCTCGATCAGCCCCGGCCGGATCTCGTACACACCGATCCCCGAATCGGCGAGTCGGGCCGCGAATAGCAGGGACACCATGCTGAGCCCTGCCTTCGATACGCAATACTCTCCCCGCGAGACACTGGCGAACCGGCTCGAGATGGAGGTGATGAAGATAATCCGAGGCTCGTCCACGATCCCCGCGGTCCGGAACTCGGACATGATGCGCGCGACGGCCTGGGTGAGGAAGAAGGGCCCGCGGAGATTCATGTTGATGACCCTGTCCCAGCTCTCGGGGGTCGTTTCGAGGAGATCGAGCCGCCGTTCGGGGGCGACTCCAGCGTTATTGACCCAGAGGTCGATCCGACCCTCGAGCGCCGCTGAAGCCTCGACCAGGCGCCGCCCCTCGCCCAAATCGGCGATATCCGCCCGGATCGCCACAGCCCTGGGGGCTCCGCGGGCCTCGGCATCGCGGCAAGTCGCTTCCGCAGCCGAGGTGTCGGATCGGTAGTTCACGACGAGCGAAAATCCGAGATCGGCGATCGCCAAAGCGATCCCACGTCCGATTCCCCTGCCGCCACCGGTCACGACCCCAACTCGCGTCGGGTTGGCCATTCGAACGCCTCCGAAGGGATTCACGCCCCGGGCGGAGCCGAGGCCAGGCCAGTCATGCGAGCCCGATCAGACTGTCGCAAATCGCCCGGGGTGAGGGCAAGCGCGTTGACAGGAAACCCCGCCATGCCTCACAATTCCTCTGGAGAGAAGACTTCGCGCTCGTAGCTCAGTAGGATAGAGCGGCGGTTTCCTAAACCGCAGGCCGCAGGTTCGAATCCTGCCGGGCGCAGCTCGTCGGGTCGAGATCAGGGTGCTCAGGTGCGTTGTCGGGTCGTCGCGGCGAGCTCTTCCAACTCGCACGCGCCCGTAGCTCAGGAGGATAGAGCAACGGTTTTCTAAACCGTCGGTCGCAGGTTCGAATCCTGCCGGGCGTATTCGGGGCCGAATCCCCCAGGACCGTGAATCACACGTTCGTCCGATCTCCGATTCACCATGCGAGATCCCCCTACCCGCTCGCTCTTATGGAGATTAATCGTTCGAGTTGGATGATCGCACTAGTGACAACGGACCACGTGGTGATCCGTGACGATGACAATTCACGCGGAGCTTGATAGGATGGCTAAGTCGGACGGTCGCTCGATCGACACGCGTTCTCGCTTCACGTGAAACGTCCGACCCTGGACATGTCCCCTTGCGAGTTTCTTTCAGCCGACAATCAGCCGGCCCGAGCGACGAATGCCCGGCCAAAGTGGATGACTCTGATGAGTGAAGAGAGGCTGACCGACATCTCGACGATCTGGACGACGATCAGTAGCGCCATTCCGCCGGGCCCAAGAGCCAGGCCGCCATGGAGGAGTTGGTCGGCCGTTATCACGATGCCGTGACGCGATATATCCACCTCAAGGTCCGGGACAAGCATTTGGCGGACGAGGTCCTCCAGGAGTTCTGGACCAAGCTCCTAACGGGCAAGCTCGCCGGGGCCGACAAGAGCAAGGGCCGGTTTCGCGACTACCTCAGGACGGTCCTTCATCGGCTGATCATCGACCACTTCCGCACGCGGAAGCATCAGTCGCTCCCCCCGGGCGACCTGCTCGACTCCAGCCGACCCGACGAGGACTTCAATCGGGTGTGGCGGGAAGCCGTGATCAACCGGGTGTGGTCGCGACTGGAGACTTACCAGGCGACTACCCCCAAGAACCGGTATGCCACGGTCCTTCAACTCCGTCGCGATTTTCCCAAGGCCTCGATCGAGGAGATCGCCGAGAAACTGGGCGAGCAGACCCGGTCCGCGGTCAGACCGGAAGCTTTTCGGAAGAATTTGCAACGCGCCCGCTCCAAGTTCATCGAATTATTGGTCCAAGAACTCCGCGAGACGATCCATCCAACGACGACCGAGGATATCGAGGCGGAGATCTTCGATCTGGGACTTGGCCACCTTTATCGACGTTATGCCACGGCGACCGACGAGTGAAGCTCCCGGTCCGATCTCGCTCGTGCCGCCGAATCGCACGCCGCAAGTACATAGGGGATCACATCCTCTGGCGTTAGCGCCGGCACCATCCGGCGCACGCGACAGCGTCTTCGACGCCGCGTACCGATTGGTTTCTTCGACAATTCCCGCAAATTCTAAGGATTTCGGGATGTCGAAAAAAAGTCGCGGCCCCTTGACCGGTTCAATCTAGCAGATAGAGTTCAAAGGAGGCGGTGTGCGCGGCGCCTGCGCGGCGATGTATTGCATCCCGTCCTTCCCTAGACTGATGTCTGCTCACAACAATGGATGGTCTGCGCCGAGCGCAATAGGCACCAGAGGGGAGCGGCAATGCTGGTTCTCTCCCGTAAGAAAAACGAGAGCATCATTATCAACGATAACATCACGGTCACCGTGATCGAGATCCGAGGGGACAAGGTGCGACTCGGCATCGAAGCCCCGAAGGATGTTACCGTTCATCGCCGAGAGGTCTACGAAGCGATTCAGAATCAGGCTCGAGCATCGGATCAAGGCGCCAAGTTCGGGCGCTCGGAAGTCTGACGCCATCGGGCCGATTCCCATTCCCGTCGAGTGAGGGCATCAGCTCGTCTCTCCGGATGGAAGGATCCCTTTGAGGCTTGTTGATCGGCCCTGCGGGGTCACTGTTGAACCCGATCTCCTAAGGAATTCGTCTCTTTCATCACCCGGACGAATTCCCTCATCCAGGGCCCGTTGTCGGGCCATCCGCGGACGGTAACGAGAGGTCCATCCACGACGACCTCCCGATTCACGTATTCCGCGCCGGCAGTCCGGAGGTCAATTTGGAGCTCGGGGTAGGCGGTCATCGTCCTTCCCCGGGTCCCGCCGGCCGCCAGGACCAGGAGGGGTCCGTGGCAATTCGCCGCGATGGGCTTCCCCGTGTCGAGGAAGTGCTTCACGATCGCCACGGCCTTCTCGCGGTTTCTCAAATATTCGGGAGCCCGACCACCGGGCAATACGAGCCCGTGATAGCTTTCCGCCACGACGTCCGCAAGTCCGACGTCGGCCTGGACGCGATAGCCTGGCTTCTCCACGTAGGTATCGAATCCCGGCTCGAAATCATGCACGACCGAGTTGAAGACACGTTTCTCGGGCGCGGCGATATGGACCTGCCAGCCCTCTTCCTCGAGCCGGTACTTGGCGTAATAGATCTCCTGGGCCTCTCCAGCGTCCCCCGTGATCATCAAGATCTTAATCATGGTCGGAACCCCTTGGTTCGTCCGGGATCGTTGCATGCCAGGTGATTGCCATGGGAGTCGACACGATTCAGACGGAGTGTTGGCTGTCCACGCGTCAGGGACTCAATCCATAACGCAGCAGCGAGTGGACGGCATGGCGCCTCACCCTGAGCGTTCGACCGGTTTTGTTCGTGATAAGTCGACAGGCTAGCGATTCGCACGTCTCGCCGCAAGCCGGTGTTTTTCCCCACAACCGACGAATCCGAAAATCCGCCCGTCCGGCTTCCCTTGACCCCGCGGCCTCAAGCGGTTTAGAGTCTACTTGTCGATGCTTGCGATGGCCCCGTCGTCTAGCCTGGTCTAGGACACATGCCTTTCACGCATGCAACACGGGTTCAAATCCCGTCGGGGTCATTACTCCTCTGGCGACGCATCCTCTGGGCTCACGGTCGGCGAGTCGTGGGGAGACCCTTCTGAGTCACTCGGGTGGCTCGAACCCGGACCCGGCTAGATCCTCCCACGCTCGGCCCCGAGCGCGTGCAGATGAACTTCGACCGAGCCGGCCAGGATCGGCACGTTGTATCCTCCCTCGAGGACGCTCACGATCCGCCCTTGAGCGTGGGTCTCCGCCACGGCCACCACATCCTTCGTCAGGGTCTCGAAATCCTCGACTTCGAGCCCGAGGTCGCCGACTGGGTCTTCGGCGTGGGCGTCGAATCCTGCGCTAATCAGCACGAGCTCGGGACGGATGCGATCGGCGAGCTTCTCCAGCGCCGCCCGGAAGGCCGCGTGATAATGGTCCCGTTTGGTACCGTAGGGCAGCGGGACGTTCATCGTCGCCCCGAGTCCATCTCCCGAGCCGGTTTCATCCTTGGCGCCCGTGCCGGGATAGAACGGGTAACGATGAATCGAGAGGAAGCCGACTCGAGACGACTTGTAGAAGCATTCCTGCGTCCCATTGCCATGATGGACGTCGAAATCTACGATCAGTACCCGGTTGAGGTGGAACCGGGCGAGGGCCTCTTCGGCAGCCAGGGCGACATTGCCATAGATGCAGAATCCCATGCCCGACGAGGGTCGAGCATGGTGTCCGGGAGGGCGTACCAAGCACAGCGCCCGCCGATCCGGATTCGTCATGACGAAAGAGACCGCCTCGATCGCGGCCCCGGCAGCCAACCGGGCCGCTAGGCCCGATCCGGGCAAGAGCCAGGTGTCGGGATCGAGCATGCCGCCCCCGGCGGCCTCGAGGGCCGAAACCTCTCGGAGGTAATCCACCGAGTGAACTCGGGCCAGTTCCTCATCGGTCGCCGCGCGGACCACGCCGCTCGGACAGGAATTATGATATCCCGAGCGTTGGAGCTGGCGAAGGATCGCCTGGAGCCGCTCGGGACGTTCTGGATGACGCGCCGGTACGTGATGCTCGAGCATCCGCGGATCCGTGAAGAGTCCGACGACCATGGCTGCTCCTCGGTGAGGGTCTGTCCGGTGCCAACGTTGCGAGGGTCATTGTCGTCTCCGGATCTTACCAGATTGCGCGCGGCATGGCTCCTGGCGGCGGCCGACGAGCGGGCTTCGCCCCGGAAGTTCCACGTGAAACCGGGATGAGGGCAGGGGGGTAGCTCAACTCCTCGGATTTACCCGACTGACGGACACCCGATAGAATGGGACTACAATGAGCCTATCATCACCCCGACGCGATTCCGCTCTCGTGCGCGAGGCGTGGATCGTGGCAGCCTTGACCCTGATCGGTGGCATGCTCCGAGTTTGGTCGCCGGGCCGGCTCGGACTGGTCCATTTTGATGAGGGGATCTATGCGCTCGCGGGCATGTGGGTCTACTCGCCGCGAGGCTTGCTCGGGATCGATCCGACCACGATTGCCTATGCACCCCCCGGCTTTCCCTTCCTCATCGGGCTGGCCTACGGACTTCTGGGGATGGGGGACATCGCCGCGATTCTCGTCTCGATCCTGATGGGCTCGCTGACGATCCCCACGGTCGGCTGGGTGGCCAGCCGGACCTTCGGGCGAGGGGCAGGGGCCTCGGCGGCGGCCTTTGCGGCGCTCTCGGGGCCGCACATCGCATTTTCTCGCCTCGCCCTCACCGACGCCTCGTTCCTCTTCTTCTGGATCGTGGCGATCGGCCTGGGACAGAGATTCCTGGAGCGGCCGAATTTCGCGAGGGGGGTTATGCTGGGCCTGTCGGTGGGCCTGGCTCAACTCTTCAAGTACAACGGGTGGATCGCCGGGCTCCTGGTCATGTCCAGCGCGACGGTCTGGATCCCCTTCCGACGCGACGAGCAAGGTACCAGGAACCTGGTTGCCACCTGGGGATGGGGCCTGTTCTCGGCCATGGTCGCGGCGGCGGTCTACTGGCCCTGGTTCCGATTCGTCGAAGCTCACGGAGGCTATACGGCCCTACTGGCGCATCAGCGTGGCTACCTGGGCGGGCTCGGCGCGTGGACGGGCCACCTGTACGTCCAGCTTGGCCAGGAGGATGTGTTGTCCGGGGGGCGATGGTGGATCTTGATCTCCGGCTTGACGGCGGCCTTCGTCTTGTGCTTCACGATGGGCGATCACCGGATGGGCTGGCGGTTCTGGCCGGGAATCCTGATGGTCGCAGTCGGGCTCGCGGCGCTCTCCCTTTATCCTCACATCGGCTGGTGGTGCGTAACGCCCTGGATCGTGCTCTCGCTGATGACCCGGTTGCGATTCGCCACCAGTGCGGCATGCCTCATCGCGGTCGGATGGGCCGTCCTCTCCAGCTTGACACCGTTCTACCATCCTTATGCGCGTCTCATGCTCCCGCTCCAGGCGATCGGCTGGATCTTCCTTGGAGGCACATTCGCGGTCATTCGATCCCATGTGAAGATCTCGGTCCGCGATACCGATTGGGGAGGAGCGGAGCCTTCCGTGCGCCTGGCTGTCTTCGTTGCATTCAGTCTCGGCTCTTCCATCTTTCTCTCCGTCGTCGCACCCGACTCGCGTTCGACGAGTCGCCTCTCGGACTTGCTCCAGCCCAGCGACAGTCTCCGACAGGCGTGTCGATCGATCTCGGGCGAGATTCCCAAGGATCTGGCTAGCCTGAGACTCTATGCCAGGCCACCGGTCACGTTCTACCTTTCCGGTGTCGTCCCGCTGTATCCCGAGCCGAACCTCGAGCGACTGATATCGACCAACGATCCCCGAGCGTGGGCCTTGCTTGACATGGCGATGGTACGACAGGAGCCTTCGGCGAGCCGCACGACTCGCCGACCTGACGGAGAAATGGGACGTGGTGTGCGACGTGCCGACGACGCTCAACCTGCCCACGCTCCTCGACATCGACCCGGCTGCCGTAATCGGCGGGGCAGGGGATCGGACGTCATCGCTGCTACTGTTGAGACCGAAACGACCTGGAGGAGCCCGATGAATCCCGAACCGCCCGTCTCCCTCTGGCCGGATCCCAACGCCTTGGGCCCGGTCACCGACTTGTACGAGCTCACGATGATCGCGGGTTACTTCGCCTCGGGGATCGCAGATCGGAGCGCGTCGTTCGAGCTCTTCGTCCGGAAGATGCCAGCCAACCGTGCGTATCTGGTCTTCGCCGGACTCGAGCAAGCGATCGGCGACCTCCTCCGGCTGGCATTCAGTCCGGACCAGATCGAGGCGATCCGATATTGGCCGATCTTCCAGGGGATCGATCCGTCGATCCTGGATTCCATCGCGAACTTGCGGTTCCAGGGCGACGTGTGGGCGGTGCCGGAGGGGACCGTCGTCTTTCCGGGCGAGACGCTCCTTCGAGTCACGGCACCGCTCGGGCAGGCCCAGTGGGTCGAGACGTTCCTCGTGGCGTCGCTGGCTTATCCGACGCTGGTTGCCTCGAAGGCGGCGCGGATGGTCACGGTTGCCCGCGGACGACCTCTCTACGAATTCGGCGCGAGACGAGGACACGGGCCTCACGCGGGCTTCCTCGCGGCGCGTTCGGCCTACCTCGCGGGATTCGCGGGTACCAGTCACGTCGAGGCCGCTCGTCTGCTGGGAATCCCCGCGTCGGGCACCATGGCCCACTCGTGGGTCCAGGCCTTCCCCGACGAGCCGTCGGCGTTCGCGGCGTTCGCGCGGGTCTTCGGTCAATCCTCCACACTCCTGGTCGATACCTACGACACGCTCGACGGGGTCCGCAATGCCGCGGCGATCGAGGGGCCCATCCAGGCCATCCGGATCGACAGCGGCGACCTCCAGGATCTGATCCCTCGCGCTCGAGCGATCCTCGACGAGTTCGGTCGGGAAGGGGTCAAGATCATGGCCTCGGGCGACCTCGACGAGTATCGGATCGCAGCCCTGATCGAATCGGGCGCTCCCGTGGACGGCTTCGGGGTGGGGACCGAATTGATCACGTCCCGCGATGCCCCGGCGCTGGGGATGGTCTACAAGCTTGTAGAGCTGGATGGGCAGGGGAAGTTCAAGCTCAGCCCGGGCAAGAAGACATATCCCATGTCCAAACAAGTCTATCGTCGGAAGGACGGAGCCGGGCGGTTTGTTGACGACCTGGTGACGCGCGCCGACGAGTCCGCGGAAGGGGAGCCTATGCTGGTACCGATCGTCCGTGCCGGTCGGTTGGTGAACCCGTGGCCGACGCTCGATTCTATCCGTCAACGGTGCCGGGAGCAGCTCGACGCACTGCCCGAACGTCTGCTACAGCTCGATGCCAAGCCCGATTATGCCATCACGTATAGCGACGCCCTGGAGGCCGATGCACGTTCAACTCATGATTCGTTGAGCATCCTGAGAACTGAACTTTACACTCCGCGCCGCTGCCGATACGATCCCCGCAGTCTGCGAGCCGTGACGGTCGAGGCTCGGCCTTGGTACCGTCAACAGGCTCCGGACATCCAATGGCCGGTCACGGATGACCGCGTCCAGGACGACCGCGGAGGGCCTTCGGCTGATCCTCTCGCGTCGAGGACATCCGCGGGAAACGCGGAGGGGCATACGATGGCGAAGATTATCTGCATCGCCAATCAAAAGGGGGGCGTGGGCAAGACCACGACCGCGATCAACATCGCCTCCGGATTGGCCAAGTCGGGGCGGACGGCCCTCGTCATCGATATCGATCCGCAATGCAACGCGACCAGCGGTCTGGGCGTCGCGCCGGCCGCTCGCCACCCGCTGGTGGCCGGGCAGCCCTTGACCGATTCCGTGACCGAAACGCCGCAGGCGGGGTTGTTCGTGCTGCCCGGATCGCAGAGCCTGACCGATGCCGACGCGCTCTCGGCCTCCAATCGTCAGCGCGCCGCCTCGATGCGCCAGCAATTCACCGGCGAACTGGGACGATTCGATTACGTGCTGCTGGACTGTCCTCCGTCGCTCGGCCAGTTGACGCGGGCGGCCCTCGGTGCCTCGTCGGAGATCTATATTCCCATCCAATGTGAATACTTCGCGATGGAGGGCCTCTCACAGATCGTGGAACTGGCCCGACAGACCAAGTCTCGCGAGAATCCGAGACTGGAGATCGGCGGCATCGTACTGACGATGTTCGACCCGGCACTCGAGCTGGCCAACGAGGTAGCCGACGAGGTCCGGCAGTTTTTCGCCGAGACGGTCTTCGATTCGATCATCCCGCGCGACGTCGCGATCAGCGAGGCACCGAGCCACGGACAGAGTGTCATCGACTATGCCCCCAGGCGCGGCGCCCGGGCCTACACGGAACTTGTCATGGAGGTCATCGACCGTGAATAAGCGTCGTCTCGGGCGCGGCCTGGAAGCCCTGTTGGGGCGCGAAGAAGGCGGGTTCGAACCGGGATCGTTCGAAGGGAGCGAAATGCTCCAGGTCGCCGTCGATCAGATCGATCCGAATCCGTTCCAGCCTCGTCGCCAATTCGACCCGGCGGAGATCGCGTCGCTGGCCGACTCCCTGCGCCAGCACGGCATGCTCCAGCCGATCCTGGTCCGCGCCGTCGGCCTGCGATACCAGCTTATCGCCGGCGAGCGTCGCCTCCGTGCGAGCATCGAGGCCCAGCTCCACGAGATCCCCGCTCGGGTGCTCAACCTGGACGATCAGCGCGTCTTCGAGCTGGCGATGGTCGAGAACCTCCAGCGGCAGGACCTCAACGCCCTGGACAAGGCGGGAGCCTTCCGCGACTACCTCTCGCGATACGGAGGGACCCAGGAGGAGCTGGCGGGCCGACTGGGGCTGGATCGCTCGACCGTCTCTAACCTGATCCGACTCCTTGAGCTTCCCGACGAGATCCTCGACGCGGTCCGCTCCAACCAGATCAGCCAGGGACACGCCCGCGCCCTTCTGGGCCTCGACGACGTCGAGTCGCGTTTGATCGCCTGTCGTCGCGTGATCGCCGAACACCTCTCGGTCCGTCAGACAGAGGCCCTCGTCAGCACGGGCGTCCCGACCCCCAACCGCCCCAGGGTCCGCAAGGATCCCGCCCATACTTCCGATGACAAGGCTCCCCATGTCCTGGATCTCGAGCAAGCCCTCCACCGCCACTTCGGGACGAAGGTCCTGATTCGCGCCAAGACCCCGGATCGCGGGCAGATCATCATCGACTATCAGTCCCGCGAGGAGTTCGATCGGTTGAGCCGCCTGTTTCGCGATCGGTCCGAACACAGCGAGTTAGCCGAGACCCTCGCTGCAGGCGTCTAGGAGCCTATCTCGGTCGGAGTCCTTGTAGAGTCGGTGAAACCCAGCAAGTTTTTCTGCGACAAGGCATTCGGTGGGTTTCACCTACCTTACTCAGATCGGCACCAAGTCATTCATGCGGGGCCGGCCGGAATCGTCGCGGTGGATATCGGGCCATGAAGCATGCAATGGCACGGGCTGGCCCGGTGATCGGTCGACTCCGGGCGGCCCGAAGCGAAACCCGCAGAGCGACCCGCCGCCCATGAGCTTCCCATTTCGACGGGGTCGGCGATACGTTCGAGAATCGGGATTCACGGTCCTGTCGAGATCCTCTCTCTCCAGGTCCGGGTACGCCTCTCTTACTTCGAGGAATTCGCGGTCCTTGCGTCATTCCGAATCGAGGGACTGATCACGGTATCGCGTTTGCTCAGCCCTGCTTCATCAAAGCGAAACTAATCCGAGACGCGTAGACGCGCCCTCTTTACCGCGTCTTCGGCGAAGAACGCCAAGACTTCCGAGTCATACAACATGAGTCCGCAACCGCACGAAGGACCGGCGGAGCAGGGGTGTTTGTCTGGATCGGTACCGCCTCACGCGACCGAGCCAGAACGAATCGACTGCTTTCGGAGACTGTTGAGTGGATTCAGCCATCGATGCCGGAATTCACTAAATGGCATCAAGATGAGCTTGTACCTCTTCCGCAGGGAAGCGAGAGGTCAAGTCCCTCCCTGCTGGAGCGAGATTGAACGCACCTATCAGCAACTGGAGTCCTTATTCGACTACCTCCAGTTGATCTACCGACCCACGACCTTGACGACCGTACGTGGTTCCCTCGGCCAACTCATCCGCGACCATCAATCGCGATGGTGCTCGAGCTTCCAGTTGAAGGGGAGGACGTTGAAGCTGAATCCTCCGGAGCAGGAAGTTGAGGGAGACTTCGATCCGATCCAGCTCGGAATTGGGCTCGATGCCCTGGCGAAATGGAGGGCCGAAGTCGGGGAGTCGCGATTCGAGACGCGTCTCAGTTGGGAGACCCTCGACGGCGCGTTCGAGATTTGTTGGGAGGAGATGCCCAAGTCCGGAGGATATCGGCCGATGCTCCCACCGAGGGAGGCGGAAATCGCCGGGGAGCCGAAAGTCGGTCGGCCTGCCGATTCCCTCGTCGTCCTGCTGCTCGCCCGGATCCTCGCGGCGCATGGAGGTCGGATAGAAAAGCCGTCCGACGTGTCATTGCGATGGAAACTCCGGTGGCCGCTCTACAAGGACTCGGTCGGATCTGATGAGACTCTTGCTTTCGTCCGGTCAACCGACGTGCCAGAGACGCGCACCGGACCAAGCTTGACGCCAACTCGCGATGGCGCGTAACATGCCTCAAGTGGCAGAGAGCGGGGCGTAGCGCAGCCTGGTTAGCGCGCCTGCCTTGGGAGCAGGAGGTCACCAGTTCGAATCTGGTCGCCCCGATCGCGAGAGTTCACCGGGAAAATCCGCGTCGATCCCAGGGTCATGTCATCGCCAAGCGTTGGGGCTCGTCGTCGTGTCGCAAGACAAGAATACCGCAAAGGCGCAGGCTGCCCAGGCCGGCGCAAGTCTGGTACAAGATCGGATGATCGTCGGGCTCGGATCGGGCTCGACCGCCGATCTGATGGTCCAACATCTCGCGGTACGCATCCGGCAAGAGGGCCTGAAGATCACCGGTGTGCCGAGCAGCGGGGTTACGGCCGGGCTGGCGACCAGGCTGGGGATCCCGTTGTGCGACCTCGACGATGTTGCGTCGCTGGATATCAATATCGACGGGGCCGACGAGATCGATTCCCGGTTCCGGATGATCAAGGGCAGGGGAGGGGCACTCCTTCGGGAGAAGATCGTGGCCTCGGCTTCCGCTCACCGGGTCACCATGATCACCGAGGACAAGCGCGTGGGCCAGCTCGGGCTCGCCTCACCGATCCCGGTGGAGGTTAGTACCTTCGGGTTGATACACACCGAGCAGCGGATCAAGAACCTTGGAGCTTCGACAACCGTCCGCCTCGCTGGTGACGGATCGATCGCATTGACCGATGGAGGCAATGCGATCATCGATTGCAGATTCTCGCCGGCGGCCGAGATCGAGTCGCTGGATGCGCAGCTCCAGTGCCTCCCCGGCGTCCTGGACACCGGACTTTTCATCGGACTCTGTGACACCTTGATCGTCGGTTCGAGCCAGGGCGTGGAGATCATCCAGACCGGACAGCCAAGGCAATCCTGAAGATAGCGGGGCCACAGAACTGACCAAGCTCCTCGGCGCGGTTCCACGTGGAACCCGTCAACTCCTCACCGGCTCGATCAAGGATTCAGGTGGTTGGGTAGAGCGAAGGCTGGTCCGCGCGTCGTCGCCGTGCCGGCGCCGGCGGACGCCGCGACGTGAGAGTCGGGCGGAACATCATCATGATGGCCAGGGGCAGATAGAGCATCACAAGGGCTCCCCCCTTGTCGAGATACCAGAACTGGCTGGCGACCGTCAGGGATGCCGAGAGCGCGATCAACTCCGCGAGGCTCTTGTGGGCTACCCAGATCGTCGCGCCGATGACGAGGATCAGATACGCGATCAAGACGGGGAACCGGTAGCTGGAATCGATGATGACCCAGAAGCTCGCATCGGAAGGTGGCTCGGTCTCGGGCCAGAGTCCCACTTCGCGGATGCTCCGGGCGCCCAGGTCGCGAGCCCAGGGGCCGAGGCCCGGGATGAACTGCCCGAGCAGGACGCAGCCGATCACGACTGCGACGGCCACGAGGAGGAATCGCAAGGAGCCCCGACCCCAGTAGAATCCGAACCAGAGCGCGACCAGCCCCAGGCAGGCGGGGATCCAACCGGCAGCCAACCCGATCAAGGCCCCCGCGAGTGCGGGGCGTGAATGCCAGAATACCGCCCCGACGATCAGCGCCGCCGCGATGAGCTGGCCGCTATCGACCAGTGCCATCCGGGTATAGGGGACCAGGAGATAGCACGTCGCCATCGCCAGCCCGGTGATCGGGCGTTCGAACATTCGCCAGCCGATCGCGACCAGTCCCAGGACCAACGCCAGATGCGCCATGCTGGCCAGGACTCGCTGCACGATGACTTGAGGCAGCTCCTGCTTCAAGGATGAGGGGAGCGGGATCATGTTCTTGACGTGTTCGACGGCCGGATTGTCGGGGCCCGGCGACGGCGGCGGTCGGTTTTCCCGCCCCGATGGCTCCGCCGGGTTCCGCGCGGCACCGTCCTCGACTGGAAGGCTGACCGTCTCGGCCAGCATGAGTCCCAACACGCCCACCGATAGACAGAGTAGCCCCGCGGAATTCAGGTTCGGCTCCAGGAGAGGTCGGCGGGACAGGAACAGGTCGATGAAACATCGGAACAGCCAGAGGCCCGAGCCGAGGAACAGGAGGATATACGCCGCGCGAAGCTGCCGGCCTGGCTCGGTCACGATCAGCAGCATGCCGGTGCGCAACGCGAACAATAACAGCAGGTCCAGGTTCCGCACGCTCCAGAAGCGGCTGAACTTGAAGAAGATGGTGACGCACCCGAGCAAGGATAAGATGAGCCACACCTCGGGGCTGAGGCCCAGGGCGGCGACAGACGCACGGTTCACGGCAGCCTCGTCAGGTCAATCCGACTCGAAAGGGAGCGGCTCCCCGCCGAGCTGGCACAGCGCGTTGAGAGCCGCGCGCTGTTCGGCTTCCTTCTTGGTGCGCCCCCAGGCCGGGGCGTAGCACGTCGCCCCGATCCTTGCGGAGATCTTGAAACACTTCGAATGATCCGGGCCCTTCTCATCCAGGAGGGAATAGTTCGGCGTCTCGCCGAATTCGCGCTGGGCGATCTGTTGCAGATGACTCTTGTGATTCAGTCCGCCCTGGCCGTTGACGGCCGCGTCGATCTCCGGTCCGATGTGTCGGACGATGAACCGGCGCGCGGCCTCCTCCCCCCCATCGAGGTAGATCGCCCCGATCAAGCTCTCGAAGACATCCGCCATCATCGACGAAGGCGTTCGATCGTGCGAGCCCATCCCCTTCCCGATGATCAAGAAATCATCGATCCCCAACTCCTGCGAGATCTTGCGCAGGTCCGCCAGGAGACCACGATCGACTTGATCCGCGTCAGTTCGCCTTCCAGATACTCGGGGAACTTCCGGAACAACATCTCGCAGACGATGGCGCCGAGGATCGAATCCCCGAGGAATTCCATCCGCTCATTCGAGACCAGCCGGTGATCGGCCCCCGACGCGTGCGTCAGCGCCTCGCGAAGGAGGGTCACATCGCGAAAGCGGTAACCAATGACCTCCTGGCAGGCGGCCAGCAATTCGGTATCGTCGCCGTGAGTCATCCGGGGCATGGATCGCACCAAGAAGGCGCCGAAGGAGTTGCGTTGCAGAACTGATAGCCTATAGGTCCCTCCCAGGCTTGTCAACCGCCTCATGGTTGTCCGGCAGGATCGATTGTCAAGCTTGCGGCTCGAGCGGCCCGGATGAAGGCCGTGACCAGCTCGGGATCCTTCCGGCCGGGTGTCGACTCGACCCCGCTGGCGACGTTAACCATCCAGGGACGGACCCTGGCGATCCGGTCGGCCACATTGCTGGGCGTCAAGCCGCCGGCCAGGATGAGATGGGGCAGGGGCGGCCTACAATCGAGGATCTCGTCCGTGATCGATGTCCCCGTACCGCCGGGCTGCCCCGCCACATAGGCATCGATCAGGACACGGTCGAGTGGTCGCCCAAGTGCATCCGCCCGCGTCAGGTAACTGCGTACCGCCGCCCACTCGGAGGGATGATTCAACCGAAAAGCACGTATCACCCGGAGACCGCGGAGTGGTAACAGATCTTCAGGGGGTTCCTGACCGTGCAACTGCACGATATCGAGCCCGAGTCGATCGGCGACGCCCGCCACCTCTATCGGCGGGCGATCTACAAAAACCCCGACCACACTCACACGTTCCGGGAGCGCATCGATGATGTCCGCGGCGACGCTCCGCTCGACATATCGCGGGGAAGCGGGGTGGAAGTTGAGGCCAATCCAATCGGCACCCAGCTCGGCGCAGAACCGAGCATCTTCTATACACGTGAGCCCGCAGATCTTGACCCGGACCGCGGAGTTCGCCACGCGATCGTCTTTCAATAATCCCTTCCCGCAGGGGAAGTTCAGGGCCGTCGAGTGCCCCGGTGGAAGGACAGGAGTCTCAGGATGCGACCGCGACGAGTTTGTCCAGCGCCGTCTTGAACTTGGCCTCGGGGTTGACGCCGACCAATCGCTCGACCTCTCGCCCATGGTGGAAGACCAGGACGGTGGGGATGGCCGAGATCCGCAGGCTGCTCGGCGTCTCCGTATTGTCGTCGGTGTTCATCTTGCCGACCTTGACCTTCCCCTCGTACTCACCCGCCAGCTTCTCGATCGTCGGGGCGAGCATGCGACATGGTCCACACCAAGGCGCCCAGAAGTTGACGACGACCGGGACCGACGAGTCCAGTACTTCCGACTTCCAGTTGCCGTCGGTAAACTCCTTCACGCTGCCGGCCATAATACTTGCCTCGGGTTGCTGCGAAAGTCCAAAAATGATCTAAGCTTAACGCATTCGGAGGTCGTTGGGTACGACCTGATATCCAGGATTATAAGGTACCCGGATGCCGAGTCAACTTCCTTGGTCACTGGCCATCGGTCGAGGACGTAATCGGATGTCCCGCGACCAGCAACCGATGACTACTTTCGTCTGGTGTTCGCGACCTCGGGTTCCGGAAGGTAGAGAAGACGGCCGCAACTGAGGCAGAAGATCAGTCCGGCGCCATTGATGAGGTTGTTCAGCATCTGGGTGGTCACCGCGGTGAAGCAGCCGTGGCAGGCCCCGTCTTCGCAAACCGCCAGCGCGTCGGCGCCGTACCGGGAGACGATACGTCGATATTGTTCGCGGAAATCGTCGGGGATGGCGATCTCGGCCCCAGTGATGGCCGTCTTGAGCTCCCGGAGCTGGGCCTTGTGCGCGACGCTCTGCTCCTCGACCTGTTTGCGGAAGGCGGCGAGTTCCTCGGAGAACTTCTTGGCGTCGGCCTCCAACTTGGCGAGTTCGGACGTCTTCGTCTCGATCACTTCCATCGCCTGGAGGACTTGCTCCTCGAGCTTCGACTTGGTGGCACTATCGTGGGCGATCTGATTCTGGTGGGCCTTGTACTCTTCGTTCTTCTTGGCCTGGTTGAGCTTGATCTTCGAGTCGTCGATCTTGGTCTCGATGGCCTGGAGCGAGTGCTCGTGCTTCTTCATGCCGATCTTGGCTTCCTGGAGCGCCTTACGGGCGGCTTCCAGCTCGGCCTGGCGGGCATTCAGGGCCGCCTGGCGGGCGGCGAGCGTCTTGGGGCCGGAGCTCAGGCGGTCTTGCAGGGCCCGTGCGCGCTGATGCAACTGGTGGAGGTCGCGTAAGTTCTCGGCGGTCGCGGGCATCGGTCACGCTCCTTCCTGGGAAGGGGTTCTGCTGACTCGCCAAAAAAACCCCCGGCGCTGGGGCGGCCGGGGGTTGACTGGTTGCTCATCCCGTACTTTCGAGGAATCCTTCGAGCTGCCGGCTCCGCACGGGATGCTGGAGCTTCCGGACGGCCTTGGCCTCGATTTGCCGGACGCGCTCCCGCGTCACCTTGAAGATACGGCCGACCTCTTCGAGGGTGTAGGTGTAGCCGTCGCCCAGCCCGTAGCGGAGCTTGATGATCTCGCGCTCGCGATAGGTCAGGGTCTTGAGCACCTGATCGATCTTCTCCTTGAGCATCTCCTGCGTCGCGGCGTTGATCGGGCTCTCGGCGGCCTCATCCTCGATGAAATCGCCGAAGTAGCTGTCCTCGCTCTCGCCGACGGGCCGATCGAGCGAGATCGGATGGCGGGAGATCTTCATCACCCGCCGGGTCTCTTCCACCGAGATATTGGCGGCGCGGGCCGTCTCCTCGATGGTCGGCTCGCGCCCCTTCTCCTGGAGCAGCTTCTTGGAGACATTGCGGAGTTTGGACATCGTCTCGATCATGTGCACCGGGATCCGGATGGTGCGGGCCTGATCGGCGATGGCGCGGGTGATGGCCTGGCGAATCCACCAGGTCGCGTAGGTGCTGAACTTGTAGCCGCGGCGATACTCGTACTTATCGACGGCCCGCATCAGGCCCGTGTTCCCCTCCTGGATCAAGTCGAGGAACGAGAGCCCGCGGTTGCGGTACTTCTTGGCGATCGAGACGACCAGCCGGAGGTTGCCGCCGGAGAGCTCGCGCTTGGCCTGCTCGTAGCGCCGGAACCGGATGTTCATCGCCTCGACGCGACCGGCCAGGGAGGTCGGCGTCTCGAGGGTGATCCGCATCAGGTCCTTGAGCTCCTTGACGAGATTGGCGCGGTCCTCCTTGCCGCAACGGCCGGCGCGGTATTCCTTGAGGAGGAAGACCAGCTCGTTCATCCGGGCGGAGATCTGCTCGAGCCGCTTCATCAGCGGCTGGACCTTCTGGGTCCGGATCGAGAGCTCCTCGACCAGGTTGACCGCCTTGCACCGCCGTCGCTTGAGGTTGGCCAGCAGCGACTGGCGCGTCGGCACGTCGCGCTCGCGGACGAACGACTTGAAGTCGCGGACGTTGCAATCCATCAGGTGGACCAGCGTCGCGAGGTTGTGCGGCATCCGGCCGAGGATCTGGTCCTTCTCGAGGTTCTCGGTGACCGACACCTTGACGGTGCGATCGAACGGGAGCTCGCCGTCGTTGACCTTCTTGAGGACGTTGACGACCAGCGCCAGGGCGAAGTGGCACTCGAGGACCTTGCGGCGGAATTTCTTGCGGGTGATCTCGATCCGCTTGGCCAGGTTGATCTCCTGGTCGCGGGTGAGGAGCGGGATCTCGCCCATCTGGGTCAGGTACATCCGGACGGGGTCGTCGATGCGACGGGAGATCTCGTCGAGATCCTCCGGCGTCAGCTCGGCTTCCTCGTCCTCCAGCGGCTCTTCGACCAGGTCGTCATCGGGCTCATCGTCGAGGTCGCCCGAGGCCAGGAGACGACTCTCCGCCTCGTCCTCGTTGATGAGTTCGATGCTCATCTCGTCGAGCGTCTCGAGCAGGCCGTGGATGCGCTCGGGGCTGGCCGCCTCATCGGGCAGATGGTCGTTCACCTGGTCGAAGGTCAGGAATCCGCGACGTTTGCCCAATTCGAGGAGCGTCTTGAGGCCCTCATCCAACTTGTCCATCCAAAATCCTCCCACTCGCACGAGACCACGGATCAGAGGCGCATCAGGCTTTCGAAACCCGCCGCTGGGTGATGAGACGTCGATATTCTAATTCTATGGCACGATAGGCATCCGGGTCGGACTGCGGATCGGTTTGGGCGCGGGCGCGTTCCAGATCCGTGAGCCGGGCCTTCCGCTCGCGCTCGGCCAGCACGATCAACATCGGTCCCAGTCGATCGGCCCAGGGGGCCGGCCGCACGCCCTCGGACAGGGGCGCCAGGTCCGGCAGGCTCAGGGCCGGCGACGTGGCCAGGTCGATCGCCAGGGCGCGGACCGCCGGGTCTTCGAGGCGGACCATGAGGTCCTCGTAGCCGGGCGACTGCCCCTCGGCCTGGAGGTCGTAGCAGGCCTGGAGGATCGCCCGCAACGGGGCGTCGCGGAGGGTCGAGACGGAGACCCGCGGCAGCAGCCAGGCGACGGCACTCGGTTCGTTGAGGAGGATGCGGATGAGCTCGAGGTCGGTCCGGTCGAGGTCGGCCGGCCGGATCGGGACGGCCGTGGAGGCCGGGCCGGCGCCGAAGACACCCGGGCCGTCGGAGCGGGCCGCGACCGCCGCCGGCCGCCGCGACTGCTGCCGCATCCGGTTCAGCATCCGGTTGAGCGTCTCCTTCGGCACCCGGAGCCGGAATGACAGCGTGTCGAGGGCCTTGTCGATCTTGACCTCGACGCCCAGTCCGTGGGTCACCGGCACGCTCTTCAGGATGCCCAGGACCCACTCGGCCGCCTGCCGCGAGCCCTCGACCGAATCGGGATCGAACCGCGACGCGGCGCGATCCAGCACATACGCCAGCGGGTCGCGGGCCTTCTCCACCATCTCGCGAAACGCGCCGGCGCCCTGACCCAGCAAGAAATCGCAGGGGTCCAGGTCCGCCGGCAGGGTGAGCACCCGCAGGTCGAGTTCGCTCCCCAAGAAGAGTTCGAGTGACCGGTCCGCAGCCGATTGACCGGCCTCGTCCCCATCGAAGACCAGGACGACGCGATCGGCCAGCCGGCGCAAACCGCGGAGGTGATCCTGGCCCAGCGCCGTGCCGAGGGTGCCGACCACGTTGGCCAGCCCGACCTGGTGGGCCGCGATGACGTCGGTATAGCCCTCGACGACCGCCACCCAGCCCGCCTGACGGCTCACGGTCCGGGCCAGGTCCGCCGCGTAGAGGAGCGTGCGCTTGTGGAACAGCGTCGTCTCCGGCGTGTTCAGATACTTCGCGACGCCCCGCCCCTGGGCCTCGATGGCGCGCTGGGCCTCCGGGAGGATCCGGCCGCCGAACCCCACGGCCCGCCCCCGATCGTCGTGGATCGGGAAGATCAATCGCCCGCGGAATCGCTCGCGCACCGGCCCCGAACCGTCTCCGCCCCGGCCGACGAGCCCGGCCTGTTCCAGCACGTCGATGCCGAAGCCGCGCTCTGCGCCAGGCCGAGCAGCCAACCGCGGGGCATGGGCGCGTATCCCAATCGGAATTGTTCCGCGACGGCACGCGACAGCCCACGTCCCTCCAAATAACTCGAAGCTTCCGACGAATCCCGCAGCGCCCGCGCGAAGAGCTCCTCGGCCCAGGCGTTCACCTCGAAGAGATCGGTCTTCGAAGGCCCGACCGGCGTCGCGGCCGATGGCGGCTTCTCCAACACGATCCCCGCCCGGTCCGCCAGCATGCGCAACGCCTCGGCAAAATCCACGTGTTCGTAATTCTGAACGAAATCAAAGATGTCCCCACCGGCCCCGCAACTCCAGCACTTGTACGACTGGCGCTCCGGGTTCACCTCGAGGGACGGATTGTGGTCTTGGTGGAACGGACAGAGTGCCTTGTATTTATTACCCACGCGGCGCAAATTCAGGGGGTAATCGCCGACCAAGGCGACTATATCGACCGCGTTTTTAATGGCGGATAGCGTGCTATCGGGATGGCGGGGCACCGGGATCTCCTGACATTGGGCTCAGGCCCGGATCCTTGATCTGCGGCCACCTCGAGAGCCGAACCGACTTGTCCGTACTCACCGGAAGTCCGCACACCGTGCCCTGTTTGTTGTTGGCGGCTTCAATCGAATTATAACCCTCCCTGATTTAGGGTCAAGTTTTCCCGCGGCCGCGCCGACACATGGTCAATGTTTCTAACACGGCATGATTTTAGCGTTTAGGTATCGTCTCCCGGTCCGGCCGTCGCACCCTTCTCCGCCCCTCGTTCACCCGCCTTGGGTCCTTGACAGGGGCGATTTCGTTGTTCCAGGTCCCTTCGCGTCTTATCCAGATCCTCACAATCTCGAAGATCCTGTCCCTTAGACCAGGTGTCCAAGTCAAGCAGGGCGCGAGTCTTCTTCGGATTATTTTCCAAGCCCTCAATCAAGAGAGAGTGCGACCTGCCACCTGCAGATCCGGTTGCAATCGAAGGAAAAAGCGATTTCCGAACCGGTTGAATTGTATCTCGCGGGGATGGTTATGGGAGGAATCGTGGCGATCCCGAGAAGAAGCTGGGAAGGCCCCCCCGAGCGGCGTCGCACGGGACGGATCGAAAATCCGGTTGGACGAGATCGATCGAACGGAAGGTGTTCGAGGATTCAAGGTTGCTTGATGTCGTTATTACCTCCCACCAAGACGGGGCTGACCCGGCCATCGGTCGTTTGCACGGCCAGCGGCAGGCCCCGACCGGGTTTGATCTTGCGAACGGCGGTCTCGAACTGGGTGATCGTGGCGACCGGCTCCTGGCCGACGGCCAGGATTCGCATGCGCGGGCGGAGGCCGACCTGGAATGCGGGGCTGCCGGTGACGACCCGGTCGATCTCGATCGATGCAGGATCGCCTTCCGGGCCGCCGGCGCGGGGCCGGACAGTAAATCCAAGGGATGACAGGACTTCGGGCGCAGGAGGTAGCTCATCGATCGTCACGCTGACGGTCTGCGGCTTGCCGCCACGGTAGTAGGTCACGGGGACCTGGGCTCCGACGTCCAGCCCGGCGGTCAGGTTCCGCAGGCTGGCCGGATCGGCGACGTCGTGCTCGCCCACCTTGACGATGACATCGCCGGTTTTCAATCCGGCGTTCGCCGCCGGGCTGCCGGGCTGGACCTCGCCGATCAAGGCCCCTCGGTTATTCGGGAGGCCGAAGTTGCGGGCCATCGCCGTATTCAGCGGTTGAATCCGCACGCCCAGGTAGCCGCGAACGACTTTCCCCTCCTTGATGAGGCTCTCGACGACCCGGCGAGCGAGTACCGAAGGGATCGCCAGCCCGATCCCTTCGTAGCCTCCCGACTGGGTGATGATGGCCGTGTTGATGCCCACGACTTTCCCGGACAGGTCGATCAGGGGCCCGCCCGAGTTCCCCGGGTTGATCGCCGCGTCGGTCTGGATGAATGACTCATACTCCGTGATCCGGACATCGTTCCGCTCGGTCGCGGAGACGATGCCGGCGGTGACGGAATGGTCGAATCCCATCGGGCTTCCGATCGCCAGGACCCAGTCGCCATTATCGAGCTTGTCGGAATCACCCCATTCCGCCTGGACTCTCAGGGACGCCTTGACCTGGAGGACGGCCAGGTCGGACTTCGGATCGGCGCCGACGAGTCGGGCCGGCACATCGTCGCCGGGTCCCAGCCGGACCAGGATGTGATCGGCGTCCTTGACGACGTGATTGTTGGTGACGATATAACCCCTCTCTTTATCGATGATCACCCCCGAGCCCAGCTCCGAGCTCCGGATCGCGGGGCCCATGCGATCCCCGCCGAGCGGGGAGCCGCGGAGCTCCTCACCACCGCGCCGCTCCTTGAAGGACTGGACGTTGACGACCGCCGGAGAGACGGCCGTCGTCGCCATTCGGAAGAGTGCCGAGGCCCGCGCGACGATGCCCTCCTCATCCAGTTTCTTCAGGGCTTCGGATGCGGCCCGCGCCCGCCCCGCCTCCCAGGCATAGCCTGTCCGATCGGCAACATAGGGCACGCCGTAGACGATGAGTGCGGCCACGCACAGGACGAAGAGCACCAGCAAGAAACCCCGACGCACCGGCGGCGTCGTCGGACGCGGGGGAGGCTCTTCGAAGCCGAATTCCTGGGGATTGAACGAGGCCATTGCTCACCATTCTCCTTCGTAGTGTCGTTAGTCATCGGTTATCGGTCGTTTGTCGAAGGTTTGCGGTCTTGACATCATTCAAGAGGACGGCCTCTATGGCGACAAGTGGTTGTCGGGTAAAACGGAAGGATCTGACGTCGAGGATTGGCGGTTCTCTTTCAAGAAGCTGAACGCCCGACGACGGTCCAGCCCTTGCCAACGACGAATCACCAATGACCGGTGACCATAATCCATGTGCGGCATAGCCGGATTCATTCGGGGAGAAGGGCAGGGGGCCGACCGCGCGATCGTGGAGCGGATGACCGCCACCCTGAGCCATCGCGGTCCCGACGGCGCCGGGTATTACTGCGACGGTCCGGTCGCGCTGGGACACCGCAGGCTCTCGATCATCGACGTTGGAGGCGGCGCCCAGCCCATGTCCAATGAAGATGATACCGTCTGGGTCAGCTACAACGGAGAGCTCTACAACGAGCTGGAATTGCGGGCCGAGCTCGAGGCCAAGGGGCACCGTTACCGGACGGCGTCGGACACCGAGAGCCTCGTCCATCTTTACGAGGAGGAGGGGGTCGATTTCGTCCGCCGCCTCAACGGGATGTTCGCCCTGGCGATCTGGGACAGCAAGCGTGAACGACTGATCCTGGCGCACGATCGGATGGGGCAGAAGCCCTTATTTTATGGGAATCTGCCCGACGGCGGGCTGGCGTTCGGTTCCGAGCCGAAGGCGGTGCTCACGCATCCGGAGATCGGCCGTCAGCTCGATGTCGGCGGCCTGGTTCGCTACCTTTTCTACGAGTACATCCCGGCACCCTTTTCAATCTGGCAGTCCCTCCGCAAATTACCCCAGGCCCATACGCTGGTGTGGGAGGCGGGCGCGTTCCACGTGCAACGTTACTGGGAGTCGACGCCCCCTCCCGGGATCGACGGGGATTTCGACGCGACGGCCGATCGGTTCTGGGAGGCATTCCGGAGCTCCGTGGCGCGGCACCGGCGGTCGGATGTGCCGCTGGGCGTCTTCTTGTCGGGCGGTGTGGATTCCTCGAGCGTGGCCGCCGCGCTTTGCGAGGTCCAGCCGGCGAGGACCGTCCGCACCTTCTCGATCGGCTTCGAGGACCCCAGCTTCGACGAGAGTCATCACGCACGGGCGGTGGCGCGACACCTCGGGACCGACCACCACGAGCAGACCTTCTCGATCGAGACTGCCTTCAAGCTATTGCCCGATGTCGCGAGCTGGCTTGATGAGCCCTTCGGAGACGCTTCGATCCTGCCGACCCACCTCCTGAGCCGATTCGCCCGCAGCGAGGTGACGGTGGTGCTGGGCGGGGACGGTGCCGACGAGCTGATGGCCGGCTATCCCACATTCTCGGCCGAGCGCACCGCCGGCATCTTCCGGCGACTGCCGCGGCGGGCGCAGGCACTCGCGGGCGCGGCAGTCAGACGGCTGCCGGTTGACCACCGCAATTTCAGCCTCGACTTCAAGCTGAAGCAGTTCCTCCGGGGGGCGTCCGAACCGCTCCCGCTGGCCCACCAGCGCTGGCTCGGCTCGTTCTCCGGTGCCGAGATCGCCCGCCTTCTCGTAGGCGGGGATCCGATCGACATCGAGGCCGAGCACCTCCGGCGCACGGCAGCCATCGGCATCGGAGGCGACGAACTCTCGCGGTCGCTGGCCCTTTACCAGGATACCTACCTGCCCGAGGATATCCTCACCAAAGTGGACCGGGCCAGCATGGCCTGTGGCCTGGAGGTCCGGGCGCCGTTCCTCGACGCCGAGCTGGTCGAACTTCATGCAGGCCCTTCCCTCGGCCTACAAGCTCGCTCGGCTACAGACCAAGCGACTACTCAAGCGGGCCGCGGCCCGTAGACTCCCCGCCTCGATCTTGGCGCGCCCGAAGAAGGGATTCGGCATCCCGGTGGCGAACTGGCTCCGCGGGCCACTGACCCCGATGGTCAACCGGCTCCTCGGCCCCGACCGTCTCGAGCGTCAGGGCATCTTCCGCCCGGAGGAAGTCGCACGACGGATCGCCGAGCATCGCGCCGGGGTCCGAGACCATCGCAAGCCGCTCTGGACGCTCCTCATGTTCCAGCTCTGGCATGAACATTGGATGCGACCATAGGATTCCATGTCGATCGGGATCGTTCCCCGGCCGGAGTCGCTGATCGGTCCGGCGGTCGGTCCCAGCCGGACACTCGGTGATCGAAAGTCGCCGAGTGTGGATAACACCGAACCCATCCGTCGCCATTTCAATGGGCGAGCCGCCTCCGGAGGGCCATCATGCCTACGGTCGCGATGCACCCCAGTATGAGCGAGGGGGGTTCCGGTACGTACCCGCCGGCGACGTAGGTGACGCCGCCCTGATCGATGATGGAATAGCCCTCGGGCACCGTGATCACGATCTGACCGTCGGCGATCATGCTCGCGAGCGTGCTGATCCAGTTCCCTCCGAGCGGATCGCTCCAGGCGAAGACCCAGTTCGGCTGGCTATTCATCGTCAAAATCAGATCCAACTGACTCGATTCGATCAATAGATTGTTCGCGGACCCGTTGAAAGTCAAGCCGATTCCATCGACCTGCTGGATCGTCAGGATCGAATTGCCCACCAGGGTGATCTGGTTGTTTACGACATCGCCGCCGTGGAGGGTCAGCGAGCTGGCATTTCCCAGATCCAGTTCGCCGGCCTGCACGAGCCCGGTGTTGACCAGACTCCCCGGTAAGACGCCGTTATAACCCACCTGGATCAGCGGGGAGGTGATGTCCATGTGATGCGCGTCGACCGTCGAGCCATCCTGGATATTGAGGTATCCGGCGAGGTTCAGGCCGGCTCCGAGGTTGAGCTTGCTGACCGAATCCGCATCGATGGCGAACGTCACGTTGCCGGCGGTCGTGGTCGTAGCCACGGTATCGGCGAGTTCGAGTATCCCGACGCTGCTGTGGAGCGTCGTCGTCGCGCCGAGTAGCGTCAAGACGAAGACCGAGTCATTCGCGTTCAGATCGAAGGCCGTGTTGCCAACAAACAGTTCGAAGGCCGAGAGGGTACCCCTGTTCTCCAGGTTGAACGAGTAACCCGAGGAATAGCCGAGGAAGATGTCACTGGCGGAGACCGCGTGGCCGTTCATGTTGAGTGTGACATTATTGCCGTCAACGGTGAGGGTGTCAACGTTGAGGTCGGCGCCGAGGTTGAGCGTGCTGCCCGAACCCACACTTGCGGTGCCCGTCACGTTGCCCGACGACGTCGTCGTGGCCACCGACCCGTTTTCAAGCCCGAGTGCCGTGAGGCTCACACTGCTTCCGAGGGTCGTTGTGGCATGATTCAGGCTGAAGAAGAGCACCGAGTCGGTCGGATTCAGGTTGAACGTCGTACCAGCAACTTCCAGGGTACTGACCGCGAAAACGCCTCGGTTCTCCAGGTTGACCGCAAATCCGGAGTTATAGCCCAGGTCAACCGTTCCGCCGCTGACCGTGTAGCCGTTCATGTTGAACGTGGTATTCTGGCCCTCGATGGTCACCCCAGCGTTGAGATTGGCTCCCAGGTTGAGCGTGCTCCCGGAATTCACGGACACGTTACCGGTCACCGTTCCCGAGGCCGTGGTCGTCGCCGCCGACCCGTTATCGAGCTCGAGGTAGTCCACGTTGCTATGGAGCGTCGTCGTGGTTTGGTTGAGATATAATGAGCCCACCGAGTCGTTCGCGTTCAGGTCGAACGTCGTGTTGTAAACGAATAGGGCGCCCGCCGTGAAGGCGCCACGGTTTTCCAGAGTGATCGGGGGGCTGGAGGTACTGCCCAGGGAGATATCGTCGGCAGTCACGGAGTAGCCATTCATGTTCAATGTGCTTCTCACGCCCGAAACACCGACCACGACGGTGCCATCCCCAACGTTCAGGTTGGCGCCGAGATTGAGCCTGCTCCCGGATTCGACCACCACGCTCGTTGACACATTCCCGGTCGCCACCGTATTGGCGACCGACCCATTGGTGAGCACGAGGTTGGAGGTCGCGTCGTTGGCTCCGAAGTTCAAGGTATTGGAGTTGGCCAGGGAGACGGTCTGCGCCGTGAAGGAGCCGCCGGAACCCTGCTGGAGAGCGCCAGTTCCGCCGTTCTGGCCGAGGTAAAGGGTGCCCGAGATCGTGAGCGATTGGTTGCCCAGATCGAGCCTCCCGCTTCCGCCATTGCCGTAACCGAGGTAGACATTCGCGGCCGACTCGTTGGCGGTCAGCGTGACCGTCGCGGTCGAGGCGGATCCGACCGGGTAATTGCTTCCGATGTACACATTATTATTCGATCCTGGGATGACGCCGGAGGTCCAGATCGTGTCGTCCTCCCAGTCACCGCTGATGGTTGCCCCGGTATCCTGGGCATTTGAGGCGAGCTGCATTGACAAGAACGCCGCGGTGAAGATGAGCGACCCGAGCCATCGATTCATGCTGCGTATCTCCATTCTTGGAAGAGCTGACCGTCATCCTTGCCGACGAAGGCCCATCCGAATGTTGGATCGGCGCAAGGCACTTCTCGAGGAGCAGGACTCCGACCCTTGTGATGTCCATTCTTCCGAGTTCGATTTCCGCGGATGGTATCCGAATGTCACCATCGCGCTGTCACAGTTCAACGCGCGACCGACCTCATGTCAACGGACTCGTCTTTTTCCAAACGAAGGGCGGCAGTAATGTTTCGTTTTCTCGACATCAAGCATACCTGGATGATGTCGAGTATAGTCCACGACGGGAGCGGAATCCGGAGGAACGGCGTGGGGCACGAGGCTTGAGGGAGCGGCCGTCGCACCAACACTCGAATGGCCCAGCGAGGCGGGTCGCCGGAATTCAGGGTCGGGAATCCTTCCGGATCGGGGAAGTGAATCGAAGTGATCGCAGATCGCCGGGCCGACCTGCGCGGATCGCGGAAATCCTGGGGATCGGAAGCGTCGTGGGTGGTTTCGTCATCCGTGCCGAGTTCGTCATCCCTGCCGAGTGGGCCGCCCTCCGGGTGATCCCCGAGCCTTTCGATGCCAGCCTCCGCCGGCGCGAACCGGGCTGCGACCGACCGGACGTAGGGCCGGCTCGGCTCCTGACGGTCGCAACATCGGGCAATGTCGAGTCAATCAACCAGTTGCGTCGCGCCGGGCGACGTGCATCCACGTCGGAAGAATGTCCCCGCGGCGTCATCGCTTTACGACAGATCGCCCAGTCCGAAGGCGGTCGCACGACGGAAATCACCGATTCCTCTCACAACTGCACGATGATGTAGCTTCCCGTCGCACCCTGAGGGACGTTGACGGCATTGGAACCGCCGAGCTCCTCGATGACGGCCGACCCGGTGGGATTCAGGTTGAACACGTTGGTCCCGTAACCACCCTGGAGCACATCGGACCCGGTTCCGGCATCGAATGTGTTGCTCCCCGAACCCCCGATGAAGGTATCCTGGCCCGCCCCGCCCTCGAAGACATTGGCCCCCGAGCCGCCCAAGGCCGTCACATTGAGGCTCGTGCTGTCTTCAAACGTCTGAGGGCCGGAAGCGGAGCTACCCTTGTAATACACAGAGGTAATCTGAGTGACACTGAAGTAATTGTTACTTCCGTTGAGGTTCACGTCGAGCATGGTCGTCCCACCGTGCTGCTGATCCGAGACGATCGTGGTGTTTGGGCCGCTCGAAGCGGGCATGATCATGACCAGGCTCCCGGAGTTCACGACCATGCCGCCAGAGAGGAGGGTCCTCACTTCCAGGCCATCGACACCCTCTAACGGGCGACGTGACTTCGACTTACGAATTCTATCCCCGCCAATGATCCGACTGATCGCTGATTTCATCGAAATAATCCCTTCCTCGAGATGCTGCGAAGGATGCAGCCGACGGAGGCTGGCAACGGCTCGATTTCATCGACGCGAATCGAGCGCTATTGCGAATGTAGAATGCGTTCGAGACAGCATCAAACGACGAGGCGGGAGGAGTCTTCCCGGTCATCTGCGAACGAGCTTGATCCGTGGCATCGCGGGATTCATGGAGGAGGCCGTACAGGTGCCGACCGCCTCGCGACACCGTCGAGCCGCCGCGGCCCCGTCGGCAGCTTCCAGCTCTGGCATGACCGTCTTTGGAAGGGCTGACCCCGTACCCTTCGTCGTGGCCGTTCGCAAATCAGCCGAGGAATGCGCCACTCCGTTCGGCGATTCTCGACCCCTTTCACCATTGCGAGGCATCAAGAAACGAAGAAACCAATGACTAATGACCCATGAGTAATCCCGAAAAGGGGTTGCGTTCCCCGCCCGATTCGGGGACACTATCCACCGCTCACAAGGTTCCGCGAGCGATAACCAACGATGAGGATCCTGGTCGTCTCTGATATCCATGCGAACTGGGCCGCGCTCCAGGCGATCTCCCAGCCGTTCGACGTCTGCCTCTGCCTGGGAGACCTGGTCGATTATGGACCGGACCCCGGGCCTTGCGTCCGATGGGCGATGACTCACGCCACCTACGCGATCCGGGGCAATCACGACCATGGAGTCGCCCAGGGCATCCCGGTGACCGGCGAGACGGGCTTCCGCTATTTGACGCGAGCCACACGGCCATCGATGTGGGAGGCCCTCGGCCCGGAGGAGCGTCGCTATCTCCTCCAGTTGCCGGTCACGCAGCGCTTCACCCTGGCCGGCAAGCGATTCTTGCTGGTCCACGCCACGCCCCGCGATCCGCTCGACGAGTACTTGCTGAAGGACTCGAGCACCTGGGCCAAGCGGCTCCAAAACGTGGACGCCGACATCGTCTGCGTGGGCCATACGCACATGCAGTTCAAGATGGATGTCAACGGCGTCGTGGTGCTCAATCCGGGGAGCGTAGGACTGCCTCGCGACGGCGATCCCCGCGCCGGCTTCGCCATCATCGAGGACAACAAGATCGAGCTCAGGCGCATCGCCTATCCCGTCGAGGAGACCGTGAGTCGAGTCGAGGCGATGCCCTGGCCCCGTCGGGCCAAGGAGATCACGGCTTACGTCCTCCGCCTCGGGAAGCTCCCGCTGGACATGGGAACCGAAGGTTCGGGTACATCGACCGTCGACGAGGATCCGGATCTGGTCGTGGAGGAGTAGCGTCCAGAGCGGCCCGGGGCGACCGAACCGTCTCAGCGATGATCGGTTACGGTTCGATCAAAGGCCGCCGTCCAGCCAATGGCGGATCGAGGGGAGATATTTCTCCGCCGAGGCCGTGTTGACCAGGACCACGCGATCGTCGGGTTGGATCATGCCGCGGTCGGCGAGTTCGGGGAGTGCCGCGAGCGTCGCGGCCCCCTCCGGCGACCAGGCGAAGCGCCTCGCACGCCATTCGTCGCGGATCACCGATCCGATGGCCTCGTCGGAGACCGTGACGGCACAGCCGCCGGTCTCTCGGATGATCCGAAGGACGTTGATATGCCCGACGTTCTGGGCGACGTTGAGCCCCGTCGCGATCGTCTGGCCCGGGGCCCTCGGCTCGATGTCGGCCGCGCGGGCCTCGAAGGCGCGAACGATCGGCGTGCTGGCCGCGCTCTGGACGCAGATCATCCGGGGCCGATCGGGGCCGACGAGCCCGAGGGTCTCGAGCTCGTCGAACGCCTTGGCCATGCCGACCACCCCGGTCCCGCCACCCGTCGGGTAGACGATGACATCGGGAAGTTGCCAACGTCGGTCGTCGAATCGATCGCCCGCCGGCTCGGCCATCTCCAGCCCCAGGGTCTTCTTCCCCTCGGTGCGCCATCCGGGCTCCTGGAACGTGGCCACGCTAAAATACCCGCGCGGCACATACTCCTCGCGGACCCGCTTGCCGCAGTCGATGATCGTCCCGGCTACGAGCTCGAGCGTGACGCGATCCGGGTGGAGCCGGGCCAGCGCGGCGACCTTGCCCAGGACCAGGATGTCGGTCTCGGGCGACATCACGACGACCACCTCGAGTCCCGCCGCGACGGCGTATTCGGCCAGCGAATCGCCGGAATTCCCCTGCGTCGGCACCGCCAGACGGGTCAGGCCCAGCGACCGGGCCATCGACACTGTCATCGCCATTCCACGATCCTTGAACGATAACGTGGGATTGCCCCCGAAGCCTTCGTGGTGTTTTCCCTCATCCTTGACCTCGAGCCGACATCCGAGCCGGTCCGCCAGCGGATGAGGATAGTCCAGGCATGGTGTGCAGCCCTCACCCAGATTTATGATGTGTCGCGAGTCCTCGGTATCGTCCGCGTCGAGCGGCAATAAACCGCCGAATCGCCAAAGATTGCGACGACCGGGAGACCACCAGCCATCCCGTCCCCGCTCGGTCTTGAGGCGTTCCAGATCCAGGACCATGCGGAGGGGCCGGCCATCGCGCTCGCACAGGTTCATGACACGCCCGGCTGGATACTCCGCGCCGCAGACCGAGCAGGCGAGGTGGGAGACGTAACTCATGTCAGGATCATCCCGAAGAGATCGAAGGCGCTATGCCATCCGATAACGAATAATTTCGTTTTTGCAGATCATCGATTATGCGGCGAATAAAATCTCGGTGTGGATCGTCTGTTAATTCAAGACAATCGGGCGAATTGTGAACGTTGGTTTACCATCGGATTCCGCAAGTCAGCCCGCGCGGGTGATCCAGAGTAACGATATCGAATAGAATCTCGAAAGTCGTCGTCTTTCTTGGAGTATGCTGAGGTAGTCAATTGCGACGTGACCATGGAATTCGACGGCGAATTCTGACCGTTACCGAGAAGTACGTTCAGGATAGCGAGACGGCTTGCCACGAACCCGGCGAGCGAGGCGAACGCCAAGATGATCGATGACCGGTGAGATCGCGTCGGATTCGGCTTCGTGGCAGAGGATCGAAGCCGTCGTTGCCATACTCGCACTAGCATAAGATGAGTCCTTTCTTGATTCGCATCCGACTCCACCCCGGATGACCTCCACTTTCTCGAACCGACCCGGAAAGGTCAGCTCAATGCGTCAGCCGACTGGACTGTTGACCGCGATCATCGCGGGTAACTTCCTGCTCACCCTGTTGCCCACGGTCGCGTCAGCGGACGACACCAAGGACAAGACCTCGAAGAAGAAAGACAGCCCGTCGGTCGCCACCAGCGATAAGGGCAAGGACAATGCCTCGAATCCGGACAACGATGTCCCGACGCTGAGCATCCTCGATGCGATGAAGAAAGGGCTCGTGGACGTGCGGGCCGAAGGCACCGGTGACGGACGGATGACCATGTCCGTGACCAACCGCACCAATCGCTCCCTCCGGGTGATCCTGCCTCCGGGCATCGTCGCCCAGGGTGCGACCGGCCAGATGGGTGGCATGGGCGGCGGCATGGGCGGCATGGGCGGCGGCGGTGGTATGGGCGGCGGCGGTATGGGCGGCGGCGGCATGGGCGGCGGCGGCATGGGCGGCGGCGGCATAGGCGGCGGCGGCATGGGCCGTCAGTCGGGCACAATGCCTCCGATGCAAGGCATGATGATGCTCGCAAACATCATCATGTACTTCTGTGGAGACGCCGAGAGCTGGGACCGTCGATCCTTGATGATGGGCATGGGCGGTGGCGGTATGATGGGTGGTATGGGTGGCATGGGCGGCGGCGGCATGGGCGGTGGGATGGGTGGCGGCATGGGCGGCGGGATGCGTTCGGTGCCACCGTCGGACTTTCTCTCGGCCGATCTGAAGCCCAAGCAGACCCGGCACTTGCCCACCAGCCTGGTGAGCCTCTCGTCGCCGAATACTGAATTCGGCCTGGCGTTGCCCGCAGAGGGTGAGCCACTGCGGATTCTCGGGGATATCGCCGGGGTGAATGAGGATCCCCGCGTCCAGAAGGCCCTGAGACGGCTGTCGGCGATCAAGGCCCCGGCGTCGGTCTCGCAACTGGTGATGTGGCGCCTGGCGGGACAGTTGGAATGGGAGTCGATCGGTCAGCTCGCGGACAAGTGGGCGAATCTCCACGAGATGGCGCTGGCGAAGGACTTCGTGGCCCGACTGGATGCTCTGCCGGATGGCGATTTCCGCGAGAGCGGGACGATTCGCTTCGAGATCGTCGGGACCGACCCGGACAGCAAGGCCCGGGCAACCTTGATCAGCGACGCGGTCAAGGACAAGACGGTCCTGGGCCTGCAAGCCGTCCTGGGAATTCCGGAGCGACCGGAAAGTCCGTCGGTGGCTTGCCGCGTCCGGCTGGGAGCCGACGAGGCACTCGTCCAGGTGATCAGCAGCGATAGCGCAGCACGAAACTGGGTCCCTTACGGCAAGTTCACGCTGCCCGTGGTGAAGAGCCAAGAGAAGGCCGACACGGCCCGGTTCGCCGATGACCTGACCGAAGAGGTCCTCAACCGCCTGGTCCGTGCCCAGTTGACCAAGGGACCGCGGGTGAAGGGTAAGCTGACCTATCAGCTTCGGATCGAGAACGTTTCACCGATGATCCTCAACGGCCTCTCCGTTGTAGGGCCGCCGAGCAAGGCGGTCGAGGAGCCGAAGGTGCTGATGGGTATCAGCATCCCGCCGAAGAAGAGTTTGACCGTGCCTGCGAGCGAGGAAGCGGTCAAGACGATGGGCCTGAAACAGGGCATCCGCGTGATGGCCCTCGACCTCAGCGGTTTGTAAGAAGTAAGACCACCGCGGCCGGGGGAGCGAAAGCCCTCCGGCGGCGATTCCGAGATTGAGCCCCGGGGCGCCGAACAGACTCAAGGCAACGCTTTGGGTCGGGCCGGTGCCTCGGGGCTTTCGCGTTCAGGACGAGGGTTGAGCGTAATGTCGTTGAATTAGTCTCAAGTCACAGACGGCAAAGACCTTGAGCTCGTCCCAACGCTCCGCGTTGGGACGAGCTTATGTGCTTCTGCGCCTGTTGTGGGCTCTGCCATCGCATATCCGGTTGCTCCCGCGGCCGTCGCCTCCCGATCTCCGACGGCTCCCGGTAGCCGTCGCTCACTTCAACTGGACTTCGTCGATCCTTGTAGTCATGCGACGAAACCGGTAACCTGCTGAGGATGCGGCTGCGAATTGTACCGGCCGAACGAAGCGTCATCCCGAGGAAGGCGATGGAACATGAGCCATCGAGTGGCGAAGCATGCCCTGATGGTCCTGGCGCCCCTGATGGGCTTGGCCGGACTCGCCCACCCGGAGCCGCAGAAGGATGAGAAGGCGATCACCGATGAGTTCCGCGCGTTCGCGAAGGAGGAGGCCGCGAGGTACTCCTTCCGGCTCGAAGACAGCGACCGACCGTTGCGGTTTCATCCGGAGTCGATCCTGTCCTGGACGAACCCTGTGGTAGGTGGAGTCTACGGCGACGTCTTCATCTGGACGGCCGAAGGGAGGCCGGAGGTGGTGGCCTCGATCTACCGCTTCTACGCGCAGGACCCCCACCGGGGCGATGCGTTCCACTCGCTGTCGCCCGGAAAGCCTACCGGCGAACGGGAGGGAGCCGTCGTCTGGTCCCCCGCGAAGCCAGGATTGGAGTTGAAGCCGATCCCCGACGCCCCAGCGCCGGCCGACTCGGCTGCCGGCCGTCTCCGCCAGATGCGCGCACTGACCCGGGACTTCACCAGCCGCCAGACCACCCGCGCAGGAGTAGAGAGCGCCATGAGGCTGCTCTCGCAGCCCATCTATCGCTACGAGGAGACCAAGGGCGACCTGATCGATGGCGGCCTGTTCGTCTTCGTGCAGGGGACAGCCCCCGAAATCTTCCTGCTGATCGAGGCCCGACGGACGCGGGATGGTACCCCCGAGTGGCGTTTCGGCGCGACCCGGATGCACGGCATCGATCTGAGGCTGTATCACCTGGGGAACTTGATCTGGAGGGCTCCCGAGATCCCCTGGTCGCAAATCATCGACCCCCGAGAACCGTTCTGGGGCTTCCGTGTCGAGATGCCCGGGCGACGGTGATCGCCAACCGAACGGGAAAAGGCATCCTTCTGGCCAACACCAGGTGAAGGCTTGAGTTCGCAATCCGTGACCACACGCGCGAGTGCCTGATTCGGACGGGACGATAGTCCTCCAACTTCGGGCGTCAGCCCGATCCGATCGGCCATTGTCGGATCGCACTCAAGTACGAGGCTGGAAGACCCGAGGCCCTGTCCGGACCAAGGTGTCACGTCCCGTGGTCACGCGGCGGGCTTCGGGGAGAAGTGTCGACTTTCCGTGCGGAGTTGGGCGCGGGTCTCCAACCCAAGCCGAGGGCCGAACCAAAGGTCCTATGAGGGTCCCTCGAACTGATAAACCAGGACGCGGTATCCATCGTCGTCCCGAAGCTCCAATGCCCGACCCCAGCCCATCGACTCCTCTCGGTAATTGGCAATGCCGGACGAGGACAGATGAGCCTTCATAGCCGCGATGTCGTCAACCTCGAAGCCCAGCTCCATCGTCCGCGATGCCTCCGCTTCGCTCGCCTCTTGCGGGCTGGCGAGCGTCACGTCGCATCCGTCCGAACGCAGATAGACGAAGCCGGGCGCATGAGATCGTCGGGTGTCTTCGACCATACCCAGCACATCCAGGTAGAACCGCTTGGATCGCTCGGGGTTGGCCACTTCCAGGTTAATCGAGGCGAGTTTGGTTTTCATGCCGGTATCTTATTCGTGACGCGCGGGCCCGTCTTGAACGAATGCGACATCCTGAGCCGCGAGCCATTTTCTCTTCGCCGTCGAGCTTCGAGCGAACTGGGCCGGAGTCTCCCCGGAATACCGCCTGAAGTGCCTCGTCATGTGCGGCTGATCCGAATAGCCAGCCTCGACCGCAAGCCCGGCCAGGTCGATGGATGGATCGTCCCAGATCGCGTCCCTCACCTTCTGGAATCGGGACAAGCACGCAAGCCGCTTCGGCGACGATCGCGTCAGCAGCCGGACCCGCCTTTCCACCTGACGAGTTGTGGTATTTCGCTCGCGGGCGACAATCGCGGTCGGCCGAGGCCCTACGTCGACGAATTGCTCCGCCAGGTCGATGCCAGTCATGGCGGATTCCCGGCGCTCGAACTCACGCATCAAGACATCATCGAAGATTGCAGTCAGGGGGTGCCAATCGGATCGCGCGACCATCTCGGAAACGCGGGCGAGCCGGGGCCCGAAGATGCGTCCGGCGTCTCCCCATCCGCTCTTCCGGTAGTCCGGGGCTTTCGCGGACAATTGGCCGATCGCCCAGGGCCGAAGCCGGGCGGCCATGCAGCGGACGGTCCCCGCCGCTTCAATTCGCAACGGCCCATCGAGTAACCCCACCATGAAGCATGTCGGCAGCCCTTCCTTCCCGCCTTCGCCGATCGCAACGACGTCACCGACGCAACAGATCAACTCGCCGAAGCAATCCGGCGTGATCGTGAATCCGCCCATCGCGGCCAGATCGCGTACCATTCCCCAGTATTCGACGACCAAACGCCGCAACGAAGGATGAGGTGCCGCTCGAAATCGACTCCCGCCCCCGACCGACTCATTTGGTGCGCTCATCGAGGTCCTCAACTTGAAATCCGCTCGACCATGCGGAAAACCAGTATGCAACCCTCCACTTCGCCGACTTGCGGCCTCATCCTGTCCATGCTTTGCAGGCCCTATCGATCGCTTCGGGATCTCGGCGCGCGTGACGAGTCGGTCTCCGACCTCCCGGAGCTCGATCTGGTATTCCCTCGGGGTGGGGTTTCCGGTTTCCCATTCTTTCAAGGATGAAAGCCCCGCCTTCTTTGACCCGGATGACTCGAGTGCGTTTTACACCTCGGGAGCCCTCTCCTTGGGTTTCGATTCGGCGGTCGGGGACGTAGGAGGAGATGGCAGGGCTGCCGTGGCGGACGGCTCGCGGGCGACCGACCAGCGGTCCGCCGTGGGGATCAGCGGCGTCCCGCGATCGGACGAGATGGGATGCAAGGGGCCGCCGGCCAGACCGCCGGGACGTCCGACCACGACCGCGTGGGCGATGACCTCGGCCGCGATCGCCAGGCCGAGGCTGTGCGAGTCGAGCACCATGTCGTAGTTGTGCGGGTCGTTCGACCGGGCGCGATACATGGTCCGATCGAACTGGAGGTGGCGACGATCGAGGTCCCGCGCGGCCCGTCGTGCCGTTCGGACCGAGACGCCCATCCGCTCCGCCAGCCGTAAGGCGCGGACTTTCAGCGGGGCGATCACCCGGACTGACAGCGTCGATTCCCGCGGCAGCATGTAGCCAGCCCCGCGACCGACGAGGATCGATTCGCCCGCACGGCCGATCGCTTCGATCAGCTTGGCCAGGTGGTCGAGATACGCCTCCTGTGGCGCGTAGTATTCCTCACGCAATGGGAGCAGCCAGTCTTGCACGACGCTCGGCGCCAGCTCGTCGAGGACCCGGACATCATCCAGCGGCACGTTCATCCGGTGCGCGATGGCCTCGATCAACTCGTGATCGTAGACCTTCCAGCCCAGTTTCTGCCCGACCAGCCGGGCGATGTCCTCGGCGCCGGCGCCGACCTCGCGGCTGATGCAGATGTTCTGGAACCGTGCGACCGTGGCAACCGACGCCGCCGGCGCGTGCTCCTCATCGCCGCGGCCGAAGAGCCAGCGCACCAAGGAATGGGGCCAGGCATGCAGCCGACCTGGACTATTGGCCTCGAGGTCAGTCGATGAGGTCGAGTCCCCTTGCCACGTCGTCATGCCCGATCTCCCCGGAGATGTCGATCCCCCATCCAGTCTAAGAGTTATCGCCACGCCAGAGAAGCCGGCAGTCCTGCTTTGCGACATCCCCGCGAGGCGATCGACCACCACTGACCTCCCCTGAATCACCATTCGACGCGAGAGATCCTGTAACTGTTACAATGTGTCGGACGAGACGGCGGATTGAGGAACTTTGCATCTTTTTCCTCAAGTTTGCGAAACACAAGGGCTTGGGGTAGAGGATCGGTCCACCTTCGATCGATGGCATACCCTTTGCTTTCTCATGGGACGACGGCGAACGAATGAGGCCGAGGCGAAGAACACAGCCACTTACGGCCTAACGAGTTCGGTCTGAGACCAGGACAGGAACAGGGTTTTCGCCCGCGAAATCGAGGCGAGTGAAGGAGCACCCCACGATGAGAAATCGGCGTCATACGCTGCTCTGGATGAAGGACTTGATCGAACACATGGGACAATGCCACGACCAGCTCCAGTGGACCAGTGACCGTGATACGGAGTCATTCCTGGCCGAGTCCCTCCTGGGAGACCTGGATCAGTGCCAGAAACTCTGCGAACAGCTCCGCACCAGCCGGGCTCATGTGGGCGCCTCGCGACAGCTCGTCACAATGTAGTGGCATCGGGTCCGATCCTCGGGCTGACGGCGTCGCGAACACGCGGCGCCGGGCAGGAAGTGGTATTGGGGCGAGAAGTGGGGTAAGTTCTTCCGGCATCGATCGTCCAGACGATCGCCGGGACCGCACATCGGTCGCGACCTGAACCCCGTTCTTGCGCGAGGATTCCCGTCCATGAACGTCCCAGAGCCGATGACGATCGCGCGATTCTTCGTGGATTCTCTCGAAGTCCTGGTCTTCGAGAATCGAGCGCTAGCGGGGCATGCGGCCGCAGACGGCGTGGCACGCGAGATCGGGAGACGGCAGCGTGACGCCGGGCGGGCCAATATCATCTTCGCGGCCGCACCGAGCCAGCACGAATTCCTGGCCGGCCTGGTCGCGTACCAGGACCTCGACTGGTCGCGGGTGGTCGCCTACCACATGGACGAATACCTGGGGATCGACGCCGATCATCCGGCCTCGTTCCGCCGCTACCTCCAGGAACATTGCTTCCGCCTCATCGGGCTGGCCGGAGACCACCTCCGGCTCATCCCGGGCGAACAGGCGGACCGTCCGCTCCGGACATGCTTGGATTATGAGGAGATCCTGAAGGCCGAGCCGACCGACATCGTGTGCGCGGGGATCGGCGAGAACGGACATCTGGCGTTCAATGATCCGCCGGTGGCCGATTTCCTCGACCCGGTCCTCGTCAAGGTCGTGCGACTCGACGCCGCCTGTCGGAATCAGCAGCTCAACGACGGCTGCTTCGAGAGCCTCGCCGACGTTCCGACTCACGCCTACACGCTCACCATCCCCGCATTGCTCCGTGCGCCGGTGGTTTCGGTCATCGTGCCAGGCCCGCGCAAAGCCAACGCCGTGTTGAACACGCTCAAGGGCCCGATCAACGAGTCGTGTCCGGCCACGGCGCTGCGACGACATGCCGGGGCCAAGCTCTACCTCGACCGCGACTCCGCCCGGCTCGTGCTCTGATTCGACATGCTTGCTTCGATGCGCGACGGCTGATACCTTGCGAATGGATCTTCGTCCTCTCGATTGTCCGGGCTTCAACCTCGACGCGAAGGGCTCACCTCCATGTCACGACGATATTACGTCCGCGTCCTACCACCGATTGTCATGTCCGCGATGCTGATCGCCGTGGCCGACGTTGCCGCCGGGCCGCAGGAAAAGCCTCAAGAACCCGCGCCGAAGGTCGAGAAAGCCGCGCCGATTCCAGCAGAGCCTCCACCACCGGCAAAGGAGAAGGATGAGGAACAGAAGGCCAGGGAGAAGGTTGACAAGCTGATCGCGGCATACGACCTCAAAGCTCATCCGTTGCCCGCGATCCCGGACGACCCGCCGCCTCACGAAGGGGCCATGATCAGCCTGGCTCATATCGCGGAGCCACCCGACCTGATCATCGTCGAGGTGCTAGAGGCCCTCCCCGGCCGTCCGATCTCGGGCGAGCGGCTGGTCAGGTCCGATGGCAAGATTAGCTTAGGTTTTTACGGCGAAGTTGACGTGAGGGGATTGACGCTCGTCCAGATCAAGGTCGCGATCCTCAAGCACCTCCGGAAGTTCCTCAATGATGAGGCCCTGGGACTCGTGGTCATTCCCGTCGAGGAGACAGAAGATGAGGCATCGGTCTTGAAGGCGAGAATTCCCGAAGCGCCGCCTCAGAAGAACTCTTTCGATCCGCAAGACCAGAGCCCGGCGCCCGGTCTCCCTCGTTCTGCGAAGGCGCATTCATCCCCGAAGCCTGTCGTTCCCGTTCGAATCCCCGTGCGGCCCGTTCGAGCGAGGAGGAGGCCCGTCGCGTCCCAGGATCAGGAGCCGGCCGCGAAAGAGTCGATCCCCTTGAAGATTGAGGGCATCGGAAGGGGAAAGGTGACCATCACCATTGAGTTCGGCGGCCAGGCCGGTCAAGTCGCCGTGCCGGTTCCGCCGGCAGTTTCCCCGTCAGTCCCGCAGGACCCCGGGGCCCTTCCCGTTCGACCGGCACCTCGTGCCGCCGTTGAACATGAGGCTCCGTGGCAAGTCATCCCACCGGAAGAATCGACACACGTCTTCGTTGACATTACGGCCTATAACTCGCAAAATTACTTCGTCCTGGGCGACATCCTGGTGCCCGGCAAGCTTCCCTGGACAGGCAGCGAGACGGTACTTGATGCGTTGCAATACGCCGGGGGTCTGATTCCCAGCGCCGACCCGAAAGCCATCAACTTGATACGGCCAGGCCGAGCTGGCAAGCCGTCCAAGGTTTACAAGGTCGATCTCGAGGCGATCCAGGACAAGGGTGACGTCCGGTCCAACTATCAACTCTTCCCGGGTGACCGGCTCATTTTCGGTCGGAATGAAGTCGTCAAGAAAACGATGGAGATCGACCGACTCGGGGCGCCAATCGAGAGCATCGCGGGTTCGATCCAGCGGATTGCGAACTCGATTCGCGCCGTGCAAGCCATCAATCCAGCCGATACCGATGTCGTGCTAAGAGAGCTCGTCAACTTCTGGGCGAAGGAGATCGCGCGAAAAGGAGATCTCAAGTTTGACGAGGACACGCTCCGCGAGGCCCTGCTTCAGAAACGCAACGCGACACCGGCTCCAGATCCTAAGAAGCAACCTTGACGTTCACTCCGGCAGCGGCTGGCCCTTGGTCTCGGGTGCAAAAGGTAGCGTCAGCAACCCGACCAGGAAGACGGCGCACATCGTGACGCCGGCCAGTCGTGCGGGCATCGGGTCGGGATAACCTTTGTAGACCACGCTGGTCAACAAGCCGAGCGTCATGGGTCCGGCCGCGGCCACCAGACGCCCCACGTTGTAGCAGAAGGAGACCCCCGTGCTCCGCAGACGGGTCGGGAACAGCTCGGGGAAGTAGATGGAATAACCGCCGAAGAGCGTGAGCTGGCAAAATCCCATGATCGGGATCAGGACGAAGATTTGCCAGAAGGCATCGAGGAACCAGAAGGTGACGGCCGTGGACACCGCCGCGATCACGAACGAGATCGCGAACGCGGGCTTTCGCCCGATGATCTGCGTGATCCGGGAGAAGGCGTAGATCCCCAGGAACGACCCGGCATTCTGGACCAATGAGGTGATCCCGCTCCAGAATGTCAGCTTGCCGGCCAACGCCGGGCCGGTGAGCCCCTGCGCCTCGAAGTGCTTGACGAATACGCTGCGGATCAGGTCGAAGCTGAAGAAGCCGATCCCCCAGAGTCCGACGACCCCCGAGAAGGCCAGGAGCATGCCGACGATCGTGTTCCGCCTCCATCGCGGATCGCCGAAGAGTTCGGCCATCGAGCCGAGCTTGGCCTTGCCCGATCCGCCGACCTCCTCGTCCCGCGCCGCCGCCTTCCATCGCTCGGGTTCCTTCAATCGGAGGAAGATCGGGATGGCCAGGATCGCCGGGGCCAGTCCGACGACGAACATCGTCCGCCACGCGCTGGCGATCACGCCGCTCTCCTCGAGCATCCCCAGCGCGATGCTGGCGAGGGCCGCCAGCATGTTCCCCACGGCCGAAAGCGCCTGGAGCCACCCGAGGGCATACGGCCGGGCGTGGTCGGGCATGACCTCCGCGACCAGGGAGACGCCCACGGCGAACTGGCCGCCGACCCCGAGGCCCGTCAGGAATCGGAAGAACGAGAAGCTGCCGACATCCCAGGACAGGGCGCTCAGTCCGGTGAATGCGGAGTAGCTGAGCACGGTCAACATCATCGTCTTGGCGCGGCCGATCCGGTCGCCGAGGATCCCGAAGAAGATGCCGCCGAGCGCCCAGCCGATCATGAAGATCATGGTGGAGGAACCGGCCTGCTCGGCGACCGCGCCCGACGAAGGTGGCTTATCGGGCGCGAGGGTCAACAACTCCGTGACCGCGGGCTTGCGGGCCAGGTTGAAGAGCTGCTGGTCCATCGTGTCGAAGAGCCACCCCAGCGAGGCCACGATGAAGACGAACCACTGGTATCGCGACAAGCCTTTCCACCACGGGGTATCGCGGCGGCCGTCCGGCCTGGCGGAGGATTCGGTATCGCTGAAGTGCATCGGCAGGATCTCCGCGACGGTGGGGTTTCCGGTCGGCCGCTCCGGTCAACGCCGGCGCCGGATGGTCGTGAATCCGGCCTCCGCTCCCGAAGCCGGTCGCAAGTCGATCCATGATGAGAACATCCTCGGCCAGCCGTCGCAACCGACCGGTCCCTTTTTCGGAGGACATCCCCGACAAAATCCGGCCGAAATCCACATCGCCCCGGGCGTGTGGGGAGGCTAATATCTTCGTCATGCGATCGAGACTCTGGCTAATCCTGATCCTACAGGCTGCGCTCGTCATACTGCTGGCCGTCGCGGTCAGGACAGGACGCTTGCCGCTGGGTATCCGCAACGAATGGCAGTGGGGACGTGTGGCGACGGGCGTCCCCATCCCGTGGGACTGGCTGGCCCTGGCCGGCCTCGGCACGACCCTTTATGCCCTGTTCGTCGGGCTGGGCTTGCGGGCACTCGCGGCGCGTGCGACCCGGCGAACGGAGGCAGGATGGTTGGCGGCCTTGATGGCGGCGGCGGTCGCCGTGCAAGTCGCGGTCCCCATGGGGGCCCCCGACGAGTACGATCTGACCAAGTGGGCTTATGTCAACTATCTTTCCGGGTCGACGGGCTATTTCAAGGTGGCCCGGGATCAGGCGGCCCAGCATCCCTGGGAATTCCTGGCCCGATATCCTGAATGGATTCGCGACCAGGACTCGCTGCACATCGGCACCCATCCGCCGGGCTTGATCGTGGCCCAGTGCATCTTGCTCCGCACGATGGATCAGAACCCGTCGCTGGCCGATTTTCTGCTGGATCACATGCCTCCGTCGCTGGCGATCGGATTCAAACAGCTCGAAGGTATGGATGGACATCCGATCCGACGATCGGAACGGGCCAGTCTGTATGCGACAGCCCTCCTGACGCTCCTGGCCTGTGCCGGGACTGTCGTGCCGCTCTATCTGCTGGCGCGTGCGGCCTTGCCGGCGCCGGCGGCCTGGGCAGCGGCGGCGTTCTGGGCGCTCGCTCCATCGGCGAACCTCTTCCAGCCCGTGGCCGACACGACCTACCCCTTCCTCTCGACCTCGGCCTGGGCACTGGCCGCCTGGGCGGCCCGTTACCAGCGAGGTCTCGCCCGGCCCTCGGCGCTCGGCATGATGCTCGCGGCGACGTCCGGGGTCGTGATGGCCTTCGGCATGATCTTCACGCTCGCCTTCCTGCCGGTCGGACTGATCACCGCGCTGATCGTCATCTTCGACCGGTCCGTCAGCCTGCGGATACGTGCCGTCCTGATCCTGGTGATCGGTGCCGGCTACCTGGCGTTCGTGCTGGGCGGATGGCTCGTCACGGGTGCCGATCCCTTCATTGTCTGGAGGTGGAATCTCCATCACCACGCGCGGTTCTACGACGAGTATCCCCGCACCTATCGACGATGGCTCTGGGTCAATCCGATCGAGATGATGATCGCCGTCGGGCTGCCGACGGTTGTCTGGTCCCTGGCCGGACTCTCGGCACCGCGCACCATGCCACTCTCGGTCTGGGCCACGCTCTTCGTGCTGACCCTCGCGAATCTGACCGGCCGCAACATGGGCGAGGTCGCCCGGCTCTGGATGCTCTTCATGTCCCCGTTCCTGATCGCGGCCGGATATGGCTTCCATCGTCTCGGCGGGGGACCCGTGACCCTGGGCCTGTCCGTCGCGCTCGTCGGCGTGCAAACACTGGCACTCCAGTCGATGATCCAGGTGGTTTATCCGGTGTGATTGTTGAACCGATTCGTCTGTACGACGATCGCTCAGGCTCATGATGTGCCGGCCGTCGCGGATAGCAAACCTTGACAAAGCCTGCTATAATGAATAAAGGTACCCTGGGAGTGGGGTCCGAATGGAAATCCTCTAATCTCGAGCCTTACATGAATGGGAGGAGAATCTCTCGATGAACGTATCACTGACTCCTGAGCTTGAGAAACTCGTTCACAGTAAAGTCGAGAGTGGACTTTACCTGTCAGCGAGCGAGGTCGTCCGCGAAGCTCTCCGGCTTCTCGAGGAAAAGGACAAGATTCAGGCGATGCGGCTGGAAGAGCTTCGTCGGGAGATCCGCATCGGCATCGAACAGGCCGATCGCGGTGAGGTCGCACCTCTCGATATCGACGCGACACTCGCCAGGGTCCGAGAGCGTCGCAAGGCTCCCGGAGGGAAGGCCTGATGGGACGTTACATCCGCTCTGAACAGGCTGAGCAGGACTTGGACGAGATCCTCGAATATCTCGACGGTCAGAGCGCCCAGGCAGCCGATCGCTTTGCCAGGAAGTTGAAAGAGACATGCCAGTTACATGTCGTGTTTCCTCAGATTGGAGCCAGCGCCGAGGAATTTGCGCCGAACTTGAGATACTTCACGGTCTGGAACTACGCCATCTTCTACCGTCCTGTCGGCGAGGACATCGAGATCATCCGTATCATTCACGGTGCCCGAGACCTGCCGACGTTTTTCGAAATGATCCCCAGAGCGATGCGATCGATTGCGTAGCCTTCCATCACAAGAAAATACTGGTCACTCGCACCCCCAGGTCCGTATCGATCAGGATGAGCTCGCCGCGGGCGACAAGGCGGCCGTTGGAGGTCAATTCGACCGGGGCGCGGCTGTGTCGGCTCAGCTCGATGACGTCGCCCGGCTTGAGGTCGGCCAGCCGGCTGACCGTCAGGTTGACGCGCCCCAGCTCGACGGTCAGCGTGACCGGGACATCGAGCGGGCCGACTTCCGTCGCGGATGCGGAAGGATTCGAGGACGGGCTGGATGGGCTCATGGTTCGGCTCTCCTTGACGTTGGCCAGGATCGGATCGCGAGGCCGGGGTTCCTGGCGCGGCGTATCCTCGACGCGGACCAGCCGTCCGCCCGAATCGGGGACCGGCCGGGCGGGGATGCGAAATCGGCCCTCCTGGCCGTCCAGATCGACGATCAGGTCGACGGGGCCGCCGGGGCTAGACGGCGAGCCGATGAGGCGGGTATCCGTCAGGGGGAGCACACCCCCGACTCGGAGCCGTTTCAAGCCTTGCGGCATCGCGATCGACCCGGCCTCGGCCCGCCATTGGCTTGCGATCTCGCCGCGCGCGACCGGGGGGCCCGCGCCTTTGGTCTCGGTGGCGTCGTCAAGACTGGGGCGAAGGGCATTCCTCCTCGGCGGAGAGTCCAGCCATCGTTCCGCCACCGACTCGGGCAGCCAGAGCCGGACGGCCCCGACGGTCGTGCCGATCTGGACGGCCCACCGGACGGTCACGATCGGCCCGAGAGCCGTTGCGTCGAAGGGATCGGGGCCGACGCGGTCCAGTGTCAGGTCGCCGGGATGGAGCGATCGGATGCCATCCGGAGCAACGGCTTCCGCCTCGGTGGAGTGGGCAGCCATGGCCTCGAGCGCGCGGAGGATCAGGAACGTCCAGATGCCCCACTCGACGGGCGTCAGTTGGAGGCGACTCTCGGCGAAGGGTCGGTCGAAGCCGAGGAGCCGATCGACGATCGTGTGGGCCGGCGCATTCTCGATCCCGATCGCCAGCCGGCCCGCGAGACGAGGGGCGGTCAACTGGGCGATCAAACCCGGGCGATTGAGGCCCGAGGCGCGCCAGTAGATCTCCGGTGGCTTGAGGACAATCGACCCGCCACAACCCGCCTGCAGCCAGTCGAGGAATGGGGGAACCCGGCCGTCCCGGCTCCAGGACGCGAGCCAACGCTCCAGGCGGATCTCACGGGCCGAACGCCGAGGGAGCCAGCCGAACGGCCCGGAGTCCGCGGCCGGTTCGGTCGCCGCCCCCGGGTCGCGCTCCTCCGCGGCGTCGGCGCCCCATGGGATGGTCGAGGTCCCTTCCTCACTCAACTCAGGTGGCTCCCCATGAAGTTTCATTCTTGCCCGGCCATACCATCTTCAATCGACCTTCCAGGTTGAGCCGGTCCCAGGCGATTTTCAAGACCTGTGATTCGACGTTCGAGACAACGGGCGATGGTTTGGAATCCGCCGTCATCAAGGATCGCGTGAACTTGGCGATCGTGTAAGGCCAATGCTGAAGCGCCCACCGGAGCCGGAACGGCTCGCAATCGACGAGCAGGCGTGCGATCGTCAGCAGCCCGAGCCGCGCCGGGCGACGGCGACGGGGTTGCCGCGTCCCCTGGAGCGCCTTGAAATCATGACGAGCCACGGCTCCGAATTCCGGGCCGGCGAACGCCAGGCGTTCCTTGAACCACTCGGCTCGCGCACGACCCACCGGTCGCGAGTCGCGGTCGATCGCCGCCGGGCCGGCGAGAGCAAGCTTCGCGATACCGGCGAAATGGCAGAGGCGGTATCCGGCTCGCGGCGAGAGGACACTGAGCGCGAGGATCGCCGGCGGGTCGTCACCTCGATCGGGACCGCCGCCTACCAATCGCTCGCTCCAGAGGGACATGGCCCAGGCCAGTACCTCCGGCTCGGGCTCACGGTCGGTTCGAAGGTCGTCGTTGTCGAGCAACAGTCCTCCTTGAACCGAATCGCGGAACTGGTCGGGTGCCCTGGCTGCGACAACCCGACGGACCGCCGGCGATTCCTCCCGCAACGCCCGGACCCACCAGCTCGGATGGACCCGGACCGGATCGACATGCATCGAGGCCCAGTGGGCCTGCCCGAGTTCCTGGCGTGCGGAGGTCGGCTCGAGGACGTCGGGGCCGTCGAATTCGAGGCCGTGTTCCCGGGCGTCGCCGAGGCGTCGGCCCCAGGATGCCTCGAGCCGATCCGCCAGGTCGACAGCCCGATTCGCCGATTGTCCGCCCCAGGCGCGGAGGGCCAGCAACAGGATGCGATCGGCCTCACTTAGCTCGACCGGACGGATCGGGCCGGCATTATCCTGGTGGATCGAGGTCATGCGCCGTCCTGTCCTGGTCGATGCGATGGTGTGATCTCGGCAACGTAGGATCGCAAGTTCATCGGGGCGGAAAGCTCGACCGGCTCGCCGGGAGTCATGGGCCCGCGAACCGCTTCACCAGCCTGAGTGAATGATTCGCCTCATCGGCGAATACCTCATCGAATTCGGCCCCGGAAAGGGCACTCGATGCGAGATCGGGGTCGAGGTCGCGCATGGCGGGGAGCCATCCGGCCTCGTCGTGGATGACGAGGGTCAACGCGTCTTCGGTCAGGGAGTAGTCGAGGGTCGCGACCTTGTCGAGCCGTCGACGGCGCGACCAGGTGTCGACGCTCGACCAGAGCTCCTTGATGGCCGTGCTGACCCGGTCGATCGCGTCGGGATCGAGCCGGCTCCGGAACTGGAGCAGGCGACGGAGTCGCGCCAGCCGGCGGAGCGTCTCGCCGTCGTCCCGCAGGTCGAGCGCGACCTCGCCCTCGACTCGAGGGGAATCGACCTGTTCCTTCCAGGCGCAGGACTGCGCCAGGGCGTCGAAGACCTGGTCCGGGGTGTAAGGCTTCGGGATATAATCGTCGGCACCGACCTCGAAGCTCTGGATCCGGTTCTCGGCGGTGAGCCGGGCGGTCACGATGACGACCGGGATCAGGCTGTCCGTCGCGGAGGACTTGAGCGATCGGCAGACGTCGTACCCATTCATGTCGGGGAGCATGAGATCCAGGAAGACGACGTCCGGCGCATGTTCGTGGATCATCTCCAGGGCCTCGTCGCCCCGGAAGGCCGAGATGGTCTTGTATCCGCGGAGTTGGAGGAGCATGGCCAGGAGCTTGTTGGCCTCGGGTTCGTCCTCGACGATCAGGGCGGTGGGCATAAGTCGTTCTCGACGGATGTCGGAGCCGGCGGAAGCCTGGGCTCCATGAGGATAGGATCCCTCAGGACTTCGGAGCATCAGGTTCATTCGGCGGCATTTCGGCCGCATCGGAGCCCGGCGATTCCCCGGCCGATGGGGCGTTGCGGGGCAGGATCACCGTCACCCGCGTCCCGCCCAGCTCGACGCTCTCGGCGAAGATCCGCCCGCCATGCATCTCGACGAATTGCTTGGCGATGCTCAGGCCCAATCCGAGCCCGCGCTTGCAGAAGCCGAAGTCCCCGGAGGAGTGCCGGCTGGGATCGAACTGGGTGAAGAACGGCTGGAATAAGTGCTGGAGCGCCTGGGGCTCGAGGCCGATACCCCGGTCCTCGACGACGATTTCCGCCTCATCCGAGTCATTAAGCCTGGCCTTCAACTCGATCTGCCCGGCATCGGGCGTGAACTTGATCGCGTTGGTCACCAGGTTCACCAGGACGGCGCCGATCTTGTCGGCGTCGATCTCGAATGTCCCGAGGTCGTCGGCCTGTCGGACCTGGAGCTGGAGCCGACGCACATGAAGGAACGGGCGGACCTGGTCGACGACCCGCTGGATCAGGTCGGAGAGCGAGGTCGGGCTGCGCTGCATCGTCTTGCGGAAATCCTCGGCGCGCAGCAGGGTCAGCATGTTGGTGACCAGCCGGGCCAGTTGCCGCCCGCTGGCCGTGATCTGACGGAGGATCTCCTGCTCCTGGTCGGACCGGTCGGGGTTGGCGAGCCTCAGGAGTTCGGCCAGGCCCAGAACCAGCGTGATCGGCGTGTTGAATTCGTGGCTCGCGACCTCGATGAACGCCGTCTTGAGCTGACCGGCACGCGCCAGCTCGCTATTCGCCGCGACGAGCTGGGCATTGGCCGTCTGGAGCTCTCCGATCAATCGTCGACGCTCGGCCAGGAGGTCGTACTGCTCGACGCCCTGTCGGATGATGCCTTCCAGTTCCGCGGTATCCCATGGCTTGAGGATATAACGGAAGATGTGGCCCTCATTGACGGCGCTGATCACCGCCTGGATGTCGGCGTAGCCGGTGAAGAGCATCCGGATCGTGTCCGGCTTCAATTCCCGCGCCTGTCGGAGCAAGGCGTCGCCGGACATTCCGGGCATCCGCTGGTCGGTGAGGATGATCTCGACGTCGTTCTTCTCCAGCAATTCGATCGCTTGCGCCACGGTCGGGCAGGTCAGGACGCGGTAGGTCCGGTGGAACTGATGGCGCAGGCTGTCCAGGACGTCCACTTCGTCGTCAACGACCATCAGGGTATGTCGCCTTCGCTCCATCCCGTTGACTCCGGTCAACTGCGCCAAAGTTCGAATCCCCTCGACTGGATAGCAGTCATCTCTGTAGGTTGGGTGCAATCCACCGAATTGCCGAATCGCCAAAGACGCGGTGGGTTTCACCCACACTAACGAATTGTCCTGCCGGGAGAGTCCACATCCCCGCGGTCCCGGAGACGGCCGGATTCGCCGCGACCGGTGGACTCAGGGATTGGCTTGCAGTTGGCGGACCTCGGTCTCCAGATTCGAGACCCGTTGCTTCAGGCCACTGACCTCGTCCAGCAGGTGCTCGCGCTCCATGGCCAGGGTTTCGAGCCGATCGTACTCGATCGCCGCCTGGCGGACGGCAGCCAGCAGCTCCTCGGGCTGCCAGGGCTTCCTCATGAACTGGAAAATATGGCCCTGGTTGATCGCCGCGATGATCGACTCCAGGTCGGCGAACCCGGTGAAGAGCATGCGGATCGCGTGCGGGTGCCGCGCCTTGAGCTTGGTCAACAGCTCGATCCCGGTGATCTGCGGCATCCGCTGGTCGGACATGACGATATGGACTTCCTCCTCCTGCATGAGCCGGTAGCCCTCCTCGGCGCGTATGCGCCTTCAGGACCCGGAACTCTCGGCGCAACAAGTTCTGGACGGAGTCGCAGACGTCGGGTTCATCATCCACAATCAGCAAGCAGTGCCGCGTCGAGGGCATGTCGAAGGTGACTCCGTGGGGCACGACTCATCCTGGAGCGATCGTCCGAGTGCATCCGAACTGCCAGTATATCCCGGAACGATCCGAGGTTCGACCTCCCTCTCCTCAGTTATCGCGGCGACGCGTACCGCGCGAGGGTCTGCGGGAAACCGCGAACTGTCTGGTGCATCGCGGGGCCTGAAAATGATAGGCTAGCCGACGGAAGCGGACTCGACCCCGGACCGGCATCAGGTTGGGCGAGGGAAGGACCTCGTCCGGACGGTCGGGGACTGGCGCGCGTGGCCCCCGAATCGATCGGATCGAACATGCCTGCGTTCACGCACCACGTCTTCGTCTGTGGCAATGTCCGGGAGGCCGGTCATAAGCGGGGCTGTTGCGACCCTGACGGCCGCCAGGTCTTGCGCGATGCGTTCAAGAGGGAACTCAAGAAGGCGGGCTTCGGCAGCCTGGCGCGTGCCAATCACGCCGGATGCCTGGAGCAGTGCGAGCATGGCCCGACCGTCGTCATCTATCCTCAAGGCATCTGGTACGGCCGGGTCCAGGTGGAGGATGTGTCGCGGATCGTGACCCGGACGATCCTGGGGGGCGAGATCCTCAACGACCTCCTGATCGCCGACGATTGCCTCAATAATCCCGATTGCCCGCACCGGCGAGGGCCGACCGAGGGGGCGCCGCGTGCCTGAACTGGTGGTATCTGTAGAAGACCTGCGCAATGCGGTTGGCGCGGCACACGCGAGGGGCGTTCGCATCGGACTTGTTCCCACGATGGGAGCCCTGCATCGCGGCCATTTGCGACTGATCGAACGATGTCGGGCCCAGGCCGGTCTGGTCGTGGTCTCGATTTTCGTCAACCCGACCCAGTTCGGCCCAAACGAGGACTTCGACGCGCTATCCTCGCCCTCTGGAAGAGGATATGGCGCTTTGTCGCGCCGCCGGCGCCGATCTCGTATTCGTCCCGACTCCCTCGGCCGTCTATCCGCACGGGCCTCGCTCGACATTCGTGGAGGTGCCGGGGCTCTCCGACATCCTTGAGGGGGCCAGTCGGCCCGGACATTTTCGCGGTGTCGCGACGGTGGTGCTCAAGCTCTTCGAGATGGCCAGTCCGGACCTGGCGGTCTTCGGCCGCAAGGACTATCAACAACAGCTCATCATCCGCAGGATGGTCGAAGACCTGCACCTACCCGTCGAGATCGTCACCGAGGCGACGGTCCGCGAGCCGGACGGGTTGGCGATCAGCAGCCGCAATCGCTACTTGAGCCCCTCCGAGCGCCTGGCGGCCACGGTGGTCTATCGTGCGCTCGAGAATGCGAAGCAAGCCGCGGCCGGTGGCGAGCGGGACGCCAACCGGGTTCGACAGATTCTCGGTCAGACCATAGAATCAGAAGCGGCGGCGAGGCTCGACTATGCCGGGGTCGTGGATGCAGACACGCTCGAGTCCCTCGACGATCTGACTCCGCCTCGCCGGGCCGTGGCCCTGCTCGCGGTCCGGTTCGGCTCGACGCGCCTGATCGATAATCTGTCGCTGACGGAGTGATCCGGGACTGGTGCGGAACTCAGATCGCCGCTCCGAGTTCGTGCCGTGGGCGCCTCCGCCATTCCTGGAGGCAGGGCAGACGTCCGTACTCCAAATGGGCCATGGGATCCCAGTCGCATGATGCCGATCTTGTTCCGGATATCGTTGACCATCCCGTATTTCGGGCATGTCGAGATCCCGATCTACGGGTTCGGGATCATGCTGGTCCTCGCGTTCCTGACAGCGCCTGCGCTGGCGTGGCGGCGTGCCCGCCGCGAGGGACTCGATGGGGACGTGATCCTGGACATGGCATTCTGGATCTTCGTCTCGGGGTTGATTGGTGCGCGAGCCTTTTATTGCATCCAGTATTGGGGGCGGGATATCCATAATATCTGGGAAGCCTTGCAGTACTGGAGGGGAGGCATCGTCTTTTACGGGTCGATCGTTGGCGGCGCGATCGGTTTCTTTGGTTACCGATTCTTTTATCCGTTCCCGATCCGACCATATCTCGACGCCATCGCGCCGTCGATTGCCATCGGGTCATTCTTCGGCCGGCTGGGATGCTTCCTCAACGGCTGTTGCTACGGCGATGCATGCACGCTGCCCTGGGCGGTTTCCTTCCCTTCGAGGTCTCCCGCATGGGACCACCAGGTGGGCTTGCACCTGATCGACGTCGAATCGCTGCGCTCGATCCCGGTCCACCCGACCCAGATCTACTCGGCCCTCGACGGATTGGTCCTCTTCATCTTGCTGATGGCCTACTATCCGCTCCGGCGTCGCGACGGCGAGGTCATGGGCCTGCTGATGCTGACTTATCCCATCACCCGGTTCCTGATCGAATTCCTACGCAACGACGAGGGCGCGTTCTACGCCGGGCTGACGATCTCGCAGAACATCAGCCTGCTGCTCCTGCTCGGCGGGGTCCTGTACTGGGCGTGGATCTGGTGGCTGCCGCGAAGCCTTCACACGATCGAGACGGCCGGCGGCCAGGAACGATCGAACGCGACCCCGCCCGACCACGATCGACGGCCTGATTCCAGTCCGGTTCTGGCTGGTAAGGACTGAAGGCTCGGCCCACTGGAGGAGCAGAGTAACCTCATATCCACCCAGGGCGCTTCACGCCTGGGTTGCGTACACTTGATACTTGCCCGAAACGCAAGCGAGTACATGATTGCCGGGAGCTCACTCACTTGGGCCTCGGGCTCATAGGAGTCCGCTTCCCGCCAAGGTCCACCCCGACTATGCCACGGGTGTCCGGGCGGCGTTGTCGCGATGGCATTTCGGGGCATCAAGGAACGGGGATATGGTCGAGGATGCGCTGCAGGAGGTCGTCGGGTGATAGGCCCTCGGCGTCGGCCTCGTAGCTGACCAGGATGCGATGCCGCATGATGTCTCGGGCGAGGCTCTTGACATCGTGCGGCGTCACGAAATCACGGCCGGCCAGCAGGGCGTGTCCGCGGGCGGCACGGACCAGCGCGATGGTGGCGCGCGGGCTGGCGCCGAGTTCCAGGAGCGGTGCCAGCGGAAGGCCGTAGGAGGCCGGCTCACGAGTCGCCCGCACAAGGTCAACGATGTATTCCTTGATCGCCGGGGCGATCCGAATCGAGGCGGCCAGCCTGCGGAACTCGGCGACGTCATGGGGGCCGTAGAGCGGCGATCCGTCGTCTCCGGTCGCGTCCGAGTCGCGTCGCGTGCTCTCGGAGACGCTGGGCAACTCGAGCATGGTCAACTCCGCCTCGCGAGCCGGGTAGCCGACGACCAGCTTCATCAGAAACCGATCGAGCTGCGCCTCCGGAAGCGGGTAGGTCCCCTCGTGCTCGATGGGATTCTGGGTCGCCAGCACCCAGAAGGTGTCCGGCAGGGTGATTGTCTCATCTCCGACGGTAATCTGGCCTTCTTGCATGGCCTCGAGAAGTGCGCTCTGGACCTTGGCCGGCGCGCGGTTGATCTCATCGGCCAAGAGGACGCTGGTCACGATCGGCCCGGGGCGGACGTCGAACGTACCGGTCGCCGGGCGGTAGATCTGGGTCCCCGTGAGATCGGCGGGGAGCAGGTCCGGGGTGAACTGGATCCTGCGGAAGGGTAAGTCGAGGGCATGGGCCAGGGCACGGACGGCCCGCGTCTTGGCCAGGCCGGGTACGCCTTCGATCAGGACGTGGCCGCCGGCCAGCAGGGCGATGACCAGCCGCTCCAGCAAGGTGCGCTGGCCGACGACCTGTCCTTCGATCCGATCGATGAGGCGAAGCAAACCCTCCTGCGCCGCGGCGATCGCGGCGGGAGGACGGGCGGGATCGTCGATGGACATCAAGCCGGGAGATCCCCCTCGTCCTCACGTCGCGATCGATGCGGCTGACTCGACTCCGATCCTTGTCGGGGATCGAAACCAGGTCGCGGACCGTCGCGGAGATATCGGAGAAGATAGAGTCGGGTCGGGTTGGAGGTTATCCGATTCGGTCAGTGACGACTTTCGAAGAGAAGACCCATCGCGTTCAGCTATTCTTCTCGGCGCGCCGACGTTCCATGAGTCGTCGCAGGATGTCGCCGGCGGCATCGCTCGTATCCTTGAACGACGGCTTGGCCGGGCCCGTCTGCTTGGCCTGCTCCTTCTGGGCTTTCTTGGCGGCATAGAAGGGGTTGGATTCGTCGAGGAACTCCTCCTGGACTTCGGCCTCGGCGTCTTCCTCCTCGTCTTCGCCCTCTTCTCCCTCCTCGGATTCCTCGGACTCCTCCTCGTCGGGTTCGTCCTCCTCCTTCTCGCCGAGGACCGCATCGGCAGTCTCGGCGGCGTCGTTGACTTCCTCCTCTTCCTCGGGCTGGCGCTCGTACTCATCGTCGCTGGCCGAAGGCGGGGGCGGGGCTTTGGGCGGAGAGGCACTCGCGTCCTTGAAGGCCGTGATCGTGATCGTATCGCCCCCATAGACGGCCGTCGGTTTATCGGACGAAAGTCCGCTCTCTCCGAACAACCATGAGTCGATCTCGTCGCCCGATACGTCGTCCGGCGAGGCCGGGGCCTTCGCAGGCGCCGGAGCGGCCGCCTTCGCGGCCGGCGCCGCGGCGGCCTTTGGCGCCGGGGGTGCGGCCTTCGCCGCCGGAGCGGGGACCTCGGAGATTGACACCGCGAATGTCAATGGCCCCACCTGGACCAGGTCCCGATCCTTGAGGCGACACTCCGCGGTCAGGGCCTTTCCGTTGACCAGGGTCCCATTCCGGCTGCCCAGGTCTCGCACGAGCACGGCATTGTCGCTGATCGAGAACTCGGCGTGCTCGCGACTGACTTGCTCGCTGTTCGGCCGGAGATGACACGTCTCTCCTCGGCCGATCTTGAAACTCGACCCGACCAGGGGAATGACTTTCCCCTCGGGTTTGCCTCGCACCACAACCAGTTGCACTTTCATCAGAACCGTCCCGACCCCCGGGGTCTTCAACGACTAAGATCCGCATCCACACGAACCAGGTCTCAAACCTCCGGCCCGGTCATCCGGATTTCATCCTACCGGCCACACCAGCTCGGCCCGACGATACCGAATTGCCCAGGGTCCGCCTCGATCGATACAAACAGACTTCGACCGAGCGGAGCCCAAAATGTTAAGAACATTAACGGACGTCCGGTGCGGCCTGGAACCTCCCACCAATCCCCTTTCTCAACTTGTCACCAGTGCGAACTGCGACGAACCGTGCGGATGTGCGACAATCACGGCAGGCAAGCTCCGACTGAACCGCTCCACCTAACCCTTTCATTGTAGCCTATTGTTTCGGAGATCCAAGATCCTAACTCAAGCGGGACTCGATCCGAAAGTCGTCGCAGGCCGCATGAGGTGTTTTTCCGAGACGCGGGGCTCGCTCGGCGGCGGCGGATGATGGCCCTGCTATCGGGCTCCGGTCCATTCGGCGGTGCGATAGGTCGTCGTTGCGAGCCGGCAAGCTTCCGCGCGAAGCGTGTCGGGCACCTCAACGGCCTCCGGTTCCAGGTCGAGTACGGTCGGGATGTGCTCCACGAGACGGGCCGACCAGTATTCCGGGCTACGATGAACGTCCGCCAGGTCCTCGAGGCCAGGGAGCTCCGGTACGCGGGGTGACCGGGCGAGGAGTATCGAACCATGCTGGAGGATCGCCCCATGTCGGCGCCGCTGTGCACTGCCTACGACTTTGGATCCTTGATACACCAGATCGTTCGAATCCTGATCCGTGAAGCAGAGGAGCGGTCGATCGCGACCAGGCATCTCGTCTCGGGATGCATCACCACGTCGATCGGCCCTGACACCCTCGACGGCCATCGTCGCCCGTATCGCCGCGTGGACAGACCGATAAAGCGCCGTATTGGGGTGCGCGTGCGGGTGTCCGGCCGGGATGATGAGGGCATAGGTCACCTCGTGATGGTGCCAGATCGCTCCCCCACCGGTCAACCGCCTCACGACGGCGGCGGATTGCCAGCGCACGTCGGCCTGGACATCGGCCAGTCGCTGGAAATAGCCCAGACTGAGAGTCGGTATCGTCCAGCCGTAAGTGCGAAGATACGCCGTTCCCCCGTCCGCGGAGACCGCGTCCAGCAGCGCTTCGTCGAGCGCCATGTTCGCTGGGCCGTCTGCGGCCTCATAGGGAAGGACACGACACGTCAGTCTCATGGAGCGTTTCGTTCCCTGCCAGTCTAACGTTGACTTCCGCCGCAACCGCACCGGGGATTGCTGATCACCGATCGCGGATATCGAGAGCACCCCATCTGCAATCCGCGATCCGCTGTCCGATGGGAGGGACCGGAGAGACTCGCAACTCCCCCTGAGAATCCGTTAATCCGTCATTTCAATGGACAGGCCGGTGTCCGACAAGATGACACCCCCATGAATTCCCCGGAGACCTCGATGACGACTCTGCCGCCTCGTGTCGTTCGACCAGGCGAGGGAAACGAACGCTCCTGGAAGCGTGGTCCCACGTCCTGAAGCTGGGAGAACCGCTGCCGACCTTGCCGCTCTGGCTGGGCACAGACCTGGTGGTCCCGCTCAAACTGGAACAGAGTTACGAGCAAGCCTGCATCGACTTGAGCATCGCGTGAGTCAAGCCTTGAGGGTCGGTATCAGATCTGATAATTCATCCGCCGTGCATAATCGGCATCGGAGAGGCCGTCATTGCCCTCGCGGTAGCGGAGCCGAGGATCCTCGATGGTGACCGTCGTGTAGGGGGCGATGCTCCGCGTGATCCAGGCCGAGGAGCCGATGACCGAGTGATGGCCGATCACCGTCTTGCCGCCGAGGATCGTCGCGTTGGCGTAGATAACCACCCCATCCTCGATGGTGGGATGCCGCTTGGCGTCGCGGAGGATCTGGCCGGACTCGTCGCGGGGGAAGCTGAGGGCGCCCAGAGTCACGCCCTGGTAGAGCTTGACACCGTCGCCGATCGTGGTCGTCTCGCCGATCACGACGCCGGTGCCGTGATCGATGAAGAATCGGTTGCCGATCGTGGCCCCGGGATGGATGTCGATGCCAGTCTTCCCCTTGGCGTATTCGGTCATCATCCGAGGGAGCAGAGGGACGCCCAGCCGGTGGAGCTCGTGGGCCATCCGATAGACGGTGACCGCCGCCATGCCGGGGTAGCAGAAGACAATCTCGACCAGGCTCTTGGCCGCCGGGTCGCCCTCGTACGCGGCCTGGACGTCATCGGCGAGGACGTGCCGAAGTTCGGGGATCGTGTCGAGGAAGCGGACGACGATCTCCCTGGCCCTCGCCTCGAAGTCCGTCTCGAGGTCGGGGGCGTTGCATTCGAAGCGGAACGCGCGGGCGATCTGCTGCGTCAGGCGATCGTGGAGGCTGTCGATCAGGTCGCCGACGTGGTAGGCCACGTTCCCCATGTGGAGATTCTGGCGACGGCCGTAACCGGGATAGAGGATCTCCCTCAGATCCGCGAGGATCTCGACGACTTCCCGGTAGCTGGGCAATGGCGAGTGGCCCAGGTGGTGGATCGCGCCGCATTCCTCGTAGGTCGCGACGATCCGGCTCGTGATCTCGGGAAGAGTTTCGGCGGGCTTGATTTGAGACACTTCCGGCATCAGGGATGCGGCTTTCGTTCGATCCTCGTTGCTGCGAGACCGGGACATCGATCCCGGTCCCATCGGGCGGAGTCCTCATTTGACCTCGCATGGACGGGGTTTTCAAGCGGATTTCCGTTCCTCGCGCAGCCGCCAGTGTTCGACGAATCGTCGGTAATCCTCCGGCGTGTCGATGCCGACGGTCGCCTCGTCCACGATGCCGACGGCGATCGGATATCCGGCGTCGAGGACGCGGAGTTGCTCGAGCTTCTCCGCGGCCTCGAGGGGCGAGGGGGGGATCGAGGCGAGGCCGAGCAGGAACGCGCGTCGGTAGGCGTAGAGCCCCAGGTGTAGGTGGGCGACCGGTCGCGTGTCAACGTCGGTATCGGGCAGCCCGTCGCGATAGCAGGGGATCGGGCTGCGAGAGAAATACAGCGCGCGACCGCCTCGCGAGCAGACGACCTTGACGCACGACGGGTCTCGGTAGATCGACTCGGATCGGATCGGGGTCGCGAGCGTGGCCATCGGCGCCTCGGCGTCGTCCTCCAGTAGCGCGACGACCCGATCCAGCACCGCGCCGGAGACCTCGGGCTCGTCGCCCTGCAGGTTGACGATGATCCGGGCCCCGTCGAGTTTCGCGGCGACCTCGGCCACGCGGTCGGTGCCGGTGGCATGGTCGGCGCGGGTCATCGCGACCTCGCCGCCGAAGCGGGTCACGGCCTCGGCGATGCGACGGTCATCGGTAGCGACGATGATGCGTCCCAGCGATCGTGCGCGTCGTGCGGCCTCGACGACGTGCTGGATCAACGGCCGACCGGTGGCGGATAAGAGGGGTTTGCCGGGGAGTCGGGTCGAAGCGAAACGGGCCGGGATCACCCCGATGATTTCCGTGTTTCTCAAGAACATCCTCCGTGAAACGGTCCGATACTAGGGGCACTGATCGAGACTCGTTCCCGACCAGCCCGCGGCCATGGTGCCTCCACTCTAGGTCGTCTCAAGATGGGACACAAGACCGAATGGGGCGCGACGGCCGCGGCCCGATCCGCACGCGAGGCCCGAGAAGGGCGCTCGTCGTGCGACCGGGAGACCCGATGCGATAGGAGCCGCATCGGTAAGGGCAGGGGACTGTCGGTCCCCGGCTCCGTGGATCGTCCGGAAAGATTCCGGGCGGTCTGATACAGGAGGTCCAGTCCGAATCGCCGTCCTCGGGAGCCGAGACGCGGGCGTACTTCGTCCGCGCCCGACGCCCCGCACGGCCGACGATTCTCCGCGCCCGGGCCGTCCCCGGAGGTGTGGGGGGAGTTCGCGTCCGAATGGGATAGATCTTGGGATGAGACCGTAAGCCGACAGGTGGTCCGTCTCTAACAACCTTTGCTTGCGCTCTGAATGTCCCGATTCGATCGCCGATCGAAGCGGGGCTCCGTGTCCGGCCCGGTGGCTGAACTGAGTCAGCCGTAACCCGGACGCGCAAGGAAGGAGAGCGTTCACAACCGATTCGCGAGACGGCCTGAGCCGATGGTTTGGCGGCCGTCCAGGGAGACACGTATCATGGGATGGACCGTCAATCAAAGCCGCCGCCGGACCCGCCTCCGACATCGGCCTCATCTCGAACATCTGGATGATCGGTGTCTCCTGTCGGCGGGCTTGGCGATAGAATCGACGGCACATGCTGTCAAAGTCGTCACCGAGGTTCGCGATCGCCGATCGGACCTCATGCGGACGGACCACCAAGCCGACTCGCATGCGAAGGGAGCCAACCTCTTGGTCCGGTACAGTGCCGTCGCAAAGCATCGCGAGCGGCCGGCGGGGACGATGACCGCCGGGACGTCGACGACCTCGACGCCGACCGCCTACGACCCGATCATCGGCTCAGCCCAGACCCGATCGACCTACAACGTGAACGGCTCGGGCATGACCGTGGCCGTGATCGACACGGGCGTCGACTACAACAACTCCTCCCTCGGCGGCGGCTTCGGCCCGAGAGACAAGGTCGTCGCCGGCTACGACTTCGCCGACGGCACGGCCAATCCCATGGCGACCGCCTCGCAGCACGGCACGGCCGTCGCCGGCCTGATCGCCTCCAACAATCCCAGCGATCTGGGTGTCGCACCCGGCGCCGACATCGTCGCCCTCCGCGTCACCGACGCCAACAATTCCGCCAGCCTTACCAGCATCGCGAACGCCTTGCAGTGGGTCATCGACAATCACGCGAAGTACAACATCACTGTCGTCAACATGTCGCTCTCCGACGGCAACAACTACGCCCAGAACTGGTTCGCGACCGGCGGCGGCGAGGCCGAGACCGTCACCAACCTGATCAACCAGCTCACCGCGATGAACATCCCGGTCGTGGCCGCGACCGGCAACAGCTTCAGCGGCCAGCAGGGCGAGGGCTTCGCGGCGATCGTCGCCAGCACCATCAGCGTGACGGCGACCGACCTGTCGGGCAATCTCCTGGCGGATGCACAACGGCTCGGTTCCTCGATCGGCGGCGCCTCCTCCACCACGATCGCCGCCCCCGGCGAGGGATTGACCGCCCCGACGGGCGACTCCGGTAGCTCCACCGTCGAAGGGACCAGCTTCGCCACGGGGCTGGTCAGCGGCAGCGTCGTCCTGCTCCAGCAGATCTACGAGTCGCGGTTCGGGACGCTGCCTTCCGTCGATCAGCTCAAGTCCTGGATCCAGCAGGGATCCAATCAGTTCACCGATCCCGTCACCGGGATCACCCTCGGTGAGCTGAACGTTCCCAATGCCGCCTCGCTGATTCCGCAGGCATCGACCCCGGTCATCACGAACCCATCGCCGGCGACGACGACCGTGACCGCATCGGCCACCACTCCGTCTAACGTCACCACGGTGACCTCGTCGAGCTCCGTCGTCAGCGTGGTGACCACGTCCTCGAATCCGACGCCCACCCCGACGCCGACTCCCACTCCGACGGCGACCAACAACACGCCGACGACATCGACCAGTTCGACGCCCGCCCCCGCTACCACGACGACCCTGATGGCATCGACCAGTCAGGTCACCGGCAATGGGCAAGCCGCGTCGTCGAGTTCGAGCAGCGACGAGGCTTCGTCCTCGAGCAGTAACTCGGGCCTCGCGGCGCTCCTGAAGGCGATGAACGTCTGGGCGGCGTCAGCCGTCCACCGTCCCTGATAGCGACTCGATCGCGAGCAGCAGGCCGTCGGCCGCTCGTACTTCGATCTGAAGAAGGAGAAGGCCCTGGAGACTCGATCTCCGGGGCCTTCCCCTTTCGTAGCCATTTCAATGGATACACGCCCCAGTTATGGACCTCGGCGGTACAATGGGACGGGATGCCTGACGCATTTCCGCGGCTGGCACCCTCGATCGGGTGGGATTGCGGGAGTCGGCGCTTGCACCGGGAGGAATCAGCCTTGGCCTCGACTTTGAAAACAGCACTGGTCACGGGGGCTGGGAGTGGGATCGGCCGGAGCATCACGGCCACCTTGGCCGAGATGGGGCTCCGCGTGGCGATGATCGGTCGCGACCGCGAGAAACTCGAGCGGGCCAGGGCAGGGCTCTCCAAGGGGAGCGACTCGGCCTTCGTCGCCGCTTGCGATATCAGCGATCGATTCGCCGTCAAGGGCGTCGTGGACCAGGTCATGAACGCTTTCGATGGCATCGACGTGCTGGTCTGCAACGCCGGCACGAACGTCAAGAACCGCAGCCTCGAGTCGCTCGATCCCACAGATTGGGACCGGATGATCGCCACCAACCTCACCGGATCTTACAACCTGGTCCATGCGGTCCTGCCGTCGATGCGGCAGAGGAAGAACGGGCTGATCGTCCAGATCTGCTCCGTGTCGGGAATCCGAGCGAGCACGCTCGGCGGCGCCGGCTACTCGGCCTCGAAATTCGGACAGTCCGCCCTGGGAATCTGCCTAGGCCGGGAGGAAGGTCCCAGAGGGATTCGCTCGACCGTCATCTATCCGGGCGAGGTCAACACGCCGATCCTCGATGCACGACCGATCCCCGTAGGCGCCGAGCGCCGCGAGGCCATCCTCCAGCCCGAAGACGTCGCCGCCGCCGTGAAATTCCTGGTTGAGCTCAATCCCCGAGCCCATGTTCCCGAGCTGGTCATCAAGCCGACCGTTGATGATTTCTGCTGATCTTCTTAGGAGCCGATCCCGTGGGGTGGGTGAAACCCACCGAATGGTGTCGCCGAAAGACTTGCTGGGTTTCACCCACCCTACGGGAACGAAGAGGCGATCCCGTAGTGTAGGTGAAACCCAACGATTGCCTTGTCGCCGAATAGACTTGGTGGGTCTCACCAACCCTACAGGCTCGCAATCACTCCTGAACTCATCCCACCGCAGTCGTTTTGCGGAGTCCCTCGGCGTGATTCACGTGGCGCACCATCCGCCTCGCCGGTGACGTACTCGTTGTACTCGCCGTAGATGAGATGCCGGAAGAGCTTGCTCTCGTTCTGGAGTTGCGTCGGTGAGCCCGACTCCTCGACCTGACCGTTGTGCAGTATGAGCACATGATCGCTCGCACGGATGCTCGACAATCGGTGAGGGATCACTATGAGTGTCCGTCCGTGTGACAACCGGTTCATCGTATCTTCGATGAAGTGCCGGGTGTCATTGTCGATCGGCGTACTCGGCTCCTCGACGATGAGGATCGAGGGGTCGTGGAGATAGGCCCGAGCGAGGGCAATCCGGAACAGTTCGTCCGGCTTGAGGTAATGGCCAAGCTGGCCGATCATGGTGTCGTAACCGTGCGGCAAATCTTGGATGAAGTGGTGGGCATGGGTCACCTTGGCGGCCTCGATGACGCGAGGCAGGGTGTTCATGGGATCGCCGAGCCCGATGTTGACCAGTACGGAGTCGGTGAAGACCAGGTCGGCCTGGAGTACGATGGCCACCTGGGCGCGGATCGAATCGAGCGTGGCATCGCGAAGGTCGCGACCGTCGATCAGCACGCGGCCGGACTTGGGGTCGGTGAGTCGAGGGATGAGGCACGCCAGTGCCAGCTTGGAGTCGTCATCCAGGCCCATCAGGGCGGTCCGGACACCGGCCGGGATTTCCACCGAGACGTCGTTGAGCAGGACCCGGCCCGATCGGCTCTCGAGCGTGACGTGCTCGAGTGCGATCTGCTTCTTGAGTGGATTGAGGAAATGCGCGGCGACATTCTGGTGCAGCTCCGGCTTCCGCTCGAGGAACTCCAGGATCCCGGCCGCCGAGCGATTAGCCTGGCGGAGCGCCTTTTGGAGCCGCAGCCATTCGGAGATCGGGTAGGCCAGCCCCGTGAGCGATACGAAGAGGATGACCATGGTCGCAATCGAGATTTGCTTGCTCACGACCACGTTATACCCAAGCAAACCCATCGCCAGCGTGATCGCGGCCCCATAGAGCAGGAGGGTGCTTGGATTCGGACGGAAGCCGGTGACCAGCCGGCGGGCGTCGTCCCGCCGGAACCGGTCCAGATGCTCGTCGAATCGCTGACGGTCATATTCCTCCACGCTGTAGACCCGGACCGTCCGGAGCAAGCCCAGGTCTTCATGGAGCAGACAGAGTTGCACCGATGCATCGCGCATGGCGGCGTCGGCGGCCCGATGCACATCGCGGTCCATCTCGCGTGCGGCCAGCCAGACCAGGAGGCCGAGCGAGCCCAGGAACAAAGTGAGGGTCGGCGAGACGAGTCAGCGCCAACACGAGAAGTCCCGCACCTAGCACGTGGACGCGGGGCGTCACATCCAGGTCGGCGAACAGCCCGTCGCGGATATCGTTAACTTCGCGGGTCCAGAGGTTGATGACCGGGCCGACCCCCTCGGTGGGCAAGGACGACTGACCCAGTCGGTACATTTGACGATGGATCTGTTGACGGAGGATCGTGGCGACCTCGGTCGCTGCACGCGCCGTGATCTGGCGACGCCATTGCGAGATGACCGCGATCAGGACGAGGCAGATGAGCCCCATCGCCAGCAGCGTCCCCAGGGCGCCGATATTATTACGCAAGGCCGGCAGGAGCCGAGTCAAGACGATCAGAGTCCTCGCACCGGCGCGATGGATCGGATTCTCGCTCAGGTAGCTGTCCGGGATCAGCGGGAAGATCCCCGTGTCGTCGTACAGGAAGAAGTTGTTCTCGGAGCCGACGAGGTGCGGCTTCAGCCAATCCGGCAGCCGTTCGATCCGATCCTTCGGGAACCGGGCCTCTCCTCGCGAGGCCATCAGGGCGACGATCAGGGCCAGGACCCCGAGCATCGCCACGATCAGGAGTGACTGGAGAATCCCCAGGATTCGGGCGGTTATCTGATCGCGTTGGGAGCTCAGGAGCTTTCGCGCGCGACGATACGCAACGGCCTGCATGCGTGAGATCCCTTGACTTGGGCGCCAAGCTCTCGGTCCTGGGTTGCCGGCCCGCTCGGACGAGGCGGCCCGAGCAACCCCCGGTCGGCGTTGAGCGGCTTCCGGGTCGATCCCACGCAATCATGCGAGGGGGTCGCCCAACGGGTCAGGCCAGGTCGCGGTCTTCGAAGAGGAGGAACGCGAACAACAACGCTGCTCCACTGTACAACACGCAATAGCCGAATACCGGAAGGACATAGCCAATCCACGGGATCACTGCCCCCGTCGAGATCGAGGGGCCCGCATTGAAGAACTCGAGCGAGGGCAGGACGAACGCGAAGAACTTGGCCATGAAGCCGACCAATTCATTGAGCTGATTCTGCTCGGCCGCTTCGACCAGGACCGGGCTCAGGTGACCGATGAAGAAGATCATGATGCAGACCACCAGGTTGGCCAGCATCGGCAATCGGGTCGAGATCGCCACGCTGATGGATGTCAGGACCGTGACCTCGAAGAAGCCCAGCGCCAACCCTGGCAGGACCTGGACCACCTGTCCCCACTGCTTCGCCGATTCCGGCAGGCCCCCGCCCGATTCCCGCAGGTCATACGCATACTTGTACCAGACGCCGGCGGCGAAGAGCGTGCCCAGGATGGCATACAGCGCCAGTACCCCCAGCTCGATGCCCAGGAATTTGCCGACGATGAATTGCCGGCGATTGATCGGCTTCGAGAGCAGCGTGATCGCGGTCTTGCCCTCGATCTCGTCGGCAACCGTCGAACTGGCCGTCAGCAGGGCAAGCAGCATGCAAAAGAACGAGATCGTGGTCAATCCCGTGTCCTTGTACATCTTGATGTCTTCGCCGAACGTGAAGTAGGGGATCACGATCGTCCCGATCAGCAGGCCACCGCCGAACATCGCCATCACGAAGAAGGCGGGCTGACGGATGGCTTCCTTCGCAGTCGCCAGTGCAATAGTGAGTGATTTCATGGCTTTTTCTGACTGGGGCACTCTTGATGAATAATACGAGGAACAACGAACGAGGGCGGGCTAAACTGCGATCGGCTCGATTGATCGCCCCGAAGCCCGGACCGATGGGATTGCGCGGTCAATGTCGGATCGTGAAGCCGGATAAAGGCTCGGCGGGATGCGGCACACACTCGATTACGACGTCTTTGATAAAATGGCCCATTTCCTGCCGGATCAAATTCGAAAAGTTGTCGAGTTCTTGCGGATCACCCTCAGCCACCATCTCGACCCGACCGCAGGGGAGATTACGGACGTAACCAGCGATCTCGAATCCCCGCGCCAGGGACGCGCAGGTGTAGCGAAAACCCACCCCCTGCACCCGGCCCGAAAAGTAGAGGCGACGACGCTCCCGATTCATGCCGCTCGGTCCGCCGAAAACAGGGGACGACGATCCCAAGATCGCTCAGGTGCAATCCTTAACGTTAACGGATCTATCCTAGCGGCGGAGGCCCGCGCGAAGCAAGCCGTCATGCGCAAGCGAGCCGATCAACCGGTTCGGAGCGGGCCTCTCGACCGGCAGAACGTCTACACCCCGGTACGTCGACCCAAACCAGAGCCTTGGCTCGGGTTGAGGTAACTTACCGGGGCTTCAGAAAAAAGTGCGGCGGTTCCTGGAACTCGGCCGCCCTTCGGTAGGCTTGCGGACAGATAGTCGCTTACAGCCCATTGAGGTCGAACATGCTCGACCAGCGAGGCGGTGGCGGCCTGGATGGGCAAGAGGCCCGACCGGGCGGGCCCCACACCAATCCCCTGGAACGGGACGGACGGGGCGCCCGAGGAGTTGCCAGCCCGCACCACGACATTGGAGATGGTGAAGGGGAGGCGATTCTCCAGCTTGAGCGTCGTGCTGCCCACCGTCCGCCGAGCGGGCTTGATCGAGACGAAGGCGCCGGCCAGGGCCCGATCGATCGACCGGGAGAGCGTGGGTCCATCGATCACGGAGATCGAGGAATTCTCGCGGAACGCGACCTTGCCGAACGGCGACCAGGCGTTCGACTCGGCGCAGGCGGTGACCAGGATCCGACCGCGTGTCTCGCCGGTCTTGGCCTCGGTCAGGATCACCTTGAGAGCCAGCGCCGGGGCTGACGTGGCCGGGAGTGTCTCGGTCTCGATGACTTTGAGGGGCATCCCCATGACGTGGAGTCCCTCGAGCTGCCCCTGGAGCCGCTGGGCCTCGCGGGCCAGCGTGCCCTCGCCCTCGACCTGGAGGAAGATCCGCGACTCCGTCAGGGAGCCCTGTTCCACGAGTTGAGAACCCTTCGACTCCTCGAGCGCCTCGACGAACCGCGACGCCAGCGCGATCTCGTGGACATTCATCACCTTACCGGCCGATTGCTCGGTCATCTGCTCGAACGACAGGTCATTACAGATCCGCCACATGACCGCCTGGGCCACCCCATGACTGGTCCCCAGCGTGGCCAGGGATCGCAGGGCCTTGCGGACGCGTGCATCCGTGGTATAGGTATCAACATCCATGAGAACGAGAGTGTCCCGACCCGTTGGGGCAGGCAAGCCATAGTTGAGGCAGACGCCCGGCACCGTAACGTCGATTGTCTCCTTGGCGGGGACGGCCACGGATCGTGTCGCCGCATCGGTGGTCGGCGGGACCGACCTCAGCCCGGCGACCGCGCCCTCGCCCCGGAAGTCGCCGAACGCACCTTCCCGGTTGGTGACCGACCCAAGGCCGATGCTCTGCATGCCGCGGCCGCCACCGGCCCCGCCGCCCTGGGCGAGCTTGCTCGCGGCGATCATGCCGGGCGGGATGATCACATTCAACCGTCGGCTCGTGGTATTCCGGATGGTCATTCGGACCCGATCTTGCCCCTGGCCGTGCGCCAGGACCTCAAGGTCGCCCGCTTTGCTCGCCTTGAGCAGGTCGACGGTCTCGCTCACTACCTCGACCGGGGGCGCGGAGGGCTCCGACTGGACCGGGGCGGTGGTTGGTGTCTGGGCGGTCGCGAGGGACGCGCCAAGGAATAGGGTTGCACTGACCAGGCCTGCGGCCGAGCAGGCCCGGGCCAGGCAAAGGTGTCGCCACAGCATCGCGCTTGTACCTTTCTGGACGGGGCCAGTGCCGGAGGGTCGATCCATCTTGCCCTTCCCTCCCAGGCCCGAGTCTTTGCCAAAACATGAGGAGATCATCCGACTCTCTTCCCACGCACCGCCGTTACATCTTCCCATTGTGTGCAGACGCAGGGGTGGGCTTCAATATTCGAACCCATCATCTCCTAATATTCGGCTTTGGGCCGCCCGATCCTTGGTTTGATCTGGAGAAATCCCCAAAAGGCGCGACTCGATGGCGATCGCGGGTTCGACCCAAACATCCGATTCGTCATTCGAAACGAAACGACCCGGGTTGGCCCGGGTCGTTCCGATTTCTTGAGCTACAGGGTGACGAACTGAGGCGATCACGTCAGGCCGTCTTGGCAGCCCGACGACGGAGCACCAACATCAAGCCGCAGCCCAGGACGCTGGTCAGCCCCATGACAACGCTGGCCGGTTCCGGCACGGTAGGCGGCGGCACAGGTGGCGTCTGCAAGGCGAACGACTCTGAAACCTGTCCGTTGTAACTGGCGGTGAGGATGATGCTCGACGTCAGTCCCACCGAAATCGCCGCGGAGATAGACCGCGAGGGAGGTCGGGGTCAGGGTTTCGATCGAATCCAGGTAGCTGTTGGAGTTGGAGACGAACGTATAGCCACCAATGGAGAAGGTGAACGCGCTCAAATTAGAGAGATTGATCGTGTAACCCGAGCCGACAGTGCCCCCCGCGATGCCTGAGTAGATGCCAGTGCCCGGGTTCTCCGCGAGGGAGAATCCCGTGGTCACGGAGCTAGAGGTCGTAAAGCCCGTGGCAGTTGACGGGACAAGCGCGTTATCAAAACCGCCGATCGCGAGCGTCGAAGCGGCATGCGCGGTTGAGCCCTGGAACAGGATTGCGGCCGAGGCCATCGCCAGGCTTGCGAAAAAGATTCTTCGGTTCATTCAATCTTCCTTTGGATAGAGTGAGCAGGGGAGTAGTGACAAGGAGGGCAAAACCCCCAGAGGAAGCGCCGATAGTCACCGGAACGGTCTTGCGTCGAAATCCCGGCATCGGTTGGGAAACCATCCGATGGATTGTCGTAAGCTTCAACTTTTGAGGTTGTAAACCACGGACCGCGGACAATTCCTCAAGTAACGAGTCGATTCGCAAGAGCTACGCTTCCGGAGGACCGGCGTTTGACTCCCAGAACCCTCGTCTCAATCACCCCGGTCAGGCGACACCGATCCTTGCTGAGCCGGTGAACCTATCTTTTCATTCATGAACACGAAAAGTCAAGGTGATTGGAGTGACGAAGGAGCAGAAATCCCTGGAGGACAAGAAGAGTCGAACTGGGAGTCATGATCCGAGAAGCCTCTCAGGCCCATACGACCGGCCCCGTCTCGATGCAATCGTGGCGAGCAGGGAGCGATCGTATCGGTCAACGCTGGACCATCATCCTACCCTTCTATAAGGCATTTCGCTCGCGCGTCCACGCGCATTCTCCCAAAATCCGGTTCGATGTTGCCAATAATCAACAAGCCACACCGGCAACGCACTCGCGATGACGGAAGATATCCTTGGGACGGGTTCGACGTTGCGAAAAATCAACACTCCACCCCGGAGATTGGTTGAGCCGTCGCCGAAGGTTAGTATTCCTCCCGATGATGTCTCCGCCTCGCCGCGCCGCTCATTAGGACCATCCGAGAGTCGATCTCGACTCGGTCGCTCCGGAAATCTCGAATCCGGAGTCACCATTTTCGATGTCGCCGTAGGCGGGATTGAGAGAGTGGTCGTTACCACTGGCCCAAAACCACTCCAATCATGAAGACTCCCATAGATGCTTATGACGCAGCCAGACTCTGCCGCGCGGTTCCCGATGACTCGCTGGAGCTGGATCATGGCGGCCCGCGACATGGAGACCCCGGCGGGCCGCGCAGCCGTGGGCGAGATTTGTCGTGCCTATTGGTTCCCGATTTATGCTTTCATCCGCCGAAAAGGTTATTCCGTAGCAGATGCAAGCGACCTGACTCAAGAGTATTTCGTCCGATTGATTGATGGCGACATGCTCAGGGCCGCCGACCCATCGCGCGGCCGATTCCGATCCTTTCTCCGGAAGGACTGCGGATTTTTCCTCGCCGATCAGCGCGACCGAAGGCGCCGCATCAAACAAGGTGGGACATTTCGCTGGTTCTCGCTCGATACGGATATGGCCGAGAACCAACTTCACCCAGGACTCTCCGACGGCTCCGACCCGGACCGTCTCTTCGAACGGGATTGGGCCCTGACGCTACTCCAGCGCGCCCTCGAAAATCTGGAGCGTCAGGAGGTGGCCGCGGGTAGGGGCGCGGCCTTCGACCGGCTCAAGTGCGTCCTGACGGCCCCCACTCATCCGATCCCGTATGCATCGATCGCCGAAGAAGCGGGGATCTCCGTCGCCGCGGTCCATGCCGCCGCCACGAGATTGCGTCGCAGATACGGCATGGCGCTGCGGGCCGAGGTCGCCAACACGCTCGAAGTGCCGACCGACTCGGCCATCGTCGAGGAGATCCGCTCGCTCTTCGCCGCCCTGGGCCAAGGTTGATGGTTGCGATTAGGCATGGGCGATGTCCGTCGAGTGGCGATCGGGGGCAGACCGCAATTCCGCATACATCAATGTATGACCGTCTCTGACAATACCCCCTTGTCAAATGGAGTATTATCTTTTTAGGATCGGATGAGCGATCTTGTTCCAATACTTGAGGCTTGATCTTGGTCCACATCGCCCGATGCCCGGAATGCCAGTGCATGGTCGATGACCTGGTCCTATCGGGTCTCTGCCCGAGTTGCCTGATGCGGCTGGGGCTCGATGGTAGCCTATCCCCGTCCTCCGACGGCGAGTCGGCGGCCTCGCCCGTAACGATCTCGCCTCCGGAACGGTCGAGCCATGAGGGCGCCTCGATTTCGGAAATCCTCTACCATGGAACTCGGGCCGGCTTCGGCCCCTATGACCTTGACGAGGAGGCCGTCGCCCCGAACAGCTCCGACTTCTCGCACGGTTGACTCCGCCTGCTGGATGAGATCGCCCGCGGGGGCATGGGCACGATCTTTCGGCGCATGACTCTCGCATCGGCCGCGACATCGCCGTGAAGGTCTTGCGGCCCGAGTATCGGGATCGCTCCGCGCTGCGACGGCGGTTCATCGAGGAGGGGCAGATCGCCGGGCAGCTCCAGCATGCCGGCATCATCCCGATCTATGATCTGGGCCGATTCGACGACGGTGTCCCCTTCATCGCCATGAAACTGGTCCAGGGGTGTACGTTCACCGAGCTGCTCGCCCAGCGAATCGACCCGGCCCGCTCGCTGGATATCTTCCTCCGCGTCTCTCAGGCCGTCGCCTATGCGCACGCACGGGGTGTGATTCATCGGGACCTCAAGCCATCGAATATCATGGTGGCCGATTTCGGAGAGGTCCGGGTCATCGACTGGGGACTCGCGAAGGTGCTCGGGCCTCATCCTGATCTGGGATCGGGCAACCGGTCGGCCCCGGGGGGCACCGACGCGATGGTCGCGACTCTAAGCCTCTCGAATGGAGAAGTGTGGGGAATGGGCTCGATCATCGGCACGCCGGCCTACATGTCGCCCGAGCAGGCCATGGGCGATGTCGGGGCCATCGATGAGCGATCCGACGTCTTCGGGCTCGGGTGCATCCTTTGCGAGATTCTCACGGGACATCCGGCCTACGCGGGTGCTTCGGAGGACGAGGTCTACGCCAAGGCGATGCGTGGGGCGACGGTCGAGGCCTGTTCGCGGCTCGACGCCTCCGGGGCCGATGCGGAACTGGTCTCCCTGGCCAAGGAATGCCTCAGACCGAGCCCGAGCCGGCGTCCCCGCGACGCCGGGGCCGTGGCCGAGCGGCTTGAGGCCCACCTGGGCTCGATCCACCGCGACGGCCGAGGCTCCCCTCCGCGTTGGGCCTCCTACAACGTACTGCCTTTCCACCCGATTGATCCCATAGCGGGCGATCATCGGCTTGCCTCACCGATCCCGCGCCTATCATAATTGAAGGCAGTCCGTTCGCGCCGATTGGATCGCGGCGAAACCGACGGGGGATTCGATCGATGAACGCCAGCGCAATTCGCGTCTTGATCACGGGCGGTAGCCGGGGGTTGGGTCGAGCGACGGCCGAGTGGCTGGCTGCCAGGGGGGCGGCGGTGGGACTGATCGCCAGGACTCCCGACGACCTGCACGCGACCGTCTCGGCGATCGAAGGGGCAGGGGGCCGGGCGTGTGCCTTGACCTGCGACGTCCGCGATCGCACCCGGCTCAAGACGACCGTGACGCGGATCGCCAATACGATCGGCGGAGTGGATGTCCTGATCTGCGCCGCGGGACAACTTCGCGGGATCGGGCCGATGGCCCTCCAGGATCCGGACGCGTGGTGGGGCGACCTCGAGACGGGAGTTCGAGGCGCCCACAACGCCATCCGCGCCGTGTTGCCCTCTCTCCGCAAGTCGCCCCGCGCGTCCATCTCGGTCCTGGTCGGACCCGGCCACCAGGGCGCGCTTCCATTCGCCTCCGCGTATGGGTGTACCCAGGCCGGGCTCGTTCGACTCGTCGAATCGCTCGGGCAGGAATTGATCGCCGAGGACGTCGTCATCTTCGCCGTGAACCCCGGGTTGGTCCCGACCGGTATCGTCCGTGGCCTGATCGACACCCATGAGGGACGGCGGTGGCTGCCCCAGTTCAACGAGGCATTCGCCGAAGGCAAGGAGGTCAACGCGTCGGTCGCCGCCGAGATGATCGGCTGGCTGATCGAGAATCGCCCGGCCGCGCTGAACGGCCGCGTGGTCGCCGCACCGATGACTCCGACGATCCTCGAGACCCGGCTGGAGCGAATCCGGTCCGAAAACTTGAACGTACTCCGCCTCCGATGAGCATCCGCAGCCCGTCGCGAAGGTGGCGTTCGGCCTTCGTTTCTGCCGGAGACGTTGGCATACCATTGACCGCGAGGCGCCCGGAAAATTAAACTTTTTCCGGGGGAAGATCGCGATCGGCAGTGAGGTGACCGACCACTAGAGAGGGATTTCATGAGTTTCGGCGAGGATGATGGCGGGGGCGAAGTCGAACTGGAAACGATGCAGGGCCGGAGCTGGCCGACCGTGACCCAGTTCTCGGTCTTCCTCGAGAACCGCGTGGGCCAGTTGCTCGAGGTCTATCGCGAGTTCCAGGGGTCCAAGGTCCGGATCGTCGGGCTGACCATCTCGGACTCGGCCGATTGCTCGATCCTCCGCCTGCTCTTGAGTCATTCGGAGCAAGGCCGGGAGATCCTGTCCCTCAACAAGCATGCGTTCGCCGAGAACGAGCTGCTGGTGGTCGAGTTGCCATCGGGTCCGCAGTCGCTCTCCGACATGTGCGTGGCGCTGCTCCAGGCCGAGATCAATATCCATTATGCCTACGCCCTGCTGGTGCATCCGCGGAGCCGCGCGGCCGTGGCGCTGCACGTCGATAACATCGAGCAGGCCAGCACGACACTGCACAATATGGGCTTCGACCTGATCTGCGAGGCGGATCTCGCATCCTAGGAGAGGCGGGCCTGGGTCGATGAATGACGTCTTGTCAGGGAAGCTGGCGTGGACGGAGCCCGATCCCGGCGAATCCGCGCTGGTTGACGTCCTGTACGAGCTCGCCGAGCACGACGGGAGCTCGGCCGATCGAGAGAGCTGGCCGGACCGGCTCTGGGCCCCGATGGAGCGTGCCGGTGCGCCTCGGTGGACGCTCCCGGAAGCATATGGGGGCAATACCTGTCCGCGTCCGCGACTGGTCCAGCGATATGCCCAACTGGCGGGCAGCAGCCTGACGGCGGTCTTCATCCTCTCCCAGCACGACGCGGCGATCCGTCGCCTCCTGGCCGCGTCGGGCCACCCGACGGCCGATCGCTGGCTGCACGCCGTGGGCCGGGCGGATATCGTCGCGACGGTCGGTATCTCGCACCTGACGACCTCGCGACGGCTGGGCGCCCAGGCGATCAAGGTCGATGCGATCGCGCCGGGTCGTTATCGTCTCAACGGCTCGATGCCCTGGGTGACGGCCGCGACCCGGGCGGACCTCGTCGTAACCGGCGCGGCCCTCGACGACGGCCGACAGATCCTGATCGCCCTGCCGACAGATCGCGAGGGCGTGGAGGTATGCCCGCCGTTCGCACTGGCCGCGCTCCAGGCATCCTGCACGTCCCAGATCAACCTCCGGGATGTCGAGGTGGACGATTCCGACCTCCTGGCCGGCCCGGCGAACGAGATCCTTTCCCACGCCGGCGCGGTGGGGACCGGCGGCCTCGAGACGTCGTCGCTGGCACAGGGGCAGTCCCGAGCGGCGCTGGCGGCCCTGGTCGAGCTCGCGCCGGATCGGGACGAGTTGACGGAGCCTCTGGAAGTCCTCTGCGAGAGCTGGCGAGCCCTGTGGGGCCAGCTCATGGCACAGGCGCGAGACGAGCCCGGCGCGGCCTCGCCCAGTCAGATCCGCGCCCAGGCCAACGCCCTGGTGCAACGATCGACCCAAGCCTATCTGATCGCGCAAGGGGACCGGCTTCCTCCGCACCGAGCCCGCCCAGCGTTGGGCACGCCAGGCCCTGTTCTTCCTCGTCTGGTCCTGCCCCGCGCCGATCGCCCAGGCTGCCATCCGCGACCTGGCTGGCTTGTGCCCAGCCTGAGTACAGGTCGGAATGGGCTAGCTCCTGATCATCCCCGTCGATCGGTAATCGGCCCAGATTCGCCGCCATCGATCTTTTGAATCGGCCGAGTCCGTCTCTCCGTCGGGACATCCTATACTCTGACTGTCTAGGACACGACCGAGGCATGGTCGATTGCGATTCCTCATCACGATCGGGTGATGATGGCGGGTAGCTTGCCTTGCTGAACGCGTGGGCATCCGACGACCCCGATGATCCCACGATGCCCGAGTCTGTCGACCGCATCCACCCGGGGCCCACCGCACAGGAGAACTCATGTCCTCGATCGATCCTCCTCGACTCCCCGACAGACTCGGGCCGACTCACGTCGAGGGGGCGACGGCCCCGCGATTCCAGGATCAGGTCTTGATCCGCAATATCTTCGCGTCCCTGTCGATCTTGCTCGGTACCCTCGTCTTGAGGATGACCGTCATCGGTCATCCGCCCTGGAATGATGAGGGCTTTTACGCTTTCAATGCCCAGTTGATCGCGAATGGGGCCAAGACGTACCCCCTCGCGCCGATCAACTTCTATGCACCACTCGTCGGTCGGGTGGGGATGCCGCTCGAGACGCCGTTCCTCTACCTCCGTGCGGTCGACGGCCTCGTCGCGGCCTGCGCGGCCGTGATGCTCTACTTCTTCCTGTCGCGGTGGACGGAATGGTGGATCGCATTCCTGATGGCGTCGGGTTGGTCCATCGCCTCGAACCTGCCCATCCTCGCCGAAGCCGGTTTTCGGAATTCGATCATGGCGGCAACACTGGTTTACCTTGGCGGCCTCGGGATGCTGTCTCGCCGGTCGGGTTGGTCGCCATTCTGGTCCGGGCTGCTGATACCCCTCTCGGTATTCCTGCGCGAGGCGTTCTTTCCGATCGTGATCGTCTCCCTTTGCCTCGCCGCCATGATGCACGGCCGACGGGGCCTCATCGTGCATGTCGCGGGGTTGGCGACTTCCGGCTCCGCCCTGCTGATCTGGCTCTCCATCTATCGCGGCCACCCCCTGGAAATCCTCGGATATTTCCGGGTGGAGCTGCCCGCATATTATGCAGCCTTGACGCAAGACAGGGACGTCTATGCCGAACGCTGGCTCGGGCTGCGTCAGACAGCCAAGATGACGATCTGGCTCATGCCACCCGCCCTCCTCGGCGTGGTCTGGCTCCTGGTCCCCGAACGGGATCGGCGAGCGGCCAAGAAGTTGGCCATCCTGCTCTTCCTGCCACCTCTTTACGAGATTTTCAGCAAGGTCTGCTATGCCTATCACTGGGCACAGCTCCTCCTCGGTGTCGTATTCCTCGGAGCGATGGGACTCCAGTGGCTCGTAACCGTCGGCCGTTCGTCGGAACGGCGGTGGCTCAAGATCGTCGGTTTCGCCGGCCTGGCCTGGCTCTCCGGCGAACTGGATGCCCGCTCGGTGTACTACAAGTATCGGGACGCCTATCGCCGCACTCGCGCGTTCGCTCCGATCATGATCCGGGGACGTTGGGATCGTTCCTTGATCGAGCGGAACCGCTACCTGGAATTGGCGGACTATGTCCGGCGGAGGACGAAGCCCGAGGATCGCATCTTGGTGTCGGCGTACCTTCATGCTGTTTACCCGCTGTCCGGCCGCTTGCCGCCCTCGGCGTCGGCGTCGGACCTGGTCTTGATGTCGGCGATGCAGTATCCGACCCGCCGGCCCGATGTCATCGAGCTGCTACGCCGATACCCGCCTCGAGTCGTCATCGATAACGTGCGTTTCCCGGTCAAGATGACCGATTTCTGGCCGGACTTCGAAAGACTCTATCGTCCGGCCCCGGCATTCCTCCCGGATGGCGGTCAGCATACGCTCGTAAGTATCGTCCGGATCTGGGAGTTGAGCGAATGAGCTTCCTCTGTGCGACGCCCAGCCTCTCGGCCGACGGTAGGAGCTCCGGCATCGTCCAGGATGTGCAGGACACCGGCGGCAAGTCAGTCAACCGGGAGTCGATGGCGTGATCGAGCCCAGGGTACGCTTCAGACCTTCCTCGAAATCGACGACCGGCTCGAAGCCGAGGGCTTCCCGGATGCGTTCGAGGCTGGCCTGGGAGTCGCGGACGTCGCCCGGGCGCGCGGGCAGGAACTCGGGGTCGAGGCTCGTCCCGAGCGCCGAGTTGAGTGCCGAGACCAGCTCGAGCAGGCTGATCCGCCGCCCGGTCCCGACGTTGAAGACGGCCCCTCCCAGCGGTTGCGGACACCGCATGGCCGCGAGGTTCGCCGCCACGACGTTCGACACGTAAGTGAAATCGCGCGTCTGGGTCCCGTCGCCGTGGATCGTGGGTCGCCGGCCCTCGGACATCCGTCGCGCGAAGATCGAGATGACGCCGCTATACGGGCTCGACGGGTCCTGGCGCGGCCCGAAGATGTTGAAGTAGCGGAGGCTCACCCCGTCCAGTCCCATCGTGCGCGCGTAGACTGAGACATAATGCTCGCCGGCGAGCTTGCCCGCCGCATAGGGGCTGAGCGGCTGGGGGAGGAAGTCTTCGCGCTTGGGAAGCTCGGTCGTCTCGCCGTAGGCGCTGCTAGACGCGGCGAAGAGGAAGCGGCGGACGCCGGCCAGCCGCGCGGCCTCGAGGAGGTTGAGCGTCGACGTCGGCCCGCTGGCGTGCGATGCCAGCGGCTCGAGCACCGAACGGGGGACGCTCGGGATCGCCGCCTGGTGGAAGACGTAGGCCACCCCGTCCACCGCCTGTCGACAGACATCGTAATCGGCGAGGTCGCCCTCGATCCAATCGTATCGTCCCTCGAGGTGTCGCCAGATTGGAGCGGTGGCCCGTGGCGAGATTATCGACGACCCGTACCGCGAAGTCCTGGCCGAGCAGCGCCTCGACCAGGTGCGACCCGATGAACCCGGCACCACCGCTGACGAGAACCCGTTCGCGTGAAGCCATGACGAAAGACCCTCGTTGACGCAAACCCAGACCACTCCACGCGTTGCAATTATCGTCGGAATTCGCAGAGCGACCGCACGTGCTCCATGCTGCCGTCATTGGCCCAGCCGTCGAGCTGTGCGGCATCCTTGAGCTGTTGCCCGCGGCGACGATCGACGGCGAGGAACGAACAGTTCAGGTCGGGGAGCGAGCTCAGGTCGCCCCAGAGCTTCTCGAACTGGGCGACGGGATAGACGTCCTCCTGCCCGTGGCCCCATCGCCGTTTGACGTCCTTGATGGTGACGTAGGTCGGGACTCGGGCCGCCACGGAACGGACGGCGGCGGCGACCTTCTCGGTGTCATGCCTGAGGTCGTCGCGCGTGAGCCCGAACGCCGAAAGCAGGCCATCGATCCGGACCCAGGTCGTGAGCGTGTTGTAGTAGCGGAGCTTGAACTCGGTGTCCTCGCGCGGCTGCGCCAGCCCCTCGAGAAGCCGGAGCCGGCCGCCGACCTTGGCCAGGCCGCCGCCCCGGTCTTCGATCCGCCTGGGGATCACCTCGAAGCCGAGGGTCGATCCGGAGTCGATGACCGCACTCAGGACGCCCGGGTCGAGAGTGACGCCGAGGGTGTCGATGTTGTGGACGAGCAGCCAGTTCAGGTTGGGATGCTGGTCCAGCAGCCGGGCCAGCACGCCGTTGCGGAGCAGGTTCGGGACCTCGTAGAAGTGGCCCGGAGGATTGAATCGCTGGATCGGGACGTTGTCGGTGTAGTCGGAGCCCTCCCGCTGGGCCCTCGCCCACTCGAGGATCGCGCGCCGGCCGGCCTCGCGGACCTTCTGCTTGTTCTCGTCGAGCGTCTCGTGACTGGTCTCTTCCCAGAGGAAGGTGAGGTCGCGGGTCATCGGGATCAGGCGCTGGCCGATCGACTGGCCCCGCGAGAGATACACCGGACCGTCGTGGCCGTAATTGCCGGTCGCGTTCAGATGGTGCTCGATGGCCGAGTGGGTCAGATAGCTGGTGGTCACGACGTGCGGGATGGCCGTCCCCAGGGAGCGCTGGAGTTTGGCGGTCTTGGCGAGATGGATCTCGAGGAAGCTCCGGTGCGCGCCCGAGAGCGGGACGAACGGGTTGACCGCCTTGACCACGCCGGCGCCGGTGGTCCATCGGCTGCCGACTCCGGCCGCGAGCGTCACGATGGCCGCCTCGCCACGGGCCAGGACCGACTCGCCCCGCTGGACGGCCGGCGACGGCCACGTGCCATGGGCCGAGATCAGCTCGGAATCCTCGACGTCGCGGACGTCGAGGTCGACCGGCAATCGATTTCGCGCCAGCCCGATCCGTCCGCGCTGGAGGTCGTCGCGCAACTGCTCGTGCTGGACGGCATCGAAGCCGTTCTCGCGACGGATCCGCTCGGCCTCCGCGTCCCAGTCGGCGGCCGAGGTGTCGGCGGCCGACCGCGTCACCGGGAAGAGATGGTTGACCATCTTGCGAAACAGCTTGAGGAGCTCGCGGTCCTCCGGATACGTGCCGGCGAAGTGATCCACATCGGCCCGGCGCTGCTGAGAGAGGGTCGCGGCCGGGATCGCCAGCATCCGCGGCACCTGGAGCTCATAGTAGGCGGGGGGCATCAGGGCGCCGGAGCCCGTCTCGAGTGTGGCGAATGTGCCGTTGGGATTGATCCGGAAATCGTAGACGACCGGCTCCATGGCGAACGGCAGCGCATCGTCGAGGGCGGACTTGGCCCGGTGCATGATCGTCGCGATCTGGTCCTGAAAGGCGTCGTGACGCTCGGGGGCCACGAAGAACGCCATCCCGCCCCCGGCCATGCCACCGAGCATCAGGAAGCCCCAGAAGTCGTCGCCCAGCGCGGCGCGGGCCTCGCGGATGATCGTCTCGGTGAACTCGTTGGTCACCCAGGGGATGATCTGCTTGAGCGGACCGTCCCAGTTGCGGGTCGTCCACTGGCCGAGGCCACGGACGTCCGCGTTCCCGACGCAAGCGACGATCTGCCGGAAGATTTCCAGCGCCTCCTGCCGAGCGATCCACTCGTCGCGGCCGCGGAGCAGGTACTTGGCGGTGACCATGTTCAGGATCGGGCCCACGTTCTGGGCCATGCCGCCGTGGACCAGGATCAAGCTCTTCGCCAGGGCCTCGGCGAACGAGCTACCGGTCTCGGATGTCGCCGGTTGATTGAGCAAGTGATGGTCCGGGAGCAATCGCCCGCGGCTCACGTGCCACTCGGGATCGCCGTCGGTCGCCGTGACGCCCTGGATCAGCTTGATGCCGGGGAAGACCCCGCCCGAATCCTGCCAGCCGCCGCCGGACCCCCCGAGCCACTCGCCGAGGATCGCCCGCGCCACGACGACCTTGGCCTCGTCCAGGTCGAGCGGACCGATCAGGTTGCGGGCCTGACCGGTCGCCCTCATCAGGAGTGCGATCAGCGAGGCCAGCAGGTTGGTCGAGACGGCCAGCCGCGATCCCTTGGGGATGTCGTTGACCTTGCAGACGACCTCCAGGCCGTAGCCGGGTCGGACGATCCGCGCCAGCAGGTCTTCGAGCCGGACCTTGGTGCCCTCGAGCGATGGCGGGATCAGGCCCGAGGCCACGATGCCGGCCTTGATCAGGCCGAGGTAGTCGTTGCCGAAGTTGAACAGCTCTTCGAGGGTGTCGACGTCCTTGCACGCCTTGAGGTCGATGCTGGTCAGCCGGAGGATCGGCTCGGCGATGACGCGGAGTCGGGTCTCGATCGGCGGGCAAGGCGAAGCGTCGCGGCCGTGGACGCCGAGGTCGACCGAGATGTTCAGGACCCGGGCGCCCTCGGGGAAGTCCATGCCGAGGAAGAAGATGTCCGACCAGCCGCTATGCGAGAGGTCCAACCGGACGGGGGTCCGCTCGATCAGGATGGGGAACAGCGCGTCTTCCGACTCGCGGCGGAGCAGCTCCGGCCGGATGTGCAGCGGGTGCTCGTCCACGCCGCCGACCCGGAACATCCATCGGTTGCCCCGACAGCTCCGGACCGAGCGCCGGACCTGGTCGGCCAGGTTCTGGAAGGCGATGTGTTCGTAGGCCTGCGCCAGCGCGCTGCAGATCGCGCCGCTGGGGCCGTCCGCGTGCATCGCCTCGCGAAAGCCGGCGATCGCCTGCTCGTAGCGACGCTCCATCAAGTCGCGGAAGCCGGGGTAGGGGACCAAGCCCGAGCCGCCGTGCTCCAAGGCATCCTGGATCTCGTAGCGGTAGAGAGCATGGAGGAACAGCGAAGCCCGGACGCGCTCGTAGAGGTTCTCTCGCGTCCGGCGGAAGTGCTCGAGCTCTTCGCAGGCGCGCAGCTTCTCGTCCAGGGTGGCCGTCGCGACGAGCTCGCGGATCGAGCGGTCGCGGACGGACGGATCGGAGCCGGTGATCGTCTCGATCAGGAGCTCGCCGATCGGCGAAAGGCTCGCGGTTTTCGGGTCACGGGAAGACAAGGCGGCCGGGCCTCCGAGGGGTGGAACACACGATCAGCGGGGACTATTCTGCTCGACCCGGACGACCGATTCCAGCAGCAAAGACAGGATTTGCTCGCGATCGGCGCCCGCCAGGGCGAGGGCGATCTGGGCCTCGACCACGCCGAACTTGACCCCGAGATTGAACCGCGATCCCCGCGTCTCGAGCGCCAGGTAACGCTCGCGTTGCGCCAGTTGGTTCAACGCCGTGGTCAGTTGGATCGAACCGAGCTCGCGGACATCCCGGCGGACCAGGTCATCGAGCAGTTCGAAGGCGGCAGGCGTCAGGACGTGCATGCCGAAGAAGCACAGGTAGTGCCCCACGCGAAGCCCCGGGACGTGGAGCCGCAACTCGGCCTGGGTCGGGTTGGGCTTCTCGATGATCTCCTCGATGACGTAGATCTCGGGGTGTTCGGGCAGCCGACGGCCGGTCAAGGTCCCGTATTGATGGATCAGATGCTCGCGGGTGGCCTGGACGGCGGACACGGCGCAATTCTCGGCCGTCGCCAGCTCGATCAACTGACGGGCACACCGACGCGACTCGGCGGAGATGTAGAGGTGATCTCCCAGGAGGAGCAGGACCGGCTCGGAACCGGCGAACGATCGTGCGCACCAGACGGCATGCCCGTAACCATCGGGCTCCGGCTGGACGGCGAAGTGCAGGCGCTGCTCCAGGTCGGCGAGGCGTCGGGCCTGTTCCTCGGCCCAATCGATCCCCTTGGCCGACTGGACGTTGGTGGTGTAATTGCGGAAATGGTCGCGGTAGACCGCCTCATCGCCCGGCGCCAGACGACGCAGATCTCCTCGATCCCGCTGGCGATCGCCTCCTCGGCGATGATCTGGAGCACGGGCTTGGTGACGCCGTCGCGATCGACCAGCGGCAGCATGGCCTTCTGCACGGGATCCGAAGCCGGAAACTGCCGGCCCCCGCGACCGGCGGCCGTGATCACTGCCTTGGAGATCTGCAACTCGAATGTTCCCTTCGAAAATGATGCGATGCCAGTGCAATCTCCACCCCTCGGAGGCAGAGGGGTCGAGAACCGGATTCGACCTTTGCCTGATCAGGAGAAAGATTAACCTCCGGCGATGCCGGGCGGCAACCCCGAGTCTCGACACGTCGCGGTCGTCACCGTGCCACGGAGAGGAGGGGCTCGCAGGAGGATCAGGGGAACCGTCGGGGGACGCCGCACCGGACCCCGGTCCGCCCCGGTGGTGCCCGGCGCGTCCCGCCGAAATCCGGCCGCGATGATCGCCGGGCGGCCCCCGGGGTTGGCTTCGTTCGTCACGTCTTGGTCAACGTGGCCCTCGGGCCAGAGACCGTGATCCGGGAACGTCCTCGGTTCGGTCGCACGAGCCGGCATCCAGGCCCCGAGGGCCGCGGCGATGACCGTGGAGAAGAGCAGCACCAGCAGGGCCAGGACAATGACCTCTTGGTCAGCCCTCCGTCGTCCGCTTCTTGGGCCGTGGTCCGTCGTCCCTTGTCGGTCGTCCCTGGTGACCGGACGGGGCTCGGGCGGGGCGATGGCTTCGTGGCTCAAGTCCGCTATCGGGTGGTCAAAGGACTGTGGGAGACCTACGGTCGGGCTTTCCGGCGGCGTGGACCGAGGGAGACCTACGGTGGGGCATTCCGGCGGGGTCATGAGATCGTTGCGGTGAACATCTTGCAAAGTCGTAATTCCCTTGGAGACCGAGGCTGGAGTACCGCCTTCAGGCGGTCGGCCGACGGCGCCCGGACCGCCTGAAGGCGGTACTCCAACGAATGACGGAGAGTTCACCGCTGGATTTCCGCCTTCAGGCGGTCGGCCGATGGCGCCGGACCGCCTGAAGGCGGTACTCCAACAAATGCCGGAGAGATCACCCTTGGAGTACCGCCTTCAGGCGGTCGGCCGATGGCGCCGGACCGCCTGAAGGCGGTACTCCAACGAATGCCGGAGAGATCGCCGTTGGAGTTCCGACTTCAGGCGGTAGGATATTCCAGAAAAGATGTTCGTCGCAGTGGGTCACGAGACCCGTGCCCATCGCGTTGCCATGATTTGGCCAACATGAGCCGGCTTCGTCCGTCACGTCCCGGGCCTCGAGGTCAAGGACTGGCTCGACGGCCGCCGGCTCCGCGCGCGTCGCCGTGAGATCGGACCCTGCGACCATCTCACTCCTAGAAGACGCACCACGGGACGCGGACATCGGACCGTCAGAAGCCGCCAGGTCGTCGCCGAAATCTCGGCGGACCTTGCGCAGCTCCTCGAACGTCCGGCACAGGGACCGGCTGCACCTCGCCTGGTGTTTCCAGAGCCACTCTACCGTCTCTTTGGCGCGGAAGGACATCCGGGCCGACACCTCCGAAAGGCCGGCCGACTCCGCCTCTGCCGCCGTTCTGTCCTCCCGCAGGGCCTCCAAGCGCGCCATGGCCGCCGATACGATCGCCCGCAGCGCCGCCCGGCCCGCCGCCGCATCCCGAGGCGACCGCTCGGCCCGTAGCGCCGCGAAACCCTCCGTCTCCCGCTGATGAACGGCCGCTGCCTCGGGGCGGCGCAGGTCGCTCAACGGCTCGGCGAAGACGTCGGGGCCGTGAGGATTCATCGCGTGACAGGCCAGGTAGATCGACTGCACTGCCTCGTCGACGACCGCGTCGAGCGGCTGCTTGCCCAGCAGCCGGATCGCCCGCAGCCGGTCGACCGCCCGCCAGATCCGCACGCCATCGAGAGCCTCCCCCAGCGCCGACCACCGCTGGATCAGCCAGGTACACCCCTGCGCCGTGCCCTCCAGCTCGGCGACGATGTGGACGGGATGCCGGGGATGTTCCCGGTCGAACGGCCAGGAGAGGGGCCGGTCGTCGCCGTCGCTGACGCTGATCCGGACGCCATCAGGCTCGCCGCCGCGGACGCGTGCGGGGGCGCGGAATAGCGTCTCCCCCAGCGTCAGGACATCGCGGGCCCGCCCGAGGGCCAGCTCTTCGGCGGCCTCGACCATCGCCGTCACCTCGGCGCGGTCGGCCCGGTCGAGCTGCCAGGAGGTCTGGACGGCACGCTCGACCATGTAGGCTTCGACGGCGTCTCGGGGCTGGAACTTGTCGATCCAGGCGTCGAGTCGTGCCTGATAGGCGTCGGGGTCCTCGCCGGGGAGAATGGGCAGCTTGGCCCGGCAGCCATGCTTGAGGGCGTTGAACCGCGACCGCTCCTTGCCGGCCTGGGATTTCGGCCCGGTGGACCGCTGAGCATTGCGGCGGTTGATCTCGGCTCGCGTGGGCGGGATCTCGGCGGTGGTCGTCATCGTCGGATGTCCCCTTCGCGGGATGTCGATCGGGTGACCGGCGGTTCGGAGCGTTCGGTGGGCATCGTCTGGCTCGCGGCGTCGCGGGGTGGCTATCTTCGCCTATCACTGTGATTATGGGAAATTTTCTAACGACTGATTCGACTTTCTGAGTTTTTCTCAATTTTTTTGAGAATCCGCGCCCGACGTGATCGTGATGGGCCGGGGTCCGCCACGGCGTCCCCGCCGGATGCCCCTCGTCCGCCCTGATGGCCCTCCTCCCCGCGGAACGCTGACTCAACGACTTGCGGAAGCCCGGGTGGCCCGTGGGTGCTGGCTGGATTCGTGCCGGTGATTCGCTCGGCGTTCCTCGGGCTAGCTAAGTTCCCCTTTCGTCCCCCGGGATCTTCGGGGAGTCTAGACATGGTTGCTCGAAAAAGAGGTTGTCCCATAAAGCGGATTGAACTAACCCGCTCCGCGGGAGATGTCTCGATCGTCGGCCTGCGCTGGCGCTCCGGGTCCCCACCCTATCAACCGCTTTCCCAACGATTTCCCACCACTTCCGACTTCCCCGATCGCCTGACTACGGCGCCGAGATCGACCGCCGCCTGAGCCATCATGAGGGATGGTTTCCATCCTTCTACCTCTGCTCAGGAGCTCGTCATGACTCCCCTGCGGCGCCGTATGATCGACGACATGACCCTACACGGCCTCAAGCCCAAGACGATCCAGGCCTACGTCGCCTGCATCGCTCGCTTCGCTCGACACTTCGGCAAGTCTCCCGAACTCCTGGGGACCGCCGAGATCCGATCCTACCTCCTCTACCTCACCCACCAACGACACGTCGCCTCCAGCACCTACAACCAAGCCCTCTGTGCCCTCAAGTTCCTCTACCGCATCACCCTCAAAAGGGACTGGGGCCTCGACGGTCTGGCGCATGCGCCGACAGACCAAGCTGCCGGTCGTCTTGAGCCTCGATGAGGTCAACCGCTTCTTCCAGGCCATCACCGGCCTCCGCCATCGCGCCATCCTCATGACCGCCTACTCCGCCGGACTGCGGATCTCCGAGGTCCTGGCCTTGCGCGTTGACGACATCGACAGCCGGCGCATGGTCATCCGCATCCGTCAGGCCAAGGGGTCCAAGGATCGCTATGTCATGCTCTCGCCACGGCTCTTGGCCCTGCTCCGCGAATACTGGAAGGTTCGCCGTCGCCGCAAGGGATACCAGCCCAGCCCCTGGCTCTTCCCGGGAAATGTCCCCGGTCAGCCGCTCTCCGACAAGCCGGTCTATGAAGCCTGCCAGGCGGCGTGCCTCGCCGCGGGGCTGGACAAACACGTCACCGTGCACACGCTTCGCCATAGCTTCGCGACCCACCTGCTCGAGGACGGCACCGACCTGCGCACCATCCAGATCCTGCTCGGACATCGCAGCCTCAACACCACCGCCCGATACCTCCATGTGGCTACCGCCACCTTGCGATCGACCCGCAGCCCGCTGGAGCGCCTCGACCTGCCCTCGGCGGAGGTCCCTCAGTCATGAACCGACCTCGGCTCACCGTGGCCGAGGTCATCCGGAGTTGTCTCGACGAGTTCCTGGAGAAGTACGGCCCGCAGCTGACACCCGAGCAACGCCGTGCCCTCAACGACCTGATCTCCTGCCGAACTTCGGCCCTGGGAGGTCACGTCCTGGGGTGCCCCGAGTGCGGGCATCAGCAGATCGCCTACAATTCCTGCGGCAACCGCCACTGCCCCACCTGCCAGGCCACGGCCGCGGCACGGTGGCTCGAGGCCCGCGCAGCCGAATTGCTCCCGGTGCCCTACTTCCATCTCGTCTTCACGCTCCCGGACACCCTCGACCCGATCGCACTGGCCAATCCGCGGGTCGTCTACGACCTGCTCCTGCGGACCGCCGCCGAGACCGTGCTCGAGCTGGCTGCCGATCCCAAGCTCCTGGGTGCCCAGACCGGCGTCCTGGCCGTCCTGCACACCTGGGGCCAGAACCTCCAGTTCCACCCGCACGTCCATTGCGTCGTGCCCGGTGGCGGCTTGTCCCAGGACGGTACCCACTGGGTGGCTTCTCCCACCAACTTCTTCCTGCCGGTTCGCGTCCTGAGTCGGGTGTTTCGCGGCAAGTTCCTGGCCGGACTCCGTGCGGCGTTCGCCAAGGGTGAGCTCCGCTTCGCGGCCGACCAGTTCGAGCAGGCGATGTCGGCGGCCGCAGGCATCGACTGGGTGGTCTATGCCAAGCCGCCGTTCGGCGGTCCCGAGCAAGTCTTGAAGTATCTGGCCCGGTACACCCATCGCGCCGCGATCAGCAATGCCCGCTTGCTCGACTTCGAGGACGGCATGGTCCGCTTCCGCTACAAGGACTATGCCCATGGGAATCGGAAACGGGTCATGACGCTGACAGCCCTGGAGTTCGTCCGGCGGCTGTTGCTGCACGTGCTACCGACGGGGTTCATGCGAATCCGTCATTATGGCCTCCTGGCCAATCGTCATCGGCACGAGAAGCTGGCCTTGTGCCGTCGGTTATTGGGGGTCGGTACGGCGGGTGAACCGGAGTCCCTTGAGGAGACGAGGGAGGTCCGCGAGAGCCGGTCGTCGATCACTCCGACCCGAGTGTGCCCGATCTGCGGCGCAGGGCGGATGATCGTGATCAAGGAGCTGGCGCCGATGCCCGTCGGACGAGGGGCTCACGAGGAGGCTGGGTTGGGCGTCGCCATCGACAGTTCGTAGCCGGGAGGGAAGAAAGCCATCACCATAGGGTCCTTAAAATGACCGTCGTAGGAGGCGGAGCGGAGATTCCCCGTACCGAGTGGGAAAAGCCGGCGAAAATCGGTAAGAATCGGGGCGTCCCGAGCGACTCAGGGGCGCGGGTCGGGAGGATGAAACGCGGGCGAAAGTGAGTTCGAGGGACTGAGGGTCGCCGAAGACCCAGCAAGGGCGAGCCAGGCGGGCGATAGAAATACCAAAGGAAGGGCGCCCCCACGAAGCGGCTCAGTTCAACGGGATTGTATCCGGAGGGCCGAGATGGCCTGGGATGGGGCGATGGCCTACGCGCCGGCCCTCCGGATACAACTCTCTTCATTATGTCCCATACCAGGGGGCGGGGGAAATGGCAAGAGATTCCTGCCGGTAGCGGGTTTAAGGCGATAGGAGGCAAGGGGTTGCGCCGCGTCGGCTGGCCGAGAAAACCGGTCTAAAGTCCAGATTCGGATGGCAAGACATGGACAGGTGAAAACCGCGAAAAAGCTCTGGCCTTCAGGGGTTTAGATACGGTAAGCCTAAACCGTCTAACCGATTTCAACCGCATTAGAGCCGCCTATGCCTGCCACGCAAAAACGCCCCCGCAGCCAGCCCAGCCCCTCGGCCAAGGCCGGGCATTCGCACAAGGTGCTCCAGATCACCACCTACGACCGGCTGGAGGCGTATCTGGCCGCGTTCGCCCAGGGGCATTTCGGCCTGCTGATCCTGGTCGGCTCCGGCGGCCTGGCCAAGAGCCGTTCGGTGCGGGCGGCGCTGGGCGGCCAGGGGTGCTGGATCGAGGGCAACGCCACGGCGTTCGGCATGTACGCCAAGCTCTACCACGATCGGGATGAGTTCGTGGTCATCGACGACGTCGATGCCGTCGATGCCGACCGCAGCGGGGTCCGCCGGCTCAAATGCCTGTGCCAGACCGAGGAGGAAAAATCCGTCGCCTGGCATTCGGACGCGCGAACCCTGGAGCGCCAGGGGATTCCCCGGGAGTTCGTCACCAAAAGCCGGGTCGCGATCGTGGCCAATGACTGGAAAACGCTGAACAAAAACGTAGCAGCCCTGCAGGACCGCGGGCACGTGCTGATGTTCCAGCCCGGCGCCGCCGAGGTCCACCGCAAGGCGGGGACGTGGTTCGACGATCCCGAAATCTATCAATGGTTCGACGCCAACCTGCACCGGGTGCGTGAGCCGTCGATGCGGCATTACGTGCGGGCCCGCGAGCTCAAGGCCGCCGGCATGGACTGGATCGAGGTCCTGGCGGCCGAGGCCGGCAACAGGCGGGAGCGACTCGCCGCCGAGCTGCTGGCCAGCGCCGAGCGCGCCAGCACCGCCGAGCGGGTCAAGGCGTTCGTCGAGCAGGGCGGCGGCTGCCGGGCGACGTTTTTCAATTACAGGCGGAAGCTGAGGGGGAGCCGGAGGCGCTGGGGAGGATGATTAGCAGCCACTCCTTCCTTCATCCGTTCCGAAGATCATTCGCCGCCGTGCCCATGTCCCTAGGCCGATCAATGCGGCTGTTCCGGCCAGGATCAGCGAAGAGGGCTCAGGTACAGATGCGACGCCACTCGGCCAGGCGATTCCATTGCCGAGCAAGGTCTTGAAATTGGGGTCGCTGAGCTCGTGCGGCCCGTAAACGATCAAGAAGCTGAGCGCGCGGCCGCTACCGACGTACCAGCCGTCCGCCCCATCACCGATCGTGCTCGAGAAGAAGGTCGTCGCCCCCTTCCTGGCCGTCAGTTCGGACTCCGTAGCCTGGAGGTACCGGTGTCGCAAATACAGAGTCGAGAGGACGCCACCGGTCGGGTCGAGCACGGCCTAACCCGACTCTCTGTTCCAATGATTGTCGGACCTCGGGTCCTGGTAGATGACGGCCAGCGGCAGGGTGGCACCCCTCCTCAGCACAAACCGCCCGTGCCGCTCGTTGACTTCCCGCTTCAATTGGGCATTCGACTTCGCCTTGGCGAGTGGCTTCTCGAAGAGCCCGAGCTGGGTCCGATGGCTATCCGATCTCCGGCCGTCCTCATCGTCAGGATCGCGGGGTACAGGGCTCGCGAACGATAAATTGACGCAGCCCTCGCAACGATTTCATGACCTCGGGCGCCCTGATTTTGCGATCCAGACGACTGATACTGTAGCAGACCTTAGGGCCACCTACGCCAGCCCGCAAGTGCCCGGTCGCCGGGCCTACTCGCAGATCGTTCCAGCGAGGAAACCAGACATGCTAACGATGCTCGCCTTCTCGATGGTCATTACGTTCATGTTCTTGATCATGACCAAGCGCCTGTCGGCTTTGATCGCTCTGATCGTTGTCCCCATCGCCTTCGCCTTGATCGGCGGGTTCGCCGCCGGCATCGGCCCCATGATGCTTGATGGCATCAAGACCCTAGCCCCCACTGGTGTCATGCTTTTGTTCGCCATCCTTTATTTCGGCGTCATGATCGACGCCGGCCTCTTCGACCCAGTCGTCAATCGGATCGTGAAGGTGGTGTATGGAGATCCGCTGAGGATCGTTGTTGGCACCGCGGTCCTGGCGTTGTTCGTTTCGCTCGACGGCGATGGCTCAACGACTTACATCATTACCACGGCGGCCATGCTGCCGCTCTACAAACGCCTCGGCATGAGCAGCCTGGTACTGACCAGCGTGATCATGCAGGCGTCGGGCGTGATGAACCTCCTGCCCTGGGGTGGCCCCACCGCACGCGCCGCGAGTGCCTTGAAGGTGGAGGTCGGCGACATCTTCCGGCCGATGATCCCGGCGATGGTCGTGTCCGCGTCCTGGGTCGTCTTCGTCGCGTACGTCTTCGGTCTGAGGGAGCGGAAGCGGTTAGGCGTCCTCGGCAGGAAGTCCCTGAGCGACATCCATGCGACCACGGTGGGCGAGGAAAAGCGCCAGGTCGTTGGGGGCGACATCCGGCGTCCGAGGTTGATCTTCGTCAACCTGCTGCTGACCGCCACCTTGATGGTATCGCTCATTTTTGGGTTGCTGCCCCTTCCCGTCCTGTTCATGATCGCCTTCGCCGTCGCGATGATGATCAATCACCCGAGCGTGCAGGATCAAAAGGAGTGCATCGAGGCTCACTCCGGGAACGCGCTGGCCGTGGTTTCCCTGATCTTCGCCGCCGGGATCTTCACCGGGATCCTGTCGGGCACAAAGATGGTAGATGCGATGGCGCACGGTGTGACCGCGGTCATCCCCGACGCCCTGGGGCCGTACCTGGCTCCGATCACCGGGTTGCTGAGCATTCCGTTCACGTTCTTGATCTCGAACGACGCCTTCTACTACGGGGTTGTGCCAATCCTCGCCGAGGCGGCTAGGCCGTACGGGATCAGCCCGGCGCAGATCGGCCGGGCGTCACTCATCGGGCAGCCGGTGCATCTGCTCAGCCCGCTGGTGGCGTCCAGCTACCTGCTGGTGGGCCTGGCGAAGGTCGAACTCGGCGATCATCAGCGCTTCACGCTGATCTGGGCCGTCCTGACGTCGCTCGTCCTGCTGGCCGTCGGGTTGGCCACGACGGTGATCCCTTTGGGGTAGGGGTTTTTTGACTATCGCCCCGAAAACCATCATTCCAAGTCTGCCCCGCCGGTTTCCCTTCAAGGGACAGGTGGTTACGGAATTCGCAGTTGCTTATGAATCGCGAACGGAGTTCGCATTCTGGAGAGAGCGATCAGGAACCAGCTTCTTTTGCTGAAAGCTCAGCCCTGCCTGGCTTCCAGATCGGTTTGCGAACGGATGTCGGCCTTCCTGTAGCAAACGGACAAAAAACAACGCTAAGCCCGACGCTCCTGAGAGTGCATGCCGCTCGGCGGACACGCGTCGCTCAATTTTCCTTGAGTGCAACGGCGAGCCAGGCACGGCCGTACGTCCACCAGGTGTCGGCCGTGCGCTCCGACACGTCCAGCGCCTCGGCGCACTCGGCCAGCGTTGATCCGCCGAAGAACCGGAGTTGGATGAGTTCGGCGATCCGCGGATGTTCGATCGCCAACCGGGAGAGCGCGGCATCGAGAGCTTCGAAGTCATCTGCCGGCACGAAAGCGAGGTGGTGCGATTCGAGTTCGACCCGCCGCCCGCCGCCCCTCTTGGCCGTATTGCGGGCACAGGCGCGATCGACGAGGATCCGCCGCATGGCGATCGCGGCGGCCTTGAGGTAGTCGGTCCGGGTCGCGAACGACTGATCGCCGCGGAGCTTGAGGAAGGCTTCATGCACCAGCCCCGTGGCGTCGAGCGTCTGGCCGGGCTTCTCCTTCGCCAGCTTCGCCGTCGCGAGCCTGCGGAGTTCCTCGTACACCTGCGGCAAGAGGTCGTCGGGCTTCATTTCTTGCCTTCGGGCTTGGCCTCGGGGTATTTCTCCCGCTCGGCTCGCCACGTCTTGACCTTGTCCGGCTTGTTCGTGGCGGTGTAAAGCTCGATCAGCCGGTCGAGGGCCTGGGTGAGCCGGATCTTGCCCTGCGGTGGGATCTTGTCGGCGCGCTGCTTTATCCCCTCGTAGCCGAGCTTCAGGAGCGGCTCGGATTCGGTGAACTGCTTCCGGCCGAGCAACGCGGCGCCGAGCAGGGACTTCGTGTGGAACGTCGTCCAGGCGTCGGGTTCTGTCTTCTCGCGGATGGTGAGGCATTCGCGCAGAATCGGCTCGACTTCGTCCCACGCTTTGGCCGCCAGCAGACCGATGGCAACGTGGCCGAGAAGCACAGCCCGTTGGAGGCTTTCCGCGGGCGCATCTGGGCTGCGTTCCGCCAACATGTCGCGGGCAAGGGTTGCAGCTTCGACCGGCCGGCCCGCTCGCGCGTAGGTGTCCACCAGGTAGGATGCCGCTGCCCGCATTGCGGCATTCTTATGGCGCATCTGGTGCGCTCCCTCAAGGAGCGGAATCGCTTCTTCGAACCGCCCGACTTCCATGTAATTGATGCCTTGAATCCCTTTGGCTAGCCATGTATCGGGATGGTCCGTCCCGGATTTGGCGGCTTGGAGCTTGATGGCCTGATCGGCGAGGACGATGGCCCGGTCGAACTTACCCGTCAAACGGCACGTCACAGCAAGATTGACGAGGCTCGCGAGAGTCTCGGGATGGTTAGGACCGAGGACCACCCTCCTCAGCGCCAGAATCTCTTCTTCCATCGAGAGGGCGAGATCGGTCTTGCCGGAGAACTTATACCCCAGGGCCAGGTTGTTCATGCCGATCAGCGTGTCGCGGTGTTTGGGGCCGAGTTTCACTTTCGTCAGCAGCACCACCTCCTCAAGGAGCGGCACCGCGAGGTCAAGTTTGTTGATGGTCCGGTAGCATTCGGCGAGGTTGCTCATGCTCGTGAGAGTCTCCGGATGGACTGGCCCGAGTTTCGTTCTCCCGAGGATGAGCGCCTTTTCCAGCAGGGGTACGGCGAGATCGAACTTTCCCGCGACCAGATAACCTCTCGAGAGCAAGTTCATCATGACTAGGGCCTCGGGATCGTCGGAACCGTATTTTGCCCTGGCAAGTGCGAGTGCTTCCACGGCGATGGGAATTGCGAGTTCGGGCTTGCCGGCATCGAAATAGGCCGTGCCCAGATTTTTCATGCAGGTGAGAGTGGTCCGATCGTCGGGGCCGAGGTTTGCCTTCATCAAGCCGAACGTTTCGATGATCAGCGGGAGGGCGAGGTCAAGATTCCCATCCACGAGATAGCATTCTGCGAGCTTATTCATGCTAACGAGCGTTTCCGGGTGATCACGCCCGAGTTTCGTTTCCCTCAATGCCAGCGTCTCCTTGAAGAGCTGTATGGCCAGGTCGAGCTTGCCGACGGCGCTGTACCCGGCGGCCAGGTCGTTCGCGCTCGTGAGCGTGTCGGCGTGGCTAGAGCCGAGCCGCGTGGCCAGCGTCGCGCGGGCCCTGGCCGCCAGCGCGATCGCCTTCTCCGGATACCCCAGGACGAATTGCGACTCGCCCAGGATCATCTGCAGCCGCGCCACGCTCAACGGGTCGTCGGTCGCGTCTCCTTCCAGCTCCGCCGTGGCGATGTCGAGGCTTCGCCCCAGGCGATCCGACAGCGGCAGGGCGGCCGCCTCGTGGCCCCGCGGGTTCAGGTCGCGGAAGATTGAGAGCAGGATCTCGTTCGCCTTGTCCTTCTGCTGCAGCCGCTTGTTGGCCACGGCGAGCCGGACGGCGGCGAGGCTGGCCTGCTGCTTCGCCTTGAAGAGTCCGAGCGTCGTCCCGAGGACGCCGCAGACGAGCGACGCCACGATGAGCGTCGCCGCCACGACCTGGCCCCGGTTCCTCCGCACGAACTTCCGGAATCGATACGACGCTGTCGGCGGGCCGGCACTGACCGGCTCGTCGTTCGTGAACCGCTCGATGTCGTTGGCCAGCCCGATCGCCGATTCGTACCGTCGCGATCGCTCCTTCGCCAGCGCCTTCATCACGATCCAGTCGAGGTCGCCGCGCACGAAACGGCTCAGCCGCGCCGGCTCCGCGTGACGGTTGGCCGCGAGGCTCGGCAGCGTGTCCGACGAGCTGATCCGGCTCGACGGCGTCGGCGGCTCGACCTCGCGGATCATCCGCAGCATCTCGTCCAGGGCCGCCTTCTTGAACGTCCCCCGCTCGATGGGCGTGCTGCCCGTCAGGAGCTCGTAGAGGATCACCCCCAGCGAGTAGATGTCGGCCCGCGTGTCAACGTCGATCGCGTTGAACGTCGCCTGCTCGGGCGACATGTACAGCGGCGTCCCCGCCACGCTCCCGAACGCGCTGTACAGGCTGTGCTCGCTCAATTGCAGCCCGCTCGTCGCCTTCGCCAGCCCGAAGTCGATCACCTTCGGCACCGGCCGGTCGTCGTGCGACTCCACCAGGATGTTCGACGGCTTCAGGTCCCGGTGGATGATCCCCTTCTGGTGCGCGTGCTGCACGGCCGAGCAGATCTGCCGGAACAGGGCCAGCCGCTCGGGCAGCCCCAGCCGGTGCCGATCGCAGTAGTCCGTCAGCGGGATCCCTCGGACCAGCTCCATCACGAAGTACGGCCGCCCCTCCTCGGTGGCGCCTGCGTCGAGCACCTTGGCGATGTTCGGGTGGTCCATCAGCGCCAACGCCTGCCGCTCGGCCTCGAACCGGGTGAGCACCTGGCGAGAATCCATCCCGGCCTTGATGAGCTTGACGGCGACGAACCGCTTGACCGGCACGGTCTGTTTGGCCCGCCAGACCGAACCCATCCCGCCCTCACCCACGACCTCGACCAGCGTGTACTTGCCCCCGATGACGACCCCGGCCTGCTCGGCCTTGCCGCGATTGTGCTGGATCACGACTCCCGTGGCGGGACGGTCGCCCGTCTGGGCGAAGCCCGTCGGATCCAGGGTCGCATCGACGACCGGCTCGTTCTCTCTCGGGGCGTCGCCGATCTCCGTGGCGGAATGGTCCCCGGTCTGATCGAGGCTCCGCCGATCGAGCAACGGTTCGGGGCGGAAGTGCGCGTCGAGGAGCTCATCGAGCCGCACGCGCAGATCGGGACGGCCGGCGCATTCGCGTTCCAGCAGGGCGGCGCGTTCGGCCGGTTCAACTAGGGCGATGGCGGCGGCGAACAGGTCGAGTTCGTTCATCGGATAGGTCCTCCGACCCGTTCAGCGTGATCGGCGCACGAAAGGCGCAAGCGGAAAGAAATTTTTCCGACGACGCCAGGAGGGGGATCATGAACCTCGGCGTGCACATCGTCGGCCGGTACAGAGCCGCCACGCCTCCCCAGGTCGCCCTTCGCCGGAGATCATCCCCTATGCCTCCGGTGGCATCGTCCCGAAAACGAGCCTTTTCGGGACTCCCTCTCGCCGCCCCCTGGCCTTCCCTCGATGCGTCCAGAATACCGTCCTGGAAGCCGTCCCGAAATCAACATCCCGGAACCTTGAGGCGGGATTCGAGTTTCGGCACCATCCGGGCGAGAGGAGGATGGGGCCCATGTTGATCGGCTACGCACGCGTCTCGACCCTAGAGCAAAGCCTCGATCTCCAGGCCGACGCCTTGAAGCGCGCCGGCTGCGAGATGCTCCTCACGGACAAGGCCGGCGGTGCCCCTGCCGCGCGGCCGGGGCTCGATCAGGCCCTCGCACACCTCCGGAAGGGGGATACCCTTGTCGTCTGGAAGCTCGACCGCCTGGGTCGCAGCATCCGGCACCTGATCGAGACCGTGGGGCAGCTCCAGGAACGGGAGGTCGGCTTCCGCAGCCTCCAGGAGAGCATCGACACGACGACCAGCGGCGGCAAGCTGGTCTTCCACGTCTTCGCGGCCCTGGCCGAGTTTGAGCGCGACCTCATCCGCGAGCGGACCAGGGCCGGGCATGAGGCGGCCCGGGCCCGCGGAAAGTGGGGTGGCCGACCTCGGAAGCTGGACGCGAAGAAGAAGTCTCAGGCCCTCACGCTACACGACGACAAGACGAACACCATCGCCGACATCTGCCGGACGCTGCGGATTGGCAAGACCACGCTCTACCGTTACCTCGTTTCCCCCCCAAGCGCCGTCTGTGGGGCTCGTCTCATTCCTTTATGAAACCACGGCCTCTGGCCGTGAGACCCGAAGAGCTTCCAGCGATCCGGCTTGCATTTTACGAGCTGCGGGCGGCACTCGATAAGGGGATTCTGAAGGAGAGTGTGCTGAACGTCCAGGGCGTGCGGGTGATCCCGGCGAGGTGATCCTCGGCCCCTATTGGTATCGGCACTAGCGGCCAGCCTTCTTGTCGTCCTTGATCCTCTTGAGCGTCTTGGCGAAGAGCGAGCCGTCGCCGAAGGGACCCTTCTGGTAGAGTTCCGAGATTGGGTCTAGACCAAACAAGGCTGCACAGCCGGAGTTGAAGTCCCTCCTCTCAACCTCGAAGAGGTTCTTCCTTTCCGCGATCTGGTCGAAAAACCGCTTGATGTCGCCCTTTCCGGCGAGATGGAGCTTCATCGTTTGCGCATAGTTCAGCTTGGACCTGAAGACTGCGATTCCAAGCTTCGCATCGAGGATATCTTCCAGATGCCGTCGACGATCCCCCTCGGACAACTCATCGCTGAATAGCCACCGATCAAAGTTCTCCGGCCCCAGTACCGCCGTCATAAGGTCGATGGGCCCGGCGGCCTGCGGATCGTCCTCCTTCACCGGGGCGTCTCTTTCCAGAGTGATCATTGGCCGTTCCCCCCTGACCATCATTACGACAGTCGGGTTATGCCGGAAGTCCGGAAGTTCAGGGCGAGGATCATCGTCTCCTCGCTCTTGAAATGAAGCGAAAAAGAGTAGCGCCAAGGGTCCGTATTGCATGGCGGCTTGACTCCGCTGCCGGGGAAGCGACTGCTTCTAGCTTATCAGCGGGGCAGGCATTGCTCAATGGGACTCATGGCGTCCCGGCTCCGCCGTCGCGGCTTCCAGGGGTTCCGTCCTTCGGACTGGCTTCGCCATCCGTCCATCCGCAGACGCGAAGAAGGGGCATGCTGCCCCTCGCTTCGGGGAAGGTCGAAAATTCCAGCTTCCGCGGGAATACCCTTGTGCAGCAGGAGATTTTCTCTCTTCCCTACGCACACGCCGGCTTGAGGTCTTTGCCTTCGTGATCGCGATGGCGGCAAGTGCCACCAATCGCGACCCCTCTTTAATCACGGAGACAGACCCATGTAGACCGCAACCCTTCCCGCGATCCTGGACAACGCCACCCTTCGCCGCACGGGTAAGCGTCCGGTCCTACCAGTCTCGCCGGCCGACGGGCCGCACGCGGCGCGGACCGCCACGCCATCAGATTCCTGAGCCTTTCCCGACCACGGCGCCGGCGGCCCTCACGCCTTCGGCCCGGCGATCGCACGACGCTCCTGCCGCGCTTCCTTCCGGCGGGTCGCCTTCCGACGCGACTCGTCCAGACGATGCTGCAGCACATGCTCCGAGTGGCTCGCAGCCCAGCGGTCCGGAAGCAACGACTCCAGATCCGTCTCGCCCGCGCTGAGCTTCAGCACCACGTCGCGAAGGTACGCCCACGGCTCCAGGCGATGACGCTTGGCTCCGGCCAGGATCGTGAACAACACCGCCGTGCGCGGGCCCGCCTCGGCACTCCCCAGGAACTTCCAGTTGTTTCGTCCGATCGCCTGGAGTCGCAGCGCCCGCTCCGAGACATTGTTGTCGATCGTCAGCCGGCCGTCGGTCGTGTATCGCCGCAAGGCCGCCCACTGGTTGCGCGCGTAGGTCACCGCCTTGCCCAAGGCCGACTTGGGCAGCATCTAAGCGGCTTGATTCTCGAATGCTCGACGGCCTCTTGGCCGGAACGCTCAACTTGTCCAGCTACCCCTTCCTCGGTTACTCTAACCAGAGCACCACCGGAGCCATCATTTGGATAAACCCCACCCGACGGGCCTCAAGCCCACGCTGCGCCAGATGATGATCGTCGTCCTCTGGGCCGCCCTACTCACTGCGGGGATACGGGCGGCGATCCACTGGCAGATATTTGGCGACAGCCCCGAAATGGCCTGCGTTGCCGTACCCATCAATCTCGGTATCTGGCCCATGCCCCTCCTGGCGGCCTTGATATGGTTACTCGATCGTCCCGGGCAAGTCCGTACCTGGTATCGCTCCGTCTGTATGATCGTGGCGAGCTTCCTGAGCGGAATCCTGTTCTCACTCCAGGACCTCGCCTGTTACTATCTGACGGGACGCCCGACGCTGACCTTCCCGATGGGACCGATCGCGTCTCTTGTCTTCTTCTGGTGCGGATGGATGCAGTGGCAACAGGCCACGCCCCGCCGATGTCCTTCCTGCGAGCGAAAGTCGGTCATCCCCGTCGCCCGTCCTCTGCGGCCAGGATCCAAGCGAATGTTCAACACCGGAAAATGTGGTTGGTGCGCGATTTGCGGTGCATCCTGCGAACGAGAGAGCAAGGAGGAATGGCGGCTAACTAGCCCTACGCCCTAACCTACCCTCTTACCCCCCTGATCGCCTTCCGCTCCCCTAGTAGCTTCAGTGGGATTCCAGTTGACACATTCCATTTGATCTTGTTTTCAAAGTTCCGACCGTTCGTGATGGGACTGATCGATGATCCGCAAGCTGGTCGTATGGGCCATCTGATGATCGCCGTGGGCGTTATCGCCGTCGCCCTGGTCGGGCCAGCCCTCGTCTACGGCGCAAATGCGGGGGAGGCTACGATGGAAATGGAAGTTGAGATCCACGTCGATTGGACGGCCTACCACCAGTACCGTCGCGGCGTGCTCATGTTCGCCTTGGCGGCGGCCCTGTTCATGCCGACGGTGCTCCTCGTCTTATCCTGCCTGGCGGCCGTGCTGGGGCGTGAGGCCGTCGAGCCGTACACCGGGGCGGCATCTGACGCCGGCTTCCTCGCCGTGCTGGCGACCTTCTGGTATGGCGCCTGGCACTCGCTCATCTACCACTGCCCGCGATGTGGTCGGCGGTTGCCGAGAGTCGTCCCCCGGGACGACTCCCGCCCGAACATCCACTATCATTGCGCGAATTGCCGGATCGTATGGGATCTGGGCTGGGGTTGGGGGGAGAGTGCCTGAATTCGCACCCCAGGCACCTCACTTTCTTGCGGTTCGAAGACGGCTCGATCGAGCCACGTTGAGAAATCCGCGACCAATGGATCGCGGCGAAGGCGAAGGGCCGAGTTCCACTCGCTCGAATCGGTGTCAGCGATCAAATCGTCAATTTCGCACATGTCCCGCGGCGGTGGTATTATCACTGTCCCTCGTAGGGTGAAGCCATTGCAAAGGAAGGGGCGTAGGGTCGTCGAAGACCTTCGGGAGCGAGCCAGGCGTGCGATAGAAATACCAAAGGCCGAGCGCCCACCGCGAACCGGCTCAGTTCAACGGGATTGTATCTGGAGGGCCACGAAGCCCTCAGTTGAGGCCATGGCGCACGTCGGCCCTCCCGATACAACTCTCATCATTATCGGACATCAGGGGAACGCAATCCATCGCCCTCATCGACTTTGGGCAACCAAGCCGTCAACCCCTCCCTCTCGCACGCCGCTCCGCAGATAGCACACCAGCCCTGGGCCATCTTACGCCCCCCGGGAGAGGCGATGCGGGCCGCTTCCCAGGTGGCGATGGCGGCCTGGCATCCGCAGCACGGGCATCGCCTCGGCCAAGCGGCTCGTGATTGCATCGTGGCCCCCCAGAACATCACCGCGGAGGGGAGCGGAAACAAGGGAAATACCAGGGTCGGGCGGCCGCATAGGGCGAAACACACCGCGTCCGTGAGTAGGAACGAGGCACCGGCCAGGACGCCATACCCCACGCCGCAGCAAGTGAGGTACCAGCCCCGGACGGGCCCTCGCCGGTCGAGGCCCAGCAGCAGGACCCAGAGCAGGGGCATCGGACACGTCCCGATAAATAAACCGACGTTCATACAGATATCTTCGGGTTTGTTGCCAAACAATCCCCACCCCTGCATCGCCCGCATGAACGTGAGCAGGAGGGCGACCCAGAGGATGACGATCATCAACTGGCGAAGCGTCGGCTTGAGACCGATCGGGCCGGGTGAGGCATACTGCATGGGTTTGCTCGTGCCCTCGAAAATATTATGCCCGGAGGAGGGATGCCAAATAGCGGTTCTCCCGCACTATTGATGATTCTGGGCCTCCGACCGGCCGCCACCACCAAAAGTGCGTGTGAACAAATACCTACCAACTTAACAGCCATTCGGCACGCTGCCTGCGTGCTGTCATGTCTAAGGCTCGGGAGTGGTAAGGTGCTGGCGGGCGTGCTCGTCGCAGAGGTGATACTCGCGCAGCTCGCCTCGTTCGATGTCGTGGATGTGGAAGGTCGCCCGCTCGGCACACTCTTGACACTTCATGAGTGGCAGGGGTCGTGCGCGACTGCGGAAGACCAGGTAGAGCAGGCCGGTGACGACGCCCGAGACAGCGACCAGGACGACGACACCGGGCGAGTTGACCGTCATTGGCGTGTTCCTTGTTGGCCCGTGGGCAGGTCATACCAGGTTAGCGACGAACCGCGTCCGGTTCAACAGATTTGAGCGGCCCGAACGGTTTTACCCCGTCTCATTTGAACGTCCGATAATTCCCATTATCGGACGCGACTTTGCATCAATCGGCGCAGGTACTCCAGACTTGCCCCGAATCCCATTCGACGTCGCAATGTGGGCACACGTAGTGGATCGGCCCAGAATCTTCCCGGGCGCCCGACGCCTCCCTGCCGACGTCAATCCTCTCCGTCAGATGGTCGCCGCACCACGGGCACCGATATCGCTTGAAGGATTGCACGAGCTGGTACACGATCCACGCGAGGAGGCCCAGCCCCCCGACCCCGACCACGGGGCCGGGGCGGGCGCGTTCCGTCGTGATAGAAGCCAGGACGATCAGCGTGACGCATAGCATAAAGGCCATACATCCCAGCCGGTCGGCGTTCTGCGCACGCGGGTCGAGTCGGACTTCTCGTGCCATCACTTCGCCTCAGCCAGGACTAGGCGTAGATAATCCGTAAGCGCACGGTAAAAGATGATGTCCGAGAGAACGGCCTCGACTACGTCGCGGATGCGCCTCGTGCGATCGCCACCAGGAATAACCGCGGGGTCCTTCAACTCCCTCTTGTGCCGCGGGTCGACAATGAGGCTTCCCGTGAATGAGCCGCCAAGGGCCTTGTAAGCGGCCATGAGCGTTCGCAACCGTTCGTTGATCTGCCGGTTTTTCCGGTCGCGACGCTGCGCACCGTCTGCATGAGGACCAGGCGGGTCACGACGCCGATGAGCGTGACCAGAGCAATGCCGACAAAGCTAAAGGCCATCGCCTGCCAGGAGCTGAAGTCAGGATTCCGCATGAGTCGTTGGCAATCTACTTCGAGGTGCCAGAAGTGGGGTTATTAGAGCGGCTGGACTCACGCTTCGCGTTCTCGCCACTCTGGACATTGTATAGACTGCCCTTGATAGTAATCGCGTTCGCAGGTAAGCCCACAGCACGCGCACCATCCATGCTTACCAATGTTGAACTTTCGTTTGGAATCGGGACGGAGGGGGACGGCGATGGGGATGACCGAACGACGGCCGCATTCTGGGCACTCGCGGGGCCTGGCCGACTGCCATTGCTTCCAGCCGCACCAGAATCCGACCAGGCCGATGATCGGCCACATCGGGAAGAGCATCGTCGTCTTGCCCGTGAGGACGTAGCAGACGAGGTCCTGGAGGATGAACACGAACCCTCCGAGGAAATGAGCCGCGATCAGGCAGCCGGAGCGATACCAGGCTCGCACGCGGCCTGGGCGGTCGAGGAGCCAGAGCAGGATCGCCAGAATCGGCATTAGGTAAATGCCGACCTGGATGGATACGTTCTGGCAGTAAGACTCAACCGTCGCTCCGTAGCCCCCCCAGCGGTACGCCTGGCGAGAGGCGGCGGTCATGAGAGCCGCCCAGACGACGATGATCATCATCTGGCGGAGGGTGGGCTTGAGGCCGGTTGGGGTCCCTCTTTCGAACGGCAGTTCAATCGATGGGGTGACCTTGGAACTCCTGTCCATCTCCTGCGCCTCGATCTCAGAGGCGGTAAACAGCAGCTCCCCGGGCAGGGGCTCACGGCAGAAGCTGCAGAGCTTGTTCCGACGGCTGAGGATAGTTCGGTCGCAGGATGGGCAGCGGAGCTTCATGTCTTCTCCCTACCGCTGCTCAGAACGAAGAGATAGTCGAATCGTTAGTCTAAGGGTAAGCGCACAGTAAAACCAGTCGGCTCATGTCACTAATTTGGTCGTCCCCGGGCATCCGAGCATTACCCTGAGGAACGCGCCGGTCGCCACCTTGAGGTTGTAGGCCCACTCGAAAATGATGACATACTGTTCTAAGTATATCTTGGTCTCATGTCACTAATTTGGTGGTCCCCGGGCATCCGAGCATTACCCCGAGGAACGCGCCGGTCGCCACCTTGAGGTTGTAGGCCCTCTCTAAAATGATGACATACTGTTCTAAGTATATCTTCTTTACACCCCGGAACGGCCGGAGGAAGTTCCGCAGCCCCGTCCAGATCCCTTCCAGCGTGTTGCAATGCACCTCGCGGACGCCGTCGCCGTCGTCATCCCGCGCGTACTCGCCTCGGTTATGGTTCACCGTCGCGTGCCCCCGGTCGCTCCGGCTCAGCGGGTTGTATCCGTTCCACTCGTCCGTGTACACCATCGCCGCCGGCTTGGTGGCCGGCAGGACCGTGGCGTCAACCAGCTCGGCCGAACTGCTCCGGCGCCCCACCCGGAACCACACCCGTCCGCTGGCCCGGCCGACCACCCCGGGGACCGGCGGCCGGTCGGTTTCCCAGGTCCCGTGGCCCTTGGCCTGGTCGGCACGCCGGCGCGGCGGGTCGTCGGGGTCGTCGTGCGGCATCCCTTTTTCCCCCGCGTTCTGGTACATCTCGTCGGCCTCGGCTTCGTCGTCCGGCAACGGCACGCCGTCGGCGGCGCCCAGGGCCCGGGCCTGGATCTCATGCCGCAGCCGAAATAGATGCTGGCGGCTGATCCCCACCTCGCGCGCCAGCTTCGCCGTGGGGACCCCTTGGGCGATGCCGCGGAGGATCAGGAGGATCTGGGCCGGGCCGAGGTGTGTCTCTTGCCATGATGTTCATGTGAACATATTAAACACCCGTCGGCACCCCTTGCAGCGGTAGTCAACGACCGGGGAGTCGGGATGACGGCGGTGGACATTGAGCCCCTCCCGGGCACCGCACCGAGGGCACACGGACTACTCGGGGTGGAGCAGGTCGAAGAGCTTCTGGCAGCAACCCTCTTGGTCCATCAGGTCAAGGATCGGGAAGTCCATGGCGGCGGCTCCGGGCAGTGATTCGGCGACAACCCGCTCAAGACAGAAGAACAGGACCGGACCTGGCTGAAAAGGGCCAACCACC
>CAVZRC010000002.1:0-151776 GCA_963777695.1 uncultured Planctomycetota bacterium
GCCTGGATCGACGAGCGACAGGCCGACCTCGCCAAGCCCGACATGGCCCCCTACCAGACGCCGGGACAGACCGCCCTGGGCCGTTGCCGGGAGGCCCTCCGGCGCATCGAGGTGGGGCTGACACTTCTGGCGGAGGACCCGAACGCCGCCGAGGCATTCCGGTTCGCCAACCTCGCCATGTGGCAGCAGCGGGTCCACACGATCATCGCGCTGAAGAAGCGCCGCGACGAGCCGGTGGACGAGCGCGCCATCGACGTACCCGCCAACCGATCGTGGTATCCCTTCCAGTTGGCCTTCCTCCTGCTGAACCTGCCGGGGATCACCCGGCTCGACCACAAGGACCGCTCGGACTCGGCCGAGGCGGTCGCCGACCTCTTATGGTTCCCCACCGGCGGCGGCAAGACGGAGGCGTACCTCGGGCTGTCGGCCTACACCATGGCCCTGCGACGGCTCCAGGGCCCCGTGGCCGGTCGCTCCGGCGAGCAAGGGGTCGCCGTCCTGATGCGGTACACCTTGCGGCTGCTGACCATCCAGCAGTTCCAGCGGGCCGCCGCCCTGATCTGTGCCTGCGAGGTCATCCGCCGCGGCGACGAGAAGAAATGGGGCAAAGAGCCGTTCCGCATCGGCCTCTGGGTCGGCCAGAAGACCACGCCGAACACGACCGACCAGGCGGCCGAGGCGATCCAGCAGGAGCACGGCGGCAAGTACAAGGGACGAGGCAGCGGCTCGCCGGCACAGTTGACCAACTGTCCGTGGTGCGGGTCGAAGATCAACCCCGGCCGGGACATCAAGGTTGAGACGCTAAGCCAAGGGCCGATGCCGGACCATCTCCTACTGCGGCGACGTGCTCGGCCGCTGCCCGTTCAGCGCGAAGAACTCGCCGCTGGAGGGCGTCCCGGTCGTGGTGGTGGACGAGGAGATCTACCGACGCCTGCCGACGCTGCTGATCGCCACGGTGGACAAGTTCGCCCAGATGCCGTGGAACGGCAAGGTCCAGATGCTCTTCGGGCAGGTCGAGGGCTACTGCCCCCGCCACGGCTTCCGCTCGCCCGAGATCGAGGACGCCGACAGCCACCCCAAGAAGGACAAGTATCCCGCGGCCAAGACGACGTCGCACCCGCTGCTCCGCCCCCCCGACCTGATCATCCAGGACGAGCTGCACCTGATCTGCGGTCCGCTGGGGACGCTCGTCGGGCTCTACGAGACGGCCGTGGACAAGCTCTGCTCGTGGGAGGTGGATGGCAAGACCGTCCGGCCCAAGCTGATCGCCTCCACCGCCACGATCCGCAAGGCCGGGGACCAGATCCACGCCACGTTCTTGCGAGATGTCCGCGTCTTCCCGCCCAACGGGCTCGACGTGCGGGACAACTTCTTCGCCCTCCAGCGGACCCCGAGCGAAGACATGCCCGGCCGCCGCTATATCGGCATCTGCGCCCCCGGCCGCCGACTCAAGGTCGCGCTGATCCGGGTCTACGTCGCCCTGCTGTCAGCCTCACAGTATCTCTACGAGAAGAAGGGCTACGGCAAGGAGGTGGACCCCTGGATGACGCTGATCGGCTACTTCAACTCGATGCGGGAACTGGGCGGGATGCGGCGGCTGGTGGACGACGACGTGCAGACCCGCCTCAAGAAGATGGACCAGCGTGGGCTGGCCGAGCGGCGGCTCGGGTCGGTCGAGGAACTGACCTCGCGCAAGGACTCGACCGACATCCCCGACATCCTCGACCATCTGGAGGTGTCCTTCGACCCGCAGTCCGAGGCCAGGCGGAAGGAGATGGCCAAGCGGGGGCAGGTCAAGGACATGCCCAAACGGCCCCTCGACGTGCTCCTGGCGACCAACATGGTCTCGGTCGGCGTGGACGTGCAGCGGCTCGGCCTGATGGTCGTCGCCGGTCAGCCCAAGACGACCGCCGAGTACATCCAGGCGACCAGCCGGGTCGGGCGGAGGTTTCCGGGGCTGGTCTTCACCGTCTACAACTGGACGCGGCCCCGCGACCTCTCGCACTACGAGCGGTTCGAGCACTATCACGCGACGTTCTACAACCACGTCGAAGCCCTGTCTGTCACGCCGTTCTCCGCGGGGGCGTTGAGCCGGGGCCTGACGGCCCTGCTCGTCTCCTGCGTTCGGCTGCAAGGCACCGAGTTCAACGCCAACGAGCAGGGCCAGCCGGATCGACCGCAACCACCCTTATGTCAAGGAAGCGTTCAAGACGATCCTGCGGCGGGCCGAGCTGGTCGGCTCAGGGGACGCCCAGTTCCTCTCGAACCTGAAGGCCGAGTTGAACGACCGGCTCGACCAGTGGCTCGCCGAGGCCCAGAACCACGCCGGGGGACGGGTCCTGGGCTACGACGAGAAGCGGGACAGCGTCACGGTCGGCCTGCTCAACCGGCCCGGCCTCGAAACCTGGGACGACTTCACCTGCCTGAACTCGCTCCGGGAGGTCGAGCCGAACGTCGGCCTGATCTTCCACGACGGAGGGCTCGACGCCGATCCGGGCTTCGTCGCGGCGGTGGCCGAGGACGCCGAGGGCGATGACGAGGAGGAGCGATCATGAGCACCGCCCAATCGGACAGGCGCAAGGTCGGCGAGATCCGCCCCAGCCAGCTCCTCTACAACTACGGCGTGGGCTCGGTCGTCGAACTGCCCAACCTCTCCGTCATGGTCATGGGGCTCGACGACTGGCCGATCGAGCAGGGTGCCACGGAGATCAGCGAGCCTCGGCTCCTCAAGGCCGTCCAGCAGGAGCTGGGGCCGCAGGTCGCCAGGCTCCTGACCCCGCCCGTGACCACCGACACGGCGGGTGCCCAGCCCGGCCCCTTCGACGACACGGCGAACGTCGGCGTCCCGGTCGCCCCGTTCCCCCGCTGGCAGGTCTGCCCCTACTGCCGGTTGCTGGCCCCGATCCAGTCGGGCCTGTTCGAGCTCCGGCTCGACCCGTACCGCAAGGACAAGAGCCGCTACGTCCACCGGATCTGCACGAAGAAGGGGAAGCCGCCCACGGTCGTCCCGGCCCGATTCCTCGTGGCCTGCGAGCACGGGCACCTCGACGACTTCCCGTGGGTCGAGTTCGTCCACCGGGGCAGGACCGACTGCCGCTACGAACTGCGGCTCGACGAGTTGGGGGCCTCGGGCGAGGTCGCCGACATCCAGGTGAAGTGTGGCAAGTGCGAGGCCAGGCGGCGGCTCAGCGAGGCGTTCAGCGAAGAGGGCCGCGACGAACTGGCCCGGTGCCGGGGACGGTGGCCGCACCTGCGGAAGTACGACGAAGACCCGTGCGAGGGAAAGCAGCGGGCGATCCTGCTCGGGGCCTCGAATAGCTGGTTCCCGATCATGCTGTCGGTCCTGTCGATCCCGACGACGACCGACAAGCTGGGCCAGCTCGTCGAGTGGAACTGGGCCGATCTGGCGGAGTGCGAGAGCGCCCGCGAGGTGAAGCTCAAGCGGAAGCTGCTCGAAGGGACTGGCCACCTACACCGACGATCAGATCTGGGAGGCCGTCGTCCGGCGGAAAGAGGCGAGCGGGCAGGACGAGGAGGAGTCCCGCGACCTGCGGGAGCCCGAGTGGGAGGTCTTCTCCAATCCCGACCCGAGCCTCAACAGCCGGGACTTCCGAGCTCCGGGTCGTCGAGCCGCCGCAGGCGTATCGGAAGGTCATCGAGAAGGTCGTCCTCGCCGAGCGAGCTGCGGGAGGTCCGCGCCCTGACCGGGTTCACCCGGATCGAGTCGCCCGGCGACTACACCGAGATCGGCGACTTCCCCCCGGACCAGCGGGTGCCGCTGAGCCGATCGGCCCCGAAGTGGGTGCCGACCTCCGAGATCCGGGGCGAAGGGGTGTTCCTCCAGTTCTCCGAGGACGCCATCGAGGCGTGGGTCGGCAGGGTCACGGCTCGCGAGGGCGAGTTCTTCGAGGCCCACAGGCGATGGCGGCAGAACCGGGGGCTGGAGCCGAACGATCGGCTTCCCGACGATGCGGTACGTGCTCCTGCACTCGCTGGCCCACGCCCTGATCCGCCAGTTCGCGGTCGAGTGCGGCTACACGACGGCGAGCATCCGGGAGCGGATCTACTCGCGGCCCCCGGGGGGCGATCAGGAGCCGATGGCGGGCATCCTGCTCTACACCGCCGCCCCCGACAGCGAGGGGACGCTCGGAGGACTGGTGGCCCTGGGCGAGCCGAGGTCGCTGGGCCGCCATCTCGACCAGGCTTTGGAGGCGATGCGGCTGTGTGCCTCCGATCCGCTCTGCGCCGAGCACCACCCGATCAAGGACGGCCTGACCCTGCACGGCGCGGCCTGCCACGCCTGCCTGTTCCTGCCCGAGACCTCGTGCGAGCGCGGCAACAAGTACCTGGACCGCAGCGTGCTCGTCTCGACCGTCGAGTCGGACGACCTGGCCTTCTTCACGATCGTTCGCCGACCACATCCCCGACGCGACGATCACGGCCGAGACCGACGAGTCGATCACGCCGACGAGGCCGGTGGATTCGGCCCTCAGCGAGGCCGACGAACTGGTGGACCTATGCGACGAGCGAGTGCAGGAGTTCGTGCGGGCCTGGATCGCTCGGGGCCTGCCGGTGCCCGAGGTCGGCTACGAGCTCCAGGACGGCAAGGGCCGGGTCTGTGCCCAGGCGGAACTGGCATGGCCCCGGCGGAAGGTCGCCGCCATGCTGCCCGAGGGGGGCGATCACCGGGCCGAGTTCGAGAAGCGGGGCTGGACGGTCCTGGATGCGACCGACCTTGCGAACCACGAAACGGAGCTGAAGTCGCTCCTCGGGGGCGTGACCCCGATGCCGACCGTCGCCATCGCCGACGACTTCCTCGACGCCTTCGACCGGATTCCCCGCGCTCAACAGAGGAAGGTGCGAGACTTCACCGCGAAGTTCAAGGCCGACCCCAGGTCTGCCGCCATCAACTACGAGAAGATCCACGGGTCAAGGACGACAAGGTCCGAACCGTGCGGATCGACCAGCACTATCGGGCGATCGTGCTCCACCCCGAACAGGGCGACGTGTACGTCCTGCTTTGGGTCGACACCCACGACGAGGCGATGGACGTGGGCGGCGAAGCGGACCTTCGAGATCAACCCCCGCACGGGGGCGTTGCAGGTCATCAGCGTCGAGGAGGTGGAGCAGGCCATCCCCGCTGGGACGAAGGACACGGCCCGCCCGGGGCTGCTACGGTCGATCGGCGACGACGTTTTGCTGTCGTTCGGGGTGCCCGAGATCCTGCTGCCCGCGGTGCGGGCGATCGGATCGCCCGAAGAACTGATTGCCCTGGGCAAGCACCTTCCCTCCGAAGCCGCCGAGGCCCTCATCTGGCTGGCCGAAGGCGACTCTCCCGAGGCGGTGCGGGATACCTGGCGAGTGTCGGTCCAGCAGGGCACGAATCGTCTTCGGCCACTCTGGGCGCCCAATCCCAGCTCGCAGCCAAGTTAGCCTGCACTCGGTCACGGATCGGTGGTTCGTTTGCGAAAAATGTGGATACGAGAGACCTGGCCCTGACCCTCGAGCACCCCGACTCCCGCCGCCGCTTCGTGACGATCCACACCGACGAGGAACTGAATTCGATCCTCGATGCCCCGCTGGAGAAGTGGCGAGTCTTCCTGCATCCGAGCCAGGAGCAAGCTCGTAACCAAGCCCTTCAACGGCCCCGCCCGAGTGACCGGTGGCGCGGGGACGGGCAAGACGGTCGTGGCCATGCACCGGGCTCGCCATCTGGCCCGAACCTTGTGCAAGGCTCCACAGGACAAGGTGCTGTTCACGACGTACACGATCGACCCTCGCCCAGGACGTCGCGCGGAACCTCGCCCACCTCTGCGGGCCCGATGCCGATCGGATCGAGGTGGTCCATCTCCACGCGTGGGCCGCTCGCTTCCTGCGGGACCAGGGCCGGAAGTTCGAGGTCGCCAACCCCTCCGAACTGGACACCTGCTGGGCGGAGGCGATCCGGGCCTCGGGCGAGGGCGAATTCGACCCGGGCTTCCTGCGGCAAGAGTGGGAGCAAGTCATCCAGGCCAACGAGATCCAGACTGCCGCCGACTACCTCAAGGTGCCCCGGATCGGGCGGGGACGGACGATGAGCCGCGTCCAACGGCAGCGGGTCTGGAAGGTCGGTGAGCACTTCGTCGAGGCCCTACTCCGGCGCGGCAAGGCCGAGTGGAGCGGCATCATCCGGGATGCCCGTAGCCTGCTGGAACTCAAGAAGCCGCCCATACCCTATCGCGGCCGTCGTAGTGGACGAGGCGCAGGACTTCCACGCCGAGGAATGGCGGCTGCTACGGGCGATCGTCCCGCCCGGCCCGAACGACCTGTTCCTCGTCGGCGACGCCCACCAGCGGCTCTACGGCCACAAGGTCACCTTGCGATCCTGCGGAGTCCAGGTGCAGGGCCGGTCGAGCCAGTTGCGGATCAACTACCGCACGACCGAGGAGATACGGGCGTGGGCCATGACGATCCTGTCGGGCGTCGAGATCGACGACCTCGACGGCGGCAAGGAGGAAGAGCAAGGTTACAAGTCCCTCATGAGCGGCCCGAAGCCCGACGTCCATCAATTCGGCGGCCGGCACGAGGAGTTGGAGTTCATCGGCGGGCGAATCCGAGAACTGGTCGGGCAGCGTCCCGCCGAGCACATCTGCCTCGTGGCCCGCACCAACAAGTTGCTCCGGGACGACTACCAGCCGATGCTCGCCGAACTGGGAATCGACTCCACCCTGCTCGACCAGCGCGAGGACGGAGGCGGGGTGCGTCTGGGCACAATGCACCGGGTCAAGGGGCTGGAGTTCCCCGTGATGATCCTCGCCGGGGTCAACTCCAAGTACATGCCTTTGCCGGTATCCGGCGTCGAAGACTCCGTTGCCCAAGCTGACCACGAGGATCGGGAGCGGTCGCTCCTGTTCGTGGCAGCAACGCGTGCTCGCGACCTGCTCATCGTGACAGGCTGGGGCGAACCAAGCCCCTTCCTGCCGAACTCGTGAGGGGGACGACCATGAGCGGCTATCACTTGATCGCCGAAGAAGCCTCCCGGTTGGCAAAGCTGCTGCCGCCCTCCGTGGTCGAAGCGGTCGCCGCCTGGCTCGAATGCGGCGACGGCCCCGACGCGAGCAGCCTGCGTGATCGCATCGCCCAGGCCGTTCCCAGCCCCCACCATCGCTCGCTCGTCGTCACCTTCCTCGACCGCTGGCGCTCGGAGCCCGGTGATATCCCACCCCAAGCCGTCGCCGCCGCGCTGCACACGGCAGTCCTCTCCGAGAGGGAGCGTCGCGATGGCCAGTCCGTCGAGCTGGTCTGGACCGGGCCCGATGTGGGGGTTGTCCCGCTACGGCGCACCGAGCAGGTGGTCCTCCAGGTCATCGACGCGGCGAGCCATCGGCTTCTCGTCGTGAGCTACGCGGTGTTCAACGTCCCCCGGATCTGCGAGGCCCTGATCCGAGCCGCCGACCGAGGCGTGGCCATCAACGTCATCGTCGAGAGCCCCGACCGGATCGCCGGGCAGAAGGCATACAGTACCTTGGCGGCCCTGGGACCGGCCGTGGCGGGTCGTTGCGGTGTCTACCTCTGGCCGATCGAAGGCCGATTCAAAGGCGGTGCGGGCAAGCCGGGTCTCCTACACGTCAAGTGCGCCGTGGCCGATGGCCGGTGGCTGTTCCTCTCCTCGGCAAATCTGACCGAGCAGGCGTTCTCCATCAATATGGAGCTCGGCGTCCTGATCACCGGGGGGACGACGTCGGTCCAGGTCGAAGCCCATTTCGGGAAGATGATCGAGTCGGGAACATTGGTGAAGGCGTAGCGAATCGAGGAGGCACAATGGCGACGACGCTCTTCAAAGAAGTCAAGTATTCCCTGTCGAAGCTTGTCCAGGATATCGAGATGGGGGAGATCGGGCTCCCCGACATCCAGCGCCCGTTCGTCTGGAAGAACAATAAGGTCCGAGACCTGTTCGACTCCATGTACCGCGGATTCCCGGTCGGCTCCCTTCTCTTCTGGGCCAATGGAGGACTCGATGGCCACCGGCAGATCGGCGAGCACCCCAAGCAGAAGATCGCCCGGCTGCTCATCGTGGACGGCCAGCAACGGCTCACTTCTCTCTTCGCCGTCCTGAAGGGCATCCCCGTCGTACGCGAGGACTTTCGCAACGAGCGGATTCGCATCGCCTTTCGACCGAGGGACTGCCAATTCGAGGTCGCCGACGCTGCCACCCTCCGCGACCCCGAATACATCGCCGACATCAGCGAACTGTGGTCGGGCTCAATCCCCCGGAACCGGTTCGTCAAGGACTTCTTCAAGCGGCTCGGCGAACACCGTGAGGTAGGGGATGACGAGGAGGACCGGCTCTCCGAGGCAATCGATCGGCTGTACAACATCCAGGAGTATCCATTCACGGCCATGGAACTCTCCTCGTCGCTCGACGAGGAGCAGGTCTCCGAGGTCTTCGTGCGGATCAACAGCAAGGGCAAATCGCTCAATCAGGCCGACTTCGTCCTGACGCTGATGTCGGTCTTCTGGGACGAGGGCCGTGCGCAGATCGAGGAGTTCTGCCGCCAGTCCCGCCAGCCCTCGACGGGTGCTGCCTCGCCGTTCAATTACTTCTTCGCCCCCGACGCCGATCACCTGCTCCGGGTCAGCGTGGCCCTTGGCTTCAGACGAGCCCGCCTGCAATACGTCTATTCGCTACTCCGGGGCAAGGATCTGGAGACCGGAGAGTTCTCGGACGCTCAACGCGAGAAACAGTTCGCCAACCTGAAGGGCGCACAGACCGAGACGCTCAACCTTCAGAACTGGCACGAGTTCTTCAAAGTGTTGATTCGGGCGGGGTATCGGCGGGGGGACCTGATCTCTTCGCAGATCAACTTGCTCTACTGCTATTCGTTGTTCCTGATCGGGCGCAAGGACTACGGGGTCGATCTCTACCGATTGCGGAACGTCATGGCGCGATGGTTCTTCATGTCCTCGTTGACCAGCCGTTACACCGGCTCCCCGGAGTCGATCATGGAGCAGGACCTGGCGGGTCTGCGAGAGCTCCAGAATGCCGACCAGTTCGTCACTCACCTCGACCGGATCACGCAGGACGCGTTGCCCGAAGACTACTGGAATATCACGCTGCCGAACGAGCTGGCGACTTCTTCGGCCCGGAGCCCGTCGCTTTTCGCGTATTACGCCGCCTTGAACCTGCTCGAAGCCCGAGTCCTGTTCTCGAGGATGAAGGTGTCGGAGTTGCTCGACCCGGCCTCGCACGCCAACAAGTCGGCCATCGAGCGGCACCACCTGTTCGCCAAGAGCTACTTGAAGTCGCTGGGGATCACGGAGGCTCGTGACACGAACCAGATCGCGAATTATGCGCTGGTCGAGTGGTCGGACAACATCGCGATCTCGGATGGTGCCCCGGCGAAGTATTACCCGAAGTACGCCGCCCGGTACACGCCCGAGGAATTGAAGCAGATGTGCTCCTGGCACGCCCTGCCGGATGGCTGGGAGGCCATGGCATACGCGGACTTTCTCCAGGAGCGGCGTAAGCGGATTGCTCAGGTGATCCGGGACGGATTCAAGGCGCTTTGCCAGTCATAAGATCCGGATCTTCCGTACATCACGAAACATCGCAATGGATGAAGTGTCTCGGCGAGCGTCGATCCCGCGTGACAACAAGCGGAGTTCGCCCGACGCCTCGGCGGTTGTCGTGGATGGCGTAGATTCGGTCTTCTTCTCCGATGCAAGGAAGCGTCCAACTCGCTGTCCAAGCAGGAGGAGTCGGACATCGATCAGCTCGTGCCCAAGGTCGAGCGGGCGATGCAGGCTTACCGCATCTGCAAGGACCGGCTCGACAAGGTGAAGGAGAAGCTGGGGCAGTACCTTCAGGGCGATAACCCTCAGGCGGGTGACGGCATGCCCGAGGCCGAAGCGAACGGATTGGCGCGCTCGAGCCGCATCTCCTCGCCCGGACGTGACGGCGACGGATTGGCATTCCGATGAGGATAGTCAGGGCCGGTGCACCGGTCGGGCGATTGGACGCTTCGGCTATTGCCGCGTTCCGACGAGGTGCTACTCCGACTGACTTTGCCCCCATCGACGCGGGGGCCAGGTCCGTAGAGCGGTTCAGGACCGTGGGACCAGGCTCGCGTAAAGGTGCCGTCGGGCCTTCCTCAATGCGTTCTCGACATCGGGGAGCGAGCCCACCTCCACCACCTTCATCAGCAGGCGGTCGATCTCGACTTCCAGATCCATCAGGTCGGCCTTCCCTCGCCTGGATTTGGCCTCGGCCGTTCCGTTCGCCCCAAAATCAATCTGCATGGGAGGCCGCCCTCGTACGGTGTCGTTGACCGCATCCCCGGCATGGGCGACGCCACTCGCGAGGCTCGATGCCCTGTTTCTACCTGGTCTTCGTGACGCTCTCGTGAGCATGGGCCTGGAAGATCAAGCCGAGTTTGAGAGGATCGCCTCGGGGACAACGAGCACGACATAGTTGGAGGCGTCCCACGTCGTGAAGAAGTTGAACATTGTGTCGCGCCGCTGGAACGCGATTGTGGACAGCCGACGATCACGCTGAAATGGTGGCCCAAAGGATAGATGAGGCTCGGCTCGTCCGAAGAACGCTCAGTCGTTGCCCCGCTTCGACGCACGGACCGGGAAGAGGTGCAACCCGGGGTGCAACCAGAATCATGAGTTGTCGTAAGTCAAAGCGGGCGAGGGGATTCGAACCCCTGACGTCCAGCTTGGGAAGCTGGCATTCTACCACTGAATTACGCCCGCAGTCGAAACCCCATCCACGATCCGAGCCGTAAGTCACTCTAGCAATAGGCGAATGATTTTGAAGTTGAAATCATTGTAACAGCCGGCGATTGCCCAAGCAACAAGTTCCATTGAAGGCTTGGGCCGACCAGGGAGGTCACAGTCGACAGGTTCAGGACGCGATGCATCGGCTCTTACTCGAAGGGCGTGCCGCCCCGCGCGGGGGCCTTTGGGCTCGGGCCTGCCTGGGGAGGGGACGGTGCCCCGGGGACCTGCGTCGCTCTGCCGGACCCGGTGAGCAGTCCGGGGCCGGCTCCCTGAGGCGCGGTGGGCCGTGCAATCGCGATGCCCAATCCGATCTCATTAGCCGCGTCGTAGGCCAACACCGCATGTCGGTGAGGTGTCGCGAATTCGGCCGAGAGTAGCATCGCCTTACGGCCGGTCTTCTCCCGGGCCGTGCGGAGCCGCTCCGCCAGCGCATTGAGCTCCGCAGCGACCGGCTCGTGATCGATCTTCATCGTACCCGAGGCGTCGATTTCTACGAGAATGTAATCATCCTTGAAATCGTCGAGCGAACGCGATTGCCCCTGGGCGACGGCACCCGGCGGCGGGTCGGCGCTGGGCTTGGGTATCTCCAGCGTCTTGAAGAGCACCGTGGTCGCGGTCACCATGAAGAAGAGGACGAGCTGGAATGCGACGTCAACCATGGGGGCCAGGTCCAGTTCCTCGACGGTCATCGGGCCGCTGCGCGACAGGGTGAAGTCGCCTTCCGCTTCGCCTCCCTCGATCGGATGTCGGTCCTCGTTCCAATCGCGGGAGGGTACGACGGGGAGCGGCATGCGACTGTCGCCGGTGAACGCCTCCCGAGAGAAAGGACTCGGGACCGCCAACTCGTCCTCCTCGAGGATCTCGAGCCCGGCGGCCGGGTCATCGTCGAGGATCTCGATCTGGTCGTCGAAGTCGTGCTCGACGGGGACATCCTCCTCGTCATCATCGTCCGCTTCACCCCAGGTCCATGCGGTGGCGGCGGTCGAGTTGGGTTCGTGGGGGCTTCGCACGGCCGGCCGGGATTCGGCCGGCTGGTCCCGCATGACGGGGAACGACACGTCGTCGGGCTCGCCGCCGAGCTCCAGCCAGGTTGGTCTCTTCACCTTGGGAGCCGGCGCGGTCGCCATCGGTGCGGCGATGTCGTCCGCCTCGAGCTCGAAGTCGCCCGGATCAGCGCGGTGGAGCGTTTCGAGCGGCGGAGTCATGAGCGGCGGGCTCGGTTCGGGCGTCGGCTTCGGTCCTGTTTCGGGCCGGCTCGAGGCTGCGGGTATCGACGCTCCCGCCGGGACGACCTCTGGGGCGGACAGCTCAGGGATGTCAGCCAGTCGCGACCAGGCCGCGGTGGTGCCCGCCGGTCGAACCAGGTCGTCGTCTCGCAGGGCCCCAACGGCCAGCGCCTTGCGGACGGCGGACGTCGACAGCCCGCGCTCTAGCTCGAGACTCTCGGCGTGGAAGACGTCCCAGGTTGCCGATGGACCTTGTGCGAAGCTCATGGGGTGCCCGTCAACTCCTGGACGCCGACATGGACGGTGATCCCCTCGACTTGAGCGACGGCACTCGCGACCTTCAGCACCTCGCCGTGCGGGACGTCTCCGTCGGCTTGGAGGATGACCTTGCGCCGGCCCTCCTTGGCGCCGTCGATGACCGCCTGGCGCGCCTGATCGAGGGTGCCTACCGGCCCTTCTCCGTGACCGATCAGCAGCCGTGCCTCTCCGCCGGGTGTCGAGGGCTTGACCAGCGTCAAGAAGGTCGCGCCCGATTCCTCCACGCCCACCCCGTGCCGTGCCGGCGGCACGTTCGACTTTTTCGCCACCACTCATCTGGATGGAGAAGAGCATGAACGTCATGAGCTGGAATACCACGTCGACCATCGGCGTCATGTCGATGTGCTCGTTTCGTTCCTCGTCAACGTCGCGGCGGAGCAACATGGCGGCAGCGTACCTCGTCAGTCGAGCCGATCGGCCGGATTCGGCCTCAGACTACGCTTGGTCGGCCTCGACGAGTTCCAGGACATCCTGGAGTTGACGCTCGGTGCGATCGCGCAGTCGCCTCAACCTCGCATGGACGTCGTTGCCGATCAGCATCATCGGGTTTGCGATCAATAGCCCGGCGCCCGTGGCCCAGAGGGCCAGGCTGATGTCCTGGGCAAGGGCTTGGGGATTGACCTTCTCCGATCCGCCGATGCGGCCGAAGGCGCCGATCATGCTGGCCACCGTGCCGAGCAGTCCCAGCAGCGGGCCCATCCGCACAATCGTGGACACGGATCCCAGGCGATTCTCCATCCCGGCGACGACTTCGCTGTGAAACTCCGTGACCACGAGTTGCTTGATCTTGGCCAGCCCCTTGTCGCGGTTTTTGAGCGCCACCGCAATCAGTTGCGCCAGCGCCGAGTGCCAGTACTGGGGCGTCTGACAGAGGTTGACGGCCTTGTCCCACTGACGGGCGCGGCATAATTCGCGGACTTGATCGATCAACTCCGCCGGATCGCGGATCGATTTCTTGCCGAGACTCCGATAGAGCAGGATCCCATTGTAAGCCCCCCAGACCGCCAGGACGGCCAGTGCCCCGTAGATGGCGTAACCGAAGGCGTCGATAATCTGCGTGACTTTCATGGCTTACATTCCAGCGAGGGAGGTCCGAGGGCGATCGCTCTCGAGAGTCCGGCGGCGCCGGGAAGATGCGAGAAGGGTCACGACCGGACGGGACACCTCGTTTCTTAATTGTGCCGTGCGACTCCTACCTCTCGCAAGGGGAGTAAGTCTTGAGCGATTACCGGCGGCATGAGGAGGCGGATTCTGACGGTGATCTGAGAGTCGGAGATGTCGGGTTGGGTGCAAAGCCTTGTCAGCCACGGCTCGGCGCAGAGAATAGGGTTCAGCCATTCCGGGAAGGCTCCACCACAAGGAGCGGTCGATCTTTCGTAGGCTCTACGGGTTCTTGCCCATGCCGCGCACCGTTTTGGTGGTCAACGATGAGCGCGACGCCAATGATATCTTGGCCAGTCTCGTGCGGCCTCACGATTTCGAACCGATCCAGGTCTACTCCGGCGCCGAGGCGCTGGCCGAGGTCGCCCGCCGGCAACCCGACCTGATCTTGCTCGATCCGTCGCTGCCCGACATGAGCGGCTTCGAGCTCTGCGATCGATTGAAACGGGATCGCGAGACCAATCTCATCCCAATTGTCATGGTGACCGCTCACCACGATGCCAAGGAGCGTGCTGCGGGCGTCCGGGTCGGAGCCAACGGCTATCTGACCAAGCCGTTCACGCCGCAGCAACTCTACGAAATCATGGATGAGGCGATCGCCTGGCATGACGAACACCTTCAAAAAGGAACGACGGGCGAGATCCACTTCGACGTCCGTAGTGAGCTGACCTATCTGACCCAGGCCAGCGACATGTTGGCGGACCTCTTCGCGCATTCCCCGTTGACCGAACGCCACATCAAGGATCTGAAGCAGGCCGTGATGGAGATGGGCGGCAATGCCATCGAGTGGGGCCACAGGAAGAATGCCGACCTGGTCCTTCGCATCACCTATCGCATCGACGCGACGTCCGTGACTCTGATCATTCAGGACCAGGGTCCCGGATTCGACCCGAGAGACCTCCCTCACGCGGCGTCGGACGAAGACCCGATTCGCCATCTGGAGATCCGCAACGAATTGGGGCTCCGCGAAGGGGGCTTCGGGATCATGCTCGCCCGCGGCCTGGTCAACCATTTCTGGTATAACAAGCTCGGGAACCAGGTCACGCTGGTCAAATACTTCGATCCCCAGCATCGGCCGACTGGCAGCTAAGGCTGTCCGGCAAGCCGTATCTATGGGATCGTTGTCACCTGCCATCCGGCGGGGAAAACGCCCGGCGGCCTCGCCGGGCCGTGTGTCATCAACGACGGGTCGTCTTGGCCTTGGTCGTGGCGGGTCGGCGAGCCGGCTTCCGTGCCGCTTTCTGTCGGGCCGTCTTGGACCTCGGGGTCGTGGCACGGGGGGATAGACCCTCATCGGTCTGTGAGACCTCTTGCTGGCCGGGCACGAAGGGGTCTGAGCCGGCGAAACCGCCATCCATCCCGTCTAAACCATTACCGGCGGCGGGGAAACCGCCGTTACCGAAGCCCTGGGGGAAGCTGGCCATCGCCGAGGAATAGTCGCCCGCCACATAGGTGCCCGAGTATGGGATCCCCATCTGGCCGACGGGTGCTCCGCCGCCCATCCCGCCGCCCATTACCCCGTTCATCCCGGCGAAGCCACCGGCACCGCCGCCACCGCCCAGGCCACCGGCGCCGCCACCGCCGAACCCACCGGCACCACCTCCGCCGACGGCCCCGAGTTGCGAGGTGTAGGTCGTAAAGCCGTTGACCGTGTTGAAATAAGGATTGACGCTCAGCCTGACATAGCGACGGTCGGCCGAGACGGCGGGAGTCACGGACAGAGTCGCCCCGTTCGGGACGAAGCCGACCTGAGGTACGAAGGCGACCGCCCCTTGCCCCCGCGCGACGGGCTCGAAGCCATGGCCCGTTGCCAGGAGCAGGCCGAGTCCGGCGGCGATCCTGAGAGACTCGCGAATCCTTGACATATCCGGGCTCACTTTCTCGGCAGAGTGTCCGAAGCTATGAGGAGTCCTGCCCGAGCGTCTGGGTATCGACCTTGTGAGTGATTATGACGCAGGGCGGTTCGATTGACTACTCCCAACATCAAGAAAGTCGTGGCTCGCGAGCGATCATCCAACACGAGTCATGCGCGGCCATTCCGATATGCGGATAATAATCTCTGGCTTTGGGGGCGGCGAGGAGGATCAGATTCGTCCCTCGTCCGGCGGACTCGTGGGTGCGACGGATCAGTTCTTTGCCAATCCCTGCTCGTTGATACGCTTCATCGACGGCAAGGTCGGAAAGATAGGTGCAGTAGGAGAAATCAGTGATCGCCCGCGAGATTCCGACCAGCACGCCGTCCACTCAAGCCGTCACGATCAGGTCGGCGTGCTCGAGCATCCCGCGGATCGTCTCGGGCTCGCCAACAGGGCGACGCTCCGCCAGCGTCGATCGGCGCAGGACATCGAGGAATTCCTCGACGCTCAACTTGGGGTAGGACTCGATCGCATAGAGCACGTCCATTATGTCGGCATCTCCCTGGCCCTGGGTCGTCGCGTCTCATCGAACCTCGCGTGGAGTTACGCTGGGTCGGCCGACCGACCTTACGGGAATGCGGGCCCGTGGAAAAGGTCGAGAAGCCGCCCGGCTACCGACTTGACTCGGCGAATCGGAGGGTCATACGATGAGGGTCCATTTTCGATAAGTCGAGGCGATTCAAGGAGATCACTCATGGCCCTGCGAGCCTGGCATCGCGTCGGAATCCTCGTGTTCGCGGGGTTCACGATTGGCTGTAACGGGTCGGAAGAGGCCGGCTCGGGGAGCGTGCCCGGTGGCCCGGCGAAGGCGTCGGGATCTCGCGGCGTGGCGTTCATCGGCTTCGACGCGAGCGAGCCGCTCATCGATGCCTTGACGCGGGGCAAGATCCAGGGCCTGGTCGTGCAGAATCCGCTCAAGATGGGCGAGACGAGCGTCAAGATGCTGGTCAACCATCTGGAGAAGAAGCCGGTCGAGCCCAAGGTCTCCACGGGCGAGACCCTGGTGACCCCCGAGAACTGCAAGGAGACGGAGATCGCCCGGCTGATCCATCCGCCCCAGGCGGATAATTCCAGCACCGTGAACCTGTCGGGGCCCAAGAAGAAGAAGTGGAAAGTGATCGTGATCCCCAAGGGGACGACGCACGAGTTCTGGAAGTCGGTCCACGCCGGTGCCCTCAAGGCGGCCGAGGAGCTGGGGAACGTCGAGGTCATCTGGCTCGGGCCTCAGAAGGAAGACGACCGGGTCCAACAGATCTCGCTGGTCCAGAACGCGGTGGCCGCGGGGGTCGATGGGATCGTGCTGGCCCCGCTGGATTCGCACGCGCTGGTCGAGCCGGTCGAGTCGGCGATTGCCAAGGGAATCCCGGTCGTCATCTTCGATTCGGGGCTCGATACGACCAAGATGGTCAGCTATGTCGCGACCGACAACCACCACGGCGGCGTACTGGCGGCTCGGCGACTCGGCGAGGTCCTCGGGGGCAAGGGACGCGTCATCCTGCTGCGATATGCGGTCGGCTCCGAGAGCACCGAGCAGCGCGAGAACGGCTTCACCGAGACGCTCGCCAAGGAGTTTCCCGGCATCAGCCTGATCTCGGACACGGAATACGCCGGGCCGACGTCGGACTCGGCCCAGCAGAAGGCGCAGAGCCTGGTAACCCGATATCGCGGGCAAGTCGAGGGGATCTTCTGCCCCAATGAATCGAGCACGTTCGGGATGATGAGGGCCCTCAAGGGGGCGGGCATGCTCAAGTGAAAGAGGACTCCGAGAGAAATCCTGGAAAACCCCGTTGCATTGCACCGGTTTGCTCTTGATGTTTACAGGGCGCTGCGGCTTCCATCGACTCACTCGCAGTCCTTCGGCCCGGAATTCCGGCTGAACTACGCCACTCAAGGGTCGAAAGAGATCGATCATGGAACGTTGATGGGGAGGCGAAGTCGGGCACGAGGGTGCAATGTCATTGTGTGAGGGATAACCGGCAACGATATTGCGCAGAATCCCCTATCCTTAATATAACGCAGCTTTCTAAATTCATCGACGCACCCATGGTGATACAGGGCTGCCCTGGCGACGCAAGCCGCTTTGCAATAAGGAGATAAAAATTCTGAAAGAAATCCGGATTTCTATAGCCGATCGAGCCGGTTTTTACACGATTCCGCTGGCACCCGAGCCGCTCACTGGCGGGCGAGAGATGCCATACCCGGGTGAGACGGCTCGGGAACCGAGGCCCTGACGAGGATCACCTCATCCCAGGGAGAGGCCGGATGCCAGCTTCCGGTTCTTCGACCGGGTGGCCAGCAGCAGGTCCAGCGACGACACCGTCGCGTCGCCCGTCACCGAAGCGCTCAACGGCGCCCAGCCGAGTTGCGAGGTCTCGCCGATGCTGGCGGCGATCTCGTTCAGATCGTTCTGGTCGACGACCCCGTCGCCGGCCACGTCCCCCAGCAGGCGGTAGAAGTGGTGTACGGCGGTCTGGCCGTCGGGCAGTTTGATGTCAACCTCGTAATAGCCGTCGGGGGTGGTCGTCGTCGGACTGTTGCCGATGCCGCCCGAGCCGAAGTCGATCTCGATGGCATGGTCGATCACCGAGAGCATCGTCGGGCTCGACAGCGGGACCGCCGTCTTGCTCGACGCATCGCCGTTGAGGTCGTACTTGTAGATCGTAATATCGGGCGACGCCGTCCCGATGGAATTGACGATCGTCGTGAGCTCGCTGCCACTCTGGGCGTCGCTCTCGTTGAAGCCGAGGTCGAGATAGCGGATGAACGACCGGCTCGGGCTGCCGTGCTCGACGGTGAAGCTCGAGACCTGGAGCTGACTGGGCGTTGAGAAGACCTGGTTCGCCAATGTCACGTTGGGGCTCTTAGGGGCAACCTGGAGGTTGCTGGCGGCGTCGAGTCCGATGCTGTAGAATGCATAGGTGTGCGGATGGTCATCGGTGAGGCCCTGATAAGCGATCGACGAGTGGTAGTTCCCCTGGCTATCGGCCTCGCCGGCGGGGATGGCATAGGGGCCGACTTCCTGGTAGGTGCCGCCGTCGATCGAGACGAAGACCTCGAAATAGGTCAGGGCGGCGCCGCCGGGGTCATTGCCGGTGAGGTCGAGTGTGAAGGTACCGGTCGTGCTATTGACCGTGCTCGGGTTGGTGCCGGTCGTGGCGTTGACGCTCGTGACCGGCGGGGTCAGGTCGGGGAGGTAGGTGCTGGCCTCGATGAGCGGCGCCTTGATCTCGACGTTGCCGGCGAGGTCGGTGGCGATGCTGTAAAAGGAATAGGTGGTATTGCTCTGGCCTGGGAACGTGGCCGTCGGGTTGGAAGCTGGGACGGTCGTCCATAACGACCAAGGGCCCCCGTTGATTGAGATGTAAATGGCGTAAGAGGCCACGCCCGACGCCGGGCCGCCATTGCCCGCGGTGGGGTCTACGCCGGTGACTGAGACGGGGAAGCTGAGGCTGGTGCCGCGAGACGGTAGTGCGTTGACGTGGCTGGTGGGCGGGGTCGTGTCCATCAGCCATAAGATCGATAGCGTTCCCGAGCCGGGGATGCCGTTCTGATCCTGGATGTCCCCGGCGTTGACGGTCAGCGTGTAAAGGCCCTGTGCCGTCGTCAATCCGGCGAGACCGCTGATCTGGTAAGTCGTGGCCGAGGTCGGTGTCACGGTGACGGCACTGGTTATCAGATTGGGCCCGCCGTCATCTGTGAGCGTGAGGGCCTGGTCGCCGAAGCCAGCCGAACTTGCTAACTCGTTGAGGGTGATGCTGACCGTCGAAACGGGCGAGTTGCGCGGGTTGGGCGAAATGGCCGCGATAGAGGAGATCGTCAGGGCTGAATTGACGAGGTCTTTCGAGAACTCAGAGGTATTGCCGAGAGGGTCAGTAGCCGTCGCGGAGATAAACTGGCCGACAGCCACGGCGCTCAGCGTCTGAACGGAGAAAGAGGCCGTGCCGCTGGAATTGGTCGTCGCGTTGACGAACGTGAGGTAGGTCTCGCCCTGACCGTATCCCGAAGGATCGGCAACGGGGTTGCTGAAGAACTCGATGCGATAGGTCGTATCCGGCGATCCGGAGAGAGAGCCGGTGATCGTGGTGGCGCCGTCGGTCGTCAGGGCGGAGGTAAGGACGGGGAAATCCTGAAACAGGTTGGGGCCGGTGTGGCCGCTCGAATCGTCGAGCGTGACCCCATCGTCGCCCAGGTCGATCCCGAGAGTTCCATCGGAATAGATCGAGTTTTCCAGGATGGAATTCCCGGTGCTGGAGTCTGCTGCGCTCTCCCCGACGCTGATCCCATCGCCATTATTGAAGGCGAGGATGTTGCCCGCGCCGGTCGCAGTTCCGCCGATGGTGTTTCCCGTCGAATAAGTTAGGACGATCCCGTTGGAGCCGTTGCCCAGGGATGAGCTTCCGGAAGGATTGGTACCGATGAAATTGCCCTGGACAAGATTACCGGAAGACTCGTAGAGACCGATGCCCGACAATCCGTAAGGAGAGGTATATGCCGTGGCGAGACTGGCTGCAATGATGTTGCCCGCACCCGCCGCCGTGCCCCCAATCGTGTTACCATCACTATATTCGATGAAAATGCCTTCCGAATTACTCAAAGGCTTGGTGCCTGTGGCGTCGGTACCGATGAAGTTCCCCTGAACGACGTTTCCTTCCGGACCAGACGTAAATCCTAAGATAAAGATAGCGGCTTGAAAATTGCCAGAGATCAGATTGCCGGCGCCGGCGGCCGTGCCGCCGATCGTGGTGTTTGCTCCCGATTCGAGCTCGACGCCGACTTCGCCGTTTCCGAGAACCTTCGTCCCACTCGAATCCGTGCCGATCCGGTTTCCTTCGAGAAGCGTACTGGAGGCAAAGAGGAGCACAACGCCATCGTCAGTATTCCCTGAGATGACGTTGCCAGCACCTTGGGTCGACCCGCCGATGATGTTCCCCGTTGCGCCGGAGGCGACATCAACTCCTTCATAAGTGTTGCCTATAGCAACGCTTCCAGTCACATCGGTGCCGATTTCGTTTCCGGCAATGACATTGCCGCTCGTACCCGTCGAATAGATCAAGACACCGACGATGTTGCCCGAGAGAACGTTTCCACTGCCGGATGATGTGCCACCGATCGTGTTGGCAGTGGCGCCTCCTTCCAGGCATGCCCCGGCGCGCTCGTTCCCCAGGGCAAGCGTCCCTGTCGGGTCGGTGCCGATCAAGTTGCCCGCAACGACATTGAGGCTCGTGCCCGAGCCCCAAATGTCAATGCCATCGTTATCATTGCCCGAGATGTCATTCGCTTCTCCAGAATCGCCGCTGAGACCGTCGGACCCGATGCGGTTGCCCGAGGCGCCTGCTTCGATGACGACTCCGCCTCCAATGGCACCGAATGAGGGGCTGAAGTACGGCGAGGTCCCGTTGGGCAGGGAAGTGTCCCCACTGGCTGTGGTTCCAATCCAGTCGCCCGCCACGACGTTGCCATCCGAGCCCTGACCATAGATGAGCACACCGGTGAAGGAATTGCCTGAGATAAGGTTCCGGCGCCGGGAGTTGAACCGCCGATCGTGTTGCTTGTCGAACCGAATGCGATACTCACCCCGATTGAACTTCCAATCGCTTTGGTGCCTGTCACGTCGGTTCCGATCAGATTACCGGCAACCACATTTCCCGAGGCGCCGGTGCCCTCGATTGTAATTCCATAGCCATCGTTGCCCGAGATCAGGTTGCCGCGCCGGACGCGGTCCCCCCGATGGTGTTGTCGTAAGCACTGTAGGCAATCTGGATTCCATCATAAGAATTGCCTCGGGCCTGGGTGCCGGTCACATCGGTACCGATGTAGTTCCCGTCGATGATGTCGTTGGTCGTGGTCGGGCCAGGGAGCCATACTCCCCAGTTCCCGTTCGCCGAGATCACGTTGCGGGCTCCCGCGTTCGTACCGCCGACGGTGACGCCGTTTGCGCCGCCGAGGTCGGTCCCGAAGTCGCCCACGTAGACCCCGCTGTAACCGTTCCCCAACGGTGTGCTACCATCGGCGCCAAGACCGATGATGTTGCCGGCGATCAGCGAACCGGTGGTCGCGCTGCCGAACACGGCGACGCCGCCCTGATCATTGCCCGACACGAGGTTCCCAGTGAGTCCGGAGATTCCGCCGATCGTCGTCGCTGCACCGTCCGAATCGAGGACGCCCCAAAAGCCGTTGCCGAGCTTGACTGTGCCCGTCACGTTCAGACCGATGGTGTCGTCTGCGATCACGTTTCCCAATGAGGCGGAGTCCGTGAGGTAGACACCGTTCTGGCTGTTCCCCGAGATCACATCCCCCTGGCCTGGTATCGATCCGCCGATCGTATTATTGGAAGCGCCATCGCTGATCTGGACCCCATTGGCGGAGTTTGCAATAGCCGAATTGCCCGTCACGTTGGTCCCGATAATGTCGCTTTGAATCGCATTCTCCGACGTGCTAGTGTCGGTGAGAAAGGCGCCGTTCGCTCCGTTGCCGGAGATAAGATTGCCGGAGCCATCAGCGACCCCACCGATCAGATTTCCCGTTCACCCGCCGCTCAGGTACACGCCGTTCGCGGCATTCCCTAAGGCTTGGGTGCCTGTAACGTCCGTCCCGATAAAATTCCCCTGGATCGTATTATCGTCTGCGCCTAGAATCGAGATGCCATTGCCTTGATTGCACGAGATCAGGTTACCGGCGCCGGAAGTCGTGCCGCCGATCGTGTTTCCGGATGCGCCTAGGAAGAACTGGATCCCATCCCCCAGGTTCCCAATCTCCTTGGTTCCAGAGAGATCGGTACCAATCTTATTCCCCTCTACGGCGTTGCCTGTCGAGTCGCTGTCGTTGAATTGAACGCCGCTTGATTCGTTTCCGGAGATAAGATTACCGGCCCCGGACGTGACCCCGCCGATAAGGTTGTCTGAGGAGCCCAAGAATACAAACACCCCGAACCTGTTTCCTGATAGGGATTTGGTGCCGGACGCGTCGGTCCCGATGTAGTTGCCGGCAATCAGGTTACCCGAGCTGCCGTTGACGTTGACACCGTCGTAGCCATTATTGTTGGTATTATTGCCCGAGATGACGTTCCGAGCAAGCGGGTCGTTCCCACCCACCTGATTGCCGTTAGAGTCGTCGATATATACGCCCGCATCTCCGTTCCCTAATGCCTCGGTTCCCGTGATGTCGGTCCCAATGAAGTTTCCTTGAATTGAGTTGTCGTCCGAGTTATCGAAGAAGCTTACCCCCTTGCCTCCATTACCCGAGATGATGTTGCCTGCGCCGGAGGCCGTGCCGCCGATCGTATTGGCGGACGAACCAAGGAAGAACTGGATTCCATCATCCAGATTTGCGATCGCCTTAGTTCCGGTGAGATCGGTGCCAATTTTATTTCCCTCCACGACATTGCCGATCGAACTCGCTTCGTTGAACTGAACACCATTTGATTCGTTTCCAGAGATCAAGTTACCGGCCCCGCTTGTGAGGCCGCCGATGAGATTGTTCGAGGAGCCCAAGAATACAAACACGCCGAACCTGTTTCCTGATAAGGATTTGGTGCCGGACGCGTCGGTTCCGATGTAGTTTCCGGCAATTTGATTGTCGGAGCTGCCGTTGAGGTCGACACCATCGTATCCATAGTTGTTTGTATTGTTGCCCGAGATGACGTTCCGCGCGAGTGCGGCACTTCCGCCGATCTGGTTGCCGTTGCAATCGTCGATGTATACGCCCGCGTCTCCATTTCCGACGGCATACTCGCCGGTGGAATCGGTGCCGATGTAGTTATTGAGGAGGACGTTCCCGCCCGACCCACCGGTAATGTTAATACCGCCATTGTCGTTGCCTGAGATCACGTTACCGTCTTCGCTCGAGTTCATCCCGATGTTGCTGTTATGGGCTCCTCCGTCGATTCGAAGGCCATCCCAGGCGTTGCCGAGGGCGCATGCGCCGGAGGCGTTGGTCCCGATGAGGTCCCGTTCGACGACAGTCCCGGACGTGCCGGGTCCCGTGATCCAGACCCCGTAATTGCCGTTCCCAGAGATGTCGTCGCCGTCCCCGCCTGAAGTCCCGCCGATCACCGTGCCGGTCGCATCGCCAAGACCGGCGCCGAAGTCACCGACATAGACTCCGCTGAAGGCGTTGCCCAATGGGGTGTTTCCGTCGGCAGCGAGGCCGATCACATCTCCCTCGATTTCCACGCCGACCGCAGACGAGCCATAGACGGCGACGCCGCCCTGGTCGTTGCCCGAGATCTCGTTGATGACGCCAGGACCACCGATGACCGTCCGGGCGGCGTTGATGTCCTCCACGCCCCACCAGCCGTTTCCGAGCTTGGCCATGCCGCTGGCGTTGGTGCCGATGTTATTGCGCTCGATGACGTTCCCGTTGGTTCCGATTCCGCTGATGCGGACACCGTCCTGGCCGTTGCCCGAGATCACGTTGCCACCCAAGGGCTTCGAACTGCCGATCGTGTTGAACCCCGGGCCGGTGTCGTGAACGTAGACCCCGATCCCCGAGTTTCCAATTGCGTTGTTGCCGGACTCATCCGTGCCAATCTTGTTGCCCACGACGTTGTTGTCGATCGAGCTGGTTCCATAGATCTCGATACCATTGCCACGGTTGCCGGAGATGACGTTGCCTTCCCCCGAATAGTTCCCGCCGATCGTACACTGCGCTGTCGAATCCACGCGGATGCCATCGCCGCCATTGGGTTCGGCAACCTCCCCGCTCGGGTCGGTTCCGATCAAGCAATCTTGAATCGAGACGTCGTCTGCGTCGAGCAAGGTGATTCCGTCGTACTCGAAATTGTTGATGATCATTCCATCAATGTATGACCCTGAGGCTGTCGCGGTGAATTGGAGGCCGTCCCCACTATACGGACCGACTCCGTGCAACTGGACGTCAGGTTCGGAAGTCCCGAACGCACCGCCCATATTGATCGGTACCGTGATCGCCGGGAGAGGGCTCGCCAGGTCGATCGTCGGTGTGCCTTCAAAGTTCGGATTCTGGAAGTCGAAGATAATCGTAGTGGGTTGCCCCGACTCGTCGGCCAACGCGATCGCGACGCGAAGGCTCTCAGTCCCGTCCTCGCCTAAACTTGAATAATCATACGAAGTGTTCACAACTTGAAATGATAGCAATCGCCTTGTCTCCAATCCCTCCATCTCTCCGCCAAGACGGACGGTCCGGTCGATCCGACGCGGTAGGTTGCGAGCGCGCGAGAATGACGACTCGATGAAGTTGAGGACGCGGGCGCTGGGTTTCCGGTTCGTCATAGCCGTCTCCTCCGAGGTGTGAGGTGTGAGAGTCGCTGTCGGCTGAATCGTCCCCTGAGCGGATGATGCCTGGTTCCCGTGCTGATCCCGGTTGTGGTGTGTGCGCATCATGGCTAGTTCCTCATGTTGGCGTTGAGGCTGGTTGGTCAATCGACGACGGTTTTCGTGAATGCGATCGGCCTTTCACGACCCGCAGGAGTTCGTGCCCGTCACGAGGCGCAATTGACTCATGTGAGCGTGCTATGAATGCTGTTCCCAGATTTCCTGGATGACTCCGAACTTTGTGGTTGGACTCTGCGACGATATCCAAATGCCCGGCCTCGCAGAGGCCGGCTACAGCAGGCGAAGGACAGAAACGTTCAGAACAGGCTCCAGGGAGTCGGCTTTTGTTCAGTCAGGACTTTCATCGTAGCCGTCCGGTGGGAGCACGGTCGTGTCCGCATCTGCGTTCCTAATGTGAGAAGTACCCAAATCTGCGTTGATGACTCGCGGCTTTTCGATTTTTCCAGGAAAAATCCCGCTCGATGATCGCCCGACCCGTCTTTACCGGTCTGGCTGAAGCGATCGTCTACTGTGTTAACTCTGGAAACGCGGCGAATGTCGGCCAAGAATCTTGGCAGGACCCAAAAAAGGTCTCAGAGGCATCGGATCCCGAAATTTCGGTTCATGCTTGAAGTCACACGAGCAATCGCCGAAAATGGCCAGGCTTGATCGAGATGCATCGGCCTCGACCTGTGCCGAAAGACTCGGTTTGCCACTTCGGCCTAGGGACATCGCGTTCAACCGTTCGTCTCTGGAGCCGATGCAGGACGAGCTTCTCTCGCAAGGGATACGTCCGAGCTGTCCGCTTTCTCACGTGATTCCGCGCAGGCATTTTTTTGTTGTCTTGCGACTTCCTCCTTATTCCTACTCCGGAGGGCGATTTAGAGCTGCATTGCGCTTCGGTTGCATATGCGCGGGAGTCTGAAGCGGAATCCCCCCTCATCCGCCCTTCGGGCACCTTCTCCCCGGCGGGGAGAAGGGGATGGAGGATGGCTCGGCCGAGCCGCAAGACACTCGAGGTGGCGCCGAGCGGTCGCCCTCGCCCCGGAGGGGAGAGGGATGGGGTGAGGGGGCTCCGCGCGTGCTCAGACCAATCGTGAAGCGCTCTAGCCGCGGCCCATCGGGCGGCCTGCGGCTTCCGATGCACACGAAATTGACGACGCTTCTCGCCGATCACCAGGTGACCACGTTCGCGAGACCGTGGTTCGGGACGGGGGACCTCCGACCACGCACGTGAGTGCGATCCTCGCTCCGGATCGGGCTGACGCCCGAGGTTGGAGGACGTTCGTCCCATCCGAACCACGCACTCACGTGCGTGGTCACGGGCTTCGATCTCGCCCTGGCTGGTGGTGTTCAGCGAGAAGTGTCAAATCGCCTTCCGCAATTCCTCGTGAGATTCGATCGACCCGGGAGTATCCTCTATGCCGAGGGTTTCGTGGCTGGACTGGTCGAGTACGTCCGCGGGGTGGGTTGTCCTGCTCTGCCAATCGAACGAGGGCGCCTGGCGTCGCTTCATGGAAAAGCGATGTCCGGGCATCGTGACGATCGCGACCCGCCAGGGGCTCTCGCCGGCCGATGCCGAGAGGCTCGCCGGTGACCTGACGTCGAAACTCTGGATCCGGATGCGCGAAGGGAAGTTCGGTTATGATGAGAGAAAGTCGTTCAACGGATACGTGATCGAGATGGCCAGGAACATGGCGATCGACGTCATGAGGGCTCAGGGCAGACAGCCGCAAGTGTTGATCGACGACGGGACCCTCGTCGTGGAAAGGGAATGGGATGCCCAGGACGATAGGCGTTGGGGGGCATTGCAGAAGGCCCTGAAGATCTTGAGAGAAGAGACGCCGAAGGATTTCTTGATCTGGTCGCGTCGGAATGAGGGCCGCAGCGTTGCGGAAGTGTGCGAGGAGTTCGGCGTGAAACCCGGCGCGGTCTACTCGGCCTGCTATCGCGTGAATACTCGCCTGGCGAAGGTCGCCCACGATCAACTCGTGAACGATTCCGATTCGATGTGAAGGGATCAGCACGATGCCGCAATGTCCATCCCGAGAACGATGGCTCCTCTATCTCGGCGAAGGACTGCCTCGCCCTGACTCGGATGACATGGACGATCATTTGTCCTCGTGTGATCCATGCACTCGTTTGCTGGATCAGCTATCGGCGCCGACGCTCGAATTGCAATTCGCCTTCCGGGCCAGATCCGCGAGGCTGCCCGAGATTCCGGGATACAACGTGACCAGGGAACTGGGATCCGGCGGTATGGGGGTGGTCTACCTGGCCGACCAGAGGAGCCCTTCCCGGCAGGTGGCGCTCAAGATGATCCAGACCGGGCCGATGGTGATGGAGCGCCATCGTTCCCGATTCCAGATCGAGGCCAACGCGATGGCCCAATTGCAACATCCTCACATCGCTCAGGTCTTCGAGGTCGGCTCCGTTGACGATCAGCCTTATATCGCCATGGAGTTCCTGGGCGGCGGATCGCTCAAGGATCCCTCGCATATCCCGCCGACGGCCTCTGCGGCGGCCGAGTTCGTACGGACGCTGGCCCTTGCGGTCCAGCATGCTCACGACCGCGGGGTGATTCACCGAGACCTGAAGCCGGCCAACGTCTTGTTTACCGGCGATGGCGTCGCGAAGCTCTGCGATTTCGGCCTGGCCAAGCTTGCCGACACGCCGTCGGACTTGACCCAAGACGCCGTCATCGGCACGGCGCCCTACATGGCTCCCGAGCAGGCTTCGGGATCTTCGGAAGTCACGGTGCAGACCGACGTCTATGCGCTCGGTGCCGTCCTGTACGAGTTATTGTGCGATCGACCTCCGTTCCATGTCGGTTCGCGGCCGGAGATCCTCGATCAAGTCCGTTTCCAGGAGCCGTCCTTTCCCAGGACAACCCGTATTCGGATTCCTCGCGACCTGGAAACCATCACGCTCAAGTGCCTCGAGAAATCGCCCGAGAAACGTTATCAGCGAGCCGCCGATCTCGCCGACGACCTGGGGAATCTCCTGGAAGGCCGGACGATCAATGCCCGTCCGGCACTCGCCCCGGAAAAGGCGATCAAGTGGGTCAAACGACATCCGCTCGTCACGCTCTCGCTTGCCTTTGCGCTGATCGGACCATCCTTACTGGCCGGCGTCACGGGATGGTTCAACGTCCGCTTGCAGGAGTCCAACGCCAACCTGGCCGTCTCCAGGGATCAGGAATCGGCCCGGTTCACCCTGGCCATGGAGGCGATCCGGACGTTTCACAGCGGGGTCAGCGAGGACTTCCTCTTGAAAGAGGAGCGATTTTCCGAGCTGCGAAATCGCCTCCTCCGGTCCCCCGAGGAATTCTACCGGAAGCTCGAAGCCACGCTCAAAGATACCGACAAGTCCGACATCGACTCCCGCCTGAGATTGGCGGATGTCTATTTCGACCTGGCGATCCTGACCGAATCGGTCGGCAACCAGCGCAATGCACTGGCGAACCTCGAACGGGCGAGGGACATCCAGCAGGCCGTCGTTGGCGACCGGGCCGCGACTCAGGATATGAAAGACCGGCTGAACAACATCAGCATGAATATTGGGAGATTGATCGCCGCGAATGGTCACCAGGAAGATGGAGTGGTGACGATTGATCGGTCGATCCGGCTTCAAGAAGAACTCTGTGCAACATCACCGGACAGCATCCGATACGCAAAATGTTTGAGCCTGGGATATACCTACCTCGGTAATGTCCGGCGAGGTCAGGGTCGAGATGATGAGGCGGAGCATGCCTACCGGCAAGCCCTCGATATCTGTACGAGACTGGCGAAAACTCATCCCGAGAATTACGACGTTCAGCTCAATCTTGCCAAGGCGTCTCTCGATCTGGGAAGTGTCACACTCCACTCGCGACGGCCCGACCAGGCCCTGGCCATCTATGTCGATCAACTGAAGGCCCTCGAGGTGCTCCGGAGTCGCGATCCGAAGGACTACTGGGTACGACGGAACATCGCTATCATCCAGACGAACCTCGGCGTTGCCTACCGTTCACTAGGCATGAAGGCCGAGGGATTACGCTCATATGAATCGGCTCGCTCCCTCTTCGAGGAACTGGTGAGCGAACAGCCAGCCTCGATCCAGCTCCGGGAAGGATTGGCCAGTTGTCTGGGGAACCTCGCGCTCTGGCTGGGCGAGAATCACAGGCCGGATGAAGGCAGCCTGCTCTTCAAGCGAGCCCTGCAAATCCAGTCGCAACTCGCTGCCGACCAACCGACCCGGAACGAATACCGCTACGATCTGGCTTGCACTCATCTGAACAATGGCTGCATCCTTTCGCTTGCCCGCAGACACGATGAAGCCATACCCGCTTTCCGCGAGGCCGAATCCCGGCTGAGGTCGCTGGCCGAGGCCCAACCGGAGGTGATGACGTATCGTTATGCCCTTGGCGGAGTGCTCCTCAGCCTCAGCGATTCCCTCATCGAATTGGACCGGGCGGCAGAGGCGCGACCGCATTCCGAAGAGGGGATCCAGGTCGTCCGGCTTCTCGTCCAGGGACCCGCGGCCAATCTGGCATTTCGCAGCTTGCTCGGGCAATTACTGACCAGCCACGGCTCGGCCCTTGTCGCACTCGGACAGCCGAAGGAGAGTATCCCCGAATTCCAGGAGTCCATCGAGCACCAGCGCGCGGCGTATGAGGCGTCGCCGAACGAGATCGAATTTCGACAACAGCTCGGCCGGGCCTATACGGGATTGGCGAAAGCTTTGCGAGCCCTGGGAAGGCGCAACGAATCGGATGACTTGATCGAGAAACGGCTCGACCTTTGCTCGGGAAACCCGGATGAGCTCTACGATGCCGCGAGCGAATTTTGTTCTCGATCCTCCGTGGTGGGGGATGTCCTGGACTGGGATCGATGGGCTATCGAAGCATTGCAGAGGGCGAGCAAGGCGGGATTTCGCGATGTGGCACGCTTGCGGGCTGATACCGCATTCCGTCGCCTTCAAGAACAGCCCGCGTTCCGACTCGTCCTGGACGACCTGGGATTTCCCGCATACCCATTCAAGCCGTGATCCCTATGCAATCGGCGCACGGGATCGGGCTGGCGTTTCGGTGATGATCACTCAGTCGGGATTTCTATAGCCGATCGAGTTGAGCTCGTATGACGCCACCGTCACCCGAGCCGATCACCGGCTGACGAGGGTTGCCATGCCCGGAGGCGTCGGCTCGGGAATGGAAGCCCAGGCGAGAATCACCTCATCCCAGGGACAGGCCGGATGCCAGCTTCCGGTTCTTCGACCGGGTGGCCAGCAGGAGGTCCAGCGACGTCACCGAGCCGTCGCCCGTCACGGCGGCGCTCAAGGGCGCCCAGCCCACCTCCGACGTCTCGCCGATGCTGGCGGCGATCTCGTTCAGGTCGTTCTGGTCGACGACCCCGTCACCCGCAACGTCGCCCAGCAGCCGGTCGAAGTGGTGTACGACGGTCTGTCTGTTGGGCAGCTTGATGTCCACCTCGTAATAGCCGTCGGGAGTGGTCGTTGTTGGACTGTTTCCGATGCCGCCCGAGCCGAAGTCGATCTCGATCGCATGGTCGATCACCGAGAGCATCGTCGGGCTCGACAGAGGGACCGGCGTCTTGCTCGACGCGTCGCCATTCAGGTCGTACTTGTAGATCGTGATGTCGGGAGACGCCTTCCCGATCGAGTTGATGATCGCCGTGAGCTCGCTGCCGCTCTGGGCGTTGCTCTCATTGAATCCTAGGTCGAGATAGCGGATGAACGACCGGCTCGGGCTGCCGTGCTCGACCGAGAAGCTGGTGACCTGCAACTGCTGGGGCTGGGCCGGCGCGAAGAGCTGTTTGGCGAATGTCACGTTGGGACTCTTCGGGGCAGCTTGGAGGTTGCCGGCGGCGTCGAGGCCGATGCTGTAGAACGCATAGGAGTGAGACTGGCCATCGGTGAGGCCCTGATAGGCGATCGTCGAGTGGTCGTTGCCGTTGCTGTCGGCCTCGCCGGCGGGGATGGCATAGGGGCCGACTTCCTGGTAGGTGCCGCCGTCGATCGAGACGAAGACCGCGAAGTAGCTCAGGGCGGCTCCGCCGGGGTCGTTGCCGGTGAGGTCGAGGGTGAAGGTGCCGGTCGTGCTATCGACCGTGCTCGGGTTGGTCCCGGTCGTAGCATCGACTGCGGTGACCGGCGGGGTCAGGTCGGGGAGGTAGGTACTGGCCTCGATGACCGGCGCCTTGTCCTCAACGTTGCCGGCGAGGTCCGTGGCGATGCTGTGGAAAGAATAGGTGGTATTGCTCTGGCCTGTGTAGGTGGCCGTCGGAGTGGCCGCCGGGACGGTCGTCCATGGCGACCAGGCTCCGCCATTGGTCGAGACGTAGATGGCGTAACTGGCGACGCCCGCGGCGAGGCCGCCGTTGGCCGCGTTGGGATCCGAGCCGGTGGTGGAGACGGGGAAGCTGAGGCTGGTGCCACGAGCCAGTAGCGGGCTGACGTGGCTGGTGGGCGGGGTCGTGTCCATCAGCCAAGTGGTCGAAATCGCGCCCGTTCCTGGGTTGCCGTAGGGGTCGGTCATTTCGGCGGCGTTGACGGTCAGCGTGTAGAGGCCCTCGATCGTAGTCAGTCCGGCAAGGCCCTCGATCGCAAAGGTGGTGGCCGTGGTGGGCTGGATGGCGACCGCGGCGGTGATCAGGTTGGGTCCGCCGTCGTCCGTGAGGGTGAGGGTCCCGTCGTTGAAGTTCGCGGGATTAATTGCCTCGCTGAGGCTGACGGTAACGCTCGACACCGCGGAGGTGCGCGGGTTGGGAGAGACTGGAGTCGCGCCGATGATGGTCAGCGGGGCCGCGATGTCGAAATCGGCCAGCGCCGACTGGCTGGTATAGTCAACACTGCCTGGGAAGTACGCTTCCACGGTATAAGCGCCGACCGCGGTCGGGGCGCCCGCGAGTGGGGTGACACCGGCGAGCTGGGCGACGCTGCCATACGTGCCACTGAAGTAGCTCAGCGAGGGTGCGACACCCTCGAGGGTCGCGCCGGGTGTATTGTCGACGCCGGGCACGATACCGGCGAGCGCGGCCATTGCGGAGAAAGGGGTGCCGGTGTAAGTGCTGCTGGGATCGGAAACGCTCAGCGTCGGCGTGGCCTTGGCGATATCGAGCGTCTCCTGGACCGGCGCGGCCGCCAGGTAGTCGGCGTTGCCTGCCTGGTCGGCCTCGATCGCGATCGTCCCGGCGCCGGTGATGCTCAGGGTTGATCCGTTCAGGGTGCCCGGGCCGTAGACGATCGAGTAGGCGATGGCCAGGCCCGAACTGGCCGAGGCGGACAGCGCGATCGGGCCGGCGCCGTAGGTGACACCGTTGAGCGGGCCGAAGGTGATTGTCTGGGGGATGGGATCCACGACGATTGTGGTGGTCGCCTCGCTGACCTGGAAGGTCGATCCCTGGCCGCTGTAGATCGCCGCGATCGTCTGGACTCCGACCTGGAGCGTCGAGAGGGTCAGGCTGGCGGTGCCATTAGCATCGAGCGTGACCGGAGGGCCGGTTGGCTGGCCGTCGATCTCGAATTGCACGCTGCCGGCCGGCGTGCCCACGCCCGGGGTGGCGGGCTCGACGGTCGCTGTGATTGTGTCCGTGTCGCCGTAGTTCGCGACCAGCTCCGATGTTGATAATCCGATCGTCGAGCCATAGGAAGCGACGACCTGGTTCAGGCTTCCGCTGCCGGTCAGGTAATCGGTGGTCCCTTGGTAGATGGCGGTGATCGTCTGAGACCCGAGGGGCAAGGCACCCGGGTCGAGGGTTGCGTCGCCGTTGGCGTCGAGGGCCACGAGGCCGCCGACGTTCTTGCCGTCGACCTGGAACTGGACGCTCCCGACGGTCACGGGCAGGCCGGTCGAGCCGGCGGTTATCGAGGCGGTGTAGGCCACATCCTGGCCCAGGAGCGGGACGGTCAGCGACGGGGTAATCGTCGTCGTGGTCGTGTCCGCGACGATGGTGAGGGTCCCGGGGACATAGGTGATTGTGTAGTTGGGATCGACGGCTCCGGAGGCGTCGATGGCGTAGGTGCCGACCCCGCTCCCGCCCGCAACGGTGGTCAGGGTGGGCAGGGTCGTCAGGCTTTCCGGCGTGTCATCGGAGACGAATCCGCTGTACGACGAGGTGAGGGTCGGATAGGCATCGCCGTAGACGACCGTCAGGTCGTCGGCCGCGATGGTCAGTGGAGCCGGTGCGACATGGAACGACTCGTCGACGGGGACGGCGGCATCGGTGCCGCTGTTGCCAGATTGCGACGCTTCGATCACCACGGTGCCGAAACCTGTGATTGTCAGTACGTCGTTGCTGTCGATCGTCGCCGGGCCGGAGATAACGTTGACGGTGACGGGCAGGAATGACGAGGAGCTGGGGTCGAGGAAGATCGGCTCCGCCCCGTAGGTCTGGTCGCCGATCGGGTCGAAGGTGATCGTCTGCTCGGCCCGCGCGACCGTCTCGGTCAAGGCCGCCGATGTACTCTGATCGTAGGTGCGGCCGTCGAACTGGAGGCCGTCGTAGACCGCGGCGATCGCGTGCGACCCTGGGTCGCCGAAGGAGGTGGCTAAGGTGGCTGTCCCCGTGGCATCGAGGGTCGCGCTACCCAGGTCGGTCGAGCCGTCGTAGAATTCGACCTGGCCCATGCCCGGGCTGTCGTTGCCATCCTGGTCGGTGACCACGGCGGTGAAGGTCACCGGCGCGTCGCCGGAGGCCGATGGGGCCGACGAGGTCAAGGAGGTGGTCGTGGCGAATTCCGGGCAGAGAATCAGGCCGGCGCCGACGCCCTGGTCGAGCACCGCGTTCACGGGGTCGGAGAGATCCACCTCGAAGAACGTGTCGACGTCCGGGAGCGAGATGGCCCCGACCGGGACCGAGATCGTCTTGGGCGAGGTGTCGCCGGGCGCCCAGGTGAGGGTCCCGCCGACGGGCGTGTAGTCACCGTCGTCGGCGGTCGCCGTGTCGTCGGCGGTGGAGTAAGCGACGGTGACCGGCAGGAGCGGCGACGGCGTGCCGGTCAGCGTCACGGTGAATTCGAACGTGGCCGGCTGGCCTTGGGCGACGACCTGGGAGACGCTCGAGATCGCGACCGACGGCGCCGACAGCTCTCCGATGGCGGTGGAACCGGCCATCGTGGACACATTCGCCTGGGTGTAATCATCGGCGAGATCGCCGATGGCCGTGGAGCCGGCGGCGGCCTGGGTCAATTGCGGTGCGATGGTCGCTTCGGCCAGGGTCTGGAACTGGACCGCCTGATCCAGGTAAGCCGAGGTCCCGCTGGCAGGCGTCGCGTCGATCGCCTGATTGACCGCGGCGATGATCCGGCCCCCGCCGGACGCCAGGTCGTCGCCGAGTCCCAATCCGGCCGCCGCGGCCGTAGCCTGGAGCAGCGACTGGTCGTCCGAGGCGTCGGAGAGGTTGACGGCACTGCCATCTCCGTTCGACAATCGCCGAGGCCAGCCCGGCGAAGTAATCGAGGCCGATCGACGAGGCGGTCGGGGCGCCCGGCAGCCCGCCGAGCAATCCGGCGGCCATGTTCACGGATGATGTGATCTTTACGTCTGCGCCGAAGGCGGCGGCCGCAAGATCGCTGCCCGCCTGGGCCCCGGCGATGTAATCCTCCTGGGTGAAGTCGAAACTCAAGGGCAGGGCGAGCGCCTGGTCGATCAGCGCGATGCCCTGCGCCTCGGTCAGATTGGAGTCCGATTGCATGACGTCGGCGAGCAGGGTCGTCAACGGGTTGACCTGTGCGGCGTCGTAGGGGGCGACCAGGATCAGTCGGTTCGGCTGGCCGGTAGAGATGTCGGTCCCGCCGTAGGCCACGATGAAGCCGCCGGTGGCGCCGGCGGGGACGTCCAGCTTGAAGCCGCCGCCCGCATCGGTGGTCGTCTCCGGGTCACCGGATCGGTAGACGATGCCGCTGGGGTCGTAGAATACCGTGGCGTTCTCGAGGTAGCCGAAACCAAGCCATTTCGTGACTTTCTTGTAGCCGTTGCTTATGGCATTGCCCAGGGAATTCAGTATGTTCGGCATCGGGATGCTGACCGATCCATTGAAGCCGAACTTCGCGCCCACCGACACGCCCAGGATCGAGACCGAGAATTGCACGCTGCCGCCGCTGATGTCGTACGCATCAAACGAGAGATTGAAACCGACGCTGCCCAAGTTCCAACGGGACCCGAGACCGAGCGTCAACTTCACCCAGCTCGGCAGGAAGCCGGTGTCGATCGACAGGCCGGCCTTTCCCCCGAACGCGAAGGTCTCGGTGTTGGCGCTGAAGCTCGCGGTGACGTCGAGGGATGCGACGAGCCCCAGGAAGTCCGCGTTGGCATTCACCGAGAAGGTCAGGCTCTCCAACCCGCCATTCTCGATCACCAAGCCCTGCGTGCCCGGTCCGCCCAGGTCGGCGGCGAAGGAGGCGACATGTGGTATGACGAACGTCGTGTCGCCGGTCATGATGAACTCGGAGGGTACGCCGTTCGCCGCCGCGTGATACGTGAAGACGAACTGAGACTGGCTGAAGCTGATCCCGCCGATCGATAGCTGGGACGTGACCGCCATGTTGAACGAGATCAGGTGCCCGTTCTGTATGACGAGCCCCTGGGTGCCGTTGCCGCCGAAGGCGACGTCGAAGTCAACGGCAGCCACGCCGATCGAGATGACGAAGCTGGTGTCCCCGGTCATCGTGAATCTGCCGGACGCTTCCGTATAAGTGAATTGTATATTGCTTTTTGCGAACCGCAGGCCGCCGACGCCGAAGCTGGCCGCGATCGTCATGTCGAAGCTGACCAGATCGCCGTGGGAGATGACGAGCCCCGGGTCGCCGTGGGATCCGAAAGTGACCTGGACATAGCCGATGCCGCCCGGCAGCGCGGCGCCGACCGTGCCGGCCATCTCGAACGCGGCCGCCCCGGTCGCGGGGTCATCTGCAAGGTAGGCGAACTCCAGGTTGTTCGCGTAGATCTCCACCCCGTTGACCCAGAAGCTGGCGTTGATTGTCGCGTCCAGGCTCTCGAGGGTGCCGTTCTGGACCAGGATGCCCTCGCGATCGATCGGCCCGCCGAAGGTCACGCTGAAACTATCCGCACCCGGGCTGCTGCCGCCGCTACCGTTGCTAATGCCACCGATGATGACGCCGGCGGTGCCGGTGAGCTGGAAGGTCTGGGTGTAGGCGGTGTAGTCGAAGTCCAGGTCCTTCGTATAGAACGTCAGGCCGTCCACGAATAGGTCGCTCGTTACGGAGACGTCGAGGTTCTCGAGCGTGCCGTTCTGGACCAGGATACCGAGGGGATGAGCGGGAGTGCCGAAGGTGACGCTCAGGCTGCCCAGGCCGATGATGCTGACGCCCGCGGTGCCTGTGAGCTGGAAGGTCTGGGTGTAGGCGGTGTAGTCGAACTCGAGATTATGGGTGGTGAACGTCACGCCGTCCACGGTCAAGTTACTGTTGACCTCGATGTCGAGGTTTTCGAGCGTGCCATTCTGGACCAGGATGCCCAGGGGGTGGGACGGGGTGCCGAAGGTGACGCTGAGGCTGCCGAGTCCCGCGATGCTGACGCCGGCCGTACCGGTGAGCTGGTAGGTCTGGGTGCTGGCGGTGTAGTCGAATTCCAGTTGCTTGGCGATGAATGTCAGACCGTCCACGCTGAGGTTGCTGTTGACCTCGACGTCGAGGTTCTCGAGCGTGCCATTCTGGACCAGGATGCCCAGGGGGTGAGCTCGCGTGCCGAAGGTGACGCTGATGTTGCCGATCCCTACGATGCTGACGCCGGCCGTGCCGGTGACCTCGTAGGACTGGGCGACGGCGATGTAATCGAACTGGAGTGGATCATCGGCCGGGGACGCGAATGTCACGCCGTCCACGCCGAAGCCGCCGCTGATGGCCACGTCGAGGTTGGTGAGCGTGCCGTTGACGACCTTGATCCCGGCCGGGTCCTCGGTCGTGCCGAAGGTGACGCTGAGTTTGGCGATCCCCGCGACGGTGACGCCCGCCGAGCCGGTGATCTGGAAGGATTGGGGGCTGGCCGTGTAGTCGAACGCCAGGCCGGTCGCCGTAAACCCGACGCCGTCAACAGTGAAGCCGCCATTGACTTTGGCGCCTAGCGACACTAACGATCCGTTCTGGATCACCAGGCCGTTGGGTTGCGATGAAGTGCCGAAAGTGACCTGAAGCCCTCCGATCCCGGCGACCACAACTCCAGTCGTACCGGTCATCTGATAGAGGTTGCTCGCGGCGGTGTAGTCGAACGCCAGATGATTGGCGTTGAAGGTCACGCCGCCGATCGACAACGAGGAAGTGATCGTCGTTCCGAGGCTGACGAGGTTCGCACCCTGGATTACGAGCCCCGAGGGGTGCGCCGCGGTGCCGAGGGTCGTGCTGAAGCTGCCAAGGCCGGGGAATGCGGCGGCGGTCTCGCCGCTCAGCGAGTACGTGCCGGGGCCTGGCGTGGCCCCGTAGACCATGTGCAAGCCGTCGGCCGTGAGGGTCACGCCGGCCTCCGCGATCGTCGAGTTGACCGTCATGTCCAGATTGGACAGACTCCCGTTCGCGATCAACAGGCCCGTGCTCGCGGCGTTGCCATTGGAGGCCGGGCTGCCCAACTGGACCTGAACATTGGCCAGGCTGCCGGCGCTGAAGCTGGAGGCACCGGTCATGGCGAATGTCCGGGCGGATGCGTTCTCTGTGATGACGAGTCCGGACGTGTTGAACGTCACGCCGCCGACGCTCATGGTCGAGGTCACCGTCATGTTCAGGCTCGATAGCACGCCGTTGGTGATGACCCCGCCCTGGCTGCCTTGCCCGCCGAATACGACGTTCACGTCACTGATGCTGGGGACGGTGAAGTCGCTGGCCCCGGTTACCGTGAACACGTTACCCGACGACGCGACGTCGTCCGTGATGATCAGCCCGTCGGAGCTGAAGGTCACGCCCGCCGCGAGCAAGCTCGAGTTGACCGTCATGTTCAGGGTGGCAATCTCACCCCCCGAGAGGATGAGCCCGGATGTCAAACCTCCGCCCAGGCCGACTGCGAGCGACTCGTTCGACCCACTGATACTGGCGCCTAGTGTAGCTTGGCCCGTCACCGCGAATTTGTCGGCGCGGTTCCCGAGGGTAGCGCGTAGGCGACCTTCAACGCGGTGGCGGAGAGGGTGACTCCGGCAATCGTGGCGTTCAGGGTGGCCGTGGCGTTCAGGCTGGTGAGTGCTCCGCCGCCGAAAAACAGTCCAGGGCTCGCGGGCGAGCCCAGTGTGAGGCCGAGGTTGGGCCCGTTTGGGAAGTCGAGCGTGGCAGCGCCGGAGACATTGAAGGTATCGGATGCGGAGACATAAGCGACGTTGACATTGGAGGCTGTGAAGCTGCCGCCGGCCAGGTTCATGCTGAAGTTCGCGGTGGCATTGAGGCTGGTCAGTGCCCCGTTGCTGAACACCAGACCGGGACTTGCCGGCGTGCCCAAGGTGACACTGAGATTGGGCCCGCTGGGGAAGTCGAGCGTGGCCGCGCCGGTGACGGAGAAGGAGTCGGAGGCGAACACGTAGGTGATGGTGGCATTGCTCAATGAGAAGCTGCCGCCGGCCAGGCTCATGCTGGTGCGGGCGACGGCCTTGCCCGGCGCCGATGTGATCGAACCGGTGTTGATGAGTGTGCCGGCGGAGACGGTCAAGGTGTCGGTGGTGCCGTTGGTGCCGGTTGCGGTCATGTCGATGAGGCCGGCGTTGGTGAGGCCCTGCGCAAGCGTCAGGTTGGCCGACCCAGCATTGTAGTCGCCCTGGAGCCGGAGGGTGGCGCCGACGGTGTTGGCGAACGGGCCGTTGAAGGCGACAGCGCCCGGGAGGATCGTCAGCGACCCCTGGTTGATCAGGCCGGAGCCCGCGGCCGTCCCGCCGTTGGTCATCGTCACGGTGGCGGTATTGGGCAGCGCCCAAGAGCCGAGCGTCACGCCGCTCAGGGCCAGGGCGCCTGAGAGCGTCCCGCCGTCGGGGTCGAACGTCCCGCCGGTGATCGTCAGGGTCTGCTTGGTGGCGATGGCGATGGCGCCGGTGCTGGTGAAGGATGGTGCGGCGCCCGTCTGGGTGAGCGTTAACGCTGCATTGACGGCCATCGCGCCTTCGTTGCTGTCCTGGTCCGAGGCTCGGGCGAGCGTCAACGGCTCATTGACGGTGATGGTGCCAGCGGCCTGGTTGTCGAACTGGGCCGCGAGTGTGCGGCCGCCGCCGGTGCCGACGGAGGAGCTGATCATGCCGTCGTTGACCAGCGTGCCTGCGGAGACGGTGAGGGTGTCGGCGCTGGGGTTGGAGGTGGAAGTCAGGTCGATGAGCCCGGCGTTGGTGAAGCCCTGGGCAATGGTCAGGCTGGCCGGCCCGGCGTTGTAGTCGGCCTGGAGCCGCAGCGTGGCGCCTGTCGCATCGGAGAAGGTGCCGGCGAAGGAGGTGGCGCCGGGGAGGATCGTCAGCGTGCCCTGGTTGGTCAGGTTGGAGCCCGCGGCCGTGCCGCCGTTGGTCATCGTCACGATGGCGGTGCTGGGCAGCGTCCAGGAGCCGAGCGTCACGCCGGTCAGGGCCAGGGCGCCGGAGAGCGTCCCGCCGTCGGGGTCGAACGTGCCGCCGCTGATCGCCATCGCCTGCTTGGCGGCGATGGCGATCGAGCCGGTGCTGGTGAATGAGGGACCGGTGCCGGTCTGGGTGAGCGTCGAGCCGGCATTGACGGCGATCGAGCCCTCGTTGCTGTCCTGGGCCGAGGCCATGGCGATGGCCAGCGGCTGGTTGATGGTGATGGTGCCCGCGGCCTGGTTGTCGAACCGAGCGGCGAGAGTGCGGCCGCCGCCGTAGCCGACCGACGAGGTGATCGTCCCGACGTTGACCAGCGTGCCTGCGGAGACGGTGAGGGTGTCGGCGCTGGGGTTGGAGGTGGAAGTCAGGTCGATGAGCCCGGCGTTGGTGAAGCCCTGGGCGACGGTCAGGCTGGACGGCCCGACGTTGTAGTCGGCCTGGAGTCGGAGGGTGGCGCCGGCGGCGTTGGCGAACGGGCCGGCGAATGAGCCGGAGCCTGGGAGGATCGTCAGCGACCCCTGGTTGGTCAGGCTGGAGCCGGCGGCCGTCCCGCCGTTGGTCATCGTCACGGTGGCGGTATTGGGCAGCGCCCAAGAGCCGAGCGTCACGCCGGTCAGGGCCAGGGAGCCGGAGAGCGTCCCGCCGTCGGGGTCGAAGGCCCCGCCGGTGATCGCCAGGGCCTGCTTGGCGGCGATGGCGATCGAGCCGGTGCTGGTGAATGAGGGACCGGTGCCGGTCTGGGTGAGCGTCGAGCCGGCATTGACGGCGATCGAGCCCTCGTTGCTGTCCTGGGCCGAGGCCATGGCGATGGCCAGCGGCTGGTTGATGGTGATGGTGCCCGCGGCCTGGTTGTCGAACCGAGCGGCGAGTGTGCGGCCGCCGCCGTAGCCGACGGAGGAGCTGATCGTGCCGTCGTTGACCAGCGTGCCTACGGAGACGGTCAGGGTGTCGGGGCTGGGGTTGGAGGTGGAAGTCAGGTCGATGAGTCCGGCGTTGGTGAAGCCCTGGGCGACGGTCAGGCTGGCCGGCCCGACGTTGTAGTCGGCCTGGAGCCGCAGGGTGGCGCCGGCGGCGTTGGCGAACGGGCCGGCGAATGAGCCGGAGCCCGGGAGGATCGTCAGCGACCCCTGGTTGGTCAGGCCGGAGCCGGCTGCGGTGCCGCCGTTGGTCATCGTCACGATGGCGGTGCTGGGCAGCGTCCAGGAGCCGAGCGTCACGCCGCTCAGGGCCAGGGCGCCTGAGAGCGTCCCGCCGTCGGGGTCGAATGTGCCGCCGGTGATCGCCAGCGTCTGCTTGGCGGCGATGGTGATCGAGCCGGTGCTGGTGAATGAGGGACCGGTGCCCGTCTGGGTGAGCGTGGTACCGGCGTTGACTGCAATCGTCCCCTCGTTGCTGTCCTGGGCGGAGGCCATGGCGATGGCCAGCGGCTGGTTGATGGTGATGGTGCCCGCGGCCTGGTTGTCGAACCGAGCGGCGAGTGTGCGGCCGCCGCCGTAGCCGACGGAGGAGCTGATCGTCCCGTCGTTGACCAGCGTGCCTACGGAGACGGTCAGGGTGTCGGGGCTGGGGTTGGAGGTGGAAGTCAGGTCGATGAGTCCGGCGTTGGTGAAGCCCTGGGCGACGGTCAGGCTGGCCGGCCCGACGTTGTAGTCGGCCTGGAGCCGCAGGGTGGCCCCGGGGGTGTTGGCGAACGGGCCGTTGAAGGCGACAGCGCCCGGGAGGATCGTCAGCGACCCCTGGTTGGTCAGGCCGGAGCCGGCTGCGGTGCCGCCGTTGGTCATCGTCACGATGGCGGTGCTGGGCAGCGTCCAGGAGCCGAGCGTCACGCCGGTCAGGGCCAGGGCGCCGGAGAGCGCCCCGCCGTCGGGGTCGAAGGTCCCGCCGGTGATCGCCAGGGTCTGCTTGGTGGCGATGGCGATCGAGCCGGTGCTGGTGAAGGAGGGACTGGTGCCCGTCTGGGTGAGCGTGATACCGGCATTGACAGCGATCGAGCCCTCATTGCTGTCCTGGGCCGAGGCCATGGTGATGGCCAGCGGCTGGTTGATGGTGATGGTGCCCGCGGCCTGGTTGTCGAACCGAGCGGCGAGTGTGCGGCCGCCGCCGTAGCCGACGGAGGAGCTGATCGTGCCGACGTTGACCAGCGTGCCTGCGGAGACGGTGAGGGTGTCGGCGCTGGGGTTGGAGGTGGAAGTCAGGTCGATGAGTCCGGCGTTGGTGAAGCCCTGGGCAATGGTCAGGCTGGCCGGCCCGACGTTGTAGTCGGCCTGGAGCCGTAGCGTGGCGCCTGCGGCGTTGGCGAACGGGCCGGCGAAGGCGACAGTGCCCGGGAGGATCGTCAGCGACCCCTGGTTGGTCAGGCCGGAGCCTGCTGCGGTGCCGCCGTTGGTCATCGTCACGGTGGCGGTATTGGGCAGCGTCCAGGAGCCGAGCGTCACGCCGCTCAGGGCCAGGGCGCCGGAGAGCGTCCCGCCGTCGGGGTCGAACGTCCCGCCGGTGATCGCCAGCGCCTGCTTGGCGGCGATGGCGATCGAGCCGGTGCTCGTGAAGGAGGCGCCGGTGCCGGTCTGGGTGAGCGTCGAGCCGGCATTGACGGCGATCGAGCCCTCGTTGCTGTCCTGGGCCGAGGCGAAGGCGATGGCCAGCGGCTGGTTGATGGTGATGGTGCCCGCGGCCTGGTTGTCGAACCGAGCGGCGAGTGTGCGGCCGCCGCCGTAGCCGACGGAGGAGCTGATCGTGCCGACGTTGACCAGCGTGCCTGCGGAGACGGTCAGGGTGTCGGGGCTGGGGTTGGAGGTGGAAGTCAGGTCGATGAGTCCGGCGTTGGTGAAGCCCTGGGCGACGGTCAGGCTGGACGGCCCGACGTTGTAGTCGGCCTGGAGTCGGAGGGTGGCGCCGGCGGCGTTGGCGAACGGGCCGGCGAAGGAGCTGGAGCCCGGGAGGATCGTCAGGGTCCCCTGGTTGGTCAGGCCGGAGCCCGCGGCCGTCCCGCCGTTGGTCATCGTCACGGTGGCGGTATTGGGCAGCGTCCAGGAGCCGAGCGTCACGCTGCTCAAGGCCAGGGAACCGGAGAGCGTCCCGCCGTCGGGGTCGAACGTCCCGCCGGTGATCGCCAGGGCCTGCTTGGCGGCGATGGCGATCGAGCCGGTGCTGGTGAAGGAGGGACTGGCGCCCGTCTGGGTGAGCGTCGAGCCGGCATTGACCGCAATCGAGCCCTCGTTGCTGTCCTGGGCGGAGGCCATGGCGATGGCCAGCGGCTGGTTGATGGTGATGATGCCCGCGGCCTGGTTGTCGAACTGGGCCGCGAGTGTGCGGCCGCCGCCGTAGCCGACGGAGGAGCTGATCGTGCCGACGTTGACCAGCGTGCCTGCGGAGACGGTCAGGGTGTCGGGGCTGGGGTTGGAGGTGGAAGTCAGGTCGATGAGTCCGGCGTTGGTGAAGCCCTGGGCGACGGTCAGGCTGGCCGGCCCGACGTTGTAGTCGGCCTGGAGTCGGAGGGTGGCGCCGGCGGCGTTGGCGAACGGGCCGGCGAATGAGGTGGCGCCGGGGAGGATCGTCAGCGTCCCCTGATTGGTTAATGATGTATTGATCGTGCTGCCGCTGAGCGCCAGGGTGCCGGCGTTGGTCAGACTGCCCGATCCACTCAGGGCCATGCCTCGGAGTGACAGCGTTGCTCCGTTCCCTACATTCAGCGAGCTATCGATCGTGGATGCGGATGCGATTGTCAGGGAGCCGCCAGCGATTGAAACGGCACTCTCACTGGTTAAGCTGTGGACCGAGTCGGCCGTGTTCGCGGAATGCGTGATCGTGACGCCGCTCGCGCTGATGACGGCGTCGTCGGAGGCCGTCGGCACGTGGTGGTCACTCGAGTTGGCGGCGTTGACCCAATTGCTCGCGGTGTCCCAACTGCCACTATTGGGATTGATCCAGTCCATCGTGGACAGGAGCGTTCGAAACTCCAGGATCTCGCAGCTGGGACGGTGGGACTTCGTACTTCTCCTGCCGGCAACGATGCGCGGCCGAGTTTTTTTCGCGGAAATCGACGTGGTGAAAGCATCCTTCCCGAAACCGAGCAGAGTCGGAGATGTCATCGGTGTGTTCCTTCAACCGAGGAGAATCAAGTGGATCGGCCCGGCTTATCGGGTTGCCGATTGATGAATGAATCGGGAGTTGTGGGGGTTATCGCTGGATTCGGATTCCGGTGATGATTTCCCGGGGCTCGTCTTGGATGCCGGGACCGTCGGCGCGGGCGCTTCGGGCGCAGGACGCACTCCGCGCGGCAAGCACAGCCGTGTCGCGCTCTGGGATGCCGTCGTGAAGAGGGCCAATCCCGTCAACATCGTGGTTGAAGATCGAGCCTGCCTATCGGGGCAGTAGTCCCTGGAAGTCGAGCAGAACCTCGGCTCTTATGGAGCCATCCCGGCCTTCGTCGGTACGCTCGGCCTCGAGATGAATGAGAGGCTCATCACCAGCACGGTGATTGCCGACCCTCGCGGATTCATCGGACGTCGTGGTCTCATGGGGTTCGTGGATCCTTCCATCTAGTCGCGAGCTCGTGTGGATCGAGGGATCAGTGGGGTCCCTACTGCAAGAAGGCACCATTCCCGTGCGCGACCGGACGCGCATCGTGCGGATCATTTCCAGGAATGGTTTTGAGTTCGTGAGATCGACGCCGAGAGGTTAACGCAAGGGTGGTCGATTGACAAGACGCATCGGGACGCCATGCGCATATTTCACTCTTGAGTGGCTCAGTCTCGCGCCGATGGATGTCGCGGTTGCGCGGTGGGTGATCTGTCGCAGCGCGACCGAGCATCCTGGATCGGGGCGGCTCGATGCGACAATACATCGTTCCGAGACTGATCGCGAACTTGCCGCATCCGCGGCTCTCCATTCCTCCTTCTCATGCCGACCGGATTCCCGCCTGGGACTCGCGTCGAGTCGTGCATCATGATAATCTCTCGCCAGATCAGAAGCCTCGGGATTAACCCCTGAACGGGCCGTGGATGACCCATCCGTGAGTGTCCTCCTCGAGATGCGCGATGTCAGCAAGGCGTTCGGGGCGACCCGGGCGCTCGATGGTGTGTCACTGGCCGTCGATGCGGGCGAGGTGCGCGCGCTGATCGGCGAGAACGGGGCGGGCAAGAGCACGCTGATGAAGATCCTCAGCGGCGCCTACCGGCCCGATTCGGGGTCGATGACGCTGGACGGCGCGCCGTATGCGCCTCGGGGGCCTCGCGAGGCACTGGCGCGGGGCGTGGCCATGATCTATCAGGAGCTGGCGCTGGCGCCTCATCTGACCGTCGAGGCGAATATCCTGCTCGGCCAGGAGCGGGTCCGGGCCGGGTTCATTCGGCGCGGCGAGCATCGACGGATCGTCAAGGAGGCGCTCGACCTGCTGGAACATCCCGACATCCGACCCGAGACGAAGGTCCGCGACCTAAGCGTGGGGGCTCAGCAACTCGTCGAGGTCGCCAGGGCCCTGGTTTCGCAGGCGCGGGTCATCGTCTTCGATGAGCCGACCAGCTCGCTGTCGGCCCGCGATGCCGAGCGGCTGTTCGCGATCATCGATCGGCTGCGTCGTCGGGGCCTGGCGATCGTCTACATCAGCCATTTCCTGGAGGAGGTCCGGCGGATCGCGGACACCTTCACCGTGCTGCGGGATGGGCGGTCGGTCGCCGAGGGGAGGCTGGCGGGCACCGAGTTGTCGACGATCATCGGGCATATGGTCGGTCGCGACCTCGACGAATTGTTCCCTCGGGTGCCGCATACGGCGGGCGAGCCGATCCTGGAGCTGGAGGACTTCCGGCCGAAGGGGCGGAGCCGGCCGGCGAACCTGGTCCTCCGCCGCGGCGAGATCCTGGGCCTCGCGGGGCTGGTCGGCGCGGGGCGGAGTCGGTTGGTGCGGTCCGTCTTCGGGCTGGTGCCGGTCGTTGCGGGGACGGTCCGCGTGGCGCATCTCGCCGCCGGTCAGGGGAGGCCCCGGTATCGGATCAGTCAGGGCGTCGGCTTCCTGAGCGAGGACCGCAAGGGCGAGGGGCTCGCGCTGGGCCGGTCGATCGAGGATAACCTGACGTATCCGGCGCTGGGACGGCACGCTCGATACGGGTGGCTGAGGCTGGGGGAACGCCGTCGTCGAGGTCGCCGAGTGGATGGCGCGGCTGCGGGTCGCGGCGACCGGCCCGCTCCAGGCGGCGGGCAGCCTCTCTGGAGGCAACCAGCAGAAAGTCGCCCTGGCGCGACTCCTCTATCAGCATGCCGATGTCCTGCTCCTCGACGAGCCCACGCGCGGGATCGACGTCGGCTCCAAGGCCGAGATCTACCGACTGCTCGGCGAACTGGCGGCGCAGGGCAAGGCCATCCTGGTCGTCAGCTCTTACTTGCCTGAGCTTTTCGGGATTTGCGATCGAATCGCTGTGATGGCGCGGGGCACGCTCAGTGAGGCGTTGCCGGTCGATCAATGGGACGAGCACCAGGTCATGGAAATCGCCACGCGTAGTGGGGTAAGCTCTTAACGCGCTGGATTGCGGATTGCGGATTTCAAATTGCAGATTGCAGATTGCAGATGTCGGAACCCTCCGATCTGGACTCTGTCATCGGGGATCTGTGAGGTATGTCGCGGTGTCCCTGGAACTCGACGAAGACTTTCAAAAAGCGAAGCCGATCGCGTTCCGGCAGACACTCGGCTGGGTGTGGACGGTCTTCGGGCCGTTCCTCGGGCTCGTGCTGATCACGGTCCTGTTCGCCGTGATGACGCGGCAGTCGGGGCTGTTCCTGACCGCGGATAACTGGCGGACCATCGCCGTGCAGACGGTGATCGTCGCGACGGCGGCCCTGGGCATGACGGTCATCATGATCGCCGGCGGGATCGACCTCTCGGTCGGCTCGACCGTCGCACTGGTGACGGTCTGCATGGCGGTCTTCATCAAGAAGGTGGACCCGAGCTTGCCCGATTCGATCCGGGCGTGGAAGCTGGTCTTGCCGGTCGCGCTGATCCTCGGGGTCGGGCTGGGCGGGCTGTGCGGGGCGATCAACGGGACCCTGATCGCCGGCCTGCGCGTCGTCCCGTTCATCATCACGCTGGGTAGCTACCAGGTCTTTCGCGGGCTGGCCACCTGGCTGGCGTCGAGCACGACCGTCTATGTGCCCGGCGAGGTCAAGCCGGATTGGTTCCGGCAGATCATGGCGATCGAGCCGGAGCCGCGGTGGCTCCAGGTTGCGCCCGGGGTCTGGGTCCTGATGGGACTGAGCGTCCTGCTCGCGATGGGCCTGCGATATAGCCTGTGGGGACGCTATGCCTACGCGATCGGGTCGAACGAGGCGACCGCCCGTCTCTGCGGGATCAACGTGCCCGGGATGAAGATCCTCATCTATTCGCTCGGCGGCCTGTTGACCGGGCTGGCGGGCGTGTTCCAGTTCGCCTACCTCGGCGCCGTCGGCGACCCGACCACCGCTGGCGGCCTCGAGCTCCAGGTCATCGCCGCGGTCGTGATCGGCGGCGGCAGTCTCAGCGGCGGCGAGGGGACCGTCCTCGGGACCTTGATCGGCTGCCTGATCATGTCCGTCCTGCATAACGGCTGCGTCCACGCCGGTATCCCGAACGCCAGCCAGGACATCATGATCGGCATCATCATCGTCGTCGCCGTCACCCTCGACCGGCTCCGGCGCGGCAGCGGCGGTTGATTTCGGCTCAGTCGTGTCGCAATGTCCACAAGCTCCTTTTCCGCTCCCAAGCTCCGGTTGACAGCGCCGGGATACCCAACTACCATGCGCGCCTTCGACCTTTAGAGTATCTCCTGCAAGTCGATGAAGTCCTGCCACTACTGATCGGCCGATGGGCCTCATGGGGGAGCGGGACCAGGACTGCCGAGGCGCCTTGCTTCCACGGCATTCGTTGCAACCGGAGTGATCGTCTCAGGGAGGGATTCGGGGCCCAGACGGACGTGCTGATCCCGAACGGGTTGATCTCCAGGGTCTTAGGATCACAGAATGGGTAATTCGCGAGATCCCATTAAGGTAGAGAAGAGGGGCGGTCCGATTAACTGGGGAAGAATGTCAGCGAGCTGGTGATGCTCGTTGTGCTGCGAGCCTTGAACCACGCACAAGGAAGTGCCTTCGAGAATGGCCAGCACATCCGTTAACGCCCGACCGCGTCGAATTCGGGACGATCGGATTCGTGGGACCGCGCCGGCAATCCGGCCGTCCAAACACGAGCGAGTCGATGGTCCCGCCAAGCGACGCATTGCGTTCAATTTCGCGTTCCTCAGCTGCGCCGAGCTGGTCTGCCGGACGACCTCGGTGCTGGTGACGCTCTCGTTGCCGCGACGACTGGGGGCCGACGGCTACGGCCGCGTCGAATTCGCCTTCGGCGTCGTCTTCTGGCTGGTCTTGCTCCTGCGGGATAGCAGCGACGTGATCGTCTCGCGAGAGCTCTCGCGGCATCCGCGGCTGATCCGCCCGCTGGTTGACCAGGTGCTGGCGTACAAGACGCTGTTCGCCCTGGTGCTGTACACCGGGCTGTCGCTGATCGGGTCGATGACGCTCAGGGATCGATCGGACTGGTTGGTCCTGTCGCTCTACGGCCTGATGCTCTTCACGACCGCGATCGGACTGGACTACGTCTATCGCGGGACGGAGCGGATGGGGTTGGTGGCCTTTTCGCTCTGCGTCCGGACGGCGATCTATGCGTGCGGGGTCTGGTATTTCGTCCGGGGGGCGGACCGGATCATCTGGGTGCCGATCTGCCTGACCCTGGGCGAGGTGAGCGGGATTGCACTGGTCTGGTTCCATTATCTCAAGAACTATCGGGTCCCTCGGCCTCGGCTCAGCTTGCGGTTCCTGTCGGTGATCGTGCACCGGGGGCGGAACGTCTGCCTGATCCAGCTCTCGCAGGCGATGATCAACTCGGCGGACCTGCTGGTGGTCGCGTTGCTGATGGCCTCGTGGAGCGAGGTCGGGCGATACGGCGCGCCCTACCGGATGGCGACGGCCCTCCTCACATTCGGCCTGATCCTCCAGCAGGCGGCGTTCCCGACCTTGTCGCGGCTCTGGCGACAGACGGCCTGCAAGGGTCGCGCGGCGCTGGATTCGCTGGTCGAGGTGCTCATGACCGGGCTGGTGCCCGTGGCGGTGGGCGTGACGGTGCTGGCGGATCCCCTGGTCCATACCCTGTTGCCGGCGGACTATAAGGGGTCGGGCTTCCTGCTCGCGCTGGTGATCTGGCGGGCGCCCCTGCTGATCCTGGCGTATCTCTATCAGACGACCCTGATCGCGATGAATCGCGAGCGAGTGGGCGTCCGGTCGCTCGTCATCGCGGCGATCGTCATCGGGCCGCTGGTGGCGATCATGCAGAAGCTATTCGGCTGGCCGGGCGCCGCGATCGCCGTGCTGCTCGTCGGCCTGGGACTGGTCGTGGCGGGGTACATGGGCCTGGCGAGCGAGGGCCGTCAGCCGGCCTGGCACCACCACCTGGCGAGGCCGCTGTTCGCATCGATGTTCATGGTGCCGTTCTGCCTCGCGTTCCGGGATCGGCTCTTGCTCGCCATCTCCGGGGGCGCCGTGGCGTACGTCCTCATGTGGATCGCGCTGGGAGGCCTGCGGCACACGCGACTGTGGAGGACGGTCTTGCAACCGCCGGAACGATCCGGCGCGGCTTCTTGACAGGACTGCGCGAGTGCACCGGGACGTATTGCGACATGGAGGTCGCCGATGAAGTTCTGCATGATCACGACGTTCTTCGGCCCGCACAGCTTCGGCGGGGATGCGGCCTACGTCGATCGGCTCAGCCAGGCGCTCTGCCGTCGCGGGCACGAAGTCCACGTCTACTACTGCGTTGACGCCTTCAACGCCGTGCGCGGCGATCACCCGCTCCGCGAGTACACGCCGCCGCCGGGGATTTACCTGCATCCGTTGAAGAGTCGCCTGGGCATCCTGTCGCCGATGGCGACCCAGGCGACGGGCCGGCCGTGGTTCAAGTCGGATGCCCTGCGCGAGGTCCTGGACGATCCGGATACGGATGTCGTTCACTTTCACAACATCTCGCTGGTCGGCGGGCCCGGGGTACTGGGCCTCGGCACCAATCGACGGGCCGTGCGGATCATGACGGCGCACGAGCACTGGCTGATCTGCCCGATGCACCTGCTCTGGAAGAACGACAGCAAGATCTGCGACGCGCCGAGCTGCATCCGATGCAGCCTGGCGGGCGGCCGGCCGCCGCAGGTCTGGCGCGGGACCGGGGCCATCGAAGAGGGCCTGAGACAACTCGACACTCTCGTGTTCCCCAGCCGGCACGCGATGGAGGAGCATCGAACACGTGGCCTGGGGGCATCCGTCCCGATGGTCCACCTGCCCTACTTCCTCCCCGAAGGCTGGTCCAGGGGGATCGAGGACGAGGAGCCCGCGCCGACGGAGCGGCCCTACCTGGCCGCCGCCGGGCGACTGGTCAAGATGAAGGGATACCAGCGGTTGATCCCGATGATGCGCTACCTGCCCGAGGCCGATCTCCGGATCGCGGGGACCGGACCCTACGAGGCCGAGCTCCGCGCGCTGGCCCACGACCTGCCGAATGTGCATTTCGAAGGTCTACTCGGCGGTGCGGGGCTGGCCCGGCTGTTCCACGGGGCCCGCGCGGTGGTCGTGCCGTCGCTGTTCCCCGAGACGTTCGGCTACGTCGTCCTGGAGGCATTCGCGGTACGGACGCCGGTCGTGGTCAACGAGGAGGCCGGCGCCTCCTCGAGACGGGCGTGAAGAGCGGCGGCGGTCTCGGCTACGTGTCCGACATCGAACTGCTCACGTCGCTCCGTCGCATCATCCACGATTCCGAGCTGCGCGACGAGCTGGCCGACCGTGGGTACGACCGTCGGATGGGGGAATGGTCCGAGGACCGGCATCTCAAGCGTTACCTGGCCCTGATCGACCAGGCGTCGGTGGCGAGGTCGGGACGTCTGCCCTATCGGCCTGCACTGGCACGGCTGGCAGGGCGAGCATCGCGGACGTCGGCCGACCAGGTCCCCGATTGATCGACCGACCTCGATGAAGGAGTCGACAACCGTGATGCTGGGGCGCACGCGATTGGCCGGGTTGTTGCTTCCCGCGGTCCCGCTGGTGTTGCTCGCCGCGACTTGCTTCGCGAAGCTAATCATCGAGCCCGGCGGACTGGTCGTCAACGGCCGTCGGCCGAGCGTCAACTATGCGAACCGGGGCGATCCGAGGCCCGTCGGCAACGACCTGGTCTTCCTGTTCCTCCCCCATCACTGGTCGATCGGCGAACGGATCGCCCGGTACGGCCACTGGCCGGTATGGGACGCGCACGGATTCGGGGGCCGGCCGCTGATCGGCAATCCTCAGGGCGGGATGTTCTATCCTCCCGTCTGGGCCGCGTGGTGGATGCAAGACGCCGCGACCCTCGGCTGGCTGACGATCGGCCACCTCATCTGGGGCGGATTGGGTGTTTATGTGCTCGTCAGGGCCATGGGACAGGGCCGATGGGCGTCAACGGTCGCGGCGGGGGTCTATCAGGCTTCGCCCTTGTTGCTGGCCCAGACGTTCGAGGGCCACTACCCGCACGTCTGGGCGGTCTGCTGGTATCCCTGGGCGTTCTGGGCCTACCGGGATTACCGTAATGGCCGGGCGCGGGGGATGTTGCTGTTGCCGCCGATCCTGGCCTTGACCTATCTGACCGGACATCCTCAAGAGTGGTTCCTGCTCGTGCTGGTCCTGTCGATCTGGGCGGTGGTGGATACCCTGAGTAGGGTGGGTGAAACCCACCGGTATCCGGCCATTTTCCGGTGGGTTTCACCCACCCTACAAGCGGGTAGGAGGAAACCATACGCCAGGCTCCTGGGCTGGGTCGCGATCCTGGGCCTGTCCATTGGCATCGCTGCGGTGGATGTGGTGCCCCAATGGATGGTCCGGCCCTGGCTGCGGCGCAACCACGAGCCGGGGCTGAAGGAGAACATCCCGCGGCGCTATCACCTGGGCGGCCTGAATGGTTTCCAGTTGCTCAGCCCGACCGCGCTCGGCGGGCCGTCCGATTACATCGGCGACGACAACTACTGGGAGACGGTCTTCTCAATCGGCCTGGCACCGCTGGCGCTGGCCGTGCTCCCCGCCGCGTGGCATCCTGACCGGAAATTGATCCGGGGTTGGCTCCTGCTGGCGGCGCTGGCGATCGCGTTCGCCTGCGGGCGTGCGATGGGCTTGTATCCGCTCATGTACTTATTCGTCCCGGGGATGCGATGGTTCCGCGTGCCCGCCCGATCGTTGTTCCTGGCCAACCTGGCGGGGGCAGTACTGGCCGGCATGGGCGTCGAGACGCTGCGGATCCGGTTGTCCGATCCGGAGAGATGGAGCGTCTTCGCCCGGCGGTTCACCACGGTCGCGGTCGTCGCGATCAGCGTGCTGTTCCTCATCCAGGTCGGTCGCGTACCTCGGGGACATGGGGGAGGGGAATCGCCTCGAACGCTGCCGCGAATGATGGTCTCGTCGCGATTCGAGACGATCCAGGCCCCTGCCACGCCACCGTCGTCCCGTCGCACGGCGCGGGCGGCGGCCCGGGTGCTGGAGGATGGCGGATTCTGGCTGGCACTGGGCGGGATGCTGGCGCTGGCCCGATGGGGATGCCGGCCCATGGACGACCGTCGCCGACGCCTCGTCGGCAGCCTGTTCGGCCTGGTCGCGATGGCCGAGCTGGGCTGGAGTGGATTCTCGCTGATCCAGGTCGCGCCGGCCGGTCGGTTCCTGCGAGCCGATCCGGTGAGTGCCGCGTTGTCCACGAAGCCCCCCCTGCCCTACAGGGATCGTTCGAGCGATCAGCACTCCGCACCTACGGTGCGGATCAAGGCGCGCGATTCCTTCTACGGCGACCTGCCGGCGAGTCTTCACGGCATCGAGAAGACCAACGTGGACGACGCTTTCCAGCTCGATCATGCCTCGGTGCTCTATGAGACGCTCTACCCGGTGGCATCACACGTGCGCCCCATGGCGGAACGTTTGCTGAAGCCGTCGGCCAAGGAATCCTGGCGACGGATTCGCCAAGCTGTCTTCGACCGGATGGGCGTCACGCATATCGTCTCGGATCGCGCCGAGTCGGACCCGGGCTGGCCGGTCGCGGCCGAAGGTACCTGGGACGGCTCGCGTTACGTGATCCAGCGCAACCCGACGGCGATGCCTCGCGCCTATGTCGTACCACGCGCGACAATCCTGCCGGATCACGGCGGCGTGGTGCTGACGTCGCTGACCGATTTCGATCCCCATGCCTCGGTCATCATGACCGCCGATCCGCTAGGGTCGCTCCCTGCTGGCCCTCGCCAGCCGTTCACGATGGCCGAGTGGACCTCCTCGGACCCCGACCGCCCAGCCCTGCTCGTGAAAACCCAGGCCCCGGGACTGCTCGTCGTGGCGGACACCTGGATGCCCGGCTGGACCGCGACCGTGGACGGCCGCCCGGCTCCCGTCCTCCGCGGCAATCATGCGCAGCGCGTGATCCCGCTCCCCGAACCCGGCGGCCATGCCATTGTCATGGATTACCGGCCTCCCGGGCTCGTCGCCGGCCGTGCGATGACGGTCGTGTCCATCTCGATCTGGATGCTCATCGCGGTATTCCGAGCCGTCGTGTCTCCGAGGGATCGCTGGCCGCTGGAATCCTCGATAAGATAGGGCCGAGGAGGATTTCCCATGCAAGAATCGATCGAGGTCATTTACGAGAACGGCGTGTTTCGTCCGGTGAATCCGCTCCCCGAAGGGATCCACGAGCAGCAGCGCTTGATCGTCGTCATCGAGACCCCGGCCCCGGCCAGCGACTGGCTCGCCGAGGCGGATCCCTCGGTGAGCCTCGAGGACGTTCGTCGGGCGATGAGTAGGATACCGGTGACGGTTAGCCAAATGGTGTGGGAATAGCGAGAGGAACGCTGAGGCCCAGGAGACCGGGATGGTTGACCGCTTCTTTGATACGAGTTCCTTTACGAAGCACGATCATACAGAGGTAGGCTCGGCGCGGGTCGATGCCATGCTTGTCGAGGCTGGTTCTCGGCATGACATCTCATCGCTGGGAATCATCGACCTTCGCTCGTCCGACCCGGATGGGTCAGACCACAGCCTCTAATGAGCGTTGCATAGAAAGCTCAACCTCGCAGGTCAACGTATTGTGACCACGGGCGTGAGCCCGTGGTTCGGACGGGACGAAGGTCCTCCAACCTCGGGCGTAAGCCCGATACGCCGTGCGAAGATCGCACTCACGTGCGAGGTTGGAGGTTCCCCGTCCGAACCACGGGCTCACGCCCGTGGTCACCGCACAGGCCCTCGATGATCCGGACAGTCATCGCAGTGAGCACGTGGATGTTTAGTTTTTCATTAAATATTTAGTAACTTCCTCTTGATGCGTGGGCGATCATGATCGACAGATTCGCTGCCTCCCTCCTTCTCCTCGCGCTTTCGGTCTCGTCCGCACTTGGGGCGGACTCGAAACCCAACATCGTCTTCATCATGGCGGATGACCTCGGCAATGCCGACCTAGGCTACCGGGGTGGCGAGATCAGGACGCCGAACATCGACCGGCTCGCCAGGACCGGCGTTCGGTGCGAATCGTTCTATGGCATGCCGGTCTGTACGCCTTCGCGGGCCGCATTGATGACGGGCCGCTACCCGATCCGTCACGGGCTCCAGACGCTGGTCATCTTCCCGAGCCACGGCTATGGACTGCCGACCGACGAGCGGACGCTGCCCCAGGCCCTCAAGGAGGCCGGCTATCGGACCTATATGGTCGGAAAGTGGCATCTCGGCCACGCCGACCGCAAGTACTGGCCGCAGAACCGCGGCTTCGATCATTTCTACGGCAACCTCGTCGGCGAGGTGGATTACTTCACCAAGGAGCGCGGAGGCCTGATCGATTGGCAACGCGACGGCGCGTTCTTCAAGGAGGACGGCTATTTCACGACCCTCATCGGCGACGAGGCGGTCAAGGTGATCGACGCCCAGGATCCCAAGAAGCCCTTTTTCCTCTATTTCGCATCCCTGGCCCCCCATGCCCCTTACCAGGTGCCCAGGTCGTACAGCGATCGTTACACCTCGATCCCGGACGAGAAGCGGCGGGCCTATGCGGGCATGATCACGGCGCTCGACGAGCAAATCGGCCGTGTCGTCGGCGCCCTGGAGAAGAAAGGTCTGCGCGAGAATACGATCATCCTGTTCGCCAGCGACAACGGCGGGGCGACCAACGCGTTGTTCGCCACGGGGGCCCGCTCGGAGGAGGACCGCAAGGCGAGCGGCGGCGTGGGCCTCGGCGAGAAGCCGCCGGCGTCCAACGGCAGGTTCCGCGCGGGCAAGGGCTCGCTCTACGAGGGCGGGGTGCGAGTCCCGGCGATCGTCAACTGGCCAGGCCGACTCAAGCCGGGCGTCGTCGAGGCCCCCGTTGGCATGGTCGATGTGATGCCCACGCTCCTCGCACTGGCCGGGGGTCAGGGGAGCCCGGACCACCCCTTCGATGGCAAGGACATCTGGCCGACGCTCGCCCAGGGTGCACGCTCGCCTCACGACGAGATTCTCATCAATGTCGAGCCGATCCGGGGCGCGATCCGCAAGGGCGACTGGAAGCTCGTGCGGATGGCCACGTTCCCGGGCAAGACCGAGCTCTACAACCTGAGCGATGACCCGGAAGAGAAGATCAACGTCGCCGATCGACATCCCGACCTCGTCCGCGAGCTGGACGCGCGGCTGGTCGCTTATGCTCGCGAGATGAAGCCGAGCGAGTGGATCAAGGCGCAGCCGGCCTTCCTCGGTGCGCAGAGTGCCACGCTCTTCGACCCGGATTTTGATCTCGAGGACGGCGGCGTGCCGCACGAGAAGCCCCATCTGCCGATCCCATGATACGAGGAGGTGATCATGGGGCTGGGACGAGGATAGTCCCGCGCATCGCCGTCAAGAAGTTGGGGATGCGCGGGGGCATGATGCGGGGATACGTCAGGACTTGGTCGGCGTCGGCGAGGCCGCGGTGACGGTCAGGTGCTCGATCACCTTGTCGATGCCGACGGTATCCTCGGCGAGCTCGATCGCTTTGGCCTTGGCCTTCTCGGTGGGTACGGTGCCGGTCAGGGTCGCGACGGCCCCCTTGACTGTGATCTCGATCTTCGCCTCCTGGAGGTGCTTGTCCCAGTGGAAGCGGGCGTAGATCCGGCCGTGGGCGCTGAGGCCGTGGACCGATTCGTGGGCGCGGTGGTACTGCTCCTTGACGGCATCGGCGGCGCTCTCGGCGCCCTTCTTGATCGAGTCCACGGCCGAATCGATCTTGTCCTTCACGGTCGACTTGGGCGGCTGCGGGTCCTGGCCCCTCGCGATCGCGAAGCACGCCAACACGGCGACGGCGGTCAAGAGGAGGGACCGGCCAAAATTCTTGTGAGATAGCATCGTCTTTTACCCCCGTTTGAAACTCATGGTCGATCGTAGAACGACGATTCACGACGGAATGAGACCAGATAGGCTTCACATCCTACCGTCCGCGATGACTGAATTCGAAAAATATGCCCATGCGATCACTTTATCATTAGACCTATCTAGGTTGCTTGGCATCCATATCCTATGGCTCATCAGAGGAACGGCGGTGCGTCCTGATGAATCGATTGGATGCATTGAATGGAACGCCGCGATCCGCAATCCTTGCGATTGTATGACCTGCAAAAGGGGTGCCATCGCTCCGGATTGTGTCCTGTCCGGGATGGAATACGTCGAGAAAGCGGCGGTAAATGCTCAAGTCACGCAGGATCGCCGATCGTGAGCGCGACCTCCGGGCTCCCTCTGTCGATCAACGCCGAGCGGATGAGGTAGCCCTTGCCTCGGCGTACGAGACCGAACGGGCCGTCTCCGAATGGGTCCGCGACCGCACGGAAGGCGGGCTCTCCATGGCGCACCAGGGCGAGCCCCGCGCGAAGCATGGCGCGGAAGGCTTGCATGCGGTTGACCACGTGGCGGACGCCCCGGGCGTTCTCGACGATCATGGCCACGAGCGGATGATCCGCCCTTTCGGCCCTGGCGAATTCGTCGAGGGCCGCGCGGCATCCCGGCCGGGGCAGGTCGAGCCGGCGAGCCAGCTCGTCGAAGGCCGGTCCATTCGCGTCGAGATGGACCAATAGGGCTGCACGATCGCCGCCGGTCAGCCGCTTCATCGTCGCGGTCTCCTCCGGGTCGAACCCGAGATCGACCCAGTCCTCATCCCGGAGCGTCGGCCCGAACGCCGAGATCTTGCGCGGAGTGAACCCAGGATGAACCGCGATTCGGGCCCGATCATGGCCGAGGCCGGCTCGGGCGGAGGAAGTCGATCCAGGCGATCGGAAAGGTCGTCGAGCGTCGCGCGATCGAGCTCGGGCAGGATCCGGCCGAGGGTCTGAATCGCCGTGATTTCGTCGCTGCCCCCCAGGAGCCGGGCGATCATCACCCCGTTCGTCCCGATCCGTCGGCCCAGCGTCAGGCCGGCGAAGACGTCATCCAGGGCCTCGCGACCCCGGCCCAACCTGGCGTTCTGGCGCCCGGAGAGGCAGGCGAGTCGGACGAGGCTCACGTTGGTCGGATCGAGGTGACCCTTGTTGATATCCCCGACGCCGACGGTGTCGATCCCCCAGTCGCAATGATCGAGCTTCGCCGCCTCCCGCATCGAGGACAGGACGGGCCTGGTTTGTTTGAGAAAGTCGACGATTCGCGGGTCGTCGATCGCGATCGTTGCGGCGTTGCGGAGTCGTTCCCGGTCATCCGCAGGCATGGTGTTCGACCAGCCGAATACGTTTCGATAGATGGCCGCGGCGTTCGGCTCCTGGATGGCCGAGGCAACGAACTCGCGCGGCAACCACGTCCGGAGCCAATCGGCCAGGGGCGTCGCGACCAGGGTGCGGAGCAGTCGTCGGCGATGCATGATGATGGATGCCGTGCAGGTTTGGATGAACTTGAATCGACGCGACTCCGTCATTATAGGGCTCGGTCGGCTCGCCCTCCAAGACGCGGGATCCGGTGCGGCCGCCGGAGGATCTCCTGGCCGGTGATGTCCGTCATGCCCATTGCTTTCATGCTCCGGCCGTTCGACCGGCCGCCGCACCGAACGGTCAAGGTCCAACCCGGCGAGGGAGGGGCAAGGCGGCTGGAACCATCGGAAGAACAGGGCCGCCGATCGTGGGCGGATGCCTCGGCTCGCCGGCCCACTTTAGTTTTCTCCGGTACGCATGTCGTTTCGATGCGAGGAGTTTGCATATTAACTTCATTCGTCTCCTTCACTCCGGAAAAATTTTACAACTGACTTCTTTCTTTCCGATCGTCGATCACTTAGACTCCCATCCGGATCGGACCCCAGTCATAACAGGATCGGCCCTGAGACTTTCCGCTAAGACTCGAACCGAGAACGGATCGCGGCTGGCCTGGAGGCTGACGAAGGGAAGCATCCGACGTCCAGGCCCACTCGTAACTTCAAAGTATTGAGATGCTTGCCCGAGTCATCGGGGCGTCTGCGAGCGCGGGATCACTCATCCCCCGCCCGTCTCGCACCCGCGAACGGGCCACAGTGATGATCCGCGCAGGCCGATCGACGGCCGCCCCGATCGGGGGCCGCCGTTCCTCGATTATCAACGAGAGCCCCCCGCTCCCAGGCCGCTGGCGAGACGGGAGTCTCGTTCGCGCAATTAACTCGAAGACTTGCCAGGAAATGTGAGTCTAGACCGGATCGGATTGTGTTGATCCGAAAGTGTCGAGCTCGCGAGCGAACCGGAGGGTCTACCGATGGAAAGCCTCAAGGGGTCCGGCCGCCACGCAAGGCGCAATCGTCGAGCGCGAGTGAGGAATCCGATCCGACGAGCATCGCCCATGACCGAGTTGCTCGAGTCCCGCAGGTTGCTCAGTGTGGGTGTCGTCGGTTCGAACGCCATCCCCGCTCCGCTGTGGACGCCGACGGACAACAACCTGTTCGACGCACAGAACGGCCCCATGGCGAACCTGGGGACCGACCTGGTCTCGATCTATCGGTCGTACGTCGAGGGGGGCGGCGTTTCGGCGTCGGCCGCCGGCGGCAATCCCGACGCGATGGCGTCCCAATTCCCCGAGATCGAGTTCAACAACGGCCAGGTCGGTGTCCAGCTCACGAGCCTCGGGGGCAATTTCGGGACGTTCGTCAGCCAGCTCACGAGCCTGGGAGTGCAGATCACGGCATCCAGCAGCGATTATGGGATGGTCGACGGCTGGGCGCCGATCGATGAGCTGCCGACGATCGCGCGATTGCCCCAGACGATGAGCGGGGCGCCGATCACGGATCCGATCGCGTCCTCGGAATACCAAGGAGTCGCCTACAACGAAGCAGAGACCTCCTTGATGGCCGATGCCGCTCGCGGCCTGCACGGAGCGACTGGGACGGGCGTGACAGTAGGCGTGCTGTCGAGCAGCGTCAACCAGTATGACGGCGGCCTGTCGGAGTCGTACGCGACCGGAGATCTCAATCCGAACAATCCGGTCACGGTGATCCAGGACGGCCCTCCGGGGTCTGATGACGAAGGCCGGGCGATGCTGGAGAGTATTCACGACATTGCCCCGGGGGCCAGCCTGCAATTCGCAACCGCCTACCTGGGCGAGCTCTCCTTCCAGCAGAACATCGAAGCCCTGGCCAGCGCGGGCTCGAAGATCATCGTCAACGATGTCGGCTATGCGGATGAGCCGATGTTCCAGGATGGCCTGGTCGCGCAGGGGGTCAACTACGTCACCTCGCGCGGTGTGACCTACTTCAGTGCCGCCGGCAACGACGGGCCGGACTCTGGCTACCTGTCAACCTTCCGAGCCGCCGCCGGAAACGTGAACGGCATCGGCCAGGGTACGTTCATGAACTTCAACCCCGACGGGGGTACCAACCTGCTGCTCCCCATCACGACCTCGATCCCGGGTGCCCAGATCACGTTCCAGTACGACCAGCCGTACCGGGCGCAGGAGCCGGCGGGGTCAACGACTTCCGTGTCCTCGGTCGTCTACTTCTACGTCCTGAATTCCAGCGGGGACGTCGTTGCAGAGGGCGACTGCAACAACGTCGCGATGCAAGCGCCCTTGCAATCCGTGGCCGTACCCGATCCCGGCAACTACTGTGTCGCGATTCAAGTCGTGTCGGGACCGAACCCGAATCATGTCGAATTCGCGGGTTTCAACAATACAAACGAGGCGGTGTCGGTCTCCATGATGTACGGGAGTGCAGGAGGGACATCGTATCCGACCAGCTTCGGACATGCCGCGGCGGCATCGACGATCGGAGTCGGTGCGACGCCCTGGTGGGCGCCGGCACCTTACATCGGTCAGAACCCGCTCGCCAGCGAGCCGTTCAGCTCGAGCGGACCGAGCCTGATCGACCTCAGCACGAAGGGGACGCCCGTCCCGGCACAGGTCGTCCAGAATCCGACGATCACGGCCCCCGACGGCGGCACGACCTCGTTCTTCATCCCTGGCAATTACCTCGACACTTCGAACCCGCCGTTCCCCGGCGAACCGGCGTCTCCGACCAATCTTGTCCCGGCGGATCAACAAGAACTGCCGAGTTTCTTCGGCACGTCGCAGGCGGCGCCCGATGCTGCGGCCGTGGCGGCCTTGATGCTGCAATTGGTCCCGACACTGAGCCGTGCGCAGATCCGATCCGACTTGATCGCCTCGGCCCTGCCGATGAACGGCACGCCCAAGGGCACCTGGAACCCGCAATCCGGCTTCGGTCTGATCAACGCCGTCACTGTGCTCAACGCCCTGGTCCCGCTCGCCGGTGTGCCGACCAGCACGGTGGTCGCCGCGTCGTCGAGCTCTCTGGCGTACGGCCAATCGGTCACCCTGACGGCCACGATCCATCCGACCACGTCGGGCGGCTCCGGTCCCCCGACCGGCAGTGTGGATTTCATCGATACGGGGACCAATACCGACCTCGGCTGGGTTCCGCTGGTGGACGGCGTTGCCACCCTGAATACGATACCCGTGGGAGCGGGGAGCCATCTTTACCTGGTCATCTACGGCGGCAATGGCCAGTTCGCCCGCAGCAGCAGTTACCTGATGGTGACGGTCGCCCACGTTTCGACCACGACTTATGCAATGTCATCGCCGAATCCTGCGAATATCGACCAACTGGTCACGCTCACGGCCACGGTGAGCGCGAATGGGATGGGTCCGGGCACACCGGCCGGCTACGTCGATTTCTACGACGACACGCACGGAATCGACATTGGACCATTCCCCCTGGTCAACGGGGTGGCCTCGACATACGGCTTATTCCTCCTCGGCACGACTACAATCACCGCGACCTACTTCGGCGACCCGAACTTCGCCCCCAGTCAGTCGAACGTTCGAGGTGAACGTGTCGGATTCGGTCTTCGTGCTGGATCCCTCGGCTGGTGGCGCCGTGAATCTACAGGGCCAGGCGAGCATTGCGGTCCCCGGCGGATTGGTGGTCGACTCGGATTCTCCGACCGCACTGACCGCCGTTGGCCAGTCCAGCGTCAACGCCGGAGCCATCCAGGTGGTCGGCGGGGTCGAGCAGGGCGCCCAGGCGAGGTTGAGCCCGACGCCCATAACGGGGGTGCCTCCGGAAGCCGATCCGCTCGCCGGCCTGTCCCCACCCCCCGCCGGTCCTTATTACGGCTCGGTGAACCTGGCCGGGAATTCCTCCCTGACGATCGCCCCGGGCGTCTACAGCCAGATTTCCGTCTCGGGAAGCGCTCAACTGACGATGAATCCCGGAGTCTATGTGCTCGTGGGGGGCGGCCTCTGCGTCAGTGGCGGCAGCATCACGGTTGCGACCGGAGGCCCCGGGGACCCGTACACCGGGACGGGCGTGTTGATCGACAACGCCGGCAGCGATTTCCCCAATCCTGGCGGCACTTATGGAGCGATCAAGATTGGCGGCGGCACCGTCGATCTGAGCGGTCCCAGCACCGGATTCGACCTCGGCATGATCATACTCCAACCCGCCGACAATACTCAGCCGTTGTCGATCGGCGGCACCGCGGTCATGAATCTGAACGGTGCGTTCATCTACGCCCCCTCGGCATTGCTGTCGATCTGTAATACCGCCGAGCTCGAGCAGTCCGGCGTGGTGGTCAACATGCTCCAGATGCAAGGCAGCTCCTCCCTGACCGGTGCGGCCCCTATGGCCCCAAACTCGGTCTCGCATGGCTTGACGCTCGTGGCCGGCAGCATCCAGCCGGCAAATCCCCTGGTTGCCTCGACGTACGCCGCGCTGTCGCCTCCCGCGGGGCCAGCCCGAGGCCAGTCGAGCGAGGCCCGCGCCAGCAGGAACGCACCCATCGCGACCACGGCATCGGCTCCACGCACTACCGTGACGATCTATTACGCGATTGATCCGAACGGTTCCGGGAAAGAATCCCCCGAGCTCATCGACTCCGAGGTGTTGGATGATGTGGCCGCCGGCATCGCGGCGACGCTCGGTGGCACGAGCAATGTCGAGGCGAAGAAGGACTCGCCCTGACGATTGTTCCATCTCTGATCGGTCCCGAGTGCCCGGGCGATGGTGCAAACGCGATGGCATCGAGGGCGATGGGGGGAAAATGGGTGTCATCGAGCTTCGATCGCTCGCGAGGGAAGGCCCGCCGCAACAGCGGAGACGCAGGACGACACCCTGCAAGACGTCGCGTCCGGCCTTCAGACGTCCTTCCCCTTCCGATCCCTGCGGTAGAAGTAGCCGATGAGAATCAGGGCGCCCAGCCCACTACTGACGGCTGTCGATGGTTCAGGAACGGAGTTGATCGAGACATCGTCGAGGTACAGATAACCCGGGAAATCCTCGAACCCGAATACCAGGTTACTGCTCGCCGAGGTCGCCGTGAAAACGAAAGTATACTCCGTGTATGGCTGGTAAGGAATGTTCGACTGACTGAACAGGGTGGTGCTGCCGATCGAGGCCGAGAACTCATTCGGGGTGTAGCCGTCACTGTATAGCCAGTAGGAGAGCACGTACTGCTGATTTGCCACGGTCGGGATGTACTGCGACAGGTACCCATAGGTCGTGTCGTTGCTCAGCCCGGCCGCGTAGAATCCGCTGTTGACGGGGTTACTCACGACGTAAGTGTCGTCGGTGTTTCCCGACAAGGTCCAGCCCGTGAAATCTCCGGTCTCGAATCCGCCGTTCACGACAAGGTCGGCCTTCGCCGGCGCGGTTGCAACGAAGGTCGCCCCCAGTACAGCCAGGGCGACTACGCCCAACCTCACTGATCTCTTCATGGAATGCAACTCCCAATCGGTCCTGATTGTCTCCGTGACCATCATCCTCAGATTGGTCCGAAGCAAGATCTTACAACTGGGAGTTCACCTTTAATGAGAAAAAGTTTCCTGCATCTCTTGATTTTCTTACGTGGGAATTAAGGTCGAGGATGGATTTCGGCGGCCCCTCGGCCGGAATTGCGGTTGATTTCGGGGCTTACAGCAGGACGATCGTCCTCGACCGGCCTTACCGGGTTTAGCTTACCTTGCGTCGCCAGTTCAATCTTCCTATGAATTAAAATGGAGGACTATAGTCAATTGCTCGACCAGCGCCGGCGCCCCTGGAAGGACGAGGGTTCGAGATTTCCAACGCGCGTACCGATCTCGCTCGACATCTCCGAGGAGAATGGATACGGAGTTGCTTCATGATGGCAAGCTGGCGATGACCGGGGGCATGAATCGAGCGTCGCCGAACCGAAGCGGACCGCTCAGGGCCGCTCCATCTCGAAGAGGTCCGTAGTCCGGCAGTAGTAGTCGCCGCCGAGGCGAGCGATCGTCCGGAGTTTGCGGGGATCGACGCGGCCGGACGGGTCGAGGACCGCGTCGTCGATGTCGATCAGCAGCACCTCGCCGATCACGAGGTTGGTGGCGAGCGGGCCGTCGCCGATCGACATGATCTCTCGCATTCGGCATTCCATGTGGACGGGCGACTCGGCCACGCGGGGCGGACGGACCCTCACCGACGGTTTTAGGGTCAAGCCGGCATATTCGGCCTCGCTCTGGCCGCGCGGCAGCTCCTTCGCGGTCGCGTTCATCTTCGCGGCGAGGTCTTCCACCACCGCGTTCAGGACGAACTCGGGCACGATACCCAGGTTGAGCAACGTATCTTTCCGGGAGCCGTCGCGCCGAATCGTCGGTGAGAAGACGACGACGGGCGGGTTGGAGCCGAACACGTTGAAGAAGCTGAACGGCGCCAGGTTCACCCGGCCTTCGTCGTCGATCGTGGTCGCCCACGCGATCGGCCGCGGAGTCACGATCCCGACGAGCGCATGGTAGACCGAGACGACATCGGCGGAGGAAATATCAATAATCATCAATCGATCCAGCTCAGGGGGTAGGTGTGGTCGTCGCGTGTCATGGCCTGTCGCGTCAGCCGGAGCGGCCGGACGGTGTCGACCATCACGGCCAGCTCGTCGGTCCGGGTGGCGTCGCGGCTGGCGGCGATGGTGCCGGGGTGCGGGCCGTGGGGGATGCCGCGCGGGTGGAGCGTGAAGGATGACTCCTCGACGCCCCGCCGGCTGCCGAACCGGCCGCGGACATAATAGAGGACCTCATCGGCCTGGACGTTCGAGTGGGCGTACGGCACCTTGATCGCCTCGGGGTGGGTGTCGAGCATCCGCGGCGCGAAGGTGCAGATGACGAATCCCGGGGCGTCGAACGTCTGCTGGACCGGGGGCGGCTGGTGGACCGTCCCGGTGATCGGCTCGAAATCCATCGCATTGAACGTGTAGGGGTAGACCAGGCCGTCCCAGCCGACGACGTCGAAGGGATGGCTCGCCAGGGTGTACCGGCTGAGCCGTCGGCCGTCCTTGATGAGTACCGGCGTCTCTTCCTCACGATCGACGACCCCCAGCTCGCGAGGGCCGTGGAAGTCCCGCTCGCCGTATGGGGCCCCGAGACGGATCTGGCCGTCCGCATTGAGGTACCGGGCGGGGATCGATACGTTGCCGGTCGCCTCGATCACGAGAAGGTCGGGCGTGCAGTTCGGGTCGAAATCGAGGCGATACGTGGTGCAGCGTGGGATGACGATGTAGTCGAGCTCTCGGAACGGAAGCGGGCCGAAGAGGGTGTGAAGCGTGCCCTGTCCGGAGTGGACGAAGACCACCTCGTCGGCGTCGGCGTTGCGAAACAGCTCCGCTTGTGGCATCTCGGGCCGGCATCGCGAGAGGATGACGTCGTCGTTGCCGAGGATGGGGATCCGGCCCGTGATCGGGTCGCCGGCGCGGGGGATGGTCCGGGTCTTGATATGGTGATGGCGGAGCGTCGGCTCGTCAACAAAGTCCGGCGTGACCATGCCGGCCGGCTCGATCCGGACGACCCGCGTCGGCGGTCGCAGGTGATAGACCAGGCTGTAGCCGCGCGAAAACCCGGCGAGGGTGACGACCTCCTCATAAAAGATCCCTTCGCCCCGGAAGCCGGGCTGCTGCGGGTGGGCGATGTGCCGCTTGCGCGGGATCGAGCCGGCTCGGAGATAAGGCGGCATGATGTTCGGTCTCCGGTGGATCGGGTCCAATCACGGATGAGACACGACCCGGTTCGTCAAGGTTCCCAGTCGTTCGATCGACAGCTCGACGGCGTCTCCGGGCCGGAGCCAACCCCCTGTCCGCTCGGGCGTCAACTCGAGGATACAGCCCGTGCCGACGGTCCCCGAGCCGATCACGTCGCCGGGCCGGAGTGTCGCGTCCCGACTGGCGTGTGCCAGCAACCGCGGCCAGTTCCAGTACATCGTCCCCGAGTTGCCCCGGGAGAGCAAGCGGCCGTTGACGACGGCCGTCATCTCCAGGTCGAACCGGCCGTCGCGATAGCGGTCGGCCAGCTCGTCGAAGGTCACGAGCTGCGGGCCGATCGACGTCGCGAAGTCCTTGCCCTTGCTCGGTCCCAGGCCGACGGTCATCTCGATGCGCTGGAGGTCGCGCGCACTCCAGTCGTTCATGATCGTCCAGCCGGCGACGGCGTCGAGGGCGCGGTTGTCGTCGGGCAAGTCGCGGGCCTCGCGGCCGATCACGCAGGCCAGTTCCAGCTCGTAATCGAGGGCCTCGCTGCCACGGGGTGCCCAGACCTCGGCCTCGTGGCCAATCACACCCGACGGGTTGGAGAAATAGAAGACCGGCACCTCGTACCACTGCGGCACCATCTCGAGCCCGCGCTGGCGCCGGCAGGTTGCGACGTGCTCCTCGAAGGCGTAGAAGTCGCGGATGCTGGCGATCGGGGGAATCGGGAGTCTCATCGAAGGCCTCGAACGACGAAGTAGGGTACTCTGAACTACTAACCTTGAAAGTCGCGTTACCCGAACGAGATTGTCAAATCGGGCAAGAACCGGAGGTTCACCACAGAGTCACAGAGATCACAGAGCAATATAAGTCAAACTCTTCTTATTTTCTTCTCTGTGCCCTCTGTGACTCTGTGGTGAATCTCTTCCGATCCATATCGCTCTATAGCGTCCCGCGCCGCGCCTGCTCGCGCTCGATCGGCTTCGAACAGGGCCTTGAAGTTGCCCTTGCCGAAGCTCTTGGCCCCGCGGCGCTGGATGATCTCGAAGAACAAGGTCGGCCGGTCCTCGACCGGCTTGGTGAAGATCTGGAGCAGATAGCCCTCATCGTCGCGATCGACGAGGATGCCCAGCTCCTCCAGCTCGTGCAGGTCTTCGCGGATCGTGCCGACGCGCTCCGGCAATAATTCATAATAGCTCGGAGGCACCTTCAGGAACGAGACATCGTTGGCCGCCATGGCGCGGACGCTGGCGATGATGTCGCCGGTGGCCATGGCGATGTGCTGGACGCCCGGGCCGCCGTAGTAATCCAGGAACTCCTCGATCTGCGATCGGCGACGGCCGTGGGCCGGCTCGTTGATCGGGAACTTGATCCGGCCGCGGCCGTCGGCGACCACCTTCGACATCAGGGCCGAGTAGTCGGTGCTGATGTCCTTGTCGTCGAAGCTGGCGAGCAGCGAGAAGCCCATGATCTTGCTGTAGTAATCGACCCAGTCGCCCATCTTGCCTTCCTCGACGTTGGCGACGATATGGTCGATCGCCTTGAGTCCGACCGGATGGAACGTCCGGGGACTGTATCGGTCGGGTTCGAGCGCCTGGAATCCCGGCGCGAAGACGCCGTGATATCGCGAGCGATTCACGAACGTGTGCGTGCTATCTCCATATGCATGGATCTCGGCGATGTCGTAGGTCCCGTTCGCGTCCTCGAGCGTGCGCGGCGGCGAGGCCGGTATTGCTCCCGCGAGCGACGGCGGTCTCGAACGCCGCGGGTACGTCGTCGACCTCGAGGGCGATCGACTGGACGCCGTCGCCGTGCTTGACCAGCCGATGGGCGTCCGGGTGATCGCCCCGCAACGGCGAGGCCAGGACGAACGTGATATGACCCTGACGGAGCACGTAGCTGGCCTCATCGCGCACGCCGGTCTCGAGTCCCGCATAGGCGATGACCTCGAAGCCGAAAGCATTGCGATAGAAGTAGGCGGACTGGCGTGCATTGCCGACGAACATCCGCACATGGTCGATACGCTTCAGGGCAAGGGTATCCGTGGCCATGGAAGTGCTCTCCGAGTGGCTCATGTCGGAACGTCCGGCAGGCTGCCCTTGATCCTGGGCGGATGCAAAGGAAGGCGTGCCTCCATGGGCATTATACGCGCGGGCGCGACGCGGGGCCGCGTTCGGAGTCAGAAGCCGGTGATCTCGACGGACGGATTGAGCGACTTGAGGGCGACGAGGAAGTCGCGAAAGTCGGAGAATTGGTTGGGTAGGACCATTTTCCCGCTCTTGTGACGGACATGAAGCTGGACGCGGTTCGGGTCGTTCCAACCTCCCGTGCGGACCGAGATGATGTCTTCGGGGCGGAACTCGATGGTCCGCATCCAACTGCGGAACTCGATCGTCGCGTCTTTCTTCAGGGCGATTTCGTAGGGCACACGGATGAAATATAGCGTGAGGAGTCCGGACACACCGACCCCGAAGATGAAGAGCACGATCAGGCCCTGGAGCGTCGAGTTCGCCATCCCGATCCACGACAACAGCCCGGGGCCGACGAGCATCAGGATGATCCCCACGATCAAGATCGGCGTGCCGATCGCGCAGAGTCCGAGGGTGATGAGCGGGAGAGCCCGGTGGTGGTCCGGCAACCGGTGAATCATTCGATCATCGAGCTTACCCGCGCCAACTATCGGCCGGAACTCGGGGTCGTCGCAGGGACCTTTGACGGAATGCCCACGGAGTGGCCTCGCGTCCAGTAACGCCTCGTGGACCAAGGCTTCAACGTCGCGAACGTTTTCGATTCCCAGGAATCCGCAGGGAGAAACACCCCCGAAACCCGACTTCTCGACGCCGAAAACCAGATCGCCCATCCCATTGCCGAACCCCTCTCGGTGCATCAAGGCGAGGGCCTCGGCCCGATAACTGCTGGCCCGATAGTGTCCGAAGAGGGTGGGTTCGCAGACGATGGCGCACCGGTCCGTCAGGAAGTAGCGGGTCTTTCGGGCTGTCCACCAGATCTGAAACGGCGTCGCGATCGTCGATACCCCGATGACCAGCACGAACAGACCGATGAGCGGCTCTGTTAGACCCGCTGGTGGCTTCAAGTCCCGGTACAGTATCAGCGAGATCCAGGTGAGCGCCATGATGATCACCAGTACGCCGACCACCATGGTCGGTAAAGCCCGCCGGACGAGGGCGAATCGTGAGATCGGCCGGGCCTGCCAGAGCAACGACTCTCCTGGAGCGAGTTCCCAACCAAGCTCGGTATCGTACGCACCGACAAGCGATCGTTGAAAATCTTGGAAACGATGGTCTTGTTCATGGCGGGTCACCCGGCCTGGCGCCTATTCCGAGCGGGAACAACGACACCTTGCGCGGTATTCGTCGGCGGACCTGGCCTATTGGCCGAAATCCGCCGTGAATTCCCGGAATGTGTCGAAGTCCGACGAAGGCGCAGGCCGAGGTCGACGACGCCGGTCGTTATCGATTCCAGGTGGGATCCCGGCGAGATTGTCCATCCTGATTGAGGGCGGTGCGGTCCGAGCCGTCGGCCGTTCGCGACGTCTTGCGCTTCCAGACCTGGTAACACCGGGGCGTGAGCGGGACCCGGGTCACGCGTTCGAAGCCGAGCTCGCGTAAGAGGTCATCGTTGACCTCGGGGTAGTGGGACACGTCCACGACATGGTCCGCGGCGCGGATCTCGTCGAGCATCGCGTCGGGCGGACGATCGGGCCAGTAGCCGTTGACGAGATGGGTGTCATTCTCCAGGCTGGCGTTCTGCCCGACGTATCCCTTGGCATAGAGCGCGATCGTGGGGTCTTCGGGGCAGATGACCTTGCCCGGCAAGGCCTTGGCCACGGAGACCGCCTCCCAGTATTCGCCGTCCCAGTAGGGCAGCCTGGCGATCGGATTGTAGCTCCTTGTCATGTGGGGGAAGGCGGTCATGAGCATCAGGAGTGCCATGAACGATCCCAGGATCAGCCGCGAGCTCACCGGCCAGGTCGGGCTCTCCAGGCGGTCCAGCAGTCGGGGCAATCGGAGGACGCAGAAGGCCATCATCGCCAGGAGTGCCGGCAACAGGCTGTTGTCCGCGCCGCCGGACTTCCCGGCCGTCAGGGCGCTGAACGGGATCGTCACGGCCAGGACGGCCATCAGCCAGAAGACGCGCGGGTCCTTCCGGACCGATCCCTGATCGGAGACGATCCATTCGCCGAGCACGAGGAGGAACAGCGGCGAATCGATCAGCAGGTTCCAGAAGCAGCGTGCACTCCGGATGTAATCGAGGGCGAACGCCTTCGGTACATCGATCATGTAGTAATAGACGACAGGGCTGGTGATCCGGAGTACCAGGATCACCCCGAAGGCGATGGCCATGGGGATCGAGGCGGTGACGATCTCGGCGCGTGTCGGCCGCCTCCATCGCATGACCAGGGCGACCAGCGGGACGGCCGCGAAGATGAAGGCCGTCTGCTTGAAGAAGAAGCCGGCGACCAGGCAGGCCGAGCCGAGGAGCGTCCACTGCACCCGGCGTTTCTCCTCGCCATATGCGATCAGGAGCATCCCCGCGGTCGCGAACATCAGGGCCGTCATGTCGGGGCGGTTCTCGGCGAAATACTCGCCGGAGCGGTGATTCACGCCCAGGATCAGGATCCAGGCCAGCGCCAGATACCCGAGGGATCGCTTGCCTCGCATCGTCACCGCGAGTAGGGTCACCGCGACGAGCGCCGAGATCAACGTGAGGACGCGTCCCGAGATGTTGTTCGGCCCGACCCATCGGAAGATCTGGCCCTGGACCCACGGGACCAAGGCCCCGTAGACGTGCGTCGAGTGCCCGCCCGGGACGAGCTCGTAGACCGGCATCCCCCGAGAGCTGCGGTAGCCCTCCAGGACCTCCACCGACTCCCAGGGATTCCGGGGCGAGTCGGCCAGGACGAGTCGGCCGAGGGTGTACGCGCTGATCAGGCCGATGAGGGCCGCCGCGATCAGAAGCGGGGACCGGCAGAGCCAGGCCGAACGCCGGGCCCTCCGATCTCCCTCCGGATGATCCATCATGATGAACGGCTCCTGTGTCATTGTGTGCATGACGATGATTGGACAGCATCCCGGCCGTCGGTTCCGGTTGATGAGAACGTGAGCAAATTCTTGATTATGACTTGCACTATCGTCGAGTCGCGACAACCTCCCCATGTCTCGTCGTCCCCTTCCGCCGCCAGACTTCCATCGGCCCGAAGCGGGCGTCGGGTTCGTACAGTCGGCGGATCGTCGATTCGATCAGATCGATCGTGAATGACGGATCGGGGCCGGTGTCGTGCGGAGACCAGACGACGAGAGAATCCGGTTCATGCTCGAGGGCCCTGGCGAAGGCCGCCTCGCTGCTCGGGTCGACCATCTTGAGCCAGGTGATGCTCTCGGCCGGGAAGGCCGACAGGCGGCCCAGGGGGCCGACGATGGCGGTGTCCCCCTTGAGGGCGTTCGCGATCTTCGTCCGCGGCGAAGGGTCGCGACGCAAGTAATCGAGGAGGGCTCGCTGGTCCTCCCACCGATAATAAGCCGACGTGGGGACCGGCCCTCGGGAGTAGCCCACGGGCCGGCTGGTGGTTGGCTCGCCCCGTATCGCGTGCGACGTGGCCTGGAGACTCGGCCTGACGGCGAGAAGTCCGGCCTCATCTTGCAACTGACGCCGAGGAGGAGCGCGAACGAGAGCAGCTTGTAGAACGGCGCGAGCCGATCGACCGCAAGCAGGAGCTGGGTGACGACCGCCATGTTCACCGCGAGGACCATGGTCAGGGGGATGTTGAGATAGTGGTGCGGAGTCGGACTGATCGGCTTGTAGAACAAGACCAGCAAGAGGGCCGCGATCCAGACCATGGCTACCTGTCCGTGTTTCCGATCCGGTTTGGGGAGGGCGAAAACGGCCAGGCAGACCGCGATGTTACCGAAAGGCCCGAGCTGGCCCAGGAAGACGACCAGGATCGAAAGGAGGCGCGCCAGCCGTCCTTGCCGCGCGGCATAATTGTGCCCGATCCCGTCCAGGAAGTCGGGAACGATCCCGCTCATCACCAGGGGGGTGAATAGGAGGAGGATCGCGACCGTCAACGAAACGACCCAGACCCAGAGTCGTCTCGAGGTGGTGCCCGACCGCATCTCGCCGAGGAGCTGGATCGCGATCGCGGGGAGGAAGAGTACGGCTTGCGGCCGAATCGTCAGCGCCATCGCCGTCGCGATGCCCGAGAACGCAGGCGTCAGGCTCCCTCCCTTCGAAGCCTGCAAGACCAGGATCGCGAGGACCGCGAGGAGCGGAGCATGCAAGTCGCGTTGCGCCGCGAGGCTGTAATCGAGCGACAAATAATAGCTCAGGAACGAGAGATAGCCCACGATTCCCGGCAGGACCAACCCGAAGACTCGCTTGCTCCAGGCGAGCAGGGTGATGCCCAGCACGAGGATCGCTCCGGCGTCGAATACGTAGATCGGCCAGCTCCCACCCCAGCCCGTCAGACGACCCAGGAGCCAGAAGAGGTAGATCGCGCCGGGAAACTGGTTGCAGTAGAGGTCCCGGTAGGGAAGTTGAACCGGCGTCCCACCCCCTCGCCAGGGTGGCGAACACGTCGTGATCGGCCCACAGCGGCCAGGTCAAATAGTGAGGTATCCATGTGATTAGCTGCAGCAGGCAAATGAGTCCGAGGAAGAACGTGATCGGACCGGCGAAGAGTCGATTGGCGATCCGGTCCCACGGGCTCACGCCGTGCGGGCTCGCTACCGCGCAATCGACCGATGTGTGGGTACCTTCCATGCGTCGGCCTCCGGGATCGGGAATGGGGATCATCTCGATGACGCGGGATCGGCCGAACGCGTCGGCCATCCTTCGCGGGCAGTCCGAGCGAACGCCCGTCGGGCAGTGGGAGGGGAAGCCGGGGGACTGGCGGAAAGGATCATGGTGCCGGATCATCCTTGATCGGGGGCAGGGCGAAGCACGCGGGTACGGGCCTTTCTATATCGGTTATGGCCGGAGAGGGCAAGGCGAGTCGGGTGCTCGATTCTCGAGCTCCGCTTCGATTCCCGGTCAGAATAGAGCGGCCAGGGCGCTTCACGACTGGTTTGCGCACAGGTCGACTACAAGGTTGTGGCAAGGTCTCCCGAACTTGCGACTGGGCCGAACGAAGGTCTCCGGCTCTGAGCGATGCGGGAGACCTTCGGTCCCGCCGACGGCGGGGTCTGGAGACCCGCGCCGAACGTCGAGTTTGTCTCGGAAGATGCGGTGGCCGTCACGTAGGGTGCTCTGTGAGCACCGAAATCGACATGCCACCTTGGATCGGTGCTCACAGAGCACCCTACGAAGGCCCTCCGGGACAGGCTCTCAAACCCAGCCGTGGCGCTTGCGGAGCCACCATTCGAGGGTGAGGAGGGCGGTGAAGATGAGGAGGAAGGGCCAGTTGTCCCAGACCCGGTGTTCCGTCGCGTAGACGTTTTCGGTGTAGGCGGAGCGGTCGAGGCCCTTGAGATAGGTCGTGAGCCGTTCGGGCGTGACCGACTCGCCCTCGGTGATGGCGGCGATCTGCCGGGCGAGGGCGAGGTCGGCGGAGGGATTCTCGAGCTCCCGGTCGTCCTGGTAGACGAGGAAGCGGCCCGTGTCGCGGCCGAGTTCCTGACCGTCCTTCTTGGCGATCAGTGTGACCTTGTAAATCCCCGGCTCGCCCAGCTTGTCAACGGCGTAAATCGACGCCTTGCCTTCCTCGCCCTGGTTATAGACCTCTTCCATCTTGGAGACGGGGGGATCGGCCTTCTCGCGCTCGATCTTGGCTTCGAAGCGGACGTTCGGGATCGCGGCGCCCTTGGCGTCGTGGGCGGTGGCCGTCAGGTCGACCTTCTCGCCGGGCGCGACCCGGCGGGGATCGAGCGTGACCTTGACCTTGTTGTCGCCCTCATTCTCCTTGTGCGAGAGCCAGAAGATGACCTGTCGCCAGAACTTGCGATGGGCGAGCCGGCTCTCGTCCGAGGAGGTGTCGCGATACCAGACCCAGGTGTCGCCGCCGTAGGCGATGGTGCGCCCGGCGCCGGCCTGCATGCTCACCATCAGCGGCTCGGGGTTGGGCCCGGGCGTCTCGGCGATGACGTCGGCGCCGGTCTTCACGGAGCCGAAATGGTTTGTGCCCAGGATCGGCTTCATGGCGTCCCAGATCCGCGCCGTCTCGGTCTTGTTGCGCCAACCTGGAGGACGTAGCTGTTGAGCCCCGTCGAATTCGGGACGAACTTGATGCCGCCCTCGGGTTCGAGCTGGCCGTCGCCGTTATGGATCAGGGTGGGGAGGATGTCTGTCAGGGGCGTGTCGGCCCAGCCGCCGTCGCCGAAGCTGTCGTGGCCGCCGAGCATGATGAGCCCGGCCCCCTTCTTCACGGCCTCGACGAGGAGGCGGTGCTGGTTCGCGGTCAGATAGTCGGCGCGGAGGTCGCTCAGGACGTAGACGTTGTATCGCCCCGGGGCGAACTCGGCGTCGGGGACCTCGCCGGTCTCGCCCTTGGCGGCCGCCCGGATCAGCATCCCCTCGACCTGGATGTCGCGCGAGGTGGCGATCGATCGCATCAGGTATTTGTAGTCCCAGGACCAGTTCGATCCCTGGAGGAACAGGACGTTGAGGCCGCCGGCCATGACCGTGACGAACGTGCTGATCTCGTTGTTGGATTTGACCAGCTCGCCTTCGTGGACGGCGACCTTGAGCGTGACGATCTTGTCGCCGGGCGTCTGCGGGTTGAACTTCAGGCCGGTGATCGGGATGACGTCGGCGCCATCCGGGACCTTCACCTTGGTCTTGGCCACGGCGTCGGGCCGGTCCTCGACGAACAGCTCGACCTCGAGGGTCTGGTTGGCGAACCCGCGGGCGGTGAGGTTACCTTTGATCTCGGTCGTATTCTTCACGAACATGACCTTGCTGGCGTCGATGCCGCGCAGGTTGATGTCGCGGGCGCCGGCGCCGGCGTTCTCGGTACCCAGGCCGACGGTGACCACCGGGACGCTGTTGTTCTTCATCGTGCGAGCGGCTGTCAGCGGATTGACGCCGGTATTCGAGGCGAAGTCGGAGACGACCACCATGCGGGCGAGCTTCCGGCCCGACCCCTCCTGCCGCTTCTGGGCCTCGAGGATCGCCGTCCCCAGCCCCGTCGAACGGCCCTTGGGCTCGACCTTGGCCGAGAGGTCCTCCGCCTTGGGTTCGTCGAGGGTCGCGTCGAACCGATAGATTCGCGTGTCGATGTCCGGCTCGAGGCCCTTCGCCACCGTCCGCAACTGCTCGGCGACCTCGCAGGCGACCGCCCAGCGGGACTTCCCGCCCGCTTCGTCGCTGATGTTCATGCTGCTGCTGTTGTCGACGAGCAAGACCAGCGACGACTGCGATGTCCTCTTCTCCGGGAGCGAGACCGAGACGCGCAGCGCCGCCAGCAGGCAGAGGAGGATCGCTACCAGCCGTAGCGACAGCGCAACCCATCGCCAGCGTCCGCTGGTGCCGCGGAGCCGGCGCCGATAGGCCCAGAGGGTCAAGCCGGTCACCGCCAGGATCACACCGACCAGGACCGGCCACGGCACGATGGGGCTGACGCTGACGCTGAAACCCGAAAACATGGTGCATTCTCCTCGATGGCGTCGCCATGAGGGGCAGCCAGGGCGGCTGCCCCTCATCGATCAGGAGGCTCTCACGAAGCGGCGCCCGCCGCGGCCGGCCGCGGTGCCTCTTTGTAGAAGGTATTGGCCAGGAAACTCTCCACGGTCACCACGATCAGGATCAGGAACATCAGCCAGGGGAACGCCTCGTAGCCGAACCGCGTGAGCTCCTCCTCGTGCTGCAATGCCTGGGCATCCTCGGCGAGGACATAGCCGTCCTTGCCGAAGATCGTGTCGAGCTCCGGTTTCTTCAGGACGCGGAACTGGCTCTCGGAACGGGGCGGATTGATGCTGAAGCCCATCGCGGCGGTCCGCTTGTCGTCGGACATCGCCTTGATGTCCCACTGGCCCGGGGCCTGGGCGGCGGCGACCTCCAGGACATCGTGACCCGACGGCGGCGCGACGTCCGCGGTCTTCCCGTCCGGACCCTTGACCGCGAAGCTGGTGAGGTGCGCGCTCGGGTCCAGCCGCAACAGGACACTCTCGCCGGCCTCGAAGGTGAGCGGTTCTGCCGCGGTGCCCGCCATGTAGGGGACTGTCAGGTTCATCAGGACCGGGAAAGACCAGAACATGGAATTGGGGAATTCGCTCCAGGCATCGGGATCGGCCCGCTCGGGGCGTCGGGAGAGCGGCGTGGTCCAGAGGAAGACCCGGCCGGGCTTGGGGCCCTTGAAGGCACGCTCGATCAGGGCCGGGGCGCCGTCGGCGAACTTCACCAGCGGGCGCGCGCCCTCGACCGGCTGCGCGGACTCCTTGATCGTCCAGTAGCGGAAGACCGGTATCTGTGCAAGCTCGCCGTCGAACTCCTTGCCATAGCTCGAGAACAGCGGATGCGTGATGTCGGTGACCTTGCCGAAGGAGATCTCGGGGTTTGGGGTCTTTCGTTCGCCGAGTTGCGCCGGCAGGAGCTGGGCGGGGGTGATGTCGTTGTAATTCGTGGCGTCGCAGGCATTCCCGGCCCCCACGACGAGCCCGCCACCGTTGTGGACGTAGCCGTTGAGCTTGCCCCAGTCGGCGGGGTTGAGCCGGGCGATGTTGAGGAGGAAGATGCAGGCGAATCCCTCGATCGCGTTCTGGTCGAGGCTACCCAGGGCGGCGGACCGGATCGTCTTGACCAGGAACGCCTTGGGGCTCGACGGCGAGGTATCGTAATCGAGGGCGGCGGCGACGAACTCGGAGTCCTGGTCACGGTCGGCGATGATCAAGACCTTCTGGGGCGGCCGGACCTTGAAGGTGACGAATCGCTTATCGTCGTCCTCGAGCGGGTCGGGGGTCCCTTTGAGCACGATCTCGCCGCGGTGCAGCTCGCCCTCCTTGAGCTTGGGCGGCATGGGGAAGCTGACCTCGACCTGCGAATCCAGCTCGTCGGTCTCGTCCGAGGCGGGGATCTGGACGGACTTTTCGCCCTTCTTCACGCCGTCGATGTAGAATTCGACCATGCGGGTCGTCGCCGGGCCTCGCGACCGGATCCGGGAGCGGATCTCCGCCGATTCCCCCTGGAGCGTCGCGGACTGGGGCACTTCCGCCGAATCGACCGAGACGTTCCGGATCTCCTGGGGTGTCAGCCGGATCACGAAGGTGGCCATCTTGGCGGCCTTGGCCGACTTGATCCGGGCGACCTTGTCGAGCCCCTCGGCGGGCCGGTCGGGATTCCACGCGGTCCGTGCCAGGTCGGTCAGGACGTAGACGAGGTGGACCGGCCGTTCGCAGGCGGCGACCGCGTCATACGCCTCGCCCATCGCGACGTTCAGTTGCCGGCCCACCGCATGCGTCGTCAGGTTGTCGATCCGCTTCAGCGCCGCGGCCGGTGACAGGCCGGTCACCCCCGGCTCGGACGAGTCGACCACGAACACCAGGCTGGATTCGGGAAGCTTGGAGACGATGTCGCGGGCGCGCTCCTTGGCCTCGTCGAGCCGGGTCTTGTCCTTGTCCTTGTATTTCATGGAAAGGCTGGTGTCGAAGACCAGGCCGAGGGCGGTCGGGACCGACTGGTCGCCCAGGGGCACCTGCGAGTAGATGGTCGGCCGGGCCAGGGCCAGTGCCATCAGGGCCAGGACGGCCATCCGGGCCAGCAGTAGCAGCCAGTTCTTGATCCGCATCCGCTTCTTCGACCGGCGCTGGCGCTCGCGGATCAGTTGCATGGCCGGGAACATCACGTGCTTGGGCGTCTGCTTCATGAACAGGTGGAGGATCACGGGCAACGCGGCCAGGGCCGCGCCCGCCGCAAGGCCCGCATGCATCAACGACATTTCCATGGCCGAATGGCTCCGTCATCCAATCAAGCGCGGGCTTGCCGCGTCAGCAGGTAGCTCATCAGCGCCTTGTCGAACGGCATCCCGGTGTCCAGAGGGACATAGTCCATACGAGTGCGCACGCAGTCCGTTCGATACTTCGCGCGGAACTGAGCCACTTCCTCGAGGTAATCCGCCTTGATCGCGTCGGCATCGACCTCGATGGTCTCGTGCGTCTCGTTATCTTCCATGCGCAACATGCCTTCGAAGGGGAACTTCGCCTCGGCCTCGTCCAGGATGTGGAAGACGATCAGGTCGTGCCCGGAGAACCGGAGCCGGTGCAGCGCCGGAGGATCGCGTCCGGGTCGCCGAGCAGGTCGCTGAAGACCATGATCAGGCTGCGATGCCGGAGCATGCCCGCGACCTGGTGTAGGCTCGCCTCGAATTCGGTGGTCCCCTCGGGCTTGAGTTTGGCCAGGAGCGACAGGATATTCCCGAGCTGCGTGCGCTTGCTGCCCGGCGCCAAGCTTTGTGATACCTTGCGGTCGAAGGCGATCAGGCCGACCGGGTCCTGTTGATGGATCATCAGATAGCACAAGGCCGCCGCCAGGCTGATGCTATACTCGAACTTCGTGAGTTCCTGCCTGTAAGTATAGCCCATCGAACCGGATAGGTCCATCACCAGGTATCCGGTCAAGTTGGTCTCGGCCTGGAACTTCTTGATGTAGAACCGGTCGGTCTTGGCGAAGACGTTCCAGTCGATGTCGGAGATATTGTCGCCGGAGGTGTACTTGCGATGCTCGGAGAACTCGACCGAGAACCCGTGGAACGGGCTGGCGTGCAGCCCGGAGATGAAGCCCTCGACGATGAACTTGGCCCGCAGATCCAGCCGGGCGACCTGCCGGATCACCTCGGGCTTCAGATACTTCTCGGCCGTGCCTGCCATGATCAGAGGTTTCCGGTTTAAGGTCTGGGACGGAACGTACATCCGATCGAGCGAGGGCCCGATGTCCGGGTCGCTTGATGGATGGTGTGGGTCAGCTCGGGAATTGCAGCATTCCATGTTCCGGAAAGCTGAGTCCGCACGCAAGCCATTCGCCCCGGCAGGACGATGTGGCGCACGGCCGATCCGGGCCCGCCAACCTCGATTATAGACACTTGCCGAGGGCCGCATGTTGGCAAGAATCGCGAAAAATTTCCCGTGCGACGCGATACTCTCGGCCGGCTCCGGCGACCACCGTCGGCATGCTCCAGCCTGTTCCTATTCCTTCCACGGATTCGATGCGGCTCCGGCTCACCGCTTCTGAACGACCGACCACGATTGATGCTTCAAGACCCCAAGGCGTCGCCTTTTTCCGTCGCGACCTTGGTCCAAGCCTCCCAGGAATCCCCTCACCCTCAAGAAATCGAGAGATTACGATCGGCGAGCGGCCACGAGGCGCGTGAATTGCTCAACCATGATGGACAATAGGCGTCTTGCGAGCAATCTACGTCACAAATCGACCCGACGCCGACAATCTCACGACTGGCAAGAAAGGCCCCTATGCTCTTCCGCATCTATCACGAAGGGATCATGTACGTGATCGAGGCCCCCGAAGGATCGAAGGTCGTCCATGAGGGCGGCCGGTCCGAGGAACTGGTCCTGTTCGAGGAGAGATCCGGCGGGATGTTCGTAGAGCGAAGGCTCCCACCCTCCGTCGTGATCAAGGCGGCTCGCCGGCGCTACCTCGGCCTAACGATCCGGCAGGCACGGAGCCCGTGGATGCACCCCGAGGTCACCCTCGCCTGCCCCGCGGAATGATAGGGCCGCGACGTGACCTCGGCCTACAGAAGAAAAAACTCGCTAATTGTTGATCAAATCAATAGAATTTATGTTAATGGGCATGTGGGATCGATTTCGTCCGACCGATGCCCGGCGATCCGGTCCGGCGGGACCATATCGGACCGCTTCGGGGATCCGGACCGACCAGAGTCCTGGATGGGAGACGTCTCCGCCGCGAGGATTCCCCGGACGACGATCGTAAACAACCCGAGGTGCGCGTCGATGCTCTCGTATGTGCAGCTCATGACATTCCTGTCAGACCCCTGCTCCCTTTCCGCTCACCGCGGGGAGAATACGTCGGCCGGCAGGTCGGCCAGGCCGAGCCTCGACGCCCAGGCGGCGGCCTGGTCGGGCTTGCCCCAGGCCACATAGAGTCGCACGACACGCTCCTCCGCTTCGGTCATGAATCGTCCACGGCTGCCCATCAACTCGGCACGCCGGCGGCGGAGGCCCTCGTAACCTTCGAGCAGAAGGGGCTCGGCCTCGGCGTACTTTTCCTGGCCCAGGAGGGCCGCGCCGAGGTAGCTCGTCGTCGCGTACCGCGGCCAGGCGTCCGGGGATGTCTTGCGACGGATGGCCAGGCATTCGCTCAAGATCGGCTCGGCTTCCGACCACTTGGTCCGGTGGACCAGGTTCTCCCCCAGTGCGGCGATGGCGCTCTCGAGCAAGGGATTGTCGTGTTGCCCCGACTTGCGGCGGACATCCACGATGGCCCGGCGGTGCCGCTCGGCGTCGGCCCATCGGCCCATGGACTCGTAGCTGGCGGCGAGGTTAGTGCGGCTGATGAGGGTGTGGGGATGGTCGGGGCCCAGCTTCGACTCGCACAACACGAGGGTCCCCTCGTGCATCGCGATGGCCTCGTCGGTGCGGCCGACGGTGCGGTAGGCGTTGGCGAGGTTATTGCGGCTGTTGAGCGTATCGGGGTGGTCGGGGCCCAGGTTCGCCCCTCGCGATCTGAGGATTTCCTCATTGAGCGCGATGGCCTCGTCCGTACGGCCGACGGCCCAGTAGGCGGCGGCGAGGTCACTGCGAGTGCGGAGCGTGTCCGGGTGGTCGGGGCCAAGCCTCCTGTCCCGTCGCTCGAGGGTCGGCTCGTACACCGCGATAGCCTCGAGGGTGCGACCGGCGCCCAGGTAGGCGTTGGCGAGGTTGTGGCGGCTCTGGAGCGTGTCCGGGTGATCGGGGCCGAGCTTCGACTCGTACAGCTTGTGGTTCGCCTCGTGCAGTGCGATCGCCTTGTCGATGCGTCCTGCGTCCTTGTAGGCGTTGGCGAGGTCGTTTCGGCTGACGAGCGTGTCGGGGTGGTCGAGGTCGAGCTTCGACTCGTACAGCTTGTGGTTCGCCTCGTGCAGCGCGATGGCCTCGGTGGTGCGACCGGCCTCCTGGTAGGCGTTGGCGAGGTCGTGGCGGCCCGCGAGTGTATCGGGGTGGTCGTGACCGAGCTTCGACTCGCGAAGTTTCAGCGTCTCCTCGCCCACTGCGATCGCCTCGTCAAAGCACCCTGCCATCCGCAAGGCGGCGACGAGGTCGTTGCGGCTCGCGAGCGCGTCGGGGTGATCGGGACCCCGCGCCGCTCGCGCCTTGCGGTAGGACTCCACGGCCTTCGGATAGAGGCCCAGGCCCAGGTAGGAACGCCCCAGGGCATCCAGCAGCGCCCCCTCGGTTGCCTTCGAACCCGAAAAACCTCGCTCCAGCGCGGTGGCGGCCTGGTCGAGGACGTCGGCGACCTTCACGTCCCGGGCGTCTGTCCGCGGGTCGGGCTTCTTCAGGGCGTCAACGAGGAAGTTTCCGACGGCCTCGGCCTGCTCGCGCGACTCCTCCGATTGAGTCAGGGCCGATCTGGTCTCTTCCTGCGCCTTGCGTGTCTCCTCCAGGGCTCTCCGGATCGTCTCGTTGGCCCTGGTCAGGTTGGCGTACGAGCGGGCTTGCTCGGCCGCCAGGGCCGATAGCCCCGCCACGGTCGCCACGAGTGCCACGGCCGTCGAGGCGACGACCGTGCGGTTCCGCCTGGCCCATCGCCGCGTCCGGCGGGCGAACGGTTCGCGATACGCCGTCACCGGTTCGTCGGCGGTCCAGGCGCTCGATGTCGTCGGCCAGCGCGCGGCATGTGGCGTATCGGTCCTCGGGACGATGCGCCATCGCCCTGAGGCAGACCGCCTCCAGCGCCGGGTCGATCGACGGATCGAGTTGTCGGGGCGTGGTGAACTCGCCACGCTCGACGTCGCGAAGGACCTCGAAGCAGTCGCCTGCGAAAGGGACCTTGCCCGTCAACAGGCAGTAGAGGGTGGCGCCGAGGCTGTAGACGTCCGAGCGGGGTCCCAGCCGGTCGAGATCGCCGGCGGCCTGCTCGGGGCTCATATAGCAGGGCGTGCCCAGGGCCGAGCCGGGGAGCGTCTCGGCGCTGCCGCTACCCGCGGAGGGCACCAAGGTCCGCTCGCCACTGTCGGATGCCGGGTCGGACTTCCCGAGCGGCTTGGCCAGGCCCCAGTCGACGACGAGGGTCTCGCCATATTTGCCGACGATGATATTCTCCGGCTTGATGTCGCGGTGCAGGACGCCGCGGGCATGGGCGTAGTCGATCGCGTTGCAGACGTCGGTGAACCGGCGGAGGAGTTTGCGGAGTTCGAGCGACCGCCGCCCCGGGTCGGACTTGATGGCGGCATGGTGGTGGAATCGCTGGATCGCCTCCTTGAGCGAGTCGCCCTTGATGAACCGCATGGCGTAATAAGGGCGCCCGCCGTCGTAGGTGCCCAGGCCGTAGACCGGGACGATCCCCGGATGTTCGAGACCGCCGGTGATCTCGGCTTCGATCAGGAACCGCTGGCGGCTGGCCGGGTCGTCGGCGTGGCGGTCGAGGATCTGCTTGAGCGCGACCTCGCGGTTGAGCTCGGAGTCCAGCGCGACGAAGACCGCCCCCAGGCCCCCCTGGGCGTGAGGCCGCAGGATCCGGAAGCGAAGCCCGGCGTCAACGGTGCCGTCCCCGGGGAAGAAGGTGGTCGCGTCTGAATCCGCGGATTCGCAGTCCCTGGCGTCGTCCACGCCGCGGGCGATCCCGACCCGCGCCAGGGATGACTCGACGTCCGGGCCGGCGACGCGGACCAGGCTCTCGCGGGTCGAGGGCCCGACCTCAAGCGACGCAAGGCTTGCCTCGGTGTCGCCGTCGTGGACGGCCAGGTGCTCGGCGGTCAGTGCGTCGATCAGGGCGCGACGCGGGGGCGTCAGGGCCGCTTGTTCGACGAGGATGTCGGCCATTGGCCGATGTGAGGTCCCCGTCCACACGCCGAAGGCGGCGACGAGCTGGTCGCGGGTGATCATCCCATTCTGGAGGGCGAGCAGCCCGAAGAGCAGGTCGCGCGGGGCGTCGTCGCGTCGAGGCATCGGCGTGGCTCCCAGCCCGGGCGACTGGCCGGCGACATCTTATCGCCCGTCGTCTGGCCTGGCCATAGATGGACCGACGGGTCGGATGCCCTGATCATCGGATCGTTTTTCAAACGATATCAGTCCGCGACCCGAAATGAAATCCCGAGGCGAAGTGCGAGCGTCGCCGTTCGCGACATTATTCGATGGTCGCTCCCGGCAGGAGCCCTTGTAGACGCTTCCGGCGATCCTCCTGGTCTTTTGGGAGGCCGATGTCGAGCGAGTTCAGGTTCTTCAACGGGCGAAGTTTCGCGATTCCCTCGTCGCTGACATGCCAGCCGACCAGGTCGAGATCTTCCAGGTCCTTCATGTCCTTCAAGGAATCGAGACCGGCGTCGGTGATCGGTTTGTCCCCCTCGCCGAGGGACAGCCATTTCAAGCGGGTGAGCCCTTTGAGGTGCGCGAGACCTCGGTCGGTAAATCCCGCACCGGCGATCCGCAACTCTTCGAGATGTGTCAGCTTGCCGATCGCTTCGAGGCCCGCGTCCGTCATCTTCGAATGGTCGACATCCAGGATGCGAAGCCGCTTGAGCCCGGAGAGACGCGCGAAGCCCTTGTCGGTCAGGTGGTATCCCCAGGAGATGCTCAGCTCTTCGAGGCCGGTCATCCGGCCGACGTCGGACAGGTTCTCATCGGTCACTTGCTGGCCGCCGATTTGCAGCGTCCGTACGCTCGTTTGCGTCGAGAGCTTGCTCAAGGCGTCGTCGGCCGGGCCCATGTTCACCCAGGTCGAGTCCGCCGACCCCTTGTCGATGTCAACGTAGAGGCTCACGTGAACGATCGATTGGAAATACTGGTCGCCAAGCGCACGCCTCATCCAGTCGGGCGCCCAAGGCTTTCGTCCCCTCGTGAGTTTGCCCCACGACGGCTTCCAGAGCCGATTGCCGCGCGGGACCTTGACCGGCCCGTCGACGAACTCCCAATCGTAATGGACGAACCCGCCGAACTTCTGGAGCGCCGCCACGGCCTCTCGCTGCCGGCGCGCCTCGTTGACGATCCAGCCGAGCCACAGGGCGATCGCCAGTACGAGCAGTAACAGCCCGCGAAGACTGATGGTCTTCCAGCGGATTTTCGGCCTGTTATCGCGGTCCATCTCGGCGATTATAGATTGCTGGCGATTCTCGAAGCAAGGGAAGGCGAGCATCGGCGAACACGCCAATTCCCTTGTTGCAATTGTCTATTCCAGCGACCCTCCCTCGATCCCCTGCGTATTCTGGGCGGGCTGGTGCCGACGCCTGAAGTTCGACGCCCCCCGGAATGCTCATCGCCGTCTCGACATCGATGGAGCCGTAGGCGACAATCGCCCGGTTCCTTCTCCTTCGAGGAGAAACGGTCCGCCCGAGCAGATTGGGCGGATCCGGTCGTCATCAGCCGATGAAGGCGGGTTGAGCGATGAAGATCGTCATCGATATCGATCGGCTCCTCTCGGAAGGTCGGATCACCGGCGAGGAGTATGTCCGGCTCAGGGCGCTTTCCGTCGAGGAGACGGGATCGCTCGGCTTCAACATCCTGATCGGCTTCGGCGTGATCGCCACCGCCGGAGGCGCGCTGGCGCTGCTGCCGTCGGGGCCGACGGCGATCGTGGTGGGAGTGATCCTCTCGCTCGCCGGGCTGTTTCTCTCCACCAACCACGATCGAGACTGGGGGTTGCTCGCGTCGCTGCTCCTGCTAGTCGGCTCGCTCACCGCCGCGGGCGGGATCCTCTATCTGACGGAGGGAGGATTGATCGGCTTCCTGATCGTGACCGTCCTTTGTCTGGGCGCCGCGTGGCGTTCCAGGAGCGGTTTGCTGGCCGTGATCGGCGTCCTCTCGCTGGCCGCGACCCTGGGGGCCATGACGGCTTACGGTCACGCGACCTATTTGCTCACGATCCGCCAACCGACACTGACGGTCTGCCTCTTCAGTGTCCTAGGCCTGGTTGCCTATCGAAGGTCCAAGGCTCTTCCGGCGGACGATCGGCGCGTGGCGATCATGGTCGCGCGGGCGTCGCTGTTCGTCGTGAACTTGGGGTTCTGGGTGGGCTCGCTATGGGGTGATTCCCTCTGGCATCAGGGCAACTCGTGGGATCGGGGAGCCGGTGACATGATTCCCGCGTGGGCGTTCGCGGCGAGCTGGGCGGCCGGCCTGTTGATCACGGGCGTCTGGGCCGTCTGGCGCGATAAGCGATGGGTCGTGAACCTGCTGGCCGTCTTCGCGGCCATTCACCTGTATACCCAGTATTTCGAGCACATGGGCTCTTCACCGGGCTCCTTCCTGGTCGCCGGGCTCATGGCCCTCGGGATTGCGATAGCCATCGTCCGCTACAATCAATCCGCCAAAGGCGCCGATCTCGTGCGAAAATCCTCGATCGGTCTCGAGCCGGACGCGACCGGCTCATGATCGAGGGTCGGCCGGATCCACGTCAGGGACGGTTTTCGCGCCATTGGCCGTCGGGGTGCAGGCTCTGGTTCGGTCGGAACCTTGCCTTGTACTGGAGCGAGGGGCAGCCCTCGGTGTGATAGCCGAGGTACACATGTGGTAATCCGAGCGAAGCGGCTCGGTCGAGCAGGCTGAGCACGTTCCACGTCCCGAGCGAGCGGTCGCGGTAGTTCGGGTCGTGGGCGAAATAGATCGCCGATAGTCCCTCCGCCAGACGATCCACGTAGCCGACTCCGACCAGCGCATCGCCGATGGAGTAGCACCACTCCTCGATCGGGAAGGGGTTGAGGACGAAGCTGCGGGCGTATTCCTGCGCGTCATAAGGCTCGTGTGATGGCCAGCCTCGCGTTTCCGAGCGATCCGCATGGAATCGGGCGAAGAGGGCGATCTTCTCAGAGTGACCGTCGGTCTGCCGATGCGAAGCCGGACCGTCCCCTCGTTCGCCTTGCGGGCGCGATGCTGGCTGCGGTCGGGTTGGAAGCGCGTCACGTCGACGCGAAGCGATCGGCACGGGTCCGGTCCCGAGCAAGTCAGCCGGAAGAGCGTATGGCCGAACCGCCGCCAACCAGTGCGCAGGTAAGCCATATACTCGTCGGGAGCCATGGCGGCCACGCACAGGTACTCGCGAGAGCAGACGTGGTCATCCCGGTAGTCGCACCGGCCGGGCGGCTCGGTCCAGCGGACGATGGTCTCCATGGAACGATTCCGAAATGGGATCGGACGAAGTAACAGAATCGGGAGCCCGGCACGGCTTCCGGTAAATGGAACTATCTTACACGACCTTGCCAAGCAACCTCGAGCACTTAACGCTTGAGTTGCATACGCGCCAGAGAGTCATCCGAATGCCCCCTCTGGCCCCCCATTAAGAAAGGGGGGCCAGGGGGGGACTTCCGTCGAGGACGGCGACTGTCTGCCACCCAAGCGTGAAGCGCACTAGCCCACGAAATCACATCGGTGCTCAAAGAGCACCCTACGGAGATACTCTGATGTGTCAAAGGGTCCCCGGTTGCGGCGGTTGCGGGGGACCGTGTCGGCCAGAATGAGGGGTTGTCAGTCGTGTCGTCGTTTTCTCGTCCGGCTTCGGCGTCGCGGCGCGATCGCCTGGCGCCGGCGCTCGCTCAGGACTGGAGTAGGCCATATTGATCAGGAGGTGGTTCGATACCCCGTTGGGCGTGGCGACGTTGATGTCGAGGAGGGGCGTGCCGTCGGCGCTCGGCATCGGTGCGGCGTCCTTCGCGATCGTTACCTCGAGGAGGTTGCGGCTGATGAGCACGGACCTCGCGGGCTTCCCGCCCGCGATCACGTGGGTGTCGTGGACGCTGAAATTCCTCCCTTCCACGAAGAGCGTCGACTCCTCTCCTCTGAGAGGGCGGCTTGCCATGCCAGCCGAGCAGGGACGGTCGGAGCTGCAATCCTTGCGAGCAGAAGATCCGCGAATCGTTATGGTCGCCGCTGGAGGGGACCCGGACCGCCAGGCGCTGGGTGGGCATGAGGTCGCCGAGTTGCTTGAGTCGATCGGCGGCGATCTCGTATTCCTCGGGGCGGTAGCTCCCCTCGCGCCGGGTGCGGTTGAGCGCGGCCGTTGCCGTGACGAGCTTGCGGCTGAGCACCGCCGCTTTCTCCAGGTCGGACTTCTGGCCCTCGCCCGACTCACTGGTCCGGAACCAGTCGGCCACGGTGGTGAATTCGATCGTGGGGACGAAATTGGGCATCTCGATCAGCGCGGTGCATTCCCTCTGACCGGGTTCGATGCTCTGATCGTTGCCGGTCGGGTCCGGGATGCCGCCGTTGGCCAGCAGGGCGAGGTCGGTCCAGAGTCGGACGTCGCGGGACCGGCTGGCCTGGAGCCTGGGGTAGAAGATCCAGCCGAAGGTGCTCTGGCCGGCGCCGAAGCCGACCATCGTCGGGTTGAGACGGATGGCCGTCTCATCGTCGGCGGCGCGGCGCTCGGCCGCGACAGCGGTCAGCGCCCTCGAGAGCTCGGCGGGGCCGGCGCCCACCAGATCGAACGCCGACCGCCGGCTCCGGCCGAAGACATCGGCGACGTTCTGCTGGGCGATCACCGGCTCGATCGAATACACCCGCAAGGGCCACTTGGTGTTCACATAGTGTTCGAAGGCGCCGAAGGCTTCGTCGGAGACTTCCGGGTCGAAGAAGCTGAGCGTCCTCAGCCTCTCCTTCAGGGTCGGGTCCTGATCGAGCATGTCACTCTTCAGGCGACGGTTGACGCCCGCGGCCTGGATCCGCAGGGCGAAGGCGAGCATGCTCACCACCGCCTTGCGACGTGCCTCGAGCTCGATGGCGGTCAGGGCGACGGTCCCCGAGGCTTGCCTGACCTGAGGGTCCTCGGTGCGTCCGGGTCGAATCCGGGCGATCCGGTCGAAGTCTCGTCCGGCGACCTGATCGCCGAGCTCCTCGAGGGGATCCGAGCTGGGGGCAGGGCCTGGAGTTCGCGCCGGCGTCGCCGCCTGTTCGAGGAACGCGTAACTCGCCTCGAGCTCGGCCCTCAGCCATTCCGAGACCCGCGCCACGCGATGATGCGGCGCGTCGGCGAGGTCCCTGGCGAGCCGATGCTCGGCCTCGTTCCGGAGGAGTTCGATGTTCGGCCGGCCATAGAAGAGCTCGGTGTCGGCGTTGGCCACCAGCGAGAACATGCCGACGCCCGGCCCGGGGACCCGCTCCCCCCCGCAGTCCACTCGTTGCAGATCGCCTGGGTCAGGCTGTTGACCGAGTCGTTGATCACGATGTTCCGCAGGGCGTTTCGGAGCGTGTGCTTGGTCATCACCGGCTTCGCCGAGACGGTGATGATCGCCCCTTTGCCCCTACGACTCCTCGGGCCGGGCGAGAGAGTGACCGGGATCCGGATCAGGTAGAGCCCATAGCCCGGCCGGTCAGCCAGGTCGTCTCCCGCATTGATCCGGCGCAACTGGTTGAGGTGATTCAGGTAGTTCGAGTGCTCGTCGAGCACCACCGTGGGCTCCAGCGACACCGGCGTCTTGTCTGGGGCCGACAGCGATGCCGGGAGGGCCGCATCCAGGCCCGTCTGCAACTTGGAGAGCGTGGCCAGGCGAGCGTCGTCGGTCGGGACGGTCGCGTTCCTGGCGGATGGCCGGCCGAGTTCCGCCCCCACCTGGACCTGTGTCGCCTCGGTCTCGGACGCCGGACCGAGGCATTGATGTCGGGCTTGAAGCCGATCTTCAGCCATTCGGCCATCGCCGCTTCATACTCGGATCGGAACATCGACAGCCGGTCCTGGCCCCAGACGTCCGGGGTCTTGACGCTGATGGTCCCGTAAGCCGTCATGATGCGATCGAGGTCGTCGATCATCTGCTCGGCGTCGGGGAGCGGGATCGGCCGATCGGCCTTCGAACGCCAGCCCACGAGTCGGTCGCCGTCGCCGACACAGGCCGGAATGACGGCAACCAGTGCCGCGAGGAGACTCGCGCGTCCGACGGGAGCAAGCCGGGCCGGTCGTCGAGCGTCCATGGAATCCTCGCGTACGGGCCATCGAGCCCGATCTTGACAGGGTCGCGGACCGAGGACCTCGCATGAGAGCGGTTCGGCGAGGGTCTCCAAACCACGGAGGTGACGATCATCGCGAGGTCAGCGGACCGCCTGAAGGCGGAACTCCAACCCGTAATTGCGCCCGGATTCGTTGGAATTCCGTCTTCAGGCTGGATCCGGGCGAGATTGGAGGCGCCGGGCATTATGTCGGAATCCCGACCGGAGTCAATGTCGGAAGGATCACCCAACCCTCGTCTTTCTCCGCCAGTGCCGGCTCAGAGCTTGGTGACGTCAAGGCCGACCTGTCGAGGGATTGTCACGGTGAAGCGGGAACCGCGATCGACGGCGCTCGCCACGGCGATCGTGCCGCCGTGGGCCTCGACGATGCTCCGGCAGATCGCCAGTCCGAGTCCGCTGCCGCCGGAGGCTGCGCGACCTCGCGGCCTCGACCCGATGGAATCGATCGAACACGAGCGGTATGTCGCCTTCGGGGATCCCCAGTCCCGTGTCTTCCACGACGACGATCGCCGAGCGTCCTCGACTGCGCACGGCGACGACCACGTCGCCACCCTCATGGTTGTACTGGATCGCATTGCTGAGCAAGTTGGTGAGCACCCGTCCCAGCCGTTCCGGGTCGCCCGTCAGGGGTGCGGGGCTCAACTCCAGCCCGATGCGCACCCGGCGATTGCGAGCAAGGGGCTCGATCAGCGCGACGGCCGCCTCGGCGATGCGGGCGAGGTCGATCGGTTCGAGGCGGAGCTCGAGCTTGCCGGAGTCCGCCCTGGCGAGCGTGAGTAAGTCCTCGACCAGCGACTTCATGCGACGCGCGGCGCGGCCGCACGCCTCCAGCGAATCGCGATAGGCCGGGGCCTCTCGCGGGCGCGAGAGCGCCAGCTCCACCTGAGCGAGGATCACGGCCAGGGGCGTTCGCAGCTCGTGCGACGCATCGGCCGTGAACCGCACCTGCTGCTCGAAGGATCCCTCGAGCCGTTCGAGCATGGTGTTGATCAAGGACCCAAGTCCGCCGAGCTCGGTATCGACGCCCGTCAGGTCGAGACGACGCGACAGGCTGCCGACGTCGATCTCCGAGACCGTCTCGCTCATCGCGACGATCGGCCGCACGGTGCGCGACGAGAGCCACCGGCCCCCCACCAGGCCGGCGGCGAAGACGCCGAGGCCGATGAGCCCGAGCTGAAAGGCCATCCGGCGGAGCCGGTGCAGCTCGTGGTGGATCGGTCGGCCGACGAGGATCGTCGACCGGCCCGGGCCCAGCAAGGTCACCTCGCGAAGCACGCCGCGGTTGCGCGAGTGCGACTCGTACCGGCTGCCGACGGCCGGGTCGGGCGGGACGATGCCGGCCATATCGGGCGGGTCGGCGCGGAGGACTTCGCCGTCGGCGTCGCGCACCACGAAGTAGGGCGCCTCGTCCCATTCGACGTAACGATCCATCAAGGAATTCGGCAAACTGAAGGCTCTCGGTTCGGGCCGAGGCGGTCGCTCGGGCAACAATCGATGGCCCGGTGGACCCGGGTCGCGCGGCGGATGCGCGCGGCCTGGCTGCGGACCCTCGCGGAATTCCGGGCCGCCAGGTGGCGGGCCATTCGGCGAATCGCGGTGCGCTGGGCGCGGCGGACGATCCGACGGCCGGTCGGGACCTTCCGGCGGGAGGGTTCGGAGGACCCCTTCGAGCACTCGGGCGGCGGAGAGGAGCTCGGCGTCGATCTCGTCGAAGCGAGACCGCCGCACCTCGGCATAGAGCATCGCGCCGAATCCCGATACGACCAGAAACAGGATCAAGGTGTGCCAGGCCTGGAGCCGCCACCGTAGCGACCTAAACATCGTCGCCCCCACTCCCATCGACCTGGTAGCCCTGGCCGCGACGGGTCTGGATGAAGTCCTTGCCGAGCTTCTTGCGGATGTGGGAGACGTGTACTTCGACGACGTTGGAGAGCGTATCGTCGTCGTCGCCGAAGAGCCGGTCGTAGATCATGGTGCGCGTGATTAGCTTGCCGCGATAGACGGCGAGCAGCTCGACGAGGGCGTACTCGCGGGCCGTCAGGGGCACGTCGACGCCGTCTCGGGCGACGAGTCGCGTCGAGGTGTCGATCGCAACGTCGCCGATCCGGATGACCGGGTCGGCCATGCCCGCGCTGCGCCGGATCAGGCGCGGAGTCGGGCGAGCAACTCGGACAGGGCGAACGGCTTGATGAGATAATCGTCGGCGCCGGCGTCGAGGCCGTTCACGCGGTCGCCGATTCCGTCGCGCGCCGTGAGGATCAGGACCGGAGTCTTGCGGCTCTTGCGGAGCCTCCTCAAGACCTCGATGCCCTCGATGCCGGGGAGCATCAGGTCGAGGACGATCGCCTCATATTCGCACGCCTCCGCCTTGAGGAGCCCTTCGCGGCCGTCGAGCGCCTGATCCGCGGCATAGCCCTCTTCGCGGAGGGCCTGCACGAGCGCCTGGAGCAGGTCCGGTTCGTCTTCGATCACCAGCACGCGCACTGTCGAGGACCCTCGATCGTTCAGGGCACCACGCGGAAAGCATCATCCTTCTTCAACACGCGAACGGATCGCGAACCGGCCGCGGCGAACTCGATGTGGGCGTCGAGCAGCACGCCGACCGGTGCGTCGTCCGCGATGGCGATCTCGGCCGTGATCGTGTCGCCCTCGCGGGCGATCTTCGCGGCCTCGAACGGACCGAGCTGCACCCAGCTCGGCACGCCGGCCGGCACCCCGCCACGGGTCGCCGGGTCGAGCTCGAATCGTAGGGTATGGGTCTTGCCGCGTGAGGCGTTGCCGGGGGTCACCGATTTGATGCCGAACGACTTCACGGCCGATCGGTCGGCGTTGTCGACGATCGCGCCGGGGGTGCCGCGACGGAGCATGAAGTTATTGCTCGGCTCGGGGACGCCCGCATAGCCCCCGATGAGATACGGGAACCGACCGGGAGTGACATGGTAGTGGTAGCCTCGGGCGGGATCGGTGTGGCCGTTGCACACGTCGAGGGCACGGTCGCCCTTCAGGTCCTTGGCCTTCACGCCGGACTGCTCGTAGGGGCCATGGACGGGGAAGCCGTCGAATGCAAACCCGAGCACCGGCGAGTGGCGCCGGCCGTCGTCGGCGAAGGGCGACTTCACGCAGCTCGGATACTTGTGATAGTGATAAACACCCGTCTGCTGAGGATGGCCGCAACACGAGTCGAGCCAGACCTCGGAATAGCCCTCGATGGCGTTCATCCCTCCGGCCTCGAAGGGGTTGAAGAAGACCACACCATTGAGCGCCATCCCGATCGGGCCCATGGGCACCCGCGTGATCGAGTCGGCGAGCTTCGGCTCGATCGGCAGGCGGAAGTGGAAATCTTGGACGCGAATCCGGTTCGGATTGCCGCTATTCGGGAAGATCGCCGTGGGATGGTTGGGATAGCCCTGGCTGTCGACGATCAGCGCCTTGTCGTCGTGGCGGATCGCCAGGTTGGGGATGCCGTCGTTGTTCGAGTCGGCGAGGTGATAGCCGAAGAGGTCGACATAGGTGTCGGCGTCCTTGAAGACATAGGTGGACGGACTGCCCTCGCGGACATACCAGCGACCGCCGATCGGTTTGAGGCCGGCGGCCGAGTCTAGGACGGCCGGCGGCGGCTTCCTGGGAGCTTTGTCCGCGGTCGGTTCATCGGCCCGGATCATCGCCTGCCCCGCACCTGCTACGAGCAGGGCCACGATCCACAGGCGATTCATTGGCAATCGGCTCTCTTTCATGGCAGTCGGCTCCATTCGGCTTGGATCGGCAACGGGACCGGGATTCTCGTATCGACTCGAGGCGAGTGGCCTACCCCGGTGCGGCCCGGGTGGGCCACCCGGCAGTCGGACGGGGACGCTGCGGTTGCGAATGGTCAGCGAGGGCGTTGGGGGCGGACCGGAGGTCCGTCATCCTGGCCGTCGGGAGGGCCGTCCCCCGGAGGTCCTCCGGGACCGCGCCCGCCCGGACCGCCGCCTGGCCCACCCGGGCCGCGGTTGAGGAGCTCTCGCATCTGACGGAGCTGTCTGCGCTGAGGATCGCTTCGAGCTTCCCCTTCACCACGTTCTCGAGTTCGGCGATCTGCTTGACCTGACGTTCGGTCAGCGAGAGCTGTTCCCGGACGAACGGCGGAAGGACATGACCGATCTGCGGTCGACCTCGGCCGGCGCCGGGAGGCCGTCCGCCCCCCGGCGGGCCATCCATCGGCCCGTCGGGGCCATCGGGAGGCGGGCCGCCGAACCGACCGCCGCGCAGAGGTCCATCCGCCGCACCGTCGGGGCCTCCTCCCGGAGGCCCGCCGCGACGACCGCCGCGCGGAGGTCCATCCGCCGGTCCGTCGGGGCCATCCGGCCCGCCGCCGCGCGGATCGAGTTCGGCGCGGTCGAGGATCCCGTCGTGGTTGTGGTCGAGCGACTTGAGTGCGGTCGCGGCGTTGCGGATCTCCTCGGGGGAGAGCTCACCATCGTGATTGGTATCGAGGGCCGCCATGATGGGCGACAGGGGCGGACGCGGGCCGTCCTCACTCGGCCCGCCGCCGGGGACGCCCCGACGCCCTTGCGCCGGTGGCGGTCCGTCGCCGGGGGCGTCCGGGGGCTGTGCCAGGGCCAGCGTCGGGGCCAACACGGCCGCCCCGAAGAGCAACCGGCGCGCCATTGCGAGTGCGCTCATCTGTGCGTCTCCTTCGAGAGATCGATATCGGAATGCTTGCGCTTGTCCGGGAAGCTGGCCGTCGATCGGCCGCGATCGTTTCCCAGGCGTCTCGCTCGATTGTAGAGTGGGCTACCTTAAGCCAGGGTGAAGCCGCGGAGAATTCATGAGAATTGATGCGGCGAGCCCTCTCCGGTGGGCTTTCATGATGTGGGCGGGGGGACATGCGCTCTTGCGCCGGCGACGCGATCGCGGCACAGTTTCAGAGTATCCCGGCTAACGGGATCGCGAGCCCGGGCAGGAGTGGGGTTGTATAGGTGTCGCCCGGGCGGAGGATGTGTTTGCGGTATCCCTGCGGCGTCGCGGCGTAGACGGTGATCCGATGACGGATCCGGTCGATGATGACGTATTCCAGAACGCCGAGTCGCCGATATTCCTTGCGCTTCGTCACGTAATCGCGTTCGCGAGATTCGCGATCGGGGCTGACGACCTCGTACATCAGCTCCGGGACGCGGTCCGGTCGCCTGAGGGCCGATCGTCCGCCGGCGAGGAAAACCCCGATGTCGCCGATGCGGTCGGTCCCGTCATCGACGCGGACCCAGGCCTCCGAGACGACCTCGTCAACCCGGTCGAGGTGGGCGAGCCGGTAGGCTCCCAGGTGGTCACGGACCGGCTCGGAACTTCGATCGTGCCCCGGTCCGTCTGGCGGCATGACGACCAATCTCCCCTGCTCGCGCTCGTATCTCCAGGGCTCGGCGTACTCCGCTTCCCGGAATTCGTCGGAGGTGACGATCCGCCCCCGGTCGTGTGGGCCGAGACGGAGCACCGTTTGCTGGATCGCCATGGGAAAGCTCCTCGCCTGGAAACGCATCGGGTCGCCGGTCGGTCCTGTTCAACGGGCCGGGCGCTCGTACTTGGGCGGCTCGGGCTCCTTGATCTCGCTGACCAGCCGCTTGACGAGCGATTCGGTCGATTGGCCCTCGGCCTGCGCCTGGAAGTTCGTGCTGATGCGGTGCCTCAAGACGGGGACGGCGACCTTGCGGATGTCGTCGAGCGAGACGCTGAAGCGGCCGTCCATCGCGGCCATGGCCTTGCCGGCCAGGATCAGGTTCTGGCCGGCACGCGGCCCCGCGCCGTAATCGACCAGCTCCTTGATGAACTGCGGCGACTTGTCGTCGGCCGGACGCGTTGCCCGGACCAATCGAGTCACGTAATCGACCGTGTACTCCGAGACCGGGACGGACGTGACCAGCTTCTGCAAGTTGACGATCGCCTTGCCCGATAGCACCTTCTTGAGGTCGGGAATCTCTCCCTTGGTCGTGGCCAGGAGGATCTTCTTCTCCTCGTCGAGCGTCGGGTAGCCGACGCGGATGTCGAACATGAACCGGTCGAGCTGGGCCTCGGGGAGCGGATAGGTCCCCTCCTGCTCGATCGGGTTCTGGGTGGCGATGACGAAGAACGGGTCGGGGAGGTGCAGCGTCTCCTGGCCGACGGTCACTTCACGCTCCTGCATGGCCTGGAGCAGCGCCGCCTGGGTCTTGGGCGGGGTCCGGTTGATCTCGTCCGCCAGGAGGATGTTGGCGAAGATCGGGCCGGCGACGAATCGGAACGCCCGGCGCCCGGCCTCGGGCTCCTCCAGGACGTTGGTCCCGGTGATGTCCGACGGCATCAGGTCGGGAGTGAACTGGATTCGCTTGAAACTCACGTCGAGGATCCGCGCGATCGAGCTGACCATCAGGGTCTTGGCCAGGCCGGGGACGCCGACCAGCAGGACATGGCCCCGGGTGAAGATCGCCGCCAGGATCAACTCGATGACATCACGCTGGCCGATGATGACCTTGTTCAATTCGGTGACCATGACGTCGCGCGAGTGTCGGAATTCGTCAAGGAGCTGCGTGATCCGGTCGCCGGCCGTGGACATGCGGTACGCTGACCTCTCTTCGGGCGGATGGGTTTGACGCATGCGGGACGACCCCGCGTGCGATCCGACTGGACGCGCCGAGCATTCGGGAAGGCTGACGGACCGGCCAGGATGAGACGACTATTCTATTACGGTGGAAACTCATGATTCAAGGACGCCGATGACCGTCGCCCATACCCGGACATCTCGGTCCGCACGATGCCAACGACCACCCGAATCCTCCCGGCTTGCCCGATCGGATGAGCTCCTCACCTCGTGCGAGGCCCATCGAGTCGGGTCGCGGTGTGGTTTCATTGCCGGTTTTCCCGGCAGGCTGCTCGGAGGTGCCACAAGCCCAGGGCTCCCGTTGGCCGTCCGTACCGCAGCGCTATGAACGCGGTGCGACGAGCGGACCATCATCCGCGAAACCATGCTGTTGTTAGCTTTATGACAGGATCATCGGGCCCGGCAGGGCTCTTCGGCGAGAGTGTGGGCGGTCAGAACGAGCGATCTGGCCTGAAACTTGCACTACTAGGGATTTCGTTCAAGCTCGGGAGGCACGGTCGGCTTCGGCCGGTTTTGGTGAATCCTGAGTTACCCACCTAAAGACTGGTAGGGGCTGGACCCTTCGTTGGGGGTCAGGACCTACCGACGAACATCGAGACTCGATCTCCAAAGCCTGGCGAGACTCCCGTCCCCTCTCTCACGGGATCGACCGGCGATCTGTCGCTGCGGACCGGGAGCATTTGCGCCGGTCGATACCGAATCCGCGCATTGCGGATTGTAAGGCAGTGACAGCGTTCATCGGATCCTGGCCAGGATCTCGTGTGGTTTCGACCTGCGCATGGGAGTCGGACTTGTCCGGCTCGCATGGCCAGGCGGAGTGACGCGGGATGATGGTGGCGACACCGCTGTGACCCATCGACCCCGATGGGTGTCACGGCGGGGATCGGTCTCCTCGTTGAGGATACTCGCTGATGAGTTTGATGACTTTAGTACGCCTGTTCGCCGTCCTCGTCCTGGGATGGACGCTCGTTGCACTCGGGATCGGGGCGATGGGTGGAGGGTCGTTGCCGCACCCGTCGGCAGTCTCTCCGTCGGCCGAGCCGCCCCATCAGGGCTGCTTGCCATCGATCGGTCTGGGATCGAACCGGCACAATCTGGTCAACCTGGCGACGGGCCGGAGCAAGCCGCTTCATCTGCCCGAGGAGGATCAATGGACGAATGTCGCGATCTCCCCCTGGACCGATGTGCGCGATGATGTGGAGGTCCTGGGTCGGTGGGTGAGCCGAGGCGAGGGTGCGTTCTGCGGCATGGGCTCGTTCCGGCTATCGGACGGGGCGGTGACCAGCCGCGTGCCGATGGAGATCCTGCCTACGGGGCGCCCCTGCTGGGTACCCGGCCAGCCTCGAACGATCCTGTTCCCCGCCGGGGACGGACATCTTTACCGATGCCGTCTGCCCGCGGGAGAGGTCGTGGCCGGGGTCTCCCTTCCGGCGGAGGACGGGGCCGGCCCGATCTCGCTCGTCCCGGTGACCTGGAAAGTCCCCGTCCCGGGCATAGGCGGGGTGTTGCTGACCGACCCGATCTGGTCGTCGGACGCGAGGCTTCGGAAGTGGGTGATCGTGAGCCTGAGCCGGCAGGACCGTCGGGGTCCCCGGGCGGTCTTCGAACCGGCCGAGATCTGGTGGCTCGAGCTGGGCGAGCAGGCCGAGTCGATCCTGGCGGCGGGCCGTCTGACCGTCCCCGAGGCCGTCGAGCCGTACGCTTCGCATCTGGAAGAGCAGCACCCGAACGTCGCCGTCGGACCGGGAGGGGCGCTCCGACTGGTCTATCTCGAGCGGCGGAAGTGCGAGAAATCGGCGCGACTCTGCACGGCCGAGCTCCATTTCGATGCCGGGACCGGACGGCCGTCTCTCGAGGCCGAGTATAAGGGATCATCTCGCATCCGGGGCGAGGGGCTCGCGATGGCCCCGCTGCTGGTCTCGTGCGATGGGACGAAAGTCTTCGGCCTGGACGCGTCGGGCCGCGTGAGTACATTCGGCCTCGCGGGTCGTGCCGATTGAGAGAACTGGAGTGGCTCGCCGGAGGGCCGGCCTGGAGGGTGCGCCAATGGATTCTGGCACATCGCTTGAGCAACGGTTATAAAGCCAGGATGGACAAGGACGAATCAACCTCAAGGATGCTGCATCCATGCTCTCTGCCGACCTCGATCGCCTCACACCTCTGGAACGCCTCGTTGTCGAGCAGGCCTTGGTCATGGCCAAGGAACTGGGAGCCGCCGCCGATTCCGCCCCCGAGGGGCAGGTCATCGACCGTTGCGAGTCATTCATGCTCGGCTTCGGCCGCGATTTCTTGAGGAGGATGCTCGAGGCGACCATCCAGATGAGGGCCGAGGATCTTGAAAAAAAAGTGGCGCCGCCCGGGTGTGCCCCTGTGGCGCCATGGGACGCCACAAAGGCAACTCATCGAAAAAGGTCATGACCGCGCTGGGCCTGATCGTCGTGTGGCGCGTGTATTTCGACTGCGGGGCCTGCGGCCTGGGAGGTTACTTCGTGGACCGTCTCCTGGGCCTCCAAGGCTATCTCACACGACAGGCCACCCGATTGGTCTGCCTGCTCGGAGGCCGCAACTCCTTCGCGGCCGCCGAGCAACTGCTCAACGAGTGCTTCGGCTGGAAGATCAGCGATGAACGGCTTCGCCAGGCGTGCGAGACGGAATCGTCACGGATCGCCGACTTCCGGGCGAACTCGCCGGTGGTGACCCAGGTCTTCGCCGAGGCGGCCGGGGATGTCGAATTCCAGACCGATGCCGCCAAGGTCAACACGACCGAAGGCTGGCGCAACATGAAGATCGGCATCTTCGCCCGCCGCGAGCGCGGCGATCCGGCCACGCCGGCGGAATGGGACGACCGCTATCTCCCCGCCCCGACGACGCGGGCGGCATTCGCGGCCATCGAGACGATCGACGATTTCGCACCGCGATGGACGGGTTGGGCGACCCGGCTGGAGATCGCCGACCTGAGCACGATCACCGTCCTGGGAGATGGCGCCGAGTGGATCTGGAACGCGGCGGCGCGACAGTTCGTTGGCTGTAGCCAAGTCCTGGACATCTACCACGCCGCCGAGCACATCGGCACGGCGGCCAAGCGGCTCTATGGCGAGGGGGCGACGGCGGATCGATGGCTCGAGGGTGGTCGGCAACTGCTGCTGTCCGACGGCTGGGCCGGCCTTTGCGACCATATCGGTCAGACACTGGCGATGGACGACAGCCCGAAGGATCGCTCGGGGCTGGATGAGCTGACGAGCTATTTCGCGGCCCATACCGAGCGGCTCAACTACTGCCATCGGCTTTACACGGGACAATCGATCGGCAGCGGGATGGTTGAAGGGGCGGCCAAGAACTTGATCGGTAAACGGCTCAAGCAAACCGGAGCCCGCTGGGACGTCGGCAACGTCAACGATATGGCCCAACTGTGTTGCCTTACGTACAGTGATCATTGGGCGCCTTATTGGGCCTCAGAGAACTGACCGCCAGAAACCGTTGGCGCACCCGGCCTGGAAGACACGTCTCCTCCATCTTGTCGGGCTCCCGCCCGCTATGTCATGCTGGATGGGTGAACGACTGTCTTACTTTCGGCGCGGGCCGCATGCATCCGGGAGGAGCTCCCATGTTCCACCAACCAGGGCTGTCGGGCCGGTTGTGGATCCTTGCCGTTGCGATCGTCGTCGGGCTGTCCGGGGCGAAGACCGCTGGCGCCGGCGTCACCCGGGAAGAGGTAGAGCGGGCCATCCGCGACGGGGTCCGCTACCTGAAGCAGCAACAGCGCGACGATGGCTCCTGGGCCGACGCGGAGGCCGAGGCGAAATCGGGCACGACCAGCCTGGTGACCCTCGCCCTGGTGACGGCCGGCGAGAAGCCCGATTCGCCGGCGGTCCGCAAGGCCCTGGAGCTGCTCCGCAGGCTCGGGCCGGATGATCTCCGGAGCACTTATGCCATCGGACTCCAGACGATGGTCTTCGCCGCCGCCGAGCCCGAACGCGACCAGTTGCGGATCGCCGCCAACGTCGAGTGGCTCGAGCAGGCGCAGATCCGTCCCGGCGACGCGGTCTTCTGGCCCGGCTCGTGGAGCTACTCCGATTCCAAGCGTGCCAAGCCCGGCGATAACTCCAATACCCAGTATGCCCTGCTCGGCCTGCATGCGGCCAGCGAGGCCGGGGTGCCGGTCAAGCCCGAGGTCTGGGCGCTGGCGCGGGCCTACTGGGAGCGTTGCCAGAAGAGTGACGGGAGCTGGGCGTATACCCCGGACTCGCCGATCTCGACCGCGAGCATGACCTGCGCCGGGGTCTCCAGCCTGATCATCTCCGGCATGCGACGGTTCCAGGGGCAGGAATACCTCCAGGGCGAGGCGATCGTGAATTGCGGCAAGGGGGGGACGAACCGGAACCTCCAGGCCGGGATCGACTGGCTCTCCCGGAATTTCACCGTCAAGAATAATGTCGGCAATGGCCAGCAGTGGAAATTCTACTACCTCTATGGGCTGGAGCGGGCGGGACGCCTGGCGGGCATCCGGTTCTTCGGCGCCAACGATTGGTATCGCGTCGGAGCACAGGAACTGGTGGACCTCCAGGACAAGCTGGGCGGCTACTGGCAAGGTGCCCTCATCGAGGGCAATCCGATCCTCTCGACGAGTTTCGCCGTGTTGTTCCTGGCCAAGGGCCGCGCACCGGTGCTGATCAACAAGCTCCGACATCTGCCGCTGAACGACTGGAACCACGATCCCGACGATGTTCGCAACATGGTCGCGACGGTCTCCCGCGATTGGAAGAACCTGCTGACCTGGCAGGTCGTCAACCCGTCGGTCGCCACGATTCAGGAGATGCTCCAGGCTCCGATCGTCTTCTTCAACGGCCACCATGCCCCCGAGTTCAACGAGGCGGCCCGGCAGAATCTCCGCGAGTACGTCGATCAGGGCGGGTTCCTGGTCGTCAACGCCTGTTGCGCCGACAAGGAGTTCGACCAGGGCTTCCGTCGGCTGATGAAGACGATCTTCCCCGAGCCGGAATTGCAGCTCCACCCGCTCATGCCCGAGCATCCGGTCTGGCGAGCCAAGCACGTGCTCGATCCCAATTCGCATCCCCTCTGGGGCATCGAGCATGGCTGCCGCACGGTGGTCATCTACTCGCCCACGGACCTCTCTTGCTACTGGAACCAGTCCGAGCACAGCCCGAGCAACGCGGCCGTGATCAACGCCGTCAAGGTGGGGCAGAACATCATCGACTACGCGACTGGCCGCGAGCTCCCCGCGGACAAACTCACCGTCCGCGAGATCCGCGACATCAAGATCAATGCGCCCAAGCGGGGCGCCCTGAGGATCGCCAAGCTCAAGCACGCTGGCGACTGGAACATCGCGCCCCAGGCCATCCCCAACCTGATGGACGCCCTCAGCCGGCCGCCCTACGGCTTCGACGTCGTCGTCACGCAGAAGGACCTCTTCCCCCGCGACCCCAACCTGATCTACTACCCGTTGATCTACATCCACGGGCGAGGATCGGTCTCGTTCCCCAAGGAAGACCTCGATGCCCTGCGGCAGCATCTTGAGCCGGGGGGCGGGACGCTGTTCGCCGACGCCGCTTGCGGCAGCCTCGCGTTCGACTCCAGCTTCCGCCGGTTCGTCGCCGAGCTCTTGCCCAATAGCCGACTCGAGCCGATCCCGAGGGATGACGAGCTGTACACGACCAAGGTGGGGTTCGACCTCTCGGACTCCCAGTACACCAAGGCCGCCGGCGGCGGCAAGGATTTCCCGCAGCTCGAGGGCGTGAAGATCAACGGCCACTGGGCCATCATCTATTCGAAGAATGATATCGGCTGTGCGCTCGAGCGGCACACGGGGATCGACTGCAAGGGGTATACCTACGAGAGCGCCCTGAAGATCGCCGGCAATATCGTCATCTACTCCACCTTGCCGTGAAGGGTCCGACCGGCCGCGCCTCGGTGCGGGCGGATTGATCGGCCCGCTCCGTGCAGGCGTACGAATCGCCCAACTCAGGCCCCGCCCATCCGGGAGTGGATTGCGGATGAAGGATCGCGGACCGCGAATCCCCCGGCGAAGACGAGGGACTCGCGATCGAGTACCGCCGCGAACACGGCGAGGAGGACCGTACCCTCGCCCGTGAGATCGCCCTCCCGAAGGATCGTGCCCTTCATTCTAGAGATCAAAAGGTTTAGATTTCAATCAAGTATTTTGATTTGACCCGTCACGAATCACCGATCTACCATAGGAAAAAATTTGGATGGAAATCGGTCGTGAATTTGAATTGACAGGCCGGGAGCAGCCGGGTATGTTCCTAGGGGGTCTATGTAAGCTGCGGAAGCTCCTTCTGTCTCGATGGAGCCTTGAGGGCCTCGGCTGATGTGGTTGCGGTGCTCCTCAATCCTGGTCCTGGTTGCAAGTTTCCTTCTCGCCTCGTGGGGAGTCGGTGCTCGAGACGTCAAGGTCCGTTCCAAGCACCGCCCGATTCATGTGGCCGGGGCGAGCAAGAGACGAACCCTGTCAACGACCCCTTCGCGGCCGAATTCCGTCTCGATCCTCTCCCCATGGCGGAGCCGGCCCAAATCGGTGCTCGAGCAGACCGGTCCTCGAGCGATTGAAGAAGCAGATCTCGGTCCTGTCCCCATCCTCCAGCCGCGGATCTTCGCCGGATGCAATGGGTCGAGCCCGTGCCTCTGGCTGGCACCACTTCCACTGCGCTGTTGACCGCGCCGGATCATCCTCACCCCGGGAATCGGGTCGCGGCATCGCCGTTCTCCACGGCTTCCGTGCCTACGCGTGCCGCCCCGTACGCTCGAGTCTGGCTTCTCCCGAGCGTATGATGCACGCGCCGAGAACGGCAACATCATAGTCAATCCGGGCCAATCCGCCGGGGGACGGCTAACCCACCGCATCCCGATTCGGTCGAGGCCCGCCCGAGCCGAGGATTGACTCGGGGGTAAGGCGATTGGCTGAGGAGGTCGGACGTCTCGACCAAACGTCCACCTTTCCCAGTCGAGATCATCCCGATCGGTGGACCACGACCCTTGCGCGGAGGCGCGTCCGGGCCGGTGATGGTCCTCTGTCCACCGCCGACATCACGGTCGCAGTCCCTGTCGGGATTGCGTGTTTCGATGTGCTCATTTCACATGCCGTGAACGACCTCCCGAGAAGAAAGTACGGGTGCCATGCGACAGTTACTCCGCCTTCCCACCTCATTACTGTTCGGCGCGATCTTCGCCTCCGCCCCGGCGGTCCTCGCAACCGCCGACGATTCGGAGACCAAGAATCCTCCAAAGGTCCCGTCGGCCAAGTCCGGGACGAAATCGGCCTCCACGTCACAAGTGATCGGCGATCCGGATACGCCGGAGTTCAACCTGCTCAACGCGATGCAGAAGGGCCTGGTCTCCGTGAAAGCGGAAGGTCGGGGAGACGGGCGGATCACGGTCTCGGTGACCAATCGCACGAACCGCCCGCTTCGCGTCATCTTGCCCCCCGGAATCGTCGCGGCTGGTGCGAGCGGCCAGATGGGCGGGATGGGCGGCGGCATGGGCGGGATGGGTGGCGGCATGGGCGGGATGGGCGGCGGCGGGATGGGCGGCGGCGGGATGGGCGGCCGAGGTGGCGGCGGCGGGATGGGCGGCATGGGCGGCATGGGGCGATCGTCCGGCACCATGCCCCCCATGATGGGCATGATGATGCTATCGAATATCATCATGTATTTTTGCGGAGACGTTGCGAGCTGGGATCGCCGTTCGTTGATGATGGGCATGGGCGGCGGCGGGATGATGGGCGGTATGGGCGGCGGCATGGGCGGCATGGGTGGTGGCATGGGCGGTATGGGCGGCGGGATGCGATCCGTGCCGCCGAGCGATTTGCCCTATGCCGACCTCAAGCCCAGGCAGACCCGCGAGTTGCCGACGAGTATCGTCAGCCTGACGAACCCCGATCTGGACTCGGGACTGATCCTGCCCGAGAAGGGCGAGCGGCTCAGGATCGTGGGAGACATCGCGCAGGTGAGCGACGATCCCCTGGTCCAGAAGGCCCTGCGACGGCTCGCGGGCGGCGTGGCTCCGGCCTCGGTCTCGCAACTCGTCATGTGGCGATTGGCCGGTCGAACTCGACTGGGAGACCATCGCGCGAGCTCTCGCGAGACTGGTCGAACCGTTACGAGATGGCGCTGGCTCAGGATTTCGTGGGACGATTGAGCTCTTTGCCCGACGGGGATAGCGGGCGGCTCTTCTTCCAGGTCGTGGGGACGGATGCCGCCGGAGAATCGACGGCGACGAACCTGTCCGGCTTAATCAAGGGCAAGACCGTGCTGGGGCTCGAGGCGGTCCTCGGGGTCCCCGAACGGCCGGAAGGTCCGTCGGTGGCCTGCCGGGTGAAGATCACCGGCGACCAGGCGTTGATCCAGGTCTTCAGCAGCGACGGCCCGGCCAAGAACTGGCTCCCCTTCGGCAAGTTCACGCTGCCGGTCGCCAAGGACGATGGGAAGATCGACGGCGTCGGGTTCGCCGACGCCGTAGCCGAAGGTGTCATCACGCGGCTGGTCCGGGCCCAGTTGATCAAGGGTCCCAGGGACAAGGGCAAGCCGACCTACGGGATCCGGATCGAGAACGCATCCCCGCTGATCCTGAACGGGCTGGCGGTGGTCGGGCCGGAGGACAAGCCCGGTGCGAAGCCCAAGCTCCTCTGGGGCATGACCCTCCCGCCCCGCAAGAATATGACGCTCCCGGCCACCGAGGAGGTCGTCAGGGCGCTCGGGCTCAAGCAGGGCATCCGGGTGATGGCCCTGGATCTCAGCGGCCTTTGATCGGGCGCCGGTCGAACGACCTGGTGTCGTCGCCTCGCGGCCCGCGCAAAATCTCGGCTCCCGGATGTCGGCCCCGGGCGACTCGCTCGTCCGGGGCCGTGGCGTTTGGATGCCGGCGTAGTCCGACTCGGACTGATCGCCGATTCGCTTCCGGCGGATCGCAGGGGCGAACGCAGAGGTGCTGGCTCATTCGCCTATCTCGCGGTCCTGCCCGCAGCCAGTGCGTCAACCCGGGCGATGTAGGCGTCCGTGTCGAACTTCTTGCTCATACCCTGGCCGCTCATCGATCGCACGGTGCCGTAGATCGGCCGGGAGGGCCAGGGGCGGTCGTGCTTGCCTCCGATGGCCCAGGCCACCCCGGTGTAGCCGTTCGGATCCCGGCCGTCCATCTCGTAGCGATCGTTGAGGTCCACCGCGATTTCGAAGGCCGACTCCGCATCGGGAGACCATTCGAGGATCTTCTTGGCCCAGTACATTCTCAGGTAGTTGTGCATCCGGCCGGTGTAGACCATCTCGTTCTGCGCGGCATTCCACAGCGCGTCGTGGGTCTCGGCGGCTTCGAACTGGCGCGCGTTGTAGAGGAAGGGACGGGGATCCTTCGCATGATCCGCGAGGGTCCATCTCGCCCACTCGGGGCAGCCGGCGAGCCGGTCGTATTCGGGGTTACGGGCCACGAAGTTGATCGCCAGCTCGCGGCGGACGATCAGCTCCTCGAGATAGCTATCGATGTCCTCACGGGGGGCGTCGCTGTCCCGGACGGCCATCGCGATCGTCAGGGGGCTGATGTGCCCGAAGTGCAGGTGGGCCGAGAGCTCGCTGGTGAAATACGGGGTCGGGTGGTTCCGCTCGGTCGCGTAGCGCGGCAAGCGTTCGTCGAACGAATCGCCGGAGGCGATCCAGGGCCTCCCGGCTCCCTCCGCGATAGCCGGGCACCTCGGCCGAGCCGCCGACCTTGAGTTGCTCCATCAAGGTGGTGGGGTCGATTGCCACGCCCGAGGGGGGCTGGCCGGTCCAGGCGACGCGTGCGACCGGATTGGGAAGTGGCTTCAGATAGTCCTCCAGGACCCGATGGATCTTGGGCCGGATCGTCCGCGCGGCGTACTCCTCCTTCGGGAAATGCGAGGAAGGGACGACCACATCGCCATCGACGAGGTAGAACGGCACCCCCAGATCTCCGGCGAGCGCCTCCCGCCATTGTTTGCCGACGCGGACGGGATTCTCGTCGCCCACGACGAGCCCGGCCCGGACCTCCCGGGCCACGGCCGTCACGACCTCGTCCGGCCGGCCGAGGCGTACGACCAGGGTGACACCCCGACGCTCGAGATCGCTCGCCGCGTCCACCAGGCCGTCGAGCAGGAATCGATAGTGCCTCCGCTGAGCCCCCGGGTAGCTCGGCGTCAGGCCGAAGACGGCCAGGACGGGGACTTCCAGGGAATTGCCGATCACGATTGCCAGGTTGAGCGCCGGATTGTCTACCCCTCGCTGCGACCGCTGCATCCAGTAGATCACGCAGCGGCCCTGGGGAGCGGGCAGACCGGGACGTACAGCCCTGAGACGAGGATGGGGCGCCAGGAGTCGTTCGAGCTTGCAGGTCATTGGTCATCGGGGCCCGGGTTCGAGGAAGCTCGTCGGCCGATGGACGAGGGGGCAAGTGCGGGAAGATCGGGGGCAAGCCTGGGTCATTCTAGTCTGCCGGACAGGCTGGGAGGACGCGCGGCTGCGCCGCGTCGTCGTTCTGGTCGGTTGAATGACGGGCCGGGACGGGCCATAATGGTTATCGAGTGTGCTATCACCGAGCGACGAATTGGCCGTCTCGTTCGGTTGACTCTCCCGCAGGCGGCGACCGCCTCCCTGAGTCTCCCTCCCGTACCGGCCCCGCTTTAGCAACAGGTTCATCTCCCCATGGGACGTCATCGGGTCGGCCTCTGGTTGATCGGCGCATTCGGAGGCGTCGGCACGACGATCACCCTGGGACTCTCGGCGATGGCGAGAGGGCTGGCGGATCGGACCGGCCTGGTGACCGAACTCCCGATTTTTCGAGGCCTTACGCTACCGGAGCCCGGTGACTTCGTGGTCGGCGGTCACGATATTCGCCAGACGTCGTTCGAGGAGTCGGCCGAGGAGTTCCGGCGGAATTCCGGCGTCTTCCCGGCCGAATGGATCGCGTCGTGCCGCGAGGACCTACGCGCGGCCACATCGCGCGTCCGGCCCGGGACGAGCTTCGGGTCGGGTCGTGCCGTCGCCCAACTGGGCCAGTGGGGAGACGGCCGGGCCCCTCGAACCGCCGAACAGGCCGTCAACCTCATCGCGACCGACCTCGCCGCCTTCGTCGCCTCCGAGTCGATCGACCACCTGATCGTGCTCAACGTCGCCAGCACCGAGCCCCCCTTCCATCCGGCCGAAGTCCACCGTCACTGGGATACGCTCAACGCCGCGATGGCCGACGGCGGCCCTTCGCTCCTGCCCGCCAGCGCCCTGTATGCCCTGGCCGCGGTGCGCTCCGGACACACGTACATCAATTTCACCCCCAGCGTCGGTGCCTCGATCCCGGCCATCGAAGAGCTGGCCGGATCCACCGGCGCACTCCATGCCGGCAAGGACGGGAAGACCGGCGAGACCCTGATGAAGACGGTCCTCGCGCCGATGTTCGCCAATCGGAACTTGCAGGTGATGAGCTGGGTCGGCCACAACATCTTCGGCAACCGCGACGGGCTGGTGCTCGACGATCCTTCGAACAAGTCGTCCAAGGTCAACACCAAGGACCGCGTGGTGACACAGATCCTCGGCTACAAGCCCTCGACGCTCGTCACGATCGAGTATGTGCCCGACATGGGGGACTGGAAGACCGCCTGGGATCATATCCATTTCCAGGGTTTCCTGGGGACGAAGATGGTCCTCCAGTTCACCTGGCAAGGGTGCGACAGCCTGCTAGCGGCCCCGCTGGCGATCGACCTGGCCCGGCTGGCCGACCTGGAGAAGCGCCGGGGCGGTCGCGGCCCGATGCGACACCTCGCCAGTTTCTTCAAGAGCCCCGAAGGCGTCGAGGAGCACGACTTCTTCAAGCAGTTCGACCTCCTGGTCGAGTACATCGCCTGGGCGAACGCTCAAGGTACTCCCGTGTCGAAGTGAGTGTCTGGCCGGCAATCGCCGATGGCGCGGCAGAGGCTTCCGCGTCGCATCTCCTCCCGATCATCCCAGGAAACGACCCGCCCCATGCGCCTCGCATTCAGCACCAACGCTTACCTGCGGCATCCGTTCCATGAGGCCGCCGAACGGATCGCCGCCCTCGGCTACGAGGGCCTGGAACTGCTGGCCGACGTGCCCCACGCGTGGCCGGCCGGATTGCTCGACGTCCAGAAGCGAGGCATCCTCGAGGCCATGGAGCGGTCCGGGCTCGCCTTCTCGAACGTCAATGCGTTCATGATGAACGCCGTCAACGACCATCGCCAGCCGTACTGGTATCCGTCGTTCATCGAGCCCGATCCGGAGTACCGCCGGGTGCGGATCGATCATACGGTCCGGGCCCTGAGCCTGTGCGCCGAGCTGGGGGCACCTCATATCACGACCGAGCCGGGCGGCCCGCTGGCCCCCGGCCAGTCGCGACAGGAGGCCATCGACCTCTTCGTCGAGGTGCTCAAGCCCCTGGCCGAGCACGCCCACAACGTCGGGGTCCTGCTCCTGATCGAGCCCGAGCCGGGGCTGTTGCTGGAGACGACCGACCAGTACCTGGAAGTGGCGGAGCGGCTGGATGCGCCCTCGATCGGCCTCAACTTCGACGTGGGCCACGCGTACTGCGTGAGCGAGGACCTGCCGAAGGCGATCGCCAAGCTGGCCCCGCAGATCCGCCACTACCACCTGGAGGACATCGCCGCTAGCCGGGTCCATCACCACCTCGTACCGGGCATGGGAGCCATCGATTTCGCCGAGGTGGTGGGAGCGATCCGAAAGACGGGCTACGACGGCTGGTTGACCGTCGAGCTCTACCCATTCCTCGACGATCCGGACGCGGCGGCACGCGGGGCGCTGGATGTCCTCCGTCCGCTGGTCGCGACCGTCTCCGGGAGTTAGCGACAGTCGGCCATGCGCGGGAAAACCATCGCCTATCTTCAACTGATCCGCCTGCCGAACGTCCTGACCGCCGCGGCGGATAGCCTGGCCGGCTGGCTGCTCGCGACCGGATCGGTGTCCGAGCCCCTGCGCTGGCTGCCGCTCGTCGTCGCGTCGATGATCCTCTACGCCTCCGGCACGGCCCTCAACGACGTCTTCGACCTGGAAGAGGATCGGGCGGAGCGGCCGGGCCGTCCCCTGCCCTCCGGACGGGCCTCGACGCGGTGGGCCGCCTGGCTCGGCGGCCTGGGTCTCTTGATCGGCCCGGTGATCGCACTTTCGAACGGATCTCCCATGAGCGGGCTCGTGGCCGCGATCCTCGCCGGCTGCATCCTGGCCTATGATGCCGGCATGAAGCGCACCCCGCTCGGTCCGGCCTTCATGGGGAGTTGCCGGGGTCTGAACCTGCTGCTCGGTTTGACCCACGCTCCCGAGCTGGGCGGTCCGGTCGCCTGGGGTGCCGCCTCGGCATACGCACTCTATGTGGCAGGGATCACGGTGGTCAGCCGTTCCGAGACTCGCGGCGAGAATCGTCGAGGGTTGGTCACCGGCGTGACCCTCCAGAATCTGGCCCTCCTGGCGCTCGCGGCCGCCGCGATGGCCCATCGACGCTTTCCCGACCCGGCTCCAGACCGGCCGCTCATCCCACTCGAGGGTCTCCTCGTCTTCGGACTGGTCGCCACGGTCCTCAACCTGGCTGCGACCGCCGCCATCCGCCAGCCCACGCCCGGGTCCGTCCAGAAAGCCGTCAAGACGGGCATCCTCAGCCTCGTCTGGCTCAACGTCGGCCTGGTCGCTGCCGTCCGGGGCATCGAGGCGGCGGCCCTCGTCGCCGCGTTCTGGTTCCCGGCATTCGTCCTGGCTCGTTGGTTGTATTCGACGTAAGATCGGGACGCCGGCCGCGTGGAGATGGGTCACGATCCGTCTGGCCGCATCCGCGGGTGGTGTCCTGGTCTGATTGTAATCCCATCGTAAATAGCGGGCGGCCAAGGGGTTGAGGCAATTGGCCTCGAGGTCGGTCTTCGCGTCGCAACAGTTGCTCACTATGGACTTATGCCGAAGGCTCCGCGGCTTTGCAATCAGGACAGGACACTACCAAAGTTGCGCGAATTGGGCATTGAGATAGATTGAAGCAATGTTCGTTTCTTCGCCGGAGTTCGCCATGAACGGGAAAGGGATCATCTCACCCGTGAGCGACGGCGAGCCCTGTCGGAACGTACCCTGCAATCCCGTCGGATAGTCACTATGGAGCAGAAGGTTGACGCTCTGGAACAGGCTGTGAATAACTTCCGGGTGGTCCAGGCACGTGACCACGGTCGTGAGACCGTGGTTCGGACGGGACGAAGGTCCTCCAACCTCGGGCGTCAGCCCGATCCGCGGCGGGGATCGCACTCACGTGCGAGGTTGGAGGGCCAGAGGCCCCGTCCGAACCACGGGCTGACGCCCGTGGTCACGACTCCGATTCCCCCCGGCCGCCACCTACGGATTCGCGGAAACCAGGGAGTGATTCTCGGCCTGCTCCTCTGCTCCGTTGATGCGCTCGGCCAGGACCTGGCCTCGAACGAGGATCGATCGCATGCGACTCGGCTACAACACCAACGGCCTGGCCCACCATCGCCTGCTCGACGCCATCGAGGTCCTGGCCGACGAGGGCTACACCAGTGTGGCGATCACGCTGGATGCCGGGGCGCTGGATCCCTTCGAGGAGCCGGCGATCCTGGCTCGCCAGGTCCGGCAAGTCCGCGATGCGCTCGATCGACGCGGCCTGGCCCGCGTGGTCGAGACCGGTGCACGCTACCTTCTCAATCCGCGCGCGAAGCACGATCCGACCCTGATGGACCCGGAACCCTCGCGGCGTGAGTTACGGGTCGATTTCCTGCGACGATCGATCGATCTGGCCGTCGCCCTCGATGCCGAGGCGGTCTCATTCTGGTCTGGACGGTCGCCGATGCCGGTCGAGGAGGAAGCGGGGATCCGCCGGCTCGCCGAGGCCCTCACGCCCGTGCTCGCGCACGCCGAGCGGGCCGGCATGCCCCTGGCCTTCGAGCCGGAGCCGGGCATGTTCATCGACACCCTCGAACGATTCGCGACGCTCGATGAGCGAGTGCGTCATCCCCTGTTCGACCTGACCGTCAACGTCGGCCACGTTCACTGCTCAGCCGAGGGGAATATCGCCGGACTCCTGCGGCGATGGGGACCTCGGATACGTAATATCCACATCGAGGACATGGTGCAAGGCGTCCACGAGCACCTGATGTTCGGTGAAGGGACGATGGAGTTTCCCTCGATTTTCCAGGCGCTGCGTGAGATCGCCTATCCGGGCGGGGTCCATGTGGAGCTGAGCCGCCACAGCCACATGGCCGTCGAGGCGGTCCGGGCGTCGTCAACGTTCCTGAGGCCGTTGATCGAAGCTCGCGGCCAATGAGTTGGCCTCCGGGGGGTCGCTTACTTCCAGATCACGAACGGCGCGAGGGATCGGTCGCCCGCTACGTTCGGTGGGGCCGTCCCGTCGAATCGGAAGTTGCGGAAACGGCCCGCCACGATGTCGATCTTGCCGTCTCCGTCGAGATCGCCGAGCGCGAGCGCGGGATAGTCGCAGGTCTCGCGTTCGAGCGCGTGACGTCGGAACTGCCCCGGGCTGGTCTGCTCGAAGAGGACCACGGCGTCGGCCCCGACGTCCTTTCGCATCGCCCCGTAGAACGGTTCGCCCAGGAAGCTGGTGGCCACGACGTCCAGATCGCCATCACCGTCGATGTCTCCGCCCAGCGCGGTGGGCGCCGTAAACAGCACCGATGGCGTGAGGCACGAATGGACCATCCGGTCCCGTATTCTCCAGCCAAGAGACCCCGTGATAGGGCTTGATCAAGGGGGAATCATACACGTCCCCGTTGGAGAGTACGCCGTCGAGATCGCCGTCGCCATCAAAATCGATCATCTGGAGCCCGCTGCAACCGAAGGCGGGATGGGGGGCGGAGTAGAGCGTTCGTTTCGCGAACCGGCCATCTCCTTCATTCAAGAACGCGACGATCGTCTCGAACTCCTGCGCGATCAGGGCGACGAAGTCCGATCGACCATCCCGATTCAAGTCCACGACGGGGACGTGGATCGTCCCGTGTCGGCCGTCGAGCTGCCTGCGGACGAATTCGATCGAGCCATCCGACGCCCTGTGCTGCTCCAGGAGGAGGATCTCGCCGGCCACATGCCAGCCGAAGACGGCGACAACGAGGTCGAGGTCGCCATCCCCATCGAAATCGGCGGCTTGGACGTCAGACACGCGTCCCAGTCGCGAGAGGAGGATCCGCGTTTCGTACGTGCCGTCTTTCCGTCCTTTCAGCCAGAGGACACGGCCCAGTCGCTCGTCGGAAGGGATCGGGACGCCGAGATCGGCGACCAGGATATCGTCGATCCCATCATGGTCCAGGTCGGCGACCTCGGCGTGGGCCGGATGGGCCAGATCAGGCGCGAGCACGGTCGCGGGCTCATCCAACCGCCCAGCCTTGTGGATCAGCAGCTCGCCGACGGCCATGTCGCACGCGAGGATATCGGTACGACGCGAATTGGTGAGGTGGACGAGAGAGAGATGCGAGATCGCTGTCGGCTCGTTCGGGCGCGGTCCGGCGATCTCGCGACGTACCAGCGGCCGCGTCGGCCCGGGGCCGTCCTCTGTCCGCGGGATGATCGCGAGCCGATCGGGAGCCTCGGCCTTGTAGTAGGAGATCACGTCCTGGATCGGGGGGGGGGCCAGCTTGCGATCGGATTTGCGGTAGAACTCGAACCCTCGCCGGACTTCGGAATCCCAATTGCTCTTGGGGAACAGATCGGCCGTGGGATATCCGTGACAATCGCCGCAGAACGAAACGACGCGATCCCGGAGGGCTGCCGGGTCTTCGACGGCGGTGCTCGCGACCGCGGCGGGCGTCGGTGGTGGAAGGGCGGGTCGGGCGGAGCCGGGCAGGAGTCCGATCCCCAACATCAACATGAAGTTCGAAATCGTACGTTTCGCCCAGGCCCCGTTGCGAAGCACCATCGACTCCAGATCCTCCCCATCTAGCGTGCCGGCCGGGATGCTCTTGCTCCCCCGGAACTCTTATCGATTTGAGCAAACCGGGCGGAACCGGTCAATTGCACAGGCTCCGGGCGAGCGATGCGATCCCGAGGAGGCCGCATCACCTCGAAGTCCGAAAATATTCGTTGATAGCCCCCGGCGAAGCATCTGCACGGTTGATATGACATGTACTCCTTCAAATTCTGGGGACGTCTCCGAGTAACCACTTGACGTAGCCTCATCTCGGTCCACATGATATTGGACGACCCTGAAACCAATGACAACATGTCCAACGCGGACCGATTAAACCTCCGAATCCTCTCCTAATTGGTTCGTTCGGAAGTTGCCTTCGACGAGAAGGCTGCAACTCCGGGATGACGATTGTCCTTCATCGGTTTTCGACCGGCCGGGCTCGGTCGATTGGGGTCATTCCTCCCCGTTTCGGAAGTCTGCTGATCGTTTGATATCGTGTAGTGAACGAGACCTCCGGAACGTTCCAGGCTCCCGAGCGTGTTGTTGCGCTCCGTCAATCACAGAAAAGGGTATGCAATTGAGCACTGCCTCTAGCAGGTTGGCCCGTGTCGGGCTCCTGGCCTGCGCCATGATCGTCGCGGGATTCGTGGGTTGCGACTCGGCACCCGCCCCTCCGTCGGATCCCTCGCCTGTCGTGCCGAAGCAGGACGAGACCGTCAAGGGCGGTAAGAACATCCCGAAGTCGATCAAGAATCGTCCTCAGCCAGCAGAGACCAAGTCCTGAGACCGGCTTTCTTCCTTACATTCTCGGCTCTCAAGGGCGATCCCCCTCGCCTCGTCACGGTATTTTCCTCCTCGCAAATCTCGAAAAGGTACACACATGCAAGAAAGCGCAATCCATAAACCCCGTCGAGGGTTCACTCTGATCGAGTTGCTGGTGGTGATCGCGATCATCGCGGTCCTGATCGCCCTCCTGTTGCCCGCCGTCCAGGCCGCCCGCGAGGCGGCTCGCCGTGCCCAGTGCACGAACAACCTGAAGCAACTCGCGCTCGCGGCCCACAATTACCAAACCGCGATCGGCTGCTTCCCGATGGGGTTGCTCGACCAGATCTCCGCGGACGCGGGGGGGCTCTGGACGAGCTACGGCCCGATGCTGCCGCTGACGCAGTACACCGAGCAGATCCAGCTCTTCAACGCGATGAACTTCAACTGCAACATGTACGATAACGAGAACACCACGATCAACGCGGTCGGGTTGAGCACACTCTGGTGCCCGTCCGATCCCGGCGTGGAAACGCCACATACCTATGCCCCGAGCTATTCCATCGGGGGTGGTGCGAGCGCGATCATGAGGTATAGCAGCTATGCGGGCTGTGCCGGCACCTGGTTCGCCAGCCAGTTCGGTGTCTCGGGCCCCGGTAACCAGAACGGGGTCTTCTACGCGTACAGCGTGACCCAACTGTCCGCCATAACGGATGGGACCAGCAACACCATCATGTTCGGCGAGCACACGCGTGCCATCGAGAATGCGCAGGACTCGGTCTGCTGGCATTGGTGGACCTCGGGCAACTACGGCGACACGATCTGCAACGCATTCTGGCCGATCAATCCGAATAAGAAGCTGCCGTATTCCTGCGCCGACCAGACGACCGGTTCCAACACGATCGGCGCGGTGTCGAGCTTGCATCCGGGCGGCGCGAACGTCGCGCTCTGCGACGGCTCGGTCCGGTTCATCAAGGAGTCGATCCAGACCTGGGCCAATGTCCCGACGGGCACCAACTGCCCGCCTCCCGGGGTGACCTACGGGTCCTCGGGCGACGCCGGCATCTACTGGACCATCGCCCCCGGGACCAATATCGGCGTATGGCAGAAACTCGCCACGCGCAACGGCGGCGAAGTCATCAGCTCTGACGCTTATTGATTCTCGCGCTTCCAGAGGATTCGTGGGCGGCGTCCGGTCTCGAAGCCGGGGCGCCGCCTGCGCCCCGGATTTCCCCTCCGATCGGACCGATCCATGTCCGCCAAGGGTAGACTCGTCTCAGGGTCGTCGCATCGCGGTCAACGACGCAAGGCCCTGGCGATCTCTTTCTTGCTCGTGTCGTTCCTGGTGGCCGTCGCCATCAACTTCCAATCCCCAGCGGGTCGGAACGACGGGCACCTCCGGCAGGAGGCCAGGAATGCGGCCCAGAAGGGGCGATGGGACGAAGCCGAAGCCGCGCTGGGCCGTCTGACCGATCCGACCCCCGAGGACTGGCTGCTCCGTGCATTGGTCGCGACGAGCCTGAATGAGCCGGAATCCGCATCGGTCTATCTCGCCCGTATCCCCGAGGGCGGACCGTTGGCGGCCCAGGTCGCGCTGGTCACCAGTCGTGCCGAGCTCTGCCGATTTCGAGCCCGCCCCATGGAGGATGCCCTGCGACTCGCCTTGCGGCTCGACCCCAATCTCGCCGAGGCTCGACGATCGCTCGTCTTCCTCTACGGCACCCAGGGTCGCCGCGGCGAACTGCTCGAGCAGTTCGCCGCGCTGGCCGCGCAGGGGCCGTTGACCTTCGACCTGGTCAACCACTGGTGCATCGCCCATCAGGAAACGATCAACGAACCCGAGAAGTTGAAGGCCGACCTGGAACACTTCGTCGAGAACGACCCCGATGACCGGATGTCGAGGCTCGGCCTGGCCAGGGTCTTGCGACAACTCGGTCAGTTCGACCGGGCGAAGGATTGCCTCGCACGCCTGCCGGATTCCGACTCCGACGCGAGGGCCAGCCGCGCCGAGATCGCATTCGATCGAGGCGACATGGAGGTCGTCAAAGGCCTCCTCGCCGACGGGCCTCCCGACCATCCGAGGCTCGCTCGACTCCGCGGACAAATGGCCCTGAATCGCCAGGATGGCGCGGAGGCGGTCCGCTGCTTCCGTCTCTCCGACGCGGCCGAGCCGAACCATGCCGAGACCATCTATGGGCTCGCCCAGGCACTGAGGGTCGTCGGCGATCGCGCCGCGGCCGAGCCTTACGCCCGTCGCGCCGAGGCCCAGCGCAAGCTCCGCGATCACCTGACGAACCTCACGGCCAATCGCGAACCCAGGCCGATCGTCTGCTGCCGGCTCGCCTCGGTCTGCGAGGCGGCCGGGTACCTCGCCGAAGCACAAGCCTGGTATCGTCTCGCCATCGCCTTCGACCCCACCAATCAGCAGGCCCAACGCGCGCTCTTCCGCCTCACATCGTCCGGCCTCACGCCGGTCGGGTTCGGCCTTCCCGACGCCGGTACGACTCGTCCCGGTCGGAACTGACGGGCGGCCATGCAATCCGTCGCGGGTCGATCATCCTGCATCGCGGGATCAATGATAGGTTGATCCATCAAGGGCCGATGGCTCCGGTCGCTGCAATCTAGCCGAGCAAAGTCTCCTAATTTGTTAGTAGTAATTCGTCTGTACTTACACTTAAGACCTTAAGATTAACCTTCGAGACTCAAGTGACGGATCATCAAATTGTTGCGAAGATTATCAAAGATTTGCAATCCGCCGGTCTTCGCGTTACATCCTTGACATTTCGGGCCGGCGAACCTAAATTTATGATCTAGAGTGAACTGCGTTTTGCACGAGACGTCTACTGCGCTCTCCCCGCATGGCGATGTCGTCGCGCCGGCTCATTTTTCGCTTTCGACTACCCCTCGATTCGTCATGAGCGTGCAACGATCCGGGCCTTGAACACGCTACAATCGCTGGTTCGGCTTTGATAAGCCGTTCCTTGTGCGAAATGCGGCCGCATTCCTGATCCAGCCTACCTGATCATCGGTGCAGCATTGTCGCGGGGTCGTGAACGGCTCGGTCTCGGCTGCCTGGCAAGTGATTGGTGCGATGGACTCGCATGCGAATCGGGATCAGGTCTCGCCTACCATCGAACGACAAGGATTCACTCCTCCATGAAATCGTCTCTCTTCACGCAGCAGACATTCGGTCGTCTGACGGCGGTCTTCGGCATGTTGTTCGCTTTAACCCTTCAGGGGTGTTCGGATAACGGTCCCCCGCCGGACGAGACGGTCAAGAATGCGCCGCCCGAACCCCCGAAGGAGCCGAACGCCAAGAAGCAAGGTGGGGTGCCCGTGAAGACGAAATCGATCAAGGATCGTTCCTGACGGACTCGGATTTTGGTGTCACCCACGGACGGATCATCGTGAAAGGATTCGACGTGCTCGACCTTCGTCCGATTTTTTCCAGAAAGCTGATGCAATCATGAAACGAGAATCTCATCATTCCGCGAGAGACCGGGGCTTCACGCTCATCGAGTTGCTGGTGGTGATCGCGATCATCGCCGTGCTGATCGCCTTGCTGCTCCCGGCCGTCCAGGCCGCTCGCGAGGCCGCTCGTCGTTCCCAATGCACGAACAACATGAAGCAACTGGCCCTGGCGACCCACAACTACATCAACTCGAACGACTGCATGCCGATGGGTCTCATCGATTCTTCCTCGGCCTACTTGCCCGGCTATATCATCACCAGCTTCGGACCCATGCTGCCGCTGACGCAGTATACCGAGCAGGTGCAATTATATAATGCCATGAACTTCAGTTTGTGCATGTGGGATCCGCAGAACACGACGATCGTCGCCACCGGCCTGTCCATCCTGTGGTGCCCTTCCGACCCCGGCGTCGAGACGCCCCAGTCGCTTACTTACACGATCAACGGCTCCGGCCCCTACCCGATGCGTTATAGCAGCTATGCTGGGTCCGCCGGGACGTGGTTCAATGACATCTGGGCCAACTATTACAGCCCTCCAACCGGCAACACGATCATGAACGGGGTATTCTACGCGTACAGCGTGACCAAGCTCGCCTCCATCACGGATGGTACGAGCAATACACTCATGTTCGGCGAACACACCCGCGCCATCGAGAATTCGACCGACCAGGTCTGCTGGCACTGGTGGACTTCGGGCAACTACGGCGACACGATTTTCACGTCGTTCTGGCCGATCAACCCCCAGAAGAAGCTCCCGTATAGCTGCCAGGGCGTCAGCGCCCACCCGCCGGTCGAGGCCGCGTCCAGCATGCACCCGGGCGGGGCCAACTTCGCTTTCATGGATGGATCGGTCCGGTTCCTCAAGGAAACGATCAGTTGCTGGCCGGTCAATCCGAGCGCCTCTCTCGGCTCGTACACCTGCGTCCCTCCCGGACTCGCCGTGACGACCTCCAGCGCCGGCGACTCCCCGATCTGGAGCATCACCGGGACCGGGACCGGCGGTAATGTCCTGGGCGTGTATCAGCAGCTCTCGACCCGCAATGGCGGTGAGGCCATCAGCTCCGATCAGTATTGATCGACTCTCATCGTCCATGCGAGACTTGAGAGCCACGGGAATCTTGCCGAGAGCCAAGGCCATGCCTTGGCTCTCGGCATTTCCCCACGCCTCCCCACATCACGGAGGCCACTCTGAACACGAGCAAAGGGCCTGCCCTTCATGTGAAGGGCAGGCCCTGGTCGTAGGCGAACTGTTGGGATGGGGGAGAACCGACCCCGTGTCAAACAACGCTTGCGGCAATGTCGTCGGCCAGGCGTTCGAGGACCTCTCGCGTGAGCTGGCAGGGGACGGTCCGACGCTGCCGGGTGGCCTCGTCGAACGCGAGGCGCACCATGCGAAGCGATCCTTGCTGGAACAGTCGGATCTCGTAATAACCCCGCTGCTCGGCGCGGGCCGTGGGGCTCTGGCTGCGAAGCTGGACCTCGCCGCCGTCGGAATCGACTTCGAAGACCTTGAGCGGCTCCATGAGGTAGGTCACGCGGCCGGCCAGCCGCTCGCCCCAGCCTCGGAGTGCCTCGGTCGTCCACTCGGACCGGCTCGTGTTGACGTACTCCAGGGTCGCGAACGCCACGCCGACCGAATCGAGGGCCGATAGGTGCAGGCTAAGCCGGCCGCTACCGTCCTCGACCGCGACCTCGCAGGGCGGCGCGTGGACCTTGGTGTTTTCATCAAGCGCGCCGGCGATCTTTTTGCTCAGGCTCATGAGAAGAACCTCCCAATGGGCGGATTGAATGATCGGTTCCATCGAACGAAAGGAGCGTAGGTCGCCCGTCAACGCAGGTCTCCAGGTGGATCGGCCGCGTCCACAGGCGGTGGAGATGACGCAGCGTGTCCTGGGCATGGTCCAGTCGCAGGTCCACACCGAAGTACTCGTGCTGCAAGTAGAGCTCACCGCGATTGCGATGATTCGCATCCTTGACCCGGATGATCGGCTGTCCGAAATTCGTCAGGTTGAATAGCAGCCGTTCCTTGATCTTCTTGAACTCGCGACTCTCGATCTCGTACATCTCGGTCTGATCGTTATGGCGGTAGCTGAACATCTTGTAGCGCCGGCAGAAATCCGGCGTGAGGAACGTATCGATGAACGTGACGTCGTTGTGGATCTTCCGGACCTCGAAGATCTTCTGACGCCCCAGGCCGAGCTCCTTGTCCCATTTCCGGCGGACGTCGTAGTTATCGCACTCCTCCCACTCGGGGCCGAACTGCCCCTTGTTCCACCGCTCCTCGACGTCGCGGAGCAACTCGATGCCCAGCTTGTACGGGTTCAGCCGGCCCGGCTGGGTGGCCATCGTCCCGGAGTGGTGGTCGGCGTAGTTGACCAGCTCGGAGGGGTGGAGGGTCTTCTGGGTCATGATGGTCGAGTGCCAGAACGAGGCCCAGCCCTCGTTCATGATCTTGGTCTGGCCCTGGGGGGCGAAGTAGTACGCCTCCTCCCGGATGATGGCCAGGACGTCGTGCTGCCACGCCTTCAACGGCGCGTGCTCGAGGAGGAACAGTAGCACGTCGCGCTCCGGATGCTCGGGGACCGACTGCGGCTTGGTCCGCTCCTTTTCCCGCTCACTGTCCCGCTTCCGCGCCTCCTCCTTGAGGACCTGGGGCGGATTGATGTACGAGTCCATGTAATCCTTGCTCTGGAACCGCCTCGGCTGATTCTCGTCGTCCTCCTCGCCGTCGGGGACGAAGTCGTAGCGGTTGACCTCCTCGCGGCGTTTGATGTGGGGGGAATAGATGTCGATCAGGTTCTCGAGCGACAGGCAGTTGTCGATGAAGTTCTCGACCGTCTCCTCGCCGTAGCGGTCCATGTGGGCGCGGATCCGAGTGCCGTGGTTGGCCATCTCGTCCATCATCTTGCGGTTGGTCTGGCTGAACCAGATGTTGTTCTTGAAGAAGTCGTTGTGGCCGTAGACGTGGGCCATCACGAGCTTCTGGTCGACCATCTGGTTGCATCGCAGGAGATAGGCATAGCACGGGTCATTGTTGATGACCATCTCGTAAATCTTCTGGAGCCCGTAGCGATAGCCCTTGGAGAGCTGCTGGTACTCCATGCCGAATCGCCAGTGGGGATACCGGTTGGGAAAGCCCCCGAGCGCGGCGATCTCGGAGATCTCGTCATAGTCGCAGACCTCGAAGATGGTGTCGTAGAAGTCCAGTCCGTAGGACTTTGCATGCGCCTCGGTCTCGATCTGCATGTCGCGGAGATCGGGCGGCAGGTTGTGAACGTTGACCGTTGACATTGGCTTGATCCCACGAGGAACAGGAGGACTTCAGTCCACTCTATGCTACGCTCTCGGAGAAAACATTGTTGGCTTCGGCTATCAGCCTGGCCCTTTCGCTTGTCGTCGGGCGCGGGGTTTGAGCGTGCGCCGGACCAATCGACGCAGGTCTTGAATCCACTCCACTTCCGAGACAGTTTGGGGCCGTCGCATCCAGTCATACACCTCCGCGGCCGAGAGGAATGGGAACGTGGCGCTGGTCGCTGGCGCCGCATACCGGCCGTTAGGCTGAAGGACGAGTATGACGAGTTCGAACTCGTTACAGATCCAGACTTCCGGCACCCGAAATCGGCGGTAGACTTCGATGGCCGCTTCGGCATCGTGACTATGGACGGCCTCGATCGCCAGGTCCGGCGGCGGGTCGGTCTTGAGGGAGATCTTATCCTTGCCCCGGATCCGCTGCTCGTTGGCAATATAGTAGGTCTGGTCCCCTTCAACACCACCCTTCTTCAGCCGGCGGCGAAAGGTTGTCGAGGCGGTTGGGATGTAAGGCATCCTGAAGCACACGAGGATCTCTGTGACGATGTGATCCAGGCGTGTCTTGAGCCGCTCGTGCGGAAATGTTGGCGACATGAGCCAGACCGTCCCATCGAGATAAACCATCCGGGGTGTCGAGCGCTCGCCGCGGAGTCGCAGGAGGGTCAAGTAACCCTTCCAGCCGATCTCGGGGAATTCCACGCCCCGGCCGCCGCGGGCTTCCTGCGTTCGACTCGATGACTGCCGTCGCCATGCTCATGAACGGCCCCGATCGAATGAGGACTCTCAACCTTTTACAATTAAGGGTAGAACGTCGCGAACCTTGATACGCCCCAGCTCCCGGCCGTCGAGGATGACGGGCACTTCCTCGTCCTCGCCATAGGTCCGACTATCCTGATATTTCGCCGTCTTGCCCCGGCCTAGTGGCGTCGTGTGGACCTCGACCTGGCGAAGGGCTAGGTTCACGATCCAGTAATTGGCAATCTTGGCCGCTGCGTATTTCCGCCACTTCGATCCGCGATCTTTCGGATAGGAGGAATCCGAGACCTCGCCGATGATCCCGATCTCGGCAGCCGTCGGGTTCCGTGAACTATGGTCCCTGAGCTGGCCCCGGATCACCGCGACGTCGGGCTCCGGTCTCGACCACCTGGAAAGCTCGATCGACTTCTCCTCGTTGACAAACCATCCGGGGCCCACCAGGCCGCGGAATTGTGCGGCAAGACTGCCGACGGCGACGTTGTGTGGAGGATTCTTGACCATCTTATCGACCAGGAGGCCTCCCAGTAGCTCGACATGGTCCTCGTCGCGGAAGATTCCCATGTCGATCATCTTTTCAAACTGGCGGACGGTCAATCGATACGCAACTGCACCGGATCCGGACGAGGTCATTACGCCGGGAGGCGACGAGGTCGGTATCGCCGTCTGGGTCTGGGTCAACATGATCGGGACTCGCTATGGTAGTGCTCCTCGGCTTCGGATCATCGCGCCTTGCGTGGCCGCGGTTTCCCGAAGTGCTCACTTTCCGCGCCCGAGGAACTCCTTGATTGAATCGTAAATGCCTTCCTTGTTCCGGATTTCCGACAAGGCCAGGTTCTCCTCGTCCTCGAATGCCTCCTCGAGCTCGCGATAGAACTCGCCCGAGCCATAGGGGCTCTCGACCTGCCCGTAGCAGAACAGGTTGCACTTGGGCAGGAGCTGGTCGCGCAGCAAGCTGATGCAATGACGGTTGTCTTCGCCCCAGTTGTCGCCGTCGGAGAAGTGGAACACGTAGATGTTCCAGTCCATCTGGGGGTGCTGCTCGTCGATGACCTTGTTGGCCAGGTTGTAGGCCGAGCTGATCCGCGTCCCGCCGCTCTCGCGCGTGTGGTAGAAGGTGTGCTCGTCGACCTCGCGGGCGACGGCATCGTGGATGATGTAACGCGTGGTGACCCCGTCGTACTGGCTCTTGAGCCAGGCGTCGATCCAGAACGCCTCGGTGCGGACGATCTCCTTCTGGTCGTCGGTCATCGAGCCCGACACGTCCATGAGGTAGAAGACGACGGCGTTGAACTGCGGCAGCGAGATCGGGTTCCAGGACCGGTAGAGCTTGTCCTCGCGGATCGGGATCACCAGGGGATCCTTGGGGTCGTAGGCGTTGGAGGCGATCTGACGCTTGAGCGCCTTCTTGTAGGTCCGCTTGAAGTGCCGGAGGCTTTCCGGCCCGGTCTGGCGGATGCCGGTGTACTTGTCCTTCTCCTCGACGATGTTGGCGCGGCCCTTGGGCTCGATCCGGGGGAGGGCGAGCTCCTCGCCGAGGATGGCGGCGAGGTCGTCCATGGTCAGCTCGACCTCGAGGATGTGCTGGCCGGGGGCCTCGCCGGCGCCGGTCCCGGCCTCGCCGTCGTTGGAGCGGCCGATCGGCGTGCCGACGTCGCCCGGTCCCTGGCCGACGCCGCCGCGGTTCTTGGTCCCGTAGCGGAACTCGGGGATCTCGATCTGCGGGAGCGGGATCGAGACGAACTCGCCCCCGCTCTTGCCGATCATCTCCCCGTGGGTGATGTATTTGCGCAGATCGGACTTGATCTTGCCGCGCACGATCTGCTTGAACCGGTTGGCATCACGGTCGATTTTTCGAACCACGGCTGTCTGGCCCTCGCCGCTTAGGTGTGGGGGCCTCTCCGTAATGATCGCCCCGAAACTCAACGCCGCCTGCCCGGAAGCGCAGCACTTCGCGTTCCGGTCTCGTCGGTCCACCGAGCCGAAAATCAAAAGATCGATCAGGGGGAAAACGCCTGGGAACGATGGGTCGAGGTGGGTCGAGGACGATTCGGAGTGCTCTCTGTCCGGTTGTCAGCGCCAGTGACCCAGGCTACCCCATTGCAAATTGTATTCCTTGGCCCCTCGATTGGCCAAGAGCAATGCACGATCGATTCCGGAATTCTTGGGAGACGATTATCTGGGGCTCGGCCCCGACGCGTCGAATCGGTCCTTGTCCGGCCCGATCGGCGATTCCTGGATCCCTCGCCAGAGCTCCAGGTATTTCTCGCGAACGTAGGGGTCGAGCTCGTCGGCGAACTCGGCGGAGAGCTGTCTCGCCTCGATCAAGGCCACCACGTCGGTGAGGTCCTTCATGCGATGAATCCCGCCGGTCATTCCCGAGGCCAGCTTCAACTCGACGAATTTGGGCAGGGAAACGAAGCGAAAGCCCTCGATCACGACGCTGGCCTGCTCCGGCTGCGGGAATGCCACCGGCTTCGGCTTGCCATCGCCCGGGAATTCTCCGGCGACCAGGAATTCGATCCGAACTCCAAACTCCGTATCTCGGAGTTGCTTGCTGCCGGTAAACGGAGGGACATAACCCAGTCCATCGAGGCGTTCGTGGATCCGCTTGAGTCCCTCTCGGCTCACGAGGATATCGACGTCCTGAGTAAACCGCTCATGGCCATGAGCGAAGAGGGCCATCCCGCCGACGATCGCATAGGATACGTCCAGTTCATCGAGTCGTCGTGCGATCCGTCGCATGGCCTTCTGGACGAGGCTGTCTCCCTCGAAAAAGAGCCCTCCTTGGTCCAAGGCCCACCTCCAGTTTTGCTTGAGGAGATCTTCGTAAACCGGGACATCGAGCCCGAGGGCCTGGGTGGATTCCATGGTGCTTTACCCCATCACCGCCGGGCCGGATCGTCCCCCAAGGAACCGGAGGCCGACCCACCCCGCCGGGTTCGCGAGCTCGATTCTCAGTGGCTCCCGCGCTTGACGTCGCCGCGGGCGAAGATGCTGGCGACGTAGTTCAGCACGTCGGTCGCCGAGTCCTCGTCGTAGCCGTAGTTGCGGATCAACCGGGCCTTGACGATGTCGATCTTCTCCTGGGTGTCCTTGTCCACGACGCTCGAGACCAGGCTGGTGAGCTTGATCGTGTCCTTCTGGTCCTGGAACAGCTTGAGCTCGAGCGCCTTCTGGAGCCGCTCGTTGGTGCGGTAGTCGAACTTCTTGCCGTCGAGCGAGAGGGCACCGATATAGTTCATGATCTCGCGGCGGAAGTCGTCCTTGCGGCTCTCGGGGATGTCGATCTTCTCCTCGATGGACCGCATCAGCCGCTCGTCGGGCTCCTCGGGCTGGCCGGTGTACTTGTTCTTGACCTTCTCCCGCTGGGTGTACGCCTTGACGTTGTCGATGTAGTTGCCGCAGAGGCGGGTCAGGGCGTCCTCGTCGGCGGCGATGGCGCGTTGCACCTCGTTCTTCACGATATCCTCGTACTCCTCCTTGACCAGGGAGAGCAGGTGTCGGTAATGCTTCCGCGTCTCCTCGCTGTTGATCAGCGAGTGGTGCTTCAGCCCGGCCTCGAGCTCATTGAGCACCATGAACGGGTTGATCGAGCGCTCGTTGGTGTGCGAGACCAGGGCGTTGGAGATCTTGTCCTGGACGTACCGCGGGCTGATCCCGTGCATCCCCTCGCGCTCGGCCTCCTCGCGCAGCTCCTTGATGTTGTCCTCGGTGAAGCCGGGGAGCGTCTTGCCGTTGTAGAGCTTGAGCTTCTGCATCAGGGTGAGCCCGGCGTTCTTCGGCTCCTCGAGCCGGGTCAGCACGGCCCACATCGCGGCGACCTCGAGCGTGTGCGGCGCCAGCCGCTTGCCGCGGACCTTCCGGCTGTTGTAGTCCTTCTCGTAGATCCGGACCTCGTCGGCCAGCCGGGTCACGTACGGGACGTCGATCTTGACCGTCCGGTCCCGGAGCGCTTCCATGAACTCATTCGACTGTAATTTCTTGTACTCCGGTTCATTGGTATGGCCGAGGATGACCTCGTCGATGTCCGTCTGGGCGAACTTCTTCGGCTTGATCTTGTGCTCCTGGCTGGCGCCGAGCAGGTCGTAGAGGAAGGCGACGTCGAGCTTGAGGACCTCGATGAATTCGATGATGCCGCGATTGGCGATGTTGAACTCGCCGTCGAAATTGAAGGCTCGGGGGTCGCTCTCGGTGCCGTACTCGGCGATCTTGCGATAGTTGATGTCGCCGGTGAGCTCGGTGGCGTCCTGGTTCTTCTCGTCCTTGGGCTGGAAGGTGCCGATGCCGATGCGGTCCTGTTCGGAGAGGATCAGCCTGCGGACGCGGACGTCCTCGACGGTGCGGGCCCAGTCGCCGCCGTATCGGCCCATCCGCTCGTTGAACATCTGCCGGCAGAACGGGCAGAGGTCGCCCACGATCTCGACGTGGAAGCCGTCGGCGTCGCGGCCCCGATTCAGGTGCTCGATGACGGCGGCGCGATGTTCCTGCGGGATCAGGTGGAGGGGTTCCTCGTGCATCGGGCAGTCTGCGAAGGTATCCTCGCCGTCGGGGCCTTGCTCCCTCCAGCCGAAGCTGTAGAGGCCCGCCTCGTCCACGTGGGAATATCGCTCGATCCCCTTCTTCAGCAGCCGGGCTAGCGTACTCTTGGAGCTGCCGACCGGGCCGTGCAGCAACAGCACGCGGCGCTCGGTCCCGTACCCCTTGGCGGCGCTCATGAGGATGTTGACCAGGGTGGTCAGCGTCCGTTCCAGGCCGAAGATCGCGTCCTCGCCCCGGTTGTCCGGGTCCTCGAAGAACTTATAGCGGAGCACCTTCTCCTTATTGACGACGACCTCCTCGGTCCCGTAGCTCATGATCATGTCGTAGATCCGCTGGTACGCCGTCCGGGTGACCTTGGGATCGCTCTGTACGACATCGAGATATTCGGAGAACGAGCCAGTCCAGTGCTTCTTCTGATAGTCTTCCAGATTCTGGCGACTGGCGATCAGGCTGATCAGATCCGTTCCGGTGGACATGAGACGTTTCCCTCCTGAAGGCGGTCCTTATCCGGCCCTGTCGCTGGGATCGACGAGGCAATGCGGGGAGGCCGGATCGTCGGATCGAGTCCGACCCCGGCGCGACGCCCGCGCCACTCTTGAGGCGTCCTCATCAAACCAGTGTGAGGGCTCGGCCAAATTGTCAACGCGTCACTTCAACGATGGGGGAAGCCCGAACGAGGCGGCGGCCTTCGGGCCGATCGCAAACCTTGCGGTTCGGGGGGACGGACGAGGTGGTCTCCGCGGTCGCGAGGACGCTCGGGACCGGCCTTCGCTTCGACACGAACTCCGGCCTGCCTAGTTTATTACAACGCCGACTTCCTCCCGCTGTCAAGCGACCCCGCGCGAACTCGATGGCGAGCCCCCCGACCTATCGCCGCGATCGCCCCGCTCTCCTCTCGGACGCTTGGACGACGGCGATGGAGCTCTCGCCACGCATGTTGCCCGTACGCCACATCCTCCGGCCGCGATGGCCGGGGACCAGGCCCTCGATCGATCGGTAGCCGGCGGCCTGACGAGACCCCCCGGAGCGATCGATGGGTCGCTTTTCGCCGACGCTCATCTTACAATTGTCTCAGAACGCGCGTGCGGATTTGACGGGGCGCCGGATCGTACGAGCGGGGTCGGCGGACTCTCGGGCGGATCAGCCGGTCGGAGGAACCATGGTTTCCGAGCTCACGACTCAGAATGTCGCAAGGGAGCGATCGTCCAGGATCCTGGGACGATTCGGGCCGGGCTGGTTGCTGGCGGCGTGGATCGCGTTCGGCCTGGCGACGATACTCGGCGTCTCGATCTGGGGAGTTCGGAGCCTGCGCGGGCTCCCCGACGTCGGAGATCCGTTCGACGTCGCCGCGGCGCGACGGCCGATTGCGATCGCGGATAAAGACAACGCCTACGTCGCCTATGCGGCGGCCGATGCGGGCGGCTTCCGAATTCCCGCCGGATTGGCGAAGGTGGACTTCAAGGCCCTGACCTGGTCGGAGGCCGGCCCGGACGTCCGCGAGTTCCTGGGGCAGAATCGGTCGGTCCTGGCGATCTGGCGGGAGGGGAGCGAGCGTCCGGATGCGCTCTATCATCAGCCCGGAGCGAGCGCCGTGGACACGCTCCTGCCGCTGTCCCAGGACATGAGGCTCGTGGCACTCCTCGCGGGCCTCGAGGGATCGCGGCTCGAGCAGGACGGTGCGATGGGGCGGGCCTGGGAATGGTATCGAGCCATGCTTCGGTTCAGTCGGCATGTCGGGCGTCACGGCTGCCTGATCGAGAGGCATATCGGAGCCGCCGTGCACGAGGTCGCCACCAGGCGCATCCTCCGCTGGGCGGCCGATCCTCGGGTCGATACCGGACAGCTCCGCCGCGCCCTGGACGAGACCCTCGCCGCCGACGCCCTCACCGCGCCGTTGTCGGACGCGCTGAAATTCGAATACATGATGTATCTTCGGGATCTCGACGAGCTGCGCGTCATGGTCAATTTGAAGGAGGTCCCATTGCCGGGGGGCAAAGGCGGTCTGATGGAGGGGCTGACCTCCCAGATGGGGATCAGGGCCCCGGTCCAGCGGGCCTTGCTCCGCGCCAGCAATGACGTGGAACGGAGCCGACGTGCCATGCGGTTACTGTTCGCCAACTGGATGGCACAAGTCGACCGACCCGCGGCGATGCGGGCCGGCGTGGCTGTCCGCGAGCCGGCCCTGATCTACGCGACCGATCCGACGGCTCCGGCCGCCGCCAATGCCGTATCGCCCGAGTTCCTGGCCAAGGCGCTCGATCGCAATGCATTGTCCCGTAGCATCTTCCATTTCGATGAACCCGGCTATCGCCCGTATCAGGCCGAAGTCTGGGAGGGCAAGGGCCCGCTCGCCCGCGAGCGCCGGCGACGCTCGACGCTGATCGTCCGCCTGGCCGCCGAGCTCTACCGACGCGAGCATGGCGCGGCCCCGCCGACGGCCGGCGCACTGCTGGGCAATTATCTGAAGGACTTGCCCGAGGGGATCGCGCCAGGCGACCCGATCCCGAAGGCCCTCGACTGAATCGCCCGGCTGGGAGATCCGGGTTGATCAACGCCGATACTTGACGCCCTCACGAATCCTCGGACCACTGGCCACTGACCACGTGCTGGGAAAGCTCGCGGCCGGCTTCGTCCTCGACCGCGTCCTCGGCGGGTCCGGGTCGGGCGGCGGGCCTGGCTCGCAAGGCGGTCGGGATCGAACGCTCCGCCAGGACGATGAGCGCGGCCAGGGTCCAGAGTCCGACCGGCAGGGTGGCGAAGTGGGCATAGGCGTCGGCGGCACCGAGGACCCAGGTCTGCGTCGGCAGGAGCAGCACGACGGCATAGGCGCCCGCCGCCAGTGCCGTGGCGGCCGCGGAGGCCATCGCCATCGCAACGACGAGGTGGCCACCTTCGGCGGCGAGGAGCCGGCGGTAGCCGCCGACCGCTTCCCCGATCCGGCCCCGGCTCCATGCGACGACGCCGATGAGCCCGATGACCGCCATCGCGGCGCCCTGGAGGTCGGCCAGCCCCCAACCGAGCTGCCATCGGATGTAATCGCCCAGCGGCGTGGTATAGATCGAAGTCGGCAGGTGTGCCTGGGCCAGGAAGACGAAGGTGGCGATGTAGCGCGAGGGCAACGCCACGGCGCATGCCAATGCGGCGCCGGGCATCAGGGCGATCGCCTGGAGGGGGTCGAGCCGGTTCTCTCCCGCGACGTCCAGCCCGGCGTTGCGCAGCTCCGCCAGGACCCAGGCCAGCAGGAATCCATCGGCGAGCAGCATCGCGATCGGGATCAGGACCGCCTCGACGATCAGGCACCCACCCAGCGGGAGATCCAGCTTCCCCCCACCGAATCCTCGCGCGATGGATCGGTAGAGGATGTAGAGCGCCGCTACTCCCCAGACGAGGGTCGTCCACCCCGGACGCGGCCGCCCGCGACGTTGCGATCCATCACCCGGCTCGCCCGACTTCTGCGGGTCGATCGACATCCGGAAGACCGCGATCGCCGCCACGATCAGCAGGGGCAAGTTGTCGCCCAGCCCCGCCACGTCGCGGAGCGGCGTCAATCCGGCCAGGATCCCTTGCTCCACCGTCAGCTCGCCCATCCGTCGGGCCTTGGTGAGCAGGAGCAGGTCGGCCCGCCCGCTCTCCTGCTGAAAGACCATCGCCTCGGCACCCGTCCAGGCGAGGACGGTGAACGTGATGATGGTCGCGACCATCCGGGTGGACATCCACACCCGTCGCGTCGCATCGCGCAACAGCCGGATGTGTCCGGGTACATCGAATAGCTGCAACATCGCACGGCGCGGCCCCTGCGCAACCACGGCCAGCAGGAGCAGGATTCCCAGACCGGCCAGCAGTGTCGCCAGTCCGTGAAACCCCGGCACGACTTGCGGCGAGGAGAGGGTCAACCCCGCGAACCATCGCCGCAACGCCAGCGGGGCCAGCGAATTGGGATTCGTAGTCCCGGTCTGGGCCTGGGCCCAGACAAGGGGCCCCATTATCAGCTCCATCGCCGCCACGCCCCCTCATCCGGTTGGGTGGATGTCCGTCGCGAGACGGAGGTCGGTGTTCCGGACCAGGCCCGCACGTCGATCCATGTGGCTCGCTGATCCGCCCGACGGCCCTGATTCCATCTGACAATACGACGATTGTACTCGGCCCATCAGGAGAAGGCCAGCTACGTGGACATGTGATTAGGAGTTCTTCGCGGCAACCTCCGGGCAGCCGGCGCGGCGGGACGGGGCAAGCCTTGCCGAGGAGTCGCGTGGTGCGAGCTCCATCCGCCTTCATCGCAAGCGATCGATCGCGGGCTCACGCCCCCACCTCGTCGATCGCCGCGTTGACCGACACCGGGAAAGTCGGCCGACGTCCCAGAATCCGCCGACCGACCATCCGTCCGTATCCTACACTTTCCTGGACGGGCTCACATCAACGGACCACACTCCTCAAGCCACAATGGGGTGGCCATGGCACGGCGGATCGAGGGCCGGATCGGACTTCAGTATGGCCTGACGTTTGTCGCCCTGATCGGCGTCGGAGCGGCGTCATTCTGGACATTTGTCCATGCAATCGAGGCAGCCCGGAGGGTCGATGAGGCTCGCGAGATCATCCAGGAACTCGACTACGTCCTCTCGCTCTTGAAGGACGCGGAGACCGGCAAGAGGGGCTACCTCCTGACCGGTCGCGACCGGTACCTCATCCCTTACAACAAGGCGATCGGCGAATTCGACCGTCACTTCGAGCGGTTCAGGAGGGACGTCGAACGGACATCCGGCCGGATCGAGGAGATCGAGCGAGTCCACCGGCTCTCGACGGAAAAGCTCTCGGAACTCCGAGAGGCCATCGACGCGCGTCGGTCGAGCGGACTGGACGCCGCCCTGGCCATCGTCCTGACCGACCGTGGCGATCGGATCATGGGTGAAATTCGCGAGGCCATCGGCCGGATGAACGGGATCCGTATCGGTGCGCCTGCAGGGACTGGAAGCCACGGCGACCCATCGGGCGCACTGGGCGATCGCGGCGTTGCTGGGAGGGGTCGGCATCGTGGCCTCCTTGCTGGGCGTCGCCTTCGGCATGACCCTGATGGAATTGAGGGCGAGGCGCCGGTCGGAACAGCGAATGGTCCGGCAGACGCGCGACCTCGAATCGATCCAGTCGCAGGCTGCGGACCACCGGCGAGTTCGCCGCCGCCTTGAATCAGCCGAGCATGCTCGAGACCTACCAATCGGCCCTGGCATCGCTGTGCAACATGTGCGGTGCCCGGGGTGCTGCGCTCTACGATGTCCTGGAAGGTCGAGGCATGAAGATCCGCTGCGCGATCGGCCAGGAGATCGCCCCGCTCGATTTCCCCCGGCTCGAGGGCCTCGAGCTGCTGACGACGGCCGTCTCGGAGAAGGATCTGGTCCCGGAGGGCCCCTTCGAGGATGGTCGACTCCGATGGTGCCCGGGACCGGGGGGACGGACGCCGATCGGATCATCTGCTGGCCCGTCACGTTCCGAGGCCGCACCCTGGGCGTCCTGGTGACGGTCCACGTCGCGACGCCGGACGATCCGACCAGGGCGGGCGTCCAGGCGGCCCTGAACCTGCTCGCGGTCCGCATGGAGGGCTATCAGGTCGAGCAGCAACGGCTCCGCCTCCTGGCCGACGTCCGCGCCCAGTCCCGCGCCTTCGAGGCGATGAGCCAGGAGGCCGACCGGGCCAATCAGGCCAAGAGCGAGTTCCTCGCGACGATGTCCCACGAGCTCCGCACGCCGATGAACTCCATCATGGGCTTCACGGCCAGGCTCCTGCGGAAGCTCGGCCCGACGCTCCCCGAGCGCGAGCTCGATGCCCTCCAGACGGTTGACCGCAACGCCAAGCACCTCCTCCATCTCATCAACGACGTCCTCGACCTGTCCAAGATCGAGGCCGATCGGATGGCGCTCAATCCCGAGGAATTCGACCTGGCGAAGGCCGCTCGCGAGGTCGTCGGCCAGGCGGCGGCCCTCCTCGACGGTAAGCCAGTGGAGCTCCTGGCCGACCTGCCGACGCGACCCTTGTTGATCGAGGGAAACCCGCAAATGATCAAGCAGGTCTTGCTGAATTTGACGTCGAACGCGATCAAGTTCACCGATCGCGGCTCGGTGACCGTCTCGCTCAGTCAGCTGCCCGACGCGACCCTCAACCTGGGGGTCCGCCTGTCGGTCCGCGACACCGGGATCGGCATCCGGCAGGAGGACCGCCCGCGGCTGTTCCAGCGGTTCAGCCAGCTCGACAGCGGGCCCAGCCGGAGGGCCGGCGGCACCGGGTTGGGCCTGGCCCTCTCCGACCGACTGGTGCGGCTGCACGGCGGGCGGATCGAGGTCACGAGCGAGCCGGGGGTCGGCAGCGAGTTCACGGTGTTCCTCCCGGTCAAGGGCCAGGTGGACGCGGCGCCGGCAGAGTCGCCGATCTGCCCGGTTGACGGCCCGTCGCACGGCGATTGTCACGGCCGATGGGACGATCGGGAGGTCGTCCGGATCGGCGTGAAGATCCTCTGCGTCGATGACGAGGCCGACGCGCTGAAATACCTCAAGCTCACCTTCGAGGACGCTGGTTACCAGGTCGTGCTGGCCCACGACTACGAGGAGGCGATCGCCGCGGCCGTGCTGCACCAGCCCGACCTGATCTGTCTGGACCTGGCGATGCCGGGCAGGAACGGGTTCGCGATCATGCAGCGCCTCCAGGAGCTCAACGAGCTGGCGAGCGTGCCGATCCTGGTCGTCTCGGTCACGTCCGACGAGGCCCGGGCCCTGAGCAGCGGCGCCAGGCGTTACCTGGCCAAGCCCGCCCTGGCCGAGAGCCTGATCGAGGCCGTCCGCGACCTGCTCGGCCCCGAGATCCTCGGCGACGCCCTGGTCGTCGACGACGACCCGGACCTGACCCGGCTGCTGGCCGAGGCGCTCGAGTCGCACGGCATCCTGTCCCGGACCGCCTGCGATGGCCGACAGGCCCTCGAGCTCCTGGCCGAGTGCGCCCCGGCCATCATCATCCTCGACCTGAAGATGCCCGTGATGGACGGCTTCGCCTTCCTCGAGCACATCAGTCGAGACCCGTCGTGGCGGCGGATCCCGGTCGTTATCCTCAGCGGGAGGAAGCTCGATCCGGCCGAGGCGGTCGGCCTCAGCCGGACCTGTTCCTCGGTACTGGTCAAGGGCAAGGGGGATGCGGAGCGGCTGGTCGACGCGGTCCTCCAGGTCCTGATCCCGTCCGGCCCACATCCGGAGGCGGTCGCGCGATGAATGGGCTCATCCTCGTCGTCGAGGACAACGGCGACAACATGAAGCTCGTCAGATGGACGCTGGAAGACCACGGATTCGCCGTCGAGCATGTCCGCACCGCCGAGCAGGCCCTGGAGCTCCTCGGCCGCGAGAGGTTCGACATGGTCCTGATGGACATCTCGCTGCCGGGCATGGACGGGAAGGAGGCCACGCGGCGAATCCGCGCCGACCCGCGGACGGCCGACCTGCCCGTCATCGCCCTGACGGCGCACGCCGTCCTGGGCGAGAAGGAGGCGATACTCGCCTCGGGAGTCTCCGACCTGGTCACGAAGCCTGTAAATGAAGAAGTGTTGATATTCGCAATGCGTGTCTTGCTGGCCGCCGGGTGCGCACCATGGCTAAGATCCTCATCGTCAACGACGTGCCCGACAACGTGAAGCTGCTGGCGATGGAGCTCGAGGACCACGGGCACCAGGTCTCGCAGGCCGTCGACGGCCACACCGCGCTGAAGATGGCCCATCGGGGCCAGCTCGACACCATCCTCCTCGACGTGATGATGCCCGGGATGGACGGCATCGAGGTCTGCCGGCGCCTCAAGGCCGACCCGAAGACCCGATCCATACCCGTGCTGATGATCTCGGCCCACGGCGAGGGCAAGGACGTGCTCAGGGGGCTCGAGGTCGGGGCGCACGATTATATCAGCAAGCCATTCGACTGCGAGGTCGTGCTCGCCCGGGTCGCGGAGGCGGCGCGGCTCAGGGCGGTCCACGCCGAGCTCGAGGCGAGCAACCTGCGCTTGCAGGTGGAGATCGCCGAGCGGCGCCTGGCCGAGATCTCCCTCCAGGCCGCCAAGGAGGCGGCCGAGGCGGCCAATCACGCCAAGAGCGTCTTCCTGGCCAACATCAGCCACGAGATCCGCACCCCCATGAACGCCATCCTCGGCATGACCGAGCTCACGCTGGCGACGGGCCTGGACCCCGAGCAGCGCGACAACCTCGAGATCGTCCGGCTCTCGGCCGAGGCCCTCCTCAAGCTCATCAACGACATCCTCGACTTCTCCAAGATCGAGGCGGGCCGCCTCGAGCTCGAGTCGGCCGAGTTCGACCTCCTGGAGACGATCGAGGGCGTGATGAAACTGCTGTCGGTGCGCGCCCGCGAGAAGGGCCTCGACCTCTCGCATCGGATCGCGCCGGATGTGCCCCGTCGGGTGATCGGGGACCCGGGCCGCCTCCGCCAGATCCTGGTCAACCTGATCGGAAACGCCTTGAAATTCACCGAGTTCGGCCGGGTCTGGGTCCTGGTCGAGCGATTGGCCTCTCGCGGCAACGCCAACGCCACCCACGTCCGGTTCTCGGTGTGCGACACGGGCATCGGCATCCCCGAGGACAAGCACAGGCTGATCCTCGAGCCGTTCCAGCAGGCCGATGGCTCGACCACGCGGCGATACGGCGGGACCGGGCTGGGTCTCTCGATCTCCTCGAGGCTTGTTCAGCTCATGAAAGGGCGGCTGGCGATCCAGAGCGAGGTCGGCCGGGGGAGTCGATTCGAGGTCTCGATCCCGATGACCCTCGCCGTCGGCGAGGCGGAGGCGCCCCGCGGGCCGCCGTCCCGGCGACGATCTTCGATGCCGGCGCCGCGGCGGCCACGCGACGGCTCCGCGTCCTCGTGGCCGAGGACAATCCGTTCAACCAGCGGGTGATCTCGCTGCTCCTGGAGCGGCGGGGCCACGAGGTCTGCGTGGTGGTCGACGGCCGCGAGGCCGTCGAGGCGGTGCGGCGAGAGCCCTGGGACCTGGTCCTCATGGACATGCAAATGCCGGAGATGGACGGGATCGAGGCGACCGAATCGATCCGCCGGGCGGAGTCGGCGACCGGCTGGCGCCTGCCGATCATCGCCCTGACGGCGCATGCCCTCGTCGAAGACCGCCGCGCCTGCCTCGCCGCGGGCATGGACGGGTTCCTCACCAAGCCGATTCGCAAGGAGGAACTGTGGCAGGCCATGGACGCGGTCCGCGCCTCGCGGCCGGCCGCCGATCGCCCGATCGCGCCCCGCGGCCCCGGCGAAGTCGACGGCCCGGACGTCCTCGACCGCGCCGCCGCCCTGGCGCGCGCGTCGACGGCGACGAGGACTTCCTCGCCGAGATGGCCGCCCTGTTCCGCGACGACTGCCCGCGCCTGCTCGAGGAGATCCGGCTCGGGCTCGAGGACGACGACGACACGCGCGCCGCGACGGCCGCCCATTCGCTCAAGAACTGGACGAGCCAGTTCGGGGCCCATGCGGCCTTCGACTCGCTCGGGAAGCTCGAGACGGCCGTCCGGCGCGGCGAATGGCTCCTGGCCGACGAGCTGCAAGGCGCCGCCGTGAGGCACGTCCTCCAGCTCGTACCCATACTGGAACGGATCAGCGATCGATCGGCCGGATCGAGCGAGACGGCTTAATCGGAGGATATCTCGACGTGTACCCGATGAATGCGATCCTGTGCGGCTGTCGAGACGAACAACTGCCCCACGTCCGACGCGAGTTGTTCCGCAATCAGGTGACCATCGAGGCCGAGCTCGCCTCGGCGCGCGAGGCGGCGGATGTCCACTCCTGGACACCCGCGGGGCCCCGATTGCTGATCCTCCAGGTCAGCGGCCCGGACGACCTCAACTCGCTCCGCAAGCTCCAGCCGGCCTTCCCTCGCTGGCCGATCCTGGCGCTGGTCGATCGGGCTGAGACGGACGCCGAGCACAACGGCCTGGTCGTGCGCGCGATGCGATGCGGGGCCTCGCAGATCATCCATCTCCCGCCCCTGTCGCAGGACTTCGCCGAGGCGCTCGAGCAGATCGCCATCCAGTACGTCTACACCTCGAAGCCCTCGCAGGTCATCGCCGTCGCGGGCGCCACCGGCGGCTGCGGCGCCACGACGATCGCAGTCAACCTCGCCTTCGAGCTGGCCCACGTCTGGGGCCTGCGATGCATCCTCGTGGACCTCTCGCTCAAGATGGGCATGGTGGCCTCGCACCTGGACATCCACCCCCGGCATACGATGCTCGACCTGCTCAAGGAACCCGATCGCGTCGACCCGACGCTGATGCGCGCCGTCCTGGAACGCGTCGGCGAGAACCTGGACGTGCTGGCCGGACCCCATGAGGCCATCGCCGCCTCGTCGATCCCGTTCCCGGCGATCCGGCATGTGCTCGACTCGGCGCGGAACATGGCCGACGTGGTCGTCCTCGACGTCCCGTTCAACCTACGACGACCTCTACTTCGAGGCCCTCAACTACGCGCAAAGGATCGTCCTGGTCGGCGATCAGAAGCTCCCCTCGATCCGCGCCATGGTCCTGGTCCGATCCACGGTCGCACACCCCGACGCCCAGATGACCATGGAGCTGGTGATCAATCGATACGACGCGAGATGCAAGGGATTCACGACCGACTGCCTCATGAAGCCCCTCGGAGTCGGCCGATTGCGGACCATCGAGGCCGACGTCCCCGGCCTGCGATCCGCCAGCATGCACGGATCCCCCCTGCGGAACCAGAAACCGGGCTCACCGGCCCTGGCCGACATCGACGCGCTCGCGGAAGCCCTGGTCGGCCACGGCCCGTCCGGCGGTGGCCGCAAGGTCCCATCGTCCGGCCTGTTCAATCGCCTCGGTCGTGCATTGATCGGATAGGACGAGATCGATCGACCATGCAGTGTGTCGCATGGGCCTCGGTTCGGAACGCGGTCGGGCAATTCAAGGAAATCGCGATGGCCTTCCAGATGGTTCGGGTCCTGCACGTCGAGGACGACATCTTCCAGCGCCGCTATGTCGCCCACCACCTGGCCACGATGTCGGACTACCAGTTCGAATTGTCCTACGCCGAGGATGAGGATGGCGCCCTGAACGAGTTCAATGCCCGACCCGCCGACCTGGTCCTCCTCGACTACCAGCTCAAGCACGGGGACGGCCTGAGCTGCCTGACGCGGCTCAGGCAACTCGACCCGATCGTGCCGATCATCGCGATCTCGGGGTTCGCCTCGCCGGAGATCGCCGCCGAGCTGCTCCAGGGCGGCGCCGACGACTACATCGACAAGGCTGAGGTGAATAGTCGTCGCCTCGCCGAGAACCTGGGCCGGCTGCTGGCCCGGACGGCCGCATGCCGCAATCGCATCGACAAGGCCCGGTCGTCCGAACGCTGATCGATACTATCCCGCGCGCTTTCGCCGTATCATGGTCCCTGCGTTGTCGTCGGATGGAAAGGCTCCGGATCGATCGAGCAGGGGTGTGCGATGGACGGACTCATGATGGATTGGCCGCTCATTATCCCGAGTATCCTCCGGCGGGCGGCCCGGTTTTTCCCCGAGAAGGAGATCGTGAGCCGGTGGGGCGACGGCACGCTGCACCGCATGACCTACGGCGACTTGCTCGTCCGGGTCCATCGGCTGATGAATGTGCTCAGCGGCCTGGGCATCCGGCCGGGCGACCGGGTCGCCACGGTGGCCTGGAATCACCATCGCCACCTGGAGCTCTACTTCGCCGTGCCGTCGCTGGGGGCGGTCCTGCACACGATCAACTTCCGGCTCTCGCGCGAGCAGCTCCTCTATATCATCAACCACGCGCAGGATCGCGTGATCTTCGCCGATCGGTCGGTCGCGGCGCTCCTCGCCGCGCTCCAGCCCGACTTGCCGGCCGTCGAGCGATACATCCTGATGGACGATCGCCCTCCCCAGGCCCCCCCCGCGGTGCCGCAGCCGTCGGTCGACTACGAGGAGCTGATGGCCGGCGTCTCGGATCGGGCCGAGTTCCCGGCCCTGGACGAGAACATGGCGGCGGGGATGTGCTATACCTCGGCGACGACCGGCGATCCCAAGGGCGTGCTCTACAGCCATCGCTCCACCTTCCTGCATGCGATGGCCGGCTGCATGGTCAACGGCGGCGCCTCGTCGGAGAAGGAGGTGGCGCTGCCCGCCGTCCCGATGTTCCACGTCAACGCCTGGGGCATGCCCTACTCGAGTACGATGGCGGGAGCCAAGCAGGTCTTGCCGGGCATGGGTTTGATCGGGCAGCCGCTCGCCGAGCTCCTCGAGGCCGAGCGAGTCACGGTCGCCGCCGGCGTCCCGACGATCTGGACGCTCCTGTATCAGCACCTCAAGGAGAAGCGATACGACCTCTCGAAGCTGCATACGATCCTCGTCGGCGGCTCGGCCGCCTCGCGATCCATGCTCGAGAACTTCCAGCGTGACTTCGGCATCAGGGTCCTGCATGCCTGGGGCATGACCGAGACCTCGCCGATCGGCACGATGTCCCGGCTCAAGGCGGTCATGGAAGACTGGCCCGAGGAGGAGCAGCTCGAGGTCCGCCTCAAGCAGGGCATCCCGGTCGTCGGGGTCGAGGCCAGGATCCTCGGCGACCAGGGAGAGGACCTACCCTGGGACGGCTCGCACGTCGGCGAGCTGGCCGTTCGCGGGCCCTGGATCGCCTCCAGCTACTACAACAATCCCGAGGCCGGCGCCGCCTTCACCGCCGACGGCTGGTTCCGCACCGGTGACATGGCGAGCATCGATCGATACGGCTACGTCCAGCTCTCCGACCGCAAGAAGGACCTCATCAAGCGCAAGGGCGAGTGGATCTCCAGCGTGGACATGGAGAATGCCGTGCAAGGGCACCCGGGCGTGCTCGAAGCGGCCGTGGTCGGCCGTCGCGACGAGGTCTGTGACGAGGTGCCCGCCGTCCTCGTGGTCAGCCGCAACGACCCGGCTCATCCCGTCGAAGCGCAGGCGATCGTCGACCTGCTCGCCCGCAAGTTCGCCCGGTGGCAATTGCCCCTCGTCGAGGACATCCACTTCGTCGACACGCTGCCCAAGACGGGCGTCGGCAAGATCGACAAGAAAGTCCTGCGCAAGATGGTGGGCGATCGGTGTTGAGGGAAGAAATCCCACCAGGCGCTCGACCCGGGAGAATATTTCGGAGAAAGGCGGACTGGGCAGGCACCTCGCCGGGCACTTGAGTCGATGACCCGAAATCGACGCGGCAGCAGGAGCCGAGAGTCATGGCGAGTTTGAGATCGGACGTCGTGCAGAGGCACTTCCAGACGCTCTTCAACGAGGGCGTCGTCGGTCCGCTGACGGACGGCGAGTTGCTCGAGCGTTTCATCGACCGCGGTGGGGAGGCGGCGGAGTCGGCCTTCACGACCCTCGTCGAGCGGCATGGCCCGATGGTGCTGGCGACCTGCCGGCAGATGCTGGGGGACGTCCACGACGCCCAGGACGCCTCGCAGGCGGCGTTCCTCGTGCTCGCCCGGAAGGCCCGATCGATCCGGCGGGGCCAGGCGATCGGCGGCTGGCTCCACTCCGTGGCGATCCGGATCGCGTCCAAGGCGCGGGTGGCCGCCGCCCGACGCCGGGCTCACGAACGGCGAGGTGCCGCGATGGCGATCCATGACACGCACGAGCCAGTCCGATTCGATCGCTGGGCCGAGCTCCACGCCCAGATCGACCGGCTCCCGGACCGATTCCGCCTGCCGATCGTCCTGTGCTACCTCGAGGGGCTCAGCCACGCCCAGGCCGCCCGTCAGCTCGGATGGCCGGTCGGCACGGTCGAGAGCCGGCTGGCCCGGGCCCGGGAACGCTTGCGAGAGCGCCTGGCCGATCGGGGTGCCTGGGCGACAACCCTTGCCATCAGCCCGCCGATGCTTCCGGATCTCGGCGCCACGGCCGCTCCGCCCGCCTGGATCGAGGCGACCGCCCGGGCGGCGACGCGGTTCGCCGCCGGCGACGCGGCGGGAGTCGCCTCGGCCCACGTGGTCGAGATGGCCAGGAGGATGATCTCAACCTTGGCATTCCTCCAGGCGAAGGTCGCGATCGTATCTCTCCTGGCCGTGTCTGCCATCGCGACCGGGGCGATGGTCGGACTCCGCCCCGGTCCGGCGAAGGCCCTGGCGGCCCTGCCGCAAGCCGAGCGTCGGCCGGTCTCGCCGCCCGCGAAGCTCGGTGCCACCCCGCCGGCCCTCGTCCCCACGACGATCAAGCTCGGCGGACGGGTCCTCGATCCGGACGGTCGTCCGCTCCCCGGGGCGCGGTTATGGCTGGCCTTTCAGGGGACCGATTGGACCTGGTCGACTCGCGTGCCCAGGGTCCGGACCACGACGGGGCCGGACGGGCGATTCGACCTGACCGTATCCGACGATGATCCCGAAGTGAGCCGCGCGCTGCGGATGACTTCCGGGATGCCGGGCGGTTTCGGCGCGATTCAGGTCGTCGCCACGGCGGACGGATTCGGGCCGAGATGGACCAGTCTTGCCGGGACCAAGGGCGACATCGACCTGCGCCTGGTCAAGGACGATATCCCGATCGAGGGTCGGCTTGTCAGCCTCGAAGGCCGGCCAATCTCGGGGATCGAAGTCCGGACTCTCAGGGTCGAAGATCCGTCGGATACCGAGGTGATCTTCGGGGCCCGGTCCGGATACTTCCGATCGGCGAAGACGGATGCGGACGGCGGCTTCGGCATCGCGGGTATCGGGCGTGGACGTCGGGCCGTGCTGGGAATCGCCGGTCCGGGCATCCAGCGCGACGGTGTGCAGGTCCAGACCGGCGCCTTCCCCGTGGACCGCCCGCCCCATTACGCGGGATATCCGGTCTATGGGGCGAGATTCGAGCATCCGTGCAAGCCGGGTAAGTCGATCGTGGGCGTGGTCCGTGACATCGACACCGGGGCGCCGCTCGCGGGTATCATGGTCCGTTCGGATATCGGCGAGCACGTCCAATCGACGACCGACGAACTGGGGCGTTACCGACTCGACGGGAATCTCAAGCTGAAGTCCTTCCATCTCCTGGCCTCCGCCCGGGAAGGCAATCAACCTTACATCAGTTCGGAGCGGACGGTCCCCGATAGCCCGGGCTACGAGCCGGTGACCGCCGATCTCGTGATGGTCCGCGGGGTGGTGGTGACCGGTCGGCTGATCGACCGGGCCAACGGCCGGCCGGTGCAGGCATGGGTCGCCTACGCGGCCCGCGAGGACAACCCGCACTGGAAACGGCTCCCGGGGTTCCAGTCCGGGGGCAACGGAAATCGTCCCAAACCGGGGTGGCACGTACCGTCGATGGCGGATGGGAGCTTCCGACTGGTCGTGCCGCCCGGGCGTGGGTTCCTGGTCGCACACATCCAGTATCAGCACGATCGTTACATCCCGGCGGGATTCCTCGACGGCGAGAAACCGGTCGATCCAGCGGATACCCTCCGGCCAGAATATCGGACCGTACCGTTCGTGCTCGATCCCAGGAAGTTCCCCGCGGTCCGGCCGGTCAACCTCGCGCCGGGCATCGCAACGATCAACTGCGACCTGACGTGCGATTCGGGTGTAGTGCGCAGGGCGCCGTCACGGATCCGGAGGGACGGCCACTCTCGGGTTGCGGCATCATCGGCGATACCTTCTTGAACACCAACCGTTACGTGATGCTCGAAGGCCCGGAATTCACGCTGTACGGATTGAGCAATGATCCCCGGCTGCCACGGACGACGATCCTCCGCCACAAGGAGCGACGATTGGCCACGGCGATTCGGGTCGACGTCGGAGACAAGGGTCCGCTCCAGGTCCGGCTCGAACCGACGGCCGCCCTCACCGGTCGACTCCTCGACAAGGCGGGACGTCCGCTCGAGGGGATCGAGCTGGCACTATGCAGACTGATCAACGAGCCGACCCGGTCTTTACAGCAAGAATTCATCCCAAACGAGCGGTCGACGACCCATGCGGATGGGCGATTCCGTCTCGAGGGCCTCGTGCCCGGCCTCAGGCAGAAGGTGGAGATCATCGGCGACAAGATCTCGTCGGAGAGCTATGTCCTGAAGGAGTGGACGCCGAAGCCGGGCGAGACGAAGGATCTTGGTGAGATCCGACCGAAAGGCGAGGGATAAGATCCGGGCCGGAAATGGGCCCTGGTGTCTTGTGCTAGTCGATGGGGTTTGCAAAATGAGGGGCATGGCCAGGTGATCCGAGAATCGACCGAGCAACGTATCCTCCCGATGCAGAGGGCAGTCCTATGCGCCGCCACACGTCCGCCGCGATCCCGCTGGTCCTCCTGATCATCGCGACCGTCCGCCCCGCGTCCGCCGGGGAAGGACTCCCCCGCACCCAGCCCCAGGACGTCGGACTGGACCTGCTGGGCCTGGAGCGCGTCGACCTCGATGTTCCGCGAGGCCGTCGACCGCAAGCAGATCGCCGGGGCCGTCGTGCTGGTCGCCCGCCATGGCAAGGTCGCGTATCGTGAGGCCTTCGGCAAGCAGGACGTCGAGGCGGGGCTCGCCATGTCACCCGGGTCGATCTTCCGGATCGCCTCGATGTCCAAGCCGATCACCAGCGCGGCCGTCATGATGCTCGCGGACCAGGGCCGGCTCGACCTGTCGGATCCGATCTCGCGATTCCTGCCCGAGTTCCAGTTCATGAAGGTGGCGACAGTCCGGAAGCCCGGCAGCGCCGGCGACGAGTACGAGCTGGTCGATGCCTACCGGCCGATCACGATTCGCGACCTGCTGATGCACACATCCGGGATCAGCTATCGGATGTTCGACCGGCCGATCCTCGGCCGTCTCTATGCCGAGGCCGGGATCTGCGACGGCCTCGCGCCGTGCGACCACTCGCTGGCCGAGAACGTCCGCCGACTCGCCCGGCTCCCCCTGCTCTACCAGCCCGGGACCGCCTGGGAATACGGCCTCAACACGGATGTGCTGGGCCGCCTGGTCGAGGTCGTTTCGGGCCAACCGCTCGATACGTTCCTCTCCGAGCGGATCTTGAAGCCCCTCAAGATGGACGATACCTCGTTCGTCCTCCCCGAGTCGAAGCGCAACCGACTCGCCGCGCTTTACGAGCCCGGGAAGGACGGGACGATCGTCCGGACCGCGGACGGCCCGACGGTCCGCGGAGCCGTGGTCTACGCGGCAAGCCTGCCGTACCGGGGGAGCAACGGCTATTGCTCGGGCGGCGCGGGGCTCGTCGCGACGGCCGACGATTACGCCCGCTTCTTGCAGATGCTCCTGAACCGCGGCGAGCTCGACGGGGCCCGCGTCCTGCGCCCCGAGACGGTCAACGCCATGACCCGCCCCCAGACCGAGGGCCTGTCTCTCTGGATCCCGGTGCACGGCGAGCGGTTCGGCTACGGCTTCGGCGTGACGACCCGGATGGACGCCGAAGGCAGGAAGGACGCCGTCGGCAGCTTCGGTTGGGGCGGGATCTATTACACCGACTTCTGGGTCAACCCGAAGCACGAGCTGATCGGCATCATGATGACCCAGATCTTGCCGTCGGGCCACCTCAAGCTCCGCGATGGATTCCATCGACTGGTAAACGAAGCCGTCCGGCCTTGAGCGCGACTCAGAGTCTGTCTCGGAAGGCTTTTGTAGGGTGCTCTTTGAGCACCGATCCGGGGTGGTACGCCGAATCCTGGTGCTCACAGAGCACCCTACAAGACAGGCACCGCAGCTTCTGAGGTAGAGTCTCAAGGATTGAGGGCGTGTTTTCCGATTCGCTCCCAGGGGATCTCCTGGACCTTGCGCTCGAGCTCGCTCAATCGGCGAAGAATTGCGGCCTTCTCGTTCGCCTCCTTCTCGCTGTACTTCATCTCGTATTCGGCTTCGAGGTGACGCTGACGGGCTTCCGACACGTCGGCCTCCGTCCCCCTGCCGAGCTCTTGCTCGGCCTTCTCTCGCTTCTCGATCTCCGCGAGCAGGCTCACGTGTCGCCCGCGGATCGCCATCCGATCGGCGTCGCTCCTGGCGGCGATCAACTGGACCTTTTCGAGGTGTGCCAGGGAGTCGATGAAGCGATCGAGTGTAATCCGGCCTTCCTCGTAATAGGCCCGCTGGGCCTCGACTCGCTTGCGGGCCGCTTCCAGGAGTTCGCGGAGCAAGGGATCGATCTCACCGGGGTCCGGTGCCTCGGCGATGAACGCCCGCTTTTCAGGTGGGGCCGGGGCCGCGGCCCGAGCCGGCCCGAGTTCCTGGGCACGAGAGGCTCGGATCAGGTAAGCACCACCGCCGATACTGGCGATGCCGAGCGAGAGAATGACACAACCGGCGATTGTCAGCTTCTTGAGCATCATGGTCGTCAGGACTCCCTGGGCCAGTCTCATCGCGACGACCGACAACGAGCCGGTGGTCGCAGGCTGGCTGATCGCGAATCGCGTGGCGGAACGAGCGAGCGAGGCGGCGAGAGGGCCCGGGAGGGCCGCCGACGCCGTCGCGGACGAAGCGGCCTCATCGAAGAGGATCCAGGCCGACATGGCGCCGAGGGTCGAGGGCGCCGTCACGCCCCGACGGGTCAGGCGGGAGCGGAGCGTATCCCTGGCTCGCGAGAGCCGACTGCGAACTGTCCCCACCGGCCACTTCAACTGTATGGCGGCCTCGTCGTGGGTCAGGCCCTCGAGGTAGCAGAGGACGATCGGTGCGCGGTACTTCTCGGGCAGCCGGTTCGACCTCCTGGTGGACCATCGCGGCGCCCTCATCCCGATCGATCCCCCGGATCGACCGCGATTCGGCCGCGACCGTCGCCACCGACCCGGCCGCCGCGACTGTTCGCCGGTCGCGAATCCGCCGCCGGATCGACGCGACCCGCCCTCGTGCGGCGACCCGGACCGCCACTCCGTAAAGCCAGCTCCCGACCGACTCGCGCTTGCGGATCGACCCCGCCCGACGCGCCAGTACCAGGAAGGTCGCCTGGAACGCGTCGTGGACGTCGCTGGGATCGTCGAGGATGTTCCGGCAGACCGTCATGACGATGGGTCCGTGCCGGGTCACCAGGGCTTCGAACGCCCGCTCGCCTCCCTCATCCCGACTCATCCGGAACCGATCGATCAATTCCCCGTCGGTCAACCCCGCAGGTCCCCGCGTCGAAGAGGACCTGGAGTTGATCGCCCAGGGCTCGCGAGGATGCATGTGTCATGACGGCACGATCCCTCCCTCCGCTGCGCACCCATGGCTCTCTGACGCTATAGTGCACCCCCTCCCGATCCGCCAATCCATTTTTCTTGGGGATCCGCAAGGATTCTGGGACCTCGCCTGTCCGCGGGTCTCTCGACGTCGAAGTTGGGCGCGGGTCTCCGACCCCGCCCGAGTGCCGGACAAAGTTGGGCGCGGGTCTCTGACCCCGCCCGACTGCCCGACCGGAGGTCTCCCGATCTCCCGCCGGGCGACGAGTGCAGACTCGCCCGACCCACACCGGATCGGCAGACCTTCGGTCGCGCCGACGGCGGGGTCGGAGACCCGCACCGAACACTGAACCCAGGGCAGGGCCGAGAGCGATTTCGGGAGGTGATTTCCGGCCTATTTCCTCAGCGTACGCTCCTGGACGACTTCGTCCCTGGTTCCGCTCTGGGGTCCACTTCAGGATTCCGTGGCTTTCTGCCGCCAGGGCCCAGACGATGACCGGGTAATCCGGCTCATTCTTCAGCGAACCGTAGCCCCGCCGAGCCCAGCCGGGGAAGGCACGAAGATTCGCCCTGATGCACGCGCGATTGCCCCACGATCCCGTGACGATCTTCTCCATGGGGAAGCCCCCCTCGGCCAGAAGATACTTCATCCCGGTCTCGGTCCATCGGCTGCAATCGAGCGGCATCTCGTGCACGCGAATCAAGAACGGGGTCGTGTTCAGGAAGTACCCTCCCGGCGCGAGCATTTCATAGACGTTCTTCGTGGCTCGGTAGGGCCATGCGATATGCTCCCAGACCTGATCGGCGATGATCAAGTCGAACCGCTCGGGCAGCGTCTCCTTGCAGATGTCGAATTCCGGGTAGTAGACCCCGCGGAAGGACTTGAAGGGCAATTCTTGCCATTTCTGGCCGGCCGAGATCTCCAGGACGTTCAACTTTTCGGGATGGATCCCTTCGAGTAGCTTGGTGCATTCCGAATTCGAGACCTGACGTATCCAGTCCCTCACGTCGTATCGGGTCAGCGTCTTCACGAGCGAGTGGATCTTTTTCTTCTGCTTCTCATCAAACTTGTCGGTGAAACGGCGCGTGATCTCATGGAGTTTGAGCTTGGTGTTAAGGATCACATTCATTCATCCACCCCTTGGCCGCATAGCCCACGGTAAATCCATGCAAGAGCATCGAGTCAATCTTGAGAGCGACTGACATTATAGCGAGCATCGCACAGTGGCAAGGGACAACTCGCCGGTAACTATCGGATTCTTTCGAAGGTGAACCAGACGAAGTCGAAAAGAAAAACGCGTCGGGCTTGTGCGATACATTGCATTGAGGAGGCTTAGAAAGCTCGATCCGACCATCTTCGCCATGATCCGAGTGCCTGGCCCGGCGAGAGGCCGGCGCGAAGATGTCTTTGGGTTCGATCGCCTTCGCTCCGACATCATCGAATCGCGCGTCAGTCCGCGATTCCGTCGAGAATCACGAAATCTCGCTCACCGGGCCTCAGGTCGTGCGCCGTCCGATGCGCGAGTGACGCCGCCTCGCGGCCGTCGTGAGCCTGTCCGCGTTCATCGTCCGTCCCTTGGATTCGCACCGCATTCGCACTCCAACCGAGGGATCGTATCATGGCCGGATTCCGCCTCTCCTTCACGGAACGTTGACGGGCCCGTCTCGCGAAGCAAGTGGACCGTCTGGAGCTATTGGAGACGCGGAGTACCATCACGGAGCCGATCTCGGTCACGGGCTTGAGCCTGGGCATCTTCCGGGGCCTCGCGATCCTGGGCCTGCCGCAGGTCAACGGCGGGAACGTCCCGATCCCTCACCCGGGGGCAGACCCGGCCGGTCAAGGACTGGCCGGCTCGCCGAACGCCGTCCCACACCCACCCACCGGCCCCGGCGACGATTCCCTCGCGATCGCGATCGAACCCCCGGCGCATTCGGCGGGAGGCGGTGGATCGTCGGACCCGCAAGCGACGAACCCGTCCGGATCCAAGCCGGACGCGGACCAGGCCGGCGACTGGCTGACCCTCTTCCCGACCTCGCATCCGGATTCGACCCAATCCGGCATCAACACGCCCTGGCACCCGGTGGCCCGGGTCGGCGGCGGGGCGGCCATGGCGCCGCGCGGCGGATCGGGCAACGGGGTGCAGGCGGCCACGATCGCCCTGGTCCGCGGCCAGGTCACGCCGCTCCACGTCCCTGCACCGGCGCAAGCCGGCGCCGGTGCGGGCGGTGCCGCGGCATCCGCGGCCCTCCTCGCCGCCGCCGCCAGCGCGACCAGTCAGCCGGGCGCCCCCAACGCCCCGATCGCGGTCTCGACGGGCAACTCCACATCGTACGCACACGCCCCCGTCAAATCGGCCCCGACCAGCCCGCCGATCCTCCACTCCGGCGGCTCGAACCCGTCGGGCGGCCACGGCTTCGCCCAGCGACCGCGGGCGGCCCCTCCCAGGGAGACTTCCCCTACTTCCCGCTCTACGTGCTCGACGTGAACGACGGCGTCGTCCTCTTCCCGGGCGTGACGCAGTTGGGCCAGGCCGGCGGCTCGGTCGTGCTCCAGGCGCAGGTCAGCGGCACCACGGTCTCCTCTTATAGCTGGAACACGACCAACCTCACCTCGGCGACGAGCATCACCGGCGCCAGCACCTACCAGCTCTCGTTCCGGTGGAATAACGAGATCGTAACCAACCAATCGGACTCGGTCACGCTCTCGGTCGAAGACACGAATAGCCACATCAAGACTTACACGTACGATTTCGAAGTCCTCCTGGGTACCGGGGGCGGCGGTTCGGGCGGTTCGGGCGGCAGCGGCGGCGGCATCACCACGATGACCTGGCCCTCGACCTACGCGCCCAACACCGTCAGCATGAATGCCCCCGAATGGCAGAGCCACGGCGTCAGCGTCAATGCCAACTCCGGCGCTTTGGATACCTCGATCAACCTGCCCAGCTACAACCCGAACGTCCCCGCGGTCTCGCTGGACTACGACAGCATCACGGCCAACCCCCTGCCAATCATCGTCGCCGAGAATCCCCTGAGCTCCTCGACGGCCGTCCCGTCCCAGGTCAGCGCCGTCTTGACCTTCAACGGCACCGCCGGCACGCGCGTACTACTACAACACGAGCACCTTGAACCCGGGCGACGTCCAGCAGATCGCCCTCCAGGCCCCCTCCGCGGGCTCGACCGGTCGGTATTCGTACTCGATGCAGGTCGTGGACCAATACTCTTCGCCCACCACGACCGTCTACACCGGCACGGCCACGGTGCTCAACGAGTCGAGCAGCTCGCTCGGCGCCGGCTGGTCGGTTGACGGCCTGGAGCAGATCACGTCGGCCAGCGGCGGGGTCATCCTCAGCGTGGGCGACGGCTCCAGCACGCTCTGGTTCACCTCGAGCGGCGGCGGCTATGTCAGCCCGGCCGGCGACTTCTCCACCCTGGCCGCGGTCGGCTCCGGCGGAGGCGGCGGCTGGACCCGCACGCTTACGGACGGGACCGAGATGACTTTCAACTCCTCGGGCTACGAGACCGCCTCGATCGATCGGAACGGCCTCCACACCACCTACTCGTACAATTCCTATCACCAGCTCACCTCGATCGAGGACCCCTACGCCGGCTACACGACCTTCACCTATGGTTCCAGCGGTGGCGCACTGCAAACGATCCAGGACCCCGCCAGTCGCCTGACGACCTTCACGATGTCGGGCGGCAACCTCGAGGCCGTCGAGCAGGCCGACGACTCTCGCGTGACGTACACCTACGGCTCCTCGGGCCAGATGACCCAAATCAAGGATCCGCTCTCGAACGTGGTCTCGGTCGTCTACGACAGCGCCGGTCGAGTCGGCACGATCACCTCACCGGACCTGGCCAACGAGGAGTTCAGCGCCTTCCAGGAACAGGGCTGGACCAACAGCGGCACCTCGAGCAGCCCGGCGGCCTCGACGCTCTTCGCGGCGTCAGTCGCCTCGTTCACCAACCCCAATGGCAACGCCTACACCCTCCGACCCGACTGGTACGGCCTCGGCACCACGGGCGTCACCGTCGATGCGCTGGGCGACATCTCCACTTCCGACGTCAATTCCAACGGCTTGGCCATCAACGGCATCGATCCCCTCAACCGGATCAACCAGTACACTTACGACACCCACGGAAATCTGACCGGCGACCTCTACCCCGACGGGACCTCCGACTCCTACACCTACAATAGCTTCGCCGAGCCGCTGGCCTACACCAACGCCGTCGGCCAGACCTATCACTATACGTATGATAGCCATGGAAATCGAACCGTCGTCGAGGATCCCGACAGCAACCTGACGACCATGACCTATACCTCCAACGGACGGGTCCAGAGCATCGAGGACGCCAACGACCACACGACAACCTACCAGTACGACAGCCAGGATCGGCTCACGACGATCACTAGCGCCGACGGCACGACCGCCGAGTTCGCCTACAACAGCCAGGGGAACGTGATCAAATCCACCGACGAGCTGGGGAACTCCACGACCCACAGCTACGACGCCCTCGACCGCGAGACGGGGACCACGGACCCGCTGGGCAATCGCGCGACTTATGTCTACGATTCGGGCGGCAACCTGATCCAGGACCAGGAACCGACTCCGGCCGGCCAGACCGCGCGAACGACCCTCTATGCCTATGATTCGATGGATCGCGTGACGACCGTAACGGATCCGTTAGGCAACAAGACAGTCTATGCTCATGATGCAGATGGGAACGTCGTCTCTGTCTCGGATTCCATGGGTCGGATCACAACGACGGTCTATGATGCCTTGGATCGGCCGGTCGTGGTCGAGGATCCGATGGCCGGGCTCACGACTACGACCTATGACGCCGACGGGGAAAAGCTGACGGTGACCGACCCTATGGATCGGGTCACCTCGATGACCTACAGCGTCCGCGGCTGGGTCGCGACAGAGACCAACCCGCTGGGGTTCACGGGCACCTACACGTACAATAACATCGGCCAGGTCACCGAGATCGGCCAGCGGGCGAGTAGCGGCGGCGGCGGGACCAGTGGCGGCAGCACCGACCTGACCTATTACGACTACAACGGCGACGGCGAGTTGACCGAGACGATCGACCCGACCGGAGCGACGACCTACGACTCTTACGACGGCGTCGGCAACCGGATCGCGGTCGAGGATACGAACGGCAACACAACAAGTTATGGTTATGATTCCACAAACGAATTGACCACGATCACGGATCCACTCAGTCACACCACGCTTTACGGTTACAATGCCGACGGCGAACAGACCTCGGTCACCGACGGACTGGGGTATACGACCACGACACTTTACGACGCCGACGGCCGCGCCACCACGATGATCAGCGCCATAGGTGGAGTGACCACAATCACTTATGACGCCGCCGGTCGAGCGATCGGCCTGACGGATCCGGACGGTAACACCACGACCTGGACCTATAACGCCGATGACGAGCTGACCCAGACGACGGATCCCAACGGCTCCGCCGTGACGTACGTATACGACGTCGACCGCGAACTGACCGACACGACCGACCAGGACGGTCGGCGGACGACCTACTCTTACAACGCCGACGGCGACAACACCGGCCAGACGTGGCTGACAAGCGCGGGCGGTGCGCTCGACGTCATCACCTACACGTACGACGCCGACGACGAGATGACCGGCGCCGCCGACAACTACGCGACCCTGACCTTCACCTACGACTCGGGTGGCAATCAAACCTCGGCCGCGACCTCCGGTCCCGGCGCCGGCCAGCCGAGCGTGACCTTGTCGTACCAGTACGATCCCTCCGGCAACGTGACGCAGATCACCGACAACCTGTCGAGCCAGGGAATCACGACCTACAGCTACGATGCCGAAGAGCGCGTGGTCGGAGTCGCGGCGTCCTACGGCGGCACCGCCGGACCGCAGGTCGCGATCAGCTACGACTCGGGCGGACGGCTCACATTCGAGTCGCGGACGATCGGCGGCACCTGGGTGGCCGTGAACACGAGCTTCAGCTATGACGCCGCCGATCGCCAGACCACGATCACGGACCAGTCCGTGAACGGCGGGACCTCGACCCAGTTGGCGACCTACGTCTACGCTTACGACAACGCCAACCGGGTGACCAGCGAGAAAGACGCCGAGGGCACGGCCTCCTTCACCTACGACAACGCCGACGAGCTGACCGGCGTGACCGGCTCGCGTTCCGAGAGTTATACCTACGACAGCAACGGCAACCGGACCGGCACCGGCTACTCCACCGGCGCGGACAACGAACAAACCGTCGCGCCGGGGGACACCTACACCTACGATAACGCCGGCAACCTGATCGGCGAGACTAATACCACCTCGCACGTGACGACCAGTTATACCTACGACTATCGAAACCGCTTGACTGAGGTGGCCGTCGGCGGTACGATAGTGGCCACTTACACGTATGATGCGCTCAACGACCGCATCGGCATCGATGACAACGGGACTCAGACCTGGACCGTCTACGACGGAACGAATCCTTATGCCGACTTCAACGGCTCAGGCACGCTCGAAGAGCGGTATCTGTCCGGCCTTGGAGTCGTGGACGGCGCGGTCGTTGATGAAATACTGGCGCGGACCGGCTCGGGCGGCTCGACGGCTTGGTACTTAACTGACAAGCTGGACTCCGTGCGAGACATCGTTAGCACTTCTGGAACGGAGCTCGACCATGTTGTTTACGATAGCTTCGGGAACATCGTCAGCGAATCAGACGCGGTGGACGGCGATCGCTTCAAGTTTGCAGGGATGCAATATGATTCACTAACTGGACAGTATTATGACCACGCGCGATTGTATTACTCCTCAACAGGACGCTTCGGGAGCGTAGATCCTACCGGGTTCGCCGCCGGGACCGATAATTTATATGAGTATGTTTTGAATTCGCCAGAAATGGGCGTTGATTTCAACGGCATGGAAGAGCAAGGGCAGGGTGAGGAGGATATGGCTACATACGCGATAAAGGCAAAGTACATAATGATGATTTCTCAAGTAATGCAAGAGACGAATCTACTCAAGCAAAGGGTGGCTTCTCTGAAAATAAAGCAAAGGGCGTATGCAATTGATATGGACGCACTTGATGAGCAGGAGAAGGCGGGGAAGAATGTATCCGCGCAACAAGCAAAGCTACAGGCGGTCTTGAATAACAATCAGAAGATTATTGATTCTGCGCAAATGCGAATTGAAAGCTTAAATAAGGTTCGAGAGCGATTGATGTTGAACTTCCTTTGGGAAACTTTCTGGGAACAGGAAATGTATTATCTAAATAAAATGATGCTTGATTGGTATTTACAGCCGAAGATTGTGATTGTCTAGTGCATTACTAATGCTTCTTGGAATCCAGTGTGGTTGGCGTTTGATGTGGGCGGGGCTTCAACACCTTGCTGCTCTAACGTAAGTGCGTTTTCTGTTATCAGAATCTAATAAATATGATGGCCAGTAAGACGTTCTTATTTTCTTGTTCAGGTCTCTCTTTTTGGGGCTGTGCTGACAAGGTGATGTCGATGAATGTGGGCTCCCTGATCGATATTCGTGATCGCAAATCGCAATCAATCTGATCTCCTACTGTAAGATCATCTATACCTCGTTGGGAGAAGATATTTTGGTCCGCTTTAGAATAAATATGATATGGCTTAGAATGCATTTAGGGACCGTGATGTTCTTGGTCTTCCTGGCCGCATTTGTGCTCGCGCTGATCAGGTTCAATCATGAAAGAAATGTTTGCATAGAGATTTTAGGATTTCTCGCGCACCACGAAACAAATCTTCTGGAGGAAAAACAGATTCTGGTTGATTGGCTAAATCATGGAAATGAAATTAACGATAGGGTAATTAAGGATATCGTGATCGGCGATAATGGTTCTGGATCTCGTCGCCCAGTGGATAGCAGACTTAGACAAGCGTATCACAGAAATTCGAGAAGAGCGTAGAGTTATCGAATCCAAACTCTCAAGTCCGTGGCGACTCATACTGGGGGAGGGGCAAAGCGGCGGGGGGGCAAAGGGAACATCGGGGGGGGCAAAGGGGACATCGCTCAACCTTGACGCAGATTGAGCAAGCCTCGGCAGGGGCAAAGGGGGCAGGGGCAAAGGGGAAGGGGCAAAGGGGACATCGCTCAGGAAGGGGCAAAGGGGACATCGCTCAATCTTGACGCAGATTGAGCAAGCCGCGAAGACTGCGAACAATGGGATGCCGGCTGTTCCAGCGGAACGAAGGGGCAAAGGGGACATCGCTCAATCTTGACGCAGATTGAGCAAGCCGCGAAGACTGCGAACAATGGGATGCCGGCTGTTCCAGCGGAACGCACGAGCCTGAAAAGAGTGAAGTGCAGGAGATACGGATACCACCTCTCGGGAGACAACCTCGATGGCCGACCTGCCGGCGGAGAATCCGGACGAATCCGGGTGCGAGGATACCTCCGCGCAGATGAATCGCTACATCAACGGAGACGTTCGGGCGCTCGAGCAGGTCATGGGCCGGCATAACCAGCGGCTGCTCCGGACGGCGAGTCGCCTGATCCGCCGCATTCGGCTGTATGATCCGGCCTACATGGCCGAGGACGCCGTCAACGACACATAGGCAGACCAGGGGTCAGACTTTGTG